>NZ_JBDWDI010000001.1:0-135000 GCF_039977335.1 Parasphingorhabdus sp.
TTGGGAGGGGAAGAGTCTTTGTTTATTCCCTCAAACGCCGGGCGGGCACATCCGTGCCCTTGGCTACCCTCGCATAAGCTCGGGCGCGCGGTCGCGCTTGCCTCGCTACGCTCGGTAGACTGACCTCAAGGTTCGCACCAAGGTTCGCACCAAACCGACGCGAAGCGGAGGCAAGGCCGACCGGCCGCCGCGCCCTTTGGCGCGTAGCCAAGCGGGCGGATGCCCGCGCCCGGCGTATGAGGTTAATCAAAAACTCCCGCGCCCGGCGCTTGAGGTCAAATATTGCCAGCGCTTCATCGGCTGGCTAAAGCGCTGAGAACAAATAAAAGGTCTTGTTCAATGAAATGGCTTATCACTCTCGGGGTTGTGGCGATTGCGGTTGCGGGTTTTGCCTATTGGTTTTTCTCGCAGCCTGGTCCGCAGCAGTTGGATATGGTCAATAATATCATTCCCGGCGACAAGGACGCGAAGCTGTTGGTTGGCGATCAGGTCTATGATGAAGAACTGGGGCTGGGCCTGAATATCTGGGCGCCGACCAAAGCCTCCGACAAGCCGTTGCCGGTGGTGGTGTTTATCTATGGCGGCGGTTGGCGCGCAGGGTCGAAGGATGAATATGCCTTTGCCGGGCGAGCGCTGGCCCATCGCGGTTATATGACGGTACTGGCTGACTACCGGCTTTATCCTGACGTCAAATTCCCTAGCTTTTTGGAGGACAGCGCCAAGGCGGTCGCATGGGTGCATGACAATATAGCCGACCATGGCGGCGATCCGGAGCGGATATTCCTGTCCGGGCAATCGGCCGGGGCCTATAATGTTGCGATGTTGGCGCTCGACCGGCAATGGCTTGGGCGGCTGGGCAAGACGCCGGATTTTATCAAAGGCGTGGCGGCTTTGGCCGGACCCTATGATTTCTTCCCGTTCAAATCCGAGACGACGAAGAACAGCTTTGGTTCTTATCACACACCAAAGATGACCCAACCCGTTAACTTTGTACGCGCCGATGCGCCGCCGCTCTGGCTCTCAACCGGCGTGGAGGATACGCAGGTGAAACCGCGTAACAGTCAGACATTGCGGGATAAAATCATCGAAGCAGGCGGCGATGCTGAATATATCGAATATCCCGACATGGACCATATCGAGATTATGATGGCACTCTCCAAACCCTTCCGCAACAAAGGCCCCGTGCTTGACGATATGATCGCGTTTTTTGAAAGCCGCCAATGACCGGCGAAAAATCCGCAGATGGTGCCGCACCAGCACATGCTGATGCGATCCTGTTGGCGGGAAGCCGGCCCGGCGGCGATCCCATGGCGGATGGCCGGGGCGTTGCGGTAAAAGCGCTAATCCCGGTAGCGGGCAAAGCGATGCTGGCCCATGTCACAGAGGCTTTATTGCGCCACAAGACAATCGGCAAAGTGCATTTGCTGGCGCAGGATTTTGGGCCTTTTTGGGATAATCCCGACACAAAGAAACTGAGTTCCGACGACCGCGTCATCGCGCAAACGAGTAGCGCTACCATTGCGTCATCGGTCGATGCTCTGTTGGATAAGGATGACGCGCGCTATCCGATGTTGATAACCACGGCGGATAATGTGCTGCTGAGCAAAGAGATGGTTGATGATTTTTTGGCCGCTGCTGACCCGTCTGATATTGCCATCGCGGTTGTGGAGAAGGATGTGCTGCTTAGCCGCTATCCCGCATCGCGGCGCACCTGGCTGAAATTGCGGAGTGGTCAATATAGTGGCGCCAATCTCTTCTATTTTGGATCACCGCAGGCACGTCAGATTCTGCACTATTGGGCGGAGGTCGAACAGGACCGGAAAAAGGGCTGGAAGATATTGACGATCTTCGGGCCTTGGTTGCTATTTCTGGCTGTGACCAGAATGTTGACGATTGATCAGCTCGCGGCCCGGGTTGGGCGAAAGCTGGATTTGAAGATCAAGATTGTGCCGATGGCTCAGGCGGAGGCCTGTATTGATGTGGATAAGGAGGCCGATCTTGTTCAGGCCGAGCAGATTCTAGCCGACCGCGCGGCCTGACCTCATACTCATCCGTGCGCCAGGTTGCGCCGGGCAGCCCTGCCAAAGAGCAGCAGCCTGAATATGGCGGCGATAACCATCGCTCCCGCTGCCCCGGTTGCGCCATAGAAATGGAGGCCCAGAAAGAGAAGGGCGATGAACAGGGCAGCGATAAAGGCCTGCAGGAACAGGGCCGTTCGGGCGCCGCTGCCCGATAGCAGGGTTGGCTCATAGATGGCGCCAGCCAGATCGATGGAGGCCGCACCCGCCAGTAATATCAGCAAGGGATAGGCGGGCAGGAATTCAGGGCCGGACATGTAATAGAGCGCGGGCTGACCAATGACCAAGACGATCAGGATGACGGTACCGCCGGTGATGAACAGCATGCGCGTGGCCTTGCGAAACAAAAGCTCCATCGCTTCGGTTCCTTGCTGTGCGCGGATCAGGTTGACTTCGGCAAATATGGCGCGGGATAGCAAGGCCGATATCTTGGTCATCGCGACGCTGAGTTGGCTGGCGAGACGATAGAGGCCCGCTGCTGCCGGGCCGACAAAATAGCCGACGATCAGCAGGGCGATATTCTGTGATAGTCCGGCAAAGGTTGATCCGAGATTGGACACCAGCAGAAACTCTCCAATGCCGGGGTTTTCGCGCACTGTTTGCCCTACCTTGGAGAGGCTACGCGGCGACATGGTGTCGCGGCTTTGCCATGTCGCGAGCAACCAATAGCCAATGGCATGGACAACCTCCGACAGTGCCCAGACGATAAGGAAATTGGTAATGCTCGGCTCGGTAAACCAGACGATCAACGTTCCGATAAGCCGCACGATTGGGATGATGGCTTCGGCATAGGCGGCGAGATCAAAACGGTTCTCGACCCGCAATATGCCGGTCGGCGTAGACTTGATCGACAGCAGCATGGCCAGTGCAAAAAACAGGGCATTTTGCGCCAGTTCCTGATCCCAGCCGAAAAACGGGGCGAGCCAGCGGACGGCAAAAAAGGCCAATAGACAGCCCGCCAAAGCGCCAGCCAGGTCTAGCAATGTGCAAAGGCCGACGAGCCGGCCGAATTTCTGACGGTTCTCTGCGCCCTTCATATAGCGAGCGCCGTAACGAATGACGACTTGCCAGGTCTGGAAGGTGACGATGAGCGCAATGGCTTGGGCCGTACCGATGATCAGCGCAAATTGGCCAAATCCGGCTACACCCAGTGTGCGGGTCAGTATCGCGAGGTAGAAGAGACTTAAAACCCCGCCAAAGCCTTTGCCGCCAAGTAACCAGCCCGTATTGGCGATAATCCGCCTGATCCCGGTTCTCTCGCCGTTGGTCTTCCCCGTTTCGATTGCGGCCTCCTCAGCCATGATCGGCAGCCATTTGAAGATGCAACTGCAACAAGCGGTTACAGGATTGAGCTTTCATGGCCATCGTTCTAAGTGTCTCCCCGAAGCTTTCCTATCCCGATAAAGGCCAATTGCCAACATGATCGAAAAAGTAATAATTTTGAGCGCGGGCCAAGGCTCGCGGCTTTTGCCACTGACCGCCGAGCGCCCGAAATGCCTGATCGATTTTTCCGGCAAGAGCCTGATCGCTTGGCAGATTGATATGCTGGCCGCGGGCGGGGTAAAGGAATTCCATGTCGTTACAGGGTTTATGACCGACATGGTGGAGGCTGAACTGGAACGGCTGAAGCAGTCGGGCCTTAATATCGTCATCCACTTTAATCCATTCTACAAAGTGGCTGACAATCTCGGCAGCTGCTGGATTGCGCGCGACATCATGGATGGTGATTTCATGATCCTCAATGGCGACACGCTGATCTCTCCTGAGATTATCGAAACGGCCCAGAACACCGAAAATTGGCCGATTACAGTGACCGTCGATATCAAAGACCACTATGACAGCGACGATATGAAAGTGTCGCTAAGCGGTGACCGGTTGACGGCTATTGGTAAGACTTTGACCGCCGAGCAGAGTGACGCGGAATCCATCGGCTTCCTCGCTTTTCGCGGCGAGGGCGGATCGTTGTTTAGAGAGAAAGTGCGCGCGTTCATGCGGACACCGGCCGGTGTCGAAAACTGGTATCTCAAGATAATCGATGCGCTGGCACCCAGTGAGAAGGTCGGCACGGTATCGATCAAAGGTCATGATTGGGCAGAGGTAGATTTCCTCAATGATGTCGAGACGGCCACTGCCCTCACCGATCAGTGGCTGGACAAGGCGCGCTAGTTGGGAAAGCTTGATTTCAACCAGGTGGCCATCCCGGAAATCTGATCGTCCGATAGCTTAAAGGCATCGCCAAGCGCGGGCGGCCCCGGCCAAGCTTTGTCATCAAATTCCTGTCCCATCCATTCGCGTGTGCCATCATAGCGCGGGATAAGATGAAAATGAACGTGCGGATCAACCATCATCAGCATGAGCCAATTGAGCTTTTCATGGGAGATCAGGCTACCCAGGGCCGAAGAAACATCCGCTGTCACCATTTTCAGTTCGGTAAAATGCTCTGGCGATAGGGCACCAAAATCTTCGGCATCGGACTTAGCTGCGACGATCAATGAACCCAATGTCACCTGCGCCGGACGGAGCAAAACAACCCAATGATCATAGTCCTTCACTAACGTCGCGGGATATCCGAACTTTTTGATGGTATCGTTGATCATCTGCCTATCCTTGCTCTTGCTCCAGCCATGAAACAATTTCGCCGCCGCGCATTTTAACCATCCAGGCCTGAATTATCTGTACCATATGGACCGCGAGCGAGATTAATGTCCACCAGGCAACCGCAATCAAGCCGATGTCGGGACGGCCAAAAACCATGGAAACAAACAGTAGAACCATATTGGGATTGCGCCGAGCGGTGATCAGCCGGAACCAGCTATCCCATGGTCGCCAGACATGGATATGTTGATCAAAGGCGCGCAAGAATATGCCTTCGATAATCCGCTGCAAGACATATCCGCCGACGATCACAATCAGCGCCAGGCTAAGCTGATCGTCGGGCAATGTTAATCCAACGGCCCCTAGGCCAAGGGCCCAGGCAACCCACCAAAAGGGTGGGTGAACGAGATCTAGACCATGATCGAAAATATTGCCCCAGAAGGAAGAGGTGATCGTGCATCGCGCAAGCTTGCCATCGACGGTGTCCAGCACCATGAAGACAAAACCCGCTGCCATGCCGGACCAGAAATAACCGTAGTAGAATAGGAAAGTCGCGGCGATACAGCCGATCGCGCCAATCGCGGTGACCATATTGGGGGTCATTCCAAGGCGAGCTGCAAAGCGGGTGAGAACCAGTGCGAGTTCCGGCCAGAGATATTTGGTCAGAACATCAGTGACGCCCTTATAGGCCCCAAAATAGCTTTGCCGCTCAATTTCCTTCACCGTTGCCGGAGTCAGTTCCCGGACAAACGGCGTCTCCAGTTTGCGCAGCGAGGCATTATGGATCCGGGGTCCGTCACGATATTCCATGACCGTCGCTCCGGTTGGTATGTCCTGCGTGGCAAGTGCCTCCACATCGCTGCTATCTTTGAGATGCGCGAGCACCGGAACGCCGTCAAAAGTGACTATAGTTCCGGGATTGTCATGAACATAGCTTATCCATTGCGGATCAAAAACATATGTCAGATTTATCCATAGACTACCGTTGATATTACCCTGCAATTTCTCGACCAGGCGGCGTCCCCGTTCCGCGTTGGTCATTCCCCATATCAGCGTGTCATTTTCGCCATGCAGCAAAAGAGTCACACCGTTTTTGGTCTGCATATGATTTTTTCCTGTCGTTATTTGGGTGATGTGGGAGTTTTTTACGTAAATACCAGTAATCTGATTGCGTTAGCAGATAAATGGGGCATTTTAGAATCGAAAAAGAGGCAAATCGTGTAAATCACGGGGGCACAAGCGCTTATCAAAATTACCAGCAGTGCTTGTTTCGTTGGTTTTTAAGGGCCTAGAGCCGGTTTGGGCGTGTATTTCAGGCATTGAGTTTGCCGAGAAACTGACTATGAATAGCGCTTCAAGACTGATTACTAACGCGACACCTATTATTTCGCCAACGCAAGAGAATATTGATGGCAACCTTTACGCTCCCGAAAAACAGTAAAATCCGCAAGACTGGCGAAGTGCATGAAGCACTCGGCGGCGGTAAGAGCCGGGCGTTTAAAGTCTATCGCTACGATCCCGATAGCGGCGAAAATCCGCGCTATGATACGTTTAAGATCGATACTGATGATTGCGGTCCGATGGTGTTGGATGCGCTGATCAAGATGAAGAGCGAACAGGATTCGACGCTGACTTTCCGACGGTCCTGTCGCGAAGGCATTTGCGGGTCCTGTGCCATGAATATTGATGGTAAAAACGGCCTCGCTTGCACCACTGCGATTGAAGATTGCGGGAAACAAGTCAAAATCACACCCCTGCCGCATATGGAAGTGATCAAGGATCTGGTGCCTGATTTCACGCATTTCTATGCGCAATATGCTTCGATTCAGCCTTGGTTGAAGACTGTAACACCAACGCCATCTGGTAAAGAGCGGCTGCAGTCTCCCGAAGATCGCGCCAAACTTGATGGTCTTTATGAGTGCATCCTGTGCGCCTGCTGTCAGACTAGCTGCCCAAGCTATTGGTGGAATTCCGACAAATTCCTTGGTCCTGCAATCCTGTTGCAAGCCTATCGCTGGCTTGCCGATAGCCGTGACGAAATGACCGGTGAACGGCTTGACGAACTGGAAGATCCGTTCCGTCTCTATCGCTGCCACACGATCATGAACTGTGCCAATGCATGCCCCAAAGGTCTCTCACCCGCAAAAGCGATTGCCGAGATCAAGAAGATGACGGCGGCCAGAGAGGTTTGACTATTGTCTGGCGACAAGCTGATGGCTGACGTCGAACCTGAATTTTTCACCAGCGACCCCGACCCGGATCATCCGGGTTGGTACCAATGGAAATTGAAAGACCCGGAATGCTACAATAGCTTCTTGGGACCGATGATTATTCGTCGCGGCGGCGACGGCATTTCTGACTCCATCGCCCGTGTCCGCATGTTCCCGGAGCGCCGCCATCGCAATCTCGGTGATGTTGTTCATGGCGGGACGATGATGGGCTTCATCGATTGCGCTCTTTTCGCAGCGATGCGTGTTCTGGAAATCGGTCCCTCGGGCTTTGCGGTGACTCTTGAACTGCAGACGCATTTTATCGGTGCGGCACGGCTTGGTGAGCCACTGGAAGCCCAAGTTGAAGTCGCACGGGAAACGGGCCGTTTCCTGTTTTTGCGCGGGCTGGTGGTGCAAGGTCATGGTGATGAAAACATGGCGTCCTATACCGCCATCGTCAAGAAAGCACCGCCCCAAAAACCGGCACCCAAATGACCGGATTTTATGCGCGTTATGAGGCGCTAATTGCAAATGGCGAACTGAAGCCTGACCCGGATCAGGAGGCCTGTGCAAAGCGTCTGTCACAATTGCAGGATGAACTTGAAGCGGTTCCGCCTCATGGCAGTGTGTTGTGGCGCATGTTCTCAAAAAAACCCGAAGCCCCGCGCGGCATTTATATGTGGGGCGGTGTGGGGCGCGGGAAATCCATGCTGATGGATTTGTTCTACGATAGTCTCCAGATCAACCGTAAGAAACGCGCGCATTTTCATGAGTTTATGCTGGATGTGCACGCGCGGCTAAATGAAGAGAGGAAGAAGGAGCAGGGCGATCCGATCTTGCCGGTTGTCGAGGCTCTGGCCAATGAAGCGCGGTTCCTGGCCTTTGACGAAATGGTGGTGAATAACAGCGCCGATGCGATGATCATGTCGCGGCTGTTTACCGGTCTGGTCGAAGCGGGCGTGACCCTGATCGCGACCTCCAATCGACCGCCGGTTGATCTTTATAAAGACGGTCTCAATCGCGAGCATTTCCTGCCGTTTATCGAACTGCTTGAGAACCGGCTGGATATCATCTCGCTCAACGGGCCGACCGACTATCGCCGCGAGCGATTGGGCGGCGTCGATCTGTGGCATGTGCCCAACGGCGATGCGGCGACCAAGGCATTAAGTGAGGCCTTCTTTCGGCTGACCGACTATCCGCCCGAAGACCGCGCCCATGTCCCCTCCGAGGAGCTGCCGGTGCAGGGCGCCCGGTCGATGCATGTGCCCAAAGCCTTGAAAGGTGTCGGTGTTTTTTCGTTCAAGCGTCTCTGTGCAGAGGCGCGCGGGGCGCCGGATTATCTGGCGATTGCGCGTCATTTTCACAGTGTCATCATCGTCGGTATTCCCATTCTTTCCAAAGAAAATC
The DNA here is from genome assembly GCF_039977335.1 of Parasphingorhabdus sp. Classification (GTDB taxonomy): domain Bacteria; phylum Pseudomonadota; class Alphaproteobacteria; order Sphingomonadales; family Sphingomonadaceae; genus Parasphingorhabdus. The sequence continues at coordinate 8,291 of NZ_JBDWDI010000001.1, forward strand.
GTAACGAAGCGGCGCGCTTTGTGACTTTGATCGACGCGCTCTACGAATATCGAGTCAAGCTGCTGGCCAGCGCCGATGCCGAGCCGGATGCGCTTTATCCCGAGGGCGACGGGTCGTTCGAATTTGTTCGCACCGCCTCGCGGCTGGTGGAGATGCAGTCAGATGATTATCTTGCGCTGGGCCATGGCACCGGCGAAGCACTCTGATCTAAAGCAGGCTCAAACTGTCGAGATCGAGCGCCATTTGCGCCGGTCGCTCGGCCATCACCGCAAACATCTCATCCCCGCGCTCCGTCTGCTCGACATGGATTGAGGCGTTGATTGCCATGATGAAGCCGGAAAAAGCAAGACGGCGATAATCCTGCCAGAACAGGTCCTGATCCTGCTCGATACCATTGGCCGACAGTCGGGAAAGATAGTCGGCGATTAGCTCTTTCTCCACTGAGGCCCGCTCGGCTGGATCGGCAAAACTGGTACCGATAAGATAGGCAATATCGCTCGCGCCGTTGCCCAGGGTTGCGGTCTGCCAGTCTACCAGAATCGCCCGTTCGCCGCTGTTATCAAACAAGATATTGTCGAGCCGCATATCACTATGGGTGATGCACGGATGAACCGGTTCGGTATCCAGATATGTACCGAATTTTGCGATCAATTCCGCACCCATATCCAAAATATCGGCGCTCAGTCTGTTGGCGAAACGCTTGCGAAATTCGGGATAAATGGCGGGTAAAGCCTGACGCATATAATCGCCATTGCCTTGTCCATGGAGCAGCCAGCTATATTGCTCCAGCGTCCCGGTCTCGGGCCGATAGCCGTGGAGGGCAGCGGCTTCGCGGATGGCGGATTGCACCTGGATCAAGCTTGCACCGGCCAGCTGATCGCCTTGGCTGGCGGGCGCCATATCTTCGAGCATCAGGACAAATTGCGTCTCATCCTCACCGATGGCGGCATGATAGCAGCCGGGGCAACCAACGCCCGATTGTGCCGCCACATCACGGTACCAGCCCACCTCCATATCATAGAGGTGGAATATGGCGGCAGCTCCGCGACTGACCGGATCGGCACTGGGGCATTTGGCGACAAAGCTCGTAGGAAAGCCATCATCCTGCCAGTCGCAAGTGAAGCGGAAACTATCGCATACCTGTCCGGTTCCCACCGGTTTGTGAGTCAGCGACTGGAGTGATCCTGATGGCGCACCGAATATCTCTTCGACCCAGCGCGGATCAAATTCCTCCGGGCGAAGCGGAAAACCGGCGCTCATGGTGCGGGGTGCAGCAGGTCGGTGAGCCCGCTGGTCTTGTGAGGCCCGACGAACAATTGTTCGACAATCCCTAAGCCTTTATGGCTGTCACCGCCACTGGTCAGCACCGCATCGCTCAGCGCCTGAATATGGATATAGAGCATGTCATGGTCCGGCACATTGCCCAGATCAATCACATCATAGGCGGTTTCCAGCGGCCCGTGATCCATCCCGTGGCCCCAGACCGGGTGCATATAGCCGAGACCTGACATATAAAATGTCCGCGTGGCATCACCGGTGCGCGGTGTGATGGACAGCGTCCCGTCGGCGACTGGCAAATCAATCTGCTTCACGCGCCGGGTGCCGGAATGATAGCTGAGATCAAAGCTGCCCGGTTCAAATTCCTGCCGCTCGCCCTCGATGGCATCCACCACGCCGCGGCGATTCCAAGGCAGCCCTTCGCCATCATCATTGCTGTGAAAGAAACAGGCGTGACTGTCGAAATTGAGCGGCGTCCATAACCACCAGAATTGCGGCAAGGCGCCAGCGGGCGGGGGCTGGGATTCGGGTGAACCAACCGGCCTTATGCCCCAGCTGCGATCCCGCGTGCCGCGATGTGTTTCCGGCGAAAGCGCTATTTCTTGGCCGCCAACATGCAATGACCCGGACCAACCGCCATTTTGGGTTATGCGGGTATAGTCCATGACCATGCGTGGTCCTTCGCGGCGGATGAAGCGCGGTTCCTCAATCGGCGTGTGACGCGCAGCGAAGCGGATGTCTGCGGTAATCGGACAGCCTGTTTCTTTGGCGTTTTCGGTAACGATCAGATGCAGTTCCTGTAACGGCTCAACAATCTCAACTGTGATTGGACCGACGCTCAGGTCCAGCCGCTCGCTGCCCATGCGTTTGGAGGCGCGCAGATTATGTTGCTTGCCGTCTATCGACACACAGAACGCCGCATCCATGATGTCGAGCTGAGGATAGACGCCCAAGGCGGCGGCAAAAAAGATGCTGCCATCTGCGCTATAACCGTTGAAGAAATAGCGGTCGTAGAAATTCCGGTTGTCGCCGGACACCGCCATCGGTTCTGGCGTCTGGTGCAATGGATAATCGTCGCCTTTGCTCAGCATGGGCTTGCTCTCTCCTGATTTCTTTTTTCGGCATCATGGCGCGCCGCACCGGTCTTGGCAATGGGGTCAAAGTTCACACGGTTCACAGGGTGTCTGGGGCGGTTGGCTGGTCCGGGTTTTGGCGCGAAGTCGTGAAGAGGCGAGGGCTTGCCCTTGTCTTGGAGCCCTCGACCAATCTCAAAGTTCACACAAATCACAGAGGGTTTCTCCTCCCTCATAGTTTAAGCTGCTCCGTGCTCCACACCCGATGCGGAGCGCAAAGCGGCAGGCTCATATCCGTGCCCAAAGTTCACACACATCACAGTCCCTTTTTGCCGGATGATTTGATATTTTTAGGCAACGCAAGTGGGTAAGAGACATGAGCGCAAATGCCCTTCATAAATTGAGAGACGAGGGGGCTTAATTTACCACAAGCTGGCGCGTGTAGGAAAGGATGTTGCTGCTAGAACTATAACCGACCTGCGCTCACCCTGAGCCTGTCGAAGGGTGAATGTCGGACCGTTGGTGATCGGACCCTTCGACAGGCTCAGGGTGAGCGCATTCTTATCCAATAGAGCAGCTAAGCCACCCTAGCCATCATCCATTATTGCTATTGCGAACTACTTGCAAAGAAAGCCCGCAAATTGGTGCTTTCTGCGGTTGAAATTGCCTGTGGATAAGCCTAATCCATCGGACACGTCTTTCTACGACTCTGATTTCAGGAGAATTTTTTCGATGGCCCGTAACAAAATTGCGCTGATTGGCGCTGGCATGATTGGTGGCACGCTTGCCCATCTCGCTGCTTCCAAGGAAATGGGCGATGTCGTCCTGTTTGATATTGCCGAAGGCATGCCTGCCGGTAAGGCGCTCGACCTCAGCCAGGCGGCTCCGGTTGACGGGTTTGATTCCAATCTTAAAGGCACCAGCGATTATGCTGATATTGCCGGCGCCGATGTGATCATCGTAACCGCAGGCGTTCCGCGCAAGCCCGGCATGAGCCGCGATGACTTGCTCGGCATCAACCTGAAAGTGATGAGGGCTGTGGGCGAGGGCATCAAGGCCAACGCACCGGATGCTTTTGTTATCTGCATCACCAACCCGCTCGACGCGATGGTCTGGGCACTGCGTGAATTTTCCGGTCTTCCGCATAACAAGGTTGTCGGCATGGCGGGCGTTCTCGACAGTGCGCGCTTCCGTCACTTCCTTGCGGACGAATTTAATGTGTCGGTCGAAGATGTCACTGCCTTCGTCTTGGGTGGCCACGGCGATACGATGGTTCCGGTTCCGGCCTACTCTACGATTGCTGGTATCCCGATCCCTGATCTGATCAAAATGGGTTGGACCACGCAGGAAAATATCGACGCAATTGTGCAGCGCACCCGCTCCGGCGGCGGCGAGATTGTTCAGCTGCTCGGCAATGGCTCGGCTTATTATGCGCCCGCGACCAGCGCGATCATGATGGCGGAAAGCTATCTCAAGGACAAACGCCGCGTGCTCCCAGCCGCTGCGCATCTCACCGGCCAATATGGCGTGGATGACCTCTATGTCGGCGTGCCTTGCATCATCGGCAAAGACGGTGTCGAGAAAGTCATCGAGATTGAGCTGAGCGACGAAGCGCAGGGCAATTTCAACGTATCGGTCGATGCGGTGAAGGAATTGCTGGAAGCTTGTAAGGGGTTGGATAGTTCACTGGCGTGATCTTCATTCAAGCCCTTGTTTACTCTGCCCTGTTTTGTGCACTAGGAGCGTTTGTGTCACTCTTCATATCAAATGAGCGCGCAAAGCTCTTGAGTAAATATCTTGCACTGTTCGCTTTAGTGGTGGGGCTTTCGCTGTGGCAGGGATGGCCCTTATTGTCGAATTATTGGTTTTGGTGGATCGATCAGAAAACCCTCGAAGCCACAGCAATGGGTACAATAGTAGTTCCGGCTGTTTGGGGGCCGCTGCTGGCAACATTGGGCACAATTGCTCTTGTGGCCGAATTTCTCAAAAATCGCTCAATAGCAAGCAAATCTAACAACTGATTAGGAATTAGGATGAGCATTCTCATAGACAAAAACACCAAGGTTATCACGCAAGGCATGACCGGCAATACCGGGACATTCCACACCGAACAGGCGCTGGCTTATGGCACGCAGATGGTTGCGGGTGTGACTCCTGGCAAGGGTGGCACGACCCATATCGGTCTGCCCAATTATGACACGGTGGCCGAAGCTAAAGACGCAACCGGCGCGACCGCTTCCGTCGTTTATGTGCCACCCCCATTTGCGGCGGACTCGATCCTTGAGGCGATTGACGCCGAGATTGAACTGATTGTCGCGATTACCGAAGGTGTTCCGGTGCTCGACATGGTGCGGGTGAAGCGGGCGCTGCAAGGCTCCAAGTCGCGCCTGATCGGTCCTAACTGCCCCGGCGTTTTGACCCCTGAAGAATGCAAAATCGGCATCATGCCCGGCAGCATTTTCCAAAAGGGTTCCGTGGGCGTTGTCTCGCGTTCCGGTACGCTGACCTATGAAGCGGTGCATCAGACCACAGCGGTTGGCCTGGGCCAGACCACAGCGGTCGGCATTGGCGGTGACCCGGTCAATGGCACCAACTTTATCGACGTGCTTGAACTCTTCCTTGCGGACGATGAAACCAAGTCGATCATCATGATCGGCGAAATTGGCGGCAGCGCAGAAGAAGAAGCAGCGCAATTTATCGCAGACGAAGCCAAGAAGGGCCGTAGCAAGCCAATGGTTGGCTTTATCGCAGGTCTCACGGCGCCTCCGGGCCGCCGCATGGGCCATGCGGGCGCGATTGTCTCTGGCGGCCAAGGCGGCGCGGAAGACAAGATCGCAGCGATGGAAGCGGCTGGCATCCGTGTGTCTCCAAGCCCGTCAGAGCTTGGCACCACGCTTGATGCGATGCTGAAAGAAACGGTCTAGATTATTGTTGGGCCCCTGCGCTGGCAGGGGCTCACCCTCCCCAAGGAAAAGATCATGGGACTAGAAGGTCAGGAATTTGCAGGAACTTCCCAAAAGGAAGCAGGCCCCAGCTGGCAAAAGAAACATTGGCCGATTGATGACGCCGATGAACTAAACAGCGCGCTTGATCCCACGCAAATGGGTGTCGAGATCAAGGCGGCTGCAGCGAAATCCGGCAAGTCCATGTCCGACGCTGAAGTTGGCTTGGCGGCGGAAAAGTCTATCCGTGCGATGATGCTGATCCGCACCTACCGCGTGCGCGGGCATCTTGGGGCCAATCTTGATCCCTTGGGCCTGTCCAAGCTGGAAGAGCCCGCTGACCTGACGCCAGAATTTCATGGCTTTACCGCTGACGAGATGGACAAGCCCGTCTTTCTTGGCGGTGTGCTAGGGTTTGAAACCGCATCGATCCGTGAGATCGAGGCCGTGTTGCGCGCCAATTATTGCGGCTCGGTTGGCCTGGAATATATGCATATTGCCGATACTGTGGAGCGGCGTTTTTTGCAGGACCGGATGGAGGGCAAGGATGCCGCGATCCAGTTTACGCCGGAAGGCAAGAAAGCGATCCTCAACAAGGTGATCGAGGGTGAGGAATATGAAAATTTCCTCGGCAAGAAATATGTCGGGACCAAGCGTTTCGGCCTTGATGGTGGCGAATCAATGCTGCCAGCGCTCGAAAATATCATCAAAAATGGTGGTGCTGCTGGCGTGCGCGATATTGTCTATGGCATGGCCCATCGCGGGCGGCTGAACATTCTCGCGAACGTGATGGCAAAGCCTTATAAGGTTATCTTTCACGAATTTCACGGCGGCTCTGCCAATCCCGATGATGTCGGCGGATCTGGCGATGTGAAATATCATTTGGGCACTTCCACCGATCGCGAATTTGACGGGATCAGCGTCCACATGTCTCTCGTCCCCAATCCCTCGCATCTCGAAGCGGTTGACCCGGTGGTGCTCGGCAAAGTCCGTGCCCAGCAAGTGGCGCGCGATGATTTGAAAAAACATGATCAGGTCTTGCCCGTGCTGATCCACGGCGATGCCGCCTTTGCTGGCCAAGGTATCGTCTGGGAGTGTCTCGGCTTCTCTGGCATCCGTGGCTATAATACCGGCGGCTGCATCCATTTCGTGATCAACAACCAAATTGGCTTTACCACCAGCCCTCAATTTGCGCGCTCATCCCCTTATCCGTCGGACGTTGCCAAAGGCGTGCAGGCACCGATTTTCCATGTGAACGGTGATGACCCCGAAGCGGTGACTTTCGCTTGCAAAATAGCGATTGAATTTCGCCAACGCTTTGGCCGCGATATCGTCATCGACATGTGGTGCTATCGCCGCTTCGGCCATAATGAAGGCGACGAGCCGAGTTTCACCCAGCCGGTCATGTATGCCGCGATCAAAAAACATCCCAAGGTCAGCAAGCTATATGAGCAGCGGCTGGTTGAGGAAGGCGTGATTGATGCCGATTGGGGCACTGCGACCCGCAAGGCGTTTGCCGCGCATCTCGAAACCGAATTCAAGGCTGCCTCTGACTATGAGCCGGACAAGGCCGACTGGTTTGGTGGTCGCTGGCAAGGGCTGCATATTCCCGCTGACCCTGAAACGGCGCGGCGCAATGTCGAAACGGCGATTGATCCGAAATTGTTCGAAAGTTTGGGACGGACATTGACGACGGTTCCGGACAGCCACAAGATTCACAAAACACTGGGCCGCGTCCTTAGTGCGAAAGCCAAGATGTTTGAAACAGGCGAAAATTTCGACTGGGCGACTGGTGAAGCGCTGGCCTATGGCTCGCTGGTCTCCGAAGGTTATAATGTCCGCCTGTCCGGTCAGGATAGTGGTCGCGGAACATTTTCCCAGCGCCATGCTGTCTGGGTGGATCAGGAAACGGAAGAAAAATATGTGCCGCTCAGTACCGTGCCGCATGGCCGGTTTGAAGTACTCGACAGCCCGCTGTCTGAATATGGCGTGCTCGGTTTTGAATATGGCTATGCTGGTGCTGACCCGAAAACACTGGTGCTTTGGGAAGCGCAATTTGGTGATTTTGCTAATGGCGCGCAGATCATGATTGATCAGTTTATCGCCTCCGGCGAAGCCAAATGGCTGCGCGCCAATGGCCTCGTAATGCTCTTGCCGCATGGTTATGAAGGTCAGGGGCCAGAGCATAGTAGTGCGCGGCTCGAACGTTTCCTGCAACTATGCGCACAGGACAATATCCAGGTCGCGAATATCACGACCCCAGCCAATTATTTCCATGTCCTGCGCCGCCAGATGCTGCGCAGTTTCCGTAAGCCTTTGGTTATCATGACGCCCAAATCGCTGCTTCGCCACAAGATGGCAGTGTCGAGCGCCGAGGAATTTCAGGGCGATCATCACTTCATGCGGATCAAGTCGGATACCAATCCGCCAGCGGACAAGGATATCAAACGGCTGGTGCTATGCTCTGGCAAGGTGGCCTATGATCTGATCGAAGTGCGCGATGCGGCCAAGGACAAAAACACGTCCATCGTTCGGATCGAGCAGCTTTACCCCTTCCCGGCGGAGCCATTGGTTGTCCGGCTGAAACGGATGAAAAACCTCGAGACGTTGGTCTGGGCGCAGGAAGAACCGAAAAACAACGGCAGCTGGGATTTTGTCCGGCCTTATCTGGAGCAGTGCTTGGAGCAGGCGAAAGTGGGACCGGTTGATCCGGTCTATGCCGGGCGCGTGGCGTCGGCTTCCCCGGCGACGGGTCTGGCTTCGCGGCATAAAGAACAGCAAGAGCAGCTGGTCGCTGAGGCCTTGGGGCATCCAGTAAAAAAGTGATTATGTGCGGATCGATCCGCCGATGAAAGTGAGCATAAGACTATGGCAACAGATGTAAAAGTCCCCGTATTGGGCGAATCGATTACCGAGGCAACGCTGGGCGAATGGCTCAAACAGCCAGGTGATGCGGTCGCAGCAGACGAGCCGATCGCCAGTCTGGAAACCGACAAAGTGGCGCTGGAAGTACCAGCACCGGAAGCCGGTACATTGGGCGAGCATCTCGTTGCGGTGGGTGACACCGTGGAAGTTGGGGCGATTATCGCGAAGATCGAAGCGGGCGGCGGTGCGGCTGCATCAACTGCGAAAGCTGCGCCAGTTCCAGCAGCAGCTACGGCGGAATCTGCTGCAAATGATGACACAACTTCATCCATCACCCTGTCGCCAGCGGTTCGCCGTCTGGTACTCGAACATGGCGTGGACCCCAGCAAGATTAAGGGCACCGGCAAAGATGGCCGCCTGACCAAAGATGATGTCGAACAATATGTGAAGACGGGTGCAGAGGCACCCTTGGTTGAGAAAGGTACGGCAAAAGGCGCCGAGGTTCCAACCGCCGCGCCAGCAGCTGGTGGCACCCGTAATGAAGAGCGCGTGCGGATGACTCGCTTGCGTCAGACGGTTGCGAAGCGTCTGAAAGAAGCACAGGATACCGCTGCTTTGCTAACGACGTTCAACGATGTCGATATGACTGCGGTGATGGAAACGCGGAAGAAATATAAAGAATTGTTCGCCAAGAAACATGGCGTGAAATTGGGCTTTATGGGCTTTTTTGCCAAGGCCGCTTGTCTCGCATTGAAAGAAGTGCCGTCTGTCAATGCGCAGATTGATGGCGATGAAATTGTCTATCATGACTATGTCGATATTTCGGTCGCGGTGAGCGCGCCCAATGGCCTGGTCGTGCCCGTCATCCGCAATGCCGAAGCGATGAGCTTTGCCGATGTTGAGAACACAATCGGTGATTTCGGTAAGCGCGCCAAGGACGGTACGCTGACGATGGCTGATATGAAAGGCGGCACATTCACCATTTCAAATGGCGGCGTGTTCGGGTCGCTTATGTCGACACCGATTATTAATCCGCCGCAATCGGCGGTGCTCGGCCTTCACCGGATTGAGCAACGCCCCGTAGTGATGCCGGATGGTTCGATTGAGGCGCGCCCGATGATGTATCTGGCACTGAGCTATGACCATCGTCTGATCGATGGCCGTGAGGCGGTGACCTTCCTTGTCCGGATCAAGGAAGCGATTGAAGATCCGACCCGGCTTCTGATTGATTTGTAAGAACCTGAAAGAATAGGATAGAAAAATGTTCAAACAAAGCGCAATGCTGGTGATAGGCGCGGCCATGCTCGTGTCATGCGGAAGTGGCGGGAATGATTTCAACGATCAATTTCGCGAAGGTTTCATTAAATCTTGCGAGCAAGCCTCAACCGCTGCCGGAACCCCTGCAGACGTCGCTACGAAAGTGTGCGATTGTAGCGCGGACAACGTGATGGAAAATTATAGCGCTGTCGAACGGGCCCAACTGCGCGGTGATAAAGTTGATAAAATATTAGATCAATGCATGGCGGAAACGGGCAGCGCGCAAAGCTGATCTGATCGAGAAGGAAAATCATGGCTACATTTGACTATGACGTTTTGGTAATCGGCTCCGGCCCTGGCGGCTATGTCGCGGCTATTCGTGCCGCGCAGCTGGGTCTGAAAACTGCTTGCGTGGAAAGCCGCGAGACATTGGGCGGCACATGCCTCAATGTCGGCTGCATCCCCTCAAAGGCGATGCTGCATGCGTCGGAGCTGTATCACGAGGCCCATAGCGGCGCGCTCGAAAAATTCGGGATCAAACTGACTGGCGCGAAGCTTGACCTCAAGCAGATGCATGCGGAAAAATCCAAGGCGGTCGAAGAACTAACGGGCGGGATCGCGTTTCTGTTCAAGAAGAACAAGGTCGAATGGCTCAAAGGTCGCGGTGCGTTTGAAAGTGCGAACAGCGTCAAAATTGGCGATAAAACGGTCACCGCAAAAAATATCATCATCGCGACCGGTTCTTCTGTGACCCCGCTACCCGGCGTAGATATTGATAATAGCAAACATGTTGTCGTCGACAGTACCGGCGCGCTCGAACTGCCGAAAGTGCCGAACCATATGGTCGTCATTGGCGGCGGTGTGATTGGTCTGGAGCTCGGCAGTGTATGGCTGCGTCTCGGCGCAAAGGTCACGGTTGTTGAGTATCTCGACAAGATCCTGCCCGGTATGGATGGCGATATCCGTAAAGACAGCGCCCGTATCTTCAAGAAACAGGGCTTCGACATCAAGACTGGCACCAAAGTGACCGGCGTGACGGTCAAGGGCAAGAAAGCAACTCTGACCGTGGAACCAGCCAAAGGCGGTGATGCGGAAACCATTGAGGCGGATGCGGTTCTGGTGGCCATTGGTCGCCGGCCCAATACTGACGGTCTGGCCCTCGAAAAGGCGGGGCTGGAAACCAACAAACACGGTCAGATTGAAGTTGGTCATGATTTCCAGACTTCGGTCAAAGGCGTTTACGCCATTGGCGATGTGACCCCCGGACCGATGCTTGCGCATAAGGCTGAGGATGAGGGCATTGCGGCGGCGGAATTTGTCGCTGGCCAACAAGGCATAGTGAACCACGACCTGATCCCCGGCGTTGTCTATACCCATCCCGAAATTGCCAGTATCGGCAAAACCGAGGAAGAGGTGAAGGAAAGCGGCGTGGCTTACAAGGTCGGAAAATTCCCGTTTGCGGGTAACAGTCGAGCGAAAACCAACCGTGATACCGATGGCTATGTGAAGGTGATTGCCGACGCTGAATCCGACCGGGTTCTCGGTGCGCATATTATTTCATCACTGGCCGGAACGCTGGTGGCGCAAGTCACACAGGCAATGGAATTCGGCACCACCAGCGAGGACATTGCTTATACTTGCCACGCCCATCCAACGCATAGTGAGGCGGTGAAAGAGGCGGCAATGGCGGTGCAGGGTAAACCAATTCATATTTGAACCGTGATCCCGGCTGATAGGCACAAAGAGAGATGAACTATGACAGCTGCGTCCCTGACTGGAGAATCTACCGCCATTGAATTGGCCGCTAAAATCGCGGCCGGAAAATTGACATCGGTGGAAGCCACGGAAGCAGCAATCACGCGCATTGAAATATTGGATGAAGCGATCAACGCTGTCGTGGTACGCGATTTTGATCGGGCGCGACAACAGGCGCGGGATGCCGATGCGCGGCTGGCAAAAGGCGAGCGCGCGCCGTTGCTTGGTGTGCCGATGACCGTGAAGGAAAGCTTCAACATCGCGGGCCTGCCCACAACATGGGGCATTGAAAGCGCGGCCGGCAATATTGTCGATGAAGATGCGGCCGTCGTGAAGCGTCTCAAGAAAGCGGGCGCGGTGATCCTTGGCAAGACCAATGTTCCGCCAATGCTTGCCGATACATTTTCCGAAAACCCAATATATGGCCGGACCAATAACCCGCATAGTCATGGACATTCTCCGGGCGGGTCCTCTGGCGGGGCGGCCGCGGCTGTGGCGAGCGGCATGGTGGCTTTGGAATATGGCAGCGACATTGGCGGGTCGATCCGGGTGCCAGCGCATTATTGCGGTATCTGGGGTCATAAGCCGACTTATGGGGTTGTCAGCATGGAAGGTCATTTCATGCCGGCACCGGAACAAGGCGCTGACCGCCCTCTATCTGCCGTCGGACCGTTGGCGCGCAGCGCGGATGATCTGGAGCTACTGCTGGATATCACGCTGGACCAGCCGCTGGGCAAAAATACAGTCGCTATCAAGGACGCGCATATACTGCTGATGACCGATCATCCTGTATCGATAATCAGCGATGACCTGCGCAACCGGATGGAGCATGTTGCTGCGCTGCTGGAGGATGCAGGAGCGCAAATCACGCGGTCCAGCGATCTCCTGCCGGACTTGGTCCAACAGCACCGCGATTATTTGCAAATGCTCAATATTGTCATGACCGCTGGCGCGCCCCGCCCCGATGGAACGGAAGTCACGGCGCAGGACTGGTTTACGCTTTTGGATGCACAGACCCGTAATCAACGACACTGGCGTTCGGTGTTTGAGGAATTTGACTATATTCTGGCACCGCCATCGAGCACTCCGGCTTTTGCGCATGACACCACACCGATGAGAGATCGCAGAATAATGATCAATGGCGACGATCACGCCGCCGCCAAGCAGCTGGCTTGGGCTGGACTGGCTACCTTTCCGGGCCTTCCTTCAACGGTTCTACCCATTGGGATGGTGGATGACCTGCCGGTGGGCATGCAGGTTATCACGGACCGGTATCAGGATTATAAAGCGATCGATGGCGCACGGCAGATCGGTGCGCTCTTGGGCGGCTAAAATTTGTGACGGAGTCTGGCATGTGACGGAGTTTGGCGATGGCCATTAATCACAAGAATTTTTTCAAATGGCATATCTGGCTTGGCTGGTTAATCGGTGTTCCGCTGATCATCTGGACGGCCTCTGGCCTGTTCATGGTATCCCGTCCCATCGAAGAGGTGCGCGGCAATCATTTGCGTAGCGAGCAGCCTGCATTGGCGGCGATAACGCCAGTGGCGCCTGTTTTGGAGGGCCGACAAGCCAAAAGCCTGACTTTGCAGCAAAATACGCAGGGACCGTTTTGGGTGATTGCTTATGCTGATGGCGGCAAGAGGCGGGCGGACGCGGCGACGGGCGAATTATTGCCGGCCATTTCAGCCGCGGATGCCAGTGCGCTGGCCATAGCGGCACGGAAAGGCGAAGCAGCAATAAAGTCGGTCGAGAAATTTTCGACGGACAATGCGCCGCTTGATTTGCGCCGGGATCGCCCATCATGGAGAGTGGCGTTTGAAGACGATGCGCGTTTCTATATTGACGCCGACACCGGGGAGCTGATCGCCGTCCGCACGCAATTTTGGCGCGTCTTTGATTTCATGTGGGGCCTTCACATCATGGACTTGCAGACACGCGAAGATACCAGCCATCCGATCCTGATCGGGTCGGCCGCCTTGGCTCTGTTCGGTGCGATACTCGGTTTTGTAATGCTGTTCACGCGCCGCTCCCGCAACAGACGGAAAGGCGATTGAACAGCACTATCCTCTTTGACGCGTTAAGCTGGCTCGACCTGTTTGGCATTGCGGTGTTTGCGATATCGGGAGCTCTGGTCGCGGCCCGCAATGGGCAAACACTGATCACCTTCGCCTTTTTTGCGCTGGTTACCGGCGTCGGCGGCGGGACTGTGCGAGATTTGCTCATCGGTGCTCCGGTTTTCTGGGTTCAGGATAGCCGGGTGCCGATATTATGTCTCGCAATCGCTCTGATTGTCTGGATCACGCCGGTGCGGATATGGCGTCCGGCGGCGGTCGACTGGTTTGATGCCGTTGGTCTGGCGGCTTATTCGGTCTTTGGTGCGGCTAAGGCGCTGCAGCTCGGCATTGATCCTGTGCCTGCTGCAATCATGGGTATTATAACAGCCTGTGTCGGGGGCGTGATCCGTGACCTGATCGCGGGCGAGCCATCAATCATCATCCGGCCAGAGCTCTACGTGACCGCCGGAGCACTGTCCGCCTTTGCTTTTGTCGGGCTAGCCCAGACGGGCATAGCCGGGATAGCGGCGGCCCTCATCGCCTTCGTTGCCGGTTTCGCGTTGCGCGCACTAGCGATTGTAAAAGGGTTGTCCTTGCCTACTTATCGCGGGGCCGAGGACAGCGAATAGCTTCTCAGCAAGTCGAACAGGTTTGGCGTGGCACTGGTTTGAGCCGGACGCGCAAGCCCGCCACATTCCAGACAAAGCGCTTGTACATCTTCCCGCGCCATCAACCCGCGCGCGGTATTGAGCGCATCGGCAAAGGTTGCTTTCTGTTGCCGCGCAACCCAGCCGATCATGCCGGTTACCGGTGCCTGTTCAGCCTCGCCAAAAGGCGTTCCGCCAAGCGGTAGCCACTTGAATCCCGGAGTCGCTTCGAGATACCGCGCATGATAGTCGCCTTCTTCCAGACCAGCGCGTTTCGCAGCTTCGGCTAGTGCTTCTGACATGCCGCCAAAGCTGTCGACCAGCCCCAGCTGCCGCGCAGTCCCGCCGTCCCAGACGCGGCCCTGACCGATTGTATCAACCTCGGCATTGGTCTTGCCGCGGGCCTTGCCAACCAGGCTCAGAAAGTCGTCATAGCTATGCTCAACGCCGGATTGCAGGACAGTGTCCAGGTCCTCGCTAAACCCGCCAACAAAATCGGGCTCGCCAGAAAGCGGTGTTGTCTGCACGCCATCTGCGGTCACGCCCCATTTGTTCAAGGCTTTTTCAAAGCTTGGCAGAACGGCGAACACACCGATGGAACCGGTAATGGTATCGGGTTCCGCCATGATATGGTCACCAGCCGCTGCGACCCAATAGCCGCCGCTAGCCGCGACATCACCCATGGAAATGACGATCGGAATCTCTGCTTTATTGATATCAGCGAGGGCCAGCCGGATTTCTTCACTGGCAAAAGCCGAGCCACCGGGTGAGTTTACGCGGACGACCAGCGCCTTGATCTGCTCCTCTTCCAGAGCCTTGTAAATCTGTTCGGCAATCCGTCCGCTGGCGGCAATGCCGGGGCCTGCTTTGCCGCTAACGATTTCGCCAGCAATAGTGATCACACCAATGGGATCGCCATTGCTTTTCGGCGGATTGGCCGCGACAAAATTATCATAGTCGATGCTCTTGAAACTGTCGGGTGATGGGGTGGTATCTTCGCCCACTTTGCTGGCAACAAAGCGGCCAAAGGCGACGCGATCACCGATTTTGTCGACGAGCTTCTGCTCGGCCGCAATCTTGCTATAATCGCCGCCGGCTGTCTGGATAAAACTGGCCGGATCATCCGCATAAGGTTTGATAACTGCTTGCGGCCGGGCTTTTTTGACTTCGTCCAGCCAGCTATCCCATAGGACGGAATAAAGCGCCGCCGATGCTTCTTTGGCTTCGGGTGACTGATCGGCGCGCATATAAGGTTCGACTGCGCTCTTGTAGGTTCCGACGCGGTAAATATTCGCGGTGATGCCAAGCTGATCGATCAGATTTTTGTAGTAAAGCCGGTTGCCGCCGGGGCCTGCAAAGACGATGCCGCCCATTGGGTCCATCCAGATTTCATCGGCATGGGCTGCCAGTTGATAGCCGTCATCGCTGTAGAAACTGGAATAGGCATAAATGGGTTTGTCGGATTGTTTAACGCGCGCCAGCGCTTCGCCAACGGCGTTCAGGCTGGTCTGCCCACCGCCCATGAAAGTGCTAAGGTCGAGGACCACGGCTTTGACCCGGTCATCCTCGGCGGCGGCGTCAATGACGCGGACCACATCACGCAGTCTATATTCGCGAACTGTGTTCTCATTATTGGTGAACATCGCGGTGAAGTCCTGCTGTGCAGGCTGTTCGACAATTGCGCCATTAAAGTCCAGCAGCAGCGCGCCATCGCTGATCGATGCGACATTGGGACGAGCCGAAAGTGCCGCATATAGGGCTGCAAAAAACAGCAACATTGCGATCAGCACGAGGCCGTCTTTAATCGCTACCAGAAATTTCCAAGCTCCGCGGGCAAACTGCATTGTCGTCATTCTCCAAAAAAAGGCGGCTGATCATCGCTGACCGCCGCCTCTAATATGGTTATGCTGGGTTGAAATTACCAGCGGATAAGATGCGGTACGACAATCCGGCCCACTATGGCACTGACCAATACCGGCAGGGTGAACCACAATCCGATATAGTAAATGTCGTTAAACGGGCAGAAGATGTTGTAGGCCGCCGCACCCAAAGCACCGGATGCGATACCGACGAGCCAGCCGGCGCGTTCTGGAGAGGTTGGAGCCCCCTGCCGCAGCCAGGTAGTCAGGCCGCCACCAATGACGAGCGCTGACATCATGCTGACCGTCAGGCAGCGCATGCCTTCGTTGGGGCGTAGAGCCTCAACCGGCGGCATGTTGATCGCGCTCATGATCGCAGCGGTCAGCGGAAACAGGGCCGCCGTGACCAGCGCCCAAATCCATCCACGATTGAGATTTCCAACACCGGGTCGGGCCATATTGACCGCCGCCAAGGCTGTCGCAAAGCCGAGCATCAACAGGACACCACTGCGCAAAAAGAACATTTGATGCGCCATGCCCATTGCCAGATCACCGCGCACGCCCAAAAAGAACGCTACGCTGGAAGAGACGGCGAGCATCAGGATTGCCGCGACCGCCATGCCGCCCGAAGGCTTCAGGGTGCGGACAGGTGCCAAATCATCGACCAGACCATCTATCAGGCTGTTTGCCCCAGTTTTTGCAACGTTACTCATCTTATTCACTCTCGATAAGGGCGCTCATTTTCTTAAGCCCCCGATGGATATTAACTTTCACCAGTGATTCCGACTGGCCGGTTTTTGCCGCGGCTTCGGCAATGCTTAGCCCTTCAATTTTTACCATGGCTATAACGCCGGCCTGTTTTTCCGGGATCATACCCAGCAGACGTTCCAAACTCACCTTGGCGGTCACATCCTCATCTTGCGGATCAGCAACCAGTTCTTCATTCAATTCGCCATGTTCATGGCGGTAAATTTTCCGCAGGCCGTCAATCCAGCGATAGCGCCCGATGGCCGCGAGCCAGGGCAGGAAAGCCTTGGTCGGATCATAGCTGGCCCGCTTTTTGTGCAGCGAGATTAGCGTTTCCTGCACCAGATCATCGACTTCCGCCGGGTTGATCTTGCGGGCATAGTAGCGCCGCAGCCATTTTTCGCACTCGGTCAGCAGGCTGGCATAGCATTGCTTGTCCCCGCCCTGCGCCTTGACCATTAAATGGCGCAATGTTTCTTCGTTAGCGATCATGGCTGCTCTCTCCGCCTACCCAGCTCAGCCCAGTTTCCCGCCGACCAGCTTGTCGAGGGAGAAGAGGCCGCCGCCGCGAGTGATCAGGATCGCTGCTAGTGCTACCCAGATAATGTGCACGGACCACCATGCTTCAGGATAGACGAAAAACTGAATGACCAGGGTCATAACCAGCAGTCCGGCGGCTCCAAAGCGGGTTGCCAGACCCAATACCAAAAGGATCGGGAAGAAATGCTCGGCATAGGTCGCGATCAATCCGGTAATTTCGGGAAATGGCATGCCATATTCATCGCGGAACAGATCAACGGTCAGCTCTTTCATCGTCAGGAAGCTGCCATCTTCGACTTTGGTGCGGGCAGAGCGCCAGAAAATTCCGGCAAGAGCCACGCGAGCAAAGAGTAAGGCGATGGCTTCTGGAAAGGCGCCACTTACAAGGCCAAGTGCTTTTTTAATCAGGTTCATCATGTTTTCTTCCCCGCTAAAATCTGTATCATAATCTTATTATCACGCCGCTTTGGATGAGCTTGATAAGTCGCTCCATTGCAGTGTCTTCACCACCCAGTTCGATAGCTTCTGCCAAAAGGTTACCCATTGTTGAGATATTTGCAATTTTTTCTGCAATATCATGCTCTAACTGGGTCAGCGGGTGAAAGAGAACCTCGGCTTCCGGGCGGGCGACCATCAGCGCGTCGGGGGTATCTTCGCCCAGTTCGGAAAGTTCAGCAGAAAGCGCACCGGTTAGGTTAATCAGCCGCATCGCTGGATGCGCGTTGATTTCAAGGCCAAGCAGGCCCTCTTCATCCAGTGTCGCAATGTCGCCAAGCGCCAACGGCTGTGCTTCGGCGCTGTGATAGCTTTTAATCCAGGCCCATTCGATCCGGGCCAGATCCACTTCTGTTTCACTGAAGCCGCGTTTTGCCAAAAAATCCGGGAAATCCGCTGCGATATTGTTCATATCGCAGGTCAGGATATGGTCTTGCTCGATATAATCCCGCGAAATGGTGTGAAAGGGCTCATGCCCCATATGCTCATGCAATTTGGGATAGGCATTTTCGAGTGCTACGAGCCGCGCATGAGAAACGGTGTTGGCATGGGCTTTGAGACCCAGAAGCGCGCGGGCGGCATCTTCCGAGAACAGATCATCTGGGAAATGCCCCGGCCCTTTTTGCAGACAGGCGATGAAGCGCGCTTGACCGTCAGCTAGCGAGGGCATGTTGACCCTCGTTCAAAACCTGGCTGCCGAGCACGGTTTCCACTTTTGTAACTTCAGCCATCAGCACATCATAGGCGGGAATATCAGTGTCCCATTCGATCAGAGTCGGCTTCGGCCCAGCGCGTTTGATGAAGCGTTCGTAAAGTCGCCACGTCACGTCGCTGACGATAGAGCCATGATCGTCAATCAGCAAAGGACCGCTTTCATGATCTTCGCGGGCATGACCTGCTAAATGCATCTCACCGACAATATCGGGGTCAATGGCATCAATATAGGCTTCCATGTCCAGCCCGACATTCGTCGCCGTCACTTCGACATTGTTGATATCGAACAGCAGCCCGCAGCCGACTTGCTTGCAAAGCGCAGAGATAAAGTCCGTCTCGCTCATCTCGTCATCTCGGTAGCTGAGATAACGGGACGGATTTTCGATTAGCATCGGGCGTTTCAGACGATCTTGTACTTTATCAATTTGCGCGGAGAAATGATCGAGCGCTTCTTGCGTGTAGGGAATGGGGAGCAGATCAGGATAGCGGTCATGAGCATTGCCGCTCCAGCTCAGATGGTCGGAAACCATCGCGGGCTGATAGCGATCGCAAAGATCAGCAATTTTATCGAGATCATATTGGTTCAAGCCTTCTGCCGATCCGAGCGAAAGCCCGACGCTGTGAAAGCTTAAAGGATAGTCTCCGGCAATGGCGGTCAGCCAACGATGTAGCGGACCACCATCACCGAAGTAATTCTGCGGATGCACCTCAACCCATCCGGGTTTTTTTGATCCGACTTCCTCAGACAATACATCATTATAATGTACCGACTTCAGACCTATGCCACCTGATGGAGGGAGGGAGTGAGACATAGGCGTTTTCATAACGGACAGATCAAAATTTGAGGCTTGGATATAAGGAACATCCGCAAAACTTAGCTTAAAATCACGTTTTGCGCCAGAGGCTTGGACGTGATCAAAGGCCGGTTAGCCTTTCTGAGGCACTGGCTTTGTATTGCCTTTTTTCGCGGTCAGCGAACCACCGGCTTTGGTGCAGGCACCTTTGGCCGTATATTTCCAGGCATTGCCCTGATAGTCAGCAGTTGATGTGCCGGCACAGCTTGTACCTGGTCCTGCGGCACAATCATTCTTGCCTTTCAGTGCGATACCGAAACATTTCTCTTTGGCACCAGCCGCAACAGCAGTGGTTGGCGAAATAGCAATTGTCGCAGCAGCAGCGAGGGCAGCAGCAGCGGCAGTGGCTTTGATCATGGAGTTAGACATTTGATTTTCCTCTCTTGGAAATTAGGTAATGGGGGTGAGCATGACTTGCACGCTCATGATATGTTTCGCAGCCGATGCCCGTCTGGTTACATTTCTTTTTTCAGATGCATGAAAAACTGAGGTGATGCTTTTCGGAAATGGCTTTTTTCTGGTGGACACAGACAGAAAAAAGATTCCGATTTTTTTGCGACACACTCTTGACGCGAGCCGAATATCGCCCATATGAGCTGCGTTAGCACTCGACTCAAGGGAGTGCTAATCCTCCATTGAATATATCTTGATGGCCCGAGCTAAAGGAGCGGGGCCGCAGGAAAGTAAATTTGGATAAGAAAGGCAAACTTATGAAATTTCGTCCACTACATGATCGTGTACTGGTTAGCCGCGTTGAAGCGGACACGAAAACCGCTGGCGGCATCATCATTCCAGACAGTGCTCAGGAAAAACCATCCGAGGGCAAAGTTGTTGCTGTTGGTGGTGGTCTGAAAGACGACAATGGCAAAGCGACGCCACTTGATGTCAAAAAAGGCGACAAAATCCTGTTCGGCAAATGGTCCGGCACGGAAGTTACCGTTGAAGGCAAAGACCTGATCATCATGAAAGAAAGCGATATTCTCGGCATCGTCGAATAATCGCATTTCATTCTACTCATCATTTAATTCTCATAAGCAGAGGAAAATAACATGGCTGCTAAAGACGTAAAATTTGGTCGCGACGCACGCGAACGCATCCTTAAAGGTGTCGACATTCTTGCTGACGCTGTGAAAGTAACCCTCGGTCCTAAAGGCCGTAACGTGGTTCTCGACAAATCATTTGGCGCACCGCGTATCACCAAAGACGGTGTATCGGTTGCCAAGGAAATCGAACTGAAAGACAAGTTCGAAAATATGGGCGCACAGATGCTTCGTGAAGTTGCATCGAAAACCAATGACGTTGCTGGCGACGGCACCACCACAGCGACCGTATTGGCTCAGTCCATCGTTCGCGAAGGCATGAAATCCGTTTCTGCCGGCATGAACCCAATGGATCTGAAGCGCGGTATCGACCAGGCTGTTGATAAAGTTGTTGCTGATCTGCAAAAGCGTTCCAAGAATGTCAAAGGCAGCGCAGAAATCTCTCAGGTTGGCGTTATCTCTGCCAATGGCGACGAAGAAGTTGGCCAGAAAATCGCAGAAGCGATGGAAAAAGTCGGCAAAGAAGGCGTGATCACGGTTGAAGAAGCCAAAGGTCTCGACTTTGAACTCGACGTTGTGGAAGGCATGCAGTTTGACCGCGGTTATCTGTCTCCTTACTTCATCACCAACCCGGACAAGATGATTGCGGACCTCGAAAATCCATACATCCTGATCCACGAGAAAAAGCTGACCAACTTGCAGCCTATGCTCCCAATTTTGGAAGCTGTTGTACAAGCTGGACGTCCGCTTTTGATCATTGCCGAAGATATTGAAGGCGAAGCGCTCGCGACCCTCGTGGTCAACAAACTGCGCGGCGGTCTGAAAATCGCAGCAGTCAAAGCACCTGGCTTCGGTGATCGCCGTAAAGCTATGCTCGAAGATATCGCGATCCTCACCAAAGGTGAAATGATCTCCGAAGATCTCGGCATCAAGCTGGAAAGCGTTACGCTTGGCATGCTCGGTGAAGCGAAAAATGTCACGATCGACAAAGACAACACCACCATTGTGGACGGTGCTGGCAAGTCGAAAGACATCAAGGCTCGTGTTGAAGCGATCCGTGCGCAGATCGAAAACACCACATCCGACTATGACAAAGAAAAACTGCAAGAGCGTCTGGCGAAACTCGCTGGCGGTGTTGCTGTGATCAAAGTCGGCGGTGCGACCGAAGTCGAAGTGAAAGAGAAGAAAGACCGTGTTGACGATGCATTGCACGCAACCCGCGCTGCTGTTGAAGAAGGCATCGTCCCTGGCGGCGGAACCGCGCTTCTTTATGCAACCTCTGCTCTGAAAGGTCTTGAAGGCCATAATGACGACCAGACCCGCGGCATCGACATTGTTCGTAAAGCGCTGCAGTCTCCGGTTCGTCAGATTGCTGAAAATGCCGGTTTTGACGGCGCGGTTGTCGCTGGCAAATTGCTGGACCAGAAAGACAAGAACTACGGCTTTAACGCGTTCAGCGATAAATACGAAGATCTCGTCAAATCTGGTGTGATCGACCCAACCAAAGTTGTGCGCGCTGCTCTGCAGGACGCTAGCTCGGTTGCAGGTCTGTTGATCACCACCGAAGCGGCTGTCTCCGACTCTCCGGACGACAGCGCTGGCGGCGCACCTGCTATGCCTGACATGGGCGGCATGGGCGGCGGCATGGGCGGCATGGGCTTCTAAGCCACGTCGTTCAGCTCAGTCTGAATTCAAGAAGGGCTGGAGGGAAACCTCCGGCCCTTTTTCTTGGTAAAACGATCATTGAGAGATATACGTCTACATAAGTAGACGAAAAGGAATTTACATTGCGGCCATTGTCATCTTTGTTTCTTGTTATTGCAATCACATCGATGACTGCATGTTCAACACCGACCGATGTTTCTGCGGTCAGTGCGGAAACAGAGCTGCAATTAAAAATTGACCGGATCGTCGACGCCGCCGTTGTGCAGGGATTTGCCGGTCAAGTCGTCGTCGCCGGTGTTGACCGAGTCCTCTACCAACGGCAGGCAGGTTATTCTGACAGCGCTAAAAAGGTTCCGGTAAAGGCGGACACCCTCTTTCACGTCGCCTCCATCTCAAAATATTTCACCGCCATCCTGGTGGTCAAATCTGCTGAAGAAGGCAAAATTGATCTTGATGACAATATAGCGTCATGGGTTCCAGATACCGAATTGGCGAAGCGCGATATCACCTTTCGGCAACTCCTCCATCATCAGTCAGGATTGGGCTCGAGCTATGCTGCTGAGAACGCTGTTACAGCGAAAAAGGCATTGGATGTGCTCGATGGCCAGACGGTTGATGAGGAAAAGCGCGGGCGATTCAAATATTCGAACGACGGCTATAACTTGCTCGCTATTATTCTCGAGCGAATTTATGGAAAGCCATATGAAGTTCTATTGTCGGAAAAGATCAAGAAACCGGCAGGATTGAAGAACATAAAAGGTTGGTCGGAAGTCGATAAAACGGACCCCCGAAAGGTCGGACAGCCACTGCAGCCGCTTCCTGAAAAGCTATTAAAAAGAAACTATGGTATGATCGGTTCAGCCGGTATTTTTACGACCGCTGATGATCTGGTCCGCCTCCAAAAAGCCTTGAGGAATGGAAAAATCCTGTCCGAGCAATCTCTTGAATCATTATGGCGACCAACAGAACAAATTTCGATTGGTAGGGCGACCGCGGGTGGGTTTTTGCGCCGTTCAGAAATCAAAGGCCTTGTGTTCAGTGCGCGCGGAAATGAAGATTGGGGTGATAACGCGATATTGAATTACTATCATGATCACGATTTCTATGTCGCTGTTGTTACGAGCAAGGGACCAGCAGAGGATACCGGTCAGCCGCCCTTTTGCAGCAGTATGTCGCAGGCGATCGAAAAAATACTGCCGACATCGAACTAGCTTTGCCGCGACATTATCCGATCTGCCATATTCAGGGATATTCCCAAACCGCACTGACTGTGCCATGTCGTTGCCAACGTAACTTCTTGCACGGGGATTAAGCGGCATGACCAAGTTTCTCACACTCATATTGGCTTCCACCACAATAGCAGGTTTCGCGGTAGCGGTTCCGACGGTTCAAGCTCAAACAGCCGCGCTAGCTGTTGCGGATGCGATGGAGACCGAGACAGATCGTCTCAACATCTGGTTCGATAATAAATTTGAAGAACAGCTGGCTTTCAGTCCGATTCGTCAGACTCTGTTGGGCCGCCGGACTGCTTATGACAAGATTGACGATTATTCGATTGAAGCCGCGGACCGCCAACTCGCATGGATGCGCGTGGCGACGGCCGAGATGAAGCGTGACTTTGACTATGAGAAGCTAACGCCGGATGCCAAGATATCATGGGATATGTGGCTGTTCCGGCTGGAGCAGGCGGAGGCTGGCGTGCCCTTTCGTCAGAATGACTATATCCTGCATCAATTTAACGGGCAGCAGTCCTTCTTCCCCACCTTTCTGATCAACCAGCACCGCGTAGCTAGCGAGGCTGATATGGTCGCGTTTATCGAACGGCTCAAAGGCAGTGCGCGGGCGCTGGACCAGCTGCTCACGCGCGCGCAGGCCAATGCGGAGTCCGGAACGCGGCCGCCACGCTTTGCCTATGAAGGGGTGATCGAGCAGTCCGAGAAAATCACCACCGGCGCGCCTTTTGATGATGGCAAACCGTCGGCCCTTTGGGAGGCAACCGAGAATAAATTGGCTTGGCTTGTGGAAGCCGGCACGATCACCCAAGCCCGCTCGGATGAACTGAAAGAACAAGCACGGCTGGCGCTCACCGGTTCCCTGAAGCCAGCTTATGGGCGGATCATCACCTGGTTCAAGCAGGACTTGCCCAATACGAAAGCAGAACCCTTTGGTGTGTCCGAACTTCCCAATGGTGAAGCCTTTTACAGCTACCGTCTCGCCAATCAGACGACGACTAATTTGACCGCGGAGGAAATTCACACCATCGGCCTATCCGAAGTCGCACGCATTCGCAGCGAGATGGAAGCGATCAAGGACAAGGTCGAATTCAAGGGCGATTTGCAAGCCTTCTTCACCTTCCTGCGTGAGGATGATCAGTTCTATTTCTCTGAAGATGACAAGGGCGCGCAGGATTATATCGATACCGCCGAAAAGCATCTGGCGTTTATAAAAACCCGCCTGCCCGACTTTTTCGGAACCCTGCCGAAAGCCGATCTGGTCGTGAAACGGGTCGAGCCCTTTCGCGAACAGGATGGCGCGGCGCAGCATTATCGGCCGGGTACACCGGACGGCACCCGCCCCGGCACCTATTATGCGCATTTGTCCGACATGCGCGCCATGCCGATCCACAGTCTGGAAGTGATTGCCTATCATGAAGGCAATCCCGGCCATCATATGCAAAGCTCGATTGCGCAGGAGCTGACCGGCATTCCGAAATTCCGCGCGCAGGGCGGTTATATCCCGGCCTTTGGTGAAGGATGGGCGCTCTATTCCGAGCTGTTGTCCAAAGAAATGGGGGCCTATGAAAATCCCTATTCAGATTTTGGTCGGCTAACCACAGAAATATGGCGCGCGATCCGTTTGGTCGTAGATACTGGGCTGCACACAAAAGGCTGGAGTGAGGAAAAGGCTGTGGCATATTTTCTCGCCAATTCACCAATTCCAGAGACAGCGGTGCGGAGTGAAGTGCGGCGCTATCTGGTCATGCCAGGCCAGGCGACGAGCTATAAAATCGGTATGCTGAAAATTCAGGAATTGCGCGCCAAGGCGGAAAAAGAGCTGGGTGATGATTTCGATATCAGAGGTTTCCATGACACGGTATTGGGCGGTGGTTCGGTGCCTTTGAACATATTGGAGACGATGATAGATCAATGGATAGCCACGACCAAAAAGTCGTAACCTGCCATGGTAGCTAGCACCTTCGAGCTGTTCAAAATCGGTGTCGGGCCATCCAGCTCGCATACGATGGGGCCGATGTCGGCGGCGGCCAATTTTGTGGCGCGGTTGGCCGAACAGTCACTGCTCGATCAAGTCACGCGGGTAGAAACGAAACTATTCGGTTCGCTTGCATTGACCGGAAAGGGGCACGCAACCGATCGCGCGATCCTGTTGGGACTGTCGGGACAAGTGCCGGAAAATATCGAACCGGATATGGCGGATGCCCTGGTCGATCAAATCAGAAGCAGCGATCGGATCAAATTGGGTGGCGCGCAGGATATCGCCTTTAATGAAGAAACCGACGTCATCTTCGATCAACGAAAACGGCTTGATTTTCACTCCAACGCAATGCGCTTTACAGCCTTTAAGGGCGAGGATGAACTGGCGTGTCGCGTCTATTATTCCGTCGGCGGCGGCGCGATATTGGATGAAGACCAGATTGGAGCCAATGATCCCGAAAGTGGCCTGTGGGATGTTCCGCATCCTTTTTGTTCCGGCAATGATCTACTGGAGATTGCCAAGACCAAAGGCCTGTGCATCGCTGATATCATGCGCAATAATGAGCGCGCTGCCAGATCGGATGCAGAGATTAGCGAAGGCATAAGGCAGATTGCCGATGCCATGTCGGCCTGCATTGATCGCGGCATTAAGTCGGGCGGTATTTTACCGGGCGGCTTGAAAGTCAAACGCCGCGCGCCGTTGATCCATGCGCGTTTGATGGAGCGGCAAGAGCGGGCTCTGTCCGATCCTTTGACCGTGCTGGATTGGGTCAATCTATGGGCACTGGCAGTGAATGAAGAAAACGCTGCGGGCGGCAAAGTAGTCACCGCGCCAACTAATGGTGCGGCGGGAATTGTGCCTTCGGTTTTGCGTTTTTATGAGCGCTTTTCTCCCAAGGCGGATGTCGAGGGTATCGAAAAATTCATCCTGACCGCAGCGGCTATTGGCTCACTGTTCAAGGAAAATGCCTCTATCTCTGGTGCAGAAGTTGGCTGTCAGGGTGAAGTCGGTGTCGCTTGCTCCATGGCAGCGGCCGGTTTGACGGCGGCATGGGGCGGCACGCCGCTGCAAGTCGAAAATGCCGCTGAAATTGGTATGGAACATAATCTCGGCCTGACCTGTGATCCGGTTGCCGGGCTGGTGCAAGTGCCATGTATCGAACGCAACGCGGTAGGTTCGGTCAAGGCGATTGAAGCGGCGCGACTGGCGATCATGGGCGATGGCACGCATCGGGTGAGTCTCGATGAAGTGATTGAAACCATGCGCAAAACCGGTCTGGATATGAGCGAGCGCTACAAAGAAACATCACAGGGCGGTCTGGCCGTAAATTTGGTGGAATGTTAAGGCTGTAAAAAGCGACCGGAGGAACGCATGAGCAAGTCCAAATTTTTCAGCAAGCGGCGTCTATGGGGCTTGGCCATCGGAATCGGCGTCCTCGTCAGCGCCACCTGGCTGCTTCGTCCGGAAATAGGGGCGCGGCTTTTTGCCAATGCCGTGGAAACTGCGGTAAACCGCGACGTGATTGGCGACCTGCCCGACGGCATGCATCTGGCCCTATGCGGAACCGGATCGCCCTTGCCGGACCCCAGCCGCGCTGGCCCCTGTTCTGCGGTGATCATCGACGGTAAAATGTTCATCGTGGACATTGGCGGTGGAGCTGTACGCCGGCTGGGTGAAATGGGACTGAGCCCGGGACGGGTCGAAGCATTGTTGCTAACCCATTTTCACAGCGACCATATTGACGGCATGGGCGAGCTATTATTGCAGCGCTGGGCTGGTGGCGGCCATGAAGCTCCCCTGCCGGTCATTGCGCCAGAGGGCGTGACCACGATTGTCGAGGGGATCAATGCCGCCTATGCCGCCGATGCCCGCTACCGGGTGGCGCATCATGGCGAAGATATCATGCCGCCATCTGGCACCGGCGGGATTGCGCGTCCCTTTGCCTTACCCACGGATGGGACTGAGCAGATAGTCTATGATCAGGATGGTCTGAAAATCACTACCTTTGCGGTCAATCATGAACCAGTTGTCCCGGCAGTCGGCTACCGCTTTGACTATAAAGGCCGGTCGATCGCGTTTAGCGGTGACACCACGCGAAGTGCTGCGGTCGAAAAGGCCTGCAATGGCTGCGACATTTTGGTGCATGAAGTGCTGAACGCCGAGATGGTCGCGATTACCGAAGCAGCGATGAAAAAAGCGAAGCGACCGCGTCTTGAGAAGATCATGGCGGATATTCCCGATTATCATGCGTCGCCCGCAGAGGCAGTGGAATCGGCGAAGGCTGCCAAAGCAAAAATGCTGGTTTTTTCCCATATCGTTCCGGCTGTGCCGATAGGCTTTCTGGAAGCCTATTATCTCGAAGGTGTGACGGCCAGTTATCGCGGTAAAATGGTGATGGGCAAAGATGGCATGCTGTTCAGCCTCCCTGCCAATAAGGATAATATCGAGCGCGGGGATTTGCTCTAGACTATGCCCTGAAACAGGGGAGAAGAGCGATGACGGCAAACCGTTTTTGGCAGTTGAACAAACGTCCCGAGGAAGATGACGTTGCCAGCGCGCTATCATTGGAAACCGAATCCATGCCGGAATTGGTCGATGGTCAGGTGCTGGTCAAAGCGGCCTATCTCTCGATGGACGCGGGCACACGCATGTGGATGACCGAGCGGGAAGATAGTTACCAGCCGCCGCTGGAACTCGGCACCAAAATGGTTGGCTTGGTGCTGGGCCACATAGCCGCCTCCCGCCATGCCGGATTTGCCGAGGGTGATCTCGTGCGCGGTTTTGGCCAATGGGCGGAACATGCAGTGATTGAGCCAGAGCTGGCTGGGCTGGTAAAGGTTGATGCCGGTATCAGCGATATTAAACAGCATTTCGGCGTGCTTGGGTTTAATGGCTGGACGGCTTTGTGGGGCTTGCAGGAAACGGCTGGTGTTGAAGCGGGACAAAATGTGTTGGTCTCGGCTGCCGCAGGCGCTACCGGCGTATTGGCTTGTCAGATTGCCAAGATACTGGGGGCCAATGTCTATGGTCTGGCGGGGGGAGCGGATAAATGCCGGTGGCTGGAAAGCGAACTCGGGATCACCAAGGCGATCGACTATAAGAATGATGATATTGGCGCAGAGCTAGCGAAAGTCGAGGGCGGGATTAACGCCTATTTCGACAATGTCGGTGGGCGTATTCTCGATGATGTGCTGCCCAATATGGCGCTTTATGGCCGGGTGGCTCTATGCGGTTTGCTGGCCCAGTATAAAGGCGATGGGCGCGGGCAGGGGCCGGAGCATTTCGACCAGATCCTGATGAAGCGTCTGCGCGTTGAGGGTTTTTTCTCACCTGATTTCATGGATCAGGGGGAACGGCTGACGGCGCAGCTCAAGGACTGGCTGGATCAGGAACTAATCGACACGCCATTTGATGTGACAGACGGAATAGAGGATGTCCTGACCGCCTATGACAAGCTGTTCACCGGCGGCAATATCGGCAAGGTGCTCGTTCGTATTTGAGCGTTATTGCGTTTTCTGTTCCGGAAAATACCATACCCGGCGGATCAACCGATCAGCAATCTGATAGACTGCAGTGGCACTTTGCGCCTGCCGCTTTCCCTTGCCGTCCAACCAGGATGCCGTTTCGATCACGGTGACATAATCTCCGTTGACCGACCAGCCGCTGAGGCTGCTGCTAATGCGGGTCGGGCTTTTGAAATAGGATTCCATCTCGCTGACCATCAGCTCCTTTCCATCGGTCGTGACTTTGGACTGGTCCCCGCTGATCGTGATCCATTGAATGCCGGGATGCATCAGCGCAGCCATGGCGTTTGCGTCTCGGGCATTGAACGCAGCTGTATATTTTTCGACCAGCTGCTGATGGTCGGATGGCTCAGCAGGCGTCTCAGCCGCGATCGAAACCGGTAGCAGCAGGAACATCATCATCAACAGCTTTGGCATCCTATCCTCCCTCAAAGCGGTTCTTTGACCCTCGGCAAAACTGGAGTTTCTGTCAAGTTGTAGGCTTCAACCGTAACCCCAAGAGCGAAAAGCCCATGATCAAGGCTGAGAAGATCAGAGAGATAGCGACAATCGCGTCCCATCCGCCCCAGGCATAGGCGGTTGTGCCAAGCCAACTCGACAGGCCGCCACCGACAAACATGATGACAATATAGATGGTCATCAACCGGGTGCGGATTTCCGGGGCGCGGCCGAACAGGATTGTGCGATTGGCAACATCCATCGACGCGCCACCGAAATTGCTGAACAGGATCGGCAGGATCAATATCCACAAGCTGTTGCCAGCGAATATCAACAGGATCGCGCCGATTAACTGAGCGATGGCAAATAGCATACGCGCCTTTTCAGCACCGATCCGGTCTGCCAATCGCCCGGACCAAGGCGCAATAAACACATTGGTTCCAGCGAGCAGCGCGAGATAGCCGACGACATCCACGCCATAGCCCATTTCCGGGCTGGTAACATGCAGCCCGATACCCAGCCATAGCGCGAGAAAAAATCCGAAGGAAAGGGCTTGCAGCATTCCGGCTAGCAGCACGTCCGGCATCGTTTTGATGATCGGCCAAAGCGACGCGATCAGCGCGCCATAGCTTTGCTGAGGTTCGTTATCGTCACGCAGTTTCTCATTTTTCTCCATGATCAGCGGCAAGATGACGAGCAGCAACAATGTGAGCGCCGTCCCGACCCAATAAGCCGACCGCCAACCAAAGTAATGCCCCAGCACACCGGCGCCCGCGCGGCTGCCGAGTAAGCCAACAGTGATTCCAGCGGTCATGATCCCGGTAACATGGCCAATGCGGTCGGGACGCACCCGCTTGGTGACATAGGCGGGCAGCAAATAGGGTGTGATGGTCGCAAAGCCCAGCAACGAGGATGCGGCCACAAACAATCGGAAATCCTGTGCTGTGGCCATGGCAAGCAAAGCTAGAAACTGACCGGCGACAAAGGTGATGACCAGCTTGCGATTATTGATCCGATCGCCAAGCGGCAGCAGCAATAAAATGCCGAGGGCCAGCGCGATCTGATTTAGCGCTGGCACCAGCCCAAGCAGTGTTCCACTCACACCAAATTCATCGCCAACCGGGGCTATGAGCGGGTGAATATAATAGCCATTCGCGACTGCCACCGCACAGGCCATGGAAAAGAGAAACAGCTTTGTTTCGCTAATCCGGCGCGGTGCAGTCTTGGTCGAAGGAGTGGCGGCGTCGGTCAGTATATCGGCTTTCTAAATCGGGCGTGCACTGCCCATGACGAAAGCGGAGCCCCAAGTCCTCTACCTGTTTAGCTAGCGTCGATCAGTTTTTCCAACTCTTTCAGAACATCGCCATAGGTCCGATCATGGAGCATTTGCACGAGCTTGGGATCGGCAACATTTGGATTGCCGCTATCAAACGGGGGATGCGGATCATATTCGAGGCCGAGCTGTACCGCCTCTGCAAATTGCTGTCCGGCAATTTCCGCAATCACGGTTAGCGCAAAATCAATGCCTGAGGTGACGCCGCCGGCAGTAATGACATTGCCATCTTTTACGACGCGGGCCTTTTCAAATTGCGCACCAAATTTTTCCAGCAAGGATGTATAGGCCCAATGACTGGTCGCCCTTTTTCCTTGCAGCAAACCCGCTGCGCCGAGGGCCAGTGATCCGGTACAAACCGAGGTGATATATTGCGCCTCCGCCGCCTGATCGCGCAGAAACTGCAGCGTCTCTTCGTCTTGCATGACATCGCGCGTGCCAAAGCCGCCGGGTACGCAAAGCAAGTCCGCCTGAGGACAATCGGCCAGGCTTGTGTTGGGCAGCATCGCAAAGCCGCTGTCGGTCTGGATCGGCTGTACCGCTTTTGCCGCCGTGTGAACGACGGCTCCCGGCATCCGCGCCAAAAATTGAGCGGGTCCGGTAAAGTCCAGCTGCGTGATGCCGTCGAATAACAGAAAGACGATGTGGAAAGGTTTTTGAGTATCGGCCATGGGCATGTCTCCTTCAGTTCAAGAAATGCCCAGGCGCGCGACTGAAAAATGCATCGTCAGAGATGCGCCCGCTCCCCGGTGGTAACCCACCCGATCTCGCCAGTTGCGGACTTGCTTTTCTTATCATTCCTTTGCACGCACTTAAAGAGTGGAATTGCGAGATGATCCAGCTATCCTCTGCCGCAAGATGGAGGATTGAGACATCATGATATTTTGGAAGAAACTCGCGCTCGCCGCCGCTGCTTTGTTGGTGAGCGCACCATTCAGCCTTGTCGCGCAGACATCTGAAAAACCGGCGGAGGCCGTTGCGGTAGAAGCCGGTGTTCAGCTTGTCATGGGTCTGACCTATAGCATGAAATCTTCCATACTCGGTACAGACCGCCGCCTGACCGTGCGCCTTCCCGCGGGCTATGAGAAGCAACCGGAGAAAAAATTCCCGGTAGTTTATGTCATTGATGGCGGACCGGAACAGGATTTCCCGCATATTGCCGGGATCATGCAATCGCGCGAACTAAACTGGTCGTTTAAACCGTTCATCCTTGTTGGTGTCGAGACTGTGAATCGCCGCTATCAGATTACCCCGCCAGCCAGTGACCCGGATGCCTATGAAAAAACCCTTGGTGCCAAACCCGGTGGGTCAGATGATTTCCGCAAATTCCTCCGAGAAGACGTGATGCCATGGGTGGAAGCCCGATATCGCACCGCAGATCAAAACGCTGTGATCGGGGAGTCGCTCGGCGGGCTATTCGTGGTCGAAACCCTGCTGAAAGACCCGACATTATTTGATGATTATATTGCTGTGTCGCCTAGCCTGTGGTGGGACGAACTGGCCGTCGTTACCGATGCTGCATCACAGATAAAGGCTATGCCTGCCGGCGAACGTCGCCTCTATCTAACCATGGCTGATGAAGGTTATTTGATGCAGGACGGGCTGGATATGCTGGTTGCGACTTTGGAAAAAGCTGGGCGAGATGATTTGCGCTGGACCTATGTCGATCGCCGGAATTCTGAAAGCCATGGGACTATCTATCATGTCGCCGCACTGGATGCCTTTCGGGCTTTTTATCTGGATGTGGCCCGCACTGGTGGTGCTAACCCGGCGCTATATAAAGGCGGCGTCATGCCGGAATTGACCGATGCTGCCAAGGCCAGTTTGAAGCAGCTCTGCACCCGCGAAACGGCGATAGCGACCAGCTTTGTCGAGAAAAACAAGGATTATGATCGCTGGAACGCCATGTGCGTGCTGATGAAGCCCGGTGCCACTGCCACCAAAGGCAATTTGGAATATTGAACGATCTTATTCGGTGCGTAATGCTTCGATTGGTGAAAGGCGCGATGCCCGGACCGCGGGATATCCGCCGAACAACAATCCGATAACGGCCGAGAATATAATCGCACCAACACCGACGCCAACGCCGATTGGTACCGGGAAATCCGCATAGACGGTGAGCGCCGTTCCACCCGCAATAGCGAATATCAGCCCCATCGCGCCGCCGATGACGCAGAGCACAGCCGCCTCGACCAAAAACTGATTACGAATATCGCTGCGCTTTGCGCCCAAGGCCATGCGCAGGCCGATTTCGCGGGTGCGTTCAGTGACGCTGACCAGCATGATATTCATGATGCCGATCCCGCCAACCAGCAGTGAGATGGACGCAATGGCGACAAGAACGATCTGGAATATACCCGTTACTTGCGCGGATTCTTTCATGAACTCTTCGGTCGTGCGGATAGTGAATGGGTTGATATCCTTGCCCCGCACGCGATAGCGATCGCGCAGTAATTTCGTCATCTCGCGCTTGGCCTCTGGTAGCGATATGCCGTCTTGAAAACCGACAAACAGCATTTGCAAGTCATCGGGCCCAGCAAGGGAATCCCCGGAAAACCGTTGCCGCATTGTGCTGATCGGCATCAGCGCGATATCGTCATTATCATTGCCAAAGCTCGATCCCTTGGACTCGGTAATGCCGATGACAGTAAACGGTGCGCGGTTGATCCGAATGGTCTCACCGACCGGATCAAAATCGCCGAATAATTTTCGTGCGACCGTGGGGCCGAGCACTACGACCCTTGCGGCAGAGCGAACATCGGCTTCGCTAATGAAGCGGCCGTTCGCGGCGACGAGATTGGACACTTTGCCATAGCCCGGGGTCGTGCCGACGGCGTTGGTCGAAGCATTGCGTCCGGCGACAATGAGTTGAATATTCGAGCGCAGTTGCGGGGCGATGTCGTCAATTCCGCTAATCTGCTTTTGAATCGCGCGCGCGTCGCGCATCGTCAGCCGCCCGCGATCAAAGGAACGCCGCCCGCCTTCACCTGTATCCGGTTGCGGGAATACCAGTGCCATATTGGATCCCAGCGCGTTGATCGACTGCATTACCGATACTTGAGCGCCGGAACCGACGGCGACCGCCAACGTCACGGCGAACACGCCGATCATAACGCCCAGGGTCGTCAGGATCGAGCGCATCAAATTGGTGCGCAGCGCCGTCATCGCGATGGCGACATTGACCAGCCATCCGGAGGCCTGTTGTCTGATATTGCCGATCATGAACCGACCTTCTGGCGATTGGTCACAGCGACATCCTCAATCACCTTACCGTCACGAAACTCGATCCGGCGTTTGGCATGCTCGGCAATTTCCGCTTCATGGGTGACGACGATGATGGTGATGCCCTGATCGTTCAGGCCCTCAAAAATCTGCATGATGTCTTCAGACGTTTTGCTGTCGAGCGCGCCTGTTGGTTCGTCGGCAAGTAAGATCACAGGATCGGTGACCAGTGCGCGCGCAATCGCTACGCGCTGTTGCTGTCCACCCGATAGCTTGGCGGGGCTGTGATCCAGCCTGTCGCCAAGGCCCATATCTTCAAGCTTCGCCTTCGCTTTTTCTCGCCGCGCCTCTGTACCAAGACCGGCATAGATGAGCGGTACGGCGACATTGTCGAGTGCAGTCGTGCGAGCGAGCAGATTAAACTGTTGAAATACGAAGCCGATTTTCTGATTACGGAGTGCCGCCAGAGCATCGCTGTCCCTGTCGCTGGTGGCAATGCCGTCAATCCGGACGTCACCGGATGTAGGTATGTCGAGACAGCCGATCATATTCATGAATGTCGACTTGCCAGACCCGCTCGCTCCCATGATCGCAACATATTCACCGCGGTCTATGGATAGGGAAACGCCGTCAACAGCGCGCACCGTTTCGCCGCCAAGCTCATAGTTTTTGACCAGATCCTGTGTTTCGACAAGGGCCATTATCTAAGTGTTCCCGCGGGCAAATTCGTCCTCTTCTTCGTCCTCTTCATTTTGAAGATTTTTGGAGCGGACGAGGACTTTCTCTTTTTCTTTCAGACCTTTGATGATTTCGACAAAATCTTCTCCGGCAAGTCCGATGGTGACCGTGCGTTGGACCGGTTCATACGGATCATCGCTGGCGAGCCAAATCTGGGCGGTACGTGTTTTGGATTTATCCTTGGCCGCTGGCTTCTTGGTCTTATCGTCTTCATCGGGCCGATCGTCTTTGCGCGGGCGAAAGCGGATGGCTGGCGCTGGTACGCGCAGCACATTGGCCTTGGTGCCGGTTACAATTTCGACATTGGCGGTCATGCCGGTCAGCAGCTTGCCTTCCTTGTTATTAACATCAAGGATCACAAGATAGCTGACGACATTCTGCTCTTCGGTGGCGGATTTTCGGATCTGCCCGACCTTCGCAACAAATGTGTCGTCGGGATAGCTGTCGACGGTGAATCGAACCAACTGATCAACCCGAACCTGCCCGATATCTGCTTCATCGACCGAGGCCTCGACCTGCATGCGACTGGTATCGGCCGCAATTTCAAACAGGTTGGGCGTCTGGAAACTCGCGGCCACGGTCGTACCGGGCTCGACCAGCTTATTGATCACCACACCGCTGGTCGGAGCAGTGATCCGCGTGCGGTTGAGATCAAGCTGGGCGGAGGAAAGCTCGGCTTCACTTTGCGCAATTCCCGCGCGCGCGCTTTGTTCTTGTGCCTTTGCCGTGCTTAGTGATGCCCGGGCATTGGCCAGTGCATTGCGCGCCTGATCTATTCCTGCCTTGGACACAAAGCCTTTATCAGCGAGTTGTTTTTGTCGTTCAAACTCACGGCTTTGCACTTCAAAATCGGTTTGCGCCCGGATAATCGATGCTTCGGCT
The DNA here is from genome assembly GCF_039977335.1 of Parasphingorhabdus sp. Taxonomy (GTDB): domain Bacteria; phylum Pseudomonadota; class Alphaproteobacteria; order Sphingomonadales; family Sphingomonadaceae; genus Parasphingorhabdus. The sequence goes on from NZ_JBDWDI010000001.1 coordinate 43,429, forward strand.
TGTGCCAGCGTTGCCCGCGCCGAGGCCACCTGCGCCCGTGCTTGAGTGACGCGGGCTTCGATGCGGGTAGGGTCAATTCTGGCGAGGACCTGGCCCGCCGTAACCGGTGAATTGAAATCGACATAGACGTCGGTAACTTGCCCTGAAATTTCTGATCCCACGTTGATCGTGTTGAGCGCACGCAATTTGCCGCTGGCCGACACGATGCGGGCGACGTCGCCGCGAGACACCGGCTCCGTGACATATTCGTATGTCTGGGCAGAAGGGACAATGACCTTGTAAAGGATTGCTATTACGACGAGGGCGATAAGACCTGAAATGACTGGATGCAGCCGCATCCATGCGAGAGCCTTTTTAATAATTACTTCACCTCTGTCTTAGTTGTATAAGTCACTATGGCAGGAGCACGGCGTATAGGCAATAAATGCTTATTGGTATTGTTGGTTTATCCCTGCGGTCAGCAGTTCAATTTGCGGTAACGTCATGGCCGTAAAGCCACTCTATTTGTGCGTCAAAAGCCTCCCCGCCCGGTATTTTTCCGGCCAGCCACATTGGCCCATAGGTGCCTAACTTGCCGCGGGCCGTGCGCTGATGAAAAAGATCCATATTGCGCCGCGCAGCCTTCTGGACAGTTGCTGTACGATCGTGCCGGGCATCGAAAAATTGCTGTAGAGCGATTTGGTGATCATCATGCTCGGCAAGCGAGCGGGCCAGCACATAGCCATCCTCAATCGCCTGCACAGCACCCTGGGCCATGAAGGGGAGCATCGGATGGGCTGCGTCACCGATCAGGGTCACTCGACCATCCACCCATTGGCCCAGCGGATCCCGGTCAAACAGGGCCCAGCGATAATGCTGGTCAGCCTGTTCCAGCAAAGTCGTGATCGTGGGATGCCAGCCAGCAAAGTCGGCCATAGCCTGTTCGCGGGTGCCCTCTTCGGTCCAGCTTTCTTGCTGCCAGTCATCGCGTTCAACAACGCCCACCAGATTGGCCAACTTGCCGCCGCGCAGCAAATAGGTAACCGCATGCTTGCCCTCACCGAGCCATACGCTCGCAACCGGCAAAGGCGCGTTTCTGCCCAGTTTGGCGACCGGCACTACCGCACGCCAAGCAACATTGCCGGTGAAGCGCGGCTTTTCGGGTCCGAGCATTTGCGTACGGATGGGTGATTTGATTCCGTCGGCTCCGACAATGATATCGCCCTCGACGGTGGCGCCATCGTCAAGTATCGCCCAAGCCTTTCGGTCATCCTGACCATAGCCGGTTACCGTTATGTTCGTTCGGACAGCACCCGGGCATCGTTCATCCAGTGCGTTTGCCATTGCCGAAATAAGATCGGCGCGATGAATGTGGAGATAGGGCGCACCCCATTTTTCCTCAAGACGCTTGCCCATATCTTGAGTCATGATGACCCGGCCAGACTCACCTATCCGGAATTGTGTAGCACGAGGCTGGAAACTGGTTGCCGCAATCTGTTTGTCAATATCCAGCGCGCGCAGCACTTGCATCCCATTGGGGCTGATCTGAATACCGGCACCAACTTCTTCCAGCTGAGCAGCCTGTTCCAATATTTCGACATCCCAGCCGAAGCGGTTGAAGCATAGCGCGGCATTTAACCCACCAATCCCGCCGCCAACAATGACAGCCTTCATGATGTGATCTCTGGTGGGAATTGCGCGTGCCGCATGCTGAAAAAATGCATGACTGCGTCGTTATCAGAGATTGGGTAGGAAGAAAAACAGAACAGACGTTGATAACGTCATCTGTACTGTACGAAATGGAAAAACGAAGTGTGAGGAGTGGGGTATGAAGACTGGGCAAGCCAGCCTTCATACCCTTAACTGCCTAGAAGTTTATCTCAACACCGGCATAGAAGAACCGTCCCGTGTTGTTGAAGATGCCGTCACCTTGTCCGGTTCCATCAAGGTCGAAAGGCGGCAGCCGGTCGAACATATTGTCCACGCCGCCATAAAAACGAAAACGATCGTTAACATCCAATCCCATGCGAATATCATGATAGAATACGTCAGGATAGAACACCTGAGGAAAAGCGTCAGGATCTCTAGGTGGTTCACCATTAAACGAGTTTTGATCTTCATATTCGAGAGCGATTGTCTGCTTGCCGATATAGCGCAATTCGTAAGTGAAGTCGAAATCTCCAAAATCCAATCCGGCTCGGAAAGTGGCAGCCCATTCCGGGTCACCCAATTCGCTTTTCAAACGATCGGCAAAGTCAGGTTGCGTTACGTCGGTAAACTGGTTCCGCTTGATGAGATAGCTTAACAAAAGCCGGGTATTGAGCCGAACACCGTCGAAAATTTCACCAGTGTAATTGACATCAAGGTCGATACCGGACGTTTCCAGTCTCGCAAAGTTAAATGGACCAGCGCGGAAAGAATCCCCAATCACTGGCAAGGCAATGGTCTGACCATCTAATATTCGGTCTGATTGACCAGCAAAGGTGCCATCTGCTCTCCGTGAGATTGCCGCACAGAATGGATTGTCTATGCCGCCAGGATTGTCATAGCACTGATTGATAATCGTCTGTCCGGTAAGTGTGAAAATCACGTCTTTCACCGTGATATCATAATAGTCGACAGCGATGGTCAGACCCGGGACGAAGCTGGGTTGATATATCGCACCGATGGTTAGGCTTGTCCCTTTTTCTTCCGTAATATCGGGGTTGCCAGCGTTAAGACCGCGGACCCCTGAACCAGGAAGGTTGGTGAAAGGTGTCACACCATCCGGATTGAAGGCAGGCACATTCGGATCAGCCTGACAATTTGCTGCGCGATTTGGGTTGCTGGCAATATTATCAGCGCCGCAAGGATCAGTCAGTCCATTAATGAAAGTTTGTGAACCAGCGGAAAACTGGTCAGACAATGTGGGTGCACGAACTGATTCAGCATAGCCCACGCGCAGGCGAAGGTCTCTGATAGGCGCATAAGTACCAGATAAATTATAGGCAAAGACAGTTCCAACGGCGCTATTATAATCTGAGACACGGCCCGCTGCTTGAAAAGATAATTCTTCAGCAAATGGCATATCAGCCAACACCGGGAGATTAATCTCTCCATACGCTTCCCAGACTTCAGCCGCTGGCGGATCGAAATCTGCGATTGCATTTAGGAATGTAGCGCCGCTTACAGTAACGTCGTCAAATGCCTCGAAAGCGGTTTCGCGGCGATATTCACCGCCAATTACTATGCCTACCGGACCACCGGGCAATTCAAACAGTTGCGAACTATCAGCGGAGACATATGCGGTGACACTATATTGCTCCGCTTTGGCATCACGAGATGATGTGTGGCCAAAATAGTTCAGCGCCTCCTGTGAGATATTGCCCGAGCCAAATATGTTGGCAGGAGCGCAAGCAGGATCGTCATTCGTAGGGTCTGCATCCGCGTTAATGCCGCAAACAATGTCACCGCTCGCGTTTCGAACGGCGTCGATTGAATTGAAATATTCATCAATCAGGACATTGCCATTGGTTTCATAAAAAGTGTCCAGTCTACCATAGTTGAATGCTAGCTCGTATTTCCAGTCATCGTTAAATGTGCCGTCGATACCAGCAACGATACGATAGGTTTCCCGCTTATGCTCTTCGCCGCGTCCACCAAAATCGGTATTGAACCGGAATGCGCTAAAGCTTGTTGCTCCCTCAGCAAGGCTAGAGACAAGCAGCGCCCTATTCTCGTCAGTCAGAAACGGGTTATCAATGCTGAAAGTGTTGTTGAAGAATGTTGGCTGGCCTTCCTGAAGTGCATCTATGCGAACATATTTTGCTTCGATAAAGGGTCTAAATGCGTCAGATATTTCGTAGCTGGCCAGAAAATTAACTGCGTAACGCTCAAGACCGGCTTGCAACATTCCTGTATTATTCAGTGTGGAGCCAAGGCCGCCAAAAGCGTTGCCTGAACCAAATGGCCTGAAATCGGTAGTGATCGGATTGGTGATCAGGTTACCGCCTTCGTTGAATACGAAAGTTCTCCCTAGCTCCGCTCCGCTGGTACCGAATAGGCCCGTACAGTTAACTGCTCTTCGGGCTTGTATGGCCGCAAAATTTGGGTCTGCTGCATCGACAGCAGTGGGGCAGAAAGAAGTGTACAGGCCGCCATCCGAGATATTATTGTTACGGACGCCGCGGATGAAGTTGCGATCGGGTATACCATTGCCCGTACTAGGTTCGCCGGATCGGTTCTCTACCACCTGAAACTGGTTGCGTCCCGAAGAGGCTCCGGTGATGTTATCGCGTTGAATATTGAACAAAGGATCGGAATCCGCATATTCTAACGCCAGAGCAACGTTTCCGCGGCCGTCAGCAAAATTTTGTCCAAGTGTCAGGCTACCAAAAGAAGCCGCACGATCGCCCTCGTCAGAAATTCCGCTCTGCGCCCGAAATCTTATGCCTTCGAAATCACGCTTGAGGACAAAATTAACGACGCCGGCAACCGCATCAGCACCGTAAATGGCTGAGTTACCGCCCGTAACAATGTCCACACGCTCTACTAGATCGATGGGAATGGTGTTCACATCCACCCTGAAATCACCCGGTGATGCAGTGACATGGCGGCGACCATTTACGAGAACTAATGTCCTCTCTGTGCCTAAACCGCGAAGATCAAGTAGGCTGAGGCCCGCTGTACCGATGAATCGTGTTGAATTGCCTTGGCTAAAGGTAGAGCGTAGGGCGGGAAGTTCATTAATTGCATCACCCAATGATACACTGCCAGTGCCCACTAGGTCTTCCACTTCCACGCTGGTGATCGGCACAGGCGAAGAGACGTTCGGGTTCTGAATACGTGTGCCGGTGACAACAATGGTGGAGGCATCTTCATCAGATTCGCTTTGCTCTGTCGACGCTTGATTGTTGCCGTCATCACTTTGCGCGTTGGCGGCCGTAGTAGATGCTGCCAGCGCCATTATTGCAACGGAAGCGAGGCATTTGCCCATAGTTGGCGTTTTGAAATTGGATCGCATGTCGGATTCCCCTGTTTGGTTACGGGGGCAACCAAATAATATAAGGGGCTGTTCAGCAATAAAATAACGCAGTATTTCCCATATTGTGAACTGTATGAAGTTTCATTGCAACGGTGACTTCACAGATATGTGAATTTATATATCTGATACTGTAAATATTTATATATTATTGATTTGCAAGGCAATATAGTGCGGTCTTGTATGTGGTCAGGTTTCCAACATCGCTAGTTACGCGAGCAATCAGGTGCTCCGACTGAATACCGCCTGAAAGTCGACGCTTTCTTCGCACAAGATGGAAGTGCTGCGCCATGCGGGTGTTGTAAAGCGCCCGTGACTGACGGGTCGCCGCTCTCAGAACATTGTTATGAGACGGAGGGCGGCCCGTCCCAATCAGGCGGAGTACTTGATTTTCAAAACGCTACAGCCAGCCTATTTCCGGCCGAGTCCGATTTTTGTCGCCAGGCCGCTGCGGACCTTTGAATAGTTGGACGATACCATCGGATAATCCGGTGGAAGGCCCCATTTTGCGCGATATTCTTCTGGCGTCATATTATAGCGTGTCATCAAGTGGCGCTTGAGCATCTTGAATTTCTTGCCGTCTTCTAGGCAGACAATATGATCGGGCTTGATTGATTGATCGATCGGCACGGCCGGCTCTTGTTTTGTTTTTGCAGCCCCCGGCTCTCCGTTAAGGTCCGACAATGCGCTGTGCACGCTGTTTATCAATACTGGTAAGTCTGAAACAGCAACATTATTGTTATTAACATGCGCCACAACAATCTGTGATGTCAGTGCGATTAAAGTTTCGTCCATTCGATTATCAACTTCTGCCATTTTGGCCCCCGATCCCGATATTTCCCCAAATATCTAAAATTTTTAATCAATATGTAAATTACATCCATTTTGGATATAAATACCTGATGTGCTGCACAGGGCGATAAATCAAGTGTTCTTTGTCTATTGTTTTCAGCAGCTTGCTGATCGTTTACTATAGTGCGTTCCGCCTGATATAGTTGTCAGGTGGTCTCGCACACCAAAACAGCCGTAACAGTATTTAAATATAGGATGCAGTTGTCTTTTCAGCCACTTCTTCTGCCGTCACGTCTGGGGCCAGTTCGATCAGCTTGAACGGGCCATCATGATCGGCCCGGTGGAACACCGCGAGATCGGTGATGATCATATCAACGACATTAGTGCCAGTAAGCGGCAGGGTGCATTCGGGGATGAATTTGGGACTGCCATCCTTGGCGCAATGATCCATCACGACGATGATCTTCTTCACGCCTGCAACCAGATCCATGGCACCGCCCATGCCCTTGATCATTTTGCCCGGGATCATCCAATTGGCGATATCACCATTTTGTGCGACTTCCATTGCCCCCAAAACGGTTAAGTCAATATGACCACCGCGGATCATTGCAAAGCTGTCGGCGCTGCCAAAGTAACTGGAGGATGGAAGTTCGCTGATGGTTTGCTTGCCTGCGTTGATCAGGTCAGCATCAATCTCATCCTCATAGGGAAAGGGACCAATGCCCAGCATGCCATTTTCCGACTGTAGCGTGACCTCGACGCCCTCGGGAATATGATTGGCGACCAGGGTTGGTATGCCGATGCCAAGATTGACATAATAGCCGTCTTGCAACTCTTGCGCCGCGCGTGCGGCCATTTGATTTCTATCCCACGGCATGAATGTTATCTTTCATCTTGGTTGTCAGACCCTGTATCTTAGTAAGCCGGGGCATCAGTCTGGTTTCTCATAATTCTGTACCGTGTCCAAATCGGTCGTGCTGTGATTGCGTTCGGCATCGAGACCAGCCCAAATCCGCGTCAGAGCCTCGTCCTCTGAGATGCCCTGCGCTTGCGCATAGGCCCGCGCACCATGGCGGATGGAATCAACCATCAGCATGCCGAACATCTCCGGTTTTTCCAAATTTTCCGGCTGAATGATGCAAGTAGCACCCGCGCCATCTTCCACCCACAAACGAGCGACTTCGTGTGATTGGTCGAGAAAATCGAATTGCTCGACCGAAATCGCATTATCGAACCGGTCCCCTTTGTTTTTTTTGCTGAACATCAGACTGTCTCCCGTTCGCGGGTCATGCGGAACTCGATCTTCTCGTCATAGGGTGCGCCGTTGATCAGGCGTTTCACATAGATACTGGGCAAGTGGATTGCATCAGGATTGAGCTCGCCTACTTCGACAATCTCTTCGACCTCTGCAACGCAAATTTTGCCAGCTGTCGCCATCGGCGCATTGAAGTTGCGGGCCGTTTTGCGGAAGATGAGGTTACCGGCCTTATCCGCTTTCCAGCCTTTGATAAGGCACAGATCGGCATAGATTCCATGTTCGAGAATATAATCTTCCCCGTCGAAATTCTTGACTTCCTTACCCTCTGCGACCTGCGTACCGACACCGGCTTTCGTATAGAAGCCCGGTATTCCGGCACCGCCAGCGCGGCAGCGTTCGGCCAGGGTTCCCTGGGGGCAGAATTCCACTTCCAGCTCTCCAGATAGAAATTGCCGTTCAAATTCTTTGTTCTCCCCGACATAAGAGGAGATCATTTTCTTCACCTGTTTTGAGCGCAACAGCTTGCCGAGGCCCTCATTGTCGATTCCGGCATTGTTGGAAGCAATGGTCAGGTCTTTAACGCCATCTGCTTGAAGCGCGTCGATTAATCGCTCGGGAATACCGCACAAACCGAAGCCACCGACACATAGATGCATGCCGTCAAATAGCAGTCCGTCCAAAGCCGATGCCGCATCAGAGTAAATCTTCTTCATATCGAGCCTTTTCGCTAGTCTTGCCGGCTATTAGCCGAAGATTCGGCTGATCGTCCAGATTAGAATATATTTGCATCCACAGATCGGTTATTGGCCGGTTTGTGACCCGAACATTAGCATGTCTTTCCCTGTTTTTCTTTCTTGTGCCAGTGACCTATATTCACGGGGCGCCGCCGAAGAAGAATAAAAGCCAGTATATCCAGTTACAATCGATCAGCTTCAATGCGGAGGAGCCTGAGCGCACTAAAACCGGGCGTCTCGGTTTTCTGGCTGGTTGGAAAATGACCAGTGACAATGATGATTTTGGCGGCATCTCATCGATGCTCGCTTTGCCAGACAATCGCTTTTTCATGTTAAGTGATGCGGGCGTGCTGATCGGTTTCACGTTGGATGAGCAGAAAGGCATCGCGCAGCGGCCATTTGTCGCGCCGTTGCCTGATGGGCCGCCGGTAGAAAATGAATTTGCGAAACAAAATTGGGACGCCGAGTCGCTGGTGCATGATCCAGAGACGGGTCAATATTGGGTAGGATATGAGCGCTATCATAGCATCTGGCGTTACGGACCATCTTTTGCGCGCAAAGAGGCTAAGCATAAGGTCAAAGCGATGCAGCAATGGCCGCTAAATGGAGGCGCAGAAGCGATGCTGCGCTTGCCAGCGGAGGAGGGGGAAGCGGACCGCTTTCTGGTTTTCTCCGAATCTGCGGATTATGCGAAGGGCGGTTATCAGGCTTTGATATTTGATGGCGATCCGGCGGAGCCGGGCAACATACCCAAGCTTTTCGGATATCGGCCGCCACGGGGATATAAAATTACTGATGCGACATTGCTGCCCGATGGGCGAGCACTGTTACTGCATCGCCGTTTCACCCCGCTGGAAGGGGTTTCTGCGATCATATCAATTGGCGATCTGTCCGAGATTACCGCTGGTAAGATTTGGACATCGCAGCGGATCGCGAAGCTGAAACCGCCGATGAAGGTGGATAATATGGAGGCACTGGCGGTCACGGTAGAGGGCAAAGATACGATCATTTGGATCGCATCGGATGATAATTTCCAAGCCATTCAAGAAAGTATATTGATGAAGTTCCGTTTGCTGCCGGGTAAAGAGAAGCGGACCAAGCCCAAGGCTGATAAGCCCGAGTCCAAAGACCAAAACGAAAAAGCCGAGGCGAGCCCCGGCTTTTCGTCAATTTCCAAATAAGTCTGTAAAAGAGTGGCTTAAGCAGCAGCCTGCTTTTTCGCGATCTCTTTTTTGAGGCGGCGTACGCGCAGGCTCAGCTTATCGTCGGATGTTTTCAGCAGCCAGTTATCCAGCCCGCCAACATGCTCAACCGAACGCAGACCATGGGTCGATACGCGCAGCTTAACGCCTTTGCCGAGAGCGTCGGACAACAGGGTCACATTTTGCAGGTTCGGCAAAAAGGTTTTCTTGGTGCGGTTTTTGGCGTGCGATACGTTATTGCCTACCAGCCGAGTCTTACCTGTCAGTTCGCAAATCCGCGACATCTTATCTGTCCAATTTCTTGTTAATGAGTGATTCCCGTAGGAAAGACAGCGCACCTAACCGCAAAAGGTCGGTCCGTCAAGCATCACGCCGATATTTTGCTGCCTCTTTGTAGCAATAAATATATCACCAAATATATCGGGCCAACGGTTGATCTGGTCATCGCGGCTACTTCACGCTAATCGCTGCGGTCATGGCCGCCGATAGCTTTCATTCTCACATGCCGCAAGCACTGGACCTCGCCCGAAAAGCGGCAGAGGCCGGCGAAGTACCGGTGGGCGCAGTGATCGTGCACGGGGGAGAAATTATCGGGCGCGGCTATAATTTGACGCGTACTAACAAGGACCCCAGTGCTCATGCCGAAATCGTCGCGATTCGGCAGGCTTGCGACGCGCTAGGTACCGATAGGCTGGAGGATTGCGACCTTTGGGTGACGTTGGAACCGTGCACGATGTGCGCCGGTGCCATAGCCCATGCGCGAATCAAGCGGCTCTATTATGGTGCGGCCGACCCAAAAGGCGGCGCGGTGGACAGCGGCGTGAATTTTTTCGCCGCTGTCACCTGCCATCATGTACCAGAAGTTTATGCCGGATTCGACGAAGCCGAATCTGCGGCATTACTCCGAGAGTTTTTTGAGGAACGCCGTGATTAATGCACAAAGCGCGCGACGACGTCGCGGTAGCTGCGGCTCACCTTAACCTGCGCGCCTGATCCGAGAATCAGGAAACACTCGCCATTGGTATGCGGTTTGACTTCTCGCACCTGACCCAGATTGACGATAGTTGAGCGGTGGACCCGCTGAAAATTCCTTGGATCGAGGCGCTTTTCGAGATCTTTCATGGTCTCGCGCAGGATCAGCGAGTTATCGGCCGTATAAATGCACATATAATCGCCTGCGGCATCGATTCGCTCAATCGTATCGACATCAACGCGGAAAATCTGACCGCGATCTTTCACGTTTATGAGCTTCTCGTAGCGGCTCGCTGCAGCCGGTTCCTCGGCATTTTCGAGATCAGCCATGGCGTTAGGCGCGACTTCGCTGAGCACGTTTTTAAGTTTTTCAATTTCCTCCGCGCCGCGTTTTTCGGTCAGGCGGTTGCGCACGCGTTCCAGTGCGTCAGCGAGCCGGTCGGGCTCCACCGGTTTTACCAGATAATCGACGGCCTCCGCTTCAAAAGCGCGGACGGCATGATCAGCATAAGCGGTAACGAAAATGAACAAGGGTGGTTCGATTTCCATAATGCCCTGAACGACCGAAAAGCCGTCAAAGCCTGGCATCTGGATGTCGAGAAACACCAAGTCCGGCTTTAATGTCTTGATTTTGCGGATCGCCTCGCGGCCATTGTTGCAAGTGTCGATGATTTCGATATCTTCGAATTTCTCCAGACGGATCTGAAGGCCCTGAATGGCCAGTTTTTCGTCGTCGACTAATATCGTTTTTATCGTCATGGATTCATATCCTTTTGGTGCGATGAAGCCATAGCGGGAGCGGTGACGAGACCCCCATGGCTTTTATCGGATGCATGCTCCCCAAAAATAGCTTCGTTCCTGATCTGGTCTGTTGTTGCGCTGTCCTGCGCGGCTTCCTTTTCAATCTGTGCTCTGGTCTCAAATGGTAATGCAATGATCACAGAAAAACCGCCTCCTGCTGATGATTTGATCTCGAACTTATGCGCTTCTCCATAAGCTTGGTTTAATCGCTCCTGAATATTTCCCAATCCAACGCCAGTGGAATCATTTGTTTTTGTTATCGGGCCGCTTTTTCCTGGGCCAGTGTCCGACACCGTGATTCTAACCATATCCTGATCCAGCCATGCGGATACGGAGATTTCCGCGCCTTCTTCCAAGGGTGTCACGGCATATTTAATCGCATTTTCAACCAGGGGTTGCAACAATAGCGAAGGCAATAGCGCATCACGGACAGCGGGATCGATATCAAAACTTGGCCGCAGCCGCTCCTCAAAGCGCATTTTTTCAATGTCGAGATAGAGGTGCAGCGTCTCTACTTCCTGTGCCAATGTCACCCGGCTATGGACTTCATTGACCAATGTATGGCGCAGGAATGACGACAAACGGGATAGCATCGCATTCGCCGGTTCGGTCTGTTTCAGCAGCACCAATGTTGAAATACTGTTCAGCGTATTGAACAGGAAATGCGGGTTTAACTGATAGCGTAGCATCGCCAGCTGTGCGCGTGTTGCCTGCGTTTCCAGGCGTAAAAGCTGGTCATTTTGTTCTTCGACCCGTAGGAAAAAGTTGATCGCATAATATAAGGCCGACCATGCACCCAGCAACATGATCCCTAGAAAAAGTGCCCCGAGATAAAGTGTTCCGAATGCGGTTTCGGTATTCGGGTTCTGAATCTGGAAAACCCATGCATCGATAAACGCATAGAGAGATGCTGCTACGGCCAGAGAGACGGCGGTGACACCCCAAGTCACTATCGGCTTTTTATTGAGCAGGTTGCGATAGATAACCGACAGCAGCAGCGAGATTGAATAGCCGGTAATCGTCCCGATAATCGCCGGGATCAGAAAGCTTAGCGGCAGGCCGTTGGAAATTCCTGACAATCCGCGCAATGCCAGTACGGCAGCCCAACCTGCGGATTGCAGGTTCCAGAATGCACGGTTTTTATTGCCAAAAAAGGGCTGGGGACGGATTTCGATGACGGCCATATATCCTATCTATAGCGCGGCATTGCCGTTTGGGAAAGAATCGCATAAACTTGTAAGAGAAAAAGCACTTTCATGATGCATGCCAAAGGAGAGAGCCATGGGCGGTCCCAATGAAGTCAGAGCAAAATTCCCTTCGATGGAAGAAGGAACCAAGGAAGACTGGGACATTATTGGCAGCCATTACATGCCTTTTGCCAGCAAAGTCGCTGATCGCGTGCTCGACCATTTGCGCCTGCTGGACGGTGACTATGGCGGATTTCCGGTCGACCGGCTGGAACATAGCCTGCAAACCGCGACCCGCGCGCACCGCGATGGCCGGCCTGATGATTATGTGGTGATGGCATTGCTCCATGATATTGGGGATACATTGGGCACTTTCAATCACCCCGATGTAGCGGCGGCGATCCTGAAACCCTTTGTCAGCGAAAAACTATTCTGGATCACCGAGAAGCACGGGATTTTCCAAGGCTATTATTTTTTCCACCATCTCGGGCAAGACCGCGACATGCGCGAAGGCTTTCGCGGCCATGAGCATTTTGAAGATTGTGCAGAATTTTGTGAAAAATATGACCAGAAGGCGTTTGATGCCAATTATGACAGTGCGCCGCTGGAATTTTTTGAGCCGATTGTCCGCAAGGTGATGGCCCGGCCGATTAACAGCATTTATGTGAACGATTAGGTATTTAGCCGGAAATTCTCTCTGATCTGATCATTTGAGATTTGACCGATTGGCGGCTTTATCCCGAGAGCGGGCATTAGCATTAGTCTTTCAATATCCACGCGAGAGGCACATCGGGAAAATGGCCCCAATGTTGCCAAGGTAAAGTGTCCTGACCAGAACGGCGGGATGCAAGTCCCCATCGAGGTGGGTCAGGAAATCCAAACCACGTGTTGTCGATCAGGATATAATCCTCCTCCTCGAAAGAGGTGAACCAACTAACATCCTTTGATCGAAGCAAATCCGCTGAATGTCCGAAAATCCCGCCTTCAGGCACTCGATTCCATCGTATTTTTTGCCAGACTGTCGGCTTCATCGCCCGTTCGTGAAAACCTTGCTCCTGCTTATCTGCGTCCTTTGAAGCCATCGTCCATGGCATTGGTTCCCAATCTGGTAGAACAGCATCGCGTTTGTAAATAGCCATGACACAAACTTACATTGTTATTCAACGTCCGCAACATCCCGAAAGCGGACACCTAGAGGATGAGGATGGGGAGATGACATAATATGGCATCCCCCCAAAGAACACTGCTAACTATGCGTTCGCCTTCTGGCCGAACAGCACAGCTACTGGCTCGCGAATTGCATTGATCGCTTTAAGGTGAGCACCACCGCCCCAAATTGCAAGAACAGCGCTTGAAGCGATAAAGGCTAACTCCCGTTTTATGGCGTTGAAGTTGTCCCAAGGCGCGTTTCCGAAATCGATCTTACCGAAGCAATAGTAGACAACGATCAGACCGGCGATGATCGCAAAGATGCGAGTGCCATGTCCGGCAACGAGGCCAATGCCAACCACTGCCAGCAAGAACGGCACGTCAAACCAAACCTTGATGTGGTCGTAGCCTGCAAAAAAGCCTGCAACCAAGAAAGTCAGGGCAAGCGAAACTCGCAGTACCAAACCAATATCATCCCATGTGGCTCGTTCAGAATGTGCGCCGCGTCCGAACAACTTCCGATCGAGTGAGTAGGCTCCAGAGCCCAAGGCTATCAGAGTGAGAAACATTCCCGACATTGCAATGTCTCGAATTTGCACAAGGATAGCAGGCGAGAAGTACCCAGCTTCGTCAGGGCCAGCAGAGCCGATCACATCAACTGGGAGAGCGATCACAAAAGTCCACAATAGAAATGCATATAGAATGCTGAGTGGACGAACCAGCAGTCCGGCCAATAGAAGAATGCCACACAGCAGTTCGAAGGCCGAGAGCATCGTCAAAAAACTCAGCGGTGTGAGAACAGCGTCTCTTGACGCAAACAGATAGTCAGCAAAGAAGCCGTTGATGTAACCATTGTCAGCCATGTACCGAGCAACAAAATCACCGGATTGCGTGGAATCAATGGCGCGTGAGAGTTTCCACCATCCCCCGGCAACAAATACGAGACCGAGGCCTACCCGTAGTATTGCGGCAGCCTTGTTGGTGATATCAGGGAGCGACGCAGGATTCTGTGTCTCACTCAAAAGTGATTTAAGCATTTTATTTTCCTATTCTAATTGTTTGAAACAAATTTGGCTTGTCAGCCACTCAGTTCAAACAATCAGACGTGGAGGCGGATAATCAGGTTGTCCGTACTTGTCCAACAGAGCGCTTAAGGGGCGCTGTACTTGAGGCTGGCGTAGAAAAGCGCCCGGATTTGACTGGATACTTGCAATCAACCCTGAGCAGAGGCTTTCATCACAGTCAGCGCCTTCGATCATCGTCGGGCATGGACAGATATCGTGCAATAGACTGGCAGACTTGCCTGACTTAGAAACTTCCATTTGCACCGATAAAGGCGTTGATTGATCGCTGCGGATGTGAGCGAATAGCGGCGCGGCCAGCAGGTTGAAAGCCAAAGCAAAAACCATAACCGAGGTTAACCAGGCTCGCTTGCCTCGACACCCAAACCCAGCCGCTGTGCCTCTCGCTCTATTCATGATTGAGTCCACCCCTCTTCATTTGCGTGTTGACGCCAATGTTATCAATTCGCAGTATTCCTTCAATTGGTTACAAAAAAACTCATTGCCTTGAAGACTGCTAGAACTGAGTAGAGACGGATCGTCAGCGGACTTAGCGTTTCAGTGTTTCTAACGTCCGCTTTTGCGCCCTTGACGGACGTTTAGAGAAGTAAGCCGAAATGTCCGAATTTGGGTCGTGAGCGGAATGGCAGCCTTCTTATCTGTAATGTCCGCTTTTGCGCCCATAGCAGACATTAACGTTATGACTATTCTATCCTAAAAAAGAATATCAAATAGAATTTCTAGACGACGTTGCAAGGCCGTCGCATCAATCCGTGAGCGGTTTTAGCCAGCCGCTTCTTTGATCGCCCGGCGGATGCTCATATAGGTAGCGCAGCGGCAGATATTACCGCTCATCGCAGCGTCGATATCTTCATCACTCGGACTGGAATTTTCCGCCAATAGCGCCGTTGCCGCCATGATCTGACCCGATTGGCAATAGCCACATTGCGGAACATCATTTTTTACCCAAATCTCCCGAATGGCATCAGCCGCACTTCCTGTCACACCTTCAATAGTTGTTACCTTAGCGCCTTCAAGTGAGTCATGCACTGTAATGCAGGACCGAGTTGGGGCCCCGTCAACATGCACGGTACAGGCACCACATTGCGCAACGCCGCACCCAAATTTTGTACCTGTCATTTTCAGATGATCGCGCAAGATCCAGAGCAATGGTGTACCAGGCGCTGCATCCACCGTTTCGTCTTTTCCATTGATGTTCAGTGTTGTGGTCATGACCTATTCCTCTACTTGTGCGGTTGCTTCAGTTGGCAAAGTCAGACGACTGCCGCTTGCGCCAATAATCGGTAGTTTTCTGATCCGATGGCCGGTGGCATTGAATATTGCGTTAGTCAGCGCTGGTGCGGCAGGCGGCGTTGCTGGTTCACCGACACCGGCGGGAGCGCTATTTGATTTGACGATTTCCACCTCGAATGCCTTAGGAGCCTCACCCATTCGTAGTACCCGCCAGGATGGAAAGTTATCCTGCACTACAGCGCCGTTTTTGGCGGTTATTTCACCGAACAGCGCGTTGGATAGGCCATAAATTGTGCCACCTTCCATTTGCGCGCGAGCGTGGCGAGGATTGATAACTGTACCGGAATCAACGGCAAGCCAAACACCCGGAATGGTCAGGGCGCCTTCCGGCGTGACTGCCACCTCAATTATGGTTGCGATGTAAGAAAGAAATGACCGATGGACGGCAATCCCTAAACCATGTCCAGACGGCATCTTGCGACCCCATTTTGCCATGCTGGAGACTCTGTTCACCACATTGGTAAGCCGTGCCGTTTCGATTGGATATTCTTCGAGAGAGGCGTCATAATTTGGGTAAGTTGCTCCTTCAGCATTAGGGTCTATCGTGCGGGCATCTCCAATTAGCTCCAGCAAATAGTCTTTCTGATCCTTCCCAGCCGCATGCGCCATTTCCGCAGCAAAGCTCTGGACCGCGAAAGCATGATAGATATTGGATACAGAGCGCAGCCATCCGATCCGGACATGGCCTTTCGCGTTACCGGATTCCACTTGTAGGTTGGGCATCGCGAACGGCACATCAGTCGCTCCCAAGCCCATTTCTCCATCTGTTGGTACATCCATGCCGGGCACGAAGGTGGAGGCAATGGGCGGAAAAACGGTGCGATGGAGGTAGGATGTACATTTTCCGTCTGTATCTAATCCGGCCTCGAGCCGTTGCGCACTCACCGAGTGATAATATCCGTGACGAACTTCATCTTCCCGTGTCCAAGTCACTTTGACAGGTTTACCGACTTCCTTGGCGATCAGCGCCGCCTCGACGACAAAATCCGGCTTGGATTTGCGACCGAAAGCGCCGCCCAACCAGGTAGCGTGAACAGTGATATTTTCTTTGTCGATTTTTAGCAGATCGGACAAGGTCTGGCGCGTCGCCTGTGGGTCTTGCACACAAGCCCAGCATTCCAATTTTTCACCATCCCATTCAGCCGTCGCCGCTGGCGGTTCCATTGGTGATTGTGAAAGATGCGGTGCGTAATATTCTGCTTCAACCCGCTGCGCAGCATTTGCTAGGCCCGAAGCCACATCGCCCCGTTTGCGCCTAACTGTACCAGACCGCTTTGCGGTCGTCTTCATCTGTTCGGCGAATGTTTCAGAATCATAACCAGCGTTGGGACCGTCGATCCAGTCTACCTCCAGTGCATTGCGCCCCTGAATGGCAGCCCATGTATCGGTCGCCACAACCGCCACACCGCCTAGTGGTTGAAAAAGAGCTGGTGGCTTGGCGTCGGGTAGCTTCACGGTTTGCAGCACCCCCGGGACCGCCAATGCGTCCGCGTCACCGACCGCACCAGTTTTGCCAAACAGTTGAGGCGGCCGGGCTACGACAGCGTAGACCATCCCTGGTCTATCAACATCGATACCAAAAGTGCCTTCTCCGCGAGTGATAAGCGGAATGGTTAGCGATGGGATTTCCTTGTTGATGTAGCGCCAGTCCTTAGGATCTTTGAGGGCAACATCTGCTTCCTCTGGAACTTGCAGTCTGGCCGCCAATTTCGCTAGATTGCCATAGGACAGAGTATCACTATTCTCGCTATTGCTGACGAGGCCCTGCGAAGCGGTGCATTGTGACGGTTTCATTTTCCAATAGGTTGCCGCTGCCTCGGTCAACATCTGTTTCATGGCAGCTCCAGCGATGCGCAACCGGTGGAAATTATATCGCACCGACCGCGACCCATCGGTATTCTGATCACCATAGCGTTCATGCCCCTCGGCTTGTACGATTTTGACTTTGTCCCACTCGGCCTCTAGCTCATCGGCAACAATCTGCGCCATTGCAGTCCATACCTGCTGGCCCATTTCCGAGCGGTGACAGGTGATTTTGACGGCACCGTTCTCTTCAATTGCAATCCACAAAGCCGGAGTCGCGTCGCCGCCTTTAACCTCCGTCAATGGGCTAGGGCCTGCTTCCGGCAAGTTTATCGCATCGGGGTCAATTTTGGGTTCTTCATAGCTGGAGCAGCCGACAAGAGCGACGCCGACGACAAACAGGCTGGATCCGACAACAAAACCGCGACGCGACAAATTTGTAATTGCGTGTTTGTCGGAACTTGGTGAGCTACCTTTTGTACTGTCGGGAATAATCCCGATATCGTGCAAGAACATGAATAGTCTCCTGTCTGGTGTGTCAGTCTGTCGTCAATATTGTTAACTCGCAATGGTTCAACGTCGCCGAATTGATATCTGAGCTAGAGAAAAATTCCAATTCAGGCGACCAATAATATATCCGTCTAAGAGTATCATTGATCACCCGCTCGAAGCAATGTCCGCTTTTGCGCTCAAAGCGGACACTAGTGTTTGGTTGAATCAATCTCCAATGGGCGAAGGAGTCAATCTAGCCGTTCCCACTACTGACGATTTAAACCGTCATCCCCGCTTGCGCCGACAATCCGAAAACTTGCGCTCAGGCCGCCGATGGCTCGCCAATTTCCTTGAGACGGCGGACAATCATATCGCCGCGGTCTGCCGATCCACTATGGTCGGAGGCGTGGTTCTTGAGTTCCGTTTCGTCAATCCAGCACAGGTCATCCAGGCCTAAAACCCTGTCATCATGTGCACGAATGGTGATCCGGCTAATCGGCTGACGGTCCTTGGCGCGGTAAATGTGTTGCGTAAAGATGCGACGCCTTTGGCAAAGCCCTATCGCGGTGATCTGGACGTTGTGCAGGTATCAAATGATGTTGGGAATGTGCGGAATAATTGTCTGGAGCTGCTGGTCACTATTTGAACTTTCGATGTTACAACCGCTACATTCCGAAAGCGGACATAGAAAAACCGGCTGATGCACTGCACCAGCCGGTCCCCCGTTCCTCTCCCGAGAACACCATATTGCTTTGATTAAAATTCAAAGCGGACCCGTATGTTACCCGAGTGAGATTGGTAATCAGAGGCGAAGCGGCCCTGATATTCAGCTCCGATGCTGAACCCGCCCTTGTTGACGAGGTTCAGTCCGGCACCAAGATCAAAACGGGATTCAGAAGGTTCTGCTGAGGTTAGACGGAATGTGTCGAGCCCGGCATTGAAGCTTCCGTTTACGCTCAGACCATCACCGATAAAGTCATAGACATAGGCGACGTTAGCGTAAGGCACGATGGACAGGTCTTTACTGTCATCAACCTTACCGGCCAAACGCAGACCCAATGTACCTTCGAGGAAGTCTGTACGATCCGTATCTAGAGTCAGCCCCAACCCGCCAGTCTCGGTCAACGCATCCTGAGACAGGCTGGCATAGCGCAGTCCGGCATGCGGCGTGATCGAGAATGATCCGGTTTCCAGCGTATATCCGCCGTTAACGGCGGCGATAACACCATCCACATCCGATTCACTGGAGATCAGACCGGTAATACCGTTACGGCGACTATCAACATCGCTGAATGAATATCCCAGTTCAGCATTTACAAAGGCAGCGCCAAGATCCAAACCAGCATAACCAGATATCTGATAGCTGTTTATGTCGCTTTCTGCGCCAACAACACCATCTGAATCCACATCGATATCAGAATAGTTGAGCAACAGACCAACAGTCAGCTTCTCGTTCAGTTTGGTGTCGAGCCCAAGGGTGAAGCCCAAGGCATCGCCATCATATCCAACCGCAGATTGACTTTGCGCGTCTCGGTCAGAGGTCCGGTAAAATGCCTGACCCCATATTCCGGTTGCATCACCATCTAAACGGCGTGAGAGCAAGGAGCTAGAGAAACGCTGGGTTTCAAAAATTTCCCTTGCAACACCATCATTGATAGCGGGCAACAAGCCAAGCGCCGATGCTTCAAATGCTGCCAGATCAGCCGAACTGTTTAGGCTGTTTGCTACGTCACCGGCCAAACGATTGTTGGACAATGCCGATGTCAGCGCTCCTCCAAAAGAAGAAATATTGGCATCAGCACTCACCGCAGACAGATCAACAGCAGTTGGCGTTACAGTCACCGAACCCAGTTGCACTGTGTAATCAAGCAGGAAGTCATCATCAGCCACATTCACGGTTAGACCATTATCTGTGAACGTGCCTGTTTCCGTTACCACATTAATTGGCGCACCAATGGTGAGATTGGCAACGTCCGTTGGAGTTTCAATATTGATCACACTGTCCGCGCCAAAGCTGCTGTTGCCAGCAATAGCCAGGCTATCATTGCCCAATTCGAACGCCAACGTACCATTGGATGTAAAGTCACCATCAACGGCCCGAATGCCCGAAATGGCCAATTCTGCTCCGCTATCCACAGTAACATCGACACCGCCTTGTACATCACCGGCCAAAGTCGACGAGCCGCTTGTAAAAGCAAGACCGTCGGCAAAAGCCGAACCAACAAAGTTACCATTAAGCGCACCGCCGTTTTGAACGAATGTTAATCCGCCTAATGCCGTCGATGCATCAACCGCACTCGTCCCGGTCAAGGTTCCGTTGTTGGTGAAAGTGCCCGTAAAATTGACATTCTCGATCAACAGTGCCGCCGCTGTTTCTGAAGTGATTGTGCCGCTATTATCAATGTCGCCATTGACCGTTACGCTGGTCCCAGCGCCCGCACCGTTGAATAACCGCAGACCGGCAGTCGCGCCAGATGCCAAGGCATCACCGCGACCGTTAATCGTTCCCGCATTGGTCAGTGAGATATTTCTCACGTCACCATCAGCATTACCAAGTTGCAGAGATACACCAGACCCCTGATTGCCGGCACCCGCGTCAATGATGCCGCTAGCAAGATTGTTCAATGTGAAGTTATTGGCTGTGCCATCGGCATAAACTGTACCATTGCGTTGGTTACCTGTTCCAAGAATGGAACCAGTGTTGTTTACAACCAGACCCGTGCCATCAATGTTCAGTGCGCGGCTGCTCGATGAGATAGTGCCCGCGTTGTTCACAACAGCACCGGTAAAGTCACCGCCGCCTGCTGGCGTTGCGTTACCGAAGTACAGGCCGTTTTGAATACCGGAAATCGTGCCGCCGACTTGATTGTCGATGGTTCCAGAGAATGACACTCCGTTCACAAAACGAACACCGGCAGTTGTGCCGCTATCGCCTTCACTGTCGATGGTTCCCGAATTGGTAATGTTGCCTGTGAACAGACCAACAGAGCTTCCGTCCAACACTCCGGCATTGCGAGCGCGTTCAAAACGCACGCCGTCGCCAGCAGCAGTCAAACCAGCACCGGCCGTACCGCGACCTTGAATGGTACCAGTGTTGTTAATGTCAAAAGCATTGCCTGTTGCCGAAAGCTCGACCGAGAAGCCAGCACCTTGGTTGCCAGCACCTGCATCAATGGTCCCGTCGTTGTTAAGAGTGAAGTCTTGAGCCGTGCTGTCCGCATAGACGGTACCGTTACGCTGGTTGCCTGTTCCAAGAATGGAACCAGTGTTGTTTACAACCAGACCCGTGCCATCAATGTTCAGTGCACGGCTGCTCGATGAGATAGTGCCCGCGTTGTTAACAACAGCGCCGGTAAAGTCACCACCGCCTGCTGGCGTTGCGTTACCGAAGTACAGGCCGTTTTGGACACCGAAGATGGTTCCGCCGGCTTGGTTTTCGATGGTACCGTTAAAGCTAACACCGTTTACGAAACGGATACCGGCGGTTGTGCCGCTATCGCCTTCACTGTTGATGGTACCAGAGTTGGTGATGTTGCCCGTGAACAGACCAACACTACTTCCGTCCAAAACACCGGCATTGCGGGCGCGTTCGAAGCGTACGCCATCACCAGCAGTGGTCAGACCAGCACCAGCGGTGCCGCGACCTTGGATCGTACCGCTATTGTTAATGTCGAAGGCGTTGCCTGCGGCAGATAATTCGGTTGAGAAGCCCGCGCCTTCCAGCCCGGCGCCTGCATCAATGATGCCATCATTATTCAGAACAAAATCCTGCGCAGTGCTGTCGGCATAGACCGTACCGTTGCGTTGGTTGGCTGTACCAATGATCGAGCCGGTGTTGTTCACTACCAGACCCGTACCATCAATGTTCAGCGCTCGGCTGCCCGATGAGATGGTACCAGCATTGTTCACGACAGCGCCGGTGAAATCGCCGCCGCCGGCTGGTGTTGCGTTACCGAAGTATAGGCCGTTTTGAACGCCAGAGATCGTGCCGCCAGCTTCGTTGGTAATTGTTCCATTGAAGCTTACACCGTTCACGAAGCGGATACCGGCAGTTGTACCGCTATCGCCTTCGCTGTCGATTGTTCCGCTGTTGGTAATGTTGCCCGTAAACAAACCAGTAGTCGCACCATCTAGCGCGCCAGCAACCCGCTCACGTTCGAAACGTACGCCGTCACCGGCTGTGGTAAGGCCAGCACCGGCAGTGCCGCGACCTTGGATGGTTCCGGTATTGTTGATGTCGAAGGCGTTACCTTCAGCAGCCAATTCAACAGAGAAGCCAGCACCTTCATTGCCAGCGCCTGCATCAATGATGCCGTCGTTGTTCAGGGTAAAGTCTTGCGCAGTGCTATCGGCATAGACCGTACCGTTACGCTGGTTTGAGGTACCGATGATTTGAGCACCGGCGATGTTGTTCACAACCAGACCTGCGCCATCAATGTTCAGCGCGCGGCTGTCAGATGAAATCGTACCAGAGTTGTTGACAATGCCGCCGGTGTGATCGGCATCATTACCAAAATAGAGGCCGTTATTTGCGCCTGAAATTGTGCCGCTATTGTCTAATGTGCCTTGGAAACCGATACGGTTGGCAAAGCGGACACCTGCAGTAGGACCTTGGAGCGATTCAGAGTTGATTGTTCCGCCATTTGTTATGTCGCCATTGTAGACATATTCAGGAGCCAATCCTGGACCGAAAAAGCGCAATCCGTCACCGGCAGTTCCGCCCGTTGGAGCCGCTTGACCGCGACCTTGAACAGTACCGTTGTTGACGATCGTGCCGCCACGTGGCGCTCCGCCACCGCCGACTTCAATCGCGATGCCAGCGCCTTCGATGCCTGCATCAATAAGGCCGGTTGCACTGTTGTTAATATTGATATTATTCGATGTCCGGTTGCCGTAAACGGCCCCGTTACGCTGACTACCGGTTCCGCGAATGATACCGTCATTGTTTAATGTCGCGTCCGTGCCATCAAAATTTACGACGCGGGAATCGGCCTCTAGAACGCCGGACACGCCATTGTTTATTGTCGCGCCAGTCGTGCCTTGATTTACCTGGATTGTTTGAGTCACACCAGTGGTACGCAAAGTGCCGTCATTGTTGACGGTTACATCATTATTATTGACGACAACCACAGGTGCGGCGTCGACGGCGCTAATAACACCAATGCCTGCGGTGATTGTTTCGCCATCAGCACCACTCGTGACGGTTATATTGTCACCATTGTTGATAATCTGTTGTGCCTGCGCAGGGATCGCGGTCATCGCGATGATCAAAGCGGCAGCCGATACTGATCTGTTAAATATTGTGGATCGGTTCAAAACGGGGGTCATTAGATTGTGTCTCCATAAAAATTGTAAAAAGAACTGATTGGACGGGAATGCCGATCAGATGCAGCAGCGTTTAAAGAGACAATTCAGAGTGCTCCAATTCCAATTTGAATTGGCGGTCATCACCAAAAGAAATGACAATAATATTCATATATATCATATGCTTATGGTGAAAAGACACGAAAAATACGCCCCGAGCGAGAGCGCATATTTCGTCTATATTTTTCTGCTCCGAAGAGCGCTTGATTTTCAAAGAATCGCGGTTCGTGAATCGCTAGCCATCGAAAAAATCAGGCGCCGATAAAGGAAATCACATCGTCAGGAAAAGTTTGTTTGACGGCGTCAACAATCGGCGGAATTAAAGAAGATCTCGGACAGCCCGTGCGATGTGCAAAGGCAATGGTTCTATTGAATCGATCTGAATCGATCTTGATGAAACGGCAATCCGGTTCATGTTTTGCATATCGTTGTGCGGCCAATGCGGGCAGCAAGGTGCAGCCAAATCCGTGCGCAACATATTGCACCACAGTTTCCATACTCGTCGCTCGCAGGTCCGTTGGAATATTCGATCCAACGCTATCATTATCGCAGAGGTTCAAAGCCTGGTCGCGGAGGCAATGTCCTTTATCAAGAAGGATAAGATCGCCGAGTGGTAATTCTTCTTCAGTAACAGAAGAGAAATTTGCCAAGCGATGGTCCTTGGGTACTGCAAGATAAAGGTTTTCCAGAAATATTGGTACGTTATCAATGCCTTCCACATTAACCGGAAGGGCAAGCATTGCGGCGTCGATATCCTTGGCTAAAATTTGCTCTATCAATTGTTCCGAATAGGCTTCGCTAAATATCATATTGATGCCATCGCAAGACTCTCGCAACGCGGTGCAAAGCAGGGGTACGGCATAGGGGGCTAATGTTGGGAAAAACCCCAGCTTGACGGGAATCGAGAGCGGATCCTGACACGCCCGAACTACGTCGGCCATATCCCGCATTTGACAAAGGACATCCCGCGCGGAATCGAGCACCCTTTGACCCGCCTGGGTAATTTGCACGCCGTTCTGCAATCGTTCAAACAGAACCAAACCGAGCCGTTCTTCAATTCTGCGCACTTGATTGGATAGTGCCGGTTGCGTGACGTTACATTGAAGCGCTGCGCTAACAAAACTGCCCTGTTCAGCAATGGTGGTTAGATATTCAAGGTCACGTTGATTAACGAGCATGTACGTCATGAAAAACTCCCTCAAACACAGCCGGATCGGTCGAGAACCGGCATCCTGATAAACAATGTTCGTGCGAGAAGAGTTTTTGGTTACAGCAGAGTTTTTCCAATGTCCGCGTTTGCGCCCAAAGCGGACTTTATACTTATCACCGTATTACCCTATGGCAGGTATATGGGACGCTTTGGAATCGCGCGAAAACTGCCCTATATCCTGAAAGTGAAACTAATGGCCCTTACGGTGCGAATATTAGTTGATATTATCACCAGGCGACACTGAATGCAGCTATTTTGGAAAATCCCTCTGATCGGCCCGGCCGTATTCGCCGTTTGGAAAATCGATGCCCAGCGGAAATATCGACTAACAAAAAACTGGATAGAGCCTCAAGATCATTTGCTTGAAGTCGGTTCTGGTCCGGGCAGTGTTGTAGAGGTTTTTCGCGAACAGGGGCTGGACGTTACCGCGCTGGATATTGCAGATAACAGTATTACCGACGACCTGAAGCCTATTGTCTATGATGGCGACGAAATGCCTTTTGAGAATCGGTCATTTGACGCTGCGTTGCTCCTAACCATGCTGCATCATACACCTAATCCGGAACATATATTGCGAGAGGCCGCCCGCGTGTCAAAGAGGTTGATTATCATGGAAGATATCTATGATACCCCGGTTCAAGCCGCTTATACCAAGCTGACGGACAAGATTACCAATATGGAATTTATCGGCCATCCCCACAGCAACCGGTCTCATGCTGAATGGCTGGAGACTTTCGGCCGGTTGGGTTTCACCCTTCGCCACTGCGAAATACATAAATTGGCGAAATTATATCAGCAGGCAGTATATGTGGTTGATACATGATGCAAAAAAACGAGTAACGACATAAAGGACTAGCCATTTTGTCACTCACTGTAACGCTTGGCGATTCTGGAGCGAATGTTGGTCATACACGCAAAACTGGTCACATAATCATCTTACAAGGTCCGACATGAAACATCGCTTGATTACGCTAGTATCCCTTCTCGTTTCCGTGCCAGCGAATGCTGCAGATTTTGATCATTCAGGCTGGAATGATCTTTTGTCCGACAATGTCGAAATGGCTCCTGACAACAGCTCGTCAACCGTGGACTATGGACAATTTCAAGAGGATCGCGAGGCGCTAAAATCCTATCTCGAGTTGATGTCAAAAGTCAGTCGCACAGAGTTTGATGCATGGCCGAAACCGGATCAGTTGGCTTTCTTGATCAATGCCTATAACGCCTGGACAGTCGAGCTAATTCTTACACGCTATCCGGATCTGACATCAATCAAGGAACTGGGAACTTTAACCCAGTCGCCTTGGCAAAAGACCTTTATCCCCTTGCTGGACCAGACATTATCGCTGGACAACATCGAACATGATATCATTCGCGGCAGCGGGCTCTACAATGAACCGCGCATTCATTTTGGCGTGAATTGCGCAAGCATAGGTTGCCCGTCCTTGCTCAACGAAGCTTTTGTCGGCAGCAAGCTCGACCAACAATTGGATATGATGACCAAAGGGTTCTTGAGTGATCGCAGTCGCAACCGTCTGGAAAATGGCAGCTTGGCTGTGTCGAGCATCTTCAACTGGTATGGTGATGATTTTGAACAAGGCTGGCGCGGCGCTGAAACGCTCGATGAATTTTTTGCTCTATATGCTGACAGCCTGGATTTGTCCGCCGATGATTTAGAAGCATTGGATAGCGGCGATATGGAAATCACATTCCTGGAATATGACTGGCGGCTCAATGACAGCACAGGACCGGGTACAGCCGAAAACTCCAACTTTATCTCGCCGATATGGTTGATAAGGTCAAACCCTGCTTTAGGGCTGGCCGCTGGCGGCATTCTACTGGTCATGTTTGGCGGTATCATATGGGTTATCCGCCGCCGTCGCCGGAAAACAGAGCAAGCTTAACGGCAGAAAGCTTCCCGTCCGATCACATATAAGATCTTGTGCCCGGCGAGCACCACGCCGCGCACTGTACCGGATATTTTTGAGACACCAATGCGGCGGCGGTAATTGGCCGGACGTTCAGCGATATGCATATCCTGCTGCACGGCTTTTACCTGCATCTCAACCGTCCAACCAAAATCGCGATCGACCATTTTCAGGCGATCAAGTGCATCGGCTCTAATGGCGCGATAGGGACCAAGGTCGGTCATTCTCTTGCCCCAAATAAGCCAGACCAGACGGGTTGCAAGCCAGTTGCCAAATTGTTGGGGGAAGGTCATGGCGCCTGCCTGCTTTTGCCCCAGCGCACGTGAGCCGATGACCAGTTCAGCCCTGCCGTTGATCAACGGTTCGATCAAGCCAGGCCCTTCTTCCGGTACATCGGCACCATCCCCATCCATGAACAGCAATATATTGGTACCTTGCGGAACGGCCGCTATGCCTGCCAAACAGGCGGCCCCATAACCGCGGTTCGGTTCGTGGACAATTTTCGCTCCAGCGGCCTTTGCTTGCTTGATGGTATCATCTGTAGAACCATTATCGGCAACAATGACGCAAGGCGGTGCAGGCCAATTTTGCGATTTAATCTCCCTAACCACGCCGCCAATCGAGGCTTGTTCGTTTAAGGCCGGGATAATGATTGCGATTTCGGGATGCGCTATTGGAGTAAGCGCAGCTGCCAACGGCTTGCTCGTTTTCCTGTCTCCGCGAAGGCGTAGATAGTCCCAGCAAACGGCCGCCAGCAATATCACAACTTGAGCGGCCCAGGCTAATCCGTGCACTTCAAAATCGCGTAGTGCGGGGTCCTCAAGGTTTAACCCTGTCAGGTAGCTAAGCGGTATTATAACCGCTGCGGCAAACGGCCAGATCATGCGTTCCTTTACGGCGAACGGCAATATCCAAAGCAGATACCAAGCGTTCACTGCGGGTGCGAACAATAATATGGCGCCGAATATCGTGGCAATGGGTGCCACATCCAAACTGCGCGTACGGGCGTGCAAGACCATGATGATGCCTATGCCAATCAACGCCGCACTTACCCGTGCAATTGGCGACGGTAGCAAGGCATCCAGCAGCGCAAAACCCATCGGATTATAATACCAATCGCTCGCAAAAACGCCGGTCGAATCAAATCCTGCGCCTTGCCCCTGTATGATGAAGATTCCATAGATAAGGGCCAGAACTCCGATAGCAGATGCCACCGCCCGCCAGCCCATTCGCAAGAGCAGTGGCCAAAGGGCGAGCGCGACTATTTTGGCACCTGCAGCAAACCCAAAGAACAAGCCAGCCGCCAACGGATAACGCTTTCCGATCAATATGCCCGCGAGTAGCAACATCGCCATTACCCCGTCGGGGTGAATGTGAATGATGGTTTCTGCCAATACCAAAGGACACCACGCAAATAATGCCGCTTTTTCAGGACTGGTCCATCGCAGCAGCAAAGCCACCATGATCAAGTTAATCGCTGCAAAAATGACTCTCAGTCCTACCGGATCAGTCCCTGCCAACAGATAGGCGAGCGAAAATATAAACTGTAGTGTCGGGCCGTATATTGTCGGTAGATGCGGATTGTTAACTCCGTCCAAGGTCATCGCAAGATCACCATCGGAAAGGGTTTTTCCAAAAAATTCCACAGGCGCGACACCATATGGTGAACCCGTTAGTGTCAGCCGCCAACCATCCCAGATGAACCGGAAATAGTCGTCTTCAAAAACCGCAAAGCCAAAGATCGCCGCAACGTGCAAGAGCAGGGCAACAACAAATACTGTCTTTGCTGTCAGTTCCCTTGATTGCCAAATACCAACAAAAACCGCCAGGCTACCAACACTTAGCCAGGCGACATAAAGCAAAATCCCAACGTCGTCGCTTCGCGATAACAGCACCAGTCCGACGGTTGCGATCATTGCGACGCCCGCCGTCAATATTGCTGGGAGCCCCATATTTTCTTGTTTGGGATACGCGTCGGCGGCTGGTTGGTTCAAATGACTATGCTATACCGTTCAGAGATATAGAATAGCACAGCTTGCCGCTGTTTCGTTTTGAGTTTGAATTCACCTGCTTTTACCTTTGCGGCAACTTCGCGTGCCGTTTTGCCGTCATTAACGCCACCACTATAAGCACATTTTTTGCAGGTGATGCGTTTTTTGAACGCCCTTTTACCTTTGCTATATGCCACTTCGCGAGGATTGCGTGGCTGAGACGCACCAAATCCGCCGCCGCTATATCCGCCGCCGCCACCACCGCCAGACGCTAATGCCGGTGCCGAAACCAATACCGCTGCTGCTGCTAAAACTAAACTCAGGTTTTTCATAACGCGCTCCTAAAAATTTGTCCGGAGGTTTTAATCCCTCAGCCGAATTTCGAGCCGACATCGCATTTCGTTACAGATCGGTTTGAAAATTACGAAATTTATGTAACGCTATGCTAGTCTCAACCGAACCATCGGCTGATCAAATGCCATGATAAGGAACACAAATATATGCCTAATTTGGTTCAGTCCGGTTCATGAACGACTTTCGATTAGTGCTCTTCACCCGTTATCCGGTACCCGGATCGGCAAAAACCCGACTAATCCCAGCCTTGGGGCCAGACGGAGCAGCTGCAGCGCATAAACGATTGACCGAGCGAACCGTGAAGACGCTCAAACATACAGGCCAGCGCGTTGAAATCCGTTACAGCGGCGGCAATGCTAAAGCATTTGCGCGATGGTTGGGAAGCGACCTTTCTTATGTGCCCCAGGTGAAAGGTGATCTGACCGACCGTCTGTTGGCCGCAATTGATCCTGCACCAGTCGTATTTCTGGGTTCAGATACGCCAGATCTAACCGCCGACCATGTGAATGCTGCGATTGACGCGTTGCAAAAATCCGATGTCGTGATCGGGCCAGCTGATGACGGCGGCTATTATCTTATCGGCATAGCAAAGCCCTATCCCTTTTTGTTTCAGGATATACGCTGGAGCACGGAACATGTTATGCCCGACACGCTCGATCATCTGCGAGCGCGCGATATTGGATTTGAGATGTTGGAAACATTGCATGACTGCGACCGTCCCGAGGATCTGGATCGATGGCCATGGCTGACCACATGAACCGGGTTACGATCCTTATCCCCATGCTTAACGAAGAACTGGCATTGCCCGGTACTTTGAATTGCGTCAGATCGCTGGACCCTCCTCCGGATGAAATTCTGGTTATCGACGGCGGGAGCACAGACAATTCTATCAAGCTGGTGAAGGCTGAGAATCTTCAGGTCTTAACTGCTCCGAAAAAGGGGCGCGGTGCACAGATTAATTTTGGAGTGGATCAAGCCCAGAGCGAAATTGTCTGCGTGTTGCATGCTGATAGCATATTACCGCCGGATGCCGTGGCAGTGATACGCAAGACGATGGCGGACGGGAAAACCGGCTTGGCCAGCTTTACACCGCGTCTTGCTGGACCGCAGGGGACGCGCTGGGGCTCGACCCTGCATAACTGGATTAAGACATGGTATGCGCCGTTGCTCACCCGGCCGCATCTGTTCATTCGCGGTGTACGACTGTTATTCGGTGACCATGCGATGTTTTTCAGGCGGGAACAGTTCCTTGAAATTGGCGGCTGCGACGAACGCCTGGTGGTGATGGAAGAAGCAGATCTTTGCATCAAACTGTCCCGCTTTGGCAAAATCCGTATGGTACCGCGCTGGGTCTGGACATCAGACAGGCGGATTACGGCATGGGGCCGGTGGCGTGCCAATTGGATATACTTAAAAGTCGGCATGATGTGGGCCATGGGAGCCCGCGAACGATTGGCCGATGAGTATCCGGATATTCGCTAGCCAGATATTTTCTGAGCCATTTTACTCTGCGCCCGGCCATCGCGGATGAAGCCGCTTTTGATACAATATTCGATCATTCTTTGCAGGGCCGCCAGATCAACTTTGGGGCAAGTGCGTCCGCTAACATGACGCAGATTCTCAGTCCCAAAATCAGGGCAGCGTTGAAGATAGCTGGTGTAGTAAGTGGTAACATGCTTGAAAAAACGGCGTTCCAACGCGGGCAATTCGTTCGGAGCGAAGATTTCAGGCGCCAATATTGTTGGCGGATCGAGATGATCAAACAGGCCAATCGCTTCGCCGAGCGCGGCAGCAGGAACAGCAGCCCCCGATGTCAGGTGAATGATTTTTCCCTCGGCTCTATTCCAGTTGTCGACAATGTCCGTCAGTCCGCCCGCCACATGGTCGATAGGCACGAAATCGAGCGTCGCTTGGTCGGAGACCGGCAACCGTGTGATATGGCCTTCAGCGATCAGACGGAAGAGCTGATAGAAACTATCAAAGCGGTGAAAGGCACCATCGTCATGGGCCCCAACAACAATGCTGGGCCGAGCAATAACCGCACGCCTTTCGGCTGCAAGTACCAGCGCCTCTGCCGCGGCCTTTGATCGTTCATAACCATTGGTGAACTTCTGATCAGCAGCGCAGGGTGCTTCGGCAATCGGTCCATCCTTTGGTCCGCACACATAGGCTGTGCTTATGTGGAGCAAACGGGCCTTGCGCAACGTGGCAAGAACATTGGCAACACCGCCAATATTGACGTTCCGATACACCGCTTCACTGACATTAAAATCTGTAATCGCAGCGCTATGAATGACAAGGTCGATCTCACGTTCAAACAATGCAATTGTAACGTCGTCCAGACCAAGGCCCGGCAGCGTTACATCTCCAGTCAGTTTGGATATGCAGCCCGCTTCGGGCATCACTCCAGCAAAATCACCAGCGGCAATTAGCCGCCCGTCATTCGCTTTGATGGTGCGCGTTTGCCGGATCAGTGCGACGACAGCATGGCCGGCTGCTATCAGCCGCGCAGCAAGTTCACCGCCGATTGTCCCTGTAGCACCGGTCAGCAATATATTCATGGCTTCAGCAACAAAATGTCGGTTCCGGTTCCACACCGCTCGCAACAGATGTGTATGGGTTTTGGGTGCCGCATCCTTCAAACACACCATAGTGCCGGGAAAAATCGCCGATAAAATCAAAATAGGGTGCGAAACGCGTATCGGCCAACATGCGCCACGAATTGCCACAAATCGGAAACACACGGCCAGCTTCGATGGCATGGCCTTTATCAAGTTCGAACACGCGCTCTTGGCCTGCTATGCCCCCTTTGTAGATAACGGCCTGACCATAGTCCTCGCACTCGGGCTCCAGTCCTTCCAACTTGAAAAGCCGATAGGTTGCCGAATGAAAATTTATGCCATCCAGCATCTCGGCAATGCGCGGATCGCCAATGCCGAGCACCCGATCGTTCACAAGCCGCGGGTCGGCGAAACCAACGCCCTTCGCCTGTGCCATGAAATCACCCCAATATAGCGCGCCGGAAAGGCATTCGCCGTGAAGAACGGGATCGTCCAGTAGATGCACTGGCACGCGGCGGTCGGCATAGACATCAGAAAAATACAGCTCGCCACCCGGTTTCAGCAAATCGAATGCCGCACGAAATACAGCGGCTTTGTCGGCTACCAGATTGATAACGCAATTTGAGACGATAATATCAAAACTGTTCGGTTCGAGATCCAATGCACCAAGCTTTTCAATATCACCTTCGATAAAATGAACGTTGCTTTGCGCATAGCCAAAGCGGTCGCGATGCCACTCGATATGCCGATTGGCGACTTCCAGCTGCGCGGGTGTGGCATCGACACCTACGACAGCACCATCTTCACCAACAAGCTGCGCCAGCAGATAAGCATCCTGCCCGGACCCTGATCCCAGATCGAGTATCCGCGCGCCGCCAATTACTTGCGGTGTTACCAGCCCGCAGCCATAATAGCGGCCTTTCACTTCTTCGTGCACATTGCCCAATGCCGCCTTCACTTGGGCATTCGGGGCATCGGCCATGGTGCAGGCATCAGTCAGCAGATCAGAAGACCCGCCTAAAACTTCGCCATAATAGTTCTGGCTGTTTTCAAGATTCATTGAGAGGCTCCGCAATTTAACACCACTGGTTCGCAGGCTGAAGCAAAGGGGTTACAGTTACCGGCAATGCCATGTAACAAACAGGCGATTTGTTACGAATAGAGGTATATGTCAGACCCTTCTCCCTTTTCCATCACTGATACGCAGCCACTGGACCCAAAAAAGTTCCTCGATCAGCATCTGACCGCCAAAGGCGAAACGCGCGCCAGCGTAGCGATGACCGGTCTGGACACATTGTGGATCAACACCGGTACGTTATGCAATCTGGCGTGCAAAAATTGCTATATTGAGAGTTCGCCGACCAATGATGCATTGGTCTATATCACGCTAGCGGAAGTGGAAGCATTTCTGGACGAGATTGCGGCGGACAATCTGCCCACGCGTGAAATTGCATTTACCGGCGGCGAACCATTTATGAACAAGGACATGATGCCGATATTGCGGCTATGCCTGTCGCGCGGATTTGAGGTGCTGGTGCTGACCAATGCCATGCGACCAATGCGGCGATTTGAGAAGGATTTGCTGGCATTGGATGGGCGCGAACGTATAACGTTCCGTGTCAGTCTTGATCATTTTACCAAACAAATACATGAAGCAGAGCGTGGACCCAATAGCTGGGATAAGGCGTTGGACGGACTTGATTGGTTATCCGAAAACAAATTTAACGTCGCGATTGCCGGACGGCGTGTGGCGGGTGAAAGCGAGGCTCAGGCACAGGCCGGATATCAAGAGCTATTTGCGGCGCGAGGGTGGAATATAGAAGTGAGTGATCCAGCCCAGCTAATGGTGTTTCCCGAAATGGATGCACAGGCTGATATTGCTGAGATTACGGACGCATGCTGGAGCATTTTAAGCGTCGATCCGGCCACTATCATGTGCGCATCCAGCCGCATGGTCGTAAAGCGTAAGGGCGAAGCCACCCCGCGCGTCGCCGCATGCACCTTGCTGCCTTATGATCCACAATTTGACATGGGTGGAACATTGGCTGAGGCAAGCCGCAAAGTGGCTTTGAATCACCCGCATTGCGCGCGTTTTTGTGTTCTTGGCGGTGCCAGCTGCTCGGCTTAATCGCCTAAAACACGCCCCGCCACGGCATCCAGCTTTGCAGTCAAGAGCGGGTCGCGCATCGCCGGATCGGTGATTAATGCGAAATCAAGCACATTATCTATCGGGCTAGGCTCCCGCTTTTCGGGCAGTGCAATCGCCAGATGTTCGACAAGCGCCCGGGCCGCCGAAGCATTCGCACCCAGCTGCGCAATTATTGCCCCCACTTCAACCGCCGCCTCATTTTCGCGCCAGCAATCATAATCCGTGACCATGCCAATCAACGCATAGGGCAGCTCTGCCTCCCGCGCCAATTTCGCTTCCGGCATAGCGGTCATACCAATGATATCGGCACCCCAGCTGCGGTACATATGGCTTTCGGCACGCGTCGAAAATTGAGGGCCTTCCATGGCGAGATAGGTACCGCCATCATGCACCTTGGCTCCAGCCGAACGCGCCGCGTCCGCAGCCAGAGCCGAAAGGCGCGGGCAAACAGGATCAGCCATCGATACATGGGCGACCAAACCGTCGCCAAAAAAACTTTTCACCCGAGCGAAGGTACGATCAATAAACTGGTCAACCACCACAAAATTTCCGGGGGCCATATCCTCGGTCAGTGAACCAACGGCTGAAATTGAAACGAGATCTGTTACGCCCGCCCGTTTCATCGCATCGATATTCGCTCGGAAATTCAGTTGGCTCGGCCCGACAGTGTGTCCACGGCCATGACGCGGCAAGAACACACATTTGACTGCGCCAATATGCCCCGTCAACAGCTCGTCGGACGGTGAACCCCAGGGCGTATCCATTGATATCCAACTGGCATCTTCCAGAGCATCCAGCTGATAGAGTCCCGACCCGCCGATAATGCCCAAGGTCCATTCGCTCATATTTCGGGCTCCGCTCTATTTAAACTGTTATTGGCCGGATATGACCAACGTCCGCTTTGGCTGCAAGTGTAATTACTATTCATGTGATTATGTTCTGAATCGCTGCATGGAGGCGGCGATCACTGATATTTGGTGTGTTCCTGATGTTTGACCATGCGTCCCCAAATCGGATCATAGGGATGCACATAACGGGTTGGCTTCGCGCTATTGTCAAAAAGTGGGCGGCGTTCATTGTGCCATGCGAAAATACCGCCCTCCAGATTATAGGCCGCTTTGGCACCTGAAGATAATAATGCACTCTGGACCCGGTCAGCAAAACTGGAAGATCGTTGCCCGACCGAGCAATAGAATATCACTGTCTTCCCTTTGGAAATATCAGAATATTTCTCGACAAAGGCGTGGCTCGGCATCTCTGGATCGACCTGAAACGCGCCCTTCAAGTGACTAACGGAAAATTCTGAAATCTCTCGTACATCGATCAGGACAATCTCCTCGCGGCTCAGGTTTGAAAGGCGATCACCGTCCATATGATTGACCTTTGCAAATTGCCGTTCGATCAGATTATGCACTCCGGCAAGGCTGGAACTATCGCCTGAACTATTGTTGGTTAAAAGCACATAGCCCGTGGCTGCGGCCGTTCCGCAAAGCAGCAACAGGATTGAAATTTTAACCAGCCAGCTCATCCCGTATTCCTATGCTTTCGGCCCAAAGGGCCGCGACATATAATCACGCAACGACCTGATCGGTGGATATCCGTCGATGCCCGTTTCTGGAAATTCTTCGCTTGCAGGCATATATTGTGTGCCAAATATTCGGTCAAAAAACGAAAAAAAGGATGCGTAATTTTTGCCGATATGGCGCACGTCACAAGTATGATGTTGGTGGTGATAGACATTGTCGGCAACGACATGGCGAAATGGCGCAGGGAATGAAAGTGCCGGTGCATCGGAATGCATGTAGTAATTGGAAATGATATAGAATGTCGTCACCAGCATGATATGCTGCTGCGGCGCGTCGATTAAAAGAATCAGCGGCGTGGTGATTAGTAAGATATATAGAATGTCTTGTCCGAAATGCGAATAGCTGCGGGCTGCGTTTAAATCTTCAATTTGATGATGGATGGCATGGAAGCGCCACAAGACATCATAATGGTGAAGCGCACGATGCAACCAATATTCCATCAACCCCAACAACAAGAGATAAATAAGAGGGAAAAGCACGAGCACGGGACCCAAGTCATCTGCTGCAAATAAAGGCTCCACACCCCATGATCGCAGCAGGCTGAATTCTGCCGCTTGAACCGTTATGGAAATGCCCAGCGCCGTCATACTGTAGATCAATCCATCTCGATATCTTTCGCCAAAATCCGAAAAACGCAATTGCCGCCATTCAATGATTACAAAAAGCGCAGCTACCGCCAAAAAAGTGAAAAGGCCGTTCGCGACGGCTACAATTGTGTTCGCAACCATCGGCGGGGCTTCGATATTCTGCAAAGACAACCAAAGTGGTTGCTGCATCTGCCCCGCGGCATAGAGCAGCAATTCCGCAGCGGTCAGCAATACAGCAAAAACCACGATGAAGCGCCAATAGCCGAGGCCGTCGACCTTCTTAGTAGCAACATTGGGACTGTTCACTGCCACTCCGTCATTACTCCACCCTCAAATTGAAGTTGTATAAAGCACTGTTCGATCGAAACTCCAAGAACGTTACAATGATCGTAGCTTTTGTAATCCGCCCGACTTGTCTCACTCTCACCCATTAGCCTGCAATTTTGTGCCTGCTTTCGAAAACGGAAAAGAATCCATGATGCATCACGTAGTATCCTTAGCGGACGTGTCATGCAGGAAATTCCTAACATCCCCTTTTGCGCCCATAGCGGACACTAGCGTTATGGCTGCTACATCCCGAAAGCGGACTCCAACCAACTATCCAAAGCTAAACTGATTCAGCAATATGCCTGATCGGAGAAGAACGCATGATCGCTACCTCGCGACATCATGATCTAAAATATTCGGTTTTTCGAGAATGTGATTGCGGATTTTTCGCTGCAAAGGGAGTTAAGGGATATCTAGCATAATGTGATCTTGCAGAAATCGCATGACACCATTCGAATTATGAATTGGTGGCAGGGATTGTTTAAATGCATCACATAGATGGTCTTTAGAACAGAAAAGCGAAGGGGGCTCCATGAGCATCGGTCAACTTAGGTTTGTAGCGTGCGACATAATCGCACACCGTGGTTTGGTGGCGCGCCGTGGCAGGAAAATGCACCGCTGGATAGCTATATTACCCAATCACCGCTGAAAGATGCGTGGAGAGTTAACACGCCGACCCTGTTCTTCAATGGCGGTGATGATGTGCGGGTTCCGCCTACGCAGCAGATCATGATGTACCGGGGTGTCCGGGCGGCCGGTGCGCCGACAAGCCTCTATGTCGCGAGGGGCGAACCGCATGGCTATCGCAAACCGTTTAATCAGCTGTTCAAAATCAATAAAGAACTTGCCTGGTATGCCAAGCATGTCCTTAATGAAGCCTATCAATCCGTACTGCCGCCGATAGAACCGGAGGTGGATGACGAAGAGGACGAAGTCGAAGAGGAAGAGGAACCAGAAATTCCAGAAGAACAGAAAGTTAGTGAAGAGGTCGTCCAATGACATTGCCGCTAGATAATGTCGCGAGTTTCGGTGTCTTATGCGCCATATTGGGTGTCCTGTTTTTCCTGAAAAACCGGGGCGGTTTCTGGGATCGGTTTTTCGTTTTCATTCCCATTGTATTGCTCTGTTATCTCATCCCTTCCTTACTTCGCAGCTTCGGTATTGTTGCGTCTGCTGATGATGGTTTGTGGCAGGTGGCCAAGGATTATTTCCTGCCAGCCGCATTGATATTGATGACATTAAGCATCGATCTGAAAGCCATTATGGGCCTTGGATCCAAAGCACTCATCATGTTCTTCACCGCCACGATCGGGATCGTCATTGGTGGTCCCATCGCTATTTTGATTGTGGGCTCGTTTAGTCCAGAAACTGTCGGCGGCGAAGGGGCGGATGCTGTATGGCGCGGTCTGGCAACTCTGGCCGGGAGCTGGATCGGCGGCGGTGCTAATCAGACAGCGATGCTGGAAGTCTATGGCTATAATCCAGAGCGTTATGGCGCGATGGTCGCGGTCGATATCGTGATCGCCAATATCTGGATGGTGTTTCTGCTCTATGGTGCCGGTAATGTCGAAAAAGTGGACCGCTGGCTAAAGGCAGATTCCAGTGCGATTGATAATTTGCGTGACAAGATGGCCAATTTCACTTTGTCCGTCGAACGAACCTCTACTACGCCAGAAATCATGTTGCTGCTGGCGGTCGCCTTTGGCGGTGTCGGATTTTCCCACCTCTTGGGCAGTTTCATGTCGGATATTTTTAGCGCTATGCCCGCTTTTGCCGCCAGTTTTCTGGCAGGTAAGTTTTTCTGGATTGTTGTGATTGCTACAACTTTGGGCGTGGGGCTCAGCTTCACCAAAGCGCGCGATCTTGAAGGAGCCGGTGCTTCCAAATTCGGTACGGTGCTAATCTTTTTGCTGGTCGCTATCATTGGCACAAAGATGGATATTTTTAAAATGGCCGAGGCACCGATGCTCATCCTCGTCGGTTTCATCTGGATGTTGTTCCACAGTATCTTGTTGATCGTTGTCGCAAAAATAATCCGGGCGCCATTTTTCTTTGTTGCGGTGGGTAGCAAGGCGAATGTCGGCGGCGCGGCGTCAGCACCCGTGGTTGCGGCGGCCTTTCACCCCGCACTTGCCCCGGTTGGGGTCCTGCTTGCCGTGCTGGGCTATGCGCTCGGCACCTATGGTGCAATCTTATGTGCACAGCTGATGCAGGCCGTTGCTCCATGACAGCTGTCCCCCAGCAATTTTTCGGGATAAGTGATCCTGCGTCGTTGTTTGTCGCCAATGATGTTGAACCTGCCATGGCGCACCAGCTGGTCAAATCCCATAATAAAAGGGTCGAAAAGTCAATATGTCCTCTTCATCTGCCGCCGGCGAACAAGATCGAGAATATCGTATTGAGCATGACTTTCTCGGCGATGTCCGGGTTCCAACCGAAAGCTATGCCGGCGCAGAAACCATGCGGGCTATCCGGAATTTTCCAATCTGCTTGAGGCCAAGCTCAACCCAAAAATTACGTCTGAATATAATCTTTATTTCAACCTCTTGCCATTGGTGTATTACATGCATATATCACCAGGATAGATTTTTGGAGGACAGCGATGTTAGATTTGCGTGAAGTTACCCATATTTACCCCAATGGAACAAAGGCGCTTGATAATGTTACGCTGTCTATACCCAAAGGAATGTTTGGACTGCTGGGGCCAAATGGAGCTGGCAAATCGACCCTGATGCGGACTGTTGCGACGCTGCAAACCCCCACGCATGGCAGCATTCAATTTGGCGATATTGATATTTTGAAAAACCCAGAAAGCCTGCGTGAGCGGCTGGGCTATTTGCCGCAGGATTTTGGCGTCTACCCTCGCGTTTCGGCCTATGACATGCTGGAACATATGACGGTGTTAAAAGGCATTGCATCAAAAGCGGACCGCAAGGCAACGGTCGAAACTTTGCTTAACCAAACAAATTTGTGGGATGTTCGGAAGAAAGCCATAGCCGGTTTTTCTGGCGGTATGCGTCAGCGTTTTGGGATAGCACAGGCGTTGATCGGCAATCCGGAGCTGATCATCGTCGATGAACCCACAGCAGGCCTTGATCCTGAAGAACGCAATCGGTTTCTCAATCTGCTCGCGGAAATCGGCGAGAATGTCGTCATCATCCTATCGACCCATATTGTTGAAGATGTCGCTGACTTGTGTCCCAAAATGGCAGTTATTGCCAATGGTCGCATTCAGTTAGAAGGTGCACCGCTGGATCTTATCGGCAAGACTAAAGGGACAATCTGGTCGAAGACCATAAAGCGCGAGGAACTGGAAGAATATCGGGCGAAATATGAAGTTATTTCCACCCGCTTATTCGCTGGCTCCACGATCATCCATATATTGGCGACGGACAATCCAGGGGACGGATTTGCTGCCGTCGAAGGAGGGTTGGAGGACGTATATTTCTCGACCCTCGCCGCGACCCGCCGGGGTGCCACAGATTCTTCCCAAGCAGCTTAAGCGGAGAAACCGATATGTTCGCTAAGATTGCTGCTTTCGAGCTTCGCTATCAGTTTAGAAATCCGGTTTTCTGGGTTGTCTCGATATTATTTTTCCTGCTTACTTTCGGTGCGATGACCGTTGACGGTATTTCGATTGGTAGCGGTGGTAATGTGAATGCCAATAGCCCGGTTGCCATTGTGCAAATTCACTTGATCCTGACGTTGTTCTTCATGTTCGTGACGACGGCCTTTGTTGCCAATGTGATTGTTCGGGATGATGAAAGCGGCTTCGGACCGATGGTCCGGTCAACGCGGGTAAAGAAATTTGACTATCTGTTTGGCCGTTTCACCGGTGCTTTCATGGCGGCGGGCATTGCGTTTCTAACCGTGCCATTTGCCATCTGGCTAGGCTCGCTCATGCCTTGGCTTGATCAGGAAACATTGGGGCCAAACCGACTGCAATATTATGCCTACGCGTATTTTCTAATGGCGCTGCCAGGTATATTCCTTACGTCCTGCATTTTCTTTGCTGTAGCGACACTCACGCGATCGATGATGTACAGTTATTTGGGCGTCGTCGTGCTGCTGGTGCTCTACATTGTGTTCAATATCAGCACGGACAATATGCCCGAGCTGCGTGAATTTACCGGCTATGCTGACCCCTTTGGCTTTGCGACCCTCAACAATGTTATCCGCTATTGGACGGCATCTGAATCCAATAATTTGCTGCCAGCCATTGAAGGTGCGATTGTCTGGAACCGGTTGATCTGGATTGGCGCTGCACTCGGTGCTCTGGCGCTCGCCTATCGCTGGTTCAGTTTTGCCGATCGCGGTGTTTCGGCCCGCAAGGCACGGCGACAAGCGAAGAAAGCAGCCAAGCTGGCATCCGTTGCTCCGCAGACGGTCGATAGTTTGCCAGTCACCAGCGAAAACGGAACGGCCTGGAGCCGCCTGGTGTCGCGAACCAGTTTTGAAATGACCCAGGTTTTCAAAAGCCCGGCCTTCATCGTGCTCGTGCTCATCGGATTGTTCAACGCCAGCGGTGCACTTGCTTTCGGTAACGAGATTTATGGCACGCCCGCTCGGCCGCTGACGTTCACTCTGCTGCTCACCCTAATGGGTTCATTCGGGATCATCCCCGTCATCATCGCGATCTACTATGCGGGAGAATTGGTTTGGCGCGACCGTGACCGGAAAATGCATGAGATTATCGATTCCACGCCTTTGCCAAACTGGGCCTATATGGTGCCCAAGACCATTGCGGTTTCGCTCGTGCTTTTCGCAACCGTGTTTATCTCCGTGGTTGCGGCCGTTCTGATCCAGCTGTTGCGTGGTTTCAATGATATCGCTTTGGATCAATATTTCCTTTGGTATCTGCTGCCATGGGGCGTGGACATGATCATCCTTGCTGTACTGGCCGTATTTGTTCAGGCGCTGAGCCCCAATAAATATGTCGGCTGGGGTATCATGGTCATATATCTGGTGGCCACGATAACCATGGCGAATATGGGTTTCGAGCATCCACTCTATCTCTATGGCGATGCGGCCCCGACGCCTTTATTCTCGGACCTCAATGGGAATGAGGTTAATGGTTCGGTAGGCTGGTGGTTGCGCCTCTACTGGGGGGCTTTCGCCGTCATTTTGGCTGTTCTGGCCCATCTGCTATGGCGCCGTGGCACTGAGACCAGCCTGATGCCACGTTTGCGTCAATTGCCACGCCGTATGAAAAGCGTTGCGGGATTGATAATCGCGGGCGCTGCGGTCACCGCAGCGGCCAGCGGTGCTTATGTCTTTCAGAACACGAACGTGATGAACCAATATGTCACGCAGGATGATCAGGAAAAGCAGCTAGCGGACTATGAGAAGAAATATCTCAAATATGAATCACTGAAGCAGCCGTCTTTCACCGATTTCAAACTGAACGTGGATATCTATCCCGAACAGCGGATCATGAAGGCAGCAGGGTCGATCGGCATAATCAACGATACCGGGGCTCCGGTTGAGGTTCTGCATGTCCGCTTTCCGGACCCTGATATAAAGATTGAAGCAGTTGAAATTGCGAATGCAACGCTGGAGATGAATGACGAGGCGTTGAAATATCGGATCTATCGCTTGGAGACACCCATGGCGATCGACGAGCAGCGGACAATCAGCTTCAAGTCCTCACGGTCGCAGCGCGGTTTCAAGGCTAGCGGCAATGACACACGTCTGGTTAAAAATGGTACATTTTTAAACAATAGCGAATTTGCACCGCAATTGGGGATGGACCGCAACGGCTTGTTGACCGAGCGACAAACCCGGCGTGAATATGATCTACCATCCGAACTGCGCCTGCCAAAGCTGGAGGATGAGTCGGCGCGTGAGAAAAATTATGTCGGCAATGCCGACTGGGTGATGGCGGACATCACGGTCAGCACGAGCAAGGACCAGACGCCGATTGCCCCCGGCAGCAAGGTGTCGGATGAGGTCAAAGGCGACCGGCGCATTGCACGCTTTGTTTCCGAAAACCCCATCCTGTCTTTTTTCTCCATCCAATCCGCCGAATATGCGGTGAAGAAGCGGTCGGCAGATGGCGTGGATATGGCGGTCTATTATCACCCTACACATGATTATAATGTCGATACAATGCTCGATGCGACCGAAACTTCCTTGGCCTATTTCAAGGAAAATTTCGGACCATATCAGTTTGATTATGCTCGGATTATCGAGTTTCCCGGCTATCAAACCTTTGCTCAGGCCTTTGCCGGCACCATCCCGTTTTCTGAGCGGATCGGGTTTATCGCCGACAATAGCGATCCCGATGAAATAGACTATGTAACCTATGTGACGGCGCATGAATTTGGCCATCAATATTGGGCCCATCAACTGATCAGCGCGGATCAGCAGGGCGGCACCATGTTGGTTGAAACTATGGCGCAATATTCGGCGCTAATGGTCATGAAACAAATATATGGCGAGGACAAAATCCGCCGGTTCCTGAAATATGAGCTGGACCGTTATCTGAGTGCACGTGGCAGTGAGGCGATTGAAGAATTGCCTCTAAACCGGGTCGAGAACCAAGGCTATATCCACTATCGCAAAGGTGCAGTGGTCATGTACTTGCTGCAGGACCGGTTAGGCGAAGACCGCGTCAACGTGATGCTGGCCGGTTTGTTGGATCGCTATCGTTTCAAGAGCCAGCCTTATGCCAACTCGTATGATTTGGTTGATGGCTTTAAGTCGCTCGCTCGCAATGACGCGGAACGGCAATTGATCAGTGACCTGCTTGAAAAGATTACCATCTACGACATGAAAGTCGATGAAGCGAATATGCGTAAGCTGGACAATGGCCAATATGAAACGACACTGACCATCTCTGCCGAGAAATTTTACGCCGATGGCCAAGGCAAAGAAACCAAAGCCAAGCTATCTGATGAGATTGAAGTGGGGCTGTTCACGGCGCGCCCTGGTTTAGGGGCATTTGGTAAGGAGGACGTGATCTCGATGGAGCGCAAACCGATCAAATCCGGGAAACAGGTGATTAAGATATTGTCATCCAAGAAGCCGGAATTTGTGGGCATTGATCCGTACAATAAATATATCGACCGGAATGGCGATGACAATGTGATCGCTGTGTCAGCTTCATAGCGGTTAATTAACCGGTCGTTGTGATAGAATTGATTTCCGCTGTCGCATCAGCAGTGGACATTGGCGCTGTGACTATTTTATTCTGGCGGTGGGCTGTTGAGCGACTGATCAATTCAAGGATCGGCGGAATTTTCTGCGCTCGAACCAGCTATACGAATTGAAGTAGCATCGGGCTTTCGAGCAAAATGGTACGCCAGTTGAAGCGATCTTGGTCCATGGTGTCTATAAAATCGCACTAGACGTGGCTGATTTTACGGTTACGCCGCATCCAGCCCTGTTTGAAGCCTTGAACAAATACCCGGTCAGTGCCGAATCATTTGATACATGGTTTCTTGATACACCGCCGAGTGGGGGCGATTTGGCTGGCACAGACATGGCACCCATGTGATCCCCTAGCTGGTTCCGATTCCAGTCAGGATGTTGTGGATTAAAAACGCATGCAATTCTGGCGCTTAGTGTTCGAGTAAGATCGTCTCCAAAAGCTCCATCATCAATGCTCGATTCTCCTCTTATGAGATACCAGCCGTCAACGCGCCTGGACTGTTACCGGGGCAGTGCTCGCATCAGTTGTGCTGAAGTAAGGGATCGAAATGGCATAAGCGCCTAAGCCTAACGTGATGAGCAGGGTCAGGATCGTTCCTACCATCCGGCCCTTACCTAGCGTGCCGCCGTCCATACCTATACCATGAGCTATCCGGCCCAGCA
Source organism: Parasphingorhabdus sp. (assembly GCF_039977335.1). Lineage (GTDB taxonomy): Bacteria > Pseudomonadota > Alphaproteobacteria > Sphingomonadales > Sphingomonadaceae > Parasphingorhabdus. The sequence continues at coordinate 87,062 of NZ_JBDWDI010000001.1, forward strand.
TATAGACGCCGCCAACAACCCAAAGCCATGTGGGTGAGCCGCTTGCGAGTTCTATCGCCGCAATCAGGATCAAAACGATGGGAAGGCTTTCGCCATAGTTAGCATGTGCTCGCATGCGGCGGATGACTTTTTCATTGCCGCCGTCGCCGACGCTTACTTTTTCGGATGTGCGCACTTGCCCGACACGGATCATGAGCCAGATATTGACCAGTGCAGCGGCACCGGCAATGGTAAGTGTAATCGGTAAAATCATGGTTCCCCCAAATGCTATGATGAATATCCAGTACCTATAGATGCACAATGCTTGCAACGCACAGGAAAATCGTTATACGCGCTCCTTCGCGTGCAATATGCTGATCGTAAGAGCCTAGTGATTCTCTATAAATATAGAGGCTGGCTTGCTCAAAATGCGCATTTGGCTTAATGTACAGATATATGAAATTTGAAATTTAAAGAACAGGCTGAGCAATGGCTGTCCCTAAACGAAAAACTACGCCGTCCAAGCGCGGAATGCGCCGTTCCCACGATGCTTTGAAAGTCGAAGCTTATCAGGAATGCCCGAATTGCGGCGAACTGAAGCGCCCACACCATATGTGTGGTTCTTGCGGCCACTATAATGGCCGTGAAGTCATGGCTGTCGATCTATAGTCTTTTTGACCTTAATCGACTAACTTCACGACTATCACACAGCTAATCAAGGGGAATAACCGGTGGGGATGAGGCCGCGAATCGCAATTGACGCGATGGGCGGCGACGTTGGCGCGCGCGTAATGGTCGCAGGCGCGGCTCTTGCGCGGCACCGGCACGAAGGCTTTCAGTTCCTGTTTGTTGGTGATGAAACCCAAATCAAAGAAGCGCTGAAAAATCACCCGAACCTGAGTGCTGCCTCCGAAATATTGCATGCCGAAGATATCGTCGCTGGAGACGCCAAACCGAGCCAAGCGCTGCGCGGTTCGAAAAAGACATCAATGGGTATGGCGGTTGGTGCAGTAAAATCCGGCGAGGTGAGCGCGGCGGTGAGCGCCGGCAATACCGGTGCATTAATGGCTATTTCAAAACTAGCGCTGCGCACTATGCCGGGCATTGATCGCCCTGCGCTGGCTGCTTTGCTGCCGACGATGAAAGACAGCGATGTCGTTATGCTGGACCTTGGTGCTAATGCCGAGTGTAACAGCCGTAATCTGGTGCAATTTTCGGTGATGGGCGCTGCCTATAGCCGAATCATGCATGATTTTGAAAAGCCTACGGTAAAATTGCTGAATATCGGCACTGAAGATGGCAAGGGCACTGGAGCGCTTCAAGTCGCAGCCGATGCTTTGAAGAGCTCCGACAAATTGGCTATGGATTTCCAGGGGTTTACGGAGGCCGATAAAATATCAACTGGCGAGGTTGATGTTATTGTCACGGATGGGTTCTCCGGAAATATAGCTTTGAAGGCGCTCGAAGGGACAGCGCGGTTTGTCACCGATCTATTGAAGCGCAGCTTTTTGAGTTCTTTGCGGTCCAAAATCGGATTTCTCATTTCTCGGCCAGCAACGGAGTTACTCAAGGAGCATCTGGATCCGAACAACCATAATGGTGCGGTATTTCTGGGTTTGAACGGCGTGGTTGTGAAAAGCCATGGCAGTGCAGACGAAAAAGGCGTAGCTAATGCCGTCGAAGTAGCAGCACGTTTGGTAGAGGATAGCATCTTGGAACGCATCAGCGAAGATTTGGAAAAGATCAGCAGTGTTACACCTCTGGAAGCAGCAGCGAAATGAGCGTGACGACCGCCCGCCGTGCGGTCATTAAAGGGACCGGTTCTTCCCTCCCGCGGACGAGAGTTTCCAACGCGGATCTTGCTCAAAAAGTCGATACAACTGACGAATGGATTGTTGAGCGCACTGGGATAAAATTCCGCCATATCGCAGAGGATGACGAAACAACCTCCAGTTTGGCTACCGAAGCTGCGCGTAAAGCGCTTGCCGAGTCGGGTTTGGCCGCGCAGGATATTGATCTTATTGTTCTGGCAACGGCCACTCCAGATCAAACATTTCCAGCCACTGCGACTATTGTACAAGACCAATTGGGTTGCAATGGTTGCGTCGCTTTTGATGTGGCGGCGGTATGTTCGGGCTTCCTCTATGCGCTCTCGGTTGCGGAAAGTATGATTCGTGCAGGAAGTGCGCAAAATGCCATAGTAATTGGTGCAGAGACATTCAGCCGTATTCTCGATTGGGAAGATCGCGCGACATGCGTCTTATTTGGCGATGGCGCGGGAGCGATCATCCTCTCTGGCGAGGAAACAGATAAAGGTGTTTTGTCAACGCGCTTGCATGCTGACGGCGAGCATAACCAATTGCTCTATGTAGATGGCGGTGCTGGAACGACGGGGACAGTGGGTAAGCTGCGTATGAAGGGTCGTGAAGTTTTTCGTCATGCAGTCGTCAATCTCTCTTCTGTGCTGCAAGAGGCGTTGGATGCAGCCGGCGAGGATATGGAAAATATCGACTGGGTCGTACCGCATCAAGCAAATGCACGGATACTCGATGCTACAGCTAAGAAGCTTAAGCTAGCGCCTGAAAAAGTGATTAAGACGGTTGATCAGCATGCCAATACATCTGCTGCCTCTGTGCCCTTAGCGCTCGATACTGCGGTGCGGGATGGCCGCGTGCAAGAGGGTGATCTACTGGTTTTAGAGGCCATGGGCGGCGGATTTACCTGGGGCGCGAGCGTGATCCGCTACTGATCCCATCAGCGTCTGCATTTCTTCCATGCAGCGTAACTGTCCCATTCGTCGCTGATATTACACCTTGGTCGAAAGTGCGTTGAGCTTTTCAACACTCTGCTCCTAGCTGTTGTCATGGGGCAGATTAATTTAGACGACATAAGCGTTTCGTCACAATTTTTATTCCAGGTTTTTCGCGGTTGCCATGACCTCGGCGCGCGAAAGCCAGTTCTTTTGTCCGTCCTAGATATAGCGGATTCAAAGTTGCGTGATCCCGAAGCCCGCTTTGATAGCGATTCGATAAGCGCGCTGTATAAAGCCACTGTTCATGAGCTTGGCCGCAGCAATATTTACTCTGAAATTGGCGAGGAAATGATCCCGACCGGATTTTCGGATATCGGTTATCCTGCTATATTTGGTGAAACGGTCGAGGATGTGATGCAAGCGGCGGCGGCCGCACTGGATTTTGGTACGAATAGATCCATGTTGAGATGGGAGAGAACCGCATCGTCCTGTCGTTTGTTGTGCGATTCAGCTTCTGACGACGCTCAAGATCTGACTCGGATTATTTTTTCCATGTTGTCCCACATCGGTAACCGGATCACCAACGGCGGCCCAATCCCCATTAAAGCAACCCATTTCAGAACGCGCGAACCAAAATGCTGCGATGAAGTGTTTCGGACTGAGAGCCACTTGGCAAAAATGCCATGTTACTTCAATCAATCTCAAACCTATCTGGAATTCCATCGTGATTTGGTACTTCTTCCAAATCCGCTTCGTAATAGAATTGTGTTACAGGCCGCCGAAGGGTGCTCGAGCGGATCTCGAGTTGATGCAGAACAGGCAATTCCCTTAGCGAATCTCAGCTATGAGTATCTGTTCCACTTGTTGGATAAGTCTGGACTTAGTTTGGACGCTGCTGCCGAAACTTTTGGCATGGCGGAGCGGACGTTGCGCCGGAAATTGGTGGCTGAGGGTGCATCATTCCGTCAAATATTGGAGCGGGTGCGCAGAGATGCCTGCCAGCTCTATTTTCTTGAAGGAACCCGGTCGCTGTCTGAAATTGCCACGAAACTCGGCTATAGTGAACTGAGCGCTTTTACTCGCGCCTATACGGCATGGCATGGCCGTTCCCCAAGTCGGGACCTGGCTGCACATATTGCACTTGCTGCTTAGTCAAAAAATCCCGAAAAATGGTGGGCGTAGAGAGAGTTGAACTCCCGACCCCTTCGATGTCAACGAAGTGCTCTACCACTGAGCTATACGCCCACGCTGCAGGCCGTCTAGCCAGCCCCTAGACAGGGTGCAAGACTTAATTCAATTCGCCGATACTATCGGGTTCAAATAGTCGCTGCACTTCAAGAACCAGGTCCTTCAGATGGAAGGGCTTGGATAGAATTTTAGCCTTCGGAACGGACTCACCGGCGCGCAGGGTCACACCTGAAAATCCGGTAATGAACATCACCTGGGTTTCGGGAGATACTTTGGCGCAGTGCTGTGCCAATTCAATTCCATCCATTTCAGGCATGACAATATCGGTCAGCAGCAAGTCAAATTTTTCCGCCTCTAAATAAGGAAGCGCTGCTGTCCCGCGATCAACCGCGACAACGTCATAGTTGGACTTTTTCAATGCGCGGGTAAGATGTTCGCGCATTGCCTGTTCATCTTCGGCAAGGAGAATTCTGATCATCTGTTCGGCCAATCCTTATCGTCTTAAAATTTCGGCGTTTATGCCTAAACTTAACCATAGGCGCAAATCTCTTAATATATTGGTTCTGCTTAGTCCTTTTATGCGATATCGAGAGGTGTAACGAACGGGATAGAATGACTAACCAGCCAGTCGATAATTTAATGCCAACCGAGCCCAGTGATAGGCCATTTTTGTTGCATAATGCTGATGATCTGCAATTTCCGCTTTTGATCAGTGTTCCACATGCCGGGCGCGTTTATCCTCCAGAAATCAAAGAGAATTTAGCTGTGCCCGCCACGCATTTGCTAAGGTTGGAAGATCGTTACGCGGATCGTCTTGCTAGTTCAGCTATTACCGCAGGTTTTCCGGCCATTATTGCACACCAGCCAAGGGCATGGGTGGACCTGAACCGCAACCGGACTGAAATTGATACGGATATGGTTATCGGACTGTCCTCGTCGGATTTGCCGATGCCCAGCCGAAAGGTGCGCGGTGGATTGGGCGTTGTTCCGAGCCGTTTGCATGGCATTGGCAATTTGTGGCGGAAGAAATGGCAATGGGACGATATTAGTAGCCGACTGACCTCCGATCATGAACCCTATCACCGCAACATTGCCGAGATTCTGGAATATATGCGTCTGAAATTTGGTGGTGCAATCCTGTTGGATTTGCACAGTATGCCGCCGTTGGATCAAGAGCCGGATGGCGTCGATATCGTCATAGGCGATCGCTTCGGTCGCAGTGCAGGATCTCGCTACTCTGAGCTTAGCCTGTCGTTCCTTCAGCAATCCGGTGTGAAAACGCGATTAAACCACCCCTATGCGGGCGGATATATATTGGAGCGGCACAGCAAGGTTGAAAAGAATATTCATGCTTTGCAGCTGGAAGTGGATCGCAGCTGCTACCTCAACGAGGATTTACGTGAACCGAGTGACCAGATATCTGTCATGGCGGACCATGTTGTGAATTTGGCTAGGCAGTTGATTGATCAGATCAATAACCAATTTCTTCTTGCTGCTGAATAAGCCTGAATCTGACTGTATCAAAAAAAACCACCCCGCCGTTTCGGCGAGGTGGCCAAGGTTCAGGGAGGTGGCATTCTAAGAATGCCCGTACGGATCCAATCGGGGGATGTGGACCGGTACGACTCATAATGTGGTCGCTTGCGTAACGAGTTGCAAGGCCCAATTGTGAATTTATTGATCCGATCTTGAGCAAATATTGCATCTGGTTGGTGCAAATATGCGGATAACCGAACGATGACGAGCGCGGCAAACCTAAGGATCGTTGCTGATCCTTAGAGGATTTGACCAATCTATATTGGTGATGATGAGAATTGCGATACTCCGCGAGACCAAATTGCCGTTTTGTTAAGCCTTGATCCGCGCGAATATCACGTTCCCGTCATTTGATCATGTTGTCTATACGCTAGGGGCCTCGGTAACCTGAGGTACTTTGCCAGCTTCAACCTGCTTGGCAAATACTTCCCGCATGATTTGTAGCGAGAAGAGATGCGCATAAATCAACGGTAGCATACCGTTTTGATTGATTTTGCGCAGTTCGTCGCCGCGCATTTCGCGCAGCTTTTCTTCATTGACCATCTGAAAGCCGCGATAGACAAAAGGTTTTTCAACTCCTGTCTGCTGGATAGCGACTTCGCCTTCCATCAACAGGTCCAATTTCTTAAGTTCCTCTATAAACTGACCCGTGCGTTGGCCTGCTTGTTCAAATTGTTCGCAAAATTCCAAGATGCTTTTGGTTTTTTCCGAAGGTTGATCCTTATCAAATAATGGATCACCATCCTTATACTCACCAATAGCGCCCGTTGTTGGGTCAAAACAGAGCGACAATTCATCGGCGTCAGGTCTCAATTTGGCGAGCATGAAGGGGTAGCGGCGAACATAGGCTGGCACATAGGCAGGTTGATTGAATCTGCCATCTTCGCCCATGAAAGTGTTCACGCCTTCATTCAGACCCATAAGAATCAATGGAACGCTATTGTCGCCAACCGAGAAGACAATCGGATAGTTACGGGCTGCGTTGGAAAATTCGTCAACCGTGATAGGAATCGCGTGCTGTTCCTGCATGAACGATGCATTGTCGAGACCTTTGACTCTCCATTTGGCATGCTCCTGAGAATTGAGCGGAACAAGATCCTTGTAGAACATAGGAAGAGCTTGGGCTTGAGGCGCGCTGGCCATATGAATTCTCCGAAAATAGATTTGAATATATAATTTGTTGCAGTGGCTTTAAGAGGCTGACGTGCTCGACGCAAGAGGAACTAGCTTACCCGGATTCATAATATTCTTGGGATCGATGGCAGTCTTTATGGCGCGCAGTGCCAATAATCGTGCATCCCCTGACAGGCGTCCAAGTTCATCCCGTTTGGATTGGCCAATGCCATGCTCTGCCGAAATGGAGCCATTGGAGGCGATAACCAGATCATGAACCATTGGTGATATGGTTTGAGAGCATTGGGACATCCACTCACCCGCCTTTGGAGACCCCTCGAGTCCGGGCGGGGCTTTGACATGAAAATGGACGTTTCCATCACCCATATGGCCAAAGGCGGCCACCGCAGTGCCGGGAAAACTGGCTTCGATTTCTTTGCCGGCATCGGTAATAAAATCAGCCATCTGAGCGACAGGCACGCTAATATCATGTTGCAGAGCAGGGCCACCGGCTCGCTCGGCCTCTGAAATAGAATCGCGGATCTTCCAAAAGGCTTCGGCCTGGCTTTCGTTGGCGGCGATTGCGGCATCGCTAATCAGATCCTTACCCATCGCTTCAGCCAACAGGGTTTCGACGGATTCGCGCGGGTCGGTCGCATCGGGCCGATCACGGACAGTTTCGATAAGTACATTCCAAGACGCGCTTTGCTCGAGCGGCGCGCGGGTATCGGGAATATGCTTGAGCACCGCATTCAGACAGGACTTCGGGATGATCTCAAATCCTTCCAACGACTGGCTATCGCGCGCATTGAGGAACTGGAACAGCTTATACGCGGCCTGGGGGGAAGACACACCGGCCCATGCGACGCACCGATCGATCAGCGCGGGAACCGTTTTGAGCGTTGCCGCCGTTACAATGCCTAAGGTCCCTTCCCCGCCCACTAGCAATTGTTTCAGATCATAGCCGCGATTGTCTTTTTTGAGCGGAGCCAGTCCATCATAAATGGTTCCATCCGGCAAAACCGCTTCTAGCCCGGCCACCAGCGCCCGCATTGTTCCGTGCCGTAATACCTGCGTGCCACCGGCATTGGTTGATACCAGGCCGCCGATTGTAGCGGACCCCTTGCCGCCTAATGTTAGGGGGAAGCGTTGGCCATGGTCATCCAGGGCTTCGTGAAAATTTTGAAGAATGACGCCAGCATCACAGATCGCCAGCTGATCCCCTGCAGAAATGCTTCGAATCTGGTTCATCCGGCGCAGCGATAACAGCACAGATTGCCCTTCGCTATCCGGCGTAGCGCCGCCGACCATTCCGCTATTTCCACCCTGGGGCACTAAGGCAACCGAATGAGCATCGGCAATTTTGACAATACCGGCCACTTCCGCCGTGGATGCTGGCGAAATGAGTGCAAGCGCCTTGCCGGTATAGCGGCCGCGCCAATCGGTCAGCCATGGCTGCATCTCGTCTTCTGCGCTGGTAAAGCCCCTATTTCCGACGATTTCTGCCATGCTATGCAGCCAATCGGGTGTGTCCGACATTATTCGCTCCGATATTTTTCGAGAATGACTAAGAATATAGATGCTTTACGTGAAAACACCAATATACCAATAGAGACGATAGTTCATCAAATGTTCAATCGGCGTTGTTATAGGCTTGGCGATGATAACTAGGGGTTTTCAGTGAGTCTTTTGCTCTACGGATCATTGCTGTTGGCCGCACCCGTCGCAGAAGAGCCGCCGATGACTGGCGGTGCCTCCGATATAGATGGTATGTTTGTTGCTCCGGTAGCAGAGCGGTTCGCTCAGGTTCGTATCGAAAAACGCATCATTATCCGTGTGCCTCGGCGCCGACCGGCCATGTCTTCTGCTTTAGCCGATATCACGCGTCGTTCCAGACCAACCAAATTTACCCAAAAGAAAATCGGTAAATGCCTGCCCATGAACAATATCCTCGGTGTTCAAAGATTTGGTGAGCGCTATGTTGACCTCGTGACCAAGGATCGACAGCAAATTCGGGCCCGGCTTGAGAAAAAATGTCAGGCGCGTAACTTCTACTCCGGATTTTATATGGAAAAATCCCGGGACGGAAAAATTTGCGCCGACCGGGACATATTGCATTCCCGTACCGGATCAAAATGCGAGATTGATCGATTCCGGTTGCTGGTTCCCGAATGATGGCCGCTGCCGAGGCGCCGGCCTGCCGAGGTCAACACGCTAGATAACTTGACAAAAGACACGTTTGGCACCATCCCTCGACGCGGCTTTTACAAGCCTGTTGATCGTGCGACAATGCACCGTTATTTTCCGGAAACACTATGAAATTTGCCGACCTCGGCCTCTCTGATGAATTGCTAAAAGCCGTAGCTGATGCGGGCTATGATGAGCCGACGCCCATTCAGGCCCAGGCCATTCCGCCCGTCCTGATGATGAAGGACATAATCGGCATCGCCCAAACCGGCACTGGTAAGACAGCGAGCTTTGTGCTGCCGATGATTGACATTTTGGCGCACGGCCGGTCGCGGGCCCGGATGCCGCGTTCGTTGATCCTGGAGCCAACCAGAGAATTGGCAGCGCAGGTCGCCGAAAATTTCGAGAAATATGGCAAAAATCATGATCTCAGCATGGCGCTGCTCATCGGCGGTGTATCAATGGGCGATCAGATCAAGGCTTTGGAAAAAGGCGTTGATGTCCTAATCGCGACCCCAGGCCGATTGATGGATTTGTTTGAGCGTGGCCGGATTTTGATGTCGGGCTGTGAGCTGCTCGTCATTGATGAAGCCGACCGCATGCTCGACATGGGCTTCATTCCCGACATTGAACAAATTTGCTCGAAACTGCCATCGACGCGGCAGACGATGCTCTTTTCCGCAACGATGCCGCCGCCGATCAAGAAATTGTCGGACCAGTTTCTCAACAATCCGAAATCGGTAGAAGTGTCGCGGCCTGCCACCGCCAACACCTCAATTGATCAATCGATCATAAATGTCGCGCCAAAAGCCAAGCGCACGCTGCTATATGGCATATTGGACAATGAAGGCGTCGACACCGCGATCATCTTTTGCAACCGCAAAACCGAAGTGCGCGACCTGTGCCTGCAGATGCGCAAAGATGGTTTTGATGCCGGGCAAATTCATGGTGATATGGATCAAAGTTCGCGCCTTGCGGAACTGGATCGCTTCAAGTCGGGCGAAATCAATATATTGTGCGCGTCCGATGTTGCTGCCCGCGGGCTCGATATCAAGGGCGTCAGCCATGTCGTCAATTACGACATTCCTTGGCATCCCGATGATTATATCCACCGCATCGGTCGAACTGGCCGTGCTGGTGCTACGGGTGTTGCGATCACATTTGTCACCAAACGCGATGATGAACATGTCGACAGCATTGAGAAGCTGACCGGGACCAAGCTTCCCGTGCGGGACAGCAAGTCGGTCAAACCGGAGAAAAAGCAGGGTGGCAAAAAGCCCGCTCCGGAAAAGCCCAAGGGCGAAAAACCGAAAAAACAACATTCTGATGAACGGCCGGCCCAGTCCAAAGAGCGTCCCGAAAAATCAGTAAAATCACCTAAGCCGGCGCCCAAGCCACAGCCCGTTGATAACGCGGATGATGATGGTTGGAATGGACCAGTTCCAGGTTTTCTCGACGCAAAACTGGATCGCTAAATCAGGCTTTTTTGCTGCCGCGCTGATAAGAAATTCTATTGCAGCGTCAGACTGTCCAATATCTGTTGTGCCAGCGGATCCACTGTTTCCGCACTGTCGGCCGGATAAGTTATCGCGGCCTTGATCATGGTGCCATCTGGTTTGCGCAAGATCCGCTGAGCGGTCTTGCTGCCTTCTGCGATCAAGCCAGAGGCGCGATATTCGTTTTCATTGACATAGTCGCCGGTCATGCCTTCTCCGGCATCTTCCAGCGTTTTAACCGCAGCGGTCAGGTCGGCATCTTCGCGATTCTCTATCCAGCCAGCGGTTAGTGTGGCTTTTGATTCGGCGTCGTTTAATACTTGACCATTGTCATCGCTCGCGGCTTCGTCGACGGCCCAGTTTTTCGGAACCATGATGGAAAATCCGCGCAGCGCGTTGGCGTAGCTGATCATTTCGGCGCTATCAACAACGGGAGCATCTTCCGCCCCGGCCGCAGCTCCGGCCGCAGCCTCTTCATCGCGAATGGCTTTACTGGCAGCATCAGCCTGTTTCGCCAGTTCTTCGCTGGAAGGAACGTCGCCAACGGCCTCTTGTTTGCCGCAAGAGGACAGAAGCAGGGCTGCTGAAAGAGCAACGCCAATCGAGAATGGGGATCGTATATGTGTCATATTCGCTAGACTTAGGGAGTAGAGACTTAAACATCAACTCAGAAGATGATGCAGTCTTGTTACGCTGTGCGATTAGGCAGCGTTGTCTATCCCCAGATCGGCCAGCTTGCGATATAGCGTTGACCGACCAATGCCGAGACGGCGTGCCACTTCGGTCATCCGGCCGCGATAATGGCCGATGGCCAGACGAATGACATCTGCTTCTATCTCTTCGAGCGGACGCAAATTGCCGTCTTCGGAATATAAGGTGATGCCAATGCCTTCCGGGCTGTTGGACATATGCGGCTGGGTTTCACCGGATTCAGCCACAAAAGAAGCAATCTGGGGAAACTCATCGCAGGTCAGTGCATCGCGGTCGCACATGACAGCGGCACGGAACAATACGCTTTGCAGCTGACGGACATTGCCGGGCCATTGATAGCTGCGCAGCAAGTTTAACGCCTCATCGGTAATGCCGAGGCTGCGAAGTCCGGGTTGCAGTGCTAGGCGCGACAGGAAATGCCGGGCGAGCGCTGGAATGTCACCGGTGCGATCACGCAACGGCGGAATCGTGAGCTGCACCACATTCATCCGGTAATAAAGATCTTCGCGGAAGCGCTCTTTGTGCACTTCCTGCTCCAACTGCCGGTTGGTGGCGGCGATAATCCGGACATCAATCTGATAGCTGTTGGGGCTACCAAGCGGCTGAATTTCTGATGTTTTCAGGAAACGGAGCAAGCGGACCTGTGTTTCAGGAGGAATACGGTCGACTTCGTCGAGGAATATGGTGCCGCCCTCGGCCTGTTGGAGCAGGCCAATTTTGCGGTCAAAGGCACCGGTAAAGGCCCCCTTTTCGTGGCCGAAGAGAATGGAATCGAGCAAGTTGCCGGTAATGGCACCGCAGTTGATCTTCAGCATGGGCAGCTTCGAACGTGGACTGGCTGCGTGAATAGCATCGGCGATGACTTCCTTGCCAACGCCGCCTTCACCTTCAATCAAAACCGGTACGCGCGCACGGGCGGCCTTGGCTGCGATAGCAAGCGCAGCGCGAAAGGCCGGGGCTGCGCCGACAATCTCTTCAAATTCCAGCGGCGCCGAAATCTTTTCGGTCAGCGGTTGTAGCTCGCCTGTCTCTTTGGAGCTTTCCACAGCGGCGGAAAGCGCTTGCAGCATCTGTTCGGGCGCAACTGGTTTGATGAGGTAATCGGTCGCACCGGCGCGGACGGCATCGACAGCTTCGGTGATCGAACCAACCGCGGTTAGCATCAATATCGGCAAGGCAGGGCGTTGGGATTTGAGCTCGGCAATCAGTTCGGTCGCTTCGGAACCGGGAACCCAATGATCGAGGATGATGGCATCCAGCATCATACCGTCCTGTGTGCCCAATGTCGCAATGGCGGTCTCGGCATCGCGTGCAAAGATGGTGCGATAGCCAGCCCGCGAAGCCAGTGCCGAAATCAACCGGCATTGTGCCGGCTCATCATCGATTAACATCAGCAATTTTGTGCCGTTTTGAGCCATTTTTATCCCATATGTGCCAGAATGAACCAATTCTCTAACAACGAGGGGTAAAGACCGGATTAAGAACCGCTGATATTTTCTATCACTCTTATTAGGATAAATCAGTCCGCGGGGCCTTGAGCGATGCGATATATATGGTTAGAGCAGCGGCAATCTTTATTCGAATATTTGGAGGAATCATGGCTTCTGACAATAATATGAAATCTGCAGAAGAGACTTATGGGCGCTTTTTGTCCTGGCTGAAGATCGGATCGATCATCACGGCCCTGGTGACGATATTGGTCATCATTCTTCTTGTTACCTGATTGGAATAATCCTTGAAAATAGCGGTATTGAAAGAACTCGCCGACGGTGAGCAGCGGGTTAGTGCTTCTCCGGAAACGGTGAAGAAGTTCACTGGCCTTGGGGCGACGATGGCGGTGGAAAAAGGGGCTGGCCTGTCCGCTTCGATTGCGGATGCGGATTATGAAGCACAAGGGGCCAGTATTGGCACGCGTGCAGCGGTCTTGAAAGATGCCGATATTGTGCTGGGCGTTCAGGGTCCGGAGCCTAAATCGCTCAAGGGTATGAAAAAGGGCGCGTGGCTGGTGGCCAGCCTCAATCCTTTTGGCGAACGGGCACGGGTTGATGAATATGCGGGGCTCGGCATTGATGCGCTGGCGATGGAATTCATGCCGCGGATTACCCGGGCACAGTCAATGGATATCCTGTCCTCGCAATCAAATCTTTCAGGTTACAAGGCCGTCATAGAGGCGGGTTCGCATTATGGACGCGCTTTCCCGATGATGATGACGGCGGCTGGCACGGTGTCGGCGGCAAAATGTTTCGTCATGGGCGTCGGCGTTGCCGGTTTACAGGCGATTGCGACAGCTCGCCGTCTTGGAGCTCAGGTATCGGCAACCGATGTACGGGCCGCGACCAAGGAACAGATTCAATCGCTCGGCGCGAAGCCGATTTTCGTTGAGGATGTCGCTGGTATCGAAGGCGAAGGCACAGGCGGCTATGCCACCGAAATGAGCGAGGAATATCAAAAGGCGCAAGCTGAACTGGTATCCAAGCATATCGCCAAGCAGGATATTGTGATTACCACCGCGCTGATCCCCGGACGTCCGGCACCGCGACTGATTAGTGATGCCCAGATCGCAACCATGCGGACGGGCAGTGTGATCGTTGATTTGGCCGCCGAACAAGGCGGCAATGTCGAAGGCGCTGTGGCTGGCAAGGTTGTTGAGAAACATGGTGTCAAAATCTATGGCGCGAACAATATGCCATCGACCATGGCGGCCGATAGCTCGGCTTTGTTTGCCCGCAACCTCTATAATTTCCTCAGCGCCTATTGGGACGAAGAGGCCAAGCGGCCGGTACTACCCGATGATGACGAGGTGACACTGGGCATCCGTCTGACAAAAGACGGTAAAGTTGTGAATGAGCGCCTTCTGGCGAACTAGGAGGCATTAAAATGGACTTTATATCAATTCTCTCAATTTTCGTGATGGCCTGTTTTGTAGGCTATTATGTCGTCTGGTCGGTGACACCGGCTTTGCATACGCCGTTGATGGCGGTGACCAATGCTATCTCCTCGGTGATCATTGTCGGGGCGTTGATTGCGGCGGCGGCGGGATCGCAGGCTGATGGCGGTCAGACCGCGAAATGGCTGGGTCTGGTGGGCGTTGTTCTGGCCAGCGTGAACATATTTGGCGGCTTTGCCGTGACCGAGCGGATGCTCGCCATGTACAAGAAAAAGGAGCGCAAATAATGCGCGGATTATTGGGGCCAGTTATCGGGGGCGCAGCGGCGCTATTCTTTGCCACGCCAGCAATGGCTGCATCCGGCGAAGCGGTAAATCCATGGGTCGCCGTGGCATATCTTATCTCGGGCGTGTTGTTCATTCTGGCCCTGCGCGGCCTGTCATCTCCGGAATCCAGCCGGGCGGGTAACCGCTATGGCATGATTGGTATGTTGATCGCTGTGGTCACCACGTTGATCACCCATGATGTCGCCAGCCTGCCGGAAATCGGTGTGGCGATTGCTATTGGTGGCGGTTTCGGGTTCATCGTCGCACGTAAGATCGCGATGACCGATATGCCGCAACTTGTGGCCGGTTTTCATAGTCTTGTCGGTATGGCCGCGGTGCTGGTTGGCGTCGCTGCCTATCTCAATCCCGGTGCCTTTGGCATATTGGATAGTGCAGGCGAGCTATTGGTCGTCAGCCGCATCGAACTCGGCCTGGGTGTTGCCATTGGCGCGATTACCTTCTCCGGTTCGGTTATCGCCTTCCTGAAACTCAACGGCAATATGTCCGGTGCGCCCATCATGCTGCCGGGCCGCCACGTCATCAATCTTGGCGTGCTTGCCGGCATCATCGGCTTAACCGCCTATTTTGCGATCCTGCCAACGGCGGAAACGGCGATGGTCTTCTGGATCATTCTGGCGCTGGCTTTTATCATCGGCTTCCTGCTGATCATCCCCATTGGCGGCGCGGATATGCCGGTCGTTGTGTCGATGCTGAACAGCTATTCCGGCTGGGCCGCAGCGGCAATGGGCTTTACGCTTGGCAACACCGCAATGATCATTACCGGGGCGCTGGTTGGCTCCTCCGGTGCGATCCTGTCCTACATCATGTGCAAGGCGATGAACCGCAGCTTTATCAGCGTGATAGCTGGCGGCTTTGGCGCCGCTAGTGGCCCGGCGGATGGTGCAGAGAAGATCGATCGGCCGTATAAACGGGGCTCTGCCGAAGATGCAGCCTATATGATGAAGCAGGCCGAGAGCGTGATCATCATTCCAGGCTATGGCATGGCGGTTGCGCAGGCCCAGCATGCTTTGCGGGAAATGGGTGATATGCTCAAAGAAGAGGGCGTGAACGTCAAATATGCCATTCACCCAGTGGCAGGCCGGATGCCGGGCCATATGAACGTGCTGCTTGCCGAAGCCAATGTGCCTTATGACGAGGTGTTTGAGCTGGAAGATATTAACAGCGAATTTGCGCAGGCCGATGTCGCGTTCATTATCGGCGCCAATGATGTGGTCAACCCGGCAGCGAAGACGGACAAAGGCTCGCCCATTTACGGCATGCCGGTTTTCGATGTCGACAAGGCCAAGACGATCTTCTTCATCAAACGCTCTATGGGCGGCGTCGGCTATGCCGGTGTCGACAATGAAGTATTTTACATGGATCAGACCATGATGTTACTGTCGGATGCAAAGAAAATGTGCGAAGATATCGTGAAATCGCTTTAGCAGGACCTAATTCTGGCAAAGCGGATAACTTTGTCAGGGACAATATTGATGCGTAAAATTGGTTTGATTGGCGGGATGTCGTGGGTTTCGACCGAGCGCTATTATCGCCGAATCAACGGCGAAGTGCAGCGCAAGCTGGGCGGCTTTGCCAGCGCGCATCTGTTGATGGAAAGCGTCAATTTCAACGACTATGCGCGGCTGCAATCCAATGACGACTGGGATGCGGCGGCTGGCCTGATGACGCGTTCTGCCAAGCGGCTGGAGCAATCTGGGGCGACCGCGATCCTGATTTGCTCCAACGCAATGCACAAAATTTATGAACAGGTCGCGCCCGAAGTCGGCGTGCCGGTTATGCATATTGCCGACTTAGTGGGCGACAAAATGATTGCAGACGGGGCGAAAACGGCAACCCTCATTGGTACGCGCAATGTGATGACCGAGGGCTTTTATCGCAAGCGTTTGGTCGGCAAGGGCATCACTCTGACCCCGCCTAATGAAGACCGGGTCGAAGAGATTGACCGGATCATCTATGAAGAATTGATGTTCAACAAGGTCACTCGGGATTCAGAACGCACGTTGAAAACCTTCATCACCGATATTGCCAAGCAGGAAGTAGATGCGGTCGTTCTGGCATCAACAGAATTGGCAATGATCGTTGATGCGAAAGCGAATATCCTTCCGATATATGACAGCACGGAAATCCACGCCGATGCGGCAGTGGACTGGATTTTGGGCGGCGATTAGCCAGATTGAACCCAAATCGGGAAAAATTCCCATGGATTTCGGGCATGAAAAATGGACCGGGAAGCCTGACGAATGTCCATCGCTGAGAGAGCAACGCGAAAGTAATTGGTCTGGCTTGTGTAGAAAAGTGGTTTGTCTGGACGGAGTTCGCGTGTCCGCTTTATCCCGAAAGCGGACACTAGCTTTCGTCTTTTTTACGGCGACTATTGGGGTGGGAAGCGGACCCTTTAATCCAAGATCGGCTGCGGTCCACGCTCGAGCAAGGTCGTCAGAACAATATGACTGCGCGTGTTGGTGACCTCGCCAAACTCCCGCATCCTGACCAAGAGCTCATCAAGTGCATTGGTGCTTTCACACCGCGCCTTTATCAAGAGGCAGGAATCTCCTGCGACGCTGTGAATTTCTTCGACATCTGCGTCCTCATGCAGCTTGGCAAAATTCTCTCTCGCCTTGGCTCCAGTGTAATTCACATGGATAAAGGCCAGAAGTGGACGCCCAATTTTTGCGCCGTCTAAGCCTATCGTGTTCTTGGTAATTACGCCAGCGGCTTTCAATTTCTTTACCCGCTCATGCACGGCTGGTGCCGAAAGATGCACTTTCGAGCCAAGGTCGGAATAGGATTGCGAGGAATCTTCCGAAAGCGCGCCTAATATTTTTCGGTCGGTATCATCAACAACCAGCTGCGATGCCCGTTTCTGCTGAACGTCATTCGTATCTTTCTCCATAAGTCTAAAACTCCTTGATGCCGAATATTATACGGCCATAACCATAAACAACTATACAATGTTCAGCAATAGGAGGCTTCCATGGAACTGGGAATCTATCTCATTTTCTTTTTCACCACGGCCGTTGTGATTTTTGTTCCGGGCCCCGCAGCAATCGCCATCGCAGCTCAAGGTGCAGGCAATGGCCACAAGCGCGCCACATTTGGTGTCCTTGGCGTGGCCTCGGCCAATGCAGTCTATTTCCTGCTGTCCGCAATGGGCATCGCATCTCTGCTGATCGCATCCCCGCTCATTTTCAATGCAATCAAGTGGGTCGGAGTAGCCTATCTGGTTTATCTCGGACTATCGGCCATTTTCAGCAAATCGGGCGGTATTCAATTCCCGACAGGTAAGCTGCAATCCGCTGCCTCACTGTTTGGCAAAGGGTTTCTGGTTGAGTTCGCAAACCCAAAAGCACTTCTGTATTTTGCGGCTATTCTTCCCCAGTTTCTGGATGCGTCACGACCTATCGTGGTCCAAATGCTGATTATGGGCCTAACGACTGTGATCCTCGATTTCATTTCCTACGCTCTTTATGCATATGCCGGCGATCGATTGACTAGTGGCCGTGTCAAAGAGTGGATTGTCCGACTGATCAATCGCATTGCTGGCGGTGCCCTTTTGTTGGCAGGCGCACGGATGGCCACCGTTTGAACAACAGTTTGAGTTTATAGATTAGCGTGCACGAAAAGGAATAAGATGACCGACCTATTCCCCTCTATAGAGCCCTATGCAACGGCGCTCTTGGATGTTGGTGACAGCCACAAAGTGTTTGTTGAACAATCCGGCAACCCCAACGGCAAGCCGGTTGTTTATCTGCATGGCGGACCCGGAGCTGGGAATTCTCCTGCAACGCGCCAGTTCTTTGATCCTGAAATTTACCGGATTGTCCATTTCGATCAAAGAGGCTGCGGCCAAAGCACGCCGCATGCATCGCTAGAAGCCAACACGACCTGGCATCTCGTCAGCGATATGGAGATCATCCGTCAACACCTAGGCATAGCTGCGTGGCAGATTTGCGGCGGTTCGTGGGGCAGTACTTTGGCATTGGCCTATGCGCAAACACATCCTGAAAGAGTAACAGAACTGATCCTTAGAGGACTATTCCTTGACCGAAAAAAGGAAATGCGTTGGGCAATGCAAGAAGGGCCTAAGGCGGTCTATCCTGACTATTGGGAGGCTTTTGAGGCGCTAATACCCGAAGAGGAAAGGGGCGATATGCTGTCCGCCTATTACCGCCGTGTCACGGGAGATGATGAGGCAGTGCAATTGGCCGCAAGCCGTGCATGGTGCCTATGGGAATTTGCGATCATGACCCTGGTTCCCAATCCGGATTATGTCGAGAACCTGACCGATGAATTTGCGCTCGCGATGGGCCGGACTTCGTGTCACTATTTTCATCACGCAAGCTTCATGGAATCGGATGATCAATTGCTCGATGGTATCGATACAATCCGTCACATTCCGACGGTCATGATCCAAGGGCGACATGACCTTGTTACACCAATGCTGACGGCATGGGAGCTTCACCAGCGGTGGCCAGAGGCTAGCTTACAGATCATTGATGGCGCGGGCCATTCCGCTGCCGAACCTGGTATAGCGACAGCTATTATGGCAGCAGCAATGAAATTCGCTGTCGAAAGAGAATGAAGTTAACATTGGTGTCCGCAATTGGGTCGTGAGCGGAAGGGCTGCTTCTGCTTTTCTAATGTCCGCTTTTGCGCCCAAAGCGGACATTAGATCTGTGGAGCTTCATCGCGAGCGGACGTTAGCTTGCACGCATTTTGCTGTGAATAAGGCACTGTCGTCCAACGCACGAGAAGCGGAAACAGAATGCATCAAAATGGGTTATCCAGCTCTATGACGGGCTCGCAGCTTTGAGGCGGTAGAAAATTCCGCTTTCGTCCTGGCCGGTGAGTTCAAGAATGCCGCTGACAATATGCATCTTCCTCTCGTCCGTGGGGAAGGGAATGTCGGCCAGTACTTCAATAAACTGGTTCGGCATCGCGTGGAAATGGAAGGGACATCCCGGAGGATAAGCAAGCAATACGAACCTCTTCTGTTTTGCGCCTTTTTCCAGTGGTGTCATCCAACCGGCCACCTTGATACGCTTTCCTGCAAGGGATTTCACGGCTGGTGTAAATAGAGGTTTTGAGTAGATATAACCGTCTTTACCCTTTCGCGTTTTCTCTTTTGTTCCTTCCAGAACAGCCCATGATGTTCCGCCTTTCGGGGTCGCGGCGGGTTTCCAGACGTCTTTTATAGGTGCCTTACCGCCATCTTGCATGGCGGCGGGCACTGGTGCAGCGGTTAAGGAAAGTGCTGATGCGAAGACTATGGCGTAAAGGATTTTCATGGACAACCTCATGATGTTCGGGCGAGGGTATTCGCCAGGTTAATGCGGAAAATGCGCGCTGCGGGGATAAGCGCGGCGATAATGCCGATCAGCAGAACAGCGGCGAAGATCCCAAGCTCAGCGGGAAGAAACAGTGTGGCGCTGAGCCCGAGATCACTGAGTGTCTGAAAACTGCGAGTGGCAACAAAAAGCGCTGCGTGTGCGGTTGCTATCCCCAGCACCGCTCCGGCCGTAGCGGTTATCAGGCCTTCCAGTAATATAGTACCAAAAACCTGGACCTTGCTGGCTCCCATTACCCGCAATAGCGCAAGGTCGCCCTCACGTGCGCGGGCCATGTTCAACAGCGCTATAAAAATGGCGAGGCCGCCAGTGGCCGCGAGTATCCAGGCGAATATCCGTGCGCCCTCTATTCCTGCACCAAATAAGGCTAGCAAGCGCGCCGTTTCTACTGCTGGTGTTGCGGCTTGCATCTCGGTCTGGCGGTTGATCATGGCAGGAATGCGGATAGCTCCTGCTGCATTGCGATAGCTTACCAATATGGCAGTGAGTTCGGGTTGCAAGCCACCGCGCGCGGACAGCGTCTCGTCATCGGTATCATGATCATGGCCCCCATCGTGGTCATGGTCGTGTCCGGCTTTTTCGTGATCTTCATGTTCGTCATGATCATGTTCTATACCGTGGACGTCCCAGACACTCTCAACCGAAGTTAGGATAAGGCGGTCGATGACGGTGCCCGTTGGGGCCAATATACCAACGGTTTCAAAAGGCGCATGATCGTGCCCCTGTCCATCGCCTTCTTCCGTTTCCAGGCCATGGCTGCCAATAAACTGCTGTCCAAGCTGCGCGCCGGTTGTTTTTGCGACCGCAGCACCCAGAACCGCGTCCATTGGCTTTTCGAACATTTTTCCTTGTGCGATTTCGCCGTCATAAAACGCCGCATAGGATGCGTCTGTTCCGACGATCCGGTAACCATCAAAATTATCCCCCAGTGCCAAGGGAATGGCCGCTTTTACCGCCGGATCACGGCGCAACATGTTAAGGCTTTCGAGCGGGATATTGCCGGTCGGCTGGTCGATATGAAAAATGCTCGACAGGATGAGTTGTAGCGGCGAGCCCTTCGCGCCCACGACCAGATCAACACCTTGCGCATCGCGGTCGAGACGGCTGGAAAGCTGGTTTCCAAATTGCACCAGCAGGACCAGCATGGCCACAGAAATTCCGAGCAACAGGATGTTGAGTGCGGTGGTGAGACTTCGATCACGCAAATAGGCAAGAGCGAGTCGAAACATGGATCAGGCCGCTTTCAACATATGTTCTGTTAGAGCAATGCGATTAGGAAACAGCGGAGTCAGCCGGTCGTCATGGGTGGCGATGAGCAACGTGACACCATAGTCCGCAGCACATTCCAGCAAGAGATCGGCGACCTGCCCGGCATTGGCCTCATCAAGCGCTGAGGTTGGTTCATCGGCAATAAGCAGCCGGGGCCGGGTAACCAGTGCTCTGGCAATTGCAGCCCGCTGTGCTTCGCCTTGACTCAACTGATGGGGCTTCGCTTTGGCGCGGTGCGCTATGCCGAGCCTCTCTAACAGAGAAGCGATCAACGGCGCATCGGTGGTGCCACGCGACAGGCGCTGAGCCAGCAAAAGATTGGCCGACAAATCCAGCGCAGAAACCAGCCGCAACGTCTGGAAAACAATCCCGATATGTTCGCGCCGGATTTTATCCCGCCCGCTTTCGGAGATCGCTGCCATATCATGGCCTGCCACTCTGATAGCCCCTTTTTCCGGCGACAACAGGCCGCAAATCAAATGGATGAGTGTTGTTTTTCCTGAACCAGAGGGGCCGGTGAGAAGATGATGATTTTGTTCCTCTATTGAGAGCTTAAAACCCGAAAACAACGGCTTTTCATTAATATTATAATCAAGATTCTCAATTTCAAGCAACATGGTTTTAGTGAAACAAAGCCTTGTCACCAGACGGATCGCTGGATGTACCCGATGTCAGGCTTTGCCGTTCATCTTCCTTCTGCTTGTCGTTCGATGTTTCGTCGGCAGGCGCGTTATCTGGATCCTGCGTTTTCGGTATTGGGGTCATCTTTCTGTGTTGGTTGAGGCTGGCATTCCATGAGCTGCTGTTGTCATATGGTTCTGCTTGAAACGGACTAAACCGTTGCATGCCAAATTCGTCATGAAAACGGCAAGCATGTGCCGGTGTGCCAAAGCTCACCATTGCCAGAGACAGAATCGCGATAGTTCGAACATTTTTAGTACCGATCATAAATGATATGATACATCATCTCTATTGTTTGTCCAAGCCCAATCTGATTGGATATAGTCGATCCAGTATCCCCATCACTGACGGCAACCCCGACAGGTCCCGGTCATTTCAAGAAAGATCTGACTCATCTGAAAACTACGCTTGTCGCAATGTCTTCCCAATCCTTCGATTGCATCGGGGCTTTCAAGCAATTTAAATTCACCACATTTTCGGCAAATGACTATTACATTGGTTTTGGGAGATGCTGCAACAAAAGCGTTACGCGCAGCTATCCGTTTTGCTTTGCCGGTTGAGACGAGACGTTCAAGAGCCCGGTATACTTGTGACGTTGCTGTCGGGGGTATCATATCGGCTATTTGATATGCGCCGACGGGCCGGGTGCTGTTGATCAGAATTTTCCAGACCTGTTCATCTACAACAAAGGCTTTCCGGCGCTTCAATTTCAAACACCGCTATCGGCTGCGCATCGCGAACGACGCTTCCAGTTATTGATATGGGCAAAGGCCACAATCATGGCGCCGATACTGCTCAGGATAATTTCATCGCTATGATGTTTCGCGGTAAGGGCGACTGTCATGGACAAAAGCCCTGCAGCGCCCACTGCCAATGGGATGACAGACCTATGCTGACACGCACCATATGCAAGAACCGACAGGCTTAAAGGCAAAGCGAGCAAGACTATATAAAAATGCACTGCTTCGGGTAATGCCAAGACATTGGCCAGTGCAGGAATGGCAGCCAAAAGCAGCGGAATGCCTAAGCAATGGATAACACAAAGACCTGACAAGAGTAGCGCGGAAGTTTCAAACCGATTGGTATATTGTGGGAGCACTTTTGTATTTTCCTTGCAGGCATCGCGACTAGAATTTATGACGCAGATGATATGATACAACATAACATGATTCGCAAGGGTGCAGTTCTATGATTTCAGATTCCAGCAAGCGCTTACCCGTAACCGTCCTTTCCGGCTTTTTAGGAGCCGGTAAAACAACGCTGTTGAACCACATTCTCGGCAACCGTGATGGCAAGCGGGTTGCGGTAATTGTAAATGATATGTCGGAAGTGAATATCGACGCGGATCTCGTGCGAGGCGGGGAAGCGGCTTTGTCGCGATCTGAGGAGACGCTGGTTGAAATGACCAATGGCTGCATCTGCTGTACGCTGCGGGATGATTTGCTGCTTGAGGTGCGCAAGCTGTCAGAGGAAGGCCGCTTCGACTATCTCGTAATTGAAAGTACGGGCGTATCCGAACCGTTACCAGTCGCAGCTACTTTCTCGTTTCGCGATGAGGAAGGACAATGTCTCGGCGATGCTGCCAGGCTCGATTGCATGGTGACCGTGGTCGATGCGGTTAATCTTCTGAACGACTATTCCAGCCATGATTTCCTTGCAGATCGCGGCGAAACCGCAGGCGAAGGCGATGACCGTCGTCTGGTGAGCCTGTTGGTGGAACAGATTGAATTTGCTGATGTCGTTATCGTCAACAAGGTGGGTGAAGTATCCGCTGAACAGCTGGCCGTCGTCAAACAGGTTGTCGCCTCGCTCAACGCCGATGCCAAGATCATCGAAGCAAATTATGCAGAGGTTGAACTTGACGAGATACTCGATACCGGCCTTTTTGATGATGAAAAGGCGGAAATGCATCCGCTATGGGCCAAAGAATTATACGGATATGCAGACCACCGTCCCGAGACCGAGGAATATGGTGTCGAGAGTTTTGTTTACCGCGCCCGCCGCCCATTTGATCCCTCGCGCTTCTATGATTTTCTGACACAGAATGGGCTTGATACTGTTATTCGGGCAAAGGGCCATTTCTGGTTAGCCACTCGCCCCAATTTTTTGGGAGAGCTTGCTGTAGCTGGCAGCCAGACAATTACTGTGCGCATGGGCCGCTGGTGGGCAGCCGTTCCGAAAAACCTGTGGCCGGAAGATGGTTCATTTGAAGAATTTGTCATGAAGCACTGGGATCCAATATGGGGCGACCGGCGGCAGGAGCTGGTGTTCATTGGTATCAGCATGGACGAGGCGCGTATCCGCCGCGAGCTCGACGCCTGCCTGATCAAAACTGATGCTTTTACGCCGGAGCAATGGGACACACTTGCCGATCCCTTCCCGGCATGGGAAGCGCCGCAACCTATGCTGGAGCCGGCCGAATGAGCGTGGATATGAAAGAGCGTTCGATTGCGCTGATTGCCGGGAAGGCTAAAGTCCTGAGCGCGATCCGAGATGAGGGCGTGTCGATTGCTCTTTGGGAACGATCAGCACCACAAAGCCTGTCGGAGCTTAAACTGGACGATATAGCTGATGTCCGCTTCACCGCGAGTGTCAAAGAGCTTCCTGACATGCTCATCAATGCTCTGGATGATGCCGGGCATGAAACAAGTGTTGCTCGGGATATGTTGCAAATCGATATTCTCGCGCTCGCCAATCGCTTCGCTCAGGTCATGCAGACCGAGCTTGTTGAAATCCGGCTGGAGCATGTCACCACAAATGCCTGCAAGAAATTCCATACGGATTATGTCACAGCGCGGCTGATAACCACTTATCTAGGACAGGGAACACAATGGCTTGACGGTGAGGACGCAGCCGATTGCGATTGCGGTGATCCCCATAATATCCAGCAGATGAAGGCAGGCGATGTTGCCCTGTTCAAAGGCCGTCTGTGGTCACAGGACGTACCCGCCATCCATCGTTCTCCACCCATTGAAGGCACCGGCGAAGAGCGGCTGATCCTTGTAATCAATCCAGCGCAATTGAGGCCAGCGCAATGGAGCTGAGCAAAACCCATCTGCCTCTTCGCCAAAAATTTCAGGCTTGCCAGCATCCTTGCCGTCCGGGTCGTCAGGCCGTCAGCGATTTTTTCAATTTAGGTGTCCAAATCGGCCTGAAGGGAGATGAATAAATCACCTCCCTTCAGCAGGGCGCTTACATGGACTTCTGACCGCCCTTCTTAGCGCAGTTCAATACGGGTCATATCCATCACTTCCCGCCTTGCTCAATTGCTGTGCCGGCTCTGATAACGGGCTGTGCTACTAGCTAATAGTTCTGCCCGGCGATCAGAACGCTCGGCATTGAAAAATGCCGTTACTGATTCAAGGACATCGGGCGCTGCTTCTTCTGGCGTGCCTGAGGAAAATGGCGGGTTGGGAGAATATTCCAGCATTAACTGCACCTGCTGCGCCAGTTTTTCATCTCCAGAAATATGTGCCATTAGTGCCAGGCCAAAATCTATTCCGGCCGTTACCCCGCCACCCGAAGCGCGGTTGCGATCAATGACCCAACGGCCTTCTGCGACCTCTGCGCCGAAAGCGGGGAGCATGTCTCGCGCCATCCAGTGGGATGTCGCCTTGTATCCGGACAATAATCCTGCGGCCGCCAACAAGATGGATCCTGTGCACACGCTGGTGATCCATTTGGCCGAACCACCTTGTTGCTCCAGAAAGGTAAGGATGTCCTCGTTGCCGAGTAATGCAAAAGTGCCTTCGGTGCCGCCTGGTACGAAAAATATGTCTGGGTTCTCCCAGGCTTCATCAAGGACATGTGTGGGATTAACGCTTAGAGCGCTATCGGTCGGCACTGGATCCATGGACTGGGCGATAACTTGAATTTCTGCACCGGGCCAAGCGCTCCACACCTGCAATGGGCCAAGCAGGTCGAGCAGCGTCATGCCCGGATAAATGAACATCTGAATTTTCATGATTCTGTCTCCTTCATATTTTCCAAGACAGAGGGATAGATATATTCCGATATGTCCGTTATGACATAGTTATGTCCATAACTGCCAAAACAGAACGCATCCTATTTGTGGGGTTTGAAGGGTTGCAAATGCTCGACTTGGTGGGGCCTGCCGACGTGTTCTCCATTGCCAGTATGCGCGTGCCCGGGTGCTATGCGGTTCACTATGTCGGCACACAGGCCAGTGTCAGGGCATCGAATGGATTGGTGTTTCAGCTCGAAAATTTACCCAAGGTGCGATCGACCGACACCATCATCATTCCCGGCGGCATCTCCAGATCCGTTTTCAACGCGCTTGCTGATGAAGCATTGTTGGTATGGCTGGCCGAAGCTTCCTCAATCGCCCACCGTGTCGCTTCCATTTGCAGTGGCGCCTTTGTGCTCGCACATCTCGGGCTATTGGATAATAAGCGCGCCGTCACCCACTGGTCGGCTGTCGACTATTTGGCCAAGATGGCGCCCAATACCGTGATCGAAAAAGATGCGATTTTTGTCGAGGACGGAAAAATCTGGACGTCGGCCGGCGTTACCACCGGGATTGATCTTGCGTTGGCGATGGTCAGACGGGATATTGACGAAATGACGGCGCTGCAGATTGCAAGGGACATTGTTGTGCATGTCATCCGTCCGGGCAATCAATCACAATATTCAGCCCCGCTAATGCTGCAAAAGCGGGCAGGGCCAAATCTGGACAGGCTGATCCCCTGGCTCGAAAGTCGGCTCTCCGAAACCACCAGCGTAACTGATATGGCGATCGAAATGGGTTTGAGCGAGCGGCAGTTTCACCGTCAATGCCTGTCGCAATTCGGGCGCACGCCGGCCAAATTGGCGCTGGAGTTGAAACTGGATCATGCTCGAAACTTCCTGCAGGATGATCATATCTCTATTGCGGTCATCAGCGAAATTTGCGGATTTTCGGATAGCACGGCTTTCTCGAAAGCTTTCAAAAAACAATTTGCAATTTCGCCGGCTATGTTTCGCAATCATTGGAAAGTGAGTGGCCTAACACAGAAGGCGTAAGCGTACGGCATGACCTTCTGAGCTTCATGGCCGCATATTAGATGCCCCAAATAAACAAGGCCGGAATCTCCTCCGGCCTTGTGTGATTATTTGTGTTTTTTTAGCGCTGCGGCTTGTAACCGGCATTGGCCATTTCATTCCGGCCAACCACCATATGATGGACCTCATCCGGCCCGTCGGCGAGACGCAATGTCCGCTGATTGGCATACATGCGGGACAGAGGCGTCCATTGCGATACACCAGCGGCGCCGTGAATCTGGATAGCTTCGTCAATGATCCGGCACGTAATCTCTGGCACATAGGCTTTGACCATCGAAACCCAAACGCGAGCCTGTTTGTTGCCCATCACGTCCATTGCCTTGGCGGCTTTCAGGACCATCAGGCGCATGGCTTCAATATCAATGCGGGCGCGTGAAATGACTTCGAGGTTCTTGCCGAGCAGGGCCAAAGGCTGACCAAAGGCTTCCCGGCTGCCGCCGCGATGGATCATCAGGTCCAGCGCGCGTTCCGCTACACCAACAGAACGCATGCAGTGATGGATACGTCCCGGTCCAAGGCGAAGCTGGGAGATTTCAAAGCCGCGCCCTTCGCCGAGCAGGATATTTTCCTCTGGCACGCGCACATTGTTAAACTTGATATGCATATGGCCATGGGGTGCATCATCATCGCCGAATACGTGCATGGGGCCGATAATCTCAACGCCCGGCGTGTCGATGGGCACAAGGATCTGGGATTGCTGCGAGTGGGATGGGCCATCGGGGTTGGTGCGCACCATGGTGATCATGACTTTGCAACGCGGATCGCCAGCGCCGGAAATGTAGAATTTCTCGCCGTTAATGACCCATTCGCCTTTTTCGAGAACCGCTTCGGTCCTAATATTCCGCGCATCCGAAGAAGGATGGCCGGGTTCTGTCATGGCAAAAGCCGAGCGGATTTTGCCCTCCAGCAACGGCACCAGCCATTCCTGTTTCTGTGCCGTCGTACCCACACGTTCCAACACTTCCATATTGCCGGTATCGGGGGCGCTGCAATTCATGCACTCGGACGCCAATGAGTTTTGGCCGAGTACGCCAGCGATGAAAGCATAGTCGAGGTTCTTCAATCCTTCGCCAGATTCCGCGTCCGGCAGGAAGAAATTCCACAGTCCTTGTTCGCGCGCCTTGTTCTTCACGCCTTCAAGCAATTCCAGCTGGCCTGGTGCATAGCTCCAGCGTTCTGCGCGGCCTTCGCCCATTGCAAAAAACTGCTCGGTAATTGGATCGACTTCTTCGGTAACGAAGCGCTTGACCTTGTCATAGAGCACGCGGCCCTCGTCGGACATGCGCAGATCATTCATTTCTGAATCGTTTGGATCTTGGATCATTATGGTTCCTTTTCTAGGATGATGGGACAGTCATGTCCGGCAAAGGGTGGATGAAAACACGAGTCGTCATTTAGTTCAGTGATGAACTATATCACATAGGCTATGGATAGCAATATCAGCCTTTGCCTACCAAATCCCGTCATTTATAATTCACCTATGAACTTATAATATGTTCACAAGGCGCGGGAAATAGGATAGCACCTCGGTATGACGGCAAGAAACCTCAGATTCTATTCGCGGCTGCAAATTGCCGCCCATGTGCTGAAGAAAAGCTCTGACCGGCAGTTGCTGGAGGTTGCCGGTGTCACGACGGCGCAGATGTCGGCGCTGGGGATTATCGCATCGGAAGAGACCACGACCCAAACCCGGCTGGCGGCGGAGCTGGGGCTGAACGATTCCGCGATTACCGCGATGGTGCGGCGGCTGATTGATCTGAAAATGGTGGCGCGGGTGCGCGATGATACGGACGGGCGGGCGTGGCTGTTAAAGCTGACCAAAACGGGCGCCGAAGCGGTCAAAAAAGCCAGCGCGATTACCGATCAGACCAGCGCCAAGGTGGATGAATTGCTGGGCGCAAAAACCATCGCCACGGTGGTTGCGGCGATGGAGTTGATTATCAACGACGCGGATTGAGCGGCAGGCCTGCGCGCCTAATTCCCCGCGCCGTTGGTGTCATGCTGATAGAGTAGGCGCAGCAGGTCATTGGCATATTTGGTCCGCTGACCCACGACCTTGCCATGATACCAGACATCCTCCTCCACGCCCTCGACCGCGCGTTGCCACGTGACTTCGCCGATGGTCGTCTCTGACCGGCGCAGCGCGAGGTCCCATCGATCGGCAAAGGCCTGGCTGCGCTTGCGATGGCGATAGGCGCTGTTCCAGCTGATCCCCGCCATGCGGCTGGCGTCGCGCACGCAGCGCGTCTTGGCCAGCGATTCAATAAAAATATTCTGCCGCTCCGCCGTCCAGCCATCATGGCGTACCCGATAAGGGCGCTCCGGCGGCGGCTCCTCCGCCGCGGGGACGGGAAGATGGGAGTTATGGGGGGTGTCATCAGACGGATCATTTTCCATGGGGCAGCGGCTCTTTCGTTCTACTTTTGTTCCTTTGATTCGGGCCGGTGTATCAAAGACTGGGGGTTGTAGGAAAGCCTTGTAGGAGAATTCCTAATCAACAGGTCGAAAGTTGATCTTGCCCACCCATGCTTTACGGTTGCTTCCGCAGCATCATAAGGGCGTCAAAATGAACACAAGAAATGAAAGAATCTTTGCTTTCATTATCGTAATTATCGTAGCCGCCGGACTGGCAAATTTTTTGATATTTGACATTGTCGTATTTGGGCTTTCCGCCAAGACAGTGATGGCACTGCTGAATGTGCTGGGATCGGTTTCGTTTGTTTACTTAGTAGCGAAACAGAAACGATCGGATAGCTAGCTTATGTATTATTTCTGGTTGATCGCGCCGTTGGCCATTGTCATCTATTGTGTAGCCCGGGCGATATTGGATATCCGCTCTAAACAATATGCTTGGGCCGTTTTTGGGCTAATCTGCGCAGGGCTGATCCTGATGATGCCGATGGAAATGACGATTGACTTGCCAGTGCCTTAACTATTGGACCGGCAGATATGATGTCCAAATGAGTTTCTCACTCGCATCACAGCGGCGATAGTAATTCCGGTCCATTGTTACGGACATTGCCGACGGCATTGGAAATAGCCGCCGTGTTGAGCGCTCCAGCATAGGGTGTGAGCAGATCGCGCGCGGCATCCCATTCGCCGGTCAGCCACAGGTCAAGCTGGTCCGGTTCCAATATTGTGGGCAGCCGGTGATGCAGCGCGGCAAAATCGGGCGTGGCTGCCGTGGTGACAATTGTATAGCTTTCGAGGTTCAGCGCATCATTACGCGTCCACAGCCCCGCAAGCAGCATGGGCTGTCCATCGCCTCGTTCAATTTTATGCGCCTGTTTATCCTTGCCAGTGGAACCAAGCCGGCGCTGCCACTCATAAAAGCCGGAAACCAGAACGGCACAGCGGCGGGATTTTAGCAGCGGTCGAAAGCTGGGTTTTTCCTCCAGCGTCTCGGATCGCGCGTTGATCATGCTGCCCGCCTTTTTCGCATCCTTGGCCCAGTGCGGCACCAGTCCCCAGTGGAGCGGCGACAGGCTGGCTTCCTCTGTATTTTTGCGAAAGGCCAGCACCTGATGGGTTGGCGCGATATTATAATTGGGCGCAAGATTGGACGGCTGGTCCGGAATGATATTCAGTATTTCGCGATATTCCGCCCAAGTGAGTTCCTCACTCGCATATTTGCGCCCGCACATATTGCCCCCGTTCCCCAACGTAGGGGAGGGTTATGGCAATCTTTACAGTGCTGTGCACCTGTTAGTTTTTATGGGGTTGTAGGAAAGGGTTATTGCACGAACGGCAAATTGTATTAAACCTTGGTTATAAGTTTTAAATAAACCTATGAAGTAAAGCCAAATCCAAGTTAATAATTTAAGAATGGGGCAAAGACGATATGAAGGAGATATTCTTAGCCTTTGCGTCTGGAAACGACTTCCATAAAACAATTTTGGAAGAAAGTGCTGCAGCTGCCACCACATTGGATCGCAAAATTCGACCTTGGTCGCTGGAGGATCCTTCAGGTCATCCCATCAGTAATACCGTTGAACATTGGATAGATAAAGCCGATGGCTTCGTGGGAGATATTACTCACGTCAACATGAATGTAACCTATGAAATAGGCTATGCTCTTGGCCTTGGATTACCATTACGACTAGTCCGATCGGTCAATAGCGATTTTACGAAAGTTCAAAAAATAGGCCTGTTGGACACTTTAGCTCACGACTCCTACGATTTTCAGCCCAAGCTTCGAGAAATACTTAGTAGAGATGATCAGACCTCACAGTGGACTGCCTCCAGAAAAAGTAAAGAACAGCCTATTTTTGTTTTACAACCATCGGTGGTTGGAGATGTATCTCGCAAAACTCTAAGCGCTATAAAAAAGATAGTGAGGATGAAGTTTCGTAATTTCAATCCTGCAGAGATCAGCCGGTTTACTGCGCCAGAGGCCTTTGAAGCAGCTACTTCTTCATTTGGTCTTTTCATGTTCTGGATCGATGGTGACTCAGAGGATGCCATAAGAAATAATCAGAGAAGTTGCTTTTTATACGGGTTAGGTCGTGGACTTGGTATTCCCTCTGTATTGCTTGCCCATGAGAGCTCTAAATTGCCTCTCGATGTTCACGATTCCGCTACTCGGTGGAGTCATCTGGATAATATTGATGAGTTGATCGAGGACTTCAGGAATTCGGTAGCAGAAGAACTTGTGCAATATTCTGACGAGGAAAGCCCCCCGAGCAAGTCTAAATTGGGAAAAGTCGCTTTCGGCGACCCAGTCGCCGAAAATGAGCAAGCAAAGCTATCACAATACTTCGTACAAACTGAATCGTTTCGTAAAGCAAAGACTGGAAACGCTCATGTTCTGACAGGCCGAAAAGGAAGCGGCAAGACAGCAATATTCTTACGAGTACGCGACGTCAGTAGAGCGAACAAACAGAATATTGTCGTCGATTTGATGCCTGACGGATATCAGCTGATAAAGCTGAAAGAGTTCATTCTTGATAAGCTATCTTTTGGTACGCGCAAAGAGGTGATTGCTGCTTTTTGGGAATATATTCTATGGTTAGAGATTGCTTACAAAATACTCGAGAAAGATGCATATAAGTCACGCAACGATCCAGAAACATTCGAACGTTATGAAGCATTGAGGAACTTTTTCAATGAACGCGTGGATACTGGTGAGGGAGATTTCTCGGAGCGATTAAGTCTCTTAGCGGACAATGTGATTTCACGATTTTCTGCCAAAGAGAGCGAAATTACAGATACTGGCTCTCTCAAGTCATCTGAAGTTCTGGAAATCATTTACGGACACGACCTTCGAAACCTTCGTGAAAATGTACTTAGCTATCTAGAGATCAAGGGTTTTGTGCTTTTTCTTTTCGACAACTTGGATCGAATTTGGACGCCCGGTGGCTTCGATCAAGATGATGCCCAGATTCTAGTAGGTCTAGCGGAGGCAATGCAAAAGATTGAACGAAATTTCATGCGAAAAGATTTAGATTTTCGCTGGATTCTCTTCATTCGAAGTGATGTCTATGAATTCCTGATAGCGGGAATGGCAGATTACGGTAAGCTTTCGACCAGCAGTTTGGAATGGTCTGACCGAGACCAGTTGAAAATATTATTCAATCAAAGGCTGTTGTCTGGATTTGTATCCTCAAATAGCGACATTCAGTTCTCTGATATTTCGGTGCCGTTAGTGAACGGTTCGAAGGCCCTCGATTTTTTGATCGACGGAAGCTTAATGAGACCGAGATACCTTATTCGGTTGTTCGAGACTGCTAGAAGAAGAGCCTTAACTCTCGAAAATACAGTTATTCGGGAGGACGATTACAATTTTGCTCTTAAAGAATTGGGATGGCAGGTTCTTGAAGATTTGGACCGAGAAATTGCTGATCTTATAAACGACGCCTCTTCTTTTCTATTTGACGTTGTCGAAAACCGTGCTTCTCTTACACCCGAGAAGCTGAGGTACTTGGCATCGGCTAAGTTGAAAGAAGATAGCGAGATTGAAAAGCTGATAGATTTAATGATCTGGAATGGCAGTCTCGGCGTGGTTACTCAGTCCGGCAAAAAGTTTATTTTCGATGTCGGTTATAAGAGAAAATATCTGGCGAATCTGATTGAAAACAATCCAGCAATACAGTTGTGCCTGCATCCAACATTGGTAGGTATCGCTTCTTAATTATATCAGTGAGTCAGAGATGTTATGCTTTGCGGCAGAAGGTCAGGCCCAAGTTCCCAATTATCTTTCTCTCTAAGTTCGTACCATTGCACCCCGGCACCCCCTGCGCTAAAGCGCTCTCGAACATCGATTCATTCGCTGGAATTCCTGCTCCCCTTCCGCCTTCGCTGAAGCTTCGGCGGACAGGCCAAACCGGCAAAAAATTAAAATAAGGGACGAATTATGACGACCACCGGACAAGACTCACTCGGCACGCGCGCGACGCTTAATGTTAATGGCACCAACTATGTCTATTATTCGCTCGCCAAGGCGGCGGCGAAGCTCGGGGATATAGAGCGCTTGCCCTATACGCTGAAAGTCCTGCTCGAAAATATGCTGCGCTTTGAAGATGGCGGCCATACGGTGGCGGCTGGCGATGCGCAGGCGGTGGTCGACTGGCAGAAAGAGGCCAAGAGCAGCGCGGAAATTCAGTACCGCCCGGCCCGTGTTTTGATGCAGGATTTTACCGGCGTTCCGGCGGTTGTTGACCTCGCGGCGATGCGCGACGGGATTAAGTCGCTGGGCGGTGACGCGCAGAAGATCAACCCGCAGGTGCCGGTGCATCTGGTGATTGACCACTCGGTGATGGTCGACGAATTTGGTACGCCGCAGGCTTTCGAGAATAACGTGGCGCTGGAATATCAGCGCAATATGGAGCGTTATGAGTTCCTGAAATGGGGATCGAAGGCATTTGACAAT
Source organism: Parasphingorhabdus sp. (assembly GCF_039977335.1). Classification (GTDB taxonomy): domain Bacteria; phylum Pseudomonadota; class Alphaproteobacteria; order Sphingomonadales; family Sphingomonadaceae; genus Parasphingorhabdus. The sequence continues at coordinate 120,485 of NZ_JBDWDI010000001.1, forward strand.
TTCTCCGTTGTGCCTCCCGGAACCGGCATTTGCCACCAGGTGAATCTGGAGAATATTGCGAAGGCGGTCTGGTCGTCCCAGGATCAGAATGGCGATATGGTCGCCTATCCCGATACTTGTGTCGGCACCGACAGCCATACGACGATGATCAACGGCCTGGGCGTACTCGGCTGGGGCGTGGGCGGGATTGAGGCGGAAGCCGCGATGCTTGGCCAGCCGGTATCGATGCTGATCCCCGAAGTGGTCGGGTTCAAGCTGACCGGCGAGCTGGCCGAGGGTATTACCGCGACCGATCTGGTGCTGACCTGTGTGCAGATGCTGCGCGAAGTGGGCGTGGTCGGGCGCTTTGTGGAATTTTATGGTCCGGGCGTGGCGGCGCTGTCGCTCGCGGATCGCGCGACGATTGCCAATATGGCGCCGGAATATGGCGCGACCTGCGGTTACTTCCCGATTGATGACAAGACGCTGGATTATCTGCGCCTGACCGGTCGCAGCGAGGCGGATATCGCGCTGACCGAAGCCTATGCCAAGGAGCAGGGTTTCTGGCGCCATGATGACGAGGTTGAGGCGATCTATACCAAGACGCTGGAGCTCGACATGACCAGTGTTGTGCCGTCGCTGTCCGGTCCGAAATTGCCGCAGCAGCGTGTGTCGATGGCCGATCTCGACGAGGGCTTTAACAAGGATATTACCGAGGTGTTCAACAGCGCCGATCCCGACAAGCGGGTCGCGGTGGATGGCGCGGATCATGATCTCGGCCATGGGGATGTCACCATTGCGGCGATTACCTCCTGCACCAACACCTCCAACCCCAGCGTGCTGATTGCCGCCGGTCTGGTCGCGCGCAAGGCGCGGGAGCGGGGCTTGCAGCGGAAGCCTTGGGTGAAGAGTTCGCTGGCGCCCGGGTCTCAGGTGGTGACGGATTATCTCGACAAGGCGGGGCTTTCGGAAGACCTGAACTATCTCGGCTTTAATCTGGTCGGCTATGGTTGCACGACCTGCATCGGGAATAGCGGGCCTTTGCCGGCGCCAATTTCCAAGGCGATTAATGACAATGATCTGGTCGCGGCTTCGGTGCTTTCGGGCAACCGGAATTTTGAAGGCCGGGTGTCTCAGGATGTGCGGGCGAACTATCTGGCTTCGCCTCCGCTGGTTGTCGCCTATGCGCTGAAAGGCACGGTGCGTGAGGATATGTACGAAACGCCGATCGGGCAGGGCAGCGATGGTGCGGATGTGTATCTGCGCGATATCTGGCCGACCAATGACGAGGTCAACGCCGCGATGGGCGGGGCCGTGTCGCGCGAGATGTTCGAGAGCCGTTATGCCGATGTCTATAAAGGTGACGCGGCGTGGCAGGATATCGATGTGACCGGCGGCGACACCTATCAGTGGCGTGCGGGCTCTACCTATGTGGCCAATCCGCCCTACTTTGACGGCATGACCATGACGCCGGAGCCTGTGGGGGATATTGTCGACGCTAAGACACTGGCATTATTGGGAGATTCGATCACGACCGACCATATCTCGCCCGCCGGTGCGATCAAGGAAGACAGCCCCGCCGGAGAGTATCTGCGCGACCATCAAGTGGCGAAGCAGGACTTCAACAGCTACGGCAGCCGCCGCGGAAATCACGATGTTATGATGCGCGGCACCTTCGCGAACATCCGCATCAAGAACGAAATGGCCGACGGCAAGGAAGGCGGCTACACCAAATATAACGGCGAAATCATGCCGATCTACGACGCCGCCATGCGCCACAAAGCCGACGGCAATGAACTGGTTGTTATTGGCGGGGAGCAATATGGTACCGGCTCTTCGCGCGATTGGGCCGCGAAAGGCACGAACCTGCTGGGCGTGCGCGCTGTGATCGTCGAAAGCTACGAGCGTATTCACCGGAGCAATCTGGTCGGTATGGGCGTGTTGCCGCTGCAATTTGCCGAGGGTGTTGATCGCAACAGCTTGAACCTTGACGGCAGCGAAAGCTTCACCATCAAGGGCGTCGCAACGCTGGATCCACGCCAGACGGTAGAGGTCGAAATGACTCGCGCTGATGGTTCCACGGAAACATTCGAAACGCTCTGCCGCATCGATACCGCCAACGAGATGGAATATTTCCTCAACGGCGGAATCTTGCACTACGTGCTTCGCAATCTCGCGGGCTAGCACACGCGAAAATTATGTGCATAGTCGGGGCATAGGAGAAACCCATGCCCCGACTGCGCGAAATTCCGCTTTCCGAAGTCACCGATGAATATGTGTTGGCGCTTTATAAAACGCTGTTCGGAGATCGTGATCCGGTAGCGGAGCCCGGCACGGCCACCGGGACGCCCGGCAATTGGTGGACCGTCTTTGCGCAGGTTCCCGACGCTTTCAAACATACGACTGAAGGTTTTGGTTTTTACCGCTCGCCCAATCGCAAGTTGGATCCGAAGCTTCGTGAACTCGGCCAAATTCGTGCGGGCTATGCCGTGGGATCGCAATTTGTTTATTCGCAGCATAGCAAGGCGATGCGCTTTGAGGGCTATTCGGAGGAACAGGTCAAAGCTATTCCCAACTGGTCTACGGCGGATTGTTTCGACGAAGTGGAACGTGCTGTTCTCGCCTATACGGACTGCCTGGTATTGGAGCGCGGTCGGGTACCAGATGGTGTTTTCGACGCGCTGAAGAAGCATCTCAGTGAAGTTGAAATCATCGAGCTGACTTACATAACCTGCACCTATATGATGCACGCGGTGATGAGCCGAGCGCTTCGTCTCGAATTTGATGATGTCGATGAGCGGGTGGTTGAAGTGCCTGCTCCAGAAGGAGCGACAGCGGACGTTATGGGCATGGTCGATAAACGGAAGGATACCAGCTCATGAGCTATCACCACCTTGCACTGGCGGCAAAAGACATGGCTGCGATCCACGAATTTTACGAAGTTGTCATGGGATTTGAACTGGTGACAGTCGAAATCGCGCCGGTAATGGGCGGTGGCTGGGGCAAGCATTTTTTCTACCGGATGGATGGCGATGACAGCAAGTTTATCGCTTTCTGGGAATTGCATGATGTGCCGGGGCAGGAAGATCATGAATTTGATTTGAATGTTGCCGCTAAAACCCCGCCCGGTACCAATCATATTAGTTTCGGCGTGGACAGTGCCGAGCAACTGACCAAGCGGCGTGAACAATGGAATGCGGCCGGCCATGATGTGCTGGAGATTGACCATAATTGGTGCCACTCCATTTATACCCGTGACCCCAATGGCAATATGGTCGAATTTTGCCTGACCACCGGACAATTTGGTGATGCAGAGCGGAAACGCGCTCTGGCTGCACTGGATGAAAAAGAGATGAAGCCGACTCCGCCGCCAGCAAAAATGAAGCAGTGGCTGGCATCGGAATATCAGGGCTGAAATTCAAAAATTTCTAAATTCCGGCCATGTTTGCAGCAATATTAGCAATTAATTTGGACCATGGGATGGCTCTCCAAAGAGCTGATTGATTAGCTCCATTTATGGCTGAATAGCTGCCGAAAATGAAATATCGATTGTTTGAAACGGAGGCTGTAGTTACAACGCCAGCGCCTACTGCCCTCCATAAAAATGTAACCAAAGTCGCGCCATATTCGAACCGTTGAGCAAGACACTTAACGGAGATTTGAAATGACAAAACTCACTTCTATAGTAATGACTGGCTTGCTTGCATTGGCGGCAGTCACCCCTGCTCAAGCGGCAAATCTGGGTGACAATATAGCGAATGCGGGTTCGACAATAACGGCTGATAACGCGGTTGAAACACTGGTTTCACCTGACGCTTTGCAGGGAAAGGCCGAGAATCGCCGGCACTTACGGTCACGTGGATTTGGCCATCGAAGCGGCTATCGGTCGCACGGTCGGTTTGGTCATCATCGCGGCCTGCATCATGGCAAACCCCATTTGAAGCATAAGAAGATATTTGGCGATCACAAGGGCCTCAATCGGGGCTTCAGCCGCCATCATGATCGCAGCTTTGGGCATCATAAAAAGTTCAGCAAATTTGGCCAATCCAAATTTTATGGTCGTCGGAATTTCCGCCACCGGTAAGTCGGCGGAAAGGCCCGTGCATGTTTATTGTAAGTGCAGGGTCGCAGGATCAGACGGTGTCTTTGTAACAGGGGGCACCGTCTGGTTCTCTATATGATCTTGATCAACGCGAAACCGGCTGCGATCGCGAGTAATATAACAACAAAGCCTCGCCAAACTGGCTCTGAGACGCTGCCGAAAAACTTCGCTCCCAAATGATTGCCACCGATCATCAATGGACAAGCGAGTACGCTCAATATCAATATCTTTTCATCAATCATCCCGCGCCACAAAGCGATCGCGGTGGCCATGGTTGCTGTGGCAAAGAAGATTGTGATCATTGACCCCCTGGCAACCGCCGGCGCGACACTTTTACGGACGAAATGCAGGATCACGGGCGGCCCGGGCATTGCTGCAAAACCATTGAGTAAACCGGAAAGGCTCCCCACCAACAGGATATGCAGCGGCGCTTCGTTGAGCTGTGCAGGGCGTTTCATTAAGAAGGCAAGGAAGCTGCCAATTGCTATGGCGGTTATCGCCAGCCGCGCGACATCGGTGCTGACGATATCGAGCAGCAAAAGCCCGGCTGGAGTGGACAGACAGGATATGGCAGCAATTTTTGCCACCATTGGCACGTCAATTACTTTTACTGCAGGGCGGATCCCGAAAGGACCGATGACCAGCTGCATTAATATGGCCATGATCACAGCGGTGATGGGCGGCGCGACCAGACTAACCAATGGGACGGCCAAAATCGCATAACCAAAGCCGGTCAAGCCGCGAAAGAAAGCGGCCCCAAAAACGATCAGGCAGACCACGAAAAAAGATAGCAGCGAAAGCCCGATATGGGCGTTCAGCCAGATATTGGCATCGTCGAACATGCGCGCTCTTTGCTCATTTTAGCGGGCAGGGCAACAACCCATTTCACCCCATTTTCCGCAGGCAGATATTTTAGCTTGCTACATGTAGTTTCGGTTTCCGGGGCGTTTCTTCCTTGCGGGCTTTTAAGCCGGACATGATTGTGTCGATGACCTGACTCAAACGACCCTCATCCGCGAGATGCATCATGTCCATCATGAGGTTGGGATTGCAAAAGGGCTGTACCATCGTGTTAACCAGCGAAACGATCTGGTCGAGTTCCAGTCCTTCAAAATAGCCTTCTTCCATCGCTTCGGCGAGGATGATGGCCATATAATGGTCGGTCAGATCGACATAGCCGCGGATAACTTCAAAATGTTGGTCGCCCAGTTCCATATAGGAACGAAACAGATCGGGATCTTCTTCAAAACGGGTGCGCTTGATGGCTAACCGCCGAGCGAAAAACTCATAGAGCTTTTGTTTGGCAGGCATGTCAGCCTCTACAAGGTCTTCGATAATTGTGATAAGCTCGGCAAACCATTGACCAGCCATGGCTTCGGCCAGCGCATCTTTATTCTCAAAGAAGCGATAGACATTGGACTGTGACATCCCTGCTTCCGATGCCAGATCGGTAATAGTGAAGCTTATTGCCCCGCGCTCGCGGATAATGACTTCGGCTGTTTCGATCAGCTTCTGACGACCTGCTTCAATATCTGTTTCTGGACGCGGCATCGGAGGGCTCCTGCTTGGCTTTACATCTGTGTGATATACATAGCTGATACGGTTTTATGATAAAAGATATTTTTATTTATTTTTCAATTACCCGCGAGGTAATATGTCTGATGCTAGACTTATCATATCACCACTAGCCTAGAATTGCTCTTTGATTTTGCAATCTACCGCTCCCAACATGCACCTATTCGAAGGGGGAAATCGCCCGTTCGGAAGGTTCCGGCTTTGGCGAATCCAACTCAGTTGATGGCGGCCTGAATTTTGTTGATCTCGCGGGTCAAAGCTATACCAGCAAAGGCTTGTCCGTGAATCTGCTCAGGAAATTCTAAACCGCAGTTATCGCTTCTTGCTTGCAAACGAGATTTAGTTTTACGTGAGTCAATTGTTCAAATATGTAATAATAGCTAAGTAAAGTAACTGTTTATCAACGATACTTTACTCCAAAATGGCTTGAATTATTTTGCGCATCGCCGGCATGGATATGTTATAGCGTTTTAGTTTACCAATATAGCCGTCATTTTGTAACGCGAAAGGCGTCTGTTTGAAAAATTGAAAGGCACTCCCCCATGCCGATTATTCTATTCGCTATTTCCCCGTTCCCTGCGGCAAAGAAGTACGGAGCGCAAAACATTTTCTCTGTCTTTGGTTTGGATGTGCGCTGATGAGCTATTCAGGCCCATTCGTCAGTTTATCTCAGAACTTCTTCAAGGATAGTGTACGTTTATCGCCCAGAGAAACAATTCTCGTCGAGCATCAAATTCAAAAAAGTGTCAAAGATTTCAAAATTGCCGGTGATCTGTCAATTTTAGCAAGTCTCAGCGCAACCATTGGATTTATCGTATTTTGCGTGGGTATGATGTATTTTTTCACGGGCAGCAATTCCTATGACATGGCGTTAAAAATCGGCTGTTGCGGATTGGTCTTAGCCGCACTGTCAACGGCAGCCGCAAGCTGGAAAACAAAAATGGCTACCGACCGGATAGAAGTAATAAGAAAGCTATTTGGTCCATAGTTTGCACGGCAGCGGTAGTGGCTGGCCTATTTAGCCAATGTTGGTGAATCCTCGCGGTCACAGATGCTGCGAATTCGATTTCATGATATTATACCGTTCGTCCGAGAACAGAGGCAATTGCCGTTTAAGCTACATTCATTTTGGCCGCGTTAAGCCGTGCGATACGAACGATGGAGAGAGAATATGCGGCTTCTTGCTTTTACCGGTCTCGCACTGGTCACCCTTGCGACCCCGGCGATCAGTCAGTCCTCTGGGCAGGGCGATATTGCGGTTACGATTTACAATAATAATCTGGCGCTGGTGCAGGATACCCGCCGTTTGAATATTCCATCGGGCCGTTCGGTCCAGACATTTCCTGGCGTTTCCGGGCAGATCAGGGCTGAGACGGTTGGCTTTAACGCCGCCGATACTGGCATTGTTGAGCAAAATTTCGATTATGATCTTTTGTCTCCGCAGAAACTGATGGAAAAAGCAGTGGGCGAGACGGTGACGATCGTGCGGATCAACCCTGCGACTGCCAAGGAAACAAAAGAGCGGGCCAAAGTGCTGGCGGCCAATGGCGGTGTGGTGCTGCAAATTGGTAGTCGTATCGAAGTGCTCCGTGATGACCGGCTGCCGACGCGAGTGATTTTTGACAAAGTACCGAATAATTTGCGCGCGCGACCGACACTTTCGGTAACATTGAACAGTACGCGTGGGGGCACCCGGCCGGCACAGCTCAGCTATCTGACCAGCGGTATGGGCTGGAAGGCCGATTATGTTGCGTTGTTTGATGAAAAAGCAGGCAAGATGGACGTGCAGGGCTGGGTGACGCTGACCAATAATACTGGCACGACATTTAACAATGCGAAGACCCTGTTGGTGGCTGGAACACCTAGCGTGAATGGACAGCGGAACCGGGGCGGTCGGAATAATATCCGCCGGGCAGGAACCGAATCCGCCAATCGCGAATCTCTCGGTGATTTCTATCTCTATCCACTGGCGGCGCGCACAACGATCGCCAATGCCCAGACCAAACAAGTCAGCTTTCTCGACGTAACCGGTGCTTCAGCGCAAAAGGCTTATGAATATACCAATCGCTGGCTCGGCACCCAGAATGAACCACAAAGCGCGGCGACGGTGCTGCAATTCAGCGCTTCGGCGAATGGCGGATTGGGCGATGCGCTGCCAGCTGGAACCGTGCGGGTCTATATGAAGGACGCCTCGGGTCAGCCCCAGTTTATTGGTGAGAATAACATCGGCCACACACCGATGGGTTCTGAACTCGGCTTGAAAACTGGTGAAGCATTTGATGTGAAGGTCAAGCCAACGGTTACCGAACGGCGGCGTTTGTCCCGGAGCAAGTGGCGCAGCAGCATGTCTTATGAGCTGACCAATGCCCGGTCGACCCCGGTTACCGTGTCGGTGATTCAAGACGGGCTCGACTTTTACTGGAGTGATACCCGGATCGTCAGCGAAAGCCTGAAAAGCGAGCGGCGTTCGTCCAATAGTATCGTTTGGAAAGTTCCGGTGCCAGCTAATGGGCGAGCGACCGTGACGGCGGCCTTTGAGACGCGGTTCTAGATCATGATATTGCGAGCGCTCTCGGCGTTCATCCTTCTCGCAACCGGTGTTCCTGTTTTGGCGCAAACCGAACAGTCCGCATCGGAATGGGCGCATCAGGTGGTAACATCGGACGGGCCGTCTTCGGTATCGGTGACCGTCTATCGCGATCCGCGCCGCACCGGCGACAGGGGCATGAACCTGAGCTACCTCGGTGGCTATGCGTTGATCACGGAGCAGCGGACTGTGACCTTGCCAGCAGGCGAGATTGACTTGCGCTTTGAAGGCGTGGCCGGCGGTATTATTCCGCAATCGGCAATTGTCACTGGCTTGCCCGATGGCGTGATCGAGAAAAACCGCGATGCGGCTTTGTTATCTCCATCGGCGTTGCTCAACGGCTATCTCGGACGCGGCGTTACGATTCGCCGGACTAGCGCTGTGACTGGAGAGACAAAAGAATTTGATGCGCAAATTCGCACCGATGCCAGCGGCGGCGTGGTGTTACAGACGGCAGAAGGCTTTGAAGCTTTGCAATGCACGGGCCTGAACGAGGCAATTGTTTATCCCGCCATTCCCGAAGGATTGTCAGCCAAGCCAACCTTATCTGTGAAAAGCCGGGTCGCGACGCCAACGCGCGCGACGGTAACGCTGTCCTATCTCGCGACCGGCTTTGATTGGCAGGCCAATTATGTCGCCGACGTCAGCGCCGATGGCCAAACCATGAACCTATTCTCTTGGGTGACACTGGCCAATGGCGACGAAACATCCTTCGCCAACGCTCAAACCCAGACGGTCGCGGGTCAACCGAATAAGGGCCGCGATAATATTGCGCGTGCAACCGGTGGAGGCATCTCCCTGCGCTGTTGGCCGCAAGCGACGACTAGCGACATCATGGTGAAACGGTTTGACCGTGCACGCAACGAGAGTCGGATGCGGGGACAGCCTTTAATGGCACCGATGATGGCAATGGAGGCGGAGTCGGATTTGGTCTCCGTTGGAGGCGCCAGGAAAGTCCAGACCAAACAAGAAGATCTCGGCGACCTTAAACTCTATCGCATCCCGGTTCCGGTTACAGTCGCGTCGCAAAGCCAGAAACAGGTGGCGATGTTTGAGAAGACCGCGATTCCCTTCATTCAATTTTATGAAACCCAGATTTGGGCGAATGATTATCAGGAAGCCACCCCGCTGGTGACGACATTGCGGTTCCAGAACAAGAAACGCGATGGCTTGGGACTGGCGCTCCCGGCCGGTAAAATGGTAGCCTTCAAATGGGCTGGCGGCGAACGGCTGCTGCTTGGCGAAGGCGGCGTGGATGACAAGGCGATCGGCGAGCAGGTAGAAGTCAGCATCGGAGAAAGTCCTCTGGTCCGCTATCAACTCCAATCAATGGAGAATTTCGATAGCGAAGATGTTCAATGGACTGCGATGGAATTAACGATCACCAATGCGTCCCGCACTGCGGCGCAGGTGGAAATCAAGATTGATCATCAGGATAACGAAAAGCTGCGCAAACTCAGCCAGAAGCTGGGCCGCAAGGACGGCAAGGACTTCTGGAAAGTCACGGTGCCCGCGAATGGAGAACGTGAGCTGACTTATCGGGTGGTGCGCGATAAACGGTGAGTGGCGGGCATGGCGCCAGCGGGCTTTCCTACAAGCCAGGGAATATGGTATTGAGCCGCCAAGCGCTCTCAGCGTTGAAAATTGACGGGCGTTCTCCGCGGCAGGGGCTGAGGCTCTTTTTTAGGCGATTCTGTGTATAAGCTGTATAAACTCATTCAGAAAAGCGATCTCCATTCTGAATTTAGAGGAGAATCAGTCCTGATATCTCGTCTTTGAGCTCTCCGGAATTGACCTGGGGCGATGCTGTTCGTCCAGCGCGACGAAGGTGAAGAGGCCGCTGGTAACCGGCACATGCTCTTCGCCGCGATTGCGTTCTGCAACAACATCGATCCGCAAACTGACCGACGTATTGCCGATCCGTTCGACCTGCGCATAGACTGAGACAATATCGCGGGTGAGAATGGGGGCGAGGAAGGACATGGCTTCAATCGCGACAGTGGCGGTGGAACCCTGTGCCACTCTTGCAGCCATGATACCGCCAGCAATATCCATCTGAGATAGAACCCAACCACCAAATATATGGCCATTATTATTAAGATCACGCGGTTGCGGTGCAACACGCAATACAGGCTGCAGCGTGATTAGCTTTGCAAGATCATCTTCACTCATCGGGCGAGATATCTTTGCTCACGGGATCGTCGATGCATTCATCATGGCCCGTACCGCTCGACATGAACACGAGGCCCATTAACGCGGCGGTCAACAAGACAGCAAAACCAACGCCTCCGGCGGCGGCGACATACATGTGGATCGAAACGAGACCGTGGAGATAATATAGAACGCCGAGAGCCAAAACGATGCACATGAAAGTTAGCGCCGTCATCCAGCGCATCAAGCGCCAGTAACGGGACCAGGCAATGCCGGCATATAGGGGATCATCCAGCTGTGAGGGACCAGGCAATTTCAATGACTCCTTTGGATTAGCGCCTCTTTGGACTTTATTGGATTTGCCTTCAAGCCCAACTTCGGCCAAAAATATGCTATGCTATGGCTCTTAGACGGGACTCGATAGCGATTTTTGGAGATGGGGAGAGGGCGCGTATGACAATTCAGGCGATATTACAGGGGCGCGAAGGACAGATTTTTAGCTGCTCGATAGACCATACAGTCGCCGAGGCCGTTGCCATATTGGCCGAGAAAAGGATTGGTGCACTGCCGGTAATGGATGGCGACCGGGTTGCGGGAATCTTTTCTGAACGTGATGTACTGCGCGGTCTTCAGAAACTGGGCCCGGCGATCATGGATAAACGTGTGGCGGAAGGCATGACTGCAGACGTTATATCTGTGGACTTGCAAAAAAGCGCGATTGGTGCCCTGTCGCTGATGACCAAACGGCGCATTCGCCATTTGCCGGTAGTCGATGGTGATAAGCTGGTTGGTTTCATTTCGATTGGCGATCTGGTCAAATATCGCATCGACAAGATTGAAAGCGAAGCGGCTGCAATGCGCAACTATATTCAGTCCGCCTAATCGGGCAGACTGCAGATAGTTGATAGCGGGGGCTACGGAAAATGGGGCTATTCAATCGCTTTGCCGATCCGGCAATTGAAAATCAGTACATTGTTGGCGAACGGCGGGCACGGAGAACGGCGACCCGGACGCTGATCATTATCGCCATCGGGGTCTATGTCGCTTTCACGATCTTCAACCCGATGTTCTTTCCAGACGCAGTGCTGATTATATATAATAGTCTTTCCGCACTGATGATCCTGGCTCTGGTAATTGCCTATTATGTTGTTGGGACGCACTATTATCTCGAATGGACCTGGCTTGATTTCCTGATCTTTGCACTGATGTCGATCGCTGTGGTGATCCTGATGGCTTCGCTAGCGCGGACAGAAGATACGACTGGCACATCCTTTCTTGGCATGGCTGTCATTAATCTGGGTATCGCGTTCGCCTATGCGAGTATTGCTTTCGTTGCCAATGTACGATGGTTCTTGGCGTGGGCGATTGGCGTAATGCTTATCTATGTCGGCTATGTTGCGATTGTCGACATTCCGGTTTTCCCCAAAGTCTATATGATTGCCAATGTCTCGATCTTTTTGACCTTTGCGTTATTTGTGAATTGGGACATCGATCGGCGCGCTCGCGATGTTTTCGTTGCCAACGAAGCGCTAGACGCCGAGCGTCAGAAAACCGAGCAGCTGCTTTATAATGTATTGCCGCAGACCGTCGCCAAAAGATTGCGTGCGGGAGAGGCGGTGGCTGATTCCTTTTCCGATGTATCGGTTATCTTTGTCGACATTGTTGGCTTCTCTCGATTGGCTAAAATATTGGCCCCTGGGCATTTGGTGGAACAACTCAATAATTTCTTCTCCGTGGCGGACGAATGCGCCGATCGCTATGGCATCGAAAAAGTAAAGACTATTGGGGATGCCTATCTCGCAGTCTCAGGCGGAACGGCTTCGACGGGTCAGGGCGCGCGCGCCGCGATTAATTTCGGCCGCGAGCTAATTGCCATGATGCAGGCGCGAGCAGAAGAGAGCGGCGTCGACATTAAATTGCGCATCGGCATCCATTCCGGACCGGTCGTCGGCGGTGTCGTGGGATCAAACCGGCTGGCCTATGACTATTGGGGCGATACTATGAACATCGCCAGCCGCATCGAGGGCGCAGCAGAAGCCAATGGAATCGCAGTATCATCAGCCACCTTTTTCGAGTGCGGAGGCGGTTTTGATTTTAGCGAACCAGAGAGTCTGACTCTGAAAGGCGTCGGCGATACCGAAATATACCGGCTTCAAATGTAGGCCGGCTAACCGATAGCTATGTCATGACGGTCAAAAAATGCCATCGCCGCAGCTCGCACAGCTCGCGCTCTTTGAACGGCATCGGGATATTGATCACGATAGGCTTTCGATCGAACCTCTAAGCTCAACGGAATTGCAGTGGGCAGCGCAGCCAATATTTCGGTAAGCGGCAGTTCGCCTTCGCCCGGCGCGCTGCGCAAGTCTATGGCGTCTTCCAGATAGGCGTTGAAATCGTCAGCGCAGTGCGAATTGCCATCACATATCTGGCTATAGTTTAGCAGGCTCTGGTCGACTGCTTTTAATGCGGTGGCGGCATGACCCGCGCGCTGAAAATGCAAGCTGTCGATCAGCACCGCTGCTGCGGGATGATTGCAGCGTGCAACTATATCGAGAGCCGAATCGAGGGATCGAACGGCCGTAATCATAAGAAATTCGAGCGAGACTCGCATATCAGCTGGCGCTGCCCATTCGCATAGCTGATGCAATGCCGCTGCCGTTCGGTCCGGGTCGGGTTCAGCACTGACGACGAGGACATTGGGCGCGCCCAGCTCGGCGCCGGCATCTATTATGAGCCGGTGGCTATCCGTTAGCACGCCGCCCTCGGGGATCCAGACCACCTCGACATCGAGTACGGAGAGGTCATATTCTTTGATCGCGGCCTTGGTGGCTTTGACCTGTTCCGGGGTCCATTGTTCTGGCTCTATAGTGAAGCCGACATGACTAAAGCCGGATTGACCGGCGGCGTGAGCCACCTGGTCAGGTAGAAATTCCGGAAGGGTGCCAGCGGCCAAAGACAAGATATGTGTCATGGTGTCGGGTTAGCTGATGGTAGCTTCCATGCAATGCGCGCTTTTAAGAGGGACGTTCCGCAAGGTCCGACGCCGCTTCCGGCTCAGGAGCCTTTTTGCGGAGCACAAGCTGTATCACTTCGAGCAACGTGGGTTTGGCCAGCAGCCACAATAAGCCGACATAAGAAAGTCCGCCAATCGCGACCAATATCGCAAACCGGGCATAGACAATCATCTCGGGCAAGAACTGGTCGGCGACATAAACGACCGCGGCCATAGCTATGGAGGTTGATAGACCCGGCCAGATTGCCCCGGCGAGTTGACCAGCACTAATCCCAATATGGCGATAGGATTGGAAGAATGTGAATAGTGTCAGCAATGGGAAGGCAACCAGCCACCCCCAGGCTAGACCAATAGCGCCCCATTGCAGGCCGATTAAAAAAGTAACGGGCATTAATATGGCGCCGGCAAAAGAAGCCCGGGCTGTAATCTGGGGCTTACCGACAGCGTTATTGGCGGGTGCGAATAATATCTGCAGTGTCATCACGGGCATCGCCAATGCCAATATGCCAACAAATGGAGCCATCTCCAGCCATTTGGGACCAAATAAGGTAGCTACCAATGGGCCAGCGGTAACCGACATGCCCAAATAGAGTGGGCAGGATATGAGCATGATCAGGCGCACTGCTTTGAGGAATGACCAACTGAGAGCCTTGGGATCATCTTGCAAACGAGAATAGGCCGGGAAGGCGACCTCATTAAGAGGTGGCACAAATTTCGCGGCGAAGATCGTCGTCAGAAATAAAGCTTCGGCATAGAGGCCCAGTTCATGAGGATCGAGAAACCGGCCAGCGATAAAAATGTCGGATTGGCTTTGGATGGTCCAGAACAAATGGCTTGCGAGCAAGGTGGCGCCGAATCCGAACATCGCGCCAGCGCCTTTAAAGTTGAAGCTGGGCCAGATGTAGAACTTGACTGCGATGACCAAACAGATGGCGCGCGTCCAGAAGATTGATAGCGGTGCATAAATAAGCGTCCAGACACCGTGACCGTTTAGAGCAAAATATAATGCAACCGCTGCGCCAACAACTGCTGAAATCAGATTGATGATCGCAGGTTTTTTGAATTCCAGGTTCCGAGTCATCAACGCTTCGGGAAGCACCATGAAAGGA
>NZ_JBDWDI010000001.1:140000-1009160 GCF_039977335.1 Parasphingorhabdus sp.
CGGGTAAGTTCCGACCTGCACGAATGGCGTAACGACTTCCCCACTGTCTCCAGAATATGCTCAGCGAAATTGAATTCTCCGTGAAGATGCGGAGTACCCGCGGTTAGACGGAAAGACCCCGTGCACCTTTACTGCAGCTTCAGAGTGGCATTAGGAAAGAATTGTGTAGAATAGGTGGGAGGCTTTGAAACTTGGGCGCCAGTCCGAGTGGAGCCATAATGTGAAATACCACCCTATTGTTTTCTGGTGTCTAACCTAGATCCGTTATCCGGATCAGGGACCCTCTGTGGCGGGTAGTTTGACTGGGGCGGTCGCCTCCTAAAGAGTAACGGAGGCGCGCGATGGTGGGCTCAGGACGGTTGGAAACCGTCTGTTAGAGTGCAATGGCATAAGCCCGCCTGACTGCGAGACTGACAAGTCGAGCAGAGACGAAAGTCGGTCATAGTGATCCGGTGGTCCCTCGTGGAAGGGCCATCGCTCAACGGATAAAAGGTACGCCGGGGATAACAGGCTGATGATTCCCAAGAGCTCATATCGACGGAATCGTTTGGCACCTCGATGTCGGCTCATCACATCCTGGGGCTGGAGCAGGTCCCAAGGGTTTGGCTGTTCGCCAATTAAAGTGGTACGTGAGCTGGGTTCAGAACGTCGCGAGACAGTTTGGTCCCTATCTGCCGTGGGCGTCGATAATTGAAAGGAGTTGACCCTAGTACGAGAGGACCGGGTTGAACATACCTCTGGTGTACCAGTCATGCCGCCAGGCGTGCCGCTGGGTAGCTATGTATGGACGGGATAACCGCTGAAAGCATCTAAGCGGGAAGCCTCCCTTAAGATAAGTTATCATAGAGTCGTGGAAGACCACCACGTTGATAGGTTGGGTGTGGAAGCGCAGTAATGCGTGAAGCTAACCAATCCTAATTACTCAATTCGCGCTTGTAGAATCCCGCCATCAACAACAATGTTGGAAGACAATGTCGTTGATGCTGGACATTATAAGCTCAGCCCACGGTAATATGTGCATGGATTTAGACATGCATATCTTACCAACGATATATCGATTAAAAGACCCGTGATTACAGCTTATGCGCTTGCTTCATTGCTTGGTGGCCATAGCGTCTGTGCCCCACCCGATCCCATCTCGAACTCGGCCGTGAAACCAGATTGCGCCGATGGTACTTTGTCTTAAGGCATGGAAGAGTAGGTCGTCGCCAGGCATTGCAGCAGGCGCATCGAGATGTAGTCACGAGGAAATAACCCATTCACTTTTTCAAAAAGCGGCCTGTCCATTGATTGGGCCGGCCGCTTTTTTAGTTTTGGCAGCTGTTGAAATATGGCTTCCATTGGTAGCGCGGGATGGAGCAGTCCGGTAGCTCGTCAGGCTCATAACCTGAAGGTCGTAGGTTCAAATCCTACTCCCGCAACCAAAAAGACTAATAAAGTCAAAGCATTACAAGCCTCGCTGTTACCAGCGGGGCTTTTTCGTGTTTAGGCAGTAAGCAAATAGTAAGCAAGCGAATAAGTGTTGATGAGTATTTCTGAGTAAACACAACATGTTAAAGCTCTCTAGCAGTAAGCACTGGCGCAAGGCCCGACGCTATTTACATTTAGGAGCAGGAAGCACGCCATCACGAAAATGGATGTAAATCAGTATTTTACTGAATTAATCGGTTGGCAGGTCAGCTTCTTCGTGAGAAAAAGTAGGAACTTTCAGGTTGTTGGGTTGCTCGTCAGCCAGCTAGCCTCGCTACGTGAAGTTTGAAGTGCTCTCGGAATAGGGAGATCGTCCATTTATCACCGGATTAACTTAGGACGCATTGAGGTGAAGCATATTGGCTGGCGAATTCATATTTTTAAATCCGAAATCGAGAGATAGCAGCTCGATGGAAGCCAAGATTTGGCGAGTATCGCAGTGGGTCTGAGTCCTTTGGAAATTGGGCTTAAAAGAGCACCTGACGGGCATTGACAAGGGTCTTCAAATACCGCTAAGCGCATCGCCTACCCCGTGCCCAGATGGCGGAATTGGTAGACGCGCTAGCTTCAGGTGCTAGTATTCGCAAGGATGTGGAGGTTCGAGTCCTCTTCTGGCACCAGACATTTGATCTTTGATGTTTCCTAATATTAGCCAAAGAGGCTTTGAAGCCGCTCGAGACGTTGGAAGCTGAAGAACGCTCGAAACACAATGAGCGGTTAGCGATCTATAGAAAGTAGCTAAAAGAATATAAAATTCGGAGATCAGCAGCCGACATGGCGCAAAGAAAAAGCCGTGGAAGAAAACTAACAGGGATTCGCCATATCAATTGCTGAAGGCAATCGATGTGATGGTATTGAAACGATATGTCGTTGCCCAGTCCATCTATGACGACGCGAAGCAAGCACTCGAACATTTCAATCTGGTCATTCGTTATCCCGGTGGTGCTCCTGCCAACAATCCTTGGCTGGGTATATTGAACCGGCAAGCCGAAATTCTATTATGTTTGGATGCCGAATTTGGTTTTACGCCCAGCGCCAGGGTGAGGATCGGGTTCTTGGATAATCCTGACGACGACGATGATGAGGATTACTAGCGAATTCGCTCGTGACCTACTCGGGCGTTAAGTCGGCAATAACCTTCGCTACCGGCTAGCTTTTGCATGACAGGCTAAATCAGGATCTTGTTGCGCCTTCAACACAGCTCCGAGCCGGTTTTCAGCCCCAAGTTTCTGTAGCACAGACGAGACATGGTGCTCCACCGTTCGCGGCGATCTTGAAAGACGTTCGGCAATGTCGGCGTTACTTAACCCTTCGGTCATGAGGGCCAGCACCGATTGTTCCTTCGCGGTTAGCCCAAATGCATTGGCGCGTGCTGCTTTATAGGGTCCGCGCGAGATACGGATGGCATCACGCGGAATACCTCTCTGCGCGGCTAAGTTTACCAGCCGCGCAATGGCAGGTGTTGCGCCCTGCAACTGCAAAGTCGCTAGTGCATCAGAAATCCTTTCGGGATCATTTGTCAGTCCCAGACATATCGCCCCAAGATATTGGCTACCCAAGTCGTCAAAAACGTCTCCTGCCTGGTCCATAGAACCTCCCACTGCCAGCCGGAATGGGCGCGGCATGGTTGGCAGTTTGCCGGCTTCCTGCACGCCTGCCAACGTTGCCCAAAATGTGCATTCGGCCATACCCCATCGGCTGAACCTATTGTCTTTGATCTTAGCAAGCGCGCTCTGTGCTTCTTGGGCTTGGCGCTTGTCGCCAGATAGCCATGCTCGTTCAAGCAAAGCTATCAGAACGGGAATTTGATATTGAACCTCTCCGGTCAACAGCGCATCGGCGCGAGCCTGTTCCAGCGTCTTCAGCGCATTTGCATGTCCCAAACGCAATTGCGCTTTACCCTGCATGATAAGGGCAGGAAGTTGCATCAGCATGGTCTGGTCTGGTTGTGCCAAGACTGTGTCGGCAATCTCCCGCGCTTCTTGCAATCGGCCTTGTTCCAGCCGCAACTGTGCCTGCCGCCCGCGAAGATAGAAGGTCCAGGTATCGAGATCATGTTCGATATCGAACGCAATGCCTTGTTCAAGCACAGCCTCGGCTAAATCCAGTTTGCGCAAATCAACGGCATATTCCGATAGGTTAGTAAAAACCCGAGCGGCATCTTCGTGCAGATGGTTCTTAAGTGCGATACTTAAGCTCAGCTGCAAATCCTCGATACCGTCTTCCTGACCGAGAAACAGTCTCGCAGTGCCAATGTTGTTTAGCGCATGTACGCGAATTTCGGCGGATGCGTCAGTGTCTGCTGTTGCCAACGCCCGATACCCCCAGTCGATGGCTTCATCCATCCGGCTGTTCAACATCATCATTTGTGAACGCATTGAATAGGCCATCGCTAATTTTTGCACGTCATCCAATTGCTCGAACAACGAGATGGACTGATCAAGATAGCGATCCGCTTGTGCTACTTCGCCGCGATACCAATGGAGCCTTGAAAGCCTACGCAGGTTTTCTGCGACTTTATCGGGCCGCCCTATGGCGCGCCATAGGGTAAGTGCATGCCGACGCGCCTCGATCACTCGGTCATCAACCTTAAGCGCCAAACCGGCTTCATAAGCCCAATTTTCGTAAAGCTCCGCGGCCGCTTCTGCGCTCGCATCATCGACAAAATCCAGTGCTGCTCCGTAATAGGCTGCCGCCTCGCAATGTGCGCCGAGCCGTGCGGCCTTTTCTCCCGCCATTGGCGCATAACGGAGCACAGCTTGAGCATCCGCGGCGCCCTTTGCATGATGAACAATTTCACCCGCAGCAAATTTTTCCGGTTGTTCTAACATCAGCGCCAAGTGTTTTTGATGCAGGCTCAATAGTTCGTGGGAGGAACATCGTTGGCTAGTCGCGAGCCGGGCCAACTCATGCCGGAAGCGCAGGCGTCCATCGCTGTCACTTACAAGAATACCCAAGCTCAGTGATTGATCTAGCCACAGGTCGTAGTCTTCTATCCAGCGCCCATGGAGCAGCCGGTCAATGGGGACGGGGATTACACTAAGCGCTTCCAGAAAAGTCCGATGCTGTTCATCCAGCCGGGCCAGGCGGCTAGCCACGGCGTCTTGTACGGATTCCGGAACGCGAGTTTCTTCGGCATCATTGTCCGAGAGAATTTCTGTCACAAAAAAAGGGTTGCCGCCTGTTATCTGCAACAGTTTTTCGGCGTTCCGCTCACTATCGGTGGTCAATCTACGTACCGCATCAATGCTGAGTGGCGATAATTCAATCCGCTTGACCCAGTCCGACGGCAATTCACCCAAGACACGGCGGAGTGCATGGTCGCGATCAACCTCGTCATCGCGAAAAGAAATCACCAGTAGCACCGGGCAAAGAGCGATCCGGCGGCCCAGAAAGCGGATAAAGTCGAGTGTGCCGACATCTGCCCAATGCACATCCTCAATTATCAGGGCAGCAGGTGCATCCCGCTGTTGCAAGCGTGCAAAAAGTTGCGGGAACAGTTCCATTCCGCCTTGGTCGCCCCGACTCCCATTTTCACTGAGCAGCAGCGCTGCAATATCCTGCACCGGGCCAAGCGGGCGGGGGGTGAACAACGCGTCGCACATACCCCAGTAACATTCGCTTTGGCCGGCAAGTCTTGCTGCAAATTCGCGCAGTAGAGACGACTTTCCGATACCAGCCTCTCCACTGAGCGCGACTACATGGCCTACGCCGTGGACAATGTCGGCACCCAAATCAGCAAGAAGCTGCAGTTCAGTTTCACGCTCGAAAAGCATGGAAGCAGGATGGGCTTGTTTTTTGGCTTTGCCAATCAATTCTATGGGAAAATTAGGCAGGCGCTAACTCAAATTTGGGTACCAGCCCCGATGATTTCTGTTCCAGACAGCCTATTCTTCTCGTCAGCATCTCGATTAGCGTGGAGAATTCCGAATGTTTCACCGACCTACCTCGCGCACAGCGCGGTAGCTTTTCTATAACTTGAGATCGCATATCTAGCGGACTGTCCCAATCAGCAGATCGCGCAAGAAAAGGACTATTCCATGACCGATGCAATCCTCCGCAGCCGCCAGAGCGACCTCGACAGCCTCAGCAAACGTGCATTCAGCAATCATATCGCCACGTTGCGAAAACGGTACAGCGTGCCAGAGGAGGTAAAGATCAAGAAGGAAGCTTTTGAGTCAGTGGGCGATCTCGAAGACTTCATGGCCCATCACCACAGCGCTGAGATGCGTTCAGGTAAGCCCACCGCACTCACAAGTCGCAAGACTGGCATCACCCGAGCAACAGACGCCAAGGCCAAGAAGGCCATCGCCACGGCTCTCGCAAAAAAGAAGGCAGATCGCGATGCCCGGCGTCCCCGCCGCGCGGCGCCGTCAGCGCCAAAAGCGAGGAGCGGCCAACCACCTAAGGCTAGCAAATCTGCGTCGAAACCTTCGATCTCGAGTCTCATGACGCCCGGGATTTACAACGATAATCCTTGGCGGCACGTGGGCCTTAAGAGCTTCCCGCGCGAAATCGATCCCACTGTAACCAAGTTTCGGCGACAAAAACGCGGCGTAGGCAAATGTACTGGAAACAAGCTCAAAAGTGTCATGAGTGCTTATTCCAACGCTTATTATCTCGCCGAGAGCGCAAGGCAGGAGGTCTTGGCCATTCGCCAAAGCCTCGATGCCGAATTACTCTGGCACGCATCCTACAAATATGAAGAGGCCTCGCTTGCCCATTGGTTTGGTGCCGATTATAGCCCGCGCCAAATCAATCGTATGTTGACCAAGATCGAGGCCATTCTCACTGAATGGTCGCTGGCCTTTTGCGGTGGCTTTCGAGGGCTTCTGCCGGTGTGGATTCGCTGTAAGTCCAAAAACGGCGTCGGAGGGGGTCCTGCGCGGCATCTCGTGGCAAACACGATTGAGCTCTTCCCGCGCTATTTCGAAATGTCTCAGTATCGCCGCTGGATTACTATGCTGCATGAAATGGGCCACCGCAGCACGGCGCTACTTACCCCGCGCGACGAGCGACACGATCTTTGCGAGGGCGGCTGGAACCGTGCAAACAATATGTGTTACCGTAATCCGGGAGATGTGGATGAACCTAAAACAAACAACTTGTTTCTTGGCGACAACCCCAGGGAGCTCGCGATCGCTGCTACCGATGGTAATCTGAGCGCGCGTAAAACCGCACTCAACAATATCGACAATTACGTTTGTTATATGTGGAACCGTCACCGGGATCATAAAGTCAACATGCTCTATATTCTGCCACCAGGTACCAAGGCGCCGAGACTCTCCCCGGGAGAGCGTACGGCACCGAGCCGATAGTCCTAGATGGTTCAAGTTTAATGAAAAAGTGACTAAAGGGTACTTTTCCGGAGGACCAAAAATCGTATCTCTTAGCTAAACTACGAACCTGAAAGTTTTTCGCTACTAAACAGTTATTTATACAACCATCTCGAGGATCGTCTGTTTTATCCTATAAACTAATCGCAGTTCGGTATCTGCTAATCATCAATCCAATATAGTCAGGAAGGTGCTGATTATCTGAAGGGTTAAAAATATCCGGGTCGTTCATTGAAAGAGCTTGTTCAAAACAAGCCATGCTTAAAGTGAACTGGAATTAGCCATGAAAAAGATTTTGTACTTTGCCGTAATGTTGGCTGCGATGCCTTCGACCAATGCGTTGGCGAGCTATGGTGGGAGCCGAGTTGATCAACAGCGCTGTTCTGCTGGCCAAGCTCGCGCTATAAGAGATTTAGCGTTTATGAAAAGGATTGCATCTGCATCCCCCAGTTATCCAGCTAAGTTAAGCCAATATGTCCGCGAGAGATACGAGCCTCGAGACATCCGGTTACGAAATGAGCCATACAAAAACAGCACTCGGGTTGTTCAAACTCAAAAAGCTCTAGAGGTCGCTCGGAGTAGCAATTTTCTGGAAATCAATTGTCGGAAAATTTTGGCAGGCGGGAATGGTCGAGCATATGACCGCATTGGCGGAGGTTTTGAAACCGACGATCGGAAGAAATACTTCCGCGAAGAAATTCAAATCGACAACGAAGATTTGAGTGATCAGTTTGAAACAAGTGCTGCTGCGCGGACGACCTATTTAAGGCGCATGGGTACTATTCATCATGAAATTTATCACAACTGGAGTTACGATCACAAACCACACGGTAATGATGATTACAATAGCAGCATGAACCAGGTCGCGAGGCATGCGCTGCAAGACTCATTTAGTCAAAAATGGATCCGACCCGCTGACGCTCCTGATGGCAGTTGCAGCCGCCTATGGCGGTGCAGAAATCAGGGCTACCTGTTGATGCGTGACTCGCAAGACCAGAATTATTTGGCTTTTGATCCGGCGCGGCGAGGGTTTGGGTTGTTGGGTTTCAACTACACCGATGGATCCTTGCTACTAAAGAATGACTTGGTTCTGAGAGATGCCGCACTCATGGGTGAAAGTGTTCGGTTTGGCTATTCAGCGGGAGTTACGCCCCCGAGCCCAGTGCCAAACTGGCAACCAGCTCGGCAAGATGTAGTTGTCGCAACCAGTGAGAAAAATACACTGAGCAGCCGGTTGCCAAGCCTCAACGAGTTTTTCGTCAGAACTGGAAACGGTTACAGGGTTATAAAATGGTCTGGCCGTGCCAACGCACCAAATTTTAAGACAAGGCTTCAAATCCCGTTTGATACTGTACTGAATACTCGTGGAGGCGTCAGTTCAGGATGGCGGCTGCGGCGCAATACAGAGTTCCTGGGATATGATCAAACCGGACGAAACCGTGTTTTCGTATCGAATTCAGAAAACGAGATTGTCGTACTCAGGCCCTTGAATGATGAAGTTCAGTTCGCCCTGAGAATAGCGTCGGGTACTCGCCTGCCACTGCACAATGACCGTTCTCGTTCGGTCTTTATCGACGGCCGGTTACGGTTTTTGGGCCAGGCAAACTTTACCGGCCGGGGTTCTCAAGATATTCTTATCGGCACAGAAAGTAAGCTGGTCCTACTTCGCCAAAGCGGAACTGGATATACCGTGCTGGCATCAACCGTCGAAGAAGCATGGTCGGGTCCCAGTCGTTTTGATCGGGATATGCAGCAGAAGAGACCGTCAATGGCCGGCGACTTTGATGGTGACGGGCGGGATGAAATTTTGTTGTTCAATGATAGTGGGCTGCGCATATTAAAGTTTGACGCAGCAGATCAAACGTTCAGGCGAATAGATCAATTCGGTTTCGGGCAAACGAGTGGAGATTGGACGTTTGATAACTCTTACTCGGCAATCAAATTTGGCGAGTATTCAAACTTCAATGACCGCGAAGCAGTGCTGTTTTTTGGCGACGGTATTATGCGTCTGGTCTTTTTTCGGGCCAACGGTCAAGATCCTTCAGTATTTGCTAGATTTGGTACTCAAGTCGAACCAAGAACAGGTATCCGGGGGACTTTAGGCAGGTTAAGAAACCGGCCTTCATTCGCTGGGAGAACCGCCCACAACCGGAGGTTCTGGAGATACATACCGTCTATCGATGAACCGGTATTGGTTGCTGATATGACGGGCAACGGTTTTAGTGAAATTGTTATGCAACGAAACTCTGGTTCAGGCAGTATCGCGGGTCTTGGTATCTTGCAGCTAACCGGTGATAGAAGTTTTTCGATGCGTGATTATCGCTATACGGGCTGTTTCGAAACAGAAGCTTGCCACGAAGGACTATTCGGTCATTGGCTACTGCGAAAAAATGATCAACCGATCGGTTTCTTGAACGACAACGAAACCGGAAATGCTTTGCTATTGATGCAAAACGGACCGGCAAGTTAAGGCTAGTCCTTCGAGCACCTTACGACGAGAACTACAGGCCTAGTTCTGACTTTTGGGTTCAAAGCAGACAGGAACGTTGTGGCTGTAATATCCCGAAAGCGGACATTAGCTAATTATCAAAAGGAGCGTTTCAGAACGGCTCGGTTTTGCCTAGATTATCTCTGGGCTTCAATCCGGTTCAAAATGAAACGGTGAACGACAATCCAAAAAAATTGAACATCACCAAGACCAAAACTGTTGTAATGAATTCAGCCCATCCTTCAAAATCATTGAATTTTTCGTTCAAAAAGAAGGACAGAATAGTGACTGGAACCAAAATTATTGAAATACAAAACACTGTATTTCTAGCTAGCCGACAAAGCTGTTCCTGAACTCGGAGAGATATTGTCGAAGAGCGCTTTCGCATTAAAATTGCCTATCATCCAAATCAGAACACAGCAAAGACACTTGATTTCTAACGTCCGCTTTTGAGCCCAAAGCGGACCCTGACTTAGTTGGACGGGAATTTTTTGGCCGCCGCTGGGCTGCTGGGCACTTGATCCGGATTCCTCGGATATCGTCTCGCCTTCTCATCTGGACTCCATATCAAGTGTGCAGCACAGCCTGCCCTTTTCACCCTCACTTACTAACATGCCTGTCAATGCTCTTGGCAAGGGATCAAAATTGCGTCATTATTGCTCGCAATTGGGAGAGAGAAATATGATCCGGACTTTACTAGCCGCCACCGCTTTGTGCTGTTCTATACCTGCCGCGGCGAAAACAATCACTATAGAAGCTGGAGCGGATGCGCAGGAACGGCTGCAGGAAGCGTTGATTTTGGCGGAGCCCGGTGATGTGGTTGCATTGGGTGCAGGTAAATTTGAGCTGACTGATGGACTTTCTCTGGACGTCGATAAGGTGACCGTTCGCGGTGCCGGAATGGATAAGAGCATCCTCAGCTTTGCCGGACAGCTCGGAGCGGGTGAAGGCTTGCTGGTGACGTCCGACGATGTTGTACTCCGCGATTTTGCGGTTGAGGATAGCAAAGGCGACGGGATCAAATCCAAGGGTGCAGACCGGATTGTCTATCATGCCATCCGTGTCGAATGGACGGGCGGGCCTAAGGCCAGTAACGGCGCTTATGGCATCTATCCTGTCGAGGCGAGTGATGTGTTGGTTCAGGACAGTATCGTACGCGGTGCATCGGATGCGGGCATCTATGTCGGCCAGTCGAAAAATATCATTGTTCGGCGCAACACGGCGATCGAAAATGTTGCTGGGATCGAGATTGAGAATAGCTTTGATGCTGAGGTGACCGAAAATCTGGTGACCGAGAATACCGGCGGCATATTGGTGTTTGATCTACCGAACCTGCCGCAAATGGGCGGTCATAATGTGCTGGTCGCGCGCAACGCTATCATCAACAATAATACCGATAATTTTGCACCCGAAGGCAATATTGTCGCCAGTGTTCCGGCTGGAACCGGCGTGATGGTCATGGCCAATCGCAATGTGCAGGTCATCGAAAACGCGATGATCAACAACGGCACGACCAATGTGATGGTGGTGGCCTATACGCAGAAATTTGATGATGCCAATTATGACCCAACACCGCGCGAGGTTTATATCGCCGATAACGTCTATGGCCGTGCCGGTTTTGCTCCGGACTTTGATGGCGGTAAGCAGTTGGCGGCGGCATTTGGCGGTGCGCTCCCCGCGATTGTATATGATGGTCTCGGCAAAGGCCTGATCGTCAATGACGCGGTTGCAATCCTCAATCTTGGTCTGACGACAGTTGGTCAGGCACCTACGGAAGCCAAGCCATCGCTCGATACAGAACGCGGTGCGGGAGAAACCGTCGCATTGTCTCCGATCGTCTTGCCCGCTTCGATGGAGGCAGCCCTTAAATAATGCGCACCTTCTTCGCTGCCATTACTCTTTGTGTTGCCGGTTTTGCGGTCAGCGCCGCGCCGACTGCGCCTATAGCGCCGGTTGCCGATGCTGTGATTACATCAAAGGGTATGCCTAAAAAACTGTCTGATTTCGGTTTTTTTACCGATGCTGCTGGCTGGAAACCCAATAAGGGTGTCGAGCTCTATCAGCTCAACAGCGCATTGTTCACCGACTATGCCGAGAAATATCGCTATATCTATATCCCCGCAGGGCAGCAGGCGGTGGCCGATGGTGACGGCCTGCTTCAGTTCCCGGTCGGTTCCGCTTTGATCAAAAGTTTTGGCTATAAAATTGATGGTAAAGATCGGCTACTCGAAACCCGTCTGCTGCTACACCGCGCCGATGGCTGGATTGCTTTGCCCTATGTCTGGAATGCCGAGCAGACCGAAGCGACACTGAAGGTTGCGGGGAAGCGGATTCCGGTAAGCTTCACAGATCCGTCCGGGAATAAGCGCGACATCAGCTACGCCGTGCCAAATAAGAACCAGTGCAAAGAATGTCATTCGCTATCCGGCGCTGTGATGCCCATTGGTCCGAAATCACGCAATCTGGCGCATGATACGCTCGATATGCTGCTCAGCAATGCGATGTTGGAGCAAAAATCTGGTTATCACCCGCCCATTGCCAATTATGATGACGAAGCCATGCCGCTGGAAAGCCGGGCCCGCGCCTATCTCGATATTAACTGCGCCCATTGTCATAACCGGCAAGGTTCAGCGAGCAACAGCGGCCTGTTCCTGACTTATGAAGAAGAATCTCCGGTCCATGTAGGTGTCGGCAAACGCCCGGTCGCGGCTGGACGTGGCAGCGGCGGCTTCGAATTTGCGATTGCGCCCGGACAGCCTGATCAGAGCATTATGATGCACCGGCTCAAAAGCCTGGAACCCGGCGTGGCGATGCCGGAAGTCGGCAGGTCGTTAGTGCATGAAGAAGGTGCAGCGCTGCTGAGCGAATGGATCGCAGCGATGGAGAAGGATTAAGGTAAACTACAAAACCACCTATTTCGCCCGGGTCCAATTCTGGCCCTGACAGAAGAAGGCAATACAGCCTTTCATCTTCAATTTCGTCGGCGACGTCAGACTAACTTCTGAACGATAGGTCTTCCCGGTCTTCGGGTCGTAGACCTTTCCGCGCCAGATTTTACCATCCGGTTTGAAACCAGTCAGAATCGCCATGCCCAAAAGCTTGCGATTGCGTAGTTTCTTATTGGGGTTTTCGATGTCTTTCTGGTTCACACCATTGGGCGGTGTCACAAGATATTTGTGAATGCGTCCGCACACCGTATTGCCGCATTTTCCGATTTTGATAATCGCATCGCGATCCTGCGTTACCCAATTGCCGTTAATCGAGTCAGCGGCCAGCGCTGGTGCTGCCATCAATAGACCGCCCATCAACATGGTGGCTTTTGCGATCTGAAACTGATTCATATGGTCGTGCCTCATTTATTCCTAAGATATCTATTCTTTCGGCGATAATGGCTCTTTGGTTACAACTGTCTGAACACGCCGGAAAAGAACGCCCTGTTCTGCCCATAAAATAAACAGAAACGAAGCGATCCCGCAAAAGAAAAATCCGATCACCAGCGGCAGAGTGGTACCATCAAATTGCAGGCCGATAGCGCCGCCAATTGCTGCCGATATCAGGGTCCGGGTGAAATTCTGAAACGACGAAGCAACGCCGGCTGTTTTCCCGAAAGGTTGCATGGCGATGGAGCTGAAATTGGCGCCGGTAAAGCCGACCATGCTCATGGACGCTGCAAGCAATATGACAAAAACTGGCAGGGATAGCCATCCTGCCAACGATATGCCCAGATGGATAATCGCGATGAAGATGAAGAATAGTAGCGCCGCCTGCGACACACGGCGCGCCCCAAATCGCATCACGATCCGGCTGTTGATGAAATTGCCGAAAGCCATAGCCATGGCATTAACCGCAAAGATGAAAACGAAGATATCGGCAGCATCAAAAGTGTCAGAGAATATCTGCTGCGCCGATGCGATAAACGCGAATAGCGGCGCCATCATCAGGCCGCTGGCAAGGACATGACCGACGGCGTTGCGGTGCAGTGTGACGCCGATCCAAGCGCTGGTTACGGAGGACATATTGATCGGTGTTTTGTCTTCCGGGTTAAGCGTTTCAGGTAAGCGGATCAGCACCCATATCAGCGCCAGCGCTCCAAAGGCCGACAGGACGATGAAAATTACCTGCCATGGTGCAAAGACCAGCACGAGTTGACCCAGCATCGGTGCCATCACCGGAACCACCATGAATACCATCATGATTGTCGACATGGTGCGGGCCATTGCATCGCCTTCATAGCGATCACGAATGATGCTGTTGGCAAGGACGCCCATGGCGGAGGCGGCCAGACCCTGAACGAAACGTGCGCCGAGCAGGAGGTCGTAATTCTCACTGAACGCGCACAGGACACCAAAGCCAACATAAATGGCGATCGTCACCAAAAGCACAGGCTTCCGGCCATAGCGATCGGCCAGCGAGCCATAGAGGATCGAGCCAATTGCCATGCCATAGATATAGGATGTGACGATCCATTGCCGGTCATTCTCGCCGGTCAGACCGAAATCATCCGAAATCAGTCCGAGCGCGGGCAGCATGATGTCTATCGCCAGCGCGTTGAGCGACATCAGGCTGGCCATCATGAAGATCAGCTCAAGGCGACCGATGGGAAAAGGAAGGGACTTGTTACTCACTGGCGGGCTATGGCAACTAATATTCATCGTGGCTATAGGTGAAAATGCTATGGTCATTGGCTGGCGTACAAACAGGGAGTTTTCGGGATCGTGAAGAACGGGAAGATGTTGCTTTTGGGCATGATATTGGCACTGTCGTTCATGACCAACCCTGTCGCTGCACAATTACCAACGCCGCCGGTACCGGGCTGCCAATATGCCTATGGCAATATCTATGGCACCGCCGATGGCGCGGCCGCAGGCGAAGCGATGAAAACCTATGACGGCACGAAAATCAGATCGCCTGAGCAGCTCGCTGGCTATTCCAAGGCCGCTGGCGACAAGACCATCCTGATCGAGGGTGGCAATTTTTCTGGCTGGGATTTCACAGGCGTTGAATTGTCCAACATCTGTTTTGTGGAAAGTGATCTCCGCCGCACGGACTGGACCGGGGTAAAGGCGCCCGGCGTTGGTTTCATCAAATCAAATTTGGACGCCGCTGGAATGATCGGCGCAAGAATGCAGGATATCCTGATCCGCAGCAGCATCTTTTCCCGAGTCGATGCCAAAGCCGTTGATTGGAGCAGCGGCAAACTGGATGGCGGCTGGGATGGCGATGTCGAGGGATTGAAACTGGACGGCGCGAACTTGACCGGTTTCAAATTTGATTGCGGGATTACGGTTAGCGATGGCTGTCCGATAGCGCGCAATGGCATTAGTGCGCAGGTCACAAATCTCGCCTTTGCCGATTGGAGCAGCTTTGGCTTTTACGATGCCAATCTGACCGGCGTGGTGTTGAACCAGACAATCATAAGCCCCCGCCAATTGACCCAATTTCAGGATGCTTACCTGATGGGGCCGGTTTTTATATCCGGCGGCGATGAGAAGGTCATGGTGCTTCCCGAAACTTGGGCGGTGCTGATGGCGTCAGCGCTGGCAGCACAGGAAAATGACGCGCCGTCCTTTGATTGCGGCAGGGCGAGGACCGATGTCGAGAAGGAAATCTGCGGCGAATATAACAGCGCCATGCGCTTCTATGACCGGCAAGTTTCTGCGCTTTACAAAGAGGTGCTCAAACGGGATCGCACCGTGAAGGCCAGTCAGAAAGCCTGGCTGAAACGGCGGGATGCTTGCGGACTGGAACAATATCCAACCGATTGTTTGCGCCGCACCTATGATCAGCGTGTCGGTCATTTGATCGGGCTTCTGGGAGAACCGGATTGGGTTAAGCCCGGTGAAGAAGCCTTGTTTTTGGAAGATGTTCTCCCGCTCACCGATGACATCAAACAGTCGCTAAGCTACGCGCAACTGACGCCAATATTGGCAGGTGAGGCGCGTGCGAGCCTGTTTGTAAAACGCAGCATGGACGGCAGTCTGGAGGCCTATGGCGACGCGATTGGTGCTAATGCTCATATTTGCGGGTTGAATGCAGAAGGGCTGCGCTTTGATGCTGCCACCGGCTGGTACAGCATCAAGCAAGAAAAAGACGGTGTGACCCGCAATTTTCCGGTAATGCGCTATCATGACGGGCGCGTGGAAATCTATAAAAGTGGACAGTTGCGCGGTGATGAGGATGGTCCGATGACGGACTATGTCAGCTGCGGCGCGCGGGCGAGTTTTCCGCCCATGGTTCGGATGGCGGTGCCTGAGGCGGTGATGGAACGCTATCGCGAGGCGGCCGAAGAGGAACGATGACGGAACGGCTCGGCATCCGCAAAATCATCCATATCGATATGGATGCGTTTTTTGCCAGTGTCGAACAGCGCGACCATCCCGAACTCCGTGGCAAGCCTGTTGCGGTCGGCGGGTCAGCAGCACGCGGCGTTGTTGCGGCGGCAAGCTATGAAGCACGGCAATTTGGCGTGCGTTCCGCCATGCCATCGGTCACCGCGAAACGGCGTTGCCCCGATCTGATTTTTGTCAAACACCGCTTTGATGTCTATCGCGAAGTGTCACAACAAATCCGCGCGATATTCCGCAGCCATAGCGATCTCGTCGAACCGCTCTCGCTTGACGAAGCCTATATCGACGTGACGCAAGACAAGATGGGAATAGGCAATGCGACCCGGATTGCCGAGATGATCCGCGCAGAGATCAAGAAGCAAACCCGGCTCACGGCCAGCGCGGGGGTAAGCTACAACAAGTTTATTGCCAAGATCGCATCCGACCAGAACAAGCCGGACGGGATTTGCGTCATCAAACCGCATCAGGGCGCAGATTTTGTTGCGCAATTGCCGGTGCGACGGTTCTTCGGGGTTGGTCCTAAGACAGCCGAGCGTATGGCCAAGCTCGACATCCACACAGGCGCGGATTTGCGAGCACAGTCAGAGGACTTTCTCCGCCAGCATTTTGGCAAATCGGCCGGCTATCTGTTCCGTGCTTCTCGCGGTGTCGATCACCGAGAGGTCAAACCAAATCGTATCCGCAAATCGGTGGGCGGCGAACGGACCTATGGCAGCGATCTGGTCAGCGACACGGATCTCGAAGACGCGATGGAGAAGATTATCGATATCGTCTGGAACAGCATCGAGAAATCTGGCGCGCGCGGGCGGACGGTGACGTTCAAGGCGAAATATGCGGACTTCCGTCAGATTACCCGGTCGAAATCACTGGAACGCAATGTCGAGGGCAAAGCGGAATTTGCCGATATCGGCCGCGAGTTGCTCGCTAGCATCATGCCGGTGGAAAATGGCGTGCGGCTATTGGGCCTGACGCTGGCCAATCTCGAAGGGGTCGAAGAGGCGGAAAAGATATCCGCCTCTCATGACGATGATTCAGAGCAATCAGCGTTTAACTTCTGACTAGAATTTGAACCCGGCCTCAATGCCCCAGATGCGCGGTTCGTTGACGAAGCCGGTTAGGTTGTTGAAGTCGATCGCGCCGACGGCGGATTGGTCATTGGTCAGGTTGCGGACGAAACCAGCAACGTCAAAGCTGTCGGTTTTGTAACCGATGCGCAGACCGCCTTCGAGCTGACCGCCATCCTGGAATTCAACTGATTCATAGAGGAAGAAGTTGATTTTCGAGCGGTAAGACCAGTCGGTAAAGGCATAGACTTCGCCGGAACCAACGGGGATACTGTAAGCTGCAGTCCAGTTAGCAATCCAGCGCGGGCTCTGCGGCAAGCTGTTGCCGTCGATATTCACGATAGCGGCCGAGAATGGAGCGGCTGGAGTCACTATTGGGTCAAGCAAAGTACAGAGTGATACATCCGGGAAGGTGTCCACCCGGGTCGCACCGCAAGCTGCAGTAGTTAGACCGTCATCCTGTATCTTGGTATTGTTGTAGCTCAGGCCAGCGGTCAGCAACAGCGCCGGTACGGGCTTGAACTCCATGTCCAGTTCCAGACCATAGCCGCGAACATTATCCGCGTTTATCAAGCGGTTAGCGTTAACTCCGCCACCAACAGCGGTCAGCTGCGCGTCGTTGAGATTATACAGGAAACCGTTGAGGTTGATCCGGCCGCGACCGTCGAGGACCGTCGCCTTGATACCGGCTTCATAGGACTGGCTGGTTTCGGAATCGCCAACCGTAACGCCGTCTTCGAGCGGGGTTGCGGTCGCTGGCGGGAACAGGATGCGGCCCTGAATGCTCGGCGCGCGATAGCCTTTGGCGACGCGGGCATAGAGGTTGATATCATCGGTCGCGGCATAGGTAATGCTCGCGTCCCACGTAACATTGTCATCTTCAACCGAACGGGTAACCGTGCCCAGCGGGTTTTGCAGGAAGGTCGGGAATTGCGTATCCTGAGACCGCACCACGCTATAGTCGCGCTCATCATTATTATAGCGCAAGCCACCAGAGAGGGTTAGTTGATCGGTAATGTCATAGCTTACCGCACCAAAAATACCGAAAGCTTCACTGTCCTGGCGCTGGCGCACAAAGATGTTCACGCCGCCCGGTGCATTGAGCGGATCACCAAGGGTCGAGTAGTTTTCACTGTCGATGCGCAGCTTTTCCTTGAAGTAGAAAACACCGCCCTGATAGCTGAACGGGCCGTCATTGTTGCTTTCCAGCCGCACTTCTTGCGTGAACTGGGTCAGGAATGGCACGCTGTCGCGCGTTTCCGCTGTGAACGGGATATTACCCGGGCCGAATAGCGCGGGTGGCAGGAAGTTTGCGCCAAAGCCGCCATCGACATCGCCAACGGAGCTGGCATCGCCGCCCCAGAAGCTGGTGACAGAGATAAGCGATACGGGCCCCAGATCATGGGAATAGCGCGCTGCGATATTGTAAGTTTCGACGTCCTGCTCATTCTGGCCGTCGGTCGCCACTTCATCGCGCTCGAAATCATCATTGATGCCGGATTGACCGCGGGTGAAGATATTGGCGCGGAACACACGGGCTGTGCCTTCGAGTTCGCGATATTGACCAGTGAGCAACAGTTCTTGCTCGTCGCTAGGCGTGAACAACAGCTGCGCGCGTACGGCAAATTCGTCATAGCCTTCAAAGGCGTTATTTTCCGGTGCGGATGGGTTGGTGTTGTCGACCCAATCGTCCTGACGCTGGTACAGCGCAGAAATGCGCGCGGACAGAACATTGTCGACCAGCGGCACGGTGACAGCACCTTGCGCATTGACGGCATTGAACCGGCCATAGCTGATCTTGCCATAGCCGTTGAGGTCGTTTGTTGGCTTGACCGAGTCAAACTTCACGATGCCTGCCGGTGTGTTGCGGCCAAAGAGCGTACCTTGTGGTCCGCGCAAAACTTCCACGCGGTCGAGATCGAAAACCGGAAAACCTTTGAGGATCGGGTTTTCGAGAACCACGTCATCATAGACCAGGCTAACCGGCTGGGCTGCGTTAAAGTCAAAATCGGTATTGCCGAGACCGCGAATATAAAAGCGCGGGAAGGTACGGCCGAAAGAGGATTCAACCACCAAGCTTGGCACGCGCGCAGAAAGGGCGCGAACGTCCTGACCACCGGCACCGATCGCGTTCAGCTTGTCATCGCTCAATGTAGAGATGGAGAGCGGCACATCCTGCAAGTTTTCTTCGCGCCGCTGTGCGGTCACGACGATCGTTCCAAGCTGATCATCGTCAGCCCCGGTTTCATCCTGTGCGAGAACGGATTGTGAGAGGCCGCCTGCGAGTAGAGCTCCAGCAAGGGCGAAACGAGAAATGGCAGATACAGATATGCGGCGCATGACGATGATCTCCGGCAATGGCGTTGGTATAGGACTCGGAGAGGTTCCCTGTTCTCCGTGCCGCAACCCCTGACCATCCGGTGGTCCCGGGTCAAGTTTACGGCCGTGTTAAAGCGCGGGATCGTGCCGAATCATTAAGAACTGTTGCAATTGCGTTACAAAACCGTCGCTGAAGAAGGTTTTGGGCCGGTATTAGAAACTCATCTCGTCATAGATATGGGATAAATCCCCATTCCAGTCGCCATGATAACGATCGAGCAGCTGCGCGGCAGGTGATTTGCCCTTAGCGACCACTTCGCGCAGCGGATCGAGAAAGCCACTTTCATTGTCGCCGCTGGTGTTGAGGCGGCCACGGGCGGTCAGGCCAGCGGAGGCAATATCGAGGATTTCGCTCGCGAGATCGCGCAGCTTTCCGCCGTTCGGAAGCGGCGCGCTTAGGCCTTGTTTCGGCACAGCGTTGCGCAGTGCTTCGCGTTCTTCCATGCTCCAGCCTTTGACCCGATCCCAAGCGGCATCGAGCGCGGTCTGGTCATAGAGTAAGCCCACCCAAAAAGCAGGCAGCGCGCAAATCCGGTTCCACGGACCACCATCGGCGCCGCGCATTTCGAGGAAGCTTTTTAACCGTACTTCGGGGAAGGCGGTCGAGAGGTGATCATTCCAATCCGCTATGGTCGGCTTCTCGCCGGGGAGCACTGATAATTCCCCTTTCAGGAAATCCCGGAAACTGAGGCCCGCCGCGTTGATATATTTGCCATCGCGAAACACAAAATACATCGGGACGTCGAGCATATATTGTGCATAGCGTTCATAGCCAAAGCCCTCGTCAAATACGAAGGGCAGCATACCGGTGCGATGGGGATCGGTGTCAGACCAGATATGGCTGCGGAAACTTTCAAAGCCGTTGGTCTGGTTTTCCGTGAAAGGCGAATTGGCGAATAGCGCCGTGGCCAGTGGTTGCAAAGCAAGGCCA
This sequence comes from Parasphingorhabdus sp., assembly GCF_039977335.1. Lineage (GTDB taxonomy): Bacteria > Pseudomonadota > Alphaproteobacteria > Sphingomonadales > Sphingomonadaceae > Parasphingorhabdus. The sequence continues at coordinate 160,016 of NZ_JBDWDI010000001.1, forward strand.
ACGCGGAATTTTTGGGCCATGTCGGCTTCGCTGGAATAGTCGAGATTTACCTGGATCGTGCAGGTACGCAGCATCATATCAAGGCCGAGATTGCCGACTTTCGGCATATGATCGAGCATGATCCCGTAACGCCCTTTGGGCATGATCGGCAGTTCGGCGCGGGTCTTGTCCGGCCACATGCCCATGCCGAGAAAACCCTTTCCGGTCTTCTCGCCGATTGCTTTCACTTGCGTTAAATGGCGGCCGGTTTCGTTACATGTCTCGTGGAGATTTTCGAGCGGCGCGCCGGAAAGTTCCAGCTGTCCGGCTGGCTCCAGGCTAACGGTGCCGTCATCGCCCGCCATGGCAATGACTTTGCCGTTTTCCTCAACCGGCTTCCAACCAAATTCCTGCAGCGCGAGTAGCAGGTCTTTGATCCCGCCGGGTTCGTCATAGCTGGGGGCGTGATGATCGGTGGTGCAATAGACAAATTTCTCATGCTCAGTGCCAATGCGCCATTGGTCTTTCGGCTTCTCCCCGCCTCGCATCGGTTCGATAAGCTGGCTGACATTCTCGATCACAGGATCGTTGCTATTTGAAACTTGTCTCGTGCTCATCACTTGCGTTTAAGCAAGTGTCCGAAATATCGCTAGAAATATTTTATTCGGGCGCGAGGAGTCTTTGTTTGACCTCAGGCGCCGGGCGCGGGCATCCGCCCGCTTGGCCGCGCGCCATAAGGCGCGGCGGCCGGTCGGCCTTGCCTCGCTGCGCTCGGTTACATTACTTCAAGACTGGCACTAAACCGACGCACCGCGTCGGCAAGCGCGACTGCGCGCCCGAGCTTATGCGAGGAAAGCCAAGCGGGCGGATGCCCGCGCCCGGCGCCTGAGGTCAAATAAAATTACAATAACCACTTGACCGCGACAAAGCCGCCGACGAACAAAATACCGCCGAGCGTGGTCGCCAGCGCGAAGTTCTTGTCGATCCAGTCTTTCATAGGCGCGCCAAACTTGGCGAGAAGAACCGCGACGAGAAAGAACCGTGCGGACCGCGCAATAATCGCAGCAAAGATCAGGACATAAAGCGGCATGGCGGTGCTGCCAGCGGCAATGGTGATGACCTTAAACGGCAAAGGCGTGAACCCGGCGAGCAGGACAACTATCCAGCCTTGCTCATTGAAATTTTGCGCAAAGGTATCGAATTTCTCGCCCATGCCGTAAAAGTCCAGAATGGCGATACCTATGGTCTCAAACAGGAAAAAGCCGATCGCATAGCCAAGCAGCGCGCCAAGTACCGATGAAACCGTGCAAATGAAAGCATACCAATAAGCGCGTTTGGGTTTTGCCAAACACATCGGCGCGAGCATGACATCGGGCGGGATTGGAAAGAAACTGGACTCCGCAAAACTGATACCGGCGAGCCATTTGGTGGCTTGCGGATGACCGGCCTTATCGAGCATCCAATCATAAAGGCGTTTGAGCATTGTTTATTTTACCTCAGGCGCCGGGCGCGGGCATCCGTCCGCTTGGCTATCGTGCCAATAAGGCGCGGCGGCCAGTCGGCCTTGCCTTGCTGCGCTCGGTTGTTTTACCTCGAGGTTCGCACCAAACCGACGCATCGCGTCGGCAAGCGCGACTGCGCGCCCGAGCTTATGCGAGGAAAGCCAAGCGGACGGATGCCCGCGCCCGGCGCTTGAGGTTAAATAAAACAACCTAATGCCCTGCTGCGCCCGACACTTCTTCTTGCAGCTCTTTCGGCGTCTCACGGCCATGATCCGTGCCTGCCGTACGGTTGCCCTTCGCAAGAGCAAAGACGACGCCGGACAGCGCCAACAACGCGACGATATTTGGCAGCGTCATGACTGCGTTGGAAATATCGCCCAAGCGCCAAACGAGTTCAAGCGGTGCGAACGATCCTAGGAAGATGACCAAGCACCAGAGAACGCGCCAGGTAAAGTGGAGTTTCTTTTCGCCGCTCAGCGTAGAACTTGGCAGCAGATCATAGAGATATGTAATCGCGCGTTCGCCATAATAGCTCCACGTCAGCAAGGTCGTGAACACGAACAGGATCAGCGCGATTGAGACGATCAACGTGCCGATTGGAATGCTGAAGACTTCAAACGGGAAGGCGGCTGCATAGGCACCCGATGTCATCGCAAAGCCATTGAGATCGGATTGCCAGGCATGTTCCACCACCTGTTTCACGCCATTGGCATCGGTAACGGTAAAGTCGCCAGCGACTGTCAGCATGACCAATGCGGTCATGGTGCAGATCACGATGGTATCGATAAACGTGCCCATCATCGCAAAGCGGCCTTGTGCCGCCGGATCATTGGTCTGTGCCACCGCGTGGGCAATCGGGGTGGAACCCTGACCCGCCTCGTTAGAGAACAGCCCGCGCGCCACACCGGCGCGAATGGCAATCATGATCATCGCGCCAAGGAAACCGCCAGCGGCTGCGTCATAGCCAAAGGCGCCAGCAAAGATGCGGGAGAAGGTTTCCGGCAGATAAGGCAGGTTGATCATCAGCGCGACAAAAGCCATCACCAGATAGGCAGCCGCCATCCACGGAACGATTGTTTCAGCGACTTTACCGATGGATTTGATACCGCCGATAATGACCGCGAAGACCGCAACAGCAGCAACCGCGCCGCCAATCCATTCTTCGACGCCGAACAGCTCATTGGCGCTGTCACCCAGACTATTGGCCTGAATACCGTTGCCAGTAACCAGCGCGGAAAATAGAGCGCCGATACAGAAAAGCACCGCTAGCCAGGTCCATTTCGGGCCGAGGCCAAGGGTGATATAGGTCATGGGTCCGCCGCGATACGTGCCATCTTCCGCCTGTTCGCGAAAGCGTATGGCCAGCGAGCCTTCGGCAAAGGCGAGCGCCATGCCGAACAAAGCAGTCACCCACATCCAGAATATCGCGCCGGGTCCGCCCAGCGTAATCGCGGTAGCCACACCGGCCAGATTACCGGTACCGACTTGCCCGGAAAGCGCGGTCGACAGGGCGGCAAAGGGAGAAATCTCGCCCGCACCCTTATTGTCCGATTTCTTGAAAAGCCCTGCAAGAGCAGGGAAGAGGCGGCGCAGCGGATAGCCGCGCAGACCGATCATGAAATAGATGCCAGCGCCCAGCAAGATTATGACCATTGGTGGGATCGGCTGGCCAGCGATTGAAATAACCGCTTCCCCGTTCCAGGTCCCGCCCCAGATAAAGTCCGATACATTGGTGACTGGTTGAATAGCGGCTTCAAACCCGGAAACTGGCGCTGTACTCACTCAAATTCTCCCCGTTTCGCATGCTTTGATAGCGAAATAATTTCTGTAATTTAATTACAATCGCAACAGGATTAGCAGTCCCGCCGTTTTTGGCAAATGCTTTTGCCAATCGCGCATGAAAGCCTATGATAATGTTAGAAAATCAAAACCAATAATATGATTCTTTGAAAGATGGAGCAGCACATATGAGTGATCAAGTCAGCAGTCTTTGGGTGAAAAAGGCGGACCTTCCGCAAAGTGAATGGCGCAGTTCATCAACGCCGGAGCTCGCTGATGGCCAGATTTTATTGGAGATCGAGAAATATGCGCTGACCGCTAATAACATCACCTATGCCGCGGTTGGGGATGGCTTTGGTTACTGGAATTTCTTCCCGACCGGTGACGCGGACTGGGGCATTGTGCCGGTCTGGGGCTTTGCCAAAGTGGTTGCGTCCAAGCAGGATGGCATCGCGGTTGGCGAGCGGGTTTATGGCTATCTGCCAATGGCCAGCCACCTGTTGGTGTCGCCGGGCAATGTCACCGAAGCGGGTTTTGTCGATCATGCCGAGCACCGGCAGGGTCTCGCGATCATCTATAATCAATATCACCGTCTCGGCACCGATGCCGGGCAGATGGAAGACGAACGCGCGCTGTACCAGCCGCTGTTTACAACGAGCTTCCTGATTGAAGACATGATGCGCAAGGCCGATTGGTATGGTGCGGAAGCGGTGCTGCTGACCAGTGCATCATCCAAAACGGCCTTGGGTCTGGCGCAGGTTGCGAAAAATCTTAGCCCCAACATCAAACGCATCGGCCTGACATCGGCTGGCAACAAGGCGTTTGTTGAGGGAACCGGGCTTTATGATGAAGTGCTGACCTATGACGATTTGCCGAGTGCCGATGCATCGCAAGCTATTGTGTCGGTAGACTTTGCTGGCAACAGCACTGTGCTGGCTGCGATCCATAGCCATTGGGACGCGAACCTGAAGTTCAGTTCCATGGTGGGCGCAACCCATTTTGAGGAACGGACGGGTAGAGGCGATCTGAAAGGGCCGGAACCCATCTTGTTTTTCGCGCCAACGGCCGCGGAATCACTGATGAAAGAAGTCGGCCCCGCAACCTTCCGCGCGATGGTGGACGAGCAATTCGCAGCTTTTGTCGCCAGCGTGGCAAACTATCTGTCAGTCGAACATCTCGCTGGGCCCGACGCCCTGCAAAGCGCCTATCTTGAGATGCTTGCCAATAAGGTTGCGCCCAGTCGCGGTTTGATCTGCGCCATCGGTTAGGACCGAAAGCCATTGATTATCAAGGAGGAACGGCAGATAATGGGCTGAACGAGGTCGCACCTGTTAGGGGATGGGATGAATAAAGCACCGGTTTCCGGCCCAAATCTGGCCCGCCATGCGCTGTTTGACGGCGTGTCTGCTGCGGCCGTCGATGCGCTGCAATCCGTCTCCACATTGAAATCCATATCAGGCGGCGAGACGCTGGTGGCGCAAGGCGATGATGCCGATGCGCTCTATTTTGTGGAATCCGGACGGTTCCGGGTGGTGGTTAACAAGGTCCATATTGTCGCGCATATCGAAGCCGGTGAAGCGGTCGGCGAGTTAGCCTTTTTCGCTGGCGGCAAACGCACGGCCGACGTGATCGCAACCCGCGATTCCGCTGTCCTTAAAGTCTCTCGCAGCGCTTTTGATGACATAGCCCGCTCGCATCCTGAACTCACGCAAGCGATGCTCAAACTTGTTTCCGAGCGGCTGGTGGTGGCCACCAGCCGGGCCGGTTCGGTGTCAAGCAACACCCCGCGCGTCATTGCCTTGCTCCCCGCCGGGACCAGTCAATTACCAGACGGTTTGCTGGCGCGTCTGACCGCGGCGTTTGAGGCGGTCGTGGACGCAGACACGCCGGTTATCGCGGTGGACCAAGCAACCAACGAAGCCTCCGACGGCGCGGCCTATCAGGCGTGGCTCGCAGAGCAAGAGGCCAAGGGCGCCTATGTCCTGATCGATGGCAGCGGCTCGGACGAATGGGGCGAGCAAGTCTGCCGCAATGCCGATGCGCTGGTAATGGTAGGACGCCCCGGACGGGCTGAGCCAGCACCCAATGCGATGGAGCAGTCAGCGATGCGCTGGATCGCCGCACCGCAGCGGACGCTATTATTGGTCCGCGAGAAAGCGGACAAGACGATCAGCAAAAGTGCCGCGTGGATCGACCCACGCGAACCCAAATTACACCATCATGTTGCGCTTGATAGCGATGCCGATTTCGCCAAGGCCGCCCGTTTCCTGACCGGGCGCGCTGTCGGGCTGGTGCTCGCCGGCGGCGGTGCTTTGGGCTGTGCCCATCTCGGTGTGATTCAGGCGTTGAGAGAGGCCAATGTCCCGATCGACTTTATCGGCGGTGCCAGCGCTGGTGCGGCCATGGGCGGTGCTATTGCGCGCGGAATGACGGTTGAGGAAACGCTCGACCAGATGGAAGCGATGTTCATTAAGGCCAAGGCGATGCGGCGGCTGACCCTACCGCTTTATTCCTTGCTCGACCCGACCGTGTTTGATGCCGAGCTGCGCCAGCGCTACGGGACCAAGGATATTGCCGATCAACCGATTAATTTCTTTGGCGTTTCCACCAACCTGTCGACCAATGGTTTGCATATCCACAGGCGCGGACCGCTATGGGAATGTGTCCGTGCATCGGGGTCGCTGCCAACCATTTTGCCGCCGTTTATTGATGGCGACAGCAATATTCTTGTCGACGGCGGTGTGCTCGACAATGTGCCGGTGAAGGTCATGCACGGCCTGAAGACCGGACCGAATATCGTTGTGTCGCTCGGTGATCCCGACGAGATCTGGCGCACGGACGTTGAATATGACGATATCAGAGGCCGCTGGACGCTGATGAAAGACGTGCTGCTGCGCAGAAAGCGTGAGGCGGAATTCCCGTCCATAGTTGAAATCATGTCGCGCTCGATGGTCGTGGCGAGCCGGATGGCGTCGAAAGAAATGCTCGGCGATGAAGATATATTGGTTAATCCGCCGATCATCCCTGATATGCAAATACTCGACTGGCATTTGGGCCGCGAGCTAGCCGAAATGGCGTCCGAATATATCAGCAGCCAGGTGATCGAAAGTGCCGGGTTGAAACATCTCTAGGCGAGCAGGCCATCCCCTGGCCAGACGCGCAAACAGGAATGAAGCGTATGACCTCTACCGCTAATCCGTCACAAGTCCTTGAATTTCAATGCCAATGCGGCGCCATTCAAGGCGCTGTGCATGAAACCGCACCGCCAACCGGCCGCCGGCTTGTCTGTCATTGCAATGATTGCCAGGCCTTTGCCCATTATCTCGGCAAGGAAAAACTGATGCTGGATGATCATGCTGGCACCCATGTCTATCAGATGGATTCGTCGAAATTCACGATCAATAAAGGTCAGGATCAGCTCGCCTGCGTCACCGTCACCGGCGGGCCGCTGCTGCGCTGGTATTGTGCAACATGCAAAACGCCGATTGCCAATACGCTGAGTTCCACGCGCTTTGCATTTTTGTCACTGATCCTCTCCGGCTTTGATCGCGGCAAAACCGATGCTTTATTGGGCCGGGAGGTCGAACATGTGGCTATCCCTTCAGGGGTTGGCGAATTGGGTAAGGTCAGGACCGCCAATATGCCGGGCATGTTATGGAATTTACTGGTCCGCACGATCAAAGCGCGGTTCAATCCGGAGCTCAAAAAATCGCCATTGTTCGATGACACGACTGGCAAGCCGCTGGCCGTGCCGGTCAAGCTGGAACCGGCTGAGCGTTTGGCGATAGATGAAAAAGCGGATATTTACCGCGAGGTGTTAGCGGAGATAAAATAGGCGATCAGGCCGTTCCATAATGCCTGAGGACTGGAATGATCCGTTCAGCACTTTCTCGACCAATCGAGTTTGATTCAAGTCAGCTTTAGAGTTAGCTTTGGGCGCAAAGCCCACATAAGAAGATTGTCCCAATTCGACACAGGTAATCCAAATAAGATGAGACGGTTGTCAGCGACGATGAAATAGGTTAAAAAAGTGTTAGGGTTCGCAAAATTTCGGCGCAGCTTGGTCGTTTGTGACCGACCTTCTGCCTTCGGTACACATGGGGTAAAAATGAAAAAAATTATACTTGCAACAGCAGCAGCGATGCTGCTGTCTTCGACCGCCAATGCAACGGTTCTCTTTTATCAAGAGGGCTTCAGCAATAACCTTTATTCTTATGATACAGACACAGCAACCGAAACGCTTGTTGGTGATTTGGGACTGGGTGCCGATTCTACGGGGCTGAGCTTCGGCCTGAACGGCGCACTCTATGCGTTTGAACGCGCTTCACAGAGTCTTTATACAATCAATACAGCTACCGCTGCGGCGACGCTTGTGGGCAACGCCGGGATCGGCGCAGAAGATTTTACCATTAGCTTAGATGGCACACAGGGCTTTGCGACAGCTAGCGGCAGTTTATATAGCATTGATCTTGCGACTGGAGGCTCGACTCTTATCGGCGCCACAAGCCCAACACTAGATGGCCTGACTACGGCTTTAACTGATGTCACCATCAATGGTAGCATGTTCGCAGCTGGCTCTATCTTTGGTGTTGATAGCGGTGATATCTTTTCAGTGGATGTTTTGACTGGGGCATCAAGTCTGCTGGGCAGCTCTTCCGGCGTGAATGAGGCGTTGGCCTTTGGATCGGATGGGTTTTTATACGGTTACACCGGTGGTGGTCTCAATACTATTGACCTTGATACTTTTGCATCAACACAGATTTTCGATGGCACCCCTGGAAATGTGTTTGGTTTGGCAGCACAAACAAATCGTTCAGTAGGAGCAGTCCCTGAGCCAGCCACATGGGCTTTCATGATCTTCGGCTTTGGTGCCATTGGCGGAGCAATGCGTCGTCAGCGCAAAGCGAATGTGAAAGTTAGCTACGCTTAAGCAAAACAACAAGTTTACCCCAAAGCCCTGCCAGAGCAATCTGGCGGGGCTTTTTGTTTTTGCGCTAATGTCCGCTTTCGGGATAAAATAGAAGCAAGTCCTTTGACCATAAATAACCAAATAGGTAAAAACATCTTGACATCGTCACGCTGTTTGGGTACATATCGGGAACATCAAGAAATTGTGATTCGGGCCGAGCGGCTCTGGACCATCGGCTTCCCTTCTCTTTAGGGGCGCCGGATGTTTCAGCGCGCTAGCCCCTTTTAATGCCCGCGTTCCAAGCGATCCGGGCGTGAGGATAGATATGGCTGAAACAAACGAAGACCCTACAGTGCAAGCGGACCCGCGCGGAAATCATAAAGTGACCAGGCAGAAGGTTTTTCTGGAACAGCTGGCGATGACATCCAGTGTCAAGCAATCGGCGGAGATTGCCAATATCGCCAATTCGACGCTCTATTCGTGGAAGGAGAATGATGCCGATTTCGCTGCTGCCTGGTTGAAGGCGCTAGCAGCGGGCTATGAACTGCTGGAAATGGAAATGCTCGAACGGGCCCGCAAAGGGGTGGAGCGCAAGATTTTCTATCGTGGCAAGCAAGTCGATACTGTCCGCGACTATGATCATCGCGCGGCGTTGCAACTGCTGCGGCTGCACAAAGAAACCGTAGCGCTGGTCCGAGCAGCTCAAGCGGAAATGGCAGCCGAACCGGAGCCGGTGCGTGATACGCTGGATGAAAAACTGAAAAAGATAAACGTGCGCCTGCGAAAATTTCAGGCGGAGAAACGCCGCAAGCAGGCGGGCGATTCCGCACCTGATCGCGGCGAAAGGAACGGTGCAGTGCATGGAGCATGATGATGACGTTGATGTGATCACCGCACAGCAGATCAACCGGCTGGATGATGAGGACCACGCGTTTTTCCTGAAAGGCCTGGGTCCGGAATACCGCCTCGAATATGAAGCGAGTTGGCACAAATGGGCGCGTGATGAACAGCTGGCTCCCGCTGGTGACTGGACCGTGTGGATGATCATGGCCGGACGCGGTTTCGGCAAGACCCGCGCCGGAGCGGAATGGGTCCGCGAAATTGTCGAAGCCGATGGTAGCGCGCGTTTTGCTTTGGTGGGAGCAAATTTTGCAGAAACGCGAATGGTGATGGTGGAGGGGGAAAGCGGTTTGCTATCCATCGCTCCGCCAGAGAACCGGCCGCTATGGGAACCATCGCTGAAACGCCTGCGCTGGAACAATGGCGCGGAGGCCTATCTCTATTCGGCGGCGGAACCGGAAGGTTTGCGCGGACCGCAGCATAGTCATTCATGGTGCGACGAGATCGCGAAATGGTCCAACAATAGCGGGCAAGCGCAGGCGGCATGGGACAATTTGAAAATGGGATTGCGCCTTGGCCACGCACCGAAAATTGCTGCAACAACAACGCCAAGGCCGGTGCCGCTGGTGCGCGCGTTGGTGAGTGATAGCGGCACCGTGATTACGCGTGGCGGAACGGTAGATAATGTCGCGAACCTGTCTGAGGCATTTATCGAAGTGATGCAGTCCGACTATGGCGGAACCCGATTGGGACGGCAGGAGCTCGATGGCGAACTGATCGAAGAACTTGAGGGCGCATTGTGGACGCAGGCGATTATTGAGGAGGGCTGGGTAAACGCAGACGATATATCCCAAGCGGTTCGCATCGTCATCGGCGTCGATCCGCCTGCCTCACAAACCGGGGATGCTTGTGGGATCATTATCGCCGGCCTGCGCGCCGACAATAAGGCTGTCGTCCTCGCCGACCATAGCGTTGAGAAAGCCAGCCCCGAAACATGGGCGCGCGCTGTTGCCAATGCCGCTGTCCGGTGGGGCGCAGACCGCGTGATTGCGGAAGCCAATCAGGGCGGGGCGATGGTGAAATCGGTCCTGCAAGCGGCAGATATTTCGCTGCCGGTAAAGCTGGTGCATGCCTCGCGCGGCAAGGTTGCGAGAGCCGAACCGGTGGCGGCGCTTTATGAAGCAGGGCGCGTGCTGCACGCCGGAACCTTCCCGCGCCTGGAGGACGAGCTATGCGGGCTGCTCATCGGCGGTAGCTATGAGGGACCGGGCCGTTCACCAGATCGGGCGGATGCGCTGGTCTATGCGCTGACGGAGTTGATGTTGGGGCGGAAACGCGAGCCGCGGGTGCGGGTGTAGGAGGGAATTTTTATTGATTCCCTCAAGTGCCGGGAGTTTTTATTTAACCTCAGGCGCCGGGCGCGGGCATCCGCCCGCTTGGCTATGCGCCAAAGGGCGCGGCGGCCGGTTGGCCTTGCCTCCGCTTCGCGTCGGTTTGGTGCCGGTCCTAAAGTCAGTCTACCGAGCGTAGCGAGGTAAGCGCGACCGCGCGCCCGAGCTTATGCGAGGAAAGCCAAGCGGGCGGATGCCCGCGCCCGGCGCTTGAGGTCAAAAAAAAGGAACCATAAAACCATGAACATTTGGAACAGTCTAACCCTCGCCTTCAAAGGCGGGGGAGAGCGATCACAGCCGCCTTTGGGGCGCAGCTATATCGGCACCTATGGCGGTGCTTCTTTTTCAGGAGACACACCTTTTTCTTATGAAGGGCAGGTGCGTGAGGCCTATGTTAATAATGCCGTGGCCCAGCGTGCCGTGCGGATTGTCGCCGAAGGGGTTGGCGGTGCGCCGCTGGCATCTATGGGCGATGATATCGCACCGCTGGTCAACGCGATCAGCGCGGGACAGTCATTGCTCGAAACCATCGCCGCGCATCTGTTGTTGCATGGCAATAGCTATGTGCAGGTGATGTGCGGACCGGACGACCAGCCCGTCGAACTATTCGCCCTGCGCCCCGACCGGATCACGATTGAGCCGGACGAAAAAGGCTGGCCGGCCGCCTATGCCTACCGTGCGGGCGAGCATCAGACCCGCTTTGCCGCGCTGGATGCGATGGGCCGGCCCGCGATCATCCATATTAAGGCATTCCACCCGACCGATGATCATTATGGTCTCGGCTGTTTGGGGGCAGCGGCCAAGGCGGTCGCGGTACACAATGCGGCGGCGCATTGGAATAAGGCGCTGCTCGACAATGCCGCGCGGCCTTCGGGCGCGTTGGTGTTTGATCCGGGACCAGATGGCTCCGTTTTGTCTGCGGACCAGTTTGATCGTTTGAAGGCCGAGATGGAAGCAAGTTTTGCCGGCTCTGGTAATGCCGGAAGGCCGATGCTGCTCGAAGGCGGTCTGAAGTGGCAATCGATGAGCATGACCCCGGCGGACATGGATTTTGTGGCGCTAAAAGCGGTAGCTGCGCGGGAAATTGCGCTGGCTTTCGGGGTGCCGCCAATGCTGCTCGGGCTGCCCGGTGACAATAGCTATGCCAATTACCGTGAGGCCAATCGGGCGCTGTGGCGGCTGACAATATTGCCGTTGGCGGGCAAGATTTTGGACGGGCTGTCGGGTGCGCTTGGCGCTTGGTGGGATGATGTCGGTTTGACGGTTGATCGCGATCAGATACCCGCGCTGTCAGAGGATCGCGAACGGTTGTGGAAACAAGTGAGCGCTGCAGATTTTCTGTCGCCGGAGGAGAAAAGGGCGATGTTGGGGGTGGAGTAGAGGTTTGAGTTTTTATTAGATTGAGTTTTATTTTTAACCTCAAGCGCCGGGTGTTTTTATTAGACCTCAGGCGCCGGGCGCGGGCATCCGCCCGCTTGGCTTTCCTCGCATAAGCTCGGGCGCGCGGTCGCGCTTGCCTCGCTACGCTCGGTAGACTGACTTTAGGACCGGCACCAAACCGACGCGAAGCGGAGGCAAGGCCGACCGGCCGCCGCGCCTTATGGCGCGCAGCCAAGCTGGCGGATGCCCGCGCCCGGCGCCTGAGGTCCAAAAAAGGAATCACACAAAATGCAAAATGAAGAAATGCTCGCCCGCTTGGTGGCGCAGGCGGAAGGCGATGGGGCGGACCTGGTCACGCTCCGCGCAATTGTCGAGGAAGCAACCGATAGCGGGGCCGAGCGTGTGCTCGACCGGCTGGGTCTCGCCGATCATAAAGCGCAAGATGATCTCGACGAACTGCGTGAACTGCTTCGGGCTTGGCGCGACGCCAAGGCCAGTGCATGGAAAGCGGCGATTACCTGGATCGTGCGGGGCGCGCTGGCGCTGCTTTTGATCGGAATTGCCATGCGCTTTGGGTTCGGGAATCTGATAACATGAGCGCCATATGCTTTGCCGGTTATGCTGCGATCTTCAATCGGATCGACAAGGGTGGCGATATCATTCGTCCTGGTGCCTTTGGGACGCTGGGCAAAGGGCAATCCCTGCCATTGCTATGGCAGCACAATCCGGACCAACGCATCGGCAACATCACTTATGCGCGTGAAGACCGGCGCGGCTTGCGAGTGATGGGGAATTTCTCAACCAACACAAGGGCCGGACGCGAAGCGGCAGCGATGCTGGACAGCGGTATCGTGAAGGGGCTGAGTTTCGGTTACCGGGTGACGCGGGCGGCGGGACAGCGACCGCGTGAGCTCGTCGATCTTGATGTCGCCGAAGTGTCGCTTGTCACCCATCCGATGCAGCCTTTGGCGCAGATCCACCGCATTCTCTGACACCCCGAACTCCGCATCCAGTGCAGAGCGCGAATATTGATATTACCCACAAGAAAGGAATAACATGGACATTTCCCACACCCCACTCGAAACCAAAGCCGACCCGCTGGAGGCCTCTTTCGATGCCGTCTTGCAGGCCGAAGAAAATGAAAATCACGGCAAGGCAATTGCCGATCTCCGCACTGATGTTGATGGCTTGAAAACCCAGATGACGGATATTTCCCGGGCATCGGCGCGGCCGGCTTTGAACGGCGCGAAAGGCATGATGCCGTCTTCTGCTGCACGCGATTTCACCGCAAAATATCTCCGCCGCGGCGATCATGCCGGGGTGGAGCTGAAAAGCTTTTCCGGCGCATCCGGCCCCGAAGGCGGCTTTGCGGTGCCGCAGGAAATTGACGCTCTAATCGGTCGGACGCTTAAAGATATCTCGCCGATCCGGTCGATCGCCACGGTCGTACAAACGGGCAGCGCGGGCTATCGCAAGCTCGTCACCAATGGCGGCACACCTTCTGGCTGGGTCAGTGAAACGGCGGGACGACCAGAAACGGATACGCCCAATTTTAACGAAATTACGCCGCCGACCGGAGAGCTTTATGCCAATCCCGCGGCGTCTCAGGCGATGCTCGATGATGCCGCCTTTGATGTCGAAACCTGGTTGGCCGATGAAATTGCCCGCGAATTTGCTGCCGCAGAAGGCGCAGCCTTTGTTGGTGGTTCCGGGGTCAACCAGCCGCGCGGTTTCCTGAACGCGCCCGTCACGGATGAGCTGGATGATGTGCGGGCTTTCGGGTCTCTGCAATATATCCCGTCGGGGGCAGCGGGTGCTTTCGCTGGAGCGGATGGGGAAGACGCGTTGGTCGATCTCGTCCACGCACTGAAACCCGCCTATCGGCAGGGCGCAAGCTTTGTGATGAACAGCGCGACACTGGCGCAGATCCGCAAATTCAAAACCGCTGATGGCGCGTTTCTGTGGCAGGCTTCGCTGGCGTCGGGTCAGCCGGATATGCTGCTCGGTTACCCCGTGGTGGAGGCGGAAGACATGCCGGATATTGCGGCGGACAGCCTGTCCATCGCCTTCGGCAATTTCCGCGCCGGTTATCTGATTACCGAACGCAGCGCAACGAGCATCTTGCGTGATCCGTTCACCAACAAGCCGTTTGTGCATTTCTACGCAACCAAGCGTGTTGGTGGTCAGGTGATGAACAGTGAAGCGATCAAACTGATGCAGTTTAGCGCGAGCTAGGTTTTTATTTTACCTCAGGCGGAGGAATTTTTTTAGAACCTTAAGCGCCGGACGCGGGCATCCGCCCGCTTGGCTACCCTCGCATAAGCTCGGGCGCGCGGTCGCGCTTGCCGACGCTATGCGTCGGATCGGCGCGACCTTGAGGGGTATCACCAAACCGAGCCTAGCGAGGCAAGGCCGACCGGCCGCCGCGCCTTATGGCGCGTAGCCAAGACGACGGATGTCGCCGCCCGGCGCTTGAGGTTAAATAGAAAATCTCCGCCTGAGGGAATAAACAAAACTCCTCCCCCCAACTGAAAGGACCTCCGACCTGTGAGCTTCCCCCCTGAAAACCTGCCCGCTGTGCCGGTAGAGTTGATCCAAGACATGAAAAGCTTTCTCCGCATCGATCATGGTGAAGATGATGATGCCATGAAACAATTTCTGCGCAGTGCCGCGCATTTATGCGAAAATTTTATCGGTCAGATGCTGATTACCCAGTCCGTTTGCGACCGCATGCCGGTTGGTGCCGAGTGGCAAAAGCTGAAAAGACGACCGGTACAAGCGATTAGCCTTGTCGAAGCCGTGGCACCCGATGGCGCCACGACTGCGTTACCTTCTAGCGACTATGCGATTGATATTGATGGTGATGGCACTGGCTGGGTGAAAGTCCATGCTGCACGCGGTATTACGCGTATTGCGGTTACTTATCACGCCGGATTGGCCGTCGATTGGGCGGCAGTGCCAACGGCCTTGCGGCAAGGCGTCGTGCGGCTGGCGGGCTATCTCTATTCCCATCGCGATGGCATGGATGCAGCCGGACCACCCAGTGCGGTGACCGCTTTGTGGCGACCGCATCGCCGGATGAGATTGGCATGAGCGGGTCAAAATTCCTTGGGCGTGAATTTAGCGGACTGTTGCACGAGCGCATCCGCATCGAACGCCAGTCATCACAGCGCGACGCCATCGGATCAGCGGTCGATCAAAGCCAATGGATCGGCGACTTTTGGGCTGCAGCAGAGCCAATCGGCATGGGCAACGAAATGCAGGCGGAAAGCCGGTCCGCTCTGCCGCGCTGGCGTTTCATTCTGCGCCAAACAGACGCCATTCGCCCGGGCGATGATCTGAATTGGGGCGATCGCAAGATGGTCGTTCGCACGGTTTCCGCCGATCATCGCTTCATCCCAAAAACCATGTTGGAAGCGGAGGAGAAACGGTGATGGAGAATCTGAAACGTAAGGCGGAAGGCTTGGCAGCGAGCAAGGTTGAAAAAACCAAAGCGCAATTGAAAATGGCGCTGGTCAAGGAGTTACCGGGCGAAGTTTCGGTCGAAGAGACCAGCGGCGGGGTCGTGGTTTCCGATCGTCATCTGGGATCAGAGATAATCGATAATAGCAGCTTGCGCGATGTCGCTTTCCTGATGCGAGGTGTCCGGTGAGCGGCGCGCTGGAAGCGGTGCAGCACAGTCTCTACAGCGCCCTGAACGCGCATCAACCGTTTATGGATGCGATTGACGGAATCTACGATGGCCCTCCGCCGCGAGCCCGGTTTCCCTATTTGGCGCTAGCCACGGGTGCGTCGCTGGACTGGAGCTTTAAAGGGGGCGTGGGCCGCGAACTTAGCTTGGCGCTGACGGTGCATGATGATGGCGATAGTGCCGCGCGGTTGCACCGGATCATGGCACTGGTGGAAGAGGCGTTGGCGGCCGGTCTGACGGACCCGGACGATTGGCAAATCATCACCTTCGATTTTCGCCGCACACGAGTTTTGCGCAATGCCGTGAGCCCGTGGAGCGGATTAGTCGAGTATCGCGCGCGGGTTTTGAGAAGAGATTTTATTTAACCTCAAGTGGAGTTTCTATTTGACCTCAAGCGCCGGGCGGCGACATCCGTGCCCTTGGCTTTCCTCGCATAAGCTCGGGCGCGCGCCATCTGTTTTTGGCGCGCTTGCCTCCGCTTCGCGTCGGATCAGCGCGACCATTTACGCAACCTCAAGAGCATTGTCCGAGCGCAGCGAGGCAAGGCCGACCGGCGCTTGAGGTTTAACAAAAATTCCCGCGCCCGGCGCTTGAGGTCAAACAAAGACTCCACACCCTTTAACCCCCCGCTCCCCTTCAAGCGTGGAGTACCCCTTCACAAACTATAAAAAAGGAACCCAATATGCCAGCAGAAAAAGGCAGTGCCTTCCTCCTTAAAATCGGTGACGGCGAAAACCCGGTGGGCTATTCCACCATCGCCGGGCTTCGCACAACGCAGCTATCAGTCAACGGCGAGCCGGTGGCGATTACCAACAAAGATAGCGGCGGCTGGCGAGAGCTTTTATCCGGCGCGGGTGTGCGGTCAGTATCCGTATCCGGCGCAGGCGTGTTCACCGGCTCGGACGCCGAAATCCGTATCAAGAACCACGCGCTGGGCGGGGTGATTGACGCCTATGAACTCAGCTTTGAAGGCGGCGATCGGATGCGCGGTGATTTCCTGGTCACGCGGCTGGATTATAGCGGCGATTATAATGGCGAACGCAGTTACACACTGAGCCTCGAAAGTTCTGGTGCGGTGATCAATGTCTGAGCGGGCGAACGCCCTGCGCGGCGAGGCAGAGCTGATCTTCGGCGGTGAGCGATTGGTATTGCGACCGAGCTTCGCGGCGCTGGTTGCGGCCGAAGAGGAACTTGGCTCCCTGTTCGACCTGGTCGAGCGGGCCGCAAATGGTCGGCTAAAGCTGTGCGAAGTTGCCGGGCTATTCTGGCATGTGATCCGGGACCGCCCGGATGATCTGACGCGAGAGGCTTTTGGGGAAGAGGTGATGGCGATCGGCCTGACCGGTCTCACGCCTCCGCTGAAAACCCTCCTCAAACAGATTTTGCAAGGGCGGTGATGGTGGCTCCGCAGGAATGCAGTGATTTCTGCACCTCGGCGGCCCATCTCGCGGGGCTTATCCCTGCCACTGTCGGCTGGACGCCGGACCAATTCTGGGCCGCAACTCCCGCTGAATTGACCGCCATCCTCACCGCCTTTTCGGCTGCATCGCCGGTTCCCCAAAACACCGAACCGCTCGACAAAACCCAACTCCAAAAACTGAAAGAAACCCTCAACCATGGATGAAGAAATCGAACGTCTGGTCATCGCTGTGCGCGCCGATACCGCCGGTTTTGCGAAGGACGTCGCGGACATGAAAAGCCAGTTAGATGGTCCGCTGGCCAGCGGTATGGAGCGCGCTGGTTCTGCTCTCGAAACCAGTCTGAGCCGGGCGATCCGTCGCGGGTCGCTGGATTTTCAGGATCTGAAAGGCGTCGCGCTGTCCGTCATGGCGGATATTGCCAGTGCGGCGGTAAGCAGCGGCATTGGCAGCCTATTTGGCGGCGGTACCGGAGGCGGCGGCTTGCTTGGTCTTGGAACATCGATCCTGGGTGCAGCGTTCGGTGCGCCGGGGCGAGCGACCGGCGGTCCAGTAACCGGCGGCCGCGCCTATATGGTGGGAGAGCAGGGGCCGGAGCTATTTGTGCCGACTGCTGCAGGGCGGATCGAGCCCAATGGCGCACTGGCGACGGCACCCAATGTCCGCCTGACCATCAATGTCTCTGACAATGGCCAAGGCAGTGCGCCTGATCAGATGCGTCGTTCGAGCCGGCAGGTTGCCCGCGCGGTGCGCAGTGCGCTGGCCTATCGGGAGGGTTGAGCAATGGGTTTCTGGCTCGCGAAAGAACGCACCGCTCAACAGACAAATTTCATTCAACGCTTTGACCCGCGTTTCTGGACGGTCAACTTTCCGCGCCCGATGATGGCATCGGTGGTGACGACCGCGCCCGATGCGCTGCGGGTGGATGCGGTCTTTTATAATTCGGATGATCTGGCCGGACTGATCTGGGACAGCGAAGATACGCTCGACCATCCGTTGCTCGCTTATGAGACAAGTCATGATTATGCGCGACTGAGCCTGAATTTCCGCTGGCGCTCGTCGGGGATCATGCCGCTCGACCAGGTCAATGGACCCACCTTGACGATTGAGGGTCGGGATGCGACGGGCAATCCGAAAGCTTGGTATGTCCGGTTGTGGAACTATGCCACCGGCACGCCAACCGATGCCTATATCAAGCTGGAATTTTCCAGTCTGGATGGCGGTTTCTTGCTGCCGGGAGAGGCCGACCCGGTCCATCCCGAAGATATCGACCGGCTGTTTATCTCGATCATTCCGCCGGATTATGATGGCACGGCCACACGCTATCCCACACCCCAAATCGGCTGGGTCGAAATGAGCGCTATCGCGGCCGATGGGGCAGGAGCGGTGCTGGAAATTGGCGATATCATGGTACCCGAAAACGGCCTGTCGATGGCGACCGGCTATGACGACAGTTTCAACCAGACACCGGAACGCCTGCTGCGCTCGGTCCGCGCGCTCGGCTATCGCGGGGCGATCAACCATTATGTCGGGATGAGCCATTATTTCCGGCTCGAAACCAACGGGGCAGGGCTCTATGTCAGCCTGTCGGCACCGCAGTCGGGTGAAGAATTTGCGGCTATCAACCAGCCTTGCACGGCTTGGCACCGCGACTTTGTCACGCGGGCTGAGGCGATGGATTTCACCGTTATTTTCTCGCTGTCTTACGAGCTGTTCGATGCCCATTGCTGGAACAATTGGAAACAGCGTGCGGAAAATGGCGATCCAGCTCTAACCGGTTGGGTGCCGCCGTCGACCTTGTTGTCCCCGGCACGGCAACCGGCGATGCGCTACCTGCAAGCTGTCGCGCGAGCCTTTACTGCGACTGCGCGCGATGCCGGGGCAGCGATCCAGTTTCAGGTCGGTGAACCGTGGTGGTGGGTGATGCCGGACGATGGCCGGATTTGCCTCTATGACCCCGCAGCCAAGGCGGCATTTGGCGATGCGCTGGTCAGCATCCCCGATATCCGTGGACCGAAAACAGCAGCGCAAAAAGCGATGTTGGATCAGGCTGGAGAGATGCTCGCGCAGTCGACAGCGGATCTCGTCACTGCTGTTAAGGACGAGGCGCTGGGCGCGCCGGTTAAGACATTTTTACTCGCCTATCTGCCGACCATATTGGATGAAGCTGCTCCCGAAGCGAAGCGTGCAAACCTGCCGGTTGGTTGGGCCAGCCCCGCCTTCGATATCTTGCAGCTTGAAGATTATGACTGGGTCATTGCGGGCGATCAGTCCGCGACCCAGCGCGGCATTGATCTGGCCACCGAGCGGCTCGGCTATCCCATGGCGCAGCAGCAATATTTTTCCGGCTTTGTCCTCACCGCTGATGGCAGTTTTATCTGGGCCAATATAGTCGATGCCGTTGCAGCGGCACAGGCTCGCGGGACGCCAGATATCTTCATCTGGGCGCTGCCCCAGGTGGCGCGAGATGGCTTTACTTATTTTCAGGAACAGGAGGATGATATGAACGCCTTTGATGACGTGCAGTTCCCGATTGCAATCGGTCGCGGCGCGACTGTTTCGCCGCGTTTTTCAACCGATGTTGTGACCACGCTTTCCGGTCATGAAAAGCGCAATAGCGACTGGGCTGATGCGCGGCTGGAATTTGATGCTGGCCCGGGCGTGCGGTCGGAAGAAGAGTTGCGGACGCTAATCTCTTTCTTCCGTGCCAGACGCGGCGCAGCCAAGGCGTTTCGTTTCGCCGACCCCTATGATCACAGCAGCAACAACATGGTTGAAACGCCGACCCCTACGGATCAGTCCATTGGCATTGGCAATGGTGAGCAGACCCGGTTTCAGTTGGCCAAAAGCTATGGCGAAGAAGAGGGCGAGAGACAGCAACGACTGATCACGCGACCAGTGTCATCATCTATCCTTGTTGCGATAAATGGTGCTCTGGCCAGCAATTGGTCATTGGGCGCATTTGGACAGATAACTTTTGATAGTCCGCCGCCTCCCGATGCCAAGATAGAAGCCGGCTTCCTATTTGATGTTCCGGTTCGATTTGCGGAGGACCGGCTCGACGTCAGTGCCAGTACATTTCTGGCCGGTGACATATTAGAGGTACGCCTGATTGAAGTGCGGGAAACGCCATGAACTTGGCTTGGCTTGATCTCCCACTGACAACCAGTTGCTATGCGTGGCGGCTGGAGCGGGTCGATGGTGTCGCTTTGGGTTTCGTGTCGCATGACCGTGATCTGGTCATCGACAATCTCCTCTATCGCGCCGCGCCGGGTATGGTCCCATCGACCATCGCTTTGTCCGACAATCTGGAGATGGACAGCGTCGATATAGAAGGTGTGATGACCAGTGGGGCCATTGCCGAAGCCGACCTGATTGCAGGCCGATGGAATGGTGCGCGCCTACATATATCGCTGATCAATTGGGAAAGCCGGGAGGAGGAGCCGCTTCATTTGATCAGCGGAGAATTTGGTGAAATCACTCGCTCCGGTGCCGCGTTCCGCGTGGAAATGCTGGGTGCGACTTCGTTCCTTGATGAAGCGATTGCGCCGCTGACCTCTCCTACCTGCCGCGCGCGATTGGGTGATCGGCAGTGCAAGGCCAGTCTCGTGACGCATCAGACAGAGATAACATTGACACAGGTCACTGGGGGTGAGTTAAAATTTGCCGATCTGCAAGGCAGGGCCGCGGACTATATTTATGGCGAATTGCGTTGGTTAAGCGGTGAAAATTGCGGCCTGAGTTTCGCGATCATCAACGGTGAGGGCAATGCGATCCGCCTCGCTGATCAGCCCGCGCAGCCTGTGTTTGTCGGAGACCGAGTCCTTCTGACTGCTGGCTGTGACAAGAATTTCGCGACCTGCAGGGACCGCTTTCAAAACAGCATCAATTTTCGCGGGGAGCCCTATTTGCCGGGCAATGACCTGCTCACGCGCTATCCGGGAGCATGACTAATGACATCCAATGAATCGCAAACAGACCGTTCCGCCATGATTGCCGAAATGGCGCTGCAACTATGCGGCGCCGATTTCCGGCTGCATGGTCGCAGCCCGGATCATGGACTGGACTGCATTGGATTGGCGGCCCAATGCCTCGATGCAGCTGATATGACCTGCGATATTCCCACCGGCTATTCCATCCGTGGCGGGTCCGCCGAGCAGATCGAAGACGTGATGACGCTCGCTGGATTTGCAGCCCTTGCGCCCGATGAAGCACCAAAAGAGGGCGATATCGTGCTGGTAAAGCCTAGCCCGATTCAATGGCATTTGATGGTGAAAACCGAGGGCGGTTTTGTCCATGCTCATGCCGGGCTGGGTCAAGTGGTTTTCACGCCCGGCTCGGCGCAATGGCCGATCGAAAAAATCTTTAGAATAGGGGAGAGCTAGATGGCGACCTTGGTTTTGACCGCCGTGGGCACGGCTCTGGGCGGGCCGATTGGCGGCGCACTGGGCGGGCTGCTTGGGCAGCAAGTAGATCAGAATATCCTGTTCAAACCAAAAGGCGTAGAAGGTCCGCGCTTGCAGGAACTGGCGGTGCAAACCTCAAGCTATGGTTCGCAAATACCCCGGATCTTCGGTAAAATGCGAGTTGCCGGGACTGTGATCTGGGCCACCGATCTCAAGGAAACGAGAGAGACGCGCGGCGGCGGCAAGCGACGCCCGAGCAGCACAACCTACAGCTATTCCGTCAGCTTTGCTGTTGCGCTGTCGAGCCGAAATATTGAAAATATTGGCAGGATATGGGCGGACGGGAAAATCTTTCGTGGCAGGGCTGAGGATTTCAAAACCGAAACGGGATTTCGGTTTTACAAGGGCCGTGAAGATCAAGCTGCTGATGGCCTTATCGCCAGTGCTGAGGCGGCGGCAGGAACGCCAGCCTATCGCGGACTCGCCCTAGCGGTGTTTGAGGATATGGATTTGACGGATTATGGCAATCGCATCCCGTCATTGACCTTCGAAATTATCGCTGACGACGGGACGGTAAGCCTCGGCACCATTGTCGATGATATCTCTGGACATGCAATCGGAACATCTGCGGATGAGACGCTTCAGGGATTTACCGCTGCGGGGCAAAATCGCCGCGAAGTTTTGGACGCGATCAGTGATAATTTTTCGCTGTCATTCCAATCTGTATCGTCCGGAAAAATAGATGTGAAATCCCGTGAGTTGGCTACAAATGATGTAGTCTTTGCTATGGGTGATCAAATATTGTCCAGTCGGAATGGCCGGCCTGTTGACCGCGCCGAAACGCAAATCTTGCCCGAGACCAAATTACCACGGAAATTTGCACTACGCTATTATGAACCAGCGCGGGACTATCAGTCGGGCTTGCAAAATGCGTTTCGCCCCGGATTGAGCAGAGTGGTGCTTGATCGCGATTTTCCGGCTGCCATGTCCGCCGCGCAGGCGAAACAAATCGCTCAGGAAAAGCTATGGTCTCTCTATCAGGAACGCGTCACGGCGCAGGTACATATTGCCCGGACGGGACAGCCTGTTGCACCTGGGGATTTCATTCGGATCGATAATAGCGATGACATCTGGCTGGTTCGGAATTGGGAACAGAACCATATGAGCATTGCTCTGGGCCTGTCGAAAGCGACCAGTATATTGGCGGTTGCCGACAGGCCAACGGATAATGGTCGTCCGGTGAAGGAACTCGATGTGCTGGCGGGCCCTACGCGTCTCGCATTGGTTGATCTGCCCTTTGCGCTTAATGCGCCGACGCAAGTGTCCGAGAGTTCAAGACTCTATGCCGCTGCTACTGGTAATATCGGCTGGCGCAGTGCGCAGTTATTTGCGGCAGGTCCTGTTGGGACTGGCAATGATTTTATCGGACAGATTGCGGTGCCAGCTGTCATGGGAACAACATCGGAAGCTCTTGGACCCAGCGGGCGGCATATTATTGATCGGAAGAACAAGCTGTTGGTGCAGATGCACAACCGCAAGATGATCCTGAATGACGCAGACAGGGCGCAGCTGCAGGCCGGACATAATATAGCCGCCATTGGTGCAGAACTCATTCAATTTGGTTTTGCCGAGCCAATTGGCGATAGCCGTTACCTGCTCTCCCATATTTTGCGCGGTCTGGGCGGCACGGAGCAAGAAATGGACCGCCATATCGCCGCCGAAGATTTCATATTGCTCGATGGCTCCGGCCTGACCGAGATTGATGCGCGTTTCTATACGCCTTTTCAGTCCTTCCAATTGTCAGCGGTGGGGAGGGGAGATGATGAGCCGGTATTGCGTTTGATTGAAGCACCGGGTCGCGCCCTCAAACCCTGGTCTCCGGTTCATCCACGCTATGACTTCAACGCGCAAGGAGACCTTGAAATTGGCTGGACCCGGCGTTCGCGTGCCGGACTAACATGGCCGGATAATATCGAGATACCACTGGCCGAGGAAACCGAGCTTTATCGTATCAATATCGGGCCAAATGTAGCTCTCGAGACGGTGCTGCCATCAGCCACTATTTCGGCAGATCAGGTGCAGGACTATCGGGACTCTGGGGCAACGAAGCTGGCCATCGAGGTGCGGCAGGTTGGCCGCCACAATATTTCGGACGCCCTATCGTTTGTCGTGGAAATATAGATGCCTTTTTCCGGCCTGATGATATCTAATCAAAGGAAAGCAAATGACAATATTTGAAACTCCACGTTTTTCACTGCCCTTACTGGCTGCCGGACAGGCGCATAAAGAGCTATTTCACAATGACGCGCTTTTATTACTTGATTTCTTAATTCATCCGGTGGTTCAAGCTGTCGCAGATGACCCGCAAGATTTATCGCCAGCGGCTGGCCAATGCTGGCTCATCGGTCCTGCAGCTGTTGCCGAATGGAGCGGTAAGGACAATCAGATTGCAGGTTGGTCAGATGGTGGATGGCATTTCATTAAACCGCAGGAAACAATGAAGATTATGGTGATCGAGAGCAAGCAATCAGCATTATATCATGATGGCAACTGGCGGCTTATCCCAGCGATTGATGTGCCAGCGGGAGGTGCCATTGTCGATATAGAGGCTCGATCGACGATTGATTCGATATTGAACGCCTTAAGAATAACCGCGATTTTACCTCAAATTCCCTGAGATGATTCTCATTCTGGCTAACAATTTACCCTGTTTGCAGCACCTTAGAGGGCATTTTTTCGGTTAAATCACGAAAATGGCGACATTTTCGCAACAGTTACGCGATTTGTCGGCTTGCACTGGCTTTGGCGACAGGTTACAAAGCGCCGTGAATTCAGAACCTAAATGAGAAGGGGAATATAAATGCGGAAGCTTGCCATAGGATTGGCGCTTGCCTCCACGGCGCTCGCTTCACCTGCCCTGGCCCGTGATGGCCAATGGTATGTGGGCGTAGAAGGCGGCGCGATGCTGGTTGAAGATGTTACATCCGATATCGGTGCAAATAGTAATGCGTCAGAAGTTGACCACGATGCTGGTTACGATTTCGACGGTATTGTCGGTTATGACTTCGGCGGTTTCCGTTTGGAAACAGAAGTTGCTTACAAATCAGCAGCGGCTGATCGTCTGCAAGTCGGCGCACCAGGAATTCCATCCAATCCCAACGGAACCGGAACCTTTGCTGGTACTACTCCAATTAACGGCGAAGTTAATGCGCTGAGCTTCATGCTCAACGGTTTGCTCGACTTTGGCGATGATGACGGCATTCAAGGCTTTGTCGGCGGCGGTGTTGGTGTAGCCCGTACCGAGGTTACCAATATTTTCGCTGGTCCTTATCTTGATGATTCGGACACTGGTTTTGCTTGGCAGGCTATTGCGGGTATCCGCGCGCCACTGAGCGATAGCTGGGACGTTGGCCTGAAATATCGTTTCTTCAATGCTGACAAGATCGACCTCGTTGATCAAGTTGGCAATGATGTAAGCACCCGTTTGCGTACGCATTCGATTTTGGGTAGCTTGATCTACAACTTTGGCGGAGAACCGGATGCACCTCCACCGCCTCCACCTCCACCGCCTCCACCACCTCCACCGCCACCACCGCCGCCACCACCGGCTGCAGTATGTGCGCCTGGACCGTATATCGTGTTCTTTGACTGGGATCAGTCAGACATCACACCAGAAGCTGCTACAGTTCTGGACAATGCGGTTACAGCATATGGTGATTGTGGTTCGGCTCAGGTTATGTTGGCGGGTCACGCTGATAAATCTGGTTCAGCTAGCTATAACGTTGGTTTGTCCCAACGTCGTAACGCTTCGGTTCGTGCATATCTCGAATCACGCGGCATCGGCGGCGGAGCGATCTCCAGCGAAGCCTTCGGTGAATCGCGTCCTCGCGTTGAAACCGCAGACGGTGTTCGCGAGCCACAAAACCGGCGTGTTGAAGTTATGTACGGTCCTGGTTCAGGAAACTAATAACTTTCAATCTCGATTTAATGAAAAGGGCTGGTCTTCGGACCGGCCCTTTTTGTTTGTGCGGCTTGCAGGCTTTGCGGGACTGCAGGCCTCACTACCCAAAAGCCATATCAGTATGCTCATTTGGCCTTTCGGGGATATCCATTGATACTTGACCGCGAGGCCCAAATCATCCTTCATGGCCAAGAAGGTCATGACCCGTTTTTCAAAGATCAATCGGAAGAACGCGGAAGATTACAACCCGCATTATCAACGGCATCATCTGATACCTCTGCAAGTGGGGACGCTGCCGGACGTTTCCATTCCATTGAATACCGAGATTGTGGGCGGCTTTGACTTTAATGATTTTGACAGAAACGGGGTCTTGCTGCCGTCAGACGAGCAATTGGCCTTGGAGACCGGCCGCCCGCTCCATCGCGGACCCCATCCACGCTATAATGAGCTGGTCATTGATCGCTTGCTCCTCATCATCCGGTTGAGCGAGCAGATCAAAAGCCGGAATGAGCGCCAGACCTTTTTCCGCTTCCGGGTCAACTTGTTACAAGCAACGCTCCGCCATGTGCTACTTGGAAGCGGTTTGTCGAAGCTTCGCCTTAACAAAAGGGATCCGGGGCCATCTGCGGCGGCGTTCAGAGAGTTGGATGCGTGCGTTGATATACTCTCTTCGCAAACCCAATGGCCGCCGGTAAAATAGCGGCCGGATTAGCCCAAGAGGCTCTGAAACAATCGCAAACCATCGGTCCCGCCATGCTTGCTATCGATCGCGCGTTCGGGATGAGGCATCATGCCGAGGACATTGCCTTGCGCATTGAATATACCGGCGATATCGCGTGCTGACCCATTTATTTTCTCAGCATATCGAAATGCAATTTGGTCATCATCTTCCAGCTTGTCCAAACTCGCATCATCGGCAAAATAATTACCATCATGATGGGCAACGGGAATGTTGATCGCCTCGCCTTTGTCATAGCCCGAGGTGAAAGGAGAACCCGCTTTTTCTACGGTTAAGGCAGCATCTTTGCAGATAAACTCGATATTTTCGTTGCGCATCAAAGCACCGGGCAGCAATCCGATTTCTGTCAAAATCTGGAAGCCATTGCATACACCAAGGATTTTGATCCCGCTATCAGAGGCCTGCACCACAGCATCTATAATGGCCGAGCGCGATGCCATGGCGCCGGATCTGAGATAATCACCATAGGAAAATCCACCTGGAATAGCGATAATATCGAGACCATCGGGCAGCACGCTATCGCCGTGCCAGACCATATATGGTTTATTGCCAGTGACGGTTTCCAATGCCACCGCCATATCGCGATCGCAGTTAGAACCGGGAAAAACAAGAACAGCGGATTTCATCGGTCAGGCTTCTTCCGTCGCTTGATCGGTCATTCTTTCAATTTCAAAATTCTCGATCACGGTATTCGCTAATAGTTTTTCGCACATTTTCTCGATATCGCTATTGCTTGTTCCATCATCAACATCGAGCTCGATGAGCTTGCCTGCGCGCACGTCATTCACGCCTTTAAAGTCAAGACTTTCCAAAGCATGATGAATGGCTTTTCCCTGAGGGTCGAGGACACCGTTTTTCAGGGTCACAAATATTCTTATCTTCATGGATCTCGCTTTTCCAGTGGCCGACATGGTGCGCTCTTTCCTATAGCGCTGTCGCCACGAGGAGCAAGAGGTGGTTGTCAGATGATGGATTGAATCATCACCACTAACCCGCTGAAGTTAGAAAAATTTGGCGAGCTTGAAATTTACCCGGTGCCGGTTCATCTGATACAGTTCGTAATTGCTGTCCACGCGCGAATAATTATAGTCGACAGATGGCGAGAAGCCGAGAAACTTAACTTGGCGGCTGCCAATATAAGCGCGACCGAAACTCCGCCAGTCCTTGCGCTTCTCGGTCGAATATAGCTCTATCGCTTCATCAAATGTGGACCGGCTGATACTGCCAGAAATGCCGGCATTCAAACCGAAGGGTAATTCGCCACCAATGCCCAGATTGACACCATAGTTGATGCTAGAAAAGGCATCAGAATTGAGCAGATCGCGTCGCGCAAACAAGCTGGCGGATGCGATGAGCGATTTGCCGATGAGATGCTCATAAGTTGTATTGGCACCCAGCTGCCAACCGCTAAAGCTGTCGCTTAACTTAGAGTCTGTCCGGCGACCATCCAATTCGATGCCAACGCGTTGTCCTTGACTTAGGGCTGCCTGAAAACCTACGCGAGCGCCATATTCGCGTGTTGCCAATTTGCCGCCAAACCAGCGTTGCTGACCAACAGCTTGCACGGAAACGCTGGCATAACGCGCTATGCGGAGTTCCGGACCCACAGCGATTTGACCGACAATATCATCGGCGGCTTTGCCTTGGTAATTGATAATTTTGCTATCGGCATCAAAAAGGAACGCCAGTTTATTGCTGGCTTTTAACCGAACACCGCCTGAGAAACCGGCAATTTGTCCGATACCGGATTTTTGCCGCGCATCTTCGTCCAGTTCCAGTTCGCCTTGCGCATCGCCGAGCACAGGAAAAATCGCACCAAAATTGACATCAATCGTCTCTGCGTTGGTCGCACCGTTAATATTGGTATCGGGAGCGAAGCCAAAATCAAAACTGAACCGCCAAACGCGCTGGTCTCTCAGGATGCTGCGGGTGTTGCGAATAGTCCGGGAAATTTCGTCCGGCAGATTATCGTCATTTTGTGCCAGACGGAAATGATAGTCAGCGCTCGCTTCTTTCCCGCTCATTAAGTAGGTACGGGCAAGCTCTAGTCGAACGCGGGTTTGTCCAGGATTTTCGTCAAGAATGGAACGAAATGTCTTGATTGCCTTTTTCAGATCACCGGTTTCAACAGCTATATAGCCGGCCAGAAACTGCTGTTGCATTTTCAGATCGGGGACTTGTCCCAATGCTTCGACGAGGGGAAGAGCGCGATCATATTGCTTGGCGTGGATCAAAGCTTCGGCTTTGGCCATCATCTGGGCCGGTGTGATCTGGAAACGACATGTACCGTTCGCATCACATTTAGGCGTAGATGCCGGAACGATATTATCTGCTGCGGTCTCAACCGCCGCGTCTTCGCCTATCGCTTCCTCAGCAGCTGCCGGAACAGCGCAAAGAGAAGCGGCGAGACCGCCTCCCAAAAGAAGCGCTCGTTTTGTAGCAGCCTGTACGAACATGGTTGACCTCTAGTTGCCTCTGCCGACAAAGGTGCCCAATATATCAATCCGCTCATCCGGTGTTCCACCGACGATACGGTATCCGCCACCAATTTCTTCGCCATTGGGACCATAGAAAGCACCGTCGATACTGGATCCGGCAATATTAATATCCAGACGTCCGCCACCGGGATTGACAACCCATGCTTCGTTAAACTGACCGAAAAAACCACCTGCTGCTACTAAGTCGATTTGACCAGCACCATTGGCGCGGAACTGCGCATTTGCCAAAACGCTATGGGCGCGGCTGGTACCATCGAACAGAGGAGCGTCAACAATACCGTCAAGCGAAAGGGCGAAAGTGTTCGCGCCAAAATCAATAGAGGTATTTGCTCTCCCTGCTATCCATTGGAAATAGGTGTCCGCATTACCGGCAGAGTCAGGGAGATTGTTGAATACCATTGTAGCCAGCATTGTTCCTTCAAACGATCCGGTTCCAGACGTTGGAATGTCATCATTTGCCGCCAGTTCGCCAAAAGCAAAGGCGCCGCGTTCGAAGGTGTTGGTTTGCGTCACGATGGTGCTGGTGCTGCCATCTGCGTTGTCTATTTCGGACTGCACAACGCCGGCTCGATTACGTAGATAACCTCCGAAAGTAACATATTGCGTTTCTGTCCCAGGCGTCTGGTAAAAGAAAGTGGTGACATCGCGGCTACCCGGTGCTCCGGTATCGATAAGATCGTAGATAAATTCACCGCCCGGGCGACGTGTTAGATTATCTGAACCGCCGGACTCGAGATAGTTGATTCCCTGAAGACCAAAAGCGGCTGATTCCAAATCGGGTGTTCCAAACTGCGGTTCAAAAGCACCGCCAAAATCTGTGCGATGCAGCGGGTCTTGGAATCGGCTGGCACCACTTGTTCCGGCGAGACCGTTAGTAAAGCTGACATCAAAAATGGCGTCGCGCGGATTATAATCAACGGTTAGGTTGGAATTGCGGACTGTTTTCGCGTCGCCTTGATAAAGCTGTGAACCTTGACGCGCGCCGGCACTGCCAGCATTAACGACCTGATATTGATAACTGTGCGTACTTCCGATTGCGGTATAGGTCTTTTGTTCGGTCGGATTGACAAATGTATGGGTTTCGCCGCTGCCATCTCCGGCACCGCCTCCACCTGATCCAGTTGGTGGCGCTGCACTACCCGCAGATTGGGGGCCGGCACCGCCGCATGCGGCAAGCATTGTTGTACTGGCTAACAAGATCAAAAGACGCATCGGACAAATTCCTCACATGAGTTCCACATGAGGGCGGTGCTATCAGTCTAATGGTTAAATTCGCGTAAACCAACAGCGCAATTTATGGGTGAACTGCACGCCCTCTGGGGGACTAAATGCATCCTATCGTTTAACAACAGCCCGAAAAACTATGGTTACTTTCCGCGCTTTTTCCGTTCACTATCCAGGTCGAGCACCTCGCTAAGGCCGCCTTCCGGGAAAAGACCCATGCGCCGCGCAACTTCCTGATATGCTTCGGCTTCTCCTCCGAGATCACGGCGGAAACGGTCTTTGTCGAGCTTTTCGTTAGTCTCAATATCCCATAAACGGCAGCCATCCGGGCTGATTTCATCAGCCAAGATGATACGCGAGAAATCACCGTCAAAAAGCCGGCCGAATTCGAGTTTGAAATCTACCAATTTTATTCCGATTCCGGCGAACATCCCCGCCATGAAATCGTTAATACGGATCGCCATGGCCGAAATATCCTGCATTTCTTCCTGCGTTGCCCAGCCAAAACAGGCAATATGTTCCTCCGCGACCAGCGGGTCACCCAGCGCATCATCTTTGTAGCAATATTCGAGCAGCGTATGGGGAAGGGGTGTGCCTTCTTCAATGCCGAGGCGTTTGCTCAACGAGCCAGCGGCAACGTTGCGGACGATAACTTCGATCGGAACAATCTCAACCTGTTTTACCAATTGCTCGCGCATGTTGAGGCGGCGGATGAAATGGCTAGGTATGCCGATATGGCCGAGCAGCGTGAAAATATGCTCGCTCACGCGGTTGTTGATCACGCCCTTGCCGTTGATCGTACCCTTTTTCTCTGCGTTAAAAGCGGTCGCATCATCCTTGAAATATTGAATGATCGTGCCAGGCTCTGGTCCTTCATAAAGGATTTTGGCCTTGCCTTCATAGATTTGGCGACGACGGGACATATTGGGTTCCTACTCACAGGAAGAAGCATCAAAAACCAAGCCCCGATTGTGCGAATCAAACGGATCCGGACCAATCGGGGCAATGATTTCTCTCTATAAGCCAAACCATGAGGTGGTGCAATCAATCCTCTGTTGGTGCGGAAGGCTCGATTTTTCGCCCCCAGAAGCTGCGATCTGCGCTTTTGAACCGGCGGCGCAGATAAATTGCGAGAGCCAGCAGCAATATCCAGGGCAGCGTAACAGCGATAAAGGTAATTGCTGCGCCAACAGAATATCCCAAAGTGGAAGCAATGCCGCCAAAGGCTTCGCGGATCGGACGGGTAAAGCCGCCGGAACCCGGCACGCCCGACTGATAGTTCACCATGACTGTACTATAGGCGACACGGCCGCGCATTTCTTTAAGCCAGCTGCGGGCTTGGTCAATTTCTTCATTTACGGTCGTAACGGCGCGTTCCGCTTCGACCAGTTCAGCAACGGTGCCTTTGCGGGTTCGGAGCAATTCGGTGAGGCGTTGGGATAGCAATACCCGGCTGCGCAGGCGCGCCTCGGTATCGACAATTTTCTTGGAGAGATCTTCGCCGGTGATGGAGGCTGCGATCTGACTGCCACCGCTTTGATCCACAGCCTCGGCCAATTGTTCACCAAATGCGCGGGCCTTGGGTGCTGCAACTTCGAGGTGCAGGCGGCCTGTGGCGTAATCCCCTTCGCTGCCGCTATTCGACATGTTGAGAACGCGGCAACCATTGGCGGGCATCTGGTTGCATAGGGTGACATGCTGTTGTTGGGCTGTTGGAATTTCGGATGAAGGGAGTCGGAATCCGTAGTCATAGCTATAGGCAATTTGAGGTTGGCTGATCGGTATTTCTGTCGCAGTGCTATTGCCGTCCGCTGTTTGTTTGCGCGACATCAAAGCGGGAGCCTCCGCCTCAACGCCAGCGATATCCGTTTCGACCATATCATAGGACGCCATATTTTGCGACCCATCGGCGCAGGCGGCCAGGCTGAGAATAGCTGCGGTAATGAACAAACTTCTTGTCATGATAATTTTCTCCCAGTCGGGACGAGATGATAGAGATCAATTAACCCGACCGCCAGCCACGATTGCCAAGCGGCCGGGTAACTTGAACAATTATGCGGGCACTGGATCGAACCGCATTTTGTTGCGTTGCGAACGATAAACGCCAACACCAATCACAGCGAGCATCAGCAAGGCGAGCAAATAAGGCAACCATGGTCCGAAGGTCGAAAGGCCGACATAACTAATGCTGAGCTTTGTGTAACCGAGCTGGCTGGCAACATTGTCCAATCTCTGCTGGTTAGCATTGATGCGCGGCGCCAGCGTGGCCAGCTGTTGAGCCGCAGCTCGTTTTTCTGCACGGGTTGAGCGGCGATCATCGATGATCGCTTGCAGCCGTTCTTTTTCGGCAAGAGTGTTCTTCACTTGCAATTCGGCTTGTTCAAGCTGGCGGGTTGTGTCTGTGCCGATAATATTGGCCTCGACCCGTTCTCCGCCAAAGTCGCGGGTAATGCCGGTCATTTGATCCGCCAATATCCGCACTTTGTCTGTGGCAACATATAGTTCCAGCGAAGCGACGGCGCCAGCTATACCGTTCATTTCCTGCCGGAAATTTGCAAGGCGACACTGCTGCGCGCCCATTGCATCACAGGCTGCGACATGGGCATCTTGGACTCGGCCAAGATCGGTATCGGGCACCTCGAACTTATAATCATATGTATAAGTAAATTCTGGCATGGATGCGCGACCTACCGGATCCTTGGAACGAAGAGGTTCAGGCATCGCATTGGGTGTTGCAACGGGCCGTTGAGGCACAATATCGGGACGTATGATAGGCGCGATTTCTTCTCGTGTAGATTGTTCTGATTCTCGCACTGCAACTGTATTTGATACGACCTCGGATGCAGCAGCGGCGTCGCTATCTCGGGCGGCCACCTCATCATCTGCCGGTGCCTGTC
Source organism: Parasphingorhabdus sp. (assembly GCF_039977335.1). GTDB lineage: Bacteria > Pseudomonadota > Alphaproteobacteria > Sphingomonadales > Sphingomonadaceae > Parasphingorhabdus. The sequence continues at coordinate 192,630 of NZ_JBDWDI010000001.1, forward strand.
CGCAGCCAGAAAGCATCAACGAAAATGTCAGGGAAATAATCGAAACTCTGGTAAAAATCTTACGCATTTTTTCTTCCTCTCCTCATTGGGGGAGGATTAGGATTAATGAGATAATGTTACATCGTCAACGACAAAGCGTTGCTTATATACGATGAAACGATAGCATTCCCGATTTTCCGCCTGATGTAGCTCAAATTTTTCTTTAGGCTAAATGGAAGAAAATTGCTTCCCGGGATCTTATTCATGACCAAATATGCCACCATCGATGAAGTCATGGAAACGCTATATGACTGTATCTCAGGGCCACCCGGCAGTCAGGATTGGGAGCGAGATCGCGAAATTTATCATCCACGGGCGCTCATCAATCGCACACGTATCGTTGATGGTAAGCCGGTTATCTTTCCCTTCACCTATGATGAATTTGTCGAAGCGACCGTCCCGTTGCTAGAAGGTCGTTCCTTTTACGAGATAGAAATTGGCCGCAAGACGGATGTTTTCGGACAGATTGCCCATGTCTATTCGACCTATGAAGCACGCGAGACGCCGGATCATCCGGAAATCCAGTTTCGCGGGGTGAACATGGTGCATTTATGGAATGATGCGCCCAATCGTTCTGGCCGTTGGTGGATCATGGCGATGATTTGGGACAATGAGCGCGATGGCGTTCAATTGCCCAAGGAATGGTTGGGTTAGTTTGCGCTTGGGAATAGCGGTTCCGAAGAGTCTGGTTTGCAATCAGTAAACCACTTCATCTGATGGCGCTGAGGGACACGAGTAATAAATTTACCTGTGGCCATGTCGTACCAAACGGCATCGAAGCTGCCGTCTGTCTTCAGATTGGCGCGCCAGTTGACCGCTTTATCCGTTCCTCCAAAGCGTTCGCGGCGAGGATGATCGGCGGCCGGCTCGCCAAGCACAGCCAGATTGATAACAAAGTCCGAAAGTTGGACCTCGACCTCTTTACCGTTTCGGATGGATATCCAGACCGGCGTGGCACTATGTTCAATGGTCCGGCTGGGATCGGCCGCACGTTTTGTACCCCAAGCCACACGAACCTGACAGCCACTGCGGATTCCAGAAATCAATGACTCGTGGTTCCCTGCCTGTATATTGCCGTCTCGATCATGTGCCAATGCGAGATGCCAAGGGGAGGCGGCCTGCGCTCCAGACAAAGGTGTTATACTGAACAGGGCGACAACAAGTAGGGGGGAGTCGAGTCGGATCATGCGTCATCGTTAGCTGATAATCTTCCATTGCTCAAACTTCCCACTACACAGCATGAATCCACCCTGCTATCGCTCATCCCATGAGTGATGTAACCGATCCGCCCGAAGCGGCACCAGAAGATGAATTTGACGCGATAGTCGATGCGCCCTTTGATTCGGCCTTGTCCGAACGCTACCTGATTTATGCGATGTCTACGATTACTGCGCGGTCTTTGCCGGATTTGCGCGATGGCCTGAAACCTGTGCATCGGCGGCTTCTATGGGCGATGCGCTTGCTGAAACTGGATCCGGCGCAAGGTTATAAGAAATGCGCCCGTGTTGTCGGCGATGTCATCGGTAAATATCACCCGCATGGGGATCAGTCGGTCTATGACGCCATGGTCCGTCTCGCGCAGAGTTTTGCGATGCGCTATCCGCTCGTTGATGGGCAGGGGAATTTCGGCAATATCGACGGCGATAATGCCGCTGCCTATCGGTATACCGAGGCACGGCTGACTCGCACAGCGATTGAATTGATGCACGGCCTCGACGAAGGCACTGTTGATTTCAAGCCCACTTATAATGGTGAAGATGAGGAACCGGAAGTCATGCCCGGCCTGTTCCCCAATCTGCTTGCCAATGGTGCCAGCGGTATTGCTGTGGGTATGGCGACCAGTATCCCATCCCATAATGTCCACGAGATTATCGATGCCGCAACCTTGCTGATCGAAAAACCCAAGGCCGAGCATGCCGAGATAATGGAGATCATCAAAGGGCCTGACCTTGCCACGGGCGGTACGCTGGTTGACCCGAAATCAGTCATCGATGCCGCTTATGAAAGCGGTCGCGGCGCAATGCGCGTACGTGCCAAGTGGGAAAAGGAAGATGCCGAAGGGCGCGGGGCTTGGCAGATTGTCGTCACCGAAATTCCTTATCAGGTGCAAAAGGGCAAGCTGATTGAACAGATTGCCCAGATTATCGCCGATAAGAAGCTACCCATTCTTGCCGACATCCGTGATGAATCTGACGAACAGGTTCGCATTGTGCTGGAACCCAAAAGCCGCGCGGTCGATCCCGATGACCTTATGAACGCGCTATACCGGATGAGCGATCTGGAAAACCGTTTCTCGCTGAACATGAATGTGCTCGACAAGGACCGCACGCCCAAAGTCATGGGTATTACCGAAGTTCTGCAACATTGGATCGTCCATCAAATTGAAGTGCTGGTGCGCCGGTCCCAACACCGCATGGACAAGATTGATGCGCGGCTGGAGCTGCTCGAAGGCTATATTATTGCCTATCTCAATCTCGACCGTGTGATCGAGATTATCCGTAATAATGACGAACCAAAACCGATGCTGATGGAGGAGTTTAAGCTTACCGACCGTCAGGCAGAGGCGATCCTCAACATGCGGCTGCGGTCACTGCGCAAGCTTGAAGAAATGGAGTTGCGGACCGAGCGGGACAAGCTGCTCGAAGAGCGCGAGGGATTGGCAAAACTGATCGAAAGCCCTGCTCGGCAGAAGACAAGGCTTAAAAAAGACTTGGCGGCGATGCGCAAATTATATGCCGAGGATACGGACCTAGGCGCACGTCGGACGATGCTGGAAGAAGCAGCGCCAGCCCGGGAAATTTCGCTCGAAGCCTTTATCGAGAAAGAACCGGTCACTGTGATCATGTCCCAGCGCGGCTGGATCAAGGCGATGAAAGGTCATGCCGATCTCAGCGCTCCGGATAGCTTCAAGTTCAAGGAGGGGGACGGTCCGAAATTCGCCTTCCACGCTCAGACGACCGACAAGCTGCTCATGTGCTGTGACAATGGTCGTTTCTATACGTTGGGCGCCGATAAATTACCGGGTGCCCGCGGTTTTGGGGAACCCGTCGCCTCAATGGTAGACATGGATCCCGGTGCGGAACCTAAGGCGATGATGGTTGCGGACATGAAAGCGAAATTGCTGATTGCCTCAACATGGGGGCGTGGCTTTGTCACGAATATTGCCGATGTAGTTGCCGAAACCAAAAAGGGCCGCCAGGTCGTGAACCTGAAAGGCGACGCGAAATTACTGGTCGTCCGCCCCGTGTCAGAAGGTGCAGACCATGTCGCCGCCATTGGAGAGAACCGCAAGCTAGTAGTATTCGCACTGTCCGAAATGCCGGAGATGGCCAAGGGGCAGGGCGTCATGCTGCAACGCTATAAAGATGGCGGCCTGTCAGACGCGACGGTTTTCAAACTTGAAGAAGGCCTAAGCTGGGCAATGGGAGGCGACACCGGCCGGACGCGGACCGAGCATGATCTGACCATGTGGCGGGTTGCACGCGGGGCCGCGGGAAGACTGCCGCCAACGGGTTTTCCGAAGACGGGTAAGTTTGACTGACGTGTAACGCAAAGTCTCACTTTGGCACAAAAGTGTAAAAGGTTAACAAATCCTTGCCAAAAGTTTGACTTTTCACGGTTTTCCCGGCCATTGAAGCAATAACGGATGGTCGTGAGGGGTCGCGCTCGATTCGATTTCGTTATGTTTTAACGTGTAACGCCAGCTTTTCTGGCGAAAGGGCATATAATGCGTAAGTTTCTAGCAGCAGTCGCTTTGACGGCGATGACGACTTCACCAGCCTTTGCTGGCGTTGTCTTTTCAGACAATTTCGACAGTGAAAATGGCGGTGCAACTGCACTCAACTACACCGGTTATGCGAATTTTGCATCAACCGGAGCTGGCAGAACCGACCTAGTTGCAGATGGTGATTTCTCGATCGCTTGTTCCGGTTCTTGCGTCGATTTGGATGGCTCACCAGGTCCAGGTACGCTTACTAGCCTCGATAGCTTTGCGTTTAATACAGGCGATTTTGTCCGGCTGACGTTTGACATTGGTGGCAGTCAACGGAGTTCCGGTAGCGACAATTTTTCTGCTGGTTTCACATTCGGTGCCGCGACATTGCTTAACGACTATGGCTTCAATTTTAGTGGTTCAGACAATGTCGTGATACCATCAACCAGCACCACGAATATAACAACGAGCTCGTCTGTTGCTTTTGATGCACCGTTCTTCACCCGGTCGATATTTTTCACGGCCGGATCAGCCGGTTCATTAAACTTCAACTTTGGTTCCAGCAGTTCAGACAATGTTGGGCCTTTGCTTGACAATGTGTCACTGGAAATCGGCGCTCCTGTTCCTGAGCCGGCGACCTGGGCGATGATGATTTTTGGTTTCGGACTGGTTGGAGGCGCGCTACGGCGTAACCGCAAGTCGGTAAAAGCAACACCAGCTCTAGCCTAATTCCTGCAGCCTCGCGTTGCGGGGTGACGAGTATGAAATTAACAAGAGCTTCCCGCCTGTGCGGGAAGCTCTTTTTCTTTGCCGCTATCCAGTCATTTTTTCATATACCATAACGCATTAACAATGAGCCATTTCCCGTCAAAATTACCCATGTGGAAATAATCGACAAACCAAGGTGTTTCGAGCCGAACCGAGGCAGCGTTGCCGGTCACATCGAGGATTTTGCAAGTGCGATCCCATTTATCGGCAGGCGTTTTCAGAGCACCGCGCTTGGTGAGGGAAACAAGCTCTTCTTTGCTCATTCGCCGCAGCCCGAAGCTTTCGTACTGCTGGTCTCCAACGACTGCACGTTTGGCGAGATCAGGGTGCAGCGATCGTGCGACGCGATCAGGGTCTCCTTCAAGCTGGCCGTCAATATAGTCGTGACAGGTTGAATCAATGGCCGCTAGCGTCGCCGCATCTGATCCAATTGGCTGGCTTGCCGCTACTGCGGTAATAACAATCGCAATGAATTCCATGATCTGAGCCTCTCTCCTGAAACTAGTTTAGTGGCCTCAACCTGCATCCTTTTTCTGAAAAGCCGGAAAATCAGAGCAAGCATCATAGTCGGCCTTGATCATCGCATAACGCTGGTCAATTGCCCCTGCAAATTCGGGATGGGAGAAAATATAGAGCCTATCCGCCTCTACACATTGTGCAGTCCATTCCGCCACATCGGCGGGATCGAGCCCGCTGTCGATAACGGCGGCCATGGTTTGGAATTGTGGATCACTTTCGTCTCTTCCGCCAGTTGGTTTGTCAAAGGCGCTGCGGTGAATATTGGTTTTGACCCATGCCGGACACAAGATGCTCACACCGATATTGCTGGGCGCGAGTTCTTGCTTCAATCCTTCCGAATAGCCGACAACGGCGAATTTCGTCGCGTTATAGGGTGCCATTCCGGGCGCTGCTCCATGACCGGCCATGGATGCCGTGTTGATAAAATAGCCGCCTTCCCCATGGCTTTGGATCAACGGCGTGAAGATTTCCACGCCAAGAGCAACGCCGATCAGGTTGATATCGACGATCCAGCGCCAATCCTTCATATCAATTTCGCCGGGCCTGCCGCCTATCGCGACACCGGCATTATTGACGACGATATGGACCTTGCCAAACCGGTCAATCGTTGCCTGAGCGGCCGCACGCATCTGTGCTTCATCCGCTACGTCGCAAAGGACAGTCCCAACCTCTGCGCCGGTTGCCGTCAGAGCGGCGGCGGCCTCGTCCAACTTGTCCTGATTGATATCCGCCAACATGATCTTGACGCCGCGTGCCGCCAGCGCACCCGCAATGGCAAATCCAATACCCGCCGCTCCGCCAGTAATAAAGCTGACCATGTCTTTGTTGATCTTCATAATTTTGTCCTTTTATAATCGGCGTTGGGGCTAGTGACCCTTGATAATGTCTCTGGCAAGCGTGCGTACCCGGTCTTCATCGGGAAATTGTTCGTTAATCCATGCGGCTTCGACGGCCTTCAAGCTCTCCGCGACAATCGGTCCAGGTTTGAGGCCCATAGCTATCAAATCACCGCCGGTCATTGGGAGTACCGGCTTTGACCAGTCTTTCAATATAGCAAGGCTGGCATCGAGATCATGATCTGCTGCAAACAGCAAGGCAATGTCCCGCGCAGCATCTGCACCATGATAGTAGGCGATAGCTGGGATATCCGAAACAGAGGGTTCCAATGCCGACAACCGGTCAGCCACCGCGCGGCGCAATTTCTTAGAGAATTTTAGGCTGGTGACGATCTGTGCCGTTATGTCCGTATCTTTCGGGAGCAGGCCGACCAGACGTCGTACCGGATCGGGCGGAATATCGTGGGCTTCCTCTCGCAAAATTAGCACGGCCAATTGGGAGCCTGCATCAGGATCAATCTCAGCGACAATATTTGCAAAAACATCTGCTTCGACCATTTCTTGAACGGCATAGACGGGGTCGGCCGCGCTGAGTAATTTCATCAACTCGTCCGCTACGCGTTCGCGTGATAATTTGGCTAGCTCCCGCGCAGCTTTCCGGCAGGCATCGAATGTCTCCTGATCGACATCATGTTGTCCGAACCGCGCGAGAAAGCGGAAATAGCGCATGATCCGTAAATGGTCTTCGGCGATCCTTTGTTCAGCAGACCCGATAAAGCGGATATGATGCTTTTCCAGATCGGCCAATCCGCCGAAATAGTCGTATATCTCCAGAGTGTCCGGATCAGCAAACAGCGCATTGATGGTAAAATCCCGGCGTGCCGCATCCTCTTTCCAGTCGTCACTAAATGCAACCGTTGCTCTTCGCCCGTCGGTCGAGACATCGCGGCGCAAGGTAGTGATTTCCACGGGGCCATCTTCGGTCACCGCCGTTACCGTGCCATGTTCAATACCGGTGGGAATGGCATTAATATTTGCGTCTTTGAGCCGTGTGATTACGGCATCAGGTTTTAATGTCGTTGCGAGATCAATATCCTTTGCGGGGATCGACAGTAATGTGTCCCTTACCGCACCGCCGACAAAGCGGGTCGCTCCTTGGTCACCATCAAGCACTGCAATCAAGTCTTTCAACGACTGCTGTTGATTCCAAGGGGCTTTCGGTAGCTTCATGATAACCAATCCAACCGCTTTGATAGATTGACCAAAATCCCTGCAGTAATTCCCCATATTCGACGATTTTGCCAGTTAATTTGGTAATATTGGCGGCGGTTGCCGCGCCATTCTCCGACATGGGTATTCTGATTTCGCGGGTTGAGGACAAAGTCTAGCGGGGCTTCGAACCAGTCGTCCACTTCTTCCGGACAGGGAACCAGCGGTAGGTCCGGTGGGATCACGCCGATAATGGGCTGGATATTATAGCCGCTGCCCGAATGATAGCGGTCAGTTGGTCCGATAATATCCACCGCCGTCGGATCTAGCTGCACTTCCTCTTCGGCTTCCCGCAGGGCTGCGTGGACGGCGTCTTTATCCTCTGGATCAATTTTGCCGCCGGGAAAGGCGACCTGCCCGGGGTGATTGCGCATATGATCGGGGCGCTGGACCAATATGACTCCCGGGTTGGGGCGATCGGTAATCGCGATCAATACGGCCGCACTCCGAAGGCTATTCAAGTCTTTGATAAAATCACGTTCATCGGACAGTGCATGGTCAAGGTCATTGGCATGGCCGCTGCGCAGCGCGTGCGAAAGCTTGGTTCTGAGGTTGAGAGGACTGGTCATGCTGGCCGATCAATTGGGAAAAAAGCACCATGGCTCCAAAGGCCAAAGGGATCGAGATCATCCTCCAGCACATATTCCGCCAGTTCATAATATACTGGCCGCGCCAATACCGCTTCCAGTCCGCCGCGCACCAACACATAAGGTTGAGGCGCTTTCGTGGTAGTTGGAAAGCGGATGGGATGTTCGGTATCGGCAACGACCAGATGGTCGGTGTTGAGCCGAAAGGCCATTTTGCGGTCTTTGCCCTGCCCTTCGCTTTCCATCTGAACGGCGATGAATGGCGCGTCTTCCACTGCGATGCTGAGTTTTTGATAGGGCGTGACTAGTGCAAAGCTGCCATCTGCTTCGCGCCGCAACAAAGTTGAAAAGGCGCGCACCATCGCCGGCCGGTTGATTGGGGAGCCCTGATGAAGCCAACTGCCATCGGCGTTGATCCGCATTTCGCTGTCGCCGGTTTCCTCTGGCCGCCACTCGTCCACTGGCGGTAATTTCTGGGCCTCAGCCAGTTCCGCAATTTCGGAAAGGGACAGCGAGGCCAGTTCAGGAGGTGGAGCATAGGGCATGGCTATGGCCTATTGCGGCAGGTCGCTTTTGTAAACGGGTTCAGTTAGTTGCAGGACGGATCCACGGCCCCAGTTTGCCTTTTTCAGGCAGCGCTGCTTCTTTAGGTGCGCGCACGAGCAGCCGCTCCGGATCCCATGGTCCGGGTAGACTCCATCCGCCCGTCCGCTCAGGCGAGAAGCCGAAGAAGCGGTCATAATAGGCCGGGTCACCGATCATGACGAGCGGCAGGCTTTCATCCTGTTGCAGTTCTTTGAGCAAACCGGTCATCAGCGCCTGACCAATGCCTTCTCCCTGACAATCGGGATAGACCGCCACCGGGCCGACCATGATCATCGGGTGCATTTTGCCCGCGTCATCGGTGAGCGCAACTGGCCAGCATTGTAGCGAACCAAGTAGCTCATTCTCCGCCATATTCACGGCCGCAACACTCAATCCTTCCAGCATGTCCATGCCATCGCGCACTTTGTAGGCCGTGCGCTGGCTACGCAGCTTGCCAAAAGCAGCATCGAGCAGATCCTCGACCAGTGCGGGATCGATTTCGGCAAGAGGAATGATGGTGGTCAATTTATTGTTCCCGATATTCGGTATATTCGTTGTTGCAGCGTGCGCATCTAACCGCATTATTCGGCAGTGTCGAGCAGCAGAATGCGGAGCGGAAAACAAGCCGGTGCCGGGATGATTGCAAGATCGTAAAGGGCGGTCTAAAAGACTGACTTTATACAGGAGTTTGCTGGGTGGATAATCAAGACAATGGGACCGATCCGGTTGCCGAGGGCAATGTAACAATCAAGGCCGGTCGGCTGGCTTCGCTGCGCAACGATCCGAAAGGCTGGACCGTCCTGGTTTTAGCCGCTGCTGCAGTCATTGTATTTTTTGGATCCGCCTTTGGTGCAGGCATAGGCCTTTGGGGCTGGCAGGCCGGCCTTTCGGCTTTGCCCTGGACCGGGCTGGTGGCTTTGATTGCTTTGATCATTGCCATAGTCGGGATCATATTGGACCGCCGTAAAGAGCGTAAGACACGTTGGCCGCTGCTCGGTATAGGAGCGATAGTTTCGCTTGGTTTTGTTGGCTATCTGGCAAGCTATGCGATGACCATTGCATCGCTTCCGGCCATTCATGATATCACCACCGATCTGGCTGATCCGCCGCAATTTTCGGCCCTATCCTTGCGGGCAGACAATTGGGACAATATCCCGGGTGCCGACGACAGTGCAATGCGCGGCATGAACCCGCGTCAACGGTGGGCCACCCTGCATCAGGATGCTTATTCGGATATTCGTTCCGTTCGTATCGACCAACCAGTTGCCGAAGTTATCGAGAAAGCGAAGCGATTGGCGGAAGATCGTGGATGGGAGGTCGCCAATGTCGACCCCGCATCCGGTCATTTGGAAGCCACAGCCACGATTTCCCTTTTCCGTTTTAAAGATGACGTGGTCATTCGTGCCCGCGCCGCAGAAAACGGCCAAGCTAGCATTATCGACATGCGGTCGGTGTCCCGGGTTGGTGTTCATGATCTTGGTGCCAACGCCAAGCGTGTGCGTCAGTTCCTGAGTGATTTGTCAGGAACAACAACAACCGCTTCTTGAACTGGTGCTATTTTGGCGGTGTGAGCTTCAGCAGCCTGCCGCCTTCGCCATCTTCCAGCACCCATAGGGCACCTTCTGGTCCCTGTTCGACTTCACGGATGCGCCGTTCCATAGCGTAGCGTTCCGCTTCTTGTGCGGTCTCGCCATCAAAGGACACGCGAATAATCGCTTCGCTAGCTAGACCGCCGATAAAGGCGCTGCCTTTCCATGCGGGGAAGAGGTCATCAGAGTAAATGATCATTCCAGATGGCGCGATGGTCGGGACCCAGGCCACTTTCGGGGCCGCGAATTCGGGGCGCGTATCGTGGTTCGGAATTTTCTTGCCATCATAATGATCGCCTTCGGAAACAATCGGATAGCCATAGTTGGCTTTCGGCTGAACGAGATTGAGCTCGTCTCCGTCTTTCGGACCCATTTCCTGGTTCCAAAGCCTGCTTTCGCTATCGAATGCCATACCAAGGATATTGCGGTGTCCGAGAGACCAGATTTCCGGCAGCACATTTTCCTGACCAACAAATGGGTTATCTTCCGGAACACTACCATCTGGATAGAGCCGAACGATCTTGCCAAGATTCCCGGTCATATCCTGTGACGGATCAAATTTCTGACGTTCGCCGGATCCGATGAACAGATATTTGCCATCGGGTGAGAATACGATGCGATGGGAATAGTGCCCACGGCCAGTCACTTTCGGGTTTTGGGTCCAGATCGTCGTAAGATTGGAAAGCGCTGGCGCTTCGGCTTCTACACCTGGTTCATTCGGGGCCAAAGACAGATCCGCATGTGCTACAACAGCGCCTCTTGTATCATCTTCCCCCGCTTCAACCCAACTCAGGTAGATGCGCCCGCTGGTCGCGAAATCGGGGGATAGTACGACATCACCAAATCCGCCTTGCCCGCCATAATCCACTTCCGGGATGTTAAATATCGGCGTTTTCTCGCCTCTTTGATCAACCAGGAACAATTTGCCCTTTTTCTCGGTAACCAGCATCCGGCCGTCGGGCAGGAAGGTCATGGCCCATGGTTCATCGAAACTGGTGACTTCAGTTTTTTCAAAAGGTTTGCGATCGACGGGTGAGATATCTGCAAGAGGCTGTGCCTCTTCTCCGCCAGCTTGTGTGGCCTGCGCGTCGTCGCCATTACTGCATGCGAGAAGGACGATTGATAATCCGGTAGCAAGAGTGAGATTTCTCATTTGTTTTCCTATGATCATTTTCCAGGGCGGTCCAATAAGTTACGGGGTGATAGAATAAGATGCTAATTGCCAATTTGTCCAAAAATATAACGGATTAATCAGATAATTCATAGAATATTCGGGCCTGAAAACTGATGTTCACGGGTTACTTACCATTTCTGGTTAAAGCGCAGCACTATGTTCGCGCGAAAATCAGATACCAGCGATCCGCGCCCGCCATCTGCGGTGTCCAGCGGTGTGGGTGTAGCGGGCCTGATGGGATTGCTGTCGTGGATCTTGATTGCGCGGCAATATGGGATGGACGGGCCTTATTCTGCTCTGGTTGCTTGCGCGGCTTGCGGCGTACCGATGGTGATTTGGTCGCTGCTCTATGACAAAGTGCATCTGCGCGCCTCTACGGGCATTGACTGGAAAAACCCTAAATCGCTCAAGCAGACATTTGATGTTAGCGTCGCCAAACTTGCCGGTCTTTGGGCAACATGGGCAATTATTGCTCTGATATATTGCGTTGGTCGTTGGTATTGGACCGGCCAGTATCAGTTTTCGATGGCAATGATGGAGACCGCCGCACCCTTCGTGCTGGGGCTATCCATCCCCTATGTAATGTGGATGGACCGCCGGTTTGTTGAGCCGCGTGACGGTGCTTGGCATTTCGGGCAATTTCTGATGGGCGCGCGCGGTGAATATGACCGTGAGCAAATTTATCATCATTTACGGGCATGGGCGGTGAAGGGGTTTTTCCTCGCCTTCATGATTTCAATCGTCCCAGGCGGTTTTGGTGACATTGTCCGCCTCGACATATCGCAAGTTATCAATAATCCTGTGGCCATCGCCCATTGGCTGATTATCGCGATGTTTGTCGTCGATGTACAGTTCGCTACCGTTGGTTATTTGCTGACCATGAAGCCGCTTGATGCCCATATCCGCACCGCTAATCCTTATTTGGCCGGCTGGGTCGCAGCGCTGATATGCTATCCACCTTTCATCCTGATGGATGGTCCGCTTAACTATCATGTCAATACGGCTGACTGGGCTTACTGGTTAGAGGGATATGATGTTATTTTGGCCATTTGGGGCGGAATATTGGTTATCCTGACGGCCATCTATGCCTGGGCTACGGTTGCCTTTGGTTTGCGATTCTCGAACCTTACGCATCGCGGAATATTGACCCATGGCCCCTATCGATTCACGAAACATCCCGCTTATGTTGCCAAGAACCTATATTGGTGGCTGGCAACCATGCCATTTCTGGTCACATCTGGCAGCTTCACCGACATGGTGCGCAATACAGTCATTATCGCAGCGGTTAGCAGTGTTTATTATTGGCGTGCGAAGACCGAGGAAAAGCACCTGCTGAACGATCCTGCTTATAAGGAATATGCAGAGTGGATGGACCGTAACGCCCCAATCCCGCGCGCGATCAATTGGGCCAAAGTGAAAGTCGGCTGGTGGCCGTCGCCGGATAAAGCAGAACCCGAAATTCAGCCTGCTGAATAGGGCACTCATTGGGGCTTCCAAAAGTCGCGAGGTGATCATAAACCGGTCCCATGACAGTAATAGGTACAGATGGAAAACGTCGCTGCTTCGGCGGACAAGCGGGCAAGGAATTTTACGGCGTCTATCATGATGAGGAATGGGGCATTCCAGAACATGATGATCAAAAACTGTTCGAAAACCTGATATTAGAAGGCGCACAGGCCGGACTGAGTTGGGAAACCGTGCTTCGGAAGCGGGACGGCTATCGCCGCGCCTTTCATGGTTTTGATATCGCGCGCGTAGCGGCCATGACCGACGACGAGCTGGAAGTTTTGCGGGAAGATGAAGGGATCATCCGCAACAAGCTGAAAATCTATTCCACGCGCAAAAACGCCCTGGTTTTTCTCGATATGCAGAAGGAATTTGGAACGTTTGATAGCTGGCTTTGGGCTCATGTAGACGGTACGCCCATTGTGAACCGGCCCAAGGATATGTCGGAAATGCTGGCGACGTCCCCCATCAGTGATGCGATCTCCAAAAACCTGAAAAAGCGGGGGATGAGTTTCGTTGGTAGCACGATCATCTATGCCTATATGCAAGCAATCGGCATGGTCGATGATCATGCGGCGGACTGCTGGCAAGCCTGAACGCTGTTATCGCACCGGAGCCGTCTGATCTGCACAGTTGGCAACGACTATCATTGCTGCGATAGGGCAGCAATGACACATCCCCAATCCACAAGAGCCGCCGCTTTATCCCGGCTGGCAGATTTTACCGCGAATATGGGCCACAATTACGCGCATAAGCGCAATTTTGATTATGGGCCGAACGCTGATACCGAACAGGATGGATGGCGCGACAATGTTTCACGGCTATCACCCTATATCCGGTCGAAGCTGCTCACCGAACAGGAATTGATCACTGCGGCGGTAAAAGCCCATGGTGCGCAAGGCGCAGATAAATTCATCGCGGAAGTGCTGTGGCGTGGATATTTTAAAGGCTGGCTGGAGCAACGCCCGGAAGTTTGGGCTGACTATGTCACAAACCGGGATGCCAAATTCAAAAAACTCAAAGCACAGGGCGGTTTGCGCAAAATCTATGAGCAAGCAACCGAGGGTCGGACTGGTATTGATGCCTTTGATCATTGGGCCAAGGAACTTGTCGAGACTGGCTATCTTCATAACCATGCCCGCATGTGGTTTGCCAGCATCTGGATGTTTACCCTCAAACTGCCTTGGGAATTGGGCGCAGACTTCTTCTTACAACACTTGATCGATGGTGATCCCGCATCCAACACGCTATCATGGCGCTGGGTTGGCGGATTGCATACCAAGGGTAAAACCTATCTCGCGACCAAAGAGAATATTACGCAATTCACGGATGGCCGGTTCACGCCGGTAGGTTTGGCCGCGGAAACGGTTCCGCTGGAAGAAGATAAGAATTACAAATTACGACCGCTCAAAATACCACCTGCACCGCCCGCAGCGGCGGCTTTCGCACTATTGGTTCATGAAGACGATTGTCATCCCGAGAGCCTTATATTGCCACAGAAGCCGTCCCTGATCATTGGTGTGAGCGGATCAGATGGAAAGAGCCCCAAAGGGGTCTCGGACAAGGTCCGCGCATTTTCAAACGGCGCAGTCACTGATGCTTTGGTCCGCGCTGCGGATCATTTTAGCTGTGATACAGTGACTTGGAACAAAGGCGAAAAACTAAGGGACGTCTTGGCCAAAGCCAAGCTGGAGCGGCTCTTGTCGCCGTGGCTACCGGTTGGTGCGTTGAAAGATGCAATTGGCAAAGAAATTAGCGGCAACAATGTCCGTTGGGTGATGCGCGAATATGATGCAGCGATCTGGCCACTGGCGACCAAGGGATTTTTCCCGGTCAAGAAAAAGGCGCCCGATGCGCTGCGTGCTATGGGGATGGAGCTGTAATGAAAGAACATTTTGAACGCCATAAACAGCCTTGGAACAGCGAAGAAATTCAGAAACTGCATGCTTTTGCCAAAAAGGGCATGACCCTGAAAGCAATATCCAAAGCGCTGACTCGCAGCGAGGAGTCGATTAAAAAACGGGCCAAGTCTGATAAACTCAAAATAGCGAAGAAGCGCTAGCGACTTTCCTGTAAAGCTATGTAAAATAGGGAAAATAGTAAAATATTTACGATTTCCCGCTACCCCGCGCAATGTGGGGACTAAATGACTATGAATAGTAAAGCTGAGGAGCTGGGGCGCTCCGATCAGGACTTGATATTGCGGGAGCAACTTGCCGAACATGGCAAGTCTGTTCGGGTGACGGTGTTCGCGAACCTCGTCAATGCGGCTATTTTGTCGATTTTGTTTTTTGATCAAGCGCCGCTTGCCATGCATGTCCTTTGGTATGCGATGTTTGCTTATCTTTCCATCAGCCGCCTGCATTTGGCCAAGCGCTCCAGAACTGCCGATTTACCTCGCTCCGAGATGCTGAAATTGAAAGCAGGGATCACATTTAACGCAGCTGGCTATGCTCAAATGTGGGGTGCGGGAGTGGCTTGCCTGCTTTCGGTTGCGACGTCGAACCAACTGATGCTTCTAGCAATTATTGGCGCTGGTAAAATGAGTACCGCAGTGGTCTCTTATCGTCATATCCCGGAAGCGTCGCGTGCATGGACCATTATCATGTATGTCGGTCTAACAACGGGATTGCTATATCTTGGCGGTATTGAGAGCTATGCCGCAATTGCGCTGCTGACGATGTTTGGATCGGTTCTATATATCAATGGAGCCAATATATTCGAGAATTTCGCCAATCAGCTAACCGCCGGGCAGGAAATTCAGCGATCAGCCGAAACGGTTAGATTGTTGCTGAACGATTTTGAAGAACAAGCATCGAACTGGCTGTTTTCAGTAGATGCCGATGGCTGTCTGATCGACGTATGCGAACGTTTTGCAGAGGCGGCCAATCGACCACGAGAAGCCATGAACGGGATGAACCTGATATCACTGATTGAAGATGAGGAACATCGTACGCAACTTGCTGATCATATTGCCAATGGCCGTTCGTTTCGGGATATGACCGTTTCCATTGATGTTGGAGGGGATCAGCAATGGTGGACAATCAGCGCCCGGGTTGCTGAAGAAGTATCTGGTGCTGGAAGCGTCGCATTCAGAGGCGTGATTGAGGATATTACTGCGCAGAAAAATGCGGAAGCTAAAGTAAGCTATATGGCTCATTTTGATGGCCTGACAGATCTGCCTAACCGGCGTCTGTTTACGGAAACGCTCAACCGTACGATCCACAGAGCGCAGCCAGATGATGACATTTCGTTGATCTTTTTCGACCTCGATCATTTCAAGGCAATTAACGACACATTGGGGCATCCCATTGGCGACAAGCTGCTGCAGATGATTTCACGCCGGCTCGAAAGTTTGGCGAAGCCAGGTGATTTACTGGCCCGTATTGGTGGCGATGAGTTCGCACTGCTATTGACAGGCGCGCGCGCCATATCTCAAGCCGATATTGCCGAAGCGATTGTGGATCAAATTGGCAAACCGTTTTTGGTCGATGATCATAACGTGGTTTCCAGTGTCAGCGTTGGCGTGGCCGCATGGACCTCCGATATGCAGGATGCAAATCAGCTCTTAAAATATGCTGATTTGGCGCTCTACTCAGCAAAAGGTGCAGGCCGGAACAGAGTTGCCTTTTTTGAAGAGGGTATGGATGTAGCGGCAGAGGCGCGGCGCAATTTGGAACTGGATTTGCGAGCATCGCTAGGCCGCGATGAAATGCGTTTGCACTATCAACCGCTTGTAGATCTTAAGACGCAACAGAAAATCGGTTATGAAGCACTACTGCGATGGGAACACCCGGAACGCGGCGTCGTCATGCCAGATGATTTTATCGCTGTGGCCGAAGAAACCGGCATGATTGTCCAACTGGGCGAATGGGTCATTCGCAAAGCACTTGATGATGCTGCGAGCTGGGATGAGAAATTGACTGTGGCAATCAACTTGTCACCAACCCAGATGCGTAGTGCAAGCCTGGTATCCACAATCGTCAGCGCCCTTGCTCATTCGGGTGTTGATCCAGGCCGTTTGGAGCTGGAGATCACCGAAAGCATATTGATGCAGGACAGTGAAGCGAATATCCGGACTCTGCATACGCTTCGCGATCTGGGAATCCGGATCTCGCTGGATGATTTTGGTACGGGCTACAGCTCGCTGAACTATCTGCGCAGTTTCCCGTTCGATAAGATCAAGATCGATCGTTGTTTTGTGAGTGAGATTGATACGCGTGAAGATTGCCGGGCGATTATTCGTTCAGTCATCAGTCTCGCACAAAATCTCGGCATGACGACGACTGCAGAAGGTGTCGAGCGCGAAGATCAGGTGGACGAATTGCGGATGGAAGGCTGCGACCAGGTACAGGGTTTTCTATATGGAAAAGCAGAAGCCTTGGAAGAATATACCGATTTGCGTTCCAATCAAGCGCAGATTCCCAAGGTTGAAACGATATACCTGCCCGCAGCGGAAGTTCCGATTGCAGCAGATCAGCAACGCAAAAAGGCCTAATGCTTTAGCCAAATATGTGATTGGCAAATCATAATCTTGACGCGGCGGCTGGTTCGCAGCATGGCCATATCATGCGATTTTTCTCCGACAATGCAGCCTCTGTCCATCCCAAGGTGATGGCCGCGTTGGCTGAGGCCAATCATCAAGACACTGCTTATGACGGCGATGTTCTGAGCGCACAATTGAGCGGCGCGTTTTCCGAACTGTTCGGAACGGATGTCGAGGCGATGTGGGTCGCAACCGGCACCGCCGCCAATTCCCTGGCCTTAGCGGCACTGTGCCAGCCGCATCAGGGTGTGATCTGTCATGAAGAAGCCCATATTGAGCAGGATGAAGCGGGGGCACCCGGCTTTTACACGGGCGGGGCGAAACTGATGCTTGCTGGCGGTGCGGGCGCAAAGCTTTCACCTGACACCATTGATACCATGTGCGCTGCGATCCGAGATGATGTGCATCAGGTGCAGGCCTCTGCTGTATCGATCACCAATGCGTCGGAATATGGGCTTGTCTATCGCCCGGAAGAGGTCGCTGCGGTCGCGGAAGTTTGCAAACGCCGCGGTCTTGGTTTGCACATGGATGGCGCACGCTTTGCCAATGCGGTGGCGACTTTGGACTGTCATCCGGCAGATGTGACATGGAAAGCAGGCGTCGATGTGTTGAGCTTCGGCTTTGTTAAAAATGGCGGCATGGGCGCAGAAGCGCTTGTTTTCTTCGACAAGGACCTCGCCCGCGAAACTCATTATCGCCGCAAGCGTGCCGGCCATTTGCAGTCCAAGGGCCGCTATCTCGCCGCGCAGATATTAGCGATGCTGGACGGTGACCTGTGGCTGGACAATGCCCATGCAGCTAATCAGGGCGCGCAGATTATCGCCGAGGCAGCCCGCGAACGGCTGATCTATCCGGTTGAGGCCAATGAGATTTTCATCAAATTGTCGGCCAGCGAAGCCGAAACCCTCCGCAATGCCGGTTTTGATTTTTATGATTGGGGCGAAGGGCAAGCGCGGCTCGTCACCAGCTGGAACCAGAGTGCGGAGGATATTCATCCGCTGGCAGAGGCTATCGGAGCCTTATGAACGCACAGCCAAGCGGTGAACCGAGCTTATTAACACCGCGCATATTACTCCCTTTTCTTTTGGTGTCGTTGATCTGGGGCTCGACCTGGCTGGTTATCAAGGACCAGATTTCCGACGTCCCGCCAAGCTGGTCGGTCAGCTATCGCTTCGTCATCGCATCAATGGCCATGTTCGTGCTGGTGGGCTTCAAACGATTGCCCTTCCGATTGGGCGCAAAAGGCCAGTTTTGGGCTGTCTTGATCGGCATTGCGCAATTCTCGTTTAACTTCAATTTTGTTTATAATGCAGAACTCTACATCACTTCCGGACTGGTCGCGGTGCTGTTTGCGTTGCTGATGGTGCCCAATGCCATATTAGGCCGGATCTTTCTGGGTCAGCGGATTAATGGCGCTTTCATAGCCGGATCCGCCATAGCAGCAGCCGGAATCGCGCTGCTCTTCTGGCATGAGTACAAGAGCTCACCAGCCACGCTTGCCGATGTTCTATTGGGAGTCGCCCTGACTGTCGGCGGTATTTTATCGGCGTCGGTAGCCAATGTGATGCAAGCGCTGCCCAAACTCAAAGACGATCCGATCCTGACCTTGTTGGCATGGGCAATGTTCTGGGGGGCGGCGATCAACATCTTGCTGTCATGGATCTCGGTCGGGCCACCGGTCATCGAAATGCGAGCGGCTTATATTGGTGGCATTGTCTATCTCGCGATTGTCGGTTCGGTGGTTACCTTCCCGCTCTATTTTTCGCTGTTGCGTGAAATTGGTGCAGGCAAGGCAGCCTATTCCAGCGTGCTGGTTCCCGTGGTTGCGATGATATTGTCGACCCTGTTTGAAGACTATGTCTGGACTGCGCTGCCAGCGGCTGGCGCGCTATTGGCAATGGCCGGGCTCTTGGTGGCATTGCGATCGCGCAAGCCAAAGACGGATTAATGCTATCAAAGTATGCGCTAAATCTCGAAAGCGGACGTTCAATTTCTCTCTGCAGCTCAAAAAAATGCCGCCTCGAAGAATTTACTTAGGCCTTGGGTCTATACCAGATCGGTGATGAGTAAGCGCGTTCCTGTTGTATCATGATCACGTCGTCGGGTAGCTCGATATTATGTATTAGTGCATCATAAACCGGCCATGTCGGTGTCGGGATTTCCAGAACGCGGGCGTAATAAAACGCGTTTTGCGCAGCATCGAAATCGGGGTCCTGCCACCAAGTGGTCAGTTCAGGTTCGCCGCTGCTATTGTCCCAAGTGCCATTGGTTAGATCGACATTATTCGACGCAGGTGTCACTTTTCCATCGCTGTCCATGGTTCGTGTTTCAGCGTTGCTCCAGCTGACATTATAAACTTTTTCGTGCGTCTCACCCTTTGTATCAATCCAGCCTTTGATTATCTGGATGCGATCAAGGCTTGCGTTGTCCGGATCCATCAACGCGCTAACAAGGAAGCTTGGTGCTTTGGTTTCTCCGCCGTTTTTATCAACCAGTTCGCCGCCCATCGGCACACCTTTTGCATAGCCGGTCTTCACGAGATCGCCAGTATCACCTTCAGCAAAATCAAAACCGCCGAAGAAACGCAATTGCATGCGTGGTCCTGTGGTTGCGTATACTTCGCGGCGCATCATAGCATCGAAAATGGCTTCGCGCGTGTTGCTGGTCGCCCAGACGGCAGCATAGCCGCTCGACAGGTAATGCCAGCCGATCCGGCCTTTGCGTCCACCTAGCAGCGATACGGTCGAGGCGCGCTTCGCGTTGTTGAATTCCAGTCCGCTATGTTTGCCGAAGAAATTATCTTCGTCGGCCGTGGCCAAGGATGTGTGGCTATCGGTTGACCCGATCATGCCCAGTTGAAAGGGATTGGTTCCAAATTTGACGGTCAGCTCGAGACCGCGTTTCAAGGCCTCGCGTATATAGGAGCCGCCATAGGTCTCCGGCGGCGTGTCCTTCGCGCAGATCAAGTTGCACCGATCCCAACCGGTATTGCCGAAGCTGGCAAATTCATCATTAGGGGACAAAAACGGATGCGCTTCGCTGTCGCCCTTGATCTGCGTGACTTCAACAATCGGCTCCCGCATTGCGCGCGTTTTGACATAGGTTTCATCGAGCGGGCTGCCGTCAAACTTGTTCATGGCGAACATGCGGCCATCGGAAATATTACTGTTATGCGGAATGGCCAGCACCTTGCCGCCGGTTTTCTGTTCATACGCATCCATATAGGCCCAGAGCATTTCGGGATCCCGTCTGCCAAATGCACTAAAAGGTAAAGTGTCGCCCATTTCTGCCGGAGCATCGCGGAACATCACCACGCGGTGCAAATTGTCGCCGCCCGGGCCCGGCGTAAATTCAAAACCCATGAATGCCGTAAATTTTCCCGGTTCATTATATTGCTCAACGATCTGGCCATGCTTGGCCCACAGACCAGTTGTTCGCCTTTTTGACGTTTCCGGGTCGAGCAGCCCGTCAGGCAAGGTTCCTTTGCCGGCACGATCGATAATTTCTGCGGTAGCACGAAGACCTGCATTTGAACCCGGATCCTCATCATTGAACATGTCATGCCATTTGAGGCGCAGTTCATCACCCAGCAATTCGGCACGTGGCGTATCGGCAATTTCCTTTGTTGCGCCCATTGCTCCGGCATGATCGGCGATCACCAGAAAATCGAGCGGTCGAGCCAGTTTTGCTTTTGCGCCTTTGGTCGCGACCACTTCTTCGCCGCGAGCAAATCGCAGCGCCGCTTCGGAGTTAAGTCGGTTCCCAAAACCAAAAGCATCACCGCTATTGTCGGTGTGGAGATGGGTGTCGCCCCAAAACACCTGTGTCGGATATTCTGAATCGGAGACGTTTTCACCAACGGTTCCGCTACTTTTTGCATCACTGCATCCAGTCACTGCCAATGCCATCGTGCAGGCAAAAGCCATCAGGTTCCTTTGCATTAACCGTCTCCTTGATTTCGTATCTGCACGCCTGATTTTGCATCAGCTTTGTTCTGCATTTGCCTTGCGCTTAGTTCGTCCAAGATGCGATCATGTTCCGCTCGTGTCAGATGGTATCTTGCATAAAACAGCAAAGAAAAAAGCGCGGCAAAGGCCATGATCGGTCCGGACATCACGCCCAATCGCCAGACAACATCACTGTCAACTTCACCCGGAACAGCCTCGAACGGCAAGATGATAAACAGGTCCAAACTAACCCCGGCAATGAAGTGGCCAGCGGAATTTGACGCCTTTGCAAAAAAGGCGCGCGCGGAAAAGATAAGGCCTTCCTGACGCAATCCGGTGAACAGCTCGTTCTGGTCCGAAATATCACCCAGCATTGACAGGATCGCGACCAGCCCGATTGCAAATCCAAGTGCAGCACACATCACACTCGCGACCAGCAATGGCATGAGCATTTCCGAACCATTGGCGGGCATTAGCCCCAACAATCTGAGATCAATTGGCAGTTGAACGAATAGAATGAGGGCAAATAGCCCGCCCATAACAACAAATCTTCGTTCAAATTTTTTCATCAATAGCGGTGACAAAATCGCACCCAATATAATTGCCGGAACCGATGCCAATCCAAACCATCTGATTTGCTCGGTCTGGAGCTCCCAAAAATATGTGTATACGAATACCTGCAAAGTCTCATTCATGCCGACTGAGATCATGAGGAGAAAATAGCCCACCATGATGTACGCATAGTTCGGGTTTTTCAGCGCTCCCAAGAGGTCTTTATAGAAACTTGTCAGAGAGAGGCGCTCTTGGCCGATTGGTGGTTTGCTAAGATGGGGAATGCGGTTTTTTGTTCCAATCGCGCTAAGAAAAATCGAGACGAGTATGATGCTGCACGCGGTCATCACAACGGGGCCATAAGACGAGGCGTCCAGATGTTTGGGGATCACTGTGCCATCAGCGAGCACAGATTCTCCAGCAAAGAAAAATCCCCAAGCGGTGAACGCGAATAATGCGCCGGAAGCATATCCGAATACCGAGTTAATACTGAACAATTTTGAACGGTCATTGGCGTCTTTGGTGAGCTCTCCACCGAGTGCAAAATGAGGTATGGTGTAGAGCGTTAGAAATAGCCTGGCCAATATGGTCCAGCTCATCAGCCAGACAAATAGCCACATTTGATCGGGATCACCGGCTAAACCCCCGGTAAACATTTCGGGGGGATTGAAAATGAAATATAATGAAATCGCCAGCGGTATCGGAGCGGCGAATAGGAACGGATGACGCCGTCCCCACCGTGAACGCCAACGATCCGAAATCATCCCGACCACAGGATCGGATATCGCATCACCCAATATCGCGAGCATGATCGCCGTGCCGATCAGGGAATTGGAAAGCCCGATAGCTTGATTATAGTAAATCGAGATAAACGTGTTGAACATGCCGAGGAAGACAATTTCCCCCATCGAGCCGACGCCAAAAGCGATTTTTGTCATTAAGGGCAGTTTTTGACGAATATCGTTCATTTTCAGCCCATTTTCTCCCAAAGTTATGTTATACAATATTTATAATAATGAAACCGCTAATATGATCGGGAACAAGCAATGAAATTATACCACCAGGACGGCGCACCGAACCCGCGCAGGGTTAAGATATTCGCCGCTGAAAAGGGCATTAGTCTCGAGCTTGTACCGATCATTATGTTGAAGCGTGAACATAAAACACCGGAATTTCTCGAGAAAAACCCAAGCGGGAAAATTCCTGTGCTCGAATTGGATGACGGACGCTGCATCCCGGAATCGGTCGCAATTTGTCGCTATCTGGAATCGGTCGAACCGGAGCCCAATCTGTTTGGCCGCGATGCCTATGAACTGGCCTATATTGAAGCACGCAATCGACAGATTGAATTTGAATATTGGCGGGAAATTGGAATCTCGTGGGTCAACGGTCCGATTGTGGCGCAACTGGGAATAGTGAAACAGGTTCCCGAAGCTAAAGAGTTAAGCGACAAGAATACCCACCATTACTACAAACGCCTCGATCAGGAATTTGCATCATCCGCTTATGTTGCTGGTGATCGCTTCACGGTGGCGGATATCACATTGCTGACGGGCTTGGATTTTGCGACAGCATTGGTGGGGTTGAAGCCTGATGAAAGCCTGAAAAACCTGTATCGCTGGCACAAGGAAGTTTCATCGCGCGCCAGTTGCCAAGCTTTCAGCGCTATGCCCAGCGCATCGTCTTAGTCGCCATCCATTCAGTCGGGTGAAACGAAACTCTTCATGCCGGAATGGATGAACTGAAGAGCGTCTGCAATCATCCTCTTGCGGTTGCCGCCGTGGAGCCGCCATTGTGCTGCGGCCGCTTGTGATACGCCGGAAGCAAATATTGTCATCTTCGCCGCCTGGCTGCGGCTGACCGGATAGAATTCCATCAAGCGGTCCACCAGCAATTCGCCAACACCTAACGTGTCTTTCATATTTGCAGGATGCAGCGAGGCTTCAATATCCGGCTGGCTGCGGAGTATTGAAACGATATTTCCGTTGGCGCCTTCATCAAAATTGGAGGTTACTGCGATCCTGACGACATCTTCATAGGTTTTGGCTTTTTCCAGTTTCAATTTGATATCGCCATAAAACCGTAGCAGTTCGCGTCCGAGCAATTCTTGCAACAGCGCCAGCCGCGTATCAAAATATTTGTAGATTAACGGATTACTGACATCTGCTTCCTTCGTCACTGCTTCCATGGTTAGCGACGAGAACCCGCGCGACAGGATGATGTCGCGCGCGCTATCGAGCAGTTGGTTGCGTCGCTCCTTGGGAGCAAGACGGAGGCGTTTTTCCTTAAGCATCATTCACGAATAAACGTCGCAGCGGGAGAAACAACCGGTAAGTGGGTTGGCTCCAAGCCTGCAATCTACAGCCCCATCAAATCCTCAAAATTTTTGCTGTAGAAATGATCCAGCTCGTCCTTGGTCGCATCAACCGCGTTGAGGCTGCGTTCAAAATCACCAAAGGGATCGCTGCCACCTTCGGGATGTGGATAATCGGTGTTAAACATCAATATCTCTTTACCCACACTGCGCATAACCCAACCGGCATCTTCAAAGTGGAGCGGCGTAACCCGCACCTGACGCGTCACATATTCAGAGGGCTTGATCGACAGATCGCGCAAGGCCACGTCGAATTTGCCGAGTTCCTTCACGCCGATATCAAGATTCTGCATCATCGCCGGCACCCAGTTTGATCCCAGCTCGATCAGCCCAATTTTCAGGTTGGGGAAACGCTCCAGCACCCCGTCATAGATCATACATGTCATCCACCGTTCGATGGAGTGGTGCAGTACATTAATATCTTTCGGTTTTGTGGTTTCCAGATTGAACGGATTGCCTTCGAGCACACGTTCGACTCCAGTGTTCATATATACTTCCGGCATTCGGACACCGCTGCCGATGTGCAATACGATAGGCACTCTGGCCTCCTCCATTACCGCCCAAATCGGGTCATAATCTCTGTGCGAAGGTGCCCGGCCGTCGACTGCATCAGAAAGAAGCCAGATAGCCCTGATGCCAAATTCAATCGCCTGCTTTGCGCTTGCAAGAGCTTTTTCCGGATTGTTGAGAGATATGAATCCAACCGGTAGCAAGCGATCATCACCGGAACAGAAATCCACCATGCCGCGGTTCAAAGCCTCGGACCCTTCATAGACCACACGTTCATCTTTCGAGCGGGCAAAACGTGAAAGCGCGGCAAGCGGAAAGACAATCTGCGACTGGATGCCCATGATGTCGAGCGCTTCGCTGCGCTCCTGTTTGTCAATCGCACCAAAGGCAGCCCACTGGTTCATCTTCGCCTTGTGACCGAAGATATTGGATTTCAATCCCTCGGTTAGTTCCGGATTGTTACCGGCAAGGCGTTGGTTCGCCATTTCGACAATAGGTTCAATCCCGGGAAGTGATTTGGAAATCAGTCCTTCGGCCAGATTTTCCTTCACATATTCGCTGGCATATTGATCGAGCCAATCAAAAGAATCGGTAATATGACTATCGGCATCATGAACGATACGGCCGGTACGGTGAGAAGCTTCTTGTTTTTCCTGAGTCATTGTCGTCGCCATTGCGCTATCCTCTCAAATAGTCTCTTTTGATATTGCTGATTACATTCCTTAATTATATATATTGTATAATAATAGTCAATCTTGCGAAGCACGGATGAAAACAGAAATTATGGCAACCACGGAAATTTCCCGATTTGATGACATTCACGGTTCAACCGAGTTGATGTCAGATGAAAGTGTAATTGCGCGCCTTTTCGATCATATCGACAATGGCACGACTGACAGGGGGCAATCGAGCTGGAAGGAGCCAACAGAAAACTATCGCTCAGAAAATCGGCTGGATACAGAATTGGCTCTGTTCCGCAGGCGTTGGATTGTCTTCTGCCCTTCCTCAGCATTGCCAAAAGCGGGTGATTATATCGCAAGAGATGCAGCTGGAATTCCGCTAATTATAGTCAGGGGAAATGATGGTGATGTGCGGGCTTTTCGCAACGCCTGCCGCCATCGCGGGGTTCAGGTTGCCAGTGGTCAGGGTTGCACCAGCATATTTGTCTGCCCTTATCATGGTTGGTCTTATGGCACTGACGGCGCGCTACGTAGCGCACCGCATAGCGATGGGTTTCCTGGACTCGAAAAAGAAACGCGGGGCCTGGTTTCGGTGGACTGTTTAGAAAAGGCGGGATTGATCTTCGTCAGACAAGGCACGGATCACGATGATAACAAAGACGCGCCTGATTTACCGGATGTGGTCCCAAAGAATTTTCGTGTGGTCAAAACGGAAACGTCGGAAATTCAGGCAAATTGGAAATTGCATCTCGAGAGCGCGCTGGAAGGTTATCATATTCGTTCTACCCATCAGACAACCTTCTTTCCGGTTCAATATGACAATTTGACCGTGGTTGAGGCGTTCGGTGAGAATAGTCGCATCGCCTTTCCTTATCAGGCAATTGAAGGATTGCGCGACAAACCAAAATCAAAATGGTCCGCGAACGGTCGAATAACTTTTGTTTATCACCTTTTCCCCAATATCATAATTTCAACCTTTCCTGATTGCATCCAAGTCGTCGTCATTGAACCTCTCGGGCTTGAATTGACACGTCAGCACATGTTTCTTTTGACAGATTGCGCAGAAGGCGGCGAAGCTTTGGATGCTGTTTTCAAGGGACAGGAGTTTGCTGCCAAAGGAGCTGTCGAAGATCGCGATATAGTAATGTCCGCACAACGCGGCTTGAAAAGCGGTGCAAACGAGTTTTTGGAATTCGGCTTGTTTGAAAGTGCGATTGGAAGGTTTCACAAAGCCCTGACGCGAGAATTAGAAATCATGGGCTCCTAGCGCCAGATAAAATTGTTGAAACTATTGGACCGCCATGGGCTGGTTGCAACGAATAGCAGCGGACTTCAAACGCAATAGACCTGACTTGAGTGTTTTTGCCAACATTCTTTCTGCTCCTATAGCGGACGCTAACGCCGACACATTATGTCTTATCTTTCGTGCCCGAGCCTAATCCAGATGTTCATTCACGATTGTGCGAACGTCTATTTGGGCTTTCAGGCGCGCCGCCAGCAAGGCTGTGCCGCTGATTTTTCGCTGAATGAAGAGCAGGTCGGTGGGCGGAATGTGCCAGGCTGCTTTGTCGGCCGCAACGTCCATGCCCTGTTCGCTTAAAGCATCGACAAAGCTGCGGTCGTTAAAGTCAAACAGGCCAGGGCGGTTGAGTTCACCGAGGATGATGTCGATCATGTTATCAATGCGCGGGCGGTGCTTGGTCACCGCTGTTTCGCTGACAAATCCAGCCGCCAGCGCCGCTTTGCGGACAGCAGTGCGATCGCCTTTAAATGCCGCCTTTAAGAGCCGTTTATAGGCCTTGGCTATATCGAGGCCTACAGGCCGGGTTGCGCCAAAGTCGAGTAATATCAGCTTCCCTGTATCTGGTTGATAGCGATAATTGGCAAAATTGGGATCGGATTGGATGATCCCGAATTCAAATATTTCGCGCAGCACCAGTTGAAACAGCAAATGCATGGCGGTGTTGCGAGTGTCTTGTGGGGCGTCAGCGAGCGTCTCAATGGCCTTGCCCTCGACAAAACTCATCGCCAACACGCGATCAGTTGTGAATTCTTCGTCGAGGACCGGGACGATATATTCTGGCGCATCGGCAAGCAGTTCCCCGAACCGCGTCAGATATTGGCCTTCGCGCACATAATCGGCTTCTTCGTGCAGTTGCTTCTTGGCTTCCTTTAGTAGCGGCCCGACATCAAGTTCGCGTGGCAAGAGATTGGATATTTTCAACAAGGCCGCGACATTGTCGACGTCAGCATCAATGCTTTCCTGTACGCCCGGATATTGCACTTTGATCGCAAGATCGCGGCCATCAGGGGACATGGCACGATGCACTTGCCCGATGGACGCTGCGGCAATCGGAGTGGCGCCAAAGCGGGCAAAGCGTTTCCGCCAATCCGGCCCCCATTGTTCTGCCAATACCTGCTGCAGCTGTTGCGGCGGCATACGGTGCGCATTCTGGCGCAGCCGTGCCATGATCTCGGCTAACTCGGGTGGCAGCATGTCACCGGCATCCATCGAGATCATCTGACCCAGCTTCATTGCCGCGCCGCGTAAGTGAGACAGCCGGTCTGCGACCCTTGAAACATTTCCGGGCGTCAGCATCATATCCCGCATGGCAGGCCGCTCGCCATTGGCCAACCGGCGTGCACCTTCGGCCATCATGCCTCCTGCAACGCCGCTAGCCAGTCGGCCAAATTGTCCGAACCGGGAGAGGCGTCCGCGCGGAACCGAGCGGCTTTTGGGATCGTCCTTATCCGTTGTCATTATTCACCATCCCCGGCTGCCCGCTATACCTTTGAAAGGGCCTGCTAGTTTGCTGGTGATCCAGCCGCCATAAAATTCGCCCGGTTGCGGGATAACGGTTTCTCCATCAACCGAGCAGCGATCAAATGGCGCAGCATAAAAAGCAACATGGTCGCGCAACATCGCAAAAGTTTCGCTGGGATTGGGATAGCTCCAGCCGACACGCGGCAATAAGACATCGCCGACAATCACATCCCAATAAACTGCCGCGCCTTTCCATTCACAAAAGGAACTGCCTTCGGCGCGGCGCAGCACGCCGGGCATAAGGTCATGTGGAGGCATATAATAGCTGGGCGGATGGCTGGTTTCGAGTGTGCGGATGCTGGACTGCGTGTTGGCGACGACAATTCCCCGATGTTCGATCATAATCCGGGAGGAGCTTGGCTCCGCAATGGCCGGGCGAGGATAGTCCCATACGCTTTCTTGGCCCTCTTGAACTGGGTCAGGCTTTGGTCTGATCATGACTTTATCCTTCCGCCGACAATTTTTTGCAAATGCGGCCGAACTTGCAGGAATAGCAAATATAGCCGTTCAAGCAGTTTCAATATCCATGATCGCCGCGCCGCCAGCCCTAGCGGGCGCAGTAGCGGAACCGCTCGCCACATCGCCGCGAATGCCGCAGCGCCGGAATGTAATGTCCCATTTTCCGAAGCGTGAAAGCGATCCATCATCAATTTTCGGTCCACCGGGCAGGGCGTTTCAAAGCGAGTCAGATCGACAAATTCAATCGCTTTCTTTCTATCCAGACGCTTCATGAGGGCCATTTCCCGTAGGCATAAAGGGCAACTGCCATCATACCAGACTGTAACATCAGTCATATTCACATACTCGTTCTTTGGGACATATTGCCCGATCAATTTTCCCGTTAGATGCCTGGTTTCGGGATTAACAAACCATCAGGCGCGGCATAGGCCGTCTTGTTTGGACAACGCCATACGGCCGAAAGACATAGTTATGAAAATTGCCATTATCGGCTCCGGACTATCCGGATTGGCTTGCGCCGACCAACTGCGGACCGCCGGGCATCAGCTATTCCTGTTTGACAAAGCGCGCGGCCCCGGCGGCCGGATGTCAACACGGCGCATCGAAAGCGCGGCAGGCGACATAAGCTTTGATCATGGTGCGCAATATTTCACCGCTCATGACCCGTCTTTCCAAATTGTTGTAGATGGATGGGGAAAACTGGGCGTGGCTAGCCGATGGCCTGTGCTGCAAAGCAGCCAGATGCCGCTATTCTGCCAGCCCAGCCATGCCCGCTTTATAGTCCGGATATAAAGGCTCCCAAGCCAAAAGCCGCTTTGCTTTGCTATTAGCCACGCGGCGATTTTCCTCGTAAAATCCCAAGGCAGATGCGGACAGATCAGCTTCTTCCAGCGATAGCAATGGTGGTGGCGTCACACCAATAAGCTGCGCCGCATGAGCGATAACCTCATGCTGCGGCGCGGGCAGGTCGTCGGCTATGTTGTAAACACCCGCCGGACCATCAAAAGAAGCAACAACACCGGCAATGATATCATCGACATGGATGCGGCTGAATACTTGGTCGGGTACATCAATGCGTTTCGCCTTGCCCTGCTGAACTCGGGTGATCGGGTTGCGGCCCGGCCCATAAATGCCAGGAAGACGCAGCACACGGACATCATCGCGCAATGCCTGCCAACCAAGGTCTGCATTGCTGCGGGCTTTGCGCCGCCCGGAACCAATGGGCGCGCTTTCGTCCACCCATGCGCCTTTGACATCACCATAGACCCCGGTGGACGAGAGATAACCGGTCCATTGCAAAGACGCGGTTTTGATCACGTCCCCATAGCGATCCAGCACCGGTTCGCTGCCATCGCGGGCTGGCGGGACGGACGACATAATATGGGTGGCTTCGTCAATGGCTGCCAACACGGCCGCCTCATCGTCAAATGCGATCGCTCCGTCTGCTGTTTCCCGGCGTGTACCGGTCACCTGCCAACCGTCAGCACGCAGTCGATCAGCCAAGCGTTTGGCTGTGTAACCCAAACCAAAGATCAGCATATGGGGCATAGGCTATTCTTTCTCCAAGTCATCGGGCTTCACGATGACCGGGTTCTCTGTATTTTTCGCCTTCCAGTCCATCGCCATTCGCACCCGTGTAGCGCCGGATGGGTGATCGAAAAACAACATTTCCTCAATCGGTCCCGGTTCAATCTTGCGATATTCGGAAAGCCGCATCGCAACTTTGGCAAAGCCGTCCGGTTCTTTAGCAGCGTTGAGGCCGAAGAGATCAGCATCGCTTTCATTCACCCGGATGAGCGTATTGAGCGCCGGTGTTGCCGCCAAGAAATAGACCGTCAACAATATGCCGAATAGCGGTAGAGCAGCCGGATCGGTCATATCTCTGATACCCCATTTTTCGCCATGGCGGTCGATTAATTTGGGCGCGATCCGTGCGATGAAAAACAAGCCAATGGCCATGATCAGAGCGATAATGAAAATCGAACGCCAAGTATGGCCCAGCACATAATGGCCGAGTTCATGCCCCATAACCGCAGCCACTTCTTCCGGATCGGTGCGTTCGAGAAGATTGTCATTCAGCGAAATGCGAATGGTGGGTCCAACGCCGGAAACATTGGCGGAGATCCGTTTATGCTGTTTGGATTGGTTGAAGACATAGATATGCTCAGTCGGAACATCATGCTCGGCAGCCATGGCCACAATACGGTCACGCAGCGGTCCGGGCTCCATCTCCGTATATTCGTTAAACAAGGGTGAAATGAACACAGGTCCGAGCAGCAGGCCGATGAACAGAAATATCGAGATTACGCCAGTTCCCCAAATCCACCATGTCTTTGGCGCGCGGCGGATGACGCCAAAAATGGCCATAATCAACAGAGGGAAAACCAACAAAGTGATGAATAGCCCCATGGCTTGCTCGCCAGTCCATTCGCCAAAGCTCTGGCTCATCAGATCATATTGTTTTTCGCGAAAAAAATCGGTGTAGATGACCCAGGGCAGGGTCAACAGGAAGCTGGCAAGCAGATAGGGTATCGAGGTCAGCCATGTGACTGCCCATGCGCGCTTTACTTTTCGTTCCGCCCATGCGCGAAAAGTGGATGACAAGCGGGACTTCAAGAGGAAGAAGTCCACCAGAAACGCGACAACAGCGCCCCAGAGGGTGAGCCAATAGCCGCCTTCAAAATAGCTATTGGATTTTTCCAGCTCTTCGCCTTGCAACGTGTTGATATAAGCGCGCGTGGCGGTTTCGACATCGAACGCTCCGGCAGCAGCTGTTGCCATTGCCGGAATAGCCAATGCGGCAATGAGTAGTAACAACTTGCCTATGGCGGGTTTGGAAAATGCCACGATCAGGCCTCCTTGAGAATTTTTTGCTCAACTGTATTATAAATCCAATACAGTCAAGTTTGATATTTTGATTGTCGTAAACTGCCGCCGGTCATAAAGCATAGCCATGCTAGATATCCAAAAAACCGATGCAGCCATGCCTGCGACCGAGCCCGCCATCATCCGCCGTGAAGATTATCGTCCGCCGGCCTGGTTCATACCGACCATTGCGCTCGATTTTCAGCTGGGTCTGGATCATACGGTGGTGTGTTCCACCCTTGATGTGCGTCGCTCGAAATCGGCGAAACATCAGGAGCCATTGTTGCTTGACGGGGACGGCTTGATTCCAACGTCGATCAAAGTGGATGGCGCGGCGTGGACGGATTGGCAGCTGATCGACGGCAACTTGCAATTGCCACTGACAGGCACGTCGCATGAAGTGGAAATTACGGTCGAGATTGATCCCTCTACCAATACGCAGTTGATGGGGCTTTATGCATCGCAAGGGATGTTATGCACCCAATGCGAAGCAGAGGGCTTCCGCCGGATTACCTTCTTCCCCGACCGGCCCGATATTTTGAGCCGCTATTCGGTGCGGATGGAGGGTGATAGAAAGACTTTCCCGATCCTGCTGTGCAACGGTGACAAGGTCCAGGAAGGCGAGGGTGAGAACGGCCGTCATTGGGCGCAATGGAATGACCCCTGGCCCAAGCCGAGCTATTTATTCGCGCTGGTCGCAGGTGATCTGGTCGCCAATTCGGATAGTTTTACCACGCGTTCGGGCAAACCAGTGGAACTGAATATCTGGGTCCGTGATGGTGATTTGCCGCGTACCGGCCATGCGATGCAGGCGCTGAAAGACTCGATGCGCTGGGATGAAGACGTCTATGGCCGCGAATATGATCTGGGGTTGTTCAACATTGTCGCCGTGAGTGATTTCAACATGGGAGCGATGGAGAACAAGGGGCTGAACATATTCAATTCCCGCTACATATTGGCGGATCCGGAAGTTGCGACCGATGCGGACTTTGACGGGATTGAAGGTGTGGTTGCCCATGAATATTTCCACAATTGGTCAGGCAACCGTGTCACCTGCCGTGACTGGTTCCAGCTTAGCCTGAAAGAAGGCTTCACTGTCTATCGCGATCAGAGTTTCTCCGCAGATATGGGCTCGACTGCGCTCAAACGAATTGAAGATGTCCGTATCTTGCGGGCCGCCCAATTTCCGGAAGATGGTGGACCGCTGGCCCATCCGATCCGCCCGGAAAGCTATCAAGAGATTTCCAACTTCTATACTGCCACCGTATATAACAAGGGCGCGGAAGTCATCCGGATGATGGCGACCTTGCTCGGTGCGGAGCAGTTTCGCAAAGGCACCGACCTCTATTTTGACCGCCATGATGGCGAAGCTGCGACCTGCGAGGATTTTGTCACCGCGATGGAAGATGGCGGAGATATCGACTTGAAGCAATTCCGCGGCTGGTACCGCACGCCCGGGACACCCCGTGTGTCCGCCGAACTGCACCATGATCCGCAAACTGGAGTGGCAACGCTCAACCTGAAACAGAGCCTGGCTGCGAGCGGCTTAGCGCCCAAGCCATCTGAGATGGTTGTCCCGCTGAAAATTGCGCTGCTGGATCCTGAAACTGGTCGGCATGAGGGTGAAAAGCTGATCACACTTGATCAAGCAGAGCAGAGTTTCACTTTCGAAGGCCAGAAAGAGTATCCGATCCTCTCGATCAATCGCGGATTTTCGGCGCCGATCCTTCTCGAAAGCAGCAGGACAGCCGAAGAATTGGCCTTTCTGTCATCCCATGATGATGATCCGTTTGCGCGGTTCGAGGCGATGCAGCAATTGATGACCAGTTATCTGGTTGCGCAGGTGGCCGGTACGCCAGCGGATCGCGATATCATCCTGCAAGCCATTGGCGCAGTCTTGGCGGATGAAAATATCGACCGGGCATTTCTGGCAGAACTCATACAGCTGCCTAGCGAAGCCTTTCTGGGCGATCAGATGGTCGAAGTTGATCCCCAGGCGATCCATGACGCGCGGGAGAAATTACGTGGCAAAATTGGTGTCCAGTTTGAGCGGAAATTCCGCAGGCTGTATAAGCAATGTGTGCCTGGTGAGTTTTCGCTTGATGCTGCGGCACGGGCAGACCGGAAGCTCCGCAATGTCACGCTGAGCTATATCGCGGCATCGCAGGTGGAGGATGCCGCGGAGCTGGCATTTGACCAATATCGGGACGCTGACAATATGACGGCTATGCAGGGTGCGCTTAGTGTCCTGTCTCATATGGATGCGGATGAGCGAAACTGGGCGTTTGAAGATTTCTTCAAGCGATTCAAAGACAATGCGCTGGTGCTGGATAAATGGTTTACGCTGCAAGCCCTGTCGCAGCGCAGCGATACTGTGAAGCGGATCGAGCGTCTTGCGAAGCATCCCGACTTCACCTTGTCCAACCCCAATCGCGTGCGGGCTCTATATGCCGGTTTCACCAGCAATCCGGTGCGGTTTCATGGCCCATCGGGCAAAGGCTATCAACTGATCGCCGA
This sequence comes from Parasphingorhabdus sp., assembly GCF_039977335.1. Lineage (GTDB taxonomy): Bacteria > Pseudomonadota > Alphaproteobacteria > Sphingomonadales > Sphingomonadaceae > Parasphingorhabdus. The sequence continues at coordinate 226,488 of NZ_JBDWDI010000001.1, forward strand.
TATGGTGATCGCGTTGGACGGGCAAAATCCGCAAACGGCGGCACGTTTCATTCCACCGTTAGGCCGCTGGCGCCGGTTCGAACGAGGCCGGTCCGAATTGATGCGGCTAGCACTCGAGAAAATTGCAGCCACGCCGGGCCTGTCGAAAGACGTGTCCGAGCAAGTGGGCAAGAGCCTTGCCTGATCAAAGCCCATCAGCGGTGGACATCACGACATCACCGCTTTTGGAGGGCGCGGCTCACGGCTTCCTTGGTCGGGCAGGCGGACTTTCGAAAGGCATTTACGCCGGATTGAATGTCGGCCTTGGTAGCGACGATGATCGCGGTGCCATAATCGAAAATCGCCAGCGGGCAAAAGCGGCAGTCTTGCCCGATAGCGAGTTGGTAACATTGCATCAGGTACATAGCGTCGATGTCGTGACAGTCACCGAACCCTTTGGACTGGATGTGCGCCCGCATGTCGATGCGATGGTAACGAACCGGCCCGGACTCCTGCTGGGTATATTGACGGCCGATTGTGTGCCGGTGCTATTCTATGATCCGGCGGCACAGATTATCGGCGCGGCCCATGCCGGGTGGAAAGGCGCTATTGGCGGGGTAACGGACAATAGCATATCGGCGATGGAAGAACTGGGTGCATCGCGGGATAACATATCCTGCGCTATCGGTCCTTGCATTGCGCAGGCGAGCTATGAAGTCGATTCTGGATTTCAGGAACGCTTCGTTGATGAAGACCCTGACAATTCGCAATATTTCACAACCGGCAAAGCTGATCATTTCCAGTTCGACATCGAAGCCTACGTTGCCGAGCGCTTAGCCAAGGCCGGTATTGCAAAAATCGACAAGCTTGGCCTCGACACCTATGCGCATGAGCATCGCTATTACAGCTACCGCCGTTCTTGCCATCGCGGCGAAGCGGGCTATGGTCGGCAGATATCGCTGATTGGACTGCGAGCTTAGCTTTATCCCTGCAGAGATAGGGGCTTGAGGGGAAACACATGAACGCGCAACGCGTCGGACTTTTTGCTGGCTTAGCGGTTTTTGTCACCATGCTGTTAGTGCCGGCCCCGGCGGCGATGAGCACCCCGGCATGGCATGTCGCAGCGCTCACGATTCTGATGGCGACATGGTGGATGACACAGGCAGTGCCGCTTACTGCGACCGCTTTGCTGCCGTTTCTAGCCCTGCCGGTAATGGACGTCATGGACGTGAAGGCAACGGCCAGCCAATATTATTCGCCGATCCTGTTCCTGATCCTCGGCGGAGCGTTTCTAGCGCTCGCGATTGAACGGGTCGGCCTGCACCGACGGCTGGCGCTGGCGATTGTCAGCATGGCGGGGAAAAGCGCATGGGGCATTTTAATCGCCTTCATGGTTGCCACGGCCTTGCTGAGCATGCTGATATCCAACACATCTTCGACCTTAATCATGATACCGATTGCGGTAGCGGTGCTGGTCGCGGGTGGGATAAAGGATGGCGAAACCGAAGGTTTTGCTGGCGCCCTGATCATGGGCGTGGCCTTTGCCGCTTCCATCGGCGGGCTGGGCACATTGGTGGGCAGCCCGACCAACGCTATTGCCGCTGGCCTGATCAACAAGACATTGGGTATGGATATCGATTTTCTGAGCTGGCTTATGTTCGGCTTACCCATTGTGATCATCGGCCTGCCAGTATGTGCCGCTATCCTGATCACGGTTCAGAAAGTGGGCAAGGATAGTTTTGACGGCGCCGGTGCCCGGGCCGCAATCGGATCAGCCGGTCCCTGGAGCCTGCCGGAAAAGCGGGTCGTGCCGGTGGTGGCTATCGTAGTTCTCGGCTGGCTGTTCCTACCGCAGATCAAGGCCGTGCTTCCAGCTGGTGCTGTGCATGACGGCAGCATCGCGATATTGGGCGGCTTGCTGTTATTCATTTTACCTGACGGTACCGGACGGAAATTGCTCAATTGGGATGAAGCGGATCGCGCGCCATGGGGCGTGATCATGATGTTCGGCGGTGGCTTGGCCTTAGCGGCTGGTATTATTGAGTCTGGTCTGGCCGACTGGTTGGGGCTGGCGCTTGCACCGCTTAAGAACGTGCCGGTGATTGTGATTGCCATAGCGTTGGTCGCACTGGTCATTCTGGTCACCGAATTTGCGTCCAATGTCGCGACGGCCAGCGGGATCATGCCTGTTGTCGCCAGCCTGATCCTCGCCACTGGCGTCGATCCGGTTTTGCTGGCAATGCCCGCAGCAATGGCGGCGAGCTGGGGCTTCATGCTGCCTTCCGGGACGGGGCCGAATGCGATTGCCTGGTCAACCAATCATATCGAATTGCCGAAAATGCTGAAATCAGGGCTGATGCTCGACTTGGCCGGGATACCGATCATCATCGGCTGTATCTGGATGGTTTCATTTGTAATCAGTTGAGTTTTGCGGCATGGCGCTTTCAAGATAATTTACGCTGGAGAGAGAATTTATGTCCGATCAAAATGACGATCCAATTGTTCCGGTAACGCCCCGCCGCATGCCAAAGGCACCGATTGAGAAAATTGGCGGACGCAAGCTGAAACCCGCCACTTTGATGATGGGCCATGGCTATGATCCTGTCCTATCCGAGGGCTCTCTCAAGCCGCCAATTTTTCTGACATCTACTTTTGCCTTTGAAAATGCCGCAGCTGGCAAGCGCCATTTTGAAGGCATTACCGGCAAGCGTCCCGGCGGTGCTGACGGTCTGGTCTATTCGCGCTTTAACGGCCCCAATCAGGAAATTCTCGAAGACCGTTTGAGCATCTGGGACGAAGCGGAAGATGCGCTGGTTTTTTCCAGCGGCATGTCGGCCATTGCGACGGTTTTGCTCGCCAATGTCAATCAGGGCGATGTCGTGGTGCATAGCGGGCCACTTTATGCTGCCACCGAAACGCTGATTAACAAGATTTTGGGTCGCTTTGGTGTGACGTTCCTTGATTTTCCGGCAGGTGCGAGTCCATCCGAGGTTGCTGCTTTGCTGGAGCAGGCCAAGACGCAGGCCGCAGAGAATGGCGGTAAGGTTGCTATTGTCTATCTTGAGAGCCCGGCCAACCCGACCAACGCGCTGGTGGACATTGAGGGTGTAGCCGATGCCCGCAATCAGGTTTTTGCTGATGAAGCTGTTCCGCCGATCGCGATCGACAACACGTTCCTTGGCCCGCTTTGGCAGCAACCGCTGAAACATGGCGCCGATATAGTGATTTACAGCCTGACCAAATATGTCGGCGGACATAGTGATCTGGTGGCTGGTGGAGTCCTGGGTTCCAAAGCCCATATGGACCCGATCCGCGCGATCCGGAACACAATCGGGACCATCTGTGATCCCAATACCGCCTGGATGCTGATGCGCAGTCTTGAAACGCTGGAGCTGCGCATGACCCGCGCCGGTGAAAATGCCGAGAAAGTCTGTGCTTTCCTGCGCGACCATCCGAAAGTGGAAGGGCTGGGCTATCTCGGCTTCATTTCCGATGCGTCCCAGCAGGATATCTATGACCGCCATTGCAGCGGCGCCGGCTCTACCTTCTCGGTATTTATCAAGGGCGGGGAGGCGGAGGCCTTCGCGTTTCTGGATGCACTGAAAATCGCAAAGCTAGCCGTCAGCCTCGGCGGAACCGAAACTCTGGCGAGCCTGCCAGCGGCCATGACCCATTTGTCCGTGCCCGATGATCGCCGCGCGGCGCTTGGCATTACGGATAATCTGGTACGGATTTCCATTGGCGTTGAAGATCCCGACGATCTGATTGCCGATTTTGAACAGGCATTGGAAACGGTTTAAGCGGATTGATGCGCGGAAATGGATAGGGTCACACAGGGTCACACCCCCCAAAGCGGCAACATATTCCTGCCGATCACCTGTCTGGTGAGCGATATTCAAAACTGAGACAGAGCCGCCATTTTGTGTACCATAGCGGCCCGATTGTAGGAAAGCGTTCTATCGCGAGAGGGGCGTTATGTTCCTCTCCCTAAAGGGGAGAGGAATCAATTCCAGTCGAGTATTTTCCAGCCACGCTGCTTGGCCAATGCACGCAGCTTTGGTGTGGGCGTTGTCGCAACCGCTTCATCGGCAAAGTCGAGCATGGGGGCATCGCTGATATGGTCGGAATAGGCCCGGATATGCACGCTTTCTCGCGCCAAACCCTGTTCGTCGAGAAAGCTTTTAATCCGGTCCAGCTTGGCCACATCATAGCAATTTTCGCCGATAATCTCCGGCAGTACTTGCCCCTGTTCGTCGATTTTCAAACGCGTAGCGATGATATCATCAAAACCCAGTCGCGTTGCTATCGCATTAACATAAAGCTCGTAGGATGCGGTCGCGAGCACGAGCTTGCGCCCCTCTGCCCGGTCGGCTTCGACCTGCACGATCGCTTTGGCATAGCTATTTGTCTGGATCACCTTGTCGGCATAGCGTTCGATATGCGGCTCCAGCTGCGCGACGCTTGGCTTGCTGCCGAGCAATAGCCGCTGATTATAGGTTTTCAGATCCTTGCGGCTGATCAGTTTCAGACCATAGCCGATAAACCCGAACGGCAGTAGCGGCAGGAAAACCAACCGCCATGGCGCGCGCGCGAAAACCATGTGGAACAGGAACGGCGTATAGGTTCCCCGCACCGTAATTGTCCGGTCCATGTCGTAAATTGCCAATTTTGTCATCGTGTTCCATTTCCAATATTGTTGCTCTGTTAGCAGCAGCTTCAAAAATGTACCAAATAAATGACTTATCATAATGGCTTGAGCTTTCAGTGATTTTCAGTCACCAATGGCGGTGATGACAGTGCCGAGCGATTTTGTCGAAGAGATGATGGAAGATGGAGTGATGGCACTTCGTTTTTCTGGCGATCTGTCTATCGCCACTGTCGACGACTTGCCGGAACGGTTGAGCAGCTATGAAGGCGATGCGCAGAAGATTGATTTATCCGGTGTTGGCTATGTCGATACGGTAGGCGCTTGGCTGATCTATCGGACAGCGCGCGACATTAGGGTCGAGATTGTAGGGGCTGAACCCGCTGTTGATCAGCTGATCCGGACCGTGGGCGGTGTCGACCCTCCTACGGATGTGCGTCCCGATCCGCCTAATCCGATATTGCGGATATTGAATGACGTCGGGGAATCGACCACGCTGGCTATCAAGACCTTTGCCGGATTGGTCGGGTTTTTTGGCGCAGTGGTCGCCGCAGCCCTTTCTTTGATGCGGCATCCCGGACGAATCCGATGGAATGCGGTGATTCAACGTTTTGACGTTGTTGGCGTTCGCGCGCTGGGTATTGTCGGTCTTATGAGCTTTCTGATCGGACTGGTGATCGCACAGCAAGGAGCCGTCCAGCTTCGACAATTTGGTGCGGAAGTGTTTACCGTCAATCTGGTTGGCCGACTAACTTTGCGGGAACTGGGCGTGCTGATGACCGCGATCATGGTCGCGGGCCGGTCGGGTTCTGCTTTTGCAGCGCAACTTGGTACAATGAAACTTACCGAGGAAATTGACGCGATGCGGACCATTGGTGTGTCGCCAATTGAAGCGCTGGTTCTGCCAAGAGTATTGGCCACTGTGATCATGCTGCCCTTGCTGGGATTCTACGCATCCATCGTTGCCATTATCGGCGGCGGTGTGTTGAGTTGGGTTGCACTTGATATCCCGCCTGCCACTTTTTTCACGCGGATTCGTGAGGTGGTGCCCATTACCGATGTCTATGTCGGGCTTGTCAAAGCACCGGTATTCGGTGCTATTATCGCCGTATCGGGCTGCTATCAGGGAATGCAGGTCAAAGGCAATGCCGAGCAAGTCGGTTTTCGCACTACCGCTGCTGTGGTCCAGGCCATCTTCATGGTCATCGTCCTTGATGCATTTTTCGCGGTCTTCTTCACCTGGATCGGATGGTCTTGATGGCAGAAGAGCAACCGATCATCTGTGTCCGGGGTCTGCACAATCAATTTGGCGATCAGGTGATTCACCACGAACTTGATCTTGATGTCCGTCGTGGCGAAATTCTGGGCGTTGTGGGCGGATCGGGTACCGGTAAATCCGTCCTGATGCGCTCAATCATCGGCCTTCAAACACCGCAGCACGGCGATATTGAGGTATTTGGCGATCATCTACTGGGTCGGCCAGAGGCGGAAACGGTTGATATCCGCAAACGCTGGGGCGTCCTGTTTCAGGGCGGTGCGCTGTTTTCGACCTTGACCGTGGCGGAGAATGTTATGGTGCCGATCCGTGAATTTTATCCCAAAATGGATCGCGATTTTCGCCGGGAAGTGGCGAAATATAAGGTTGGCTTATCCGGGTTGCCGCCGGAAGCGGGGCCGAAATATCCAGCCGAATTGTCCGGGGGCATGAAAAAACGCGCCGGTGTGGCACGCGCGTTGGCCTTAGATCCGGAACTTCTTTTCTTGGATGAACCAACAGCCGGCCTTGATCCGATCGGTGCAGCGGCTTTTGATAATCTGATCAAGGAGTTGCAGAAAACACTCGGCCTGACGGTCTTCTTGATCACCCACGATCTCGACACGTTGCATGCGATTTGTGATCGCGTTGCCGTTTTGGCGGACCAACAGGTTATCGCCGTCGGGACAATACCGGAGCTGCTGGCCCTCGATCACCCATGGATTCAGGAATATTTCAACGGTCCTCGCGGCCGTATGGCGGCTCCGAAAGAAACCGGTGGAGGCTGAAATGCAGAATGAATCTAGAGATTTGTTGCAGGCAAGGATGCTGCCGGTCATAAAGGTAAGATAATGGAAACACGGTCCAATCATATTCTTGTAGGTGTTATCACCTTGACCTTGCTGGCTTTAGTGGCTGCATTCCTAGTGTGGATTGTCCGCTTTGGCGATGGCGCGCAGAAGGAATATGATATCTTCTTTGCACAGTCTGTGGGTGGTCTTGCCAAGGGTACAGGGGTAACTTTTGCCGGTGTTCCGTCAGGGCAAGTTCTGGATGTAGAGCTGTGGGAAAAAGACCCTGATTTCGTTCGGGTGCGTATTGCAGTCAGCGAAGAAACCCCAATCCTGCAAGGCACAACGGCGACCATTCAAAGCATTAGTTTTACCGCGCCGCCCAATATTCAACTGGATGGTGCTGTCAAAGACGCCCCGCCGATTGAGGAGTTGGGGCCGGAAGGCGTGCCTGTGATTCCGACTAAGCCCGGCGCTTTGGGTGAATTGCTCAACAGCGCACCGCTGGTTGTCGAACGATTGGCGACATTGACCGACCGTTTGACCTTATTGCTGTCCGACAAGAACCAGGAATCGATCGAAGGTATTTTGAATAATACCGAACAGTTGACGGGTAGTCTCGCAAAGCAGGCCCCCAATCTGGAAGCGTTAATGACAGAATCTGCTGTTGCGATCCGCAATGCTGGGGAAACAGCCGAAAAACTCTCGGCCGTTGCGGATAATGCCAATCAGCTATTGAGCAATAATGGCGAGCCATTGGCGAAAAACCTTACCAAAACTTTGGCTGCCGCAGAGAAAAGCATGGCGGCGTTGAATGTCGTACTGGACGATGCGCGTCCCGGTGTTCAGCAATTTGGTAACAAGACACTGCCGGAAGTGGATCAATTGGTTCAGGATATGCAAGCGCTGACGAAGTCGCTGACGTCTGTGACAGAGCGATTGGATCAGGGCGGGGCCGGATCATTATTGTCGTCGCCGGCGCTGCCCGACTATGAACCAGGCAAATAGAGGGCACCAATGGGAAGACAGGGCTTTATGACCATATCGCATAAGATAAAATCCTTGGGGCTTTTGGCTGGCCTCGGCATTCTGAGTGGCTGTGTCAGTTTTGGCGGTGCAGAGCCTCCGCCATTTCTATTGTCACTGACCTCTGACTCGCAGGTCGATGCTGGCGCCGTGCGCGCCGGGCCGCAAGCGGGCGCTTTGGTGGTCCGTTTGCCTTCCACACCGCAAAAGCTCAACAACGTGCGCGTGCCGGTTCAGACAGGGGCGACAGGTATCGCCTATTTGAAAGAAGCAACATGGGTCGATAAGCCTGCCCGACTATTTCAGGGGCTGCTCACAGAAACGATCGCCGCCAAAAATAACCGTCTGGTGCTGACCCCGGTTCAAGCACAGGGCAGAGCCGATACGTATTTGTCTGGCGAATTGGTCAATTTTGGCCTCGATGGTCCCAGCTTGACCGTCACTGTCACCTATGATGCGGTAAAAATGCGCGAAGGCGAGCCGGTTGAGAAAAGACGCTTTGAGGCCAGCGAAACAGTGTTTGCAGCCGAAGCAGGACCTGTTGGTGAGGCGTTGAATAGCGCTGCGAATAAGGTCGTGGCAGAGGTTGCCGACTGGGTGGGTTGAGATAGCCGAGAATTGTGACGCCTAATTCTCGCCGTAAACAAATCCTTCAGGTTCCGGCCAGTCCATAGAAGTCGCTGCCATCACCCGAAATAGCCGTCCCATTTCATCGACATGTGTTAGCCGATGATGCGCGGCCCGAATTGACTCGGCCTGTTTAGGCACAGCTTCGGCCAGTTTTTTCGCCCGATGGTCAATCCCAAGCGCTTTCAACCATTGGCCCTGTTCTGCTGGACCATGGACCGACAAAAGGCGGGTCTTGGCGATATTGCTCAGGCTATGAAAATCAACATGGGCGGTGAGGTCTGAGGTTCCCGGGCTATCAAACGGGCTAATCGGCATATGGTCTTTGACAGCCTGAAGCGTGCTGCCGGTTCCCGGACGATCATAGCCATAGTCGATAATCAAAGCAGCACCACCTTGCTTGGCAATCCTGTGAGACAAGTCTCCCAAAATCTGAACGCTTGCTGGAGAGCTCTCCAATATTGTTCCGAGGGGTAAGCCAGCAGACGATTTGGAAACGGGGGTCTCAATTGCATGCATGCCCGGAACCGCAACAAATTTATTGCGATCCCGTGCAACCATATGGCGCCGCCATCCGTCTTCGGTCGAGACAAATTGCTCCACTGGCAAGGCATCAAAAAACTCATTGGCGACGACCATAAGCGGCGCGTCCGTTGGCAGGCTGTCAATGCTTTCATGCCATGCGGCACTATCGTGCAGTGCCGTCTGCTTGGCTTTTAATAATGGGCTGGTCTCGACAAAATGGATCTGCGGTTTGCAACCGAATTTCTCCATGGAGCGCAGCGCATCGGCTGCCAGCGTCCCGCGGCCGGGGCCGAGCTCGACATAATGAACATGGGCCGGACTGCCTTTACGGAGCCATAAGTCTGACAGCCATATGCCGACGAGCTCCCCGAACATCTGACTGACTTCCGGCGCGGTAACAAAATCGCCATCTTCACCAATCGGGTCTTTCGCCGCGTAATAGGCTGCGTTGGCGACACCCATATAATCGCTGAGACTGATCGGACCTTCACGGTCAATCTTTTCGGCGAGAATATGCGCGGCCGACTGGTTGTCAGGCAACGCTCTTGTCTCCAGCAGTCGGTTCAACACGGACGCGGCGGCCTTTCGATGTAAACACCAGATAGACACCAAGCAGCAGCATCGGAACAGTGAGCGTCTGTCCCATGGTCAGCCCCCAGCTAAGATTTTCGAGGCCTTTGTCCGGTTGACGGAAATACTCGACAGTGAACCGGCTGAGGCCGTAAACTAGCAAGCCAGTGCCGACCAGTTTGCCCGGATGATAGCGCGCATCGGTTTTCCAGAAGAGCAACGATGTTATGATGAAATAGAGTATCCCTTCCAGTCCGGCTTCATAAAGCTGGCTAGGATGCCGCGCGACTTCGCCGCCCATCGGGAAGATGATTGCCCAAGGCACATCGGTGGCCCGGCCCCAAAGCTCTCCATTGACGAAATTGGCAAGGCGGCCAAAGAGTAATCCGAACGGAATGACGCAGGCGATATAGTCACAGATGCGCAGGAAACTGAGTTTCTCTTTTCGTGAAATATACCAGATGGCCAGCACAACGCCCAAGACTCCGCCATGCAGCGACATGCCGCCGTTCCACACCTGCAATATCTCGATCGGGTTTTGCAGGATCTCCGGTTTATAGAAAAACACATAGCCAAGACGCCCGCCGAGAATGATTCCCAGCGTCGCGTAAAAGATCATGTCATCGGCATGACGACGGGCCAGTGGAGCGCCCGGTTCTTTGATTAGTTTCGTAAGATACCAATAGCCGATCAATATCCCGGCAAGATAGGCCAGTGAATACCATTTTAACTGGAAAAACCCAAGGTCAAGTGCGTTGGGAGACAGTCCCAATTCCTCAAATCGCGTAAATTGCGCCGCACTTGCAAGAATAATATCAATCAACTCTTTTCCCCGTTCGGTTTCATCGTCATATAGCAAGGGCATATAACGGGAAATTCTCCGATACCAAGAGGGAAACCCAAACTGACTTTGCGGGAGAAAATTAAAATGCCGTCGCCATTAGACACGATGATCAACGAAACGCTGGCTGCGATGACGCAACCGGGACAGCTTTTGGAGCTGGATAAGGTTCAGAAATATGGCGTGGACATGCCCATTTTCAAAAATGCCCCAAATAATGTTTCTGATTATTTTGCCTTTTTCTGCATGCAACATGCGGACAAGGAATTTCTCGTTGATGGCGATATCCGGCTGACTTTCAAGGATACTTATGCAGCTGCGCGCGTCTTGGCTGGCGGTCTCGTCGCTGGACATGGGGTTCAAAAAGGTGACCGGATCGGGATTGCGGCACGCAACTCGGCAAACTGGATCATCCTCGACATGGCGATCACGATGGCTGGTGGCGTGTCCACAAAACTCAATGGCTGGTGGCAAGGTGATGAGCTGGCTGATGGTATTGAGGATGTCAGTTGCTCGATTGTTTTTGCTGACAATCAGCGTGCTGCGCGTTTGACCGAATCGGGTCGCGACCATGGGGCCGAGATAGTGTTGTTTGAGCATGACGTGCCGCCGCTGGAAGGTTTGAAGGCCTGTTTGGCAAAAGGCGGAGATGCTGAAACCGCGCTGCCGCAAATGGGGCCAGAGGACAATGCGACGATATTGTTCACATCTGGTTCCACCGGGCGGTCAAAAGGTGCTTATGCGGAACATCGATCGGTTGTTCAGGGCGCGATGAGTTTTGTCGGTGCTTTTGCGGTTATGGCGCATCTCATGGAAAAGGCCGGAACATTGCCGGATATTCAGCCAACCGCATTGGTTGCTGTGCCGCTATTTCATGTTACCGCTTCCGTGCCCCTGATTCTCGTCAGCTTTGCAATTGGTCGTAAGCTGGTGATGATGAAAAAATGGGAAGCCGAAGAAGCGATGCGTCTCATCGAAAAAGAAAAAGTCACCTATTTTGTTGGCGTACCGCTGATGAGCATGGAAATTTATTCGCATCCCAAACTCGCCGATTATGATCTTAGCACCTGTGTTTCCATGGCCGCTGGCGGCGCGCCGCGTCCGGTCGATCATGTGAAGCGGATTAAGGAAGGCATGGGCAAAGGCTTTCCGCTCATCGGCTATGGTCTGACCGAAACCAACGGTGTCGGTTGTTCGAATACTAACGAAAATTATCTCGAGAAACCCGATAGCACCGGTCGCGCGACGCCACCGATTGTTGATGTCGGAATATTGGATGATGATGGCAATAAAGTAGCGCAAGGCGAACGCGGTGAAGTGTGTATCCGCAGCAGCGCCAATTTCACGGGCTATTGGAATAATGAACAGGCGACCAAGGAAGCCTTTACCAAGGATGGTTATTTCCGCAGTGGCGATATCGGATATCTCGATCCCGATGGTTATCTCTATATTGTCGATCGCAAGAAAGAGATTATCATTCGTGGCGGCGAGAATATCAGCTGTCAGGAAGTGGAAGCTGCGATATACAGTCACACTGCCATCGCAGAAGCCTGTATTTTCGGGGTGGATGATGAGCGGTTCGGTGAAGTTCCGGCACTGGTCTATCATGTTAAAGATGGAGAGAAACTAGCGCAGGATGAGCTTTTGGAATTTCTGAAAGACAAGCTCGCTCCGTTCAAAATGCCGGTACATATTTGGCAATATGAAGAGCCGCTGCCGAAGCTGGGTACGGCCAAAATTGCCAAAATCGTGCTGGCGAAAAAGCATCGGGAAATGCTGGCCGGCACCGGATGAATATAAGCGCCAATATACCCAAGCCGGCAGCTGATCCGGGAAAACGGATTGTCCGGCAGCGGGATATTGTTGATCGCCGCAAACTGGCCGAAGCGGTAGAGGCGCTGATTGCCGAACATGGGATAGGTCAAGCGCGGTCCAAGATATTGCCTTTGCTGCAAGAGGCGCTGGCGAATGGCCGGGCAGAGATTGGCCGGCGGCTGATTGAAAAGCCGTCTGCCGGGCATGAAGCGGCAGCGGCGCAGTCTTTTCTGATCGACCAGCTAGTGCGAGTTATCCACGATATTGCCGTGGGGCATCAATATCCAGTGAGCAACCCATCGTCTGGCGAGCGCATCGCCGTGATGGCAGTAGGTGGTTACGGGCGCGCAGAAATGGCTCCGCATAGCGATGTCGATATCGCCTTCCTGACGCCTTTCAAACAGACAAGCTGGACCGAACAAGCGATTGAAGCGATGCTTTATTGGCTGTGGGATCTGGGCTTGAAGGTGGGGCAAAGCAGTCGTTCTATCGACGAGATGGTCCGGATGGCCAATGAAGACCTCAGTATCCGCACCGCCTTGTTGGAAGGGCGTTATATTTGGGGTGACACCGGCGTTTACGAAGAATCCAAAGCGCGCTTTTATGCCGATGTTGTCTCCGGCACGGATCGCACTTTTGTCTCTGAAAAACTGGCAGAACGTGATGCGCGCCATGTCCGCATGGGTGATAGCCGCTATGTCGTCGAACCTAATGTCAAAGAAGGCAAGGGTGGTTTGCGCGATCTGCAGACGCTCTACTGGATCGGCAAATATATTCACCGGGTGGCATCCGCAGCCGAGTTGGTTGATGTTGGCCTGCTAACGACTGCTGAATTTAAGCGCTTTCGCAAGGCCGCGAATTTCCTGTGGGCTGTGCGTTGTCATATGCATGATATGACTGGTCGGGCGGAGGATCGTTTGACCTTTGACCTGCAACCGGAAGTTGCACGCCGGATGCGCTTTGCCGATCGGCCGGGCAAGTCAGCCGTAGAGCGCTTTATGCAATATTATTTCCTGAACGCCAAAGTTGTCGGTAACCTGACCGGCGTGTTCCTGGCGCATCTGGATGAAACGCATAACGCCGGCGTCCGGCGTTTCATTCCAAATATAACGCGGCGGCCCAAGAAGCTGAAAGGCTTTACACTGGACCGCGGCAGGCTCGCTTTGCCGGACGAAAGTTTCTTCGAAGAAGACCCGGTTCGGCTGATCGAGATTTTCCAGCTTGCGGACAAGCATGGATTGGAAATTCACCCGCTGGCGATGCGCGCCGCGCGGCGTGATGCTAAGCTTATCACCAACAAAATTCGCAAAGACCGCCGCGCGAACAAACTTTTTCTGGATGTGCTTTGCTCACCGCGTGATCCCGAACTAGTGCTGCGCTGGATGAATGAAGCCTCGATTTTTGGCCGTTTCATTCCCGATTTCGGCCGCGTCGTCGCGCAGATGCAATTTGACATGTATCATCATTATACGGTCGATGAGCATAGCATCCGCGCCATTGGATTGTTGGCACGGATCGGTAGCGGTGATCTGGTTGATGATCACCCCAATTCGACCGAAACGATCAAGAAGCTGAAAAACCGGCGGGTGCTATTTGTTGCGACGTTGTTGCACGACATTGCCAAGGGACGAGGCGGTGACCATAGTATCTTGGGCGCCGAAGTGGCGATGAAGCTATGCCCGCGGCTGGGGCTGGAACCCTATGAAACGGAATTGGTGGCCTGGCTGGTGCGGCAACATCTGTTGATGTCGGCCATGGCATTTAAGCGTGATCTATCGGATTTCAAAACCATCCAGGATTTTGTCAGCCAAGTGAAAAGCATAGAGCGTTTGCGCTTGCTCACCGTATTGACTGTCGTTGATATTCGCGCGGTAGGTCCCGGCGTCTGGAATAGCTGGAAGAGACAATTGCTGACCGATTTGTTTCAAGCGGCAGAGGAAATGCTGTTACTCGGTCACAAGCAGCGCGGCCGAAAAGAACGGATTACCGAGAAAAAGGCAACCCTGGCCGAGGCTTTGGATATTCCAAAACCGCAATTTACGAAACTCGCAAAACGCCTGACCGATCCTTATTGGATTGCAGAGCCGGATGATATTATCGCGCATAACGCCCGGCTGATGCTGCGGGCCGGTGAGGATAATTTGGCGATATCGGCAGATGCCTATCCGGAACGCGGTGCGACATTGGTCACCATTTACGCTGCGGATCATCCAGGACTCTTCTATCGGATTGCGGGCGGTATTCACGTCGCTGGCGGCAATATTATTGATGCTCGTATCCACACCACGCGAGATGGGATGGCGCTGGATAATTTTCTTGTTCAGGATCAGCATGGCCAGCCCTTTGCGGAAGATACGCAGCTTGAGCGTCTGAAGCAGGCGGTCGAAGATGCGCTCGCCAACCGCTCGAAACTGGCGACGAAGTTAGATGCCCGTCCGCTCGCCCATTCGCGGGCTGGCGCATTCAACATCGTGCCCAATGCGATGGTCGACAATGACGCGTCCAACCGCTTCACGGTTATCGAAGTGACTGCGCAAGACCGTCCGGCACTGCTCAATGAACTGGCCTATGCGCTATTCGAATCGAAAGTCACGGTGCACAGCGCCCATATTGCGACCTATGGCGAGCGTGCTGTGGATACCTTCTATATCACTGATTTGCTCGGCGGAAAGATTGAGAGCAAGGCGCGGTTAAATAGTTTGAAGAAGAAGCTGACCAAGGCTGCTACGCAAAAAGAACCGGAAAGCGAAAAAGCCTAAAGCTTGTCTTTCAGTGCTGCCAGAGCACCAAAAGGACCAGCCTCCTCTTCGCTTTTCAATCCGTTTTTTTCGGCAATGGCATCGGAGTCCGGTCCACGTGGATAGGGATCAAGCGCGAGATACAGGGTTTGCGCAACGGCCTCACCAAGATCGATCTGCGCTGCTTCATATTCTATCACGTCGCAATCTTCCGATGCGAGTTCCACTTCTTCCTCACTGGGAGGAATTTCGGTTTTCTCCACAAAGACAATGTTAAAATCTTCGGCAACAGCAACGGGAAAAGGCTGTCCGCTGATTGAACAGGCCTGATGCAAGTCGGATTGGATTGTGCCTTTGAAGGTGATCTCATGCTCCTTGGCCTCCAAGCGATAGTCTGCCACGATCGACGCGATCGTAGGCAGATCAAAGCGTTTGGCTAGCGCTTGCCTCTGAGCCTCAGTGGCAACAATCTTACCGGTCAAAGGCGCACCGCCAATATCGGATAGCTTAACGATCTGGGACATTTCCGGCGAGGGTAGTGGTTGTGATGCAGTCATGAGGATGCCTTTGCAATATTTCCGGCAATGACTTGATCGGTAGCTGTGCCAGTCAAATGATCATAAAAGCTCGTGAAATTTGTGGTTGTGAAATCTAGTGCTGCCGGTTCTGGGGCTTCTCCGCGATAGAGGTTGCGAGTCAGCGCGTCATCAATGCCTGCTTTGTTGGCGAAAGCATCGCGATAGGCACCGAGACGGCCGCCTAGCGCACCCATCATTTCGCCGACGCGTTTGCCGACGATCATATCACCAATCCCGATTTGCCGTAATTGCCCTTCCATATCTTTGACAAATAATTCGGTGAGCCAGGCGATTTCCTGTTTTGCATCTTCGGCTTGTTCCATTCGGATCAAGACCGCGCACAAAATGGCGGCAATCATGTCGAAACGGCCATCAAGCGTGTCCGGAACCGCGCCTTTCTCATACCAGTCGGGTCTGCGCCCCTCTGCAATCACGGCATTGTAAAGCGGCTGCATGACCAGATTGGGGTTTTTGCGCCCGAGTAGCTCATTCAAGAAAGACATTGTTGATTTGGACCCCGATTTCATTTTGGACGCCAACGGCTGACAGTCGCTTATGTTAAGACTACATACAGGGGATATTGATATTTGTACCGCGAGATGCAATGGGCCTTATGATAAGCAGGAAATAAACTGCTATAGTGATCGAAACTGCCTTGTTTTGCGCTGAAAGCCAAGAGGTAGTCGTTTTGGAGAATAGAGTTAATGCGTAGCCAATTGAAAATGCATGTGATGCTGACAGCGCTGGTCGCGGGCGGACTGGCCCTATCCGGTTGTTCGCAGGTTCGCGGCCATCAGGGCTATATTGTCGATCCGGTGCTCACCAATTCGATCCAAGCCGGTATTGATAACCGGCAGTCTGTCGAAGCGTCTTTGGGCCGTCCGACTTTCACCGGGCAGTTTGACGAAAACACATGGTATTATGTTTCGCGCGAAACCAAACAGCTTGCGTTTAACTCGCCGACTCCGAGAGACCAGATGGTCATGCGTGTTACTTTTGATCAAACCGGCAATGTAACGGCTGTTGATCGGACCGGTTTGGAGCTGGTTGCCAGCATCAGCCCCGAAGGCGACACCACCCCGACATTGGGCCGCGAACGCTCTTTCTTCCAAGAGCTATTCGGTAATATTGGCGCAGTCGGTGCACCGGGTGCGCAAGGTCGCAGTAACGACCCCACCCGACCTTAACGGCTACCCAAGCTGATTTGCTGCGAACGGCGTCGCTATTTTGCGATACCGCTTGCTGCCAATACCGCTAAAGTCACCAGCTCTGATGCTGTAGATGCCATCGTGGCTATCTGCACCGATTTATCGAGACCCACTAACATCGGTCCTATCACCGCATCGCCGCCCAGCTCGCGCAGCAGTTTGGCGGAGAGATTGGCCGATTGCAGGCCGGGCATCACCAGCACATTGGCAGAACCGGACAACCGGTTAAACGGGTAGTTCGCCATCAATTTCGGGTTTAGCGCAACATCAGGTGCCATTTCGCCTTCATATTCGAAACTTACGCGGCGGCTGTCCAGTACGGCGACAGCTTCCCGAATATTTTCAAGCCAACGGCCAGCCGGGTTACCAAATGTCGAATAGCTGAGGAAAGCGACGCGCGGCTCATGACCCATTTTCCGGGCTACGGCTGCGGTTTGTTCAGCAATGTCGGCCAGTTCTTCGGCAGAGGGCCGTTCATTGACCGTTGTGTCGGCCATGAAGACCGTATGGCTTTGTCCGACCATGACGTGAATGCCAAAGGCGGTCCGACCTTTCTCTACATCGATGACCTTGGCCACATCCTTGAACGTCTGCGAATAGGGCCGGGTGACGCCGGTTATCATGGCCTCACCCTGATCCATCGCCAGCAGGGCGGATCCAAAGATGTTCCGGTCCTGATTGACCATGCGTTTAATGTCGCGCTTCATATGGCCCTTACGGTGCAGCCGTTCGTAAAGCATGTTGACCATATCGGGAACGAGCGGACTGTTGCGCGAGTTATGGATTTCAAACCGGTCTGGATCACTAACACCCAATTCGCTGAGCTTGGCGCGTACACGATCATCGCGGCCAACCAATACAGGTGTTCCATAGCCGCCATCCTGAAACTGGATCGCCGCACGGAGGACAACATCTTCTTCGGCTTCCGCAAAAATGACGCGTTTGGGTGCCAAACGGGACGTTTCATACGCTTGCGTCAATACCGATGTTGTCGGGTTGAGCCGCGCTTTCAAACTCTGGCGATAGGCATCCAGATCCTCGATCGGTTTTTGCGCTACGCCGCTGTCCATCGCTGCCTTGGCAACAGCGGCAGACACAACATCCATCAAGCGCGGATCAAATGGGGCAGGAATAATATAGTCGACGCCGAAAGTTGGCGCTTGCCCGCCATAGGCCGCTGCGACTTCTTCGGGCACTTGTTCGCGGGCCAGTTCAGCAATGGCATTGGCTGCCGCGACTTTCATCTCGTCATTAATGCGGGTGGCGCGGACATCGAGTGCGCCACGGAAAATAAACGGGAAACCGAGGACATTATTGACCTGATTGGGATAATCGGAGCGTCCGGTTGCCACAATCGCGTCAGGGCGGGCGGCTTTCGCATCCGGCGGGGTGATTTCCGGATCTGGATTGGCCATCGCAAAGATAATCGGCTTGTCAGCCATATCTTTGACCATTTCCGGCTTCAAAGCGCCAGCAGCAGACAGACCCAGGAACACATCAGCGCCTTTCAGCGCTTCGGTGAGATCGCGCGCGTCCGTATCAATTGCATGCGCTGATTTCCATTGGTCGACATTGTCGCGGCCGCGATAGATGACGCCGCTGCGGTCACACATGGTGAGATTGTCATGAGGTACGCCCATCGCCTTGATCAGCGCTGCACAGGCAATGGCAGCCGCACCGGCTCCGTTGACCACGACCTTGATATCTTTGACTTCACGATTGGTGAGCAGGCAGGCGTTGATGATGCCGGCGGCGGCGATGATCGCGGTGCCATGCTGGTCATCATGGAATACCGGAATATTCATTCGGTCGCGCAAGGTTTGCTCAATGATGAAGCAGGCTGGTGCGCCAATATCTTCAAGGTTGATGCCGCCGAAGCTAGGTTCCATCAGTTCGACCGCGTTGATGAATGCGTCTGTATCTTCGGTATCCAGTTCCAGATCGATAGAATCCACATCGGCAAAGCGTTTGAATAGGACAGCCTTGCCCTCCATCACCGGTTTGGAGGCGAGCGCGCCAAGATTGCCAAGGCCCAAGATCGCCGTGCCGTTCGAGATCACCGCAACCAGATTGCCCTTGGCGGTGTAATCATAAGCTGTCGATGGGTCGTCCGCGATCGCACGGACCGGAACCGCGACGCCGGGAGAATAGGCCAGGCTCAAATCGCGCTGGGTGGCCATGGGCTTGGATGCCACAATCTCGATTTTGCCGGGGCGTCCGTGGGAGTGGAATAATAATGCTTCGCGCTCAGAAAATTCTACGTTGCTCTCGTTTTTGTCGGCCAAATTATCTCTCCGTGATTCAGATTTTGGCATCCCCTGCCAACGTGCTGCGCGTCCCAAAACGTGCCTACTCTGAATGATAGGCATTGGGCAAGGCCTGCTACAATGCTGATTTGGAATAATAGATTCCAAATATGGAATTGCGGCTCTTTTATGTGCCGCGATAGTCGGCTATCGCTGCCAGCATGGCCACCAAAGTTCAGTCCAAAAAAACGAAAAAGAAAGCGGATGCCCAGCCAAAGCTGACGCCGATGATGGAGCAATATTTTGCGCTGAAAGAAAAGGCGCAGGATTGTTTGCTTTTTTATCGAATGGGCGATTTTTTCGAGCTGTTCTTTGAGGATGCCAAGCTGGCATCGGCTGCGCTTGATATCGCTCTGACTTCGCGCGGGAAAAATGCCGGAGAGCAAATCCCTATGTGCGGGGTTCCGGCACATGCAGCGGAAAGCTATCTTGCGAAACTGATCCGTGCTGGGTTCAAAGTCGCGATTGCAGAGCAAACCGAAACACCTGCCGAAGCGAAGGCGCGCGGCGGATATAAGGCATTGGTGTCGCGGGATATCATCCGCTATGTCACCGCCGGGACCTTGACCGAAGATACGCTGCTCGATGCGCGATCGGACAATATGTTGGTCGCTGTTGCCGAGGTGCAGGGCCAGATTGGCATTGCGGCGAGCGATATCTCGACCGGAGATTTTGAATTGCTGCAAATTTCTGATGATGCGCTGACCGCCGAATTGTCGCGGATCGCGCCGTCGGAGATTATTTGCAGCCCGTCTCTGGCCGAGCGGCTGGACGAAGCCACTGAATGGCCGAAAGAGGATTTCGACAGCCAGAAGGCCGGGCGCAAGCTCAAGGCGCTTTTCGGGGTTTCGACGCTTGATGGCTTTGGTGATTTTTCCCGCAGCGAGCTGGCTGCGGCTGGCGGGCTGATCGCTTATATTGAGCACGCGGCTCAAGGGGACACGCCGTTTCTAAAACCGCCGGTGCAGCGCCATGCGGGCGAATATCTGCTGATCGACGGAGCGACGCGGGCCAGTCTTGAAATTGAACGGACGATGGCCGGTGAACGCACGGGTAGTCTGCTTGGCAATATTGATCGCACAGTGACACCCGGCGGCGCACGCTTGTTGGGCCGCGATCTTGCAGCACCGTTATTTGATGAAGCAAAGATCAACCTGCGTCTGGGCGTGGTCCAATGGTTCCATGATGCGCCGGCTATTCGTGACGCTGTTCGCGATGCTCTGAAAGCCATGCCGGATATCAGCCGTGCCTTGGGCAGGATTTCAGCAGGGCGCGGTAGTCCGCGTGATGTTGGCCAGATACGCGATGGCCTCAGCGGTGCCCGGCTTTTGCGGGAGCGATTGGCGCTCGACATGGCGCTGCCTGATATGATGAACGCCCTGCTTCCGGCATTGGATGGTCATGCTGCTATGGTCGATTTACTGGAACGGGCATTAGTAGAAACGCCGCCGACCGAGATGAGTAGCGGCGGTTATATCGCTGCGGGCTATGATCCAGCGCTAGATGAACTGCGCAGTGCTGGCTCTGATGGCCGCAAAGCGATTGCGACCTTGGAAGCGCGCTATCGCGAGGCGACCGGGATCAACACGCTCAAGATCAAACATAATGCTGTTCTGGGTTATTTTGTTGAAGTGCCAGCGCGCCATGGCGATAGTTTGATGGTGGAAGATTCCGGTTTTGCTCATCGTCAGACATTGGCGGGCGTGGTGCGATTCAACTCCACCGAACTGCATGAAGAGGCTGTCCGGGTCACCCAGGCCGGGGCTCATGCGCTGGCGGCTGAGGCGGCGCATTTTGAAGAGCTGGTCGACAAGATATTGGAGCGCAAGGATGCGATAGCGATTAGCGCCGATGCTCTGGCGCGGATTGATGTGGCGTCGGCGCTCGCGGAACGCGCGGTAGAAGGGCAGTGGTGCCGGCCGGAATTTTCCGACGGCAATGTGCTTGATATCAAAGGAGGCCGCCATCCTGTGGTCGAGGCGGCGCTGAGCGCGTCCGGCGATCCGTTTGTCGCCAATGATTGCGCTTTGTCGAATGATGAGCGACTCTGGCTGGTTTCTGGGCCGAATATGGGCGGTAAATCGACCTTCTTGCGGCAAAACGCACTAATTGTGATCTTGGCGCAAGCTGGCGGCTTTGTGCCTGCTGCTTCGGCCAAACTTAGCCTTGTGGACCGGCTGTTCAGCCGGGTGGGCGCGTCAGACAATCTCGCACAAGGCCGTTCTACCTTCATGGTCGAGATGGTCGAAACCGCGACGATCCTAAGCCAGGCGACTGATAAAAGTTTTGTCATTCTCGATGAAGTGGGCAGGGGCACATCTACTTATGATGGCCTTGCTCTGGCATGGGCGGTCGTCGAGGCTGTGCATGAAACCAATCAGTGCCGCTGTCTATTCGCCACCCATTATCATGAACTCACCCGGTTGGCGGATCGGCTAGATGCAATGTCGCTGCACCATGTCCGCGCGCGCGAATGGAAAGGCGATTTGGTATTGCTCCACGAGCTCGCCAAAGGTCCCGCTGATCGCAGCTATGGTCTGGCGGTGGCCAAGCTGGCCGGAATCCCCAAACCCGTGCTGAAGCGTGCTAAATCGGTGCTCGATAAGCTCGAAGCGGGAAAGGCCGAAACTGGCGGTCTCGCGGCCGGACTTGGCGATCTGCCTTTATTTGCTGCAAGTCTTGCCGAAGAGGATGAGAAAACCGATATGCTAAGAGAAGCATTGAAGGATTTGGATATTGATGCGTTGAGCCCGCGTGACGCGCTCGATAGGCTTTATGCGCTCAAGTCTGTGCTGGAACAGGAAGAATAGATGAACCGCTGGATTATCATTGTCATGACTGCGCTGCTGCTGGCTGGCGGTGCCTATGTTTATAGCTCTCGCAGTGCCAATGCCGAACCGCTGGAAGTGGGCGCGGCGGCCCCTGATTTTGAAACCACGGGTGCGTTGGCGGGTAAACCGTTCAAGGTCAGCTTGTCGGACAAGCTGAAAAACGGCCCGGTGGTGCTTTATTTCTTCCCCAAGGCCTTTACTGAAGGCTGTACTATCGAAGCCAATATGTTTGCTGAAGCAACAGCCGATTTCGAGGCTGCTGGAGCCACCGTCATCGGCATGTCCGGCGATAGCATGGAAGAGCTTACCAAATTCTCGGTCGAGGAATGCCGCGATAAATTTGCCGTGGCCCGCGCGGATGATGCGGTGATGGATGGCTATCAAGTGCGAATGGAGCCAACGCTCGCACTGACCAATCGGACTAGCTATGTTATTGACCAAGATAGCAAAATTGCTCTGGTGCACAGTGCGCAAGACCCAAGAGGGCATGTGAAAATGACACTGGAAAAGGTAAAGCAGCTGGAGCGTGCAAAAACCGCCGCTCCACCCGAAAATTGATAAACATGTTGCATTTGCCGTGAAGCTGGATTGAAAGACAGCATGACCGATCAACAAAATAATCACGCGCCTGATCCGGCGATGCTGGCCAAAGCCGAAACGCTTACCGAAGCCTTGCCCTATTTGCAGCGTTATGCGGGCAAGACATTTGTCATAAAATATGGCGGCCATGCGATGGGCGATCCAGCGCTGGCCCGCAATTTTGCCGAGGATGTGGTGTTGCTGAAAGCCGTCGGGATTAACCCCGTGGTGGTTCACGGTGGCGGTCCGCAAATTGGTGCGATGCTGGAGCGGGTTGGGGTTGAAAGCGAATTTGTCGATGGCCTAAGGGTTACGACCAAAGAGACCGCCGAGATTGCGGAAATGGTCCTGTCTGGTGCGATCAACAAGGAACTGGTGAGCTGGATTGAGCGGGCTGGTGGCAGCGCGATCGGTATTTCCGGCAAGGATGGCGGTTTTGTCAAAGCCTCTAAACTACGCCGTACAGCGCGCGATCCCGACAGCAATATCGAACGGATCATTGATCTGGGCTTTGTCGGCGAACCGAAACGGGTCGATCGCAGTGTGGTTGATACAATTTCTACCGCCGGCATGATCCCCGTCATTGCGCCAATCGGTGTTGGCTCCGATGGCCATACCTATAATATCAACGCAGACACGATGGCGGGGGCAGTGGCCGCTGCGCTGCGGGCGTCACGCTTGTTCTTGCTGACCGATGTCGCGGGCGTATTGGACAAGCAAGGCGAGTTGCTCACTGATCTCAATCCAACCGAAATCAAACGGCTCCAGGAAGACGGCACCATTTCGGGCGGGATGATTCCCAAGCTGGAAACCTGTGTCAGTGCGGTCCTGAAAGGCGTTGATGCGGCGGTTGTGCTGGATGGCCGTGTACCCCATGCGATGTTGCTGGAAATCTTCACCAGTAAGGGTGCCGGCACGCTGATCCGCGATGATTTTGAAACGGTTGATTAATTGCCGAACTGTATTATATTATTGATACACTAAATTTTGGCATAGATTGCTTGGCATTGCGCGCCACAATCGTTTAATGGCCATCACTATATAAAAAGGTTTCGGTCCATGTTTTTTGCTCTGTTTCAGATTATCAGCATTTTGTTGAATGTCGCGATTACCGTCATCATCGTTCAGGCGATCATGAGCTGGTTGCTTGCATTTAACGTCATCAATCTGCAAAATGACATTGCGCGGGCGATCTGGACGACACTGGATGCCTTGACGGCGCCGATTTACCGCCCAATACGGCGGATCATGCCGGACTTTGGTTCAATTGATCTGACGCCTATGGTGGTGATTATCGGTATCATCATTCTGCAAGATGCCATATTGCCACCACTCGGCGCGGCGCTCATACCTGTTTTATGACTAAGGATGTCGCGGCGATAATCGACGGCAAAGCCTTTGCCGCTGGTCTAAGGGAACGCATCAAGGCCGAGGTCCCGAAATTTCAGGAACAAACCGGCCGCGCGCCGGGTCTAGCCGTCGTGTTGGTCGGTGATGATCCAGCCAGCCAAGTCTATGTCGCATCCAAGCATAAGGCGACAATGGCAGCCGGCATGAAAAGCTTTGAACATCGCCTGCCAGCGGATACAAAGCAGGAAGATCTGATCGCGCTGGTTGAAAAACTGAACGCGGATGAGGCCGTTGATGGCATATTGGTGCAATTGCCCTTGCCCCCTCATTTTGATGAAAAAGCGGTCATTGAGGCGATTGACCCTGATAAAGATGTCGACGGCATTACCCCAGTCAATGCCGGCAGGCTAGCGCTCGGTACTGAGGCATTGGTTTCCTGCACACCGCTTGGTTGTCTCTTGATGCTTCGCGATGAGCTGGGCGACCTGACCGGGCTTGATGCCGTAGTTGTGGGCCGTTCGATCCTTTTCGGCAAACCGATGGCGCAGCTTCTTCTTCAGGAAAATTGCACCGTCACCATGGCGCATAGTCGGACGCGCGATTTGCCCGGCCTGTTGCGACGGGCTGATATCGTGATCGCGGCTGTAGGGGTTCCAATGCTCATTAAGGGTGATTGGTTAAAGCCTGGTGCCGTTGTGCTTGATGGCGGCATCAACCGGCTTGATATCGAGCCGGGCGAGGCTAAGGGACGTCTGGTCGGCGATGTTGCCTTTGAGGAAGCCTTGCCGCATGTTCGAGCGATCACGCCTGTACCAGGTGGGGTCGGTGCAACGACCATTGCTGTGCTATTGCGCAATACATTGGTCGCCGCATCCATGCGCGCAGGCCTTGCTAAGCCTGAAGGATTATAGTCTATGAAACGCTTGTTCGCGGCATTTGGAATAGCATTATTATTGGCAAGCTGTGCGAGCAATGGTCGCCCGAGTGATCGCCAACGGTTTGTCAAGGCCGCCGGTAAGCCGGTCGCGAACCCCAGCGATATTGTGAAAGCGGAATTGGCCTTCGCTCGGTTGGCGCGCGAAGAAGGGCAATGGACAGCCTTCCGCGAAACAGCAGCGCCCGATGCAATCATGTTCACGCCCGAAATTGTGAGTGCGCAAGTTTGGCTGAAAGGCAAAGCCGATCCGGCGCGGGCCACCGAATGGCAAGCTCATAAGATTTTCATGTCCTGCGATGGCAGCATGGGGGTCGCGACTGGCGCATGGCAAGGCGCAAGCGGCGGTACTGGTTATTTCACGACTATCTGGGAAAAGCAGGATGCCGAAAACCGCCGCCTGCGTGGCAGAGACGTGGAATGGAAATGGGTATTTGATCATGGCGTGCCATTGGACAAGCCCTTGGCCGAGCCGGATTTTGTAACCACGCGGGTCGCTACCTGCTCCAAGGACGCCTTGCCGGTGATACCCGTTGCTCCGAGTGGAGAGAAAAACAAGGACGGGTTTTCGACCGATCGTACAATGTATTGGAGCGCGGAAAGTTCCGCTGATCAATCCCGATCACTGGTTGTTCGCCTTTGGAATGGCGTCGAATGGGAAGATATTGTCTTTGATGATGTTGCTGCGCCTACCCAATGACTGAGCTGTTTGTTTCTGCCCTGATCACGTTTTTCGTGGCGATTGATCCGCCCGGTTGTGCCGCTATCTATGCCAGCATGACAACAGAGGCCAGCGCTGCACAGCGCCGGGCCATGGCGTTCCGCTCAATATTTGTTGCGACAATCATCTTGTTGATATTCGGCTTTTTTGGAGAAGCCTTGCTGCGCGCCATGGGAGTCAGTCTTGACAGTTTCCGGATAGCGGGCGGCATCATGCTGTTCATCATCGCGATTGAGATGGTATTTGAGAAACGTACCGAACGCCGGGAAGGCCGGGCTCAGGAAATCATAGATACCCCGGAAATCGAGGATGTATCGATTTTCCCAATGGCGATGCCGATGATCGCCGGGCCTGGTTCGATTGCGGCGCTGATGCTTTTCATTGGTCGCAGTGACGGCTGGAACGAGCAGTTGATTGTGCTTGCCGCCATGGGTGTGATCTTGCTGGTCATGCTGGTGTCGATGCTCGCTGCTGGCCCGCTGATGAAAATATTGGGTCAGAAAGTCGAAACGGTTATCACCCGTGTACTCGGCGTGATATTGGCGGCATTGGCGATCCAATTTGTGGTCGATGGCATAAAAGCCAGCTTCTTATAACTTACGCGCTTCCTCGATCAGCATGACGGGGACACCTTGTTTGATCGGATAAGCCACACCAGCCGCCTCGCTGATTAGCTCCTGCGCTGCTTCGTCATAGACCAATGGCGTTCGCGTCATTGGGCAGACTAATATGTCCAGTAACTCGGTATCGAACATGCCGACGGGCCGATCATTCATTGCCCGTCACTCACTGAAGCGTCACGCGGCCTTCATCGCCATCTTGCCGTCCGAAAAATTCCAGCAGCTGAATGATCAGTTCCGCGCGATTGGACAGTCCATCAACTTCAAGCAAGGCCTGTTTGGATGCCGCGTCAAAGGGAGCAATCTGCGCAATACCGTTGACGAAGGACATATCATCAAGCCGTCCAATGCTGTCCCAGTCCACCTGATAGCCTTGCAAATCAGCAAACTTACGTGACTCAATCTCCAAAGCCGCACGCTCCGCACTGGCGAGAACTTCGTCCAGTTCTGCATTTTCTTCAATTTCTGCCTGTACCTGACGAAAGGCGGTGGACGCATCCAGCTCTTCAACTATCCGGAATCGCGACACACCCTCCAGCACGATATTAAACCGGCCGTCATCCATTGCTTCTATATCGATAATCTTGCCGACACAGCCAATATCGAACAATTCGGGCACTTCGCCATCTGTCTTGGGTTGAATCATTCCGATCTGTCGGTCCCGCGCCATCGCGTCATTGATCAGCGCACGGTAACGCTCCTCGAAAATATGCAGCGGCAAATGCATACCCGGGAAGAGCAGCGCGCCAGCCAAGGGAAAGATCGAGATGCGTTTGGTTTCGGTCATATCTATCCGAACAATATCGCAGACAGTTTGCGCCGGGTAGCCGATACCCACTCGTCTTCAAGGCCAACGACTTCAAATAGCGAGAGCAGTTTTGCCCGTGCCGCGCCGTCATTCCATTCCTTATCCGCTTCGATAATCGATAGCAGATGTTCCGCCGCGCCATCATGATCACCCGAAGCAATCATCGCGCTGGCGAGATCAAAGCGTGCCTGATGATCTTTGGGATTGGCGGCAACAGCAGCACGCAAGGCCTCTGCTTCGCTATCATCCGGTTTGTCCTTCGCCAAAGCAAGCGCCGAACTGGCCCGCTCAATCGCCGGGTCACTAGCCATGGCTTCTGGCACACCAGCCAATGCGGCTTCGGCTTCAGGTAAGTGATCGGCAAGGACCAGTGCGCGGATCAAGCCGCCAACGGCTTCCGCATTGTCGGGTGCCATATCGGCGATCTGAGCAAATATGCCTGCGGCTCGTTCACCATCACCTTGACCCAGCACATCTTCACCCATGGCAAGCAGGGGTTCGATATCCTGCTTGGGTTCTTCACCACCTGCGCCAACAGGAAGCTTTTCCAGCAACTGGTCGAGAATCTGACCTAGCTGACTTTCGGTCCGTGCAGACGTCAGATCGGCCACCGGCTTGCCCTGAAATATGGCATAGACAGTCGGAATCGATTGCACCTGAAACTGTGATGCGATGAATTTATTCTCATCAACATTCACTTTGGCGAGCATCACGCCCTTGTCAGCATAACTGGCCGCCACCTTCTCAAGCACAGGGGTTAGCGCCTTGCAGGGCCCGCACCATTCTGCCCAAAAATCAAGAATCACCAGTTTGTTCATACTAGGGGCGACCACGGCCTGCTGAAACTCTTCAACTGCCTTTTGTTCGTCCACTGTCAGTCCTGCTGTCGCCAATTGTTGCTCCTGTACTCTATTCGCCTGATGCCATTCACCTTAGCCGTTTTTGGCGGGAATCGCTCAGTGTTTTCTTGTATATCCGGGCTTTATGTGGGGATGGACCCGGCAAAGCCAAGCATATTTTTACTTTTCCCGGCCATGGATTGAAAAATGGGGCTTGCCGGACCCCATAACCCATGCTAACCGCGCGCCTCAACTGCTGATGACGACGACGTATTACCCAAGGTCACAGCAGCGCCGAGCGGGCGTAGCTCAGGGGTAGAGCACAACCTTGCCAAGGTTGGGGTCGAGAGTTCGAATCTCTTCGCCCGCTCCAGTTTTTCATCGATAAATAGCGATTGAGGCTAGTTTGTCGCAGATGCAGTCTGCGCAAGCATTGCTTGTATCCTGTGCTTTAATGACACCGTTATAAATACGGAGAATCGAATTTTCTGACGATGGCATTGCAGGATAGCCGAAGACTAAACGTTCGGCATCCAGCGCATCAGTTCAGATGCTTCCAAAAACTGTTGATGATTCGCCGATGCCGATCGGAAAAATGATAGTCAAAGGCCGATTTTCGAGATCGCAACCCGTATTTTATATCCGAAATGGACATATTTTAGGCGCCTTGTCTGATCCTGTATATTGCAAAAAACTGGGAATATTTAACATCTATTACCAATAAGAAAATCGGTTCTGCTTGATAGTTTCGGCCATTGTCGTTTTATTCAATTTTACAGCTATTGACACGACAAATTATTGATGACAGCTTTGTAGATCGATAGGGGGCTCTGTGATATTTGAGGTACCAAGAGATTTTATTGATCGTTTATTGAAACAATTATTAAGCAGATTGGTTTTTCTGTCTAATCGCACTTCCTCACCTCGAATTTTGTTTCTGTCTATTCAGACATTTCCTGTTTCAAACACCGCTGGAGTGATCGCACCACGTAAAGCGACGATCTCATGATGAGATTAGTTGGGATTCTTGTCGCAACCTGTCTCACTTTGATCACCAAGCCCGCCCTGGCATGGGATGGTGCTGTTACGGCAAAAATCAAACAAATTGATCTTGTGCCTTTGAACGGAAATTATCCTTTCAGAGTGTACCTAGAGAATGTGTCCACAGTCTGTTCGGGTGGGCCTGATTGGGCCTATCTCAATCCAACAGATCCCAATTATCAGGCTGTCGTGTCTGCACTCATGCTCGCCTATTCGTCGCGGCAGACCGTTATAGTTTACAGCAACCTGGACCCTGCGTCCTCCGACGTGATGTTTTGATATCAGCATAACGCGCAAAATCACCAAACAGGATTTTATCATGCAGCATTTCAAGATCATGACATTGGCAATATCTCTCGGCGCAGTGATCTCGTTCGGTGCAAGCTCTGCATTGGCGCAAGGTACTACCACCTATGAATATGACGCACTGGGCCGGTTGATCGGAACCACCACGACTGGCGGTGCGAATGATGGTCTTGGAACCGTTTATGAATATGACGCAGCCGGAAACCGAAAGCGGGTTGAGGTCACCGGCAGTGACGGAACACCGGGCGGGCCAAGCCGTATCATCGTGCTGCCGATCAACGGCTTTCTCGTGATCCCGATCAAGAGGTCTTCATACTAGTCAATTTTGTTGAACGCAGGGGATATTGAAAGTGAAAAAATCTATTCTAGCCGCCGCCGTTATGGCACTTATGTTTCCCTCTCCAGCTTCGGCTGCGGCGCTTTGTGCTGGCTCGGTCGCACATGTTTATATCTATGCGAGTGGCAGCGTTCATATCATTGGAAGTTGGCGCAATACTCTGACGCAGATTTGCAATGTTAAAGAAGAATGGAAGGGCATTGACACTCAAACGTGTTTTGCTTGGTTCTCCGCCGTGAGTAGCGCCAACGTTGAGAACCAACAGATAGCCATATATTATGGTGGGCTCAATCAAGCTGACTGTGCGACGATACCGCATTATGGCAATGCGCCTGCACCGGTTTATATAAGATTGGCAGAGTAACGTGACGAGGAGATTGATCTTTCTCGCTTCCCAACCGTGTCCCCCTGTTTCTTCGGGAGCTATGAATATTGACGCTCGTTTGCCGACGTCTAGCGACATGTTGATATTCAAATGAGCGCGGCGAAGAAAGCCATGTCGACCGTCTTGGCAATGGCAGCTTTATCGGCATCTTCCAGCATTAGCGCGGCCGCTTGGTGCCAAGGCTATGTCAATCAAGTCCTTACCTATGATAATGGAGATATGGGCATCTGGACAACGTGGCGCTCTGGATGGACCACAATCTGCAATCTTAAGACAGAGCGGGACGGCATACCGCCAGAAATATGTTTCGCCTGGTTTTCGACCGCGACCACTTCGATTACGGAAAACAAGCAGCTCATTATCTATTATCGGACAATAGATCAGGCAGAATGCGCAACAATGCCGCTATCCGCCGCCGCACCCGCTCCTGCATATTTGAGGTTGATCAAATGAAGAAATGTATTCCATCGATATTAGCTGCTGCATCTTTGGCCATTCCTTCCGTCGCAAATGCTGCCGCTTTTTGCGACGGTGCGATTACGCAAACTATAACTTACGCAAACGGATCTGTCTTGATCCGCGGCGCGTGGCGCAACAGCTACACGCAAATCTGCAATGTGAAGACAGAATGGAAGGGGGTTACGCCTGACGTTTGCTATGTCTGGGTTTCTCATGCCAGCAACGCGGTGACAGAGAACAAACCAGTCATTGTTCACTACACCGGATTGGATCAGGCAGAGTGCGCGACAATGCCAAATTATGGCGGCTCTCCCGCGCCAGCCTATGTGATGCTCAAACAATGAAGAAAATTATCCAATTAGTAGTTGCAAGCAGCGCTTTGTTGATGTCCCCAAATGCCGGGGCAACGGCTTACTGCCAAGGTTACATTGCTAACACATTGACCGAGTCGGACGGCGATGTTTTGATAAGAAGTAGTTGGCGAGATGATTGGGCAGCAATCTGTAATCTGGACCAAACACGACAAGGAATTTCTCCGTCAACCTGCTTTGGCTGGTTCTCAAGTGTCAGCAGTTCAATCACCGAAAACAAGCAAGTCGTGATTAGATATTCAGGCTTAGATCAATCGGCATGCGCGAACATGCCGACTTATTCCAACGCCCCCGTGCCAGCCTATGTGATGTTGGTCAAATGAGTGTTTTCGGAAGAGCATTGATCGCCACAGCACTGCTGTCCCTATCCATTCCCGCAAATGCGGCTGGCGGTTGGACCAATGATGTTGTGCCAACGAACGTTGAAATTGTGCGTAACGAGGGTTTCATGATCTTTGGGGCATTCGGCAATCCCGGTCCCACGCCTTGCAGCTCTGCGGACGGGGTTTGGGTCGCCAAAACACACAGCGAATATACCGAAATATTATCTAGCGCGCTGGCCGCAGTTGCGGGCCAGCTGGAGCTCAGAATCTATGCACATAACTGCGCGACAGTGTCCTGGCATGGAACGGACTACAACCAGCTCACCAGCAGCGGAGCGATGTATATTTCAAGATGACGGACTGAGACAAACAATGAGGGGAATAGAAAATGAAAACATTTTGGAAGCTTTTCCTTGGAGCGTTGGCGCTCGGCACTTTGCCACAAGCCGCCTCGGCACAGACCGTTGGTTGTGCCGCCACCTATTGTCAATATCAGGGCAAAATCACGCGCGCTTACATTAATGAAGACAATTTGATGCTAATCTTTTTTGAACAGCCCTTTGATGTCGCGATCACCGCTACGGCGGGCATTACCGGGGTATCCAACGGACATGCCGGGTCTTACATCATCACCGATAATCAAAACTATTCTGAATTTCTATATTCAACCGCTCTGACAGCGCTAGCGGCGGAAAAGACGGTGATCATGCAGTTTTATGAAGCGCGTTCTGGTTACCTGAAAATCGATAAGATCTGGATTT
Organism: Parasphingorhabdus sp.; assembly: GCF_039977335.1. Classification (GTDB taxonomy): domain Bacteria; phylum Pseudomonadota; class Alphaproteobacteria; order Sphingomonadales; family Sphingomonadaceae; genus Parasphingorhabdus. Next base: position 258,057 of record NZ_JBDWDI010000001.1, read on the forward strand.
ATCAATAAGCGATGTCTTTCGACATCGTTGAATGCTGCCCGCAGCGATTAGGTCAAATGAATTAGGGGATAAGAGTGATGAACAGTGTTTTGAAACTTCTGATGGGAATGTTGGTGTTTGCCGCATGGCCTAGCATCGTGAAAGCACAGACCTCCTCCTGTGCGGTCTCGTATAACATTCCCTATTGCCAATATATCGGAAAACTCAAACACGTTTACATAAATGAAGGCCGTGTGATGCTCTTTTATCTTGAGCAACCCATGGATATCGCTCTTCCCGCTTCCGTTGGCTACACGGGCGTCAGCAACGGATCAGCTGTAACTTATAACGCGAACGTTGATCCGGTCTTTGCTGAATATTTTTATTCTACCGCGCTGACGGCATTAGCCGGCGACAAAACCATCTCCATACAAATGCGCCAGACCGTCGGTGGATATATGAAAGTCGATAGAATTTGGCTTCATAAATAGAGCGCCGGAACGATTGGAATATTCAGCCAAATAGGTGGGAAGACAGATGGATAACGCGAATCTTTGTCGGAACCTTGATTTTAGAGAATTAATAATTCGGGAAAATATCAGATGAATAAAATGCACCTGTTACTGACTTCGGCACTCGCCACTGCCTCGACGGTTTTTGTGGTCAGTCCTGCATTGGCTGAGGTTCCGCACGTGAAAGTTGCATCCGGTCCGCTGATTAGCCCAAGCGCCGCCCTTTCTCACTTTGGAAACCCGTCCAGCCCGGCAGCCGTTGATAACCGTAACCCAATGGTCAAAGAACTGGCGCGATCTTTGAATTATGACTTAGACAATATCTTTAAATTTGTTCGCGATCAGGTCGATATAACTCCCATCTTCGGCCTTCAAAAGGGTGCGCGCGGTGTCGCACTGGACAAATCGGGAACCCCATTTGACCAGGCTCATTTTTTGGTCGAACTTTTGCGCGAAGCCGATCTTGTATCTGCTAAAGGCTATGCTCCCCGTTATCATGTCGGCACAATTACTTTAAATGGCGCGCAGATTAGCAGCTGGCTGGGCATCAACAATGCTGACGCAGCCAGAAAAATATTCGCAGATGGCGGTATCCCCGCCACGGTTAGCGGATCCGGTTCATCTATAAACAGCGTTACTTTATTGCATATCTGGGTAGACGCAAATGTTGGCGGCACTCGCTATGTCTTTGATCCTAGTTTCAAAACCCATATCCAAAACCCGACATTGAACTTTAGTACCCTTATGGGAATGAATTCTGCGAGCCTGCTTAGTGCAGGAATTTCCGGATCTTCCTCAAACTCATCGTATGTTTCAGGCTTCCAAAGTACCGCTTTTGCCAACCATCTAAAGGGTCTTCGGACGAACCTAGAAAACTCGATGAAGGCCTCTCACGCCGGTGTGGAGGCAAAATATCTGACTGGTGGACGAGAAATTCAGCCGCATCCCATATCTGAAAATCGCCGCAGTTCACTGCCCTATGCATCTGCGCCCTCGCGAACATGGTCGGGCGAAATTCCTAACATGTTTCGAACGTCTTATACCGTTTCTCTAAACGGCGGTGCATATGGAACTTATTACGCCGATGAGACTTATGGTATAATACAAAAGTTCAACTATAGCTATGTTACCGGATCGAACAGCTTCGTGGCCTCAGGGGCATTTACTGGCAGTGGCCTGATCAGTGGAAAACCAGCACCCTGCGACGCATTACTGTCCAGTTCTGCCGCCAATGCGGCTACCCTATCGATAGCAATCAACCATCCTTATGCTGGGAGCTCTGGCTCCTACATGGATCGCGTTTTTAGCAAAAACCTGACTAACCAAAAATGCGGCTCTGGAAGTGCTTATGTCACCATGGATTGGGGCAGGGTCACGGGCGCGATTAATGGTAAATTTTCCCAGCTGATCGCTAATCGTAAATTTGACGAGCAGAAGTCAAAAGAGCTGATTATTTTCAATTCACTGAAAAATGTTGCCGCGAATTTCACCGGCTATCTGGATCTATCGGATCGCGTAATTGGTACGGAGACACAGGTACATAATATCGTTGGCGTGCATCATATCGATAGAGTTGCTTCGGCTCTGAAGGGCCAGACAGGCGGAGGATCTCAGCAGACCTATTTTAATCTGATGCAGATGCTTACCATGGATTTTGAAGCGGGCATAAGCATCAATCCCAATGACCGGATTTCCGCGACCGATAGAAACGCCGCTATTGTTAATGCTGCCACTGGTTTGTCGATGGTAGAAAGCTCGGTGCCACGTCAGGAAGTGGATGCGGTCCGGGAGGTTACGCCACTCACGCTTTTTACGAACCAAGACAGCATCGCATCGCAGCCAGGTACACACCCTTATTACATTGCAAATTCAGGTAACTGGGGAGCCATCCAAAACAGCATTCAGAATTATACAACGCAAGCCAAGGGGATCATGAGCCAATATGTTGGTCAAGGCTTTTCTCTGATCGTTCCGAAGCAAGGTAAGCTTGGCCAGGCGAAATTTTCGAAATTTCTTGGAGGACCAAATAGTGTTACCCGCAGTGTAGAACTGGTGGATCGCGAAACAGCTGGCTTTGCAGGGGTGGCAACTGGGTTTCCTGATTACTATCGTAGCGCTGTCATGGCCATAAAGCCCGGTCAGGGCGGCGGTTTGGTCATATTGGACCCCATTAGGAACCGCGCAATGAAGGGCGGCGCCAGTGTCGCTGTCGAGGACAGTCAAAACAAAGCCTTGAAGCAACCGGAGATACCGGAAGCAGGCGAAGGCGGTCGTATTTTCTCTACCCTTCAGATTGATGGCCAAACCGGAAAATTATCCTACACACCGCCAGCCGATTTGGTTGACGGCCCGGCTGACTCTCCGCAATCACTCGCTTTGCAATGGACCTATGATTCAAACGAGACATCTGAATATGGCATTGGCATAGGGTGGAAGCATAATTGGAATGACGGGGTCAGTCTGTCCGGCGACTCGGCTGCGCTGCTTGGTGAAGCGGATCTATTATCGGCTGCGCCGGCAATTGTGGCCATTCAATCGGTTTTCGAACTTTCAAAACTGGGTGCCTTGCCAGCGCATTATCTTGCTATCGCAAACACACAAAAATGGCTTGCCGACCAAAGCGTAAATAATGTTGTTACCATCGATTCCGGTGCTGCTGGCCAGTCCAAATTTGTGCGCTTGGCCAACGGTACTTATTTCCCCGCCTCAGCAAATGGCTCGACGTTGGTCCAAAACGGCGCTCCTCTCGACAGCATCGCAAATCGGCGGCTCTATCCAGAGGTTGATTTCCTCTATACCGCAGCTGACGGAACGAAACGCTATTATGAATATTCATCCCGAGATTCATTTACGGATGAGCATATGTTTAACGTCGCTACATCTATCGGCTGGTCCCGCAAAACCCTTGAGCTGAAGGATTTGACATATACAAATGGAATAACAGTAGAAGCGAGATATCTTTACAATCAGTTTGGTGATCATTTTGAACTGTTTGATGTATCCAACAATCTGGGCCGAAAAATCCGATCAACAGTCAGGATTAATGGCATAGGCTCAGGAGGTTCTCCCTATTGCTCTAGTCCCAATGGTCCAGTCGCTTATTATTCACCTACAGATGGTAAACTAGTCTACGCAACGTCCGACGATCGTACGGCAGAATATAATTTCTCGGCGCGGACCTGGACGCGTTTTCGATCAAACGATCCGGAGCCTGGATTTGAGCGATGCAATAATGGCTCCATACCGGGCAGCCTTGAACCGATATTCCTGCCGGCACGTTTGTCCCGTGTAAAATTGCCAGATGCCAACTCTTGGACATATGGCTCGGCAAGCTTTCAAGATTATACCGGCTCAGCAACACTATTGTCGAAAATCAAATCTCCAAAAGGCGATGAAGTCACAATCACCTACGGTAATGATCGTAATGTGAAGGCGATCACCAATGGCCTCAATGCGACCCATAACTATTACACCTCGGCCGCTTTGTCAGAAACGGTGGACCCTCTGGGCGCTGCCACGCGTTCGATATTCAATCCGATGGGGCAAACAGTTCAGGCTGTTGATCAACTAGGTCGTACCAAAAAGAGCTTTTATGATACGCGAGGCCGCCTGATCCGCGCAGAGATGCCGGAAGGGGATGCAATCGAATATGCCTATGATAATCGTTCCAATCAAATCAGCGAATGCCGCATATCCAAGGTCCGCGCTGGTCAAGCCTGCAACGTGGCCGCTGGCGATCTGAAAACGGCAACCAGCTACGTGGAAGGGCCAACCGCCAGCGTTTGTAGCAACTTAAAAACCTGCAACAAACCGGCTTTTGAAGTCGATGCTAATGGTAATCGCACCAACTACACTTGGGACAGTGTAACCGGCCTGCTGACACGCATAAGAGCAGGCTATAATGCTGGCGGAGGCTGTGTTCTCACTGGTGGATGTACTGATATAAGTTATGAATATGGCAGCTTCACCGGCACCGACGGCGTGACATTCCGGCTGCTCACCAAAAAGACCGAAAAAATCGATGCCTCAACAACGGTTACGACCGAATATGCCTATGATGCGGCCAATAAATATGTTTTGAAAACCGCAATTATCGATAGCGGATCAGGTGGCCTGAACCTGCGGACATGTGTCGCTTATGATGCGGCAGGCAATGTCGCTAGCCAAACCGATGCCAGAGCGAGTAATTGCGCGCCGACTACGCCCACACCGACCCCAACGCCTACACCTACTCCGACCCCGACCCCGACCCCAACCCCGACGCCCACACCCACTCCGACTCCTCCTCCCTGCGGCACGCCAACAACTGGGGATTGTCAGTAATGAAACAGCTATTCATCAAAACACGCTTGGCCGTTATAACGGCTGTTCTCTTCACCACGGGCACGGTCACGGCTTCTCCGGCACGAGCAGAGGCGGGCGCGGACTATACCACCTATTATAAATATGATGCGATGCGGCGTCTGGTGGGCTCGGTTGCGCCTGACCCCGATGGATCGGGTCCGCTCCCCAATCCTGCCACACGCTATGTCTATGACGTAGATGGTCAGTTGATCCGCACCGAAAACGGCACTGCAACAGGTGTTTCAGATACCGATCTGAACGCGATGACGGTGCTGCAGAAAACCGAAATCACCTACGATGCGGTCGGCAATAAAACCAAGCTGACGGTTTCCGGACGCGACAGCGGATCAGCCGCCTGGACGATCAGCGGCGTGACCCAATTTAGCTATGATGCCAATAACCGGCTCATTTGTTCGGCGGTTCGGATGAACCCAGCCATCTTCAGCACCATCTCGACCAATGCCTGTTCCATGGGCACACGGGGGACGGGTGCGAATGATCACGGCCCGGATCGTATCACCAAAACCATCTATGATGCAGCCGGTCAGGTGCTGCAGACGCGCAAGGCCGTCGGTACAACCAGCCCCAATCTGGAGCAGGCCTACACAACGTTCAGCTATACCGACAATGGCAAGCAGGAATTTGTTGTCGATGCCAACGGCAATAAAGCGCAATTAATCTATGACGGCTTTGACCGGTTACAGCGCTGGTCTTTTCCATCGAAAACCGCTCCGACAGGCTTCAATCCAGCCACACCTGCAACGGCCTTGGCTAGCGCTGGTGCGGTCAGCGGATCGGACTATGAAGCCTATGAATATGACGGTAATGGCAACCGCACCAAATTGCGCAAACGCGATGGCCGGGAAATTGCATATAGTTTTGATGCCCTGAACCGGGTCACGCTGAAAAATATTCCCAGCACAACATCGACCGATGTTTTTTATGGATATGATATGCGGGGTCTGCAGACCCATAGCCGTTTTGCTAGCGCGTCGGGCGCAGGTCTTACCACAGCCTATGACAAAGCAGGTCGCGTGCTCACTGCCACCAACAATATGGGCGGCACATCGCGCGCGCTTTCCTATCAATATGACAAAAACTCCAATCGAACCCGGATAACCCATCCGGATGGCAAATATTTCACGAGCGAATTTGATACACTCAATCGCCTGAAAACGGTCAAGGAGCAAGGCGCCACAGCGCTGAAAACCTATAGCTATGATGCCTTGGGCCGCCGTGCGGGCGAGGTGGACGGCACCGGCACCGTTGCGACCAGCAGCTATGATTATGATCCCGCCGGGCGTTTAACCCAGATCGCGCGCAATCTTTCAGGCAGCAGCAACGACATCACCTTCGACTTTGTTTATAATCCGGCCAGTCAGATCAAAAGCCGTTCGCACAATAATGATCTTTATATTTCAACGGCCCATTATAATATTGATCGCGGTTATGCCATAAATGGCCTCAATCAATATACCAGCACTAATACCGGGGCCAGCTTTGGCTATGATGCCAATGGCAATCTGACCAACGATGGTAATACCACTTTCACCTATGATGTTGAGAACCGCTTGGTTGGTGCATCCGGCTGGAAGACGGCGACGCTGACCTATGATCCCAATGGCCGACTATTTGAAACGGTTGGCAAAAATGCAAGCACCAACACCCGATTCCTTTATGACGGCGATGCTCTGGTGGCGGAATATACCGCTTCGGGAATAATGCTACATCGCTATGTCCACGGCGTGGGTGTGGATGAGCCGATTATCTGGTATAACGGCGCGGCGGTGAGCAGTGCGACCCGCCGCCATCTGCAAGCCAATTGGCAAGGCAGTATAATCGCGATCCAGAGCAGTTCCGGGGCGATGGTGCAGGCCAATGGCTATGACGCCTATGGCATTCCCAATGAAACCAATTTGGGGCGTTTCCAATATACCGGTCAAATTGAGATTCCGGAGATCGGGATTTATCATTATAAAGCGCGGGCCTATTCCCCGACGCTTGGGCGGTTTCTGCAGACGGACCCGATTGGGTATGAGGATCAGTATAATTTATATGCTTATGTTGGGAATGATCCTGTTGGGCGGATTGATCCAAGCGGAAAGTCATGGAAAAAGGTATTCGACCAGCTGGCCGTTGCTGGAGAACAAACTGCTGATGCGTTAGAACAGACGAAAGAGGCGGTAGTTGTAAGTGCTCAGGTTACAGGCGAGGTCCTAACAGATGTTGCGGACACGGTCGTACCTGATGCCGTTTGGCAAAGTGATCGGGCTGAACAAGGGAAAACTTTTCAGACATATACCAAGTATAATCCGGACACTGAAGAAACTTACACCGGCAGGACAAGCGGCACGGGTACGCCAGAGGAAAATGTTGCCAATCGAGACAAAAAACATCATAGAAAGGACTTTGGTCCTGCGGTACTGGATAGGTCCTCATCAAATCCAGATGCAATCCGAGGTCGAGAACAGCAAGTAATCGATGCAAACGGAGGGGCTCAATCACAGGGCGGAAATTCTGGAAATCGGATCAATGGTGTTGCAGAATCCAATCGTAACCGCGATAACTATATCAAAGCCTGCAATGAGGAGTTTTGCGATTAGACAAAAGACAAATATCAAGCGTCTGAACCCAGGTGATATAGTTGAAGTTCCTATTCTAAATGGCAAGTATTCCTATGCGCAAGTTGGACCTTCCCCGCTATTTGTTTTTTTTGATGGGGTTTTCGAACAACGCCCCAGTGCTGAAGCGATACTCCCGCTAAACATACTGTTTAAGCTATGGCTTCATAAAGATGCATTGCGAGGCGATCGTTGGAAAAAACTGAGCTCGGCAGATTTGTCCCCAGAAAATATGGTAGCACCACCTATGAGAAAACAGGATGTAGTCTCCGGACGGCTCTTCATTCACCATAGCGACTATGCCGACAGTAACTATGAAAAGCCCGCAACTCTCTCCGAGATAGAAAATTTGGAAACTGCGGCCGTTTGGGATATCCCCCAAGTTGAACAGCGAATAGAAGATCATTATCTTGGAAAGCCCAATAAGTGGGAAGAGGCACTCAAGATAAAACTCGAACGCGTTCCGATAGATCAGCTAAAATGAGTTGACTATGTCGCTATGATTGTTTGAGGATTCAGCCAGTTGTCTATTCAGTATATCGAATCAAAATGAATTACGGTGACAGAATTACGGTGACAGTTTACTTAAACCCCAAATAGCGCACGCCATGTTGGTTGTTGGCCGTTACTGACAAGTCCTTTCCATTTACCGCACGATAGTTGCTGATTATTCTTGGGGATTAAGTAAACTGTCACCGTAATTCTGCCGGAGCAGTGGGGGCAACTGTGGCGGCAAAAGAAGCGACAAAGCCGGTGAGTTGCAGAAATACGAAGGTGTGTAGATAGATTATGAAGGATATGCTTTCGGTATTATACTATGTTTTTAAGATATTTATATTTCTGATATTTTTATATCAGGTCTATTTTTTCAATGAAATATTGAAGGGGGATGTCAATCAATTACAACGAGGTTTGTTTTTTGTTATTTCAATATTTGGTTTCTATCTGATTTTAAAATTTATCGATAACTATATGGTGAAATGGTTTCAGCTTGAAATTGGTGATGAGGATGATGATTAGGGATTGATATAATGATATTTTTTGTAAAAATAGAAATATGATAGTTGTTATAATAATCCCATGTTGATGATCTGTCAGGAATTGCCAAGGTATCGCCACATACGATCGCTAACATCATGACTAATCTTCGTTCATGGTACACCTTTCCAGCGCATCTTCATCCCCGATGTTACGCATCAGGTGACCCAACGCAATACCCGCATGGCCCCTTCGCAACCGCTCAGCCCGCTGGGCCCCTCCGATCAAATGGCAACCAAATTGACACGACAATATTTGCCCGGCGAGCTGCTCCAAAGCTGGTCATCATGCGCCAGCACAATGATGGGCCGGCCTGCAAGATGGGCGCTCATCACGGCGGCAAGGTTGCGGTCAAATCCCGGATCCGTTGGCCGCAACCAATAGCCAGCATCGCAACCGGGAACGGCAGTGGTAATCGTAAAAACAACATCACCACCGCCATAATCCGAATAGGAATATAATGTCGCTATCGTCGCCTTTTCAGTGCTTGAACCGACGATAGCAGCTTGTGTTGGGGCGAGGGCAAATATCAAGAAAGTGCCGATGAAAATGATATATTTCATCATAAATTTATTCCCTTAGTTTGAGCGTAAGCTATTGATCTAATAGCAATATCTAAAAGACTAGCCAACCCGATGCACCCGGATATAGCCGCTGGCGCAATTCCCATTGCCATCGAAACCGATATTAATCGGTGTACCTGACCCAAAGGCTAGCATGGCTCTTGAATACATACGGTCCAACCGGTCTTCTGGTGTTGCCGGGTCAATCGCGAAATAGCTATGGTTGCAGGGATGGGCACTTAATTGAGACTGGTTTTCCAACTGGATGAGGATGACATTTCCGGTGTCATATACCAGAATATTGGCGATCTTGCCGGACTTGTTAGATGTGTAAACAGCATCTGCCTGATTAGATCCGCCCAGAACCATCGCGAAAAGTGCAACCAAGCCAACTCCATATTTCCATCGTTTCATTTTCATTCTCCTTCTTAGATATATCGTGTGTAATGATAGGCTGTGCGTCGTGTCTGGCTCGCTGAATTCCTCGACGAGCCGAAACTGGTAAGTTACATAAAACTTCCCAATGAGTGGATTGCGCTGGGTTGAGCTGCATCATTGACAAGCAGATCAATGGATTCTCCAGAAGCATAGCGCAGCAGGAAATAGGCATAGTGAGATTTGCCTGTCTCCGTCGTCAAATCGAACCAATAATTATAACAACAGCCAAGCCAGTTTGAATCGAACTGATCAAGATTGCGCAGGAAAACTTTATTATCTGAAACCAAGAATTTAATTTGTGATGCATCACTTATTTGTACGGCTGAATAGGCCATTGCCGGACTCGCCAGACAAAAAATGCCTAGCACTGCGCCGAGTTTCAGTATCAATTTCTTCATTTTCTTTCTCCTGTTCAGTTCAGCAAATTTTGTTCCTCGGTTAACCCCCACACCCCGCTCGATCTGACCAGTCCAGCACGCTATAAGATCGACCAATCAACCCGCTCGTCCGAATGACGGCGATCAACGGCGATGCCCCGTCGGCCTTTATCGAAACCCGCAAAGCCGTCCCCGGGCTCGCGCGGGCCTCGGTTGGCAGGCTTGGCTGCCCTAGCGCCTTGGCAAATTCCGGCCGCATCTGTCCCGCAACCGGCTGGCCAAGCCCTGAAAAGGTCGTGAAATAATTGCCGGGGCAGAAACCGCTGCCGATCGCCATCCCAGCTTGCTGCATCGCGGCTCCCACATCGGTAGGAGACTGAAACAACCGGCTGGCACTGCGTTCTCCGGCAACAATCGACAAAAAGGCCTGCCGCTGGGAACCGGATATGCCAAGTCCTCTCAGTGCCCGCTCCATCAAAGCGGGATCGGCTTGATTGACATCTATCTTTCCGCTTTCGCTGGTGACCTGCACCTGCATCGCAATGCCGTTAATGGTATAGCTCGTTTGGGCCGGCAGGCGCGCCAGTTCGCTGCGTGGACCGTTGAATAATATGTCCGCGACCACGGTTTCTACCGCGCTTTCCTGGGCATATTTGATTTGTGTCTGTTCTCTGTCGAACGATAATTCTTCCGACGCCCGCAGATTGTGAATCATGATTACAGCAACAATAGATGCGCCGAGCAGCATCCAAACGGCAGTGATCAATATATATCCCTGCTCGTCGGGGCCTATATGCAACTGCCGTTCGGGCTGCCTTATCTGTCTATGGTTTGGGAAGCCGCGCACCAACTTCTCCGGCTACCGCTTCGTCAACCAAAGATCGGGTAAGATCGAGGCCGTCGATGAGCGCATCGACGATATCCTTGGTCTCTTCTGGCGAACGAATGACCGTTGGCGTGATCAATATGATCAGTTCGGTACGGGCTCCTTTGTCAATCTTGCGCCCGAACAGGCCGCCGATGATTGGAATCTGGCTGAGGAGCGGAATGCCTGATTTCGTCCGTGTTTGGCGATTGCGGATCAAACCGCCCAAAGCGATCATTTGTCCTGAACGGGTGGCTACAGTGCTGGCCAGACGCCGTTGCTGTATGGTTGGAGAATTGATGCCTGATGTCGTGGTTTCCGCAACATCACTGACCTCTTGAGAGATATCCAAGATGATGGTGCCACTATCATTGACCCTTGGCGTGACCTGCAAAATTACCCCGGTGTCACGCAGTTCGATATTGTTAATCAAGGGCGCTCCGGGCGATCCCACGCCCTGCGATTGCTGTGTTACGATAGGAACTTGATCACCAACCTGCAGTGTTGCCGGTTCGTTATTCAGTGTGAGTATCTTGGGGGCGGAAATGACCCGAACATCGGTTTTCGATTGTAAGGTGTTTAATATGGCCGAAGCGGTAGAGCCGACAACCGATACCGAAAATCCAGGAAAAACAGGTGACGGTGTACCGCTCTCTGTACCTGTGCTGGTGATCGTGTTCGAACCATTGGAACCAGAACGCATTACCGAAAAATCGACACCAAAGCTTAGGTCATCCGTCAGCGTCACTTCCGCCAGTGTTGCCTCAATAAGGACTTGCGCAACAGGTTGATCAAGCTTTTCCAGCGCATCGCGGATAAATCCATATTCTTCGCCATTTGCGAAGATGAGCAGGCTATTATTCTGAGGATTTGGCACAATGCGTAAACCGCCTGCTGGGCCGGAAGAAACATTGGGCGAGGTTGCGCCAATGGAGGAGCTTTGGTTTTCTTGATCGCTACTTTGAGTGGCACCCGACCCTCCGACATCGATGGTGGAGCTAGTCGAACCAGCACTCAGCGTTCCGCCACCGCCACCGCTTCCAAGAACAAGCTGCAAAGAAGCCGCGATATCGGCGGCACGGCTATTTTGAACGGCATAGCTATAGAGTTTCCGTTTTCCGGAGCCGCCAGCATCAAGCCGCCTGATCCAAGGTTCGATACGCGTGAGGTCGGCGCTGCTTCCGGCAATACCCAAAACAGAGCGCAGGCGCGGCAACGGAACAAGTCTTATCCGCGAGCCGATAATGTCAAAGGGCGGTTCGAAAATCTTGTCGAGTTCGGCAACGATCGTATCAGCATCAACATTTTCGAGCCGATAGATTTCAAAATTCATCTCCGCCAATGTGTCCACATCGAAGCGCGCGACTAGCTTTTTGGCTGCATCACGTTCGTCGGCACTGCCGCTAACCAGAAGCTGATTGCGCCCATCATTGGAAGGCTCAACAATCTTACCGCCTAAAAACCCCTCGATGAGTTTGGCGATTTCATCGGCGCTGCCATATTGTAAGGTGACCACTTCCGTCGCAAAGCCGGGCTCTGATGGTGCAAAGCGTCTCGGTTGTTCGCCTGAACTATCAATAGGAAGGTTCCCTGCCGAAGCAATGCGCGACCTACCTATCGGGGCAACGCTTCTTGCTTTTGCGCGACTAATGATCCGATAACTATCGCCGCGTTTTATAATCACGGCATCCACGCTTGTCAGTGCCTCTTCCAAAAGCGGGATCAAAGAGGCTTCCGTGACGGGTTTGACCGTACGCAAAGTAATGTTGCCGGTGACGTCGGCATCAACCGAGTAATTTGCACCCAGCATCGAGCCCATGACTGCGTCAACCACGCGCTTTACGTCTGCTTCGACAAAGGCGAGGGAATAGCCATTGGCTTCGTCATATTGAATGCGCGTGCTTTTTGGTGTTTGCGCGACTGTTGGGCCGATCGCAACAACTGCGCAAAGTAAGGCAGCGCTCAGTCTTAAACTATATGCCCCGAAGATGATTTTTGATCGATCACCATCATATTTGAAAAAACTCAATTCGGCTCTCCATCTGATATTATATCTTCCGGTTGTTCCGGATTTTCTTGTGTGTCTGCTGCGGGAACTGGCGCGCCAGATGGCCCACCAATCGCTTTGTTGCCGTAATTGAGGCCTATGGTTCGCTCCTCATTTGCGTTGGCAAAGGTTGCCTCATTTTTACCGACGGTGACCAGCCGCCAGCCATCACTGGTTTGCCCGGTACGCAAGGTTTTGGTCTCACCGTCATTGGTTTTCACAATAGCAACCGCTTTGCCGCGCCGTTTGGAAACCAGACCGACGAGCGTCGGTACCGGGGTGACCGGTGCAGCGATTTGAGCTTCCGGCTCCTCAGCGGCCCTCTCATCGAGCAAGGCCAAAGGCGTGCGCTCTGAATTGAATATTGGTTTCGTCAGCAAGATATCGACGGCGGGGATTTCTTGGGTTTGTACCTTGGTGATCAACAGAGGTTGCGGCTCAGATATATTGTCCGGCTCTCCGGTAAGTAACCACCATGGCAATGCGATCATCAGCCCTGCCGTCAAGGCAAGCCAGATCCATTCCATTTTTATCTGTGCCATCATGATTTGATCCAGGCACCCACGACCTGCCCTGAAAATTGAACATTGGGATCGTCGGCGTTGCCCGCTTCAATCTGCCAGCTGCGAAATCGGATCATGGGCGCGCTGCGTTCGGCTTGATTGATGAAGCGTGCTACGGAAACTTCTTCACCGATCAGTGCCAGATCAAATGCTAGCAATTTATCTGTCTCTTCGCCCGGGCGGGCGGAGATATTGGCGACCTGCAGGCCATTTTGAGCGGCGAGGCCTGAGATATAGGCACCAAGCCCTGAAGTAGCCTCTTCCCGAGATTTTGAACCAAAGACAATGTCCGCCGATAAGGCTTCTGCCTTCTCCGGTGCAGGCCGTGCTTGCAATTTTTCGAGCCGTACACGTTGAAAACGGGCATCGTCCAATTCGGTCAGGCTGCTCTCCATTTGCGTGGCAACAGGTAACAGGACTATCGTCCAGACCAGCAGCAGCGCGAGAATGAATAAGCTAAGCGCCAATATCTTCCGGGTTAGCGGCGAAAATTGAGATATCATGGCCGTCATCGCGATGTCCTGTAGCGAATACGCGTCCGTGGACTTTCGCTCTCAAGCTCTTCTGTCATCTCGAACCGAGACAGGACCGGCGTCTGTTTAAGGGCCAATTCAGCTTCTTCTTGGTTCAGCATATCGGCCACAAATTCAAAGCTACCGTCTGGTTGCTGTGCCGCTGAAACCGTCCAATCTGATTCCGGAAGATTTTGCGCAAGGCCCTCCAGTCTGTTGCTGGCGCTTGGCATGTTGAGCAGGGGAGAGGCGGCGCGGCGGATCATTTCTTCGCGTGCAATCGTCTTTTCGGCAGCTAGGCGGGGGGCAAGTTCTTCTTCCAGCCTTTCAGCACGGTCAATTTCTATCGATTTCATCATTTTGGCGCCGCCGATGGTTAGTACCGGGATCATGGCCAACATCACCGCCATTGCCATGGCAAATTGCATCTTGCGCTCTTCCAGAGGTTTCCGCGCGATCTCCAGCGGCTTACGCAAGGTTATGGTCTTGTCGTCAAGCTGCACGCAAAAAGCAGGCGGCATGAGATCATGCTGCGCAAACAGGGTTTCAAGAGCATCTAGACGCGAAGATTTCGCCATGATGAGCGACAGTTCAATGTGTGTATCATTGCGGTTAAGCTCGACATAGTCCCAATCAATTAAATCGGGATCCAAGGGCACCAGGCTTGGCAATTGCAGCTCTAGAGCGGAGCGAAGCTGCGCTGAACTGGCGCGAGGGAGCTTGACTGGTAGGGCTAGAAAGTCAGATTCGCCCAAGAACAAACGGCCATTTCGGATCTCAGCAAATTCTGTGATTTGCTCCCAGCTTTCGACAGGCAGGGCTTCCAATGCATAAGCTTCCCGCATTTTTTGGCCTGCGCCATCATTCACGGTTTCGATTGTTGTCTCGTCTTTTGCCATGAACAGGTCAAACCTGTTTCGTTCGGTTGCCTCTCCTCTAAAATCTCTAGGAAGCATTTCGCGTAGTTCGTCGCTCCACCAGGTCCAAAAGTCATGGATAGCCTCAGCGGCTTTGATCCCCTTGCCCTTCATGTTCGGCAACGCTGAGAAATAAGGTCAAAGATGCATGCGCCGACAGCGTTAACACGCGGGCGAATGGATAGGGTTTGGGGCTCTGATCCAGATTGATCACGAATTGCGATTTCGATTTTCTTGAGAAATGCAGGGCTGCCATCTTCGTTGGCGTTGAAGTCATAACGCAATTCTATGTCTTTCATGTCGGACAAAAGGATGGCTTCGGGTAACTCTTGCCCCGGCAATAACAGCTTGAGATTTTCTCCTTTTGTGCCGCGCTCTACGACCAGCTGTGCCCCCACATATCCTTGTCTGCCGATCGAGAGCGGCGCCTGCATTTGGAATTCAAGCTTTCGGCGCGAGCGTGATAGCGGTCTGGATGATGCATGCGAAAACCGCGCATCCGTGAGAATATCATCCAGCAAGTTGGCGGTGGTTGATATTTGAAGGTCTTGATCCCATTGCTCGGTTGCTTTCAAATCATCGCTTAGTCCTGCGATGACCCAGCTAATCGATCCAAGTAGTAGCCCGCCCGCGACCAGTGCGACCAGAATTTCGACAAGAGTGAAGCCCCTTTCGTTCATTGCGTGACCAACGATTTGAGATAGCGTTTTTGCAACGTAACCAGCGCTGGCCTGTCTTCGCTTCCCGCCTTTATGGTGGCTTCGACAAGCACGAATGCTTCTCTTGGATCACGGGCAATTTCGGTCTCTTGCAATGTCCAGTTCACACTATCCTGAGTGCCATTAAGGCTGGATGCCGGCCCTGAAATGTCACGCAAATTGTCAATATGGGATTTTGCTATTGTTAATGCCTGGCTCTGCAACATCTGGTTTGTCTGCCGGGTCTTGGCGGTTACCGCGCCGTCCATGAGGATTGTGACAAGGAATGATGTTACGATTAACGCAACCAAGACCTCGATCAGTGTAAAGCCGGTTTCAGAATCGAACAGCCTCATTTAGCAATCCGTCCATCTATCCATCGGACCGTGAATAACTGTTTCTCTTCACGTATTATCTGGCCGCCATTGCTTGATCCATCAGCATAGAAGATCAGGCTGTTGGAATTGCTTCCAACAGTTGGGCGCAGATCAAGAGCATAGTCGGCAAGGACTACGTTTTGCATCGTGGCGGATATTATTGCCTGTTGGCGCGCTGAAGCTATAGCGCTTTCCAATTTTGCCAGATCGCCTCTTGCGGTTGCACCATTGCTGCTACCGCTGGCGCCAATGAATAGCACAGCGGCGAGGGACATGATTGCCAGCACAACCATAAGTTCGACCAAGGTAAACCCTCGCTCATTGTGCTCGATTTTCGTGGGCTGACGGGCCCTAAGGAATTGCGGCATGGTCAGCATTATCGCCAGTGCCTCCTTCCTTGTTGTCGGCGCCAAGGGTAATCAGCTCAAAGGGTTTTCCTTCGACCGGTGACCGGTAGATAAAGTCAAAGCCCCAAGGGTCTTTGAGTTGGCGTTCCTGACGGATGTAAGGACCGTTCCATGCTGGATCGGGGTCCGACATGTTCCAGAGGACTTCTATGCCCTGCTCCGTTGTTGGGAACGCTCCAGTATCTAGCTCATAATAGCGTAGGCTAGCCGATAGGGTGTCGAGTTGGATCTTCGCCGCTTTGGATTTTGCGCTGCCCAATAGATTTGTGATCTGCGGAATGGCAACAGCGGCGATCAGGCCAATAACCACAAGCACCACCAGCATTTCCATCAACGTGAAACCATTTTTCTGATGAACATCGCGACTATGCTTGGCCGATGACGGTTTCGCGTTTTTCCAATCAATCATCCTGCAAAATCTCCCAATGCAAATATGCCCAGCATGACGCCAGCGACCAGCATCGCAACCAATCCACCCAGCAATATGATCGCTATGGGATTGACCAGCGATACGATCCGTTCAATCCGGGCAGCCGCTGCTTCGCTCATAATTTCTGAAGCATGTCCGCAGGTTTCGCCAAGCTTACCGGTACGTTCGCCCACTTCGATCAACCGGCTAGCAGTGCGCGGGAAGACCGAGGTCGCTTCCAAGGCAAATGACAAGCGGCTGCCTTCACGGATTTGGGTTTCCACCTTCGTGAGCTCCATTTGCCAACGCCGGCTGGACAGAGTTTCGCGAGCGAGCGGCAACGCGCGAACCACAGTTAATCCGTTGCCGATTAGAGTGGCGAGCAAGCCGGTAAATTGACCCGCGAGATATTGATCGCGCAATTTCATGCCCGGCAAATAGGGCGTTGCCGACGAAAGCATTTTTTGTCCTGCTTCCGATCTAAGCAGCAACCAGATTGTGAGAAAAAAGAGCAACACGGCTGCCACAATCGTCAAGCCATAGCTGCGGACAAAACCGGACAGCGACAGGACAAAATTGGTTAGCCCAGGCAGCTTGTCTTCATTGCCGGCAAAAATCGGCTCGAATTGTGGAACCACGCTTGTGAGCACGATGATTAGGGCGGCCATGGTCGCGATCAGCACAGCAGCAGGGTAGGTGAGGGCAGTTGCCAGTTTGCGGCGCGTTTCCGTTGCTTTTGTCATGCGCTGTGCCACAGAGGTCAGGGCCGCCCCGAGTTTACCGCTTTTTTCAGAAGATCGGATAACTCCGATAACATAGGTCGGAAAAATTTTGGCAGTCTCAAGGCTTCCTGCCAGCCCCTTACCTTCTTTCACCTGAGACAAAATATCGGTGAGCAATTGCTTCTGACGAGTTTTCGGGGCTTGATCGCGCAGAAGATCGATTGACCGGTCAACCGGCAATCCGGAACGGACCAGCAAAGCCAATTGATTGAGCATCAGCGCCTGCTCACTAAGTCCAACACCCATAGACAGATGGACTGGTTGATTGAGGCGCTCGGAAAGGGTCATCGCGCCGCTGTTGATTTGTAACGGCGTAAGTCCGCTGCCCAACATCATCTGGACACAGGCTTGCTCACTCGCAGCCTCAACCTGCTGCCATTTCTTCTGGCCGGAAGCATCGACGGCAAGGCAGCGATATTCGGTCATGTGAAGCTAACCACGCGCTGGACTTCATCAAGGCTTGTTGCACCTTGGCTGACTAGGGCCAGCCCATGCCCAAGCAATGTCTCGGGTGGATTAAGCACATGATTTTCTGCATTGCCTTCTCGAATCTTGGCACGCAGGTTTTCGTCAACCTCGACAATCTCGATGAGCGGGCGACGACCTGCATATCCTGATTGATGGCAGCTGTTGCAGCCATTGGCTTGATGGAGGCTTTTTGGAATTTGCAAATCATGGGCCGTGAACAGGGCAATCTCTTCGGGACTAATGTCGACAGCGGTTTTGCAATCATCACAAAGGCTGCGCACAAGGCGCTGGGCAATGGTTGCGATGACCGTGGAGGCAACCAGAAATGGCTCCACGCCAATATCATTCAGCCTGGTATAGGCACCCAGGGCGCTGTTTGTATGCAACGTCGACAGCACCAGATGGCCGGTCAGCGCAGCACGGTGGGCAATTTCCGCTGTCTCGCCGTCGCGAATTTCACCGATCATGATAATATCCGGATCCTGCCGCAAAAAAGCACGCAGGCTGCTGGCGTAGCTCAGTCCGATTTCCGGATGCACCTGTACCTGATTGATCCCGTCCAGCATCACTTCAACCGGATCTTCGACGGTCAAAATTTTGACCTCCGGTCCGCGCAGCGAATTCATCGCGGAGTAGAGTGTCGTTGTTTTACCGCTACCGGTGGGTCCGGTCAGCAATATGATCCCATGAGGTTTATCCAAGGCCGTGGTGAGCTTTTGGAGAGCGATTTTAGGCAGGCCCAGACTATCCAGTTCCAGCGGTAGGCTGGCGCGGCCCAAAAGCCGCATTACAATACTTTCACCATTTGCGATCGGGGAGGTAGATACCCGAATATCCACCTCTTCACCGCGAACGGTCAGCTTGATGCGGCCATCCTGTGGCAGCCGGCTTTCCGAAATATCAAGCCCGGCCATAACTTTGATCCGCGACGCGATCGGATCTGCCAGACCTGTTGGATGGCGCTCTACTTCACTCAATCGGCCATCGATCCGGTAGCGCACCGATAAATGCCGGGCCATGGGCTCCAGATGCACGTCGGATGCTTTGCGCTTCACCGCGTTGGTCAAAATTTCGTGGACCTGACGGATTACCGGTGCCTCGCTAATCCCGTCGCGCAGACGTTCCAGCTCTTCATCAAGATCAGCGCCCAATTGAGAGGACATATCTTCATGATCGATCAGTCCGAAATATTGGCTCAACCTGTCTTCAATATCACCCAGCCGTGCAAGTTTGGGCTCGACAATATGGCCAGCGGCGAAGGATAAAGCTGCGATAGCGTCTGTGTCTTCCGCATCACCAATCAGCACATCAATTTTTCCACCATCGTCCATTAGCGGAACAATTTTATGCTTTTTGAGGAAAAGCGGATTTAACCCCTCAATGAGAGCGGGCTGGCGCTGCAGCAGATCGTCACTCGCGACCGCGCAGCCGCTGGTTTCGTGCATCGCACCAAGCAAAATATCATCACTTACCAAGCCCATTTGCGACAGAACCCAGGGCAGTCGCATCCCTGTCTCTTCTGCAATCTGAAAAGACCGCTCCAGTTCGGCTGGAGCAACAAGTTCTTGATGTATCAGATGGTCAATGAGACTCGGCAATTATATCCCCCTGCGAGCGTCGATATTTGCCTGTTTCAACTATTATTGCAATCATCTTCATGTAGAAAATGATAACTGACCTATATTGTATAATAATTGCTGCTTCCCAACCGAACGAAGCGGGTTTAATATAAATAGGAATCAGCTCGTAATGGGGGGATATGGCCTTTCAGACAATAGATCAGTGGCAGGTTGAACGCTCCTTTGGGTGGCGCTTCAATCCCACATGGCTTCCGGCATGGCCGGATGGTTGGCCCTATCGTGACCGTCTGCACAAGTTTTTCAGCGGCTCTTTTGCGATCCTCTTCCATGGCCTGTTTTTCTATTTTTTGATAACCGCTGCCTTTAACAAGGCCTTTGAAAAAGAGCCCGCTGTATCGGCCGGCGAAACGACCAGCATGACCATGTTGGAGCTGGGCGAGGTCTCTAAAGACGACCAAGCGATGGAGACGGAAACCGGTAGCGAGCCGGCACCATCGCAAGTGACGCAGTCAGTCCCATCAGATATCGAGGTGGCCACCCAAACTGAATTGCCGCCAGAATGGTCGCTTTCTCGCATCAAGGTGCCACGCCTCGTATCCAATATATCTGCACCCGAACCGCCGGCCGCACCAAATGCTGGCGCCGGGGCGGGGCAAGGGGCCGCATCCGGTGGTGAGAAGGGCGGCGTCGTCTATGATCCATTTGCTGGCGCTGCGCCCAATCGCAAACCGGAATTTGAAGACAAGCAGCTTGGGCCTGCAAAAGAGCCTTCATTGGCGGGGCGTGTCGCTGGTTTTTTCGGTTTTGGGGATGACGCCAATGGGGCACAAGAGGACGCTTTTGAGCAATGGGTTGCGGGGCTACGTGCACGTTTGCCGCGCGCCAAGGGCAGTGTTGAACTGTCCGTCACACTTGGTAACGATGGCAAAGTGAAGGCGGGAGAGGTGCTCGGCGGCAGCGCCTCGCCACAAGTAAAATTCTTTGTCCGTAACGCCGCTATTGGTCAAAATTTTGCGGGTCTAGAGACAAATGGTGCTGGCGGTGTGAAGCTGCCAGTTATCCAATTGAATTAAACCGGCGGCTTTCGAATTTATGTGGCCGAAATTATCAAGTCTGAATATTGTTGTTTTCCAATACCCACTTTAAAAAATTTTCGGAACGATACAATTCTCGCTTTACAATTGTAAAATATGAAAGCAGTATTTTAAAAAAGGGAAAGCGGGCATGAAAATATTCTATTCTTTATTGATAGTCTTTCTGATGAGTATCTCCGTTTCTGCCGATGCTAATACGGTGGGTGGCAAGGTCGTCCATGTCGGGTCGATAAATGAAGTAATTGTGTTTCGTATTGTCGGCGGAACGGATACCAATCGCCCTGCTTGTGCAACAACATTACGATATACCGCACACAAGGATAGTGTTCATGCGTCATTGATTTTGACCGCGTTTGCAACCGGTAAGGAATTGGGCACCGTCAGTGGCTTAAGTACTTGCTCGCTTTTGGGAAATGCTGAGGATCTTCGATTTATTGAAATATGCCCCGCTACTGGATGTTTGTAAATTTGTTGGCCCAAATCCTATGCGTGCGTCCGAAGCTGAGATTTCAATTGTGAGATTAAAAAGGGAGATTGCGGATGAAAAATATACTATTTCTGATGTCATTTTTGGGAGCCTTGTTCTTTGGCTCCAGCGCCGTTGATGCGGCAGGTGCTTTGCACCCTCCTCAAAAAATCACCACAGTAGCGTTCCACGAGGAAGGATTTTTCATGTATGCTGATGGTTGGGCCAATCCCAATGGCTGCGACCGTGATACTGCCATCGTTCTGTTAAAAACTGATCCCAATTATGACAAAGCCTTTGCATTGCTACTGACAGCCTATGCCTCTGGTAAGGAAGTCGCTGGATATTCAGATGGATGTGCGATGCATGATGGTCAGAGCTATAACACAATTAGGGGGTTTAAATATCTGGTGGTGCGCTAGCTGCGGCCTGCAGCTTTGATGTTTTTAACGGATGGAGAGTTTCGAATGCTGAAATTAAAGAAAACGTTGTGGCTGGCACTGCTGGGCGCGCTTGCATTCCCCATGCCAGCGAGTGCAGCGGGTTTGTGGGAGCCGGCAACCATTACGCGTATATCTGTTAACTCAGGCGGCACTGCCTTTCTTCGCCTTGACCCTATTTCGACAAATGTTGGCTATGTCAAAGCGGGATGCTCCACCAATGGACTTTGGCAGGTTGCCTTTGATGCGTCTACGCCAGCTGGGCAAGCTATGTTGTCGTTGGCGTTGTCGGCACATCTCTCCAAGAAGCCTGTCCGTGTTGTTGGTAGCGGCACGTGCCCAGCCAACGCGGGCGTAGAGGGCATATCTTTTTTCGATATATTACCGGCAGATTAGGCTTTGATGCTGGGCAATTTTCTAGAATTGGACTTGAAAGTGAGGGGAGTAGGCCGCGCCAGTCATATTAAACAAACCATCAATTATGGGGAAAGGGAATTGATATGAAGAAGGTGAAGGCATTTCAGTTAACAGCAGCGGTTATTATATCCACGCAATCGGTGTCGGCATTCGCGAATTCATCTTGTTACGGCACCGTCTCCGATGTGCATTTAAGGGCGGATGGAAGTGTTATGATTAATCCAATCTACTATCCAAGCTATACGCAGATTTGTAACGTTAAAGCAGATTGGAAAGACGTATCCAAAGATGTTTGCTGGGGGTGGTTTTCACAAGTAAATACAGCCGTTGTCGAAGCGCGACATATTCGTGTCTATTCTTTAACATCCCTAGCCTGCGATGCTTTGGGAACATATGGAAATGCGCCAGCACCCTATTATGTCATGCTGAATTGAGGTGCGCCGAATAACCTGTTCGCTTTTTCTTTTTAGCCAGTAACTATGATTCTAGTTTATATTTGGCAAAACATAAAAAGTGATTTTGACATTTACGGTCATATATAAATAAATAATCAATTCATTTGACTTAAAAACAATAATCATATCTATTTGATCAGAATAGGGTCTCATGTTCGGGGGCGATCATCAGAAAAATTTTGCAATCATCTGTTATAGCTTTGCTATTGATAAGTAGCGGCGCTCAAGCTGCGTCTGAATGGACAGGCAACCGAAAAATTACGTCCATCTATCCATATCCCACCGGTTTTATATTTGAAGTGGATGGGCCAAAAGTAAATGATCCGGGCTGTAATGGGAATAGATTGAATCTTCCAATTACTGCCGCCAACTATGATGCGATCGTCAGCTCGCTCATCACAGCTTTTTCTGCACAATATAATGTGAGTGCGAATTTCAATAACACCACCACTTCATCCTGTCAGGCCGTTATCAATCGTGTGCAGATTACGCCATGATCTTGCGCTCTAAGATCGGCATCTTGGGCAAATCTATGATGGTCACCTGCTTGCTGGCTTTCGCGTCTCCCGTTTCGGCGGCGGAACAATGGGCCGGTTCTCGTCAGATTGACACACTCTATCCCAATACCTTGGGCCTGATATTCTATGTCGAAGGTTCGGACTTGAGGCCTGCGGGCTATAGCGGCCCGTGTCCAGGGAACCGGATGTTCATAGACAAGACCCATCCCAATTATGAGGTTATGGCGAGCGTTCTCATTCTCGCTTTCGGGTCCTCTTTCCCCGTCAACTTAAACTTTGAAAACACCACACTCTCATCCTGCGACATCATCGTCACGCGTGCGACTGTCGCAAAGCAATAAACGCATTCAAAATCATACAGGGGGCCTTCCCGTGAATCATATCATCAAGCCGATTTTCCTATCACTCAGCTCCATGGCGTTGGTCGCGCCGAGTCCAGCGCTGGCGCAAGGGACCACCACCTATGAATATGATGCGCTCGGCCGGTTGATTGAAACGACCACGACCGGCGGTGCGAATGACGGCCTTGGGACCGTTTATGAATATGATGCCGCCGGGAACCGAAAGCGCGTCGAAGTGACCGGGAGCGACGGAACGCCGGGCGGACCCAGCCGTATCATCGTGTTGCCGATTAACGGGTTTCTGGTGATTCCCATTCGGCCAGTGAACTAGGGATTTGGATATATTTGAGGGGGTTTGAAATGAAGAAGTTGATTACTGGCGCAGTTGCTCTTGCTACTCTTGCCACACCATCCATTGCTAACGCAGCCGCTTCTTATTGCGTGGGCAACGTAACAAACGTTTTCGTTTACGGAACAGGTGACGTGGTAATATACGGATCGTGGCGTAACGGTTGGACCGCAATCTGTAACGTGAATGAAGAGCGATTAGGTATCAAACCTCAGACCTGCTTTACCTGGTTCTCTGTTATGAGCAGCGCCATTACGGAAAATAAGCAGGTGGGTGTTTATTATGCCGATTTGGGCGCGGCAGATTGTGCCACCATACCCACATATGGGAGTGCTCCAGCGCCATATTATGTGCGACTTATCAAATGAGAGTCATCGCAAAAGCTTTGCTCGCTTCAGCACTCATGACCTTCGCACTACCCGCAAACGCAGCGGGCGGCTCAACGGCTTATGCCGTGCCGACAAAAATCGAAATCGTCCGTGGTCAGGGTTTCATTATCTTCGGAGAATATGGCAACCCGGGATCAACCCCCTGTACCAGGGATGACGCCATTTGGGTGCCCATATCCCATCCCCAATATTCTGAGCTTCTTTCGACGGCGCTATCGGCCTTTGCCGGTCAGTTTAAGCTGCAAGCCTATGTCCATAGTTGTACTTCGATCGGCTGGCATAGCGGGACTTATAACGAGTTAACCAACAATGGGGCTTTGTACATTTCAAGATGACAGAATTGCGATCAACGGGAGGTAGCAAGCTATGAAAACAATTTCCAGATTCCTTCTTGTAATCGTGGCGCTCGGCATGATGCCGCAAAGCGCAATGGCGCAGACTTTTACTTGTGCCGTGTCACAAGGCGTTCCTTATTGTCAGTATACAGGTAAAGTAAAACACACTTACATGAATCGCGATAATTTGGTCTTGATATATTTTGAAGAATATATCGATTTGTCAGTAGTTTCGGCAGCGGGTTATTCAGGAGTATTTGGGGCCTATGCAGGAGCCTTTCTGCATACAGAAAATCCCGCTTTTGCTGAAACATTATACTCCACGATGCTTACCGCCTTGGCGGCAGATAAAACAGTAACAATCCAAATGCGCGGTGCCGAAGGCGGATTACTGAAAATTGATCGGTTCTGGATTGAAAAATGATAAAAATACCGGAAGATTTATGAAAAGCAGAACTTTAGTATCATCGACGGTCGCAGTGCTAAGCTGCGTTGCTCTTGCCGCCCAGACGCATGCGGCAGCAGTTGACTGCGCCGGCACAATAAGCGGTGTATATACAACGAAAGCCGGAGGAGTCGTTGTCCTCAGCTCATGGCGCGGCGCATGGACCCAAATTTGCAATCTCAATAGCGAATGGAAAACCGTGCCGGCCCAGACCTGTTGGGGATGGTTTGCGCAGGTTAACACCGCCGTGGCACAATCCAAGCCTGTCCGATTTCACTTCCCAGACGGCACCAGTGCGGCCTGCAACCAATTGCTTACATTTCACAACTCAAACCCTCCCGAATATGTGTTGCTGGCAGAGTGATGGGTGAGATGTGCGGGATAGGATTAGGACTTTTTAATAGGGAATTCACTGTGGTTTCAAATGAGAAAAGAGAGATAATGGCCAAATCATTTCTAAAAATGGTGTTGGTTGCCTTTGGCACTATGGCTCTTGCCACGCCTGGGATGGCTCAAAACGCTCTGGAGATACCACCGGAACATTCGACCATTGATGAAAATGGCGTCGACCTTTCGTCGGGTGAATTGGTGATTGAAACTTCTGAGATCAGCATCGGTTCCGGTGCAGCACAAATCTCGCATAGTTCGCAATATGGGAAAAAATTTCCAAGTTCCAATCGGGTAACGCTTCTCTTCGAAGATACGATCAAGCAAGTTATCAGAGGATCAAGCCGCACGAATTTTACGTCCTCCGGTACAGATGAATGGACATCCACAAAGGGCGATGGCGAGAAACTCGTCAAGATCGGTTTTTGGAACTATATTCTTTATGGTTCAGACGGAATAGAATATCATTTTACCGCAAGATCGTCAGAAGCATGTGCTAGTTACCAAGGCGACTGTTATTATGATGCGCTGCTTGCCACAAAAATAATTGCGCCCGACAAAAGCGAACTGAAATTCAACTATCGTACGGAAACATTTTGCATACAAGATGAGTTGGGTGCATGCTTTATCATTGGATATGATAACCGGCTGCAATCGGTGAGTAATAGCCAAGGTTTCATGCTCAAATATGAATATGCCAATAACAATGTGCCGGGCGTCAATCAGAATCTAGATATAAGCCCAATCAAGGTCACGGCAGTGAACTTGGCAGATACTTATTGTGATCCGGATGCAGACACTTGCACAATCCCTTCGACTATGCCGAACGTTCAATATAGCACGCAATATCCATCCGGAGGTAGTGTCAAAAACGTTACCGACAAAAATGGCGGGGTCACCAAATATACCTACAATAACACTGGCCGTCTGGCAGCTATTCGCCCTCCTGGCGCTGCGGTGGATAGAGCTTCATACAGCTATACTACAAACCGTGTTTCAACCGCGACCATCGCAGGAACCACGTCGACTTATAACTATTCTGAAAATGTACCGGCAGATGAATTTACGGCCGTAAAGACTAAAGCCGGTAACAGCGAAACATATGTTTCTGGGCGCAGTTCCAAACAGCTGAAACGCTATATAAATTCTCTGGGAAAAACCACCATCTACACTCGTGATAGTTCAGGTCGTTTGTCCCGGATCACATATCCGGAAGGCAACTATAGGGAGCTTATTTATGACAGTCGTGGTAATATTGAGGAAACCCGGATTGTAGCAAAACCGGGATCGGGGCTCGCCAACATTGTCACTCAGGCCGAATATCCCGCCACCTGCCCCAATACAAAAACTTGCAACAAGCCGACCCATACAATTGATGCACGAGGCAAGCAGACGGACTACACCTACGACCCAACCCACGGTGGTGTACTGACCGTAACCGCGCCAGCCGCTCCAAATGGCGTGCGGCCGCAAACTCGCTTCACCTATGCCCAAAAGAGCGCCTATTATAAAAATGCCAGCGGCACCATCGTCGCAGGCCCGGCAAAGTGGGTATTGACCGAAACCGCGCTGTGCCAAACATCTTCTAGCTGTACAAATGCTGCCGACGAAGTGCGAACAACCGTTGATTACGGCGCAACCGGCGTGGCCAATAATCTACTGCCTGTTTCGACCACCACTGGCGATAACAGCAGCACGTCGACAACCACAACAGCCTATAACAATAATGGGGATGTGATATCTGTCGATGGCCCTTTGCCCGGCACGTCTGACAAGAGCTACTTTTTTTATGATGTGCTAAGACGGCAACGCGGCGCAATTGGCCCTGATCCAGATGGCAACGGTGTTATGAAACGCAGAGCGCAACGCTCCAGTTTCAATGCGGAAAGTCAAGTGACCCTATCCGAGGTTGGGACGGCAACCGGAATAAATGAATCCAACCTCAATAGCATGAGCATATTGCAAAAAGTGGAGCTGCAATATGACAGCAATGGCCGCCGGATCAAAGAGACGCTGAAAAGCGCGGCAGGCGCGGCGAAGGCATTGACCCAATATAGCTATGATAGCAAAGGACGATTGGAATGTACCGCACAGCGGATGGATCCTAACTTACCATCTCCGGCCTGTTCTCTCTCGACGCCAGGCAGCGCTGGTCCCGACCGGATTACGCGACAACATTATAATGGGGCGGATCAGGTGCTACGCCAAACCGATGGCTATTTGACCACTGATGCGCGCGATAGCTGGATTGCAACTTATACCGACAATGGCCAGATCCAAACCCTGACCGATGCCAATCAAAATCGCACGACCAATATTTATGACGGTCATGATCGTCTTTATGAAACCCGCTATCCGCATAAGTCAGTAAAGAATACCAGCAACGCGTCTGATTTCGAACGATTTGGCTATGATGACAACAGCAATGTGATCAGCCGGCAACGCCGCGATGGGACGCTGGCCGCGTTCACATACGACAACCTCAATCGCATGACACTGAAAAACCTACCCGGAACAGCAAATGATGTTCATTATAGCTATGATCTTCTGGGCCGCCAAAAGACCGCTAAGTTGGTTTCCAGT
The DNA here is from genome assembly GCF_039977335.1 of Parasphingorhabdus sp. Lineage (GTDB taxonomy): Bacteria > Pseudomonadota > Alphaproteobacteria > Sphingomonadales > Sphingomonadaceae > Parasphingorhabdus. Next base: position 285,773 of record NZ_JBDWDI010000001.1, read on the forward strand.
TCGGGCGCCGGCCTGACCAATGTCTATGATGGACTGGGCCGGTTGACTGATGTCACGGATACCACGGGCGGTGGATCGCGCACCATCCAATATGAATATGATGCTGCTAGCCGCAGGACCAAGATGACATGGCCAGACAATGGTTTGTTCGTCACTTACAGCTACAAACTAGATGGCTCGCTTGACCAGATTAAGGAAAATGGCAGCACCGCTATCGCCACCTATGCCTATGACGTCTTCGGTCGTCGCACCGGCCTGACTTATGGCAATGGTACCACTGTCAGTTACGGTTATGATGATATCTCCCGCTTGGCGTCATTGACGAATAACCTGTCTGGTTCCGCTCATGATCTGACCAGCAGTTTTGCGCATAACTCGGCTGGCCAGATTACACAGCATACGCAAAGCAACGATGCTTATGCTTGGGAAGGCCACTATAATATTGACCGTCCCTATACGGTCAATGGCCTCAATCAATATACGCTTTCAGGCACGCTGACGCCGACCTATGACGCGCGCGGCAATCTGATTAGCGAAGGCGATCACAATTACAGCTATGACATCGAAAACCGGATGATCACAGCGCCCGATGGCGTTACATTAAGCTATGATCCCTATGGCCGGTTGCACAAGACGACGGGCAGCGCCACCACGCGGCTGGGCTATGACGGCGTGGACCTGATCGCAGAATATGATGCTGGTGGCACTTTGCTGCGCCGCTATGTCCATGGTCCGGGCAGCGATGATCCGATCCTGTGGTATGAAGGCACAGGCACCAGCGACAAGCGCTATATGCACAAGGATGAACGCGGGTCTGTCATCGCTTTGTCCAACGCCAGCGGCGGCCTCCATGCGATGAACTCCTACTCGCCTTACGGTATTCCCGGCTGGACGAATGAAGGACGCTTTCAATATACCGGCCAGACTTGGCTTAAGGATGTTGAGATGTACCACTATAAAGCCCGGGTTTATTCACCAGGCATGGGGCGGTTTATGCAGACCGATCCGATTGGCTATGGCGATGGGATGAATATCTATGCTTATGTCCGGAATGATCCGGTGAACAAGGTGGATCCAAGTGGGTTGTTTGAAATTGTAGTGAACGGTGGTAGGCCTGTTCCTTATTGTCAAAGGAATCCAGCTGCTTGCCAAGCGGATACCAACGATGTTCTAAACAGGTTGGGAGGCGGCAGTTATCCGCTTTCTATCTCCAATTCGGCGCAAAATGCTATATTGGAGGCATTGGCCGGAGCCGGGCACGACTATACAGTAGAGGAAACCAAATTGTGTCATGGGAAGAACTGCGATAAAAAGAAAATTGATTCTCCTATATGCAATCTGCCTGGTCGAAATGGTACAGAACCCATTGTAAATGGTGGTACCTACTATGTCGGTTCATTTCGCCCAGTGATGGGTGGGCCTGGAGGTCCTGCAGGCTCCTTTGGTGTTCCGAATGGCCTAGTTACTGCTACCAAATCCGATAATGGATTGGTGTTCACCAATACCACTCAGCTACTTCATCCATTGAGCGGAACTGTAACCCGAACGTACAGGCAAACTTCGGGTGGCAGCATTTTCGTAACCACGCGAGGCACAGGAAATGCATTTTTTAGGGAGGCAGACCTAGCTAATGACTACCTAGGACCAGCAATTTTTAAAGCTGTCAATGCCGCATGTGCGAAACACCTTCAAGGCAGCTAACGATTTGAGATTAAGAGAAGCAGTATGAAATTGAAATTATTAATATCGCTTATTGTTGTAGTGCTTTTGTTTGTTTATGCTCCAAAAATTGGCTGCATGTTCCCGATTTATTACACCCAATCGTATGTTATAAAATTGCGTGTCGATGATAATAAAATTAGCGAGTTTAAGAAGGATTTGGAAAAATTCGCTTCTCAAGAAAACTCAGACTTTGTAACTAAACAATACCCCAGCCAGACAGTCGGCGACAGTTTCGTTGTCAATCATATGGGCTTTTGCAATTTTCAAGAATATATCTTTACAATCAATAGCTTTGATAAAAATAGATATGATATATTTTTATCTCATAACATGCTGTTCTCAGATGCAGATTTGCAATCGAAAGCCCGTTCTTTTGTGAACAATCTCAAAGAAAAATACGAGGTTATTGAACATGGGAAGCCTTAGATTCTCAAAGAATTTCAACACCCGATAAGGGATTACGGTGAGGATTACGGTGACAGTTTACTTAGGGATTACGGTGACAGTTTGGATTACGGTGACAGTTTACTTAATCCCCAAATAGCGCACGCCATGTTGGTTGTTGGCCGTTACTGACAAGTCCTTTCCATTTACCGCACGATAGTTGCTGATTAGTCTTAAGTGATGGCTCGGCTTCCCCGCATTGTGCTCCCTGGCATTCCGCATCACGTGACGCAGCGCGGTAACCGGCGGGAACAGACATTTTTTGAAGACGGCGACTATGATCTATATCTAGATCTTCTCGCTGAAGCGGCAAAGCGAGCGCATTGCGAAATCTGGTCCTATTGTTTGATGCCGAACCACGTTCATATCATCATATTACCGTCGGATGAGGACGGTCTAAGGCGGACATTTGGTGATCTGCATCGCCGCTATACTGGTTACATCAACGCGCGGTTGCGGACCACCGGGCATTTATGGCAGGGTCGCTATGGTTCGGTTGCCATGGATGAAACGCATCTCCTGGCCGCTATTCGCTATGTTGCTTTGAATCCGGTACGGGCGAGGTTGGTCAGCCGAGCGGCAGATTGGCAGTGGTCGAGTACTAAGGCGCTAGAACGGGCGGAGGATGATACGGTCATCTCTGTCGGTCCGGTGCTTGAGCGGACTGGCGATTTTACCGCCTTTCTCGATGAAGAATTTGATGAAGCTTTCGCCTATGCCGCCTTGCGCAAGGCAGAGACAATCGGGCGGCCAATCGGTTCTGCGGCATGGATCACCGATCTAGAAAAGCAAACGGGAAGAAAGCTGGCGCCTGCAAAGCCCGGGCGCAAACCTATAGCCTGAGTAGGAATAGGGGATTAAGTAAACTGTCACCGTAATTTCGTAATTTAATTTCACCGTAATTTAGGGGATTAAGTAAACTGTCACCGTAATTTGTAATTTTCCGTAATTTTCACCGTAATTTGTAATTTCGTAATTTGCGTAATTTGCGTAATTTAGTCACCGTAATTTAGATTGTTACAGAAGCATGATCTGACCCGTTCCCCGTCAGCGATCGATGGACAGATAGATGCTATCTGGCATGACACCGTAATCCCGGATTGGGGATTGTTGTAACTGTCACCGTAATTGTAACTGTCACCGTAATTGCCGTAATTGCGTAATTGAACTGTCCGCAACATCCCGAAAGCGGACACTAGCTTTCGCACTATTGAATGACCGAGATTGGAGTGGAGAGCAGACATAAGCGCTTATGAAGGCTAACGGCAAAACTAGCCCGTTAGCCGACGTTTTGCCTAAAGATCACCTCGCCACTAAACTATGCTCAGCTAGCGCCCATCAAAGTTAAACCGCATCTGCGTCCCATTCCTTGGGAGTCTTACATCGGACATTCTGACCCGTTCCTTGGCTGGCCCCTTGCACGCCGCCAGAACCGTTGTGTTGGTGCGGTAATGCTGATTTTTAAAATAGAAGCGTTTGTTTTTATTTACGCAAAATGCCGCCATGGCATCTTCACCCTCCCATGTTTTTTTAATCGCTCCGCCGAATATCCCTACTGTCTCACCATAAATATAAGTCGCGGCAGACTGGCCTTCTGGAAGGCCGGCCAGTTTCCAGCGTTTGGACATATCAACAGTGATGCAGCTGTTGGGGTTCATATTCCACCAGCCTTCCGTCCTGACGTTGTCGGAACTAAGAGCAAAGCTAATAGCGAAAAAGACGCGTTCATCTATATTGTTGCATACGCGCATGGTGTATTTTGCGGGTTCTTTGGGCAGGTCGCCAAATGCGACCCTGATTTTGGAAAGCGTGGTCGTTTCCTTGTCACCGTCATCATAGTTGATTTTGACATTATCGCCGTCGCGCGATGCGATAACTCCAGGATACCAGACCCCCTTGCCCAGCCAGTTTCCAGAGATGCGCGTTCCGGCCCGAATATAGTCACCCGAAATAACTGAAGCGTCAACATCATAACGGTCACCTTTGGCAAAGCGGACTTTATAGCTGGAACCGCCTTTGACGCTTTCGATCGTGGCAGGGTGCCAATAGCCTACACGGCCGATCTTTACCAAAACCTGATCGTCTTTTTTCCAACTGCGCACATCAACTCTATCATCTCTTTGCTTGGGATAGGCGGCATCCACACAGGATTTATTTGAACTTTTGCCATTGATATGAAAGCCGGCAACGCCGGTGATTATTACTCTGTTTTCGCGGCATATAAGTTTGTCGAACAATGCAGGCCGAAAAACTGAGACAGCGACAGACGGTTCAAAATCTTGCTGGTCCAAAGGCACAACGCGGGAACTGCCCTTTCCAATAATCCAGCATCTCAGCCCTTCAAAACTTAACTTTCTCGCACTGAAGCAGACTTTCACGGTCTCGTTGGTCTTGTTGTTGACCCAAAACTCTTTTGTGTTCGCGCTGGCTGGCGCGATCCAAAGGCTGGCGGCAAAAGCCGCAATCAGTAATTTCGCAATCGCTTGAATACGCATCATCATTCTCCCCCCTCAGTTCCAAAACCGGAACAATGGATGCGACCCCCTTGTTCGATGGCGGCACTATCTTACATAATTTTACCTTTTACTGAACCCGGCGTTGCGCGTTGTTCATAATAATAGCTGTTTATATGAACAACGCATCTGGATGATTAGCTGAAACCGCGTCAACGGCAATTTAGCTAACGTCCGCTTTTGCGCCCAAAGCGGACATAGACGTAAGCCTACATCTACTATTGAAGCTCACGCAAGCTGCGGACTTGTCGCCGTTTGACTGCCTCCACTGCCTTCCCACTCATCGACCGTCAGCATTATGGCATGACGGTGCGGCATGACGGTGACAGTCGCAACAATCCCCAAATAATCAAATTATTAGGTTGAGGATCCTCTCGATTGAAATAAATCTCTCAGCGAATTCTTAGATTTCCCGCTTTCCTACAAAACACCATATAGGTTATATAATGTGCTACCCATAACCAATGTGAGAATGTGTGATGACCGATATTTCTTCCCCTGAACAACCCGCCACCGAAACACTTGGCGCACCCACCCCGCGCTGGACACCCGAGAAGCAGGGCAAGTTTCTTGAAGCCCTGGCGCGCTGTGGGTCGGTCAAGGCGGCGGCGGCCTTTGTCGGCATGAGCCGGGAGAGTGCGCATCGGCTGCGCCGCCGCACGCAGGACTGCGGCGAGGGCAGGGCCTTTGCGCGGGCTTGGGACGCGGCGCTGATCCATGCGCGGGATCTTTATGCCGAGGAGGTGCTGGATAAGGGGCTGAACGGCTGGGCCGAGACGGTTTGGTATCATGGCGAGGAAGTGGGGGAGCGGCAGCGTTTTTCGGTGCCCTTGCTGCTGGCGGCGCTGGGCCGGCTGGATAAGAAGGCGGATGAATATGATCTGGCGGGCAATCCGGCGCGGGCTGCGGCAGCGGATTTTGATGCGATGGTGGAAAAGATTAGTCAGGGCAGCGATTGCACCGAGATGCTGGCAGAGCAGGATCGGGCAGGGCAGCCGCAAGTCGAGCCTCCCTCCTTTGACGGGATCGAGAATGACGCGCTAATGAGGCGGCTACGGGAATCGCAGGAGCGCGGGCAGATTGCTGCCACCGCGCCAGAAGATATCGATATATCCGACCTTGATCCCGACGATGCGGCGAGCTGGGACGACATGCAATGGGAACGCGCGATGCGCAGCGGCATGAGCGATGATCCGGATTTCTGGACTCGGGTCCGGGCCAGCGAAGCAGCGGCTGGCATTTGTCATGATGATGATTTTGCCAATAATGTCGGTGGTGATAGCGGTGGCGCTATCCCCAGTGGCAGCATGGCGGGCAGTGTATGTGCAGGGGGACCACAGGCTGTTCCGCTTTAGGGGGTGTGACCCGGTGTGACCCAAAGCGCAATCTGGTGCGGACCATGTATCTGCTCCGCTTATATAACCGCGGTAACCGCGTATCGATTAGTCGGACTGCGTCCTCGGCCGAGCCTGCCGGTATGTGCCAAGCAACCGGACGCTGTTACAATGGAATCGCAGTTCTTCCAGCGCCCGGTCAACCGCTGGATCGCCCGGTGCGCCTTCGATATCGGCATAGAATTTCGAGGCTGAGAAGCTGCTCCCCTCCTGATAGCTTTCCAGCTTGGTCATGTTGACGCCATTGGTCGCAAAACCGCCCATCGCCTTGTATAGCGCGGCAGGGATATTCTTCACTTCAAAGATGAAGGTGGTCATCGCCCTGAAATCGTCGGCACCGTTAGTGTCCGGCACCGTGGCCTCGGGGGCGAGAAGGACGAAGCGGGTCATGTTATGATCTTCATCCTCGATAGCTTCGGCAATCGGTTTGAGGCCGTAAATCTGGGCAGCCAGCGGCGGCGCGATAGCCGCAGCGCTCTCATCGTCATGCTGGGCCACAAAGGCGGCTGCAGCGGCGGTATCCGCATAAGCGACCGGAATAATGTCATGGGTGCGCAAATAGTGGCGGCACTGTCCTAAAGCTTGGGGATGGCTCATCGCTGTCTTGATCTGGGCATCACTTGATTTCGCCATCAAACAGTGGCGGATTCGCATGAAATGCTCGGCAACAATATGCAGGCCCGATTCGGGTAGCAGGAAGTGAATATCGGCGACCCGGCCATGCAGGCTGTTTTCGATCGGGATAATCGCTGAGCCAGCAGTCCCGTTTTTAACCGCGTCCAGGGCATCTTCGAACGAAAAACAAGGTAAGGTCAAGCAATCAGGGGCATATTCCATAGCCGCGAGATGTGAATTTGCACCAGGAGCACCCTGAAAGGCAATTGCCTGAGCCGGAGTTTCTGATGCGATTTCAGTCATTTTCCGGACCATGCCAAGCGCGTTTTGCGGAAAGCTATTCATGATATTGTCAGTTCCTGTTCTATGCGCCCGATCATTATCGCCGCGATTGCCGCACAAATCGCATCTGCGCAAGACCTGATCGCATGTAGCGCAACTGGCGCAACAATATTAGCAATCACGTCCGCAATTGAGGTCTTGCTTTGAACCGGCGGTCTTATTAGAGAATGCGCAAAGTTTTTGGCAGGCCGCTCCTGCGCATCAATCAGGGATTTGAGACAAGATGGACAATAACAACACCATTGCTGGCTGGGTATTGGCAGGCGGAATCGCGGCCCTTGGATTTTCGATCCTCAGCGGAAAATATTTCCATGCTGACAAGAACGAACGCCCCGAAACCATGGGTTTTGTTATTGAAGGTGTTGAATCATCTGATGGCGGTAAGGAAGAAGTTCCGATGAGCATGATGCTTGCCAAGGCTGACCTTGCAGCCGGCGAAGCGGTGTTCAAAAAATGCATCGCCTGTCACACGATTAATGATGGCGGTGCTAATGGTATTGGCCCCAACTTATATGATACGCTGGGTAAATCCCACGGTCATGTCGCCGGCTTTGCGTATAGCGATGCCCTTTCATCAGTCGAAGGCAATTGGAATTTCGACAATATGAACGCCTGGCTGATATCGCCGCGTAAATATGCTCCAGGTACGAAGATGACCTTTGCGGGTCTCGGAAAACCCGAAGATCGCGCCAACGTCATCGCCTATATGAATACGCAAGGATCAAACCTGCCTTACCCGGAACCACCAGCAGTTGAAGAAGCAGCGGTTGAGGGTGAAGAGGCTGTGGCGGAAGCTGATGCTGCAGCTACCGAAGTTGCAGAAGAAACCGTGGCTGCTGACGAAGCGGCTGCCACCGAATAAAGCGTTTAGCGACTAGCTACATTCAAGACCGTAGAAATCCTGGATGATGTTCCAGGCTTCATCCGCTGTTTCGACAAACTGAAACAGGTCGAGATCTTTGGCGCTGATCGTGCCTTCTTCGGCCAAGGCGTCAAAATTTATCACCCGATGCCAGAAATCCTTGCCGAACAGGATGATCGGAAGCGGTTCCATCTTGCCAGTCTGAACCAACGTCAGCAGCTCGAAAAACTCGTCAAACGTACCGAAGCCGCCCGGAAAGACTGCAACAGCCCTGGCGCGTAGCAGGAAGTGCATCTTGCGCAGTGCGAAATAGTGGAACTGAAAGCTTAGTGACGGTGTGACATATTCATTGGGCGCCTGTTCATGCGGCAGAACAATGTTGAGACCGATGGATTCCTTGCCAGCGTCCGTTGCACCGCGATTGGCCGCTTCCATGATGGATGGACCGCCGCCTGAACAAACGACAAAGTCTCGTTTGCCGTTTTCTTCAATGCCGCAATTGCTGGCCAGCTGGCCCAGCTTTCGGGCTTCGTCATAATATTTGGACTTCTCTTTCAACCGTTGGGCCGTTTTCAAAGAGGCTTCATCACTAGCCGCTTCAATCAACGCATCAGCTTTACTTGGCTCGGGGATACGGGCTGAGCCATACATGACCAGCGTGGAACCAATGCTTGCTTCATCGAGCAGCATCTCGGGCTTCAGCAGTTCTAGTTGGAACCGGACCGGGCGCAACTCTTCGCGGAGCAGGAAATCATTGTCCTGAAAGGCGAGTGTATAAGCGGGATCTTCTGTTTGGGGGGTGCTTAAGGCCTGTTTCTTGGCGAAATCTGCTTCCTGTTTTGCACGGTAGAAGCGGCGATCGTGTAAATCTTTATTTGTCATAGCGCTGCTCTAGAGCATAGCAATGTGACTTGCCAATGAACTTAATGGTTTATCCAAAATATATCATTCAACGACAATAGCCGTTTCCGCCCATATCAAAATGAAAATGATCATGATGAGCGGCATTGAAGTCCGGGCTCAGCACTGTCCCAAAGCGGCGACAGGCGCTTTTGTGGATAGCTCTCAGAAAGGCTTTTTCCTGCCGTCCATTGCGCCAGTTTTTGGTCAGGGTGATGCGCCGTCCATCGGCCAACACAAAACCGGATACATCAATTGCATTGGCACGCCCATGTTCGGACAAACGATTAGATCCGGCCACGCGGCGGCAGCTATAGCTACCCATGGTCTCAATTCTGACCAGTTCGCTACCCAGATATTGGCGTGCAGCACGCCTGACTGCATATTCGGTCCAGGCAGCAAATTTGTTGGCTAACTCGCACCTCACCGGGCCAAGGTTTGAAAGTTCAACACGACGACCGACATCCAGCATTGTGATGGCATCTATCTGACTGCACCCGCCTGAGAAATTCTGATTGGGCAGCGGGGAGAAGTTGACGCCAGCTTTTCGCAATTCGCCGAAACATTGGCGGGCGCTGGGACTGGCATCAACCTTCCCGCCGCCACTGGATGGTCGTTTGCTATCGGGTATCCCGCAAGCACTAAGCGCTAGCGACAGGATCCCCAGGATCAAAAAATTGCGTGCAGATGGTGCTTTTTCAGATGGTGTTTTCATATAAACCGCTTGACTAAGCATTCCTAAATCTCTGCTGAAGATCAGGGCTTATAACCGTTTTTACGTCAGATGGGACGATGTTTGCGACAAGCTGATACAAATAAATTCTGGACCTATCGAGTCGGACTATTCAAATGAAAGTGATGAGAGCGCTTTTGCGGATATTGAACAGTTTGCCGATTTTCTGGTTGTTGCTCAGCCTACCTGCTTTGGTGCTGATGCGCGGTTATTGGACTGGCGACATTATTGCAATGGATATGCTGCATCCCACTGGCGAATTTTCCGCACGGTTCATGATTGTAGCGATGATCATATCGCCGCTGATTACGATTTTTGGTAATCGCGGCTGGACCGGTTGGTTGCTACAGCGGAGGCGGTCCTTCGGCCTAGCGGCGTTCGGCTATGCCATGTTGCATTTGGTTTTCTATATTGTCGATATGGAGGAACTGGAGCCCATATTGGCAGAATTTTGGGCACCGGGCATCTGGACGGGCTGGGCGGCGATGCTGCTTTTTGTTCCACTTGCAGTTACCAGCAATGATGCATCGATGCGTTGGTTAAAGCGCCGTTGGAAGTTTTTACAACGCTTGGTTTACGGTGCCGCATTGCTGACTTTGGCGCATTGGCTCCTGATTCATGATGGCATGACCGGCGCGCTGGTGCATTTTATTCCTCTGTTCATCTTACAGTTATTGCGAATGATTATCATCTATGGCAGAAGGAAAAAGAACGTCGCAAAAGCTGATTCGCCTCAGCCTCAGTGACAAGTAATATGACAACCGAGCGATTGAAGTCCAATCGCGTCCTGATTTTTAGTTGGAGTTTTGAAAATGAAATACCCTGCAATTACCGCTACGCTTGCAGCCGCTACAATGGCTCTTGGTTTCTCGGCCCCGGCACACGCCACGGGTAAAATGAAATGCGAAGCTGGGCCACAATCTGGCTGGGTTAGCCGCGATGATCTGGAAGCCGATCTTGTAAAAAAAGGCTGGAAAGTCAAAAAGTCCAAGGTCGATGGCGGCTGCTATGAAGTCTATGGCACAACCCCTGAAGGTGACCGGGTTGAAGCCTATTTCCATCCCGTTTCGATGGAGAAATTGTTGGTCCTTCGCCGGGGCAAAGAGCTTTTTCGCAAGAAGTAAACCGCTTAGCACAATTTGCTGAGACGATAATATTTGCTGCTTGACTTGCTGCGCTGCAACATACATTGCGGCGACGGGCCACGCGGTCCCAACGCCGCGCGAGCTCTCTGTAAGGAGAAGCGTACATGACTGATACTACCGTTCCGCAACCCGAGTTGCGTCCAAATTGCCCGAATTTTTCTTCGGGCCCTACCGCCAAATTTCCTGGTTGGTCTCTCGATAAATTGAACACCGTGGCCATGGGCCGCTCCCATCGTTCTGCTACCGGCAAGGCGCGGCTGAAATATGCTATCGATCTCAGCCGTGAGTTGCTCGGCATTCCTGATGATTATTTGATCGGCATTGTTCCCGCCTCTGATACCGGCGCGGTTGAACTGGCAATGTGGAATATGCTCGGCGCCCGTCCGGTGACAGTTGCGGCTTGGGAAAGTTTCGGCAACGTATGGATCCAGGATGCAGTGAAGCAGCTTAAACCAGCTGACCTGACAGTCCTCGAAGCCGACTATGGTGACATTCCCGACCTGACCCAAATCGATAAAGGTGATGACATTGTCTTTACCTGGAACGGCACAACGTCGGGTGCTAAAATTCCAAATACCGACTGGATTGCTGATGACCGGGATGGCGTGACCATCAACGATGCCACCAGCGCCGTGTTCGCGCAACCAATGGACTGGGCAAAGCTCGATGCCACCACCTATAGCTGGCAAAAAGTTATGGGATCGGAAGCCGGCCACGGCATGCTGATCCTCAGCCCGCGCGCTGTCGAACGGATTGAAAGTTATAGCCCGAGCTGGCCGCTGCCGAAAATCTTCCGTGTGAAGAAGGGCGATAAATTGAACCGCGCGATCTTTGAAGGCGCGACCATCAATACACCGTCCTTGCTGGCAACCGAGGATTATATCGCTTCACTCGAATGGGCGAAATCCATTGGCGGCCTGCAGGAACTGCACGCCCGCGCCGACCGCAATGCCAAGATTGTCCATGACTGGATCGAAGCCACACCATGGCTCCGCAATATGGTCAGCGATCCGGCGAAATGGACCAACACGGGCGTCTGTATGATGTTCCAGGGCGATTGGTATGATGGCCTGAGCGACGATGATAAAGCCGCTGTGCCCAAGAAAATCGCTGGCATGCTCGAGAAGATGGACATTGGCTATGATTTCAATGGCTATCGCGATGCACCGCCTTCCTTGCGCATCTGGTGCGGTTCGACCGTTGAGGAAGAAGATATTCGTCGCCTGCTGCCTTGGATTGAATGGGCCTACGCTCAGGTCAAAGCCGAGATTTAATTTTAGTGCTCCTGCTCAGGCAGGGGGCCATCTCCGGTATAACAGCTAGTAGACCACCGGAGGATGGACTCCCGCCGCAAAATAGTGGTGCGGAGAACTCATGTTTCTAAGGAATCATCAAAATGCCTAAAGTACTTATTTCCGATAAAATGGACCCTAAAGCCGCCGAAATTTTCCGTGAACGTGGTGTGGAAGTCGACGAAATCACAGGACAGACACCCGAAGAACTGCTGAAAATCATTGGTGACTATGATGGCCTTGCCATCCGGTCATCGACCAAAGTGACGCCTGAAATATTGGAAGCCGCCACCAACCTGAAAGTGGTTGGCCGTGCCGGTATTGGTGTCGATAATGTTGATATTCCGGCCGCCTCTGCCAAAGGCGTGGTGGTAATGAACACACCCTTTGGTAACAGCATTACGACGGCGGAACATGCCATTGCGATGATGTTCGCGCTGGCCCGTCAGCTTCCTTCTGCCGATGCCTCAACCCAGGCTGGAAAATGGGAGAAATCGAAATTCATGGGCGTTGAGCTTACCAGCAAGACGCTCGGTTTGATTGGTGCAGGTAACATCGGCTCGATTGTTGCCGAGCGGGCCATTGGTTTGCGCATGAAGGTAGTCGCTTATGATCCGTTCCTGACCGCTGAACGTGCCGTTGAAATCGGCATCGAAAAAGTGACGCTCGACGAGCTTCTGGAACGCGCTGACTTTATTACGATGCACACGCCGCTGACGGACCAGACCCGTAATATCTTGTCAGCCGAAGCGATTGCCAAGACCAAGCCTGGCGTGCGGATCATCAATTGTGCACGCGGCGGCTTGATTGACGAAGCGGCTTTGAAAGAGGCGTTGGAGTCGGGTCATGTCGCTGGTGCTGCATTGGATGTGTATGCGCAAGAACCGGCCAAGGAAAACGATCTTTTTGGAACGCCAAACCTGATCTGTACCCCGCATCTCGGTGCATCCACGAGTGAAGCGCAGGTCAATGTCGCTATCCAGGTCGCGGAACAGATGGCCGACTATCTGGTCAACGGCGGCGTTGAAAATGCACTGAACATGCCTAGCCTTTCGGCGGAGCAGGCACCGAAGCTGAAACCTTATATGGTGCTTGCAAATCAGCTGGGGTCATTAATTGGGCAGCTATCAAGCAGTTCACTGAAAGGTATTTCGGTAGAAGTCGAAGGGGCTGCGGCCGAGCTCGACCCCAAACCCATTACTGCCGCTGTTCTCGCTGGATTGATGGCAGCCTATAGCGACTCTGTGAATATGGTGAACGCGCCCTATTTGGCGAAAGAACGCGGCCTTGACGTTCGTGAAGTGCGGCATGATCGCGAGGGCGATTATCACACATTGGTCCGCGTATCGGTCACCACAGATGAAGGCGAGAAATCAGTGGCTGGTACGCTGTTTGGTTCTTCTGGGCCTCGTTTGGTTGAGATGTTCGGCATCAAGGTTGAGGCGGATCTCGAGGGCGACATGCTCTATGTCGTCAATCAGGATCAGCCCGGCTTTATCGGCAGTGTCGGTTCCACCTTGGGTGAAGCTGGTGTCAATATCGGTACCTTCCATCTGGGCCGTCGTGCAGATGCACCAGGCGGGGAAGCGGTATTGCTGCTTTCCATCGATTCGCCAGTGGAAGAACCCGTACTCTGGGCTGTTTGCCAGCTTGAGGGGGTTAAAACGGTCAAAGCGCTGCGCTTCTAAACAGAAGAGCAAAAAACCGGTGGCCTGAGCGCGCGCTTAGGCTATGGAGACGAAAGTCTATGCAAAAGCTGTCTAACTTGCTGCCCGAAGGCTTTCACGATTCCCTCCCTCCATATGCTGAGGCCGGGTCGCGACTCGAACGCGACGTTCTCGATACGCTGGCCAGTCATGGTTATGCGCGGGTATCGCCGCCATTGGTGGAATATGAGGACGTACTGACCGGCCGGATGACCGGATCGGCGAAAAGCGACTTGATGCGCTTTGTCGATCCGATTTCGCAGCGGACATTGGCGCTGCGGCCCGATGTGACCATGCAAATTGGCCGGATTGCAGCGACCAGTCTTTCGGGGGCAGCGCGTCCCGTGCGTCTCAGCTATTCCGGACAGGTTCTGAAATTGCGCTCTGGTCAATTGCATCCGGAACGCAGCCGCTTGCAAATCGGTGCGGAACTGATCGGAACCGATAGCGTGGCCGCTGCCAGCGAGATTGTAACGGTTGCGATCGAAGCATTGGGCAGGGCTGGCCTAACCGGGATCACCGTTGATTTCACGATGCCTGATCTGGTCGATATCCTGTCTGCAGGTCCGCTGCCGCTCAGTGCTGCACAGGCAGCCGAAGTGCGCAGCGAACTGGATATGAAAGATGCAGGTGGTCTCACAGAGCTGGGTGCTGTTGGTTATCTTCCGTTGATCGAAGCCACCGGGCCGTTTGATGATGCGATGGCCAAGATGCGGGCCTTTGACTGTGATGATCTGCTGACAACACGGCTGGATGGTATTGCCGCCATTGCTGCGAATATTAAAGACAAAGCAGAACTGACCCTCGATCCAACCGAGCGCCACGGTTTTGAATATCAGAACTGGTTTGGTTTCACGCTCTTTGCCGATGGTTTTGTCGGTGCGATGGGTCGCGGCGGTAGTTATGAGATTCCAACCGCTGATGGTGAAATGGAAAATGCCGTAGGCTTCTCGCTCTATCCCAGTCCGCTCATCGATGCCGGTTTTAGTGCAAAGGCCAAGGATATTTTATTCCTGCCGCTGGGGCATGATAGTGAAATTGCCGCATCTTTGCGGGCGGAGGGATGGCGCACGGTTGCGGCGCTTTCGGACAGTGATGATGCAGCCACTTTGGGTTGCACCCACCATCTTGACGGCAAGCAGCCGGTCGCAATTTAACAGGAAGAATATTCAAATATGGCCAATGTGACAGTTATTGGTGCCCAATGGGGCGACGAAGGCAAAGGCAAGATTGTCGATTGGCTATCGGAACGCGCTGATGTCGTTGTCCGGTTTCAAGGTGGCCATAATGCCGGTCATACATTGGTGGTTGATGGTGAAGTTTACAAGCTTTCGCTGCTGCCCTCCGGCATTGTCCGCGGGGCCTTGTCGATTATTGGTAACGGCGTAGTGCTCGACCCTTGGCATTTGCGAGACGAGATCGAAAAACTCAGCAAGCAGGGTGTGGCCATCAACGCCGACAATTTTGGTATTGCGGAAAATTGCCCTTTGATCCTGCCCATTCACCGTGATCTTGATGCGCTGCGCGAAGATGCGAGCGGCAAGGGTAAAATTGGTACCACACGGCGCGGCATTGGTCCGGCTTATGAAGACAAAGTCGGTCGCCGTTCGATCCGTGTTTGTGATTTGGCCTATCTTGATGATCTAGGACCACAGCTGGACAGGCTTTGTGCGCATCACGATGCGCTGCGCGCTGGTTTTGGCGAGAAGCCGGTGGATAGGGAGCGTTTGCTGACCGACCTGCGCGAGATTGCCGCCTCTGTGCTGCAATATGCGCAGCCCGTCTGGAAGCGCCTAAACGAAGCGCGCAAGCGGGGCGATCGTATTTTGTTCGAAGGTGCGCAGGGCGTGCTGCTCGACGTTGATCACGGGACCTATCCGTTTGTGACCAGTTCCAATACGATTTCCGGCACGGCGGCTGGTGGTTCGGGTGTAGGCCCATCTGGCACGGGCTATGTGCTGGGGATTGTGAAAGCCTACACGACGCGTGTGGGTTCGGGACCATTCCCAACCGAGCTGGCTGATGACATCGGACAACGTCTCGGTGAACGCGGCCATGAATTTGGTACCAATACCGGGCGGCAACGGCGCTGTGGTTGGTTCGACGCTGTGCTGGTCCGGCAGGCCCTGGCGGTATCCGGCGTTAGCGGCATTGCGCTGACCAAGCTGGATGTACTCGATGGCTTTGAAGAACTGAAAATCTGTGTTGGCTATGACCTAAATGGCGTAACCTATGACTATCTGCCGCCGCATCATCAGGATCAGGAAGCGGTAACGCCGATATATGAAAGCATGGCGGGCTGGAGTGAATCCACAGCTGGCGCGCGCAGCTGGGCCGATTTGCCAGCGCAAGCGATCAAATATATCAAACGGGTGGAGGAGCTGATCCAATGTCCGGTGGCCTTGGTATCAACATCTCCCGAGCGTGAGGATACGATTTTGGTGACGGACCCCTTTGCAGACTAGGTTTCTCCTACTTTTGACGCTGGCGGCGGTCGGGGGCTGCGGCGCTGGCGGACAAACCGCTGATACCGGGCAGCAGGCAGAGGATAGTGCGGCCCTGCTTCCGGTCATTCTAGCGGGCACCAAAGCGGACAGCATCTTGGTCGACAAAAGCGACCGGACGCTGATCCTCTATAAGGCGGACGAGGAAATTGCTCGCTATACCAATATCCGCTTCGGAAATACGCCACAGGGCCATAAACGCTTTGAAGGTGACGAACGCACACCGGAAGGACGCTATACGATAAATGGCCGAAACCCCGGCAGCAGCTATCATCTCAGCTTGCGAATATCCTATCCCAATGCGGCTGATCGCAGTTATGCCGAAGCGAAGGGCAAATCACCGGGCGGCGATATCTTCATCCACGGTCAACCCAATGGCCGCGATGGCGCACCAATTGCATCCGACTGGACCGACGGTTGTATCGCTTTGAGCAATGCTGAGATTCAGCAGATATGGAACGTGGTACCCGATGGGGCTGTGATCACTATTCAGCCTTAAACATCGTCCGCCGATATCATTTCCTCGACATCAATCTCACCCGTCATCACCGCCACCGTCGTCGCTATAGCAGCATCACCAGAGACGTTGGTTGTCGTACGCATCATGTCCATGATCCGGTCAACACCGGCGACAAAGGCGATGGTTTCCAGCGGTACTCCGACGCTGCCGAAGACGAGTGCCATCATAATCAAGCCAGCGCCGGGAATGCCCGCTGCACCAATGGCGCCAAGGGTTGAAGTGATCGCGATCAAGACATAGTGGCCGAAGTTCAAATCTACGCCGAAAATCTGCGCCCCGAACAACGTTGCGAGCCCCAGATACATCGCGGTGCCGTTCATGTTGATAGTCGCGCCTAACGAGACAACAAAACTGGCCACCGAGTTGCTAACACCCAGATTGCGCTCAACGCAGCGCAGGGTCACTGGCAGAGTTGCGTTGGATGAGGCAGTGGAATAGCTCACCGCAATCGCGTCGATAATGCCGCGGAAGAAATCAATTACCGGCAGTTTGGCGATAAATTTGATCATCGCGGAATACATCACACCGATTATCAATAGGCAGCCAAGATAATTGAGCCCGACCAGCTTCGCCAGCGAGACAAGTGCATCAGGCCCTAGCGTGCCAGCAACCCATGCCATCAGTGCAAAAACGCCAAAGGGCGTCAGCTCCATGACGATCATCGTCACCTTTTGCATGACGATGGCACCGCTATCGAAAATCTTCGCGAGCGGTTTGCCGTCTTCTTTCGCCATCAAAATGCCAATACCAATCAGCAGCGCAAATACGATCAAGGGCAGAACACGCACGTCGGCCATGACTTGCACCGGGCTGTCTGGGACAATCGAGAGGATCATATCAACGGCGCTGGTTTCATTCGGTGCAGGTGTCTCGCCCTTCTGGAGCGCGCTGGTGTCTACGCCTTTTCCAGGTTGGAAAAACGTGCCCAATGCTAGCCCAAGCCATGCTGCAATTTGACCGGTTATGATGAATAAGATCATTGCCCGTCCGCCAACACTGCCGAGTTTTCGGAGGTCACCAAGGGCTGCAACGCCAGCAACCAGCGAGAAGAAAATCAACGGAACGACCAGCATCCGGATCGCTTTGATGAAGAAATCACCGATCCATTTGATCATTTCCGCATCCGGCCCCCAAGCTAGACCGGTAATAATCCCTAAAATCAACGCCGCGATAACCCGCTGCCAAAGCGGTATTTTGAACCAGAATGACAGCATGTCACCACCCCTATTTATATTTTGTCTCAGCCTATCGTCGCAACCCAGTTACGGCAAGCGATTAGCGGCAAGTCGTCACATCGTAAAACTGATCGCAAGACAGGTGGCCAATCCAACACCGAAGGTCAGCGGAATGCCGGCCTTGAAGAAATCGGTGAACCGGTAGTTGCCCGCCGCGTAAACCAATGTGTTGGTTTGATAGCCGATTGGTGTTGCGAAACTGGCTGAGGCGGCAAACATGACGGCGATGACCAAGGGCCTTGGATCGACGCCGAGATCTTGACCCAGCGCGATAACAATGGGCGTTATGATGATCGCCACGGCGTTATTGGTGACAATCTCTGTCATGAACACGGAGAGCACATAGATCGCAAACACTAACGCCCATGGCGGCAGATCGCGAAGCCAAGGCGTGAGCTGATTGACGATCAAATCCACGCTTCCTGCTTGTTGCAGGCCAAGACCGACCGCCAACATCCCGAAAATGAGCACCAGCACATTGCCGTCAATTGACCCCCAAGCTTCCTCCGCATCAATACAGCGTGCGAGCAAGATGGCGCCGACCGCCAATATGGCTGCAACGGCAAGCGGGATGATATTAAGCGCGGCGAGGGCGACCACGGCGACCAGAGCGCCAATCGCAATGGGCGCACGGTCCCGGCGAAAGGCGCGTATCTTGGTCTGGCCGACACCAAAGAGATTGGGATTTTCATACATCCGCTGAATATCTTTGCTCGACCCGGTGACGAGCAAGCGGTCTGCGGCATGGATACGGGCATTGGTGAGGTCAGATCGTGGCAGGTTGCGATAGCGGGTCATGCCCAATATGCGGACATTTAACTGCCCGAGAAACGGAATGTCGAACAGACGATTACCGATACTGGGATGGCCAGGAGCAACCGTTGCTTCCACCAGTTCCTCACCCAATGGTCCGACATCACCAGACCGCACAATGCCGATTTTGAAGTCTTCCGAAGACCGCAGGGATATGAGTTCGGCGAGATCGAGCCGGACGACAATGCGATCACCAGCGCGCAGCTCGTGATGTTCCAGATCATGGCGGATATAGCTGCTCAGCCGTTTAACCGCAGAAACATTTACGCTGGTCCGGCGGATAATCGGAACCTCTGAAAGCATTTTGCCAATGGCGGAAGATCGGTTGCGTACCGTGAGCTCGGTTAGAAAATCACTTTCGTCGCTGCTTGAAAACTCCCCGCTCGCTTGCCCCTTGGGGAGCAACCAGCTGCTGAACAACACCATCATGATGGTGCCAGCTACGGCAGCAATCAGGCCATAGGGTGTAATTTCAAAAATCCCGAACCCATCCATTCCGGTATCACGAGCGACCGCATCGACGATCAGGTTGGTAGACGTACCGATCAATGTAGTGGTGCCGCCCAAAATACAGATGAAGCTTAAGGGGATGAGTAGTTTTTTGGAGGAGATGCCAGTTGCACGGGACAGGCGGATGATGATCGGGATCAGCACGAGCACAACCGGCGTATTGTTCATGAATGCGGAAGCGACAAAGGCACCCAGGAACATTTCGACGACCGCCAGTTTGGGTCGTTTTTTTGCCCGTTCGATGATGAACCCGGCAATCGCATCAATTGTACCGGTTCTTAACAGTGCTCCAGAGAGAATGAACATCGCTGCTATGGTGATGGGCGCTGTGTTGGAAAAGACAGAAAACAAACCGTCGGAATCGATTATACCCAGAAAGAGAAAGGTGCAGGCGCCCAGTACGGCAACGACGGCTGCGGGAAACCGCTCCATGATGAAGCCAGCGAACAGGAAGCCCAATATGACAAGACCGATAATCGCCTTATGCGCCTGAATATAGTCATCAATGACATGAAGGACGAGGTCGATCATTTAAGGACGCTTACCCGCATTGTGCTCTGTGCAGCATTTTCTGATCGGCGAGCACCAAGGCCATCATGGCTTCCACGACGGGGACGCCGCGTATGCCGACGCAGGGGTCATGACGGCCCTTGGTGGTGATCTCGGTCGCTTCGCCATCGCGCGTGATGGTATCAACGGGTGTCAGGATTGAGCTGGTCGGTTTGAAAGCCACGCGGCAGAAAACAGGTTGTCCTGTGGATATGCCGCCTGCCGTTCCGCCGGCATGGTTGGATTCGAAACGTGGTCCTTCATTGCCTGGTCGCATGGCATCGGCATTGTCTTCGCCGCGCAGGCGAGCCGCTCCAAAGCCGTCGCCAATTTCAACGCCTTTCGTGGCATTGATTGTCATCATGGCCGACGCAATTTCACTGTCGAGTTTGGCATAAACGGGCGCACCCCATCCAGCCGGAACACCAGTCGCTTCACAGGCGATGATCGCGCCAAGGCTGCTCCCGTCCTTACGCGCGCCATCAACCAAGGTTTCCCAGCGTTTGGCCGCGGCTGCATCCGGACAGAAAAACGGGTTATTGCCAATTTCATCGGCATTAAAATTCGCCATATCAATTGCATCACCGCCAATTTCAGCAACCCATGCGCGGACCGATACTTCTGGAATGGCCAAGCGCGCTACCGCGCCTGCTGCGACACGTGCCGCTGTTTCGCGGGCGCTGGATCGGCCGCCGCCGCGATAATCGCGAAAGCCGTATTTGGCATCATAGGCATAGTCGGCATGGCCGGGGCGATAGGCTTTGGCGACTTCACTATAATCCTTGGACCGCTGATCTACATTTTCGATCATCAACGAAATAGGTGTGCCCGTAGTCTTGCCGTCGAACACGCCCGACAGGATTTTTACCTGATCGGGTTCCTGCCGTTGCGTGGTATATTTCGACTGGCCAGGACGGCGGGCATCCAGAAAGGGTTGAATATCCGCCTCACTTAGCTCCAAACCAGGAGGGCAACCGTCGACCACCGCGCCAAGCGCAGGTCCGTGACTTTCCCCCCAAGTGGAAAAGCGAAATACGCGGCCAAAACTGTTAAAACTCATATACCCTCATTTATTGGCCCACTTTTTTGTTTTTACAGGCGACCAAAGGCGGGCGCATATTCTGCTCGCCCTGACTGCGGCTTTTGGACCGTCTCGTCAAGCCAGAGCGCTTGAAAATACGGTCCAGCAAAGGGCGATGCAAATGGCTTTGCGTCCTCAACCGAAAAGCCAAAGCGGGAATAGTAACGCGGGTTGCCCAGCAATATGATCAACTGCCAATTCTGTGCCCGTGCCCATTTGATGGCGGCTTCGACAAGCTGCGATCCTATGCCCTCAAGCTGACGGTTCGGTGCGACAGCAACCGGCCCCAGACCTAACGCCTTAATCGGTTGGTCTTCGGCTACGGCATCCATCGGGCTTAGCGCGATATGACCGATTATTGCTCCATTCTCCTCAACCACATGGGAAAAGACGAGATCGCCATCGCTACGCAACATATCGACGAGCCGCGCTTCGGCATCAGTCTTAAAGGCCGCCGCGTTTACAGCAAAGATCGGTTTTTCGTCACCTGATTTCTCCGCTCTGAAAAGCATCAATCCAGCGCGATATCAGGCGCATCTTCCTGCTTCATTCCGATCGTGTGATAGCCAGCATCAACATGATGCGTTTCACCCGTGACGCCGGATGATAGATCAGAGAGGAAATAAAGCGCAGATGATCCGACATCGTCAATGGTAACATTACGGCGCATCGGGGCGTTAAGTTCATTCCATTTCAGGATGTAGCGGAAATCTCCGATACCGGAAGCCGCCAAGGTCTTGATAGGCCCGGCAGAAATGGCATTCACTCGGATCCCGTCGGGGCCAACGTCATTGGCAAGATATTTGACCGATGTTTCCAGCGCAGCTTTTGCGACACCCATGACGTTATAATGCGGAATGACCTTTTCCGCGCCATAGTAGGATAGAGTGAGCATCGATCCGCCGGGATTCATCATCGCGGCGGCGCGTTTGGCAACGGCAGTAAAGCTGTAGACGCTGATATTCATCGTCATGAGGAAATCATCGAGTGTCACATCAAAATATTTGCCGCGCAAGGCTTCCTTGTTGGTGAACCCGATAGCGTGAACGACAAAGTCAATCGTGGGCCATTTCTCGGCCAGTTCGGCAAATGTTTTATCCAGCTGGTCCATGTCAGATACGTCGCAATCCAACAGGAAATCACAGCCCAGTTCTTCGGCCAGCGGTTTGACGCGCTTGGCCATCACTTCGCCCTGATAGCTGATCGCCAGTTCGGCGCCTGCTTCGGCCAGTTTTTTTGCAATGCCCCAGGCCAGCGACTTGTTATTCGCCAGGCCCATGATCAGGCCGCGTTTGCCTTTCATCAGTTCATTCATTGCCAGTCCTTTTCGCATGTAAAATTTGGTTCTCAATAGCGCCCATGCCGCTGATATTCCAGAAAATCATCATTTGCCGCTCATAAGTCCGGTTCTTCATGCTGCGGCCGGTCAGCAAGGGCCGCATTGAGCTCGGATCCAATCACCATGCCAAGACCGATCAGATAGAAGAAAATCAGCGTGATCATCACCCCGGCAAGACTGCCATAAGTGAGCTGGTAATTAGCGGCATATTTCAGAAAGAACGGTAGCAAACCGGTTATCAGCAACCACCAGCCGCTAATGAACACCGCGCCTGGCCACTTCGGATAGGCGCGCGGCCGATACTGGCGGGGGGTGAGCAAGCGGAAGAGCAGATAGAGCGTGATGAAAAGGATGAGGAAGGGCAAGACATTGGAGAGCGAGAACCAGGTGGTGCTTTCTTCCAGATTCGGGAAATAGCCCACAAGAAATTCGCTAATCCCTGCGACAACAAACTGCGCACTGAGTGCCAGCATCGCGAAAAATACCGACAGGATGATGAGGCCGATGGAGGTCAGGCGATATTCCCAGAAGGCGCGCTGGGCCGTTACGCCATAAGCCCGGTGGAGGATTTCGCGGATGGTTTCGATCAGGCTGGCGGTGGTCCATAGGCCAACGGCGGCACTGAACCAGAGCAAGGGGCCGGTCCGTGCGCCCATCGCATCCTGGATTGGATCGTGCAGCGCGCCTGCAACCGAGGGTGGAACCGTGCGCAAAAACGCTTCGACAAAATCGATGCCGATGGCGGTTTGACCGATGCTGCCAGCAATCGCGGCGGCAACGATGAAGAAGGAAAATACCGCCAACAGCGCGAGATAGGCAAAATTTCCGGCAAAGGTGAAGCCATCTGTATAGACGCCGACGGCTGTTCGCTCGACGACCGAAATAATCTGGCGGGGCAAATGGCCTTCTGCCAGTGCTTTGGCCGCTCGTTCGCTTTTCCGCCCCGGCCGCGACGGTTCTTCGTGCCGCGCTTCGGGGGAAAGAGGCGATGAGTCAGACATGAAGCCGTTTAGCCAAAATTATACACCCATATCAGCGCGCGGGTTTTCACCATTGTCCCAGTCTTTCACAAATTCCGCCAGCTTTGCATCATCCTTTGGCAATGCGATCATCAATGTCACCAGCTGATCGCCGCGCCCGCTGGTTTTCTTGTGAAAGCCCTTATTCTTGAGGCGCAGGGTATTACCGGAATCGGAGTCAGCGGGAATTGAAAGCATCACGGGGCCATCAACGGTCGGCACCTTGACCTTGGCACCTTCAACCGCTTCTTTCAGGCTGATCGGTAGTTCCAGTTTCACATTGTCACCGTCGCGCTCGTAAAAGGGGTGGCTGTTTATGTGGATGGTCACAATCGCATCACCATTGCCGCCCGGGCCCTGCCGGCCCTTGCCACCAAGCCGCATTTGCGTGCCTTCCTCGACGCCCTTGGGCAGGCTGAGGTCAATGGTCTTGCCATCTTCCAGAGTGATCCGCTGTTTTTCGAGCGTCGCCGCAGCGATAAACTCAACTTTCAGCCGATAGGAAACATTGGCGCCTTTGGGCGGAGGGGCGCTTTGCTGGCGAGAACCAAAGGGGCTTGAACTGCGCCCGCCGCCGCCAAAGAGCCCGTCAAATATGTCACCAAAATCGGAGCCGCCGCTGCCAAAGTCAAATTGCTGACCGCCGGCACCGCGCGAATATCCGCCGCCTTGTCCGCCGCCAAAACCATATCCCGCAGGATTGCCGTCTGCGTCAATTTCGCCGCGATCAAACTGCGCGCGTTTATCTTTGTCGAGGAGCAGATCATAAGCCTTGGTGACATCGGAGAACCGCTCCGTCGCCTTGGGGTTATCTTTATTGCGATCGGGGTGCAGTTCTTTGGCAAGCTTGCGATAGGCGCTTTTAATTTCCTTTTCGCTGGCGCCTTTGGCTACGCCCAATGCTTGATACGGATCTGCCATTATACGCCCTTTTTCAATTCCTTATCTCTCTTCAAGATTGGAACTATAACTCTTTAATTCAACTCAGTGTCTTATTGAGGTACTACGGCATCTGCAACTCTATTATGACGCGTGAAGCGCAGCAACAAATAGAGCACTAGCCCCAATGGCCCCAACATCAATACGAAAAACAATATGGGAACCTGAATCCAGCGCGCAAATCCGTATTGATCCGCATTGCGGGCGACCCACATACCGACAAACAGATCAAAGGCAAGATAATGGATCCAGCCAATGGTGGCCCCGCCATCGCTGGACAGTAACGCCTGAACCCCTGCCAGAGTGGTAAAGTCGGGGCTACCGCCGCTGCCGCCGCCGATCATACCGGTCATGAGCGGTATGATAATCACGGCATAGGTGAGCGATAGCAGGCCGACCCCACCATAAAAAATGCCCTTCATCACAATCTCGCGCCGGGGTGCAAAGGCCAATATCAGCCACATCAACAAAGCCCAGTTATTGGTGATTGTGAATATAAGTTCCCAGTTCATGATGTGTTTCCCCTCATCCTTTGAATAGGGGGTTAGCATGAAAAAGGCTGTGGGGCTATTTGCAGCGCTGTTGCGTGGAAAGAAGTCTTAGTCAAAACTTTCCGTTACAATGGGTTACGACCTTGGTGCTTGACAGAAGAGCGGGTTGATAGGGTATAGAACAAAACATGAACATAAGTGATTCTCTACGCCCAGTAAGTTTGAGAGGAGCAGCTGCCTTGCCGCTGTCCTCTGCGTCTCGCTTGGGTAAAAATATCAAGAAAGAGGACACTATTCTGCTGGGTGCCCAGCGTTTTGATCATGCGTTACGGCAAGGACTGCCCAGAGCCGCGCTGCATGAAGTGCAAGCCGCTTTCAAAGCGGATATGCCCTGTGCATCGGCATTTTGTTCGCTTGTGGCAGAACGCTGCAGACTATCGGGGCAAATGGCAAGTAGCCCGATATTATGGGTTGATGAGAAACAGTCCCAGCGGTGTAAAAACCTGCTCTATCCCCCGGGTCTGGTTGAGCTGGGCATTGACCCTAACCAGATAATATACGCGCAGGCAGGGAATATAATTGCTGCGCTCAAGACTGCGGCAGATGCCGTGCGTTCCCATGCCGTTGCGGCAGTCATACTCGCGCTTTCGGGGAAAAATCCGCGCGGCCTGGATCTGACGGCAACCCGCCGTTTGTCTCTTTTTGCACGAGAAAGCGGTGTGACCGTTTTCTTGTTGCGCGATACGCTCTCTTCGCTCCCAACGGCTGCCTATAGCCGCTGGCAAATATCATCTGCGCCATCGCGGCCTTTGGAAGCAAATGCACCCGGTCATCCTGTTTTTGATGTGAAATTGCTGCGCCACAGGCGCGGGATAGAGGGGCTTTCAAGCCGATTGGAATGGAATCGTGACAGTAGAATATTTGAGGAACAGGCGCCGGATATTAGCGCTGTTCCTGCCGTTTCTGTCTTCGGAACGGATTATCAGGAACAGCGCCGGCGCGCTTGATACCGCTAGCGGACGGCCTTTTGCTCTCGTGGAGAAAAGACGTGGTGCGCTTGTCTTGGCAGCGCTTGACCGGCAAGCACAAGAGCAGGGGCTGCATATCGCTATGCCCCTGGCAGATGCGCGTGCACGGGTGCCTGAATTGCTCATATTTGATCATGATGGAGATGCCGATACGCATTTACTCGCAAGGCTTGCCGAGGCTTGTGAGCGCTATACGCCGATGGTCGCGGTGCATCTGCCGCAATCATTGGTCCTTGATATATCGGGTTGCGCGCATCTGTTTGGCGATGAACAAATATTGGTGCGGGATGTGGAAGATCGCTTTGACGGTGCGAGGCTATCTTTGCAGTGGGCTTTGGCCGGAACAGTTGATGCAGCGCTGGCGCTTGCCCGCTTTGGCCTGAAAGAGGGAGCCGAGGCGCAGTTACCCGTAGCGGCGCTGGATATGAATGACAGAACGCACAGATCGCTGGAACGCGCCGGGCTTTATCATATCGGAGATTTGACAGACCGCCCGCGCGCACCGCTGGCGGCACGCTTTGGGTCAGAACTGGTGTTGAAACTGGAGCGTTTGCTGGGGCAGGAGGATCGCCCTGTTAATCCAAAGCGTAAAACATCTGCTATCATTACCGAACGGCGTTTCGCCGAACCAATGGGGCATATCGATAGCGCCTTACTATGCCTGCATGAACTGTTTATCGAGGCTGCGCAGCTGCTGGAAGAAAGAAAGCAGGGCGCGCGTAACATACGGATGCAACTATTTCGCTGTGATGGTCATGTTGCCAACCTGGCGATCGAAACGGGTGCGCCGACCCGTGATGACAAGCTGTTTCGGCGCTTGCTGAATGAACGGATCGATAAGCTGAACGACCCGCTTGATCCAGGCTTTGGTTACGATCTGGTACGCTTGTCGATTGCCCGTGCGGAATCCCTGAACGCGGTACAAACCGATATCCATGGTGCGCGCGATGCGGCATCAGATGAAGCGGCTTTGCTCAGCCAACTGAGCATTCGCCTGGGGCGGCAGGATGTGCAGCGCTTTGAGCCGGCCAATAGCTATATTCCCGAACATGGCCTGCGTGCCCGCGCGGCGCTGGATTACACACAATCCTTCATCTGGGATCAGCCGGAATTAGCAGCGCCGCCTACTCGTCCGCTATTCCTGTTTGACCCGCCGCAGCATATCAAGGTGATGGCCGAAGTGCCGGATGGTCCGCCGCGCCGCTTCATATGGAAACGGATCACCCATGATGTGACACGCGCGGAAGGGCCAGAGCGGATTGCGTCGACATGGTGGCGCAAGCGGCAAGGGCATTTGCCGGGCAAGGCAGGGCTGACCCGTGATTATTACCGCGTTGAAGATAGCGAAGGGCGGCGATACTGGCTGTTCCGTTACGGGCTATATGGAACCGAGAAGGCCCAGCCCGACTGGTATATTCACGGCAGCTTTGCATGACAGCCTTTGCCGAACTGGTCGCTACGACACATTACAGCTTTTTGCGAGGTGCCTCTGCGCCAGCGGATATGGTGTTGCACGCCATAAAGCTGGGCATGAATGGGCTTGGCATTGCCGACAGAAACAGCGTGGCTGGCGTGGTGCGTGCGCATGTGGCGCTGCGTCAGGTGCGGGAGGATGCGGCCGAAGAAGGCGTGGAACTACCACCCTTTCACCTGATCGTCGGCGCGCGCTTGTGTTTTGTGGACGAGATGCCAGATATCATTGCTTATCCGGTAAACCGCAAAGGTTGGGGACGGCTGACGCGGCTGCTTTCCATCGGTAACTTGCGCACGGAGAAAGGCGCCTGCCATCTTATGCTCGGCGACCTTTTGAACCTTCATCAGGACATGCAGTTTATCGCCATGGCTGATGAAGGTGAACTAAAGCTTTTGCAGCCTTTGATGAATGTCGCACATGACCGGTTATGGGTTGGTGTGACAATGCCGCGTGATGGTGCAGATCGCCGCTATCTTGCGAGATTGCAACAAGAGGCGGCACGGCTGGACTTGCCCTTACTGGCCACCAACGCGCCCTTATTCGCGACGGCCGAGCAGCGCCCGTTGAGCGATATCCTGACCTGCATATCCGAAAAAACGACGATCAGCGAAGCCGGCCGCTTGCTTGCCAAAAATGCCGAATCCCATCTGAAACCACCGCAGGAAATGGCGCGGCTATTTGCCGATTGCCCGCAAGCCATAGAGGCAACACAGCGCTTTCTGTCTGGCATCCATTTCTCGCTTGATGAGCTCAGCTATCATTATCCCGATGAGCCCGTACCAGATGGATGGACACCGCAAGGATGGCTGGAGCATCTTACCCGAGAGGCAGCAGCAAAGGCACATCCAGACGGCATTCCTCATAAATTATCGGCCAAACTGAGCGAAGAATTAGAACTGATCAATAAGCTTGAATATGCGCCTTATTTTTTGACGGTTCATGATATTGTTCGCCATGCGCGGTCCAAAGATATACTCTGCCAAGGCCGCGGCAGTGCGGCCAATAGTGTGGTTTGCTATCTGCTTGGCATTACGTCGGTTGATCCGATGAAACATGACCTGTTATTTTCTCGCTTCATTTCGCAAGAGCGCAAGGAACCGCCCGATATCGATGTCGATTTTGAGCATGAGCGCCGGGAGGAAATCATCCAGTATATCTATGACCGCTATGGGCGCAGTCGCGCCGCCATCGCGGCCACGGTTGTGCATTATCGGTCGCGCAGCGCTATTCGGGAAGTGGGTAAGGCGCTGGGTCTGTCAGAAGATATTACCAGCCGCCTTTCCAGCACTGTTTGGGGAAGCTGGTCCACCAAAGACCCGGATAAGCGTTTCGGAGAAACCGGACTTGATCCCGAAAGTCCGGAAATAGCGCGCCTTGGTGCTTTGGTGCAGCAGATACTCGAATTTCCCCGGCATCTGTCCCAACATGTGGGTGGCTTTGTATTGACGCAGGACCGGCTCGACGAAACCGTACCTATCCATAATGCCGCGATGGAAGACCGCACCTTCATCGAATGGGACAAGAATGATATTGATGCGCTTGGCCTGATGAAGGTTGATGTCCTGGCGCTCGGCATGCTCACCTGTATCCGTAAATGTTTTGATATGATGCGGACATATGGCCTTGGCGATTATGCGCTTGCGACTGTCCCGACCGAAGATTCCGTCACCTATGACATGCTGTGCGAGGGGGACAGTGTCGGCGTGTTTCAGGTGGAAAGCCGGGCGCAGATAAATATGTTGCCGCGCCTTCGTCCGCGCGAATTTTATGATCTGGTCATTCAGGTCGCGATTGTGCGGCCCGGCCCGATAGAAGGCGACATGGTCCACCCCTATTTGCGCCGCCGTTCCGGTGTCGAGAAAACCGAATATCCATCACCTGCCCCGCCGCATGATCCTGATGAGCTAAGAGGCGTGTTGGGGCGTACTTTTGGCGTGCCGCTGTTTCAGGAGCAGGCGATGAAGCTTGCCATTGTCGCTGCCGATTTTTCACCTACCGATGCTAACAAGCTGCGCCGTGCGATGGCGACATTTCGCAATGTTGGCACCATCCATCATTTTCAGGCGAAGATGATCGAAGGCATGGTCGCACGCGGCTATGACCGCGAATTTGCCGAACGATGCTATAACCAGATACAGGGATTTGGCAGCTATGGCTTTCCGGAGAGCCATGCCCAGTCTTTTGCAATTCTCGTCTACATATCCTCGTGGATCAAATGTCACCATCCCGCCGTTTTCGCCGCCGCTTTGCTCAATTCACAGCCAATGGGCTTTTATGCGCCCGCACAAATCATCCGCGATGCACGGGAACATGATGTCGAGGTGCGCAGCATCGATATTAACCACAGCCAATGGGATAATATATTGGAAGCGAGCCGTGATGGTAGCCACGCGGTGCGTTTGGGCTTGCGGCAAATTGATGGTTTCCGGGAGGCATGGGCCGAGCAGATGATCGCTTGCCGACCTTTTGCATCGATTGAAGAGCTGTCCCATGGGGCGAAATTGCCGCAACGCGCCATGCAATTGCTGGCCGATGCGGATGCGTGCCGGTCGATCGGATTGGACCGCAGGCAGGCGCTATGGGAGGTCCGCCGCACGCCCAGCGGGACGCTGCCATTATTCGCTGCGGCCGATGCAAGAGAACTGGCTCAGGAGGAGGACGCACAGCTTCCCGACATGACCCGGCGTGAACATGTGATTACGGATTACCAGACAACGCGCCTGTCGCTGAAAGGCCATCCGATGGAATTTTTACGGGAAGCCTTCCATCGCCAGAAAGTGTTGTGCTGCGCTGATGTTGCCCATGCCAAAAACGGATCAATCGCAGAAGTTGCAGGCATCGTGTTAATCCGTCAGCGCCCCGGCAAAGGCAATGCGATTTTTGTGACGCTGGAAGATGAAACGGGGATTGCAAATATCCTCATCTGGGCACGCCTATTCGAACGCTATCGCCGCCCGATAATGGCAGCGCGCCTGATGAAGGTCCGCGGGGAGGTACAGAAAAGCAAAGAAGGCGTGATCCATATCATCGCCAGTCATGTGCAGGATTATACCGATCGTCTCGACCGGGTTGCTGCGGCCAGACCTGGTATCAAAGCCAGCGATACTGAACCCGCAGTCGCCGCCAATCGCGGCCACCCACGTAATGTCCGCATTTTGCCGGGATCACGCGATTTTCATTGAGAATGATTGCTGGGCTGAAGTGACCAACCTTTTGGTAGTGGGTCAGTTTGGAAATTAACGTCCGTTTTGCACCCAAAGCAGACACTAGCGTTGTGACTGGTATATCCCGAAAGCAGATATCAGAAATCTCTTGTAATATTTGAAGCTGGCCTGCGTGACTATTGTGTTGCTCACAAAACCGATTAATAAATGAATTATTCTCAACAGGATGATATACGCCTGAAGGAACAGGAGAGGCCCCGGTCATGTACATCAAACGTGCACTATCATTTACAATATCACTAGCGCTCTTTTCTGGAATCGCATCAGCGGAGGAAATGAGCCAGAAATCGCAAATTACGATGGGTAATGGAGCGGCCAATGCGATCCAGGTTGAAGGCTTAACCCGCCAAAATGAAAAATCCATCGTTTCCGAAGTTCGCGTCGACGGAATGAGCGTATCGACCTTGCGCGCAAACACCACGACGATCAATTTTCCTGAGGTCACGATTGAAAAGGCGGGTTGGCTGGTTCTTCACCCGGTCATCGATGGCCGTCCGGACGGTGATATCGTCTCTGGTTTCTCCTATCTGAACCCGGGTCAGACCAAGAATGTAACAATGAAAATTCAGCACCCCGCTGATGCCGGCGATAAATTTTTGGTCATGTTACACAGCGATGTTGATCAAGACCGCGTGTTTGATTTCGTCTTTGTGGAAGACGGAATCAATGTTGAAGATACTGCCGTTTTTGAAGACACCCGTATGATCGCTCACGTGATCGCTCTGCCCGAATAGGTAGACGAATAGTCATCTGGAAGGTCGCCAAAAACACTGAATAGCGAAAATTTCCATACCCCACGATGCAAGGTTATAGTGGCCAGTAAGCGCCAAGCCAGCGATCTAGAGCATCGGCCACTTTCAGCCATTGCTCGTTGTCCCACATTACCATCGCAGTGAATTGATAGAAGAGTAAAATACCGCAGCCGATTAAGGTGGCTGGAGATATTCTCCCCAGTTGCTTCCAGTCATAAATAAATAGCGGGATCAACATCAGGTCGAGATATATGTACTGCGCGTATATAAAGGTCGCATCGTCCACCAATCCCGGCAGGAAGGTTATCCGGCTGGCCGCTGCTTCGACAAGAAAAAACGTAAGCAGCAGCATATAGCGCATATGTTCCTGTGGAGCACGCCGCCGTTCGCGATAACCAAGCCAATAGAATAATGGTATCAGAACGAAAGTCCACAATTGCAGGAAAAAGATGCTGTCCAGACGCGCCTCAATCGGTTGCGGCAAGTCTTGCAGAAAGTTGGCAACAGAGAGCGTGACGCCGGAAGCCATGATCAATAGGAACAATATGAGGGATGCGGTTCCGAAATATTTGTGCAACCGGCTCGGTCCACCACTGGCAAGCACAGCCTGCACTATGAACAGTCCAAGCCAGCCGAACATAATGATAGCATGAACGAAAACGGCAGGCGGGAAATCAAAATTTCCACTCAAGAGCGGAAAGAGAAAAGACGGGCCGAACCCCGCCACCGAAACTGCTAGAAATAACAGGCCCATGATTGCGAAGAACAAGTAGGGCCGTCTTGAACGCAATGAATTCCCCCTCCGATTAACAAATGCGCTGATGACATTCGTTTCACTCGAAGCCAACTTACCACCTTGCAATATGCATTGTCCAATATGGTCGCTTACGCAGCAGTCACAGCGAAACTGTTTGAGAGAGTGGTACCGGATCGAAAGTGGAGCTACCGCCTTTGATCATTGGACTCCTGAGTTTATTAATCGGAGAATATCGATGTTGGTTTGAGCAGTGAAGATATGAAAGTGTATCTGGCCTTGCAACTTCGCCGCTTCGCCGCCAAATAACCATTATGACAGATGCACCTTTAAAGGCCGTGATCATTCCGGTTACGCCGCTCCAGCAAAATTGCACGCTTCTATGGTGCACCAAAACCAATAAAGCGGCGTTGAGCGACCCCGGGGGAGATCTCTCGCGGCTCAAGGCTGCGGTGGCGGAACATGGTGTGGATCTGGAGAAGATCATCATTACGCACGGCCATCTCGATCATTGCGGGCAGGCTGGTATGCTGGCGGAAGAATTGGGGCTACCGATAGAGGGGCCACATAAAGACGATTTATTCTGGATCGAACAGCTGGACGGCGACGGTGCGCGATACGGGATGGAGGCGAAAAGTTTTGAACCCGACCGGTGGTTGAATGACGGCGATCAGGTCACGGTGGGCGATCTGGTGCTCGATGTCATCCATTGCCCTGGTCACACGCCGGGACATGTGATTTTCTATCATCAACCTTCGAAACTCGCCGTTGTCGGTGACGTGATTTTTCAAGGTTCAATTGGCCGCACTGATTTTCCACGCGGCAATCATCAGGATTTGATTGATGCGATAACGCAAAAGCTCTGGCCGCTGGGCGATGATGTTACCTTCATCCCTGGCCATGGTCCGACCAGCCAATTTGGTTATGAACGCAAGACCAATGCTTTTGTCGCGGATGATGTGCTAGCTGCGCGATAAAGGCCAGTTCGCTAGCCCCTATTCATATACCGGTTATGCCGCCCGCGAGCTTTGTCGGTAGCCGAGATAAACAAATATCAGCGCGATGATGGCGGGAACTGTCTGCACGAACATGATTCTCTGCGACACCGTAACCGCTCCAAAAATCCCGGCAGCGGCAACAAACAGCAAGAAGCAAGTAGCTACCTTGAACCGCCATTCGGCGTTCCTGATAAACAGCGACCATAGCAGTCCGATGGCCAAGAATGCATTATACAAACCCTGATTTGCCGCCATGGATTTTGTCGGTTCGAATAAATCCACTGGAAAGGTCGAAAAAACCTGGGGCCCTCGTGTTGTCCAAGCAAATATTTCAAACCACGCGATATAGAGATGGAGCGCGGCAATCAGGCCGACCAATAGCATTGCAATTCTGTTCATTTACCTGCTCTCCTTATGACGGTGAAGGCTAGCAGCTTTAATGGTGTTTGTTAAACGGCACTTGGGTCTTTGTTCTGGTGATCCGCTGCAAAGATACGATCCTTGCCGGTTCAAGCTGGTTCGTTTCGCCGCCTCCACGTACCATTGGCACAGGATTAGCCGACATGTTGATCAATCAGGATCGCATTGCCGTCGGGATCAAGGACCGTCAAGCTCGCGGGGCCGCTTCCATCGGCATCCGCTTCGGTCGCAAGTTCCACGCCCTTTTCTTTCAATGCCTTTTGGAGGTCTCGAATATCAGTAAAGTTCTCCAGGGGCTCTGCATCGCTATTCCATCCAGGGTTGAAGGTGAGGATGTTGGTTGGAAACATGTCCTGAAACAGCCCAATTACCGTGTCGCCATTTTTCAGGATCAACCAGTTCTGGCTTTTGTCGCCGCCAAAGGATGCAAAGCCGAGCTTTTGGTAAAATTGCTCCGACGCCTCCAGATCCTTGACTGACAGGCTGATCGAGAAAGCGCCTAATTGCATAGATAATTCCTTTCGTTGAAATGGCGCTGGGATCAGTTTTTTGCGGGCAAGAGTTTGGGATTGCGCAAAAGACCAGCTGAAAGCAGGGATATGATCAGGCCAACCGGAAAAATCTCCAGGAAGGTCATTGGCAGGCGGATATAGGGCTTGGCATAATTGGCTTTCATATCCTCCATCTCGACAACCAGCTGATCCAGAGCGGCGCCGCTAAGCCCTTCGGCTTTTTTCGCCTCGACCATTGTCGATGTATATTCTTCAATGAACACATAATCGGTATTGAACAGGTAGATTTCCCAGACGCATACATAGACCATTGCGGCAATTGTAGCGATCGCAAGGCCAAATCCCAGCGCCGGCAGGAATTTGATGACCCCGCCTAATTCGAGATCGCGGTAGCGTTTGATGCCAACAAAAATCATAGACAGGGCAATCAGCATCATCAGATAACCGAAATATTCTGATGCGAAGAAACCCTGTCCTCCGCTGGAGAGCAGTCCGATCATCATTGTGCCGATAACAATTGCTCCGGATATGAGGCCGTAGATTATCGCGATTTTGAATTTGATCATGAAAACTTCCTCCCGTTATGAGAAGGTTATGACGCAAAAACCCCTCTGAGAATATCACCCTGATGGGTGATTGGAACAAAATCACCCGAGAATATTAGGGAATCAGGTGCAATGATTTGGCTTTTTCAATCGCCAATACACGCCGATCGACCGACAGTTTCTCGAACAGATGGGCGATATGGGTTTTGATAGTGTTGGGCGAGATGCCAAGACTACGCGCAATTTCTTTGTTGGATTGCCCCGTTGCCAAAGCCTCCAGCACTTCCAATTCCCGGCTTGAGATGCCGAGTGATCTCAAAGCCGGATCATTGCGTTCAAATGATGTGCTGGTCGTGCGGGCGGTCAATCGGTGTCCAACCCAGATACCAAGCGACACGAAAATAAGGGCGAGCAGAACAATATAGATATCGGTTGGAATAGTTTTGAGGAAAAACCTATATTCCAGCCATTGCAGGACAAAGGCCGCCAGTGCCAAGGCAAGAGCGTATAAAATTATCGTTTTGAAAACAGGTTTTCTCATCCACAGTCATGATCATGGATGACAGTAACCGCGTCAATCCCTTTCAAATACGATCTTGATGTCCGGATCCATCATAGCGTCTGCGGCTTGGGAAAAGGGAACGGAGCGGGTTATGACATCATCTGGATTAATCGTTCCGCAATGCGCGCAATCGAGGATATGGTCTATCTCGGTGCGGGCGTGGACGCGTCCGACGGTGTAGGTGATACCCTTCATATACATGGATCTTAGCGGGACTTTTGCCTGATTGCTCATGCCGGCGGATACACCGCTGCACGTGCCGCAGGGTTCGGTTGAACGGATCGCAAAGGTCAGGGCATCGGGCAGGCCAGCGGCTTCTACGACAATAGGGAATTCTTCTGCGGCTCTGAGATCGGGGCTATATTGGGTTTCGATCACTTCTGCGCCCAGAGCCTTGGCTTTGGCGAGTCGTCCAGCATCATAGTCGCGGTAAACTATCCGGCCAGCGCCCAAAGTGCGGGCTGCCTGAATGGCGAACAAGCCGACACTTTGCGCCAGCCCGCCGACAATCAATATGTCCGCGCCCGGCCGCTGAGCGAGCGGTTCTGCGACTGTGCGATAACCGTCGCCGGCATTGTCGGAAATCGCTGCTGCACCGGTAATGGAAACTCCATCAGGGATTTTGACCAGCATCGCATCGGCAAATGGCACGTTCATCAGATCACTCAATCCGCCGCCCCATTTGCGCTCACCTCTGGGCGCAAAACCATAAGCGGCAAAAGGCTCGACACTGGTGCAAGCATTGGTCCAGCCGCGCTGGCAATTATCGCATGATCCGCAGCTAATCTGGAATGGAACGATAACATGGTCGCCGGGCGCAAAGCCTTTTACACCATCGCCTACCTCAACCACTTCTCCGGCGATTTCATGGCCAAAGGCAAAGGGCCCTTCCATCGGATACATGCCGCTGGCCATATAAAGATCGAGGTCGCACCGGGTGACGGCGAGCGGCCGGACGATGGCTTCACCCGCGTTCTGAAGCGTCGGCGCAGGCACCTCGTGCCATTCAAATTGCTTGGGTTTAATGAAGGTCAGTTGATTGATGCTGGTCATGGTTCATTTTCCTTTGAACCAGATGGTCGGCCAATAGACTCTATATTGGAACTGCCAGATTTGAATAATAATTATTCATTTATGAAAATCATTTACTGATCTAAGGGATAGCTATGACAATCGATTGGGATACGGTGCGCTGCTTCATCGAAGTGGCTGAGAAACGGTCGTTAATGGCTGCTGCTGAGGCGCTTGGCATGTCCAATGCGACATTGGGGCGCAAAATCGATGCGCTGGAAATGGCGACGGGATTGCAGCTTATCCTGCGCGGCCCGGGCGGTGTGATCTTGACCGATCAAGGTACGGAAATGCTGGCCTTGGCCAAAACGGGCGGCGACCATCTGTTTCAGATGGAGCGGCTGGCTTTCTCGCTAAAATCCGATCGCCGGGCTTTGCCCGTTCGGATATCGACCACCGAAACAATGGTCTCTGCTGTACTGGCTCCAAACTTGCCGATGCTGTGGGACAGGCATCCGGGCCTTTTGGTGGACTTGATCATGTCGACGGAGCTCGCAGACCTTAACCGGCGCGAAGCGGATGTTGCAGTGCGGTTGGCACGCCCGAAAAATGAAGGGCTGATCGCCCGCAGGCTGCCCGAGGTAACAGCTGGTCTATATGCTTCGGCTGATTATCTCGACGGACGCGATCCGGGCAATCTCGACTTGGGTCAGGAAAAGCTGGCAGGGCTTGACGAGAAATTTGGCGATATCCCGGAATTGCTCTGGATGAACCAGCATGGCTTGCAGCAGGCTGTATCCGTTCAGACCAGCAGCATCTATGCGCTATTGGCAATAGCCAAATCCGGAGCCGCCATTGCCATGGTGCCTGACTTTCTGGCGCAACGCCAAGGATTGATTCCGATAACTGCACCGCGGGTTCCGGGTCGCAAGCCGTGGATCGTGTTCCACCGTGATAACCGGCGTAACCCTGAGATAAAAGCCGTCCGTGACTGGATTGTTGCGTGCTGCCAAACAAGCTTCGGGGCGATCTAACTCTCTGCCTTTGCTTCATCTGCCTTCATAACCTTGCCGTAGATCCAGCCGATGCCGATTAGTGCGATACCAAGGCCGAGGAAGGACAGGATACGCAATATGCCCTCCAGCTGTGCAGCATCAATTAGGAATACCTTGAACGTCACCAGTGTCAGCAGCAACAGCCCTGCGATCCGCAGCAACGCATTAGTGGTCTGGATGCCCCTTGCGAGCCACGCAATGGCAAGGACAAGCAGTCCGGCACTATAGAGATAAGTCTCGGTCGAGGTGAACGGCGGCGTGGCGATATCGGTGCCGTGGACGGCCTGACGCACGGTCACCATGACAGCGGCGATGGCGGCAAGCAGGCTTCCAATTTCCAATGGCCGAACCAGCTTGGGCAAGCTGGCCGCCAACGTCTCGGTTCGTGCATAAAGCCAAAGCCATAGCATCGCGGCGGTAAAGTGCAGCGTGCCGAGATTGGCAATCGGGGCAGGGCCCATGGCCTGTTTGACGCTCGTTGGGCTGAGCAACAACAGGTCGAAATAGACAAAGCGGAACAGGGCCAGGCCAGCCAATGCAAAGCCGAGAGATTTCAGCGGTGTCGCAAGCTTGTCATTCCAAGTCTGTCTGAGCAACAGCCAGCCAGCGAGGGCCAGTAAATGGGTGAAGACGGCGCGCTCCGCGAAGCCATAAGCAACAAAATCCTGGATCGGACCGATGGCGAGCGGCTGTTTGAGCAGGGAATAGACAAAGCCGCCGACCGCGATAAGGCCAAAGCCCGCGATGATCTTTGATATGACCTTACCGAAGCCATCCCGAAAGAAATAGGTTATGCCGACAATCGCTATGGCGGGAAGTAGCAGCTGGATGACGGACGGGCCCAAGTCCGGCAAATAAGGATAGAGGTCGGTATCACCAGCCAGCGACTCGAACAGACCCTCGATTAGACCAAAACCGTCGGCCAGCATGATCATCCCGCCTAGGGCAATGGCGACGACTGACTGTACGCTAATGGCTTTGCGCGTGATGAAGCGGGCCCAGAAAGCCAGTGCCGCAGCGATCAAGATTGCCACGAGTGCGCCCAAGCTTTGCGGGGTCCATATCCATAGCGCAATAGCGACTAATATCGCGGTTAGGCCACTGGCCAGGGGCGGTGGCAGAAACGCGCTTACAGCGCGCGTTCGCCATGCCATAAAAGCCGTGGTCGCCGCGGTGAGCAAGCAGGCAATAGCCCAACTATTTTGACTCCAGCCCAAATCGCCCAGGCCATAGATAAGCAGCAGCATGCCGGTCGGAGCAGCCAAGCCTACGGCAGCCCACATCCATCCGTCTTTTTCGCGTAAGGCAAAGACATGTCCGGCAGCGCCAAATAGCACAGCCAGGCCAATCGCAGCGGATAGCTGCATCTGATCTGCGCCGGTGTTGGAGAAAGCCGTTGCAACCATCGCCAAAGACAGGCCAAGAGCCCCGGCAACGGCTGGTGTCATATCCTTATCGCGCCAGGCGAGTGCAATGGCAAAGATTGCCAAGACGCCAAAGAACAGCCAGCTGACTAATGAGAACTCGATCAGGGGAGCAAGTGTGACCAGCTGCAACAGGCCGACACCCAGTGGGATGGCCTGCATGACCGGCTTGGGAATTCCAAAGCTGGTGCCGGTGCGCGACAGGGTCAGTACGCCGCCAATGGCCAGCAACACAATGAAGGCGCCTACAAAGGGCACATCACCGCTCAGGTCCATGAACAGAAGGGCTGTGGTCCACAGGACGCTGCCGCCGGTGGCAAGAAGCGCCAGCCAGGCCCATCCGCGATGGATCGCGAGGCCGAACAGGCCAGCGGTAAACACACCGAGATAGATGAGCAGCGGTGCGACCGATTCCGGTCCCAGTCCAGCGACATAAGGGGCCGCGAAACCGCCGAGCAATCCCATGATCGCTGTTGGCGGGCCGTGGCGCTGCGACAGCACGAAGGCCAATATAGTGACCGCTATGACGCCACCGAGGGCAGGATAGAGGCCAAGCAGACCATAGAGTTCGCTCGCCATATAGAGAGTCGCATAGAGAACCGCGATTCCGGCACCCGCAATGCTGTGGCCAATGCGGACATCATCGGTAAAGATCTTTCCGAATTTGGGAATTTTATAGCCAAATTCGGAAAGGCCGATGAGCAGCAATCCGAACAAGGTTGCCGTGACGCAGCGGGCAGCGGGACCGAATAGGCCGGCTTCGATGGAAAAGCGGACCAGGAAGAAGCCGGCAAAGATCAGTGCGATACCGCCAATCCAGATCGGCAGCTTGCCGCCAATGAGGTCTTCAAATCGTTTTGCCGCACTCTGGCGCGGTGGCGGCGGTTCTGTACTGACTGGAGAGGCCGGAGGCGTCGGCGAAGTTGGTTTATAGACTTTCCGAGATGGTTGCGGCGGTGCCGGCGCGGTGACTTTTTCTGGCGTTGCTGCTGCTTTGGCGGCGCGTTTGACTGGCGCTTCCGGTGCGGACTCCGGTTCCTCTGCTGGGGGCTTTACAGTTTCGGCCAACACGGTCTGTTTGGTTGCCGGACTAGCCTGACGGTCACGATTTTCGAGTATATCTATACGGTTGCGGAGCGCGGCAATGGTTTTACGCGAATCCAATACCAGCACCATCAGGACAATGATCCCGGCAAAGATCAGGACTTCCATTCACTTATCTCCGTTAAGCAGATATTTCTGCCAGAATAGCAGCGAGGCCCAGAACTGATAGTCCGCATTTGCCTTCTTGCGGAACCCATGACCTTCATTTTTGGCGAGCAGATGCCAAGCTGGCCGGCCATTTGCGCGCACGGCTTCGACAATCTGATCGGCTTCGCTGGCCGGAACCCGTGGATCATTGGCACCGGTGACAACCATAAGCGGCGTGTCAATTTCGCTGGCGCGCCGCAGCGGGCTGATTTCTTCTAATTTGGCGCGCTGTTCAGATATCCGCTCGTCACCATATTCAACCCGGCGAAGATTACGGCGATAGGGCTGCGTATTTTCCAGAAAAGTGACAAAATTGGAAATGCCGACGACTTCCAGTCCAGCTTTGAGCGTATTGCCATAGCGGAGCATGGACGCCAGCGTCATATAGCCGCCATAGCTGCCGCCGGTGACCGCAATCCGGCGTTTGTTGATAAGTTTATCTTTGCGCAAATGGGAGAGAAACGCGCCGATATCCTTAACGCTATCTTCGCGCCGGAACGGGCCATTGTCGAGCGCGGTAAAGCGCTTTCCAAAGCCGGTAGAGCCGCGTACATTGGGATAGAAAATCGCAATACCCAGCTCATTGATCAGATAATTATTACGACCCAGAAACCGCGGTGTCGCCTGTCCTTCCGGCCCGCCATGAATATTGATGATCAACGGGCGCTTGCCCTTATGTCTTTTGGGATCTGGACGATAGAGAAATCCGGACATCTTCTCGCCATCGAAACTGGTGATCTCGATCAGCTCAGGCGCGACGTTATTGGCGGCGTCCAGTCCACCCGTCTCGCTTTTGGTCCAGCGTGTGATCGCGAGCGTTTCCGGGACAATGCTATAGCTGTCACTGCCCCCTTGGTTGGTGTTGAGTGTGAAACCCAATTCCCCCCATGGTGCAAATTTGAAATTGCCAATTACGCCGGCCGGCAAATCGGACACCGTGCGAACCGCGCCGCTTTGCATATCGTAGATTTTCAGGACAGAGCGGCCAGCCTGATTGACTTCAAAAGCGATCCAGCGGCCGTCTTTGCTGATATCAAAATCGGATATGTCCCAGATTTTTTCGTCAATAATCGGCTCAAAAACCGCCGTCTCAATATTGACCGTACCTATTCGCTGGACATCGCTGCCATCGTCGGAGGCGGCCCATAGCTGGCCATCTGGCGCATATTTCAAGCCATTGTAGGCAACCGGCTGGCTGCTGTTGGTCAGCTTGCGGGCGGTGCCATTGGCGATATCGATCAGGTAGAGCTGGTTGTCGGTGACCGAGACATAGTTGAAAACCAGCAGATGCTTGTCATCCGGAGAGAAATCGATCGGAAACCAACCACCGCCGGTAGACGCGACCAGCATGACCGTGTTGTCCGGGTTGGTCGGGCTCATCAGATAAATATCATTATATAGCCCGGTCCGCTTGTTGGAACCAAAGGCCAGAAAATTGCCGGAGTTGGACCACGGGCCCATGCTGTTCCGGCTTTTGCCGTCCGTCAGCATTTTGGGCACACCGTCTTCCAGCACAAAAATCTGGTTCACTTCATTGCCGCCCATATCTTTTTGAAACAGCAGTGCAGAGCCGTCGGGCGCATAGCTCGCCGAGCGTGCTGGTTCGTCGCCAAAGGTCAGCTGTTCCCGCGTGCTCAGCGGTTTCGCGATCCGGTGCAGCTGGCTGGTATCAGCAAAGCGGGTGCGCACCAGCATCGCCTTGGTTTTCGGGTCCCAGCCAACGAAGCTGGCGGTCCGGAATTCCATATAGGGCCGGGTTTTCTCGACAATAGACATCGGAATGCCCGGTATCTGGTCAGCGACCAATGCTGCAGGTTTGGGCGCAATCGCATCGGCCATTTCTTCTGCCGCAACAGCGGACGGTGCGAAAAGTTGCAATGAAGCAGCCACCAGCGCGCCAACAAATGTCATGCGCATCAGGCGCGTCTCCCTGTTTAGTTTCGCTATGCTTATGGACGAACGGTATAAAAAGCAATTAGGGGAGAGAGATGATCCCTGACAATAGTCCTTTCATATTACTCGACGATGCCCGCGAAGGAGGGGATGCGGTGCCCGCGCGCCTCTACAGCAATCCGGTCGAGATCGTGGAAGCGCGCACAGCGGATGATCTGGGCGCGGCTCTGGACAAGCTCGGCAAAGCAAAGAAACGCGGGCTGCATGCCGCGGGTTATATGTCTTATGAAGCTGGGTTGGCGTTGGAAGGTCGGCTGGTCGGGCATCTGCCCGATGATCGGAATTGTCCGCTGGCGTGGTTTGGTCTG
The DNA here is from genome assembly GCF_039977335.1 of Parasphingorhabdus sp. GTDB lineage: Bacteria > Pseudomonadota > Alphaproteobacteria > Sphingomonadales > Sphingomonadaceae > Parasphingorhabdus. The sequence goes on from NZ_JBDWDI010000001.1 coordinate 327,712, forward strand.
TTTAAAGACTATACGCTTTGGGAACCTGACAAGGTAATCGATCAGCTTCCAGACCCCAAAGGCGCATGGTTAGGGACATTGCGGCCCGGCGTAACACGGGCAGGCTATGATCACGCCTTTGCTCAGGTGAAGGACTATATCATTGCCGGAGATATCTATCAGGCCAATTTGACGTTCCGGGCCCATGCACGCCATGCCGGACATCCGCTAGCGCTCTATGCTGCCATTCGCGACCGCGCGAAGGCGGGCTATGGCGGCGTGGTCTATGATGGTGAAAACTGGATGTTGTCCTTTTCGCCGGAGCTGTTTTTCGCAATGAAAGATGGCCGGATCACCGCAAAGCCAATGAAGGGAACGGCGGCGCGGGTGCAGGATGCAGATGCTGATGCAGCAGTGCGGGCGGAATTGCAGAGCGACCCGAAACAGCGCGCCGAAAATCTGATGATCGTCGATCTTTTGCGCAATGATCTGTCCCGTGTCGCGGAGCCGGGAAGCGTTCAGGTACCGGAATTATTCCATGTCGAAAGCTATCCGACGATTCATCAGATGACATCAACTGTGACCGCCAATTTGGCCGCAGGGCATGATGCCACTGCATTGCTGCGTCAAATCTATCCTTGCGGCTCGATCACTGGCGCACCGAAAATCCGCGCCATGGAGATTATCGACGAGCTGGAGGCTGATCAGCGCGGTATCTATTGCGGTTCGATCGGCCGGATAGATGCTAATGGCGATGCCGCTTTCAATGTCGCCATCCGAACACTCTATCTCGAAATGGACCAAGAAACCCTTTCCATCGGCCTCGGCTCTGGCATAGTGGCAGACTCTGTTGGGGGTGATGAATGGCGGGAATGTCTCGCCAAGGGGAGGTTTGCGGCCGTGGATGTAGGCGTGGATAAAGGCGTGGATCTGATCGAGACGATGGCGTTTGATCCCGAACGCGGTATCCTGCGTCTTGAAGCGCATCTGGAGCGGATGAAGGCCAGCGCCGTCGCGCTGGAATTTGAATTTGACCGCCACGCCGCGCGCAACACGATACAAGCGATCACCTTTCATCAGGACAAACCGGCCAAGGTGCGGCTGATGCTTGCCCGCTCCGGAGCAATCGCGATTGAATTACAGCCCATGCCTGCGCCGTTAAATGAACCGGTTCCGGTTAAGCTCGCTCCCATGACAGCGAACCCGCAAGATTATCGCCGACACCATAAGACCAGCGACCGCAGCATCTATGCTGCCCCGGGTGTGAATGGTTCGGTGCATCCGCTATTCCACGACGCGGAAGGCTATCTGACCGAGGGCGCGATCTGGAACATATTTGTCGAACGTGATGGCAAGCTTCTAACGCCGCCGCTCGTGCGGGGTGTGTTGCCGGGAATATTGCGCCGCGAATTGCTGGAGAGCGGCAAGGCCGTTGAAGCGGATTTGCAGGCTGGAGATTTGAATAGCGGATTCTATGTCGGAAATAGTCTACGCGGTCTGATGAAGGCCCAACTCGCCTAAACTACTTTATATTGCTTTTTGATGGAGATTCTCATGACTGATCGTCTAGAAACCATGGCTGTGCATGCTGGCACCGAACCTGATCCGACAACCAATGCGCGGATCACACCGATTTATCAGACCGCATCCTATGTTTTTGACGATGTCGATCATGCCGCCGATTTGTTCAATCTCGACGCGGTGGGCAATATTTATACCCGCATCATGAACCCGACCAATGGCGCGCTCGAAGGCAAGATTGCTGCTATGGAAGGCGGCGCAGCGGCGCTGGCGGTGGCATCAGGCCACGCCGCACAATTGCTGATTTTCCATGTGTTGATGGACCCAGGCGCGCATATCGTTGCGGCGAAAAAGCTATATGGCGGCTCACTCAACCAGCTTGCGCATAGCTTCAAGAAATTCGGCTGGAATGTGACTTTCGTCGATGCGGATATATTGGATGAGGTCAAAGGCGCGATTACCGATGAGACGCGCTGTGTCTTTATCGAAAGCCTGGCTAATCCCGGTGGTGTGGTCCAGGATATCGCAGGCATTGCCGATATTGCGCATGCGGCAGGCATACCCCTTATCGTCGATAACACCATGGCTTCCCCCGCGCTTTGCCGCCCGATCGAACATGGCGCGGATATTGTTGTCGAAAGCGGTACCAAGTTCCTCGGTGGTCATGGCAACAGCATCGCTGGCCTGATCGTGGACAGCGGCAAGTTTGACTGGAGCAAGAGTGAGAAATTCGCGTTTTTGAACCAGCCCAATCCTTCTTATCACGGGAAGATTTTCACCGAGGCCTTCGGTCCGGTTGCTTTCATTCTCGCCGCCAGAGCGTTGTCCTTGCGCGATTTGGGACCAGCGCTGGCGCCGATGAACGCGTTTAATATCCTGACCGGCATGGAAACACTGACGCTGCGGATGGAGCGGCATTGCGAAAATGCGCTGGCTTTGGCGAAATGGCTGCAGGGCCGTGACGAGGTGAGCTGGGTCTCCTATGCTGGCCTACCTGACAGTGACTATCACGCGCTGGCCCAAAAATATCTTGGCGGCAAAGGTGGCGCGGTTTTCACCTTTGGTTTGAAAGGCGGATATGACGCCGGCACCAAATTGGTCTCTGCCGTGAAGATGTTCAGCCATCTCGCTAACATCGGCGATACCCGTTCGCTGATCATTCATCCGGCCTCGACCACCCATAGCCAATTGTCGGGTGATGAACTGGTTGCTGCTGGTGCTGGCCCCGATGTCGTTCGCGTCTCCGTGGGTATCGAGCATATTGATGATATTATTGCGGATATGGGCCAGGCTTTGGAATCCTTGTGATGGCCGATGGCAACTATGTCTATGATGAAGAATCCGGTGAATGGCTGAGCCCTGAAGAGGCTGCAGCTAAAGCCAAAGGGCCGGAAGTGCTGGACGCCGTTGGCAATCCTTTGGTCGATGGTGACGCGGTCACGCTGATCAAGGATTTGAAGGTCAAAGGGGCAGGGCAGACGCTCAAACGCGGAACGCTGATCAAATCCATCCGGCTCACTGGTGATGCGCAGGAAATTGATTGCAAGCATGAGGGGATTAAAGGCCTCGTCCTGCGCGCGGAATTTGTGAAAAAGCGCAGCTGAACCAATCCTGCTTTCCTACATGGGCCTGTCTCTGGTAGGTTGAGGCCGTGATGGAACCAATTTCGGCCTTTGTGGGTATTGTAACACCCGTTGGGATGGCTCGGCCTGTCGCGCCGGACATTCCGTTCAACCGAATTTGACCCCCGTTTTGCGTATTATTTGTATAATTTCTCAACCGAAGCTGAATTAAAACCATATTAAAATGATGGTACGGGCAATCTCCCTGTTGCAGCAGGCTCTTATTGATATTAGGCATCCCCCGCAAGCCTTCCAGATAGGACGACCCCATGACAAAACTTTCCCAAGCCCTCGGCAGAATTCAACCCTCCGCGACCATGGCCATGTCTGGCCGGGTTACCGAACTTAAAGCGCAGGGCCTTGATATTATTGGCCTGTCCGCTGGTGAACCGGATTTTGATACGCCGGATTTCGTCAAGGAAGCCGCGATCAAGGCTATCCGCGATGGAGACACCAACTACACCACTGTTGATGGTACAGCTGCATTGAAAGAAGCGGTGGCTGCGAAATTCCTGCGCGACAATGATCTAACCTATGCACCTTCTCAAATTTCGATAAATGGCGGCGGCAAACATACCTTGTTCAACGCTTTGGTAGCGACACTGGACGCAGGGGATGAGGTCATCATTCCGGCTCCTTATTGGGTGAGTTATCCTGACATGGTGAATTTTGCTGGCGGCACGCCGGTGATCATCGAGGCGGGTGCGGACCAGAATTACAAGATTACACCGGACCAGCTCACAGCGGCGATCACGCCAAAGACCAAATGGTTGATCCTGAACTCGCCGTCCAACCCTACCGGCGCGGCCTATAGCGGTGAAGAGCTGAAAGCGCTGGGCGAGGCCTTGTTGCCGCATCAGCAAGTGATGGTGATGACCGACGATATGTACGAACATATCTGGTATGCCGATTTCCCGTTCACCACTATCGCGCAGGTCTGTCCCGAACTTTATGATCGTACGTTGACGGTCAATGGTTGTTCCAAGGCTTATGCGATGACTGGATGGCGCATTGGCTATTCCGGTGGTCCGGAGTGGCTGATCAGCGCGATGCGCAAGTTGCAGTCGCAATCAACCTCTAACCCAAGCTCCATTTCGCAGGCGGCTGCGGTCGCTGCGCTCAATGGGCCACAGGACTTTTTGGCAGACCGTAACGCTGCTTTCCTAAAGCGCCGGGATCTGGTCGTATCGATGCTGAATGATACACCGGGTTTGCATTGTCCGACGCCAGAAGGTGCCTTTTATGTCTATCCCGATGCCAGCGAGCTGATGGGCAAGACCACGCCCAAGGGTGAGACGATTGAGAATGATCAGGACTTGATCGGCTATTTCTTGGATGAAGCACAAGTTGCGGCTGTTCATGGCGCGGCCTTTGGTTTGTCGCCAGCGTTCCGGGTGAGCTATGCAACATCGGAAGAGATATTACAGGAAGCGTGCACGCGGATACAGAGGGCTTGTGCTGCGTTAGGATAAGTTTTTATTTAACTCAAGCGCCGGGCGAGCACATCCGTGCCCTTGGCTTTCCTCGCATAAGCTCGGGCGCGCGGTCGCGCTTGCCGACGCGATGCGTCGGATCAGCGCGACCTTGAGGTGATACGACCGAGCGCAGCGAGGCAAGGCCGACCGGCCGCCGCGCCTTATTGGCGCGCAGCCAAGCGGGCGGATGCCCGCGCCCGGCGCTTGAGGTCCAAAAAAAAAGCGGTCAATAAAGAATCCCTTCACCCGCTGAAACTGAATGTCGCCCTGTGACCCCGTTCACAACGAGGAAAGACAACTTATATTAAAGCTGTAACCAAATCAGGGGTCGCTCCGAACACAGGGTAACCACAGCAGGAAAATACAATGCCTAGTTTTTTGAAATCAGATTTGACCTACAGCCTGAGCGGCGGCTTCTTTTTGGGCGCGCTGGCTTTATTCTTCATGCAGCCCGCTGAAGACGAGCAGGATTATAGTGAGAACCTGTCTTCAACGGTTAGCGCATCTGCTGAGGTGATGAGCTAAATCCTATAAGAACACGGGGCGTTTGACATGAGCACGATCTTTCCAAAACTGGCCATTGCTGGCGCAAGTCTAGCTACATTTGGTGTTCTTTGGGGCGGCATGAACGCTTCTTCTCCCAATGAACAGAATAGCTCCAGCTTATTTGTAAGCGAAGCTCATGCCGCCGAAAAAGCAACGATCATCCCCGCTCCTCGTGTTAATGCTGCAGAAAAAGGCAAGCGCTCTGTGGCGATATTCGCCGGTGGCTGTTTCTGGGGCGTTGAAGGCGTTTTTGAACATACCAAAGGCGTTATCTCGGCAGTGTCAGGCTATCATGGCGGCACCAAGCGTAGCGCCAACTACAAGTTGGTCAGTGCAGGCCTTACCAATCATGCTGAGGTCGTTCGAGTAGTTTATGACCCCAGCGTTGTCAGCTATGGCCAGTTGATGCAGGTGTTCTTTTCGGTGGTTGCTGATCCCACGATGTTGAACGCTCAAGGCCCCGATCGCGGAAAGCACTATCGCAGTGCGCTGATTCCTACAAACAAAGCGCAGGCAAAAGCAGCGCGCGCTTATCTGACGCAGCTTGGCAAGGGCAGATATTGGAAAAAGCCGATCGTGACCAAGGTTGAGGCCTATAAAGCCTTCCATCCGGCTGAAACCTATCATCAGGATTTCATGCAGAAAAACCCGCGTCAGGGCTATATTGTGCGCTGGGACAAGCCGAAAATTGCTAATCTCAAGCGGCATTTCCCAAAGCAATATCGCACCAAACCGGTAAGCTAGAACCGGTCCAGAAAAGTTGCGGAGAAAGTCGCGCCCATTTAACTTGATGTTAGTTTTGCCGTGCTATTCATAAAAAGAATCGCACGACAGAACGGACAAGTCCATGGTATCGCAAAATTTCGAATTTGCTATCGCGCTGGCGTCCTTAGTTGTCGGTATGGCTTTTATCTGGGCAGCGCATAAGCATCCCAACTAATCGCCTCACCAGACTACTTAGGGCACAGCACCATTAGCATCTGACGGCCTTCCAGCTTTGGATAGGCTTCAACCTTGGCGGTTTCCTTAGTGTCTTCCTGAACCCGTTGCAGCAATTGCATACCGAGCTGTTGGTGTGACATTTCACGGCCGCGGAAGCGCAAAGTGACTTTCACTTTATCACCATTGTCGATGAACTTGTTCACATTGCGCATCTTCACCTGATAATCATGATCGTCGATATTGGGACGCATCTTGATTTCTTTGACGTCCTGAACCTTTTGGGTCTTGCGTGCTGCATTGGCCTTTTTCTGGGCCTCATATTTGAACTTGCCAACATCCAGGAATTTCGCAACTGGCGGAGAAGCGTTAGGAGAAACTTCTACGAGGTCGAGGCCAACATCCTTGGCTCGCTCAATAGCTTCGCCAGTGTTCATGACGCCGAGATTTTCGCCTCTATCGTCAATGACCCGAACAGTGTCGGAGATGATCAAATTGTTGAAACGCGGACCGCCTTTGACGGGCGGTGTGGGACGGCGTGGTGGTGCAGCTATGTTAAATACTCCTAGATGGTTGAACGATGCGGCCAATAGCGTGAAAACGCAGGGGCCGCAAATTGTTATACATATTTAGTGTGGGATAGCCTGATGATCAATGATTGGATCATTCTTCGGGTTCGGCGGTTGTTACTTTGGGAATATCTATAACCTTTTCCGGGCTGCCGAGCGTTTTTGAACTGTTTTGTGCAGGTGTGGGCGGAAAGTCCTGTTTCCCCAACCACGCTTCAATCGCTGCGATATCCTTGTTTTCGCCGTCAATAATCCGCTGTGCCAAGGCAGTAGCTTCGCTGTCCTTGCTATACTTCACAACCTGCCGGGCAATGTCGAAAGTGCCTTCATCCTGATCAACCATCTGCTGCATGAGGGCGACGATGATGCTGTGATCCACTCCGCCAGAATTGCCTTTCTTTAGCGGTTTGGCCTGATCTTCAGCGATAATAGTCGCCTCTTTTCCGTCGTTCTGCATATTCAGATTTTCCGCACTTGCCATCGTATCGTCAACTCGATTGCATGCGCTAAGCACTAACATCGTGCCGGTTGCCAACATGATTACGCTATATTTCATGCCGCCGGTTCTTTCAAATCCGGCGCTAATGCTTCTTCTTTGAGCATGGCAACGGCTTCGTCGAGCGTCAGGAACATTTGCTCTTTCTGACCCAGTTTCCGCAAGGCGACTTTGCCTTCTTCCGCTTCACGCATGCCAACGACAAGAATATTCGGAACCTTACCAACACTATGCTCACGCACTTTGTAATTGATTTTCTCGTTACGCAAATCGGCTTCCACGCGAATACCAGCAGCTCTCAGTTTTTCGGCAACCTGTTCGGCATATTCGTTCGCATCGGTCACAATGGTCGCGACAACCGCTTGCGTTGGAGCCATCCAGAGTGGCATTTTGCCTGCATAATGCTCGATCAATATACCGATAAAGCGCTCATACGAACCGAATATGGCTCGGTGTAACATGACCGGGCGGTGGCGTGCGCCGTCTTCGGCAATATAACTGGCGTCCAAACGTTCCGGCAACACCCTGTCGGACTGGATCGTGCCGACTTGCCAGGTACGGCCAATCGCATCGGTCAGATGCCATTCCAGTTTGGGGGCGTAGAACGCACCTTCGCCGGGCAGCTCTTCCCAGCCATATTCTTCCGTTGCCATACCGGCGTCGACAACCGCCTGACGCAATTCACCTTCGGCCTTGTCCCAGTCGGCATCAGAGCCGAATCGTTGTTCTGGTCGCAGCGCCAGTTTGATCGAATAGCCTTCAAAACCCATGTCTTTATAGACCCTGTCGGCAAGCGCGCAAAAGGCCCTTACTTCCTCGACAATCTGGTCTTCGCGGCAGAAAATATGGGCATCATCCTGCGTAAACTGCCGCACCCGCATCAAACCGTGGAGCGCGCCATGTGGTTCGTTGCGGTGGCAACAGCCATGTTCAAACAGGCGCAAAGGCAGGTCGCGATAGCTTTTGATTCCCTGCCGGAAGACCAGGACGTGCGCTGGGCAATTCATCGGTTTGATTGCCATCATGTCGGCATCGGATGATACTACAGGCGCGTCGTCTTCGGTGCTTGGAACTTCGTCCGGAACAACGAACATATTCTCGCGATATTTGCCCCAATGGCCCGACTGTTCCCACTGCTTCGCGTCCATGATCTGCGGCGTCTTGATTTCATCATAGCCGGCACCATCAATGGCACGGCGCATATAGGCCTCCAGCTCGCGCCAGATGACAAAACCCTTCGCGTGCCAGAAAATGCTGCCCATGGCTTCGGACTGAATATGGAACAGGTCCATTTCCTGACCAAGCTTGCGGTGATCGCGCTTGGCCGCCTCTTCAAGCCGGACAAGATGGGCTTTGAGCTGTTTCTTGTTCAACCAGCCGGTGCCGTAAATACGCGACAATTGCGGGTTGCGCTGATCGCCACGCCAATACGCACCCGAAACGCGAGTCAATTGGAACGCCTGCGGATCAAGCTTTCCGGTGGAGGGCAGATGCGGACCGCGGCACATGTCCATCCAGTCGTCACCGGACCAATAGACGCTTATCTCATCGCCTTCTGGAAGCTCGGCAGCCCATTCGGCCTTAAATTTTTCGCCATCTTTTTCCCAAAGCGCGATCAGATCATTGCGCTCCCACACTTCGCGGCGCAGCGGTTTGTCTGCCTTGATGATCCGCCGCATTTCCTCCTCGATCTTGGGCAGATCGTCGTCCGTGAACGGGTCACCGGCAGGGGCAAAGTCGTAGTAAAAACCATCGTCGGTCGAGGGGCCAAAGGTGATCTGCGTGCCGGGATAAAGCTTCTGCACAGCCTCTGCTAGCACGTGAGCGAAATCGTGGCGCGCCAGTTCCAGCGCTTCGTCTTCGTCGCGGGACGTAATCAAGGCCAGCTCGGTATCCACCTCCAGCGGCCGCATGATATCGCGTACTTCGCCGTCAATGCGCGCGGCCAATGCGGCCTTGGCAAGACCGGGGCCGATATCAGCTGCAATCTGCGCTGGTGTAGTGCCCGATACCACTTCACGCGCACTGCCGTCGGGAAGGGTGATTTTGATCATCTTGGTCATCGGGTTTTCAATCTTTAAAGTTCACACAGTTCTCACCAAAGAACGCCAGAAAACGGCGATTCATAAGTTTGGCCATAGATTTTATTGCCTTAGTCCATGGTCCCGCCAAGTCAACCACCACGCGCATAGCGGGGTGATGGTATATAGGAAAGCTTTGTTGTCATTATGTCAGGCAGGCTTGACATTTCTTCGAATCATATTCATAAAGTCAAGGTAACATGACATTATGTCAATCAAACTTGAAGGAGTATCATGATGAAACTGAAGCATATTGCATGCTGCCGGACGACGCGAAACGCGGATATTGCCATGTGGGCAAGCTTCTCCATCCTGTTTCTGGCGATGTTCCGATGAATGAGCCATCCACCCGTAACATCTGGCAGCGTATCCAAAGCGCCATCAAACCGGATTGGGCCTTCGCGCTCGTCCTGCCGGTCAGTATTATGATGCTCATTGTCGAAAATCTTGATCCGGAACCGGTCATCGCGGTTGATCCGCTTATGAAAATTTTGATCCTGTCTGGTTTGACCTTGATCATCGCCTTTGTCGCCACTTATGCGGCGGCGATGGACCGGCGTAAGGTCGAGGACTATTATTTCCAACTCATGATCAACGGCGCGATAGTGGGCATAATAACAACTCTGTTCGTTAATCTCGCCTGGGATTTGCTGTACGGACCGTTGACGGGTGATGATGTCATTGCGGTAATGCTTGCAAGTTGGAGCTTGGGCTATTTCATCTATCGGGTAAGGGGGCTAAACACATGAGCGATCATAGCGAGCAGGCCGATAAGATAGCCAAATCGAAAATTCCTCCATCAATGAAACGCTATTTCTGGCGTATAGGGATTTTCATGACCGCCTATATGGTCATCCTGATTTGGGGCTTGTCCCTCAAAAATTCTGTTAGCCCGCCGGAAGGTGTGTTCATCTATGGTCTGGCGATCCTCACCGCTTTGCCAATGTGCGGTGTTTTCTGGACCGTGTTTCGCCTGCTGGTTGAAATGGAAGATGAATATCAGCGCTTTCTAGTTGCCAAGCAGATAATGCTGGCTACGGCGATTACTTTATGTGCTGCAACCATATGGCAGTTCTTGAATGTCTATGATTTGATGACAGAGGGGCCGCAATGGTTCGGCGTCATCTGGCTGGTGACCTTTGGCATCGCAGGCGGCATTGTCCGGTGGCGCGCATGAAGAACCGTCTAAAGGTTCTCCGCGCAGAGCGTGACTGGTCACAAGCGGATTTGGCTGAAAGACTTTCAGTCTCACGCCAAAGTATCAATGCGATTGAGACCGGAAAATATGATCCGTCCCTGCCGCTCGCGTTCAAGATTGCCGATCTGTTTGATATGGCGATTGAAGAGATTTTTCAAAACGATTGAAACCCTTGGCTTTGGAGAATTCTCTACGGAAAGGTTTTTGCAACAATATGGTGTTATACGGCGCTAATTGACTGCAATATATGGATTAATCCGTTATGAGCAATGATTACTCAGTCTGGCACCGCGATGGCAAAGGCGCGCGCAAACGGTCCGTACGGATCGAAACGATTGGCAAGACGTTTCTGTTTTTCGAAAACCAATGGCGCAGTGAAGCCTATTATTTTGGAGATCTCGTCTACCGTGGTTTAACAGGCGGATCCCATGTCTTTGGCCTGAATGATGGGATTAAGGCGCGTCCGCATTGGCAGCTTGGGTTCACTGGTGATCCGCCAGCAGAATTAACAACGTTATTGCCAGAATATAAGCGGCCGATGCTCAGCGGTGTTGGCATGTTGATTATTGCGTTTCTGTGTCTCGGGATTGTTTATTTCGGCTCTGCGCACGTTTGAGTTGATGTCATAACGGCTCCTGCGTAGGCAGTGGCAAAGAACATCAGCGGAAGACACAGATGGAAGACGATATCCTTTATATGCAGCGCCCCGGCGGCGCTGATTTGGCCTATTGCTATCGCCCAGCCAAAGACAGCGTCAAAAGCAGCACTCTGGTTTTTCTTCCAGGCTATATGTCGGATATGGAAGGCGGCAAGGCGCTGGCCCTCGACGCTTGGGCTGCGGATCAGGGACGTGCGATGCTGCGTCTCGACTATGCTGGATGCGGCGCTAGCGGAGGTGAATTCGAAGAGCAGAGCCTGATTGACTGGCGCGATGATGTGTTGTTCCTGATCGAAAAAGTAACTTCTGGCTCAATCACTTTGATAGGCTCCTCCATGGGCGGCTGGCTCATGCTGTTGGTCGCGCTGGCACGGCCGATGCGGGTCAAGGCTATGGTCGGCATTGCCGCCGCGCCTGATTTTACCGATTGGGGCTTCAGCCAAGAACAGAAAATGACGATCCTGCGCGAGGGGAAGCTGGAGGAGCATAGTGACTATAGCGACGACCCCTATGTCACGACGAATGTCTTCTGGCAGTCAGGGGAATCTAATCGCTTGCTCCACAAGGAAATCGCCTTTGATGGCGCGGTGCGGTTGCTTCATGGACAGGAAGACGGGGACGTGCCTTGGGCTTATGCTTTGGAAATTAGCAAAAAATTGCGTTCAGCCGATGTGCAGGTGCATTTGGTAAAGGATGGCGATCATCGCCTGTCGCGCGATCAGGATATCGAGCTTCTGGTTGATGTGGTCTCACGGCTGAGTTGAATGTAGTCATTTGCTGCAATTATAGGGTTCCATGCCGGATATGTTCACGCCACTTTTTCTCGTCCTCGCGCAATCGGCCACACCATTCGGTTCACCAGTTCCGCAAACCATCAATCCTTCGGCCCCCATGACGATGTCAGAGGTTCGCTTTAACGATTGCGTTGACCTCGCCGTAGACGATCCGGCAAGCGGGATTGTCGAAGCGAATAAATGGCGGATCGAAGGCGGCGGTTTTCTCGCTCGTCACTGTCTGGGCTTTGCCTATGCGGAGCAATTTAACTGGGCGGCTGCGACGAGGAGCTTTGCCGAGGCGGCGCAAGAGGCGGAGATCGCCAAATATCCACGTGTCGCCAATTTCTGGGCACAAGCGGGCAATGCTGCGCTGGCCGGGAGCGAACCGACCAAGGCTTTGGAATATTTGAACGCGGCGCTCGTGCAAGGCAGTTTGATCGGGTTGGAAAAAGGTGAAGTACATCTTGACCGCGCCCGAGCGCGTGTTGCGCTTGATAATTATGCAGCAGCGAAGACGGAATTTGTGCAGGTCCATAAACTTGCACCTCAAGATCCTCTAGGCTGGCTCTTATCTGCAACACTGGCGCGGCGAATGAACAATCTGACACTGGCTAAGTCCGATATTGCAGTCGCAGCCAAACTTGCTGCTCAAGATCCGGCGGTAGCGCTTGAAGCGGGCAACATCGCTTATGCGGGCGGTGATTTGGTCCAGGCGAAAGCCAATTGGGAAAAGGCTGTAGCGATGGATGCCGAAAGCAGGCCTGCCAAAGCAGCACAGAAATATCTCACACAGCTTGTGACAAGCGTCGCCGAGTAGGGATTAACACAGCGGGGCTTTTCAATCCTTTTGTCGGGGGATAGGGGTTCTAAATAGCAACAATAGAAAGCACGTCTCCATGACCAATAAATTCCTACTGCCACTCCTGTCCGCTCCCCTCATGCTTGCGGCATGCGGCAGTGGCGGTGATGGCAGTCCGACGGCTGGCCAATATAAGCAGACCGTGAAAATCACCAAACTGGATTTCCCCGGCTTATCGGAAGACGTCAAGAAACGCACCATCACGCAGATGGAACAAGCAGCCGGCGGCGGCACCGGCGGCCTGTTCTGTATGCAGGGAGATGATAACGGCCAGCAATGGAAAGAGGCTGCGAAGCAAATGTCTGGCGCTTTGGGCGGTCAATGCGAAACCACAAAGGACGAAGGATCGGCCACCTCCATCGATCTGCAAATGACCTGCAAAGGTACCGGCAAGGGCGATATCGATATCAAGATGACCGGACAGGCCAATCCCGAAGGCTATGACAGCAAAATGGCGTTCGACATCAAAGATCCAGCCAGCGGCGAAACGGCTACACTAGCAATGGACATAGGTGCGCAGCGGCAAGGCGATTGTCCGGGCTGAGCTAGCCACGCCAAGGAGACGACCTTGGCGTCTTCCCATATTGCAACTGTGATTTTCTGAAATGAAACCTCCTACTCCCAATTGTTGGTTTGTTTTCACAGCGACTTTGATGCTGCTGACACTCGCAGGATGCGCTATGCCGCCTCCATTGGTCAAAGCATCAAACCAGCCTTCAAAAGCACAAGTCTTGGTGGATGATCCAAGTTGTAGTTCTACCATTTCGGAGCAGAAAACCCGTGACAGCCTCAAAAGCGCAATTGTGGCAGCTGTGTCATTTAATCGCGATTCATATGCCGACAGACCGGATTTCTTCACAAAGAATCGGGTTTTGGTTGGTTTGGCCGAACTTAGGCCCAATCACAGCGACGTGATAGCGTATGTGTCAGGGCAAAATTATTGCGGCACAGGCGGCTGTAAAGGCTTTATTTTTAAAGACAAATCTATGGGCTCCGCTAGGCCTGAATATAGCCTGATAGCAAGAATTCGACCGGCGCGGCTGCCTATCGTTTCGCTGAAAACTTTCAAAAATGGATGGGCTGAAATGGGTGTGGCGGTAGCGGGAGGCGGTATATCTAAACCCCATATCGGTACGTTGTCATTTGACGGCGTCAGCTTTGATAGCAATCCGACTTTGTCGAACGCGCGCCATATATCGGAAGACGAAATCAAATCAGTCATTATTGGCGAGCCCGGCGAAGCTTCACGTCAATGTCGTTTGTCGTAAAACTGGAAACATCCGAAATCCCGTTGGTCTGTTTCAGGAGTGTCCCGATTAAGCCACTATCGCTGATCTAATTTCTTATAGGCTTAAGCCAGCCGCGATAGTGCACCATGAGGCCGACAAGAGGCAATTTAATGGGAACGTCGAAGTGGAAACGACCGTCTTCCTCCCATTCGCTTGCTTGTGATTTCGGTGCGAGAAAGAGTGGCAATGGGATAAACCAGAATTTCCAGCCTGCCATTTCCATAGCGAGCCCATTATCCGTGACGGGCAGATGAAATCGAAACTGAAACAACCCGAAATTCTCGGTCAGATGACGATCCGTTTTTTGTAAGCGGCTGGAAAATTTCTTCCCTGAAAAACTGCGTGTCCATGTTTCACCTTTGGAATCCACTTTTATATGTACATGCAGATCATGTTTGCCCGCTGCCGGAAATCCGAAAATTTTTGCGGCCAATCCGGCTAAAGGGTTTTTGCCCCTTGAGACTTCGGCTTCGCCATGAAAACCGGCGTCGCGGATAACAGTGTGTAGTTTCTCTAAGCTGGCCGGCAGCTTTTTGAAATCCTGCCCCATGACTTTTCGGTAAAGCGATGGTTGAGCCGCCACAGTCTGCGTTGCGTGAGCTATGGCATAGCGATCAAATAGTGGTTGAAACTCCGACAGTTCCAAGAGTTTGCTGGCATCATATGCGCCAAATTCTATCTGCCCGAATAGTATTTTTTCGGCCAAAAGAATGGCTGCAAAGGTCGGTATTTGTGGGCCATCGCCGTTTCGTGCAATCAGCGTCCAATCCTTCTGATTGGGTTGATCATTCGTATGGCCGCACAGCTCTACCTTCATTGCTGAAATATCGGATCCCAGTGCACGTGTTATATTCTGAAGCGACAGGAACCCTGGCGCGAACGGTACCAGAGATTTTATCCAACCCCATCGGACTGGCCAGCTTGCAAGCCATAGCACCCGGTTTTGAAACCTGAGTTCGGTACCGGCGCGGAAAATGACAGTAGGCTTGTTGTCAAATTGGGTTGGCACAAGGTGAAGGTCAGGAACATCCGCCAATCCGACCAAACGCGGCCCGACCGCCGACCCATCCGGTAAGGTGAAGCGAACGTCGCGAAGGTCGTGCCAACCGTAACTGGTCTGCCATTGTCCCGCTCGTCTGACCCTGATCGGTTTCCCAACATAGCTCAGAATCGCTTTGCTAACGGACGGTCCAGCGGTCGCTTTGTTCGAAGCGCTGATGGCCATTTCGATTGCCTCAATCTGATCGACCTCAGATGCCAAATGGCGAATGGCGGCTCCGGACAGCGCAGGGACGCTGGATGCGCCGGAAATCACGGATATGCCAGCGGCGGTTGCGGCATCGTTCAGGGTTCCGATGCCGCAAACAAAGTCACGTCCATCGGCGAGATCGAGATAGGGAGTGGCCAAGGCAATGCATTGTTCGACAAGCTTATAATTGCTTCCTTGAAACGGTCCTGCCGCGTCGATCAAGAGATCCGGTTTGTGCCTTTCGATTATTTCCCCGATGTCGCCGTTGCGGTCGGCCTGCAAAGGCTCCGTGTTTTCGATCGTTTCGCAGAAAAGCTTGGCCTTTTGAAAGCCCCGTCCGGCGACAAGAATATGATAGCCGCGGGACGCGAGTTCTTGCGAGAGGCGCGCACCAAATCCCCCATAGCCGCCAAGGATCAGGATTTTCTTCACAGCATGCGATCCCGAAATTCCGGATCGGGAAGCCAGCATGTATCGCGTTTCCCAAAAACCCGATATCGGTTCCGAGCAATGAACAAATAAACCGGGTCACGCAATAATTTTGGCAAGACTTTTGCCGCCGCGACTGTTTTCCAAGGCCAGCCCAGTCCTGCATAAATAGCCAGCACCGCATCGCTGTTGCGCAGCAAATCATCACCTTGAACAACGATCAGGGTTTCAGGATTGGTAGGGTCAATGTCGTGTTTTCTATAAAGTGCACTGCCATATTCGCCTTGCATAGACGCCAGCAAAAAGCGCCTTTGATGATCATGTTTCAATAGAAACTGTGCATTGGCCGAACATAATATGCATTCGGCATCGAAGACGATAATGGCCTGTCCCGCTGACAGCGGCTGTTCAATATTGTCTTGCATCGCCTCCTATATCGCTGGAACTCCGCAAGATATCAACGGATCGCTGTCACGACTTGCCGCTGACTGACATATAATAAAATTCAACATTCGTTACGCCAGATCGAAAATATGGCGCGCTGGCTTTATAATCTTGAGTCTTCTGTACTTTCGCGAAGCCATTGGGCGCGTCCCATTCGACGAACGTCAATTGATTGGGCGCTTTTAACGATGTCGCATGGGCCTCCATCTTGGGGGTTTTCATTTTGTAAATGAACCGCCCGCCCGCTGCATGTACGGCCTTCTCAATTCCGGTGAGATAGCGCTGATAATCCTGCGGTTTATCTGGGTTGGTCCATGCGACGACCAGGCTGTAATATTTATCGGGATCAAAGCTCAAATCCAGATCATCTTGCATCGCAGCGCTATAAATTCTCAACTCATTCCACGCTTTTGGACGTTGCGCCTTGATCGCGGGCCACTCCGGCTGGTTCATCAATTGCTTTTCCGATGCCTGATCTGGGTAGGAGAAAAATATCAGTCCGGAGGGTTTGTAGTTACTGACCACGGCATTATCGATCTTGAGCTGGGCTTCACGCTTCAGGCCGAACTTTTGCCCCAATGGAAGGGCTTGGCGATAATAGGTTTGGCGGGCCGCATCTCCATCCGTTTTTGCTTCCGGCATAATGATGGAGAGATATTGGCCTTTGGCGACGGTCAATCGGGGGGTTGTGGCTGCGGATTCCTGTGCAGACGATGATTGCGCCATGAGGCCGCAGGACGGCACGGCCAGCGCGACGGTGAAGGTTGAAGCTAGTGTCAGGGCAGTGCGATGGATCGTCATGGATAAAGGCCTTTTTGTGATGATTGAAATGCTGTCGAGCTATCTCGTGTTGCGATATTGCACCTCAATACACTCATGAATATTATAATAGTGGATGTATTTTGCCCGATGTTGGTGCAATAATGCACCAATGGAAAATTGGGACGATTATCGATTCATCTTGGCGCTTGATCGGTCAGGCACGGTGCGGGCAGCGGCATCACTTTTGGGCGTGACCCATAGCACCGTGTCGCGGCGGTTGGCCGTGATCAACAAACGCTATGGCAAACCTATTTTTGAACGGGCCGCAGGTGGATATCGAAAAACCCAGCTGGGCGCGGAACTGGTCGAGGCCGCCAGCCAGATCGAGGGTATCAGCTTTTCCGCTGACCGCCGGCGTAAGGCGGGCGAAACAGAATTATCTGGCCCGATCACATTATCCATTCCAGATGCATTGGGACAATATCTGCTGCTTGATTATCTCGCCGATTTTTGCCGGCAGTATCCGGACATAAAATTATCTCTTTTGAGCAGCTACCGTTTTGCGGACCTTGATCGGTCAGAGGCGGATGTCGTGATCAGGAGCGTTGCGACACCGCCAGACCATCTGGTGGGGCGCCGTCTCTTTCCATATGCGCTAAGCTATTTTTGCCGCCGTGACTATCTTGAGAAAACTCAGCCAGCGGATCGGCGGTGGATTGTGGCTGTGACACCTTCAGGGATACCGAGCTGGATTGCAGATAGTCCATTCCCCGATGCATCGATCGGGATGATGAGCGACGATATTACTTTGCGCCATAGGGCGGTTATGAGTGGTTATGGCATGATACGGGGGGCTTGTTATATGAACGATCCAGAGTCCAATTTGATGCGCCTGCCAAATTCGCCGCCGCCATCACCGGCCCCGGATTTTTGGGTACTGACCCACCCTGATCTCAAGAACACGCCTCGTATAAAATTGCTCATGCGTTTTCTGGCGTCGGCATTGCTCGAGAATCAGGATTTGATTGAAGGGCGCTTGGCTAACGCTTGACAGCGAAATATTTGCGATAGGCCGGTTTGAGGGAAGCCATTATAGCCTTTGTGACCGACAGATCGATCTCATAGTCGCCCTCGACATAAGGACCAGCCGCATAAGGACCGACATTGATCTTTATGATGTCGAAACTGTCGACCGTTGTTGATCCCAATATGATCGCATGTTCCGAAGGCGTGATGCATTTGTCAAAACTATCATCGCTATCGGTTGCCACAGGCTGACCCCGTTTCTCAGCACGTTGGTCATTGAGTTGCTCGCAAAATTCTATTTGTAGAGCCTGATTAAAGGCTTCAGCACTGCGAAATAGCGTCAAAGGTTCAACCATTGTTTTGTTGGATTTGTCCCATATCCAGCTTTTGGTGCCATGTATGCCATGCGCACCACCATAAAACCCATACCAGTGCTGGGTTAGGCTGATAAACGCTGGAATATCGGCTTCCTCGCTCCAGTGGACTTGATAGTCATAGGCGAGAAGTCGTGGCCCATTTTCGGTAATTGCCGCCGTATCAGCATGATCGCGATCAGCTTCGGTTGAAAATTTCGTATATTCCTTCTCGCTGTCCTGATCGAGATAATCCGACAATCGGGAATCGCGAGCGAGTGATTTTGGATAGCGATATTCGAACGTGTAATTATCGGTTTTCCGCATCAATTCTTCCATCTCCGGCGGATCGGCAAGCGACGGATCAAGCGTCGCCGAAGCGGGAACTGCTGCCAGTAAAATGGGCAGGGCAGCCGCCGCCAATTGTCGGATCATCATGTCACTGGCTCCCGCGCTCAATCGAGATAGAAGTTGACGGTCGTGACAACGCGGACTTTTTTGTAAGGCGTATCGGTAACCCCATAGCCGCCGCCATCGCCATCGCGCGAATTGATCGAGAAATAGCCTTGCGTGGCGGATTTAATCCCGCCGACATCGGTTCCGCTATCCTCAGCAAATTGTTCCGCCGATTTGCGAGCGTCCTTGGTCGCTTCTGCGACCATTTCCGGCTTGATCTCGTCGAGCTTGGTGAAGGTATAGCTCATCCCGGAACCGTCCTCCAGTACCACGCCGCGCCGCACCAGATCAAATTGCCTGGCAACGGCCGCTTGGGCTTTTTCGATATCATCCGTGCGCAGCGAGAGACGTTGGCGGATGGTATATCGAGGGATGCCGTTGCTGCTATATTGGTTCACATTGGCGCCCGTGGGTTTTAGTGCATCTGCCTCAAATCCGAGCTCTGTGAAAAATTTGCCAATCGCTGCTGTATCGCGATCCATATCAGCCTGCGCCTCAGCAAGGTTCGTGCTTTGCGCACTATAGGCGATGGTCCAGGTTGCAAGATCGGCGGTGACTTCTCTTTCTGCCAAGCCCCGAACCGTGACGCTGCGATCTGCCATTTTGGAACGGAGCAATCCGTCACCCAACAGGTAACCGCCGGCGATCAAGCCGATGGTCAGCAATCCGGCGCTAACCAGCATCACGTTATTTTTTTTGTCCAGAAATTTTGTGCCTTCAACATTATCAGTCATAGCTCTTTCCCTCTCGTTCCAAGCGTTCTAAACTGTTTCCATCGACCCGGTTCGGCTTTGTGGTAGCTGCGATGAACCGTTTCTGAATAGAGATGAATGGAGTTTTTCCGAAATGCCGATTCAATATTTACACACGATGCTGCGCGTCACCGATCCCGATCCCACGATTAAATTTTTCAATCTCCTCGGCCTCGAAGAAGTCCGCCGCTATGATAGTGAAAAGGGCCGCTTCTCGCTAATCTTCCTCGCCGCGCCGGGGCAAAAAGACGTTGCGGAGGTCGAGCTAACCCATAATTGGCCCGCAGAAGATGGCGGCAGTGAAGACTATGATGGCGGGCGCAACTTTGGCCATCTCGCCTATCGAGTGGATAATATCTACGATCTTTGCCAGACACTGATGGATGCCGGTGTGACCATCAACCGCCCGCCGCGTGACGGGCATATGGCCTTTGTCCGGACACCGGATAATATCTCTGTTGAGCTGTTACAGGCCGGCGAAAACCTGCCAGTCCAAGAACCATGGGCGAGTATGGAAAATATCGGTGAGTGGTAAATTCTAAGCTGTCGCAGCATCCGTGTGAGGCTTTGGCAAATCCGAAATATCAAAGCTGACAATCTGATTGCGACCGTTATTCTTGGCATCATAGAGACGCTTATCTGCAACGGCCATGACGGACCGTAGAGATGCTCTTTTGCCAATAGAGGTTACACCAACCGAGAATGTCACAGCACGTTTGATTTGCGGAACATCGCTGTGCACAGCTTTGATTAGGCGCTGGCATATTTCTGATAGCTCAACGGCAGAGCTTGAACCGCGATTGGCCCGATTTTTTGTTTTCATCAATAAAGCGAATTCTTCGCCGCCGATCCGCGCGACGAAATGCCGGGTGTTAGCAAGTTCTTTGCCAACAGCACGTAAGACATCATCACCAGTCTCATGCCCATATTCGTCGTTGACATGCTTGAAGAAATCAATGTCTAATATTGCCAGATGGTCAAATCTGTATTCCGGACTCTTGTCATGAAAGGCCCGTTCAAAAGCCCGCCTATTTCCGATAGCGGTAAGGCCGTCCGTATCGGCGAGCAGAGTTAACTCCACTTGTTTCCTCATCGAATCTTCATGGTGACGACGCAATTGCAGGATTCGATTTGCTACGCCAAAGGCCAATATAATGGTTTCTATAACCAGCGTGAAATAGAGGCCATAGTCCAAGGCCGGTATCCCGATATAGATATCCATGCCGCGCGCGATCCGGTCAAGGCCAAAGAAGATAATGGGTGACCAGGCTGCTACCTGGAACCAGATGGCTCGACTGCCGCGGCGAATGGCGTGCACCATGGTATAAATAATGACGAAAAAATAGGGCAGGAATGACGCATGATATTGGTTGCGTGCATACATGTTATAGCCTTCGTTCCCATGCAATATGATAGCCGTCGCGGCAACGGGAAACAGAGCGGTCACCAAGATAACCGCTTGAAGCCTCCACGATATTTTTCCGCGCTCGAGAAAGCCGATCAGAAAGAAGCCACTGGCTGCAATTCCGAATGCTAACGTCCAATAGTTGAGCAGAAATTTGGTTGTCAGCGTTGTTTCTGGGAAGGCGATGAAAATTAGTCCCGATGAACTGAAAGTATAGATAGTCGTCGCAGCGGCCATAACGCTGTGCCAAAGCATGAAGTTGTAACGCAGCGCACTGTAGAAGAACGCGTTGTAAATGAGCGGCATCACAGCCATCCCGCACAATATCGCAAACATTACCGAAAGTGGCAGCTTGCGATCATCCCAAACTTTTTTGGATGCCAATTGGCTGATTGAGATGGAACTGACAACGCGAGGATGGTCGATGCTGACGTAGACGGTTTTTATGTCGTTCCGTAATTGTGCATTGTCAGAACCGGGAACCGGCAATCCATATTGCCCCTTTGGGCGCCAGTGCTCCCTTACCGCTTTTTCCGAATAATTGGCTGATCGGATGCTTCCGTCTTCCAGAACGGAGTGGACAGACATAGCCGTCAAACCGTTATTATCACCCTGCACTTCGATGGTGCCAGGGGGCAGCGTGTCGGCTTTGAAGGGAATTTTTATCCAGACTTTTGGCCCTTGAACCGAATATTTATTGTCTGAACAGTTGAACTTGTCAGCCTGTTTCAGGGTTTCTGAAATCGAACTGTCTAAGCCGCTGCTAAAAGTACACAGCGCATCCGAAAGGGGCATTGCCGCGTGCGCAGGCATGCTCAAAAAGAACAACGCTAGTAAAAATACTCTTAGTCGCAATGCAACAACCCTTCCCCGGAAACTGCTTTTTCGCTGATTTCAAAGTAACTTACTGTAAAATTCTTATCATGCGGTTAACCATCGACAAGATCGGAATTGAGGGGTAAATTATCTGCATGTTAGAAATAGTCCGCATCCCTGTATTGTCAGACAATTATGTCTGGCTGGTCCATGAACCCAATTCTCAGGAAACGATGGTCGTCGATCCAGCGGTGGCCGAACCAGTGCTTGCGGAAGCGGATAAACGGGGCTGGAAAATCACCCAGATATGGAACACCCACTGGCATCCCGACCATACCGGCGGCAATGCTGCGATTAAGGAAGCGACGGGCTGCCATATTACTGGCCCTGAGGCGGAGCAGGCGCGTATTCCAACGCTGGATGTTATGGTCAAGGAAGGCGATAATGTTCGTCTAGGAGATGTTGTAGCGGACGTCATCGATGTGCCCGCACATACTGCCGGGCATATTGCGTTTCATATTGCTGATGACGCGGTCGTCTTTGTGGGTGATACCCTGTTCGCCATGGGCTGCGGCCGGTTGTTTGAAGGCACGCCAGCGCAGATGTTTGATAATATGCAGAAGCTTTCGAAATTGCCCGGCGATACGAAAGTCTATTGTGCCCATGAATATACGCAGGCCAATGGTGAATATGCGCTTGTTGCGGAACCGGATAATCAAGCACTGAAAGAGCGGATGGATGCTGTGCTGGCTGCGCGAGCCAAGGGCGAAGCGACGGTCCCGACCACCATTGCTCTGGAAGCGGCAACCAATCCCTTCATGCGGGCGGAGTCTGTTGAGCAATTGGCGGAGCGGCGCACTGCCAAGGATAATTTTTAGCGCTTGATTTCAGATTTTTGGCAATCCATGTTATCTTGTATCTTTGATGGGGGACATCGAAGGAGAATCGTCATGCGTAAGATCATTTTCGCATTACCACTGGCACTGATGCTCGCTGCACCCGCAGCGAATAGCGGTACCGCTGAGGTTAAACTCAGTGAGAAAGAGCAGGCCAAGTTTGACAAGAAAATAGCCGGTCGCGAGGCTGGAAAGCCGGTTAGCTGCATCAATCGTATTGATCAGAAGAATATGACAGTCGTTGGTGACAAATATCTGATTTACAGCCGTAGTAGCAATCCAAAGACTATATATGTGAATGAACCATATGGCGGATGCCGGGACGTGGACCGCAATACGCTGGTAACGCGCAGACCTTCTACGCAGCTTTGTCGTGGAGAGATTGCACAAGTGCAAGACCGACCATCGGGTGCCTTTATCGATAGCTGCTCGTTCAGTTCATTCGTACCCTATACCAAAACTGGCGGTTGACTGCTCTGAACTTTGAGCGCGTCTATTTTTTGTAAAGCGCGTTTAGCCGTTCTTCATAGCGCTCACGAATGACGTGACGCCGGATTTTCATGCTCGGCGTCAGTTCTTCATTCTCGATTGCAAAAGGTTCGTCGGCAAATTCAAACCGGCGAACCTTTTCGGTAACGGACAGGTTTTTATTGACCCGATCCACGGCTTTGCTGACAGCCGATTTGAAAGCCGGATTGGCTTGCAGTTTCAGGAAGTCATAAGCCATGCCTTCTGCGCGAGACCATTCCAGCGCCCATTCTGGATCCGGGACGACCAGGCCCACCATATAGGGGCGTTTGTCGCCGATGATCATGGCCTGAAGGATTTCCGGTTGCAGGGTCAGCATGCCTTCAACCTTTTGCGGCGCGACATTTTCGCCCTTGTCATTGACAATCAGGTCTTTCTTGCGATCCGTAATTGCCACCCGTCCAGCCTCGTCGATCAAGCCAATATCACCGGTATGCAACCACCCATCTTTAATGACCCGGTCTGTTTCAGCCTGATTGCGCCAGTAGCCCTTCATCACCAATTCGCCGCGAACCAAAATCTCGCCGTCATCGGCAATTTTTACTTCGGTATCGATCATCGGCGGGCCGACCGTGTCCATCTTCAGACCCGTGCGCGGGCGGTTGCAGGCGACAATCGGACCGGACTCGGTTTGTCCGTAGCCTTGCAGAAGGGTCAGGCCAAGAGATTGGAAAAACACGCCAATATCCGGGTTTAGTGGCGCACCACCTGAAACCATTGCTTTCATACGGCCACCAAAACGCTGCTGCACTTTGGGACGGAGTGTTTTATTCAGGAAGATATCCATCGGCTTATCGCGTTTGCGTTTTTTGCCGTCAGCCTGGCGTTCGCCCATGGCCAAAGCTTTGCCGAGCAAATAACGTGGCATTTTGCCTTGCTTCTCGACCGTTTTGATCAGCCGCGTTCTAAGCACCTCGAACAGACGCGGAACCACGACCATGATGGTTGGACGGACTTCTTCTATATTAGAAGCAAGTTTTTCGAGCCCCTCAGAATAGAAAATCTGCGCGCCGAGACCGATCGGGAAAAACTGGCCAGCGCTATGTTCGTAAGCATGGCTAAGCGGCAGGAAGGAGAGGAATACTTCGTCATCCCAGCCAAAGTCATTCTCGATAACTTCTGCCGGCCCTTTGACATTGTGGAGGATCGCGCCATGTGGCTGCATCACGCCGCGCGGTTTGCCGCCGGTGCCGCTAGTATAGATGATACAGGCCGTATCATCGCGTTTGATGTCAGCAACCTGAGCCGTGACTTCAGCGACATCTTCATCCGTACCCTGGATCAAGCCATTCCATTGATGGATCGCAAAATCGCCCGATTGGCCGATGCGCAGATCCGACATGCCAATGACGATGTCGGCATCTGATGACTTGATAACCGAAGGGATGAGATTTTGTGCCAGCTTCTGGTTGGAAACGATCACCGCCTTTGCCCCGCTATTGTCGAGGATATGTTGATGATCATTGGGCGTGTTGGTGGTGTAAGTGGGGACTGTAATGCATTCCGCCGCCATGATGGCCAGATCGGCAATGCACCATTGCGGGCAATTGTCGGACACCAGCATGACGCGGTCGCCCGGCTTCAGGCCGAGTTTCTTGAAGGATTTTGCGAGCGCCGCAACTTGCCGTGCCGCCTCGGCCCAACTGGTCGCTTGCCATTCACCGTCTATTTTGGCGCTCAAAAACGGTTTGTCACCGCCTTCACTGGCCCGATGGAAAAACATCGAAACCAGATTGGAGAACCCGTCAAATTCCAGATAACGGTCACTTGTTTTTTTTGCCGACACTCTAATCACCCTCTCGTGCAGCCGTGCCTAATCAAAGGCCAGCCCCTGTTATGATGACAGGCTAGCGCGGATAAAAGTTTCGGGCAATGGTTTCCGGCCATTGTATAGGAAATGGCTGTTTTAGGGTAGCTCGCTGACCGCTTCCCCGGTGCTGCGTGGATCAACTGCGCCGACCCAGCCCTTGTCGGTTTTTTGAGCACCGGCGAGTTTCGAAGGCAAGTTGTTGGTTACAACCGTATGGCCAAGGCGAGCGAGATCATTTCGCAGCGCAATCAGATCACTGTCATTTTCAATCAGCAGCCCCGATCCACCAAAATAGATATTTGGCATTGCCATCGCGTCTTTCAGCGGCATTCCATAATCCAGCACACCAATCAAAGTCTTGGTTACATGCATGATAATCCGTTTGCCACCAGCTGAACCTAAAGCGAGGATCGGTTGGCCATTCGCATCATAAACGATGGTCGGTGACATGGAGGACAGCGGACGTTTGCCAGGCTGGACTCGATTGGCCACTTGTGCGCCGTCTTTCTCAGGTGCGAAGGTAAAGTCGGTGAGTTCGTTGTTGAGTACCATCCCGCGTGCCAGCAACTGGCTGCCAAAAGGGCCTTCTACGGTCGAGGTCATATTAGCAATATTGCCTTCGCCATCGACTGCGGTGAAATGAGTCGTCCCGGCCACTTCGGACGAGATGGCAGCGGTCCGTGGTGTGGCCCCCGGAGGATTGCCTGCAGGATAGGTTTCGATATCCGGAAATTGCGGTCGCACGCGTTGCAAGGCAATCATTTGCGAGCGCTTGGCGAGATAGCCCTTATCGATCAAGCCAGCCACGGGGACCGAGACGAAATCCTGGTCCGCCAAATATTTCTCACGATCCGCATAAGCCAGTCGCATTGCTTCGCTAATGACATGCCAGGCGCGGGCCGGTTCTTTTTCGTACAGCGCGCCCATGTCAAAGCGTTCAATGGAGCCGAGGATCTGTAGCACAGTTGTTGCGCCTGATGACGGCGGGCCCATGCCGCAAATCCGATATTCGCGGTAAGTGGAGCAAACAGGATGCCGCAATATCGCACTGTAATTAGCAAAATCCTGTTCGGTCAGTACTGATTGATTTTGCGGCGCATTTGCGACGGCCGCAGAAATTGCTGTCACCGTTTTGCCGGCATAAAATGCATCAGCCCCGCCCGACTGCAAATCGCGCAGCAATTGGCCGAGCTCCGGGTTTTTGATGATGGTGCCACGCGGGGCCGGTGCACCACCCCGCCAATATAGCTTCTGCATGTCCGGGAATTTGACCCAGAGTTTTTCCAGCCGCTTCATCCAGTCATATTGCGGTGGACTGACAGCATAGCCTTGTTCGGCCAGTTTGATGGCCGGTTCAAACAGCTTTTCCCATGGCAGCTTGCCCCATTTCTTGTGAGCCAATTCCATCAACCGCATATTGCCGGGCACACCCACTGATTTGCCGCCGGGGGTCGCATCGCGCCAACCCAAAGGTTTGCCATCCGCACCCAGAAAACGATCAGAAGCGGCAGCAGCAGGTGCCATTTCACGCCCGTCAATTGTCTCCATCCAACCGCTCTTTGCATCATGATGCAATAGGAAACCACCGCCGCCAATGCCGCTCGATTGCGGTTCGACAACGGTCAGCGCAAGCATCATCGCCATGGCCGCATCGGTTGCTGACCCGCCGGCTTGCAACATCTCAAAACCCGCCTTGGTGGCTTCGGGATGCGCGGATGCAGCTGTGCCCGCATTTTGTGCGTTGGCCGGAATTGCCAGCGGTGTGAGCAGTAAAAAAGCGAATAAAGTCAGGAGTTTTTTCATGGCAAAGAGTTTTATGGACGCCTCGCCATTTTGGCAAATCATTTGTCGCCCGATTTTATTCAGTCCCAACAGCGTCGGCGACCGACGTAAATCCGTCCCGTTTCAAAAGCCGCGCAAGTCCGCAACTCATCATCCGGGCCATAGTTGGACCTTCATATATCATCGCGGTATAAAGCTGCACCAGCGAAGCACCAGCCCGGATGCGCTCATAGGCATCTTCTGCATTGGCAATGCCGCCCACACCGATGAGTGGGATTTGACTACCGCTCGCTGCACGGAAATCTTTCAATCGTTGCAGTGCCAAGTCCATCAAGGGCGCGCCAGATAGGCCGCCGGTTTCATCTTGGTTAGAGGATTGCAGATTGGGCCGGGTGATGGTTGTGTTGGAAACAATCAGAGCGTCGATTTTCTGGGTCATGGTGACATCGACTATATCATCTATATCTGCTGGCTCCAGATCGGGAGCGACCTTCAGGAATACCGGCACTTTGCGATCCCCTCTTGCCTCCATGACCGCAGCCAGCAATTCTTCCAGCGCACCTTTATCCTGCAAGGCTCTCAATCCCGGCGTATTGGGCGATGAGATATTGACGGTCAGATAATCTGCGAGCGGTGCCATATTCTCGACGCCGATAACATAATCGGCAATCCGATCGTCACTGTCCTTATTGGCACCAATATTGATGCCCAGAACGCCTTTACCCATGCGTTTGCGCATTCGTTCCAGGCGCGGCGCGGCTTTTTCCTGACCCTGATTATTAAATCCCAAGCGGTTGATGACTGCCTTGTCCTCCGGTAGCCGGAAGATACGCGGTTTGGGATTGCCCGGCTGCGCGCGCGGGGTTAGCGTGCCTACCTCGGCATAACCAAAACCCATGCGGATCAGCGCGTCGGGCACTTCGCCATTTTTATCAAACCCGGGCGCCATGCCGATGGGATTGGGAAAATCGAGACCGGCGACCGTGGTAGCCAACACAGGATCAGATTTGGGTGCTGGCCCCAATGGTAGCGCCTTTAATCCGGCAATGGTCAGGCCATGGGCTCTTTCGGCGTCGAGCGCAAAGATGAATGGTTTAGCGAAGGAATATAGCATGGCCGCGCCTATGGCATTGGGGGTTGTGCCGCGCAATAGTCGGGTTACCCATTACTCTTGGATCACAAGACTGGAAACCGGAATAATATCTGTTAAACAACCGCCAAATAGTCATGAAGGACAGAATATGATTGCGACCCCCGATTTTGACTTCCAGCTTGGCGAAATGGCCGACCAGATCCGCGACACGACCCGGCGCTTTGCCGATGAGAAGATCAGTCCGCTTGCGCAAAAAATGGACCGCGAGGACTGGTTCCCGCGCGAGCTGTGGGAACAGATGGGGGAGCTGGGCCTGCATGGTGTGACGGTCGAGGAAGAGGATGGCGGCCTGGGTCTCGGCTATTTGGAACATGCGATTGCGGTTGAAGAGGTCAGCCGGGGTAGTGCAGCGCTTGGCCTCAGCTACGGCGCGCATAGCAACCTTTGCGTCAACCAAATCCGTCGTTGGGCGACGCCCGAGCAAAAGGCAAAATATTTGCCGAAACTGATTTCCGGCGAACATGTCGGTTCGCTTGCCATGTCGGAGGCGAGCGCGGGTTCCGATGTCGTGAGCATGAAATTGAAGGCCGAGGCTGTGCAGGGTGGCTATATCCTCAACGGCACAAAATTCTGGATTACCAACTCGACCGATGCGGATACTTTAGTGGTCTATGGCAAGACCCGGCCCGATGCCGGTTCCGGTGGGATCACCGCTTTCCTGATCGAGAAGGGCATGAAGGGTTTCTCCATCGGCCAGAAAATCGAGAAGGTTGGCATGAAGGGTAGTCCAACAGCAGAGCTGGTATTCGACGATTGCGAAGTGCCGGAAGAAAATGTCATGGGACCAATCAACGGTGGTGTGGGCGTTTTGATGTCCGGTCTCGACTATGAGCGCGCGGTGCTCGCCGCGATCCCGCTCGGTCTGATGCAAGCCTGCCTCGACACCGTCATCCCCTATGTTCGTGAGCGAAAGCAATTTGGCAAACCGATCGGGACGTTCCAGCTGATGCAGGGCAAGATTGCCGACATGTATGTTCGCCTCAACAGCGCACGGTCCTATGTTTATGCAGTCAACAAAGCTTGTGACGCAGGTCAGACCACGCGTTTCGACGCCGCGGGTGCAGTCATGTATGCGTCGGAAAGCAGCGTTCGTGTCGCCGAAGAATCGGTGCAAGCACTGGGCGGCGCGGGCTATACAACCGATTGGCCGGTGGAGCGTTACTGGCGCGATTCCAAATTGTTGGATATTGGAGCAGGAACTAATGAAATCCGCCGGATGCTGATTGGGCGTGAACTGATTGGTGGTGCCTGATGAAGCTGCTGCTCACCGGCTCATCGGGTTGGTTGGGTAGGTTTCTGGCACCAAAACTTGAGGGCATCGGCCACAAAGTAGTTGGTTTGGACGTCGCGGCTGGGGATCATACCGATGTCATAGGTTCGGTGGCCGATCGGGGATTGATTGATCAGACGTTTAGCGATCATGGCATTGAAGCGGTGATCCATGCGGGTGCGCTGCATAAACCCGACATTGTCCGTTATCCAAACAGTGCTTTTGTCGATGTCAACGTCACCGGAACGCTCAACCTCTTGGAAGCGGCGGTGCAGGCTGGCCATGACCGATTTATTTTTACCTCAACGACCTCTTTGATGATTTCCGAGACCGTTCGTGCCGGCCGAGCGGGCGGAGCGGAACAGGCTTTTTGGCTGGACGAAGAATTCGGCCCGCTCAAACCACGCAACATCTATGGCGTGACCAAGGTAGCGGCGGAGCATTTGTGCCGTCTCTACCACAAGTTGCACGATATTAACGTCGCGGTTTTGCGGACAGGTCGCTTTTTCCCGGAGGATGATGATACGCTGACGGTTCCAAGCGGCCCCAATTTGAAAGCCAATGAACTTTTAAACCGGCGATTGACCGTTGAAGATGCTGCCGATGCACATATTGCGGCGCTGGATCGAATAGTCGATTTGGGGTTTGAGACTTTTATTTTGTCAGCACCGACGCCATTTTTACGTGCAGATTGCAAGCAACTGATGGAAGATGCACCGTCTGTCATCACACGCTATTTTCCCGAAGCCAAAGCCTTATATGAGAAACAGGGCTGGGTATTGCCGGATCATATTGACCGTGTTTACGACGCGGGGAAGGCGGAGCGGCTTTTGGGGTTTCGGGGAAAGACCGATTTTTCCAGTATATTGAAGGCGCTGGCCGAAGGTCGCCCGCTGCCCTTTCAGCATGATCCCAGCTATATCTCTCCCAAGGAGGCTTTATGAGTTACACGCTGATTACCGCAAACCGCAATTATTCTAGCTGGTCCTTGCGCCCTTGGATATTGATGAAGGCGCTGGATATCCCGTTCGAAGATGACATTATCTATTTCGAAGAAGAAAATTACGAACGGTTTCGGGCCTTCGCTCCCAATGCGCAGGTGCCCTGCTTAAAATATAAGGGTCTGAAAGATGATGACCGCACGATCTGGGACTCGCTGGCGATTGTCGAATATCTCGCTGAGCGGCATGGAGGTGTCTGGCCAGAGGATGAAAAAGCCCGGACCTGGGCGCGTTGTGCGGCAGCGGAAATGCATGGCGGTTTCGCGCCGCTGCGCAATATTTGCCCGATGAATGTTGGTGTGCGGGCGAAACTACATGATGTTGATACACCGCTTCAGCGCAATGTGGACCGGATCGGGGAGCTATTTGCCGAAGGTCTTGACAGCTTTGGCGGGCCTTGGCTAGCGGGTGAGAAGTTTACTGCCGTTGATGCTTTTTATGCGCCGGTTGCCTATCGTGTGCGGACATTTGATCTCGATATCGGTGCAAAGGGCCGGGCATGGGTGGATCATATCATCGCCCATCCGGCTATGCAGGCGTGGGAGAAGGAAGCCCTCGCCGAGCCGCACCGCGAAATCAGCCACGAAGAAGAGATCGCCTCAGTGGCCACCATGACCGAAGATTTCCGGATTCCCGTTTGATCGGGAATGGTCGCAAAGAGTGGCGCTTCGCTTGACGGTGGCAAGTCAATAGGCCATGGCCGCGCTCAACGATGGTGCGTTGCAACATTTTAATCTGACATTTCAATCGGTGGGGATCGAATCATGGCAATACACAGCGATTTTAAACGCGACTGGCTATCCAATCCGAAAACCGAGTTTTTGGCTGGTTTGGTTGTTGCGCTTGCCCTGATTCCAGAGGCGATCGGCTTTGCGATTATCGCCGGTGTCGATCCGCGTGTTGGGCTTTATGCCAGTTTTTCTATCGCTGTTATCATCTCAATGATTGGCGGGCGTCCTGGCATGATCAGTGCCGCAACGGCGGCAGTGGCTGTACTAGTGGTGCCGCTGGTACGCGATCATGGTGTCGAATATCTCTTTGCTGCGACCATATTAATGGGGATTTTTCAGGCTATCGCTGCCTTGCTGCGGCTTGATATGCTAATGCGTTTCGTATCGCGGTCGGTCATTACGGGCTTTGTCAACGCGCTCGCAATCCTGATTTTCATGGCGCAGTTGCCGCAGCTGACCGGGGATGCGCTGACATGGCAGACCTATGTCATGGTCGCTGCTGGCCTTGCGATTATTTATGGTCTCCCCAAGCTCACTAGCTGGGTACCATCGCCGCTTGCTGCCATTGTCCTGCTGGCCGGGGTCAGTATCTATTTCAAAGTCGATGTCTCCACCGTCGGCGATATGGGCGAGCTACCTGACAGTCTGCCGTGGTTCCATATTCCGCAAATCCCGATCACTTGGGAAACACTGCAGATCATCGCGCCCTATTCGCTGGCCATGGCCGCTGTCGGTCTATTGGAATCCCTACTTACCGCGTCGATTGTCGATGACATGACCGAAACGCGCAGTGACAAGAAACGCGAAACTTATGGTCAGGGTATTGCCAATTTCGTGACCGGCTGGATCGGCGGCATGGGCGGTTGTGCGATGATTGGTCAGTCGGTGATCAACATTAAATCGGGCGGTCAGCGGCGTCTTTCGACCTTTGTTGCGGGCGTTATGCTATTGGTATTGATCGTAGGCCTTGGGCCACTTGTAGCGCAAATTCCGATGCCTGCTTTGGTCGCTGTTATGATCTTTGTATCAATCAGTACCTTCCGCTGGAAAAGCTTCACCGAAATCACCCATCACCCATGGCCATCCAATGTCGTGATGATCGCAACCGTAGTAATGGTTGTTGCAACCCATGATCTGTCCATCGGTGTTTTAACCGGCGTTTTGCTATCCGGCATATTCTTCGCTTGGAAAGTGCGTCAGCTCGTTACCATTCAGGATTTTGTAGAAGTTACCACCCACCGTTATGTCTTTGGCGGCCAGATATTCTTTGGCTCTGTCGATATGCTTTATGAAGCGATGGAGTTTAACGAGGAAGGCATTGATACCGTGATTATCGATGTTCATGATGCGCATTTCTGGGATATCTCAGCCACTGGCATGCTCGATAAAATCGTCGAGCGCTTGCAGAATGAAGGCAAGACGGTCGAACTTATTGGCTTGAATGAAGCCAGTGCAACGCTGGTTGAAAAATATAGCGACAATGACCGACCGTTTGAAAGTTTGGGCGTCGTCGGTCATTAGTTCTCACACGGGACCGATAAATAGATATAGTGTCGGGGTATAAAACCCTGATTCGTAATTCTATTTAAAGGCACAGCCCATGATCATATTGCATCATCTGGAATATAGCCGTTCGACACGCATCATCTGGCTGCTCGAAGAACTGGGTGTGGAATATGAAATGGTGCGGCATCAGCGGCATCCCGAAACCATGCGGGCGCAGGCCGACTTGGCGGCGATCCATCCGCTCGCCAAGGCGCCGACTGTCATCATCGACAGTCATCTGATGATGGAATCAGGGGCGGTGATTGAATATATTCTGGAGCAATATGGCGATGGAAAATTGGCCCCTGCACCGGGTTCCAAAGATCGTGCCGAATATCTTGAATGGCTGCATTTTGCAGAAGGCACATTAGCCAACCCGGTAATTGTGCAGATGCTCGCGCCGCGTTTTGGCGGATTGGGTGAAGGTTATGCTCCCTTTGTTGAAGGGGAAGTGGTCAAGCTGCTCGATTATGTTGAGCACCATATCGATAATCGTGAATTTCTCGTAGGTGATGATTTTACGGGGGCCGACATTAACATCATGTACGTCATCGAACTGGCCATGGCGGCGGGTATGCTCGCCAATCGCCCGGCGTCGATGGATTATGGCAAACGGATGATGGCCCGTGCGGGCTATAAAAAAGCGATTGAATTGGGCGGCCCGGTCGTTCCTACGCTCGCTGGTTAGTGTCTGCCGCTGATCAGTCATCGGAACATGCTGGCGGGCGCCTTTTAACGGCGCTGTTGTTGATATTGACGCTATGTGCCTTTGCCGGCAACTCTTTGCTCAATCGCGCGGCTTTGGCCGAGAGCACTATTGATTGGGCAAGTTTTACGGCCATCCGGCTGGTGTCAGGGGCGATCATGCTGGCACTGCTTTTGGGCTTTCAATATGGCCGTGCTGTTTTTCCGCGCGGTGATACGTTCGTTCCAGCTATCGCTCTGTTCGTCTATGCAGTCAGCTTCTCCTTCGCTTATGTCTCGCTTGATGCAGCTATTGGGGCATTGATCCTGTTTCCTGCCGGACAACTGAGTTTGCAGATGATTGGGATAGTTCGCGGGATCTATCCAACGGCGATCCAATGGATTGGTCTATTGCTCGCCATTGCCGGTTTGGCTGTTTTTCTGGCGCCGGGTGATACCGCGCCGCCGTTGGTTGGCGGATTGATCATGGCACTCGCTGGCATAGCCTGGGGCTTTTACAGTTGGGCCGGAAAAGGGGCCGCGCGCCCTGCGCTTGCTACAGCCCGGAATTTTGTTGGCGCTGCTTTGCTTTGCCTTCTGCTCATTCCTGTCTTGGGTAGCGCTGATCAAATTCAACCGACCGGGATCGCTCTGGCGATTGTCTCTGGGACCATCACGTCCGGGCTAGGCTATATCACATGGTATGCGGTTCTACCGCGACTATCGGTCAGTACCGCCGCTGCCTCTCAGCTTTCCGTGCCCGCTATTGCCGCGCTCGGCGGTGTATTGCTGCTTGGGGAAACGCTGACCACGCGTTTCTTTATCGGCAGCGCAATGATTTTTGCCGGCATTGGTTTGACGATGTTTAAATGGGGTCAGCTTAAAGCGCGTTAGCACCGACGGAGTCTCTGACGACCGCTTTTCCTGTTTCGCGCTGCACTTTTAATTCTGCCTTTAGCTTCGCAGGGTCACGCGCAAATACAAAACCAAAACTCACGCCGCCTTCTTTGCCGATGGTTGCATGATGCAGCTTATGCGCTTGCACCAGCCGCTTGGCATAGCCGCGTTTCGGGACATATTTAAAGTAACGCTGATGCACCAGACCATCGTGGATCAGCGTGTAGATAATGCCATAGAATAATATTCCGAGTCCGATCCAGGTGCCGGGTTCCCAGGCAGAGTTACCCATGATCATTGGGCTGCCGACAACGAACATCGAAATGCTCATTACGGCTCCAGCAATGCCATAAAGATCATTTTTCTCCAGCGCTTTGTCATGCGGTTCATGATGATCACGATGCCAGTTCCAGCCAAAACCATGCATGATATATTTATGCGCACCCCAGGCGACGAATTCCATTGCGATAACGGAAGCGAGGATGGTGGCTATGATGGCAAAAATGGTCATCTGACGAAGATACGCCTTTCTGATCGGCTTTTGAAGTCACTTCTCACTTGCACCGGCAATTGATCTGGGTAAACGAAACACCATATTGCATAAGAGGATGGTAAAACCCCGGATGACCGAAGCAAAAACCCTGTACGAGAAAATTTGGGATGCCCATGTCGTCGATCAACGCGACGATGGTACGGCGCTGATCTATATCGATCGCCATCTGGTTCATGAGGTCACCAGTCCGCAGGCTTTTGAAGGTCTCCGTAAGGCCGGGCGCAAGGTTCGCCGTCCGGACCTGACACTGGCTGTACCCGATCATAATCTACCGACCACGCCGCGCATCGATGGCAATGGCAACAAGATACCCATTGCCGATCCGCAAAGCGCTGCACAGTTGGCGGCTTTGGAGGTCAACGCGCCCGCTTTCGGGATCAAATATATCGGTGCGAGTGATGCGGAGCAGGGCATTGTCCATGTGATTGGTCCGGAGCAAGGCTTTACATTACCCGGCACAACCTTGGTTTGTGGTGACAGTCATACCGCAGCACATGGCGCCTTGGGTGCACTCGCCTTTGGTATCGGAACCAGTGAAGTCGAGCATGTTCTTGCAACGCAGACGCTGCAGCTCGCGCGGTCCAAGTCGATGGAAATCCGGGTTGAAGGATTGCTGGGGCCGGGCATCAGCCCAAAGGATCTGATCCTTCATATCATTGGCGTAATCGGTACAGCTGGCGGAACCGGCTATGTTATCGAATATCGCGGTGAGGTGTTCGAGCAAATGTCGATCGAAGGCCGCCTGACAGTATCCAACATGTCGATCGAAGGCGGTGCACGGGCCGGTCTGATTGCGCCGGATGAAAAAACCTTCGCCTATCTGAATGGCCGCCCCATGGCTCCGAAGGGCGCAGATTGGGATGCGGCGGTTGCTTATTGGAAAACGCTACCAACTGATGATGGCGCGCAGTTTGACAAAAGCGTGACCATCCAAGCGGCTGATGTCGCACCAACTGTTACCTGGGGCACGAGCCCAGAGGATGTTGTGCCAGTAACCGGCCATGTCCCCGCGCCAGAGAGTTTTGCCGACGCGTCCAAACAGGACGCCGCGCGCAAGTCGCTGGACTATATGGGGCTCGCCTCGGGTCAGGCCATGGGCGATGTTGCGGTGGAAAATATCTTCATTGGCAGTTGTACGAACAGCCGGATCGAAGATTTGCGCGCTGCCGCCGAAGTTCTCGATGGTCGCAAAAAAGCTGATGGCGTGAAATGGGCGATTGTTGTTCCCGGATCGGGGCTTGTTAAAGCGCAGGCGGAGGCCGAGGGGCTGGACAAGATATTCACTGCATCCGGCTTTGAATGGCGGGAGCCAGGCTGTTCTGCCTGTCTCGGTATGAACCCAGACAAGGTTCCGCCAGGAGAGCGGTGTGCATCGACTTCTAACCGCAATTTTGTAGGCCGTCAGGGTCCGGGTGCTCGCACGCATCTTATGTCCCCCGCAATGGCGGCGGCTGCAGCTGTGACAGGAAAGCTTACTGATGTCCGTGAATTGATGGGCGCGAACTGATAGGATAAGGTTTAGATATGGCAGACGATAAAAAACAGCCGGAAGACAATGGCTCCGAAGAAAAGAAAAGCAAATGGTCTACGGGTGCCAAAGTGGGCGCTGCTGTGGGATCAGCTGCGGTTGCAGCGGCGCTGATCTATGCCGGTCGCCACAAGATGCGCAAATTGGATGAATTTAACGCTGACAAACCGAAACCCGGTACGCGCTACGAAAATGAGCCCTTGGATGATACCGATGAAGAGGAGTCAGAATGAAACCGGTTCGCTCGGTTGAAGGACGCGCCATTCCCTTTGGCCAGAAAAATGTCGATACCGATGTGATCATTGCGGCTGAATGGTTGAAAACCATATCACGCGAAGGTCTGGGCAAAGGCGCATTTGAATCCGTCCGCGCGCAAGAGGGGAATGTTTTTGACGACCCGGAATATGCGGGGGCGTCAATCCTTATCGCTGGCGACAATTTTGGCTGTGGTTCTAGCCGCGAGCATGCCGCATGGGCGCTGGATGACATGGGCATAGAAGCGATTATTGCACCGAGTTTCTCAGACATTTTTTCCAGCAATGCATTTAAAAATGGGCTGCTCGCGATAGCCTTGCCGCAAGAAGCGATTGACCGGCTGATGGAGGTTGCCAAAACCGATCTCATCACGATCGATATGGAAAGCATGAGTGTGACCACGCCATTTCAGGATCGCTTCACATTCGAGATGGATCCCTTCCGGCAGCAATGTCTGATGAAAGGAGTTGATGAAATTGACCTGACAATGTCAAAATCTGATGCCATAGAAACGCATGAAAGCAGGGTCGATTCTGCGCAACCGTGGCATAAGCCAGTGGCTGCATAGGGCGCTCAAAAGATACAAGACAAAGAGGAAGAAATAATGAAAGCATTAATGTCCACACAAGTCGGCGGTCCCGATAGCCTGGAAATGCTAGAGGTTGATAACCCGGCGGCTGGCAAGGGGCAGGTGGTCATTGATGTCAAAGCTTGCTCGATCAACTATCCCGATGTCCTGATCATTCAGGATATGTATCAGTTCAAACCGCCCCGGCCTTTTGCGCCCGGCGGAGAAGTATCCGGCGTTATTTCAGAAATTGGTGAAGGCGTGACCGGCTTTAAAGTCGGCGATCGTGTAGCATCCACTACTGGTCATGGCGGTCTGGTGGAAAAAGTCGCGGTGGATCATAACAGTGTATTCAAAATTCCTGACACCGTCAGCTTTGAAGATGCTTCCGCGCTTATCCTGACATACGGCACGTCCATTCACGCATTGGTTGATCGCGGCCATATTAAAGAAGGCGATACGCTTCTGGTATTGGGTGCATCGGGCGGTGTTGGCATTGCTGCGGTTGAGCTAGGCAAAGCCTTTGGCGCGCGCGTTGTTGCTGCTGTTTCGTCTGAAGAGAAAGCCGCTTTTGCCAAAGCCGCTGGCGCTGATGAAACAGTTGTCTATGGCCGGGCACCTTTTGACAAGGATCAGTCCAAGGCGCTCGCAGCGCAGTTTAAAGCCGCCGTCGGTCCCAATGGAGCGGATGTCATTTATGACGCGGTTGGCGGCGATTACAGCGAACCTGCTGTGCGTTCGATTGCATGGGAAGGCCGCTTTTTGGTCGTTGGTTTCCCAGCCGGCATCGCCAAATTGCCGCTCAATCTGACCTTGCTCAAATCCTGCGATGTTTGCGGTGTATTCTGGGGCGCTTATGCGATGCGCGATCCCGCGGGCAATCGGTCTCATATCAACCGGCTATTCAAGCTGTGGGGACAAGGCATGATCCAGCCGCGCGTGTCAGAAGTTTTCGACTTTGCCGATGCCGGAAAAGCGATCCAGAAAATGGCTGATCGCGGAGCGATTGGTAAGCTGGTTGTGAAAGTTTCGGACTAAGCGACCTGGGCCTCTTGTCGCTGATGCGACCAGTGCCTATTTTATTTAGAATGATCCAGCGATGGATAAAGCCAGTAAGGGAAGATTATGGCCGGTTTTGATGATCGTGAAAAAGCGTTTGAAACGAAATTCGCACGCGATGAGGAAATGCAGTTCAAACTGACAGCGCGGCGGAACCGCCTGATCGGTGAATGGGCGGCGGAAAAAATGGGCCTGACTGCCGAAGAAACCGATGCTTATGCCAAGGCAGTGGTGCAGGCCGATTTTGAAGAAGCTGGTGATGAAGATGTTATTCGCAAATTGCTTGGTGATTTGACCTCTGCAGAAGTTGAGATTGATGATGCTGGCATCCGCACCATGTTGACCGAAAAGATGATTGAAGCGCGGCGTCAGTTTATTGAACAGGCCGAATAGGAAAAACTACGATGCCCATGGCGAGTGACGATATTAAGGCGATGATATTGGAAGCCTTTCCCGACGCGATTGTCGAGATACAGGATCTGGCCGGTGATGGTGATCATTATGCGGCCAAAGTATTGGCGCCAGCATTTGCTGGCATGAATAGGGTGAAACAGCATCAGGCTGTTTATGCAGCTTTAAAAGGTAAAATGGGCGGAGGGCTACACGCGTTGCAGCTGACTACCGGAATTCCTGAATAGCGCCCGAAAAGGAGATTGAAGATGAGTGACGCAGTTAACGCAAAAATCGATACCATGGTCACATCCAATGATGTGGTCCTGTTTATGAAAGGGACACCCCTTTTTCCGCAATGCGGCTTTTCCAGCAAAGCAGTAGCGATACTCGAGCATCTTGGCGTTGGTTTTGAATCCGTGGATGTTCTTCAGGACATGGAAGTGCGTCAGGGCATCAAGGAATTTTCCGATTGGCCAACCATCCCGCAGCTCTATGTCAAAGGCGAATTTGTTGGCGGCAGCGACATCATGATGGAAATGTATGAAGCGGGCGAACTGGGCGAGTTGATGGCCGAGAAAAAGGTTGCACCGGCGGCGAGCTAAGCTCCGCACACCATATATAATCGCAGCAAAGCGACCTTGCAGCGTTAGAATCAAAAACGGCCCGGATTAGGAGATCCGAGCCGTTTTTATATGGGTATAGGGTTGTCTAAATTCTTAATGAGAGGGGACGGCGGAGACCAGTACGCTGTCCCCCTCATTTGCGTTTCATGGGTGTGAAACATAGGAACGCTAGTAACCTTGCACCGCACGTGCCAGTTTTTTGCCTATCATATATTCCAAGCACTTAGTTGGTTAAAGCGGTGTTAACTTGTCCGGGAGTGTAAATTTCTTCGACATCATCACCCACAGCACTACCGCTCTAAAGCTTAGCTTTGGAGCGCGCGGTTTATCGCAAATGTAAAATTACACATTTACATTCGTAGTCGATGAAACTACAGCTGTAGTCAATAGCGAGTCTATTCGCATAAATTTGGCAATTTCATTTGGGAGAAATTGGATATGGTCGAACGTATCAGTGATGCCGAACATGAGATTATGGAGGTGCTTTGGCAAAGGGCACCGCTGACCGCTACCGAAGTGGCCGACCGCGTTGCCGATGCAAGAGGCTGGTCGCTGCAAACCGTTAAAACCCTGCTATCTCGTCTCGCTGCAAAAGCCGTTATCGGCACAGAGCGCGATGGCCGGCGTTTTCTATATTCACCACTGGTTGAGCGGGATACTTATCTGGCTGGTGTTTCACGTAAATTTGTGGACCGTCTTTTCGGAGGGAAAGTCACACCGTTGGTTGCCCATCTGGCCGAGGCCGATGAGCTGAGCGATGACGATATAAGGGAAATCGAAGAGCTTTTGAGGGAGTTGAAGGGATGACCAACTGGATGGTGGACACGATGGTGTCGATGACGTT
Source organism: Parasphingorhabdus sp. (assembly GCF_039977335.1). Taxonomy (GTDB): domain Bacteria; phylum Pseudomonadota; class Alphaproteobacteria; order Sphingomonadales; family Sphingomonadaceae; genus Parasphingorhabdus. The sequence continues at coordinate 367,532 of NZ_JBDWDI010000001.1, forward strand.
GCTCATGGCACTTGTTCTGATAATCCGTAAGCCGGTGGCCCATTTTTTTGGCGCACATATCGCCTATCTTCTATGGGCTTTGCCATTGGCGCGTCTGTTCATGCCTACACTCACATTGACAGCACCGCCGCCGACCGAAACCGGTGAAGCGGCTGCGGCGGCAACGCCTCTGCTCTCTGAAATCGTAATGGTTGTGCCTTCTGAAACGGCTGCGGCTGGTGCACTTGCTTCCATCGACTGGATGATGATTGCTCTGGTTGTTTGGCTGGGCGGGGCCGGTATGCTTTTTATCAGTAAGCTCGCTGCCTATTTCCAGTTTCGCGAGGATATCGTGTCGGATGGCCGTCTGGTCGGACGCCATGGGCGGATTCAAATTCTTGAAACTGCTGCTGTCGGCGGACCGCTGGCCTTCGGATTGTTTAAAAAATATATTGCGGTCCCAGCCAATTTCTTCCGCGACTATGCGCCGCGCGAACGCGAATTGGCGCTGGAGCATGAAATTGCCCATCATGAATCAGGTGACTTAGCAGCGAACTTCGTCGGTCTTCTCATCTTATCGCTGCACTGGTTCAATCCGGTGGCCTGGTTGGCTTGGATTGCATTCCGTCAGGATCAGGAGACAGCCTGTGATGCGCGCATTCTGAACAATAATGGCCGTGATATGCGCGCCGTTTATGGCCGGACGATTGCGAAGTCGGTATCCGGACACAAGTTAGGTCTTGCCAGTCCGCTGAACCAGAAGAACAAGATCAAGGACCGGCTGAAAATGCTGGGGCAAAAAGAAAAGTCCAATTTCCGAAAACGTGTAGGGGCCTTGATGGTCGGTGCGAGTACGGTCGTTGCTTTGCCCCTGACCGCTACGGTCACCTATGCTGTGGAAGCAGACGCGCATCCACATGAAGAGACTGTGGTCGCTGATAGTGACAATGTTTTCGTTGATACGAGTAGCGAGAGGGAGGGCGTTAAGGTCCGGACCGGAAGCACTAGTGTCGATGTCGGGCGCAATGGTGTTGTCGTGGTTGAGAAAAAGGCAGGCGGTTATAAATATACCGTCGAGAATGAAGACGGCAGTTTTCAGTTTAAGTCCAAACGGAAACTGAAAGAAAAAGAAATTGCCAAAAAACTTCGGAAAATAAGTGCCTCCCGGGGAAATATGGACACGTCTTGGACGCCGATCGCTCCAGTTCCACCTGTACCTCCCGTGGCACCAGTTGCTCCGGCAGATCTGGAATTTATCGCGCATGATAAATCCGATGACACAATCAACATCACGATGCTAAATGGTGAAAAGGATTGGGCTAAAGTCCGCGCTAGCGGAAATGAGCATGTCCACCGGATCAAATATAACGGCCGTACCGTTGTGTTGCGGACTAACAAGCGGTTGAGCAAAAAAGAGATTAAAGAAATGGTCCGGGAGGCTGAGGAGTCTCGTCTGGAAGCCGAAGAAGAAGCACGGGAATATGAACAGGAACGCAAAGAAGCCGCCTGGGAAGTCCGTGAAGCCCAACGCGAGGCGGAACAGGAGCGCCGCGAAGCCAAGCGCGAGGTAGAACGTGAATCGCAGGAGGCTGCTCGGGAAGTACGAGCTGCCGCTAGAGAAGCGCGCAACGAAGCACGACAAGCAGAACGGGAAGCCCGTCAGGCGCAGCGTGAGGCGCGGGCCGCTGTTAGAGAGGCCGAGCGTGAAGCAGGAGAAGCACAGCGCGAAGCCGAGCAAGAAGCTCGCGAAGCGAAAAGCGTGGCAGCAAGAATTTGGGACGTTACCCAAATTGCCTTTAAACCCAGTTTCCGGTCAGCTGTGAGTAGTTCAAGTCGTTCCAGCAGCTCTCGCAGTTCCAGCAGTTCGAAGCTTGATTGTACTGCCATGAACAAGGAAATTGCTTTTGCGGGGCAAGGCACGATGAATGGCCGAGCATGGGCAAGCGTCATTGGTTGTACCGACAAGGCTCAGAAAATCACCTTGCAGGTGACTTTGAAGAAGCTCGAAAAACGACGCGCCAAGGCAGCGGAGTGCAACAATAAAAGCGCCAAAGATATGCTGAAACTCGAAAATTTTGACCGGGAGATCAAGAACATCAAAGCTCAGCTTTCGATGACCTGAAACGCCTTAAAACCTATCGTCACAAGATCGGGAGCGGCCCTTTTTCAGGTTCGCTCCCGATTTTGTGATAATATTCATGGTTGTTTTATGGCCTGAATATGCCACATCTTGACCATGAACGCAGATTTTGATCCGAGTAAATTTCCAACCGGCCTTGCGGAGCAGCTGGAGCCGCTGGTGGTGCGGGTACTTGCGGGCAATCCCAGCCCCTATACCTATACCGGCACACAGACCTATGTTGTAGGCAACAAGACGGATCGGGCGGTGATCGATCCGGGTCCAGCGATTGACGATCATATTGATGCGATATTGGCGGCGGTTGGTGATGCCAAAATCTCCGCGATCATGTGCACCCACACCCACCGCGACCATAGCCCTGCCGCAAAACCCCTCTCTGCGAAAACCGGTGCGCCGATTATCGGCTGTGCACCTTTGGTGCTCGATGACGATGGTCCACGCGCGGACGAGAGTTTTGATAAGAGCTATAATCCCGACCGGGTGCTGGAGGATGGCGAAACCCTGTCCGGCGATGGCTGGACTATCGAAGCCGTCGCAACGCCGGGGCACACATCCAATCACCTCTGCCTTGCTGTGCAGGAATCGGGCGCAATGTTTACTGGCGATCATGTCATGGCCTGGTCAACCAGCGTCATCGTCCCGCCGGATGGCGATATGGCGGACTATATGGCGAGCCTGCAAAAATTATATGACCGTGAAGACAAGGTCTATTATCCGGCCCATGGCAAAAAAGTTGATAAGCCGCGGCAACTGGTTCGGGGCATGATGGGTCACCGCAAACAGCGAGAGCGCCAGATACTCAAACTGCTGGACAGCAGTGCATCAGCCATTCCTGACATGGTGACGCAAATGTACAAGGGCCTCGATCCGCGCTTGAAAGGTGCCGCAGGGCAATCGGTGCGCGCGCATCTGATCGATTTGCAGAATCGCGAGATTGTCGAGGTCGACGGCGAAATCTGGAAAATGTCTTCATGAACCGCCGCTTCGCCATTCCTTTGGCGATTGTAGCTGGCGTTCTGGTGATCCTTGGCGCGTTGTCCTGGTTGCTGCTTTCAAAATTCGAAAGCGGGTTCAGTCCCGATCCGGTGTCGATTGCTAGCGCAAGCCTTGATGGGCTGCGCGAGCAGAACCGGCTGACGGTCTTCTCCGCCAGCTATAACGCCACGGTCACGACCACCGTCAACCGTATGGGTTTTTCAGCGCGCAAGACGCTGATCATGCCGGGATCGGTACGCTATGAGGTCGATCTCGCCAAGCTGGATGCCGACAAGGTCCGTTGGGATGAAACCACCAAGACATTGTCCGTAGAAATGCCGCCCATCGAAATTGCTCGGCCAGAGGTGCAGATTGACCGCATTCAAAGCTATGACGATGGCGGGATATTGATGGCGCTGACCGATGCCGAAAATACACTGGATCAGGCCAATCGCAAAAAGGGCGTGGCGGAACTAGCGAAACAGGCCAAAAACCCACTGCAGATGCGATTGGCGCGGGATGCAGCGCGGCGGGCGGTGGAGAGCAGCTTTGTTCTGCCGCTGCGCGCTGCGGGACTGGATGCGAAAGTGGACGCCTTTTTTGAATTTGAACGTGGTGCGGCTAATACGGACCGCTGGGACGTGTCCCGGTCGATTAAGGATGTGTTGGCGGACAAGGAAAAGCAGGAAGCGGAATGATGAAATTTTGGAGTAAGGCTTCTGCTTTAGGCATGGCTATGGTGATAAGCGCCTGTGGGCAAGAGTCTTCGGAACAACTTGCAACACAGCCGACTTCATCGGCAGCCGAGTTTGAACTGCCCATCCCGATCAGCAACAATGCGGTGGCTTTGGCGGAAGGGCCTGACGGGCCGACGCTCTATAGTTTCAACGGCCTGAAATCTGGCAAAGGCTGGCAAGACACCAGTAATGCTGCTTTCGCCTGCATCATCAGCATCAAAGATTGCGAAGAAATTGCCTCTGTGCCGGTGGATGAAGGACGTCTGGCCAGTTCCGCTGTTACCTTGGCGGGCAAGATCTATCTGTTTGGCGGCTACACCGTGGCGGAAGATGGCGATGAAGTGTCAACGCCGGAGGTCTTCGCTTTTGATCCCGAGACGCAGGAATATCAACGCCTTGCCGATATGCCGACACCGGTCGATGATATGGTCGCGCTGCCCTATCGCGGGCGCTATATCTATCTCGTATCCGGCTGGCATGATGAGGGTAATGTCAGCCTCGTGCAGCTCTATGACGCGGAATTCGATACATGGAGCATCGCAACTGAATTTCCTGGAAAGCCCGTATTCGGCCATGCTGGCGGGATCGCCAATCACAGCATGATCATCACCGATGGCGTGGCTGTGGCAGGTCTGGTCGATGGCAAGCGCAAATTTGCCGCCGCGCCCTTTGCATGGCGCGGTGATATTGATCCCGGTGACCCGGAGCGGATTACATGGCGCGCAATCGACGCCCATCCCGGGGGATCGCAATACCGGATGGCGGCCATGGGCGATGGTGATCGCGGTATGATCCTGTTTGCTGGCGGTGGTGACAATCCGTATAACTTTGACGGCATCGGTTATGATGGTGTCCCCGCGAAGCCAACGGACCGGGTTTTTGGATATGATCTGAAAGCAGATCGGTGGGCGGAATTGGGCAAGCTGGCCGAGCCGAGTATGGATCATCGCGCCCTCGTAAAGTCGGGTGATGATTACTATATCATGGGGGGAATGGATGCGGATCAGGCCGTGACAGCACGGATCATGAAATTCCGTATCGATGATTGATCTTCGCCGCTGCATCGTGGCATAGGCTCGGTAAGTTACTTAAAGGAAAAGACAATGGACGCACGTGGTGGAATTGGTGGCTCGCTGGCCGGCGTAGATGTGGTCGAGGAAATCCATCGCCTGAAAAAAGAGCGTAATGCGATCATCCTCGCCCATTATTATCAGAAGCCGGAAATTCAGGATATTGCTGATTTTGTCGGCGATAGCCTCGAACTATCGCGCAAGGCAGCGGAAACCGATGCCGATGTGATTGCCTTTTGCGGCGTGAAATTCATGGCGGAAACGGCAAAAATCCTGTCTCCGGAGAAGATTGTCGTACTGCCGGATATGGACGCGGGTTGCAGCCTGGAAGACAGCTGTCCACCGGACAAGTTCAAAGCATTTCGCGACGAGCACCCTGACCATATCGCGCTGACCTATATCAACTGCTCGGCAGAGGTGAAGGCGCTCTCCGACATTATCGTGACCAGTTCGTCCGCCGAACATATTCTCTCGCAGATTCCAAAGGACCAGAAGATCATCTTTGGCCCGGACAAGCATCTCGGTGGTTACATCGCCAAGACAACCGGTCGCGACATGCTGCTATGGCCCGGTGTTTGTATCGTCCATGAAGCGTTTAGCGAGACGGAACTGCTGAAACTGAAGACCCAGCATCCTGATGCACCGGTAGCTGCTCATCCGGAATGCCCAGCCTATATTTTGGATCATGCCGATATGGTCGGTTCGACCAGCGCGATCCTGAAATATGCCAAGGAATTTGAAGGCGATACAATCATCATCGCGACCGAGCCGCATATCATCCACCAGATGGAAAAAGCGGTGCCGGAAAAGAATTTCATTGGCGCGCCCGGCGCGGACGGCAACTGCAACTGCAATATCTGCCCCTATATGGCGCTCAACACGATGGAGAAGCTTTACGTCGCCCTTCGTGATCTGGAACCCCGCATCGAAATGGACGAAGAACTGCGCCTGCAGGCCCGCAAGTCGATCGACAAGATGATGGAAATGGCGAGCGCAACAGTGGGGCAGGGTGATTTGGGACCGGCTGATTTAGCGCATGAGGGGTGATGGTTAAACGCGAATGACCTGGTCAGGGAGGGACGGCATGGTAATGCGAAAACCAATCAAGGTCATATTGGCGTCCTTTGTAGTCGCCAGTCTTTGCGTGCCTTCTGTCACTCTTGCGATGGATGATGAAAGCCTCCTATCCTCTACGAATTGTAAGGAGGTATTAGAATCGCCCGATCAATCGGAAATTCAACGGGAGGAACCCGTCACTATTCCGGGCGAATATCGCGATATTGCCAGTTTCACTAAATCTACGATGAGAATCAAGGTGTTAAGTGGTGGCGTTACGTGTTTCGATATCAGGGATTGGAATGTTGTCGAACAGTTTTGGATCAGTGGTGACGGACGCTTCTTTGGTTTCCATACATTTGGTTTGGAAGCAGACGGGCACCATGTAGTTGATCGAATAGCGCCTAACATAATATTGGAAACCGGTCTCAGGCCAGTATTTTCGGATGATGCGACCATGTTCGCTGCTGCCCAGAGAACTGGAGCTGGTTGGGGGAATTTGGAAGGGCTTGGCGTTTGGCGCGTAGGGCCAGATGGTACAGAGTCTGTATATAAGTTTAACAACGGACTGCTCGACGGGCTGGATTGGCGGGTAGACAGCTGGACCGGGAATGATGAAGTGCGCCTATCGACCATCCATGAGTTCGCATTGGGTGAGGACAGCGACTCTTTTGAAGAGATTCTGGCGCAATCCAAACGTTATAACTATCGGTTGATTAAACGCGGAACAGATTGGGAATTGGAAGATATTGATGAGCCATAGTTTATGACCTTCACCCTGGACCGTTTCGAGCTTGATGCCTTTGTGCAATCCACCCTGGCTGAAGACCTTGGCCCGACAGGACGCGATGTCACGTCTGAAGCCGTGATCCCTGAAGACGCTATTTTCACCGGGGTGATGGATAGCCGCCATGACGCGGTTATCGCGGGCTTGCCGATTGCCGAGGCGTTTTTTCGGTCGCTCGATCCTGATGTCGAAATAGAAATCCTCGCAGCGGAAGGCGAGGCGGTAGAAGCGGGCACCGATATCATGCGCCTGAAAGGCAAGGGCCGCGCGATGCTGACGGCGGAGCGCAGCGCACTTAACACGGTGCAGCATCTCACTGGCATTGCATCGATGACCAATGAATATGTCCGGCGCATCGTTGGCACAGGCTGTACCCTGCTCGACACGCGCAAGACGATCCCCGGCCTGCGGGTGCTGGAAAAATATGCCACGCGCATGGGCGGCGCGCAAAACCATCGCATGGGCCTGTGGGACGCGGCGATGATCAAGGATAATCATGTCGCGGTCGCGGGCAATATTAGTGAGGCGGTCAAGCGAGCGGTTGATGCTGGCATCGAACGGATCATTGTCGAGGTCGACCGCGTCGATCAGATTGAACCGGCGCTGGCGGCAGGGGCGACGCACCTATTGCTCGACAATATGGAGCCAGCCACCTTGCGTGGGGCTGTGACCTTGATTGGCGGGCGCGTGGTGACGGAAGCATCGGGCGGCGTCACGCTGGAGACGATTTTCGACAAGGCGGATACCGGTGTCGACTTTATCTCGGTGGGCCGCTTGACCCAGTCCGCTCCTGCAGCGGATATCGGACTGGACTTTGCACAGGTGTGAGTTAGGTTGCCTGCATCATTGCGGGAGACACGATCATGCGGCCAACATCTATTATCCGGTTTGAACAGCTATTTCTGACATCTTTGGCTATCGGCGTGATCAACGTCATCCTGACTTGGGATACCACGATGGCGGCTATTCAAGCGGACCCCAATTCGGCCGCTCTGGGGCCTAATTTCGCTTATATAACAACTGCTTTCGGTTTTGGGATTAATCTGTTGCTCTGGTATCTGGCTGCCCGGAAAGCAGTCGGTGCGGTGAAATGGATCTTGCTTGTGTTGATGGTCATAGGGGTTCTGGCGCTGCCGTCATCTTTTGCGATATTGCCGCCGCTCAATCTCGCCATCGGGCTGGTGTTGACGATCATGCAGGCAATAGCGGTTTACATGCTGTTCCGACCGGATTCCAAAAAATGGTTTGTGGGTGAGAAGACCGTGGATTTGGATAAAACCTTTGAGTGATCGCTTTTGACACATTCGGCCTAAGTTACTGTTAGAATTTGAATTTGATCCGGGTTTTGGCTAGGCCATGCCCGGGAAGCATGGGTTCTAGACAAAGTCCGGAGGCCTTAATGCGACCAAATTCCATCACCAGATTCGAACAGTTTTTTTTAGGCGCGCTTGCGCTCAATGCTCTCAATATCTTTTTGAATTGGGATACTTGGTCGATGGTCATGTCCCGCGGCAGCGGCGGTGACGGCGTGAATGCTTTCGCCACCTATACCATCATCCTCTTTCCTTTTCTCATCAACCTGTGGCTTTGGCAAAAAATAGCGCGCAAAGCGTCCAATATAGGGAAATGGTTGCTGATCATCATGTATGTCATTGGTGTGATCTGGTCGCTCGCGACGGTTGATAATTACCGGACGCTGGGGCTGACGATATTGTTCGCAGTCTTGGCGCTGAAGACAGGGGCAATCTACATGCTGTTCCGACCTGATGCCAAGCAATGGTTCGGCGGTAATACGGTTGTAACGTAAAAGTGCTGGATAACTCCTATAATTTGAGGCTTGGGCTATGGTGTCTATGAATCACTCGAGGCCTCAGTCGATGATCTGGTTCGATTGGCTTTATTGGAGCGCGATCTTGGTCAATTTATTCGGTGAGGTATTTTTTAACGGTCTTGATCCGGAAATTATTTTGACAGATATCATCGTTTTGGGCTTCATGGGCTTTGTCTGGTATATGATAGCTCAACGGGCCAATAATATTTTCAGGTGGATTTTTACTGTTTTGACTTTCATCGGGGTTGGATTTTTTGGCTTGGCATTTCTCGCCTATAATTTTGAACCCGGATTGATCGATGACGTGTCATCGGTTGAACTTTGGTTTAGCGGAATCCCGTGCGCTCTTGAATTATCTGCAGTAATTTGCTTGTTCTTGGAACGCTCCCAAGATTGGTTTGAATCAAAAGAGTAGGTTGTTTTAAGAAGCTGATTATTTCAAAGATATGTTCGAATGAAATCCATAATTCTACCTATTATCTTGTTAGCGGCCCCAACCTTGGCTCACGCCCAAGCCTACCAATGCCGTGCGCCTGCGCTAACTCAACCCGTCGCTCCGGCAAGCAAGTCCTCCAAAGAACCGCGTCGGATCATGCCGGTATCCGGCTATACGCTTGCGATGAGCTGGTCGCCGGAATATTGCCGGCTGCGCAAAGACAGCACGCGTGACAAAAGCCAATGTGGCGGTGATGATGGCAGCTTTGGTTTCATCCTCCACGGGCTGTGGCCGGATGCGCAGGGGGGCAGCTATCCGCAATGGTGCAGAGCGACCAAGGCACTGCCACCGGCGGTTGTGAAGCGCAATTTCTGTATGATGCCTTCGACACGGCTTATGGCCAAGGAGTGGGCGAAACATGGGACGTGCATGACCCGCAGGCCAGAGACCTATTTCCGGATCTCCAAAATCATGTTCGGTGCAGTGGAATTTCCCAATATGGACCGGCTGTCGCGCAAACCGCTAACTGCTGGCGCCCTGCGTCAAGCTTTTGCGGCGGCGAATGACGGGCTCGGCACCGATATGATACGTTTGAAAGTGAACGGGCGCGGCTGGCTGGAGGAAGTCCGGCTATGTCTCGGCAAGAGCTTCCGGCCCCAGCGCTGCCCGAGAAATATGAGGGGCTTGAAGGACGACAGGCCGGTTAAAATCTGGCGCGGAGCTTAATTTGCACCAAGCTGGTCGGCCCATTGACGCGACCAACTATCGAGCGCTGTCATTTGCGCGCCAAGCTCTGCTCCAAGCGGGGTATAGCCATATCCGCCATCACCATGATTGATAATTTCAAGATCTCGCAGTTCACGCAAGCGACTGTTAAGCGTGGTGGGAGAGATGTCACCACATTGTTTTTGCAAGTCTCGGAATGTCATTGGACGGTCTCTTAATTCCCACATGATGCGCAAAGTCCAGCGCTTGCCGAGTATGTCGAGCAACACCATGATCGGCCGACCGGTGGAGGAACCTCTTACTTTATCTACGTTTTTGACGGGCATTACGGGCCTTTCTTGACGCTACAAATAATGTAGCGTATCAATACTACATTATTTGTAGCGTGGAGATTCGCGATGAGCAATATTCTGAAACCCCTGACACCACCGCATGATCCAGGAATCGCAGCGGTGCTCGCCGGATATCCGCAACAAGATGGCTATATCCTCAGCCTGTTCCGAACCTTTGCCAACAGCATGCGGTTTCTCACCAAGGCGGTACCCAACCTGCTGGACAAGGATAGTCCGCTGCCGCTTCGTGAGCGAGAGATTGTCATTTTGCGAACGACGGCCAAGCTGGATTGCGAATATGAGTGGGGCGTCCATGTTGCGATTTTCGCCAAGGCGGCAGGGCTGAGTGATGCACAGGTTGCTGCGACCCGAAATGGATCGGCTGATGACGCGGTATGGAGCGACCCGGAAAGCTTGCTGATCCGCTGCGTCGATGATCTGTGTGATCGGGGAACTATCACGAATGCCCGGTTGGCAGATTTCCAGATGCTATGGTCGTTGGATGCACAGCTCGAGATTATGGCGCTATGTGGGACGTATCATACCGTCAGTTTCGTCGCCAATAGCGCACGTCTAGCCAATGAGAGCTTCGGTGCACAGTTTCCGGGGAGCTAACCCTCAAGTGTGTGCGTTCCCGGATGATGTTTATCCAGATGCTTGCGGATGATACGCAAATTGCGGGTGTTTGAGCGCCATAGGAAGTCGAAAATATCGCCTGCCAAAGGAATTGCACCCAAAGCGGTATCAATGCCGACATTGGTCGCCATGCGGGTTAGTTGCCATTTGGACATGCCGAGATTACGGGCTTCCCAGACGATATAAGCGCCCATGACGGCCGTAACGACATCACCGACAATCGGGATCAGGCCGACCAGAGAATCGACGCCAATCGGCTTGTTAATGCCGGGAATGATAAATGCGCGTTCGAGCACTTTTTCCATGGCTTCAACGCGGTTGCGAACGGCTTGTGGATCGCGGCTGACATCTGGCAATTGTTCGGCCAAGCGTTTCAACTGTTCTTCCGAAATCGCCATATGTCCCCCCACTAAATTCTTCACTGTCATATTTAAGATATAGGAACGCCGACCAGCAAATTCAATGGATGCCAGCCACGTGGATTGACCGCAAGCCCGCGCTGGCTGGGCCTTGCGATGGACCAGCGTACCGGAACGGCGAGCGGAATGAAGCTATAATGACGGACTAGCATGACTTCTGCTTCGGCATAGAGCCTCGCCTTGATCTGCAAGTTGGCGGCAGCATCGGCTTCGGCAATTTTCGCGTCTGCGTCGTTCAGGCAGACTGTCATTGCGGAGCAGGTCAGCCGGTATAAAAACCATTTGGAACTGTCATAGGCGGCAATTTCGTCGATTAAGCGGATATCGGCTTCCTCATCGGGTCCCGCCTGAATCGCATTAAGGCCTACACGCCGCAGATCAGCTTGCACGCGCAGGAACAATATGTCGGCTCCGGCCGCATCGGGCAGGGAAATGGTTAGTGGGCTAACCTGTCCTTCCAATGCTTCCCATCGCGAGACATGTTCTCGGGCAAAGGCCTGGCGGTCTTGCATGGTCATGCTGGACCAGTCCGGCCGTGCATTAAAGCCTTCGACATTAAGCGCCTCCGGGACGATTTTCTGGCGGCTTTGCCAAGCCGTAACGTTGGGGAAAGAGGTCAAAAGAGCGGGCCGGTCGATCGCCATCGACAATATCTCGCGGTTTTTGGGTACGGCCCAGAAACCTTCGGCGCGCAGGAATTGAAAGCCGAATAGACCAGCGACCGGATCGAGCCGTAGATCATTCGTGCTGACGCCCGCTTCCTCTACCAAAGGAAGGTGGTGGAACTTCCCGTTCAATATCACATCGCTATAGCCTGCCGTATAGCGGGCAACCGCTTTGGCTGCTCCTTCGCTTCGCAGGAGAACGCGGCGGGGATCATCTGGCGGATCTTCGGCGGCAATTTGCTCTTCCTCTTCGCCTTCCTCCGCATCACCATCCGGTTCCTGCAGCGGCATGACGCCTAGCGTGTAGGCGTTCCCTTCCTCTAATTTGCGCATCGGGCCTGCGCCAAGTTCGGATCGGAACAGACCCAGTTCGGGCTGCGCGATCAGCTGCAGGAAATTGGGTTGGGCGGATGTAAGACGGATTTCGATGACGCGGCCCGTCATCGGAACGATTTCATCAATGCTCTGCAAATCCGGGCCCAACCGGCTGTTGTCCAATTCGGTGATACGGTCCCGCAGCAAGGTTGCAATCGCCTCAGCTGTCACTGGGCGGCCATCATCCCATTGCGCGTCATTAAGGCGAAAAATATAGCTGAATCCATCGTCCGTCACGATCCAGCGTGCTGCCAGCGACGGAACGACACGGCCCTGCTCATCAAAGCCGACCAGTCCCTTGGCTATGGCCGATCGCGCAATTGCCGACGCGTGATTCAGATTAATGCCAACCGGCTTTATCACCGGTTCCTTGTCTTCGATAACAATGACCCGGGCGCGATCTTCATCTCCGGCCATGCTGCAAGCGGCCAAGCTGAATGATGCCGTTGCCAAGGCAAATAGGGCGAAGAAAGGGGGGTGGCTGGTCATCGTCATTCCGTGCTTATACGCAGAGTGCGGCTGGGATGCACATTGGAAATATTATCCTGCCATCCGTCAATACGATTGCTGACCAAAGACCGCGTGACATAGAAATAAAGCGGCAATATCGGCATGTCCGCGACAAGTGTTTCATCCGCCTGACGCATGAGGCTATTTCTCTGATTGGGATCAGCCGTTGTTATGGCTTTTGCAACGAGTGCGTCATAGTCGGGGTTGTCATATCCGGAATAATTGCCAGCGCCATTGGCGATCTGATGAACGGTGAGGAAATTTTCCGGCACGGGCAAATCGGCAATCCAGCCCGATCGAGCGAGCGCAAAATCATGCTGCCGGAGCGCGGCAAAATGCAGCGCGGCTTCGCTGTTGAACAGGCTGGCTTTGACGTTCAGATCTTTCCACATGGCCGCAAGCGCAACGGAAACGCGACGATGTTCGGCGGAACTGTTAAAGCGAATCTCAAATGTCAAAGGATTGGCTGGCCCATATCCCGCCTCATTCAGCAATTGTCGGGCGGTGGCGAGGCGCCGTTCGCGATCCCAATCGGCCCAAATGGGCTTGGCGCTGATCCCTCCCGTCAGCTCCGGTGGAAGCAGATTCCACGCCGGGATATTGCCAATGCCGATGACCTTTTCCGCAATCCATTGCCGCTCCGCCGCCATCGATAGTGCAGTGCGGACACGGGTATCATCAAACGGGGCTTTGCGGGTATTAAACGCGAAATAATAGCTGCCGAGATAGGGCACGCTATGCGCTAAATCAGGGTGATTATCCATCAGCCATTGGTGCCGGCTCGCGGGATAATCTGCCGCGATATCAGCGCCGCCGGAAAGAAATAGCCGCATGGCAGACAGGCTGTCGTCCATCGGTTTCCAGATAATTGTCGCGGTTGGCGCAGGTCCATCATGCCACTCAGGGTTGCGGGTCATCCGGGCGTGATCGTTGAGCAACCATGCGGCCAGCTGATAGGGACCACTGGCAACCATCGGGCGCTCGCTGGTCCATTTGTCGCCAACATCGTCGATACGGTGGAGTGGCAAAGCAGCCATGGCCGGGTGGGCCAATGAAAAGGCTAGTGATGGTGCGGGTGCCTTCAACGTCAAGACCACGGATCTGGAACCTTCTGCGGTCACCGCCGCAATATTGTCGAACAAAGCCTTGGTGGGTGATGCGGTTTCTGGCGCTTGCAGACGATCCCATATTCGTGGAAAAAGCGCAGAATCAAAGGCTGTTCCGTCGGAGAACTGCAATCCGTCACGCAGCCGGAATGTCCATCGTAATCCGTCTTCCGTGACGCTCCAGCTTTCCGCTAACCCCTTTTCGGCATTTCCGGCGGCATCAAGCCGAGTTAGCCCTTCAAACTGATCGGCGGCAACCCGCAGGGATGACAGGTCGGATATTTTCTGGGGATCGAGACCCTTTATCTCTGAATCCGATAGACGCACGATCTGATCCGGTCCCGGCATGCTGTCCGTATCCGTCTGTTTCCCACAGCCAGCTAGTAAAACAACAAAACCCAAAAGTGCCAATATGCGCATGATATCAATAGTATATGTTTTTGCTGGATCGACAAATAGTAACTCCTATGCTGGCGGACATAAACGGAGATTTTCACATGGCTGGTTTGCAATATGATATTAGCGATATGGGCGGGGAAACCGGCGCAGCGATATCGAAATTGCTTCCGGAAATTGCCGACCGTGCGGCTGAGACGGAGCAAGCGCGCCGCTTGCCGGCCGATCTTGCAGCTAAAATGGCGGAGGCTGGCGCGTTTAACTTGTCGAAGCCATCGGCGCTCGGCGGGCTAGAATTGCCGCCGCTGGATTTCCTGAAAATTATCGAGACAATTGCAGAGGCTGATGCCAGCGCTGGCTGGTGCGCGATGATTGCGGTCACGTCGACATTGGGGGCCGCATATATGGATGAAAGTCCGGCGGCTGAAATTTTTGGCCCGGATGATGTCATTACCGGCGGCGTATTTGCTCCGATGGGCAAGGCCGATGACAAAGGCGACCATTATCTGCTTTCTGGTCAGTGGCAATGGGGTTCCGGTTCGGCCAATTGCAGCTGGCTCGGCGGCGGCGCAATGATTTTCAAAGATGGCGAACTGCAGAAATTTGAAAATGGTGCGCCTTATCATCGGATGCTATTTTTCCCGGCGAGCGACGCGACCTTTATCGACAGCTGGCATGTCGCCGGCATGAAGGGCACCGGGTCAGGTGATTTCAGCGTTAAAGATATCAAGATACCAAAGGATCGTAGTGTTTCCTTTGTCGCCGACCGCCCGCGCGATGCTGGGGCGCTGTATAAATTCCCGCTATTTGGCCTGTTGGCGCTGGGCGTGTCTTCCGTCGCGCTAGGCAATGCCCGTGCCGCATTGGAAGAAATCAAACAGGTCGCGATCACCAAGAAGACACCGGGCGGCGGCCGCAGCATGGCGCAACGCGCAACCATTCAGGTCGATATTGCCCGCGCTACGGCCCAGCTGAACGGCGCATTCGGCTTTCTGGAAAATGCAATTGCCGGGGCCTGGAAAGAAGCGCAAGGCGATGGTGATATCTCAGCGCAAGCCCGCGCAGACCTGCGTTTGGCCTGCGCCCACGCAACCGAAATGTCGGCGGATGTTTGCAAGACCGTCTATACATTAGGCGGTGGCGGTGCGGTTTATTCGAGCAGCAGTCTGCAACGGCGGTTTCGCGATGCCCATGTCGCAACCCAGCATATTGCCACCGCGCCAGCTGTATTCGAGCTGGCGGGGCGTATCTTGCTCGAACAGCCGGTTGATATGGCGATGTTATAACGGATGCCGCAACCGACTCTCCATATTCACGGTACCATCATCTCCACCTATAGCCGGATCGTGCAGACGGTGGCGGAAGAGGCAGGGATTAGTTGGACGATCACGGCAACACCAGCGGGCAGTCCCGAAAACCGCCGACGCCATCCGTTTCGTAAGGTACCGACAGTCGAAATTGATGGTCTCAATCTCTATGAAAGCGTCGCGATCTGCCAATATATTGACAATGCGCATAATGATGGTGCGCTCCAGCCGGATGACCCTGCCACGCGGGCTGAAATGGATCGCTGGATTTCTGTCGCCAATAATTACCTGTTTCCAGTGGCTGAACATGGATTATTGATGCCGCGCCTGGCGCATCGGGTTTTGAAGACGCCATTGCGGTCGGATATTATCGAGGCTGCGCTTCCCGAGATAGCCGAGCATCTTGGGATTGTGTGTCAGCGTGTCGAGGAAACGCCCTGTTTTGCGGGTGCGGAATTTTCGCTGGCCGATATTTTCGTCTATTGCATATTACGGCCCGTCCAGATGACATCCGAAGGCGATAATTTGATCGGACAGCTTTTGCCTCTGCGCCATTGGCTCAACAAAATCGGCAAGCGGCCCAGCCTTGTTGCGACGCGCTGGGAATCAGAAGAGCAGCTATAAAATCCTGTCCTACAGCTGGCTGATTATGATAGTCAGAGCTTGTGAAAGGGAAGTCAGTCGAAACGCAGTAAAATCTTTATTTATCAGAGGTATATTCTTGATGACAGATATTTTATTTCGAAATGAAAAAGCGCCAAAGGACTTTGTGTACTTTGTGAACTTCGTAATAAAATTACAAAGCTACTGATGATGCTCCCTTCCTTGCTGATCATTGATGATTTCCTGTCAGACCCGCTGGCGGCGCGCAACGCGGCTTTGGCGCTGGATTATGATTCCAACTATAAACGCGGCAATTATCCCGGGCATATTTCAACAGCGCCGCTTGATATTCAGGGATTGGACGACCGTGTGTCGGCCATGATCGGTGCGCCGGTTAAGGCTGCCGCTGGCACCAGTCATGGCCATTGCCGTATCACCCTGAAAGGCGACAAGGGGCGTAGCGGGGTGCATATTGATCCAGCCTTCTATTCCGGCATTTTGTATCTCTCGCTACCCGAACATTGCAAAGGCGGGACGGAGTTTTTCCGGCATAAACGCACCGGGCTGGAACGGGTTCCGAGTGATCCGCTTGCCATTACCAAAGCGGGCTATGCCGATATCAATATGCTGATTGAAGATGTCGTGAACCGGGATACGCTGCATAAGGCTAAGTGGGAGCGGACCATGCTGATCCCGATGCGGTTTAATCGTTTGATCCTGTTCAGCCCGTGGCTGTTCCACAATAGCGGCGCGGCTTTCGGGACATCGCCCGAGACGGGACGGCTGGTACATTTGATGTTCTTTGCCAAATCGGAAAGATAGGTTACAAGCCTGTAAATTTTAGGAGAAACCCGATGAAAGCCCTATTGACCAGAACATTGTCGCTTGCCCTTTTGGCGGCTTCCCCACTGGCATTGACCGCGTGTGCCGAGAGCAATGCGCAGGAGGCGGATCGCTTTGCGAAAGTCGAGATCAAGACAGAAAAATTGGGTGATGGTATAGCGGTGCTCTTTGGCGCCGGCGGGAATATTGGCGTCTCTTACGGACCGGATGGTACGGTGTTGATTGACGACCAGTTTGCTCCTTTGACTCCTAAAATTCAGGCCGCGGTGGCGGCTCTGGGTGCAGAGCCGGTCAAATATCTGATCAACACGCATTGGCATTATGATCATACCGGCGGGAACGAGAATTTCGGCAAGGCCGGGGCACTCATCATGGCGCATGACCATGTTCGGGAGCGTATGATGGGCACACAGAAAAGCGGAAATGGCAATGATCCGGCGTCGCCGAAAGAGGCACTGCCGGTGGTGACTTATCATGATGGTTTGAAGCTGCATCTCAACGGTGATGAAGTGCATGTGAAGCATATGAAACATGCCCATACCGACGGCGACAGCATTGTGTTCTGGAAGAAAACCAATGTGCTGCACATGGGCGATCTCTATTTTAACAAAGTCACCTTGCCGTTCATCGACCTGAATAGCGGCGGCAATGCTAGAGGCGTATTGGCGGCGGCCGAAAAGGCGCTGACGATGGTCGATGACAATACCAAGATCATTCCCGGTCACGGCCCGATGGCGACCAAGGCGGACCTGATGGGTTATCGCGATATGATGAAAAGCGTCATTGGTGCGGTCGAAAAAGCACGCGGGGAAGGCAAGACGCTGGAACAGATTCAGGCGATGAAGCCCGCCGCGCAATGGGATACGAACAAAGACGCTTTCATTAAGGGCGATGCCTTTGTTGAGGCCGTTTATAAAAGTCTCGAAACACCGCCTCATAAAGAGGGCGAACACCAGCACTAGTGGGCCTTATTAGGGGGTCGCGCGGCTAATTTCTTTGCGTAGCGAGGTCATTAGCGGTCCGGCCTTGGTCAGCCGCTTTTCTTCCTCATCTATGATCGCTCGGAAGATGGTTTTTTTGAATTCCAGCGTCTTCACCGCATCAGGCCGCTTGGCTTCGGGAAGCGTGGACAGCAGGATATCGACCATCCGTTCCGCGCCATGAAGCCGGCCCCAGAGATAGTCATTTTCGCGATAGGATCGGCTAAAAAAGGCGCCGAAGTTATTGAATTCAATGCCTTTTAATGTCGCTGCGACGCCACCTTGACGTATGGATTTAGCATCTTCGGGAGAAATTCGGTCGACCTTGATGGGGTCAAACTCGTCCAGACCTTCGCCCTGCAAAAGGGGCAGGGTTGCGATGTCGTAAAAGGGGAAGCCGAGGAACGCGAGCAGCATTGAGCGCTTCTCCGCCTTAGGCAAACCGGCCATGGCTTCAGCAAGCTTGGCATCGACCAGAGCATCGGCGGCGGCAAGATCTCGAGCATTGGCCAGACTGTCCAACATCGCTGATGGTTGGGTCTCGGCATGCTCCGCCAGCGCTGCAAAATCATCGCCGAGATATTCGACCGTCTCGCGTTCAATATAAAGGGACAGGCAGTCATAGATGACATCATGCATCTGCTCGATTACAGCATAATCATCCGGATGCGCGCTATCGAGATCTTCGGCAAAGCGCCGCGCCAAAAAGCGCAGCCGGCGGATACGGTAACCCAGATCATGCTGCCGGAAGAAATCGGCGGCCAGCTTTGATGGTCCTGCTCCGCCTTTCTTGCCGATGTTTTCAAAGCCGCGCTGACGCATTTCGGTCCACAATGTTTCGCGCAGCGCCTGATGGTTATGCACATTCGGTTCGGCTTTTGCCCGCCTTACCGTATGGGCAATATCTTCCAGCACGGTTGCGAGTTTGAGGTGACCATATGCGCTGTAAGAGAAACCCGCGAGCTTGCTGGCTTTGTCCCGCGACTTGCGTCGCCACGCGGCCAGACGGGCTGCTGTCGGCCGGTCGAGGAAAAGGGTTCGGCCAAAAATGGCTTCGACATTCTGCTCAACTTCTGCGCGCAAATTGTCGGTAATCTGCCGCATCTGAATGATCCGGCTGGAGCGCCGCGATATGTCATCAAGATTGTCGCGGATCGGTTGTTCCCGGGGGATGTTCGAAATCGCGCCGAAAATGGTCGAGAAAAAGCCGGGGAGGCTCTCGTCTTCTGCTTCCTGTGCCGCTTGAAGCCGCTGCAGCGCGCGATCGCTTTTGGCTACGTCGAGATCAGGACGTGGATCAATATAGACGAACCGCCGATCAACCTCACGCTTGGCTGGCCGGTTTTTCAGCGCTTCAATGGCCTGGGCAAAGGGTGCGTTGGCCAAAACTGAGCCATCAATCAAAACGGTATCATTGGCGGTCCCGGCTCGGCTTTGATTGGGCAAGATGCGCTTTAGAAAATTGCGGCGATTGGCCCAGACATGATCACGGTCGGACAATACACTGTCTAGTTCAGTGACCGTGAAAGGCGGGAATGCACCAGGAAAGCTGGCAGTGGCGCGGCCAGCAAAAACAAGTTCCGCCGGATCGGCGATATCGCCGCCGCCATTGGCTCCCCTCGTCGAAAAGCTGATCGTGATCCGGTGCTCCATCTCCAACGCCTCTGGCGGACTATGCAAATGCAGCTTTTCGGGATGGCCGACAAAATCCGTGACCGTGACAAATAAGTCCAGTGGTTGCCCCGGTGGCAGCAATTTGGGGCCACGCTCCGTCTTCTTCATCGTCGCAAGCGCATCCATGATCAGGCCGGAAAATATCTTGCCGCCGAAAGGAGGTGCAAACCAGCGCGCACGAACAAAGCGGGACAGCTTCATCTTGACCTCTTCGCGTGCTTCTTTGGAAACGGTCTGTTCTACCGCTCCGCCTTTGCGGCCCAAAGCCATCCAGGCAATGGGTTCGGCCCAAAATTTGGAAAAGCGAGACAGCGGTCTGGCGTCCGGGTCCAGCAGCGTATCGACATCTGCCGTTTCCAGCCACATGTCCGTCAGCGGCTCAAGCGATTCCCCCGATATGATCGCTTGCGACAAGAATATACCGTTAATACCGCCCGCGCTAGCGCCTGCAATGATGTCGGGCAGGACGCGCAATTTAACGGTCGTTTCCTGCTCTATCCACTCGAGTATGTCATAATAGGTGCCGCGGCTGCAGCTATGGTCTTTCTGGCCATCATGAAAATCTCGGCTGGCCTTGGCGAGCTTCCAGATTTCCTTGGTAATACCATGCATGTAGATGGCGAGACTGACACCACCATAGCAAATAAGAGCGAGTCTGAGTTCCTTCTGGCGCATCGGCCTAAGAGTGACAGGATGAAGAGAATCGCGCAAGCAGGAAAGCGGTTGAAAAAGCCATGGAAAACTATAATGTTCCTTTTTTGTTCTATTAGAAAGTAGTCATGGCCAAGGCGAAGAAAAAATATGTCTGTCAAAATTGCGGTTCCATCGCGCATCGCTGGGAAGGGCAATGCGGGGATTGTGGCGAATGGAATACGCTGGTCGAGGAAGCAGGCGACACGGTTTTTGCTGCTAAACACAACTTGCAGAGCGGGGGGCGTGAGGTCCGGCTTGTCGGGCTGGACTCTGAGATACAATTACCAGAGCGCAAAAAGACCGGAATAGAAGAATTTGATCGTGCAGTTGGCGGCGGGCTGGTTGCAGGTTCCGCGACGTTGATGGGAGGCGATCCCGGGATTGGGAAATCGACTTTATTGCTGCAAGTCTCGGCGAGGCTCGCCGATGCCGGATGTTCGGTGGCTTATATTTCCGGTGAGGAAGCGGCGGACCAGGTGCGGTTGCGGGCGCGGCGGTTGGGGCTCGGAAAGGCGCCGGTCAAACTGGCCTCAGCAACATCGGTTCGCGACATACTGACCACTCTCGGCAAAGACGCGCCGGATTTTGTGGTGATTGATTCGATCCAGACCATGCACAGCGACCTTATTGAAGGTGCGCCTGGGACGGTGAGTCAGGTAAGGGCATCGTCGCAGGAATTGATAAAATTTGCCAAGGAACATGGCACGATGATCATGTTGGTGGGCCATGTGACCAAGGACGGCAATATCGCTGGCCCGCGTGTATTGGAACATATGGTCGACACAGTGATGAGCTTTGAAGGCGAGCGCAGCCATCAATACCGGATATTGCGGTCGATAAAAAACCGTTTCGGCGGCACCGATGAAATTGGTGTATTCGCGATGGAGGAAATGGGGCTTAGCGAGGTGCAAAACCCGTCAGCGCTGTTCCTGACCGATCGAAGTGAAGAAGTGACTGGTGCGACTGTTTTTCCGGCACTGGAGGGAACACGCCCGGTGCTGGTTGAGATACAGGCCTTGACGGTCCGGCTGGCGAGCGGAGCGACTCCACGCCGTTCTGTTGTCGGTTGGGACAGTTCCCGTTTGGCAATGATATTAGCGGTGCTGGAAGCGCGCTGCGGGCTCAGCTTCTCTGGTGCAGAGGTCTATCTCAATGTCGCTGGCGGATATCGGCTGACCGATCCGGCTGCTGATCTGGCTGTGGCCGCCGCTTTGATCTCTGCCCATGCCGAAAAGCCGATGCCGAGCGATGCTGTGATTTTTGGTGAAATAGCACTCTCAGGCGAAATTCGTCCGGTGTCCAACACCACGCTCCGGCTCAAAGAAGCCTCGAAACTAGGTTTTGGCAGGGCGCTGATTCCGGCCTCCAAAGAGGCCGCTCCGGCAAGTGTGAATAGTGTGAACTTTGCTAAGCTTGCCAATCTCGTTGACCATATGCTTAGCCGCGATTAGCTAGTCTCTATGACTGGTCTCGATATTTTCGTTTTGCTGCTAATGGGCGGTGCCGCCATATTTGGCTTTTTGCGCGGATTTGTGCAGGAAACACTGTCGCTGATCGCCTGGGTATTGATCATCTTTGCGGTCCGTTTTCTGCACGCGCCAGTAACCGATTTTCTAATCTCTCCCATTGGCAGTGAGGGCGGGGCATCTGTGCTGGCCTTCGGTTCTATAGTGATCGTCACTTATGCTTTAGGACGCTGGATCGCTAAGTCTATCGGCAGCAAATCGCGCAAATCCCTTCTGGGCCCGATTGACCGCGTGCTCGGTTTTGGGTTTGGGATGGTCAAGGGCTTGATCGGAGCAACGCTCGCTTATCTGCTGGTGGTGCTAGTTTATGACAGCATTTATGGTGCTGCGGAGCCGCGCCCCGAATGGATCGCGGATTCCCGTACTTATCCGCTGCTCAATGCGAGCGGCGATGCTCTGGTCCAGTTTGTTGAAGAGCGCCGGGAAATGGCCGAGGCAGCAGAATGAGCGAAGCGCTTTATACCCGCGATATCCTGAGGCTGGCTGTGTCCATTCCGCATCAATCAAGGCTCGACAAACCCGATGGAACGGCTGAAGTTCGGTCTCGCACATGTGGCAGCCGCGTGGCTGCTGACGTGATATTGTCTGATGATCGAGCCGTTGCACAATTGGGAATAGAGGTGAACGCCTGTGCATTGGGGCAGGCATCCGCTGCCATCTTGGCGAGTGAAGCGATCGGTAAATCAGAAGATGAGATTGCGGAGACCCGGCAGCAGCTTGCTGGGTTTTTGGATGGTGTGAAAGATAATCCCGGAGATTGGGTATATATGGATCATTTGACGGCCGCTAAAGAGCATAAGGGGCGCCATGCAGCCATCCTTTTACCATATGACGCCATTCTAGCCGCCTTCGCGGCCGCCGCTACCAAAGAAGAGGCCGCGTAGCAGATGGAAGGCACAGAAGCACATATGAGTGATCTGCTCTTCGGTGGTTTCATCATGCTGGGAGCTGCGTTGATATTGGTGCTCCTGTTCCGCAAGTTCGGAATCGGCGCCGTTCTCGGCTATCTGATTGCTGGCATCATGATTGGCCCGCAAGGCTTTGGTCTCATCAGCGAGGGTGAGACGATCCTTGAATTCTCCGAAATCGGCATAATCTTGCTGCTGTTTCTGGTGGGATTGGAACTGGCACCTGCGCGCTTGATGCGATTGCGCAAGGCGATTTTTGGTCTCGGAATGAGCCAAGTTGCTTTTTGTGGGCTGGCGCTATTTTTGCTTATCATGGCAACAACCAATTTCACTTTTGGTGCTGCTATTGCATTGGGGTTGCCGCTGGCGCTCTCGTCCACCGCTCAGGTTCTGCCGATGTTGCAATCCTCTGGACGCCTCAACACACCAACCGGTGAGAAAGCTTTCTCGATCCTGCTGTTTCAGGATTTGTCGATCATCCCCTTGTTGACGATTGTGGCGGTTCTGTCTCGTGCACCGGCAGAGGCGGGTGCTCTGCCTGGGTGGCTAACTGCCATTCTCGGTGTTCTCGCTATTGGCGGCTTGATCCTCGCGGGGCGATATATATTGCAGCCGGCGTTAGAACTGATCGGCAAGATTGCTGAACGCGAATTATTCATTGTCGCAGGATTAGTTGCGGTGTTTGGCAGCGCGGCCTTGATGGAACTAATCGGCCTGTCACCGGCTTTGGGAGCCTTTATTGCTGGCGTAATGTTGGCCAATTCGCCTTATCGCCATGAGCTGGAGGCGGATATTGATCCCTTCCGATCCTTGTTATTGGGTCTCTTCTTCCTTGCTGTCGGTATGATGCTAGATATTGGTGTGATTGCCGAAAATACTGCGTTTGTATTCGGGGCTGCGATGGCGCTTGTGGCTACAAAAATCATCATCATATTTTGCCTCGGTAAGTTATTCGGGATGGACACATTGCCTGCTCTAGGGATGGGGATGCTGCTTAGTCAGGGCGGTGAATTTGGTTTTGTATTATTTGCTGAAGCCGAGAAGGCATTGCTGATTCAGCCAGAAGCCAGCAGCCTATTTGGTGCAGTCATAACGATTTCGATGGCGACGACGCCTTTGCTGATGCTTATTGTCGAGCGGTTTAATGTCGCGCGCACCGAAGGCGATGTTGATCTTGATGATCCGTCGCTGGCAGGCAAATCCTCGGTGATCGTAGTTGGTCATGGCCGGTTCGGACAGACTGTAGCCCAGATGCTTAGCGGGGCCAATATTCCGGTCACCATCATCGATATCAAGCCACAGCAAATTGGCGTTAGCCAGAAATTTGGCCGTAAGGTTTTCTATGGTGATGGAACACGGGTGGACTTGTTGCGCGGAGCGGGTGCTGACCAATGTGCCGCCATTGTTTTCTGCATGGATGGCAAAGAACTTAATGCTGAGTCTCTGGACATGATCAAAATGTCTTTCCCCGAAGCCAAACTATTTGTTCGTGCATATGATCGCGTTCATTTGCTGGAAGTGAAAAAAGCCGGACTCGATGGGGTTAAACGGGAAGTGTTTGAGTCAGCCATTCACTTGGCGCGGCAAACCATGACCGGGATCGATATAGATGAAGTTTTGATTGATGAGGTCGATCGCGAATTCCGACAAATGGACTGTGATCGCCTGGAAGCGCAGCGCAATGCGGGTGATATGATGGCTGGGAAGCATATCGGCTTTGGACTTACTGGGGCCAATAAGGGCGGCGACTAGATAAGCGCTATTCAGCTTGATCGAGAAACGCAGCAACGTCCTGCAGATCGACATCATCGGCAAGAAATGTCTGACCTATGCCATTGGCCAAAAGAAACGGCAGGTTGCCGGCGGTCATTTTCTTGTCATGGAGCATATGCTGTACAAGCTGTTCACCCGAGGCATTGACCGAGGCGCTACTCAAGCTGTGTGGCAATCCTGAAATTTTCAAATGATTGTCTATGCGCTCCGCATCGGCTACATCACAATGACCGCGCCTGACAGAATATTGAAACGCCAGTGCCATTCCGGCTGCCACCGCTTCACCGTGCACAAGTTGACTAGAATATCCGGTTTCTGCTTCCAAGGCATGCCCAAATGTATGACCCAAATTGAGCAATGCTCGGCGACCGCTAAGCTCTTTTTCGTCTTCCGCAACGATGCCTGCTTTCGCTTGGACGCTCTGGGATATGGCGTAGCTCAGGGCGACGGGATCGCGGTTTAACAAAGCGGTTCCGTTCTCTTCACACCATTCAAAAAAGGGAGCATTGTTGATCAGACCATATTTGATGACTTCGGCATAACCTGCACGCAACTCGCGATCCGACAATGTGCTGAGCACCAGTGGATCAATCAAAACGAATTTCGGTTGATTGAATCGCCCGATCAAATTTTTACCCGCACGGCTGTTAATCGCTGTCTTTCCACCGACGCTACTATCGACCTGAGCCAGCAGACTGGTTGGTATTTGAATAAAATGACAGCCGCGTTTCAATATCGACGCAGCAAATCCGGTGAGGTCGCCGATCACGCCGCCGCCCAATGCTATCAGGGTGTCGGACCGTTCCACGCCTTCGTCCAATAGCCAATCGGTTAGTTGCTCGAGGCCCCCCCAGCTCTTGGTCTGTTCGCCAGCGGGAAGCACGTGGCTAATCACTTCGACCCCGGATTTCTTCAAATCGGTTTCCAGCCGCCCTAGCCACTGGGCGGCAACATTCGTGTCCGTTATCACGAAGACCCTATCATTCTGGATATGCGGTTCGAGCCATATTGCTGCTGTATCTAACGTGCCGGATTCAACCAGGATATCATATCCATTGCCGGCAAGGTTGACGGATATTATGCTCATTTACGAAGTGCCTTGATGATATTTTCGACGGTCAAGTCATGCGGCGCGTCATTACCGGTGACATGGTGATGGGCCAATGCATAAACGGGGTTTCTCTTCGCAGCGAGGTCTCTCAATATCGTCTCTGGATCACCTTTTTTTAGCAGCGGCCTTGTATCGCGGCGGGAAACACGATTAACTAATATATCGATATCCGCATCCAGCCATATAGCTGTCGCGTTTGACAATATCAGTTCTCTTGTTTCTTCATTCATAAACGCGCCACCGCCAGTCGCGATCACTTGTCGATCCTCTTCCATAAGCCGTGCAATGACACGCCGTTCACCATCGCGAAAATAGTCCTCGCCAAATCGTTCGAAAATCTCGGCAATCTTGAGATCGGCTGCTTTTTCGATTTCTTCATCGGCATCAACGAAAGGCAAATTCAGCTTCTTTGCCAGTCGGCGCCCCACAGTTGTTTTGCCGACACCCATTAAACCGATCAAAACCAGTGGTTTATCGATCAATATACCACACTCTTCACCGGATTCTTCGGTGGATCGGTCAAAAGGGTCTTTCATGTTTTTGTCCATTGAGGCAAAGGCTATACATAGGAAGCGAACGAGTGCAAAACCCAATGCGCTTGCAGCTGTAATTTTGGTAAAAAGAGAGTTAGTAGAACAAAGATGCCGCGGAACTTGGTTTTTCTGATTGTCTTTCTGGTTATTGTGATCGGTGCGATGTTTCTTTTGGCTTCAATGGATGTGGAGCAGGATATGCAACCCGTTGAAAAGCCCGTCATTGCCGAAGAAACGAACTAAGCTATGCGTTTTCGCCTGAAATATGTCTCTTTGGCAACAGCGGGTGTCGTGGCTCTTGCGTTGTCCTTACCAGTATTGGGCCAAAGTTCACCGGAATCTTTGTTGCCACCTGGTTTTGGAGATCCCGCACCAGCGCCGACTCCTGCGCCTGTTCCGGCACCGACACCAGCTCCAACGCCAGCACCTGGCCCGGTGAGCAGCAGCCCTACGCCGCCGCCGTCCAGTGGTCCTGCTGTTCGCGATTCTGATTCCGGAACAAGTGTCGCAACGTCTTCGCCCTCGTCGATTTTGGACTTGGATGAAGATAGCGATTTGAGCGAACTGGATGATGCGCTGCAACCGCAATATTATCTGCCAGCAGGCGCGCGCCGTTCGCTAGGGCAGATTGGCGTGTTGAGCGAGAATACTGGCGGTATTGCAGCAGATGGGTTTGGCGCAGAGGGCGGTCAGTATCTTACCAACCTTATTAAGAATCTGAATGGCCCAATAATTTCTCGCTGGGCGTCTATTCTGCTTCGCCGGACATTGTTGAGCAAAGTGAACAGTCCGGACAATGTCAAGCCGGCCGATTGGGTTGCAGAGAGGGCATGGCGGTTGCTGCTGATCGGAGAAGCGGAAGCGGCCCGCTCGCTCGTGTTGAAGGTAGATGGTGGCAACTTCACCCCTCGTTTGTATGAAGTTGCCATGCAAGCCCATTTGGCGACGGCTGATCCAGCCGGGATTTGCCCGTATGTTCAAGGCGGAGCCAATGCCAGTGATGCGCCTACTTGGACTATGTTTCAGCCCATTTGCGCTTCTTTTTCGGGTGAACAAAGCCGCGCGTCAGCGCTGTTGAACCGAGCGCAGCAGAATAAAGTCGCCACTGGCATTGATTATCTGCTCGCGGAGAAAACAGTAGGTGCTGGTTTCCAGGGACGGCGTGCTGTTACGATCAAGTGGGACGATATTGAATTTTTCAACAACTGGCGTTTTGGTTTGGGCGCGGCCACTGGCGTTGAACCACCAGATCGGCTGTATGAGCAAGCTGGCCGGCATGTTCAGGGTTGGCGCGCGCGAGCACCGATGTTGTCGCGCAGCTCACGGATGAAGGCTGCAGATACGGCAGCAGCGATTGGTACGCTGTCAAATAAAGCGATGGTTGATCTATATGCCGCGACCTATGATGATCCGGATGTCAGTGATGATTTGAAAGCGCGCACCTCAACTTTGCGGCAAGCTTACACAAATCCGACCGCGACCGGCCGTATTGATGCGATGCGCTCGTTGTGGAGCCGCTCGAACGGGGCATTGACTTCCTATTCAGCAAAAATTCTAACGGCGCGGGCCGCCGCAAGGATCCCGGCATCATCAAATTTAGGTGATGGTAGCGCTGATTTAATCGCATCTATGCTATCGGCTGGGCTGGACAACAATGCTGCGCGCTGGGCCGAGCAGGTTGAGCCCGGGAGCAATGGATGGGCTTTGTTGGCGGTGGGAGCACCCAATCAAGCCGTCACAATCAACAATGAAGCGTTTGATCAGTTTGCGGATAATGATGACAGTTCGGGCCAGTTAAAGAGTAAATTCCTGTTGGCTTCGTTGGCCGGTCTAGGCCGTGAAGATGCGTCAACAGTTGAAAGTTTGAGCAATGACCTTGACGTTAATTTCAACGCAACCACCAAATGGACTAGAGCCATACAGTCCGCCGCACAACGCGGGCAGGCAGGCACTGTTGCTCTGTTGACCGCCGTTGGTATGCAGGGGCGGGATTGGAATGCTATGTCACCGCTCCACTTATACCATATTACTCGCGCATTGAAACGCGTGGGCATGGAAGCGGAAGCGCGGATGATTGCCGCTGAAGCTTTGACGCGGACATAATAGCTACATTTTTATGCTGGGCTTCCCATTGATGTAGGCCATCGCTATCGTGGCATCACCATGAGCAATGATGCTGCCTATATTGATCGGTTTTTGGAGATGATGGCAGCCGAAAGCGGTGCTTCCCAAAATACGCTGTCTGCCTATCGGTCTGATCTCGAACAGGCATCTAGTATCGCGAAGGGCGCGCTTTCGGCTATAGATCAATCTGGGTTACAAGATATCGCTGCCACCTGGAGTGACCTGAAGAATAATAGTGTTGCCCGAAAATCTTCATCTTTACGTCGGTTTTTAGGATTTCTTGTCGAAGAAGGCTTCAGGGAAGATGATCCCTCGGATGCGCTGCCCCGACCTGGCGGGCAGCGTTCGCTGCCAAAAATCTTGTCCCATGAAGAAATTGCAAGGCTTTTTGCTACTATTGAAGCCGGACTAGAATCTGTGAAGGTCAGGGCAAAGGATGTGCGGCTGGCAGCCCTTGTCGAGCTGTTATATGGATCGGGCCTCAGAGCCAGTGAGCTGGTTTCCTTGCCGCGCAAATCGGTCATGGCTGATCGCCCGTTTTTGATCATTAAGGGCAAAGGTGGAAAGGAACGATTGGTTCCCATTTCAGATCGTGCGCGTCATGCTGTCAAGAAATGGGCGGACCATGTCGAGCCGGATGAGAAATATCTCTTT
Organism: Parasphingorhabdus sp.; assembly: GCF_039977335.1. Lineage (GTDB taxonomy): Bacteria > Pseudomonadota > Alphaproteobacteria > Sphingomonadales > Sphingomonadaceae > Parasphingorhabdus. The sequence continues at coordinate 396,437 of NZ_JBDWDI010000001.1, forward strand.
CCATCTCGGACCGGCCATCTCAGCCGCATAAGGCTGTTTCAGATCATCAAGGATTTGGCATCCAAAGCGAGTGTCAATCCGACGAAAATAAGCCCTCATGTCTTGCGCCACGCTTTTGCTACCCATTTATTGGAAGGAGGAGCGGATCTTCGTGCGCTCCAGACGTTACTGGGTCATAGTGATATTAGCACAACCCAGATTTACACGCATGTTGACAGCGCTCGGCTGGTCGAACTGGTGAACAACCGCCATCCCCTTGGTCGTGACCATCTCTCGCGTTGACGTTTTTGTCTAGCGGTTCTAACCGAATATTATGACATCTTTTCTTGATTTTGAAAAACCGATCGCCGCACTTGAATCGCGGATTATTGAACTTCGTGAGACCGCGGATGAAGGTTCGCTCGATATTGAATCTGAAATTGCGAAATTGCAGGCCAAATCGGCAAAAATGCTCAAGGATACATATTCGAATCTAACGCCGTGGCAGAAAACCCAAGTGGCTCGTCATCCTGAACGCCCGCATTTCAAGGATTTCATCGCGGGACTATTTGATGAATTTATCCCGCTTGGCGGCGACAGGAATTTTGGCGATGATCAGGCAATTATTGGTGGTTTCGCAAAAATCGGTGAGCAGCGGCTGGTTGTAATCGGCCATGAAAAGGGTGACGATACCGAAAGTCGGCTACGGCATAATTTCGGGATGGGAAAACCAGAAGGATACCGAAAAGCAATCAGACTAATGGATATCGCGGACCGGTTCTCTTTGCCGGTGGTCACTTTAGTTGATACTTCCGGTGCATTTCCCGGTGTTTCCGCAGAAGAGCGCGGGCAGGCAGAAGCGATTGCACGTTCAACGGAAAAATGTCTGTCGCTTGGCGTGCCTATGGTGGCGGTAATTGTCGGCGAAGGCGGTTCCGGTGGCGCTGTGGCACTGGCTGCAGCAGAACGTGTTTTAATGCTGGAACATGCGGTTTATTCCGTCATATCGCCGGAAGGTTGTGCATCAATATTGTGGCGCACCGGTGACAAGGCCGATGTCGCAGCGGATGCGATGAAAATCACCGCGCAAAACCTTAAAAAACTCGGCGTCATAGATCGTATCGTGAAAGAACCGGTCGGAGGGGCCCATCGCGATCGGGATTTATCCATCGCAACTCTGGGTAAGGCGATTATCGAGGAAATCGAGGTTTTACGAGACTTGGATAGGAAAGAATTACGGGCAATGCGCCGCGAAAAATTCCTCAAAATCGGTACTCTATAACTCTCAACCTATTAGATTAAGCAATGAATTCAGGCCCATCTGGCCTTTGGCTACGCTATTTTACATGCGCCACCCTTCCGCTGGATCAACCTCTCATATACATTGCCATGCAAGGAGAGTCTGATGAGAACAATGTCCAAAAAATTTCTATCAACCGCAGCGATGCTGTCATTAGTAGCATGTGGGGGGTCTGGGGCCGATGCTGGCGCTGTTGAATCGGCTGGTAGTCGCTCGTCCGGGCAGCAGGGTGAAGTAAGGTCGATCTCCGCCAAGGACAAACGCGAGGGGGCCAAAGCCCATCCACAATTGTTGCAGGAATTTGGTGGCGTCTATACAGGTCCGCAGAGCGCATATGTTGTCCGGATTGGTCAAGATATCGCGGTTCAATCAGGGTTGGGAGATGCGCGGAGCGATTTTACCGTTACGCTGCTTAACAGCCCGGTGAACAATGCTTTTGCCATTCCCGGTGGCTATGTTTATTTGACGCGCCAGTTAATGGCTTTGATGAATGATGAGGCCGAGATGGCTGGTGTTCTGGGCCACGAGGTTGGTCATGTTGCGGCTGAGCACGGGAAAAAAAGGCAAAAAGCAGCTAAGCGGAACAGTATTTTAGGGGCTCTGGGGCAAATAGGAGCCGCTGTGCTGCTGGGAGACTCGGCACTAGGGAAGTTAGGGCAGGAAGTTTTCGGCACTGGCAGTCAGTTGTTGACACTCAAATATTCCAGGAAACAAGAATATGAGGCCGATGATCTTGGCATAAACTATCTAGCATCAGCTGGCTATGCGCCAGGGGCACTTTCGACCATGCTAGAATCTCTAGCGGCGCAATCGGCGATTGATGCCCGCGTTGCTGGCCGGGACGCGCGAAGCGTGCCGGAATGGGCTAGTACCCACCCCAATCCTGTACAACGGGTGTCGCGAGCAGCAAAAAATGCCCGAAAATTAGGGATTTCAGGTGGGAATCGCAATCGTGAGGCATTTTTGAAAAACCTGGATGGTGTACTCTATGGGGATGATCCCAAACAGGGCGTGATAGAAGGGAGTAGCTTCCTTCATCCGGATTTGAAGCTGAAATTCAGTGTGCCTAGCGGTTTTGCAATGCAAAATGGGACCAGAGCGGTCACGATCAATGGATCTGGCGGTCAGGGGCAGTTTACTACCGGTGATTATAACGGGAATATGACGACCTACATTGCGTCGGCTTTCAAGGCATTGTCAGGAAAGGGGCAGGATATTTCCTACGGAGATATTCAGCGTACAACGGTCAACGGGATACCGGCATCCTATGCGATTGGCCGCGTGAACAGCCGTAGCGGTCAAGTTGATGTCACGATTTTTGCTTATGAGTTTTCGAAAAGCAGTGCATTCCACTTCGCTACACTAGCTCCAGTCGGAAAAGCTTCGGTTTTTAATCCTATGTATGACAGCGTGAAGCGTCTTACCACAAGAGAAGCAGCAGCCATCAAACCGCGGAAAATCGATGTCGTGACGGTGAAGCGAGGAGATACGATTGATAGTATTTCGCGAAAAATGGCTTATTCGAACTATCAGAAGGATCGGTTTCTGGTTTTGAACCGGATTCGGTCCAATGATGGGCTTCGTATCGGTCAGAAAGTCAAAATCGTTACTTACTGATTTTCGAGCAATTGCGCCGGGCACAAAAAAAGACGGCAGCCTTTTCAGGCTGCCGTCCCAAATTTCTAAATTAATCCGAAGATTAACCAGCCATTTCACTTTCAACTTCGTTGAAGGTGTTGCTGAGGGTGTTACCCAACTGACCCATTGCAACGATAGCTGCAACAGCGATCAGAGCAGCGATCAGGCCATATTCAATAGCCGTTGCGCCTTCTTCGTTCTTAAACATTTTACGTACAAGTTTCATGTCTGGTCTCCTATATTTGACAAACTTCACTTACCCAATCAAACCCAAATTCCGGGCCGATATTGCTCTCACTAATTCAGAAAACTTTATAAATGTTTAATGACATACGGCCGTTTATGAACTTTCGATTACTTCATCAGCAACCATGTTCCACATATTCCCGGTTGAATTTGCCACGCCGCTAATCGCCACAATTGCGGTGATTGCGATCAGTGCCAAAATCAAACCATATTCAACGGCCGTCGCCCCCTGTTCCGAGCGATACAATTTTTTTAGTAGTTCCATTATACCCCTCTCAACACTTTCAAAGTTCTGCTAAGTTGCGAACGATCCGTGTTTCACAGAAAGGGATTAACAAAATCCTTACATCGCAAAAAAAAGTGGAAAATAATCCGACATACTTGTTTGTGGTTGCAGCCGCTCTCGTCGATCAGAATAAGAACATTCTGGTGCAGCAGCGCCCGGAAGGAAAGCCTATGGCAGGCCTCTGGGAGTTTCCCGGGGGCAAGGTTGAAGCTGTTGAAACGCCAGAAGATGCACTTGCCCGTGAATTGAAGGAAGAGCTTGGGTTGGTTGTTGACACGCAGGCTTTAAGTCCGGTCGCATTTGCCAGCGAGCCTCTTGGTAGCAAGCATCTACTGCTACTTCTCTACACGTGCCATGAATGGACAGGGCAACCGGTAAATCTGGAAGCAACGGCTATGCAATGGCTTCCTGTAGAGGAGTTACGTCATCTTGATATGCCGCCTGCTGACCAACCTTTGGTCCAACAGTTGCTTTTGGCCTTATGAATCAGTCGTTGGCTTATTGAGTACCGTTTTAAGCGACGTTTGGCCGCTGCCACGGCGTGCAGGTACAGGTTGATCGGGATGAGGTGCCCAGCCGCATAAATATATCAACTCAATATGTTCGGTTATTTTGCCCTCTGCATCGGCTTGGCCATAAAATAATTCTTTTGCGCGTTCATAAACAGTCCGAGAGAGCGGACGGATAACCCCATTTAATGCATTACTGCCACCCATATCCCTAATATCATTTATCAACTTGTCCCACTCTCTGTAGTGGAGATCTAGGCTATTACTGTCTATGACAGGCAATGTCAGGCCCACACGGGACACAAGATCACCGACCGTTCGTATGTCAATTTGCGGATGAATATGAGGCGCGACGACATCACCTTCGGCCAGCATCAATAGGGATTTCAGCGTCGTAAAACTCTCTGCGCCGATGAATGAGGCGAGCAACAGGCCATCTGGCTTCAGGATACGCCGCGTTAGCGCCAAAGCTCCCGGCAGATCATTCACGCTGTCCAAGGCTCCCACGTTGAGGACAAGGTCAAAGCTGTGATCAGCAAAAGGCAAGCGATCTTCATCGCATTGAATACCCTGAATGGCGGCAACCGAATCAAATCCAGCATCTGCAGCAACGGTTTCGATCTGAATGTCTTCTAGTGCAGGGGCAAGGGAATGTGCTGCTTGTCCCATCAACAGGCAATTTTTAAAATCTCGTTTTACCAGAGAAAGCCGGTCAAATATCTCTTCGGACATGATCTGACCGATGAAATCGGTCCCTTGAGTGCGATGAAAAGCGCGATTACGAAAGCGGCGACGTCGTCCGCGATCAAATAACTCCTTGGGCTCTTCAGCATTTTTCATGCGCTCTTGTGCCTTTGGGACGAACAGGCGACAAGAGTTAATGAGGTTTTTATCGACTCTGCTGAAAACGGTTGTTGATTTCGCGTTACCACCACGCTGCCCGATATGTGGTGTCACTGTTGAGGCCGATAATCGGTTTTGCCTACCATGCTGGCAAAATTTAGATTTTTTGAGCGAGCCATGGTGCGCATCCTGCGGAAAACCCTTTGCCTATGCTCAGGGCGAAGGAGCAGCATGTATATCTTGCCTGAAGAAACCGCCGGAGCACGACGGCGTGCGGGCAGTGGTCGAATATGATGAGAAGAGCAGCTTGCTCGCTATGAGACTGAAATATGGAGCTCGACTGGGCCTGGCAGAACTGATTGGGCAGCATATGGGACGGTTTTTGCACGAGGTTCCAGCGGATACACTGGTTATTCCGGTACCGCTGCACCGCTGGCGCCTATGGTCACGCGGTTTCAATCAGTCAGTGCTGATCGGAAGGGCGCTTTCCAAACGAGGTAGCCTATTGATGAACAACCATATTCTCGTCCGTAAAAGCGCAACGCCACCGCTGCGGTTAATGTCCGCAAAAAAGCGCCGGGCTATCGTCGATAGAGCATTTCAAATGTCATCGGATGCAAGAGATCAAGTCGCTGGAAAGACCGTCATACTGGTCGATGATGTCTACACAACCGGGTCTACCGCCAATGCCTGTGCCAGACTGCTCAAAGAGTCAGGTGCGGTGAAAGTTCTGGTTTTCTGCTGGGCGAGAGTTCTAACAGACTATGATAAACCCTGAATAAAGTTACGATCACCGGCTAGCGGAGTTGATTTACCGTCTGATCGGGGCCATTTGCAGTGCAACCGGATAATATTGGAATGTTTTTATGGCAAAAGTCGAAATTTATACCAAATTCACTTGTGGATATTGTTTCCGAGCGAAAGCTTTGCTCGAGGGTAAGAGCGTTGCGTTTGAGGAAACCGACATCACAATGGGTGGCGCGAAGCGCGAGGAGATGATTCAACGAGCTGGCGGGCGAACAACGGTGCCACAGATATTTATAAACGGCGAACACATAGGTGGTTCTGATGACCTTGCTTTGCTTAATGATGCGGGAAAATTAGACGAACTTTTGGCCGGGTAATTGCCCAAACGTATCGCCTTGGCTCAGATGTGTAGCGGCATCGACCCTGCCGCGAACGCACTGGCGCTGCAAAATCACATAAATGAAGCTGCGGAGCAGGGGGCTGAAATCCTGTTTACGCCGGAAATGACAGGTTTGCTCGATCGCGACCGTGGCCGTGCGGCACTAAATATTCGCCAAGAACAAGATGATCTGGTTCTTCAAGAGGCTCGCGATTCTGCGGCCCGTAATAAAATATGGGTTGCCCTAGGATCACTGGCCATAAGACCTGATGTCGATAATGAGAGCAAATGGGTCAATCGGTCGTTCCTTATAAACCCATCTGGCCAAATAACTGCACGTTACGATAAAATCCATCTTTTCGATGTTGATCTGGATACCGGTGAGACATGGCGCGAATCTGCAGCCTATCAAGGTGGATCTAAAGCGATCACGGCACCTGTTGGCAATGCAACCGTGGGCCTTTCTATTTGTTATGACCTCAGGTTTTCCGCACTCTTTGCGTCGCTAACTGATGCAGGAGCCGATATTCTTTCCATACCGGCAGCCTTTACAGTTCCCACTGGCAAGGCCCATTGGGAGATATTATTGCGGGCCCGCGCGATTGAAGCCGGCGTTTTTGTTGTCGCGGCAACACAATCCGGTGTGCATGAAGATGGTCGCGAGACCTACGGCCATTCCATGGTGATTAGTCCTTGGGGAGACGTTCTGCTGGATATGGGGTCCGATACAGGAGTTGGACTATGTGATATTGACTTGGCCGATATTGCCAAGATACAGCGGCGTATTCCAGCGATTTCCAATCGCCGTGCATTCGCACTTCCAAAGGTTTCTTCATGATAGTATTTGATCTCATCTGCCGAGATGGCGGGCATAAGTTTGAGGGTTGGTTTGGCTCTTCGGGTGACTATGAAGACCAGCAGCTCGCTGGCTTGATTGACTGTCCAACTTGTGGAAGTCGAAGCATTGAGAAGGCGGTGATGGCCCCCAATGTCGGCATGAAAGCGAATCGGCGTTCGGTGGTAAGTAAGCCTTCGGTAAAGGAGGAGGATGCATCTGGTTCAGCTGAGGATGCACAGCCGGTAAGCAAGGCGGTGGAAATTCCAACGGAATATAATGAGTTAGTCGGCAAGCTTGCAGAAGCTCAAGCGAAGATGCTCGAAGAATCAAAATGGGTTGGGGCAGACTTCCCCGAACAGGCTCGGGCTATTCACTATGGTGAAAAAGATGCGACTCCGATTCACGGCACAGCCTCAACCGACGACGTTGTTGAACTGGAAGAGGAAGGGGTCGAGATAATGCCACTCCCTTTGCCGGTTAAGCCACCAAAATCACAAAATTGACGCTGGTCTATCAGTTAAGCAGCAGTTAAAAAGCTCGAACGCGCCCGTAGCTCAGTCGGATAGAGCATCAGATTCCTAATCTGGGGGCCACAGGTTCGATTCCTGTCGGGCGCACCATATTTGCATAGCTGTCAAGAAAACTGGTGCGGACGGCGGGACTCGAACCCGCACACCCATTTCGGATAGCAGATTTTAAGTCTGCTGCGTCTACCATTTCGCCACGTCCGCACCGGTAGATCCAACTTGCGTTGGAATATGCGACAAGCATCATTGCAAGCAGCAGGTCAAGGCCTGAGATGCCTAATTTGGTATTTTTTGATGGACTGTCAGAGATTTGACAGTTTCGGACATATTGTCAGCCCTTGTTGAGCTGTTCCCGAATTTCTTTGCCGGGTTTAAAATAGGGTACCCGCTTTGCCGGAACCTCAACTGATTCACCTGTACGCGGATTGCGACCGATGCGTGGCTTGCGTTCGCGGGTCGAAAAAGCGCCGAAGCCGCGCAATTCGACGCGGCCACCTTCAGCCAGTTTTTGGCTTATCTGATTGAAAAATAAGTCAACAATCTTCTCTATCTCATCCGGCTTTAGGTCTGGATTCTCTTCGGCCAGCTTTTCAAGCAGTTCAGAACGTATCATGCGCATGCCTTTCCGATTGTGGGGTAACCACGGAATATCTGCTATTCGCTTCCTGCCAACACCACCGTGCGACATAACGATAATGGTGAGATACTGACAGAAAATTTACATGTTTTCAATGGGCTTTGGATTTTACATTGCAATACGTCTTGATCTGGGACGGATTGGTCGCACCGGCTCTGGTACGTTTATGAGGCCATTAATGAAAAAGCCCGCCTCGTTCTACCAAGGCGGGCTCTTTCTTGAAACTTGATCGGACGATCGTCCGAAAGTTTAGTCGTCTTTTTTCTTAAGCGCTTCGCCAAGAATGTCGCCGAGGCTCGCACCGGAGTCGGTAGAACCGAACTGCTCGACTGCCTGTTTCTCTTCAGCCAGCTGATGGGCTTTGATTGAGAAGTTTGGCTTCTTGGAACGATCGAAACCGATAACCATGGCATCGGCTTTTTGGCCAACCTGGAAACGATCAGGACGTTGTTCGTCACGGTCACGACCGAGGTCGGTACGCTTGATGAAGCCGGTCGCGCCGTCGTCACCAACCTGCACTTCAAGACCGCCATCGCGAACTTCAAGCACGGTAACGGTGGTAACCGAACCTTTCTTGAGGCCGCCTGTGTCGGTTCCGCCAACGGCTGGAGCACCTTTTTCAAGCTGCTTCATGCCGAGGGAGATGCGCTCTTTCTCAACATCAATGTCGAGAACGATTGCTTTCACTTCTTCACCTTTATGGTGCAGGTTCAAAGCGTCTTCGCCGGAAATGCCCCACGCAATGTCGGACATGTGAACCATGCCGTCAACGTCGCCTTCAAGACCGATGAACAGACCGAATTCGGTCGCGTTCTTGACTTCGCCAGCAACCGTGCTGCCAACTGGGTGAGTATCCGCAAAGTCGGTCCATGGGTTGGATTGAGCCTGTTTTAGACCCAGAGAAATCCGGCGCTTCTCGGTATCGACTTCGAGAACGATAACGTCGACTTCCTGAGAGGTGGAGACAATTTTGCCAGGATGAACATTTTTCTTGGTCCAGCTCATTTCTGAAACGTGGACAAGACCTTCAATGCCAGCTTCCAGTTCAACAAACGCACCATATTCGGTGATGTTGGTAACGGAACCAGACAATTTGGTGCCAACGGCATATTTCTCGGAAGCGGCATCCCATGGATCGCTTTCAAGCTGCTTCATGCCGAGCGAAATACGCTGCGTGTCTTTATTGATCTTGATGATCTGAACTTTCAGCGTGTCGCCGATGTTGATCATCTCATTAGGATGATTAACGCGCTTGTAGCTGAGGTCGGTGACGTGGAGCAGGCCATCAATGCCGCCCAAGTCAACGAAAGCACCGTAGTCGGTGATGTTTTTCACAACACCTTCGGTTACTTGGCCTTCTGCCAGCGATTCGATCAGACCCGAACGCTGTTCAGCGCGGGTTTCTTCGAGGATGGCGCGGCGAGATACAACGATGTTGCCACGCTTACGGTCCATTTTCAGGATCTGGAAAGGCTGTGAAATGTCCATCAACGGGGTCACGTCGCGCACGGGGCGGACATCAACCTGGCTACCGGGCAAGAAGGCTACGGCACCGTCAAGATCGACTGTGAAGCCACCTTTAACGCGTCCGAAGATAATGCCGTCAACACGGTTGCCTTCGTCATATTCTTTTTCAAGCTTGTCCCAGCTGGCTTCGCGGCGGGCGCGGTCGCGGGACAGCATGGCTTCGCCGTTCACATTTTCGATACGGTCGACATAAACTTCGACTTCATCGCCAACATTGAGTTCGGCTTTTTGACCGGGAGCGGCGAATTCGCGTAACGCCACACGGCCTTCTGATTTCAATCCTACATCGATGACAGCCATGTCATTTTCGATGCCGACAACGGTGCCTTTGACCACGCGGCCTTCAAAGCCTTGATCTTCACCGCCAATTGATTCGTTTAAAAGTGCCGCGAAATCGTCGCGACTGGGAAATGCCGTAGAGGCCATATAAGAGTTCCTTAACAGATATTTTTTCGGGCCAAGCGGTTGGTTCCGCTGGTCTTGGACCAAAACATGACTGCCACCGCATGTGACAACCATATCCCCCAGAAAACTGCCATAATCTGGAAACACAAAGGTTAAGCGCAAACAGAAAAAGCTGCGCCATAGCCGGAGCGGTGTTTATCCGTTCCGTCTGGCACATGATTTTTTTGCTATGCCGGATCTTTGTCGCGCCGGCGGCTTATCTTCGCGTTCACCAAGGCAATTGCCTGTTGAACGGCGTCGCCTATAGTCAAATCGGTCGTATCAAGCAAGTCCGCATCTTCCGCGGGCTTAAGCGGCGCGGTGACGCGGCTGCGGTCGCGTTCGTCGCGTTTGAGGATGTCGGCAAGAATATCATCGAAGTTCACCTTCTCGCCGCGGCGCTTCATTTCTTCAAAACGGCGAACGGCGCGGGCTTCGGATGAGGCGGTAACGAACAGCTTCACATCGGCATCCGGTGCGATGACCGTACCGATATCGCGGCCATCCAGAACGGCGCCTGCTGACTGGTAGGCGAAGTCTTTCTGGCGTTTGTCCAGCGCCCGCCGCACTTCGGGGTGGACCGAAACCCGACTGGCGAGGCCGCCGACCGCTTCGCTGCGCAAGCCCGGCTCGTCCAGCAATGCGCCATCGAACATACAAGCCTTCAGTGCATGTTCCGGATTATCAGCATTTCCGCGCTGTTCTCGCAATGTCCATCCGACGGCGCGATAGAGCAGGCCGGTATCGAGAAAGGGCAGGGTGAAATGCTTCGCCAGTTCCTTGGAGATTGTTCCTTTGCCAGAGGCGGTCGGTCCATCCACGGCAATGATCATTTGGCACTGCCTTGCAATGTGGCCAGCATATCGGCAAATCCCGGAAAGCTGGTCTCGGTCGGGCTCATATCGTCAACCGTTGCCCCCTTTTTGGTGACAAGGCCAGCAACCGCAAAGCTCATTGCGATACGGTGATCAAGCGCTGTTTCAATGGCTGTCTTTTTCTTGCTGCCAGGGATCAGGTCGCCGTTTCCGGTGATAACTAGACCATCTTCCTTCTCGGTTACGTCTACGCCCAACAAGCTGAGGCCTTCGGCCATCTGGCTCAATCGGTCGGATTCCTTGACGCGCAACTCAGACAATCCGTTGGTTGTGGTTGTTCCTTCAGCCAGCGCAGCGGCGATAAACAGGATTGGAAATTCATCAATCATGCTTGGCGCGATATCCGCAGGGACATCCATGCCGGAGAGCTTACTATGCTTCACATGAATATCAGCAACCGGCTCGCCACCAACCGTGCGTTTCTTCTTGAAGCTGATATTGCCGCCCATCTGCTGCAATATAGCGAACAGGCCAGAACGTGTTGGATTTATGCCGACATTCTCAACCACGATGTCCGAGCCCGGCACCAGCAATGCGGCCACGACCGGGAAAGCGGCAGAGGAAGGATCTCCTGGCACTTTGATTTTTTGCGGTGACAGTTCGGCTTCACCGGTTAGCGAAATGACCCGGCTGCCATCCTTGTCCGTCTCCACCGTCAGATCTGCGCCAAAGCCTTTCAACATCGTTTCGCTGTGATCGCGCGTCAGGACCGGTTCGATCACGCGGGTGATGCCGGGGGTATTGAGTCCTGCGAGCAGGATCGCTGATTTAACCTGTGCTGATGCCACCGGCAGGCGATATTCCATGGGAACCGCCGGACACAGGCCGCGCACGGTAAGCGGCAGGCACGCTTTGCCGTCAGAGGACATCCGAGCGGTGAATTCTGCACCCATTGCGGACAGCGGATCCATCACCCGGCCCATGGGCCGCTTGGAAAGACTGGCATCACCGGTGAAGGTCACGCTGATATCATGCGAAGCAACCAGGCCCATGAGCAGGCGCGCAGAAGTCCCGCTATTGCCAAGATCAATCGCCGTTTCCGGCCGCATCAAGCCGCCAACACCGACGCCATATACGGTCCAGACATCGCCGCTTTTTTCAATGGTAGCGCCCATTGCCCTTAAAGCAGCAGCGGTGGCCAGAACATCTTCGCCTTCCAGCAATCCGGTAATTTGGCTCTTCCCGACGGCAAGGGCAGAGAGAATCAGAGAGCGGTGTGAAATGGATTTGTCGCCCGGAACCGCTATGCGCCCGGTCAAAGGGCCAGCAGGGGCAAAGGAAGCCGCCTGTGTCCCTGCTGTCGTCTGATTTGTTCGTTTGCTGGTCATTTACGGGCTTTTTATGCGGTCATGCGCGTTGGAATCGCGGATGATTCGTTTCAGGATGTGAAACGGCTTTTGACAGCGCGGCTCAGCTATGGCAAGGCGCGGCCCGATTGATTGATCGATTCCGTAAATCTTGCGAGCGGTCATTATATATTACTGACAAATAAGGATTTGGAACCAGCCATGGTGAAGCCAGAATGGGGCACGAAGAGAACTTGCCCAAAATGCGGAACACGTTTTTACGATTTGGGTAAAGAAGACCCTGTCGCTTGCATCGAATGCGGTGAAACATGGACGCCGGAACCAGGTCTGAAATCCAAACAGCCTATGCCGTTTGAAGAAGCGCCGAAGAAAGACGCGAAAAAAGAAAACGAAGTTGCTGATGATGATCTGGACATCAACATCGACGATGATGAGCCTTCACCGGATAACGAAGTCGATCTCGGCGGTGATGACGATTTGGGCGTCACCAAAGGCAAAGGCGACGACGACGATAACGCCGAAACGTGATTTGATTGCAGCAAGTCTCAATTGGGACTTGCAATAAGCGGCGCGCTTGGATTAAACGCGCCGCATAAGGGGCCTTAGCTCAGCTGGGAGAGCGCTTCGCTGGCAGCGAAGAGGTCAGCGGTTCGATCCCGCTAGGCTCCACCAATTTTCAGGATAAGACCCGATCCGGGGGATCGGCGTCCTGAAAATTCCCGCAGCGCATGCAAGGGCCCGGAGAGGCCGATCGCATTCAGCCTCTTCGAACAATCTCCCGATCTTCAAATATCTTTCATACCATCACGCTTTTTGCGCGACCATGGCGCGTCCAGCATATTTGCAGCGACCCGTGTGTGGCTGCTCGACAAGCTCGCCGCGGATAAATTAAATCAAATGATTTACTTTTCGAAAATTCACTATTAAGAAGCCACTTCTGTTGGCGTGATCGTGAGCCTGAAACCACGATCGCGCCGTTTAATTCTAGGAGATACGAGAATGAGTGAAGTGGCTGAGCAGATCATTGCGGGCATAAAGCCTCACCTTATTGAGGACGCAACAATCGGCGGGACGATCAAGGTCGATATGGGTGATTCCGGTACAATATTTTTCGATGGAACGTCGGCGCCTGCCAGCATCACCCCGGCGGATGAACCTGCAGATGCCACGATGGTATGTTCTGCTGAAACTTTTACCGGGATCATGAAGGGTGAAGTTGACGGCATTCGCGCGGTCATGACCGGCAAGCTGGCCGTGAAAGGCAACATGGTTCTGGCCGGTAAGCTGGGGAAGCTTTTTGCAAAATCGTAAGGGTTAAGTTCACCGCTCAACAATGTTGAATGATCAAGGTCCATTACATCAGCGACGAGGTCGGCCATGGAAAACACCAAGCATTTTGACAATCTGATTATCGGCGCAGGCTTGTCGGGTATTAGCGCAGCTTACTATCTGAAGAAGCGTAGCCCGCGTCGCTCCTTTGCAATATTGGAACGCCGGGATGCTATTGGCGGGACATGGGATTTATTCAAATATCCCGGTATTCGTTCAGACAGCGACATGCATACGCTTGGCTTTGCATTCAAACCTTGGGTTGGAGCCAAAGCGATTGCCGACGGTCCGGATATCTTGGCCTATCTACAAGAGACCGTCGATGAACTGGCTTTGGATGAAAAGATTATATTCCATCATAGTCTGATCTCCGCTGACTATGATAGCGCTAGCGCGATGTGGAAATTGACCATCCAAAAAGCAGGCGCATCTGAAGCTGAAACTTGGACTTGCAGTTTTTTGCACTTGTGTTCGGGCTATTATGACTATGACGAAGGGCATGCGCCCGCATTCGAAGATCAGGAGGCGTTTGAAGGACAGATTGTCCACCAGCAATTCTGGCCAGATGATCTGGACTATGCCGATAAGAGCGTGGTTGTGATTGGGTCTGGCGCTACGGCCATCACAGTCGTTCCGGCTATGGCCAAAACTGCCGGTCATGTTGTCATGTTGCAACGAACGCCGTCCTATGTCGTCAAGCTGCCAGCCAAGGATGCGTTCGCGAACCGCCTACGCAAGTGGCTTCCAAACCGCTTGTCCTACGCTATCACCCGTTGGCGAAATGTGCTTGCAAATCTGATCTCTTATCGTCTGGCACGGCGATATCCTAAGCAGGCGAAAGATCACCTTTTGAAGGATATGCAAAAGCACTTGCCGCGCGAATATGTGGAGCAGCATTTTACGCCGGAATATGATCCCTGGGATCAGCGCGTATGTGTTGTACCTGATGGAGATTTGTTTCAGGCGATCCGAGAGAAGCGTGCCTCGGTGGTCAGTGACCAGATTACCGGCTTCACCAAGGAAGGTATCGCGCTGGCTTCGGGTGAGCTGTTGCGAGCTGATATTATTGTGCTGGCAACGGGTCTGAAGCTGAACGTTTTCGGGGGTGCCAAGCTTTCCCTGAATGGAAAGCCTATCCATTCAGGCGATCTGGTTACCTATAAGGGCATGATGTTTGGCGGCGTTCCAAATCTTGCGGTGACAACGGGCTATACGAACTCATCCTGGACATTGAAGGCGGATCTTGTGTCCGAATATGTCGGGCGGCTGATGACCTATATGGATGACAATCAATATGCCGAATGTGCGCCTGTGCTGGATGATCCAGATATGGGCCGCGAGAATGCCATAAATTTCACGTCCGGCTATGTTCAGCGGGCGAGCCACTTTTTACCGAAACAGGGCGATCGCTGGCCATGGAAACTTGCCCAGAATTATGCACTCGATATCCGGCAATTACGCTTCGGCAAATTGAATGACGGCGTCATGCTATTTCGCCGACACGAAGATTTAGGAAAAGCGGTCACGCAGGAAGGCTGACCAGAAGATCAATCGCCTAGCCCGCCTCTGATATATTTTAGCAGATCGACCAGCGCTTTGGGGCCATCGCTCATCGAGAGATCGCCGAACATGGTCCGATGCAGTCCGCTGTCATTCGCCAGACCGTGCACGATGTTAAGCGTCGAATATATCAGGCGGCGTTTGACGTTGGTCGGATCATGGTCCGGAAAAGCGTCAAAAATCAGTTGTGGATCTACGCCATCACTGCTTCCGAAGACGGGTTCCCAGATGTCCTGAATGTCGGGATCGTGACTTTGCAGGAGTTGTGAAAGAAAGCCGAGCCTCTCTTCACCCTTGGGGCGGAGATAGCGCATGACCAGAACGGGACCGAAAAAACGAGCAATCGCTTCAAGCTGTCTTTCTCCGTCAATCGGCAGGTTGCTAACAATCAGCTCAATTTCTTCTGGCGTTGCGGTGTTGATATGTTCGACCATGGCGCGGATCAGTCCGAGCCTGTTTTTGAAGTGATAATGGGTGGCACCGGAATTTTTCGCCTTGGCGGCTTGATTTACCGCGCGCAGCGAAACACCATCAAGGCCGTTGCGAGCGAACAAGACCATTGCCGCTTCGATTAGGCGCACCCGTGTGCTTTCGGTGGAAGATTGTGCCATGCTTCACTTAATAGGCGGATGGCCGTACGTTCGTAAACCAATTTCCAAGCTGCGTTGCGGCAAATTTATCGGATTGAGCGACCTTGAAAGAAGAGGTTTAAGACCGAATCTATGTGGGTCTCGACCATCTCATCAGTTAGTGTGTCAACGCCATATAGCGCCTTTGCCTCTTGTGCGAGTACGAACGGCATCTGGCACGCCGCGGTGAGGATATAGACGAATGAGATGGGATTCATGTCCGGCATACCCTTTATTCCACCGCTCGTTTCATAACCTTCACTAAGGGCCTGATGCAGGGGACGAATGAAGGTTTCGACAATCCAGTCCAACCTGTCGCCGCCGCGGACAGATTCCATAATCATGATCCGTGCATGTTCAGGATGAGCTGCACTGTAGCGGATGTAGCGCTGCAAATAAGCCTTGAAGCCTTCTAGTCCAGTTGGCGCATTGGATAGGCCATCATCCAATGCCAGAGCTTCGTTCAGGAGTTCGAACATATCTCTGACCGATTCCCGCCACAGCTGATCCTTGGTTCCAAAATGATACCGGATCATGGAGTGCGTGGTCTTTGCTGCTGCGGCAATGTCGCGGACATTCGCGGCATCGCATCCCCGTTCGGCAAAGATGATCCGTGCTTGGTGCAGAATTTCCGACCGTTTCTGTTTTGACCGCGCCTGTACCGGCACGCGATGGTTGGGACGGTCTGTCTTTGTGTCAGTCGAATCCATAGTTGCCGCCTTTGCCTTGCTCATCTGTCGAACAATCCCCGTCTCAATAGAATGCCGCGATCACCTTATGATCCGATGATGTGCATTGTCCCCGATATCGATAAGCTAGTGAGAGTCGCTTATCACGTCAATGCGTCCAATTGGATTAATATTGTTGACCTGCCTAAAGATGAGGCTAATCTGCTCATCCGCCCCGCGTGAAACTTTGGTAAAGGTGAGGATATTATGGCTTGGCGAACCCTTGCCAAATGGTCAGCTATTTTCTTGGGCATATGCATGCTGATATTGGTCGTCTTTGGCTCAAGAATTTTTGAACATGTCATCGAACGGGGTGTAGCACCCTATTTGGGTGACAAGCCTGCCTATACGCACGAAGCGGGTCGAACCCTGAATTTTCGCGTCAAGATGAAGGATGGCATTGCGTTAGCGACCGAAGTATTTTTGCCAGAAGGTGAGGGGCCTTGGCCGACGGTCCTTGTTCGCGATGCCTATAGCTTTAACAAATATCTCTTTTGCCATCCCTTGGTGCGCTATGGTTTTGCCTGTGTGCATCAGGATGTTCGCGGCAGATTTGGTTCCGAAGGCAAATGGCAGCCATTTATCAATGAGGCCGAAGATGGTCAGGCGACACTAGACTGGTTAGTTGATCAAGACTGGCAGGATGGCAATCTCGCCATGATTGGGTTTTCTTATCTCGCTGTATCGCAATGGGCGGTGGCTGATCGGCTGCCGCCAGAAGTGAAGACGATTATTCCGATGCTCGGACATGGGGATGTCTATGATATTGTCTATCGCGGGGGACATTTTGCACAAGGCGTGACCGGGCTATGGTCAACGGAGCTGTTCATGCCAGCGGGCGAACAAGATAATGCGGCGGAAATCTGGCAAACAAAAGTCTTGCCGGCTCGACCGGCGCTGGACGTTGATCCAGCGCTTTTCGGTGCGGCATGGCCCGCCTATCGAGATTTTATCAGCCATCCCTTGCGCAGCGACCTTTATTGGCAAACTCCTGATTACCATCAATTACGGACGGCGCATCACCGCGTTAATGTGCCTGTGCTTTGGGTTGCCGGCTGGCATGATTTTTTTCTTGATGGCACGTTGAAGCGTTTTTCGGAATTGCCAACGCGAGCGCAAAGCACCCTGCTGATCCAGCCCGGAGAGCATGCTGGGCAAACAGGCGACCTCGTTGTTAACGATCAATCTGTGCAATATTTCTCGTCAGCGCTCAGCTGGCTTGATCATCATCTGCGAGGCAAGCCGCTGCCAGACCAGCTGGCTCCCGGTATCTTACATTATCGCAATGGCGTTGATCGTTGGTCCAAGGCTCCCGCTTGGCCACCGGCGAGTGAGCCGATCAAGTTGGAACTTGCCAAGCTGAACAAGTCTTCCAATTGCGGTGGTAAACTTGCAACCTTAGATCAGCCTGACTCTGAGCAGAGCGTGGCAAAATTCATATATGAACCCAGATCGCCCGCTCCGACGCTTGGCGGTGCCTATATGTTAAACGCTTCTGTGGCGCGTTCGGCTGTTGTTTCGCAAGGTCATGCAGCTTGCGAACGCGCGGATATTTTGTCCTTTCTATCTGCGCCTTCGTCAAAGGAGCGACGGCTGGCGGGTTCGATAAATGTTGCGCTTGACGTGTCCAGCGATGCGCGTGACACGGCCTTTTTTGTTCGCGTATCGGAAATACGCGATGATGGGAAAGTCTTGAATATACGGGATGACATTCTGGCTTTGTCTGCCCGTGAAGGAGATGGTTTAGCGACAAAATATGAACCTGGCACACGGGCCGCACTTATGTTCAAAATGGTCCCGATTGATTGGACGCTTAGGGCAGGGAGCCGGATCAGACTTGATATATCATCGTCCAACGCGCCGGCGTTCTCGGCCCATTTCAATCAGACAGGTTTGTGGAGTGCCCATGCTGATCCAATTGTAGCAACGCAGATGGTTTATGGTGGATCATTGGAACTGCCGGTCGTTGCACAGGCGCGCTGACCGCTATCTGGCTTCGTTTGCAACCAAGCGATTATTCAGGCCAGATCAGCATTGTTTGACAAGGCTTCAACAGATTTGATGCCGGACCAACCAAGACTTCGAAAGGTACGGGGTCCAGACGCCAGCATTTATCCCTCTCAACATAATGAGCAAATGCCGAGCGATCGAGCGTAAATTCGGCAACGGCCGTTTCACCAGGCTCTAGTTCCAGACGCTTAAATCCTTTCAGCAATTTTTTCGGCCGGTCGATGACACTGTTGCCAAAGCCGACATAGAGTTGTGCGACCTCTGCGCCTGCCATAGCTCCACGGTTGGTTATCTTAACGCGAACGAGTGCAATGTCGTCGATCATTTCTAGCGTTGGATCACCATATATAAATTGCGTGTAAGACAGGCCAAAACCAAATGGCAGCGCAGGAGTAATGCTTTCCCGATCAAACAAAGTATAGCCGTGATACATATCGTAGGTAATATCATCTGCATGTTTGTCAAAATAAGGCAGATGGCTCTCGTAAGCGGGAATGGAGAAAGGCAGTTTGCCTGACGGGGAAATGTCGCCAAACAAGATACGGGCGAGAGCCGTGCCACCTTCCATTCCAGGATACCAGATCATTAGGATCGCGTCTGCTAGGTCAGACCATTCGTCCATCGTGATTGCTCCGCCACCCATCACGCAGACGACCATCTTGGTTCCTGTCGCAGCAACGGATCGGATGAGGTCAACATCCGCTTGCGGTAGACGCAGCGAACTGCGGTCACCGCCGCGATGTGCATCTTCCTCGCCGCTCACTTCCTCCAGTGCGACATCGCCTGGAATAAATTCGCCTTCATCGAAATAGGTATAGCCAACGATGACAATTGCTATGTCGTTATTTTTGGCAAGAGCGGCCGCTGCGATAGGATCGCCGCTCGTATCTGATTGTAGCGCAATATGCCGGTCGACCAGATTTTTTATGCCAGCGAGAGGCGTGACAGCATAAGGCGGCGTGACGTTGGACGAGCCGTGGTCACCCAAATTCACTTTGTCCGCCAGCCTTCCGAGTACAGCTATGCGAGCGCCATTTCTGGCGAGCGGTAATATGTCATTATTTTTAAGGAGGACCATAGATTTCTCAGCGGCCTCTTGAGCGAGTTCCGCATGTGCGGCGCAGCCGACATCGCTCGTGGAATAGCTTCGAGGGTCAGCTGCTCGTGAGAATCTCAGCTGCATGCGTAATATCCGGCGGACGGCCTCGTCAACAACGGCTTCGTTTGTTTCACCGCTTTTGACTGCATGGACCAGATCCTCGCCAAAGAAGGTCGGTTCGGGATTTTCAATATCGAGTCCGGCCTCGGCCGCGTCTGCGCCGTAAACGCCCTTCACCCAGTCGGAATGAACAAAGCCTTCGAAGCCCCATTCATCTTTCAAAATATCGCGCAGCAAATGTGCATTATGGGCGCAATAATGACCATTGACCTGGTTATATGCTGACATGACTGTTGCACATCCGGCATCGACCACCCGCTTGAAATGCGGCAGATAAACTTCGCGCAATGCGCGTTCGGAGACGGTCACATCTACTTTGAATCGCGCGTTTTCGATGCTGTTCGCCGCGAGATGTTTGGCCGTAGCCATGACGTTTTGAGATTGCGTGCCCTCGACAAGAGCGGCGCCCATCTCGCCAAGATGATAGGGATCTTCCCCATAAGTTTCCTGTGATCGTCCCCAAGCCGGATGCCGCAGCAAGTTGATGCAGACATTACTAAGCAGTGTAAGGCCAAGTGCACGTGCCTCAACACCCATTGCTGAACCTATCCGGTGCTCAAGATCCACATCCCAACTTGCACCACGCGCCATGGAAACGGGAAAGCATGTCGTCCCATTTGGCAAGCGTACACCTCTTGGCCCGTCTGCATAGCTCAACGGCGCCAGATCGATCTCCTCACAACCACCGCCCGCATTATAGGCCCGCACCCCGAACTGCCGATTGTCGACCGAAAAATAATATTTGTAGAAATCCTTTCCAGACATCATCGCGACCTTTTCTTTCAGGCTCAGTGTCGGAATGAGTTCGTCGAGTTCCATCTCTATAGTGTCGTGATCGGCTGAAGCTATTGTCATGATTTCAATTCTATTGTTGCTTTGTGGAATTTGTTGGGGTGTTGAACGACCGCACTAATCGGCGGGACATTGGGATTGGCCTAGCGCATGAATTTGGCGCCGCGCCGCCGAAGGAATAACATTCCCGTCGCGATACGTCTTAAAGACATTCAGGATTGCACATTGATCCGACGGAGACATTCTTTTGTCCTGCTGCAGATCGGCAATCCATAGCTTCATCGAGTCCAGGCCTGGCAGGGTTCCGATTCCATTGTCCCGCTCGCTGTCGAATCGGATAAGCTGATGCGATGAGCCACTGGTATAGCGCGGCCATGCAGGGCCGGATTCAGCCTTGGGCTGCCCGTCACGTGCGAAAGATGTCCAATATTGTCCCATGGCGGCACTCAAAGCGCCGCGACTTGCGGCATGTTTGCTGGGGAAAAGATATTTTGAACCATCAGCAAAGTCATCGAATGTGCCGAAGACGAAAGGAATTTCGAAACCATGTGAAGCGCCAAGTAGCTTGGAAAGATCAGTCATTCCGACGGACCCACTCTCATCCCAGTCGAAACGATAAGCCCATATATCTTTATGACCCGCACGATCCATCATGGCCGCCGGTTCGTCCACTGTGTGGATACGCCATAAGCGGCTGGCATATTCCGATATCAAATCATAGCGATGCTGATTTCGAGCGGCTGGGAACAGGCCAAGTTTCTTTTCAACCAATTTGGGGTCGGATTGAAAGAGAGCTTTGAGCTCATCCCTGTTCGTGCCCATGATCATTGGCACGGCATTAAATGTTTCTTGGTCAGACAACAGTGACCGAAGCGGAGCCTTTGGCAAGCTGACGCCGTCTGAAATTATGGCTGGAATATTAGGAAACTCAGGCGTGCCGTCATTATATCTTATACGCGTTTCCGCTGCTTCTTCCCTAGTTGCGTAGGTTGCGAAAAGGTCCGCGAGCGAGGTTTGCCTCAACGCTGCAGCGGTTTCCTTGTTGTCCAAGTCCTGATGCCCAAGCTTGTTGATGACCACCGATGCCGGATTGAAAAAGTCACTATTTTCAAATTCCGCCTTGTCCAGAGAGACGCTGTCAAAGCCCCCTGACTGCATAATCGCCTGGTGAAACAGGCCTGTCGCTAGTGGAGAGCCGATTAATGCCGCAATATTCTGGCCACCGGCGCTTTCACCAAATATCGTAACATTGCTAGGATCACCACCGAAGACAGAAATTTCATCCCGCACCCAAGTCAGGTTGGCAATCAGATCGAGAAGCGCAAAATTAGCAGCGCGGTCCAAAGGCTGCGTGGCCGTTTTACGAAGCGATTGATGAGCAAAGAAACCAAGCGGGCCAAGCCGATACTGGACGGTGACCAGAATGATGTTCTGCTCGACAGCAAGTTTGGATCCGTCATTGTCGCTTCCGGTTCCCCACACATTGGCGCCTCCATGGATATAGACCATGACGGGCAGGTCACGGCCTTGTGCATTGGGTGGCGTATAGACATTTAAGTACAGACAATCTTCCGACCCGATCAGTTCTCCGGCGTTGGATTTTTCGCGCGAGAATTGCGGGCAAGGCGGACCGAATTTGGTTGCCGACTTTATGTCGCTCCACGCGGAAACAGGGCGCGGTGCGCGCCAGCGGTTTTGACCCGCGGTGGATGCTCCAAAGGGAATTCCGCGCCAGACATGAGCACCGTTGCTTGCTTTGAAGCCGATCAATTGTCCCTGACTCAAGGCGAGCAGGGTGTCGGCATCTTTCACTGGTTCAGCTGCGGCTTCTGAAAGATTTCCGCAAGCTGCCAGGCAAAGTGACAAAGCGATTCCTGCTGCGATGCGACTGATCAATTATCCCTCCCAGAGCTTTTTCTTGCCGCCCTCATCGCCGATCAATTCGCACCGTGCAACAAAAATCGTCCAGATGGACGTAAAATGACAATATGTGGAACGGGGAGCTAATATGGATTGACTGGCTGCCGATAAAATGAAAATAGTCCAAATGGATTAAAAATAAGAGAGGATCGAAATGGCAAAAGCCAAAGGGGGCAGCGTGCGCATATTTTTCAAGGTGCGTGTGTGACTGTAGCAGCGCAGAAAATAGCCGCCGATCCTGGAGCAGCGATCACGACCTTGCGTTCTCGGATCGGGTTCGGTTTTGGCGACTTCGGGGTGTCGATCGGTTGGAATATTACCAATACGTTTGTTCTATTCTACTATACCGATGCTGTCGGGCTGCCCAATGCCGTGGCCGGAACAATTATCATGGCGGCGATGATTTGGGACGGCATTACCGATCCGGTGATCGGCGTTTTAGCCAGTTGGACACGGACGCGCTGGGGTCGATATCGGCCCTATATGTTGTTCGGCTGTATACCACTGGCTTTGTCGCTTGCGCTGATGTTTCACCGGCCCGACCTCGAAGGAACCGAGCTTATCGTCTTTGTTGCGGCGACCCATTTATTGTTTCGCACCTGTTATACTGTCGTGGCAATTCCCTATAGTGCGTTGATCGCCCGACTCTCAAGAAATGCAGACGAGCGCAGTTCTCTTGCGGTCTGGCGGCTGCTCTTCGCGACAATCTCGGGCGCGCTTGTCGCGGGACTAACACTGGATTTGTCCAAGGCACTCGGGGATGGTGATCTGGCTGTAGGTTTCGGCCGAACAGCCATGATCTTTGCAGCATTTTCTGTGGCGGCCATATTGGTATGCGTCGCCGTAACCCGCGAAAGCGAGTCGCAAGCGGACATTGATCAACCTTTGCCCAGCATCGGCAATATCCTTCAGATGCTATCGAAAAATTCCGCCTTCTGGTTGCTGTTTGCGATTCTATTCATTGGTGGGACTGGGTCGACTATAGGCGGAAAATCTGGTCTCTATTTCCTGAAGTATAATCTCGAATCTGAATCCTTATTTGGTTTGTTCGCTGGCGGCTATGCGCTCACCATAGCGCTTTCAGTCCCGTTCTGGGGTTGGATCGCAAAGCGACGAGGAAAGAAATTTGTTCTGCTCAGCGCCTTTTCCATTGCGATTACGGTAAATGGCGCGCTCTTTCTGCTCGCGCATGCCTCACCGTTAATCATTATTCCGTTGATGATATTGGGTGCTGTAGGGGCAGGGGCCGTCTTTCTGTCTATATCTGCCGCCATGCCGGATACGGTTGAATTCGGGGAATTGAAAACCGGTGTACGAGCAGAGGCTGTCATATATGGCTTGATGGCTTTTGCGCAAAAAGTATCGCTGGGTGTGGCGGTCGGCATATTGGGTTTCGGTCTCGATCTGATCGGCTATCGCGCGAATGAAGTGCAAACAGCTGAGGCGACGGAAGGACTGATTTATCTTGTTTCGCTTGTCCCGATGTCATTTTACATTGTTTGTCTTGTGCTCGCCCGACGGTTCGACCTCGACCAGTCTCGACATGCTGAAATCGTCCGGGAAATAGCAGCGAAAAAGCGAATCGCTAGCGATGGCGCAGCTGGAACGAGTAAATCACAAGGCCGATAGACGTCCTTAATGACCCTATCAATCCCAGTCATAACGCCAGCAAGTGAGTTAAAAACCATACAATCGGACGATTTTTAGGACGTGGCTGGATTTGTCGGTTGACAAATAGTCCAAATGGACGAATATCAATTTCGAAAAGTGCTTAAGCACTAAAAATGGGAGGATAAAAAATGGTTCGTCAGCACAGAAATTTGTTATTTGCGTCACCAATTATATGGGGCGCGCTCATCAGCTCCCAGCCTGCATTTTCACAAGTCGATTCCAGCAGTGCTGACAATTTGAGCGGTGAAGAGGAAGTGTCCGGCATCAAGACTATTATAGTGACCGCACAGAAAGTCGAAGAGGACCTGCTGGATGTTCCCATTTCTGCAACGGTGGTTTCGGGCGAGCAATTGCAGGATCGTCAGATCGATAGCTTTGAGCAGCTTCAATATGTTGCTCCGGGAGTCCTCTTTAGCGGCGGGATAAACCCTCGGCAATCTGCGACGACCGTACGCGGTGTGGGCGTGGGGGTATTCAACATAGGCGTTGAGGCGAGCGTGGCTTTATCAATTGATGGCGTCACTATCGGCCGGACAGGGGCTGGAATATTTGACTTTGCCGACGTCGAACGCGTCGAAGTTTTGCGCGGACCGCAAGGCACGCTGTTCGGTAAAAATGCCTCGGGCGGTGTTATTTCGATCATCACCAAGGGTCCGACAAATGATCTTTCGGCCGAAATGAACATTGCTTACGGCTCGTTTGATGAAGTGAATATATCCGGGGCCATATCCGGGCCTCTCACCGAAGGCGTCACCGCACGTCTTTCAGGATATCGCAATACCCGCGACGGTTTTATCGAGAATTTCAACCCTGATGCTCCGCAAAATGATCTCGCGGATCGGGATGAATATGGATTTCGCGCCAAAATTAACTTCGAGCTCAGCGATACAGCCGATCTGCTTATAAGCGCGGATCATTCGCGTCGCGATAATACGCCTGGTGGTTTGACCTACCGGCAGCTTTCGCCGGATGTTCCTGGCTCTGGGCTGGTGCCCGGAATAGGACCTGTCAGGATAAATGCTATCGGAGATGAATCGCTCAGAGCCGGGATAATACCGGGACCAAGAAACAGACAGGTCGCGTCAGACGGAAATTGGATAGCCGAGAGCGAGGTTACCGGTTTTTCTTCAGAATTGACAATGGTTCTCGGGGACCATGACTTTGTCTCGCTGACCGCTTGGCGTGATTGGGATATATTTTCCGAGGAAGACGCAGATCTGATCCCGCAACCCTTTTTGTTGATCAACTCGGGCGACCAGAAACAGTCGCAATTCAGTCAGGAATTTCGCCTATCTTCCCCGCGCGATCAAAAGTTGACCTACACGTTGGGGGTTTATTATTTCACACAGGAAATTGATCAATTCAACCGTCAAGTGGGCACTGGTGGCCTTAATCTCATTTCACTTCTTCCCGGTGTCCTTCCGCCGATCCTGCCGTCTCCCGGTTTGGGTGGGACAGACTTTACGTCCAATTTTGAGGAGCGCAATTATGCGTTTTTCGGACAGGGGGAATATGCGGTAACGCCTAAGCTTTCGCTGATCGGAGGGTTGCGATTGCTACGCTCTAAGCTCGAAGCGAGTCAGTCGTTTGCGCAGACACCGGTATCGGTTTCCCCATTTATCGTCGCGCCGTTTCTGCTTCGTGAACTTGAGGAGGGCGAGTTCACGTTGCAGAATGACGATGATGCATTGACCTGGCGATTGGGTGCAAAATATGACTTCTCGGAGAATTTCAACATATTCGCCACGGCGACCCAGGGATATAAATCTGCGGCATTGGTAACGGGTGAGAATTTGACGGAATCCGGTGCTGATGGCGAAGATCGTTTGCCCATCGCACGTCCTGAAAAGCCGTTACAACTCGAAGCTGGCCTTCGCTATCGCAGCCTCAACAACCGTCTACAGGCCGGTGTTACGGCTTATCATACGACGATCAAGGATTTGCAGGCGCAATCCCTTGTCCGTGGTCCGGACAACACGCTTGTCGTGTCGCTTTCCAATGCCGCGAAAGCCGTCACCAAAGGGTTTGAGGCTGATGTAACCGTCGTACCGGTTGATGGTCTGACTTTGTCGGCAGCGGTCGCTTATAATGACGCGAAATATAAGAAGTTCGAGCAGGCAGCATGTTATGAACTGCAGACAGAAGCACAGGGTTGCTTCGAAGTTCGCGTTGATCCTGACGACCCGGATAATCTGGCGACCACCCCAGCGCAGGATCTTTCCGGGGCTCCGATCGCAAATGCACCGGATTGGATACTCAATGGCTTCGCGCGCTATGATTTTCGCGTGAGCGATGACATTGGGGCCTATGTTCAAGGCGGCTTCCAACATCGTGGCGATACGTTGAGCATCGTTTCGAACGATCCGCAAAGCCGGATCAACGCTTACACGCTGTTCGACGCGCAAGTTGGTTTCAATCTCTGGGATGGTGACGCGACCCTCTCGCTTTTCGGTCGCAATTTGACCAATGAGAAATTTGTCGCGGCCATTGTGCCGATGCCTTTCGATGTCGGCGGTTATGCCCAGTTTACAACGTTCGAATCTCAGCGGACTTGGGGCGTGCGGTTGGCATTGAAATACTAAAAAATGGCGCCTGCAGACTTGCTTATTGATGCTTTTTTCCCGGGTGGTGGAGGCTTTGTGTCTCCACCATTTCGTGCGAATTCTGGCTACTGGCTTGGTCGGCGCGCTCTAGTCTCAAACCTTGTGAAGGACTCTAACGCATCATGCTGAAATCACTTCCGAAGATTGCCGGCACAATATTTGCGCTGATAATCGTGTTGCTTGCCATCGGCTGGTTTAACCGCACTTCGATATTCGTTTGGATGCTCAACAACGAGACTATCTCTACATGGCTTACGACATTCGA
This sequence comes from Parasphingorhabdus sp., assembly GCF_039977335.1. Taxonomy (GTDB): domain Bacteria; phylum Pseudomonadota; class Alphaproteobacteria; order Sphingomonadales; family Sphingomonadaceae; genus Parasphingorhabdus. The sequence continues at coordinate 423,245 of NZ_JBDWDI010000001.1, forward strand.
GCCATCAGAGGATTATGAATCTTCGGTTGTGGGTTCTTATCCCGTCGCCGCATGTCAGAACAGCCACGTTGATTGGGGAGAAAAAGCGCGTCGGACAATTTCTCTCAATGGTAGCTGGGACGTTGCTCAGGGGGAGAGGACCGACAAGCCGCCTGCAGATTACCGTCATAAGGTGCCCGTACCTGGATTGATTACCGAAGCGCGTCCCGCTTTCACGGAAATGGGTATCGAGAGCGACCAGCGCGATATCTTTTGGTATCGAACCACGTTTACGGCACCAGAGGAGGCTTCAGCTCAAGCCTTTTTGTGCCTTCACAAAGCGAAAAACGGAGTCAAAGTCTGGTTAAATGGTGAGCCCTTAGGAGAGCATTACGGAACGTTCTCACTTTCCGAATATAATGGTTCCAAGGCCATTCGTTATGGGCAAGCTAATGAGCTGGTGGTGCGCCTTGGCGCAGACCGAAGCCAATTGCCAAGTTTTGTCCCGGCAGGTGACGATGACGAAAAGGACCGCTGGTATCCCGGGCTTTGGGACAGTGTGAGTCTGGTTTTGACGGATGAACTGTCCATTGCCAATGTCAAAATCGAGCCGGATATTGATCGAAAGCTTGTCAGGATAAAGACCATCGTCCTGAATGGCGGTGCAAAACCTTATGAGGGGTGGCTCTCACAGAAAGTGACCCCGTGGCTGGACGAGAATGGGGCGGTTGGTCCAGCAGAGATTGAGACAGCCATCACAGTCGCGCCGGGGGAACGCCAGACCATATTACAAACGGTAGATATGCCAACATTTGAACTGTGGTCGCCCGAGACGCCGTTCCTGTACCGCGCGCATACGACGCTGGGCGGCGGAAAAGATGGTATTGTTGGTGCCTCCGATGATCGTGTGAACAGATTTGGTATGCGCAAAGTCGAGTGGCGAAGCGGGACGGACAAGGGGTTTTATCTGAACAACCGTCTCTACTATCTTCGCGGCACCAACATCGGTCTCCACCGTTTTTTCGAGGATGCAGAGCGTGGAGAGCTGCCGTGGGATGAAAAATGGGTGCGGGCTTTGCTCAGCGGACACCCGAAGGACTTTCACTGGAATTCTTTCCGCAATCATACGGGCCGATTGCCGAACTTTTGGTACGATTTGGCCGATGAAATTGGTTTCATTGTCGCAGACGAATATAGTTTTTGGTCAGTGGTCCGCGGGACAGAGTCGGAAGGCTGGTCTATAGTCGAACTGGAAAAGGAATTTCGCGGCTGGATCAGCGAAAATTGGAACCATGCTTCGATCGGTTGGTGGGACGCGGCGAACGAGAATCATAACCCGCTTTCCGATGAAGTAATCAGACGTGTGCGGGCAATGGATCCCACACGCCAGTGGGAAAATGGCGGCTATCGACCTCCAGTCGGTCCGAATGATCCGATTGAGGAGCATCCCTACAAGCTCAACGCAGGCGGCGCACTCAATCTCAATGATCGTCGTTACACGCTCGATGATTTCACCACGATGGAAGGGCAACCGCCTCAGGCCACTTGGGGTCCGTTCGCTACCTATTCGGGAGCGCCCGAGCATCCATTCATAAATAATGAATACGCCTTTCTTTGGGTTACGCATCGGGGGCGGCCGACTGAGCTAGCGAAACTTTCGTTTGAGAATATCGCGGAAGGTAAAGTTTTGACGCCAAAGGAATATCTGGAGGCTTATGCCTATCTGACAGCCGAATTATCAGCCTATTGGCGGGCGATGAGAGGCTATGCCGGGGTTCAGCACTTTGTCTACCTGTCCAAATGTAATGATGAAGCTGACGTGCCGGAAGGATGGGAAGTTCGGACTACCAGCAAGACTTGCGACAATTTTCTCGACGTTAAAAACCTCAAGCTTGAACCACGTTGGGCACGCTATGCCCGAAGCGCTTTTGCGCCGCAGCTCATCTATCTTCGCGCTTGGGATGAGGCGTCCTATCCGCGTGGGAAACGGGCTTCTGTGCCAGTCATATTGTTGAACGACGACTATAATAAGGAGGACGTTGTAGCAGAGATTTTGGCGATAGATGCCAACGGCCGGATCCTGTCACGCTCTGAGCCGGTGGATATGGTTCTCGAACCGGTAAGCAGAAGAGATATTAAAATAGAGCTCGATATCCCTCAGGCTAAGCGCCTTTTATTTGTGGCACGGCTTACCTCTCCGTCGGGTGCCTTTGATCCCGTCTATGGCCGGCGCAAAATTGGTTATGACCATGTCGGCAAGGCCATTCCCGATCCGCCATTCAGATTATTGCAATCCGAAAAGAAATCTATCGCTTTGACAGCGGGAAAAAGGACTGAAAAATGACAGAAATACAGGGCAAGGTTGCTTTCATCACAGGCGGTGCGTCTGGCATCGGGTTGGCATTGGCAAAGACGTTGATGTCTCGAGGTGCGCGGGTTGCGATTGCAGATACTGACGAGCATGCGCTGGCTGCGGTGCAAAGCGAATTCGGCTCACAGGCGACCGCAATTTTATGTGATGTCGCCAATCTCTCCAGCGTTGAACAGGCCGCCGCGACCACTTTGTCAGCCTATGGCGAAGTCCATCTGCTTTTCAACAATGCCGGTGTCGGCGCTGGCGGTGTTGCCGGAGAGATATCCGTTGAAGATTGGCGCTGGGCGATCGACGTTAATCTCATGGGGGTAGTTCATGGTGTTGAGACGTTTGTGCCGATTATTCAGAGTCAGAAGACCGGTGGGCACATCATCAACACCGCATCGATAGCGGGACATATAGCGGCGCCTTACATGTCGCCTTATTCGGCGACAAAATTTGCTGTGGTAGGTTATTCAGAATGCCTCAAGCTGGAATTGGCAATGCACAATATCGGCGTCAGCGTTCTCAGCCCGGCTTTTGTGCGTACCAACATACACAATAGCGGCGCGAACCGTCCTTCGGCTGACAAGGAAGCCGCTGGCGACGAGCCGGATACCTTTAAGACACTTGTCGAAAGCGGCCTGGATCCCGCCGTTGTCGCGGACTGGACAGCGGATTCTATTGAGGCCAATCGTTTCCATATATTCACGCATCCGGAGTTAATGACCGCGGTCGAAGATCGCATGAATGACCTCTTGTCCGACTATGCTGCGAGCGCCGCCAACGATCGATTTGCTGCGTAAGATCCGCGCAATGTTTCCTATATCTCAATCTCTCTTGATGGAGGAGCGTCGATGAAACGTTTGTTGAAATGGGGTGGTTATACCACGCTGGCGCTCGTTGGCTTACTAACGATTGCCGCAATTGGTGGTTACGCATATTTGCAAAGCGCCCTCAGTGATGCGTGGGAACCGCCAATAGCGATGGAAGGCGTCCCTAGTATCAGTACCTATGCTGGCGAACCGGCACCGGCTGATGTTGAATACACGCCGCTCCGCCCCCATCGGCTTGACTTGCAGACCTTAGCGGCAATTGACCCAGCTACCCGCCCCTGGGCTCGATGGTGGTGGCCGGGAGGGGATGTTGACGCCGAGCAAGCGTGCGAGGAACTGCGCTTGATGGATGCTCGCGGAATCGGCGGTGTAGAAATCCAGTCTTTCAACATTGGCCTTGAACCGATCGAAGACGAAGCCGTCCGCATGAAGATTAACTCGTTTGCGAAAGATGATTATTATAACATTTTGTCGGATACTATGGCCTGTGCGGAACGGATTGGGATGGAAGTGTATCTGAACCACCTGAGCGGCTGGCCTGCGGGTGGTCCGCAAGTCTTGCTTGAGGACGGTTTGCACAGTCTGGCCAGCGGGCATTTGGATGTGAAGGGCGGGCAAACTGTCCGCTCAAGCCTGCCGAGGCCCGAAGTGGGTCTTAATGCTTACCTTCTTGGTCTTGCTGAGGTTTTCTTCGGACTGGAGGTAGCCGACTTTCCGAGTGATCAAGCGACTTTTTTGAGCGCGGTAGCAATGCGGCGAACCGGCGGTCAGCATTCCGATAATCCCTTGGACGTGACCGACACTATCACGCTCGATAGTGAGACCGCGATAGTTCTCGATGACCATGTCACCGGCAATCTTGTCGAATGGGATGCACCCGCCGGAGACTGGACCATCGTCGCAACCTATATATTACCTTCTGGCGAGGCGCCGACTTTGGGAGCGCATAACACTCCCGGTTTCGTCCTTGATCATTTTCGGCGTGATCAGGTTGTCGGACATTATAACTGGGCGTTCGGAAACCGTACGGGTTTGCAAGATCATTATGGCAAAGCGTTTAAGGGGTTTTTCAACGACAGTCTGGAATTCAAGGTCGACCGCCTGGCGGCTCATGATATTCTCGCGGAGTTCGAGAAACGCCGGGGATATGACCTGCGGCCCCATCTTCCGGCCGTGCTCCTTGATGTGGCTGATAATTTCTTCCTGCGGGATGTAGCCCATATTGAGGCGACCCCAAGATACACACTTTCGGATACAGACGAGCGCGTTCGGCATGACTATCAGCAGACCTTGTCTGACTTGGTCGTCGAGCGATTTTTACAAACATCGGCAACTTGGGCAGAGGCGCGGGGCCTGCATTCACGCGGGCAAAGCTATGGTATGGACCTCGACGTGATCCGGGCGCTGGGAGCCAACCATATCCCGGAAATAGAACAGCTTTACGCTGGCGGATCGACCGCATTTATGAAGATGGCCGCGTCGGCAGGCGCTCTATATGATCGCCCTTTGATTACGGCAGAATCTTTTGTCTGGATTGAACGCGACTATACCATTGCCCCACGACAAGTGAAGGCTGCGGCTGACTTGCTATTCGCATCAGGCGTGAACCAGATCATTTACCACGGCATACCCTATGGTTTAAAAAGTCAGCCATATAAGGATCTATTCGGCGATATACCGTGGCATCCGTTTTCAGGACCCGGCAATTTTAGCCACTTCAGTGAGAATTACGGGCAAGGGAGCATCATGTGGGATGCCCAACCCCAATTGAATGCATATCTGAGTCGAACCCAGAAATTGCTGCAATCAGGACGCCCAGAGGTCGATGTTTTTATCTATTATCCGTGGCTTGGCTTTCCGTCATTTTTTGACGAGACACCCGGGGTGACCGATGATTTTCTGTTTGAAGGCTACATGCCCGATGCGGGAAGACCGCCGCGCGAGAAGCCCGGTATCGACCTGACCGATCTTCCCTTTCTCAAGGTGCCGGAAGATAAAGTTGATCCGCGATTGGTTTGGTTGTCGAAGGCATCGGCATTGACGCGTGAACTTGACCGGCGCGGTGTGACCTGGGCTTGGGCAAATAGTCACGCACTGGAGACGCACGGGCGTGGCTTGGGAAATGGCCCAGATAATGTCTCAAACAATGATATCGCAGCGGTTGTGGTTTTCGAAACCGATGAGATGGAGCTTTCAACCGCCAACGCTTTGGAGTCGCTTGAAAAACAAGGCACTCAGCTTCGCTTTTCCGGCCAGATACCCACGCGACAGAGCGGGTTTAAGGATGCAAAGAGGGCTGATGAGGCCGTGCGGATGCGCATTGCTAAGCTGAGCCGCAATCAGGTGGCATCAACGCACAGCCAACTGGTTGATGACCTTGCAGGATCGTTGACAATGACCGGCAACAAAAATGTTCGCCGCTTCCGCCGCACCATTGGCGCGCGGGAGACCTTAGATTTTTTCACTAACCTCTCGTTTGATGATGCTGCCAGTGTTGTTCATGTCGTTGGCGATGATGGTCTCAACCGATATTGGTTCGACCCGATGGGCGGACATGTTTGGCGCGCGGATAGTGATAGGTCTGGCGGATTACCTCTGGCTCTGGGGTCGTTAGAGTCGGTATTCCTGATTTCGACATCGCAAACACTGACAGAGACCGGCAGGCCGCTTTCTCGATGGGTTCGCGATGATAGCACCACCGTGCAGGTGCTAGACCGGTGGACCTTGAAGGCCGGTGATGTCGAAAGAAAAATCGATGGCGGAATGATCGACTTGCGGGATGATAAGGATTTGAAATATGCCGCTGGTCCCCTCGTTTATCGCAACGATTTCGTGCTCCAGCCGATGAGCGCTGAACAAAGCTACTTGATCGACCTCGGGCGGGTCGAGGGTGTTGCGACCATCTCGGTCAATGGCAAGGCTGCAGGAAGAGCATCGACCCATCCGTTTTTGGTCGACATTTCGAAGGCGGTTCGCGCCGGAAAAAATAGGATCACAGTCTCAGTGCAGCCTCCGCAAAGAAACGCTCTGGTCGGTCGTGCACTGGCCGGTGATAAGTTTGCTGAGCATATGGCGGTCTATGAACATGATTTGGTTCGGGTCGGGTTGGTTGATGCAGTAAAACTGTATCACGTCGACGGTGCGAGTAAAAGGAAAGGGGCAGCGAGACGATAGTCTGTTGCAAAGAAATTCTTGATCAAGAGGGTCGCAACGGAAACCGGGAGTTAAGAACGACCAGCCGGTTAGTATTGTTCCCACAGTAAATATTGTTTGCTAATCTTCGCGTTGGCGTAGAATGGCTTTTGGATATGCCCCAAAACCCGACCCAATATGACGCAATTATCCTCGGCGCTGGCGGTGCTGGCCTAATGTGTGCAGCTATTGCGGGCCAGCGAGGCCGGAAAGTGTTGCTTATCGATCATGCTGATGATCCCGGTAAGAAAATCCTGATTTCCGGTGGCGGGCGGTGCAATTTCACGAATAGTAATACAGCCCCGGACCGCTATCTGTCGGCTAACAAGCATTTCGCCAAATCGGCCCTTAGCCGTTACACGGCTCAAGATTTCATCGCGCTGGTCAACCGCTATGGCATCGCATGGCATGAAAAAACTCTGGGCCAGCTATTTTGTGACGGCTCGGCAAAGCAAATCGTTGCTATGTTGATGGATGAGTGCCCTGAAGACGCAGTTACGTTGTCATTGGGGCAATCGGTGACCGATATCCGCCATAGTGATGGCGCATATCATATCGATTATGGCAATGAAGCCGCGACAGCCCCATCACTGGTGATCGCGACTGGCGGGCCTTCGATACCCAAAATGGGTGCGACAAGCTTTGCCTATGATATTGCCCGGCAATTTGGCCTGAAGGTTGTGGAACCTCGCCCGGCGCTGGTTCCGCTCACTCTGGGGGGCGAAGAAACCCTGTTCCGTTCGCTATCTGGCGTTTCAGCGCCCATTGTCGCGCGTTGCGGCAAGACTGCTTTTCGCGAAGCGGCGTTGTTCACCCATAGAGGTTTGTCCGGTCCGGCCATATTGCAGGTGTCATCCTATTGGCGTCACGGAGAGCCGGTTAGCGTCGATTTCCTGCCCGATCTCAAGCCGGATTGGTTGACCCAGTTGAAGCGGGAGCAGCCGCGTGTTTCGCTGACCAAGGCGATCAATGAGCATCTGCCAACCCGTCTGTCTGAAACCCTTCTGGACCGGATCGCGCTTTCTGGAGACCTTGGTAATCTCGCCGATCGCAAGCTGGAAGAAGCCGCTCGGCGTCTATCCAACTGGCGCTTCATGCCCAACGGAACCGAGGGCTATGCCAAAGCGGAAGTGACTGCTGGCGGTATCAGCACGGCCGAATTATCGTCCAAAAATATGGAAGCTAGGCAAATGCCTGGACTCTATGCTATTGGCGAGGCCGTAGACGTCACCGGCTGGCTCGGTGGCTATAATTTTCAATGGGCTTGGGCAAGCGGTTGGGCCGCAGCACAAACCCTCTAAACCAACGATATATTATCACCGACCGCAGGCGATTGGCATTTCCGCGCGGCTTTCAATCTTTGCCACGGACATTTGAACATGCCTTTCTCCTCAGTATCACCGCTTCTTGCTGAAGCGCTTGCAAACCGCGAATATGCTAAACCGACGGCGGTGCAGGCTGCCGTGTTGGAACCGGAAACCCAAGGCCGTGACCTTATCGTTTCTGCTCAGACAGGTTCCGGAAAGACAGTCGCCTTTGGTTTGGCGATGGCGCCGCAGCTTTTGGATGACAATGGACGGTTCCCTTTTCTGGTTGAGCCATTGGCCTTGGTTATTGCTCCGACACGGGAACTGGCTTTGCAGGTTAGCCGCGAGCTCAAATGGCTCTATGAGGGGGCGGGCGTTCAGATGGCAACCTGTGTGGGCGGGATGGATGCGTCGAAAGAACGACGGACGCTGCGCCGCGGTGCCCATGTCATTGTCGGAACGCCGGGCCGTTTGCGGGATCATCTCGAACGCGGGGCGCTCGACCTCAGCAAGCTGCGCGCTGCTGTGCTCGATGAAGCGGATGAAATGCTCGATATGGGCTTCCGTGAAGATCTCGAAGAAATATTGGACGCAACCGCCGAAGATCGCCGGACGTTGCTGTTCTCAGCGACCATACCAAAGCCGATTATCAATCTGGCCAAACGCTATCAAAATGATGCGATGCGAATTTCCACCGTTGGTGAAGATCGCGGTCATGGCGATATTGCCTATCAGGCGATAACTGTTGCACCTGCTGATACCGAAAATGCGGTGGTGAACCTTTTGCGTTTTCATGAAGCAGAATCAGCGATGCTCTTCTGCGGCACGCGGGAGGCGGTGCGCCGACTTCACACAAGTTTGGTTGATCGGGGTTTCAGTGCCGTGGCGCTATCCGGCGAACATACGCAGGCCGAACGCAATCAGGCGATGCAGGCGCTGCGTAGCAAACGGGCCCGGGTTTGTGTTGCAACTGATGTCGCGGCTCGCGGCCTTGATCTGCCGACGCTTAGCCTGGTAATTCATGTTGAAATTCCCCGTGATGCAGAGACATTGCAGCATCGTTCCGGACGGACGGGGCGGGCTGGTAAAAAAGGTACGGCGGTTATCATCGTACCCTATCAGCGGCGCAAACGGGTCGAATCCATGTTGCGCGGTGCGAAAATCAACGCCGAATGGAAAGATGCACCGACACGGGCAGATATCCGGAAAAATGATGCCGAACGCCTGATTGAAACCTTGCTTCAGCCCGTTGAAATTGATGAAGATGATCTGGAACTGGCCAAACGCTTGATGGCGGAAAAAACGGCCGAAGAAATCGCGGCGATGCTGGTGCAATCCCATCGCGCCAAAATGCCGGCGCCGGAACAGATGCTGGACCGTGGTGCCCAGTCACAACCTGCGCCTGGCGGACCGCGCCCCGGATTTGAAGATACCGTCTGGTTCAAAATGAATGTCGGGCATAATCAGCGCGCCGATGCCCGTTGGATTTTGCCGGTACTCTGTCGCCGCGGCCATATTACGAAAAACGAAATTGGCGCGATCCGGATCAACGGTGATGACACGTTATTCGAAATTCCGCGCCGGGTGGTTGATAAATTTACCAAAGCGATTGCGGAGAAACGCGAAACTGGTGGTGACGATACCGATGATATCAACATCACTCAGTTTGAAGGCACGCCACGCGATGCGGCGAAACGCAATCGCAAAGGCGGACGCCGGGACAATGCTGGCGGCGGTGGCCGGGATTATAGCAATGCCAGCAAGAAGTTTGGCGGCAAGAAATTTGGCGCGAAGAAATTCGGTGACCGTAAAGGTGGCGGCGGAAAATCAGAGGGCCGCGACTTTGGCGGCAAGAAGAAATATGGCAACAAGTCGGATGACGGCGGCAAGCCTTATGTGAAGCGCAAACCGGCGGGAGATCGTGAAGGTGGAAGTGAAGCTGGCGGCAAGCGCGAATTTGGCGATGGCTTTAAAAAGAAGTCCGACTTTAAAGGGGACCGCAAATCTGGCCCCAAGGACAATTTTGGCGGCAAGAAGAAAAAGCCGCATCGCGGTAAGCGTCCCTTTGAAGGCCAAAAAGATCGAGGACCGAAGGCCGACTAAGCCGCCTTATGACTGATGCTATCCAGATATATGTTGATGCTGATGCCTGCCCGGTAAAGGATGAAATTTACAAGGTCGCTTATCGCCTTGAGGTGCCAGTAATAATTGTCAGCAACAGTCATTTTCGCGTGCCTCAGCATCCGCTAATCAGCCGTGTGGTGGTAAGCGACGCATTTGATGCGGCGGATGACTATATTGCTGAGCGCGCATCAGCAAAAACGGTTGTGATTACATCGGATATTTTGTTGGCAGATCGCTGCATAAAGGCTGGATCGGTGGTTATTGCTTCCAATGGTAAGCCATTTACCGCCGACTCTATCGGTTCTGCGGTGGCGACGCGGGCGATTATGGCCGATTTGCGGGCAGGGATGGGAACCGAGAATATCGGCGGGCCGCCGCCTTTCACCAAAGCGGATCGTTCAAATTTCCTGTCGTCCCTAGATCAGGCGTTGATGCGTCTAAAACGGGGCGTTTAGTCAACCGTGACTTGAAAGGTGAGTGCGAAGGCCTCGGCTGGCCCCAAAGAGGCTGCTGTGGCCGTTAGGGTAGTTCCGCTGATTGAAGCACCAAAGGGGTCGCTTTCATCTGCGCCGGTTGCGTCATCATCCTCGGCGGTCGCTGCCGATCCACAATTACTGCCGCTTTGCATGGAAGCCGCCGTATATGTCACATTGCCGGGAATATTATCTGTCGCGCTAATCGACGAAGCTGTCGCACTGCCGGCGTTGGAAATCAAAATGCAATATTGAATGGTGGCACCGGGAATGGATTTCGGGTCGGTAGCGCCGTTGACGGGATCGCTGATAACGCTGCTGATCTTGGTTACGCTAAGCGTCGTTGCCGGATTGCAGAAATTGATATCGTGAATGGATATTGCCTGACCATCGGGATTGGCGGGCGCTGTGGCCGCATTGCCATATTCAATCGTAATCGTATCTACCGGGGACGAGAAGGTGACCACGACATTACCATTGGCGGAGTCTGAATTGGACCCACCGTCACCAATCGCTACATTTCCGACGACATAGTTGACGACGCCATTGGTCAATGTTGGCAATACGGTGGTGCCATTAAAGCTGCCTGTTACGGTCAGTTTATCGGCGAAATCATTGGCGGCAAAGTCGATGTCGAAAACGGTAAACTGTAAGCTGGGAACCGCTGTCGGCAGAGTAAGCACGGTTGTCGCCACTTGCGACCGATTGTCAAATTGCAGGTTTTGATAGAGCGATTGTTCCGTCGCCGCCAATCCGCCGGTATTGTTGTTGTTGTCTTCGGGCGAACCGTCATCATATGTCCCGCCGGTATTGCTTAGCGCGAAGTTTATGATTCCAATATTGGCAACGGTATAGCTATTGTTGAGAGTGCCTGATGCCCAGGTGACCCCTGCTGCGTTCCAATCGAATAAGGTTTGATTGACGATCGGGCAAATAGAATTGAAGTTCGGAGCTGTGCCAGCGGTGCGTGTACCCTGCACGGTGAAGCTGGCGCTGTCATCGTCATCCTCATTGGTGCTCCCATTGCCGGGGGTACTATCCGTATCAAAATTGGTTTGCGAGAAAACTTCCGCAAAATTTGTGATCGTAACACCCGCTGGTGCCGTCACTGTTCCGGTAAGGGTGATCGACCTTGTCTGGCCCGAAGCAATGCTCGGAACAGTCCACAAGTTGGTGCCGGTGGAATAGGATCCAAAGCCCGACGAGCCAGTGAAACTAAAACCAGCCGGTAAAATATCTTCGACCTGTACATTCGTTTCGGCGACTGGTCCGCCATTTGTCAGGTTTAGGGTATAATTTATCGTGCTTCCAGTGACTGGTGCTGTGTTGCTCACCGTCTTTGTCAGTGATAAATCCGACAGGGGCGTACCAGCTGCTTGAAAGGTGAAATCGGACAAGCCCATATATTGGGTGGGCCCCGACGGGTCGCCAGGCTCATTTTGTCCAAAATGATAGGTTATACGAACACGCTGCACCGAAGTCGCCCCGAAATCGACAGAGATATTACCGTTGGTGCCGAACTGATTGCCTGCAGACCCGGTGCCATGGAATCCCTGTACGCCGGACAATGTGGTTGTGCCCACAACGCTTCCCAGAGAGAATGTTGCCGGTACGCTGCGAATATTCAGCCATGTACCGCCGCCCGTATCATATTCGATTGTAACGCCATCATGGTGCGGGTTTCCGGCACGGTCGACATGATCAAGAACGAACGCCAGATTGGTCACGCTGGCGTCAAATGCATATATGGTTTCGAAGCGATCGTCCGGATCAAATGTATCATTGTCCATTGTGTAGAGCAGTGTGCCGGTTTGCGATCCAATGGTTCCGTTGAAATAATTGACCATTTCGGTGCCGTAGTTGTTGGTAAACGGGCCACCGTCAGTAATTTGCTGATGCGTGATTGTAACGGTCCGAGGACCAGCTGTTACCGAGGCTCCTGATGGCACGCCTTGAAAGCTCCCAAGTCCCAAATTGGTCCAATCGGCGGTAAAAGTCTGTGCCATGGCGTTGGTCGGACTAAGCAACAGGAAAACCGCCGCAAGGGCGCACAGCAATGTCTGCGCTATCCTTAGGCGCAGGCTGCATTGGTCGGATCCCTGAGATACTATCCCCACGTTCATGGCGTGGCATTAGACAAATAGCCTAAATATTTAGTAAAAATTTCGACTACCAAGCGCGGTTAACGAGATTTTACAATGATTGGATGCTGCGATTAAATCTCTGATTCAGAAGAGTTTTGAGATGTGGGTCAGCTCCAGTCACCGCGTCCGGCCATCCACAGGCTGATCGCTGCAACTGCTGCTGTATCGGCCCGCAATATGCGAGGGCCAAGCGATACCGGGACGGATTGGGGCAGGGCGCGGATAGCTTCATTCTCGGCATCGGAAAATCCACCTTCCGGGCCAATTAATATCGCGGCGGGGCCATCATTTGCCACCAAAGCCTTGCGGAAGCTGCCTTCTCCGCTCTCATATATGCGTTCATCAGCGAAAAATAGGTGGCGATCCGTCGGCCAATTTTGGAGTAAAGCAACGAGTTTGATCAATCCGTCCAGCACCGGAAGCGCCGTGCGCTCGCATTGTTCAGCCGCCTCGATCATGTGCGCGCCCATTTTGTCAGCTTTGATCTGTACATTCTGGGTTCGCTCGGTCTGTACCGGGATCATTTTCGCGACACCCAATTCCGTAGCTTTCTCGGCTATCCAATTATAGCGATCTTTCTTGATCGGGGCGGCCAGCAGCCAGAGATCGGGCACATTTTCCCGCTCCCGCGTTTTTCCGTCGATCAGCAATATCAAGTCACGTTTGCCGAGCATGGTGACATGCGCCAGATATTCGCCTGTCCTGTCATCAAACAGCTTTACCGGTTGGCCCTGCTTGATGCGCATGACCTTAAGGAGATAATGGGCGTGGCTGCCATCCAGCCGGATTTCTGCACCTTCGCTCAGTTCGGTATCGACATAGAGACGCGGGGCGCTGCGTGGTGGATAGGCAGGTGTGGCAGGCATATTGCGAAAACTCCATGCTGTCATGTTGTTGCAAGTTCAGCATGACGAAGGTTCTAAGTCGATCTATAGAGCCATTATGTCAACCCAACCGGAAATCGTTCCCGACACCGAATATCGCGGCCTGATGGGGCTGCTGCCCGCAGCGGCGCGCCCCTATGCGCTGCTTGCCCGTCTCGACAGACCGATTGGGTGGTGGCTGCTCTTCTGGCCGTGTGCTTGGGGCGTGGCCTTAGCCGGCGGAGCCGTGCTGCGTTGGGACTTGGTCCTTTGGTTATTGCTGGGATCTGTAGCGATGCGCGGCGCCGGCTGTGTCTATAATGACATTGTCGATCGTGATCTCGACAAGAAAGTCGAGCGCACGCGTTCAAGGCCGCTTGCCAGTGGTGCAGTATCGCTCAAAGCGGCTTGGGTTTGGCTCGGTTTACTTTGTACGATCGGTCTAGTGGTTTGGCTTCAACTGAATCTGATGGCAAAGCTCTTGGCGTTAGGCAGCTTGGCATTGGTCGCCGCCTATCCATTTATGAAGCGTATAACCTGGTGGCCGCAGGCTTGGCTCGGCATGGTCTTTTCATGGGGAGCGCTGGTCGGATGGCTCACCATAACACCGGAATTTTCGACCGCGATGCTGTTACTTTACGCCGGATCGATATTCTGGGTGATCGGCTTTGATACCATCTACGCGTTGCAGGATCGGGAGGATGATGCGCTGGTTGGTATTCGGTCGAGCGCGCTGCGGCTTGGCGACAATGTCCGTTTTGGTGTGCTCGTCTTTTATGGATTGGCATTAGCTAACTGGGCGGCGGCCTTTTGGATCGTGCGCCCGCAAATATTGGGTCTGGCCGCTCTAGCTCCACTCGCTCTCCATTTGTTTTGGCAGGTCGGTACGTTGGACGGTAGTGATGGGGAAGACGCACTTGCCAAATTTCGTTCTAACCGCTTTGCCGGTTTCCTGATGTTTCTTGCCTGTCTGGTATTGGGGCAAGCCGGATAGATACGGGACGGTTTCAAAATTAATTACATTGCCACTTGCAACCTATGCAAATTCTGGCATCCTTAATTGCATAGTTAAATCGGAAAAAATTCCCGGAGAGCCTGAATGAAACGACGCCGTCTTGGTAAGAGCGCCCTGCATGTGTCCGATATCTGCATGGGCACCATGACTTTCGGCACTGGTGCGGATGAAGCCATGTCGCACAAGATCATGGATCAATCGCTGGATGCCGGGATAAACTTCTTCGATACCGCTGAAATCTATCCGGTGCCGCCCAAGCTCGAATATTCCGGACGGACCGAAGAAATTGTCGGCCGCTGGCTAAAAGACAAGGACCGCGATTCGATTATACTGGCAAGTAAGGTCGCCGGTCCAAGCGGTGGCTGGTTTCAAGCAGCTGTGCGCCAGGGCAATACCGCGCTGGATCGCCATAATATTGTGAAGGCGCTGGATGACAGCCTCAAGCGACTAGGTACCGACTATATCGATCTTTATCAAACGCACTGGCCCGATCATGGCACTGCCTATGACGAGACGATGGAAGTGCTTGATGATCAAATTCGTGCGGGGAAAATACGTGCCATCGGCTGCTCTAACGAAACCAGTTGGGGCCTGATGAAATCGTTGGAAGCCTCTGAACGCCTCGGCGTCACCCGCTATTGCACGATCCAGAATAATTTCAGCATGAACAACCGCCGGTTCGAGGATGAACTGGCGCAGGTGTGTAAGAAAGAAGGCGTGAGCCTGATTCCCTATTCGCCGCTTGCGGGAGGAGTACTGTCCGGCAAATATAATGATGGTGCGAAACCGGAAGGTGCGCGTTTCTCGGCCTATCTCGCAATGGAAGGCGAGCGCCAGTTTAAAATGGCGGAGCGCTTTGTGAACGAGAAAAGCATCGCGTCGACCAAGCGGTTTATGGCTATCGCCGAAGAAGCAGGCATTGCGCCGGTTACCTTAGCTACCGCCTGGTCCAAGCAACATGATTTTGTTGCTTCCACGATTGTAGGAGCTACTCATACGGACCAGCTGCCCGACATATTTGCCGCCAGTGAATTGGTGCTCGGCGACGAGGTTATGAAGGCGGTCGATAATGTTACAAAAGACATTCTCTATCCGATGGGCTGACCCACCAATTTCTGTTTAGCGAAAGATAAATATATGAACCGTTTTCTTGAGCACACCGGCGCGAAATATCCGATTGTGCAGGCCCCGATGGGCTGGATTGCCCGCTCACAACTGGCGTCTGCCGTTTGCAATGCAGGTGGTTTGGGTATTATCGAGACATCATCCGGTGAAACGGAAAATTGCTTGGCGGAAATTGCCAAGATGAGCGATCTGACTGATGCGCCGTTTGGGGTGAACCTGCCGATCATGTTTCTGAAAGATCCGGCTATTCTGGACCATATTTGCGGTTCGGGCGTGAAGTTTGTGACGACGTCTGCCGGGAGCCCAGCCAAATTTATCGGGCCGCTGAAAGAAGCCGGGATTACCGTCTATCATGCCGTGCCAACGGTTGATGCCGCGATGAAATGCGTGGAGGCTGGCATTGACGGTCTGGTGGTTGAAGGGGCAGAAGGTGGCGGTTTTAAAAATCCCGAAGAGGTTTCGACCTTGGTTTTGCTCCAAGCCATTCGCCGCCAATCCGACATACCGATGGTCGCAGCTGGTGGTATAGCGGACGGTAAAGGCATGGCGGCGGCCTTCGCGCTTGGCGCCGAAGCGGTCCAGATGGGAACACGTTTTGTGTCCAGTGCCGAAAGCCCGGTGCATCACAACTATAAGCAGGCGATATTGGATGCGAAGGAAACTGGTACCTACGTCCTGAACAAGAAAGCCACGCCCTGTATCCGAGCGCTAAAGACAGAGCGCACCGCGAAAATCTATGAAGACGGACTGATGCCGCCCGATACATTCAAAGGCATATTAGACGTCTATTTTGGCGGTGATATGGAGGCCGCCGTTGGTCTCGCTGGACAATCATCCGGTTTGATTGACGAGGTAAAAACTGCCAAACAGATTATCGACGAAACGGTGGAAGAGTTTTTCGAAATTACTGAGCGTATGAGCGCTCTCAACGCCGCAAAGAGTTTTTGAATCCAACCCTATATAGATAAGGAAATCCCAAATGAGCATCGACAACGCAAAGCAACTATTCACCACGGTAACCGACGATGGAAAACTCGTTCTATCGATTGAGCCTTATGCCGTGCCAGACTTAGAAGACCATCAAGTGGTCGTCGAAATGGAAGCGGTGCCGATTAATCCATCCGACCTGGGATTGTTGCTCAGCCCAGCGCAAATGGACACGGTGCGCTCCGAAACTGTCGACGGTCATCCGGCGCTGGTCGCTGATGTTGATCCTGCGATGATGCGTATTTTTGCAGGCCGTAAGGGCAAGAAGCTGCCCGCAGGTAACGAAGGCGCGGGCAAGGTTGTAGCAGCCGGAGCATCGGACGCGGCGCAAGCATTGCTCGGCAAGACGGTTACCATAGTCGGCGGTGAAATGTATCGTACCCACCGGGTGATGCCAGCGATGATGTGTGTCCCGCTTCCTGAAGGCGCAGCCGCCAAAGAAGGCGCGTCACTATTCGTCAATCCAATGACTGCGCAGGGTTTTATCAATACCATGAAAGCCGAAGGCCATGAAGGTCTGGTGCACACAGCAGCAGCGTCCAATCTCGGTCAGATGCTCGCGAAATTATGCGTGAAGGACAATATCCCACTCGTTGCGATCGTGCGGTCGGATGCGCAGAAGAAAATCCTCACCGATCTCGGCGTCACCCATGTGTTGGACAGCACCAAGGATGATTTCATGCCGAGCCTTGTCGATGCGCTGGCGGAAACCGGAGCGACCTTGGGCTTTGACGCCATTGGCGGTGGTAAGCTGGCTAGCTATATCCTTACGGCGATGGAACAGGCGGCCGCAAAACGAGGCGCGGAGTTCAGCGTCTATGGGTCTACCGTGCACAAGCAGGTTTATATCTATGGCCGCCTTGATACCGGTGAAACCATTTTGGGTGGCGGACTGGGTCTCTATTGGGGCGTTGGCGGCTGGCTGCTCACCCCGCATCTCGAGCAGGTCGGCATGGAACGCATGATGGAAATGCGCATGTATTCCGTCGAAGAGCGCAACGGCATATTCAACAGCGAATATTCAAGTGAGATTTCGCTGCTTGATATGATCAATCCAGAAATTGCCAAAGGTTATGAGAAGAAGGCAACTGGCGAGAAGGTGCTGGTAAACCCGAGCTTATAGGGCATCATAACGACTCATATTTCGTCATCCTGAACTCGTTTCAGGATGACGAAGCTTGGGCAGCGCTCCGGTCTAGCTGTCTAACTTTGCCCGTAGCTTTTCATTTTCTGCCGTCAGTCGGGCGATTTCGTCTTGCAGCGGCTTGGCGGCAAGGTCGACCATCTCCTTGGTATAGCGCGGCACAATATGTTGCGGGCAATTCCAGTCGTAAGATTCCAGCGACAGGGTCATCAGCCGTTCGGGCTGGCCCTGATAGCCGGAATCGATAATCCGCCGGGCCAAGTCGGGATTATCGTCCAGCTTGTGCACTGTCATATGCGCCAGCAATTTCAATCGCTTGCGCCGCGGATAGTCGACCATGAACAATGCTACCCGGTGGTCGGCCTTCACGTTGCCAAGGCTGATATACTGTCTATTCCCTTGAAAATCAGCAAAACCGAGCGTTGTGTCGTCCAGCACTTTCAGGAACCCTGGCGGACCGCCGCGATGTTGGACATAGGGCCAGCCATTTTCTGAAACACTGGCCATATAAAAGCTGTCCCGCGCGGCAATGAAGGCCGCCGCCCGTTCATCGAAATGATCAAAGCGGCGGTCGCCGGAAAAATCCTCCCACTGCTCGCGCGCACCATTTTCGGATTGGGCGTCGCGAACACCGTCGGTGGTGAGCATATCGAGAAATTTATAGGTCATGGTTGCGGTACCTCCGTCTTCCCATTCGTACGGATGGGAGAGGAGGTTACCGCATTTGACCTAATATGGAAAATCGATTGCCTTACGGGTAACTCACAATCTCGAACTCAATCCCGTTCCAGTCGAAAAAGTAGAACCGCCGACCCGGATCATAATCATCATGACCAAAGGGTTTTAGCCCCGCCGCGACAACCTTCGCCTCGACGGCGTCGAGATCATCGACGGTCATTGCGACATGGTTCATCGGCTCGCCCTTGCGAAAGCTTGGATCGGCAGCCTTCACATCCTCATTGGTATAGAGCGCGAGATATTGATCATTCGTCCCAACGTGGATCGTGTGGCCACCCAACATTGATGGCCCCTCCCACCGGATATGCCATCCAAATAGGTCGTGCATTAGGGCGGCGGACCGCTGCGGGTCGCTGACCGTCATGTTCACATGTTCCAGAGCTGCTTTTGTCATTTTTCATATCCTTTTCCTTGGTTGCTGTTTGAAATTCGCCATGGCGGGAAACGGCGATTGTCGCCGCCGTAAAAGAGGCACAGGGCATTGCCCGCCGGATCGCTTAGCCGCGCCTCTCGCCAGCCCCAGTTTTGATCAGTGGGTGGAGCATCGAAGATGATGCCTTTGGCCTCGAGAGCCGAAACATCATCATCCAGTGAGTCGGTTTCGAAATATATCATCCCGGCTGGTTCGAAGACTTTGTCCACCGCGTGAATAGAGAATGTCTCACCAGATGCTGTTTCAAAACGCGCATAATGGGGAGGAGAGTCGACGATCTGGACGAGACCAAGCGTCCGATAAAATTGGACGGAAGCATCATAATCAACGCATCCGACAGTAACCTGGTTTAGCTTCACAATCTTGACCCTTCGCATAAATGGTTGGACAGATTGGTTGCCTCGGGTCCGACATAGGTCCGCCGGCTACCCCGACGTTCTTCCAGACCAAAAGAGATTTTCTGCCTCTCCTTGCGATTCGTACAACCTCAAGCTAAGTTGAGGTCAAGAGATTATTTTGATGATTGTTTTGAAAGGTAATTTCATGCCTGAAACCAAATCCCTGACCATAGGCACCTTGGCTAAGCGCACCGGCCTGTCAGTCTCTGCTATCCGGTTCTATGAGGAAAAAGGTCTAGTTGAACCCTTTCGTTCCAGCGGTGGGCAGCGTCGTTTTTTGCGGTCTGACATAAGGCGATTGTCCTTCGTCCTGATCGCGCAACAATTGGGGCTGACTATCGGAGAGATTGAACGCCAGCTGGCGAGCCTCCCGCACGGCCGTACGCCTACACAGGCCGACTGGACCCGGATAAGCAAAGCGATGCGTAAAGTGATTGGTGCGCGAATTGCGGAACTGGAGCGGACGCGCGACCGATTGGATGGGTGCATTGGTTGCGGTTGTTTGAGCTTGAAGAAATGTCAGCTCTATAATCCAGAGGATCGGGCGGGATTAAAAGGGCCGGGGCCGCGGTTGGTAATGGAGGATTGATGGATATTATTAGTCTATCTAATGTCCGCTATATGCCGAAAGCGGACACTAGCACATAAACAAAAAGCCCCGCCAGATTGCTCTGACAGGGGTTTGGGTTAAATTGTTGTTTTGTGCTTAAGCGTAGCTGACTTTCACATTCGTTTTGCGGTTGCGACGAAGCGCACCGCCAATGGCGCCAAAGCCAAAAATCATGAACGCCCATGTGGTTGGTTCAGGAACAGCGGCAAACATTTCCCCGCCATTGGCATCCGAAAACGCTTCGATTGTGTAGGAATATTCAGATGGAAGAGCACCGCCAAAATTCTGAGAAAAATTGACCAGCAGCTCATTGCCCGCAGATACAATAACCTGATAGCTTAAAGTCTCGCCGAGAAGGGGTGAAGATCCACTGTCGCCAAGGTAATTTTCACTCAGATCCAATGGGTTGAACAGATTGGCATAGGCCGTAGAGTGCGGCTGACCATCATTTACACTGTCATTGGTATAAGTGATTTGATAGAAAATATCCTGAAACGCATTTGCGCCAAACGTGCCGTTAATCGTATCATAGGCAAAGTCGCCGCTGCCGAACGTGCCCGGAAATGTCTTGGGTGCGGCCCATGTGCTGACTACACCGTCACGATTGATTCGTGGATTATGTGTCGGATCGGAATCGGTCAAAGTGCCGCTACCGCTGACCACAACCAAGGCTTGCGCCGGTGTGACAAAAATACTTGTGGCTGCGAGAGCCAATAAAATCTTTTTCATAAAAATACCCCAGTCCCTTTGTTGAACATCCAAGAGCGTTAGGACACCTCTCTTGGCAGCTGCGACACCATTAAAAATTCGTTAACAGAAAGTGCTCGGTGGTGCTAGCCAAAAGACCCGGCCGCCATAATCCGTCCACAATTGGCACGATTTGGGCGAAAGTATTGCTTAGGAATCAAGGCCCGGTTTCATCCCGATCTCAAAAATCGCTGCTATTTCTGAGCGTGCGACATAGGCGCTTATTATCTTCGGCTTTGTTGCGGTTGGCGGCCCAATGCGTCGTCAGCACAAAGCGACCGCCAAAGTCAGCTACGCTTAAGCACAAAACAACAACTTAACCCGGAAGCCCCGCTGGAGAATATCCGGTGGGGTTTTTGTTTGTACTCTAGTGTCCGCGTTCGGTGAATAGCTGAAGAATGATCCTAGTATCCCAAAAATTACCGAAACGCCAATGTCCGCTTTTGCGCCCAAAGCGGACGCCGCGCCGCCCTCACTCCGCCGCCAACAACTCTTCTGCGGCATCCAGATCCACCGATACCAGCTGCGAAATCCCGCGTTCGATCATCGTCACACCGAATAGCCGGTGCATGCGGCTCATCGTCACGGCATTATGGGTCACGATTAGATAGCGGGTGTTGGTTTCCGCGACCATCTTGTCGAGCAAGTCGCAGAAACGCTCGATATTCGCATCATCCAGCGGCGCATCGACCTCATCAAGGACGCAGATTGGTGCGGGGTTGGTCAGGAAAAGCCCAAAGATCAGCGCGACCGCGGTCAATGCTTGCTCTCCGCCCGACAGCAAGGTCAGCGAGGTCAACTTCTTGCCCGGCGGCTGGGCCATAATTTCCAGACCGGCTTCCAGCGGATCATCGCTATCGACCAGTTCAAGATGCGCCTTGCCGCCGTCAAATAATGTCGTGAACAGGCGCTGGAAATGCTGGTCAACCTCTTCAAACGCCGCGAGTAGCCTTTGCCGCCCTTCGCGGTTGAGGCTTCCGATGGATCCGCGTAGCTGGTTGATCGCTTCGTTGAGTTCACTGCTTTCCTTGGTGGATTTCTCCCACTCGGTCTCCAGCTCCTCCAGCTCGTCTGCCGCGACCAGATTAACTGGGCCAATGCGTTCGCGGCTCAGCGTTAGCCGTTCCAGTTCGGCTGATTCCAGCCCGGCTTCACCCACCGTTGCTTCGTCAAATTCGCATTTTTCAGACAGCAATTGCGGCGGACATTCAAATTTCTCACCAGAAATGCGGCCCATTTCCACCCGGCGCAAATCCTGATTTTCAGCGCGAGCTTTGGCGCCGGCGCGTTCTTCGCGGGCTTGGCTCAACGCTTCGCTAGTGGCGTTTAACGTGTCTTCATGGTCGCGCTGGGCCAATTCGGCGGCTTGCTGGGCTGTGCTTTTGTCGGAGACAATAGCGTTAAGCGCATCCTGCTGGTCTTGCAGCTTGACCACTTCCACTTCGATAACGCGTGGGCGGTCAGCGAGCTTTTCGACCTCCGCCTCAATCGCTGCGCCGCGCTTGCTCATCTCCGCCATGCGGGTCGCGGCTTCGCTGGACCGGTCCTGCCAGGACTTAATTTGCGCGCCAGCGACGGCTTTCTGTTCTTTTACCTGCGCCAGCTTCTGGTCGAGTCCGGACAAAGCGGCTTGCGAGGACATGACCTGTTGCCTCGCCGTATCGCGTTGGTCCTGCAAGGCCGCGCGTGCACTTTCCTGCGCGGCTCCATCGGGTTGACCGGTGCGTTCTTTCTGCGCGGCTTGCAGTTCCGTCTGAGCGGTTGCCGCCTCTTCTTTCAGGGCTGCTTCCCGCTCTGACAGGCTGGCGGTACGTTTTTGCAGCCAGCCCAATGCCTCTTCGGCCTGATCCGCTTCACGCAGCGCTTGCCGCAATAAATCTTCTGCCTCGCGGCGGGCGATGCGCGCGTCTGCAAGCTGCTGTTCCGCTGCGGCAATGGCCTCTTGTTGGCTGTGCAGGGTTGTTTCGGCGGCAGTAACTTTCGCCTCGGCTGGGCCCAGCAGACCCGTCAATTCGGTCAGGCGATTGGCGCGTACAAGCCGTTCCGCACTGGCGCTGCCATCATCGCGCGCGACAAATCCATCCCAGCGGCGCAGGGCTCCTGATTTGGTAACCAGTCTTTGGCCAACGGCGAGTGTTTGGTTCGCATCGCTGTCGGCCACAAAAATCTGTGACAGGCGGCTGCTGAGTTCCTTCGGCGCTTCGACATGATCCAGTAGTGTTTCGGTGTCAGTAGGTGCTTTGCCGGCGGCAAGTGTGCTGCCGCCGCCCCAGAAGCGATCGCCCTCCTCACCAATCGATGCGAGCAAATCATCTCCCAAGGCCGCCGCCAAAGCGCGTTCATAACCGGGCGCTGCCTTGACCTGATCAATAGCTTTATGATCGCTCTCGCCCTTGGAAAGTTCCCGTTCCAGAGCGCCATGTTCGGAAGAGAGGCCGGCCAATTCAGCTTTCATGGTTGCAAGGGTGGATTCCGCGGCATCACGCGCTTCGCTGGCCGCCAGTCGTTGGGCCTCCAGTGCTGCGATTTGCGACCCGCTGCTATCTGCTTGTTTCTGGGCGGCTTCGCGCGCAGCCACCGCTTCGGTAAGAGCGGTTTTAAGCTCTGCCTCATCACCCATTTCGGCACGTTCTTCTGCCAGTCGTTCCAACTCGAGAGCCAAGCGGCCATGACGAACCTGGGCAGCTTCCAGGGCTGCGTCAGCCACCTTGATTTCAGCTTGAATCCGCGCTTCCTCAGCCACGGCCTTGGCGAGTTCCACTTCGCTATCACTCGCGGCGCGTTCAGCTTTTTCCGCCTGTTTTTCGAGCTCAGGGCGTTCTGCCTCCAATTGAGTCAGCTCAGCGGTGAGCCTTTTGTCATCATCTTCCAGCCGCGACAAAGCCTCCATCGCATCGCGGGTC
Organism: Parasphingorhabdus sp.; assembly: GCF_039977335.1. Taxonomy (GTDB): domain Bacteria; phylum Pseudomonadota; class Alphaproteobacteria; order Sphingomonadales; family Sphingomonadaceae; genus Parasphingorhabdus. Next base: position 446,616 of record NZ_JBDWDI010000001.1, read on the forward strand.
AATTGATCCTCGCGCGCGTTGTCATCTTTGATCCGCTGTGCTTGTGCCTGCAAATCCAAAAGCCGCGATTTCAGGTTATCGCGCTCGTTGGTTAGCGACAACAGCCGGTGGCTGGACTCGCTTGCCTCTTCGCGTGCTCTTGTGAGGTCGGCGCGCAATAGGCCAAGGGTCTTGGCGCTTTCATTCTGTGCCTTCACTGCCGATTGTTGGGCATTTTGCGCGGCGTTGACTTTGGTTTCTGCCGCTTCCGCTTCGGCCTTGGCGGCATCAGCCGCCGCTGCCGCCTCTTTCCAGCGAGCGAAGATCAAACGCGCTTCGACGGTAGTGATTTGTCCGCTTAGTTTCTTGTAGCGTTCCGCCTGTTTCGCCTGACGCCGCAAGGCAGAGGCGCGCTGTTCCATATCGCCAAGAATATCGTCGAGCCGCGCGAGGTTTTTCTCCGCTGCCCGCAATTTCTGCTCGGCATCTTTGCGGCGGACATGCAGCCCCGAAATACCAGCCGCTTCTTCCAGCATTTCGCGCCGGTCGGTCGGCTTGGACGAAATCACATTGCTAATCTTGCCCTGACTGACCAAGGCGGGACTATGCGCACCGGTCGCTGCATCGGCGAAGATCAGTGCAACATCTTTAGCGCGGACATCGGTGCCATTGGCACGATAAGCGCTGCCGGCACCGCGTTCAATGCGCCGGACAATTTCGAGCTCACTGTCATTGTCGCCAACATGGAGCGAGGACACATCATCGGTTTCCCGCTCAGCGTGGAGGGCCACTTCGGCAAATTGCCGTTCCGGGCGATCCTGCGTTCCGGCAAAGATCACATCTTCCATGCCGCCGCCGCGCATCGATTTTGCAGAACTTTCGCCCATGACCCAGCGGATGGCTTCCAGAAGGTTGGATTTGCCGCAGCCATTAGGGCCGACCACACCGGTCAGCCCTTTTTCAATGCGCAGCTCGGTGGGATCGACAAAGCTCTTGAAGCCCGAAAGTTTGAGCTTCTTTATTTGCACGCAGGTTGCCCCACTTGAATGTTATCCATCCTTTGCATTGCTCGCTCCCCCAAAGCGATAGCAGACGCTTACCGCGCGCCAGCTTCTTTCAATTTGGTTTCCACCACATTCCAGCTCGTGCCATCGATTTTCTGACCGTTGATCAGGAAGGTCGGTGTCCCCTGAACATCAAAATCTTTCACAGCCGCCTGTGTGTCGGCCATGAGTTTTTCAGCCGTTGCTTCTTCGCTCAAACAGGCTTTGGCCTGATCTTCTGAAACGCCAAGCTGTTGAAAATAGCTTATCAGGTCGAGTTCTTCTGCCAGTTTGACGAACCGCTCATTCGGCGCTGATTGCAAAATGCTATTATAATTGGCTTCACCCATGCCTTGTGCTTTTTCAAACATCGGCGCCTGATTGCTCAAGGCTTGTTTGGTCAGCGCAAAATAGGGCCCCTCGCCGCCACAGCGAGACAATATGGCTGCGGTCAGGTCCAATGGATCGCGGACGAAATTCCGGATCTCAAAACTTACCCGACCGGACTCAACATAATCGTCGCGGATACTGGTAAATGCGGCCTCTCCGAAGGTGGCGCAAACCCCGCAGGTAATCGACATATATTCGACCAGCTTAATTGGTGCATCGGGATTGCCCATCACATAGCCGCCCGCTTCGGTTTGCGAGACCGTGGTTGACCATTGCTGACCTTCCGGCGCTGCTACTGTCTCAATAGTATCGCCTGATGTAGCGCCGTCTTCGGTTTCTGCTGCGCCGCCACAGCCGGTTAGCGCGAGTGCCAGAGCGATCGGTGCGAGAGTGAGTGATTTAGACATAGATAGTTTCCTGTTATTCCTATGGGATTCGATATTTATTCCGGAAGCGCTAATAATGCGGGGCGCAAACGTGTCCAGTTATGGACTTTTTCAATGGGTTGGTCGTTGAGCGTGAAACTGGGTGTGCCGGTAAGTTTCAGCGTTCCGGTCGCATATTTGGTCATTGCCAAAATTTTGTCCTGTGTCGATTGGTCGGCCAGGCAAGCATTGACTTGTCCCTTAGAATAGCCGCGCTTTTTCATCAGGCCGTAAAAGTCCGCCGCCTTGGCGATTTTCTTCAACCGTTCGGGGACCGTGCCCTCGTTCAATGATTGCATGACTTCTGGAGAAGAAGACTGAAAAGTCTGCATCCAGTTTGCCTGAGAGGCGAGAAAAGCACGGTGATTGCCGAAAAACTTGGTACGCCCGCCGCAGCGCGCCAGCATGGCGGCAGTCAGGTCGATCGGGTTGAGAATCAAGTTGCGAACTTCAAAGCTGATATGGCCCTTTTTAACGAAGTCGGACTTTAAGGAATTGTGTGATTCCGTTTCAAAATTTGCGCAATGATTACAGGTATAGCTCATATATTCTGCAAGCTGATGCTTGGCCAAAGGGTTGCCGACGATATGGCCGCCTTTGTGGGACATGGTGACACGCTGGGTCCAGTCCGTTTGCGCCGTTTGAGATTGGGCCTCGGTCGGAACAGCAACGATGGTCGCTGCCGCAAGTGCTGCTGAAGCAAGATACGCGCTTCCAAACTTCATGTGTCGTCCTTTTTCTTCTCTGACTTCCGCTTGTCGCCTCCGCCAATTTTTCCCAAGATGGTAATCGGCCTCGGTTCCTCTATTTGCGGAGCGCCTTCCGACTTGGCAATAGCTGTTGCTAGTGATTCCAATACCCTGTTCAGTTCCGGGTCACCAATATCGCGCAGACTGTCTCCCAATTCTATTGGTGCGGGTTTCAATGATGGCGGCAGTGTAACCCGTTTTTCTCTTGGCTTTTCAGGGTCTTTTGCTGGATTTACTGGTCCTTGCCTGAATCTTACCTGACTAATTGCACCATAGCCGAAAAAGCGGTTCACCCGCTCGATAATTTCCGGTGTAATATGTTGCATCAAGGTCGAATGGGCACCGGAAACCAGCAAATGGAGGGTCCCGCCCTCTTTTTCGCCGCGTGGAAAGCGGATTGATTCGGGTAAAGAGACGCCTGCGTAGCGTTCCCCAACAATCTCCGGCCAGCGGCTGACCACCGAACTTTGGATGAAACCGTAGCGGCGAAAGGCGGCCCGGCCGATTTCAGGCATAAGGTCGGATATGCTGCGCGCGTCACCGCCGCGTGGGCGTTGATATTTGCTGAATTTTCTGGCCACGGATGGGCGCTTAGCGCTTTTGCGCTTTGGCTTTTTGTCGTCTGGATTATTTTCCTTCGCCATCACGGTGCACCATGGCATAGGCACCCCATGGGCGTCGACAGAATAACCGGTGAAGCGCAGGATATCACCGCCAAAATCAGTGCACATTATGTGGATAACGCGCGCAATTTGCCATGGCGCGTGCCGCCTAAGATTTCGGCGAGCGGTGCCTTGCCCGATCCCTATCATGTCTGGTTGTCCGAGGTGATGTTGCAGCAGACGACGGTCGCGGCGGTAATCGCCTATTTCCAGAAATTCACCAAGCGATGGCCGACAGTCCGCGATATGGCAGCAGCGGAAGAGGCGGATATACTCGCGGCTTGGGCTGGCCTTGGCTATTATGCACGGGCCCGAAACCTGCACAAATGCGCACGATTTGTGACTGACAGCTTGGCCGGAGTGTTTCCCTCGCAGGAAGCGGAGTTGCTCAAACTACCCGGTGTTGGAGCGTATACGGCGGCAGCCATTGCAGCGATTGCATTTGGTGAACGTGCGGTGGTTGTCGATGCCAATATCGAACGGTTGGTGGCACGGTTGTTTGTTATCGATACGCCGTTGCCGGCTGGCAAAACGGACATTCGCATTGGCATGGACGCCCTGACGCCTAAGCATGGCGCGGGCGATTTTGCGCAGGCCTGTATGGATATCGGTGCAAGTATCTGCTCCGCCAAGGCACCAAAATGTGAGATTTGTCCGATCCAGACCCATTGTGCCGCGCATGCAAAAGGCGATCAAGAGCGCTACCCGGTCAAGCCGCCGAAAAAGGCCAAACCAATCCGGAAAGGTCGCTTTTTCTGGATAGAACAGGACGAAAAACTGTTGCTTGTCACACGCCCAGAAAAGGGAATGTTAGCTTCCATGCGCGCCTTGCCGGACGACAATTGGGCAGCTGGCACTGACGGGCATGGGCAGCCTCCACTGGATGGGAAATGGCAACTATACGAGAATATCGTTCAGCATAGCTTCACGCATTTTTCGCTTGAGATTGATTTGGCGGTTTATCAAAGCGAGAAAATCGTTACTAACAGTGATGACAATAGTTGGTGGCGTCTTGATGAGATAGATCAAGCCGGCCTTCCGACATTATATGCCAAAGCAGTAAAGTGGATGGCACGACAAAAAGAAGAGGACAGGAAATGAGCGAACAGAAAAATATGCTTCCCGCTTTCGACAGGCGTTCCGTTTTGGGAGGTTTGGGCGCCAGTGCGCTGCTCGCCGGTGTTCCGCAATCGGTTCTCGCGCGCAGCTTGGCGAGAGAACTACCCTCATTTCCCGGCCTGACAAAAATAATCAATGACTATGTCGCCGAAAAGAAGGTCGCTGGCATGATGGGTGTGATCGGATTCGGACAGGCCGAACCACAATATATTTCCGCCGGTTCGCTGACGCTCGGTGGAGATAAGCCTGTGGGGCCAGACACATTATGGCGCTTATATTCACAGACGAAACCGGTAACGGGCATGGCGACCATGATGCTGATTGAGGATGGATTGCTGTCGCTCGATCAACCGCTTTCCGATATATTCCCCGAGTTTAAAGATATGCAGGTTCTCGTCGATCCTGAAGGAGAGCTCGATAAAACCGTTGCGGCGACAAAGCCAATCACCATCCGCCAGTTACAAACTCATACAGCTGGACTGGGCTATTCGATCATTTCCAAAGGTCCGATCCAAAAGGCCTATCTGGCCAATGGAATTACCCCGGGTCGCATTAGCAGAAATCCGATACCGGGCGTCGATGCAGGTGCGCCGACACCTGATCTTATGACGTTCGTTAAGCGTCTAGCTGCTCTGCCGTTGGTTTATCAACCGGGTAGCAAGTGGAGCTATTCGTTAAGTCATGATGTGCTTTCCGCGGTGATTGAAAAAATATCCGGTAAACCGTTGGATCAATTTTTACAGGAACGGATGTTTGGCCCGCTGGGTATGAACAACATATTTTATCACGTTCCGGCTGACCGGGCTGTCGACCTCGCCGATAATTATGCTCCCTTTGCTGGCTCGCTGATTCCGATCGATCCGGGCGCAACAAGTATTTATCTCGACAAACCCGCTTTTGCTTTTGGCAGCACCGGTTTGGTTGGAACGGCTGGTGACTATGATAAATTCCTGAAAATGCTAGTCGGCTTCGGCAAAGTTGGTGACGTGCAGATCATGAAGCCGGAAACAGCAAAGCTTGGCATGTCAAATTTGCTTCCCGAAAGTGCTGATACAAGCGGCACTTGGGTTGCCAAGCAAGGCTTTGGTGCAGGTGGCAGGGCTGGTCTCGGCACAGTGGCAAGCCCGGCAGGTACATTTGGTTGGGGCGGTGCTGCCGGAACATCGGCTTTTGTCGACACTGTGCGGGGTTTTAGAGCGGGCGGCTATACGCAATATATTCCATCCAATACCTATCCCTTCCAATCAAATTTCCCGAAATATGTCTATGCAGACCTGTTGGGTGCCGTTGGCGCAGGTGAAGGAAAAACCAGCCCGTGAGTGATCCCGTCCTGCCGATTATGACCAACGACCTGAGCGCCATCGTTCCAACATTTGCCGGCGGGACAATAGATCGAGCGGATCAGGTCCGGGTTAATCCAGAGCGGCTGAAAGAAGCGATGATGCGGCCGAATGCGCGCTTGCTTAAACTGGACGGGTTGAGTCCGGTTTTTGATAGCATGGGCGATCTCGCATGGGGGCCGCTATATGAGGCCTCTCCCGATAATGATCTGCTGCTATTGGGCATAGATGGCGATACGCCTTGCTTTGCAGAGCTTAACGGCGCGGGCAGTGCGATGCCAACCGCCGATCCGCGCCTGTGGCAATCGCTGGGTGTCTTGCCGCCCGAGCAGGCGGCTATCTATGCCACGGCGCGTAGTCTGGTCGATTGGCATGCGCGGCACCGGTTCTGTGCCAATTGCGGCCAGCCAACGGAGTCCCGCAAAGGCGGCTGGGCGCGGCAATGCAACAAGGAAGAAGGCGGCTGCGGCGCGGAACATTTCCCCCGCACCGATCCGGTTGCGATCATGCTAGCGGAATGTGAAGGCAAAATTCTCCTCGGCCGGCAACCGCGTTTCCCGCCCAAGCGCTTTTCGGCACTAGCTGGATTTATTGAGCCGGGCGAAAGCATTGAAGGCGGCGTCGCACGCGAATTGTGGGAAGAGGCGGGCATAAAGGTCCGCAATGTGCGTTATATCGCAAGCCAGCCTTGGCCCTTCCCATCTTCATTAATGATGGCCTGCACCAGCGTCACCGACGATCCGACCTTGACGCTGGACGAGGAAGAGATTGAAGAAGCAGCCTGGTTCTCGCTCGATGAGGTAAAGGCAGCGATGAACGGTGATCCCGATGCGCCTTTCATAGCACCGCCACCCTTTGCGATTGCTTATAATTTGCTCAAGAATTGGTTGGATGAGCAGGATGATTAGTCGATAGGCTGCCTGCTCGGCACTTGATACGAAACACATCCAGAGGGCGTTTACGCAAGCTGCTAAATCTCAGTTGGCGACAATCCTGAAAGCTTCGCTATTGACGATGCCAGTGATTTCTGTAATTACAGAAATTAAGAAAGGCGATTCGTTATGGGCGTCGAAAAATATCCAGAGGCAATGGAGTTTATTCTCCACTGGGGCGAAATGGGGACGCATTGGGGGGCGAACCGCTCGGTTGCCCAGGTGCATGCGCTGCTTTATCTCAGCAGCGACCCGTTGGATGCCGAGACCATTTGCGAAGCTTTGGGGCTTGCCAGGTCAAATGTATCCAATGCCCTTAAAGATCTGCAGGGATATGGCGTTGTCAAACGTACGCATGTTCCGGGTGATCGCCGCGACCATTTCGTTGCTGAAACGGATTTGTGGGATATGTTCATGGCAATTACTGCCGAGCGTAAACGGCGAGAGATTGATCCGATTATTTCGAAACTTTCAGAATTGGAAGATCGTTTGGGGGAAAGCAACAATTTGCCTGTCCATATCCGCGAGCGTATCGGTCGGATGCATCAGTTTATCGGAACGCTCACCAATTGGTACGAACAAGTACGTGGTTTGAAGAAAAGTACTTTGATCTCACTCATGAAGCTCGGCAGCAAAGTGGCCCGCTTCATTCCTAGCTCTAACAAGAACGACGACTAAAGTCAGGAGGAGGCTATGCCGCCCGCGCAGAATTGCATCTATATGTTTCTCTAAAAACAGAAATTACTGAAATAAAGAATAGAAAGGAAATTATCATGACCATCATTGCTTACAGCTTATATCTTCTCATCGCGATCAGCATGACCATTTGGGTCGCATTCACGCTATCAACCAATGGAAAGGTCTATTTGATCCGCTGTTTCGGCCATGATGATGAGCTGGCGACGTCGATCAACCATTTGTTGGTTGTTGGTTTCTATCTCGTGAATTTCGGATTTATCGCATTGGCGCTTAGCGCAGCCGGTTCTGCGGAAAGCGTGGTTGAAGTGATGCGATTTCTAGGCTGGTATGTTGGCATTGCTACGTTGGTTCTCGGGGCAATGCACTTTTTCAACATGGCTTTGGTCACGCGGCACGGGCGCCAAGTTGCAGACTGGGTTCATGATCAAATGCCTGCACCGGAATATCCAGCTAGACGCAAAGCCGAATAAGGTTAGTCGTCACAATAGGTCCCGTCGTATAAACCTCGGCGGGACTTTTCCGTTCTGGCGAGTTCGACGGGATGCAGCCTTTTTCATCTTCACTGAAGGAAGCGTCTTGGTTCTCACTCAATGAAGTAAAGGCAGCGATGAACGGTGATCCCGATGCACCTTTCTTAGCGCCGCCGCCATTTGCAATTGCTTATAATTTGCTCAAAAATTGGTTGGATGAGCAAGAGGCATGACGAGCATGGCCGTCGGATTTTTCGATAAGTATTAGTGTCCGCTTTGGGCGCAAAAGGAGACATTAGAATCTATTCAGTTCCTTTGGTCGATTTGTAAAAATGATCGAACCTATCAGCGAGACTCAAGTATTCACCTTCACCCTCATCGGTAACAATCTCGTTCAAGCCCGCCGTCGGAGCAAATATTATCCAAAGCCTTTCAATATCTGCTGAACCGATCTTTGCCGCTTCCAAGTGCCCGTCAAGCTCTTTGGCAATGGCCTCGTAAGACGTCCATTCACTGTAAGGGTCGCTCAAATTCAAATGCCCCCGAATTTTGGTAAATCTAAGGGTATCAATAAGAATCTCAACAAGTTCAGCGCTTGTATCCATATCGGAAGCTTCTTGTATCGCTGAAGCTAAAGCAAGATATTTATGTCCGCTTTCGGGATGAAGCAGACATTAGCTATCGTTCTGAAGCAGCCCATGCAATACACCCATGATGCTCAAAGGTTTTGTTATTCTCATAGGCAGCCTGCTGCTCTTATTCGGGGCATTCATTTTGTTCATGACATATTCGGAATTTGGCAAACAGGATATGTGTTTGGACGATGGCGGTATGTGGCAAGATGGTGCTTGCGTGGAAAATCGATCAGCAAGCTAGTGTCCGCTTTCGGGATATAGCAGCCACTCGCTTGTTGATGTTTAATGACTGCTTTGCGGACAAACCGGACTTTTGCTACATTCGATTGAAGGTCCGCTCCATAGCGATTATTCTGCTTAAGGAATAAGGTATGCACTTTGGAGATTGCGCATGAAACGTTCACTGGTGGCAGCGGGTCTAATTGCGGCAACTTTGAATGGCTCGTATGCGTTGGCCGATGAAACAAGATCTGAGAACATGATGATTATTGAATCGAATGACATAGAACTTGCCACGCAGTCATTCGGCGCAGAGGGCGACCCCACTGTTCTGCTCGTCATGGGGGCGACCGCATCCATGCTTGGATGGCCCGATGGCTTCTGCGAAGCCTTGGCGTCCAACGGTCTTCGGGTCATCCGCTTCGATCACCGTGACACCGGACTTTCCACGACGGTCCCTCCCGGCCAGGCTACCTATACCGTCGAGGAAATGGCAGGTGACGTGACCGCTGTGATGGACGCCTACAAGCTGGAAACTACGAACCTTGTCGGCATGTCCCTTGGGGGACTTTTGTCCCAGATCGTCGCGCTGGACCATCCTGACCGTGTAAGGACCGTGACTCTAATCGCATCCGAACCACTCGGTTGGGACGGCGAGCTGCTTCCGCACATCGCACCTGCCTTCATGGAGCATTTTGGAACGGTCGCCGATCTGGATTGGAGCGATACAGACGCTGCTACCCACTTCGTCGTCGAGATCGACCGATTGAGTAGTGGAACCCGCGCGCCATTCGATGCGCAGTGGTCGGCGGACCGAGCGCGCCGGGTGCTGGAACGCAGCGAAAGCCCGGGTAGCATGTTCAACCATGCTTCCGTTGCGGTCGCAGAAGACTGGACCGGACGCTTTGGTGAGATTTTGCAGCCTGTCCTCGTCATTCACGGCAGCGAAGACCCTGTCCTGCCGCTTCCCAACGGGCAGGCGCTGGCAGCCGGTATTCCTGATGCAGAGCTTCTGGTCCTCGATGGTGTCGGCCATGAGCTTCCGGCAGCGGCATGGCAACCTGTCGCAGAAGCAATCGCTCGAACAGTAACAGCGGAGAGCAACTGATCAAACGCGCTATCGACTTGGCTTTCGTTCTATCTAAGCGGCCGTTTGTGCTTAGCGCAGCATCGGTCAAAGAGGGCTCCAAGCGGTCATCTGGCGGCCCAGTAGTTGCCGTTAATCAAAGCCGAAGCTAATGTCCGCTTTCGGGATGTAGCGGACGTTGAACCCTTGGTCCGTTCATATGCTCTACTCTGGAAACGGATCGAAAATTATATAGGGTGACGATATGGAAACCATCGCCGGTAAAATAAGTCTGGTTATCGTGATAATTTGCGCACCGTTGAGTATTGTGCTGCTGGTTCTGATGATCGGTTTTGCAGGATCTCCATGGACTAACGTTTTTCAGCTTCCCAGTGAGCTTGATGGGATCATCCTCTTTTTCATTTTCTGGACTATCATCGTAAGCCCTTGGGTAATCTTGTCAGTCTGGTTCAGAAAAATCGCTCGGCAAAAGAAAAGCCGGATCGACTAAGTGAGACTAATGGTCGGCCTGTTGACGTCCGCTTCCGGAATATCTCCTTTCCTACAATGTACCGTATAGGTTATATTATGCAATACCTCTAACCAAAAAGAGAATGTGTGATGACCCAAATTTCCCCCAAACATCCTACCACCGAAACATTGGGCGCGCCTGCACCCCGCTGGACGCCGGAGAAGCAGGGCAAGTTTCTCGAAGCCCTGGCGCGCTGTGGGTCGGTGAAGGCGGCGGCTGCTTTTGTAGGCATGAGCCGGGAGAGTGCGCATCGGTTGCGCCGCCGGAATGAGGGTCGGGCCTTTGCGCGGGCTTGGGATGCGGCGCTTATTCATGCGCGGGATCTTTATGCAGAGGAGGTGCTGGAAAAGGGGCTTAATGGTTGGGCCGAGAAGGTCTGGTATCATGGCGAGGAAGTGGGGGAGCGGCAGCGTTTTTCGGTGCCCTTGCTGCTGGCGGCGCTGGCGCGGCTGGATGCCAAGGCGGATGAATGTGATCTGGCGGGTAGTCCTGCACGGGCCGCAGCAGTCGAATTTGACGAGATGGTCGAGGCGATCAGCCAGGGCAGGGATTGTACCGCGATGCTGGAGGAACAGGACAAGGCGGGCCAACCGGATATCGAGCCGCCCTTAACCGGTATCGGCAATGATGATCTGTTGGAGCGGCTGCGCGAAAAGCAGGCGCGTGAGCTGATTACCGCCACTGCGCCGGAAGACATTGATATATCCGACCTCGACCCCGATGACGCCGCCGACTGGGACGATATGCAATGGGAGCGCGCGATGCGCAGCGGCATGAGCGATGATCCCGATTTCTGGACACGGATCAGGACCAGTGAGGCAGCAGCGGGCATCGTGCATGACGGGGGGACTTTGCCGGGGCTCTGCCGTGCGACACCAAAGGTTCGGCGCACCCGCAGGCGGTTCCGCTTTAGGGGGTGTGACCCTGTGTGACCCAAGCTTGTGATCCGGTATGTCTCGCCTATGTCGGGCATATCGGAACAGAGGGGCAAATTTCAAAACACAAGTCTTTCACGCGCGTCATCACCCTGATACAGCCAGCATCATGACCCATGATCCTTTCCCCCTGTTCGAAAGCTGGTTCGCGGAAGCCCGCGAGACGGAACTCAATGATAGCAATGCGATGACGATCGCGACCGCGGACGCCAGCGGACAGCCTTCTGCGCGCATGGTGTTGTTAAAAGGCCATGATCGCGACGGGTTTGTTTTCTACACCAATCAGGAAAGCCGCAAGGCCGCCGATATTGCGGCCAATCCGCAGGCCGCGATATTATTCCACTGGAAAAGCCTGCGCCGGCAAATCCGCATAGAAGGGCCGCTCTCGACCGTTTCCGACGAGACGGCGGACACCTATTTTGCGACGCGCAGCCGGGATTCGCAGCTGGGTGCCTGGGCATCGGATCAATCGCGGCCGCTGGACAAGCGCGCAACGTTTGAAGCGCGCTATGACGAGATGAAAGCGCATTTTGAAGGGAAGGACGTCACACGTCCGCCGCATTGGTCGGGCTATCGATTGACACCGGGGCGATTTGAGTTCTGGCAGGACCGCGAACATCGACTGCACGAACGGCGTGTCTTCATTCGCGCCGATGGCGGTGATGGCATTGATGGTGGTGATGACGATTGGACGGAAGGAATGCTTTACCCATGACCCAGGAAAACGGAATATTACCTTATTTCCATGTCGATGCCTTTGCGGATCGGCCCTTTACCGGCAATCAGGCGGCGGTGATGCCGCTGGAAAGCTGGCTCGATGATGCGGTGCTGCAGGCGATTGGCGAAGAGAATAATTTTGCGGAAACCGCCTTTTATCTGCCCGATCCAACCGGCGAAGCGGATTATGAGCTGCGCTGGTTCACCCCGACGATCGAAATCGGCCTGTGCGGGCATGCGACGCTGGCAAGTGGCCATATCATCCTCTCCCAAAATCCGGATAAGGATCAAGTTACCTTTCGGACCCGCAAGGCCGGTGTGTTGACCATGATGCGGGATGGGGAGGGCTATGCCCTGGAACTGCCCGCCTATCCGCCAGCGCCGAAAGAGCGACCGGATGTTGTTGCCTTGATCGGCGGGACACCGATTGAGACGCAGTTTCATGAAGGGCGTTATAATGTGATCCGCTATGAGACTGCGGACGAGGTTCTGGCATTGAAACCGGATTTGAAAGCGCTGGGCGCAATGGGCAATGAGCAGTTTATCTGCACGGCTCCCGGCATAGATACTGATGCATTGAGCCGGGTTTTTGTTCCCGGCGGCGGTGTTGATGAAGATAGCGTGACCGGATCGGCTCATGCTGTGTTGACGCCCTATTGGGCGGCGCAATTGGGCCGTGACAGTTTTACCGCCTACCAGGCCAGCGGCCGCGGCGGCTATGTAAATTGCCGGTTGGATGGCCAAAAAGCATGGCTTGGCGGGAAATGTGTCACGGTGGTCGAGGGATTGTTTCGGTTATAAGCGAAGTTAAGGACCCAGACGCGCTATTTGCTGTTCGGAAATAGCGATACGATCCGCCCGATCTGATCGCTCATCGGTCGGTTCACATCATCTTGCGTTTTGCCCAAACGGACCACCGTCAGCTTCTGTTCCGGTGAAACCACAATCTGCTGACCGAGATGGCCAAGGGCCGCAAAAACGGTGTCGGGAGCCATATCGGGAAATAATATCTGATTGCGACCATCGGGACGTTTTTTGTTCAGCCAGATATGACCGCCATAGGCCGGATCATTGGCAGAGGATGTCCGCATGAACTGGACCCAGCTGACGGGCAGATGCTGCGCGCCTTTGCGGGCGCCATTGTTGCGGAGGAATTCGCCAAATGTGGCGTAGTCACGGGCATTGGACTGAATGATGCTGCCGCCCAAAAATGTGCCATTGGCATCAAACTCGAAATACGTGCTCTCCATACCCAGAGGCTCAAGAAGGCGGCCTCGGATAAAGCGCATTGTTGTGCTTCGGCGTACGGCTGGGTCGGTGCTTTTGGTCAATGTTCGCGTGATAATGTCGGCTAGGATCATGCTGGTGGCCGTACTATATTCAAATTTCTCGCCGGGTTCTGCTTCCATGGGACGCGCTTCGGCATAGCCCGCCATATCGCCGGAGCCATCCAGAAAGAGCATGCGGTTGGTGTCAGCTTCAAAAACAGTCGCACCGTTTTCTTCCGGTACTTCGGTGTGATCAAGGCCCGATGACATATGGATCAACTGGCGCAGAGTAATGTCGCCGCGCGGATCGCCGGGCCGCTGCCAGGCGGGGACGGGCGCAGGGTCATCGAGCACCAGCCGGCCATCCGCAACCAGAAAGCCGATCAGTGCGCCGGTAAAGGATTTCGCCATCGACCAGCTGATAAACCGCGTGTCCTCATCATAGCCTTCGCCATAGCGCTCGGCTATAATTTCACCGCGATGCATGACAAGAAACGCGCGGGTTTCGGCCATCGCGGGGTCTTCGAAAAGCGGGGAAATCGCCGCATCGAGCCGTGCCTTTTTAACCGGACTAGCATCCGATATATAGGCCAGCTCCTCGGCTGTTTTCGGTGGCGGCGATGCAGGTTCATCACTTGCACCACAACTAGAGAGTGTAAGAGCGAGTGCGGACAGGGCGGCGATTTTAATCTTGTGCATCAACATCGGTTGCACCAATAGATGCTATCATGGCAACCGAAAACAACAATCTCGAAACCGCTTCCAAGGCACAAACCCGTAAAGGTCGGGTAGCTCTATATATACTCGCATTGTTCGTGCTGATCTTGGCTGCTGTCTTTGCTTATAATTATAGCTTCATCAAAGGACAGCTTGGCATTGGTACCGCTTATGGTGCTCGCGTCGCCTGTTCCTGTCATTATGTTGGTGGGCGCGATCTGGACGACTGCGAGAAAGATTTTGAACCCGGCATGGAAGTCATCGGCCTATCGATGGATGATGAAAAACGCCAGGTAACGGCGTCGGTCCCGCTGCTCGCATCCGCGACGGCTGAATTTCGCGAAGGCTGGGGCTGTGTGATCCTGACCGAGGCCGAAGCAGACTAAACGTTTAGGCCGTAGCTGCGGCTAGCCATTGCTGGGACACCGCACCGGTTTTTTCAATCCAGCCGCCACCGAGGACGCGGTCTTTATGATAGAAGACCGCTGCCTGCCCCGGGGAAACACCATATTCGGGATTGTGAAAGCGTAGCGTATCACCTTCCAGCCGGGCATGGGTCGGCTTGGCCATGGAGCGGACCTTCACCTGCATCGGTCCCTCAAAATCGCCGCCAATCCAATTGATATCGCGTAATGTTGCAGATGCTACCGCCAAAGCCTGTTTTGGTCCGACAAAGACGCGCTTGGTTTCTGGTTCCAGGCGAATGACATAGAGTGGTTCGGCCTGTCCGCCGATTTCCAATCCCTTGCGCTGGCCCACTGTATAATGGATCAGGCCCTTGTGCCGGCCCATGACGGTACCGTCGATATGGACAATCTCGCCATCATCATCCGCGTCAGGGCGCAGCTTGCGAACGACCTTGGCGTAATCACCATCGGGAACGAAGCAAATATCCTGACTGTCAGGTTTGAAGGCGACGGCAAGGCCCATTTCCTTGGCGATCTCGCGAACCTGGTCCTTTGGCATGTCGCCGAGCGGGAAACGCAGATAGTCGAGCTGATCCTGCGTTGTAGCAAAAAGGAAATAGCTCTGGTCGCGTGCTGGGTCCATCGCCCGGTGCAGCTCTGAACCCTGTTCGCCGATCACGCGCCGGACATAATGGCCAGTGGCAAGGCAATCGGCACCCAGTTCCCGCGATAGGTTTAACAGGTCGGTAAATTTAACGCCCATATTACACTGTACGCACGGGATCGGGGTGCGGCCGGCCATATATTCATCGGCGAACACATCCATCACCGATTCCTGAAAGCGGCTGGCATGATCAAAGACATAATGGGCAATGCCGAGTTTCTCGGCAACCTGACGCGCATCACGAATATCCTGACCAGCGCAACAGCTGCCTGCGCGGCCTACTGCTTCGCCATGATCATAGAGTTGCAGCGTGATGCCGATAGTCTCTGCACCAGTCCGTGCGGCCAATGCAGCTACAACGCTTGAATCGACGCCGCCGGACATCGCAACGACGATGCGCTTGCCCGTCAGATCGTCACCGAGCTGAAATTCATTGTTGATTCGGTATGCCATATCGTCACGTCCTTTAACGATGAACCGCGAGCAGCGCCAGTATTGCGCAAAATTGCTGTCAAATTGCCGGCTCAAATGCCGTTATGGTTCATATTGGGACGAAAAGGCGAATGAAAAGGAAGGTTTGCTTAACCAGTCCTAAGAGCGCGTGAACGCCGCCTTTACGGATGTTTATATCTTCGTCGCTAGAAGGGTGCTCATGGAAATGAACTTCCCACATAAGAGTCTGACTAAGACCAGTGCCGAATCGGATGCACCAGCAGACAGCGCACATGAAACGCTGATTGCGCATGCGATCGCACGTCAGGCTCTTTCTCCATCGGCACGTGCATATCTTGCACGGCGGAGAGGTTTGGCACCAAAGCCAAATTACGCAAGCCGTGGGCCAGTGGGAGATCGAATCAAGTTTTTTGCCGGCGAGCTTCCAGTACGAGGTCCGCTGTTAAAAAGCGCACGCATTTTTGAGAAGGGCAATTTTCGCCCGGACCTATTGCGTGAAGAATTATCGAGTGATGTAGCGCCAGAGTAAATATGAATGCATTATTTACCTTGGTGATTTAGTAGTTTGAAAAACTCTAAGTCTAAATATGTAACATCATTTGGACGTAGAGAGAAATGCCGCAAGGCCAATTTTGAGGGTAGTATGATCGAGAACCAAACCATCAAGCCAGCACAAGTCGTGGGTCCCTTGGGTGAACCATTAACTGTTGCTGATTTGCCAGCCCCGGGAACCACCCGCTGGGTTGTTCGGCGTAAGGCTGAAGTTGTTGCGGCGGTAAACGGCGGATTATTGACGGTCGATGAGGTTTGCGATCGGTATAGTCTGTCGCTGGAAGAATTTGCGTCCTGGCAGCGGGCTGTTGACCGTTCTGGCATGCCAGGACTGCGGGTAACGCGGATTCAGCATTATCGTGACCTTTATGAGCGTCAGCAAAAATATTGAGCATAATATTAACACCAGCGTGAACCCAACATCATGGCTTATTTGCTGGATTAAGTATCAATATTAATGGTTTAGAGGCCTTGGAAATTGCTTTCCGAGGCCTTTTTCATGACACTGGTTTGAGTATTTTCTGGTTTCGGACCGTCATTTGTATAAGATATCCTGATCGGCCACATTAAAACGGCCAAAATGGATCAGGAGGAAAACATGATTAACTTTATCATCGCGCTTGTGATGGGTGGCATTATCGGCTGGCTCGCCAGTATGGTAATGGGCCGGGATGCATCAATGGGCATTTTTTGGAATGTCGTTGTGGGTTGTGTTGGCTCAATGTTAGGCGGCTGGTTGTTCAGTTTCTTCACAGGCGGTACGCAAGATCTTAGAGACGCGCCATTTAGTCCGATGACATTGCTGGTCGCGTTCGGTGGAGCGATTGTCTTGCTTGGCATCGTGAACTTAATCAAGCGAGGCCGCGTCCGTTAATCCGACTAGTCTGAAATCTTCATAAAAAACAAAAGGCTGGCCCATTTGGGTTGGCCTTTTTCGTTCAAAGACATATGCGGCTATGGTAATTTGGCAACGTCTCAGAACCAGTGTTTCATTGGGTGATTGTTCGGGCTTGTGATAACTGGTTTATTGATATAATACACCATTTACAAGAATTGGTATTTTCCCCGCGTTCCAGTGATTCTTTTGTATATTGCAGCGCAAAAACAAGATAAAGGCTGGCTGACGAGTATTGACTATGAACTATGAATCAAAAATTTCAGGTGAAGACCTCGACGTCTCGACACTAGACGATGCTGGTGATGAGGCACGGAACAAAAGGCGCTTCATTGTCGTGGCGGCTGTCGCTGCGGCTATCATCCTTGCCTATGTCGCTTATCAGCTTTTTGCCGGTAGCGGCGATGGCGCTGCAGCTGCAGGAGCTGAGGATAGTCAAGCTCCGGCTGTGACCGTCGTGGTTCCTGGACGGCAGGATGTTGTGCGTACCATCAATGCGACGGGTACTGTGGCGGCACGCCGTGAAATTCCCGTTGGCGTTGTTGGTGAGGGTGGCCGCGTTACGCAGGTCTATGTCGACGCTGGTGATTGGGTAAAGCCCGGTCAAATTATGGCCAGCATTGATCGGTCCGTTCAAAATCAACAAGTGGCGCGCCTGGGCGCTTCGGTTGCTTCAGCTAGAGCTGATTTAAACCTGGCACAGGCAAATCTGGACCGGGCCGCAAAGCTGGTCGAGCGCGGATTTATCTCAAAAGCGGATATCGATCGGCTGACAGCCACGCGTGATTCAAATGCGGCACAGCTTCGGGTGGCCCAAGCGCAGCTTGGTGAAACCCGTGCGCGTAACAACTTCCTGAATATCGTGGCGCCAAAAGGCGGATTTGTTTTGGAACGTAATGTCGAGGTTGGTCAAACTGTTAGTCCGGGTAGCGGTATTTTGTTCCGTCTGGCGCAAAATGGTGAGATGGAATTGCAGGCACAGTTAAGCGAGAGTGATTTGGCCAATATTTCGGTCGGTGTAAGCACAGAGGTGATTCCTGTAGGAACGACCAAGGTCCTGACCGGCCAGATCTGGCAAATTTCGCCAATGATTGACGCGGATTCGCGACAAGGTATTGCAAAGGTTGCGCTAAGTTACGACCGGGCTCTTCGTCCTGGCGGCTTTGCCAGCACACGCATAACAAGCGGGACGTCACAAGCGGCTGTTTTACCAGAATCGGCGGTGCAAAATGATAGCAAGGGCAGCTTTGTCTATATTGTCGATAAAGATGATAGAGTGGTTCGCCGAGACGTCGTCATAGGCTCCGTTTCTGCAGCTGGTTTATCCATTACTTCAGGCTTGAGCGGAACTGAACGGGTTGTGCTCAGAGCAGCTGGTTTCCTCAACCCTGGTCAAACGGTGAAGCCTGTGGCTGAAAAAGATCAATCTGCGTGAGGGATTAATTTATGAGCCTCCGTAATATCTCCGCATGGTCGACCCGCAATCCCGTCGTTCCGCTTGTGCTGTTTACAGCTTTGCTGCTCGCCGGGTTGCTGAGCTTTAACCGCATGGATGTGGTGAACAACCCTGATGTCGAATTCCCTGCGGTTCGGGTGAGTATTTCCCAACCAGGGGCGGCCCCCACAGAGATTGAAAACCAGATCACACAGCGGGTTGAAGCGGCGGTACGTGCGATAAGCGGAGTCAAAAATATTAGCTCCACCGCTAGCGAGGGCAGCAGCTCGACTTTTGTCGAATTTGAAATTGGCGCTGATGTCAACGATGCCGTTAATGAAGTGAAAAATGCCGTTGATCAGGCGCGGGGTTCATTACCTGATGGCATATTGGAGCCGCAAATTTCCAAAGTCGACGCGGTCGGCGGTCCGATTGCCTATTTTGCGGTCAAAGCGGACGATATGACTGTCGAGCAGCTCAGTTGGTTTGTTGATGACACAGTTGCAAAGCGATTGCTCACCGTAAAGGGAATGGCCGAGGTCGACCGGTTTGGTGGCGTCGATCGAGAAATTCGCGTGATCCTGAAGCCGGATCGTATGCAAGCACTTGGTGTCACCGCTAACCAAATCAACACCGTATTGCGCCAGGTGAATGTAAATGCGGCAGGTGGGCGCGCGGAAGTTGGCGGTATCCGGCAATCGGTCCGTGTCCTGGGTAATGCAGAAGACGCCTATGCTCTGTCTCAAACGCAAATTTCTTTGGGTAGTGGACAGACGATCAAATTGAGTGATGTTGCAGATGTGAACGACTCTTTTGGTGAGCGCAGTTCGATCAGTAAAGTCAAAGGCGTGGAGGTGGTGAATTTCTCGATGACGCGCGCGCGCGGTGCATCCGATGTGACTGTCTATGACACGGCAGTTGAGATCATGGACAATATCGAGGAAGAAAATCCCGGTGTCGAATTTATCCGCCTTGGCAGCAGCGTTGATTATACGAAATCCCAGTATAAAAGCTCGATAGCGGCCATGGTGGAAGGTGCTCTTTTGGCCGTGGTCGTGGTGTTTCTGTTTTTGCGTGATTGGCGCGCTACGCTAATTTCCGCGATTGCCATTCCACTATCGGCCATACCGACTTTTTGGTTCATGGACCTGCTCGGTTTCAATTTGAACTTTCTGTCCCTTTTGGCACTTGGCTTGGTTGCCGGTGTGTTAGTCGATGACGCTATTGTTGAGATTGAAAACATCGTGCGTCATATGCGGATGGGGAAATCCGCCTATCAGGCTTCTATTGACGCCGCCGACGAAATAGGATTGCCGGTTGTTGCCACGTCCTTTTGTATTGTAGCGGTTTTCCTACCGGTTGGGTTGATGCCTGGCATTTCTGGGCAGTTTTTCAAAAATTTCGGAATCACAGTCGTTATTTCGGTCCTGATGAGTCTTGCTGTTGCGCGGATGATTACACCGATGGTCGCGGCCTATTTTCTCGAATCCAAAGGTCATGCCGAACATGGTGAAGGCGTTTGGATGGAGCGTTATATGCGACTGCTGAATTGGTGTTTGGACCAAACGAAGGCCAATGAAATCAGAAAAGATTTGGTCCCGGTAAAAATTGCCTGGTGGCAACGCCCTCTTGGCTTTTTGCTATTCACGTCGATTGTTTTAACATTTTTTGCTGCTGCGTTTATGACCGGTTCAGCCGTCAATGGTCTGTTAGTCGAGATATTACCGAGCGTCTTTATCAGTGCGTTTATCGGCCTGATCTTAGGCATTGTAGCAGGCGTTGCTGTCACCTGGTTATTGATATTCATAATCCCAGTTGTGATTGGCGCCGTCAGCTCAGGATTTGCGCAATGGTATAAATATCGCTCCACGCGTTTTCTGGCGCGGGCGCACGATCATCGAGTTTGGATGATGGCCATGGGACTTTTCGCCTTTATCATAACGATCCTGCTTTTTGTTTCCCTTCCAGGGCAATTTCAACCGACCATCGACGAGGATTCCAGTCGGGTTCAAATTGAAGTCGTACCGGGCACCACGCTCCAGCAAACCGAGAAAATAGCAGATCAGGTTTCTGAGCTCATGTATCAGCAACCAGAAGTTGAACGGGCGTTAACCCGTGTCCGTGAAACTAACGCGACGGTATTTGTGAACTTCAAAACCGAGCGGGACAAAACATCTACAGAATTTGAACGAAGTATGGTGCCGCTTCTGCAGGAGATACCAGACGCACGCATTTCCTTTCAGTCGCAAGGTGGCGGCGGCGGAACAGGCCGTGATATTTCAATCATGCTAACCGGATCTGATCCTGTACTATTGGATGAAACGGCTTTTGAGCTGGTCGAGCAGATGAAGGATATAGATCTGGTCGTGGCGCCGCGGATTTCCGCTGACCTCAGTAGACCAGAAATCTTGATTACACCTTATTCTGATCTTGCGTCCAAATTGGGTGTGACAACAACTGCGCTCAGTCAGACTATTCGTATTGCGACCTTGGGTGAGATTGACCAGAATGCGGCGAAATTTTCTTTGTCAGACCGACAGATTCCCATCCGAGTGATGCTGCCTGAAGAATCGCGCTCGGACCTGACAACGATTGAGAATCTCCCTGTTCCGACTGCATCTGGCGGCACCGTGCCGCTTAGCCGTGTCGCCAAAGTCAGTTTTGGATCGGGGCCGACATCGATTCAGCGTTACAATCAAAACCGTCGGACATTCGTGGGCGCTGATCTGGCTCCCGACGTTGTAAAAGGCGAGGCGATGATCGCCATTAACAAACTTCCGATCATGACAAATTTGCCAACCGGCGTTTCCAATGCACCTTTCGGAGAAGAAGAATGGCAACTGGAGCTTTTGGTGAATTTTCAAATTGCTTTGGTTGCAGGGATATTATTGGTCTTTGCGACTTTGGTATTGCTTTACAAACGCCTTATGTCACCGCTGGTGAATATGGGTTCGTTGGCATTGGCGCCGCTCGGCGGTGTTTTCTTAGTTTGGGTGTTTGGCCAGCCCCTGTCGATGCCGGTGTTGATCGGTGTTCTCATGCTGCTTGGAATCGTCAGTAAAAACTCGATTTTGCTGATCGATTTTGCGATTATAGAAATGGAAAAGGGCGTGCCCAAGTACGAAGCGATCATGGATGCTGGTCATAAGCGTGCTCAGCCGATTGTTATGACTACTGTTGCTATGACGGCTGGTATGGTTCCAACGGCCTTGTCATTGTCTGGTGACGGCGCTTGGCGTGCCCCGATGGGTACCGTGGTGATTGGCGGTTTGATTGTATCGACACTCCTTACGCTGGTAATTGTACCCGCTGGTTTCAGTCTGGCCGATGGCTTTGAACGCCGCGTGGGTCCATGGCTGCGTAAGACGATGCTGACTTATAGTCCGGGTGATGACGCGGACGATAAGGCAAAGGTTCAGCCCGCCGAGTGAAGCCGCTTTCTTCTAAATTGGCACCAAAGTCTAATAGCATTCCGGTCTCTGGGTCGTCCACGATCACCCGGGATCTGAACAATGCTGGACGCGATATGAAAATTATCGCGACCGGTTTGCTGGTGTTGATGGCAGTGGTCTATTTTACCGCGAAATCCTATGAAGAGGTACACCCTGCACTAGGATTTGTACGCGCATTTGCAGAAGCTGCGATGGTTGGCGGACTTGCGGACTGGTTTGCCGTCACAGCCTTGTTCCGTCACCCAATGGGATTACCAATTCCGCACACTGCTATCATTCCACGTAACAAGGATCGGATTGGCGACACACTGGCCAATTTCCTCAAGAATAATTTTCTTGTCTCCCGGATCGTGGCTCAGCGGATGCATGGTATCGATCTCGCTGGCGGCGTCGGACGATTTTTGAAATCACCTAGCGGAGGGCAAGGGCGGCTTCGCATGGGTGCGTCTCGGTTGATTGGCGATATCATCGGTTCGCTCGATCAGGACAGGCTTGGTAGCATGTTTAAAGGGGCCGTAAAGACGCAGGCCAAGGAATTGGATTTAGCAACCCCAATGGGTCAGATACTGGAATCCGTGATGGCCGAAAACCGGCACGGACCGCTGATCGATTCTACAATAAAATGGGCCTACAGGACGCTGGATGCCAATGAATATGTAATCCGCGCTATTGTCCATGACCGGGCAAATACCGTGATGCGCTGGACCGGACTGGATGACCGGCTGGCCAATGAAGTGGTCGACGGGCTTTATAAGCTATTGGCGGATATGGCTTCCGATCCGGATCATCCTGTGCGCGCCAAAACCGAAGAGAGCCTTGTTCAGCTGGCGCAGGAGTTGAAAAGCGATCCAGAATTGCGACAGCGCGTGAATGAGTGGAAGCTTGAGATGATCGAAAATCCCGCCATAGCGAACTGGATTGATGGCATGTGGGAAACCGGCCGAGAAGCCTTGCTCAAAGCCTCTCGTGACCCAGAGGCAGCCATGGCCGGTCATTTCGGTGATGCGTTGATGCAATTGGGCAGTAGTCTCCAGAAAGATCCTCTGCTTAATCGCCAACTCAATCGGTTCGCGCGCCGTGCGGTTGCCGGGGTTGTTGCAAGCTATGGTGACAATATCGTGAAGCTAGTGTCAGAAACCATTCGCGGCTGGGATGCGCAGACTATCACCGACCGCGTGGAAAATGCGGTGGGCCGCGACCTTCAATATATCCGCGTCAACGGGACGTTAGTTGGCGGTCTAGTAGGCGTCATGCTACATTTACTCAGCCATTGGCTATATTAGTCTAGCGGGTCAGCAATATCCGCGCTTGCCCGGCTATTTGAGCCAACATGGCAATAGATGGTCTTGGTGATAACTGAGCCCGATCAACAATATTCCGGAATTGTAACACCCGGGCGTTGTTTTTCTCGGCCCATGATTCCAAAAATTGGTCCATATCCTTGCTTCGCGCGCGTCTCAAGAAATCGAGGCGCATTTGTTGGAAATCACGAGCCAATCCTGCGACCAGCAAGCGATCCCAAGGATCGGATGGATTGATGCGAGTTGCAGTCATCTGCGCCCAATCCAGTCCGAGCAGGCTACCGAGTTTCGTGAAGGCGGCAGCGACTTCAATCGCGTTAATTTCTCTTGATTTCGCCAGATATGCTATGCCAGCGGCACCATCATTCTTGTAGATATTCGCCATTTCATGAGCGATTTCAGCAGTCGCACCAGCTTCTACTAACAGCCCGGTTTGTTTGGCGGCTTGCAATTGGCCCTCGGCGGTTATCAGGCTCTCGACCTTATCGTTTAGCAAACCAATATTGGGTGCCAGCATGTCAACGGCTTCGTCAATCGTGCCGCTGGTAAGCCCAATACGCATCAGATCGGCCATATGGGATCGAAGTACATAGGCTACGCGATCAAACAGCAAGAGTCTTACATTTTCGCCAATTTTCGCATCTTCAAGTGACTTCCAGATCGCGTCCGCATCAAACAGGCGTTCCGCCATGACAAAGGCTGCGGCGACTTCGCCCAATGAACAGCCTTCTTCTTCTGCCAGTTCAAACGGGTCAATCAAGCCAAGCCGATTGACCATCCGATTGGCGAGCTTCGTCGCAATAATCTCCTTGCGCAACTGATGGTTGACGACGGCATCTTTATGCTTGGCCTTTATGGCGCTTGGAAACGCATTGAGCAGCTCATTTTCGAGGCCAGGATCAGCGCTCAGCGCACTATTCTCGATCGCATCTTGCAACGCCAGTTTTGCGGTAGAGATCAGAACTGCGAGTTCGGGGCGAAATAGTCCGCGATCTTCTTGTCCGCGGCGAATAAGGTCTTCATTATTTGCCAGGCCTTCAACGGCGCGGTCCAGCTTTCCCTGTTCCTCAAAATATTCAATTAATCTGACGTAGGACGGCAATGTTTTCCTGCCGCCTATCTCGGCGATGGAAAGACCAAGGGCTTGAAGCCGATTGTCTTCGAGGACCAGCGCTCCGACGTCGTCCGTCATTTTCTCGAGCAATGTGTTACGCGCGTCAAGCTTCAGTTGACCAGCCGCCATCGCTGCATTGAGGGCGATCTTGATGTTCACTTCATTATCCGAACAATCGACACCCGCACTATTGTCGATGAAATCGGTGTTGATCCGACCTCCTCGTCCGGCAAAAGCAATCCGGCCGGCTTGGGTGATACCCAAATTTGCACCTTCGCCGATAACCTTTACCCGCAATTGCTTGGCGTCGATACGAATATTATCGTTGGAAGGATCGCCGACCTCGATGTTATTTTCGGTGGACGATTTGATATAAGTACCGATCCCGCCGAACCACAGCAAATCCGTTTCGCTAGCCAATATCGCCGAAATCAGGCGAGATGGCGTAATATCTGTTTCACCCGATAACCCCAATAGAGTGGTGATTTTCTTGTTGATTTTCAGGGTTTTGGAATGACGGGAAAAAACGCCGCCGCCCTTGGAGATCAAGCTTTTGTCATAGTCGTCCCAACTGGAGCGAGGTAATTCAAACAAGCGTTTGCGCTCTTTCCAGCTTTTCGCTGGATCAGGGTCAGGGTCGATAAATATATGGCGGTGGTCAAAGGCCGCGACCAGTCGTAAAGATTTTGATAGCAGCATGCCATTGCCAAAAACGTCACCGGACATATCGCCAACGCCAATGACATTGACGGGCTCTTTCTGGATATCCACGCCCATTTCGGCAAAATGCCGCTGGACAGAAACCCATGCCCCGCGGGCGGTAATTCCCATGGCCTTGTGATCGTAACCATTGCTACCGCCACTGGCGAAAGCATCACCCAGCCAAAAATCTTTTTCAATCGCGATTTCGTTAGCAATATCGGAAAAAGTAGCCGTTCCTTTATCTGCGGCCACTACGAAATAGGGGTCATCTTCATCGAGACGGACAACATTTTTTGGTGGAACCACTGCTCCGTCCTTGATGTTGTCGGTTATTGACAACAACGCGCTTATGAAAATTTTATAGGATGCAACACCTTCTGCAAGAAAGGCGTCCCGGTCATCGCCCGATGGCAATTGCTTTGCATAAAACCCGCCTTTGGCCCCTGTCGGTACAATAACCGCATTCTTGACACGTTGGGCTTTCATTAGTCCCAAAATCTCGGTGCGGAAATCATCACGCCGATCGGACCAGCGCAGCCCTCCGCGAGCGACTGGACCTGCTCGAAGATGGATGCCTTCAACCTTTGGACTGTAAACAAATATTTCGCGCCACGGCACGGGAGCAGGAAGGTCGGGGATTTTCGCGCTTTCAATTTTGAATGCCAAAGCACCATCGGCGCTTTCGGCAAAGGCATTGGTACGCAAAATAGACTCAATAACCGCGCGAAACAGGCGCAAAATTCGGTCGTCATCAATCCCCTGGACTTTGACCAAGCCGCTTTCGATGTCCTTATTGGCTTGCGCCAAGGTCTTGTTTCTATCGCCCTCTAATGCGGGGTCATGCAACGTCGCAAACAAGCGGATCATGGCACGGCTTACATCGCTTGCCTCAGCCAGCGCTTCAACGACTGTGACCATTCCGTAGCTCAAACCTGTTTGGCGCAGATAACGGAACCAGGCGCGGATCCATATGGTGGACCGCGCGCTGATGCCCGTCGCGGTAATCAGTTGGTTGAAACTATCATTCTCCGCAACACCTTCCAGAACATCGGTAATCGCATCCTGAATTTCAGAAGCACGAGCGATCAAATCATCTCGAGTTTTTGAATTGCCCACCGAAAGTTGGAAGTCATGGATATAGCCCAGCCGCCCTTCATCGAGTGGGGTGGGCAATTCTTCCAGCACCGAAAAACCGAAATTTTCCAAGGTCGGGACGGCATCTGAAAGAGGTAAAACACCGCCAAGGTGATAGACTTTGAGCCGAAGCAAATGCTCGGCATCGCCGTCCAACCGGTAGAGTCTCGTTGATTTTTGTCCGCCGCGTTCCAGCTGAAACAAACGCATGATATCGCGTGATGCCTCTTCCGCGCCATAGGTGGACTGATACGTTCCCGGGAAACAATCAGCATAGCGTTGTGCCAGAATTTCAGCCCGATTATCGGGCACAAATTCACTGAGATGACTGGCTACTTCCGGCCGCCAGCCGCGGATCATATTTTCCAGCTGGCGATCCAGTGTGTCGGGGTCA
Organism: Parasphingorhabdus sp.; assembly: GCF_039977335.1. Lineage (GTDB taxonomy): Bacteria > Pseudomonadota > Alphaproteobacteria > Sphingomonadales > Sphingomonadaceae > Parasphingorhabdus. Next base: position 473,016 of record NZ_JBDWDI010000001.1, read on the forward strand.
GGTATTTTGCTATCTGCGCCCATGTCCAGAATATATCGCAGCGAAGAAATGCCGCCTTCGCCCAGCGTATTGGACCAGCTCAATATTCGGGCTCCGGTCGATTCCGTCAGCAAGGCTTGAATATTTTCTCGCCGCGCCGTCGATAGCTGTTCACGCGGTAGCCAGATGAACGCATAAAGGTGTCGATTCAGTGGCGACATCACACTGTGGAGCTTTGGCCGCGGACGATCAATCAGCGACATCGAAATCAGCGCGAGTTTTTCGAGATCCTCTTGCTTAAAGGTGATCAGGATATCATGGGGCAGGGCAGTGAGCGCGTGGGTAAGCGATTTGCCAGCATGGCCTGCGGGAGCAAATTCAAATTTGTCGAATAGTCGCGCCATTTGTGTGCGAAGCAGTGGCACCTTCTCCGGCGGCGCGGCCAAAGCGGCACTGGTCCAAAGACCAGCTGTTATCGAGAGGCCAACCAGTGCGTCTTTTTCGCGCAATGGCATGATGATGACATCCATCAAAACATGGCGATGAACCGTAGATACTTGGTTTGATTTGACAATTAACGGAGCCTGGCCACCGGCTTTGAACCAGGCGAAGGCCCGCTTTTGGCTTTCTTTCGAAAGCGCTGGTATATCGCGCATTCGCGCTACGCCAATGCGGTCAGATCGTTGTCCCTTTTCGTCCACTTTTTCATGGGCCAGCAATGTGAAGTTGCGTTCCAGAAACCAGCGAATGAGCGCTGTGCCTTCACCTTCGGGTTGATTATCGGCATCCTCACCCAAAGCGACTTGCAGCTTTAACCAGTCCGTCACCGCCGCCGATACATCTAGCAGATTTTTCCGTAAGGATTTTTCGAGCGCCCGGCGCAGCTTGGCATCTGTGCGTTCCAACTCGATATAGATAATCGACTCGCGTTTTCCTCTTTGGTCAGGATCATTATGAATGGTGCGGAGCTTTCCTTTGTCATCGCGCTCAACGCCAACAACCGGATGGATCAGTCGCCCGATATTCAAACCATAGCCCGCAATGGTCGCGCATACCGAGTCGACCAAAAACGGCATATCATCGTTGACAATCGCAAGGCGTAAATGCCGTTTGCCGTGCGCGTTTGTTACGCTTTCAAGCAGCAGATTGGCCTCAGAAGCGGCTCGGTGCAAACCGGCATTGAGAGCAAATTGGGCGGCTTCTTTACAAGCTTTGTCATCAAAGCCGATACTTTCGCCCGGAAGAGCGCTGTCCTGAAAAGCGGCGGTTAGGTTTTTCTTGAGTGTCTTGCCGGCCGTGGAGTTGGTCGTTTTCGCTGCTGTCGCATCGCGGCTACCAGTCATGGTTCCCCCAAACTAAAAGTCCGGATCAAGTGTCCGTCTGTTGGAGCGGTCTTATGGGCCTAATATGGATGATGCTCAAGAGCGTTCGGCATATCACGATGGCGCGACAAGCCGAATATCACATGAGAGTGATATATTGGTTACATATGTAACCAATATAGAGAAAGCTGATATGGTAAAGCGGCTAGACGCTAGTCTGTTTCAGAGCCTTGTCGGTCAGCTTCTGATCACCAAGCACAGGGCCTACAATCGATAGCTGTCCACTTTCATCCCGCCGGGCAACCAGAACCACAAATTCCGCATCGCCTGCATCAATATCATCGAGCTGACGGCTTGGCGCATTGCGCAAACGTTCCAGAACATCTTCGTTTTGTAAGGAGACATCTGTCGATTTCTGCTTCGGATTGCGTGCATCACGTTCAGCATAGACAACAGCTTTCAAACCACCGTCATAATTTTCGAGATAGCCGGCAAATGCGCCTTTCTCAATACCTGCCTGTTTTGCAAAGCGTAGTGCCGCAGCATATTCGGTCAGCCGGGTTTTGTCATAATGGGCACCAAAGACGAGCTTGACGATGGGTGTCATCGGCGCGCGTTCCTGTGCCTTTAGGCCTGAATCCTCAAGTAGAACCGCATAGTCTTCCGGATAAGATTCCGTCATCAAATAGAAATCATAGGCTTGGCCGATTGCATTATAAAGCGCGGCGCGGCTGCGTTGTTCGCTGTGCGCCGCATTGTCGGCACTGCTGCGTGCTGCGACCAGCCAGTCGGAAAGACTCGCGTCTTCGCCCGGTTGATCGGTAACATCTTCCAATTCAATGTGATCACCGCCCACAAGCGCAGCTGTCGCAGCTGCGGCATCGTCTTCCGTCAGTTCCAATGGCGCTGAAGTAGGACTGTCAGCCCAAATCGGTCCGGTTTCCGCTTTAGCCGGAGCAGAACGCATGGCTTGTGCTACCTGTTCTTCCAACTCTTTGGCAAATTCGTCGTCAGCCACTTCTTTCCAGTTGATCACACCATATATGAAATCAATCGTGTCATCATCGGTCGAAAAGGGCAGTAAAATACCGCGATACATAATGGTTATACCGCGTTGATTTACAAACTCAGCTTCAAACCCAATAGGTGCCTGGTTGGCAATGATCTGCAGATAATGATCCGTGATGCGTGACAGCAAAGACCGTGCTGGAACCTGATCAATCGTGGTGATGCTGTCGTCTAGTTCACATTCCTGCCGCAGCGATTTGCCAAGGAACTGGATGGATGGATTTTCAACACCATTGGTGAAATCGAGCAAAACACTATTTGGTCCAAAATCTTTGTCCGACTCCGGATCAAGATCTTCAACGCTGGGAAATTGGCGGTCACCGAGCAAACCGGCCCAGAAATTATAGGCACGCACGTGCATGCGGCGCTCATCCTGACCAATGGCAGGCGGTGCTTCATTCGTTACTTCATCATCTTCATAGGCGATGTAATCGGCGTCTGGACCTGTGGTCAAAACGCTGTTTTCATCAGAATTGCGAAGATTTTCCATGCCTAATCCTACTTTATAAGCTCATTTCCCGGTTGTTTTGCAGCAGCCATGGTAAATATCTGGTAAACGTTTCCAACTTTTCTCCGGGCTGTGCACATGGATTGGAACCTTATATGCGTAGACCGAACCGTCGGGCTTGTCACAAGGCAGACCGGCTGTTAAAGGCGCGACCGTTAAGTGTTTGACCGGTGCAATAGGCACCGCCGGGTTGAATGCCGCTTTAGCTCAGGTGGTAGAGCACATCATTCGTAATGATGGGGTCAGAGGTTCGAGTCCTCTAAGCGGCACCACCCATTTTTCCCTTATTTATCAAGTACTTAGATGCATGCCGCCTTGTGAATTTAGTGCCGACACTTCCGAGGGTTAGCTCAACACTGCGATTCAAACTGGTGACTAGAGACGTTTTGGCGGTCGCGATATAGGCGAACATATGCCGTCCGTCTCACAGGCCGTTTTTGTGGCTGTCAGATGCATGTGGCTATTTTTGGAAGTTGGGGTGCAGCGGTTCAGGTGAATCCGAACATTTTGCGCTGGCTTGGCCAATCGAGCGGGATGCTATTAGCACGGGTAAGCTTGCGGCCCGTTAGTTCAGGTGGTTGAGTGCCATCCATGATGGCTGCAATAATATCTGGAGCGAGCCAGGATATCCTGACAAGCTGTCCCGAATAACGACGGCTGTAATGAGTGATCGCGGAATTTGATTTGTTGCCAAGCATATGATCTTGAGCAGCAAAAGCTTGCGCAACGAGTTTCTGGAGCGTCGGATTGGGAAAAGACTTTGGAGGTGATCCGGTTGGTGGAATAGCGAGTTTGACTTCGGTTCCACGTTTAACCAGCTTGGCATCAACGGAGACATGAATTGGTTCGCTATCAGGTTCTGGCTTGAAGGTTAGTTCGACATTCTGCTTGCGCACTTGAACGCTGATATGATGATCTAACAAAGCCTTTCGTTTCTGGATGATGGTACCGTGGAGTAGTCGACCAGCAATGTCCTGATGTCGGTCGATTTGATCCTGTATGAAGTGAGCATCGCCTGAGGCGGGTGCCATGCTGATTAAAGCTTTGGCGAAAGTGTCAGTGACCAAACGCTCAATTTCACTAGATGGTAATCTCCAAGCTTCGGTCTTTTCTTCCCCGGGTTTAAATCGCGTTACATAGTAGCGATATCGTTTAGCCTCGCGAGATGCATGACAAGGCGTCATCGGTCGTCCGTCTGGATCGGTGATAAGCCCGGTCAGCAGACTAGGGTTCTTCGCCTTCTCGCCCAATGCATTATCGTTTCTGTTAGATGCAAAAATCGCTTGAACCTTATCAAATAGTTCCTGTTCGATTATTGCATCATGCTCTCCGTCATAGATTTCATCTTTGTGACGCACTTTGCCTACATAGATTGGATTTTTAAGCAGTTGAGCAAGTGGGCCTTGATAAAAGGTCACACCGCCAATTTTTCTTCCATTTTTGTAAGTCCGGATCTTCGTTCGATAGCCTTGCCTCGCTAGTTCATCGACAAGCTGGGGAACCGATCTCAGTTCTGTATATCGTTTGAAGATATGCTGTACTGTTTTTGCTTCGTCATGATTGATGATGAGCTTGCGGTCTCCAAGGTCATAGCCAATGGGAACTGGACCGCCCATCCACATTCCCTTCTTCTTGGATGCGGCTATCTTGTCGCGGATGCGCTCGCCAGTGACCTCGCGTTCAAATTGCGCAAAGGACAAGAGCACATTGAGGGTGAGCCTGCCCATGCTGGTGGTGGTATTGAACGATTGGGTGACGCTGACGAAGCTGGCATCATTGTCGTCCAGTATTTCGACGATCTTCGCAAAGTCCGCAAGGGACCGTGTGAGGCGATCAACCTTGTACACGACAATGACGTCGACTTTGCCTGCCGTCACATCCCGTAGCAGTTGCTCCAGTCCCGGTCTTTTCATCGAGCCACCGCTGAAGCCTCCATCATCATAAAGTTCTGATGATCCCTCCCATCCTTCGTGGGTCTGGCTCAATATATAGGCAGCACATGCCTCGCGTTGCGCATCAAGACTGTTAAAGGCTTGTTCCAGGCCATCTTCGGTGGATTTACGAGTATAGATAGCGCAGCGGGTTTTGGTCTGATTATCAGGCATCGGTCAGCACCTTTGGTTTGAACCCACCACGCTTTTTCAATCCAAAGAAACGCGGCCCTGACCAGTGAGCTCCAGTAATTTCTTCGGCGATATGACTGAGGCTGCGGTAATGCCGGTTATCAAATTCAAAGCCTTCATCGCAGACAAGTACATGATAGCTTTTGCCGTTCCATTCCCGGACCAATCGTGTTCCAGCCTTGAGCGCAATATCATTAGTGAGATCAGTTTCTCCAGATTTCTCCAGACGCTTTTGCAATTGAACAATCTTCTTCCTGATCGAAGGCGTCAGTCCGCCGTGTTGGCGCTCTTGTAACCGCCAAGCTATCGATCGGCGTAGCAGGTCGGGCGGCACTTCAGGGACAGTCTGCCGGAATATATCGCGCCACTTAGATCGGAGCTGGGCAGGGGGCATTGTTGCGAGCTCTCTTATTTGAGCGTCCAGCTCACTCATGCTTCGTCTTTCTCAAAAGTGAGTTTGGAAGTTATTCGGTAGACGGTGCCAGAAACTAGGTCTGAATTTTGGAGAGCAAAGTTTGAAGCAAATGTTGAGCGGGACCTTCGTTCCATCGCACGGCTTCAAGATATGGGCTGGCGCACAAGAATAGTGTGGGAATGCGAGTTGAAACCAAGCATTGCGACAGAGACTGTAGAAGGGGTTACAACGTGGTTGAATGCACAAGCTTGAACAATTAGGTGTTCAGTCGGCCGGATTAACTCATTTAGGAGCCGAAGATTGTTGTTTTAGCTTGTCGGTTCGAGTGAAGTCTTGATGAAGAAAAGGTTGATAATATCCAGTATGTTAAATGTCCGTATCATCCACAAGCAAAGTGGATCAGGCCGATGATGGCGGACACTGACGAGCGAGTTTGTAAAGGCACTCGCGGCCCTTGCGAGTGGCAGATCTCACTAGACTGATATCGATGCAACTAGTTCAAACTATCACCTAACCTATGCTGAGCTTGTTCTGCCGCATCTTGCAAAAACCCTTCTTTCACTGAGGGAGGCGCGCCCTTTAATCTTTCTGCATCTAGATAGGGAATAAACAAGGAGTTCTCGTCTGAAAACAACCAAACCGCTGCCTGATTAATTGAAGGTATTTCAATTATCCTTATTTCATAGGTTTCTTCCGCATCGGTGAACTTCTCATCAACGAACAAAAGTGCTTCATATAATCTATCAACTATCTTACCTTTCGTTGTTCGATTGAATGAGCCGACTTGCGAAGCGTTTCCAACCGAGTTTAAATCAGCAGATGAAACCCCATCTGGCTTAAACAACATATATCGCCATGAGACGGGTTGATCGTTCTGCTGGGGCACGGCGCCCCCTGCCACTTCCATCAGGCCTAGTGAGTGAACCGGCAAGGGATCCGAAATTTCTTGGACCAACGCCCCACCCAATGCATCGGGGTCCTCTGTTTCTCCCAGTTCCGATAGAATGTTTACAAGAATATCGTGGCCAACAGTAGGAAATTCAGGTTTCAAAATCGGCATTTCAAGCTCCTAACATCTCTGGATCATCAATTTCGATCAGGATTGTCCCGCCGCCGCTCGGGTTTTGAGCTACAAAATAGCTGTGGGTCCATTTACCTCGTCCTTGGTAGCTCGATTCCAGTTGAAATTTCAGGATTGTTTGACGTCCGTATATCGGGTCATCGACATCATAATACTCATTGCCGTTCGATGTTTTCCTCCAACCGACTATGGCCAAGAAATGGCCACCTCCGTTTGACCAACCGACTCTTAGGCAAAGAGGGTTGCCGGAATCGATTTCCGATTTGGAGGCGACAAAGCTCTCAGATGCACCAGTCATTCGGTCAAAAACTTCTACAAGTTTCAGTGCGCGATCAAGATACCAAGGATTGTTGCAAAGTCCACTTGCACCGGCCCCGCAACAGTCAGTTCTAGACCACGCTTTATTGGCTACTTTACATTGTCTCCATGTTGATCCTGATTGGTAAAATAAAGATATGCTAGTACTAACAGCAGCCCAACACCATTGCGTCTGTGTTTGATTTTGCATGATGAAGTTCAAACTATTTTTTGTCGCTAGTGATGGAGATACTCCAAGCTGGTTTGGTGTGTTAACTGGCTTAATCGGCCGTATTTTAAGAAATGATGGAATCTGAGCCATATATTTGAAACCTCAAATTATTCATGTTTCAGGAACAACGAAAGCCTTAGGAATCTGTCTATTTGCACTCGGCACCCATCTTTCGGGAATTAAGCGTGTTCTTCCATTTTCCAGACTGGATCTTGCGCAAAGATGCCAAGCTGGTCCGACAGGCCAGCCGCCCCGCAACTTCTACATTACCATTGGAATCGACCATCGAATAGCTGACGAGTAAGCCACCGCTAACTTTTAACGGATCTACGCCAAAAGTGGTCCAAATATTCTTACTATGTATTAGGCTGCCACCGGACTTGGTTGCCTTCACCCTGACAATTTTTGTCTCTTGTGTGTTGTAACTATTCAGGAGTATGGCCTTGACAAATATCGAGAGACCATCACCTCCTCGCTTGGTGATTTGCCCGTAAAGAGCATCAAAGCTGGCAACAATGACATCAATTTTCTCGACAGTTTTGTTTTGATCAGACGTCTGATTTTTTTTGGGCGAATTGTTTTTCCGAACTACCATCGCGTTATCACGGAATTCTTTCAAAGCTACGACCTGTTTGCCGATTACACTCTCTTCCAAATCTTTGAACCTTAACCGTCCCGGATCATGATGATAGAGACGGACAGACTTTTTCAACGCAGACAATTGTCCTGCCAAAGCGACTGCGAGTTGTTCATCATCCACACCAACTTCCACTCCGGTAACCGTTGTTTCCGTTCCAAGCAGGCCTGACAATGCAGTAACAAATGGCACAATGGCCGCCGGCGCTACACCACCTAGCGCCCCGCCACCGTCTGCTAGCGCGGCCGGAACCTTGATTCTAGGTATTGACCGAAAACGAGATTCAAGTGACTCAAGTTCAGTTTGTAAAACAACTGGCAAATTGAAATTCTCTTTGTTCGATCCAGTAATTATAAGAAAGTCTGGATCTCCTGAGTTACCGCACTCATCTTCGGTCGTTCTATGGCTAATGGGCATCTTTTTATCGGTTAACTCAGCCACCTTCGCTTTGTCTTTATCTTCGCAAGCTTTGTTAGTTATTTTACCAACTATTGTTGATGCCGCTTCTTCGACGGCCGTCGAAATTAAAAGCGCTGCTTCAATCTCGCCTCCCGAAGTACCCAATGTAGTTTTGTTTTCAAAACTAGGAAGATCATCAAATCCAAATTTTGCTCTGGTTTTAGCCGTTTTGGCCGTGATCAAAGCGGTTTGAGCTTCAATCAATGCTTTTTCCTTTTCAAGTTGGCTTTTTTGTTCATCCAAATCTTGCTGCGCCATAACTGGTGATGTCACGGCTGAACCCAATAACGCGGTGGCTATTAAAACGGAATGTTTCACATCTTATCCCCTTTTCCCTTAAATCAATCTAGGGAGACCAATAAGTGACAAGCATATGAACTCTCCGTGACGGCTGTCACGCACAAGGAAAGAAATTTGAACTGTAAACAAGTATTCTTATTTATTCTTTGCGGAATCGTAGTTACTCTTCCACTAGAATTGCGTTCGGGGAACATTTGAAGATGGATATTACCGAAAGAACTGCTGCGCTTGAATCATTTTTCATGTGTTCTCGTACCGAAGCTGAAAAACTAAATGCAGCGATGACATTGGTTCGCTATCATCATAGAGATACCTTAGCTCATCAAGGTGATTTGGGTTCCAAATTGTGGATCGTACTTGATGGCCTAGCACAACTTCATATAATTGGTGTTGATGGGCAAATTAAACTACTTGCCGCTCACGGCCCAGGCGAACTATTCGGTGCTTTTCCGCATGAACGAGTTTTTATCGCAGACGTGACAGCGCGAGATAAGTTAACCGTGCTAGAGGTATCAACATCAACGATGGCCGATCTCTTGAAAGAGGGGACGAGAATTGGCAATGGCTTGTCGAGAATTCTAGGTCGCCAATTTAATGCTGTACTTGACCGTATGGCGGCTCGTATCACTTTGACTGCGACAGGTCGGGTATACTCCGAACTATTGAGAGAAGCTGATGAACAGAACAAAATTTCTCCAACTCCCATCATTGCAGCTCTGGCACTAACAGCACAAACCACAAGAGAGACCGGGTCAAGGGCTATAAATGCTCTCGAACGTCGAGGGATCATTAGGCGGAACAAGAGCGGCTTGGAAATTTTGTCACGATCGATGCTGGAAAATCTAATAGTCTAATATCTAGCTTTCAAACCAGGATCCAAAGTGGGATCGCGCCATAGGCCGTTTTTAATTCTCCGATTTCTTGAACAGAAGTTTCAGCATTTAAAAGTGTGAGCGCCATGGCAGATTTGTAGTCCGTTAATACTGGGCCACCTCGGGAAGCGTGAGCCATTTCTGTGACTTGATCAAAAATGGATTTAGTAGGAGATTTTTTGTTGATAGTGTCGATTATAAAACTCGCTCGAAGATCATCAAAACTTTTTCCAAGATTTTTAGCGATCGAAGCAAGGCCTTTAATATCAGTGGAATGATGCCTGTAACCACCCGCAATTTTTTCAAATTCTATGTGCCGGAATGATTGTTGTTTCAATATCTCTTCATCGATATTTTCCAAATGCAGTATCGCAAATAGCGGTTTGACTTTCTCCATTATACTCATGTCGGAGTCGTTCTCCCTTTTTGCTTTTCGAGCGGTCTCAATCACAAAATAGTCACGACCAGCGTGAGACCAAATCGGAAAGTTTCGGCCAGGTTTTTCACTCGAACCAACTATAGTGAGCGCTTTTGCAGCACTTCTAAGCAAGTTGGCATTGCGAATGGATTGCCCCATAGCAACAAGGTTAGCTATCTCAACAGCAGCATCTAAAGAACGCTCATCAACACCGGGCATTTCCTGCAATGAATATAAAGTAACAGCATTCGCGATAAGTTCTTCAAAACGCGGCACCCAATGCTTCCCGAAAGGCTCAACTGAGATCTCTCGAAAGCGATCAACCGAATAGGGAAGCGTAATATGAAGCTCCGCTCCGGCTTTGCGCAATGCTTCGGCGATCAATATATCTGCACCAGCAGCTAACGCGCCAAATCCGAAACCCGGTTTTTCACGATCGATAAACTCTTCAATTTGTCTTAAGTTATCGGGGTCATCTTCATCCAATGTTATGATCCCGCTAAAATAGAGACTAGCGGCGGGGCGATAGTGATCGAGCCATTTCGTATCCTTATTCTGCTTGAGATGGATCAATTCAAATTGGCGAATGGTTGCGGCATGGTCTTCCCAAGCATATGGCAATTGCGCGATAGCCTCCGATAGTGTCGCGCGCGCTTCTGCGTCCCTATCAAGCAAAAGCAAGGCTTCCGAATGGGTTGCTCCTCGCCAATAGGCATTTTCGCCTTGATCAGGATCGCCCTCAATAAGCTCCAACACTTGTGTCGCTAGTTCGGTTGATCGTTCCGGATTGTCGCCCAGCAGTGCCAACGCGGCCGCATTGATGAGCGGATAACTATCAGCGTCCAGCGCAGCGGCCGCAGCATACGAGTTTGCGGCTTCTCCATAAAGTCGCACCTGCTCCAAGCCATTTGCAGCCTTCGCTTGATCTTTAAGAAGCCGGCCCATGAGGGTCAGCGCCTTCTGATCATCCGCCCGTTTGTTCCATCCCGACGAATGAAACAAATTCCAGGCCCGTACCGGATTTCCGGCACGGGCGATGGAGAGGATTTGGGAGAGCGGGGTCAATTAGGGACCATCTCCGCCAGGCCAACGAACATCAGGATCCAAAATTATCGGAATATAGGAGCTGTTCACTAAATCAGTCGGATTCTCGACCAAATCAACGTGCAAGTTGAACCGTGCTTCAAAATCATCCGACCCCGGCGTTTCTTTCGCCTTGTCACAGTTAACGATTGTGTATGCATGCTTGCATGTCGTTGCTGTCGATGGATTAGGAACTATGTCACCGTGGTCGTCAAATGAAAACGAATCAAAGAAAACTTCTTTGTTTCGCCAATACCTATCCATACTCAACGGCGCACCATCCGCCGCAAAGCGCCAATTCAAGTTATCTGATAGTTTAACAAACAAATAAAACGGGTCCTTGTACTTCAAAGACATCTTGGTCGGTTTTCTTTTTCCTTTAGTAGGGTTAAAGCCGACCTTTCTTCCCCATGTTGGTGATACAACTTGACCTTTCGCCCACTTTAAAAAATCCGCATGGTCTGAAAAATTACCGGAAGACTTGGCTACTTTAATGATCTGAAGTGTTGCCTTTTTTGAAGCTGGATCAAAGGATAAGTCGACTTCAATGGCGACTGCTTTTTTTGGCGTCGATTTGGCAGGATCGCGTCCAATAATGATATCGGGATCCCAAGTTGGTATAAGTATCTGCGGCATTGGTTCTTCCTTTTTCTGTAAACTTTCGCGAGACTTCGTGGACCAAAGATCATGTTAAATAGTGGGCACTCTTCCCAAATTTTGTCACCGGTCAATTGGCATCTGCTTGGCGATGGTTTTTTCGCTGCAGGGTCTTCAACTTGTTCAATCGGCTGCGCCAAACTCTGTTATTTGGGTCGTGATTTACCAATTTCTTTGAGGCCTCCAAGGCTGCCGTCAGTTGAATCGCAGATTGTTTCTCATCGATCGACATCAAGGCCGTTTGAAAAGTCAGCCAAATATCAGTTAGGTCATTGTTTGCCGGGTCATCAGCGCGCAGAAAATCAACCAGTGCGATGCCTCTTTGCAAAAGCATCCTCCGCTCGTCATGTTTCCCTTGCTCCAAATATTCGTCAGACATCCAACCGATACGATTAACTAAGTCTGCAATCGAGTTTGGATCATCAGGCCTCAGCCGTAAGATTTGTTCCATTCTGTCTAAAGAGGCCGAACAATGTTTGGAGTTACGGCTTCTGATGTCTGTCCGTTTCAGCGCGAGCGTACATAGATTACCATCTGCATAGCCTGCTTCCCTCAACCAAGCTGGATTATCGTCATCAAAATCCATCAGCTGGTCAGAAAAATTTTTGTATCCCAACCAATATTGCTCTGTACTGGTCCAATCTTTCTTCCGATATGCAATATACCCCAACCAATATTTGCTCTGCGCGTGTCCAAAGATCCTGTCAGGATTTTCTGGATCTTGATCCAGCAAAGTCTCTGTTACGCGGTGCGCCTCTGTGAACATGGCTAATACCTTCTCAAGACTACCTCCCTCGCGGCTATTTTCATCCTCGCCCATCGCGTGCAATATGCGTGCGCGGCGTTCGAGGCTTGCGGCCGGTAGGTCACTGAGATCATCTTGCTCTTCGTAGTAGTCTATTGCCCGCTCGTTGACTTTGGTCATCACCCGAAGCGTACTTGCCCCTTTCAACTCACTACGCAAATCGGTCAGCATATACTCAACCAACCCTTCCGCTTCGGCTCTTTGGTGCTGCGCTTCGTTGCGCTGTTGGATTGCGAATATTGTCATCCCGATCATCGCTAGCAAGCCAACCAGCACACCACCCGTGACGGCCATCACGCGGTTTAAACGTCTCTGTGCATCGCGCTGAACAAGGGAGTCGAGTGAAACCCCCGCAATTCCAGCAACGATCTTTAAAAAACCTAGTCTCCAACCATCTCCTTCTTTTCGAAGATCAGCTGCAAGCGGTTCCTTGCCTTGCAACAGTAGTTCGGGAAAGGATTCTTCAGGCTCTCCTCTAATCAGTGCGGCAAGAATGGGCCGATTGGGATGCAAAGTTCGGAACAGGTCGATTTCTTGGGATACCCAGGGAGAAGATTTGGCATCGGGCGAACATAAAACAATTAACGCCTGGGAAGCTGAAAGTGCATCTTTTACAGCTTGCGAAAGATCTTGCGATGCAGGCAAGTCTTCTCGGTCACGAAATATTTTTCCGAGGCGCCCGTCGGTCAATCCTGTTTCAACGCTCGCCGATCCCTTTCGGAACCGCGATGGCATCCGGTAGGTTTCCATCTTGCGGTGAAGTTTGTGCGCAAAACGCGCATCGGCATGACTGTAGCTGACAAAGGCTCGAAAACCTTCATTTGAGCTGTTTACAGTATTGGATGCCCCCAATTCCATCTTTACCCCTTGAGCAATAATGAAACACAGAAGTAAGATAATATCAATTGAGAATTGAAATAGTTGGATTATATTTTAGAAAATTCGCTCAACAATAGTTTGTCTCGGCAAAGCGCTCACCATTTTGTTCGATATTCATCGATCACATGCCTGTCCTGAATATTCAAATATATCGCGGTGGTTTCCAGATTTTCATGCCCCAATATTTTCTGCAGGGCGGGCAATGAAAAGCCTTTCATGAGCGCGAGGATCGCAAATGTGTGCCGCAGCACATGCGGCGATACCGGCGTCGCGATTTGCGCGCGGTTGGCAATGATTTTTACGCGTCGCTGCGCGGAACGAATGGAACAATTCATATCATTGCGGATGGCAAAATGCTTTTCGAGCAAGGCCATGGAGCGATTGGACACCGGAACGGTGCGCCTTTTGGTTTGACCGCCAGTAGCTTTGCCAAAAATAGTGAGCGTGCGTTCTTGCCAATTGATATTTTGGGCATGAGGGATTGCCACTCGCTAATGCGCAATCCTGTATCGAGCAGCATCCAAACCAGCAATTTATCCTCAAATTCCAAGCAAGCTTTTTCAAGGGTCTGAACCTGATCGATATTGAGGGGGATGCGTTTATATTGGTATTTCATGGGGACTAGCATAGCATATGGACGTTGTCGCCTTTGGATCGCGCCATCCTGTCGCCTTCTCTCTATCGTGTTCTACGCAAACCCAATGGCTTGACCATATAAAACAGTTAAAGGCTGTCGGGTTTAGTTGATAAATGGCGAGAACCAGCCGTCAGGGAGCCAGCTCTACCGGAAATGGGAGTTTTCCAGAAAACTGGCCATACAGCTCCGCATCACTGGCTCTGCTGATATCTGAGGCGGCAAGAGAGACAAAACTACGGTGCATCAACAATGAATGTCGCATAGGCAGCAAAGAGGCAACGCTTTCAAACGTCTAAGGGATTTTAATCCGCGCCGGTCGGATATATCATAGAGGCCATATTTGAACTGAACATTGTCCATCAACAGAAGGTTTGGCATTAACGGCGCTCGCCAAATATTGAGAATTCCGCAATCCAAACTGTCTAAAAGTAGAAATTTGAAACCATGCGTTGGTCACATCACGACGGAATTTACGTATCTCATCAATCTTTGCAATCTTTTGCGTGGTCTGCGCCAATGCGCGACCTTGCGAAGAAAGTCGGAATCTCCGATGTAAGATTGCGGAAACTACTGAAATCAAAAGGCGTTTTAACTCCGCCACAAGGGCATTGGAACCGGCTCAAAGCGGGCAGGCCTGTGCCCGAATGTCCTCCATCACCTCCAAGGCAAGCTGGTGAACATGGCCGAATTCAACTCGATGCCAGGTTTCGTGATCTCATCCAAGAAACACCGCCTCTTCCCGTTGGAGGGCCATTCGTTTCCGATGCAGTACATGAAGATTTGTCAGAGCTAAGAGAAGCCGAACTCAAGGCAATCGGTCGAGCGAAACCTGCACTCCGTCTTACACTACCTAATGTGGGGCTGGCCCGCCTACTAAAGCGCGAAGAGCAAATACGCGAAAAGGCGAAAACTGACAGATGGTATTGGAGGGAACCTACATTTGATACACCTCTGGCCCAGCGACAACTAAGAATATTGAACGGCTTATTTTTCGTGCTCGAGCGACGAAACCATTCCGGAATCGCTTCAGAAAATCAGGGTAAACTTTCAGCGGGTTGCACGGTCGGCGATATGTATCTTGGATTAGAGTTTAGTGTCATCGGGGAACATCGTACGGAATTTATTGACGGATATGCGAGACCTGCTCGCGACTTGCCCGCATCGACGCCTCTCCGTCTATCGCTTACAAATAAGTTCCCCCAAACAATCACCGCAACTTGGAGTGACAACAGCGACAGTAAATTGGAATCAAAACTAGCTGGTATTGCCGCCGACATAATCGTGGCTGGTGAGGCAGCTTTTCGCCAGAGCCTAATTGAAGCGGTAGAATGGGAAGAACGGCACCGCCGATGGCAAGAAGATATATCGAAACAACAAAAAGCTGCAGCGCTAGCTCAGAGATTGGAAGATCTCAAAACAAGCGGCACGCTTCTCGCCCGTGCCGAAGAAATTAGAACATTAGTAGAAAATGTTCGAGTTGCTGTTCTTGGCGGCCTCTGCGACGTTACCAGCGATGAACTGAACGATTGGGAAAATTGGGCTTTGGAATATGCAGATAGTTTGGATCCTGTTCTGTCCGGGCAGGTTCTGACCCATATCCGTGAACCCGATCCCAAATAGCTGGTGCCCAGAAGAGGACTCGAACCTCCACATCCTTGCGAATACTAGCACCTGAAGCTAGCGCGTCTACCAATTCCGCCATCTGGGCACGGAGTAGAGACGCGCCATTAGGCGAGTACGAACATGCTTGTCAACCAATCTACCCAGCTTGATGCGATGAGGACAAAATACGGTCTATATCAAACCGAACAATAAGGGTTCTGCTTCCGATTTTCCTTTTTCCGAGGGCGCCGGATTCGATCTGTCGATAGATAGTTGATCGGCCCACTCCCAGAAGTTTGGATGCTTCGCCAATTTTTCTAGAATTGATCTGATCTCATCCAATTTTGGACCGGTCGTGTTTTGGTTAGTTGTTTGCGCTTTAAAATGTTACCCGCGCCTAGGAAAAAAGTTGATGATATCCGGTATATGAAAGGAGGGCTTCATCCTGAAACCTCACCTGATGAAGAAACTATGAACCGACCGAATATACTGGGAATATTTGACAAAAACTAGCGGTTAACAGAGTTCAAACGAGTGAAAGAATAATTCCCAGTAGGATTATCGGTGGCAGTAACCAAAGCTCCAACTTTTTCCAGATACTCAGTCGCCATGGCTTTCCCTCATGCCAAACCCGGTTCACATAGATCAGATCAAACCCCATCCTCTTGCCTTCAACGGTCACGCGTTTTCCTATGAGCTTTCGAGCGCTGCCTTTTATATCGAGCATCCACTTGCCGCCGCCGTCCGTTTCCAGCGCGTAACCCATCGGCATCCGGCGCAATATACCGGTTTCTCTATGTATAGTTCCTTTTGGCATTTCCGGTCTCCCCGGAAGTCGGCTGCGGTACGCCCCCGCTTTCGACTTCACACCTGATCTTGGTGATCGGGGAGTTAGTAAAACCGAACTGAGCCGGCCCCTGTAACCTTTGGGCCCGAAAGCCTTGGACATACGCCACAGGCTCCCCGACCATAAGACAAGGAGTGCGGCGCTGTTGCGGTCAGCACCAACCGCTCAGTTCAGGGGTTACTAAGCCCCAAAGCCCTGCGTGTGGGCATCGACGAGGTGTATGGGATAGTCGCGTCTAACAGACAATAGAAAAGCTGATTTTCTAGTCTTATCCTGACTTAGGCTGAATATTTCGTAAAATGTTCGCCTCATCCCGGCATCGATAGAGGACTAGCTGCACTTATTAGTGACTTGGATTGAAGCCGTTGCCGTTGCGCCGCTTTCATCTTCAATGGTGTAAGTAAGGCTGCCGTTGTACGCGGTTTGGATCACGATTTTGTTATTTCTAACAATGGCGCCCATTCCATCCGATACGCTGACAACTGTAAGTGCGCCATCATCTGCGGAACTATCGTTCGCCAAGACGTCAACCACGCCGACCGCACAATTTGTCAGTAGGCTATCATCGTTAGCTACCGGTGGATTGTCGGAGCTGCCTCCAGATGCATCTGATTTCTTCGGTTTACTAGCGGTTCGTGGGATCGAAATTCTCGAGATAGACCATTCTACCGGTAGTTCTGTTCTTACCGATGCCTCAATATTGTTCGGCTGCGTGGCTGTGGCTCGGACTTCTGAATCCTTAGACACAGTATCTCTGAAAGATTGCTCCTCGGTGTCTGGCTTCACACTCAAACCCATCATAGTCATTTCTCCACCAGATGAGTTTATATTACGTGCTTGCCCATTTGAGAAATTGAGATTTGATGAGTTGATCACCAGAAACAGAAGCAAGAGGTGAATTGTTAGAGTTAGGACCAATGAAACAGGTTTTCGAAACTCGTTTATACGGAAATTGGAATTTAGGTGCCGCGGCAGAATTGTAACGGGCAAATCGGAAATTACAGAAAACAACGGCCTGCGTTCAACTTGCCATTCTTCAACTGTCAGGAACGCCATGTTGCATTTCCATTCGTTGGACGGGTCATAGATAAACTTTAGTCTATCATTTGAACCGAAACCATGATTATTTGAATCGCATGTGTCTTTACTCTGACAGAATGGGATAGGATGATGGCAAAACATATAGTCTATTCTGTCGATTCAAAAAACGGTTTCACATTGGTGGAAGTGTTGGTTGCTTTGGTTGTAACTGCTTTCTTGATCACAATCCTGATGGATGGCGCCGTATCAAGCAAAACCAGACAGAAGAATCTGACCCTGCAAACTGATGCAATGATGGTCGCCGCTTCGAAAATTGAGAGCCTGAGAGACCTCCAAGGCGTCCAACCTTCGGTTAATGGAAATCACAGAAACCTTGTTTGGAATCTCGCTGAGAATGAGATCGCGCGTGATCCGCGAGGGGTTTATGCCTTGGTTGAAGCCCGCATAACTGTTGGCCCCGAGAAATCTCCGATGCTGGTTACGCGTAAAAAGCGATATTTGAAAAGCATTATCCGCTGATGCTATCGACCAAACCCAATGCCGGAAGACGCCCGGGTGAGGATGGTTATATCTTGATCACCGCTGTCTGGCTGCTCTTGCTCGGTGCATCCATAGTCGCGATCATAATGGTCCACAATTTGCGCTATTCCGAAGAACTGTCGTTTGAACGTGAAATGATCAAAATTGGTGATGCTCAGGAAAGTGCGGTTGAGACGATCATTGCTGACATTCTGTTCAATGGACCGCGTAGTCAATTCGCTCTGTTACCTGCGACATCAGAATATCGGATTGATGGCGTATCAATGCAAGTGAGCGTTAGTAACGAAAATGGAAAAATAGATCTTAATCAAGCCGATCTTGAGCTGATCAGAAGGGCCCTGCAAGGACTTGGGGTTTCAGGAGTTCCCCGCGAAAAATTTGTGATGTTGGTGCGGCAGGGACGTTATACCGAGCATCCTTTCCGTTCCATGATTGATGTCAGTTCTGCTTTCGCGCAGGCTGGGATCGGTACAACTGACGGCTTTTGCCCAGAGCAATATTTTACGGCTTTTTCTGGCCTATCACAGCCGCAATCCAATCAAATGGATCCCAGATTGTCAAAGGCACTTGGTGAGGCCAGTTCATCCGATCAACAAAGGTTTCGACCCGGTAATGCTCTGCGGTTGGAGATAGTCGCGGAAAAAGGACTGCCGCTGGTTGCAGTGGTGCGGACAAGCGGGTTGATTGATCGATCGCATAGTGTTTTGGATTGGGGGGTGGGGGCAGGATGCTATCAGCCAGATATTTAGCGGGCCGCCTTTATGTGATGCCGTAAGCATCATAGGCGTTGGCTTGCATTGTATTGTCGTGAAATCGGCGATCAGCGATATGCTACCCCGCCAGTTGGCTAACAACTACCCCCGGGTGTTGCCATTTATCGCGGCACCATCATACTAGTTGCGTTGTTAAAGTAGCAGTCCGGGGGACTAGCACAGGCGAAACTCCCTAAGCGTAAGCAAAGGCGTTGGATCAAAGGTCAGCGCCAATGGCTCCTTAGCCCGATGCGCTTACGGTCACTTATGGACACACCAAAAAGCGGTAAAATCGCGTTAAGTTGGACTATTTATTGCGGATGTTGGGAATTATCAGTCGTGCGCTATTGCGAAGATGGAAAGGACCGAAGGGATAGGCAAATGGTGCGATCATGACGCAGGTTTAGCAGAGGCGAACAGATGTAGGAAAGCGGATTGTGCAGAATGAGTTAGGTGTATTTAGTAAACTGTCACCGTAATTCCCGTAATTCCACCGTAATTCGAGGCTATATTCCCGTTGTTGGTGATGTTGCTTAAGATATCAGGATACTATGGCGGCAATTTATCAATCGGAATTCTATAGCTATCGTTCCTGACAAAGAAAGCCTTCTTCACATGAATAATGTTGATGGACTATCTTTCGAATCTTATTCTTTTCTTGACAATTCACATCAGAATTGAAGGAAATTGCTATCAGAGGTTGAGGAATAATTTTCCTCGTTCCTCTTAGGTTTTTAACCAAAGCACCTTCTGAGATTGACACACCATTCCAACTCAGCTCTTTCCCATCAAGCCTAAGATAATTACTCACAGAGGTGCTATTTTCGATATCAAATTTATCGTTCCAGCCTGGCAGGTTATTAGGACATGAATTATCGGAACAGCTGATCAGCAAAAAAACTGTAGGTATGATCAGAGATTGTAACAGTGGTCTGGAACTCATAGCTATCTACCTGAAGGTCTAACGTGTTTGATCGAAATTGATCCTCTTCCTTTATGCACTAAGTTTCCTGCTCTTGTTGCTCTAGGATGTGCTTCAGTACCCCGAATCGGCCTACCCAAGAACCGCTGCATCCTTACATGATCTCCCTCGTGAATGAGCAAATTTGCTCGTTGATCGGCTGCTGAGAACTTCGCCAAGTCGCTCTTGTTTCGACCAATTTGATTATTTGGATCTTCCCAACCATCAAAGGCTTTGTCAAATCCTTTAGGTAGGTAAACCGTTGATTTTCCGGTTTTGTGATCGGTGTCAGCTGCAGCATCTCCATGCGATCTGGTTAGCTTTCTCATTTCTCTTCCTGTCTTGAACACGATGCTCACGCCGTTATCATCACCTTCTTCACCAAAAGCTTCGATAGCTCCTTGAAGCAACTTCTGGTCTCCTTTTGTCAAGTTACCACTTTCTAGCGCTTCTTCGGCAGTTTCTAATGCTCCGGACACGGCATTACATTCTGATGCACTTCCTTCACAAATATAAAGCCCGGTCGGGTCAGTGGCGTTTACAGGATTATTCCCCACATAAGCGAACCGATTGAAATAGCTGATCCCGCCATCCGCAAACCCAACCGGATCATTGGACAGGAACCGCCCGATGACAGGATCATAGTAGCGGGCCTGCATGTAAGTCAAACCTGTGGCACTATCATCAATATGGCCGGTAAAGCCTTCGTCATCCTTGTTGTCATTGGGATCGAGACGCTTTTCGCCATAGGGGGTGAAGTCTTCGCGCCAGGCGATAGCACCTGCGGCATCAGTCGATGCAACCGGTGATCCCAGATGATCCTGATGCACATAGCTAACCGTGCCCGCCTTGATCCGCGCGATGGTCTTGCCAGCCGCGCGGATATAGTCAGTTTTTGCGTTAGAAGTCGTATCATCGCGGTGGATGAGCGCGCCTGAGGCATTGTAGAACGAATAAATGGTCTTGCCTGCCACGATCTGTTTGGCGCGCTTCAGGTTTCCATCATAGACAAATGAACCATTAGCCGAACCTCCGGTCACTGCCGTCGGCTGGTTAGAAAAATCATAAGTGAAACCGAACTTGCCATTATTGGTCACATTGCCGCGCGCGTCATAGGCATAGTTTTTCCAGGCATTACCGTCGCTGGTATCGCGGGCGCGCGACAGGCGGTTGACACTGTTATATTCGATATCAACAATTCGGCCGCCAAGCTGCTTCTTGCGGATATTGTCCAGCGCATCATAGGTAAATGTCCCTGCGCCCCAAGCGCCCGATGCGGTTTTCAGCCGGCTGAGATCATCATAGGTAAACGCCTTATTCTGACCCGATACCGCACTGTCCGTAATGGAAGTAATGCGCCCGTTCTTGTCATGAGAATATCCAAATTGGGAGGCCTTTACAGCGCCCTTGGACACATCGATTGAAGACAGAAGCTGACGCGCATCATAGGTTGCCGTATATACAAAACCATTGCCATAGCTGATATTATTGACTGCCCCATTGAGATGATAGGTGATACCGCTAGCAAAGGTTGCTGTACCAGTAACAGCATCGGAAGGCGATATTGGCAGTACCAAAAACCCGTTGATCGGCAATACAATCAGATTGGCACCACCGCTGGCTGGCGTTCCACCAGCCGCATTGTCCAGCTGCGCTGCTTTGGTGGCCTGACCCAGGCCATTGGGAGCAAATTCCACCAGCCGCCCGGTCGGGAAGGTCTGGCTCGCTAGAGCATTGATTGTGTTATAATTATAGCCGGTCGTATAGGTGCGTCCGTCGATCAGCAACTTTTCTTCCGTGATCTGATTGGCATTGTCATAGGTGTAGAGCCAGTCGGTCGTGCCGCGCAGCCGGCGGGTGACATTGCCATTGTCATCGTAGAAATTGCTAATGTCAGGCGTCGTTCCAGGAAAGTTAACCAGCGTAACCCTGCCTAGATTATCATAAGTTGATGCGATCTTGGAGGCCGCAGGAGGAGCAGTACATGCAGTACCCACGGATTGCCCTTGCGCAACGCCAGTCACTTGATTGGCATTGTTATATTCATAGAGCATATCACCAGTTTCTGGCACTGAATGACGGCACAGGCGCAGGCGAGTATCATAGTAATATTTCTGCGTGCTGGTTACATTATAACCATTCTGATTGCCATATTGGGTGGCGGTTAGAAGATTGCCATAGTTGTCATAAGTCATGTCGGTAAATTTACCGAGCGGCTGGGCAATGCGTGTGACTTCGCCGCTATTGGGATGACCGAATGCACGCAAGGTTGTGGTGGTCTCATTGCCTTCCGGGTCGGTAACAAGCGTCTTATTGCCGGTCAGATAAGCATAAGAGGTGGTTGCAAAAGGTGCGACATTTTTGCGATCCGTCAGCTTTCGGCCCAACCCGTCATACGTGAATTCGATTCCGGTTGTGGGATCCGAAGATGATGACGGGAAAGATTTGAATATTTCCCGGCCAAGCGCATCATAGTTGGTCTTGGTATAGGTCGTCGCACCGCCGCCACTAAGGGGACGCATTCTTTCTCTCCAGGGACGAAGCATCAGATCATAATAAACGATTGATTCTTCCGTTCCGCGAACAGCCTTCTGGTAAAAACTCGAACCGCCAAGACCATGGTAAGTGATGTCCGTATCAGCCCATGGCGCGGGTCGGTCAATCTTTGTCATCCAGCCGACATTGTTATATTGATAGCCTGTTGTGTTTCCCTTTGCATCGGTCTCGCTGGTCACCCAGCCGTTGGCATCTAGGGTGCGGCTTAAAATGCTGCCGTCACGGCGCGTAATAGTACGCGGTTGTCCACGATAGTAGCTGGCGAGGGTAGCCGTTTTGTCCAGCGGATCCTTGATCGTATGAAGATTGCCGTCGGCATGATAGGTATATGTTTCCCAGCGCACACCAAACCGATCCCGATAGGTGGGCTGGCCGTTGCTGTTATAAGCATAGCGGTCAAATTCCTTGCCGTTTCTGTCAATGGTCAGCGGCAGACCCACAATATTGGCGGTAGCATTGTGCCAGTAGGTGACATCGGTGATGCGCTGTGCCGATTGCTGGGTGCTATATTTCTTGATTTGGTTCGGTCGACCGTAATCGGTAAACGTAGCGGTGGGAGAGGAACCGGTTTTGTTGTATGTGCTCTCGGTCGTGTAAGTGACTCCATCGCGTGCTATGGTAGTCTTTTCGATCGGGCGCTTGGCAAAGCTCGCGCAAACGCTTTTCGGATCACCATAATATTCGGATTGAGAGGCGGAAATTTGAGGATAACACGAAGATAGATTGGTTTCATTGGCCGCTGTTTCATATTCATTGGTCATAACCTCGCCGGCACCGCTTGCAGGAACAGTCTCGACGCGCTTTAACAAACCGTAATCCGGGCCAACAGCCTGATAGAAATATTTGCGCTTGGTTCCGTCAGGGGCTGTCACCCTTGTCCAGTTTTGCTCCATCGTACCGGCGGCATCAGGGGAATGAAGCCGATACTCAAAGTCCCATGTCGCAGTGGGAATCCCTGTACCGGAGATCGTTTTTGAGACGATCGACATGGACCGATAATGTGGCTCCCCTTCGTCTCGGTTAGCACCGCCACTCATATGGTCGGATATGTTGCATTTAGCATTGGTGGTGATAGTGGGAACAGGCCCGGTTATCGAATTACTTTGCGTTACAGCATTGTAAGCCAATTTCCCGTAGAGAACACCAGTGGTAGAATAATAGACAACTGGTTCTGTGACGCCTTTGAGTAGTGTCGTTTCGCGCAGGTTGAAAGAGCCAGTCGCCCCATCAGGATGCTTCATTGTAAATGACTCATCATGGGGTATGCATTCGTTATAACTGTGCGTGTCAAATTTCATGGCGCGCATGCCGTCAGTGCTGCTGCCTAAAGCCCAATGCCGCCCATCGGGCAAGTTCACCTTGTGCAAGTATCCATAAGGGGAGCCCGGCGTATATTGATAAGTCCAACTTCTGCCATTGGCCGTCACGCTGGTAACGCGCCGCGAATTGCGCCAAATGCCAGCTGCTGGAACATGGCTTTCATAATTCAAATTTATTTCGCGGCCATCGTTGCTGTGTATGCGCGTCAGTTCGGCGCGGCCATCATTGGTATAATCATAGCGCACCCAATTGCCATGCACGTCCTGAACTTCGGTGACGAGAGCAACGCTATGTTTGCGATACACAGCAATCTCGGTCCAATTCCAAGCCGCAATGCCATTAAAACTGGTCTGGTAACCGGTAGGTATAACCTGGTCACTCGCGTTCCGGTAAGCATGTCGACCGAACTTATACTTGGTTCCATCGGGAGCAATGGCAACCAACGCACATCTTCCTGCATGGTCGGTCGATTTGGCGCCCGAAACCCAGTTCGACTTGGGGTCCGCCGGCTTTTCAAAATCTCCCCCTTGGCCGGAAAGACCTTTGCCCGGTACATGCAATATGGTGCCGCTAGAGTGGGATCCGCTGTCCAGTTGAGCCGAAGCACCGCCTGCTTGTACAAAGATGGTCGCGCCTGAATTGCCAGAGCCCATGCAACCGCCATTGACGGTCGGGAAGGATGTGCCAACTTCATATCCATAAGACATTTTCACCATTGGCAAATCAAGCACCCAGTCGCCAAAGGCCTGTTGATAGGGTGTGAAAGCGATGTTTCCTTGCACGACTTTACGGCGCAGCGCTACTTCCAGTCCCGAGTTACCGGGCAATGACACGTCCATATGTTCGAACGTGATTCCGCCGCTATTTTGGTCAATCTTGTCGCCCATCAGCTCATTGTCGTGGGGCTTTAAACGCTGCTCCATGCCGCCCAACATCTTATAATCAAAAGAGTCCGCAACCTGCATTTGGATGTCACCGTCATCGTCGTCTTGAGCCAAAGCAATGCCTGACCAGCTGAGTGTGAAAAAAACTCCAAGCGCGATAGGGAAACGAATTATCATATTAAAGTGCCCCGCGATGAATCAGCAAAACCAAATACAGAAATAACTTGATACGATATAAAAGCATCATATCATCGAGATCGTCTAAGGAGCATATTCTATAGATCTACACTGAACAGCAATTAGACCATCTACTACATTCTCAATTTTGTATAAAATAAAATCAATGTCAATCGTAATTAAATGAAAAATTATGAATAACTATCATACCAATTATTGATTACATATATACCAATATTGCGTATTACGCAAAACTCTGTAGTTTATAACAGTGCGTATACATCCGTAAGATTGCCATCAAATCAAAAGCTCCGACCGAAACTGTCAACAAACAGACAGCGGAGATAGATCCGTTGTGGGAGGTTTGTTTTCTAAAGTATGCAGCTACGATAAGCGACAACTCGACGATAAAGTTGATGTCTGTACCATATATAGTGATCTCGCATCAGTGCTGAGCAAGGACATCATATCAAAAGGATGGGAATCCATTCTGGGGGTTCAGCGGCCGCAAACTCAGCTGCTCGCCAATGGTAAATCTCACGGCTCGGTCGTCTTATCCACTGCATTCATCGCCGATTTCCTCACGAGCGCGTTCCAGCTCGGCGAGCGACCGGAACCCTCTCAACTTCAAGAAGGGCTGCATAGCCTTGTTGACGAATTTGTAAGTCTCGCGCCGTGCTTTCTTGTCGAGCTTGGGTTCTAGCAGAAGCTCTGCCTGCCGCTTGGCTGCCTCTACTCTGCCATGCCCCGCGACAATCTCGTTCTCATCGCTGACCAGAACCGGATTTGTAAATCCGAAGTGCTCTATGCTGTCAGCAATCTGCCGGATCTGCTTTTTGGAATGGGTTCGCGCGTTGCGCGCGTAGGGGACTAGCGTATCTATACGGGCATCGGTAACGGCGCGGGCGGCATTGCTCTCAAACATAAACGTTCTCCAATCATCTTGTGGGCTTTTAAGGCGATCGGGTCGCTCATGAGATTGCTCCTCTAACCAATTTTACGTTCGGTTACATTTTTAGAATATGGATCATCAACTTTTTGTCAAGGAGAAGTAATGCGTGCTCTCAATGCTAAGAAGTGACTGAATTGGCGCTTGGTAGGTCAAAAAATATGCAGCCCGGCACAGCGCAAATTCCCTGTTATTGAGATATGATTTCCCTGTTAATGTGTGCAGGTTTCCCTGTTAATTTTTGAGGGTGGAACATCGGTATTGAGCCTCGCATCCGCAGAATTTCGGTGTTTGAAGGGGTGTTGGTGATCAAAAGGCCGAGGATTGGCGCGATTTTCCCTGCAAATTTCGCAAAAACAGGGAAAAACAGCGTGAGACCCGTTCGCCACAGACTGCGCCGCGCACCACTCATTTTTCTCTTATATATCAATAACTTAATAGTATTGATGTTTACGGATTTAGTCCCCGAACTTCCGAAGGTTAGGTAAACTGCGGGATTCAAAGTGGTGACTAGAGACGATTTGGCGGTCGCGATATAGGCGAACATACGCCGCCCGTCTCATAGGCCGTTTTTGTGGCTGTCAGATGCATTGTTCAACCGGAAAACATCAAAAATGGCGGAATTTTCCCCTATACACAGGGACAGCATCGTCGGCATAGAAAAAGATATAGATAGAACAAAGGTTCCCTTAAATGGTCTCCGTCATAGTTCCACTGAAACCACTTCAGGATGGTATATTTGGGCGGGCGAAACACTAAGTCAGGCAGACGATTTTTTGAACCAGTTCATGCAAAACACTTAGAAAGTATGTGTCCCTCTATTGTTGACTACTTGGGGTTGGCAGAAGGTTGGCGCTTCTTAATTGCGCCCAACTATTCAGATGTTTGGTTTGATGAGTCTTTGTTGAACAAAGAATTGCGGTAAGGAATGAAATAAAATTTGCGATCACTGGGGCGAGCGTCCAAACACTCATGAACATTCAGCGACAGCTTTCTGAAAATAGAACACTACAACCAGATCATTCGATTCCACCTTTTGAGAGCTACTCAACCAAAAGGCTGAATCACCGGCTCACGCAGTCCTAATGCGCGAATCCGGTCTACAACACCAGCACTCTCTCTCCCCCCTTTCCTACAATGTACCAGATAGGTTATATCTGCATGTTCCCCTCATAAAAGGAACATAGCTATGACCGAACACCCTTCCCAAGATACCTTCACCGATATCCCTGATGCTGATGATCTGGCCCAGCCCAGGGAGCGCCATGATGGCTGGTCGCCGGATAGGCAGGTGGTGTTTCTGGAAGCCTTGGCGCGGACCGGTAATGTGCGGGCGGCGGCGCGCTATGCCGGGCTGTCGCGGGAGAGTGCGTATAAGCTGCGCCGGCGGCCCGATGCGCGGGCCTTTGCCCGGGCGTGGGATGCGGCGATTATTCATGCGCGCGATGTCTTTCAGGATGAACTGATGGACAAGGGGCTGAATGGCTGGCGCGAGGTGGTTTGGCATCAGGGGGAGGAAGTCGGAACAAGGGAACGCTGGAGCGCGCCCTTGTTTCTGGCAGCGCTTTCGCGGCTCGACAAGATGGCGGACGGGATTGATCTGGCGGGCAAGCCTGCGCGGGCGGCAGCGGAGAAGTTTGATGATTTGCTGGAAGGTATCGGCAAAGGCGAGGATTGCGTGGAGCTGGTCGAGGAGATTGATGGGGCTGGCCGGAAAGCCGGTTCGTAGCCGCAACCATCCTTGTCTAATAGCGATTTGCTAGCGACCATCTCTCTCCATAGCGAACGCGAGAAGATACAGGCGATGGCACCGGAAGATATTGATGTCTCTGATCTCGATATTGCTGAGCGGGAAGAGTGGGATGACCTCCAATGGGAGCGGGCCGATCGCAGCGGCTTGCTGGATCGCAGCGGGATATTTGATGATCTGCCCGAGCCAGTGTGAATTGTGTGAACTTTGGAGCGTAACATGGAGAAATGAGGGTGTGAGATTTGTGTGAACTTTGGGAAGAGATAAATGGGCAAAGTTGGAGGTGGGTGCTGCGCACTTGATGCGGAGCCCAGGGTAGACGGGCGCGACAGCCACCCTAGGCTCCGTATCAACTGCGGGGCACGAATTACGGTGACATTTACAACCACCCCTGAACGATTGAATCCCATTCGCTGCAGACTGCCTCGCGCACCAGATTTATCCGTTGATCCAGTTTGTCTTTCCGATTGTCGTGCGGAACTTGAGCATGATCTTCACAAATATTACTAAATTTGCGGGGGTTTTGCTTTGATTGGCTGGAAAATTATATGGAAACCCGATTTGGCATGAAAACCTGCCGCAAGATTGGCTCGGTTTTTGTGATCACTCTGCTTTTGACGGCTTGCGCTTCTTCTGGAGCATTTCCGGTGGAGACGGCTGAGCAGCCGGATATAAATCAATCTTATCAACTACGTGCTGGAGAAACGGTTCAGGTCATCACCTATGGTGAAGAAACGCTAACCGGAGAATTTATCATAGGCGCCAATGGTGTTCTCGCTTTTCCCTTGGTTGGCAATATCAAGGCGGCTGGTCTTTCCCCAGAGGGCTTAGGGTCGAAGATCGCCGCATCATTGGCAGATGGATACGTGATCAACCCGCAAGTGAATGTAGAGGTGAAAAGCTTTCGGCCGATTTACATATTGGGAGAGGTCAACAAGCCGGGTGAATATCCCTATAATCCCGACATGACGGTACTTGCGGCCATCGCAAAAGCCGACGGCTTCACATATCGCGCGCAGCAGAAGCAGATTTTTATCAAGCGCTCTGATCAACCGAATGAAGTGAAGATTAGATTAGGGAGTAATACGCGGATTTATCCGGGTGATACCATCAGGATTGTGGAACGTTTTTTTTAGGGTAGCGCTTACGAAACAGGCCGGAATCGCGTATCATAGTCGGGATCGACGCGGCGGTTAATATAGCCTTCTGATCCGTTCATCGATAATATTCTTGCCGGAATTCCGCCCACCACGGCATCATCGGGTACCGGTTTGGTGACGACGGCGTTCGCTCCCACAGCGGCGCGATTGCCGATTGTGATTTTGCCAATGACTTTGCACCCGGCGGCCAGAAAGACACCATTGCCTAATATGGGAGATCCCTGATTCGGACCCCGGTTCATTTGCCCGAGCATAGATCCATGCGTGATATTGCAGTTGGCACCGATGATGGCATCACCGTTGATCATGATATTGCCAAAGCGGTTGATGAAAAAACCGGGACCGATCTTGGTATATTCCGGAATGGCAATCCCGTATTTGTAGCGATAACGCAGCAACAGCAGCTTGAGCAGCGGATAAACGGTGAGCCGCATAAGGGCGCGTTTTTTCAAGCAGCCGCACAGCCGCATGACGGTTGAATATTTGAAGCCTGGCGTGAACAGAAAGTGACGGAGAAATGATCGCGTGCCGCGGTTCCCGGCATAGCGGTATAGGTCAGATAAAATGAGCGCCCAAGTGTATCGCAGGCTGCGGCTACGATCCGAGCCTTTACCTGTTGCCCCAATATCTATTGCCTGCGCGTCATTCAAAGACTGTCCTCCCATGCGATGATATATTGCGACGCAGCATTGTAACATCGCGGACTTTTTGTGGGTATAAATGCCGTTTAGCACAACCACAGATAGACCATATGGTATCTAATCGTGTTGAATACACACCCCGTCTTGGGTGCTGTAAACTTGTGGTGACAAGCCGGTTTCAGGATGGCAGTAAAAATACTCAGGGGAATTTTTTTGACCCGTCTCACTATGGCAGGCGCTAGCAAGATCGATCCAAATGAAGAAAGAGTGGATTGATTGAGAGATTTTATTGTTGCGACGCAACATCGTTGAAATCTCTGACCCAAGCGCTGGCCTCGCCATATTTCTGAGATGATCGTGAAGGGATTCTGAGATGACGGCAACGATACGCGCTTTGCAAAACGCATCTTTCACAACCTCTAAGCTTACCACCAAAAACGAATCTAGCCTGACCAAGCGGTCGCGGCGAGCCGGCATCTATTCTGCCATGCTGATTACAGATGCTTTGGCAGTGTTTATAGGCTTTTTGATCAGCAATGCATTGTTGCTGGATCAACCTTTTGCATCGCCGGGATTGAAGCTTGGCATTTTATCAGTTCCGATATTTCTGGCGCTAGCATTGAACAGTAACGCCTATGGCCGAAGCGCGCTCTACAAAAGCATAGGCGCCACGGTCCGTAGCATCGGTTCGCTTTTTGCAACTTTGGCTTTGATACTCTTCATCCTATTTGGCCTCTCGATATTGAAACAGCATCATCCGTCCTTTTTGGCTGTGGGCTTCCTGATTTCATCAGCTCTGATCGCTGGTGGCCGCTATGTCTGCCACATATTTGCCAAGCGGACTTTAGGCCCCAATCCGCTGAGTGAATTGATTATCGTGGATGGCGTTCCGCACGGCCCGATTTTTGATCAGCCGGTTATTGATGCGAAAGAAACAGGATTGCATCCCGATATTTCCGATCCCGCGATGCTCGATCGTTTGGGGAATCTGTTTCGGTCAATCGATCGCGTTATCGTGGCTTGCCCGATTGAACGGCATAATGATTGGGCGCTTGTTCTCAAAAGCACCGGCGTCACCGGCGATGTTTATCGGCATTACCGGTCCGCCCCGGCAGAGGCCAATACGATAGGACCAATCCACGCGTCGCAAGTTAAACCTCTGACACGTGTTCAGCTTTGGTTGAAGCGCCTGATGGACCTCATCATTGTCTCGATAGCGATCCTGTTCCTGGCACCGCTCATGCTGGTCACGGCAATTGCCATCAAGCTGGAAAGTCGTGGGCCCGTATTATTCAGGCAGCAACGGCTGGGGCACGGTAATCGGCTTTTTCACATCTATAAGTTTCGCAGCATGCGAGATGATTTACGCGATTTAAATGGTGACCGATCGACCGGCCGCGATGATGATCGGATTACCCGCGTCGGTCGTTTCATCCGTGCCACTAGTATCGATGAATTGCCGCAGCTGTTTAATGTTTTGCTTGGCACAATGAGCCTGGTTGGCCCCCGGCCCCATGCGTTGGGCTCGAAAGCGGACAGCAAGTTGTTCTGGGAAATTGACCGCAATTACTGGCTGCGCCATGCCACCGTGCCGGGCTTGACCGGACTGGCACAGGTTCGCGGATTTCGCGGTGCGACAATGACCCGCGCGGATCTCGAACAGCGGTTGGCTTCAGATCTGGAATATATTCAGCGCTGGTCGTTGGGCTATGATCTGGTCATTCTCGCGCGGACGCTTGGAGTTATCGTTCACCGTAACGGTTTCTGATAATCGCGATTAGCTCATGAGCTTGTGATAGATGGTCGAAGTGCTGAGCGCTATCTTGTCCCAATCAAATTTCTTGCGAAATTCTGCTGCATCAACCCGGTACAGATAATTGGGCTTGTTCAGCGCCTCGCCCAATGCACCGGTATCGCCCACCGGGAAATAGTCTTTTTCCGGCAATCCGATATCGCGATTGGGCTGAATGTCGCTAAGCAGCATGGGCGTGGAACAGGACCCCGCCTCCAGAGCCGCGATGGGCAGACCTTCATGATAAGATGGCATTACAAACAAAGCGGCATTTTCGTAAAGCTCCCGCAAGGTTCCGCGATCTTGTAACCCGGTAAAGATGACGCGCTCATTGGCTAATTTCAGGAGGGATTCTGAATATTCGCTATCATGATCGGCCCCGCCGACAATGACCAGCTTGCGGCCATCCTTGATATCGGCATGGGCTTCGATAAGATCGTGCAACCCTTTCTCGGGTACCAGACGAGCAACAGCCAATACGTAGTTATTAGGCTCCAGCGAAAATCGCGCGAGTGCATCTCCCGGAGACCGGGGGAGTTCGGGTGCGCCATTGGGTATGTAGGAAATGCGGGCTGTTGATCCCGGAAAAGACTTTTTCAGCTTCTTCGTCAGTGAAGGCGAAACGGCAATCACGTGATCGGCAAATAATATTCCCAGCCGCTCGCCCATGCGTAATATGAATCGCGGAAAGCGGCCCCATTTGGCGCGATTATAATCCTCGCCATGATGGGTCACGACAACCTTGAGTCCCATTAAGCGGGCCAGTGGTGTGAGCAAGGCCGGACCAATGGCATGGATGTGGATGATATCCATTTTTGTCCGGCGTGCTGCGAGGATAGCATTGAAGGTAGACGTTATCGCCTCTCGCCAGACCGAGACGGGGGAGGGCAAGCTGACTATGGAAATGCCGCGATATTGGTAGCGCGGTTTTTTTACATAGGGCGCTCTCGCGAAGACGGTGATGTTAAGGTCGGGATCCAGTCCCTTGACGCGTGGCAACATTTCTTCGCAATGCGTTTCCACACCGCCCATGACATTGGGGATACCACGCAGGCCGGTTACTGCTACTTTCATGACAGCAACTCCTCTGCCAGAGACTGTGCCTCTTCGAGTGTGTCTGCCGTGCGCAGGAAGCTGATGTCGGATGTCCACGCCTGAATGAAATTTTGGAGTTTGCCGTAGCTGTTATCCAAGGCGACATGAGGAATGCCGAGCAGGGTCGACATGATGTGCCCATGTAATCTGTCGGTCACGACGACACGCCCTGATGATAACAAAGCCATGCCACGCTTTAGGCGGGTGTTGGCCAGCCGGTCATATTTCAGCGCGCGCGCGGCGTTGGGGCTTTGTCCAAAATCCATAAGCTTCGAAGTCGCCGCTGACATCCGCATCTGTAGCTTGTCTTCGGTCAGCCAGTCGCCGCTTTCGAATGAATATCCCGGGTGATCCGCCTGGCCTCTAACGGATCGTTCAAAATCGGTACGCATAAGATAATAGAAATCATGAACCGGTGCCTGCCGTTCCAGAGGTTCCATGTAGAGCGCCATGTCCGGGCACAGGAACACCTCGCACTGAAAGTGACAGCGCGAAAATTCCAGCGAGCGTTGATCGCGAACCAGCAATGTAAAATTGCCGTGCTGTTCAATGGCACGGGCGGTTTCATCGACGGCCTCGTAATTGTCGAAATATATCGATTGCGGTAACTGAATGATCCGCTGACCGCGAAAGCGCGACAACAAATCAAGACGAAAATCCTGATGCGATTTCCAGATGGTCCCGAAATTTCCGCCACCATGCAGAAAGATTGTGCCATCGCCAATGGCCTGTTCCATCTGACATGAATCATGCGATTTCAATTTGCTTGTGTAGGCGGGCGGCTTGGCATGATCGGCAAAAAACTGCGTCTCACCTAACCAGATAGCAGAGTCACCGACATTGGAATGATCGGGGAAATCGAGCAAAGCGAACGGCTGGTCATCCAGCAGCGGCTTGATATGATCTGTGATCCTATCGCGCAGACTGCGCATGATGGTGCCGGGATGCGTATTTTGCAGAGTGAGTTGTTCAGGCATTGGGGGAAAGCTCCTTTAGGGGAAGGAAGTCTGTGACTAAACGGCGATAGGTTGTGGAAATGGCGAGCAAGGTGGCGGCGTAGAAAAGAGCTGCACCGGTGACCGCTGCGAACAGCATCACCCAAGACAGCGACTGGCCGTCTGCGAAAATTTGCAGCGTGGTCCAGAGCAGAAAGCCCATGAGCGTGGAGGCCAGGAACGGCGCTTTGATTGCGTCAAAGGTAGTTTTTATCCCGATGCCTGAGGCTTCTTTCAGGAAGTGCATTTGCAGCGGTAGGGTCAGGTAAGAGCGGACGACATAGGCCATGGCCACTGCGGTCAGACCATAAGGCAAGGCGATGAGGGTCAGTATCAGTGTCATCACAAGCTGCGTGATGGCTAGCGTGCGCTGACGGTGTGAATTGCCCACTGCCGAAAGCACCGGTGACGCGAAGAAATTGAGCGTATAGGGTATCGCCATGAACGCGAAGACTTGTGCCAGATTACCCGCCGCCTGCCATTTCGCACCGAATACCAGCGGCACAAGGTCGGGGGCGATAACACCGAAACCAACCAATGCCGGGAAGGACAGGGCGGCGCAGATGCCAAGCATCGCTTTATAAGCTTGCTTCATGGCGACCGGATTGTCTTGAAGGCGCGAATATATCTGCAATCCGACGGCTGAAAACGGTTGTATCGCAGCGGCGGCAAACATTTCTGTGGAGCGCCATGCGACCCGATAGACACCGACGGCTGCTGCGCCAAGACTGGCACCGATTAGCAAATCCTGTACCCGTACCAGCATCAGGAAAATGAGCTGGGCAATGGTGAGATTACTAGTGAAAGCGAAATTCTGTTTGGCCTGTGACCAGTTAAATTGAAATCCCGGTACCCAGCGATAGGAGGCCCAAGCTAAGATAGTACTGACTGCTTCGGTCACGCAGCGCTGGACGACAAGCGACCATATGCCCCATCCCGACATGGCCGCGAAAACAGCAGTGCTACCACCGATGATCCCGGCCAATATCGACCGCACGGCCACGGTCTTGTGACCAAATTCACGCAGGCGCAGCGCGAAATGGGATGCGCCTAATGCGTTGATGGGCAAGGCCAGCGACAAGATACGCAGGGGATCGGTTAGGCCCGGCTGGTTGAGCAGGTCGGCCAGCAAGGGTGCCAAGATCCAGATCAACCCGACATAGGCAAAGGCAATGGCCATATTGGTCCAGAAAATCGTATTAATCTGAAGATCATCGATTTTTTTGGCACGCGCAATAAGCTGCACCAGACCGCCGGTTGCGATGATCCGCCCGACCTCGGAAAAGACATAGACCATGGCGAATATGCCGATCTCTTCTTTGGAAAGAAGCCGCGCCAGCATGATGAATATGACCAGTGAGAAAACCTGATCACTCAAGGCTTTTGTCACCGTCCAACCCAAGGACGTTTTGGATTTTTGACGCAATGAATCGTTAAACATTGCCCCAGCACCGCCAGAAGCATTGTCAGAAAAATCAGTGCTTTTATCCGTCATGCGTTGGTCACTCACTGGTTAAAGCTGAAATCGAAAGCGGCGACGGCCGAAAATTTGATATCCCGCGCGCTCGCGCTGCCGAGAGACAAAGCGTCTCAACTTCAATCGTTCGGGAATTCGATAGGTGTCGAAACGGGAGGTTCCGATTGCGCTAGGTATCGCGCGTTCCAGAACCGGGAATGGGAAAACCGCCAGATTGCGAACGCCGTGGACCCATGACCGGTCCATCTGATCGTCAATTGGGCGATTGACTTCCGAGATATGATCCAGAAAGCGTCTGGCCCCGTTCTTGGTCAACAGATAAGCCTGCGTACCAAAACAATAGCCTGAAATTTCAATCAGCCTTGTGGTGCGACAGATAAAGTCCTTCTGCAAAATTCGAGTAGGTGCAGGTTTCTTGTAATAGAGTCGGATATAGTCGTGGCCAGCTTCGCCATGATCTTTTGCAATCAGGGGTTTAATGAAGCTCCAGTCTGCGAGAATATCGTCTTCCAGTATGAGATATTGGTCGGCATCATCTTCAATCAATCTTTTCCACAGGGCATGATGGCTGGAAAAACAGCCGAGCTCGCCAGCTTTTAGAGGACGACCCTTGGCAATGATCGCTCTGTCTTCATCATAATGAAGGCCAGCATGCAGCTTCTCATGTGCATCGAAAAAATCCCAATTCATCGATTTGGGTACGCCGCTGCTGATAAATGCATGCCGACGCTGCGCTGCGCTGCGCATACTTATGACGAAAATTTTGGTCCGGACGGAGCTACGCGCCATTACAGTTCCTTCATCCGGCATCGATTGATGCGGATCCAAATGTTGTTCGGGATCGGTCGTTAGAATCCCCAGACCGACCGAACTTTACTGCATTGCACAACGAAGGAGCTGGGTTCTATAAATGCCTGTAACGCGCAGTTGGCAAGGCTAAAAATCCATTCGTCTATGTCATGCAACAAGTTAACTTCGGCACTGCAAAAAACGGGATAGAATGATTGATCTAAGCTTCTCTGTTGTCATTCCGGTCCATAACAAGGCCCGTCATGTGGCTGCGAGTCTTGCAAGCGCCTTGCAACAGACGCTGCCGCCCAGCGAGTTGATTGTGATCGATGACGCATCCACCGATGACAGCGCTGCGATTGTCTCTCAAATGACCGATCCCCGGATCCGGATGCTGTTTCGCGACACGCCAGGTCCTGGCGGGTATGCCGCACGCAATCTCGGTATCGCCGAGGCCAATGGTAATTGGATCGCGTTTCTTGATGCTGATGATATCTGGCATCCATCGCATCTCGCGGACATGGCAATGGCGATCAAACGGGCACCAAAGGCCGGCTGTGTTGCCACACGTTATGATCATGTTTTCGAAAAGCACCGCAGGGCATCTAAGATGACCGATGCGCTGGCTTCGCTCGAAGGC
The DNA here is from genome assembly GCF_039977335.1 of Parasphingorhabdus sp. Lineage (GTDB taxonomy): Bacteria > Pseudomonadota > Alphaproteobacteria > Sphingomonadales > Sphingomonadaceae > Parasphingorhabdus. Next base: position 508,756 of record NZ_JBDWDI010000001.1, read on the forward strand.
CGTGCTTCAGGTTTCCGGGAAAGTCTGGATATCTGGGTACAGAGCGGGGAGTGCCCAATCTGGACCAGTGCAGCGGCCTTTCGCCGTGATGTGCTGGAAAATGCTGGTCCGTTTCCAGCCGGGAAGGCGGTGCGCGGCGGCGATAAGGATATGTGGCTGCGGGCGCTGGCGCATGCGCCCTTTACTTATGTCCCGAAGGTTAGCGCCGAATTTCATCGGGACACGGATAACAAGGTCAGCAAAATGACCCATCCCGATACCATTCCCATCATGGTGGAAACAGCGCGTGCCATGGCGGACATGGCCGGTCCGGAAGAAAAAGTATTGTTGCGCAAGCTGATCAACCAGCAAATCGGATTATATGCCCGCTTTTCATTCAAAAGCGGCACGATTTCGCGGCAATTTTCCCGCAATCTTTGCATGCCCGAAGGGGTCGGGTTGTTTGTGATGATAGAGGCTCTGAGGCTGATGCCGACGGCATTGCGGCACAGAATCTACCGGGCGGTCAAAGGGGCATAATATTTTGAATTAGGGGTGCAGATCAGGGCAAAACGCAGGGGGCTTTTGAATAGGAGCTGGCGTGCCATGAATAAAATGTCGGAAACACCATTGCCGCTGGACCGGTTTGTTGCCGAAGAAACCAGCGAGTTGATTGACTTGCGCGCCATCGGCCGGGCGTTTCGCAAACATATCGTCCCGGTTTTTCTGGTTTCGCTTGCCGCCATTATTGCGACTGCTGCAGTCTATTACATGACAGCACCTAGCTATCTTGCAACCGCGACTATGGTGGTGGAACGGCAAGCGCAGGATGTTGTGCCTGTGAACACGGAAACCCCGGCCCTGACAACCGACTCGCCAACTGTGGATACAACGGTTGAGATATTGCAATCGCCCTTTATCGCCGGGCGGGTTGTCGATGCGCTGAAGCTTGCCCAAGAGCCTGAATTTAATCCCGCTCTATTGAAGGAAGGTGCATCACCTCCGACGACCGCTGCGCAGCAACTAGCAGCGCGTGATCGCGCTATTCGCATATTGGGCGGGTCGCTAAGCGTTCAGCGCGAAGGTGTATCCTACGCCATTGCGGTGCAATATACGTCTGAAAACCCCAAAATGGCCGCCAATATCGCCAACGCGACAATAGATGAATATCTTTTGACTCGCGTGGAAGGTGAGGCTGGCTCAACCCAGCGGAGTGCTGATCTCCTCGAAACCCGGCTGGAAGAATTACGCGGCGAGGTGCTAGCTGCCGAGGCGCAGGTTGCGGAATATCGCTCTCAAGAGGGTTTGTTTGCGGCCTCGGATGTCAGTTCAATCACACAGCAGGAATTGTCGGTCCTGAACAACCAGCTTGCCGAAGCGCGTGCAGCAGAGGCCGTTGCGAATTCCAGACTGACCACCGCCCGCTCACAGGTGGCTCAGGGATTGACCGGGGAATCGTTGGGAGCTGCGCTGGAATCCGAAGTTGTAGGTGCGCTGCGAGCCCAGCGCGCCACCGCTAGTGCGGAAGTGGCGAACCTTACAACCCGCTATGGAGCGCGCCATCCCAGTTTGATCAAGGCGCAAAGCCAGCTGGCCGATGTCGATGTTCAGATCGGTGCAGAGGTCGAGCGGATTGTTGCGAGTTTGAAGACTGAAGCGACAGCGGCAAGGGGAAAGACATCGTCTATCGCCTCTTCGATCGCTGGGCTGCAAAACCGTTTGGCAGTAGATAGCGATGCATCGGTACGGCTGAGTGAATTGGAGCGCAATGCGGCCTCTGCACGTGAACTTTATCAGGGCTTTCTCGATCGCTATAAGGAGTCGGTCGCCCGGCAAGGTACGGAGACCAGCGGCGCTAAAGAAGTATCTCGCGCGGCCATCCCGGCACTGCCGATATCGCCCAATCCTTTGCTGTACATCGCCATTGCCTTTGTCGCTGCCGGCGCTTGTTCGACAGCCGTGGTGGCGGGCAGGGAGTTTATGGAAAGCGGCCTTCGAACAGCCGCCGACATTGAAAAAAAACTGCAGGTCAGCGCATTGGGATCTATCCCAGAAATCTCCTCGCTTCCCGAAGTCAGAAAATCCCGGGAACCGATACCCTGGCCGCCGCAGTTTCTAATTGAGCATCCTAAATCCGCCTTTGCCGAGGCCTTTCGTGCCCTGAAAACCAGTCTGGTTATGGCACCTGGGGGAAGGTCGGCAGCCCGAAGACAAACGAAAATCATCTCCATCACATCGGCCTTGCCGGGTGAAGGCAAAACCAGTTCAGCGATTTGCCTAGCCAGCGCCGCTGCTCGCTCTGGTATTCGCACATTGCTGGTGGATTGTGACTCCCGGCGGCAGGCTTCATCCCGGTCGCTTGCAAAATCGATCACTTTTGGTTTGACCGATGTTTTGAACGGCGACGCATCACTCGAGCAGGCGGTCGTCCATGATGAGGATAGCGGAACCTATTTTCTTGGCCAAAAGCCCGATGAAGACACGCCGTTCGACTTGATGGGGTCACAGGCCATGGCAGATTTATTGGAAGAATTGCGCGGGCAGTTTCAATTTGTCGTGCTGGATACCGCACCGGTTTTGCCGGTTGCTGAGTCCCGGATGCTGGCCGCGCTCGCAGACATGGTTTTGTTTCTTGTCCAGTGGAAGAAAACACCGGCTAAGGCGGCGGAAATCGGGCTGCACCAATTGGATGGTGTTGGCGCCAATATCGTCGGAGTCGTGCTCAGCCGTGTAGATGTCGTCGAACAAGCGCGAACCGGTTTTGGTGACGCTGGCCTCTATTTTAAACAATATAAGGAATATTACGCCTAGGGCGTTTCGTAATGGACGGAAGCGCGCCATCCCTGCCTTTGCCATTGCTGGCGCTGGTTGCCGTTCTGACGGCTGTCCCGATGGTTGTCGCGCTCAAAAAAGTGCGCGGTTATCCGGCGCGATTTGTGATTTTTGCGATTTGGCTCCGCTATATCATGAGCGCATTCCACGAAGTTACGTTCTCGCCCATTGTCGCCGGGTTGAGTTTGAATGCCCTCGGTTCTGTTGCCATTGCGGGCATTGGTCTGTTGCTAGTGGCTCCGCGGCATTTTCTTCTGAAGCCGTTATTGCCGGTTTATGCGCTGATCCTGCTTTCGCTAATCAGTGCCGCAGCGAATGATGGGTTGTTCACAGCGCTTAATGCCGCCGTAAAACATATCTATTTCATGGTTCTGATGATCGCCGTCTATCGTGCGCTTTTAGAAAATGACGGGCCCCGTTTTTTTGCGCCGCTGCTTTGGGCCTTCGCACCGCTGCTGGTTTTTCAATTGCTTTCCATCGGACTGGGGGCTGTCAAAGCATCAGAATTTGATGGATCGAGCAGCTACATTGGCGGCTATAATCATGAGGCCACCTTCTCCATCGCGATGGCAACGTTTTTTGTGGTGGCCTGCTTTGCGGTTACCCTGCCGCGTCTGATTCAAGCCTTGTTGTCCGCTACTCTGCTCGGTGGGATCATCCTTGCCAATTACCGCACCACGATGCTGGCTGTATTGCCATTGGCGGCCATTCAATTAGTTAGCAGCGCAATGTTCTCCTTCGTCAGGGAACAGCGGGTGATATTGGCTGTCATCATATCGTTGGTAACATTGGCAGGCATATTTGTATTGGCGGGTGTTTCGGCCGAGCGTTTTAATGATCTAGCGGTATTTTTCGGCGATCCTGGCCAATACATCAAACCGCAGGCCGAGTTTTCGTTTGATGAGCGCCGCTTATTATCGGGCCGCGTCTATATCTGGTCAGGCTATATTTACGCGTGGCTCGACGGAACAACGCTCAATCATCTTGTCGGCTTTGGTCCGGATAGTTGGGAAGAGATATTCAAAGTCTATCCCCATAATACGATTGTCGCTTACCTCTATGAATTGGGTTGGGCTGGAGTCTTTCTGTTGCTGGTTTTTTGGTTCACGATGGCCAAATTGGCGGTACAGGCGCCAGCCGAAGATCGCGCAACGCTTGTCTTTGCGCATTTGTCATTTCTTTTCATGAACTTGTCGACAATGGCCCTGTGGCAAATAGAAGGTGTAATTTTTTATGCCATTATTTGTGGTTTTTCGCTATTCAGGAAAGTGGAATCAGGGGCAATTAAAAGCCAGTTGAAAGCAAGTTTGCGCCCTGTGTGACTTTTACGTTCCTTTTATTTGGAACAGGGGAGGCATGATTGGGCGACAAAGGCGGAGATACCGCTGGATCAGGACCAGCTACCATTTCCAATGACGCTATGTCTGACAATGGCGTCAGTGCTCGTATGCCTGCCCATGTTCCGCCGACCACCGATGATAGCGATGAACCGGGATCAAGAGACAGGTTTGAACCATCGTCTTCAGCTGAAAAAGCGCAACAATTGCCCGGACGGATGTGGGTTATCGCCGGTGCCGGACTAATTACCTGGATTGTGATTGCTATTGCCGTTGTACTTTTTTTCTTCTGATCCGCCATACATTCCCGTCAACCCGAAATTGGTGCGCTACAGCGCCGGAGCATTTTTCTGGCCCTAGTGATTTGGTAGTCCAAGGGCGCTTTTCTTGATCAGGACTAACATATTTGCGGCCGAAAATTCTCTTCATCATCAATTCCTTGACCGGCGGCGGAGCGGAGCGAGTGATGGCGGCACTGCTTCTTCATTCCAAGGCCTATCAGGACCGCTATGACATAGTGCTGGCTTTGTTGGATGACGAACCGGCAGCTTATGAGATACCGGATTGGGTCACTTTGCACCAGCTCGACTGCCGCGGCAGTCTGTTGCAATCAATCTTGCAATTGCGAGCGCTAGAACGATCTTTGCGTCCGGCGGCCACACTCAGTTTTCTCACGCGCGCCAATGTTGCAAACTGGGCGAGCCGTGCAGGGACTGGCAGGCCATGGAATATTAGCGAGCGAGTAAATACCGGCGCACATCTTGGCAGCGGCTTATCGGGACATTTGAGCCGGAACCTAATCCGACTATCCTATCGTCACGCCAATCATGTCATCGCCGTTTCACAGGGCGTCGCCGACGGCCTGTCAGATGCATTTGGCGTACCAAATGATATTATCAGCGTTATTGCTAATCCTGTCGACACTGCTCGTATTGCCCGGCAGGCATTAGAAAAATTTCCGGCTCATCCGGATGAGCCCTATATTATTGCGATGGGTAGGCTGGTCGAGAACAAGAATTTCGGTTTGTTGGTCGATGCTTTTGCGGCATCGTCCATTGCCGGTAAACTTATCATCATTGGCGATGGCCCTTTGCGCGCTGATCTTGAACGGCAGATTGCTGACCATGGTTTGGAAGAGCGCATTATCCTGCCGGGCTTTGTTCAGAACCCCTTTCCCTTGCTGGCCGAGGCACAGTTTTTTGTGCTGCCATCCAATGCGGAAGGTTTTCCAAACGCTCTGGTAGAGGCAATGAGCACGGGCACAGCGGTGGTTGCAACTAACTGTCGATCAGGGCCTTCCGAAATTCTCGCCGATAAAAGCAATTTTCCGGTTGAAGCTATGACTTTGGCAGATTTTGGCATCCTCGTGCCATGCAACAATATCGCCGCGATGGCCGATTCTTTACGTTACTTACAAGATGATAATACCCGTCAACGCTTTGCCCGGCTCGCTTTGACCCGTACCAAAGACTATACACCGGAAAAGGCGGCACAGCGCTACTGGCACGTGATAGAGAGGGGTCTTCACGCGGCATAGTTGAGTACCGACTTGCTGTTCAACCTTGGGGCTAAGCAAGGAGTTGAAGCATATATGCATCAGCCTAGCCTCTGTGCCACTGTCTCTATGTTCATATTCGGATTGCTGCCTGCCACTGTTCATGCGCAGCAGTCCGAAGTTCTAGAAGATTTTCGTGATGAAAGCCTGCAGTTTCAGCGCCCCGATATCCTCAGTGTGCAGGAGCGGCCTCAACCCGCTTTTGACCCTGTGCCTTACCGTATTGGTGGGGCCGAGATCATGCCGAGTATCACCGTCGACACTCTATATGACAGCAATATTTTCGCCGTGCGGGATGCCAGTGACGACCTGATCGTCCGGGTCAGACCCCGACTGACGGCATCTAAACAGCTGGGCAGTTTCAACATTGAGACCGCAGCCGAGTTGGATCACAGGCAATATATCAGTACGAATAGCCAAAGCACGACGGATTATGTCCTGGGCTTGCGTGGCCGCTTTGATCTGGACCGCGAAAGCCAGATCTATGTGGGTACGCGCAATGGTCAGCGCACCGAGGATCGGACTGACCCTGCTTCGCCGCTCAATCTGCAAAAGCCGGTGCAATATCGCTTCGCCTCGGCTTTTGCGGGGGCAGCGCGGACGTTCGGCCAACTCCGGATTGCTGGCCGCGCGGGGGTGGAAACGCGCAATTATGAAGATGGTCGCGATGGACTGGACGTCCTTGTAGATCAGGATTTTCGGAACCGGACCGTCTTAACCGGCGATCTCGGCGCTGAATTTGCCGTCAGCCCGGATCTGTCGGTTTTTGTGAACGGAACCGTCAACCAGCGGAATTATGTGGACCAGCCATTGCTGTCGCCTTCTCGCGATTCCAAGGGCTATGAAGTTACCGCCGGGACGAGTTTCCAGCTGAGCAAACTCATCCGCTCGGAAATTGGCGTCGGCTATTTTCGGCAAAATTTCGAAGATGCGGGCTTTGACGATGTTGATGGCTTTGCCGCGCGGGCGAAGCTTGAATATTTTATCACGCCTCTCGTCACATTGACGGCGCGCGCCAATCGCGGCGTTGATGAATCTTCGACGCTGGGCTCGGGCGCCTATGTCGCTACATCCTTTTCCCTAACGGCGGATTATGAGCTTTTGCGCAATCTGATCGTCAGCGCCAGCATCAGTTACGAAGAGGATCGGTTTCAGGACATCGACCGGGACTATGATATTACCGGCGCAAGGATGGGCGTCGAGTGGCGTCTCAACCCGCGTTATTCGCTCCACGCACAATATGATTTTCGTGATCAGGATGCTTCGGGGACTTTCCCGGGGCGCGAATTTTCCCGGCACCGTTTCCTGGCGGGCATCACCATAGCAGGAATGTGACATGATCGATTATCTCGACCGCCGCACTTTTATTTCCGTTTTGGCTCTGGCTTCGCTTGCCGGCTGTTCCCGCTCGGCAAAGGCCGCGACAATAGACGGTCGCACCTTTCAGGGCGACGGTTCTGGTGAAGGCTTACGAGCGCAATCGGGGCTTGTTGTCAAAAATTCCAAATTCCTCAATCTTGGGAATGGCGCGATACGCGTGAATGTCGCGACCGATGGGTTGGTGGTGGAACAGGTGGAAGGGCGTGATCTCTATCGTTTCCTCGAAAATACCGCGTCGGATCGCGCTAAACCCGCTTCGCTAACGAATTTTACACTGCGTAAAATTGCCGGAGACGACATAAAGCGAGCGATGACGCGTATTCGCTATGGGTCACGAGACGGCGTGATCGAAGACGTGATCGCGCGAGCCAGCGCTGAGACAGAACGCTATTGCACCGGCTTTGTTCTCGATGATGAGGCGCGGGCGATCATCTATCGCCGATGCCAGGCCCATGGTTTTGCCGAGCGGGGGCGGTCGAGCAACGACTATTGGAATGGCGACGGTTTTTCCGACGAGCGCGGCAATGAGGCGATTCAATATTTGAGCTGTATCGCCGCTGGCAGCACCGATGGCGGCTTTGATCTGAAATCCAGCAATGTGCGGCTGGTCGATTGTGTAGCCAAGGACAATAAACGTAATTTCCGTTTGTGGGGCAGCGGCAGGCTTGAAAGCTGCCGCAGCGAAAATCCGCGGTCCCGCGGCGGATCGGGCAGGCCGGGCCATTTCTCTTTCCATGGCGGGACAGCAAAATATGTCATCGACCGGCCCGTGGTTCGCGCCGCATCCGATAATGACACGCCGGTTTTCCTGTTTGATAATGACGCGCCGGCCAATATCGAAATCCGCAATGCCGATATAGACGCTCCGGGCGCGCCGCTTGTGCTTGCAGAGAATAGCGAACCGAATATCACATGGATTCCTGCCCGCGAAGAGCAGAATATCCGGACTGCCGAATAGGACTGTTGCCGAAAGTCCTGTCCTACAACATCGTCGATCAGCTATGCTAACCGGTGAGTTGGTGTTCTATCGTCAAGAACTGTTTGGAAGACAGGCAACGAGGAACAATTTTTAGGCGATTCTGTGTATAAAGCGTATAATCTCGTTCAGGTTCGGTGACTGAAGGCTGTATTTGACATAATCAGCCATGAGCTTCCGCCTCTCAAGAAAATCGCAATATTCTCACAAGAACTGCGAGAAGTTTGGCCTTAACCAGTCGATTAAATTGTCGTTTGCAACCTTGTCTCGGGAATGGCATAGTAGCGACAAAGCTGGGAGAGACGGCAAATGGCTACGCAGATAAAAGAAAACAGCGGCAATGCAGTAGACGAACCAATAGTGTCGGTCGACATGCTGATTGTCGGGGCTGGCATTTCCGGTATCGGCATGGCGGTCCATTTGCGCGACAAATGTCCGGGCAAGAGCTTTGCAATGGTCGAGCGTCGCGATGAGATTGGCGGGACCTGGAATTTGTTTCAATATCCCGGCATCCGTTCTGACAGCGACATGCATACGCTTGGTTTCAAATTTGAGCCCTGGACCGAGCAAAAGGCGATTGCTGACGGTCCGTCGATCATGAAATATCTCCACCGGATCAAGACAAAGCATGATCTGGAAAAGCATATCCATTTTGGCCACAAGGTTTTGTCGGCGAGTTGGTCGAGTGAAGATGCGCGCTGGACAGTGACCGCTGAAAAATCAGATGGCAGCCATGTAACTATGCACGCCAACTTCCTTTACATGGGATCTGGTTATTATGACTACGATCAGGGTTATGATGCGCAGATTGCGGGCATTGAAAATTTCAAAGGCGATGTTGTCCATCCGCAATTCTGGCCCAAGGATTTGGACTATAGCGGTAAAAAAGTCGTGATCATTGGTAGCGGCGCGACTGCTGTAACCATTGTTCCAGTGATGGCAGAAAAGGCAACACATGTGACGATGTTGCAACGCACACCCACATGGTATTTCGCCCGCGATGCCAGGGACCATCTCGCCAATTTTCTGCGTAAGATCATGCCCGATCAGTGGGCGTATAACATCATCCGCTGGAAAAATGTGAAGATGCAAGACATCACCTTCAACATGGCACGGAACAAGCCTGAGAAGATCGTCAAAAAACTCGAAAAGCCGCTTAAGAAAGAGCTCGGCGATAAATATAACAAGGAAGACTACACTCCGCCTTATGGGCCGTGGGAGCAGCGGCTATGTCTTGTTCCTGACAGCGATATGTTCAAGGCGATTAGCTCGGGTGCTGCTGATGTCAAAACCGGTCATATCGATACGGTGACTGCCGATGGCATAAAGCTGAAATCCGGCGAGACACTGGATGCGGATGTGATTGTTACCGCCACGGGCCTGAAACTCGCCGTCGCTGGCAAGGTCGCTTTTGAGGTTGATGGCAAGCCGATCAATTTCCACGATCATTTCTATTATAAGGGCTGCATGTTCTCTGACATACCAAACATGGCGATTGTCTTTGGCTATCTGAATGCGTCGTGGACGCTTAAGGCTGATATTGTGTCAGAATATACTTGTCGTTTGCTCAACCATATGGATGCGACCAGCACGCGGATCGCCAATCCGGTTCTATCGGAAAAGGTAGAAGAGGAAGAGCTATTCGACTTCTCTTCAGGCTATATCAAGCGTTCGATCAACGAACTGCCGCGCAACAGCACAAAAATGCCGTGGAAGCTGAACCAGGATTATCTGTTTGATAAAAAGGTTCTGCTCAACGAATCAATAGATGACGGTGTTATCCAGTTTTACGGGCCGAATAGCCAGGCAGCACAAGACTCCGAACCGGCGCTCGAAGCAGCGGAGTGATTTTATTTTCTGTATCAAACACTTGTAATTGACATTAATGTCAGTAAATAAATTATATGGAAAATGAAATTCTTGATGTCTTGATCGTTGGTGCTGGCTTGTCCGGCATTGGCGCTGCTGTTCACTTGACCAAACGCTGCCCTGGCAAAAGTTTTGCAATTGTCGAAGGGCGCGAACGATTGGGCGGGACTTGGGACTTATTTCGTTATCCCGGCATTCGCTCGGACAGTGACATGTATACTCTGGGTTATAATTTCAAACCCTGGACGGCCCGTAAGGCCATTGCAGATGCGCCTACAATTCTGAGCTATTTGCAGGAAACAGTGGAAGAAAATGGGCTGGAAAAGCACATCCGCTATCAGCGTAAGGTTACGGATGCTAGCTGGTCCAGTGAAACGGCGCGATGGACCGTAAGCCTGTCTCATGGCGATGGATCGACCAGTCAAATTGAGTGCAACTTCCTTTTCATGTGCTCTGGCTATTATAGCTATGAAGGCGGACATAAGCCGGATTTCAAGGGCCAAGAGGATTTTACCGGACCGATTGTTCATCCGCAGGAATGGCCAGAAGATTTGGACTATGCGGGCAAAAAAGTTGTCGTGATCGGTAGCGGAGCAACGGCGGTCACCTTGATACCCTCCATGGCTGAGACTGCAGAACATGTGACCATGCTCCAGCGATCTCCAACCTATATCGTATCCCGGCCAGCCGAAGATAAATTCGCGCTCGCCATGCGCAAATTCCTGCCCAGCAAATGGGCTTATGGCGTCACTCGTTGGCGCAATGTGCTTTATCAACTCTTCACCTTCAACCTGGCGCGCAGCAAACCAGCGGGATTTAAGAAGAAGCTGCTCGAGATGGTCCGCGAAGAAATGGGTGACGGCGTGGATATGAAGCATTTTACGCCCAGCTATAATCCTTGGGATCAAAGGCTTTGTCTGGTGCCAGACAGCGATCTGTTCCGATCTCTAAAGTCGGGGCAGGCTTCGATCGTCACGGACCATATTGAGCGTTTCGTCGAGGATGGAATTTTATTGAAATCGGGTGAGAAGCTTGAGGCAGATATCATCGTAACTGCTACTGGCTTGAAGCTCGTATCGGGCGGCCATGCCCAGTTTGAGATTGATGGTGAGCCAGTTCATTTCGGTTCGCGCTTCAATTACAAGGGTGTGATGTTCTCTGATGTGCCTAACCTTGCCATGACCTTTGGCTATACCAATGCCAGTTGGACATTGAAGGCGGATCTCACCAGCGAGTATATTTGCCGGTTGATCAACAAGATGGATGGCAAGGGCGTGCAGATTGCTTATCCTCATCCGGCCGATGGGGACGATCTGATTCCCGAAACCATTGTCGATTTTTCTTCCGGTTATATTGAACGGGCTGCTGCTGATTTGCCTAAGCAGGGCCAGAAGAAACCATGGCGGCTCAATCAGAATTACGCGAAGGATATTGTCAATTTACGGCACAAGACAGTGGATGATGGGGTGATGGTTTTTGCCAAGGCCGGAAGTGTTTCTCTCGGATCAATACAAGCTGCCCCAAAGACCGAGCCTGTTGCCGCCTAATTCGGCGCTCGCGTTAGCGATATAGTCCGTCTATAGAATTCCGATGACAGACTTTAAGACATTGATAGAGGCCGACAAAGGCCAACCTGCCCGGACCATTCAGATATTGGATGTGAAAAATTTTGAGGCTTGGCTGAAAGAACAACCGGACAGTGTCCGTAGCATTGTGACAGCCTATAAATTTGTCGCCAATCCCAAGTCATTTCTGATCCTTCCGATTACAACCGGAAAAGGCGCAAAAGATAAGGCTGAGCAAGGCGATTTTACCGTTGTTGCCGGTGTCAAAAACCACAAGAAGCTCGATCCGTGGGCATTGGCAAAATTGGGCGGGAAGCTTCCAGAAGGAAAATATCGCTTAAAAGGCGCGAGTGCCAAGGGCGGTTTGTTTAGCTGGTTGATTCCGCAGCATAGTTTTGAGCGCTACAAAGAGCCAAAAAACAAGCAGGGACCAAGCGTTCTGCTGGTCAAGGATGAGATATCCCAAATTGATGAAGCTGTCCGTCAGGCTGAGGCTACCGCTTTGGTGCGCGATATGGTCAACACGCCGGCCGCTGATATGGGACCGGATAAGCTTGAGGATATCGTTGAAAAGCTGGCCGAAAAGCATGGCGGGGACCTGAAAGTCACCCGTGGTGACACGCTGGAAAAGCATTTTCCTATGATCCATGGTGTAGGCAAGGCGGCTATGCGCGAACATGCACCGCGCCTGATTGAGCTGAAATGGGGTAAAGCAGATGCTCCCAAAATAGCGATTGTCGGCAAAGGCGTGACCTTTGATAGCGGGGGGCTATCGATGAAGTCGCCGGCTGGCATGCTTATCATGAAGAAAGACATGGGCGGTGCGGCGCATGCCATCGCGTTGGCCAAGATGATCATGGAGGCAAAGCTGCCGGTTCAGCTACATCTGCTGGTTCCTGCGGTGGAGAATTCGGTAGATGGCCATGCGCTGCGTCCCGGTGATATCTTGCAGAGCCGCAAGGGACTGACGGTGGAGATTGGCAATACCGACGCAGAAGGGCGTTTGGTATTGGGTGATGCGTTGACACTGGCCGGCGAAGAAGAGCCGGAGTTGATTATTGATTTCGCTACGTTGACTGGAGCGGCGAGGGTCGCCTTGGGTCCTGACTTGCCAGCGCTGTTTTGCAACAATGATGAAATGGCGGCGGGGCTGCTGGATAGTGGTGAAGAGGAAGATGATCCTTTGTGGCGCATGCCTTTATGGTCGCGCTATGAATATCGCCTCAAGAGTCCGATTGCTGATACTAATAATGTTGCTGTTGGCTCTTTTGCGGGGTGTATAACAGCGGCGCTATTTCTGAAAAAATTTGTTCCGGCTAGCATCCCGTGGGCGCATTTCGATACTTATGCTTGGCGGCCAGCCAGCAAGGCTGGGCGGCCCAAGGGCGGCGAAGCGCTGGGATTGCGGGCGAGCTGGAACTATTTGAAAGCACGCTACACCAAATAAGCCGGTGCAGTCGCGGCTTGATCAACGGGTGGATTGTCGGTTAAGGGCGGCTGTTGTCACAGCTTTGTCATCAAGCGCGATGCTGCGATTTTGGCGTAAGCTGTAAATGGGGTATATAAGAGCAAATGAACATAGTCGGGGATATAGAAGCCGGAAATCAGGCTGCACGCGCGAAATTTTCGCTGCATGGTCCCGAGGAGGATTTTGATCCGCGGACAACCGCGCATCGTGGCGATCTGGCGGACATTGCTCTGGCGGGAAAATTATTCGCGCCGCATTATGCCGAAGCCCTTCCAATGCGCTGTGCCGCTCCAAAAGCAATGATCCGCAAACAGAGCGGCAAGGACCATGAAGCTGTTTCCGAGCTTTTACATGGCGAGGAGTTCCATCTGTTGGATGTTGTCGGGGATTGGGCCTGGGGCTTTTGCGACCATGATGGCTATGTTGGGTATTTGCCGGTGCATGCTTTGCAGCATCAACGCAAAACCGCTCAACCCACACATCTCGTTTCGGCGCGGGCCGCGCTGATATTCATTGCGCCTGATGTAAAGGCTGGCGTGATCAAGCGGCTACCAATGGGGGCGAAACTGGCTTGCGGTGAACCAAGCGAATGCGGCAATTTTTTGAAAACTGGCAAAGGCTATGTCCATCTGCGCCATGTTCAGGAAATTGGCGCAAAGCTGGTATTTGATGGAACGAATAGCGCCGTGGATTTTGCCGAGCAGTTAATTGGTGCACCCTATTTATGGGGCGGACGTAGTGGTGATGGCCTAGATTGTTCTGGCCTGATTCAGATGGTGCTTGGCTTGACAGGCCAATCGGTGCCACGGGATGCGGACCAGCAGTTGAAAGCCGTTGGTTCTGATATTACAGCTGATGAGAAATTGAAGCGCGGTGATATTGTCTTTTTCCCCGACCATGTCGGTATAATGGCCGATGGGGATCGTATCATTCATGCGAATATTCACTGGATGCGGGTTGCTGTTGAACCGCTGGGCGATGTGATCGCCCGTTTTGGCGAAGATGTAGAGCAACCGGTTTTGGCGCGTAAGCGTCTCGGCTGATCAACGATCATGTCATATAGTGTTTTCATTGATGGGGTTGCCGGCACCACCGGCCTTGAAATTGCCGACCGGTTAGCGACACGGCAAGAGTTTGACCTTGTGCGATTGCCCGACGATCAGCGCAAGGATGCCAATGCCCGCTGTGAGGCGATTAACGACAGCGATTTTGTCATTCTGTGTCTTCCTGATGAAGCTGCCAAACAGGCCGTATCTCTGGTTGAAAATGACCGCACCCGAGTCATTGATGCTTCGTCCGCGCATCGCACGGCAGCTGGCTGGGTTTATGGATTTGCCGAGTTTAGGGATGGACAGCGTGAGGACATAGCAAGCGCCAGATTTGTGTCCAATCCCGGCTGCTATCCGACTGGTTTCTTAGGGCTTGTTGCACCTCTCATAGCGCGTGGTTTGTTGCCCGCGGACTGGCCTTATGCAGTTAACGCCGTGTCGGGCTATTCCGGTGGCGGCAAAGCGCTGATCGAGCGGTTTGAACAGGAAGCAGATATTGGCTTTCGCAGCTATGGCTTGACTCTCGAGCATAAACATATGCCAGAGATGAAGCGCCATGCCGGTTTGACCCATGATGTGATTTTTGCACCATCGGTTGTTCGTGCCTATCGCGGAATGATTGTTGAAGTGCCGCTCAATCTCGCTGCCATGGGCGGTGATGCAAAAGCCAGTGATTTGCTGGATGCCTTGAAACATCATTATGAGGGCTCCGCGATTGTTCGAGCGTATGAAGGCAATGGCATGAGCGAATTGCTTTTGAACGAGAATGACGTGGCTACGGACCGGCTGGATCTGTTCGTTTTTGCCAATGAAAGCGGCGATCAGGTCCGTTTAATTGCAAAACTCGACAATCTCGGCAAAGGCGCAGCAGGTAGCACCGTTCAGGATTTGAACACCATGGCAGGCCTCGACGAAACCCTCGGGCTACGTCTCTAAAAAGACTGTTTTATTCGGAAGCGCTGCTCTCGCGATCAGGCCGCAAACTCGTTCCTGCGCGGCCGCTCCGTAAAGAAGTGAACCAGCTCACTGGGTTGAGGCTGGTCGTTCCGTCCAGTGAGAAAGTGATAAACTCTGCGCGCCCGCCAATATTTTCCCAAGGAATGGTTCCGTCTAGACCAAGCGGGCTTGCTACCCGGCTGTCGGCGGAAAGATCACGATTGTCGCCGAGCAAATAGACATGGTCTTCGGGAATAATGATTGGCGCGACGTCGTCCGTAGCCTGAGGACCTAAATCGATAATATCATAATATACACCATTAGGCAGCGTCTCGCGAACTATGGGCAATGTGCAAACCGGGTTGCCGCTCGCATCACTGTCGCGCAATCCTGGAAATTCCGGCGATCCGCATGGCGCATTACCATCTATCGGCAGATTCAGGTCTGGCTGAACCTCTTGCTTAACCGCCTCGCCGTTGAGGAAAACCTGACCTCCACGCAGTTCAAACGTGTCACCGGGTAAACCAATAACCCGTTTAATATAGTCACTGCTCTGGTTCTTCGGGGTCAATATCACGACATCGCCGCGTTCTGGCAAAGATCCGAACAGTCGTCCCTCCATCCGCGGCAAAATATGAAATGTCGGCGACACCCATGACCAGCCATAAGCATATTTGCTGACAATGAGGCGGTCGCCCACAAGCAATCCCGGCATCATCGAAACAGACGGTATATAAAAGGGTTTCGCGACTAGGCTATGAAAGGCCAAAACTGCGAGCAACAACAGGCCAATACTCTTGGCCTCGCCGACCCAGTCCGTCTTTTCTTTGTCCGAACCACTGGCTTTGATCGCCTGTTCATCCGCCTTTTCTAAAGCCATATCCTGTTTTCTTCTTCTATTGTCGCCCCGATCATCATCTAAACGACCCATTTTCTAGGTCGTGGGCATCGCTTCGATAATTACGAAGGCCTGTGCCCATGGATGATCGTCAGTGAGTGTGAGATGAACGACGGCATCATATCCCTCTGGAGCCAAAGCGTCGAGCCGTTTTTTGGCGCCGCCAGTAAGAGCTAAAGTCGGCGCGCCGCTTTTGGCGTTTACGACACCGATATCCTTCATGAACACGCCCGCTTTAAAGCCTGTTCCAACCGCTTTGGAATATGCCTCCTTGGCGGCGAAGCGTTTCGCATAAGTGCCAGCCTTGGTGTACGGCCTGCGGGCCGCTTTGGCGCGCTCGACTTCCGTAAAGACCCGATTTTCAAAGCGTTCACCAAAACGATCCAATGAGTTTTGGATCCGCTCGATGTTACAGAGGTCTGAGCCCAATCCTATAATCATGACGCTATGTTCACCGTGCTTCATCCATCAATGACCGCATTTGCTGGATGCTTCCCGCGAGTCCGCCAAATATGGCTTCTCCAATCAGGAAATGACCAATGTTCAGTTCAACCAATTGTGGAATAGCTGCGATCGGAACAACATTATCAAAGGTCAGGCCGTGACCGGCATGAGGTTCAATGCCATTTTTTGCTGCCAATGCAGCGGCGTCACTTATCCGGCGTAATTCTTTTTCGCGTTCAGTGCCGCTGACATGGGCATAATGGCCAGTGTGAAATTCCACGACCGGTGCGCCAAGATGGATCGCTGCTTCAATCTGGCGCGGATCGGGCTCGATGAACAGGCTGACGCGGATATTGGCTTCGCGCAGCTGTCCGACAAAATCTTTTAACCGGTTATGCTGGCCCGCAGCATCCAACCCGCCCTCAGTAGTACGTTCTTCGCGGTTTTCGGGAACGATGCAGGCCGCATGTGGCTTGTGACGCAGCGCTATGTCGAGCATTTCGTCGGTGGCCGCCATTTCGAGATTGAGCGGGATGGAAAGAGCTTCCATCAACTCGATCAGGTCATCATCGCGAATATGCCGCCGGTCTTCGCGCAAATGGGCGGTAATGCCATCGGCCCCCGCTTCCGCTGCTATCGTCGCTGCGCGGATCGGTTCGGGGTGATCGCCGCCGCGCGCGTTTCGAATAGTGGCGACATGGTCAATATTGACGCCTAGTCTGAGATGCGACGTTTCGTTCATACCTTGCGGCTGCCGGGTTTTGTTGTCGGAACGGCGGCCAGTTCTGCTGGTACTTCGTTATCGGCATAAGAAGGCACTTCGAGTGCCACTAATGGGAAGAAGGGGACATCAAAACTGGCCGCGCCGTTTGATCGGTCGACCAGTGCACCTGCTGCAACGACGTCTCCGCCAGCTTCGCCTATGGCTTTGATGGCTTCCCGCGATGAGAGGCCGGTTGTGACCACATCTTCCATCATCAGCACTTTTTGACCGGGCTCAAGACGGAAGCCCCGGCGCAGCTCGAAAGTGCCTTCGGGGCGTTCAAGAAAAATAGCTTCTTTCCCAAGCGCTCTACCCATTTCATGACCGACAATGACACCGCCCATGGCCGGTGAAACGACGATTTCTATGGAATCGCGAATAGCTTCCGGCATCTGGGCGACGAGTGCATTGGCCAGTCTGGCGCCACGTGCCGGGTCCATCAACACCCGGGCGCATTGCAGATATTGTGCGCTATGCCGACCAGATGACAATATAAAATGTCCTTCCAAAAGGGCATCGCTGGCGCGGAATTCGTCCAATATTTCGTTCTCGGTCAATGTTTTCATTCCGTCCTATTTGGTTTCTATTTCCGAAATGGGTTCATCTTGGTTCCAATGAAAGCCCAAAAACTTAAAAAATATGCGTAGAGTAGCTTGAGGCTTGCGACAACCCTGCTTATAAGCCGCCCAAACGGGATGTTTCAGGTTGATGGGGCTGATGTCCAAATGGGCATATTTACCAGAAAATCTGACTGGCTTATGGGCTGAAAACGACCGGAAATTAGGGCTTAAATAAGGTTGAGCAACGTATGACTCATTATGTGAAAGCATGGATTCTGGCATTGGGCCTGATTCTCACGCCAGCGGCGGCAATGGCACAAGATGCCTTGCCGGCAGCGCCGGGAGCAGAAGCGGCACCTGCTGTTGCAGATGCTCCGGCGACGGAAGCGGCACCAGCATCGGGTCTTGATCCAGCGCTTTATACGCCGATGAAGCCGACTGAAGGTGTCGGCATGCCGGTGGACAAAGGCATCGATTTCCAGCCGCAGGTCAGTGAAACTGGTAAAGAAGCAAAATGGATTAACAATGTCATATTGCTACCCATCATGGCTGCCATTTGCCTGTTCGTTCTGGCGTTGCTGTTTTGGGTAATGATCCGGTTTCGCCGCAGCGCTAATCCTGAGCCTTCGAAAACAACCCACAATACTTTTATCGAGATCGTTTGGACAGTTGTCCCCGTCATGATCCTGTTGGTTATTGCTGTTCCTTCGATCAGTTTGCTCGCGAAGCAGTTCGAGCCTGCACCAGAAGACGCGCTGACCGTTAAAGTGACCGGATACCAATGGTATTGGGGTTATAGCTATCCAGATAATGGTGATTTCGAAATCATCTCCAACATGCTTCCAGAAGACGAGGCCAACGCGCGTGGAGAGCCTTTCCAGCTTGCGGCTGATAACCGGATGGTTATTCCTGTTGGGAAGCCAGTTAAGATGTTGATTACCGGTGCGGATGTTATTCACAGCTTCGCCATTCCAGCGGCATGGTTCAAGCTCGACGCTGTTCCCGGACGGATTAATGAGAAAGTTCTGCAAATCGACGAAGTTGGCGTCTATTATGGCCAATGTTCAGAGCTTTGCGGTGCGCGTCATGGCTTCATGCCGATCACGGTAGAAGTGCTGCCAGAAGACAAGTTTAACGACTGGGTGCGCGCCAATGGTGGAACCGTAAAAGGCGAAGAAACCGCCGAAGGTGATGACGATGCGGCTGAAGAAACTGCATCCGACGATACGACAACAGAAGGCGCGCCTGCTGATGCAGCCGCCGCTGCGAACTAAGGGAAACGCAAGCGATGACAACTATTGCAGCAGACGGCCAGATTTTGGATGATCATGCACATGATGCGGATCACAAGCCGGCCTTTTTCCAGCGTTGGTTCATGTCGACCAACCACAAAGATATCGGTACACTTTACCTGATTTTCGCCATTGTTGCCGGTATTATCGGCGGTGCGATTTCCGGTATGATGCGGATGGAGCTGGCTGAGCCCGGCATCCAGTATCTCACAACTTGGGTGGGTGCTGGTGCTTCGGCCGACGAAGCGCTTCATCTTTGGAACGTTCTGATTACGGCTCACGGCCTCATCATGGTGTTCTTCATGGTTATGCCAGCAATGATCGGCGGTTTTGGTAACTGGTTCGTGCCGCTTATGATTGGCGCGCCCGATATGGCCTTCCCGCGGATGAATAACGTGAGCTTCTGGCTGCTTATTCCAGCATTTCTATTGCTTCTCGGTTCAACTTTTGTTCCGGGCGGTACCGGCAATGGTGCTGGCACCGGTTGGACGGTCTATGCACCGCTATCGACCTCCGGGTCGGTTGGGCCCGCTGTGGATATGGCGATCCTGTCGCTTCACTTGGCTGGTGCGAGTTCGATTCTGGGGGCCGTGAACTTTATCACAACCATCCTGAATATGCGTGCGCCGGGTATGACATTGCATAAAATGCCACTTTTTGTGTGGTCTGTTCTTGTTACAGCGTTCTTGCTGTTGCTCGCACTTCCTGTGTTGGCTGCTGCTATTACGATGCTGCTGACGGATCGTAACTTTGGGACAACCTTCTTTGACGCTTCTGGTGGTGGTGATCCGGTATTGTACCAGCATCTCTTCTGGTTCTTTGGTCACCCTGAAGTGTACATCATGATCCTTCCTGGTTTTGGCATGATCAGCCACATCATCTCTACCTTCTCGCGTAAGCCGATTTTCGGTTATCTCGGAATGGCCTATGCGATGGTAGCAATTGGTGTTGTCGGCTTCGTCGTCTGGGCGCACCATATGTTCACCACCGGCATGTCGGTTAATGTGAAAATGTACTTTACCGCTGCAACGATGGTGATTGCGGTGCCGACCGGCATCAAAATCTTCTCGTGGATTGCGACCATGTGGGGCGGTTCCATGACATTCAAGACACCGATGGTTTGGGCATTGGGCTTCATCTTCATGTTCACCGTTGGCGGCGTCACTGGCGTTGTGCTGGCTAATGGCGGCATCGACGATAACCTGCATGATACCTATTATGTGGTTGCTCACTTCCACTATGTGTTGTCGCTGGGTGCGGTCTTCTCGATCTTTGCTGGCTTCTATTACTGGTTCCCGAAAATGTCGGGTCGCCATTATAGCGAGCTGCTCGGTCAATTGCATTTCTGGATTTTCTTCATTGGCGTGAACGTCTTGTTCTTCCCCATGCACTTCCTGGGTAACCAGAGCATGCCGCGTCGCTATCCCGATTATCCGGAGCAATTTACCTATTGGAACGAAATTGCATCGCTCGGCTATGTGATCATGGCTGTTGGTGTGTTGATCTTCTTCGTCAACATCGCCTGGTCGCTGGTTGCTGGCCGCAAGGCAGAAGGAAATTACTGGGGCGAAGGAGCGACGACGCTGGAATGGACTTTGTCCAGCCCGCCGCCATTTCACCAGTTTGAAACACTGCCTCAGATTAAGTAATCGAGGCAAACGACGGATCCGTCTGTCCGGTGGCCGGTTGGTCGCTGGGCAGACAGCCATATTGACGACTTGAGATATTTGATAAAGATATGACAATCGCTTCGACATCACCCCATAAGCTGGCTAGCGCGCAGGATCTGTTCGCGCTCACCAAACCGCGCGTGATGTCGCTGGTTATTTTTACCGCTATTTGCGGCTTGCTAGCCGCTCCCGGGTCGATCCATCCGGTGATCGGTTTTACCGCGATATTGGCGATCAGTCTGGGTGCCGGCGCTTCTGCGGCTCTCAACCAATGGTATGAGCATGATATCGATGCTGTGATGAAACGTACGGCCAGCCGTCCGCTACCTGCTGGCCGGATGGATCGTGAAACGGCGTTGCATTTCGGTGTTGGATTGTCGGTCTTCTCGGTTTTGCTGATGGGGGTCGCGGTCAATTGGTTGAGTGCGGCGATATTGGCGTTCTCGATATTTTTCTATGCGGTCGTCTACACCATCTGGTTGAAGCGCAGCACACCGCAAAATATCGTAATTGGCGGGGCAGCTGGCGCTTTCCCACCGGTCATCGGCTGGGCAGCTGTAACGGGTGATGTCACGGTCATGCCGCTCTTGCTCTTTGCTATCATTTTCTTCTGGACACCGCCGCATTTCTGGGCGCTCGCACTTTTTGTGAATAGCGATTATTCCAAAGCAGGCATACCCATGATGCCGGTTGTCGCTGGGCGTCAGTCGACACGTCGACAGGTCGCGGGTTACAGTCTGGTTCTCGCTGTATGTGCAATCGCGCCATATGCCCTTGATATGACCGGTGCTATCTATGGCGCAACGGCAATTGTGCTGAGTTTAGCCTTCATCTTCTTCTCGTTCCGTGTTGGCTTGAGCAAGACAGAAAATCCGGCAGCTATGAAAGCTGAGAAACATTTGTTCAGTTTTTCCATTCTCTATCTGTTCGCCCTCTTCGGCGCACTTGTGGCGGACAGGATGATTCTTGCATGAGCGAGATTGACACCAATAAAACGACAATGTCGTCGGAAGAGCAAAAGGCCTATCAAGCGAAGCAAAAGCACCGTGCTGCGATTATGGCCGGGTTGCTCTTTTTTCTGGTGGTGTTATTTTATCTTATAACCTTCGTTAAGATAAACGGGGCAGTCTCATGAGCCACGCACAGACGCAAGAATTATCGAGCAAAAATGCTCGCAGCGCCATGATGGCGGGAGCGATGGGCTTGGCAATGCTGGGGATGGGCTATGCGGCTGTTCCGCTTTATGAAATATTTTGCCGCGTTACCGGATATGGCGGAACTACGCAGCGTGTGGGTGAAGCGCAAGCAGCGACAGTGCAGGCCACATCTCGTGTCATGTCGGTTCGGTTTGACTCCAATGTCAACCCGGCCTTGCCATGGGCGTTCAAGCCTGAACAGGCCGTAGACCGTGTCAGCATCGGCGCGCGCGACATGGCTATCTATATCGCAACCAATAAATCGGATCAGCCGGTCGTTGGCACTGCAACATTTAATGTAACGCCCGTGCAAGCAGGCAAATATTTTCATAAAGTACAGTGCTTCTGCTTTACAGAGCAGCTCTTAAAGCCAGGGCAAACGATGCGGATGCCTGTCTTATATTATGTCGACCCAGCGATTCTGGAGGATCCGGAAACGCGTGACATCGCAGAAATCACCTTAAGCTACACATTTTATCGCTCGAAAGACGGCATTGCGGTGGACCCCGCAAAGAGCGATAGCTAAGAACAGTAACGAACGAACCTGGGGAATTAAACCATGGCTGGAGCCAAGAACCACGATTATCATATTCTACCGCCAGACATCTGGCCGTTTGTTGGCGCCATGTCTGCATTGGTCATGGCCTTTGGCGGTATCATGTGGATGCACCCTGATGTTTTCGGGTCTTTCGGTTCTCTGGTTTTCGCCGTTGGCGTTGGTCTCGTTGGCCTGACCTTCTTCACATGGTGGTCGAATGTGGTCAAAGAAGCCCATGCAGGGGATCACACGCCTGTTGTTCAGTTGCATCTTCGTTACGGCATGATCCTGTTCATTGCTTCGGAAGTCATGTTCTTCGTCGGCTGGTTCTGGGCTTGGTTTGATTATTCTTTATTCCCTCAGCCGATTGATTTCGCTGACGGTATTGCCACCAATATGATTGGTCAGGAAGGCGCTGCGGCCCTGATGCAATGGCCTCCCAAAGGCATTGAGGTATTGAACGCTTTTGAGCTGCCGCTTCTTAATACCCTTATCTTGCTGTGTTCCGGCACAACTGTCACATGGGCGCATCACTCTCTAATTCATGGTAATCGTCAGGGTCTGATTACAGGTCTCTGGTTAACGATCATTCTTGGTGTCGTGTTTAGCGCTATTCAGGCTTATGAATATAGCATCGCGCCATTCCCATTCGCTGGCGTCAATTATAGCAGTGCCTTTTATATGGCGACCGGGTTCCATGGTTTCCACGTGCTTGTCGGTACGATCTTCCTGATTGTTTGTCTGGCGCGAGCTTATAAAGGCCATTTCACGCCGAAGCAGCATTTTGGTTTTGAAGCAGCCGCCTGGTACTGGCATTTTGTTGATGTCGTATGGTTGTTCCTGTTCCTTGCTGTTTATGTCTGGGGCGGCTGGGGCGCACCGGTTCACTAGGACAGTTTCTTGACTGATAGCGAAAACTCAAAAGGGCAGCCGGACCTTCTTCCTGCTGCCCTTTTTGGACTCTGCCCCCATTGTGGGCAAAAGACTCTGTTCCGTAGTGTCACTGCTTTTTCTGATAAATGCCGGGCCTGTGGTTTGGATTATGAGAAATATAATGTTGGAGATGGCCCGGCTGCCTTTTTGACATTGATTGTCGGCGGTCTGGTGCTTGCGCTCGCTCTGATTGTGGAACTTAGCTACCAGCCGCCAATGTGGCTTCATGCGATTTTGTGGTTTCCGTTGACCATAGCCGCTGTGGTCGGATCACTTCGGGTATCGAAGGCAATATTGCTTATTTTGGAACATCGCAATCAAGCGCGTGAGGGCAGCATTGATCATGGTAGCGAGCAATGAAGCGGTTACCCATCTTTGTAACGATAATTGTGTTAGCGGCCGTGGCCACAATGATTGGGCTCGGCATTTGGCAATTGCAGCGCGCCGAGTGGAAAAATGAACTGTTGGCGACCTATGAGGCGGCGAGCGATCAGCCCGCTATCAGCTATCCGTCTGTGCCAGTGGCAGACGATCTGCCATATTTTCGACGGTCTTCCGTAAATTGCCTGGAAGTCTTGGCTTGGCGTGCCGTTAGCGGCCGTAATGCGAACGGCCAATCGGGCTGGGCTCATATTGCCCATTGCAAAACAGCGGGTGCTGAGGGACCAGGTGCACAGGTCGTTGCAGGCTGGTCGCGATCATCGGACGATCCGGAATGGAGTGGCGATCTGGTAGATGGCATCATTGCTCCAGACAGTCAGCATATTCTGCGCTTGGTCGCCAGTGAGCCAGTTGCAGGGTTGCAGAAAAGCCAAGAGCCTTCGACGGAAGATGTTCCCAACAATCATATGGGCTATGCGGTTCAATGGTTTTTGTTCGCGGGGATAGCTTTGGTCATCTATTTTCTCGCTTTGCGAGGACGCAATAGCGCGGCTGCCAAAGCTTAGAACTTGCCCTACGACAACGGGGCCGCTAACCCGCTGGCCATCATGGAATATATCTCGACACGAGGCGGCGCTGCGCCACTGAATTTTGAACAGGTAACCTTGACCGGATTGGCTGGCGATGGCGGGCTTTATGTTCCGGCCCAATGGCCCAAACTGACAGAAGCCGAAATCGCCGATATGGCTGGACTTCCTTATTCCGAGATCGCGGTCCGCGTGATGCAGCCATTTATTGGAGATGTGCTTACCGAAGACGAACTGCGTGACTTATGTGAGACGGCTTACGGGCGCTTTGCCCACAGAGCGGTGACACCGCTGGTGCAACTGGACGGCCAGCATTGGTTGCTAGAACTATTCCACGGCCCCACGCTTGCGTTCAAGGATGTTGCGTTGCAATTGCTCGGTCTGCTGTTCGAGAAATTTCTCGCACGGCAGGACAAGCATCTGACGGTTGTAGGCGCTACCTCGGGTGATACCGGTTCGGCGGCCATTGACGCGCTCGCGGGGCGTGAAAAGGTCGATATCTTCATGTTGCATCCCGATGGGCGGATATCGGATGTCCAACGGCGACAGATGACCACGGTATTGGCGCCGAATGTTCACAATATCGCGATTGATGGCAGCTTCGATGATGCACAGGCCATGGTCAAACGGATGTTTGCTGATGCCCAGGTAACCGATCAGTTTGCCATTTCAGCGGTTAACTCGATTAACTGGGCGCGGCTGATGGCTCAGATTGTCTATTATTTCTATGCAGCCTCACAATTGGGCGCGCCTCATCGCAAGATCGCTTTTTCGGTTCCAACCGGTAATTTTGGCGATGTGTTTGCTGGCTATGTGGCGGCGCAAATGGGATTGCCGATTGAACGACTGGTCGTTGCCACTAACGTCAATGACATTCTTCATCGAGCCTTGAGTGACGGCGACTATTCTGCCGGAACCGTGACGCCAACGGCAGCGCCATCGATGGATATTCAGATTAGCAGCAATTTTGAACGTCTGTTGTTCGACCTTGAAGGCCGGGACGGAGCAAAGACCGCAGCGCGGATGAAAGCCTTTGAAGAATCACGCAATATGCAGATTGCGCCTGAAATGCTTGCAAAAGCTTCGTCAATTTTCACCAGCGAACGTGTCGACCCCGATAGTATGACATTAGCCATGAGCCAAGCG
Organism: Parasphingorhabdus sp.; assembly: GCF_039977335.1. Taxonomy (GTDB): domain Bacteria; phylum Pseudomonadota; class Alphaproteobacteria; order Sphingomonadales; family Sphingomonadaceae; genus Parasphingorhabdus. The sequence goes on from NZ_JBDWDI010000001.1 coordinate 534,110, forward strand.
CAGGAGGATGCGGGGCAGGTGATCGATCCGCACACGGCTATCGGGCTGTCAGCGGCCCGGTCAGCCGATATTGATCCGTCCGTTCCGATTGTAACATTGGCTACTGCCCATCCGGCGAAGTTCCGGGATGCCGTTGAGCGGGCAACTGGTATGCGTCCGGCATTGCCGCGACGTATTGGTGATCTGTTCGATCGTGAAGAAGCCTGCGACAAACTGCCTGGTGATTATGATGCTGTGAAGGCTTTTGTGACCTCTCAAGCGACACCGGCCAATGGCTGACGCAATCTCAAGCCCCGGCGTGATGATCAGCGACCCGCGCAGCGACTATGCGCTGATCGATAGTGGCAATGGCCGCAAGCTGGAACGCTATGGTGATTATCATTTCATTCGCCCCGAACCGCAGGCGATGTGGGCACCTGCACAGGATGACTGGCAGGCCGATGGCGAGTTTATTCCTGCTTCAGATGATGACGGTGGCGGGCGCTGGCATTTCAATCGGCCTGTACCGAAGGAAGGATGGTCGCAGACTTGGGAAGAGGTCACTTTCACGGCCCAATGTACGCCCTTTCGCCATCTGGCCTATTTCCCTGATATGGATCCGGTATGGCGCTGGATCCGGTCCAATCTGGAAGGCGTAGAGGAAGCGCAAGCCCTTAATCTATTCGGTTACACGGGCGTTGGAACACTGGCTCTTTCCGCTGCCGGGGCGAGGCTGGTTCATGTCGATGCATCTAAAAAATCGGTGTCGGCAGCGCGGGACAATGCGGCTTTGTCCGGTATGTCAGAGCGTCCGGTGCGCTGGATTATTGACGATGCAGCGAAATTCGCGGCTCGTGAGGTACGGCGCGAGCGGCGCTATGATGCTATCCTGCTAGACCCGCCGAAATATGGCCGCGGACCGGATGGTGAGATATGGCGGCTTGAGGAAGACCTCGCTCCGCTGATCGACAATTGCGGGAAGCTACTCGACGAGAATAGTCGCTGCCTGTTTCTTACTGTTTATGCGGTGCGCATGTCGGCTTTGGCTTTGGGGTCGTTGCTTCGCGAGAAGCTGGTCCATCTCGGCGGTACGATCGAGGTTGGCGAATTGGCGGTACGTGAAGAAGCGCGCGGTCTGTTGCTGCCAACAGCGATATACGCGCGTTGGTCCAAATAGAACTGGGGTCCAACAAATAAGAGGCTCAGCTTGCCATTGGTGCTGCAACGTGGTGAAGATATAGTATGACAGATACACTTACATTAGAGGTCAATGATCTAGAGGTTGATGTCCTGACCGGCATCTATTCCGAAGAAACCCATTTGCCGCAGCCTTTGCGGATTTCCATAGCGGCCGACCTGAAAATTCAGGAGCGTTATGAAGCGGATACGCCGCTGGATAGCTCCAAAAACTATATGGATTTGAAAGATGCGGCGACAACGGCCTTGCCGGAGGGTGTGCATTTCAAATTGATTGAAGCGGTGGCCGATCATATCATCGAGACATTGTTTTTGCAGGACAAGAGCGTGCTGCGCGTGACGGTGAAGATCGTTAAATTACTGATCTCCGAAAAAGGAGAAGCGATCGGGATCACTATGTCTCGGGCGCGTAAATGAACGATAAGTCAGTGAAGCTGGCGCTGGTTACTGGCGGCGTTCGCCGGTTGGGCGCTCATATTGCGGCGGAACTGGCTGATGCGGGCTATGCGCTTGCGCTGCATGGCCACAGCGATGCAGAGCCGGATGACCGGCTAATGAAAGCGCTGAAGAACAATGATAGCCAATGGGAAGGCTTTGTTGCAGATTTCGGCGATGATGGAGCGGCTGCGGACCTACTCGACGCGGTAGGCCAGAGATTTGGGCGGATGCCCGATCTGCTGGTCAACAATGCTTCCCTGTTCGAATATGACGACGCTGGCAGCCTGACTGGTCAATCGCTCGAAAGCCACATGAAGATTAACATGATGGCCCCAACCCTGCTGACCACCTTGCTGGCACGCCAAGTGCCGGAAGGAGAGCGGGCCGCGGTGATTAACATTGTCGATCAACGTGTCCGCAATCCTAATGGCGATCAACTCAGTTATACATTGTCGAAGCAGGCATTGGCCGAATCTGTACGAAGTCTGGCGGTCGCTTGTGCCGAAAAATTGCGCGTAAATGGCGTGGCTCCCGGGTTGACGCTGAAGACCGAGGATTATAGCGGTGACCAGATGGACCGCCTAGCAACCAATATGCCACTGAACCGACTTTCCTCACCCGATGACATCGCTACGGCAGTGCGTTATCTGGCTGGGGCAGACAGTGTAACAGGCCAAATATTGTTTGTGGACGGCGGAGCCCATATGAAAAGTTTTGATCGCGATTTCATGTTCATGGAGCGTCGTTAAGTCCCCAATTAATACTCTACTCATCGATAAATACCTTACATGGCAGGGCTCAGCCCCCACCCTGCCGTGCGGGCTTTTAACTAAAATTGGGGGACATATAGTGAAAGGACCATTGTGCGTAATATTTCCAAATTCCTCCTGGCTAGTGCAGCCTCCATTTCTCTAGTTGCTTGTGGCGAGCAGTCTGCCGAGACCGAAGAAGTCGCGGCAGTGGCACCTGCAGAACCGACCGATATTGTCGGTGTCGCCCAAAATGAGTCAGATTTTTCAACCCTGGTTGTGGCGATGACAGCCGCTGAATTGGGCGAAACTCTTTCCGGTGAGGGCCCGTTCACGGTATTCGCGCCAACCAACGCGGCCTTTAACAAGGTGGACCCCACAGAGTTGAGCGATCTACTCTCACCCGAAAAGAAAGACGATCTCGCCGCATTGCTCAGCTATCACGTTATTTCCGGCAAGATGACCGCCGCGGATATGACGAAGGCTATTGCAGAGGGCGATGGCACGGCAACATTGACAACCGTGCAGGGCGCGAAGTTGAAAGCGCATCTGGAAGGCCAGAAAGTCATTCTGGAAGACGCAACCGGCGCAAAATCAACGGTTACACTGGCCGATGTAGATGCGACCAATGGCGTGATCCACGCGATCGATACCGTGGTTATGCCCGGTTAAAATCAAAACCAATATTTTGAAAAGGCCTCGCCCGAACGGCGGGGCCTTTTTTGTTGGCGAGAGAGCGTCTATTGGGGAGCTATCTTTTGAACGAGGAGCTATTCCATGGCGCAATATTGGTTGATGAAGTCCGAGCCAGATGAATATGGCTGGGACGATCTGATCGCGGAAAAAGAAGGCACGTGGGACGGCGTCAAAAATGCGCAGGCCAGCAATAATATGAAAAAGATGAAGGTCGGCGACCAAGTGTTTTTCTATCATTCGCGTCAAGGGCTAGAGATTGTCGGGATCATGGAAGTGAGCGAAGAGCAATTTCCGGATCCGTTTGATGATACCGGCCGCTGGATAGCGGTGAAGGTGAAGCCGGTCCGTAAGCTGGCCAAGGCCGTGCCGCTCAAAGAGATGAAACAGAATCCGAAGCTCGCCAATCTGGCAATTATTCGTCAGACCCGTTTATCAGTGGCGCCGGTAACCGCAGATGAATGGGAAGAGGTTTTGGCGATGGCCGCTTAATATCCTTTTCGATTGAGGGTCACACAGGGTCACACCCCCTAAAGCGCGAAAAGATTTTCGTGCTTTGCCAATCAAAATTGCGGCCTCTGGCGAACCGATGCGCATAGATATTCAAGACTGAGAAAGAGCGAGCTTTCAGAAATATCACAAAGCCGCTGCTGTAGGAAAGCGCTTTGCTGCTAACCTTTTGGTTTGACCCGATCCGCTGGTACAATAAACTCCAGCCGCAGTCCGGATGGTTCCCGGATGATCATATGGGTCGTGGGACCATCGCCCAGAAATTCGGGCGCAAATTCAACGGTGACATCCTTATGCGCGACGAATTTGCGGTGCAGGTCATGCAGCGTCGGCAGATCACGAACGGTGATCGCCATATGATGTAGACCAACATTCTGCTTCCGATCAAAGGCGACCGCTTTGGCAGGGTCGGTGACTTGCCACAGGGTCACAAACATTTTGCCGTTGGTGACAAATTTTGCCGGATATTCCGGGCGCCCGCCTGCGGGCTTCCAACCCAATATATCGACAAAGAAAGCAACCGTGTCATCGAGCTTGGTCACCGCAAAACCTATATGGTTTAGGCCGAGTGTTGCGGCCTCCTGCTGTGGAGCATCGGAATTCTGCGCTTGCGCGGGGGCTGTCAGCAATAGTCCGGCGATCAGGAAGGGCGCGAGGAATTTCATTTTTCGATGTCCTTTGATGAAATAGCGATTTGGCACAAACCGTTATTCGTTCCGCTGGCGATCAATGTTACATCTATATGCTATTTGCTCCGAAAACCGCTAACGGTCGCGCCGGCAGCGGTCAGATATTCAACGTCGGTTTTGAGATGAAGGAGGCGTAAGCCCTTATGCTGCATGGCTTCTTTCAATGCAGGCTCAAATTCGTCGGTGCTTTTCACGGTCGCGCTCCATCCGCCATAGGCTTTGGCAAGCATCGCGAAATCCGGGTTCTGCAGCGAAGTGGCGGATAGCCTTGTGGGATATTCGCGCTCCTGATGCAGGCGGATGGTGCCGAAGCTGCCATTATCGATGACCAGCACGAGCAGGTTTGCGTCATATTGTACCGCCGTTGCCAGTTCCTGCCCGTTCATCATGAAGTCGCCATCGCCAGCAATTACCACCGAAACTCGGTCGGGAAAGCGCAAGGCAGCGGCCACCGAAGCAGGCACGCCATAGCCCATTGCGCCGGATGTCGGCGCAAGCTGGCTCGGAAAATCGCCATAGGTCCAGTAGCGATGCCACCAACCGGAAAAATTGCCCGCGCCGTTGCAGATGATCGCATCGGCCGGCAGCATGTCCTGCATTGCCGCAACGCAGGGCCCGAGATCCAGTTTCGCATCGGTTGGTTTCACCGTTGTCCATTGCTGATAGTCGGCATGGGCCGCTTTACCGGCATCAAAGCTCAGCAGGTCGTCATCCCATAATGCGGCTTGTTCGGCAAATTCGTGCATCTCTGCGCAGATGGGCAGATCGATGCGATAGACATGGTTGAGTTCGTCGGGATCAGGATGGATGTGAACGAGTGTCTGATCGGGATGATCCGGCGTGATCAGCGTATAACCATCGGTGGTGGCTTCCCCCAGCCGCGCACCAACCGCGATAACTAAATCGGCAGCCTTGACCCGCTCGATCAGTTTGGGATTGGGGCCATAGCCGAGATTGCCGGCATAGACCGGGCTGGTATTGGGGAAATTATCCTGCCGCCGAAACGCGCAGGCGACCGGTAATCCAATACGCTCGGCATAGGCCGCAAAATTTTCGCGCGCGCTGGCGCACCAGCCGGCCCCGCCGATAATCGCAATCGGGTCGGTGGCATCGCGCAGCAAATCGGTGAGCGTGGTCATAGCGTTGGCACACATCGGCTGTACCGGTGCGACCACTTTGGGGCGGTCAAGTGTTTCGACAACATCGCGCAGCATATCTTCGGGCAGGCTCAGCACCACAGGACCGGGACGCCCCGAACTAGCCGTATCAAAGGCCCGCGCAATATATTCCGGAATCCGCGCGGCATTGTCGATCCGCGCCGCCCATTTGGCGAGCGGGGTGAACATGGCGGTGAAATCGACCTCCTGAAAGCCTTCGCGGTCACGGTCGTCGCGCGCGACATCGCCGATAAAGAGAATCATCGGTGTGCTGTCCTGCATCGCGGTATGGACGCCGATGCTGGCATTGGTCGCACCGGGGCCGCGTGTGACAAAGGCGATACCGGGGCTTCCGGTCAGCTTGCCATCGGCTTCGGCCATGAACGCGGCGCTGCCATCCTGACGGGTCGAGACGGTTTCGATAGAACCGCAATCTTGTAGAGCGTCGAGAACGGAAAGGAAACTCTCACCCGGGACGGTGAATATCCGGTCGGTGCCCTGGATCACCAGTTGATCGACCAAAACCTGCGCGCCCGTTCTCATATTTGGGGTACGTTTTGTCATTGTGCTATTCCTCAACTCTGGTGAATGGCTTTGGTCACCATATAGGCTTTCAGGCCGTCGGGGCCATCTTCTGATCCATGACCGGATTGTTTCACGCCTCCAAAGGGCGCATCGCCGGGACTGACGGTCAGATTGTTAATCGCGACCATGCCTGCTTCGATGGCATCACCGACCAAATTGGCGGTGCGGAGATTATTGGTAAAGGCATAGGCGGCAAGGCCAAGGGGCAGTCGGTTGGCCTGTTCAATCGCTTCATCCAATGTGTCAAACGGTCGCATCGCGGCGACGGGACCAAAGGGCTCGTTATTCATAATATCGGCCTGCAGCGGGACATCGGTCAGCACGGTTGGACTGTAAAAATAACCATCGCTGTCCATCGCTTCCCCGCCAAGACGCACGGTTGCGCCTTTGGCTTTGGCATCACCGATAAGTTGTTCCATCGCCTCTGGACGGCGCGGATTGGCAAGCGGACCCATGTCGATATTATCGCCAAAGCCATCACCAACCTGCACTTTTTCTGCGCGTTTGGTGAATTCCGCCGCGAATTTTTCATAGATGCCGGACTGCACATAAAAGCGGGTAGGGGACACGCAGACCTGTCCCGCATTGCGATATTTTTGCATCGCGAGCAGGTCGAGCGCCTTGTCCATATCGCAATCGTCAAACACTAACACCGGCGCATGACCGCCGAGTTCCATGGTCGTGCGCTGCATATTTTCTGTCGCCAGTTTCATCAAATGCCTGCCGACCGGCACCGATCCGGTGAAGCTGATTTTGCGAATGATGTCAGAGGCGATCAGGTGGGACGACACTTCGGATGGATCACCGAACACGACTTGCGCGGTGCCAGCTGGCAAACCTGCGTCCAGCAGACAGCGGATCATTTCTATCGGGCTGGCCGGGGTTTCCTCAGCTGGCTTCAGGATTATCGAGCAACCGGCTGCTAGGGCAGGCGCGAGTTTGCGCGCGGGCGTATAGACCGGAAAATTCCAAGGGCTAAACGCCGCCACGGGCCCCACTGGCTGATACTTCACAAAACTATTCTGTCCGGTCGGGCGGACCAGCACGCGGCCATAGCAGCGCTTGGCCTCCTCGGCCATGACATCAAACATCGCTGCCGATGCGGTGACTTCACCGGTTGCCTGACCCACTGGCTTGCCTTGCTCAGCCGTCATCATCCGGCCGATTTCCGGCGCACGTTCACGCATCAGGTCGGCGGCTTTGTGCAATATCGCGGCGCGCGCGGCGACGGGCGTATCGCGCCAGACCGGAAAGGCCCGGCCCGCGGCATCCAGTGCGCGGTCAAGATCAGCCTTGCTAGCTTTGGGCAGGTCGGAAATGGCTTTTCCGGTTGATGGATTGACGACATGGTGGACGTCACGATCCTCAACATCAATCCATTCGCCATCAATATGGAGTTGCAGGGAAGGGGGGTAAGTGTTGGACATAGTTGCTCCTGTAACCGGTTGAGACAGCACTAGACTTGTCGCTGCTTTCCCGCAATGACTGTGACAAAGATCGAGAGGAAAAATATGGAACTTGTCACCGATGGCCTGCGGTTCCCCGAAGGCCCGATTGCGATGCCGGATGGCAGCGTCATATTGGTCGAGATCGCGGCCGGGCAACTGACCCGCATTGCGCCGGATGGCACGAAGGATGTTATAGCAAAGCCGGGTGGCGGCCCCAATGGAGCGGCGCTGGGACCGGGCGGCAAAATCTATGTCTGCAACAATGGCGGTTTTGAATATCAAGAAGCGAACGGCTTTCTGACCCCGCACGGGATTGCAAATGACTATTCCGGCGGTCGGATCGAACGGATTGATCCGCAAACCGGTTCGGTGGAAGTGCTTTACAAAAGTGGTGATTTTGACTGCGTCCTGCGCGGCCCCAATGATATTGTCTTTGATGAACATGGCGGCTTCTGGTTCACCGATCATGGCAAGATCGACTATGCCAAGCGCAGCCATGATATTGTCGGGATATTCTATGCAAAAGCAGACGGCAGCCATCTAGAGGAAGTCATCTTTCCGTCGCAAAACCCCAATGGCGTTGGTCTATCACCCGATGGCAAGACGCTCTATGCTGCGGAAACCTATACCTGCCGCCTGATAAAATTTAACATTACCGAACCGGGTAAAGTAGCGCCCGATGCAGGCCCTGGCGGCCCGGGCATCCCTGTTTACCGCCCCGCTGGCTATAAGTTTTTCGACAGCCTTGCGATTGAGGAAAGCGGCAATATCTGTGTTGCCACCATCGGCGAATGCGGGATCAGCGTGATCTCGCCAACTGGTGAGCTGGTCGAATTTGTCGGCACCGATGATATCTTTACCACCAATATCTGTTTTGGCGGCGATGACATGATGGATGCATGGCTCTGTCTGTCGGCATCAGGCCGCCTTGTTAAAACCCGCTGGAAACGACCCGGCCTCAAACTGGAATATCTCAATAAATGAACACTAATGTTATGAACTACGACACCGTAATTTTCGATTTCGGCGGGGTCATTACGTCCTCGCCTTTTGATGCGTTTAACCGGCTGGAGGCGGAGCAGGGTGTGCCGATCCATAGCGTGCGGACGATCAACAGTACCAATCCGCATGATAATGCCTGGGCCAAGTTTGAGCGCTCGGAAATTGATGCGGCGGGTTTTGATGCCCTTTTTGCCGAGGAAGCGCGCGCCATTGGTATCGAATTGAAGGGCAGCGATGTGCTGGCCTGTCTGGCTGGCGATATCCGGCCAGCGATGGTGGAGATGCTGGATACGCTCAAGGCCAAGGATTTCACCATTGGCTGTATCACCAATAACGTGCCGTCCGGCAAGGGCTCCGGCATGGCGCTGGATGATGGCAAGGCAGCGGCAATCGCGGCGATCATGGCGCGGTTCGATCATATTATCGAGAGCAGCAAGGCGGGTATCAGAAAGCCCGACCCGCGCATTTATCAAATGATGTGCGAGGCGTTGGACGTTAAGCCGGAGCAGTGCATTTATCTCGATGATCTCGGCATCAACTGCAAACCCGCCGCGACTCTGGGGATGGCGGCAATCAAGGTGACGGGCGAGGAGCAAGCGCTGAAAGACTTGCATGCATTGCTGGATATGCCGTTCGGATAGCTTCAGCTCGCGCGAATTTTTACAGATCACTGCAAGATTTAACATGCTGAAAGCAAAGTGCTTTCGGTTCCAAACACCATTGGAGCACGCTGCTAAATGACTCTTCAATGACACAATTATTACAGTTATGTTGCAACATAAGTCACAAAAGTGTAATAAAGGGTCAAAGAAACAGGAGAGTGAGTATGAAAAACGCGAAGAATATTGCGGTTGCCGTGGGCCTGACCATGGCCGCTTTGCCCGCACTGGCACAGGCGCAAGAAGGCGAAATTGGCTATGCCAAGGGCGCTTTGGCATATGATGCCCTGATGGCTGGCGATAATCAGGCGGCTGTGAAAAAGCTTGAGAGCGGCAAGCTGAAAGATCCCGCTGTCATGATCAATCTGGGCCAGGCCTATGCCCGCACCGGCCGCACTGGCGATGCAGCGAAAATGTTCACGGCGGCGATGAATAGCAACCGCAGCTTTGATCTGGTTCTGGCTGATGGTGAGGTGATCAATTCTCGCAAGGCGGCCGAAATCGCTCTCAACGACCTCAACGGACGGTTGGCTTCGCGCTAAACCGGCATTACCGATCAATGTAATCAGGCGGTCGTTATTGCGGCCGCCTTTTTTGTTTTAACAATATTCACGGCGATGCGTTTTTGCATCTCAGCTTGAAAAACCAAGTGCTTCAGCCACTCCTGAACCAGCTGCAATAATCCTGAAATATTATTGTCTCCAAAGAGTCATGCAAACAGCATCGGCAGGTCATTTGCCGCGCCTAGTGCCCAAGCTCGAAGGCGATGGGGGCATCTTTGATTCGTTTCCACATCATCTGATCTGAATTGTTTGAAATCAGTAATCTGCGGAGACTCTATCCATGTTGAATAAGCAAATTCGTTCTGTTCTGTTTGCAAGTGCTGCGGCGCTCGCGGTAACGGCATGTGGCGCTGATGATGTGGCTTCCCCGGGTGAAGGTGTAGTCATTATACCACCAACCCCGACGCCCACACCTACGCCGACACCAACCCCCACACCAACCCCCACACCAACCGGTCCTGCGGCGGATTGCCCCACCGGCACATCTAATGTCGGAACAATCACGACTGGCAATAATGAAGAGCTACGCAACTGCCAGATCTCAGGCGTAATCACCGGAAATCTGGTTGTCCCCGATAATGATGGCACAATCTACTCGCTCAACGGCGCGGTTGAGATTGGCGTTGATGGCGGTGCAACCGGGATCATTACCATCGAACCTGGCGTTGTCATGTTCGGTTCTTCTGGCGGCGATTTCCTGCTGGTCAATCGCGGGTCCCAGATTTTTGCGGAAGGGACAGCCTCTGAGCCGATTATCATGACCTCGCGTCAGAATATTGAAGGCTCGACCAATGTGAACAGCATCGGCCAATGGGGCGGTGTGGTCATATTGGGCCGCGCTCCGATCTCAGATTGCGCCACCGGCGGTGCATCCAACCCGGGTGGTACGAGGACAGATTGCGAAGCGATTGTCGAGGGTCCGACCAACGCGGTTTACGGCGGCACCTTGCCAACGGATTCCAGCGGCCGGATGTCGTACGTGCAGGTCCGCTATCCCGGTTTCGAAGTTTCTCCCGGCAACGAGCTTAACGGTATCACCTTGGCCGGTGTTGGCAGCGGAACATTTTTCCAGAATATTCAGGTCCACAACAGCTCGGACGATGGTGTCGAATGGTTTGGCGGCCGCGTAAACGGCAAAAACCTGGTGATGACCGGCATTGACGATGACTCGGTTGACTCAGACTCCGGCTATAAAGGCAACAACCAGTTTGTTCTGGTCGTACAACGTGCCGGTGGCGGTGACCACGTCATGGAAGCGGATTCGAATGGCGACGAGGACGCCGAGCCACGTCAAGATCACAAGCTGGCCAACGTCACGTTCGTGTCCAGTGGTCAGGATCACGTAATCCTGCTGCGCGGTGGCGGCGATTATGCTTTTTACAACAGCGTCTTCAATAGCCCAGCCGCGTGTATCGATATCGACAGTGCGACCACCATTCAGGCCGCGGGTGCAGCAGCGGATGAAAACGGCCCACCGGTGTTTGAATCCTTGTTCATGAGCTGCGCAACAGCATTTGTGGATGATAGCAATATCACGGTGGCGCAGATCCAGACGCTGTTTAACGCCGGTAGTAACAATACCGAATCCGGTACATCGACCCTTGCCAATACTGCAGCAGCCTTCCCGTTCATCAATGGCGCCAATGAAAATGCAGTGACCCCATTTGCAGTCAGCGGTGTCGACGCTTTCTTCGAAGATGCGGCTTATATCGGCGCGGTGCAGGACGCGAATGACACCCGGTTCCAGGGTTGGACATGTGGTCTCTACGCAGATGACTGTGCGACCGCTCCAACAATTGGTTGATTGAAAACATAATGTTGGGATGGCGGCTCGCGCAGTCGCCATCCCCTTTTTTGAGTTATAAAAAGGAAAATTTCCGATGACGAAGCGGGCATCTTTGGTCACCAGTCTATTTTTGAGCACGGCGCTGTTTTCGCCTGCTGCATTGGCACAAACCACAACGGATGATGCGGCCGCACAACCGGAACCAGCCGATGATGGGCCTGTGGACGATGAAGATGTTGATATTTCTGCGCCTGGCGGAGATTTCAGCGGAGAGATTATCGTTCGCGGAAAGTTTATTCCAAATCCAATCCGGGCGACGTCGGAAGTCGTGTCGGTCCTTGGCGAAGAAGAAATTGCGCGTGCGGCTGACGGCGATATCGCAGGATCACTCCAACGTGTTACCGGTTTGAGCGTTGTCGGCGGCCGCTTTGTTTTTGTCCGCGGCCTTGGTGAGCGCTATTCGCTGGCTCTGCTCAATGGTCTGCCATTGCCATCTCCCGAGCCACTGCGACGGGTTGTCCCGCTTGATCTTTTCCCAACCAGCGTGATTGCCTCGACCGTCGTGCAAAAAAGCTATTCGGTAAACTATCCCGGCGAATTTGGCGGCGGCGTGATCAACTTGACGACCAAAGCGACCCCGGAAGAGCCGTTTTTAAAGTTCAACTTTGGATTAAGCGGCGACACCGAAACCACCGGAAATCTGGGCTATACCTATGACGGTTCGGATCTGGACATAATCGGCTATGATAGCGGTGTCCGTTCAATCCCCAACGGACTGCAGCAAGCCATCGGCCAGAATGTACCTATTTCTGTTGGCAATAATTTCTCCAGCCTCGACTTGCAAAATTTTGCAGCCAGCCTGAACAATGCCGAAACGTCTTTGATACAACGGAATAATGATATCCCTGCCAATTTTTCGGCAGAGGTGACCGGCGGTACCACTGTGGATGTAGGTGATGCCTTTGTCGGCATCATCGCAACGGCGGGTTTTGAAAATAGCTGGCGCACGCGCGGTGGTGTCCAGCAAACATCGCAGGGCATTGTTAATATCGACGGCACGCCGGGACTGCGACCCGATCAGAATTTCAATTTCCTGACCACTGAAAATCGCATCATTGTCAATGGCTTGCTGGCGCTGTCAGCCGAAATTGGCGAACATAAATTACGGTTTACCAATCTCTATATTCATGACACGGTCAAAGATGCTTCGATCAAACAGGGCATTGATGCGATTAATGTCGATGAAGAAACCTTGCTCAATCAAGGCCGGACCAGTTGGTTTGAGCGTCAATTGTTTACGACCCAGTTTGTTGGCGAGTTTAAATTTGACGAACTGTCTGTCGATCTGCGCGGCAGTTATGCGAACTCGAAACGCGATGCGCCCTATCAGCGTACGTCAAGCTATGCCTTTGATCGGCTTATCGCCAATGACTTTGTCAATGACCTGACGTCGCCTGGCGAATCCGCCCGTATTCGGTTCAGCAATTTGAATGACGATGTTTATGGTGCCGGGATCGACTTCGGCTACGAGACCAATATTGGCGTGCCGATCAACTTCACCGCCGGTTATAACTATTATCTGAATGACCGCGATGCCGAACGCCGCGACTTCCGCTTTGTTCCAGCCAATGGCTTGGATAACCCGTTTGATCAACAGCGGATTGATTTCCTGCTTTCCGATTTCAATATCTTCACGCAGGAAATTGAGTTGCGTGAAGTAGCGGCTCAAACCTCGGTGCCTGCTTATACGGCGGAACTTGAGATTCATGGCGGCTATGGCCAGATTGACGCTGAATTGACAGAGGGCCTGCGTTTGAATGTCGGTGTGCGCTACGAAGACGCGCAGCAGGAGGTCTTGCCGATTACGTTGACCGGTGGCCAAGCCACCGTGGCGACCAGCTTGGGCAATGACTATTGGCTGCCCGCCGGGACGCTTACCTGGAACTTTGCGGATGATATGCAATTCCGTCTTGCTGCATCCAAAACCGTGGCGCGCCCGCAATTCCGCGAATTGGCGCCGCAACAATTTCTCGATCTGGAAACTGATCGGACATTTATAGGTAATCCGCTGTTGCAGGACAGCGAGCTGGTCAATCTGGAAGGCCGTTTTGAATATTATATCGGCCGTGGTGAGCGGATTACGCTGGCCGGCTTCTACAAGGATATTGATAATCCGATAGAAAATGTCGCTTTCGTGCAAGGCGGGGGTACGCTTTTTACCGGTTTTTCCAATGCCCCCAATGCGAAACTCTACGGAGCGGAAGTCGAACTGGTGAAATATTTTCCGCTCGATACCGTATTTGGCGGCCAATTTTTTGAAGATCGCCGCCTGTTGCTGGCAGCAAATTACACCTATACAAAATCGGAAATAAGCGTTTCCGATGGGGATACTGCGATCAACCCGGTTACGCTGCAACCCACAAGCGCTTTGAACCTGTTTGATGATGGCGACCGCCTGACCGGGCAGTCCAAACATGTCGCGAATTTGCAATTCGGCATGGAAGCAGAGGAAGGCTTGTCACAGCAGACATTGTTGGTGAGCTATAACAGCCCCCGCGTCACCGCACGTGGGCCGCAGGATCAACCTGACCTGATTGAACGCACTGGCTGGCAACTGGATTTCGTGATGCGCGAAGCCCTCGAAATTGCGGGTCAGGAGTTTGAACTAAAATTCGAGGCGCGCAATCTTCTGGGGACGGACTATCGCGAATCCCAGACGCTGAACGACAGCACCATCATAAATAACGGTTATGATATTGGTACGCGGCTTTCGATGAGCATTGGTATCAACTTCTGATCATTGGATTTTATGGTCAATTCCCGCTGAAACGAGCCGCTGACAGGACGGTGTAATTTTTCTGTCATCAATGAGTCGCAGGTTGGTCACCAAACCGTTATAGCAACTCTGGGAAGCAGAGTGCGGGGATTCGTGGTTATTCAATCTTCTAACCAATTTTGGGGAAAGGGCCGGGGTATATCCATGCCGGGCCTTTATCCGGTCTTATTGGGCATATTGGCAGTTTTGCTGGTGATTCAGGTGGTCAGATTGATCTGGTTGCTGGTCACGCCCTTGGGGCCGGTGGGGGATTGGCAGGCGCGGGAGGTGCAGATTTTGTCGCCGCAATCGCGTTTGTCACTGTTTAACAGTTTCGATCCATTTTACCGCAAAGGTCCAGCGACAACTGCCAATGTCGTCACTTCACTGCAACTCACCCTGTTCGGTATTAGAATGAATGAAGGCTCCGGCCTGGGATCAGCCATATTGGCTGGACCAGACGGCGTTCAGGAAAGCTATGCCGTGGGTGAGGAGATTATGTCTGGCGTGAAGCTGGATGTTGTCCACTTTGACCATGTCGTGATCGATCGCGGCGGGACCAAGGAAAGCCTGTATCTGGATCAATCGGTCCCGGCACAGACTGTGGGCGGTGAGGATACAGATGCAGAAGCACAGCAAACAGCCGGATTGCAGGTTCAATCGTCAGAAGGTCCAATCGGACAAGCTCCGGCAGCGGCAGTAATTGCCAATGCGCTTGATCTGGCGCCGCGCAGTGCGGATGGCAAGGTGACGGGTGTCGTTGTATCACCGCGTGGTGATGGTGACTTGTTTCGGGCGGCCGGTTTCATGGATGGCGATATCATCGTTTCGGTCAACGGGCAGCCAATCTCGTCGACCAGCGATATCGCAGCTTTGAAAAACCAGCTTGCACCGGGTGGACGGGTTTCTGTTGAAGTAGAGCGCGGTGCCGATACTGTTCCCATAGCGATAAATATGGGGGCACAATGATGAAGCACACTCTAACCAAAATGGCGGCGAAATTGTCGGTATCGCTTGCGGTTCTTGGACCTTTGGCCGTCGCGCCGGCTCTTGCACAGCATAGCTTGAATGTGCGCGATGCAGATATCCGCGCGTTTGTGCAGGATGCGGCCCGGGTCACGGGGCGCACCTTCATTGTTGATAGCCGGGTGCAAGGCAAAGTGTCGGTTGTGACCGACCGGCCGCTGTCCCGGTCCGAATATTTTGAGATTTTCCTGTCGACATTGCGCGCGAATAATCTGGTGGCCATTCCGACCACGCGCGGGGCTTATCGTATCCAACCTGCCGATGGTGCAGCCACTCAGCCAACTCGGATAGGAACAAAGCAGTCTGCGGCCAATCAATTTGTCACAGAGGTCGTACGGCTAAAATCGATTGAAGCGACCGCTGCCTTGGAAACATTGCGCCCGCTCATCAGCAAACAGGGTGCGATTACCGCCAATCGCAATGCCAACAGCCTGGTAATTGTCGATTATGCGGATAACATCCGCCGTATTCGTGCTCTTGTCCGCAAGATTGATCAAGACAGCGCTGCATCCACTATCGTGAACCTCAGAAATGCGGGTGCCCGTGAAATCGCGACATCTTTACAAGCGCTTGCTCAGCAAGGCGGTGAAGGTACGGTTGCCCCGGTCACAGTGGTGCCGATTGACAGCAGCAACAGCATCGCGCTGCGCGGTGATCCAGGTGCTGTGGCAAAGTTCGCGCAAATGGCGCGGGAGCTAGACCAGCGCGCAGAATCCGGCACGGAAATCCGCGTACACCAACTGGATTATGCCAATGCAGAACAATTATTGCCGGTGATTGAGCAACTGATGGGACAGGGCAGTGCAGGGTCTCCCGCGACGGCTCCGTCCTCGGTTGCACCGGCATCCGGAACCAATGGTGGCGGTAGCAGCGCCTCTGCTCCTGCGGTAACACCCGTGTCAACGGGTTCGGGTAACGGTATATCCCGCCATGGACCGGCTGTGGTCACCCGCTATGAAGGCACTAACGCGATCATCGTCGCCGCCAATCCCGATGTGCAGCGCATGGTCGGTGAATTGATCCGGCAGCTTGATAAGCGGCAGGAGCAAGTCTCGGTTGAAGCAATTATTGTTGAAATTTCGGACTCACTGGCCCGCGAGCTGGGCATCCAGTTCCTGATCGGCGGCAAGGACACACCCTTTGCTGTCACCAATTTCTCCAACGCTGGTCCGAATATTGTGGATATTGCAGGGGGCTTGCTCGCGGATCAGTTCGATACCACGACGACAACCACCACCGATACGGCGACGACCACCACCACGAATAGTGCGGTTGGCGACAAGCTGCTGGAAAATGCGGCTGATGCCATATTGGGCTCACGCGGTTCCTTTACCGGTTTTGCGACCTCGTTGGGTGGTGACACGATTTTGGGGACAATCATCAATGCCGTGCAGCGGGATTCCGATTCCAACCTGTTGTCGACGCCTTCGCTGACGGTGAACAACAACCTGAAAGGCAGTATTTTATTCGGTCAGGAAATTCCGGTTTCTACCGGCGAAGCCTTGTCTGATAATTTCGATAATGCTTTTCGTACAATACAACGGCAAAATGTCGGTATTGAGCTGGAAGTGACTCCGCAAATTAACGCCGGAGATGAAGTGCGGCTCGACCTCCGTCAGGAAGTCAGCTCCATCGCCGGACCAGTTTCGAATGATTTTAACGAGCTGATCATCAACAAGCGCGAAATCAAGACCACCGTAACCGTTGGCGATGGTGAGATTATCGCATTGGGCGGTTTGCTCGACGACAATGAACGCCGCACGATTGAGAAAATCCCTTTCCTCGGGGATATTCCGCTGATCGGAGAGCTGTTCAAGTCGCGCGGGAAGGAGCGGGTCAAAACAAATTTGATGGTGTTTATCCGGCCTAAGATTCTTCGTAACCGTGCAGATGCACGAGCTTTTTCAGCACGTCGTTATGGTTATATCCGGAACCGCCAGTTGGCCCGCGACCCAGAGCTTGAACCTTCGCTGGATGTGCTTATTCGAGACTATATGGGGGCTGTACCGCCAGCGGACGAAACAAGGCCTGATGATCAGATTATCTATGCGCCGGGGGCGGTCGCCGCACCACAGAATAGCGGCTCTGTTGAATCTGTACCGGTGACGCCAAGCAGATCTGATGCGGAGAAGAATGACTGATGAAAATCGCGAAGGGAACAGATGCTGAGGTTTCCGGCGATAATGATAAGCCTGTCGGTGAAGAACTGGCATCTTCGCCCCTGCTAGATATTCCCTATGCGTTCGCGCGCGATCACGGCGTGTTGTTGATGCGCAGTGATGGCGAACGTCTGTCCGTCGCCATGCGAGAAGGGGCTGATCCGCAAGCTTTGCTTGAACTGCGTCGCTATCTCGCCATGCCCTTCGATGTTGATCTGGTATCACCAGAGGTTTTTGAGCAATCCCTGTCGGACCATTATGCGATGGATGGCAGCGCCGCCGCTATGGCGGGCGACATGAGCCTCAGCAATGATGCTCTGGATGACATTGCCGGTGATATTCCCAGCGCCGAAGACTTGCTCGACAGCGCCGATGATGCGCCGACGATCCGGCTGATTAACGGGATCATTGCAGAAGCGGCCAGACAGGGCGCTTCGGATATTCACATTGAACCATATGAAACCGGTCTTGTGGTGCGGATGCGTGTCGATGGCGTATTACAAGAAAAACTGCGCATGCCGCCGCATGTCGCCTCAGTTATTGTCAACCGGATCAAGGTCATGGCGCGGCTCGATATAGCCGAGCGGCGTATTCCGCAAGACGGTCGGATCAGTCTGACTCTGGCTGGCAAATTGCTGGATGTGCGTGTGTCCACTTTGCCTAATCGCGCCAATGAACGGGTTGTTATGCGGATATTGGACAAGGAAAGCGCGGCGATATCGCTGGACCTGCTTGGCATGTCTGAAACGACGCATGAGATTTTGACCGAAGCTTTGGCAGAACCCAATGGTATCATATTGGTCACCGGGCCAACTGGTTCGGGTAAGACAACAAGCCTCTACGCTGGTTTGAAACAGTTAAACGACGGCAGCCGCAATATCCTGACCGTCGAAGATCCAGTGGAATATGCGATTGAAGGCATTGGCCAAACACAGGTAAACGCCAAAGTCGGTTTGACCTTTGCCGCTGGATTGCGCGCCATTTTGCGCCAAGATCCCGACGTCGTAATGGTCGGTGAAATTCGTGACCGGGAGACGGCGGAAATCGCCGTGCAAGCCTCGTTGACCGGGCATCTTGTACTGTCCACAGTGCATACCAATGATGCTGTCGGCGCGATTACGCGGATGCGCGATATGAAGGTGGAACCGTTTCTGCTCGCCTCAACTCTCCGCGCCGTGATCGCCCAGCGGTTGGTGCGGAAACTATGCCCGCATTGCCGCGTGCCGATACAAGCGGATGGTAGTCTCGCCTCCTTGCTCGGCTTTGACAATGGCACTGTTGTGTACCGTGAGGTCGGGTGCGATGAATGCAATCACACCGGTTTTCAAGGCCGAATTGGTGTCTTCGAGGCGATCCGTGTCGATGAAACCATTCGCAAATTGATCAACGATGGGGGAGATGAAGCCCGCATTGCGGCCCATGCTTTCCTGAAGAAGCCCAATCTGGGTTCGGCGGCGCGTGCGCTGGTCCGTGAAGGGCTGACTACGGCAGAAGAAGGTATCCGCATCTCGCGCCGCGAAGTGCTGGATGAACAGGTCGATGCCTGACTTTTCTTATACGGCGATTGATCCGAAGGGACGCGAGAAAACTGGGCGATTGGCGGCGGAAAGCAATGATGCGGCACGCGCCAAACTGACCGAACGTAATTTCTATGTTGTGAAGGTGGAAAACGCTCAGGGAGCCGAGGCCAAACCGGCTCGCGCTTTATTTGGTGCCAAAAAGCTGCGGTCCAAAGAGCTGACCTTGTTCACTCGCCAATTGTCGTCGCTAGTGCAAGTCAGTCCGCTCGAAGAAGCATTGCGGACCATTGGTAACCAGAACGAAAAAGCCCATGTCCGCGACAGGATCGGGTCCGTTCATAGCGGTGTTATTGAAGGGCAGCGACTGGCTGAGGCCATGCGCCGCGAACCAGCAAGCTTTCCGCCGCTATATCGCGCGATGATTTCGGCGGGCGAAAGTTCCGGTACATTGCCGGATATCACGGAGCGTCTGGCCAATCTTCTCGAACGCCAGGCAGAGATGCGCGGCAAGCTGATCAGTGCGCTGGCTTATCCGATCGTGCTTGCCTTGGTGGCTATACTGGTTGTCGCTTTGTTGATGATCGCGGTTGTGCCCAAAGTGGTCGAGCAATTTGATGATGTGAATCAGCAGCTTCCATTCGTTACCCGGCTGGTGATCGGAATTTCTGATTTTCTCGCCAATTGGTGGTGGGCGCTTCTCGCTGCCATAGCGGTTCTTGTTCTAATCGCCTGGCGCGCTTTGAAAGAGCCGCATATTCGATATCGTTTTGACAGTTTTCTGCTGCGTCTTCCCTTTTTCGGTCGTTTGCTGCGGGATTTGAATGCTGCCCGTCTCGCCCGAACATTGTCGACAATGGTGGCGAGCCGTTTGCCGATATTGGAAGGTCTGCGGCTCACAACTAACACGATCAGTAACTCGGTGCTGCGTAAGGCTTCAGAGGATATGGTTGAATCGATTAGAGGCGGCGGCAGCCTATCCAAAGCGCTTAAGAATACCGGTGTTTTCCCGCCGATGCTTGTTTATCTTACCGCCAGCGGTGAAGCATCGGGACAATTGGATGATATGCTGGCCCGGGCCGCGGATTATCTGGAACGCGAATTTGATAATTTCACCTCCACCGCCTTATCGTTGTTGGAGCCGCTGATCATTGTTTTGTTGGGCGGTGTTGTTGCCGTTGTGATTTTGGCTATATTGCTCCCAATATTACAGCTTCAAAATCTCGCCGGACTATAGTGCCGGGTTGATAGGAATATATATGTTCAGACTTTCAAACAGATTATCGGCAGATATCAGACGCGTGGATGCACGTGTTGATAAGAAAAAACCAAAGCCCAATGGATTCACGCTTGTCGAGTTGATGGTCGTTATTTTCATTCTCGGCCTGCTGACAACGGTCGTTGTCATCAACGTGCTGCCGAGTCAGGACCGCGCAATGGTCGAGAAGGCACGGGCTGATATTGCCACTTTGGGGCAGGCGCTGGAAATGTACCGGCTCGACAATCTTTCTTATCCCGCGTCTTCCGATGGTTTGGCGGCATTGACCGGCGCTCCAGCGTCGCTTCCGCCATCGGCACGATATCGGCAGGGCGGCTATATCAAGAAGCTTCCCGATGATCCGTGGGGACGGCCTTATCAATATGATAATCCGGGACGCAATGGCCCCGGCTTTGATCTTTATTCACTGGGTGCAGACGGTGCGCCGGGCGGTGAAGAGGACAATGCGGATATCTATGCGGAATAGCCAAATTGCGAAAGGTGACAGCGCCGCGAAAATTGATTAGCTAACGGCTATAAACGCAATAAATTCTTTCAGCCGAGTCGGGGAGGTCATGTTGGAACAAAATCCGTTACTGCCTCTTATCGTTCGTTTATTTGACAGGGCCCTTTACGACTAATGTCGATATCTCAGGTCCTTATAACAGCCTTTCCCAGTACAGAGGTTCAAGCGTTGCAATGGTGGCTTGTGGCGGATGGCGCGTTGGAAGCCAAAGGCTGCGATACAGACCCCTTGGTTGCTGCTGGCTTGAAATTGCCATCTGCCGAGAGCGAACCGGTTATCCATATCGCTCTCATGCCGTCGGCACTGGGGGTTGTGCGCTGGCATGAGCCACTGGATGATCTCACCGAACAACAAGCATTGGCTGCGGCTCGTCTTGCGGCTGAGGAAAATAGCCTGGGCCCTGAAAATCTGCATATTGCGGTGGTCGCAGATGAGTCCGGGCAGGCGGCAACAGCGTCAGTTGGCAAAGATATTATCGCCAATGGACTATTGCAGCTCCAAACCCTTGGCATTGACCCGGATGTAATTGTCCCGGCGGGGTGGTTGATCTCACCTCAGGATGATGCCGTGATCGAAGCCGATTTTGGTTTCGAAACCGTTTTACGGACGGAACGGATAATTGCTCCTGATGAACCGTCCTTACGGGCGCATCTGGTTGGCGACGGCCGTGTAGTCGTTTTGCCAGAATCGTCGATCGATCAGGCATTGATTGGTGCGGCAGATAATAGCTCGCTAAACCTGCGCTCGGGTATCTTTGCCAAAAAAGTCGATAGGTACATGACCGCGCCGCAAAAGCGGATACTGGCGTGGCTGGCCGCAGCTGCTGTTGTCATTTCATTGCTGATCCCGGTCATCCAATTGGCCAAATACCATTGGGCTGCGGCGGATGCCGATGCCGCCGCGCTGGCTGCTGCAGAGCCGGTGATTGGAGCCGTAGAAAGCGTAGAAGAGGCCGACCGCCTACTGAACGAGCGCTTGGTCCGGGAAAACCGCGGCAATATTGCCTTCTCGGTTCCCGCTTCCGCTTTGTTTTCTGCCGTTCAGCAGACGCAAGGCGTGTCGATTGAACGGATCAGCTATCGCAAAGATGGGACGGTTTTTGCTGGACTCACGGCCGTGAGGAACGAGGATATGAACCCGGCGCTAATCGCGCTGCAAAATGCGGGATTTGTCATCACGGCGACACCGCGGACCGATGCAACAGGATCGTCGAAAGCCGATATCACGGTGCGCGCACCATGATAGACTCGATCAGAAACTGGTTTCATGCGCTCAGTCCGCGTGAGAAGATATTAATCGGTGTGGGCGGTGTTCTCTTCGCCTTAGTGGTCGGATATTATGCGGTCATTGCAACCTTCATGAGCGCCTTTGATTCGGCGGAACAGCGCTATCAGGAAGCTGTTGATGGTCAGGTGCGGATCGAAGCGAAAGTTGATGCCTTAACGGCCCCTGCGGACAAGACGGTGAAACCAGTTACTGGACCGCTGGATGTTTTCATTAGCCAGAATGCCGGAGAAGCCGGTTTCGCGGTCGGGCGGCTGGACCCGCAAACCAATGGCACGGTTAAACTGGCGATTTCTTCTGCCAAACCAACCGCCTTGTTTGGCTGGCTGGCTATGCTGGAAAGGCGCGGCATAGCGGTCGAGGAACTCGCGGTTAATGCTGGGCCCAATGAAACCGTGACCGCAACATTGATATTGCGATCGGTTCAACCAAGCTAGATATCAGAGCGTTTCGGCCGCCGTTTTTACTTTGCTCGGCTTTGCATCTTCGGCAAACATTATGCCGCCGTCATCCTGAGACATTGTCTCCGGACTTAAAGCTTCAGAACTCGGCTGTGCGTGCTGCTTTTTCGCCTGCACCCAATTGCCATCGGCATCGCGGATATATTTCGGTGCGCGCTGCACGTTCCAGACCAGGCCCATTTTCTCCCAAGCTGAGATAATATATCCGTTCACATCGACTTCCCACCACATGATACCTGCATAGGCCGAGCGCGGGTGCTGGTGATGGTTGTTGTGCCAGCCATCGCCGAAAGTCATCCACGCCATGAACCAGTTATTGCGCGATCCGTCTTTGGTTTTGAAGCGTTGCGAACCGAAAACATGGCCAATGCTGTTCACGCCCATAACGAAGTTGAGAAAGAAGAAATTGCGGAAAAATCCACCAATCAGGATGGTGCCGATAATATATTCAGGTCCGCCAAAGGCCAGTGCCCAAAGCGCCGGAAACACCACACTGGAAAAAATAGCGATGGACCAGCGATGGCGATGGCACCACAGGACCTGCGGGTCATCGATCAGGCCCTTGCCATAGACATTCATATCCGACGTCGTGTTGTCAAACAGCCAACCGAAATGGGCAATGCCAAGGCCTTTCCATTTCGACATTTTCTTGCCATGGCCATCAATATAGGGGCTGTGAAGGTCACCAACCCGGTCTGAAAAGGCATGATGACGGCGGTGATCCGCGGCCCATTTTAGCACGGATGCCTGACAGGCCATTTGCGCCATAATGCCGATGGCGAGGCGCATTTTTGGCCCGGCTTCAAAAGCCCGGTGCGTATAAAATCGGTGATAGCCAATGCCGACACCCATGTTAATCAGGACATAGCCAAACAGGAAGGCCGACCATTCGACCCAGCCTGTGGCATGGGTCAGCGTCCAATAAAGCGCACCGAGTGATCCGATGACCATCGACGACAGCAGGATCCCATATTCGATCCGTTTAGCCCGCGCGGCAGGGCCACCGATAATGACACCATGTTGTGGATGGGCTTCCGTCGGCTCAAATTTGTCCGGTTGAATGTCACGAAACGCGGTCGCCATAAGCTTGCCCCTGATACTATTTACATCAGTGAAACTAACGGTTTCGGGCAAAGATTACAATTATCTTAACTATTATTCGCACCGATATGGAGGCGATTGGCTGAAATGGAAAAAATTTCGTTTGGAATCAGGTCAATAATACTGCCGCAACTGTGCTCTTACCGCACCGCCAAAGCATCTCATCGGACGATATCGCGCGTTCATGAACCGGAAAGCGCTTTTCGTTCGTTCTGTCCCGGTCGAAATATCGATAAGGAGAATGAACATGAAGATTCGCACTATGATATTGACTGCCACTGGCGCGACGATGATTATTTTGCCGGTCGCTGGTGCTGCTGCCCACTCATCCCATCGTGGGGCGCATGAAAAGATTTTAACGCATCCGATTGCGGATGTGCAGAATAATTACTGGTTCGATTATGTCTCCGATATTCGCGAAGCGGAGCATGAGCTGAAAAAAGACCTTGCCCGGGCCACGGATGACGAAGACCGCGCCGATGCGATGGAAGAATATCGCAACGAGATCGCGGATGCCAACAAGGATTACAAAAAGGAGATGCGCGAGAAAGGCTATCGCGTAGGACGGGTAACAGTTGGCGAATAGCCCCCTTATTACTGATATCTAAACAATGCGGAGCCGCTCCATATAATTAGTGCGGCTCCGCTCTTTTTTGATGAAGATCTAGTTCCGATTTTTCTCGGTGCCGCGATGCTGTCGGATCAAAAAAGCGATTGTTTCGGAGGGAAACTCAATCGTCATTGACGTTTCGCCGAGATACTTCGCTGCGGGAAGATCGCCGCGCAGCACGTGCCTGAGGTGCCGGTCTTGGCGCTTTGCGAGCGACGGGCGCTGATCTTTGCCGAACTGCAGGACGAGCTTGCTGGGTGCGCTGCTGTGTCGCTGCTCGTTGGCCGCGGGGTTGACTGCGCGCGCTGTTACCCTGGCGATTCGTGCGGCGTGCTTGTCGGGCTTCTCCTCCGCGCTGACCACGTATCGCACCGTCACGTAAGCCAGCCCGACCAGTGCGGGCGCCCGCTGTGCGATTGCCGTCATTGGCTCTGCGTTCACGTCTTTCTGCTCTGCGCTGCTGTCGCTCGGCCCGCTGCTCCGGCGTTAGGTTACGCAGTCGTTCTGCTCTCCGTTCGCTACGCTCAGCGCGTTGTTCCGGAGTCAAATTTTGCAAGCGTTCCTCGCGCCGGTCGCGACGTTCAGCGCGCTGCTCTGGCGTTAGATTGCGCCATCTTTCCCCCCGGCGTCCACCTTTGCGCCAGCCATATTCCGCTCGTTTCCGGGACCAATGACGTTTATGATGGCGCTTCATTGCATAGCGCGAACCGTGCCGGTCAAAAATATAGACGCCGTAGCCAGGGTAGTAAAACCTGTCATACCAGCCGCCGCCAAATCCGATATTGGCATAGCCATAGCCATTGTCACATGCATAATAGTCATCAAAGGGCGCATAAGGATCGCAATCATAGTCGGCACCGTTGACATAACCGTCACCATAAGAGCCGCCGCCATAGGCACATGCGCTGAGGCCAAGCACCGCTCCGCTGAGCAATGCCGGTCTGATAAACTGCCGGATCCAAGATTGTGCCATATTTTATCCCCTGTGATGCCGGTCGCGCCTTATACACAGCGCCTGCCGATTTTTTCGTATTCTAGACTGGCTTGGCCCAGCGAGTCTGAATAAATTTCCTGTTGCCCTATTTTGTAACATTGATGGATTGAATTGGAAATGAACGCAGATGCTTGCTGACATTAATGAAAGTAGCTATTAGGGTGGCATAACCTAGAATTTCAGGAGTTTTCACTTTGGCCAGCGCAGCACAAGCCCATGGGCACCTCTACACCGAGACCGCCAATCCGCACTGGGTGAAACCACCGAGCAAAGAAGCATTGGGACATATTCCTGGCGAAGATGGCATACCAGTTTTCGGTACGACCCTTCAGGTGATCAAAGACCCTATAGGTTTCGGCCGGAAGATGTTTGAGAAATATGGCTCGGTCTATCGGACATATAGTTTCGGCAAAGACAATGTCATGTTGCTGGGTGCAGATGCCACCGAATTGGTTATGTTCAACAAGGATAAGATTTTTTCCAGCGAACAGGGCTGGGGGCCGGTGCTCAATAATCTCTTCCCGCGCGGGTTGATGTTGATGGATTTTGAACGCCATCGTGCTGACCGCAAGGCGTTGTCCGTGGCATTCAAACCCGGACCGATGAAGCATCATTGCAAGGTTCTGAATGAGGGAATTACAGAACGCGTTGCCGAGTGGAGCGGAAGCAGCTTTGAATTTTATCCCGCCATCAAATCGCTGTCGTTGGACACTGCGGCGAGTGCGATTTTAGGCATTCCCTGGGGACCGGAAGCCGACAAAATCAATAAGGCCTTTGTGGATGAAGTGCAGGCCTCGGTCGGCATCGCCCGGTCGCCAATTCCGTTCACCAAAATGTGGCGCGGCGTGAAAGCGCGCGAATATCTGCTGAGCTATTTCACTCCGCAGGTGAAGGAGAGGCGCGAAAAGGGCGGCGAGGATATTTTTACCCAGATTTGTCTCGCAACCCATGAAGACGGTAGCCTGTTGACCGAAGACGAAGTCGTCGATCACATGAATTTCCTGATGATGGCGGCGCATGATACGATCACCTCTTCGGCGACCAGCATGATCTATTTGCTGGCGAAGAACCCCGAATGGCAGGACAAATTGCGCGAAGAATGTCTCAGCGTAGCGCCTGCGGGGCAGCCGCTTGCCTATGAAGACCTCGGTAAACTGGAACTGACCGAAATGGCGTTCAAGGAATCCCTGCGTCTGATCCCGCCGGTGCCGAGCATTCCGCGTCGTGCGATCAAAGAATTTACCTTCCGCAACTATACCATTCCAGCGGGTACAAATATTGGTATCAGTCCGCAATTTGTCCACAAGATGGAAAAGCACTGGCCCAATCCCGACAAGTTTGATCCGATGCGCTTCACACCAGAGAATAGCGCTGGTCGCCATAAATATGCCTGGGTTCCCTTTGGCGGCGGTGCACATATGTGTCTGGGCCTGCATTTTGCCTATATGCAGATCAAGATCCTGATGCATGCCATGCTGACGCAGAACCGGGTCGTGCTCAGTGGTGGGCCGGACTATGAACCGAGTTGGCAGGTTTTTCCGATCCCGCAACCCAGAGATGGCTTGCCCGTCAAGCTGGAAGCGCTCTAGCTCGAAAGCAGCAATCATTGCCCTAAACAGGCGTGTTTTGACGAAGTGGTCGATTGGCGGGTTGCCCGATCGCGCTGTCCCTATGGATCGCTTCGTCCCAAAAGCGTGCATTTTTCGCGTTCTGAGGTCATGCGCGAGATAGAAATGGAATTGGCTTTCATTCGTTTCCACCTATTGTCGGTGCATGCCAATGCCCACACAATTGCGGCCATTCGCAAGGCGCTTACGTAACAGAATTGTCAGCCATGATCTTTCGCGGCTTTCCCGTTCTGTCAGGAAGGAAGGTCTGACCTATCTTTCACCTGCCAAGCTGCTCAGGATTGAGAAAGCTTTGCAATCCGTCAGCGATATCGAAGGGGATTTTGCCGAATTTGGCGTAGCTCTGGGTGGTTCTGCCATTCTGATCGCGAGCCAGTGTCAGGCGCGCCAAATTCCAAGTCAATTCCATGGCCTTGACGTTTTTGGCATGATCCCGGAACCGACGTCTGAGAAAGACGACCCCAAATCAAAATCGCGTTATGAAGCGATTAAATCAGGCGCATCGTGCGGTATTGATGGTCAGCAATATTATGGCTACCGGGATGATCTGCTGGCGGACGTTAAGCACAGCTTCTCTCGCCATGGACTGATAGTCGGTGAAAACGGTATTTTTCTCTACAAGGGATTGTTTGAGAATAGCTGGCCCACCGTGAAGGTTGATCGGCTCGCTTTTGCCCATGTGGATTGTGACTGGTATGAACCTGTCGCCTATTGCCTGGAAGCTATTGCAGCGAAACTAAGTCCAGGCGGCGTGATCGTGATCGATGATTTTCATGACTATGGTGGCTGCAGAACGGCAGTGGAAGAGTTTCTCTCGCAAAACCCGGCATATGCTTTTGAAGACGGCGCTAACCCGATCTTGCGGCTCAAAGCCTGAAACGATCAGCGCGTCGCGGTGGATGGACGGCAGGAACAGTTTTAGCGAACCACTGCTTTATCCACTATTTCTGAGCGCAGTTGCAATAGCATTGAGCGACAATTGTATGCCTTCACCAATCCGCGAATCTTCTTCTCCGGCGCGGAGGCGTTTCATCAGCTCGATCTGCAAGTGGTTAAGCGGCTCAATATAAGGCAAGCGCAGCTCGATACTGTTGAACAGGGAAGGGTTCTTCGCGAGCAGATGGGGCTGGTCTGTAATTTCCAGCAAAATGTCGCGGGTTTGTTCCCAGCTTGAGCGGATGCGATTGAAATAGCCCTCTCGCATGGTCTCGTCCTCAACCAACTCGGCGTAGCGAGCGGCTATCCCCATGTCAGATTTGGCGAGGACCATTTCCATATTGGACAGGCTCGCCTGAAAAAAGGGCCAGCTTTGCGCCATATCTTTGAGTTTCTCGACATCATCAAAAGCGGCTAGCGCCTGTCCGACACCATACCAGCCCGGCAGCATCACTCGCGCCTGTGCCCAACTGAATACCCAGGGAATGGCACGTAAATCTTCGATCTTGTCGCTTTTGGTCCGACTGGCAGGGCGCGATCCGATTTTCAGTTTGGCAATCTCAGTGAGCGGCGTCATCTGGCGAAAGAAGGTCCGGAAACTGTCGTCACCATAGACCAGATCACGATATTCAGCGAAGGCCGTTTGAGAAATTTCGTTCATCGCATCGGCAAAACCGGCCTGAACTTTCTCATCCGATGGATCGGGTTCTAGCGAACGCAGCAAAACAGCCGAAGTCATCGCTTCGAGATTGGCCTCCGCGACGCCCATGGTTCCATATTTCGCGGCAATGACTTCGCCTTGCTCGGTGATCCGGATGCGTCCGTCGACTGTGCCTTTAGGCTGCGCCTTGATCGCGCCAAAAGCCGAACCGCCCCCGCGACCTACAGCGCCGCCGCGGCCGTGGAAGAGTTGCATTTTTACACCGGCTTTCTGGAATACGGGCGTTAGCGCTTGGCTCGCCTTGAACAAGCTCCAGGTGGAGGTCAGATAGCCGCCATCCTTGTTGCTGTCAGAATAGCCGATCATCACTTCCTGTGCGCCGCGTGCGCGGGTGAGGGTGTGCATTTCCGGCAAAGCAAAGAAGTCGGTCATGACCTGCGGTGCGTTTTCCAGATCGGCGACGGTTTCAAACAGAGGCACGGCCATAATGGGGCAGGTGGGGGCTGCTTTTTCATCTGCCGATGCGCGGTAGAGGCCTGCCTCCATCAGCAGAACATATACTTCCAATATGTCGGATACGGTCTCGCCATTGCTGATGTTGTAATTGACGATAACTTCAGGCCCATATTGGTCATGCGCCTCGGTCGCCGCACGCAATATGGAAAGCTCTTTGGCTGTCTCTTCGCTATAGTTGATCCATGGGCTTACCAATGGGCGGTTATTCGCCAGTTCCTGCCGCAGGATTTTGACGCGGGTGTCTTCATCGAGCGAAAGATAATCTGCCTCAACGCCAGCCTCGGCGAGTAATTCGGCAACGACGCGCTCATGAATGCGACTATTTTGGCGCATATCGAGTGTGGCGAGGTGAAAGCCGAATAGCTCGACCGTTCGGATAAGACGTCCCAAGGCTCCTGAGGTTGCAAATACACCCTTGCCGCCGGAACGCAGACCATGTGCAAGCGTGACAAGGTCTTCACGCAATTGCTGCGGATTCTCATAAGGCTCGGCCATAATTGGCGAGGGTCGTCCGGGAACGTGACCGCATAATTTCAAATGCGTGGCGGACAGGCGCGCATAAATGCCGGACAGTGCCCGGCGATAGGGTTCGTCCTTGCGGCTTGGCGCATCATCACCGCTGGCTTCAGCTAAGGCGACCACTTCTGCCGGTACATCAGCCAGCTCAGTCGAGATGCTGAGTTCGGCCCCCATGGCGTGGATGCGAGCAAGATAATAGCCGATGACGGTCTCTGCAGCACGCGACAAAGCTTCGCGCATGGCATCGGCGTCGACAAACGGATTGCCATCGCGGTCACCACCGATCCAGCTGCCAAGTCTCAGGAAATTGGGCAGGCGAGCGCCGAGGACTTTTTCCCATTTGCCATAGAGTTTCGGCAACACGGGCAGGAATACATCGCGCATATAGCTTTGCGAAATCTGCACCTCATCGGTCACAAACAGGCGCTCGCGGCGCAGTGGCCGGGTCTGCCAAAGCAGCGCGATCTGACGCATGATCGCTTCATCGAGCACGTCACCTTCGGGTGTATTGTCTGCCCCGGCATCTTTCATCAGCAGCAATTCAGCAATGCGTGCCTTGTGATCGATCATACTCTTACGCCGCACCTCGGTGGGGTGAGCGGTCAGCACCGGGGCGATCAGGGCATCATCGAGCAATGCCAAAATCGCTTTTTCATCGACCCCTTCGCTGGCCAGTTTTGCGATGGCCTCGGCAACGCTGGCGCCTTCTTCTGCCGCGACGCCCTGGCGATCCTCAGCAAGATTGGCGAGCAGAGAAAAGAGCATGAAGCCGCGTACAAAGGCGGTAGTCTCATCGAGTGAAAGCGCATCCAAACCCGGATCAATCGCATCTGCATCGGCCAGTCCGCGATGCCGATCAACACTGGTCGAGCGGATATATTCGGTGCGGCGATATAGTTCTTCGCCGCCATAGCTGCGGATCACATCACCCAGCAATTTGCCGAGATATTTAATGTCGGGATTTTGGCGCACAACCAGTGAGGGTGTTGCCGATGAATCATTGGGGAGGTTATCAGTCATGACGCGTTGCTGCACCGCTGTGACAACGTGGTCAAGAAAATCTGGGGCCAAAAGGGAAGAAATTACTAGTTCTCGTTCAGCACCTTATATTTTGAACCGATCAAACCTGATGGGAAGCTCTCGGTTTCGATATGGTCCAGTTTGATATCAGCATCCAATGCGCCAAAAAGCGTTAGCCCATCGCCGATTAAAACGGGCACCCGCGTCAGAACTATATCGGATATCAGGCCGGCGCGGAGAAAGGATTGAATGATCTTGCCGCCATCCACATAAGCCTTGCTCCAGCCTTCCTTATCCAGGGTTTCCATCAACGCATCGGGCGTCTCATTTGAGATACGGACCTTGTTTTTCAGATTTTCCGGAACATCTTTTTCGGTCAATCGGCTGCTCATGACGATCACTGGTCCCTGATAGGGCCATTCGCCGAATGTCAGGACTTTTTCAAACGTACCACTGCCCATGATCAGCCCGTCAACCGATTCCATGAAAGCGTCATATCCATGGTCTTCATCGCCGGTATCATATGCCATCAACCAGTCGAGATCGCCATCTTTACGGGCAATAAAACCATCAATACTGGTGGCAATGAACACATGGCCCGTTACCATATTTCTTATCCTTCCGATGCTGCCCCGGGGAATGAGTGGGCAATATATCATGAAGAGCATCACTCAGGAAGGCGTGATCCCCGGCTTAGCGATGAGCCGTGCAGCATAGAAAAAAGCCCGTCCTCTTTCGAAGGCGGGCTCTTTTTTCACGATTATCTGATCAGCTTGAACTTGAACCGTCCTGCTGCTCGGACCAAGGGCCTTTTGGTTTTTCAGCTTTTGACGGCGCAGGGTTTGTCGTTTTTGGTTCAGCGATTTTCTTCGATTTCGCTTTCGCCGGTGCGGCAGCCATTTTCGGTTGCGCCTTTGCTGGAGCTTCTAGCGGAGCCGCTTCGAGAGAAGCCGCCTCAGCCGCTGTTGCTCCGCTGATTAAGCTGTCCAGCGACGATCCGTCCAGACCAAGTTCTTTCATCAGCCCGTCAATAACCGGTGCCTGTGCCCGGTAGGATAATGCAGCGGCGACAGCGTCGGTGGCAAGATTGCCGCCTCCACCACCATTTGCGCCTCCACCATTGCCGGAGCCGTTTCCGCCTCCACCATTTTGGGTGATGCCGTCAACCTGTACGATCTTGATAGAGTCGATAGCCTCCATCGGTTTCGCCGATTCCTTGACCACTTCAGGCAACACGTTGAGCAAGGCCAGTTTGGTCTGCAGTGATATCTGATCGGATGACAGGATATTGGCTGCTTCGTTTACGGCCCGTTGACCAGCGGCTTCTACTTCAAAACGGACCCGAGACGCTTCGGCGCGTAATTTCTCGGCCTCGGCTTCGCCTTCTGCATCCAGTCGGATCGCGGCAGCACGGTTTGAAGCCGCTTCTTTTTCAGCCTCTGCCTGCACCTTAACACCAATGGCTTCGCGTTCTGCCTGTTTCGATGCCTCGATCAGTTCAATGCGCTTGTCGCGGTCAGCAACCTCGGTTTCTCTTGAGGTCGTGACTTGCTCTTCAGCTGCCACGGCTTTGGCGCGCGCTTCATCAGCTTCGGCCTTCGCCTGACTTTCTTCGCGACTTTTGTTCTGGATCGCGATTTGCTGCTCTTGCCGGGCAATTTCGATCGCTTGCTCTTGGGCGATGGAGGCTTCCTTGACGGCGCGATCGGCTTCGATCTGCGTGGAATCGATCTTTTGTTTCGCGGTAATCCGGGCTTCTTCCGCTTCGCGGTTGCGAACAGCCTGCTCACTCGCAACTTCAGAGGCCTGTTCAGCACGTCGCATTTCGACTTCCCGTTCCTGTTCGAGCCGCGCAAATTCATTGTCACGTCCGATGGTGAAGCTGCGTTGATCCGCTTCCAGGTTTTTGCTCTCAATTTGAACCCGGGTATCCTGCTCAATATCGTTCCGCGCTTTTTTGCGCAGTTCAATCTGTTCGGTGAGCTTGGTCAGACCCTCGGCATCGAAAGCGTTATTGGCGTTGAAATGCTCAATGCTCGTCTGGTCAAGGCCGGTCAGAGATACGGATTCCAGTTCCAGACCGTTCATGGCTAGATCGGCGGAGCTGGCTTGTTGCACCTTCTGGACAAAGTCGGCGCGCTGCTCGTGCAGTTCGTTCATTGTCATGCCTGCAGCAACCGAGCGCAGGGCGTCGACAAACTTACCTTCGACGAGATCCTTGAGGGATTCGGGCTGCATGGTGCGCAGGCCCAAAGTCTGTGCTGCCATAGCCAGGGACCCTGCATCCGGGCGCACGCGGACGTAAAATTCCGCCTTCACATCAATCCGTAATCGGTCGAGCGTGATAAGCGCATCAACATTGTTGCGCTCCACGGCTAGCCTGACCGTGTTCATGTTGACGGGCATGGTTTCATGCAAGACCGGCAGCACCATGGCACCGCCGTTCATTACAACTTTTTCACCGCCAAGTCCGGTTCGGACAAAGGCGATTTCTTTGGTTGCGCGCTTATAGAGCCGAGTAATGATCAACCCGAAAATGAGCAGGGTGACAAAAATAATGCCGGCATAGACGGCGAGGGAAACAAGATTCTCAGTCATATTTTTCTTTCTTTTTTGAGGTGCAGCGCGCGGAATATACTAGAGGACAATCTGGCGGATTTCCCGGGCGGCACTGATTTGAGGTTGAATATTTAGTTCGGGTTCATTCGAGAAATTTGACGGTATCAGGCGAAATGATTTTGAATGTACCTTCCTCTCGGCGAACAAGAAGAACCTCCTCCGCCTGACGAAAAATCTCGCCTTCATTGGCTGGTTCGACCATCACAAAATGGCCATGGCCGTGCAGATCAATAACCTTGGCGCGGGCTGGAGACCCAGTCTCCGCTTTGCCAATTTCGATTTTTCCGCGCCGCCCCACCAGCATATCGATATCAATTGCCGTGGTTTCATCACTGGGAATGACCCGTGATAAGGGACGTGCCAACAAACCAGTAAGCGGCAGGGAAACGGCAGCCGCCGCAGGAACGGCGAGCCATGGCGTGAGAAGCCATCCGAACAGATTGCTGTAAAACTCCTGACCAGCCAGTCCGATAATACCGAACAAGGCCAGAAAAAGCACAAGCAGCATGAGAAATGGCAAACGACCAAATCCCAAAAGAGAGAGCAGGCCCTGGCCAGCGCCATCTGCGCCAGCTTCGGCAATATCAGCGTCGGGATCCATGTCGGTGCCGAAATCCGGCCCAAAATCGCTTAATCCAACAAGCTGTAATATTCCGATGGCAAACATGAGAAGGATGGCGGCGCTAAAAAAAATATTCTCATTCGCCAACCAAAATTCAATCACGCAAAACCTCTCCTCTACCTTAATATAGGATGAATAGTTTGGGTTTCAAGGTGTTGAGCCAGAAATTCTATCAAAATAAAAAGGATGATAAACGTTATAACAATTTATTCTTCAGGAGAATTAATCTGTTCATCCTTCTAGTTCAATATCCCAATAGAGCCAGTCATGCCATGTATCATGGAGGAAATTTGGCGGGAAGGCGCGACCATGTTCCTGAAGCTGCCAATTGGTCGGTTTGATCGGCCTGTTCGAAAGCTGCATATGCGCTTCTTTCGGCGTCCGGCCACCTTTTTTCAGGTTGCAGGGCAGGCAGGCGGTGGCAACATTTTCCCACGTCGTGCGGCCTTTCTGGCGACGCGGAATGACGTGGTCGAATGTCAAATTATCGAGGCTGCCGCAATATTGGCAAGAAAACTTGTCACGCAGGAACAGGTTAAACCGGGTGAAGGCGGGGTATTCCGACGGCTTCACATAGTTTTTCAGCGCAATCACTGATGGAATTTTCATGTCGAGATTGGGGCTATGGACTTCGCGTTCATAGCTTGAGACAATATTCACCCGGTCCAGAAAGACCGCCTTGATCGCGGTCTGCCAAGGCCACAGGCTTAGGGGATAATAGGATAGCGGCGTATAGTCAGCATTCAGCACCAGTGACGGGCAACTTTCGGGATGCCGCAACAGGTCGGGATGATACATAGTCTAACTACTCCCTTAGTCTTTGACTGTCCGCCCTTTATCCGCAAGAACATGACATGGTCATTACAACTGACATGCAAAGAACATTATCTGCCCTATGACGTCAAGAGGGTATGTCAGCCAAGATATTGTGGTCCGCTTTGCGCCGAGCCCCAACGGATTGTTGCATTTGGGCCATGCTTACGCCGCTTGTGTTGCCCATGATTATGCGCGGGAACGAGGCGGAAAGCTGCTGCTCAGGATCGAGGATATCGATAGCGGACGGAGCAAACCGGAATTTATCGAGGCGATATTGGCCGATTTGCGATGGTTAGGACTGGACTGGGATGGCGAACCAATTTTTCAGTCTCAGCGGCTGGATAGCTATGCGGAAGTGGCCAAGCAGCTAGACAGGGAGGGATTGCTCTACCCGTGTTTCTGCACGCGATCTTCGATGCGGGCTGTTCAAGAGAAGGAAGCTTTGGAGGAGGGGCCGGACGGTCCGATTTATCCTGGAACCTGCCGAGGCCTTGGTAGAGATGAGGTTGCCGAAAGGATGGAACGCGAAGCACATAGTTGGCGGCTGGATGTGGAAAAGGCAGTTGGCCTGACAGGCGAGCTAACCTGGCATGATGATAGGCAGGGGCAGCAAATTGCTGATCCAATGGCACTAGGGGACGTTGTGCTAATACCCAAAGATACGCCGGTCAGCTATCATCTGGCTGTTACTCTGGACGATGCGCGAGATGGGATAACCCATGTAGTGCGCGGAGAGGATTTGTTCGCTTCCACCCATATCCACCGGTTGTTGCAAGCCTTGCTGGGTTTGCCGACCCCAATTTATGTGCACCATCCGGTATTGCTGGATGAGACCGGCAATAAGCTGTCGAAAAGCCGGGATTCTGCATCTTTAGCCGTATTGCGGGAAGACGGTAAGAATGGCTATGCATTAGCCAGTGATTTGAGGGAAAATATTTTCCCGGTTGGAATCACTCTGTCGAAGGACTAGTTATCGATTATGAGCTATTTATTGATATTGGCGATTTTGTTGGCCGCCGGTTTTGTTGTTTATGCTTTGGTCCGCGGACTCATCGCTTTTGTTAACATGGAACCGGAAGATGTTGATGCTGACGGGGTGACCGCATCCCACAAGAAACAGAATGAGATGATGTTTGCTCGGGTGAAATATCAGGCAATAGCCGTGGTCCTGGTGGCTTTGCTGCTGTTGCTTGCTGGCGGTCAAAGTTAAGACCACAGCAATGGTCAAGCTCAACAAGATATATACAAAAACTGGCGATGACGGCACAACCGGTTTGGTCGATGGGTCGCGCATAGCCAAAAATGATGCACGTATGGCCGCCATTGGCGATGTCGACGAGCTCAACAGCGCCCTTGGTGTTGCGATTTGTGAAGTTATCGATGCGGAATTGGCAAAGTCACTGCGTGTGATTCAAAATGACCTGTTCGACCTCGGTGCCGATCTCGCCACACCAGCAGGTGAGGGTGATGACTTTACGCCTTCGGACATGGTTTTGCGTGTCACGTCTTCGCAGGTCGAACGGCTTGAAGGCGAGATCGATGCGGTCAACGATCATCTCGATCCCTTGACTAGCTTTATTTTACCGGGCGGTGAAAAATCGGCCGCAGCCATTCATCTGGCAAGGGCCATTGCGCGGCGTGCGGAACGAACCGCCGTGGGCGCTGCACAGGTGATGGCGATTAATCCGCAGGCATTGGCCTATATCAACCGGCTGTCGGACTATCTCTTTGTTCTCGGTCGGATGCTTAATAATGGCGGTAAAGCCGACATCCTATGGGTTCCTGGCGCATCGCGCTAACAAAGCAGCACATCGCCTAAACGCACCGCAAACGACAAATTTGCACCTTGTCGGCGCAAATATAAGCAGTTGACCCTAAGGTCGTTCGCTCTATGTTCTAAAAGCATCGAACAAATTGACGGAGTAGGACTGATCTCTCGCCAAGCCGAAACCAAAACGACTACGCCGACGACCGTATTAAATAATGCTCGAAAGCGGGATTTGGCGGACAGGTTTGAAACCATCCGATCGCATAGTGTTTCATTAATTGCTGGACTAAGCGATGCTGATACTACCGCCCAGTCAATGGATGATGCCTCTCCTGCAAAATGGCATCTGGCGCATACAAGCTGGTTTTTTGAAACCTTCCTACTGCGCGACAATGTTGGGGGCTATAATGTCTTTGACGAAGCTTATGCCTATTTGTTCAATAGCTATTATGAAGCCGAAGGCGAACGGCATGCCCGGCCGGAGCGCGGCCTTTTAACCCGGCCATCATTGCAAACTGTGCTGGACTACCGTGCACATGTCGATGCCGCGATGGTCGAAGCAATGGGAGGTTTTTCTGCGGCATTGCTGGACCTTGTTGAGCTCGGCCTGCACCATGAGCAGCAGCATCAGGAATTACTGTTAACCGACATATTGCATTTATTCTCATGTAACCCGATCGGCCCGGCGTTACTTGAACCCAAGCCGCGGCCCGCGATTATCGATACTCCGCTCGGTTGGATTGAAGGTGCGAGTGGCGTTCAATCCGTTGGTCATAACGGGAAAGGGTTTGCCTTTGATTGCGAAGGCCCCCGACATGAAGTGATGGTGCATCCCCATATGATCGCTGATCGTCCGGTAACGAATGGCGAGTGGCAGGCATTTATTGCTGATGGAGGTTACACAGATCCGGTCTATTGGCTGTCCGATGGCTGGTCCTGGGTACAGGAACAGAAAATCCATACTCCGCTCCACTGGCGGGAGCGAGATGGCATCGTCGAAGAGTTTACCTTGCAAGGCTGGCGCGAGCTGGTTCTATGTGCGCCCGTCCGTCATATCAGCCTTTTCGAAGCCGATGCCTATGCTTCCTGGGCAGACGCTCGGCTCCCGACCGAAGCGGAATGGGAGATTGCGGCAGAAAATGGGTTGCCGGGCATTGGCAGTGTCTGGGAATGGACGGGCAGCGCCTATCGTCCTTATCCTGGGTTCAAGGCAGCCGAAGGCGCAGTTGGTGAATATAATGGCAAATTCATGTCCGGGCAGTTTGTCTTGAAAGGTGGCAGCGTGGCGACATCGCCCGGCCATATTCGAAATAGCTATCGTAACTTCTTCTACCCCCATCAGCGTTGGCAGTTTACGGGCCTGCGTCTTGCGAAAGATATCTGATCTAAGGATATCTGATCTTTAACACTGACCGCCAAGGACGGTTTTCTCATGGATATGACAATTAGCCGGGTTGATCCGGCGTTTCGCGATGACGTTCGGCGCTGCTTTGAAGAGGAAAGCCATGCCATTCCAGCGCGATGGCTCTATGACCGTGCGGGTTCGGAACTATTTGAACAGATCACGGAACTTCCTGAATATTATCCCACGCGCACCGAAACCGCCTTACTTGAAAGCTATTGTGGCGACGTGGCTGATAGGGGCGGCAAAGGCCGAGCTGTAGTCGAATTCGGTTCTGGTAGTTCGACCAAGACTCCTCATTTATTACGCGCGACACAATCCGCCGCCTATGTTCCGATTGATATTTCAGGTGAGTTTCTGGCTGCCAGCGCAGCACAACTGCAAGACCAATTTCCGCAACTCCCCATTTACCCGCTTGAGGCTGACTTTATGCGGCGGATAAATTTGCCGAATGAGGTTGCTGAAATGCCAAAGCTTGGCTTTTTTCCGGGTTCGACCATCGGTAATATGGTCGCACGAACATCGGTCGATTTGCTGCGTTTCATGCGCGAAACATTGGGTATCGGGTCACAATTACTCATTGGCTTCGATCGGGTCAAAGATCCGGACGTCCTCGTTGCAGCCTATGATGATAGCGCCGGAGTAACAGCGCAATTTTCGCTGAATCTGCTCCACCGGATCAATCGCGAAATGGATGGCGATATCGCGGTGGATCAATTCCGCCATATCGCCACTTGGAATGATCTTTATGCAAGGATTGAAATATATCTCGAGGCGCAGTCGGACGTCAGTTTCTCGATTGAAGGACGCCACCATCAAATGACGAAGGGTCAGAAAATCCATATCGAGAACAGCCATAAATATGGCTTGCGTGATGCGCGGTTGATGTTGCGGGCTGGTGGTTGGTCACCTGTAAAGGAATGGAGCGATGAAAAAGACTATTTTTCGCTGATCCTTGCAGAGGCGCATCCTCACAAAAATGCACCCTAGTTAGGCCTTAACGCCGGAATGTCTTTATTGACTTTCGAGCTCGTTTTGGGCGGCCAGCTCTTCGGCCTTTTGATATTTGGCGCGCCAGGTTGTGATCCACTCATAGGCTCCGCGACATTCCTGCATCCCGCTTGATTCGATCAATCGGAATTTCTCTCCGTCCCAAATGAAGCTCTCCGCACTGCCACAATCG
Organism: Parasphingorhabdus sp.; assembly: GCF_039977335.1. GTDB lineage: Bacteria > Pseudomonadota > Alphaproteobacteria > Sphingomonadales > Sphingomonadaceae > Parasphingorhabdus. Next base: position 573,006 of record NZ_JBDWDI010000001.1, read on the forward strand.
CCAATTCCTCGTCCTTTGGCGAAGCTGCTTAAAATCTGACGATTTTCTTCCCAATGCGCGTTGACCAGCAAAGGTGGTCGACCTTCTCCATTCCACGCCGGTTGCAGGTCATAGGTCGCGGGGCGGAAGGCCCAACTCGCCCCTTTTTTCTCATCGCCTCTGATTTCGCCAATATAGGCAGCGCTCGAAAAATTATAGGCACCGGAACCGCAAGACATCAGAATCAATGCACGATATCGGCCGTCTTTTTGGCCCAACGGAAATATTTGATCCTCGACCACCCCAAATCTCTCGTCCTTGCAGGGCGAATTCTCAACCAGATCTACAATTTCGGTAGTAGCGGGGATCCGCTTGGCCGGGGTCCACGGGTTGACGGTTATGACCGGGACTTCTTTTTGGATCGGCCGGAATGTACGCCGGCCTTTAGCGACCAAAGCGGTTGGCGTACGGGCTCTGCGCTGTTGCTGATCAATATATCGGAGCGCCGCAGTAGAGCCTGCCAAGGAGATTTTTGTCAGACTGTCTCCATTCAGAGCCTGAACTTCTAATTTTCTACCACGAGCAATGGCGGTGGCTACTTTTCTAGCCTTTTTCCCGACAATCTCAATCGGATAATCGCCCTCGGCCATGGCGCCGGTATCGACAACTCTACCGTCAACAACCACCTGATAGCGTTCAATAGCTGTGACCTGCAACAGTACCCGTATTTTCAATATGTCGTCTGCGCCAGCCGTTCGGACAATAGTTATGGGTCCGCCCCATTCTTTGAAGCCTCCCCTCACATCATCAACTAAAGAAATTGCCTGACAATCGCCCCCATTGTCACAGCCTACCGACCAGTCCTTAAAGACTTTAACTTCTCCTGGAACGGGAACCGGCTGCGCATCGCCGGTCGTTGTTGCTGCAAGTGCTATAAGCGCAATAGTGGAAATAATAGGGGACATAATTGTAATCTAGCCAGTTTGCTCGACAATCGCTAGTGCCTTGTTACATCAGCATTAACAGGCAGGTTATGATAAGGAAAAGGGACGGCAAATGAAATCAATCGGTATCATTGGATCAGGGCAAATGGGTGCAGGAATTGCGCAGGTTTCCGCGCAGGCTGGATATCATGTTTATCTGTCCGATATGAACCAGGAGATAGCTGAAAAGGGCAAGGCTGGCATTGCCAAACAATTGTCGCGATTGGTCGAAAAAGAGAAAATTGAGCAACAGGCCGCACAGACCGCTCTTGACCGAATTGAAACAATCGGCTCGCTCGACCCAATGGCAAGCGCCGACATCATCATTGAGGCAGCCACCGAGCGGGAAGACATCAAGCGCCAAATCTTCGGAGCGGCTTCCGAAATCCTGGGTCATCAGGCGCTATTGGCTACCAACACATCTTCCATATCCATTACCCGGCTGGCGCAGGCGGTCAAAGATCCGTCCCGTTTCGTTGGTGTGCATTTCTTCAATCCAGTCCCGTTAATGGGCTTGGTTGAGGTTATTCGCGGACTTGCGACCAGCGACCAGAGCGTCGCTGTGGCGAACAGCTATGTGAAGGCACTCGGCAAGCAAGCCGTATTGGCCAAAGATTCTCCATGCTTTGTAGTCAACCGGATATTGCTGCCCATGCTGAACGAAGCATTTTTCGCACTGGGCGAAGGCACGGCGTCGATGGAAGATATTGATCGCGGCGTGCAACTTGGCCTCGGCCATCCGATGGGACCAATCACATTGGCGGACATGATCGGGCTCGATACATTGCTCGAAATTCTTCGCGTGCTGCAGAATGACTTTGGTGATCCCAAATATCGCCCAGCACCAATATTACTGAAATATGTGGAAGCCGGTTGGCTTGGCCGCAAAACCGGTAAGGGCTTTTATGATTACTCAGGTGAAGTGCCGACGCCTACAATGTAAACTGGCAATGTAAGCTGGATGAAATGGAGACGATGCGATGAGCGATGATATCAGGGATTTTCAGATCGATATTCCGCAGTCGGCATTGGACGATTTGCAGACCCGTCTGGCGATGGTTCGTTGGCCTGATCCAGAACCGGTAGACGACTGGTCGCAAGGCATTCCTCTGGCCTATGTTCAGCAAGTCACTGATTATTGGCGTGAAACTTATGACTGGCGGCGTTGTGAAGAGGCGCTCAACCAATATCCCCATCATATGACGGAAATCGACGGGGTGGATATTCATTTCATGCATATCCGCTCGCCCGAAGCGAATGCGCGTCCGCTGATTATGACTCATGGCTGGCCGGGCTCAATCGTCGAATTTTTGGATGTCATTGGTCCGTTGACGGATCCCGTCGCCCATGGGGGTGATGCAAAGGACGCCTATCATCTCGTTATTCCATCGCTGCCGGGATATGGCTTTTCCGGAAAACCGGCGGAAACTGGATGGAGCGTGGAGCGGATCGCGCGGGCCTGGGATGTGTTGATGGTGCGGCTGGGCTATGATCGTTATTTCGCGCAAGGTGGCGACTGGGGCGCGTTGGTGACATCGGCCATGGGCGTTCAGAATATCGGCCATTGTGCGGGTATCCATATCAATCTGGTCGTCGTCGGGACACCGCCGGAAGAGGTAATGAAAAATCCGACATCAGCGGAGCAGGCCTCGCTGGTGCGGTTCTCGGACTATCAGACACAGGGCGGTGGCTATGCCGAAATCCAGCGCACCAAGCCGCAGACATTGGGCTATGGTCTCGCAGATTCGGCCGTGGGGCAAATGGCTTGGGTGCTGGAGAAATTTCAAGGCTGGTCTGATGGCGCGATGACGCCTGATGACAGTTTTGACCGTGATCGCCTGCTCGACAATATCATGATTTATTGGCTGAACAATGCTGGAGCATCCTCTGCCCGGCTGTACCTGGAAAGCTTCGGCAATCCCAATGTAGACCCCGTGCACCTTGCGACAGGTTGCAGCATTTTTCCCAATGAGATTATGGCGCCCTCTCGCCGCTGGGCGGAGCAACGGTTCAAAAACCTCCAATATTGGGGTGAAGCGGACAAGGGCGGTCATTTCGCTGCCATGGAAGTGCCGGAACTGTTCCTCAGCGAAGTGCGTGGTTGTTTTGGCCAGATGGACCTGTAACGCCAGATGTTAGCGCTGGTCGCAAGGCGGTTGATGACAGCGATCCCAACGCTGCTTGCGATCATATTGGTTTCCTTTTTTCTGATGCGACTAGCCCCCGGCGGACCATTTGACGGCGAGCGACCGTTGCCGCCAGAAACACAGGCGGCCCTGCAAACTGCCTATGGACTGGATAAGCCGCTTTGGGAGCAAGCATGGCTTTATGTCTCACGGTTGGTGCAAGGCGATTTTGGACCGTCGCTGGTCTATCGTGATTTCACCGTGTCGGAACTGGTCGCACAGGGCTTGCCGATATCATTGACCCTTGGCGGCCTAGCTATATTATTGGCCTTGCTGATCGGTATTTCTGCGGGGTTATTTGCTGCCGTGCGAGCCGGTAAGGTTGCTGACAAGACGATCATGATGCTGGCGACCGTGGCGACTGCTTTGCCAACTTTTGTGACGGGACCGGCACTCGCGCTGTTTTTCGGGCTATGGTTAGGCCTGTTGCCAGTATCGGGCACTGGCGAAGGTTTCTCATGGTTGATCATGCCGGTCGTCGCACTCGCACTGCCGGTATCTGGTGCTATCGCCAAACTGACCAGGGCAGGTCTGGCGACGGTCCTGAAGCAAGACCATATTCGCACCGCCAGAGCGCGGGGATTGTCGGAAACCAAAATTCTGTTCAAACATGGCTTGCGACCCGCTCTTGTTCCGGTAGCCAGCTATCTGGGCCCCGCCGCAGCAGGACTGCTGACAGGTGCTGTGGTGGTGGAAACCGTATTCGGATTGCCGGGATTGGGCCGCTATTTTGTCCAAGGGGCGCTAAACCGGGATTATCCTTTGGTGCTCGGTGTGGTCACGCTGTACGCGGCGCTGATCATCTCATTCAACCTGTTTGCCGACCTGATTTACGGTTGGCTCGATCCCCGGATGCGTGAAGGATGAGGGCGTTGCTCAACCGCAAACACTGGCCGCTTTGGGTAGTGTTGATCCTGATAGCTTTGGCGCTGATCCTGCCAGCTATCCTGCCGTGGACATATGACCAGATCGACTGGGATGCCGTGCGCGCGCCGGCCTTTAGCGGGTCGCATATCTTTGGCACGGACGAAATTGGTCGCGACCGTCTTGCTCGACTGGCAGCGGGCACGCAGGTTACGTTGATGGTTGCGATTGCCGCCGCTCTCGTATCCCTGATCGTCGGCATTGCGTGGGGCGCCACCGCTGGCTGGATGGGCGGTAAGGTCGATGAAGCGATGATGCGATTTGTCGATGCGCTTTATGCGCTGCCCTTCATGTTCATCGTCATCCTGTTGATGGTGATCTTCGGTCGTTCGATATTGCTGGTTTTTATTGGCATTGGTTTGGTTGAGTGGCTGACTATGGCACGCGTGGTGCGCGGACAGGTCATGGCTCTTAAAGAGCGCCCTTTCATATTGGCCGCCGAGGCCTCAGGCACTTCGTCACTTATGATCATCCTGAAGCATATCCTGCCCAATATTGCCGGTGTCGCGCTGGCCTATCTGATGCTCACCGTGCCGCAGGTTGTGATGGTCGAGAGCTTTCTGTCATTCCTCGGTCTCGGCGTTCAGGAGCCGCTGACATCGCTTGGTATATTGGTCAAGGAAGGCGCTGATGACATGGACATGACACCGCTGGGACTGTTGTTACCCGGCGGATTACTTGTGCTGCTACTGGTTTGCCTGACTATAGAAGGCGAGCGGTTGAGAGATATCTACTCATGAGCCTTTATGAGATACGTGACATGGCCATTCAAATTGATGGCAGGCAGTTGGTAGAAGGCGTCAATATTTCGGTCGAGACTGGAAAATGTACGGCGATTATCGGCGAGTCGGGTTCGGGGAAAAGCCTGTCTTGTCTTACACCTTTTGGACTAACGCCGGGTGCGGCTTTGGGCTCGATCAAGCTTGACGGGATTGTACTAACCGGTGCTGATGCCGATCAAATGCGTAAAGCGCGTAGCCAGTTGACAGGGTTTGTTTTTCAGCAGCCATTGACGGCGCTAACACCCCATTTGACCATAGGTGCTCAGCTTCAGGAGGCCGCTGCACAAGCAGGACCGGCGCGTTTGTCGCGGAACGAATTGGCTGAAAAGCTCAAGCGTGTTGGATTGTCGCGTGCAGATGAACGGTTGGACCAATTCCCGCACCGGCTATCCGGAGGCGAGCGACAGCGCGTGATGATTGCAGCGGCGATTGCGCACCGGCCCAAACTGTTGATCGCCGATGAACCAACAAGCGCCTTGGATGCTAGTTTGCGGGGCGAAATCATGGCGTTGCTTGACGAGTTACGCGAAGAGCAAGGGCTCGCAATGTTGCTCGTCAGCCATGATCTTGCTTCGATGGAGGGGCATTCCGACGATCTGATTGTAATGGATCAAGGCCGGGTTGTGGAGAGCGGCCCAACGGCGGACGTGATCGCCAATCCCCAAAAAGACTATACCAAGCGCCTGATAGCCGCCACACCGCATCTCAATGAACCTGCGCCTGATCTGCCGTCCGTTGGCGATACCCTGATGGACACAGAAGCTGTGACCGTGCAGTTTCCCCGTCCGGGTTGGCGGCGGGGCAAAATTCTGGCGGTCTCGGATGCAAGCCTCATGGTGCGGGAAGGGGAGTCGTTAGCGATTGTTGGCGGGTCCGGGTCGGGTAAATCCACTTTGGGGAGAGCTATTGCAGGCATTGGTCCGCTGACGTCTGGTTCGATCAACTGGCAAGGCGAAAATTTACCGGAACGCCGCGCCCGCAGTCTTGCTATGCGTAGGTTGATCCAGCCAGTCTTTCAGGATCCAGTGGCTAGCCTCGATCCGCAGTGGAAAATAAGCGACATTATCGCGGAACCACTGAATAATCTGCGGCCAGACATATTGCGGAATGAACGTGAGGAGATGATCAAGAAAGCGCTTGATGATGTTGGATTGGGCATCGAATATCTTACCCGCGCGCCAACGAGCCTGTCGGGCGGTCAGGCACAGCGGGTGGCGATCGCTCGCGCAATCATTGCGGGACCAAAATTACTGGTTCTTGACGAGGCGACATCGGCTCTCGATCCGCTGGTTGGCTCTTCGATCTTGGAATTATTGGCGCAGTTACAGCGCGACCAGGGTCTCAGCATCATTTTCATTACACATGACATCGCTTCTGCTCGGCGGATTTGTCACCGAATAGCGGTACTTGATGACGGCGAGATAGTTGAAATGGATGATATGGCTGCGGTGATCAGCAATCCACAGGCCGAAACCACTAAGAAATTGATCGCGGCCAGTTGACCCATAGTGCTGAAAAAAGAAAGGCCGCTCTTTCCCAGAGCGGCCTCCTTTTTTGTGACGAACCTAAATGTGAATTCAGACCCAACAGGGCTTAGAAAGATACGCCAAGTGTAAACACAACCGCACTATCAGTGAAATTGTTCACGGATGGCGCGTCAGTGTCGGTATAAGCAACGCTAGCCGTAAGGTTTTCAGTGATTGCCCAATCTGCTCCGAGTGTCCAATCGATATAGTTGTTGTCACCAATTACGCCAACGGGATTACCCAACGATCCATCATTGATACCAATATTCGCGTTGAGCGAAATTGGTGTATTTGGAATACCGCCCGAAACGCCAGTATAGATGTAGACGTTATCGCTATCGCCGAGGCTTGCCTGAGACCAGGCATAAGCAATACCGGTAGTCAGTTCGACTGGGCCTACCGTCGTTGATACGGAGGCATAAGGCTCGAAATAGTCACTCGGGCCAGCAGCTCCGCCTTCCCCATTGGGATAGACGTAATAGAGCAGGCCAACATCAAGTGTCAGGCCGTCTGTGACATCGCCGGACCAACCACCATAGAGATCAAGCTCCGTATGGCCAAAGGTCGCGCTATCTTCGATAGAAGAAGCCCATGTGCCGATGTAGAAACCGCTTTCATGGGCAACATCAATGCCGCCTTGAACGGCAATATCACCGTCCGAGAAAGACAGGCCACGGAAACGATAATCAGATGTGATGGCTGCATTGCCGGAAATTGTAATTCCGCTGCCTTCAACTTCTTGAGCGAGGGCTGGTGCTGCTGTTGTTGTGAATAGGATGGCCGAAAGACCGATAATCCCCGATTTAGTTTTTTTGCCAAATGTGGCTTTTGTGGACGTGCGCATGAAAATCCCTTTCTGGTTGATGCGTATCGCCCCTCCTGGAATTTGTCCCGGTTGTCTTTTTATTGCGTCAGCAAGGCTGGCGGCAGACAATCTCAAAACATGCAGGAAAAATCTGCATCATATTGCTGCGCTGCACAACAGAAAAATGACAGTAAATATGACATATTTTGATAGTGTGGCAATCAAGCCACAGCAGGTTGGCTGGCCGCAATCCCGCCTGTTTAGGGCTTATTAACCATGGGCTTATATCGCAGTGTGATGTCGAAGATTGATTCCATTGAAAAAGCAAATGGTGAGGGTGATCCCTTTGCCGAGAGTTTTGCGCGTCTAAAAGCCGTCGAGTCGGTTGCTGGATTGGTGGCCAATTTGGCTGGGCCAGAAGAGACGGTTTCTTTCACGGTGGCAGACCCTGTCGTTATGGAATCTGCTTATCGCAATAGTTTTCCCATGACCCAAAAGCGTTTTGATCGTGGATGCGATGATCTGGCGGTTATGGCGCAGACCGGAGCCAAGGCTTTGCTTCAGCTAAACTCCGCGGGTAGAAGCCGGACGGACATCGCTGCGCAGCGATTAATGCGTGAAATCCAGATGTCTGGTCGTCGAACCCTGGACCTGCTTCAAAAATAAAAGCGCTATTCGGCCGAAAGTTTGACCGTTCCTTTCTCAGGAAGCGATCTGATATGGACATCGCGCTGCGGGAACGGAATTTCAACATCATGCTCTTTGAACAGATCCCAAACCCTTTTCAGTACCGCTGCCTTAAAATTACCGACGCCTGATTCTGGGTCTTTGATCCAGCATCTGATTTCGAAATTGACACTATTATCGCCAAATTCGAGCATCCAGACCACGGGCTTCGGGTGATTGAGTACGCGCGGGACATCGACGCAGGCTTGTTTCATCAATTCGATAACCTGATCCATATCGCTATCATAGGACACACCCACCGGAATACTGATCCGTACGTTTTTGTTCGAATAGGACCAATTCTCAACTTCCTGCGTCATCAGGTTTTCGTTGGGAATCAGGTGCTCCTTGCCCTCACGGGTTAGGACTGAAACGGCACGGACACCGATCTTATTAACCCAGCCAAAGCTATCGCCAACCGCGATCACATCACCGGGCTTGATCGAACGATCCATGAGCAAGATGATCCCCGCGATCAAATTACCAATTGTCTTCTGCATCCCGAAACCAATGGCCAGACCAAAGGCACCGGAGAAAACTGCTAAAGCGGTGAGATCAATACCCAGGACATCAAGGCCAAGGACGAAGGCTGCGCCCAAGATAGCAACGGTTGCAAGCTTTTGGCCAAGCACTTTTTGGGCGCCATCCAGCTGGCTATTCGAGATTACATGGCCGACAAGTTTCATCAGCACACGGGCAACGGCTAGCAGGATAACCGCTGTCATGATTGTTGTGACAACCGCTAGCAGCGATATACGGTTCGTGCCGACATCGATGCCGACCCGCTCCAGCGCAGTTGTGATACGGTCTATATTCCCCACAAGACCAAGGGCTGCGGATATAAAGACTGTCAGACCCATCACGGTACCAAGCCAATCCGGCATCCGAACACCGCGGATCAGGTCATTCGTAAACAAGCCCATGGTAATCGCGATGGTCAGGGCGAAGACCACCTGCGGGATAAGTTGCCAATCCCATACTGACAGGAAGAATCCGCACAATATGAAGGTCGTTGCCCGCCGCGTCATATCGCGGATGCGGCGGCCAGCTAGGTCGCTCTCATAGCCAGCCCGTGTTTCCCATATGTGGCGTAGTTTCGGACCAATATATTTGCTGAGGAACCAACCAGCGATAAGCGCCAGTGTAACCAGTCCTGCGGCGATAGCGCTTTCTATAAATTGCACATTGCGCGGCGTATCCGGCGCCAGGGATTCAATGTAGCCAAGAATTTCCTGCATCATAAGCTATTGTTATAGTGTTCAAACGCTTTGGCAAGATCAGCAATCAAATCCTCCGGGTCTTCCAAACCGATGTTTAGCCGCACCAGTACACCCTTCATGGTCCATTCCGTGGCTGTGCGATGTTTTTCCGGATCAACTGGCAAGGCCAGGCTTTCAAATCCACCCCAGCTATAACCGATCCCGAAGTGGGTCAGCGCGTCAATAAATACAGCCCGCGATCTTTCATCACCGTCAGCAAGCTCGAACGAGAAAAGGCCTGATGATCCTTTGAAATCGCGCTGCCATATTTCATGACCCGGACAATCAGGTAGCGCCGGGTGCAGGACTCGGCCGACTTCAGGGCGATCTTTTAACCAGTGGGCTATAGTAAGAGCCGATTGCTCATGTTGTTTCAACCGGACTTCCAGAGTCCGCAGGCCGCGCGCAGCCAAATAAGCATCATCAGGGGAAACAACCTGGCCGAGTTGTTGCGCCGTGCGTCTTAGCTGCGTCCAATATTTCTCGTGCGTAGTGGCCGCGCCCATCATCACATCACTATGGCCGACAATATATTTGGTCGCTGCTGTGATCGAAATATCCACACCATTTTTCAGTGCGGGAAAGAAACGGGATGTCGCCCAGGTGTTATCGAGCAACGTGACAATGCCAGCTTTTTGGGCGGCTTTGCAAATGACCGGGACGTCCTGCACTTCAAAGCTCAGGCTCCCTGGGCTTTCCAACAATATCGCTTTGGTTTTGTCGGTTAAAAGATCGGATATGCCTTCGCCGATCAGCGGATCATAATAACGCGCAGAGATGCCCATTCGTTTCAGGAATGCGTCGGCGTAGCTGCGACTTGGGTCATAGCTGCTGTCAGTCAGCAGCACTTCATCGCCGGGTTTTAGTACGGCCAGCATCGCGCAAGCAATGGCGGCGACACCGGAAGGATAGAGCATCGTTCCGACGGCACCTGGTTCCATTTCGGTCAGGGCGTCGGCAAGGGACCATTGTGTGGGAGAGCCCCGCCGGCCATAGAAAAAGCGGCCGTCTTCATTATTTTTCACGCCCGCCCGCAAATCAGCCACATTGTCATAAAGATGGGTGCTGGCGCGCCAAACCGGCGGATTGACAACCGCACCCGTCCATTCCTTACGCCTGCCGCCGGTAACAATCTGCGTTGCCGGTTTCTGTTTGGATTCGTCTTCTCTATTGGCCAATTGCTGTTCCGTTAGCCCTGAACCTGTCGAAGGGCGCTTCTAGACTAGAGACGGGCTTCGACAGGCTCAGCCCTAACGGTGAAAACAGACTCTATGTATCAGGCTGCCGTCTTGGGCGTATCCGCGTCGGCACCCCATTCGGACCAGCTGCCATCATAAAGAGCAACTTTTTCCCCACCCGCGACTGCCGCAGCAAAGGATACCACTGCGGCCGTCATTCCGGAACCGCAGGTCGTTACAATGGGTTTGCCAAGGTCAACATTCGCATTGTCGAACAGTGCTTTCATCTCATCTGCGCTTTTCCAAGTGCCGTCGGCATTGAAAAATTCGCTATGCGGAATGTTGACGGAGCCTGGAATGCTGCCAGAAACAATGCCTGGCCGAGGGTCTGGTTCAGCACCGGTGAAACGCCCAGCGGGGCGTGCATCGACAACTTGTTCATCTTTGCTGTGCAGGTTGGCCAGCATGTCCGCCTTTGTGCGGATATCTTTATCATCTTTCCACACCGTGAAATGACGATGGCGTAGCGCCTCCTTACCGGTTTCGAGCGGACGCCCTTCTGCTTTCCACTTGGCAATGCCGCCATCAAGGATTGCGACTTCATGGGCTCCAAAAATGGTCAGCATCCACCAGGCGCGCGCAGCGCTTTTCAGCGGGCTGTCATCATAGAGCACGATGCGACTGCCATCGCCGAGGCCAAGCGATTGCATCCGGCTGGCAAATTTCTCTGGTGGAGGTAGCATATTCTCAACCGGATTGCCGGTGTCGGTCAGCTCGCTCAAATCCATGAAAACAGCACCCGGGATATGGCCCGCTTCATATTCAGCGGCTGGATCGCGCCCGGCATCGGGCATGAATTTGGTGGCATCAACTATGCGCAAATCCGATGCGCCCAGTTCATTTGCAAGCCAGTCAGTGGTTACCAGCAGTTCCATTTTATGCTCCTTATGCAAGCGGGCGACCAGGTCGCCTCTACTTCAATATGCCAATGTCTATCGATTCGTATTCAGACCGTCGAGGCTATAATGCATTAGAGATGGAATCCACAGCTTATGTGGTTTTTCGGCAAATGATTGATTTATAATCGTTCCAGAAAGGCTTGCGCCTCGGTGCGGAGTTGTTGCTGAACATCGCCATCCATCGCATGCCAGATACGATAAGGCATCGTCAGCCTGTTATTATTCTCTAGTTTTTCTTCGTTCCGCGCGAGGAAATCCCAATAAAGCGCATTGAACGGACAGGCTTTCTTCCCCATGCGTTGCTTCACATCATAGCGACAGGACGCGCAATGATCTGACATTTTGTTTATATAGTTGCCAGACGAGGCATAGGGTTTTGAGGCGATAATCCCGCCATCACCAAATTGGCTCATCCCCAATGTGTTTGGCAATTCGACCCATTCATAAGCATCAGCGTAGACTTCGAGATACCAAATGTGCACCGCGTGAGGATCAACTCCAGCGATGAGCGCAAAGTTGCCAGTGATCATCAGCCGTTGAATATGATGTGCATAGGAAAGGTCTAATGTCTGTCCAATTGCTTCGGACAAGCACAGCATATCGGTGTCACCGGTATAGTAAAAGTCCGGCAGCGGGCGCTGGGCATCCAGAAAATTACGCCCTGCGTAATCAGGCCCTTCGTGCCAATAGATACCGCGAACATATTCGCGCCAGCCGATAATCTGGCGAATAAAGCCCTCGGCGGCGTTGAGCGGCGCTTTTCCATCTGCATAGAGGTCTGCGACCTCCTGACAGAGATCAAGCGGGTCAAGCAGTCCGCTATTGAGATAAGGCGAGAGGATTGAGTGCCAGAGAAAGGGGTCGCCTGTCAGCATGGCATCCTGATAATCACCAAATTGCGCCAGTGCGTGGTCCAGAAACTGGCGTCTTTGTTGCAGTGCTTCCTCACGTGTTACTGCGAAATGAAAATGTTCCAGCGAACCGGGATGATCGGCAAATTTCTCTGCGACCATTTCGATCACTTCCTTCGTTATCTCATCCGGCGCAAAGCGGATCGGCTTCGGCATCATCAGGTCACTTTGCGCTGGCTTGCGGTTCTCCGCATCATAGTTCCATTTTCCGCCTTCCGGTTTGCCATCGTCATCCAGCAATAAACCCGTCTTGCGGCGCATCTCGCGATAGAAAAACTCCATTCGCAACTGCTTCTTGCCCTCCGCCCAGTCATCAAATTCTTGGTGTGTGGCAATAAAGCGGTCATCCGGGCAGATGGTGACAGGGACATCAAACTGATCCTGCCAGTTTTCGATCATCGTCATGACCCGCCATTCGCCCGCCTCGGTAATCCGGATCGAATCAATGGCATGTCGTTCGCAAGCCCGCGCAATCTCACCGGTAAAGCTGCCGCTATTGTCTGGATCATCCAGCGTCACATAATCGACCGTCCAGCCGCCTTCTCGAAGCGCTGCGGCATGATGACGCATAGCCGAGAATATATAAGCGATCTTGGCTTTGTGATGCTTTACATAGGTGGCTTCCGCATCCACCTCCATCATCAGCAAGACTGATCGATCTTTCTCTTGATCCGCCAGTGATGAGATGTCCCAGGATAGCTGGTCGCCCAGGATGGGAATAAGTGTTTTCTTCGACATCCGCGTTCAATGGAAGGATATGCCGTGGAACACAGCCTGTGCTTTGGTGCATTAGTTCAATGGATTTCAGGTGTTTAGCGGTCGCTGTCCTACCGGCGTAAAAATCCGAGGTCCAAGATCAAGTCGAAAAGGCGCCATTTTTGGTCGTCGTGGTTCATATTCCCGGCCGATAATGAACGATGCGGCTTGTTGGCATTCGATACCATTCGGGTCGGTATAGGCGACGCCGAAACGAGCGAGAGGAATGAACAAGGCCTGTGATTTGAACGTAATCGGACGAATTGCATTGAGCGGCAAACGGATATCACCTGTCAAAGAAACGGTTTCGCCAGCCGCTAGGCTTTCGATCTCATGCAAAATTTCCCCTGCCTCGATACCTTCATTTCTAGCATTGTCAGAGTTGGCCTGCATCATCGCACCAGAGAGACGGATATCGCGCAATGGCTGGGCTGACTGGTTGGTTAGTGCGATGGTGTAATTCAGCACCGCGTTGAGCAAAGTCGATGACGCACCGTTGGCGATAAAATCGATCTGCAAGCTATCTGTTCTGCTGGGTATCGGATCTGGTTTAGGCGCTATGGGCTGGATTCCAGCGGGCTTTGCAGATGGCTTTGGGGCAACGCCGATTTTGGATGTCACAAATCCATTTGTGAACACCGGAGAGGGCGGTTCGGGTTTTACGGGATTGGGCGGTGAGTAGATTTTTGGTGTCGGTTTGCGAGATGATGGGGCAGGATCAGGGGCCGCAGCTGGAAATGATTCCGTATCACCTGCCACTTCTTCTTCTAACACTGATGCGGATGTGTTACGGCGCCAAAAATAGGCCCCTAATCCGCTGAGCAGAAGCAAGACTATTCCACCGCCAACATAATATGGGATGGTTCCACCGGAGCCTATTTCCGATGCCGGTGATGAAGGCGATGCTTCGGGCGTCACTTCCGGAGCTGATGGTTCGGTAGGTAAAGTTTGGCGGGGTAGATCCGTGGTGAAACCGGGCTGAGGTTGGTTATTGCCCGCCGCTGGTAAAGCTGGTGCTGTATCACCTGCTGGGGGACGGGCAGATGTAGCGCGCGGCGTGTTGGTAACTGGCGCTGTTGGTCGCGTATTGCCTGAGGGCACTGGGCGGGTTTGCGTTTCTGTTGCAGGAACGCCAACGGGTACCGGTGTGGTCGGTAGCGGGGCAGGCCTCGTTGTCGGCTGTGTGCTGGGTGCAATATCGCTGGCGGTGGGAGCCGCTTGCGGAGGCGGCGTATTTTCTTCTACCGGCCCTTCAGCTTGATTGTTCGCAGGATTCTGGCCTTCACCTGGGGGAAGGGAATAGTCGCTGACGGAAGGTAGTTCTGGCGGTGGTTCCGGCGGCAATTGCCGGGGCACTGCCTGGCCTTGTGCAGCAGGCATTGCGGCGATGGATAGGCCGAAGGTTCCGGCAGCCATCATTGCCAGCGTTCTTGCGCGCCTCATTCGTCTTATGTGATTTATCTTCATTGCCCTTTGTAGCCCTGAACCGCTATTTGCGGCCTTATTCGCTGAACCATCAATGAATATCAGGGCAGGGATGACATAAGCCGCCCCGTGCATTAGATGACCTGCATGACAGATAATGATACATCAAAATCCGCGCCGCGCTTCTTGGGTCAGGACAGCGCTCTGCCAACCTCGCCTGAAGACGCGATCCTGGACTATGTTCCAAACCCGCGAGCTGGGGAGCTTTATCTGACGCGCTTTGCAGTGCCCGAATTTACTTCACTTTGCCCGGTTACTGCACAGCCGGATTTTGCGCATCTCGTGATCGATTATGCACCGGATAAGACGATTGTTGAATCCAAATCGCTAAAGCTGTTCTTGGGGTCATTCCGCAACCATGCCGCGTTTCATGAGGATTGCACGGTGGGCATTGGCCAGCGGCTTTTCACAGAGATGAAACCCAAATGGTTGCGCATCGGCGGCTATTGGTATCCGCGCGGCGGCATTCCCATTGATGTGTTCTGGCAGTCAGCTGAGCCGCCCAAAGGCTTGTGGATACCCGATCAAGGCGTAGCTTCTTATCGGGGGCGTGGCTGATGGCTCATAAATTATACGCTGCACCGCTGTCGCTCTATTCTGGAAAAGCCCGCGCCTATCTTGATTGGAAGGGCGTGGATTACGAAGAGATTCTGTCTTCGGGCGATGTATACAAGGATATTATCGTCCCGAAAGTAGGGCGTCCGGTCATTCCGGTTTTGGACACGGATGATGGCCAGACGATTCAGGATACGACTTATATTATCGATCATTTTGAACAGGCTGAGGGCGGTCCGTCGGTCTATCCTGATACACCGAAACAACGATTGGTTGCTTTGTTGCTCGAAACATTTGGCGATGAATGGTTGGTGATACCGGCAATGCACTATCGCTGGAACTATAATGAAGAGTGGGTTTACGGTGAATTTGGCGCGACCGCTGCTCCTGATGCGAGCAAGGAAGAACAGCTCGCCATTGGTCGAGAAAGAGGTTCAAACTTTAAAGGCTTTTGTCCAATTCTCGGGATTAACCCGGTAACTATACCAGCGATAGAAGCCAGCTATGAGGCGCTGTTGGCTGATCTAGATGCGCATTTTGCGGAACATGACTACCTGTTGGGTTCGCGGCCTTCTATCGGGGATTATGGACTTATCGGCCCGCTTTATGCCCATCTCTATCGCGATCCGGCATCGGGTGAGATCATGAAGCGGCTTGCTCCACGCGTCGCATCTTGGGTTGAGCGAATGGTTCACGTCAAAGCGCCTCTATCGGGCGAATTTCTGGCTGATGACGAGGTGCCGGTTACGCTCGTGCCAATTCTTGAGCGGATGATGGGCGAGCATATGCCCTTTCTGCAAACGACAGCTGATATGCTTACAACATGGTCTGCGGCTAATCCCGATGAGGAACTGCCCCGCGCCGTCGGCATGGCTGAATTCACCATGGAAGGCGTGGAGGGGCAGAGGATTGCACCGCCCTTTAGCTTGTGGATGTTGCAACGGCCGTTGAGCTATTATCGAGAATTAGATAGCGCTGATAAATTGACCGTGGACGGGTTTTTGTCTTCCATTACCGGCGCACAAGGTTTCCAGAATTTTGATCTGAAACAGCCATTGGTGTTTGAAAATTTCAAGCTTAGGCTGGCTTAGTCGATCAAAGCGGGCTCTTACTGCCCGAAATCTGCAAACCATAAAGCCTCACAGCGCTGTACATAGGGCGCAAAATTTTCGTGAGACTTTGCCGCATCCAGTAACGGTCCGGGTAGTTCTTCGATCAAGCTATTGGCGATTGACGGATATGCGGTTGCATCAAGGCTGCTGGGCTGATCACCAAACATGAATGGTTTGCTACCCAGTTGCACCGCCAATGCTTCCAGATCAGCGGCGCCAAAGGCATAGATATCCTTCATGGCATGGCGTCCGATACCGTGCGCTTGCAGTCCGCTTTTGACCTGTTTTTGGGCAATTATTGGTACAAGACTGCGAATGACCGGCGGCATGCTTCCGAACCAGAAATTCTTGATGATTGGCCAATTATGATCATCGATCCAGCGACTATAGAGGGTCACCCAATAGAGCCGCTCCTCAATCATCCGCGCCATGGCGTGAGACACCGCGCGCTGTTCCATTGTCAGACCGGCGTCAAAATCCACGCCATATTTGCTTTCGAGATGCCACTGGATCAGGGCGGTATCGGCGACCTCGGTGCCATCATCGGTGAGAAACGGTAACTTCCCCTTGGGCGCTTTGCGCGGATCATCCATAATTTCGGTTTGATATTCGGCCCCTGCCATTTTCAGCAAGATCTCGCCTTTCATGCAAAAGGGACTGGGGCTCGGGACGCCGAAACCCGATTGAAACTGGATATATTTGATCGCCATGTTGTGCATTCCCCTTGATTTACCCAAGAGCGGCATATCATAAAATATCGTGTCCATCCGGCACTATATTGCACAGCGATGTTGCTTTTTTGCTTTTGCCCTATCAATCGGCGAGCGCTAACATTATTGTTAGCTTTATGAGCAGCATCCCCCATCATCACAATATTGCGATTTTACCCGATGATATCGATTTCATGGGACATGTGAATAATGCGAACTATCTGAAATGGGTTCAGGATGCGGTCGTGGCCCATTGGGAAAATATTGCTCCTTCAGAGGCGGTGGCAACGCATCTCTGGGTTGCTCTGAAACATGAGATAACCTACCGAAAACCAGCCTTTTTGGACGATGAGGTTATTGCTGAAGTACTGCTCGAAAAAGTCCATGGTGCTCGGGCCTTTTACAGCACAGTGATCCGGCGCGGTGAAGATGTACTCGCCGAAGTGCAATCCAGCTGGTGCTGTGTTGATGCGGATACCTTGCGACCCATGCGAATCGCGAAGGATATTGCAGCCAATTTCTTTGGTTCCAAGGACTAAGCTGGTTCCTTAGGCGGTCATTCGCTCCTCGCGCGGAGCACGTTGACCTTTAACGCATTAATCCGCCAATCAGATTACGGACGAAGCGTCCAGCCACCGGGCCAGCGAGTTCGGTCGCAATGGATCCAACAGCAGAGGTTACACCGGATCGCATCGGGTTTGCTCGTGACTTCTTGCCCAACATAGTGGAAGCGGCCATGCCCGCTGCAGAACCCATGGCGACCTTTGCACCGCGGCTAAAGGCTTTCTCCCACATGCTCTTGCTCTTACGTGGTTTTTTGCGAACTTCCTCTTCGCCTTTTTCTTCGACCTCTTTTGCCGTTTCGGTGGCGTCGATGACTTTCTGTGCCAATATTTCTTCGGCGCTATTGCGATCTACTTCTTCATCATATTTGCCGTCATAAGGAGAAATCGACTGCATGATAGCACGCTCTTTGGCGGTCACTGGTCCCAAACGGGAACGCGGCGGCTTAATCAAAGTTCGCTGAACAATTGAAGGGGCACCATCTTCCATCAGCGTGGAGACCAAAGCTTCGCCAACCCTTAACTCTGTAATAGCCTCTTCGACATCCAGATCAGGATTGATCCGAAAGGTGTCAGCGGCCGCCTTAATCGCTTTTTTGTCGCGGGGAGTGAACGCGCGGAGGGCATGTTGTACGCGGTTGCCCAGCTGTCCGGCAACATCCTCGGGAATATCCACCGGGTTCTGGGTGACAAAATAGACGCCAACACCCTTGGACCGGATCAGGCGCACAACCTGCTCAATCTTGTCCTCCAATGCCTTGGGCGCATCTTCAAACAGCAAATGCGCCTCGTCAAAAAAGAAGACAAGCTTCGGTTTTTCCGGATCGCCAACTTCGGGGAGCGTTTCAAACAGCTCCGCGAGCAACCAAAGCAGGAAGGTCGCATAAAGTTTGGGGCTGCGCATCAATTGGTCAGCGGCGAGGACGTTGATATAACCACGGCCCTGATCATCGCATTTGATAAAATCATCAATTTCCAGCGCAGGCTCACCAAAAAACTGTCCCGCGCCCTGGCTATCGAGTTGCAGCAACTGGCGCTGGATCGCGCCGACGCTGGCTTTGCTGACATTGCCGTATTTTGCTGAAAGCTCTTTTGCATTTTCCGCCGTGTAAGCGAGCATCGACTGCAGATCGTCGAGATTCAACAGCAACAGGCCTTCTTCATCGGCAAAGCGGAATACGATATTCAGCACGCCTTCCTGCGTATTGTTCAGGTCCATCAGGCGCGCGAGCAGCAGCGGTCCCATTTCGGTGATGGTGGTACGGATCGGATGGCCTTGCTTGCCATAGAGGTCCCAGAATATCGAGGGATTATCGGAATAGGCATAGTCACTCATGCCCAATTCCTTGGCGCGTCCTTCTAGCTTGTCCGCATGTTTGAAGGTTGAAGAACCCGCCATTGAGATACCGGCTAAATCGCCTTTAACATCAGCCACAAATACCGGAACACCATTGGCAGAGAAGCTTTCAGCCAAACCCTGCAAGGTCACGGTTTTACCGGTGCCGGTTGCGCCAGCAATCAAGCCATGGCGGTTGGCGCGTTTGAGGTTCAGGCTCTGGCGCTCATTACCGCCCAATCCCAAAAAAATCTCTGTTGCGTCAGCCATTCCCGAATCCCCTCAATCAATTGAATTGGAAAGATATCCATGACAAAGCAAAAAGGCCAGCGCGATGCGCTGGCCTTTGGGTAAAGTTACAATTTTTTGAACGGTTTATTCGTCGTTTAGTCGCACCGCTACAAATCGTGGATCACGGCCACCTTGTTTGACCTGCAACAGGACCGCTTCGCGGTTTGACCTTTTGGCGGCGCTGATCGCCTTGTCCAAATCTGAAGCGGTGTTGATAGGACGGCGGTTGACGCTAATGATCACGGTCGTGCGCCTGATGCCCTTGCGAGCTGCATCACTATTGGGATCTACTGTTGATACGACAACACCAGCTTGCGACGATGGCACACGGATCTGACGTGCGATAGAGGGGGTGATATCCACTACCGATAGACCTAATGCTTCTGCAGTCGCTTCAGCGCTGGCACCATCTTCGTCCGTACCCATAGGGTCTTCTGCATCAGGGTCAAAATTGGTGGCCAGCTCTTCTTCGGATGGTCGTTCGCCAAGTGTCGCGTTGACCTTCACCGTCTTGCCATCGCGTAGCAATTCGATCGGAACCTTCGTACCCACGGGCAGATTGGCAACCAGATAAGACAGCGTTTGATCCGGTGTCACGTTGCGCCCGTTCACCTTCACAATCACATCACCAGCCTGAATACCGGCTTTGGACGCGCCCTCGCCAGGGACAACGCTTTGAATAAACTCACCGCGGTTTTTCTTCAGGCCAAGTGAATCAGCCAAATCTTCCGTCAAAGGACTGATTTGAACGCCAAGATAGCCGCGTTCAACTTTTTCACCCTTACGTAAAGTATTGACGATTGGAACGGCAACTTCCGCGGGAATGGCAAAGCCGATACCGACATTGCCGCCCGTGGGTGAGATAATCGCATTGTTGATACCGATAACATTGCCGTTCAGATCGAACATCGGGCCGCCGCTGTTGCCGCGGTTGATTGACGCATCGGTTTGAAGGAAGCGGTCATAGGCCCCGCCCTGTCCGGTGTTACGGTGAATGGCTGACAAAATGCCGGTAGTCACTGTGCCGCCAAGACCGAAGGGATTGCCGATCGCGATGACCCAGTCACCGACACGGGCACCTTGGCTATCACCAAATTTAACAAAAGGCAGGTCTTTATCGGCATTGATTTTCAGAACTGCGATATCCGAAGCAGGATCACGTCCTACTAGAGTCGCTTCATATTCTGTACGATCCGGCATGATGACAGTGATCGTTTCAATTGTCGCGTTACGATTGCCAGGGGCGACCACGTGATTATTTGTTACCACATAACCGTCTGCGGAAATAATGAAGCCGGAGCCGAGAGATTGTGCCTGACGCGTTTGTCCATTACCATTATCGTTACCACGAGGGTTACCGAACAGACCGCCAAACGGTGTGCCTGCGAACGGGTTATTTCTGACGCGTACGCGCTGCGTGGTGGAGATGTTGACAACGGCTGGTTGCAATTGCTCGGTCAGATCAGCAAAACTCATGGGCGCACCAGCACGCGGCGCGGCTGCTCTCATGACCTGACTGTCATTGGCAGCGACTTGAGCACCAGCAGAGCCGATGCCGGATAGCGTCGCTGCGCCTCCTGCTAAAAGCAAAGCTGCTGAAATTCCGTAAGCGTAACGCACAATATATTCCTCTCAATTTGCCGGTATCGACAGTGTTTATTCGATACCAAATTCGTTCAAGTTACATAAATCATTGGCGCAGAATTTATGAACCGAATTTGAATGTTACCATAGTCAATCGTTAAGATCAGCCTTAACATAAGCGTTTTTAGCCCCACCACTTAATATCTGGGTGTGACAAAGGGCATTCGCAACCCAGAAATAGCTGATTTGTCGAAAAAAATCGGTTGTCGGCAGAAAAAACGACAAATGTAGTCAATGCCGTGCAGTTGGACGATATTTTCAACCAAATATACCACTATAAAGTAAAATTCCCGTCCGTCTGACATGGTGGTTTGCCAGTGAATTCGAGTGATTCATTTGCCAGATGCGTATCGAAAAATTCATGAACAGAAGCTATCTTGCCATCGCGGAACGAAAAGATGTGGGCGTAACGCTGGTCATAGCGTTTGCCGTTTCGCGCAACGCCGTTGGCTTCCATGATCGCCGTAATGCCATCAGGTCCTTCGTTCATGATCTTCCAATTTTGGGCGAACTGAAACTGCTCAAAGTCGAGCGCATCGAATATCAGCGGCAGGACGGTTTTCAGGGCCGTAAAACTGTCATAGCGTCCTGAGATGATCGTATTTCCCGAGACATTATACACGACATCCGGATGATGCAGCGCTTCAAACGCGTCGACGTCCAAGCGGGCAAGTGCCTCATAATAGGCATCTACTATGGCCCGGTTGGACGTCAAAAGCGTTTATCTTCCTTGGAACTGGCGCAGATATTCATTGTCTGGCGACAGGACGAATGATGAGGTCGGATCGCCTTCCTGACCTCTACGGAAGGTTGTCTCATAGCTTTTCATGGCGCGGTAGAAATCATAGAAGTCTGCATCCTTGCCAAAGGCTTCTGCATAAGTACGAGCGGCGCTAGCATCAGCCTCTGCGCGGATGATCTGGGCCTGTTTGGCGCCTTGGGCCTTAATCGTGCGGGCTTCTTGTTCACGCGCTGTACGCATCCGCTGATAGGCGCTTTCCAAAGGCGTGCCATCGGGCAAATCAGCGCGCTTGATCCGAACATCCACGATTTCCGCGCCATATTGGCGAGCTACGCGATTCAAGCCGGTACGGATATTGTCCATCACCTGACCCCGTTCGGGACTGAGTAGTGCGGCGAAGGGTCGTTTGCCTAGCTCGTTCCGCAGAGCTGAGCCAAGAATGGGGCGCAGCTCGTCGGCTACACGGGCTTCGTTGCCAGCGGCAATGAACATGCGAAGTGGATCGGTGATCCGGAAGCGCGCAAAAGCATCAACTTGCAAGCGCAACTGGTCGGTCGAGAGCACTTGTTGCTGTTCCATCTCAACATCGAGAATGCGTTTATCAATCCATTCTACCTGCTCGATAAAAGGAATTTTTGGCAGAAGGCCCGCACCGGTTTGGCCAAATGGTGTGTTATCCTGATAGCGATTGATGATCCGAACGGGTTCACCAAATCGTACCACAACACCCTGGCGGGTTTCCGGCACGATAATCAGGGTGTTGACCAAGATGAGGATCAAGCCAAAAACGACGATGGCCAGCGCGACGGGGTTTTTCATATTGTTACCCATTATTTCGCCTCCACAACTTGCGGCGCGGGCGCTTGCGCGCGTTTCTTGATTTCCGGTAGTGGCAGATAAGGTGTTACGCCGTCGGCCTCGATAATAGTTTTATCCACTTGCGACAAAACGCGCTCCATTGTTTCATAATACATCCGGCGTTTGGTGACACGCGGGGCCAGGCGGTATTCTTCATACACCTTGTCAAACGCGGCTGATTCACCTTGCGCTTGCGCGGTCAGTTGCTGGGCATAAGCACGGGCTTCGTTGAGATATGTCTGTGCAGTTTGTTGAGCGGCCGACACTTCTTTAAAGGCATCGTTCACGGCAGCAGGAGGATCAGCCTTCTTAATGGCGATACCGCGGATCACGACGCCCGCACCGTAACCATCAAGCAAAGCCTGCATATTCTGTTCGACCTGTTGCTCAATCTCGGTACGCTCCGATCCGATTGTGTCATCGAGCGTGAAGTTCGCAACCGCCGCACGCATTGCGGATTCAGCCACTTCCTTAATCGTCTCTTCTTGCTCGGCAATCTGGAAAAGGAATAATTCGGGTGACTTGATATTCCAACGCACGGAGTAAGCAAGATCAACAATATTCTGATCACCGGTCAGAATGAGTTTCTCTGACTCGCCGGTTGGAATATCGATTGTTCGAATTTCCTCGACATCAAGTTTCACGACTTGCTCAAGTGGGGAAGGCCACGAGAAATGCAGACCAGGCTGCATGGTCCGGGAATAAGAACCAAAAAAAGTGACAACGCCGCGTTCTTGAGGGCTAACCCGATGGATTGAAGTCAACGCTGCCCATAAAATGATAAAACCGATGAGGAGAACCGGCCACCAGGGCCTTCCACCGGGCCTTTTGGGAATACCGCCTTTGAATCCGCCGCCGGTTCCTTTCTTGAACAACTCTTCCAGCGACGTTGCACCGCTTTTGCCGCCGCCCGAAGATCCGCCTGAAGGATTGCCCCACGGGTTGCGCGGACCACCACCTTTTCCGTCGTCTCCACCGCCATTGCCCCAAGGGCTAGCCATGTTTAATATTGATCCCAAGACTGTTTTTTGGGAAGCTTGCCCATCAATTTTTTTATCCATGTTTTCATTATAGGTAGCGTGGTGGCAGAAAAACAGTGTCAATCGGATAAAAGTGTAACTATGCGAACCAAATGACCAATATTTCTAAGATTGAGGCGGCTCTTGAAGAAGTCGCCAGCGGAAGATTTAGCGCAATTCGTTTTGATGAAGGCCGCATCTCCCTGGTTCTAAACGTCAGTGGGCTCAACGTTCGTGACCGTGGACAGATTGAAATTGCTGTAAAGGGTAAGTTGCTCGAACTGGATGACGTGGAGAAGGTCGATATCGTCATGACGGCCGAAAAAATCGAACGCCGCTTGATTGCCGTAGGAAGCGGTAAGGGCGGGGTTGGCAAATCTACCTTGTCTACCAATCTCGCGATTGCACTTAAAGCCTTGGGCCATAAGGTTGGTATGGTCGACGCCGATATTTACGGTCCTTCACAACCGCGCCTGTTAAACTGCGAGGGCAAACGGCCAGAGGCGGAAGAAAAACAGCTAATCCCTGTGCCGAACGAATATGACATTCCGGTGCTTTCGATGGGGCATCTGGCGAAACCTGGTCAGGCCATAGCGTGGCGCGGACCGATGGCGGGCAAGGCGCTCGAACAGTTGATCAATGCCCATTGGGGTGATACGGAAATTTTGATCGTCGACATGCCGCCGGGTACGGGCGATGTGCAATTGTCGATGATGCAAAATCATAAACCTGTCGGTGCGTTGATTGTTTCAACGCCACAGGATCTTGCCCTGATGGACGCGGTGCGCGCGGTTGACCTGTTTGAACAGGCGAAAATCCCGATCATCGGCATGGTCGAAAATATGGCAGGCTATATATGCCCTCATTGCGGTGAAGTAAGTGATCCATTTGGTGCTGGCGGTGCAGAGGCTGCGGCTAAAACTATGGGCATGGCTTTCATGGGGCGCGTTCCGCTGGATATCGAAATTCGTAAATCCAGCGATGGAGGTGTACCGCCTGCTTGCTCCGATAGCCTGCAGGGAAAGGCTTTTCATGATATTGCCAAAAGGCTCGCGACGTGGTTGGATAACCAATAGTAGCTTTTTGGGAGGGGAAAGACCTGTCATGCTTTTGGAAACCGATCAGGATATCGCCCGTCTGTTGACCGAAACCAAGCGTATCGCCCTCGTCGGCGCTTCGGCTAAACCGGAGCGAGCCAGTAACCGCATTCTGAAATTTCTGATCGACCAAGGCTATGCTGTTGTTCCGGTCAATCCGGGACTGGCGGGACAGCAATTGCATGGCGCAGAAGTCGTGCCATCCTTGGATGCAATCACAGGCCCCATCGATATGGTCGATATTTTCCGCAATTCAGAGGCGGCAGGTGGCGTTGTTGATGAAGCTATAGCAATAGGTGCGAAATCAGTTTGGATGCAGCTAAACGTTATCAATCGGCCAGCGGCTGAACGGGCAGAAGCGGCGGGTATGGAAGTCGTGATGGATCGTTGTCCGAAAATCGAAATTCCCCGACTTGGCTTGATGAAGGGCGACAATGCCGACTGAGCCGGAAACAGAAATCGGATCGGAAGAAGGTGAAAAAGGCACAAAGCTTTTTACGCGTCGAAATTTTCTGATTGGTGGTAGCGCCGCGACCGGATTGGTGCTGGCTTGGGCCATTTGGCCGCGGTCTTATGAACCCAATATCAGTGCTACCGAGAATGAAGAAATCTTTGGCGCCTATCTCAAAATTTCCAAAGAGGGGCAGGTAACTGTCGTTGTACCCCAGAGTGAAATGGGGCAGGGCGTCTATACCGTTCTGCCGCAAATCTTGGCAGATGAACTTGGTGCCGACTGGCGGACCATTGCGGTAGAACCGGCGCCGATCAATCCGCTTTACGCCAATGATTTTCTGGCGCTTGAATGGGCAGAGACATTGCTGCCGGCCGGTGCAGAAAAACTGACTGAGGAAGACGCAGCACGCTGGGCAGCAAAGAATGTCGCGACCCGCAATGATTTCATCGTCACGGCAGATTCTTCTTCCATTCCGGCCTATGCCAGCAGCTTTCGGGAAGCTGGCGCAGCCGCACGGGTCTTGCTCAGCAAGGCAGCGGCGGTAAAATGGGATGTCGAATGGGAGTCCTGTACCGCTGAAAATGGCTTCATCTCCAATGGAGAGCGAAACATGCGCTTTGGCGAATTGGTCGCTGACGCGCTGAAGCAGGATTTGCCAGATCCGGTGCCGCTTCTGTCGAGTCCAGCGAATAATTTGGTCGGTCAGGACCTTCCGCGCCTGGATATGCCGTCCAAATTGGATGGATCGGCCAATTTTGCTGGCGATATTCGTTTGCCTGATATGGTCTATGCGTCGATCCGCCAGGGGCCCATTGGGGCTACTCGCCTGAAATCGTTTAACCGCGAAGGGGCAAGCAAGATTATTGGTCTGGTCGATGTGGTAGAGCAGGATCAGTGGATTGCAGCGGTCGCAACCAATTGGTGGGCGGCCAATGACGCGCTCGATAAAATGAGTCCGATGTTTGAAACCACCGGCTTGCTTCCGAACAGCGACAAAATGGATGCGGCGTTGGAAAAGGCGCTGGCAGAAGGGCCGGGCACTCGATTTGCGAGCCGCGGGGAAACTAAGCCCGCTTTTGATGAACATGATAATGTTCAGGCGCGCTATCAAGTGGACGCAGCGTTGCATGCTCCCATGGAAACCCGGACGGCGGCGGCTGACTATCAAAACGGGCGCCTGGAACTCTGGTTGGCGACCCAAGCGCCTGCTGCGGCTGTAAAGTCGGCGGCCAAGGCCATCGGTATCAGTACCGACAATGTGACGCTCTATCCGATGCTGGCTGGCGGATCTTTCGGGCGTAATCTTGATAGCAAAATTGCTGCACAGGTTGCCATTATCGCAGAAAAAATCGGCCGTCCGGTGCAGTTAATGTGGTCGCGTGTGGAAGAAATGATGCACGACCATTACCGCGCGCCCGCCTTCGCTCGACTGGATGCAGCGACCGATAAGGCGGGCCGGATACAGGCATTGCAGATCAAAGTCGCTGCGCCTGCTTCAGCAAGAGAGCAGAGCAAGCGTGTGGTGCGCGGGATGGACGAGATCGCCGCCATGCGTGCATCAATTGATGAGGCGGATGCCAAAGCGGTTGAGGGTGCGGATGTGCAGTATAACATCCCGAATTTCTCGCTGGACCATCATCCCGCCCATATCGGCGCACCTACGGGTAATTGGCGAAGTAACGCGCATAGTTACAATGCTTTTTTTGTTGAATCGTTCATCGATGAACTCGCAGCCAAGGCTGGAATTGAGCCCTTATCCTACCGGATGCAACTAATGTCTGGTCGGCCACGTCTGGCCCGCTGTTTAACCGGTGTGGCGGCGATGGCTGGATGGGACGGGGGGCTGGACGGCAGCGGCCAGGGACTGGCCTGCCATTCGATGCGCGGCGGCCATATTGCTGTCATCGTCAGCGCCAATCGCGGCGAAAGCGGATTAAGAGTGCGACGTATTTCCGCGACGGTCGATGTTGGACGGATAATTCACCCCGATATCGCGCGACAACAGATTGAGGGCGGTATAATCTATGGCCTCGCCATGGCGCTGGGGTCGTCAACACGGTTTAACGGCGGTATAGCCGAGGCTCGGCGATTGAGCGATTTGGCGCTGCCAAGATTGGCAGAAATTCCTGCCATACAGATCGAGTTTATTCGCAGTGAAGAGGAACCCGTTGGTGTTGAGGAAATCGGTGTGCCAGCGGTTGCTCCTGCCATTGCCAACGCTCTTTTTTCCGCAACCGGCATTCGTCTTCGCCAGTTGCCGCTTTTCTCTGAGGCATCATGACTATGCAAATTCTTGATCACTTGCCCGAAGGCCATCCGCCGGTTGCGACGGGGAAGGTCGGCCTGTTGCTGGTCAATCTGGGGACACCCGACGCACCAGATAAAAAGGCGGTAAAACGCTATTTGAAAGAATTTTTGTCCGACAAGCGCGTGGTCGAGATACCGGATATAATCTGGCAGCCGATATTGCGCGGAATCATCCTCAACACCCGGCCAAAAAAATCGGCTCATGCCTATGGATTGGTGTGGACGGACGAAGGGTCACCGCTGGCCGTCTACACCCGGCGCCAAGCAGAGGCTTTGGCCGGCAAATATGGCGAAAACGTCCATGTTGACTGGGCTATGCGCTATGGTAATCCCAGTATCTCCAGCCGCTTGCAGGCGATGAAAGATGCGGGCTGCGATCGTATCTTGGTCGCGCCGCTTTATCCGCAATATAGCGGTGCTACAACGGCGAGTGTGCATGATGCGGTATTTGACGCGGTCAAGGCGATGCGCTGGCACCCTGCAATCCGGACCTTACCCCCCTATCATGATGATCCCGCCTATATTGCAGCGTTGAAATCCAGTGTAGAAGCCGGTCTGGCGACGCTCGATTTTGAACCAGATGCCGTGGTAGCCAGCTTTCATGGCATGCCGAAGCGAACGTTGGAATTGGGCGATCCCTATCATTGTCATTGTCAAAAAACCGCGCGTTTGCTTTCCGAAGCGATGGGACGGGAACTGACCATCGCTTTCCAGTCGCGCTTTGGTCCGGCCAAATGGCTGGAGCCGGCCACGGATCTGACGCTCGAAGAATTGGCGCAGGAAGGCAAGACCAAGGTCGCAATTTTTGCGCCTGGTTTTTCCAGCGACTGTCTGGAAACCTGCGAAGAGCTGGCGATACGCGGCAAAGAAGATTTCGAAGCCGCTGGCGGGAAGCATTTTGCCTATATACCGTGCCTTAATGACAGTGATGTCGGTATCAATCTGCTTGATAATCTCGCGCGCCGGGAACTGGCCGGATGGATTTAGGCGCGGACGATATTTTTCATCCGCCGGTGAAGCGCAGCATTACGATTGCGGGGCATCAGACGTCGATTACGCTGGAGCCCTTATTCTGGGAATTGCTGAGGGTCGCGTCCGAAAAACAGGGTCTACCGATCAACGCGTTGGTAGCGCAAATTGACGTTCAGCGGGTGAATGCCGAGGAGCCACCGGGGCTCGCCACCGCGATCCGCTTGTGGCTCACGCATGATCTGCTTGGAAATTCCGCCCAAGCCGACTAAGGCAGCGTCATGAACGCAACCCTTCTTGTCATGGCTGGCGGCGCGGTTGGTGCAGCCGCACGCTATAATCTCGGGCGGCTGGTTTTTCATTGGGGCGGAACAGGCCTTCCTTTTGGGACGTTGATCGCCAATTTGCTGGGCGGGTTGTTAATGGGCGTGTTGGCCGGAGTGCTGGCACGCAGTGATTTTGTCGATGAGCCGTGGCGGTTGCTGCTTGGCGTCGGCTTGCTGGGTGGTTTTACGACCTTCTCGGCCTTTAGTTTGGAAGTGTTGAATATGATTGAGCGCGGAAATTGGGGCATAGCGTTGGGCTACGCATTGCTGTCCGTCATCGGTTCGGTGCTCGCTTTATTTGCGGGGCTTATGGCGGTGAGGGCGATAGCATGACTACATTTGATCCCACTGCCGAAAGCGGCTCTGAAGAGGAAAAGCCGAAAGGCCAGGGCAAGCTCAAAGAACAGAAACAGGCGCTGAAAGTGCTTGATGTGCGGCAATTTACCGTGTCGGCTGACGATGATGATATCCGGCTCGATCGCTGGTTCAAACGCCATATGGAAGATGTACCGTTTAACGTTGTGTCGCGCTGGTCACGGACGGGTCAATTGCGGCTGGATGGCAAGCGCGTCAGCCCTGGCGACCGGATCAACGAAGGGCAGGTCATTCGCGTCCCACCCGCTGAAATCGAACGACCGGGCCGTGTTGCCAAACCACGCACCGAGTTGTCGCAAGACCAGATTGATTTTGCGCAGGAACTCGTGATCCACAAAGATAAATCGGCGATTGTTGTCAACAAGCCGCCAGGACTGGCAACACAGGGTGGTAGCAAAACCACCACCCATTTGGATGGTCTGCTGGATGCGCTGACCTATGATGCAAAAGGTCGGCCCAAGCTGGTCCACCGGTTGGACAAGGATACCAGTGGCGCGATTCTGCTGGCTCGTTCGCCCGGAGCCGCGTCCTTTTTCTCCAAACGTTTTTCCGGACGCACGGCGCGTAAAGTCTATTGGGCTTTGGTAATGGGCGTGCCGGAAATTGCTGACGGCATGATTGACTTGCCGCTGTCCAAGCAACCTGGTTCCGGCGGCGAAAAAATGCATGTCGATGAGGAAAACGGGCAGGCAGCAAAATCGCGCTACCGGATTATCGAACGCGCTGGCAATCGCGCTTGCTGGGTGGAATTACAGCCGTTTACCGGTCGCACCCATCAGTTGCGCGTGCATATGGCAGCCATTGGCCATCCGATTATCGGCGACGGCAAATATGGCGGGAAGGATGCGTTTCTGACGGGTTCGATCAGTCGAAAAATGCACCTGCATGCAAGGCGGTTGCGGATTGAGCATCCTGATGGACACAAGCTCGACGTCAAAGCCGAGCTCCCACCGCATTTTGCCGAGACGATTGAGAATCTTGGCCTGGATCTCAGCTTGGGCGATTTGCCGCTAGACGAGAAAAAACCCGGCGGCAAGATGGTGCGCAAACAGCAAGGTCGCGCCCATGCCAAGCAGATCCGCAAAGACAAGCGCGGCGAACGGCGCGGGCGAGGCGAGAGTGATGGCAAGCCGACAAAGGCAGGCAAGCCGACTAAACGCGAGCGCCCCAATGCCGGAAAAGCCACTCATAAGAAAAACATGCCGCACAAGGCTAAAGTCAAGCAAAAGGGCCGTTAATGCATCCCGATCCCGCGTTTCGATGGCCCAAGTCGGGCAATGACCATAATGATGCCGATGAGCGAGCCGCGCTCGAAGCGCTGATCGCCCAAATCGGCTTCGGCATGATTTTCGCGACCACGCCAGACGGTCCCCGCGTAGCGCATGTTCCGGTTTTCTCAACCGGAGACGGCGCGCTGCAATTCCACTTGTCACGCGGCAATGCGCTGACCAAATCTCTAGTGGGTTTGACAGCCCTTTGTGTGATCAATGGCCCGGAAGCCTATGTCAGTCCCGACTGGTACGGGGTGGATGATCAAGTACCGACCTGGAATTATCTTACACTGGAATTGGAAGGTTCTGTTCGCGAAATGGAGCAGGAAGGTCTTATTGCTTTGTTGGATGATCTAGCGGAACAGAATGAAGCCAAGCTCGCGCCCAAAACACCATGGCATCGCGATAAAATGGATGCGGGAAAATTTGATAAGATGGTCGATTCCATCGTTGGTTTCGAGATGGAAATCAAGGCATGGCGGCCGACCGCGAAGTTTAGCCAGAACAAGCCTGCCGTTGCCCGCGAAAATGCCGCGGATGCTCTGGATGCTATTGGCCGGCGCGCGGTTGCTCACATGATCCGGGAGTTTAGCCCCAAATGAATAAGCTAGCCCTGTTTGATTGCGATGGCACGATGGTCGATAGCCAGGCGAATATCTGCTCTTCGATGGATCAGGCCTTTGTCGCGCACGGTCTGACCCCGCCCGACCATCATCAAACGCGGCGTATCGTCGGTCTCAGCCTTCAGGAAGCCGTTCGACAATTATTGCCCGATCAGGAAGACGCATTAGTCGCTGCAGTGACCCAGTCTTACCGCGATGGCTTTTTCGAAATGCGCCAAAAAGGCAGCGTGCACGAACCGCTTTATGATGGACTGCTCCAGCTGATCGACCGTTTGGACAGTGACGGCTGGGTGCTGGGCGTAGCAACCGGCAAGTCTGATCGCGGGCTTAATCATGTTCTCGAAGCGCATGGGCTGAAGGATCGGTTTGTTACACTGCAAACCGCTGACCGGCACCCGTCCAAACCGCATCCTGCTATGGTGGAACTGGCGATATCCGAAGCCGGTGCTGCTGCGGAAACAACAGCCATGATCGGTGACACAACCTTCGACATGGAAATGGGCGTCAATGCCAGCGTTCGGCCAATTGGTGTCGACTGGGGTTATCATGACAGTCATGAATTGCTCTCTGCCGGCGCGCATATTGTAGCTGAAACCATGGATGAATTATACGAGACGCTCAATCGATGACACAGCAACCGGAAAAATCTGACGATCCGATTTATGTCGCTGACCCTGAAAAGGAAAAGCAGGCAAAGAGACTGCATTTCATGGTCAGCGTCATCCGCCTTTTGGGCATTGCGATATTGATGCTGGGCATTGCGATATCTTTGGGTCGGCTGGCCGGTATTCCAGCGGCAGTTGGCTATGTGCTGGTTGTGATCGGCCTTGCACAGACTTGGGTCATGCCGATTACGATGGTGCGGTCTTTCGTCAAACGACAGGTGGCAGAGGAAGCTGGCAAAGAAGCGGGCGATGAAAAGATTTTATAAGGAGGCCGCTAGCGTCGCGGCTGATACTGGCTTTGCCATCCACCTCGACGGACGCCCTGTGAAGACCCCGGCGCGTAATCCGCTCCACCTGCCAACCGCCAAGCTCGCCGAAGCAATAGCGACCGAATGGGCTGCACAGGATGACGAGATTGACCCCGCCACCATGCCGCTAACCGCTTTGGCGCAGGGTGCGCTGGATCAGGTTGCCCATGAACGAAATCGTATCGTCGGCCGCATTGCCTCATTTTCTGATAGCGATATGCTCTATTATCGCGGGGACGACAGCCAACAGGCCTTGTCCGATCATCAGGCCGAGAAGTGGGACCCGTTGCTGGGCTGGGCCCGCACCCGTTATGATGTCAGCTTCACTCTAACTCACGGCATCATGCATCAGTCGCAGTCCGAGCAAACCATTGCCCGGCTATCCGAAGCCGTCGAGGCACAGGATGACTTCACGCTAGCGGCGATGCTTTCGCTGGTCGGACTGGCCGGTTCGCTGATCGCTGTGTTGGCACTGGTTGAAAACGCTTATGACGCTGATACGCTCTGGCCACTGATGAATTTGGAAGAACTTTGGCAGGAACAGCAATGGGGAAGTGACGATCTGGCGACCCAAACACGGGCGGTCAAACAGGCTGAATTTCACTCCGCCGTGCAATTTCTTGTCCTTTCTCGCACTTAGCTTTTCCCTTTTGGCGCATTTTCCGGTACAGGCCTTTAACTGTAAACGGAGACTACATGAACACTTCTTCCCCACGCCAGTCCATGGCGCTATGCGACAGCCCGGCAGCGGCCGTCGCTCTTCTCGAAAAGCTCTACCAAGAACAAATTGATCTGATAACCGCCCGATTTGCCCGCTATGCCAAGGGCGACCTGTCCGATGGCGACCGCGAACAAGGCGTCTATCCGATGATCTCGGTTGAAATTCCTGCAGATCAAGCAACTGAGACCAGCAATCTGGCATCGGGCCGGATTTCCGATATTAACTGCTACAGCACAACGATCAGTCAGCCGAAACTCTATCGCCGCTATTTGCTCGACCAACTGGAGCGGATCAATCGCATCTTTACCGCGAAAATTCATGTCGGTCTGTCTGAAACGCCCATCCCGCTTGCCTTTGCGATTGAAAATGCCGCTGGCGGTCTCGACCGGGATCGCAAAGACGCGCTGCCCAATCATTTCCACACGCCCAATCTGGTCAAGACCAATGACGAGATTGTCGACGGCGGTCAGATTTTTCAGGATGATGTCGATAGCGCCTTGTCGCTGTTCACCGCTGAACGGGTCGATTATTCCCTGCACCGCATCCGCCACTATTGCGCGACCGATCCGGAATATTTTCAGCCCTTTATCCTGTTCACTAACTATCAGCGCTATGTTGATGAATTTATTGAATTTGGTCTGGAAGAGGTCAAATCTGGCAAGGCCGAAATGCTCGTCGAACCGGGTAACCGGATTACCGGCGCGGACGGCAAACCATCTTGCCCACCCATTGCTAAGCCACCGCAAATGCCCGCCTATCATCTGGTGCGCAAGGATGGCAGCCCCGGTGTGACGCTGGTCAATATGGGAGTCGGCCCATCCAATGCGAAAACGATTACCGATCACTTGGCTGTCCTGCGCCCGCATGTCTGGCTGATGATCGGTCACTGTGGAGCGTTGCGCCGGACACAGCGTTTAGGCGACTATGTTCTCGCGCACGCCTATCTGCGCGATGACAATGTCCTCGACGATGTCCTGCCGCCCAGCATTCCGCTGCCGACCATTGCCGAAGTGCAATTGGCGCTGACCAAGGCAGTGCAGGAAGAGACCGGCATTGACCAATCGCAACTCAAACAACATTTGCGTACCGGCACAGTCGTGACCACCGGCGACCGCAACTGGGAACTGCGCTTTGAGCAGATTGCTAAGCGTCTAAACCAGTCTCGCGCCATCGCGATTGACATGGAATCCGCGACCGTCGCTGCCAATGGCTATCGCTATCGGGTGCCTTACGGGACATTGCTCTGCGCGTCTGACAAGCCGCTGCATGGTGAAATCAAACTGCCTGGCATGGCTGATGCCTTTTATCAGGAACGGGTCGGTCAGCATTTGGCGATAGGCTTGCGGACAATTGATCTGCTGGCCAAGGAAGCGGATGCGGGTACTTTGCACTCAAGGAAGCTGCGCAGCTTTGGTGAACCTCTGTTTCGGTAGTTACAACGTTCCTCTCCCCTTGAGGGAGAGGACAGATTTTCTTGTCAGTTTACTGACTAGAAAATCTTGGAGAGGGGTAAGAGAGGAAGCGCCAAGCCAGCCCCCTCTCCAACTCGACTAGGCAGCAAGCTGCCAAGTCTCCGTTTCCTCTCCCTCAAGGGGAGAGGAATAGTCCGCTAAAAACCAACGAAGTTCACAACATGCACACAGTCCTTAGGACGTTTTTGGTGCGCAACAAATATTCCGAAGTTCACACAAATCACATAGCATCGCGGTTCACACTGTACGTGACGAAGTTCACAAAGTGCACATAGTCCTTTGGGGCATTTTTCGCCGCAAAAAAAATTCGAAAGTTCACACAATTCTCACCCATGCGCGGGGAGTATTCAGTCTATTCAATTGTCAAAGAGTTCAGTTCACATCATGCCATAATCGCTGCTCTGTAGGACAGCGAAAAGAACCGTCCATCCACCCCATTGACTCAGATCAACCATATTGTTGCGATGGATCAATGCGGCTCCTTCCTGCTCTCCCTAACCACCATTGGGGACTAAGTAAGAAGGATTTTTCAATGTGTAAAACGACAAAGTTTATCGCCCTTGCGGCAGCGTCAGGCATAGCGGTTAGCTCTGTACCGGCCTTTGCGGAACAGGGCGACATATTGCTGCGCGCCCGCGTCATAAATGTCATGCCGAGCGAGGAAAGCAGTTCAATTCTGCCCGGCTTTCCCGGAGAGCAGGTCAGCGTGGATAATAGCCCCGCGCCGGAACTCGACATCACCTATATGGCAACCAACAATATCGGTTTCGAGCTGATCGCTGCCACCACGAAGCACAGTGCCAGCGGCGTCACGGGAACGACCGGCAGCATTGGTAGGCTTGCCAAAACCTGGGTATTGCCTCCAACCCTGACGGCGCAATATCATTTTGCACCCGATGCCGCGATCCGTCCCTATGTTGGTGCCGGTGTAAACTATACAATTTTCTATAATGAAAAGGCGACGCGGGATTTGGAAGCTGCGGTTGGCGAAACGGACGTGAGCTTGAAAAGCAGCTTCGGTTGGGCGCTGCAAGCGGGAATGGATATTCCGCTGAATGACCGGATTTCGCTGAACTTCGATGTCAAATATCTCGATATCGACACCACCGCAACCCTGCGCACCACCGATGCGGGAACGCAGCGCGTGAAGATCAATCTCGATCCGATCGTGGTCGGTGTCGGGCTAGGTATTAAGCTATAGGAATGAACTAGACCTTATAGCTTTGGGGGGAGATCACGCGAAGACACAAAGCCGCCGAGGAGGGACAACTTGGCCGCTTAGTGTCTTTGCGTGATTATTTTTGTTCAGCATTGGTATGATCCGCCCAGTCAGGCAAGAGACGCCGTTATGATCCCGGGAATGAATGTCAAAATGGTTACGGTTGTGATCAGCGCATAAATGGCAGCGTATCTCTGGTTGTGATTGGTCATGGGCTTTTCCTTTGATTGGCCTGAAGTGAAGACATCAAGTAGCGATGGCTGAGGGATCGGTATAATCGGCGGCATGCTCATCCGATGGTTGAATCGGTTTGATGATATCGATCAAAATTCCCGAACTATCATGGGTGATGAAATGGCGTTGGCCGAATATTTCATCTTGCAGTGGCTTAAGTATGGGCAGTTTTGCCTTTAGTGCCCGATCAAACCAAGCATCTGGATCCTCAACTTCAAAATTTAAAATTAGCCCTTTGGTTTCCTGGCGCATCGGCTCGGGGATCGTTTCATGATCAAATCGTAGGATCGCGAGATTGACGCCCGCATCATCGATAGACTGCAGGTGCACATACCAATCGCTGTCGAACAATGGTTTGAAGCGCAGGTTATCAATATAGAATTTGGCACTCTCTTGCACATCGGTCACCTGGATAACCGGATAATAGCTGGTCGTTTTCATTTGCTTTGCCTTTCCTC
Source organism: Parasphingorhabdus sp. (assembly GCF_039977335.1). Classification (GTDB taxonomy): domain Bacteria; phylum Pseudomonadota; class Alphaproteobacteria; order Sphingomonadales; family Sphingomonadaceae; genus Parasphingorhabdus. Next base: position 608,794 of record NZ_JBDWDI010000001.1, read on the forward strand.
TTTTTATACATACACATTGTATGTTTAACTCTAGGTAACAAACAGGCTGTATGTATGCAAGAGAAAAAGGCGATTTCCAACCAAAAGCGCACCGAGAAGACTCGCAAGCTGTTGATTAAGGCTGGAAAAAAGCTCTTTGTTGAAAAGGGCTTCGCGGCCACATCTACCCCTGAAATCGTCAAAACTGCGGGCGTTACTCGCGGAGCGCTCTATCATCATTTTTCGGATAAGCAGGATCTGTTTCGCGCTGTGGTGGAGCAGGATTGCGAAGCGGTCGGAATTGAAATTAATCGCGAATCCGAAGATGCAGATAGCTTTATCGATATGCTCAAAACGGGTTCCAGCGCGTTTGTGAAAGCGATTACCTCACAGGGGCGTGCGCGAACGATTTTGATCGAAGGGCCATCTGTCCTTGGTCAGAAAGAGCTTATGGCAATTGAAGATCGGTTTACACGCTTGTCATTACGGCAGGGGCTAGAGGCCGCGCTCAAACATGGTGCAATAAAGCCATTGGCTCTGCAACCGCTGGTTGAGTTGGTGAGTTCCATGCTGGATGGCGCGGCTCTTAAAGTAGAGGCAGGGTTTGATTTTGAAGAAATTGAACCGATTGTGCACGCATTTATCGACGGATTGGCCGAATAGACAAGATACGCAATTCCGCCGCTGTCTCTGATCTAACCCCCAACACCCAATGCCATACCGGCTTCGCGGATCCGCTTCGCCTCTGTGCCATCATTCTTAAACGCCGCCAACCCATCAGCTAGCGCCTTCTTGGCCTTGGCGGTCTGACCCAGCTGCTGGCGGCTGCGCATCAGCATGATCCACCCATTGGCGTCGTTCGGGTTGCTTTGCAGCCTCTTGTCGAGCCCATCGACCATATTGGCGATCATTGCTTCCTGTTGGCCAGCGGGCAGGGCGGCAGCTTCCTGCATTTGCTGGCGGCTTGGGCCGGGAATGGCCGCGGTAGCGACTTGCGGGCCGTCGGTGGAGATACCGCCCGTCGGCGCAGCGGGTGCCACCTTGGCGAGGCGCGCGGCGACGTCGATATTTTCTTTCTCAGCGACCTGCCCGATCACCCTGCGAATATCGGCGGCATAGGGCGCATCAGCGGGCGTGTCTTCGAGCAGCGCAAACCAGTCATTAATCGCGCCCTGATGATCGCCAGCGATATCCTTTTGTACCGCCAGGAAATAACGCGCGCGGGGATCGCTTTTGTCGAGAGCTAGAGCCTTTTTGAATGCATCAGCCGCATCGTCAGGCACTTGCTGGCCATCGCTTGCCATGACCAGTGCTTCGCCGAGCATCGACCAATATTCAGGATTTTTCGGATCGAGCGTTGTCGCGCGTTTCATGGCTGTAGCGGATTCGGCAAATTTCTGGGTTTCAAAATAGCTCCAGCCCAACATGCGCCAGCTTTCTGCATCTTTGGGATCATCCTGCAGCTTTTTTTCCAAACCCGCGATGACTTCATTGACGCTAGGGGCTTGCTCGGTTTCCTCGCCCGCCACTTCTGTATTTGTTTGGCCGCCTGAACCTTCAGTGCCCATATTGCGATAGACCTGCACACCGACTGCTCCGACGGCGAGAATGGCCGCCAATATCAGGGCGATACGGCTGATATTGCCGCCGGTCTTTTTGGCGGGCTTCGCTGTTTCTTCTGGTTCGCTCATCTGTAAAACTCATTCCTCAACTGGTGCGACCCGGTCCATCGCGATCTATTGTCGCCAACCATGGGGGTTTGACAAGTCATTTGTTGCGTCTCACCGATAGAGAGTGAACTGGATCAACTTGTGATATTTTCCACTGGCATATCAAAAGCTTTTTGATAAGATGCTGGCAAGACAAGTCTTTTGGGGTCGCGCTAAAGCCGAAAAAGTTTGCTGCATTGGTCTGTGAAAACGCATGAGGGAGCGTTGGGCCGAGAGAGCAAAAGGGGGAAGATAGCGCGTGGCGGAAAAGTTTCGAGTGGTGATTGTAGGATCGGGTCCGGCAGGCATGAGCGCCGCTGGTCGTGCTGCGCAATTGAAACTAAAGCATGTGCTGCTGGAAAAGACAGACCATCTGTCCGACACCATCTACAAATATCAAAAAGGCAAGCATGTCATGGCGACGCCCAGCCAGTTGGTGCTGCGCTCGGATATGGATTTTGACGCTGGCAAGCGCGAAGCTATTTTGGGCACATGGGACAAGCAAACCGAAGTTTGCGGCGTCAATGTCCAGTTTAATGCTGAACCAGTGAAGATAGAGGGGGAAGAAGGCAACTTCACCATTACTTTGAAAAATGGCGACAAAGTCATGGCGGAGACCATCGTCATGGCGATCGGAACCCAGGGCAACCCCAATCTGATGCGCTGCCCTGGCGGTGACAATAAATTGGTTCAATATCAGCTGGATGATCCCGGTGAATATTATGATGAACATATTACAGTGATCGGTTCCGGTGATGCCGGGATCGAAAATGCACTGGGGCTAGCGGCGGATGCGGCTCAGAATAACATCGTGACGATCCTCAATCGCTCGGCAGAATTTGCGCGCGCAAAAAAGGCTAATGTGAAGCTGCTGATGGAAGCGGGCGAGCAGGGCAAGGTGATGATCCGCAACGAGACCACACCGGCCGAAGTCAAGGATGGCGAGCTGGTTCTGGAAACACGCGATGGTCAGGAAACGATTCCTTGCAACCGGATCATTGCGCGGATGGGTTCCGCTCCGCCGCGCAAATTTGTCGAAGAATGCGGAATTGAATTTACCAGCGAAGACCGGGAGGCTTATCCCAAGCTGAGTCCAGCGTTCGAAAGTACCAAAAAAGGCATCTATGTCATCGGTGCGCTGGCTGGCTATCCCTTGATCAAGCACTGTATGAACCAAGGCTATGATGTCATTGAATTTATCAACGGCAACAAAGATCTGAAACCGGCCGATGAGCCGATTTTGGAGAAGAAATTTGGCGGTCTTCCTGGCGGCAAGTCGGTGGACGAGTGGCTGGAATTTTTCCGCGAGAAAGTCACTATTCTCAATGACCTGTCGCCCTTGCAGATGCGCGAATTCATGCTCGACAGCGAACCGCGCCGCTATCGTCGCGGCGAAGTGGTATTCGAGAAGAACGCGCCAGGGTCATCGCTGTTTGCCATTGCCGAAGGCTCGGTGGCGGTGGAGATTAATCCCGATGATCCATCGATTACGGTGCCGATTGAAGAGGGTTCGATTTTTGGCGAAGTTGGCCTGATATCCGGTCGCCGCCGCGGGGCAACCATTAACGCGGCTGAAGATCTGATAGTAGTAGAGATTTCCCGCACCGCCGCTTTAAAACTGCAAGCCTCCGTTCCTGCGGCCAAGCGAGCGATTACCAGAATTTCGACGGAACGCCAGTTGCTGCAGATGTTCGGGTCTGGCCTCACCAAAGACGATATCTCTGAGGCGGTGGAAACCAGCGAGATTATGAACGTCAGGGCCGGAGAAGCGATTATCGAGGAAGGCAGCGAGGGTAACGACATCTACGTCATCCGCGTGGGATCGATGGTCGTCGAAAAGGAAATTGGCGGCAAGCCTGTATTCCTGTCTTACCTGCCAGCCGGTTCTTATGTCGGAGAAATGACCCTGATCGCGGGCGGCATGCGCACTGCAACCGTGAAAGCGGCGATTAAGTCAGAAGTGATTAAAATCAACGGCGATGCGTTCAAGAAGGTGCTCGATCAGCACCCGAACCTGATGCGCAAGGCAAAACAGGAAATGGCCGCGCGTCAGGATATCAACGCTTTTGTCGAAGCCAAGAAAGACAGTTTCTCTGGCGTAGTGGATTATTATTCCGGCGTTGCCAATTTCCTTGTCGACAACGGCATTGGCGAAGCGACCGACGTGTTGCTGATCGACGAAAATCTTTGCGTCGGCTGCGACAATTGTGAGAAGGCCTGCGCCGACAGCCATGAAGGCTTGAGCCGCCTCGATCGCGAAGCTGGCCGAACCTATGCGCATCTGCACGTCCCGACCAGCTGTCGGCATTGCGAGCATCCGCACTGTATGTCCGATTGTCCGCCCGACGCGATCCATCGCGGGCCCGACGGTGAAGTGTTTATCGATGACACCTGTATCGGTTGTGGCAATTGCCAGCGCTATTGCCCTTATGGCGTGATCCGCATGGACAAGGTGCCGCCGAAGAAGCCCGGTATATTAAACTGGCTGCTTTTTGGATTTGGTCCCGGACCCGGTGAACCTGACAAGAAATGGGCAGCGGAAAATAGCGATCCCGATGTCGAAAAACCCAAAAAGGCGATTAAATGCGACATGTGCGCTGGCATCAAGGGGGGGCCGGCCTGCGTCCGGGCCTGTCCCACCGGCGCAGCTATCCGCGTGGCACCTGAGGAATTTCTCACCGTCGCTAAGTTAGAGCAGGAGGACGCATAGTGGCTTCCGTTCCTGTTCCCGGCGGCGTCGCCAAAAAGAAAGTCGCCATGCATGACGGCTTTCTCAAACATGCTGGCTATAAGTGGCTGAAAATTGCTTCTTTCATCATGCTGGTATCGATTGTCAGCTATCTCTTCATCGACGTTTCCCCGCGCCATAATGGCGGTAGCTGGTACGGTTATACGCTTGGTACGATTGGTGCCGGACTGATCCTATGGTTGACGATGCTCGGTGTCCGCAAACGCGCTATGACAGCGGGAAAATGGTCGCTCAAAGCATGGACCTCAGCGCATATTTATCTCGGCCTCAGCCTGATTGTCATTGGCACATTGCATACCGGTTTTCAATTTGGCTGGAACATCCATACGGCGGCCTATGCTTTCATGATGATCGTGATCATCTCTGGCATTCTCGGCATCTATTTCTATGCGACCATCCCGCAGGCCCTATCCAACAACCGCGACGAGATGACCGAGACGCAGATGCTCGAAAGCCTGCGTTCACTGGACCGGCAATTGCATGAAGCGGCTCAACCGCTATCGGCGGAACATGCGGCTTTGGTGCTGCAATCGCTGGAGCAGGATCCCTTTGGCGGCGGTTTCCTCAAACGAGTTTCCGGAAAATATCCCAATTGCGCTACCCGCGCTGCGCAGGCTGATTTGCGGCGGGAACGCGCTTATCAGCCGCGCATGGGCGGGGACGATCCGCTCGATAAAGTAGATGCGTTGCTGCAGAAAAAGGAAGCGACACTCGCTCGTGTCCGCCGCCATCTCAGGTTGAAAGCCCTGTTGCAGGTCTGGCTGTTCGTCCATGTGCCGATGACCTTCGCCCTGATCGCATCGTTGTCGGCGCATATCATCAGCGTTTTCTTTTACTGGTAGGCGGGAGATAGTTATGACTTTTATCGTTCGCCAAATTGCAGTCACTGCTGATGGCCGGGAGATTATCCGCTCCAACCCGTTCACGGAGCCACAAATTGGTGTCGGTCGCAACACACAAAATGCGATCCACTTGCCCGACCTTGCGGTCAATCCCGATCATGCTGTCATCCGCCAATTGGACGACGGCGAGATTGAGGTTGAAAGCATTTCCGGTCAGAAATTCTCGGTTGACGGTCGCGATCAAATGTCCGCGACGATTGATCCTGCCAAGGGTGCTGAACTTGGTTTTGGCGGTCATGTCATATCGGTTAGTCACGATGAAGAAGGCGTGATCCTGACCGTTAAGCGGGTCGAGGCTTTATCCGATTCCGCCGAAGACCGTGAAGAGGGCGCGCTTTACACGCTTAAAGGCTTGCTGCCTGGTAAGCGGATTAGTGCTTGGAGCTTTATCGGACTGGTACTCGCTGCCTTCCTGATCTGGCCCATCTACACATGGGCTACCTACAAGGGGATCGAAGAACGGCCAGAAGGTTTTCATGCCGACACCATGTGGTCCTCCGGCGCACTTAGTGAGGCACACCACAGCCTCGAGGGCGATTGTCAGGCCTGCCATGTCGATGCCTTTGTAACGGTGACGGACAAGACCTGTCTCACCTGCCATGAAGATGACGCGCATGACCATGCCAAGAAAGACCGCCTGCTCGCCGCTATGGGCGAGCCGGAAGGTTTTGAGAAAGTCGGCGCGGCTTTCGCTTCGGCCTTTAACAAACCACCCGGCAGGTGTGTTGAATGTCACACCGAGCACGAAGGCGAGGGTGCTATGCAGCCTACTGCGCAAAAATTCTGCGCGGATTGCCATGAAGGAATGGACGGGCGTTTGACGGATACAAAGCTTGAAAATGCATCTGATTTCGGGATTTCACACCCGCAATTTCGCCCTGCGTTGCTGCTTGAACCCGGCGGTAAAAATCCCCCTCGCAAGCGGGTTTCGCTGGACAAGAAGCCAACCGAATATAATGGCCTGAAATTCCCGCATGACATTCATCTGTCTAAAACTGGCGGGGTCGCGCAAATGGGCCGGCGCTTAGCCGCGAAATTTGATTTTGGCGATTCGCTGGCTTGTGCGGATTGCCATACGCCCGATTCCAATGGCGTGCGCTTTGAACCGGTTGATATGAAAGAAGATTGCAGCATGTGCCACAGTCTCGCATTTGAAGAAATCGGCAGCACAGTGCGGACCTTGCGTCACGGCGAGCCAGATATGGTCCGTGCTGACCTGCGCGCTTATTATCGTTCTACCGGCCCATCGCGGCCGATTAATCTCGGCGGTATGAAGCGGCGGCGTCCGGGTGCTGAAAACAACAATCGGGTGGCTAGCGACTATGCGCGCGCCGTCCAGTTCCGACCGAGCCGCGCCAATCTTGCGATCCAGCAAGTCTTTTCACGCGGCGGCGCTTGTTTTGACTGCCATGGTGTAACGCCGCCGACCGCGCGCGGGCGGGTTGATTATGGCATTAAGCCGGTGACCCAGACTGATCGCTATATGCATAAGGGCTGGTTCAGCCACGAAGCGCATACGCAAGAGGATTGTACCAGTTGCCATGCTGCGACGACATCTGACAATGCGCGTGATTTGTTGCTGCCCGGCATCAAGACCTGCCGCGAATGTCATGGCGGCGAGTTTGAGAAAACTGCTGATGTGCCATCGACATGCGCTATGTGTCATGATTATCATGCCGATGATGGCGCGCCCTGGCTGATCAAGGAGCAGCAGAAGGACAAACGCAAAAAGCCGGATAAAGTGGCAAATGACAATGAAGCATTGAAACCATCGGATAAACTGAAGGTGAAAATTCGAAAGCAGAAAATTGCCAGTCGCTAGTGAGAACCATTGGATGACAGTCGCTAAACGCGACATGAGAGAGGGGAAGCGCCTATGCTATTGGCGCAAGTAACGGATATTCATCTGGGCTTTGACCCGGACAATCCGTCAGAATTTAACCGCAAGCGCCTCGATCAGGCGCTGAAAGCCCTGTGCGAAATGACGCCGCGGCCGGATGTATTGCTGGCGACTGGTGATCTGGTCGATCGCGGTGATCAGGACAGCTATATGCGGCTCGAGCAAGCTTTTGCTGACTTGCCCTTTCCGGTCCATATGTGTCTGGGCAATCATGATTTGCGCGCGCCGTTTCAAAAGCAATTTCCTGATGTACCGACGGCAGATGGCTTCGTCCAATATGAGATAGACGATGGCCCGCTGCGTCTATTGTTTCTCGATACACTGGAAGAGGGACGTCACGGCGGCGCATTCTGTGAGGTGCGTGCACGGTGGCTCGCTGAACGGCTGGCCGAGAAACAGGATAAGCCGACGCTGTTGATATTGCATCACCCGCCGGTTGAATCCGGTATTGCATGGATGAACACTGATCCGCGCGAGCCGTGGGTCTCTACGCTGGCGGATACAATCGCGGGCCATGATCAAGTCAAAGGGATGATTACGGGCCATCTGCACCGCAATATTTCAACGTCTTTTGAAGGCACCAGCCTCTCCATTTGTGCCTCCACTGCCCCGCAAGTCGCGTTTGATCTGGAACCGATAGACCCGGAAAATCCCGATGGCCGCAATATGATTGTCGCTGATCCGCCCGCCATTGCGCTGCACTGGTGGAATGGCAAACAACTGGTCAGTCACTTCGAAACGGCGGAAGAGCATGTGATGCTCGCCCGCTATGACGAGAATTTGCAGCCGTTGGTGCGGGCGTTGCTGGCTGAGCGGCCTGAATAACATCGGCTGGCGCGATAGTTTGCGCGCGCGTCTCCACTATCCATTTTTGCATTGGCAAAACTGAACGCGATGACCCATGATGATTTTCTAATCATATGGTTTTAACGGAGGTTTGCTGTGACGGATCTGGTGCTGCGTGAGGATAAAGATGGATTAGCGGTCCTGACATTGAACCGGCCGGACAAGCTGAACAGCCTGACAGTCGGCCTTTTCAAACAGTTGCGCAATCATATCGCCGATATCCGCCGCGACGACAGCGTCGGCTGTGTTATTTTACGGGGCGCGGGGAAATGTTTTTCCGCAGGCCATGACCTGAATGATATTTCTGAAGGGGAAGAGGTGCCCTCGCGCGGCTGGCATTCCGAGACCTTGCGGATGATGGAAAAACTGCCGCAACCGGTGATCGCGGCTGTGCATAGCCATTGCTATACCGGTGCGCTGGAGGTTGCGCTGGCCGCTGATTTTATCGTGGCCGCAGACAATGCCAAATTTGGCGATACCCATGCGAAATGGGCATTGACCCCCATCTGGGGCATGAGCCAGCGGCTGCCGCGCCGGGTAGGTATCGCAACCGCCAAAAAACTGATGTTCACTTGCGAGACTGTGTTGGCTGACGAAGCGCTGCGGATCGGGCTGGCTGAGACGGTTTTTCCTTTGTCGGAGTTTGAGGCTGAAACCGAAGCGCTGGCGCGACGCGTTTTGGAAAACTCGTCTTTCTCTCACGCGGCCAATAAGCATCTGCTGGAGGCAACCGATGCCGACCCAATGGATGCCGGTTTGATCTGGGAAGTCATGGAAAATGAAGGCACAGGCCCGGATATGCAGGACCGGATCAACGCCTTTGTGAAGAAATAGGACCGACCCCACGGGCTGCCGTGTCGTTCATCGATGGCTAAGTGCCGTTTGTCTAAAACATGATTTCAAAAGCAACCTTTTTGCCTTTGATGCGCGGTTATTGTATCGGGGTATCAAGCGCAAAAGAGCGTAGAGTTTTGTGTCCTTAACAGGGGCGACATATCCTATCTATTGGAGAGACATAAATGCGATTTTCAGTTTCCAGCCGTAAATTTTTTCTGGGCGTATCAACCGCCGCTTTGCTTGGTATTGGCGGTAGTCCCGCTATGGCTGCGCAAACGACTGCAGAACTCAATCGGATGAGCGCAAATGGAAATAGCGGCATGAAGAAAACATCAGACGACGCCTCTGAAAATTCCATCCTGCAAGAATGGACGGGACCCTATGATGGTGTACCGCCATGGGATGAAGTGAAAGTTTCTGATTTCCCCACTGCGTTCCAGCAGACGATGAAAGATATCAAAGCGGAATTTGAAACGGTGCGCGACAATCCTGAGCCAGCGACCTTCGAAAACACGACGGTGCCATTGGAGCTGGCAGGCAATAAGGCCAATGAGCTGTTCGCCATTTGGGGTGTGCATTCAAGCAACCTGTCCAATGATGAAGTCCGCAAGATTCAGGGCGAATGGCTTCCGAAAATTTCCGCCTTCTTCAACGAACTGACCCTCGATCCGAAGATCTTTGCCCGCTATAAAGCCGTTTATGATGGCCGTATGACAGCTGGTCTTGATGCACAGCAATTGCGCTTGGTTGAACGCGACTATGAAGGTTTGGTGCGTAATGGCGCCTTGCTCGAAGGGGCTGACAAGCAAAAGCTGATTGAACTCAGCACCGAACTGTCAAAAGCGTTTAATGAATTTTCGAACAAGGTGTTGGCGGATGAAGAGACCTTCATCTTCCTGACCGATGAAGCGGAACTGGCCGGTTTGCCAGCAAGCTTCGTGGCTTCCATTGCTGAAGCTGCCAAGGAACAGAAAAAAGAAGGTTGGGCGCTCAAAAATACCCGCTCGGTGATGCAGCCCTTCCTGCAAAATTCGACCCGCCGCGATCTGCGTGAGAAGGTGTACAACGCCTATATCAACCGCGGTGACAATGGTGATGCGAACGACACCAACATGACGATCGCCAAAATCCTGAAGCTGCGGGCGGATCGCGCGAAGCTATTGGGTTTCAAAACCCACGCCCATTTCCGCATGGCCGACACAATGGCGAAAGAGCCTGAAACGGCGATGGATTTGATGATGCAAGTCTGGCCTGCTGCGGTTGCGCGCGTCAAAGAAGAAGTCGCGGATATGCAGGAAGTTGCGGATGCCGAGAATGCTGGCATTACGATCAAGCCATGGGATTATCGCTTTTATGCGGAGAAAGTTCGCAAAGCGAAATATGATCTCGATGAAGCGGAGATCAAACCGTATTTCAAGCTGGATAATATGGTGGAAGCCATGTTTGACGCTGCGAATAAATTATACGGTATGGATTTTGCCGAGAATACCGGAACGGTTCCAGTTTTCCACCCCGATATCCGGACCTTTGAAGTGAAGCGCGGCGATAAGCTGATCGGTCTCTTCTATCTCGATAATTTTGCCCGTGCCGGTAAGCGCTCCGGTGCTTGGATGACCACTTATCGCAGCCAATATGAACTGGGCGGCAATAACCGCTATGTGCTGGCGTCGAACAATAACAATTTCGTCAAAGGCGGCGGAGGATCTCCTACGCTGATCAGTCTGGATGACGCGTCGACCCTGTTCCACGAATTTGGTCATGCGCTGCATTATCTGAACTATGACATTAAATATCCCGGTCTTGGCGGCACGCCGCGGGACTTTGTGGAATATCCCAGTCAGGTGAACGAGAATTGGCTGCTAACCCGTTATGTGCTCGACAATTATGCGAAACATGCGGAAACGGGTGAACCGATGCCGCAGGCGCTGGTCGATAAGATCAACAAGTCCAAAACCTTCAATGAAGGTTTCTCGACGGTGGAATATCTGTCCTCCGCCATTGTTGATATGAAACTGCACAACCGCACTGATCCGGTCACAGACCCGGATGCATTTGAGCGAGAAACGCTTGCTGAAATTGGTATGCCGGACACGATCGTTATGCGTCACCGTCTGCCTCAGTTTAACCACCTGTTCTCATCTGATGCTTATTCGGCTGGTTATTACAGCTACCTCTGGTCCGAAACCATGGATGCGGACACCTGGGCGGCCTTTGAAGAAGCAGGCGATGTTTGGGATGCGGATACGGCCGAACGTTTTCGTTCAGTCATCCTGTCCACCGCGAATGAAACGGACCGCAAGGAAGCTTACCGCAAATTCCGTGGCCGTGATCCTGAGGTCAAATATATTCTCAAGAAGCGCGGCTTCCCCGTTCCGGGTGAAACCGCTCGTACAGAAGGTGGTGAAACAGTCGGCAACGACTAAGCCACTATTTAGAATATAAAAAAGGCGCGCTGACCAACGGTCTAGCGCGCCTTTTCTTTTGCTTATTGCAGCTGTTTAGAAGCGAACTCCGATACCCGCCAGAACCTGATGCCGATCAAGATCAATGCCGATTTCGCTATTGTCGGAGAATAGCTCGTCATCAAATTTCAGACCGCTATAGTTGGAATAGCGATATTCCAACTTCACATAGCCAGGGCCGATAAGTTGTTCGATACCGGCACCGACGCGGAAACCGTCGATTGACTGTGTATCGTCAAATTCAAAGTCGAAGCCGTCATCCTCGATCCGGTCCTGAAAACGGGATTCTACGCTGGTATTGGTGTAACCACCTTTGGCGTAGATCAGCGTACGTGGTGCTACCTGAGCGCCGATCCGGGCACCAAGATACAGGTCCCGTTTGACATTGATCCGGTACCCAAATGGCGCCGCAATGTCTTCATCCGTTTCCTGCTTTCCTGTGGAGTCCATATATTCGGCTTCAACACCGAAGATCACCGATCCAAGATCAAAGTCATAGCCGACTGCTGCACCATAGGCGAAGCCATCGACGGACTGATCCAGGTCATTATCTTCGAAAATGCCGTCATCATCGGTATCGATGTCAACATCACTGCCAGAGCGCAGCGTATCATAACCGCCGAGAATTTCGATCCGGGGACCGGAAAAAGGGGATTGCTCCTGTGCTTGCGCGGTCGCAGGCAACAAGACGCTGCCCGCAAGGAGAGTAAGTATTAAGGGGGATTTCATAACTAACTCCAATTACTATTCAAACAAACCTGCGGACAAACTGAACCGCAGATATTACTATGTTCAAAGATTTGAACGCGGCCCCGATGCATAAAATTAACTGAACGCCAGATGACAGCCTTCTGCCGTTCGTCGCAAATCTAAATTAATGTAAAATCGAGGCGATTCTGTTGCATTTTGGCCATATTCCAGCCGCTGGTGGAGCGTCGGGCCATGCTATCCGTGATTTACCGAAACCATTGGAAGCGATACGCAATAATGCGTCATGAGCATGCAAATATGCGCTCTTGACCAAAATAGGTTGCAATGACACGTTTCGATTCAAATTAGCGAGAGGAAACCCCGTCATGACCATCAATGCTGTCCGCACACCCGACGAACGCTTCGCCGATATTCCCGATTTTGATTATCCGGTTCACTATGCAGAGGATTTGCCGGGCTATGCAGGATTGCGCGCGGCCTGGATTGATGAAGGCGCAAAGGATGCAGGCCGCACGTTTCTGTGCCTGCATGGCGAGCCAAGCTGGTCTTTTCTCTATCGCCGGATGATTCCGGTTTTTCTGGAGAGCGGGGCGCGTGTTGTTGCACCTGATTTCTTTGGCTTTGGCCGGTCTGACAAGCCGACGGAGCTGGATGATTATACGTTCGATTTTCATCGCAACTATATCCTGGCGCTGGTCGAGCGGTTGGATCTTAAAAATATCACGCTTGTGGTGCAGGACTGGGGCGGACTGATCGGGCTAACCTTGCCGGTGGACGAAGCGTTTAAAGCCCGTCTGTCGCGCCTGATTGTTATGAACACGGGGCTCGGGCTTGGCCGCACGCCCGGGGATGGTTTTAACGCATGGAAAGAATTTGCGCTCAACACGCCGGAATTCAAAACCGGCCAAATTATCGCCAGCGGCACGCCGCATCTGACCGAACAGGAAATCGCCGCCTATGATGCACCATTTCCGGACCCAAGCTATCAGGCAGGCGCGCGCAAATTCCCTGCGCTCGTCCCGGTCTCACCCGAAATGGACGGCGTAGAGGTTAGCACCCAGGCCGCTGTCTTCTGGAAAGACGAGTGGCAAGGCGCCAGCTTTATGGCCATCGGTGATGCCGATCCTGTACTCGGCCCACCGGCCATGCTCAAATTGCAAAAGCTCATCAACGGCTGCCCCGAGCCGATGATGATCGAAGGCGGCGGCCATTTTGTGCAGGAATGGGGAGAACCCATTGCCCGGGCCGCGCTTGAAGCTTTTGGCGACATCTAGTTAATTGCTGGCGATCCTGTTATAAATAGCGCGGCATTGGACAAAGGAACCAAGCTTTGTTGAGCGATAGTTTGGACAGGATCTTCATTCACCCCTTAACCGCCTCGCAGGTGTTGCTGGCGGCACTCACCCTTACGCTAGCCTCGTCTCTATATTGCGTGATCTACACGACGCTTGCTGGACGGGGAGAACCTTTGGTCGAGGGGATTATCTGGGCCGGGCTGAACATTGTGCCTTGGCTGATATGTTTTGAAATCGCAAAGCGGTTGGGCTCTTGGCCCATGCAGTTAGGTATTTTGGTTGTTTTCGCCACCGGCATGTCCTTTCTGGACACCTTGATATCTAGCAGCACCATCATGTTCGAGCTTACCAGGCGGCTTCCCGGTGCCTTCATTATCGCAGGAATGTTGGCGCTGTCTTGGATATTGAAGCGTTTTGTGTCCGACCGTGCTGTGGCCAAGAAACTTGTCTCCACAAACGAACTTCCTCTGCTTGTCGATCAGATCGGGTGGGTAGTGGCTGCCGGCAATTATGTTGAATTGCATGGTTCAGGCCCACCGATATTACACCGAATGTCTATATCCGCGATGGAAAGCCTGTTGTCTGCGCATGATTTTATCCGGGTCCACCGGTCCGTTCTCGTACGGCGTCAAACCATCAAGGATCTAACGGGCAATATTCTCACGCTCAACAATGGTCAGACCTTCAAAGTCGGTAACCGTTACCGCTGGGCATTGCAGTAAAAGATTCCACTAGCGGAAATTTCGTCCCTTCGTCACATCGCCCTTTCTCTGTCGCATCCAGCGCCTCTATCTGTTTGTTCTCGTCATGGGACAGAACATGAAAGGGATAATGATGCACCGAATGTTGACAGGGTTGGTCCTCGCGATGGCGATGGCCGGAGCACACACAAATGCGCTGAATGCGCAGACGCGGGTAACTGGAGACCTGACAGTGGCATCGGATGGGCCGCTGGAACAGACGGATGGGCTGGAGACTGAATATGGTACTGTCTCAACCCGCGAGGGGCTGCGCCTACGCAGCGTTCTTACTCGTCCAGAAGGGACCTCCGGACGCCTACCGGCCATATTTGTGACTCAGTGGGTTTCTTGCGACAGCATTATCTTTCCTGAAGGCCGCGATACCCAGTTGCGACTACTCGCTCAGCAGTCGGGAATGGTCATGATCCGCATTGAGCGTTCCGGAACCGGCGATAGCGAAGGACCAGGATGTGATAAGCTCGATTACGATACAGAGGTTCGTCACTATCGCGAAGCTTTAGTTCAGGCCAAACAGCATTCATGGGTTGATCCCCAGCGCGTGGTTATTCTGGGGTCAAGTCTGGGATCGACCACAGCGCCCTTGGTTGCGCAAAATGGCGATGTCGCTGGTGTAGTCGTGCAAGGCGGAGGAGCCGTGACCTATCTGGAACGCATGATCCATTTCGAACGTCTATATGTCGAACGGTCTGGCACTGTAAAACCAGAAGATATTCACTCTGAAATGCTTCAGCGAATTGCATTTCTGCAGCATTATTTGATCGGCCAGAAAACGCCGGATGAAGTCACATCGGACCATCCTGATTTGGCTGGCATTTGGCAGACAATCAGGGGGACTGATCCCGAAAACCATTACGGTCGTCCATTTGCATGGCATTGGCAGGCAGCGGAAAAAAACTTCCTGGCGGCCTGGTTGTCGCTGGACGTACCGGTGATGGTGGCGTTTGGCGAATATGAGCAGTTTGAAAGCCGCCATGGCCACCGGATGATTGTCGACATGATCAACCAAAAAACGCCCGGCTCCGCAGAATGGTTGGAAATCAAACAGGCGGATCATGGCTTGGCACTATATCCAAATGCCTTGTCAGCTTATGCCTACGAAAACGGCGCCACAGCCCATCAACTCTATGTTGCCCCCGTCAGCCAATGGCTGCGGCGCGTCGTAGGATTACCGAAATAGAAACGCGCGACCGGTTAAGCGGCCATTGCGGTCTTACTGAAGCTCTCTGTGAAGCGGGGTTCCATAGGCTGGCTGGATACGATTGCTAGCGGCAATGCCGTCTCGCAATGCGCACATTCTGCGCTGAATCGGCCAACATGCCAATGGGATTTACCGCATCCAGGACAGCGATTCACGATATCCAGATGATACATGGGTTGGTATCCGCGCTGAACAACTTCAGCTTCGGCTGGGGTGATCGATCCAGCCGCATTTTTGCGAGGCCGGTTGACGAATGATCGAGGGGACAAATACATCGTTCTTCCTTCTCTTGGTTGCTAAAATTATTACGCACGAAACTAAGATTGGTTACTGAATTGACGGTGAACCGTTTTTTTCCGTCGATGAAAAGATAAAGGTTCACATGGATGTAGATAGGATTTTTCCGCCATCTGGGCGTGACAATCCGCACACCGGTCCGCAAGTTATTGAAACAGAGCGGAAAAAAGTGTTAAAAAAAAGTTACGGAAAACTGCCAAATATTGACAGACATCCTTAAAAAATCGTTAAAATTGGCTAGTTTAGCGATTCTTCAAGCAGCCGTGCGAGTCGCAGACCGGCTCGTTCAATCTGGAGTCGCGCTGTCGGGATCAGCTGTCGGATTTCATCATTATCCACTTTACCCCGGCGAGTGAGTTTCGGGCCACAAGATGGTTGGTCTTCGGCGGTGGGATAGCTGTAATCGCGAGAGACTTGCCAAGCTTGTAATGCCCAAAAGTCTGTGGTTCCGAACGACTTATCGGATTTTTCTTCCGCGCTATAACGGCGGACCATTTCCGGTCCGTCCGTAATGGCGCGTTCCGCCAGCGGCCCATCCCACAGCCAATGCAGGTTCATTCTGCCTTCAATGACGCCATAGGCTGCGCTGACATCATTGCCGCCGCGATCGCTGCGATCACCGCTATGAAGGGGCATGTGCATGTCTCCGACGAAATGGACCAAAAAGGTTAACGCTTCGAGCCGGACATGCGCGGGTAGCGACTTGTCTTTCAGTAGCGCCGCATTGCGGTCAATTTGGGCGGATACGCAGTTACCATTTCGGCATGCACTTTTGAGATTAAACGGCTTGCAGATATCGACATTCTGATAATGCCAAGGGCTGGTATAGCCCCAGCGCAGCCGGTCGCGCCTTATGCAATCGGGCCAGACACTGGCATCGCCAATATTTTTGAGATCACATTTGGGAGTCCCAAGCAAAGCTGCCGAGCGGAATAACCGATTCATTCGCGCCTTGGTCGCCGGGTCGATATTGGTTTCTGCAATCCCTGCTATAGTGCGATGCGCATATTCAGCCCACGCGAATGCTGGACTGGGAGAGAGAAGCAGGGCGAGCAGGAGAAGTTTTTTCAGCATGAATGTCCAGTGCGCTATTTAGATTACAGGAATGTGTATTCTTTGGCCGCTTGGGCACCAGATCGACAAGCTTTATTCCACATTGGCAACATTATATTTGAGCGCTTCTTCCTTGGTCAGGCACCGCCGGGTGGACTGGTCCTCGCCCTCGGTCTTAACCGCTTTTTGTTTATACATAATATCGGTCAGCAGTTTGCGCGAAACGCCCATGCGAATGAGAAAATCATTATCTTCGGTGGCGAGCAGGGCGCTTTCCTGTTCCACCTCACCAATCAGCTCGACAGTGGAATCGGTTCCCATCTCAATGCTGTAATTAATCGCGTTGCGATCGCCGGTCATGGTGAACATGTGGACCATGAAGTCTCCATCAGATTCAATAATCCGGGCGCGGCCGCCCATGAAGACAAAATTGCAGGCGCTGAAACAGGTCCACCCCGCCGGGATACGGGTGATCAACAAGCCGCCTAACTCGCGGATGATCCGGCCAGCTTCATTGCCAGCACGGGCATGGCCGCCCGGAGAACGCAGCCAGATCTCTGTGATATCTGGATTGTCCGCCAGTGTTTTTTTCAGCCGTTCCGGCAGGCCGGTATCAACAACGCCTTCGGCGAGCAGCACTTTGGTGCCGTTCTTTTCCACAGGCGTGAGCACCATTTCCTTGTTGCTAGTCCAGTTTGGTTTGGCAGGGCAGGTTGGATTTTCTGCATCTACTTCCGGCGCAGTATTCCCTTGAACAGCCAGCATTGCAGCCAACGCTATTAGTGATTTGCAATATTTGTTCATTACCATTTTCCCCGCCCGACACAGGCATATCATAGGCTAACATTAAATTTGTCACAAGAAGTGCGATATTTCACAGACAGGGTCAAAAAGGCGGCGTAAACTGCATTTTCATTAGTGACGCGTAAGGGAGCCTGATCAGGCGAAGCTTGCGGTAGTACCGGTTTGAAGCTAGCAATTTTGGAAGGGAGGCAATCAGATGACAATAGAAGTGCGGAGCATGTGTCATGCGCTGATCGCGGCTTCCTTGCTGGTCAGTGTCGGGTCACCGGCCTTTTCGCAGGAACAGGATGCATCAGAAGCGGATCGCGCCTATGTCGCGCCGGTCACAGCAGAGCCGGATTTACCGGCATTGCCGCCAACCCCTGTGCTCAGCCAAGATGGCTATCCCGATTGCCGGGAGGATTTTCAGAAAATTGCTGCGCCTTTTGACAAGGCCGAGGATACTAATCGCTGCACCGTCTTACTTGATCGCTATTATGCCGAGGTGCTGACACCATTTCGCCAGCGGATGATTGATCACCAGAATGAGATATCGGCGATTTATACCGATAGAGTCGCTGGAAAAATGGAATTTTCTGCGAAAAACCGAGACCAATTTTATACGGATATGCGCCGGGAGCATGCGGCTTCCGATCCTGATGGTGCCAATCTGGCGGATTATCGTGCGCTTGAAACCCGCTATCAACAGGACCGGGCCTATTTGCAGGACCGTTTCTGCTTCAACACTGGCTGTGGTGGCTATGCTGTGCCGGAATATGTCGCCAAGGATGACAAATCCGAAGGCGGTAAAAAGGGCAGCGCTGGCAAAAGCGCGAAGAAATCCAAAGGCCCGCAGAAATGTAAGAAAGCCAAGAAGCGCGGCGGATTGCTCGGTGGCATAATAGGCGGTGTGGCTGGTAATGCCGCTGGCCTGGGCAAAATCGGTACACTGATCTCTAGCGCGGCTGGTGCTGTGCTGGTCAGTGAAATTGCTTGCCAATTGACCGAAGACGAACAGAAGGAAGCCGTCGCAGCTACGGTTGAAGTTACCGAGAAAGAAGAAGTCGGTGCCACCGCGACCTGGAAAAGCCCGACACGAGCCGGCGTTTCAGGATCATCAACGGTTACCGCGCTTAATACCGAGCCTAATGGCCGCAAATGCCTGAACATCACCGATGTGGCGATTATCGATGGTCAAGAAACCCGTGTGTCCAAGCAGATGTGCCGCGGGCAGGGTGATGAAGGCTATACGATCCTCGCTTAACTTGGCATCCGCTAAGCCAAATCGGCTTTGATGAAATCTGCCGCCCGCTCGCCAATCATGATGCTTGGCGCATTGGTATTGCCGCTGATAATCTCCGGCATGATTGACGCATCAGCAATATAGAGCCCGTCCAATCCCTTAAATTTCAGTCGGCTGTCGACCACCGCATCATCATCGCTACCCATGCGGCAGGTGCCGACCGGATGATAGACGGTATCCGCGCGGTCCCGGATGAGAGCGTCCAGCGCATCATCATTGCTCATGTCGATGGGATGGCGATTGGTTGGCTTGAAGTCGGTGAGGGGCGGTGCTTCCATAATCCGCTGCATATGGCGGACGCCAGAGCGAAGCGTGGCGATATCGCGGTCATCATCGAGGAAATTAGGATCAATCGCTGGCGGTGCCGTTGGATCGGTTGAGCCAAGCCGCACCGTGCCTTTGCTATGTGGGCGCAGCACGCAGGCATGGCAACTAAACCCATGGCCTTTGACCTTTTCGCGGCCATGATCTTCCAGCATCGCTGGTACGAAATGATATTGAATATCGGGCGCTGGCACATCCGGGCTGGAGCTCCAGAAGCCGCCGGCTTCGGCATAAGGTGTGGTCATGATGCCGGTACGCTTCATCCGGTGTTCGATGATCGCCTTGCCCATGCGCACTGTGCCTTGCAGAGAATCGCCAATGAGTTCCTTGGACTCCGTCTGATAGCCTGAGACGAAATCAATATGGTCTTTCAGGTTGGCGCCGACTTCCGGTTTGTCGGCCGCAACCTCCACGCCCATTTCCTTGAGATGCTCTTCAGGACCAATGCCAGATAGTTGCAAGATATGGGGTGACCCGAAAGCACCGGCGGAAAGCACCACAGCACCTTTAGCGGATAGGGTTTCCTGTTTCCGGCCCCGTTTGATCTGTACGCCCGTAACGCGGCCATCTTTGATGATCAGTTTTTCGACTAGCGATTTGGTTTTGATGTCCAGATTTTGCCTGTTGCGACCCGGTTCGACATAGGCGCGTGCAGCAGACCAGCGTTCACCACCTTTCTGGGTGACCTGATAAATGCCCATGCCTTCCTGCTGCGCGCCGTTGAAATCGTCGATTATGGGAATCTGCAAATTGCGCGCGGCTTCTACAAAGGCAACGCTGCCCGGGTTCAGCCATTTTTGATCTGACACCGAGAGCGGGCCATCGCCGCCATGATAATCATCGCCGCCCGAATTTTTGAAGCGTTCATTGCCTTCGGATTTCTTGAAATAGGGCAGGACATCATCATAGCTCCAGCCATCACAGCCCATTGCTGCCCAATTGTCATAATCCCATTTATTGCCGCGAATATAGACCATCGCATTGATTGCACTGGACCCGCCGAGACCGCGTCCGCGAGGTTGATAGCCAATACGGCCATTGAGCCCCTTTTGCGGTACCGTATCAAATTGCCAGTTTGCGTTTTTCAGCAGAAACGGCATCATTCCTGGTGTTTTGACGAGGAAATTATTGTTGTTGCCACCCGCTTCAATCAGGCAGACTGAGCGCTTGCCATCTTCGCTCAACCGTCCGGCAGCTGCGCTCCCTGCTGATCCGCCGCCGATGACGATGATGTCATATTCTGCCATTCATTCTCTCCATTTTATATCGTCATGCTGAACTTGTTTCAGCATCTCCCTGTTCTGTTGCAGGGTGACTTATTGTTTGTTCATTTTGTGCGGCCAACCACCGCGCTCTGATCGTTTCGCTGCTGTCGCGGCTGCCATCATGGCTCCAGCCCGGCGGTTTGATCAGATAGAATAGTTTGTAGCGCCATGGTGCCGTCCACAGATCCTTGGCCATGCCGATCCATTCATGAAAAACCGCCCATAAGATATTATAACTTTTGAGGTTTTTGATGATGCCATATTGAATTTTCTCGTCATCCCGCTCTTCTTCAAACGTGCCGAACATCTTGTCCCAGATGATGAAAATTCCGGCATAATTTCTGTCGAGATAGCACGGATTGGTCGCATGGTGGACCCGGTGATGGGACGGGGTGTTCATCACCGCTTCAAACCAGCGCGGCATACGGTCAATCGCTTCGGTATGGATCCAATATTGATAGAGCAGGTTTACCCCGCCAACAAAGGCGATCATCGCGGGATGGAAGCCGATCAGGAACATCGGCAGCGAAAATATCCATGTCAGCGCAAAGGTACTTGTCCACGGCTGGCGCAATGCGGTCGAGAGATTATAATGTTCGCTGCTGTGATGATTGACATGCGCCGCCCAGACCCAGCGGATGCGGTGGGCGCCGCGGTGGAAGATATAATAGAAGAAATCATCGACAAATATCGCCAGGATCCAGGCCCACCAGGTGAAGGGGACGTCGAACAGCCGAAATTGATAGACCCAATATATCGCGGCCACAGCCAGTCCGCCGGTCAATATCCCGGCGACCACGCTACCCGTTCCCAATGTCAGGGACGTTGCCATGTCTTTGACATCATATTTGATGTCATCGCGATAGCGGCTCATGAAAAATTCGATCGCCACCGTCGCGACAAAAAACGGAATCGCATAAAGGGTGGGATCGGGAAGACTGTCCATGCCTTCCTATTTACAGCGCTGTCAGCAACTGTCCAGCAGGATTAGTTGGCTCCGCCTGCCAGAGCCTCCACCATCGCGCGCACGGGGGTAATGTCATATCCGGCGTTTCCGGCAAGGCGTGCAATTTCGTCCGGTGACAGACCTTTTTTCGCCTGTGCCAGCGACCATAGTAAAGTCGAGCGTGTGCCGGACCGACAATAGGCCAGCGTCTTGCCTTTGGCGCCATCAAGAGCGGCGATCATCGCATCGACCTGCGGCGCAGAAAAGCCGCTATGGGAGATGGGAATGCTGATATAATCGATCCCGGCGGCTTTGGCCGCTGCTTCAATATCGGCGCTTTGCGGCGCGCCAGGCTCTTCACCATCCGGACGGTTGTTGACGATGAGTGTAACGCCGTCGGCTTTCGCAGCAGCGACATCATCCAAACTGATTTGAGGGGATACGCTGACTTTTTCGTTGATGGAGCGGAACATGGCTTTTGCTTTCTCTTGTGTGATTTCTATCGGGGGATCCTGAACGGGCTCTTGTGCGCAGGCTGACAGTGTCAATGCTGCGCTGAGCATACTGATTGATATCGAAGCTTTCATATCATCTATTCCGGTTCAGTGGTCGAACATCTGCTCTCATATTCAATGCAATCTTCAAAATCTGCAAGCGCTTTGACGGTTTCCGGACTGTCGGAGTAACGCAGGCGCAACTTTGCCAACCGTTTGTCTGTGCCGGTGCAGAGTTTCTTGATCTGTTCGTTGAGGAGTTTCTGGCGCTCTTCATCATAGCCAGGTTCACCGCGAAAATGGTCGCAGCCTTGGCGCTGGATGATGAAGCTACGCGCCTCTTTGACAATGGCAGGATCGCGAGGATCATTAAAGCTATCGGTCCACGGCGTCAGCGTTTTTTGGGGTGCGCAGGAGGAAATAAGCAAGGCCGCTATGCTTACTATGATCAACTTGTTCATACGCTTTCTTCCTGCGCTTCGGTCACTTCCTGAATCACAGTCAGAAATGGCTCGCCATATTTTTCAAGCTTAGCCGCGCCAATGCCGGGAAGTTCCGCCAGCGCCACCAAGCTGCGCGGTTTAAAGCCGGTCATGTCGCGCAGCACACTGTCATGGAAAATCACATAGGGCGGAACACCTTGTTCTTTGGCAAGTTCCATCCGTTTGGAGCGCAGCGCATCGAACAAGGGATCGCCAACCGGATTGGGTGAGCTGCCGCTCCGCCGCCTTTTGCGTTCGCGCACCGGTGGTTCGACAATCGCCACCTCGGTTTCGCCCTTTAAGATAGCCCTTGCTTCAGGTCCGAACATCAGGCCGCCATGTTCGGTGTTGCGCAGCGCGTCGCGCAACAACAAGGAACGCGATACTGGTTTGATCAGAGGCGCTTCTTCAGTGTCAACAATGTCGAAAACGGAGAGTTGGTCATGGCCGCGCGACAGGACCTTATCCTCCTGCTTACCGGTCAGCACCGCTTCGAGGTGACCAACGCCAAAACTCTGACCGGTGCGATAGACGGCAGACAGAAATTTGCGCGCTAGCTCGGTGACATTGCGGGTGATGGGCGCGTTCAGGCAATTGTCGCAATTGCCACAGCTTTGTGGTGGATCTTCGCCAAAATGCTTGAGTAGGATAGCTCGGCGACATCCCGCGGCTTCGACCAGCCCGCCTAAAGCGGAGAGCCGGGTGCGTTCGCTGGCAAGGCGCTGTTCGTCAACTTCCGTCAACCTTTGCCGCGCTTTGGCAAAATCCTCTGCGCCCCAGAACATATGGGCCTCTGCCGGATCGCCATCGCGGCCCGCGCGTCCGGTTTCCTGATAATAGGCTTCGATAGATTTGGGCAGGCCGGCGTGGGCAACAAAGCGGACATCCGGCTTGTCGATCCCCATCCCAAACGCGATGGTCGCGACCATCACCATATCTTCAGAAGCGACAAAGTCGGCTTGGTTACGTTGACGGACTTCCGGTGGCAGGCCCGCATGATAGGCGCGTGCGCTGCGTCCTGTTTTGGCAATTTGATCTGCCATCTTCTCGGTCGCGTTACGGGTCTGGGCATAAATGATACCGGGCCCGGGTACGCGTTCAATCAGATCGGCAACCTGTCGGGTCAGGCCCTTGCGCGGCGAAATGCTGTAGCGGATATTGGGCCGGTCAAAGCCCGCGATGATCAGGCCATCTTGCTCAATGCCAAGCTGCACCAATATGTCATCGCGCGTATGTTTGTCGGCGGTGGCGGTCAGCGCAAGGCGCGGGACATCGGCAAAATGATCGAGCAACGGACGAAGCAACCGGTAGTCGGGCCGGAAATCATGACCCCATTCGGAAACACAATGCGCTTCATCGATGGCGAAGAGCGAAATCTTCGTTTGCTCAAGCAGGTTGCGGAAATGCTCACCGGATGCGCGTTCCGGCGCTGCATAGAGCAAGTCCAGCTCGCCTGCCTTTAACCGCGCAATGGTCTCTGCGCGATTGTCGTCGGCCGAGGTCAGTGTCGCGGCACGGATGCCGACGGCCTCGGCACTACGCAACTGGTCGTGCATTAACGCGATTAGCGGGGAGATCACCACCACTGTGCCGTCATTGGCGATGGCTGGCA
This sequence comes from Parasphingorhabdus sp., assembly GCF_039977335.1. Classification (GTDB taxonomy): domain Bacteria; phylum Pseudomonadota; class Alphaproteobacteria; order Sphingomonadales; family Sphingomonadaceae; genus Parasphingorhabdus. The sequence continues at coordinate 632,702 of NZ_JBDWDI010000001.1, forward strand.
ATTGGTAACAAAGCGACTTGCCCGCTCCGGTCGGCATAACCGCCAACGTACTTTGCCGGTCCATAACCCGTGTGAGAACCTGATCCTGAACACCTCTAAAGGCGTTAAACCCGAAGGTGGATTTCAGCAGCGGCAGGAGATTCTCGATCATCAGGCATTCCTACCCAGCAGATCGAGCGAACGAAACCGTTAAAGTGCCATTGTTCGATTTTATCCTGCGTTAGGTGCGCTACCAGACTTTCACGCGCTTGTCGGGAGCGAGATAAAGCTTCTGACCATCTTTCACGTCAAAGGCCGGATACCAGCGATCGATATTGCGAACGACCCAGGCGCGCTGAATAGACGGAGCATGAGGGTCGGTAAGCAGGCGATTGGCGAGATTTTCCTCGCGATAGTTGCGCCGCCAGACCTGTGCCCAACCAAGGAAAAAGCGCTGGTCGCCGGTCAGACCACCGAGCACAGGCGCTTCCTCGCCACCTAACGATTTACGATAGGCATCATAAGCGATGGTCAGGCCAGCCAAGTCGCCGATATTCTCACCCAGCGTAAACTCGCCCTTCACCATCTGTCCGGGCAGCGCTTCATAGGCATCATATTGCGCGATCAGGGCTTTGCCGGCTTTGTCAAAAGCTGCGACATCTTCCTTGGTCCACCAATCGTTCAACGCACCATTTTCATCATATTTCGCACCTTGGTCATCAAAGTGATGGCTGATCTCATGACCGATCACCGCACCGATACCACCATAGTTCAGGGCAGGGTCGGCATTGGGGTCAAAAAATGGTGGCTGCAGGATTGCGGCGGGGAAGACCACTTCCATCATACCGAAATTGGCATAGGCGTTCACGGTTTGCGGCAACATGCCCCATTCCCATTTGCGGATCGGACCACCGAGCTTTCCGGTTTCATAGTCATGTTCAAAATTGCGGCTGCGCAGTTCGTTGCCAAATGCATCATCCGCTGCGATTTCAAGGTCGGAATAATCTCGCCATTGGTCCGTATAACCAACTTTAACAGTGAAGTTGGCGAGCTTTTTCTGGGCCCGCTCCTTGGTTTCGTCTTGCATCCATTCCAGACCGTCAATGCGCTCACCCATGGCATCCATGACGTTGCTGACCAGTGCGTTGATAGATTCCTTATATTCGGCAGGGAAATATTTGGCGGCATATTCCTTGCCGACTTCTTCGCCAAGAACGCCTTCGGTAAAGCCAACCGCGCGTTTCCAGCGTACTTCCTGTTCCGGCGTGCCGGACAGGATAGTCTGGTAAAAGCTGAAATGCTGTTCATCCACAGCCTTGGGCAAAACGTCCGCGAAACTGTCGAGCGAACGGACGACGAGCTGATCCTTCAAGACCTCGATATCGGTTGCAGCGATGATATTGGCGATGCCTTTGACCGCACTTGGCTGCGCAACAATTAGTTCGGCAGACTTGCTCACGCCTAAACCGTCGAGATAGGCCGTCATATTGAAACCAGGTGTCGTTTCCGCCAACGCATCATTCGTCATTTTATTATAGGTTTTGGTGGCATCGGATGAATCTTCGCGTGTCCAGTGGACGCCAGCAATTTTCGTCTCATATGCCAAAATCGCATCTGCGCGGGCTTCTGCGTTGTCAGCACCGGATTGAGACAACATCGCCGCGAGATGTTTGCGATAGGCGTCCCTTACTTTCACCAACCGTTCTTCATCGGACAGATAATAGTCACGGTCTGGCATGCCCAAGCCCGCCTGACCCATTTTGTAGATATAGGTATCCGGCTTACGGTCATCTTGATCAATATAGCCGCCAAAAGGACCACCAACGCCGCTGCGATCAGCTTGCGCTGCCAGCGCAGCATAATCGTCCTTGTCGGTCAGTGCTGCAATTTGGTCGAGCCAAGGCTTGATCGGGGTCAAGCCTTTCTCTTCAATTGCGGCTTCAGCCATATAGCTTGTGAAAGCACGGCCAATTTTGGAATCGCTATCATCCTTGGCGGCTTCCAGCATTTCCTTCACGCGCTCTTGCGACAGGTCGGCAAGGGCGGTGAACATGCCATAGTTGGATTTGTCCGATGGAATTTCGGTATTCTTGGCCCAGGTCCCGTTGGCAAAGGCGTAAAAGTCATCACCGGCGGCAACCGCTTTATCCATCCCGTCTTGATCGAAACCAAAAGCACCGATTTGGGCTTCTGTTGGCGTGCTGTCAGCCATGGAGCATGCGCCCAGTGATAGCGGCAGCAGGGCGCAAGACAGGGCAAGGGTGATGCGGTGATGAGCTTTTATGGGCATGATGAAGTCTGCTTTCGTTTGGAATCTGATGGAGCTGCGGCGATTTATATAATTTCAGACAGCAACTAGTATCATTTTAAACGATATTCAAATTTTGAGAGGTGATTCCGCAGAATATAGTGACACGTTGGTCGAAGACTATGCTTCGTTTTTCATGCCCGCTGTGACACGCCAGTAGTGAAAACCAGCCCAGATATTGAAGAGCGCAAGGAAGGCGAGGGCCTTTTGTAGTGCCCCGGCCTCGCCGAGCTCTGCCGCGAACATGTCGGACAAGATTCCAACAAATACCGGTCCTACCCCCAAACCGATTAGTCCTGCGATCAGCAAATAGATGGCGACAGCCATGGCTCGGGTTTGATCACTGGCCAGCCTTTGTAAGGCGGCAAAGCTTGGGCCATAATAGAACGTCGCTGCAAAGGTCGGGATTGCCAGCAAGATAACGGCAATATTCGCGCTGGGCGCATAGATAGCCCAGATCATACCCGGCGCGGCAGCGACCAAAATTAGACCGCTTATCAGAAGCGGTAGTGTGGCCCTCAGTTTTCCGAAATAGTCACCCGCTTTGCCGCCCAACCAAGCACCAAATCCGCCGGATAGACCAACCATCACGCCAAGCTTCCAGCCTAGTTCACCATAGCCAATGCCGTGTACACGGACGAATAATCCGCCATAAAAGCTTGCCAGACCGTAAGAGACAAATTGCACCAGCGCACCCGCGGCAACTAAATGCCAATAGGCGCGCTTCGATGACAACTGAACGAGCGCTTCGGTTAGCGTCATCTTGTCAGGATCGCGTTCAAAGGCTTGTGCCAATGACAGTTTTCCGCGTGGATCGGGAACTGTAAACCAAATAACCAAAGCGACTATTATACCGGGTAATCCGGCCATGAAAAACGCCACGCGCCAGCTGAAATTTTCTGCAATCCAGCCGCCGCCAGCATAAGCAATGAAGGCACCAATCGGAACGGACATGCCCAATATACCGAGCGCGCCAGCTCGGCGTTCCGGTGGAAAAAGATCCGCAATAAGGGAATGGGACGCCGGTGCAGATCCGGCCTCGCCAATTCCCACACCGACACGAGCGAGGAAAAGTTGGATAAAATTGTTAGAAAGACCACAAGCCACCGTCATCGCAGACCAGACAGCAATGGCGATCGCAATGATCCGGCTACGGTTCCACTTGTCGGCCAGCGCTGCCACGGGAATGGCTAGTGTCGTATAAAATATCGCGAAGGACAGTCCAGTCATCAACCCGATTTGCGTGTCCGTCAGACCCAGATCGCGTTTTACCGGCTCAGCCAATATCGAAATGACCTGACGATCGAGGAAATTGAGCATCGTGACAACGAACAGGACGCCCAGCACATAATTGGGATACCGACTTGAGGTTGATGCGCTGGTTCCTGCGGTGGTTTCTAGTCCTGCCATGAGTTCTTGTCTCATGTTGTTATGGCTCGGCATACCCTTTGTTTAGTTAGGTGCAATCTTGGCTTCTTGGTCTTTGGCATGGGCGTACGATATGGCTTTAGGGACAGTGTCTTTTTTGCCCGCGCTGTTCTATCCCGACTGAATGCTGCATATTGTGCACCATAGCGATTATGTCGCCCCGCCGCCGAAAAGGGGGAGCTTTGCCTTCGACAAATATCGCCTGGTCATGGAGGCTGTTAAAGCGTTTGGCGACGATCATATTGTGCACGCCCCGCACGCCATGGAGCGGGAATGGTTGGAGGCGGTGCACGACCCATCCTATGTCGATCAGGTGCTCTCATCATCCGTACCAGCTGAGAAAGAGAGGCGGATTGGCTTTCCGGTGTCGATGGAGATTGCGCAGCGCGTCAGATTTACGTCGGGAGGGACATGGCTTGCCGCAAAACTAGCGCTCGAACATGGTTATGCCGCGAATAGTGCAGGGGGTAGCCATCATGCGCTAGCCGATACAGGGGCGGGCTATTGCGTGTTTAATGACTTGGCAGTGAGCGCCAACCGCTTGATAGCGGAGGGAGATGTTGGACGCATCTTGATCCTCGATCTGGATGTGCATCAGGGTGATGGAACAGCCTCTCTCCTTGCCGGACGCAGTGATATCATGACGGTTTCGATCCATGCAGAAAAGAATTTCCCGGTGCGCAAGGCCCGATCAACCTTGGATATTGGTTTGGATGATGGCACGGATGATGCGCAATATCTGAAAATATTATCCGATCATCTGCCGGTGATATTGAATGATTTTCGCCCTGATCTGTTATTCTATCAAGCGGGTGTCGATCCCCATATTAATGACCGGTTGGGGCGTCTGGGCCTGACGGACGAAGGATTGGCGGCGCGAGAGCGTTATGTCATCCGGCAAGCCCGAAACAAAGCCATACCCGTCGCCAGTGCGCTGGGTGGTGGATATGGCCATGACCATATAGCGGTGGCCAAACGTCACGCCCAATCGATGCTAGTCATGGCTGATGAAAATAGCCGTATCTGATTGCAGGCTTTCGACTAATATTTCCCTGTTCATCCGGCTTATTTTGTTGTTTATCTACGACATAAAATAAAGTCTTTGGGAGTCCTCATGAAATATCACCTGATCACCGCGCTCGCCGCTATTTCTTTCGCCGGACAGGCTTATGCCCAACCTGCTGATCAAAAAGCAAAAGAGGAGAAATGGGACGTAAATACACCCAAAGGTGCGACAATCAAGCAGGTGCCGATTAAAACGGACGAGGGCAGTTGGATCGACGTCGACGTCAGCCCTGATGGTGGCAGCGTTGCCTTCGCATTACTTGGTGATATTTATACGATGCCGATGGCGGGCGGTTCTCCGACGCGCATAGCCGAGGGACTGGCTTGGGAAGTGCAGCCGCGCTTCTCCCCCGATGGCAAACGTATTGCGTTTACCTCGGACCGCGGCGGCGGCGACAATATCTGGATTATGAACCGCGATGGCAGTGACAAGCGGCAAGTCACGAAAGAGAAATTTCGCTTGCTGAACCAGCCTAGCTGGAGCCCCGATGGCCGCTATATCATTGCCAAGAAACATTTCACCACTGGTCGGTCGCTCGGCACTGGTGAGGTCTGGGTTTATCATGTGTCCGGCGGGGCAGGGGTTGTTCTGGTCAAAAAACCGAATGAGCAACATCAAAAGGAATTGGGCGAGCCGATCTACGCGCCAGATGGAAAATCGCTTTACTACACCCGGAATATCACACCCGGCGGGCAGTTTATTTACGCGCAGGATTCCAATACGGATCTTTTCAATATCGAGGAATATGATCTGGAAAGCGGCGAGGTTACGACGGCTGTATCCGGTCTTGGCGGGTCGGTACGGCCAACGCCCTCACCCGATGGTAACAGCATTGCCTTTGTCCGACGGGAACGGGCTGAGTCCAAGCTTTACGTGAAGGATCTGGCGACAGGTAAAGAGCGCAAAGTCTATGATGATCTGGATCAGGATGTGCAAGAAACCTGGGCCGTCACGGGCGTCTATCCCAATATGGATTGGACCCCCGACAGCCGCAGCATCGTATTTTGGGCGGGCGGCAAAATTCGCAAGATATCCGCTGATGGCTCTGGCGCATCGGTCATTCCCTTTGCAATCGATGATACGCGCGGTGTTGCCGATGCCCCGCATCCGAAAATCGCGGTAGAGGCGGATAGTTTTACCGCCAAAATGCCTCGCTTTGCGGCTGTGTCGCCCAATGGCCGGCAAGTTGTGTTTGAAAGCCTAGGGCAGCTCTATGTGAAATCCATGAGCGGCGGTGCGCCGAAACGGTTGACAAACAGCCGCAATGAACGCGAGCTATTCCCGTCATGGTCCCGCGATGGCCGGTCGATTGTCTTTGTTGGATGGAGCGATAGCAATCTTGGGCGGGTCAAGACGGTGAGCGCTTCTGGCGGCTCGGCCCGCACGGTAACAAATCGTCCAGGCCACTATGCTCGGCCACATTTCTCACCAGATGGTCGTACGATTATTTTTGAAATGAAAGATGGTGGTTATCTAACCTCTCCAGATTATTCGGTTGATGATGGGGTTTATAGCGTTGCAGCATCTGGCGGCGCGCCAATACGAATTGCCAAGGGTGCGGCTGGCCCGCAATATGGCGCGACCAGTGACCGTGTGTTCATGATGGCACAGGAAGACAATAAGCGCGTGCTGATGAGCAGCGATCTCAACGGGGAGGCAAAGCGCACCCATGCAACGGGTAAACTAGCCAACGATTATATCGTGTCTCCCGACGGTCAATATGTTGCTTTCCGTCAAAATTATGAAGCCTTTGTGATGCCGCTAATGCCGGGCATGCAGGCGGTGGCCGTTGCACCGGATAGCAAGTCGCTGCCGGTGATGCGGGTCAGCAAAGGCGGCGCAGACTATATCCACTGGTCACAAAATGGCCAGCAACTGCATTGGAGCATCGGGCCACAAGTTTTTACCGCTCAAACCAGCGCGCTTTTTCCCAATGCGCCAGCTGCCAAAGACGCGCCGAAATTTACACCGCCCACTAGTGGTGTATCGCTGGCGCGCACCATTGCGGCTGATAAACCGAGTAGTTTGGTGGCCCTGACGGGTGCACGGCTCATCACCATGTCAGACAAAAATGGCGGGATTGTTGATGGCGGCACGATTGTCGTGAGAGACAATAAGATCCTGTCCGTTGGTCCAAGCGGTAGTGTATCAGTTCCGGCGGGGGCGACTATAGTTGATCTTACCGGCAAAACCATAGTGCCTGGCTATATCGACGCCCACGCCCATGGTGCGCAAGGCACAGATGAATTGGTGCCACAGCAAAACTGGTCTTTGATCCAGAACCTGGCGCTAGGCACCACCACTATTCACGACCCTTCGAGCCGCGCCAGTGAGATTTTTGTCGCAGCGGAAATGCAGCGGGCAGGGCAGCTAATCGGGCCGCGCATCTTCTCCACCGGTGAAATTGTCTATGGCGCGAAAGCGGCCTCTGTTTATGCCGAGATCAACAATCTCGACGATGCCCTCGATCATGTCCGGCGGCTGAAGGCGCAAGGTGGTAGTAGTGTGAAAAACTACAACCAGCCACGCCGTGAGCAACGCCAGCAAGTAGTGGAAGCGGCGCGTCTGGAAGACATGTTGGTGGTTGCAGAAGGTGGTTCGCTCTTCGGCATGGACATGGCGCTGATTGCTGATGGCAACAGCACGCTGGAGCATAATATTCCGCTCGACATTTTCTACGATGATGTCGTGCAGATGTTCTCCCAATCGCAAACCAACTACACGCCGACCATCGTGGTTAGCTATGGCGGATTGGCCGGTGATCCCTATTGGCGACAGGCAACTGATGTATTCAAACATCCTTTGCTTACCCATACGCCGCCCAAACAACTGGCGGCCGCAAATGTAAGGCGGACCAAAGCGCCGGAAGAAGATTTTGTCGATGATGACAATGCTCGTGAGGCCAAGAAACTGGCAGACAAAGGCGTGCTGGTATCAATCGGCGCGCATGGTCAGCAAGCTGGTATCGCAACCCATTGGGAACTCTGGTCGTTCGTTCGCGGCGGTATGTCACCGCTGCAGGCGCTGCGGTCAGGCACGATTGACTCCGCCAAGTCTCTTGGCATGGGGGATGAGATTGGTTCCCTCGAAGCGGGCAAGCTCGCAGATTTGGTGGTACTCGATGCAGATCCCACTGCCGATATCCGTAACAGCGACAAGATCCACCGGGTCATGGTCAATGGCCGGATGTACGATCCGGTGACAATGAACGAAGTTGTGACGGGTAGTCGAAAACGTATCGCCTATTGGTGGGAGTGAAGAGCGCCCTCAGATTGTAGCTGCCCCGGATGGCGGTGGATCAGCTTCCGGCGGGGAACGGTTCGTCGCCTAGCGCAAGGTGAAGGTTGATACGATTTTCGATCTGTGCCCGCCGGGTCTCAATCGCCCGCGTCTCCGATGCGATGGCCGTTGTTTGCGCGTCCAATAGATTAAAGATCGTGGAGCGGCCATTGATATAGCGGCTACGGGTTAAATCTACTGCGGCACTAGCTTCTTCGGCGGCAGTGGCGGCGGAGGCGACTTGCCGTTCCAGCGTCGCCTCGGCGTCCAGTCGGTCCTCAACTTCTTGAAAAGCTGTTAGGGTAGATTGCGCATAGTCAAACAGTGCTGATTTCGCGAGCTCGCCCTGCCGGTCTGCTTCGGCCAGCAATGCACCGCCTCTGAAAAGCGGCTGCAACAGGCCGGCAGATATCGCGTTGATATAAGTGCCGGGATCAAACAGATCGCCAAAATTTCCGCTGCGGGTTGTGGCATCAAAGCGAAGGGTCAATTGCGGAAACATCGCATGACGAGCATCAACCGCACGCAGACCTGCAGCATCGACCCGTGCTTCGGCGGCAATCAAATCGGGTCGCCCTGCCAGAACCGACACAGGGGCAGTAATGTTCGGCAGCGGTTGGGGCATGACAAGGTCATTGGCACCGGCTGCATCGCCGGATGGATAACGCCCGATTAAAACCTCCAGCGCACGGGCTGCGTTTCGGGCCGTGCGCAAAGCCGTTTCCAGCCGGTCTTCGCTGTTGGAAGTCGCGACCTGCGCTAGCCGAACATCCAGACGCGAGGCAAGCCCCGCACGAAAGCGGGCATTGGTAATCCGTAATGTGTCCTTACGCCGTTCCAGATCGCTGGTTGCCAAGTCCAGAGAAATGCGAGCCGCGCTGCGATCATACCAGCCTTGCGCAACCGCCGCAGCCAATGCTTGACGAGCGGCAGCAAAGTCAGCCGCAGCGGCTCTGGCTTCCGCACTGCCGGCACGTGCAAGGGAAAGATTGCGGCCCCAGATATCCGCCTCCCAGCTGGCCTCAAGAGAACCATCATAGACAGTTGCGGCATTTTCGGCATCGGTGGCCGTTCCGTTGAAGTCTACGCGCGGGAAAAGATCTGCCCGGGCCACAAGTCTAGCGGCTCGTGAAGCGCGCAGCTGGGCCAAGACCGATTGCAAATTTCGATTATTGGCAAAGGCTTCTTGGATGGCGCTTTCCAGATCCTCATCACCAAATCGTTTTACCCAGCCATTGGTGGCGGTCACAGGCTGCTGATCATCAGCATTAGTCAGCGGTAGATCGGGTCGCGATGCCCAGCCGTCTGGCGCGGCTGGAACAGCGGCAAGGTCCAGATCCGGACCGCCACGGATTGAGCATGCCGACAATGAAATTAGTAATAATATTGGCAGTGCACGCATATTCATGGCCGTCATCCCGCGGACTGCTTTGGCTTCGCATCGGATTTCTTGCCATCATCCCAAGTCACATTCTGGCCGTCACGCAGCCGTTCTCCGCCGCGCACCACGATCATGTCACCGGCAGCTATTTGTCCCGATACGGCTACCCGGTCACCGGCGGGCTCTCCAACTTGCACATCGATGCGCTTGGCGGTTTTGTCTTTAGGATTGACGACATAGATAAAAATACCGCTGTCACGCAGCACCAGAGCATCACGCGGCGCGGTCAAAACATCGCGCTCGACCCCGGTTGGTACGGTAATCGAAATGGCGCTCCCCATTTTGAGATTATGCGATCCCATTGGCGCACGAACTTCAACCGTCCGGCTCACCTCGTCTCCAGCTTCAATGACCGTCCGTACACGGGAGGAACGCCGTTCTCCATTGGCGAGGATTGTGACCTCTTGTCCAGTCGACAGGGACCCGGCGACCGCGATGGGCACGCGGACCCGCGCTTCGGAACCTTCTCTGCCAACAATCCTGCCAATTTCCCGGCCGGGCGTTGCATATTCTCCTACTTCAATCCGGCGTTCCACCATCTGGCCGGCAAAAGGTGCCCGGATGCGAGTGCGTGCAAGATCAACTTGTGCTGTTTCCAGTGCAACTTTTGCTGCGGCAAGGCGAGCGCGGGTTTGATCGCGGGTGGAAATGGCTTCGTCCAAAGACGCTTCGGATTCTGCTTCTTCTTTGAGCAATTGCTGCAATCTTCCCACAAGCCGGTTTTGGTAAGTGAGGTCTGATTGCAAGCGCGCAACCTCTGCTCGTGCCTGATCTCTATCGAGTCGAGCTGTTCGATCATCAATCACCGCGATGACCGTGCCGCGACGGACCCGAGCGCCGATATTGAGCGTGGTTTGTATCCGCCCGGCTACCTCGGCTGCAACAACAGAATCGCGATTGGCAACAATATCGCCCGGTGCAGTGAAGTTCGGGGTTAGCGCCAGTTTCTCAATTTTCGCGAGTGTGACAATGGCGGGCGGCGGCCCTCCCTGACCGGCACCGCCCTGACCTTCCGCCGCATCAGGTGCAAAGAATATAAAATAGGCGAGCGTGACGATCAGCAACGCGCCGCCGATTAATATCCAGCGCAGATTATCGCGGATCGTTTGGGGGAATGCAAAACTCATTCAGCTGGCTCCGGCATTAATCCACCACCAAAATTAGGTTCGGGTTCAGGTGATTTTTTGGGTTTGTCAGGGCTATCGGGCTCGGTCGGTTTGTCTTTCTTTGCTGATCCCAACTGGATCAGCGCAGGTAGCAAGACCAGAGTGAAAATTGTCGAAACCAGCACGCCTCCGACGATGATGACGGCCAGGCCGCGATATATCGCGCTGCCCGGTCCGGGCACCAGGGCAAGCGGAAGCATGCCCATGACCGACGTTCCCGTCGTCATCAAAATCGGCCGCAGTCGCAAACGCAGTGCCGTACGTGCCGCTTCTGATCGATCCATGCCTTCGCGTTCGCTTTCGCGTGCTTGCGCCATAAGCAAGATCGCATTGTTCACAACAATTCCGAGCAGGATAACAAAGCCGATCATCCCCAATAGGTCGAGCGGGGTCGGTTTGAACAGGTTGAGAATCTGGATCGCAATCACCCCGCCAACAGTTGCCAGTGGTAGAGCGATAATCACCAGCGCTGCATCACGTGCAGACCGGAATACAGAGGCCATGATCACAAACAATAAAGCGGCAGCCAGAATGAAGTTGGTACTCAGCGATTTGATCGCCTTGATCAGCGCATCAGCATCGCCGCCATAGCGCAACGTACCGCTGGTTTGCAGCGCATCCCGGATGGCAGGTTCTGCAGTTGTCTCGATAATCTCCAACGCTTCACCCAAAGCCATGCCAGGCGGTGGGCTTATGTTGAGGGTAACCGTTTTGCGTCCGTCGACATGGCTAATCTGTGTCGGGCCAACACCGCGCAGCAATGTCGCGACTTCACCCAGTGGCACAGTGCCAGCATTAGGAGTGACTAAAGGAGCACTTTCAATAGCTTCCGGATCAGCAGCTTCCGAGCCGCGCATGATGACTCGCATCCGTTCACCGTCAGAAACATATTCGCCCAAATATAAACCATCACCCAATGCACGGACGGCGCGTCCAACCTGATCGCGGGTCATGCCAAGTTCCGCGATACGCCGGTCATTGGGCGTGAGGCGAAGTTCAGGAACAACAACATTGGGATCGGGATTAGGTCGTACCATGCCGCCGGGCAGGGCGGCCTGAATGCTGTCCGTTGCCACCAATGCTGCTTCGCGTAAGTCCTCATCATTTTCGGACTGGAGATACAGTTCAATCGAGCCGTTGCCACCGAAATTACCGAACAGACTGCCCTGTTGGGCAAAAGCCTGAACATCAGGGAATCCGGCCAATATCTCGCCATTCACGATGCCGGTCATCTCATCAATGCGGGACTGATCCTTGATCCGGATGCCAGTGTTGATGCCCCATGGATTGACGAACAGATAATAGTTGAGCAGCTCAGGCTGCTTATCGCCCTTCAGATAGGGATCAAGCCGCTCGACGACTTCTTCGGCAATTTCGGTCCGCGCCGATTCCAGCGTCGCACCGGATGGTAGTCCGACCCACGCATCCACTGCATCACGCTTCACGTCGGGCAGGTAGTCCGTTTGCGGCCAGAGGAAGTAGGAAATAACCAAAGGCGCTAGGATCAGCGAAGGGATCCAGATCTTCCGTTTTTTGTTGTTGTCAATCAAAGCAAATATGCGGTCAGCATAGCCATCCCAGCGACGCTCATTATCTTCCATATCAACTTGGCCATAGTGACGGGCCGCAGCTGGGAGCAATGTTACCGCTACAATCAGGCTAGCGACAACGGAAATGGCAATGGTCAGTGCAAGGTCGGCAAATAGCTGACCCTCGACATCCTCGATAAACATGATCGGGATGAAGATGGCGACTGTGGTGGCGGTCGATGCAAATAGAGCGGGCCAGACCTGCGATACTGCTTCAATGGCGGCTTCACCTGGTGATCGACCATGATTGCGCAAGCGGACGAAATTTTCCATCACGACAATGGCCGCATCCAGCACCATGCCAGTAGCGAAAGCCAAACCGGCGAGCGAGATCACGTTGATCGTACGCCCGGTCATGCCAATGACGGCAAGCGTCGCCAACAGACAGACTGGTACAGTCGCAGCGATGATGAATGTTGCGCGCCAGCGCCGAACGAAAAGCCAGAGCAGACCTACAGCCAGCAAAGTACCAAGCAACAAATTTCCGCTCAGGAAAGATAGGGCGCGTTTAATAAAGACGGAAGGATCAAAACTTTTCTCGATCCTTGCGCCCATGCTGGCCAGTTCATTGTCGTTGAACGTTTCTATGGTCGAAAGAACGCCATTAATTGCATCGAGCGTATTGCTCCCCGGTTGGCGCACGACACGCATACCGATGGCGGGATTGCCGTTCTGATAGGTCACACCAAATGCCTTGTCGGGACCGACGTTAATGTCGGCGACATCGCGCATCCGGATAACGGTGGACCCGCGCTGGGCAACGGTCAGATCACCTATCTGATCGGCAGAGAAATTACCCTCAAAGCGAAGAGCATAACCGCGCCGCCCGACATCGACCGTACCGCCGCCGATATCCTGAAACCGCCCAACCGCACTGGATAGCTGCTCTATTGTGAGATTAAGCTGGGCCAGTCGCCATGGATCGAAGCGGATGCGTAATATCCGTTCACCGGTGGGGGCTTCCACACTGACGCCTTGAACGCCTTCGACGGATTCCAGTTCAGGTGCAATGGTATCGCGGGCAAAGGTTGCTAGCGCTTCAGAGTCCAGATTGCTGTCGGGTAAAGCCTGAAGAAACAGATATATGAGCGACTCACCCTGATCGCCATTGGCACCGCCTACGGAGGGTCGATCGGCATCCAGTGGCCAGTTGCGCACGCGCTGGACGCGGCTGGACACTTGGGCAAAGGCCTTGTCCATATTGGTGCCGAGTGCAAATTCCAGATTGAGCCAGACATTGCCATTGTTGGACCAGGATTGCACACTGGTCAGGCCTGGAAGCCCGCGCAGTTCATCCTCAATCGGGATAGTTATTTCTGACTCTATTTCTTTCGGACTAGCTGCCCGCCAACCCGCTTGCACCGACAGGCTGGGACGCTCGATGTTGGGGAAGAGTTGGATCGGCGTACTGAAGGCCGAGATGATACCGATTAGCGCAATCAAAGCTAAAGCCGCCGCAATAGCTGCAGGGTATTTCAGGGCAATGTTGGTGAGGCTCATCGCCAGTCACCAATGCAAGATTCTGATTCAGTCTTTGACTGCCGCATGTAGATACCCTCCCGGCTCCAATATGCTTCAAGCAACTTGAAAAGATGGATTATCGTAACAAACGAAACTTGCTCAGGTGATTTCGACCAAGGTTGTGGTCGTTTCGATTAACGGCATTGATTTATTCAGACCGGTATATATCTGCTTTTGATGAAAAAGCCCTGTAATTTCAGCCTGTGATATTCAGATTTTCGAACCGGGCCTTTAACTGAAGAGCCAAATAGCGCGAGTAAAAACGCGACTGCTGCAAATTGCCGCCGTGAAACCAGAGACCTGCCTGCGCGGTTGGTTTCCACATATTGCGAATCTCGCCCTCCCATGGTCCGGGATCGCCGGCCGTGCCTGATCCATATCCCCAACAGGGGCCGATCTTGTCAGCCACTTCGGGGGATATCAGGCGCTCGACCCATTGTTCCATCGATCCAAAACCGGTGGCATATATAATGACATCAGCGGGAATTTCGGATCCATCACCCATGATCAGAGATGTTTCTGTAAGCCGGTCAACGCCGACACCGGATTTCAATGCGATCCTGCCATCGGCAACCATTGCTGCTGCGCCGACATCGATATAATATCCCGAAGCGGTTCGGAGATATTTCATAAACAGGCCAGTGCCATCCTCGCCAAAATCAAGCTTGAAACCTGCTTTTGTGAGTGATGCATAGAAATCTGCATCGGATTCCGCAACTTGTGCCCAGATTTGTTTTTGTAGCTGCTCGCTCATCCGCATCGGCATAGAGGCGTTGAGGAAGTCTGCTCGTTCGGTCGTTAACCCCTGTTCCACAGCTTCTTCAGAATAAAGCGGACGCGCCATCTTGCTGTTCGTTGATCCACGCAATACCAGCGTCGATGATCGCTGTATCATGGTTGGTTTCACGCCATGGCTGACAAGATCGGCACAAATGTCATGCGCGCTGTTATTGGCGCCAATGACGACCACCCGTTTCCCAAAAAATTCTTCACCGCTGGTATATTCGCTAGAATGATATTGCTCACCTACGAAATCAGAAGCGCCTTGGAAATCGGGTTTGCGGGGAAAACCGGCATTGCCGACGGCCATGACGATATGGGTCGGACGCAAGTTCATGGGTTCACCGTCTCGTTCAACAGTGACATTCCAGTTTTTCTGCGCATCATCATAGGACGCTGCCGTGAATTCGGTTCCATTCCAGATATTCAGGTCCATGATTTTGGCATAGGCTTCCAGAAAATCACCAAGCTTGTCTTTCGGCGTGTAGATCGGCCAATTTTCAGGGAACGGAATATAGGGCATGTGATCATACCAAACCGGATCATGCAATGTCAGGGATTTGTAGCGTGACCGCCACTGGTCGCCGGAGCGGTCGTGACGATCCACAATCAACGTCGGAATGCCATTGACCTTCAGCCGTGCGGCCAGAGCCAATCCACCCTGTCCGCCGCCGACGACGAGCACATAAGGTTGTTGGTCTTGCCCAAGCGATGCTTGTTCTTCTTGTCGGCGATCCAGCCAATTGCGCGTGTCATCATCGTCATAAAGCCCGGAGGCTCGGCGCTTGCCGATCGGTGCTTCGTGACCATGCAAGTCTTGAAGCGCGGTGAAGAGTGTCAAAGCCTGCCCGTTTTGAAGCCGCACATATCCTTTGCACGAACCAAATCTGGTTTGGAAATGGAGCCAACCTTCATAGGCATCTGGTTCGGCTTCTACCGTCCAGTTTCTTGGTTCGGTATCTGCCAATTTTGCAACAAGCAGATCATTGATATCGTTGCGTCCTTCAAAAGTCTTGATAGTCCAGGTAAAGGCCAGGACATCACGCCATGCCCCGGCTTCCGCAAACAGAGCGCTCGCGCTCGCGGCATCCTGCTTTTCCAAAGCTGCTGCAAATATTTCCGCCCATTTTTGGACACTTATGCTGTTAGCGTTTTGGTCTGCCATTTTGCCTCGCTCTTAGGGAAGCGGCTTCATGTTATTCGAACAAACCGCTGATGGACTTAATGTCTTTAAAGTCATGCAAGCGATATTCGCTACCCTTATAAATGCCTATAGTGAGAGGTTCTTACAGCCAAAGCGGACATTGTCCTTCCTTAGTTTGAATAGTGAGATTAGAGAGCTATGGCTGGGACTGATCACAGGCGGATTCCCCTTCCAAAATATTGTCATCGCAAAACAAAGAATAGAATGATCATGAGCAACCTCCCAAAAATTTCTCCCACTCGCCAGCTTGGGCAATCCGGTATCGAGGTAACATCCTTGGCATGGGGCATGTGGCGGTTTGCCGGGCGTGATGTTTCTGAAGCCACACAGTTGATCCATGCCGTGCTGGATTGCGGCATAACCCTGTTCGATACGGCCGATATCTATGGTTTTAACGGTGCCGATGGTTTTGGTGATGCAGAAGCGTTGCTTGGGGAAGTGCTGGCGAAGGATAAGGGGCTGCGCGACCGAATGATATTGGCAAGCAAGGGCGGTATCATGCCGCCGTTGCCCTATGACAGTAGCGCTGCCTATTTGGAGCAAGCGATTGACGTGACTTTGTCCCGTCTCGGCGTTGATAATATCGAGCTTTGGCAAATACACCGGCCCGATATTTTGAGCCATCCTCAGGAAGTGGCTCGAACGCTTGAAAAAGCGGTGCAGTCGGGGAAGATACAGCATATTGGCGTGTCCAATTTCACCCAAAGCCAGATTGCCGCGCTGAACCATTTTCTGGACCAGCCGATTGTGACGACGCAGCCGGAAATTTCGGCCCTGCGCATCGACACGATCGAAAATGGTGAACTGGATCAGGCGATGATGATGGATATGGTGCCGATGGCCTGGTCCCCGCTGGCCGGCGGCAGGATTGCATCACCGGATGATGAGCGTGCTCATGCCGTGGTCAAGGAACTGGACCGGATCGCTGAGATATTTGGGATCAGCCGGACGGCCACTGCCTACAGCTGGATCATGGCTCATCCTTCGCGCCCAATTCCGATTATCGGATCGCAGCGCGCCGACCGTATTGCCGACGCAATGGACGCGATGACGGTGCAGTGGAACAGGCAGGATTGGTATGCGGTGCTCGTCGCTGCGCGCGGCGTGCCGCTGCCCTGATTAACCTGCCTTAATTAACCTGCGGTCTTCGCCTTGCGTGCGGACTCCTTCGGAAGGACAGCATCAACCCGCAGCATGGCCAGGGCGGCTATCACCAATACTGCGGCAGCAAAAGCCATGGTCCAGATCGGTTCGGTCGGAAAAAACGCTTTCATGATTGAACCCATGACCGTCGCTACCAAAAGTTGCGGTACGACGATGAAAATGTTGAACAATCCCATATAGATACCAAGCTTTCTCTGCGGCAGGCTCGACGCCAATATGGCATAGGGCATGGCGAGGATGGATGCCCATGCGATGCCGATACCAATCTCGCTGATCAGCAGCAGGTTTTTGTCACGCAGGATGAAGAAACTCGCGTAGCCCGCGGCCCCGCAAAGCAGGCAGATCATATGGGTCTTGGCCTTGCCGATGCGGCCCGCAAGCCAGGGGAGGAGGGAGAGTGCCGCCAATGCTGCAACGCCGTTATATACTGTGAACAAAACGCCAACCCAATTGCCAGCTTCCTGATATCCCGCGCTTTGCGGGTCGGCGGATTCAAACACATATTGCGCCACAACCGGCGTTGTGTTGATCCACATGATGAACAGGGCCGACCAGCTGAAAAATTGTACCAGCGCTAGTCGCTTCATCAGATCGGGCATGCCAGCGAAATCGCCAACGATACTGCTGAGCATATTGTTCGAGCTTCCGCCGCGCGCTAGAATGATCGCGATGATACTGGCGATACCATAGCCAGCGAGCAAGGCGCCCAGCAAATAGACTTCTTTTTCCAGATCAAATTGGATGACAGTCAGGATGACGGCAATTCCCGTGACAATCCAGACAATGCTGGACGTGAAGGTTTTTGCCGCTAGCGCACGCACGGTGTGGGTGGCTTCTTCATCACTGGCGACCCCGTCAAATGCGGCCATTTCCTCCGGGCTATATTCCTCGGTCATGAACACCGTCCACAGCACCGACACTAGGAACATGATCCCGCCGAACCAGAAGGCATAGCGTACCGTATCCGGTATGCCACCATCTGGGGAAACGTTGGAAATATTGAACTGCTCCAGCACCCAGGGGAATATGGATCCGACCACAGCGCCCGCGCCAATAAAAGCAGTTTGAACCGCATAGCCTGCGCTATGTTGATCCTTTCGCAGCATATCTCCGACAAAAGCGCGAAAGGGTTCCATCGAGATGTTGATCGAAGCATCGAGTATCCACAGCATGGCGACAGCGAACCACAAGGCCGTGGATTGAGGCATGACCAGCAAAGCGATGGAGGCCAATATCGCTCCAGCCAGAAAATAAGGACGCCGTCTGCCGAGTTTACCAAGCCAGGTTTTATCGCTGAGATGACCGACAATCGGTTGCACGAGCAATCCGGTAAGCGGGGCTGCGATCCACAGGACCGAGAGATTATCGAGTTCTGCGCCAAGGGATTGAAAGATCCGGCTCATATTCGCATTTTGCAGCGCAAAGCCGATTTGAATGCCGAAAAAGCCGAAGCTGATATTCCACAGGCCCCAAAAGCCCTGCCGCGGTTTCTCCGCCATAATTCTCTCCCCAAGCGCCGCTATGATGTGGCGTCGTCGGTTGTTGGTGGCAAATTGTGGGCCGCCGTACAATGCGGCAGCTGTTGTATACGTATGCTTTATGCCTTCGGACCTGCAGAGGAATCGCGTACCATTAGCTCGACGGGAAGGGCGAAAGATTCCACCTTTTCTCCGGAAATTTGTTGCAGGAGCGCCGTTACCAACGCTTCTCCAGCCGCTTTTAAATCCTGAGTCACGGTTGTCAGCGGCGGAGCGGTCATGCTGGATGCTGGAATATCGTCAAAGCCGACCACCGCGACATCATCTGGAATTTTGAGGCCCGCGTCCTGCACGGCCCGCATCGCACCAATGGCGATCAGGTCAGAAGCGGCGAAAATGGCATCGAATTTCTGACCACTGGCGATCATGGATTGCACTGCTTCGCCGCCGCTTTCCTCGCTGCTAATACCATCTCGTTGCAATGCGGGATCAATGGCAATGCCCGCTTCCGTGAGCGCGTCACAATATCCGAGCCAGCGTGCCTCAAATTCGGGTGCGTGGCTCGACGCGGTTCCGATAAAGGCGATATTCTGACAGCCTTTCTCCAACAAATGCTGGACGGCTTTTCTCCCTCCGGCACGATTGTCTGAACCCAATGTCAGACCGGGCTCGTCGGTTCCGGCAAGGCCCCAACGGACAAAATGAGTCCCTTGATCAACAAGATGGGTCAGCCGGTCGCGATAATCTTCATAGTCGCCATAACCGAGAAGAATGATACCGTCGGCGCGGTGACTGTCCTGATAGTCCGTGTGCCAATCACCGGAAAGCTGCTGGAAAGAAATCAACAGATCATAGCCCCGCCGCGCACATTGCCGGGTGATTGATCCGAGCATAGAGAGGAAAAAGGGATTGATTTGGCTGTCATCCGGTGTGGGGTCTTCGAAGAATAAAAGCGCAAGGGTGTTGCTCTGCTGGGACCGTAGAGAGGATGCGTTTTTGTCGACCTTGTAGTTAAGCTCTTTTGCGATCTGCTGAATTTTCTCACGCGTGGCCGCACTGACCGACGGACTATTGCGGAGCGCGCGCGAAACGGTTGGCTGTGAAACGCCAGCCAGATAGGCGATGTCAAATGACGTCGGTTTGCGTGATGGCGCGCTACCCATGCGCTGTCTCTCCTGGCATGCCGAGGCGGCTGCCGGCATGGTTTTTGATGTTCTGAAATAGCTTAGGACATTATCCCCATATTGCAAAGATCAGAGCCGCCAAAGCTTTGTTGCCATTTTGTTACAATGCGTTCCTCCTCAAGATATGTGCATACGTATGTGAACTATGCAGCGCGCAATTTCCGATCATAAGGGCCCGAGTTTGACGCACGATATTTGCGGAGATCGTGACGATATCAGATTGAATTTATGGGCGTTTCCGGCACGAATCGGGCGCTCGGTTAGGGGAGTGAAGATGAAGAAATCACCAATCAGTAGGAAAGGCTATCTTGTTCAGGCTAGCCGAGTTGCGCTCGGTTTGTCGCTTGTAATCGCGGGTGGAAGCACAGCGGCGTTCGCACAGGAAGCCGAAGTCGATGAAGACAAGAACGTTATCGTCGTTACCGGTTTTCGCGCCAGCCTTGAAAGTGCGGTCAACGAGAAGAAGCAGAGTGACCAAATTCTGGAATCGATCAATGCTGAAGACATCGGCAAACTGCCGGACGCATCCATTGGTGAATCCATTGCTCGCCTGCCTGGTCTGACATCGCAGCGCCTTAACGGTCGTGCTAATGTGATTGCTGTTCGTGGTCTCGGCCCAG
This sequence comes from Parasphingorhabdus sp., assembly GCF_039977335.1. Taxonomy (GTDB): domain Bacteria; phylum Pseudomonadota; class Alphaproteobacteria; order Sphingomonadales; family Sphingomonadaceae; genus Parasphingorhabdus. The sequence goes on from NZ_JBDWDI010000001.1 coordinate 652,909, forward strand.
ACTTCTCGCAAACATTGCTTAATGGCCGGGAACAAACCTCCACCGGCGATAACCGTGCGGTTGAATTTGACCAATATCCTTCCGAAGTGGTTAGTCAGGTTGTTGTCTATAAATCCCCCAACGCATCACTGGTCGGTCAAGGTCTTGCAGGCACGATCGATGTTCGCACGATCCGCCCGCTGGAATATCGCGAGCGGGTCATTGCGGTTGGTGCGCGCGGAACATATGCTGACCTTGGTGCTCTGAACGCGGGGTCATCAAAATATGGCTACCGGGTAAACGGCACTTATGTCGACCAGTTTGCCGATGATACCATCGGTATCGCAATCGCCGCCGCCTATGTCGACGAGCCTTATCAGCTGCAGGAATTTAACGCCTGGGGCTATGCAGGCGATGGATCTGCGGCTGCACCATTTGTAATTGGTGGCTCGAAATCATTCGTAACGTCGACGGAATTGAAACGCTTCGGTATCAACGGTACCTTGCAGTATAAACCATCTGACACCGTCATGATGACGTTTGACGGCTTTTATTCGAATTTCAACGATGACCAATCAAAGCGTGGTATCGAATTGCCTCTCGCCTTTGGCGGTGGATTTGGAACAACCGGTGACCCCAGCACAGCCACGGTTACGGATGGTTTTGCGACAGCCGCTACATTTGAAAATGTCCGCGGCGTTATTCGCAACGATATTTTTCAACGCAAGGCCGATCTCTATTCTTTCGGCTACAACGCGACCTATGAAGGCGATGACGGTTGGAAAGCCTTTATCGATATTGGCTATTCCAAAACCGATCGCAATGAACTGAGTATCGAAAGCTATTCGGGCACCGGTTTCAACGGAGATGATACGGGCAATGGTGCCTCGGCAACCATCGGCGTTGAATCTGGCCGTACGGGTACGACATTTAATCCGTCCCTGGATTATAGCGATCCCAGCGCGATCTTCTTAACCGATCCTTTGGGTTGGGGCGGCGGCGTGGTTCCGCAGGCTGGTTATTACAACAATCGCATCGTCGAAGACGAGCTCAAGCAATATCGTGTGGGTGTGGAAAAGGAATTTGATGGCGGTTTCATCAAAGCGGTCAAATTCGGCCTCAACTATACGGATCGCGACAAGAGCCTGACACCGGACGAGTCTCTGGTACGTCTTGCTGGTGGTGCTTTACAGACTGCCATTCCCCAGGATGCGCTGCTGCGACCAACCAATCTGGACTATCTCGGCCTTGGACCCATTGTGAGCTATGATGCCCGCCAGTTGATTGACGATGGCGTATTGGTACTCGAGCCCAATAATGTGCCGGATGTTTTCGCCAAAGCATATTCAGTTAGTGAAGATATACTGACCATGTATCTGCAGGCGGATATCGAGCAGGAATTTAGCAACGCCACACTGACCGGTAATTTCGGGGTGCAGGCGATCAATACCGATCAGGAATCAAGCGGACCGACTTTTGCCGATGGTGTGCGTTCTGACCGCACATTGGGTGACAGCTATTGGGACGTCCTTCCCAGTTTGAACCTCTCGCTTCGTTTCGACAGCGACTTCATCATCCGCTTTGCCGCTGCGCGTCAGGTTCAGCGACCACGGATTGATGATATGAAGGTTTCGCTGGAATATGGTCGCAATGAAACGGATCCTGCCGGCGTGTTTCTCGATGGATCAGGCGGCAATCCTTTTCTAAGGCCCTATCGTGCGAATGGGATTGATCTGAACTTTGAAAAATATTTTGGTCAGTCGGCGGTGATTTCTTTGCAACTCTTCTACAAAGATATTGTCAGCTATATTGATCGCAGCAAGCAGCCATTTGATTTTACCGGCCTGCCGCTCCCGCAAAACCTCCCAATCGACACACCTATCGGCTTGCTTGAGCGGGCAGTTAATACTGGCGGTGGTGATTTTTATGGCGGTGAACTGGCGATTACTCTGCCGTTCAATAATATAACTGAGGCACTGGACGGCTTTGGTGTGACTGGCGGTGTCGGCTATACAGAAAGCAAGGTCGAAGACGCCAATGGGGATATTGATGATATCCCCGGCTATTCCAAATGGACGGCTAATGGCACGATTTTCTTCGAAAAATGGGGCTTTAATGCTCGTGCGAGCGCACGTTATCGGTCGAGGTTTTTAGCAGATTTCAGTGGCTTTGGTGGTAACTTGACCCGCCGGCTGGCTTTGCCGGAAACCATTATCGATGCTCAAATCGGCTATGACTTCCAGGAAGGTAGCGCACTGGAAGGCCTGTCCTTTTATCTGCAGGCACAGAACCTGACCGATGAACGTTTTGCATCGATTGACGGTGACGGTACGCGTTTGAAAGTTATCGATCATCAGATTTATGGCCGCCGTTTCCTTATCGGTGCGTCGTTCAAATTCTGATAATGTCGATGGCCGGATCGGTTGATAATGCCCAAGCTTGAACGGGCGTTGTGAATGGATCCGGCAGTTGGCATAGCGGTGTAACAACTGGATGAGGGAGGCGGCAATGCAGAATTTTGTCATTGCCGGCGGCGGGACCGCTGGCTGGATGGCAGCGGCAGCGCTCAGCCGCTTCCTTGGCAAACAGGCCAACATTACGTTGGTAGAATCCGATGCTATCGGGACGATCGGTGTCGGTGAAGCGACCATCCCGCAAATCCGGCTTTTCAATCAAGGCCTTGGTATTGATGAAAACGCTTTTGTCGCCGCGACCCAAGGCAGTTTCAAACTTGGTATCCAGTTTGATGGATGGGGCGGCGACGGCCAGAGCTATATTCATGCCTTTGGCAATATGGGCCGGCAGCTCGGACTTGTCGGCTATCATCACTATTGGCTGCGCGCCCTGAAAGGCGGCATGGTCAATGATCTATGGGCCGCAAGCCCTTGCGCTGTTGCCGCCGATCAAAACCGGTTTGCCCGCGTCGAGGAACAGCCGGGCCAGCTTCCGAGCGGTGTGGCTTATGCCTATCATTTTGACGCCGGGCTTTATGCAAAGTTTCTGCGGCAATATGCCGAGGCGAACGGTGTCAAACGTATCGAAGGCCTAATTGCTGAGGTTGCGCAAAATCCCGAAAATGGTTCTATCCAATCACTGCGTCTGGAATCCGGACAGGCGATCGAAGGGGATTTTTTCATCGATTGTTCGGGCTTTCGCGGTCTTCTGATCGAAGGAGCCTTAAACGCGGGCTATGACGACTGGCGTCATTGGTTGCCTTGTGATCGAGCAGTTGCAGTGCCTTGCGAAGCATCTGAGCCGTTGACGCCCTATACAAAATCATCGGCACGCAAGGCGGGTTGGCAATGGCGCATTCCGCTCCAGCATCGCACCGGGAACGGGCACGTTTATAGCAGCGCCCACATTTCGGATGATGAGGCCACCTCGATCCTGCTCGAAAATTTGGACGGCGCTGCTTTGGGCGACCCACGGCAATTGCAGTTCACTACCGGTAAACGCAAGCGTGCCTGGGTAAAAAACTGTGTGGCACTTGGCCTGTCCGCAGGCTTTATGGAGCCGTTGGAATCGACCAGCATCCATCTCATCCAATCCGCCATTGCCCGGCTGTTACAATTGCTTCCCGGCGATCATCTCGCTGAGGCGGAAATAGCGGAGTATAACCGCCAGACTGATTTTGAATGGGAGCGTATTCGCGATTTCCTAGTCTTGCATTATCACGCCAATGGCCGGAGCGAACCATTTTGGCAGGCGGTCCGCGACGCCGAAATTCCCGATAGCCTTGCCCACAAAATCGCGCTTTTCGAGGCCAATGGCCGGATCATAAGAGAGCATGAGGAATTGTTTACCGAAGCCGGCTGGCTGCAAGTTCTGATCGGACAAGGGATCATGCCTGAAGGCTATCATCCGCTCGCCGATCAGCTCAGCGAGAAAGATTTGGGTGAGTTTCTGAAGCTCGCCGGACAACATGCCACGACCGTCGCGTCGCGTATGCCGGATCATGGTGACTATATCGCGCACCACTGCGCCGCTGAACAGATATCCTCCCCAACCAACAGGATCGTAGCATGATGAAGACAAAAATTTCCTTGGCTGCTGGTCTCGCCCTTTCGGTATCGCTTTTGAGCGGTTGCGGACAGGCTGAGGCGCAAGATACCCCAGTCTATGGCACAGGCGAAACTGCCGTCGCGCTGGACGATGTCAGAACTCGTCTACCCGAAGATGAAGTTATCTATTTCGTGCTGCCGGATCGCTTTGAAAATGGTGATCCGCAAAATGATGCGGCAGGGATCGAAGGCGGACGATTGAAATCCGGCTATGATCCAACGCATAAAGGCTTTTATCATGGCGGTGATCTGAAAGGACTGACCGAAAAGCTGGATTATATTCAGGGGCTTGGCGTCACGGCCATTTGGTTTGCACCGATCTTCAAGAACAAGCCTGTTCAGGGTACGCCTGGCAACGAAAGCGCCGGCTATCATGGCTATTGGGTGACCGACTTTACCCAGGTCGATCCGCATTTCGGTACCAATGACGAGTTCCGCGCTTTTGTTGACGCCGCCCATGCGCGGGGGATGAAAGTCTATATGGACATTATTGCCAATCACACGGCGGATGTCCTCTACCCCAAAGAGTGCGAAGGCCAGAAGGAATGCACTTATCGCAGCAAGGCCGATTATCCCTATCTTCGCAAAGGCGGTGTGGAGGGTGCTGTGATCAATGAGGGATTTGCAGGCGATACAGTGATGACGGCTGAAAACTTCGCCAAGCTGACTGATCCGGCCTATGCTTACACACCGGTAACGCCAGCAGGCGAAGAAAATATCAAGGTCCCCGCGTGGCTCAACGATCCGATCTGGTATCACAATCGCGGTGATACGACATTTGAAGGGGAATCATCGCGCTATGGTGATTTTGTCGGCCTTGATGATCTGATGACGGAAAACCCGCGCGTAATAGACGGGTTTATCGCAATATTCGGTAACTGGATCGACAAGTACGGCATTGATGGCTTTCGCATTGATACCGCCAAACATGTGAACCCCGAATTCTGGACCCGTTTCACGCCCGCAATGATGGAACGGGCTAAAGCCAAGGGCATCCCCAATTTTCATATATTTGGCGAAGTCTATGCCCATGAAGTCGATCCCGGTTTTCTCGCCCAGTTTACCAAGCGCGACGAGCTGCCAACGGTGCTGGATTTCGCCTTTCAGGTAGCGGCGCACGATATGCTGACGGGCAAAGCGGGAACCCATCTTTTTGGCAAGCTGATTGATGGAGATGTCCTCTATGCGGGCGGCGAAGCTACGGCTCGCCAACTGCCAACCTTCCTTGGCAATCACGATATGGGCCGGATAGCGCATATGCTCGATAAAGCTTATCCCGATGCCAGCGAAGAGGAGCGGCTGGCGCGCATTTCGCTGGCTCATGTGCTGCTGATGACCACACGCGGTGTACCCACAATCTATTCCGGCGATGAACAGGGTTTTGTTGGCGACGGCGGAGATCAGGCGGCGCGTGAGGACATGTTCCCCAGTCAAGTCGCCAGTTATAATGACAACCGTTTGATCGGCACTGATGCAACCACTGCTGTCGCCAATTTCGATGATCAGCATCCGCTGTATCGGTTAATTGCCCAGCTTAGCGAGATAAGGAAACAGACGCCGCAATTGCGCTACGGCCGAACCAAGCTCCGCGCCAGCAACGAGAAGCCCGGTCTGCTCGCCTTTACCCGCGGAGATGATAACGGAACCGAAACCTTCGTCATGCTCAATATGACTAATCAGCCGATCAACCAAAATGTCGAAGTCGGCATCAACTCGATCAGCTTTTTGACCTTGATCGAACAATGCCCAGCCGCCGTTTCCGCGCCCGGATCGGTTTCCATCAACCTCCCTCCGCTTGGTTATGCAATATGCCAAGCCGCTCCCCAGGACAAGAAGTGAACACGTGCTCCAGAAACTGAAGAAGATGACTGAAATTGATCCCGAAACCTCCACCCCCTGGTGGAAGGGCGCGACCATTTATCAAATCTATCCGCGCAGCTTTGCCGATAGCAATGGCGATGGCATTGGCGATCTCGCTGGTGTTACGGCACATCTCGATTATGTCGCCAAACTTGGCGTGGATGCGATCTGGCTATCGCCCTTTTTCAAATCACCGATGAAGGATTTCGGCTATGACGTTGCCGATTATTGCGATGTCGATCCCATCTTTGGCAATCTGGACGATTTTGATGCTCTTATAAAGCGGGCGCATGAGCTGAATTTGCGCGTCACGATTGATCAAGTCTATTCACACACATCCGATCAACATGCATGGTTTGCCGAAAGCCGCAGTAGCAAGGATAATGCAAAGGCCGACTGGTATGTCTGGGCCGATGCCAAGCCCGATGGCTCACCCCCATCCAACTGGCAGTCTGTCTTTGGCGGTCCAGCATGGACCTGGGATGCCCGGCGCGGGCAATATTATCTGCACAATTTCCTGTCGAGCCAGCCGCAGCTTAACGGGCATAATGCCCAATTGCAGGATACGTTGCTTGGTGTCGGCCGCTTTTGGCTTGATCGCGGCGTCGATGGCTTTCGCATCGATGCACTGAATTTTGCGATGCATGATCCGGAATTGCGGGACAATCCTCCTGCACAGCAGTCGAACAAGAAACGCACGCGCTCGTTTGATTTTCAACAACGGCTCTACAACCAGTCGCATCCTGATATTCCGGTATTTATCGAGCGCATCCGCGCGCTTACCAACGAATATGAAGGCTGTTTCACCGTCGCCGAAGTTGGCGGCGATGATGCCGAGCGCGAGATGAAATTATTCACAGCCGATGACACCCATCTCAACAGCGCCTATGGTTTTAACTTTCTCTACGCCGATGCTTTGACACCCCGCCTTGTGCGGGAGGCGGTCGAGCAATGGCCAGATATTCCGGGCGTGGGCTGGCCCAGCTGGGCGTTTGAAAATCACGATGCCCCGCGTGCCGTTTCACGTTGGGTCGCTCCGGAATATGCTGATGCATTCGCCCGGATGAAGATATTGCTGCTGGTCGCGCTGCGCGGCACGATCATCATCTATCAGGGCGAAGAACTCGGACTGACACAGGTCGATATTGCCTTTGATGATCTGCAGGACCCTGAGGCCATAGCCAACTGGCCATTGACGCTCAGTCGCGATGGCGCACGGACGCCCATGCCATGGCAGTCGGGCGCGCTTCACGGCGGGTTTTCGGAAGTCCAGCCGTGGTTACCTGTGTCCGTTGATCATAATGCGTTAGCCGTCGACGTGCAGACTGATGATCCGTCATCGCTACTAAATCTGACCCGGGCACTGATCCAGTTGCGCAAAAACCACGAAGCTTTGCAGTCCGGCGGATTGACCATCCTGCAAGCCGATGGTGATCTGTTGGTCTTTGAACGCGAAGTTGGCGGTGAAACGCTGGTCTGTGCGTTTAACATGGGCCCTTTTGATCTGACATGGAAAGCAGAAGAGGGCGTTTTGATCCATTCGGTGAATGAAGCCACAAATAGCAACTTGCCCGCCTATTCCGGCATCATGTTGTCCAAAAATCAAGGAGAATGAATGTGGTCAAAACCCCCCTCCGCAATGTCCTGCTGTTGATCGTAGCGTTTCTGTCCACTCCGGCTTTGGCAGAAGATCTTGCCTCCGCGACCTCTCCTAACGGCCAAATCACCGTTTCGGTGATGATCAATGGCGAAGGCCGTGTGCAATATGGTGTGGCAAAGAATGGCGCAGCGATTATTGCGCCGTCGCAAATGGGCTTTCAGTTCACCGATGCCATCCCGATGGCACGGGGTTTTGCATTTGATGGTGCTGAAACCAAAACGGTTGATGCCCAGTGGGAGCTGCCTTGGGGCGAACGCACGACCGTGGTGGATCGTCATAATGAACTGGCCGTCAAAGTTCACGACATGGGCGGCGACAAAGAAACAACCAAGCGTCCTATGACCATCCGGTTTCGGGTGTTCAACGACGGTATCGGATTTCGCTATGAGTTTCCCGCACGGACCGACGGCAAGGCATGGAATATTGCCGACGAAAATACCGAATTTGTGATTGCGCAAGAAGGTAAATCCTGGTGGACGCCTGCTGGCGATTGGAACCGCTACGAATATCTCTACCACGAAACCTCAATTGACAGTGTTTCGTCGGCTCACACACCGATCACCATGAAGCTGGCTGACGGTACGCATTTGTCTTTTCACGAAGCGGCTCTCGTCGACTATTCCGGTATGTGGTTGAAGCGGATTGAAGGGCGGCGTTTTCGTTCTACTTTGGCCCCTTCCAGCCGCGATGCGCGGGTCACCCATGCGGGCGCATTTAACACGCCCTGGCGCACCATCCGTATCGCTGACGATGCGGCAAAATTATATGACAGCGATCTGGAACTTAACCTCAACGAACCCAATAAACTCGGGGATATGAGCTGGGTGGAACCGTTTAAATATATCGGTGTCTGGTGGGAAATGCATCTCGACACGGCCAGCTGGGCTTCCGGTGAAAAACATGGCGCGACCACGGCCAATACCAAACGCTATATCGACTTTGCCGCCAAACATGGTTTCCGCGGCGTGCTGGTGGAAGGCTGGAACAAGGGTTGGGATGGCAATTGGTTTGGCAATGGCCGCGACTATTCCTTCACCGAAACCTATCCTGATTTCGACATCAAGGGGCTGAGTGATTATGCTCGCGAAAAGGGCGTGCGACTGATCGGCCATCATGAGACCGGCGGCAATATCAAAGTTTATGAAGCGCAACTGGACGATGCGATGGCGCTTTATGAAAAGCTCGGTATTGATGCGGTGAAGACAGGCTATGTGGCCGATGCTGGCGGGATTATCGCGCCCGGTGACAGTGCCGATGAGGAACGCTTTGAATGGCATGATGGGCAGGCGATGGTCCGCCATCACATGAAAGTCGTGGAAACCGCCGCCAAGCATAAAGTCGCCGTTAACCCGCATGAACCGATCAAGGATACTGGCTTGCGCCGGACTTATCCCAATTGGGTGAGCCGGGAAGGCGCGCGGGGTATGGAATATCAGGCATGGGGTGAACCGGGTAACGGGCCAGATCATGTACCGACGATGATTTTTACTCGGATGCTGTCCGGCCCGATGGATTATACGCCGGGTGTATTCTCGCTCAAAGGGCGTGGTGGTCGTGATCTGGAATCAACGCTGGCGCGGCAGTTGGCGCTTTATGTGGTGGTCTATTCGCCCATTCAAATGGCGGCGGACCTGCCCGAAAATCTGGCCAAATATCCGAAAGAGCTGGCGTTCCTCGAACAAGTACCCGTCGACTGGTCCGAGACAAAAACACTCTCGGGCGAAGTGGGTGATTATGCGGTTATCGCACGCAAGGACAAAGCGAGCGATGACTGGTATATCGGCGGCGTTACCGATGAAGAGGCGCGTGACATAGCGGTCGATTTATCCTTTCTGCCAGAAGGCACAGACTATGTTGCGACGATCTGGCGCGATGGCGATAAGGCCGATTACCGGACCACCGCACGCCATGATATTGCGATCGAAAGCCGCAAGGTGACGGCTAAGGTCAAGCTACCACTGCGCATCGCACCAGGCGGCGGCTTTGCCATCCGTTTAACGCCAGCGCGCTAAACTGAGCATCAGAATGCCATGACCGATCCCGCAGCCAAAGATTTCGTCATATTGGGCGGCGGGACAGCGGGATGGATGGCGGCCTGCTTGCTGGCAGACCAATGGGGTGACCGCGGCGCGAAGGTCACGCTGATTGAAAGCAAGGATATCGGCATAATCGGTGTGGGCGAAGGTTCCACGCCGCAATTGAAAGCCTTTTTTGACCGGCTTGGCATCGCTGAAAGCGAATGGATGCCTGCCTGTGATGCCACCTACAAGAACGGTATTGGCTTTCACGGCTGGTCCGATCGCCCGGGCTATGAAAGTTACTTTCATCCTTTTCCGACCCCGCTGGACAACCACAGCGCCGCGCAGTTTTTCTATAATACACGAGCACGACGGACCGGACGGGATGTTGTGGCCCATCCTGATCGTTTCTTTCTACCCGCTCTTTTGGCGGCGACAAACAAAGCGCCCATAGCGCCTCAGAATTTTCCATTTGATCCCACTTACGGCTATCATTTCGATGCGCATAAAGTTGGCGCCTTTTTGGCTGGTCATGCGACCGGCAATCTTGGTGTCAGACATATTGAAGGCAGGATCGACACTGTCGAACGCGACGAAAATGGCGATATCAGCGGGTTAATCGCCGAAGATGGTTCCCGCATCACCGGCGACTTCTTCCTCGATTGCAGCGGTTTCCGGGCAGTCCTGTTCAATGGTGCCTTGGAAGAGCCGTTTCTGTCTTTCTCTGATAATCTGTTCAACGACAGCGCGGTGGTCATGCCGACTGCTCGCGCAGAGCAGGCCCCCTTGCCCAGCCAAACCAAGGCGACGGCCCTCTCGGCCGGTTGGGTGTGGGACATTCCGCTAACGACCCGCACCGGCAATGGCTATGTCTATTCCTCTGACCATATTGATGCAGCGGCGGCAGAACTTGAACTGCGCCAGCATCTTGGCGTCGACGATCAGGGCGAAGCGCGGCATCTGAAAATGCGGGTGGGCCGTGTGCGCAACAGCTGGTCACATAACGCCCTGGCCATTGGTTTGTCTCAAGGGTTCCTCGAACCGCTGGAAGCAACCGCTCTGCATATTGTTATGGCAACGGTAGAACAATTTATCGAATCGTTTGAGGCTGGTGCGTTCACCCCGCAACATCGCGATAGTTTCAACGCTGACATTGCGGCCCGTTACGAAGGTATCCGCGATTATATTATCTGTCACTATAAGGTGAATCGCCGGGAAGATGTCGATGGGATTGATTATTGGGCTGCCAGCCGGGGCAACCACAATCTTTCAGATGATTTGAAATCTATACTGACCTGCTGGTACACGGGCGGAGACCTGAGTGCGGAAATCGCGAACCTCGGCATCAGCAAATTTTACAGCCCCATTAGCTGGCACAGTCTTTTGGCGGGCTATGGCACTTTTCCGGATGATACTAAGATCAGCCCGCCCGGTGATGATATTGTCAAGCATGACATGGATGAAATTGGTGTTTTCCTGGATCGCTGCGCGCTTAATTTCACGGACCATGCCTCAGCATTGTCGATGTCCATTCCCAAAGCGCATATCTAAAGAAGATAGCGCTTTCCTACAGCATGCCACCTATGCGATGTCATGCTAGGCGCGTTGAAAATCAAATCTATAGCGCACAGCATTTTGGGCACGAAAATCCGACCGGTTTTTTATCGATTCAGTGTATAAGCCGTATAAACTGTCAGCAAATTGGTAAGAAAGCTGAACGAATCACAAATTTCTATTTGCGATAGTCCAGCGGTGGATCGCGGTCACCGAGCAGGGATTTATATTTATAATCGGGGCCGCGCGCTTTATCGAATTCAGCCTTCGCTTCTTTGCGTAATTCCGGATTGGTATAAAGCTCAATCGCGGCAAGAGTTAGCGTTTTGGCCGCTGCCTGCGTTCCTTTGAAACCGATTGACATGCCGCTTGCCGCAGAGGACTGCCAGCTATGCGCAGAGGTGCCAGGAACCCATGTTGCGGTGCTCAGGCCAACTGTTGGCGTAGCATAAGACACATCGCCGACATCTGTTGAGCCATAGCCCAAGGTTACATCATAGGGTTGAATTTCGGACTCACTGCCGAGTTTCAGTTTCGGACTGTCAAAGCTGGCATAAATGCCTTCGGCAAATTTCTGCTCTTCGGCAGTGTAGCTGATTCCGCCGACCTGACGTAGCTTGGTGTCCATCATCTTGGCTAGTGGTTCGTTGACCAAAAGGGGGTTGTTGCCGTGAATGACTTCCCAATCCACTTTGGTGCCGGTGCCAAGGGCTGCTCCGCGAGCGGCGTCTTCCAGCCGTTTCCAAATCGCATCAACGCCATCTGGATCAGGGTGGCGGACATAGTAAAAGACTTCGGCAAAATCGGGCACTACATTGGGCGCTGTACCGCCTTCGGTGATAACATAATGAATCCGAGCGTCCTGCGGAACATGTTCGCGCATCATGTTGATCATCAGGTTAAATGCTTCCACGCCATCAAGCGCTGAACGCGCTTTTTCGGGCGCACCAGCGGCGTGAGCAGATACACCGCGGAACCGAAACTTGGCAGAGCGATTGGCCAGAGTGGTACGGGCGGCGGCCGAATTTTCGTCATCGCCATGCCAGTGCAGGGCGAAGTCGACATCATCAAATAATCCTGCGCGGACCATATAGACTTTTCCGCTGCCACCTTCTTCTGCCGGGGTTCCATAGAGCCGAACGCGGCCCGGTGTTCCGGTTTCATCCAGCCATTTCTTGACGGCAATGGCGGCTTCCAATGATCCGGCACCGAACAGGTTATGGCCGCATGCATGGGCCGCGGTCTTGCCAGCGATCGGGGATCGTGTAGCCACCGCATCCTGATTGATCCCGGGCAGAGCATCATATTCGGCCAATATAGCGATTACCGGTCCACCCTTGCCATATTCGGCCACGAATGCAGTGGGAATTTCTGCGACGCCGGTTGTTATCTTAAACCCTTGAGCGCGCAGATTCTGTTGCAACAGGGCGCTTGCTTTTTCTTCTTGATAGCCAACTTCTGCCCATTCCCAGATTTGGCGGGCAACGCTGGCGGTTTCATCATAGCGGGCATCAATTCCCTCCAGTATCTTTGCCTCCTGCGCGTCTTGCGCAAAGGCCGCAGAGGGCAGGGCCGCGAGGGCGAACAAGATACCGAAACGTTTCATAAATTTCCCCATAACAAAGCTGATTTTCGTGAGGATGGCATAGTTGAAGGCCCCCACGCAACATTATTACCTGAATCGGGAAATTGCGATAAGTGCAAGTCAATTGCAAAAATGCAACTCGCGGGTGCAACATTTCACATTGCAACTTACTTTTATGTCAATACATTGGCCTGGCAACCTCCCCAAACCTGAATGGAGACTAACCATGAACAAATTTGCTTCAATAATCCTCACAGCGGCTGCCCTTTCTTTGACCGCTCCTGCCGCTTTCGCCGCAGACGTAGAGCGTAATGATCGCCTCTATGACGCCTCTGGATCCAGTGTTGCCAAAGTCAACCGCGTAACGGCAGACGGCGACGTGCTGGTTATCTACAAGGGCAAAGTGCGCCGCGTTCAGGCTGAAACCCTGTCCAATACGGATGGCAAGTTGATGACAACATTGACCAAGAAAGAATTGCGCCGCCTCAAATAAGCGGATGAAAGATTTCTCGCCTTTGGCGAAAATAGGAGCCGGTGCATCCCCTCATGCGCCGGCTTTTATATTTGGGTTTCGGCCTCGGCGAGGTCTTCCGGTGTATTGATATTCATGAACATCGCTTCGTCCGGCCATTCTACCAATTGTGCATCGCATTGCCGTGTCAGCCAATGCAGGGAAGGGGACTGCTCGCCGATTTCATGGGTTCCGCGCACGCTGTTGACGATATCGCAGCGCCAATAGCCAAAGACTGGGTGCAAACGTTCCGGCCCCTGCGCTGCCGCACAGCCCGGCACTGCGCTGAGCCGTCCGATAAGATTATCGGGAGCAAAGGGCGCATCCACCGGTATTGTGACAAAGCCAATGGCTTCGGGACAGAGTATCGGCAAATGAGCGGCTATCGTATAAATCGCGCCAACCGGCCCGCCCGGTGCGTCAGGATCATCGGTGATGATATCAATGCCGGTATCAAAATCACTGGCCGCCGAGAGCCATATCCGGTCGACAAGCGGGCGGTATCGCGCAATTGCCCGATCGACAAGTCGCTCCCCACCCAGCGAGATTTTGGCTTTATCCTTACCCATCCGGCGGGATTGGCCGCCCGCTAATATGACAAGACAGGTGGGAGGATTATCATTCATCGTCATCGGCTCCGGCACAGATGGTGCGGAATCAATTTGCCGTCAGCTGCCGACGCTGTCCAGCAATTCTCTAATTAAATCAGTCGGCTGGGAATCTGCGGACTAGTTTTGATGATGATTGGCAGGCTCTTATCCCAGTCATTCAGGATAGGACTGGGAAAATCACGGCCTGCAACGCAAGCAGGATTGGCACTACTGAACGGCCGAGCTTTGTCAGTGATCGCGTTGCGCGCTTCTGTTGCTCAATCTGCATATTTCATTAGCTGCCGGAAAAAGAAGAACCGACCGCTAAGTTTGATGGTTAACGCTTTGTAACCGTGCCGCCCGCTACCTGAAAATGCAACGCATCATCGGGGACGTCTTCAAAGAGCCCCGGTTCCGTGCCGGTCAGCCAGACTTGCCCGCCCTTTTCCTCCAGCTTGCTGAAAAGCGCTGCTCGGCGCTGCGGGTCGAGATGGGCTGCGACTTCATCGAGCAACAAGATAGGACGGCTTCCCCTCTGTTCGGTGATGAGATCGGCATGGGCCAATATGATCGAAAACAGCAGAGCTTTTTGTTCACCGGTGGAGCATTTCTCAGCCGCCTGATCTTTGGCGCGGTGAAAGACGGTCAAATCCGCCCGGTGTGGCCCAGTCGAAGTTCTGCCAGCTCTGCGATCTGCCTGACGGTTCGCCCGAAGCGCCTCGAGCAGCGCCTGTTCGCTGCGTTGTTGTTTGTCGTCGAGATGGAGCTTTGCCGACGCAAACAGCCCATCGTAGGTGATCGCCAGCGCAGCATTCAAGGCCTCCGTGATGCGAAAGCGGACCTCGGCAACAGCGCTGCCAAATCCGGCTAGTTGTGCGTCTAGCGCATCCAGCCATTCGCTGTCCGGCATATATTCGTCTGCCAATAGCCGGTTACGCTCCCGCCTTGCAGCGTCATAGCGCGTGCAGTTTCTGGCATGTTCCGGTTCCAGGGCCGTTACCAACCGGTCGAGAAAATTCCGCCGTCCAGATGCGCCTTCCATGAATAGTCGGTCCATAGCAGGAGTTAGCCACAATATAGACAGCCATTGCGCCAAATCATTAGTCGGCACGGCGGCTCCATTAACCCGCGTTTTGCGGCGTTCCGGATATTCCATGCTGGTGCCGGTTCCCAGTTGAATGTCGCCTAGCTCTGCCGCCACCGCAAAATCGCCGCTGCTTTCCTCGTTGGCCATATCCTTTATGGAGGCGCGTCTTAGCCCGCGGCCGGGCGATAAGAGTGATACTGCCTCTAATATATTGGTCTTTCCCGCACCATTATCGCCACTGAGCACTACAAAGCCCGGCGTGGTTTCCAGGCGCAGCTGCGGATAGTTCCGAAAATTTTGTAAAGTGAGGCGGGAGATCGTCATGACAGGCCATCCTGTCTAGCCTTGCAGCGATATAATGAGAAGGAAATTCGCCCCCGCCGTCGTCGCTGTTCATTTTTCATTCATAAAATGCTAAAAGTTGGTAAAAAACACCACATATCGGTTTTACAGAATTTGACGTTCACAGCTAATACCGACTAAGTAGCTGAAAAATAAAAATATCTTAAAACTGGCACGGCCTGTGCAGTGTATGAGACATCTTCGCTAACACAACCGCGAAGCCCAGTTTTTAAATTAGAAGGAAATCAAAATGTTCACGAATGTATCAAACAATATCGCCGCCGCTTTCGCCGCCATCGTTTCAGCCAGTGTTCTTATTGGTGCCAGCGTTGGACCAGCGATCAACAATGCCGGTTCTCTTGTAATCTAACTTTACTCCCAACCCCCTGAAAGGAAATATCATGACCTACGACCTACAAAATAAATTTCTCGCTGGCTTCGCCGCTCTTTTCTCCGCCGCAATTTTTGTCAGCGCCAGTATCGCTCCAGCGATCAACAACGCCGGTTCCTTGGTGATCTAATGTCAGACAAAAACAAACCCACCAGCTGGCCCGAACCTATTTCATCAAACAAACGGAAAAATAGCCCTATGAAAAACAAACTTAAACTCGACAAAGCCAATGGCAAGCTGATGGGCGTATGCTCCGGTCTTGCAAATTGGAGCGGTATGGATGCCAATCTTCTGCGGATCATCTTTGTACTTGCAACCATCTTTGGCTTTGGTTCTGCGATCATCATCTATCTCGCGATTGGCCTGATTGTCGATTGATCGCGAGATCACATCTCGCATGAATGATATAACATACAGAAAACATTGAATAATAATCATAGACCGCTCTGATAAATCTGTGTATTTAATGGCAAGCAGCCATTGAGTAATTTATCGGAGCGCAGATGTCCGGCCATCATCACCATCACGGGCATATCTCTCACAGCCACCATGATCGCCACGGCCCGCACGGCCATATGCCTACAAATTTCAGCCGTGCCTTCGCCTTCGGCATAGCGCTCAATACCATCTACATCATCATCGAGGTTATTTATGGCCTCCTCTCCGGCTCCATGGCGCTGCTTGCTGATGCCGGGCATAATTTGTCTGATGTACTGGGGTTGGCGGTCGCATGGGCCGGAGCGGAACTCGCTAAAAAGCCCCCCAGCAAGCAATTTACCTATGGCCTTGGCGGATCGTCGATATTGGCCGCCCTACTAAACGGCTTGTTTCTGTTGGTTGCCTGTGGGGCGATTGCTTGGGAAGCGATAGAGCGGTTTAATGCCCCTCAGGCAGTAGCTTCGCAAACGGTTATCATTGTAGCGTCCATCGGCATCGTGATTAACTTCGGGACCGCAATGCTGTTCATGCGCGGTCAGAAGGAAGACATAAATATCCGCGGCGCATTTTTGCATATGATGGCCGATGCCGCTGTTTCGGCGGGCGTTGTCATTGGCGGCATAGCGATATTCTATACCGGTAAAAACTGGATTGATCCGCTGATCAGCCTGTTCATCGTTGCACTGATCTTCTGGAGCACCTGGGGCCTGTTGACCGAAGCCGTGCGCATGTCATTGGCCGGGGTACCGCGAGGCATTGATGCGGAAGAGGTGCTGGATGCGCTTTCGGAACTTCCCGGGGTAGAGACGGTGCATGATCTGCATATCTGGCCGATGAGCACGAGTGAAAATGCGATGACGGCCCATCTGATTATCCCTGGCGGTCATCCGGGCAAAGGATTTCTCGCCGATGTTCAGACCGCGATGAAAAAGCGTTTTGCGATCCACCATATTACGATCCAGATAGAATTAGAGGATGAAGAGGCGGATATGTGTCAAACGGATTGCAGCGCTTAGGTGCTGTTTTTTTGGACATCGGCTCGGAACAAACGGAGACGAAGTTCACAACATGCACATAGTCCTTTAAGAGTTTTTTGGCCGCAGGATCCATTTCAAAGTTCACACAAATCACACCCTCGCTATAGGCCTTAAAAGCGGGGCCAATGGTCAATATTCAAAGATGAGAAAGAGCCGCCAAATAATATCACAACGCGGCTTATGTAGGAAAGCCTAGCGGGCCTGCCGTGCCGGTTTGCGGTGATCATCGTAACTTGAGCGCCTTTCATCCGAAAAACCTTCGCTGTTCAGCAATCAGAATGAGACCATCGTGTTTATTACCATCCGACGGGGGCAGGTTTTTCAGGAGTTTGGTTATGAGATCATTTGCACAAAAGCTATCAATCCTCTCGATCACCATAGTGTCAGCGATATCCCTTACCGCCTGTGCCGGGAACTATGCCGGCGAAGGCGCGGCAGCCGGTGCGGCCACAGGTGCGATTATTGGCGCGGTAACCGGCGACACGGATGATGCCCTAAAAGGCGCAGCCATTGGCGCCGCGGCCGGAGCAGCAGCAGGCTATTTCATCGACAAGGATGACAATTGCGACGGCTATAATGACGACGGCGAACTGGACGATGATTGCCGTGGAGAGCCCGGCTATCCCGATTGATTGAAGGTTGGGGGCGATTTGCACTAAGTTTCTAGTGTCGGCTTTGAGCGCAAAAGCGGACATTTAGAAAACACTGGTAACTAGCGGTTTTCCATCCAGGAAATTCTCTATGTTGTTTTGTGTCAATTGCGCTTGTGCAAACAGCGTTTCAAAAGTGGTTCCGCCCTGATGCGGGGATAGGATTATATTGGGTACGTCAACCCATCTGGAACTGTTCGTCGGTTCAGGATCGAATACATCAAGCCCAGCGCCACCTATTCGCTTTGATCTTAGAGCTGCAATTAGCGCCTGTTCATCAACGACAGTTCCTCTCGAAACGTTCACGATCACGCCATCACTGCCGAGTTGATCAAGCAGTTTTTCGTCTATCAGATGGTGTGTGGACTGATCAGGGCGGCAACACACGACCAAGCCGCGACTTTGTTGCGCCAGTTCACTCAACGACGCGACGTAAGGAATGGAAATTTCGGTTTTTGGGTTTGGTCCCCACCACTTGATATCGACGCCGAATGGCTCAAGGCGTTTTACAACCTCCTTGCCAATCGAACCCAGTCCAACAATGCCGATGGGCATATTGCGCACTGAATGCCGAATAGGGCCGCTCTTGGTGATCCATTGATCCGACATGATATATTGATGGTTTTGCGGAATGTTCAAAAGCAATGATGTTAACATCGTTACAGCAACATCGGCGACATCGCCGGCGTTTAATCCAGGGGCATTCGTAACAGCAATTTCCCGAACTCTGCATTCATCTAGATCGATATTGCTAAATCCGGCAGAAATGGATGCAATCATTTTGAGATTTGAAAACCGGTCAAGCATCTCTTTGTCGAGTTTTTCAATGCTTGCCGAGAGGAGGATCTCGACGCTACTTCCCACATCCGCGATTGCCTGGTCAACATTGCCCTCGGTATTGATAAACTCCCAGCGATCAGGCCTTGCGGGGAATAGGCCTTGCATACCCGGATGCATCGCCAGAATTTTGGTTGGATTTTCCACAGAGATGTTTCCTTCAAAATATCCTCAAAAAGAAATGACAAGCCCTGAGACTTAGATGCTCAAGTCAAAGAGGTTGTAATCCTTGAGACCAGCCTTGGCCTCCGGGTTCCAAGTGTATGATTCGCCCGATTCCTCGAAGGGTTTGTAACTGTACGGTTGTTCATTTGGATATCTCCTCTGCCGTGCGTCAATCGCATAGCCGATGACCTTGGAGCGTTCCTTGATCACATCCTTGTCGTAAACGGCCACTGGGCTGTGAATTCCTGCGCCTTCAACGTCGAGCACAGATGATCGCTTGTGGAAACCAAAATTGATGGTGAGGCGCGGTTCAAAGCCGGTATTGGCAAAGGAGCCATGGACCAATTGCCGGTTGCACATGACCACGTCGCCGGATGCGCATACAATCGGCACAGCGTCTCTCAGTCGTTCGCCGCCTGATTCATTGACCATCTGCTTGATATCCATCTTACCCAGCTTGTGTGTCCCTGGCACAACCCAAACGCCATTGACCGGCGAGCTGCCATATGCCTGCGCCATAAAATTGAAGCCGTGAATATTCTCGTCAAAATCCGGATTGTCCCAATGGGTATCACCATCCTGATGCCAGGAAACAGCGGCGCCAAGACCAGGGTCCTTGATGAACAATACTTCGTTGAAAGGTGCGAAATCCTCACCATTTATGCTTGCTGCTACTTTGAGCAGTTCCGGATGGCCGTAGGTACGCATCGCCGCATCAGAAAATTGCAGGGAGCCAAGCAAAATGAATGGCGCTGCTTCTGGTGCATCATCCGCAGCTTCCAGTTCTTTCAACTTAATCTGGTGGCGGCCATTGGCAATTTCGGTTCCGCCCAGAGGGTCGCTCAATGGCTTGCTCCAGGTCAATCCGGGAGCCTTGCAGTCAACACCGATAGCCGGGCGCCCCTGCGCATCTACTTCCGAGCCTGGGTGTGTGGGAAAGCGGCTGCGTAGGTCGGTGAGATCTTCCTCAATATCGATCAACTCTTGCGATCCGATCACGCCTTCGAAGACATAGAAACCATACTCAGAGTAAGCATCGATAATATCCTGGTGCAATGCGCCATCTTCATTGAAGCGGATCGGCCCACGATTCCCGAGCGAAAGCGCTTTGGCCTGTCCTTCGAGCATATAGTTTTTTACGGCTTCTGCTTCCTCCCCATAATGAGCAGCACAGGCTTCGATTGATCGCGTGAAGTCAAAGTCAGGCACAATTTATCTCCGACGTGTTTTTAACAATGTTTAAATATTTAACATCGTTAAAATCTTGAGTCAAGCTGCCCCTTGATCTATGCTCACAGCATGGAAAACTTATCGGTTCCCAATAATGGCTCGGCGAGGGTTGTGAACAAAGAAAAGCGACGCAGACGGATACTTGATCACGCTCGTCGGATTATCGCCAAAAAGGGCTTTGATGCTCTGAAATTGCGCGAGCTTGCCGCCAGTGCAGATGTGACCGTTCCCACCATCTATAACTTGATAGGCGGTAAACCAGAAATGCTGCGGTTTATCATCGAAGAACTGGTAGAACGGCTGCAAGAGGTCCAGAATCAGAGTGATTTGGAAGATGTGGAAGCGGCATTTGAATCGCAAATTGAGGACCTCGCCAAGCTTTTTGCTGAAGATGAGGATTATTACAGGGCTGCGTTTATTGCAGGAGACCGGAGCGGTCTTTTTGAACAAAGTTCTAGCTCCGGAATATTTGCCCGTTCGGTCCAGCTCCCGGTGGAAGCATGCAAGGTTGCACAGTCGGCCGGCCTTCTCGCTGGCAGTGTTTCTGCCGAACAGATGGGACGGCAGATTTATGGGTGCTACCGGCTCGCAAGGCAAGATTGGGTCAATGGATATTTTGATCTACCGGGCTTCCGTGATCAGGCTTTGACAGGTATTTTTCTCTGCCTCGCGGCAGATGCAAATCCAGAATTTCACAATCGATTGATCAATAGACTGTCCTCACTCCCGGTCACAATGAGCTAAATCAAGAACTGTGACATTCTCACAAACTACCAATGCTTGCTAAAACTTCGCATCTAAATGCCCGCCATTTCGCATTGGCCGATAAGGTTCTTCCTGTACCGCATGTCCTAGAACCATTTTGACGAAGAGACATGGAATGAACCATTCCAACCCTACTCCCAAGGGCAAGAACAACTGACTTCCAAACAAAGCTAGCAAGGTGATCGCTGTGGCACCAGCACGTCGCAAATAGAGCGGCATAGCAAGCGTTATAGCAACGCTGATTTGAAGTAGAATATACCAACCGACAGCGTTGAAAACGTCGCCGCCGAAAGCATAAGCGGCGATAATTGGATGAACGTGGATCATGGTAAACACTCGTGGGTTTTTGGCCATACGAGCGGCAATTTTTTCGCCGGGCTGTAGCTCACTATGATAGAAGCGTTTGCAGGAATTCAACATGTTGGCGACCGCACCGCCGGCAATATCAAATGTGAAGAAGGCGAGTAGAACCATGCTCCATCCTTCTGCGATTGGCGCATCGCGATAAAAGTCTACAGCAAGAATGATCGCTGTGAGCAGTGTCGCCATCCCATATGCGAGCCATCGTTCAGCGCGCGTAGCTCCGGTGCCGCAAAGCAGGTCGGCATTGCCAGAGTAGCTCCATCCTATTGGCACTATTTGCATGTCCTTGTCCTTTTTTCAAAAATCCGATTGCTTTGTGGCGCACAATGCTTTGAGATTTTATTATGACTAGCTGGTCAGTTTAATATTCAATTTTATTATGACTGTCTAGTCATAATAAATGGTTGCAAAAATGACCGTTCGGTCATAATAAGAAATTTGCCGAGTTGGGACAGCGAGGCAAATCAGGAAGCAATTACAAAGGATGGCGATAAATGCCCAAAGTTGTGGACAAGGAGGAAATGCGAAATGCCATTCTGGACGCTGCCATGGGTGTCTTTGCGGACAAGGGCTATCACGCAACTTCAGTGAGCGATGTCGCGGAAGCGGCTGGCTTAGGAAAAGGTACGATCTACATCTATTTCAAAAGCAAGGATATGCTAACCACGGCAATTGTGGATCGTCACTTCACAAATATTTCTAAGCAAATCATGGATAAAAAACCCTGCGAGACCCTCGATGCGTTTCTAGATGGACTGAAGCAGGCAATTGATATTCCGGCTGAGCAGGTCGGTTTTTACCGGGTGTTTTTCGAAATATTTGGGCCCAGCTTCGGTTCGGATGCGTTTACAGAAAATGTTGCTCGGTTTTTCAACAAGTTAGGATCGCATTATGCAAAACAGATCACATATCTTCAGACGGCTGGAGAGATCGCGGAAGATCACGATGCGGCCTCATTGGGTCGTGTGTTTGCCAGCATGCTGGACGGAATGGTCCTACATCAAGGCCTATTCTCTATTCCTGCAAGACGTCATCGCCGGATGATCAAGGAGGCCGTCGCTGTGTTGGGCATTGGCTTGCAAAGCGGACCTCGCAAAACACATCCTTCATGAGAAAGAACAGAACATGCTAGTAAAACTCGGTGCTGCCCTGGCAACTCTGACAGCCCTCATCCATATTTTTGTTGGCCATTTTGATACGCTTCTGCCGCTTCTATCGAGCGACTTGTCCCCTGCAGTTCTAGGTAGCTTTCACGCATGTTGGCATATCGTGAGCGTGTTTCTTGCCTATTCCGCTTGGCGCTTTTGGTCTGGCGGGCAGATTGCTGTTCACTTAGCAATTATATGGATATTGTTTTCGGTGATCTTTGTTGCCGTTGGAATTTGGCAACTCGGTTTGGGCGGACTGTTGATACTACCGCAATGGGTTCTTCTTGGTCCATCCGGGGGCTTGGTTCTGATTGGATTGCGTTCAGCTAAACAGTCTATGGTTTAAATATCTGAAACAACGGCTTGGTTCCGAGCATAAGCTATATTTGCCTGCCAGAACCATCTAGTCCTAGAAAAACCGCGCAGTCATTGATTTTTGTTTACCTCAAGAATAGACCTATTGTCATCTGTAGAAGGAGTTTCATGCACAGAAGTTAAAAATTGGGCCGCACGGTTGCGGCTTTGGTGACCGACCCTTTCGGGTCGTGTTCTCCTGTGACTACTCAAAATACGGAAATACTATGACAGATTTCAAAATACAGATTCGCGCCTATGAGACAGCGGATCTCTCTCGGCTATCATCAATCTGGTTCGATGCGTCTCAGCAAGCGCACCCTTTTCTTGGAGCAGCTCGCTTGCGGAAACAAGGGACTCTGATCGAGAACGTATATCTACCCAATTCAGAAACCTGGGTTGCATGTGAAGCCGGTGAATCCATTGGCTTTATAAGTTTGCTGGGCACATCTGTTGGTGGTCTGTTTATAGAACCAAGGCTCCAAGGCGGCGGCGTAGGCCGTGCATTGATCACTCATGCATTGAAATTGAAGGGAGAGCTGAGCCTTGAGGTTTATGCAGCCAATGTAAGGGCCTATAAATTTTATCAACGGCTTGGCTTCGAAGAAATTACCCGGCGAGCGAAAGATGACGAAGGCTTACCATTCGAAAATGTTCAAATGCGGCTGACTACCTATAAAATCCTGGAGGGCGCCGACAATTGATCTTTAGCGTATTTCCATCCTTCTCTATGATCAATGAGAGGACAACCGCACTTGCAAAAGATTTGTTCTACAGTGTCCTTTTGCGCGTTTACTAATGCGCGCAGTATATTGCTCTTTGCACACTATAATCGCGTCCAATGTCTAATGTCCGCTTTGCGCCCAAAGCGTGTCCGTCGTCAGATAATTTGAGACAGATGGGCAGTTAAGATAGGCGAGTGTTTGGCATCATCTGGTTGGTTGATATTAAGCTGCGCGCTTGCGGTGAAGCAAGCGCCTTTGTTTAAGTGTTTGTTGTTTGATCCTTTCTCGTTGTTTTAAGATGGTTCGAGCTCTGCCGAAATAGGCATCAGCAGGCGTTACGTTGCTGAGACTCTCGTGATAGCGCTGGTTGTTGTAATGCTCGACGAACGCTTCGACCTGCGCTTCCAGATCATCGGGTAGGTAATAGTTCTCCAGCAAGACGCGGTTCTTCAAGGTCTGGTGCCATCGTTCGATCTTGCCCTGCGTTTGCGGATGGAACGGAGCACCGCGAACATGGCTCATATTCTTATCAGCAAGATATTCGGCAAGCTCCCCTGCAACGTAACTGGGTCCATTATCGCTGAGTAGACGCGGTTTATGCAGCACATGCACCTGATCACAGCCCAATGCCTGTAATGCCATCTCCAGCGTATCAGTGACATCCTCAGCTTTCATCGTGGTGCACAGCTTCCATGAGATAATATAGCGGGAGAAGTCATCGAGGATGGTGGACAGATAATGCCAGCCCCAACCAATGATCTTGAGATAGGTAAAATCCGTCTGCCACAGCTGATTGATGGCGGTCGTCTTGTCCTTGAACTCGCTGACAGCCTTCATCACGATAAAGGCAGGACTGGTAATCAGATCATGGGCCTTGAGGAGCCGGTAAACACTGGCTTCCGACACAAAGTAGCCTTTGGTGTCGGTGAACGTTACCGCCAGTTCTCTGGGCGACAACTCGGATCGCTCCAACGCCATCTCCAGTGTCCGCTTTCGGGATTAAGCAGTCGCAACGTTGGTGTCTGTCATGGTCACAAAGCGCGAACATTAGCTTACATGCGAGCAACAGTTTAGTAGTTGCTCGATGTCGCGCCATTCTGCGCCGATTGCACCGCGCCCGGTTTGGTTGCCTTGGCGATCAGCTCGCGCGCTTTTTTGGTCGCGGCCTCGGCATCCATTTCACCGTCGGCGATCTTGGTTCCCATTTCCAGCAACTCGCCACTGATTACGGTACCGGTTTGGGCTTCTTCTTCAATCGTCACACCATTGTTCGATGCAAAAGTGGTTTCCCATGTTTTGCGTACTTCAGCCCAATAGTCTTTGGTTTTTGCCCAATAATCTTCGGCTGCTTGCACATTATAGCCGTCAAATTTGGTGTAGGTGTTGAGCACATATTCCTGAACAATTGGTGCCAGTTTGCCGTCGACCATCCCCATTTTTGTGTTGTCCTGAAAGTGGATCCAACCATTGGGCATTGGGCTGTGGCGGTTGATGGAATAGTACCGATCATATGCGGGATCCCGCACCGCGTCGCGTCGCGCCAATGGCCGCCAGGTCCAACTGGAGCGCCAGCGCCGGACACCGCCTTGTGTTTCCCATTCGCCAAGACCGGCATAGCGCGGGCTGTCATCCACCTGATAGACGGTTTGCGACCAGCGTCCATTGCGGCGCTTTTCGGATATCGGTTGATATTCCCAGCTGTTGCGGTCCGAGTAAGCGAGAATTTTTTCAGGCTCATATTCCCAATCCTGACGCCAATGTTTGACGATAAAATCGCTTTCACCCGTATCGACGACCAATAGATGCTGGAGCACGATTTTCGTACCAGTATCTTCAACGATTTTCACAACTTCATGGCCGCCGGAAATTTTCCGCTCACGCGCTTCGTAATCCGATGTCCAGGGCGTCGATTCTTGCATGTCAAAGCGGACTTTGAAATTACCTGCCATTGCCAAGATATCGGCGCGGTCGGCCTCAAAGGCGGTCTTTTCGATATCGGCAGGGCGATCCGGTATCGGGGGATGGGCCAATGCTGGCGATGTTATGAGGGCTAGTGAAAATAAGGCGGTGCCTAGCTTTGCGGCATATTTGATAGACATAAAGTTTCTCCCAAAATCTAGAATGACAAACTGATCGATACGCTGGCGTTGCGGCCCGGTTGTGTGAAGGCATCAAATGGAGGCTGCGTCGGCAATCCAGCAGCGTTAAGCGGCACATTATCTCGCAAGCCTCTGACATCACTCCACAAGGAATATTTCCTGTCGGTGATATTGAAGATACCGGCACGGATTTTGACATTATCGGTAATCCGGTAAAATGCCGTAGCATCAAAAATAGCAGATTCTTGCGGGCGGAAACAGGCGTCGGCGCATACGCCAACAGTCTCGTTCGCTTCTTTGCGTGCATTGTAGCTCACGATAAGTTCGCCGCCGAAAGCGCCGTCGGGATCACGATAGCCAACGCCCAATATCGCGTTGAGCGGGTCAATGGTCGAAAGGGATTGGTCTGGTTCGCCCGGCCGGCCAGTTTCGCCATCTGCAAAAGCAATGGCAAAGCGGGCGCGGAAACCATTGTCCGCCTCGTAACTGGCTTGAGCTTCAAATCCCTTCACTTTGACATCGGTAATGTTGACGAACTGGAAAACCGCAGGATCGCCCGGCCGGAATGAACCGCCCACTTGTTCCTGACTGATGAAATCATCATAGTCTGCATAAAAGCCGGTCAGTCCAAGACTGATCCCATCGGCCGCATATCTTATGCCGGCTTCAAAGCTGGCACTCGTTTCCGGCGTGAGGTCAGGATTGGGTTCCGATGTATAACCAAAGACGAGATTCTCGAAGAAATTATTGACCTGGCTTGGCGTTGGTGCACGGAATCCTTGCGCGTAATTTCCGAACAGGCGCACATCTCCCAATTTGACGACGGCCCCCAGTTTTGGTGAGAATTTTGAGCCATTTTGACCGCTTGGAGTGAATGTCGGTAGCAAAGGGTCATTGCGAGTGGGATTGAGATCATAGAAATCAAAGCGGACGGCAGGATATAAAGTCACTACCCCTTCGCCAAATTCGATCGCGTCGCCGAGATAAATGCCGCCCAGCGTGAAATCCGTTGATGGAAAGGCGCGGGATGGAAAGATTTCTGCAAAGGGCGGTTCAACCCCGTCACGCAAACCGTCTTGCTCTGTTTTGCTGACGTCGCCGCCAAAGGTGAGTGTGTGTTTGACAGGCCCGGTGTTGAACGTGGAACGAAAATCGGCAACCGCGCCATAAACCGTGTTGTTGAACGTGTTTAATCTTTCCCGGTCCGGGCGCGGTGTTGCGCCGGTTGGTGAACGATCTTCATCCGCAAATTGCCGATCTTTCCCATCCTGCCAATAGGCAGCGAGATGAGCATAGTCGATAATCCCGCCGCTATCTTCGCCTGCATCATAAGTATAATCGATAGATGCACGGGTCCGTTCGGTTTCGTCATTTGCGGTCAGGCTGTCGACAATCCAGCTGGGCGGTCCAGGGAATAGAAAGACCGGGCCACGACCAGAGAGAATATCGGAAGAAACTTCCCGTTCAAAATATTCACCCGTCAGGCGGATTTTGTGATTTTCATTTTCCCAGACAAGCTTGCCCAAAAAGGCGTTGGACTCTCCGTCCTGCGGATTTGGTGCCGATCTGGTGACCCCTTCGCCGCCGACTGTCCCTTGATTGTCCAGTTCTTCGAAATCGCGGCGTGAATAGGCCAGCATCGCGGAGAAGTTTCCGGTCTGACCTGCGACAGCAATGGTTTCGGAAAATTCCTGATCGGCGGAGCTATATTGCGCTCTCGCAAATCCGCCAAAATTGGAACCGTTGTTTAGGAAGTCGACCGGATCCGATGTTATGAAACTCACCGCGCCGGATAGGCCGTCACTACCATAAAGTGCGGAGGCAGGGCCGCGTAAAATTTCCACGGACTTGATCAAGCCGACATCCGTGGCATTGCCGCGCCCGACATCCTGCGCGCCAAAGCTAAATCCTTGCGGTGACCTAATGCCATCCACTTGAATGAGGACGCGATTGCCGCCGATGCCGCGAATGTTGAAATCTTCGTTCCCGGCGCGGCCCGTGGTTCCAAGCGCGGCACCAAAGCGGGCAGGCGCACGGCGTACTGTAATGCCCGGTTCAAAGCGAATGATGTCGCGGACATCGGTTGCCAGTTCGTCCGCGATGCGTTCTTGATCAATGACCGTCACCGTTGCTGGCGCATCCTCAATCGCGACAGGTGCACGCGTCGCGGTGACGGTGATCGTGTCATCTTCAAAAACGGAGCTACCTTCATTTGCTGCCATTGCAGTCTGAGCAAAACCCAATGCTAGAATGCTGCAAGAAAACGCCATCCCCCGGCGTCGGAAGTCTGATTTCATTATATTGTCCCTCTTTCCCTTGCATTATTGCTAATGCAAATGATTCGCATTTGTAATTAGGGAAGGAGGTTAGAGTCTGTCAATCGCGATTTTCACAATAGCAATATTTTGGCCCGCCAAACCTGTTTACGGGGCGGTACGGATGCGCCTCTGTCATTGGCTAGCGCTGCTGAGAAACCGGCCTGGATCGAGCTTGATCAGGGACCCGATATCGCGCTTGGTAAAAATTCTGAAAGAGTTTCGCTAGCGCCTTTTGTCTGGCTCAGGTAACGGGCAGATATGGTTAGCGCAGCGCACTCTTTTCCATCACCCAATCCGTGGCGTCGCGAAGCCTCGGTAACGTTGAAGCTCGCCTGGCCGCTTATCCTTTCCAATCTGACCATGGCGCTCATTGGCGCGACCGATGTTTTGATGATCGGCTGGCTCGGTGCGCGTGAATTGGCGGCTGCGACACTGGGCTTCAACCTCGCCATGAGCTGCGCGATTTTCTGCATGGGTTTGGTAACCGCGTCCGCGCCAATGATGGCCAGCGAAATTGGTCGTATGGGCCACAGCGTCCGCGATGTGCGCCGGACATTTCGGCAAGCGATTTGGGCGGCCGTGACAGTCATTATACCGTTCTGGATCTTGCTCTCGAATACAGAGGCTATCCTAGTTTTCTTTGGCCAGCAGCCTGATCTGGCGCATAATGCCGGGCTATATATATCCGCCTATATGTGGTCGATACTGCCGTTTTTATGCTTTATCATATTGCGCAATTTCATCTCTGCGTTGGAGCAACCGGTTTGGGCGCTGATTATCAGTGTGATTGCGGTCATGGCCAACGCGCTGTTTAACTATGCTCTGATTTTCGGAAAATTCGGTGTGCCAGCTTTCGGGGTGATTGGGGCCGGCATTGGCAGTGTAATGACCAATGTGCTGATGTTTGGCGGCATGGCTCTGGTGGTTGTTTTGCACAAACGCTTTCGCCGCTACCATCTGTTCGGTCGTTTCTGGCGTGCCGACTGGCAGCGTTATCGCGCTTTATGGAAATTGGGATTGCCGATCGCAGTGACGATGGGACTAGAAGGTTCTGTCTTTGGCATTGCTGCTTTGCTCATGGGTTTGATCAACGCCGAATCCGTTGCTGCTCATGCGATTGCGCTTCAGCTGGCATCGCTGACCTTCATGGTACCAATGGGATTGGGGCAGGCGGCCACCGTCCGCGTGGGCATTCAATATGGCCGGAAAGATCACGCAGGGATTACCCGGGCAGGCTGGGTCAGTTTTGTTCTCGGGACATCCTTTATGGCCGCAATGGCGGCGGTCTTTGTTCTGGCTCCCGATTTCCTCATAGCGATTTTCATTGATGCCAATGCGCCGGGTAATGAGAAGGTGGCGGCGCTTGCGGTCAGCTTTCTGGCCATTGCCGCGATTTTCCAGATTGTCGATGGCGCGCAAGTCGTTGGCGCCGGTATGTTGCGCGGACTGCATGACACGACGGTGCCAATGGTTTTCGCGTTAATGGGCTATTGGTTCATCGGTATCGGTGTCGGCGCGGGGCTTGCCTTTTGGCAGGGCTGGGAAGGCATTGGTGTCTGGACCGGGCTTGCGAGCGGGCTGGGCATTGTTGCGGTGCTGATGTTGGTGCGCTGGATGATGCGGGAACGGATTGGTTTGCTGCCGTAATCAGGCGATGCCCGTGCCGCTCGCATAAGGTGGGACCAGTTTTGATAGCAAAAAGCTATGAATGGCGGGCAATCGTTTCGATTGGATCAATCGGGATATCTTTGGCAGATATTGTTTTAGCAATTCAACCAAGGAGGCCGTTATGAAAAACTATGTCGATGAACTTGTGAGACGCCACTGTCGGTTAAACCGCTTGATCGACAATTGCCGTGCCGCTGGCCGGCAACAGGAAATGCAGAAGCTGAAACGCATACGCCTGAATATCAAGGACAAGATCGCTGCTGCAAAGCGCGATCTGGCGCCTGTTACGACCTAACAGGCCAGAAGTTGGGCGGTATGCACCGTGTTTCACTCCCCGGTCCCCGCCGGAAACTAAGGCATATCGCCCAACATTTTTCCCCCAAATATCCCCCTAAACCCCATTTAGGATATGCAATGACCTCTCATTCTCCCGATGGCTCCGGCGCCCAGCAACCAGCCCCAGCCATGCCTTGCCCGGTTTGCCAAGTCAGCCTGACTATCAGCGAAAGACAAGGGGTGGAGATTGATTTCTGCCCGCAATGCCGCGGTGTATGGCTCGACCGCGGTGAAATCGACAAGATTATTGAAAGGTCACGGCCAGCCGAAGCACTGCGAGCAGAGCAGACCTACCGGCCAGATCGCACTATCTACAGCGATAGCTATGATAACCGGCGCTATAAGAAGAAGCGCCGCAAATCGTTTTTAGAAGATTTGTTTGATTAGGCGTTAGAACGGAACCAATCCAACAAATTGCTCGGCCTGAAAGCCATTTTTCAATCGCGCGCCCTGCTTGAGCAGAAAATCATGCCGGACAATTTCGGCCTGCTGTTCAAGCCCATATTTTTCAAATGGCTTGCCGAGCTCGAGGTCATAGTCATAGCGACAAAATGGATGCCGGGAGAGCGGCAAGAATACGCCCTGCTGATGCTGCCAGACGTGGACCATTTCATGAATGAACAGGCCCTGCAGGTTCAGGTCGCTGTTGCCATAGTCATCCCGGAACAGGCCGCCTTTGGGATGAAACCACATATTACCATCGGGAGCCATCGTGACTTTCCGGGGCTGGAAAGGCCACCATTTGCGGTTAAATATCCGGACATCTCGATAGTCGATGGCATCGCCAAATACGGACCGGCATAAATTTATTTCCGCTTCGGAGAGCGGACGGCCTGAGTTAACGCCTGCAGTCACTTATGGCGCGCTATCTTCAGCCGCATCTGATGTTTCGGCATCTGCTTCCGGTTTTTCAGCCTTTGCACCGCCAACCTGTTTAATGATTCCATCGACCTGAATCCGGTCATCATTGGAAAAGATAAAGATCATCCGCAATGAGCCGCGATGGATAGAACCGCCGCCAACACCCCAGATCATCAGGTGCTTGCCACCGGGCTCGAATTTGACTTTTTCACCAGCAGGCACCGCAACTTCTTTCAAAGTCTGCATTTGTGCCATGCCGTCTTTTTCAACCGTTTCATGCATTTCCATGCGCATAACGTCATCGGCGATCACACTGACCAGCGACACATCGTCCGGACCGCCATGAATAGTCATATACCCAGAGGATGGATTACCATCGACGGGGGAAAGATTGACGACGACTTCATCGACACGGAGCACATCGCCCTGACCACAGGCGCTGAGAAAAATTACCGCAAGGCTCGCAAAAATAATCGAAAGCTGTTTCGTCATGACTCGCAGAAAACTCCTGAATTTGGGGGCAATTGGATCGTTTCTTAATATGTAGAGCCTCCGCGCGCCTGTGCCAAGACTTGTGCCAAAGAAAATGCCACCTATATCCCATTTCGAAGCCGTAGCGGTGCCACTTGAAAAGGGCCGGGCGGTTATTTTGCTAATTTAGAAAATATTTGAAAATTGAATTGAGGGAAAAATGGCTAAAGTTATCGGTATTGATTTGGGCACCACCAATAGTTGTGTTGCCGTTATGGACGGCGGCAAGCCGAAGGTTATTGAAAATGCAGAAGGCGCACGGACGACACCGTCTGTTGTTGCTTTTGCAAAAGACGGCGAACGCTTGATCGGACAGCCGGCCAAGCGCCAGGCGGTCACCAATCCGGAAAGCACCATCTTCGCGGTGAAACGCCTGATCGGTCGCCGGTTCGACGATCCGATGACGAAAAAAGACATGAAACTGGTTCCTTATGAAATTGTAAAAGGCTCCAATGGCGATGCATGGGTGAAAGCGGGCGGTGAAGATTATTCTCCCGCGCAGATTTCTGCCTTCACGCTTCAGAAAATGAAAGAAACCGCCGAGGGCTATCTCGGTGAGACAGTTACACAGGCTGTTATTACGGTTCCGGCTTATTTTAATGACGCACAGCGTCAGGCGACGAAGGATGCCGGTAAAATTGCTGGCCTCGAAGTCCTGCGCATCATCAACGAACCAACCGCTGCGGCTTTGGCTTATGGGCTTGAGAAAAATGACGGTAAAACCATCGCGGTTTATGACCTTGGTGGCGGTACGTTTGACATCTCGATCCTTGAAATTGGCGATGGCGTTTTTGAAGTGAAGTCCACTAACGGCGACACGTTCTTGGGCGGTGAAGATTTTGATGCCAAGCTGGTCGAATTTCTCGCTGAAGATTTCAAAAAGGCTGAAAGCATTGACCTGACACAGGACAAGCTGGCGCTCCAACGTTTGAAAGAAGCAGCAGAAAAGGCGAAGATCGAACTGTCTTCGGCGCAGACAACAGAGGTCAACCTGCCGTTTATCACTGCTGACCAAAATGGTCCGAAGCATCTGGTCAAGTCGATCACCCGCTCAGACCTGGAAAAGCTGGTTGGTGACTTGATCAAGCGCACGCTCGATCCGTGTAAGAAAGCAATCAAAGACGCTGGAATTAGCGCATCGGAAATTGACGATGTGGTAATGGTTGGCGGCATGACCCGTATGCCGAAAGTGCGTGAAACCGTGCAGGAATTTTTCGGCAAAGAACCGCATACCGGTGTGAACCCGGATGAAGTTGTTGCCATGGGCGCCGCCATTCAGGCCGGCGTTTTGCAGGGCGATGTCAAAGACGTTCTCTTGCTCGACGTGACACCATTGTCGCTGGGTATCGAAACTCTGGGCGGCGTATTCACTCGCATGATCGACCGCAACACGACGATCCCGACGAAAAAATCGCAAGTTTACTCGACCGCTGACGATAATCAGCAGGCCGTGACCATCCGTGTGTTCCAGGGCGAACGTGAAATGGCAGCCGACAACAAGATGCTCGGCAATTTCGATCTGGTGGGTATCCCGCCAGCACCGCGCGGTGTGCCGCAGATTGATGTGACGTTTGATATTGATGCCAATGGTATCGTCAACGTTTCAGCCAAGGATAAAGGCACCGGCAAAGAACAGCAGATCAAGATCCAGGCTTCTGGCGGTCTGACCGATAATGACATCGATCAGATGGTTGAAGATGCCGAGAAATTTGCGGAAGAAGACAAGAAGCGTCGTGAAGAGGCTGAAGCCAAAAATAACGCGGAAAGCCTTGTGCACACAACCGAGAAGCAATTGTCCGAACATGGTGACAAGATTGACGCCGATCTGAAAGGTCAGATCGAAGAAGCCGTCAAGGAAACCAAGGAAGCGATTGAAGGCGGCGATCCGGAAGCAATGAAGACCAAGTCAGAAGCACTGGCGCAGGTTTCCATGCAAATGGGTCAGAAAATTTACGAAGCCGAGCAAGCCGAAGGCGGCGATGCTGCAGATGCGGCGGCAGCCGATGCAGCTGCCAAGGCGGATGATGATGTGGTCGACGCAGAATTCTCCGAAGTGGATGATAGCGACGACGCTGATTCTGACACCAAAGAAAAAGCAGCTGAGTAAGTAAAATCCACCTACCGGCACTCTTCCTGAACTTGTTGCAGGGGGAGTGCCGGAGGCTTCGGCAGGCGCGCCCTGAACGAAGTATGAGTATGGCTTCGGGGGAAGCAAAGTAATGGCAACCGAAATGGACTATTATCAGCAGCTTGAGGTCGATCGCAGTTGCGACGGCGCAATGCTGAAATCATCATATCGCAAGCTGGCGATGAAATATCATCCGGACAAAAATCCCGGTGATGCAGCCGCTGAGGCAAAATTCAAGTCGATCAGCGAAGCTTATGATGTTCTGAAAGATCCTCAAAAGCGTGCAGCCTATGACCAATATGGCCATGCAGCATTCACCAATGGCGGCGGCAATAATGCTGGCGGCGGCGGTGGATTTGGCGGCGCAGCGTTTAACGATATTGGTGATATTTTCGAGACGATTTTTGGCGGCGGCGGTGGTGGCGGCTTTGGCGGTCAACAACAGCAGCGCGGCCCAGCCCGTGGTGCGGACTTGCGCTATGACATGGAAATCTCTCTGGAAGATGCTTTCCATGGCAAGCAAACCGAAATTGAAATTGATGTTTCCGTTGGCTGTGATGAATGCGACGGATCAGGCGCAGAACCGGGCACGGGCGTAAAAACCTGTCCGACCTGCCACGGTCACGGCAAAGTCCGCGCGCAGCAGGGTTTTTTCGTTGTCGAACGCACCTGTGCCAGCTGTCAGGGTCGCGGCGAAGTGATCGAGAGCCCGTGCCATGTCTGTCTTGGCGAAGGCCGGGTCGATAAGCCGCAATCTTTGGAAGTTGAAATCCCCGCTGGTGTAGATAGCGGCACACGTATCCGCTTGACCGGTAAAGGCGAGGCGGGTGCACGTGGTGCCCCTCCCGGTGACCTTTATATTTTCATCCACTTGGCCCGCCATGATATTTTCGAGCGTGAGGGTACCACCCTGTTTACGCGTGCACCGATTAGTTTTTCAGTTGCGGCGCTTGGCGGTGAGATTGTGATCCCCGGCCTTGACGGCGCCAAACATGAAATTCGTATCCCGGCCGGCATTCAGTCCGGAAAACAGATCCGCCAGCGTGGCGCTGGCATGCCGGTGCTGCGCGGCCGCGGCCATGGCGATATGGTTGTGCAGATAGAGGTTGAGACCCCAACCAAACTGTCATCCAAACAAAAGGAACTGCTGCGCGAGTTTCAGGAGACCGAGACCGGTGATGAGAGCCCGCAATCGAGCGGCTTCTTCTCGAAAATCAAAGAAGCCTGGGACGGTTTGGCGGATTAAAAAGTTCGCCTTCGCGGCAGATAGTAGTTCCAGCCAAAATCAGGTTTTCTGTTACAAAATACCCATGGCATCAACATGTTCGTATTTTCTATTGGTATCGTCGCACGAATTTTATTCTCAATAACTGATAATAGAGATATAAAGTAATATAGGCGGGGCGTGGGAGCTATTTTTATAATAGGCTTAGCTCGCGCTGAGGGTATGGGATCGTTAGTCGGTCGAAAAAGCGTTTAATGCGATGGCCAGTTGCCTGTATCCGGAGATGAAGCTATATTTGCTTTGTACTTTGGGGAGCACAGTTGGATCAGTTTGAACTAGAATCGGCGCGAGTCGCAAAATTGACTGCCAAGCAACGCGAATGTTTGCATTTGGTGGTGCTCCGGAAATCTTCAAAAGAAATCGCTCGGATATTGGAAATATCAAAGCCAGCAGTCGATCAGCGGCTGGATAGTGCACGGCGTACGCTGGATGTAGCCACGCGGGATGAGGCTGCGATTATCTTTGCCAGGGCTACTGGTGACTATGATCGGATCATATATGATCCGGCCTATCTTCCCAATCAGCCCGATTCCGGCGCAAAAGCTTTTCAGGGCGATCAACCACAGGCCGTCATGTTAGAAGAAGTCGCCGTACCATATGACTTCAATTCCAAGCATGAGACCGATCGTTGGTTGAAAGCCCTGAAGGAACCGAGTGGTGATCTTGGGACCGTTCAACGACTAGCTATTATCGTCGGCATGACTGTCGGCATATTGGCAATAGTTTTGATCGGACTTGCCGTCTCTCAGTCTCTTTCAGGTCTACTGGGCTAACTAAGCCAAGACCTACCTAAAAATTAATTTTTTGGAATTCGCGTTTCGCGGAAAGGGAAGCTTATGTCTTACGAAATCAAAAAAGCCAAAGATCAAATCAGCCAGGATATGCCGCATAGCGAGTATAGCATTGATCAGGCGCTGGTATCTGTGTCTGACCTTATGTCAACATTGGTTAAAGCGCGTTTGAATACCGGCGTACCGGCCTCCACTGGCCAAGCAGCGATCCTGCGTCTAGCCAAAGCGCAAATGGCGCTTGTCGATGCCAGTAGCGATGTACTCCGCGTGCATGGTGAGTTGAAGAAAATTGGCCGGGAGCAAGGTATCGGAGATTCACACAATGAGTGTCCACCCGCACATGGCTCGGTTGATGAAAAAACCCATCTTTCAGTGGTCGGTTGACTGTGACGCTATTGACTAGAATGGTAAGGCGTGTTCCTTTGGCGACATGCGGGTCATGCTGTTCTTTCTGCTCCTCGGTGCGAGCGTTATATATGCATTGTATCGAGGAGGAGGTCCAGAGAGGTGGACCGCTTCGGTCCTCCTTTGCGGAGTTTCTCTGGACCCGCTGGTCCATCTTGTTACTCCTCTGGAATATTCGAAATTGGACCCAGGGCATTTTGTGGTTGACCTATTCGCGTGGCTTGGTTTTTTTGTCATTTCGCTACGGGCAAAAAGGTTTTGGCCGCTGTGGATAGTGGCGTTACACACGATTACAATGGTGGCGCATGTCACGCGTTTTATGGATGTCTCAATACATCCCAGAGCGTATATGATAATGCAAATCGCATCGTCTTATCCCTTGCTGCTTGCGCTCGTATTGGGAACCTATCACCACCAGCGCCGGTTGAAAGCGAACGGTACCGATCCATCTTGGCGCAGCGGCTAGGACAGGCTGTATTTAATCGTTCCAGGCGGTTAGCTGCGTTTCTCAGGTACAGGCATTTTGAACAATGCGAATTGCAATATTCTACATACTATTCGCGATATGCACACTCTATGCTTTTTGGCGAGGAGGAGCACCGGAACGTGCAGTCGCGGGATCTTATTTCGGGATCTGGATATTGGACCAAGCTCTGCATGCCGTTTACACAACGGATTTTACAGAAATGGATCCAGCTCATCTGGTTATTGACGTCACGATCTGGATTACCTTTCTTACCGTGGCTCTCCGGGCGAGAAGATTCTGGCCGTTATGCGTAGTCTCTTTACAAACAACCGCGCTGGTGGCGCATTTGGCGAAGCTGATGGATGTGTCGATACACCCGCAGGCATATTTGATCATGCAAGTCGCTTCTTCCTATCCCTTGCTCATAACAATTGCGATCGGAACATATGGCCACCAGCGCCGGTTGAAGGCCAACGGGACCGATCCGCCCTGGCGCAGCTGATAGCATCTGTGGCCCCTGATCAGGCCTCCGCGTTATCGGATGCGCTGCTGAACGAATTTGGATCTATTGGCCGGATATTGTCTGAATCCGAAGAAGCGCTCCGGCGTGTATTGGGATCGCAGAATGCCGTGATTGGCTTGCTGATCGCAACAGAAAAGCTCTTCATGGCGCAATTGCGAAATGAGTTACCGAAGAAGCTGATATCGACAACAGATGAAAAGCTGATCCGATATTTGCAGGCGAGTATGGGATCGCTTGCGATTGAGACGATGCGAGTTCTTTTTCTCGACAATGCGAACCATTTGATCAGTGATCAGGTCTTTGGTCATGGCTCTCCGCGTAAAGTGGTTGTTCCGCCGCGCAGCATATTGAAACGATCGCTGGAACTAAATGCCAGCGCGATCATCTTGGTCCATAATCACCCTGGCGGCGATGCCAAGCCTAGCCCATCGGACGTGAAATTTACGATGTTGATCAAAATGCTCTGCCGAGAGCTGGAAATAAAATTGCATGACCATATCGTTATCGCGGGCAATAAATGGTCGAGTTTTCGCAAGATGAAATTGTTGTGACCGAACGTCATTCGAACAACTATGAGCGTCCACAATATAAGCACGCTATCTTGGAAGGCTAAATCGCCTCCAACTGCCGATCCTCGGCCTGCCTTTTCCACATTTCAGCATAGAGGCCATTCTGGGCGAGCAGGGCGCGATGATTGCCGCGTTCGGCAATACGACCATCATTCAGCACGATTATCTCGTCGGCATGGGTGATAGTCGATAGACGGTGCGCGATGATCAGGGTTGTGCGACGCTCCGAAATTTTCGCTAGCGTCGTCTGAATTTCATCTTCGGAGCGGCTGTCTAACGCAGATGTGGCCTCGTCCAATATCAGCACCGGGGGATTTTTCAGCAAGGTTCGGGCGATCGCAACCCGCTGTTTCTCTCCGCCGGAGAGTTTCAATCCGCGCTCGCCAACTTGTGTGTCATATCCATCGGGAAGCTTGGCAATGAAGCCATCCAGCGCCGCGCCGCGTGCCGCCGCTTCAATCTCCGCCTGGGTCGCGCCTTCCCGGCCATAGCCGATATTATAGCCGATGGTGTCGTTAAACAGGACGCTGTCTTGCGGTACGATCCCGATCGCGCCGCGCAAACTGTTCTGGGTGACGTCGGATATATCCTGACCGTCAATCAATATGCGGCCAGCTTGCGGATCATAAAAACGGAACAAGAGCCGCGCCAGTGTAGATTTGCCAGCACCGGAGGGTCCAACAATGGCAAGCGTTCCATCGGGCGGCACTTCAAAACTCAAGCCCTGAAGGATCGAACGGTCCTCATCATAGGCAAAGGCCACATCTTCGAACGCCACCTGACCGGCTCCGACATTCAGTATGACCGCGCCAGGCTTGTCAGTAATTTCCGGATCCGTGTCGATCAGTTTGAACATCGCATCCATATCGACCAGCCCCTGACGGATGGTGCGATATACCATGCCGAGCAAATCCAGCGGCCGGAATAATTGCATCAGGAGCGCGTTGACCAGCACCAGATCGCCGACTGTCAGCTGCCCCTGACTCCAACCATAGACACTGTAGCTCATCGCTCCGAACATCGTCAGGTTGGTAATCATCGATTGCCCG
The DNA here is from genome assembly GCF_039977335.1 of Parasphingorhabdus sp. Taxonomy (GTDB): domain Bacteria; phylum Pseudomonadota; class Alphaproteobacteria; order Sphingomonadales; family Sphingomonadaceae; genus Parasphingorhabdus. The sequence continues at coordinate 691,288 of NZ_JBDWDI010000001.1, forward strand.
ATATTGAGCATGCCTAGCGAATTTTCCGATTTGACCGCCGCGTTGGCCCAATCCTGCATCGCCTGATTGTAACGCGCGCCTTCGCGGTCCTCGGCGGTGAAATATTTGACAGTCTCATAATTGAGCAGCGCATCAACTGACCGGCCAATGGCGCGCGTGTCCATGTCATTCATTTCTGCGCGCAGGGCGTTGCGCCAGTCTGTCACCTTGCGAGTGAAGGTGATGTAGATGGCGACCATCGCCATGGTGGCCGCGACCAGACCGAAGCCGAATTTTACCTGAAAAATGATCAGAACCGCGATCAGTTCGATCAGCGTAGGGGCGATATTGAACAGCAGAAAATAGAGCATGATATCGATGCTCTTGGTTCCGCGTTCAATGACTTTGGTGATTTCCCCGGTGCGGCGACCCAGATGAAAGCGCAGCGAGAGTTGGTGCAAATGGGCGAAAACATTGGTCGCGAGACGCCGTGCGGCTTCCTGCCCGACTTTTTCGAACACGATGTTGCGCAAATTATCGAACATCACCTGACCAAAACGCGCCAAACCATATGCGGCGACCAAGGCGAACAGCACGGTAAGCGCGGCTTGGGTACCAGCCGTCATGCCATCGACCACGGCTTTATAAGCAAAGGGCATGGATAGCACCGCCGCCTTTGCGCACAGCACGAGCAGGCCAGCGATAATAATCCGCAGGCGCAAAACCGGCTCATCCTTTGGCCACAAATAGGGCAGGAAGCGCTTAAGCGTAGGGATCATCGGCGGGTCGATCTGACCCTTGGTACTATAGTTGGGCGGCATCCCCCGGATGTAGGGATGCCGCGCTCAATTGTCTATGTACACCGCAATGAGGTTTAGAAACTGCCGCTAACCGTTATGCGGTAAATCAGACCAAATTTCCGGGTACGGTTTTCAACAAATCCAACCGGACCATCGCGGCGACCGCGAATGAAGGCACCTGTATCATCAAATCGACCATAGGCGGTGCGGACAAAACGCTCGCCGCGATTAAACAGGTTACCGAGATTGGCGTTTACGGTCAGTCCGAATACATCCTTATGCTCGACAAAAATCCAAGAATAGGGGGCAAGCACGTCAAAATCGGCTATCTGGTCGAGGCGAATATTGCCGACATCGTCGAAATTCTCGATTCCGGCGCCCCAGGCCCAGTCCGATCCGGGAATGTCGTGGCGCAATGAGACTTCATAGCTGTACCTATCATCCTGACCGATGCGGCGATTGCGGCCGGTGATAGGATCCTGAACACTGCTTTTGACCGCTTCTGCCTCGATATCAATCTTGGCACCCTTCCAGCCGATCGGGTCCAGCAACAGGGTCGAAACCACTTCTATGCCATAGCGGTCAGCACTATCGATATTGCCGCGCGCTTCGGTGGTCGGGCTGATAGGAACGGTGTCCACAATATCGCTGATCTTCTCGCCGAACAGGATCACGGTTGCAGAACCAAACGCGCCCAGCTTCTTGGTCGCTTCCAGTTCCGCGCGCCATTTCTGTGGTGGTACCAGATTAGGGTTTCCGGCGTCGACGACATCATTGGATACTTCAACGGAAGCAATGAAATCGAAAAAGTCGAGCTGGTCCACCTCGCGGGATAATTTGAAGCTGAGATCAAAATCAGCGGCCGGTTTCCAGGCCAGTGCGACCGACCCTTTTGGCCGGACGAACGAACGGCTCTGATCGCCTTGACTGATTTCGCTATACTCACCCCCGAGTGCCGCCTGCAATGTCAAATTGCTTGATAGAGGGCGCCCGTAGGTCGTTATAAATTCAGCCCTTTTCTCTTCGACACGGGTATTGCTGTTATCGAGGTCGCCGCCGGACAACTGCGCTTCACTTTCCAGGAAATTATAGGCCCCCTCCAGACTGAATCCCCAGTCGGTGCCGCCAGTAGTTTTCCAGCCATATTCGGCGCGGAGAACCGATTCCCCTTCATCGACCGTGCGATCGAACTCGCTGATGAAAGGTTGGCGACCATCGGTAAATGTGCGGCTGAAAAAATCTTGCGTGGGACTATGCTCCAGCCGTTGCAACCCGATCAATTTCAACCGACCACCACCCAGATCAAATTCATAGTCTGCACTAAACTCGGCATTCCACTCTCTTTCACGGCCGGTGAACAGTTCAAATATATCTGATTCTCCCGCCTCGGTCCGGAGCGTCTCGACCCGCTGGCTGAAATGGTTGAGCCCATATTCACCGCTGACATTGAACACCGACCCAGCGTCACTGGTACGGCTATAAGAGACATTGATCGAGGGTCGATCGCCGCGCACACGGGCAACTTCGTCCCGCTCAAACAGCAGATTGCCCAGTCCATCGGTGACCCGCTCCGGCCCTTGAGCGCCATTGCGAAAGGCGTCATTTTCGACCGCGATGGTGAAATCACCTTTGCCTAGCTTGCCACTGATCGATGCTTCGCCAGCGAACCAGTTATTACCGGCTCGCCGCCATTGCGGACGCCATTTGAAATTGCCGGTAATGCCAGCGGCTTCGTCGCTGCTGGTGACTAGATTGAGGACCTGACCAGACAGGCCGGAAATGCTGAGGGTTGCTCCATCAACAATTTCCACTCGCAGGACATTAGACGCCGAGATACGACCCAAGACGGTGAAGGCGTCATTATTCTTGCCGGCAATACGGGCACCGTTGATCAAAACATTTTCATCGGCCTGACCAAGTCCGCGCGCGCTGTCATCGCCGGTATCAATGATAAAGCCCGGCACCTGCCGGACAAGGTCTAGCGCTGTACGGGGATTGAAGCGGGAAAATTGCGTGGCATCGTAAATCTGGCGACCATTTTCGGTCCGTGGCTGCAGATTGGTGCTGGCGGGGATTTGATCTTGTGCGCTTGCCGCCGATGGGAAGGCGCAAGATACTGAAATGGCGCAGACTGCAATACCGAAAGATAACCGGTTGGTTTTGTGCAAGATAATCCCCCCTTACGGAATCAAACATATGTTTTTTTGGCTTCGTTCTTGCCCGCCTGCTATGACCGGTTGGTTACATGGGATACCGTCTTTCGACAAACTACATCTGTAGTCGGATCAACAACTTTACACTTCTGATCCGTGATTCAGTTCTATAAACTATTCTGCATTAATGTTTGTTTGAAAATAGGACATATGCGCCAGCACCATTGGCAAGGGTGTATACGCCATAAAAGATTACAGCAGTGAGCATTCCCATATTGGCGAAGATCAGAGCCGCTGCGAGCATGATGAATTCCAATATATAACTGCCATAAGGGCCAAGAAATTTGGAAAAACTTCCCCGCGCTTCAGTGATCATCGGATGTTTGCTCTCCATCATCGCCTTATGCATGGCGAAATTTCCGATCCCGCAGATAAAGATGATGAAAACATACATAGTGCTTATATAGTGCGTGTTAGCGCTATTGTCAGTCATTGCTGGTGATAATTTGTAATGGTGGTTTTCATGTGACAGATAACGGTGCGGCAGGGAGGAACAAATGAATTGTGCAGACAAGACAGTGGTGATCACAGGTGGTGCGACCGGCATCGGCCTGGCCTTGGGGCGCGAGCTCGGAAAGCGGGGTGCGCGGCTAATCCTGTTTGAACCGCGCGCGGAACGCCTTGATGAAGCAGCTGCCAGTCTCGCTGCAGATGATATTGATGTGAAAGTTTTTCAGGGCGATGTCACCAACCCGGATTCGCTTACCGCACTGGCGGACTTCGCATGGGCCGAAAATGGCCGGGCGGATATGCTGATCAACAATGCCGGCGTTGGCGGTTCGATGAAATCGGTGATCAAGACCGACCCGGCCGACGCGCGGCGCATATTCGAGGTGAATTTCTGGGGCATGTGGTCTGGTATTTCCGAATTCGGTCGGCGGTTTCTGGCCGAAGAAAAGCCTTCCGCGATCTATTCCGTCGCGTCGGAAAATTCCCTGTTCAATGCCTTCCCCTTTGGCGGCGGCGGCTATGTTTCCAGCAAGCATGCGATTTTTGGCCTGATGGACGTGCTGCGCCGGGAAGCGCCCGATTGGCTCACCACCGGGGTTATCATTCCCGGCTGGGTGAAGTCCGAACTGTCTGAAGCCAATCTGACGATATCTGCGGCGATGGACACTGCGGCCTACGCGAAGATTATCGCGCCGCAGATCGAGGCAGGCGAATATTATGTGGTCAGCCACGGCTATAATGTCGTCCGGTTCGACGAACGTTATGATGAAATGAAAAAAGCCTTCGATAAATATGCCCCTCGCAGCGAAGGCGACGAGGGTTATGATGTGCAGAGATTTTTTGCAGAGATGCAGAACTGATGAACATTGATCTACCGGACGGCATCGTCCGCGCCGCGCCGGCCGACTGGCGCCGGTTGGCCGACATCACTGCAGAGGCTTTGGTTCTTAATACCTGCGATGCCAAAGACATTCCCTGCTATCTGGAAAACAGCAACCCGGAAAATCATGGCTTCTACGCCCATCATGGATTTGAGCGGCGAGAGATTTTTGCCTGCGGCGAAGGTGGTCCGTCGCTTGAAGCTATGTGGCGTGAACCGAGATAAACGGGCCGTCTGCCGGAATAGTCTGAAACGCCGTTAAAGCGAAGAGGCCAAAGCCATGATGACGCCGATACCGACCAATAATATGCCGGTGAGTTCGCCGCGACTGAGTGGTTCCTTCAGATAGAAACGCCCAAAGCCGAGCGTATAGAGGATTTGCGTCTGGCCAACGATACCGACCAGCGCAACCGGCGCATGGGCATAGGCGATGAACCAGCCCGCCGAAGCTGTGGCGGCTAGCACGCCCACTTGCGCCGTGACACGCCAACGGACCAGCATGGCACGAAACTGGTCCGGTTCGCGGATGATGACATAAGTACCTTGCATCAAGGCCTGAAAGCCGAGAACGGCGGTGAGTACAATTAATCCCGCATAGGTTCGTTCCACATCGACAATTGCGTTGGCTGATTGTTTGATGAAAATAGCGGTCAGTGCGAATAGGAAACCGGCGCTGAGCCCGGTGAGCGCCGCCGGTTGTTTCAAGCCGCGCAACCATTGCCACAGTCCGCGCGCGCCGCCTTCGACCGACACCGACAATATGCCGAGAAAGGCGATGGCTATGCCCAGCCATGCCAGCGGCGCTAGCGTTTCACCCAGGATCAACCAGCCAAGAAATGCTACAATCAGGGTTTCGACCTTCATATAGGCGGTGCCGCTGACCAGATTGCGAAAGCCGAAGGACATGATGATCAGGTTTGTCGCGAGCATCTGTGCAAAGCCGGCGGCCCAGGCAAACCACCAGAAGGAAGCATCAAGCGCGGGCAGGGCGCTGCGTCCAGTCACGGCCATATAGGTTGCCAGCATCGCGCAGGCGATTGGCCAGCCAAAGAAAAAGCGCGATAGCGCCGCCGCATTGACCGACATTTCGGCGCGGATGCGCTGCTGCACCGCCATCCGCCAGGCGAGAAATAGCGCGGCCAGTAAAGCGGCGGGTATCCAGATCGGAAATGTCAAAGAGGTCGCGCGTCCACTGTCTCGGCAAGAAAATCCAATATCTTCTGCGGCGTGCCGGGATCTTCTGGCGGATCGTTGCGGGTTTTATAAGCGGCTGTCAGACCAATGGCGAGCATTACCGCCGGAATACCGGAGAAAATGAGATTGAAAAACAGCGGGGCATCATCGACGAACCAAAGAGCCAGGGAGAACAGGAAAAACAGACCCACAAAACCGTTCCAGAACAGGAAAAACGGCATGGCTTTGCCTTGCTTGATCGTGCCTTCGATCAAGGTGCCGCCCTCATGCTCGCGCATCTTGGCCTTCAGGATTGGTTCCGCACCGACTTTCAGGCCCGGGCGCCGATAGGTGAGGAACATTTTGCGTTCGGTTCCGTTGCCAAAGACATGATAGCCCTTGCGCTTCTTCCGGCGTTTCATTTCCGCTTTTAGCTTTTTAGCTAGCGGGATTGGGACCAATGGGGAATAGAGTTTGATATCTTCTTTCATATAGAAAGCCGATCAAACGCCTTCGAGCAGCTTCTCTTTCTTGATTTTCTCTTGCCAGACCAGTGGCGCGAGATGGTGGACGCTTTGGCCCTCGGCATCGACCGCAACCGTAACCGGCATGTCCTGCACTTCAAACTCGTATATCGCTTCCATGCCGAGATCTTCGAAGCCGACGACCTTGGAGCCCTTGATCGCACGGCTGACCAGATAGGCGCTGCCGCCGACCGCCATCAGATAGGCGCTTTTATGTTTCTTGATCGAACCGACGGTATCGAGTCCGCGTTCAGCCTTGCCGACCATGGCGAGCAGGCCCTGTTCCAGCATCATGTCGGTAAACTTGTCCATCCGCGTGGCGGTGGTGGGGCCGGCGGGGCCGACCACTTCCTCACCGACCGGATCGACCGGTCCGACATAATAGATAACGCGTCCTTTAAACTCGACCGGCAGTTCTTCGCCCTTGTCGAGCATATCCTTGATCCGCTTATGCGCAGCATCGCGGCCGGTGAGCATTTTGCCATTGAGCAGCAGGCGGTCACCATGGTTCCAGCTTGCTACTTCCGCTTCGTCCAGTTGATCGAGATGAACGCGCTTGGCTTCGGATGATGGGGTCCAGTTGACGTCCGGCCATTCATCCAGCTTAGGCGCTTCCAAATAAGCTGGCCCGCTGCCATCCAATGTGAAATGCGCATGGCGAGTGGCAGCGCAATTGGGGATCATCGCAACCGGCTTGCCCGCAGCATGACAGGGCCAGTCATTGATCTTGACGTCAAGGATAGTGGACAATCCGCCAAGCCCTTGTGCGCCGATGCCCAGCGCATTGACCTTATCGAAAATCGTGATGCGCAGTTCTTCGATATCATTGCGCGGCCCGCGTTGCTTAAGCTGGCCCATATCAATCGGATCCATCAGCGATTGCTTGGCCAGCAGCACCGCGCGTTCCGCCGTGCCGCCAATACCGATGCCGAGCATGCCCGGAGGGCACCAGCCAGCACCCATTTGCGGGATCATGTCGAGCACCCAATCGACAATATTATCGCTCGGGTTCATCATCTTGAACTTGGATTTATTCTCCGACCCGCCGCCTTTGGCCGCGACATCCACGGACACTTTGTCGCCCGGCACCATTTCAACATGCAGCACGCTGGGCGTGTTATCCTTTGTATTGCGCCGCGTGAAAGCCGGGTCGGTCAGGATTGAGGCGCGCAGCTTGTTTTCCGGGTGGAGATAGGCGCGGCGCACGCCTTCATCGACAATTTCCTGCATCGATTGCGACGTTTCATCCAGCCGACAATCCATCCCCCATTTGACGAACACATTCACAATGCCGGTATCCTGACAAATTGGCCGGTGTCCCTCGGCGCACATTCTCGAATTGGTCAGGATTTGCGCAATCGCGTCCTTGGCCGCCGGTGATTTCTCTGCCTCATAGGCTTCGCCCAACGCCCGGATATAATCCATCGGATGATAGTAAGAGATAAATTGCAGGGCGTCGGCGACGCTTTCAATCAGGTCGGCGGTCTTTATCGTGACAGTCATCATGGCTCCGGAAATAGTCTAAGGATGCGATCCTGGTGCCTTTTGGCTGATATGTTGAAATTCGGCAAGTTTTCTATGTGTTACGAGCCTGTTGGCCCACGCCGTTAAGCGGATATCAGCACGCCGCGATACAGGGGGTCTTCAAACGCCTGACCTGCGCCTTTGGCGACACAGGTCAAGGGGTCATCGGCAATGGTCACGGCCAGTCCAGTCTGCTCGGCAATATGCTCATCAATCCGGCCGAGCAGCGCGCCACCGCCGGTTAGGACAATGCCTTGATCGACAATATCGGCGGCCAGTTCGGGGGCGGTGTTTTCGAGAGCATTGCGCACGCTGTCGGTAATCTGACCCACCGGCTCTGCAATCGCATAGGCAATTTCGGCTTCGGTGATGATAATCTTTCGCGGCATGCCTTTGACAAGATCTCGGCCTTTGATGTGCATGGTCCGCCCGTTGTCGACCGGACTGACTGCGCTCGCCATTTCATGCTTGATGGTTTCTGCAGTAGACTCGCCGATCGCAAGATTATGTTTACGGCGAATATGCGAGGCTATGGCATCGTCAATCTTGTCGCCACCCATGCGTCCGGATGTACTATAAGCCAGCCCTTGCAGGGATAAAACGGCCACTTCTGTTGTTCCGCCGCCAATATCTACGACCATTGCTCCAATCGGTTCCGCCACTTGTATTCCAGCACCAATGGCCGCCGCCATCGGCTCTTCGATGAAAAAGATACGCGACCCTCCGGCATTGGATGCCGCATCACGCAGGGCCCGGCGCTGCACATTGGTCGAACCGGACGGAATACAAACCGCAATATCATAGCGCCTTAAAAGCCCGGTCTTTTTATCATGCACTTTATGGATGAAATGCTTGATCATCTGCTCCGCGACATCAAGGTCAGCGATCACGCCGTCTTTGAGCGGACGAATGACCTTTATGTTCGCAGGCGTTTTGCCCATCATCAACTTGGCATCCGCACCTACCGCGCGCACTTTGGTTACACCCTCATTGGTCTCCAGCGCGACCACCGATGGTTCATTGAGCACGATTCCTTGATCCCGCAAATAGACAAGCGTGTTGGCCGTGCCGAGATCGATCGCAATGTCATGCGACTGGAGTTTGAAGAAACTACGCATATATAATGGGTTACTTTTAAATAGAGAGACCACATCAAAGATGTGACATGTTTGTGAAGGGATAATGGTTCCGCGCCAATGAACCTATGCTGTCTAGTCAAGCTGTGCTGAAAATGGGTTTGTTCCTGAAAATTTGCTAATTGGATGAAGCTGGTCCAGCATCAAAAGCAGATTGAATAATGATCGGGGAGATGATTCATGCGTATATTTGTAACCGGCGCATCCGGTTTTGTTGGCGGAGCGGCAAGCAAGGCATTGATCGCGGCCGGACACCAAGTCATGGCTATGTCGCGCAGCGAGAAATCAGATGCGGTGATCCGCGATCTGGGGGCGGAGCCGGTTCGCTGCGATCTGGAAACGATCACCGCTGATCATATCGGAAATGCCGAGGCCGTTTTGCACAGTGCTGCCTTTGTGGAGGCCTGGGGTCCAAAAGACGCTTGGCATCGGTACAATGTATTGGGAACACAGGCGGTGCTGGATGCTGCGCAGGCGGCTGGCGTGCAGCGGTTCATCCATATTGGCACCGAGGCGGGCATCTGTCATGGCCAGCATGTGCGCGACGCCGACGAAACGGTTCCGCTCGCGCCCAATTCACCTTATCCCTATTGCGCAACCAAGGCGCAGGCGGAGCAGCGTGTGCGGGATGCCAATCGTGACGGGGTGTTTGAAACCATTGTCCTGCGGCCGCGTTTCATCTGGGGCCCGGGTGACACCACATTGCTTCCGATGGTCGAAGCCATGGCCAAGAGCGGCAAGTGGATGTGGATCAATGATGGCAAGGCGATGACATCAACAACTCATATTTCCAATCTGGTTCATGCGATAATGTTGGCATTGACCAATGGCCGGGCCGGGGAGGCCTATTTCATATTGGATGACGGGACGATCAGTATGAAAGACATGATTGGGGGAATGGCTCAGGCAAAACATCTGACATTGGCAGATAAATCCATATCGTCAGGGCTGGCCGATTTTGTCGGAGGTGCATCGGAAAAAATATGGCGGACATTGGGTTTGAAAAGCGATCCACCACTGACCGCTCATGCCGCCATGGTCATGTCGCGCGACTGCACATTGATCGGATCAAAAGCCGCCGCTGATTTGGGTTATCAACCGATTGTGAGCCGAACGGAAGGACTCGCCGCTTTGTGACAAAGTCTATCCACTCCGGATTGGCGGCATTGAAATAATATTTCCCTGCGTTGAATCATTCAAACACCATATATGGTGTCACAAATGAGTCATTCACACTTGTGCATGAGCTGTGGATAATTTTTTTGTAAAATTTGACCCACCCTATTGCGTTCTTGCCAAGGCCTAGAAGGTCCACGCGTCGCTGCGCTGCACCATGAATCGACCGTCGACGAAGCGATTCATTTATACGACGAACAGAGTCGTTAAAATGTCATTTACCCTCTTGCATATAATTCTGATTCAGCCACTATAGGTTGTGGTTAGGCCAAGGGGGCACACCAACGTCTAGTATTACACGCCGGTAACACCGACTCGGTGAACGGCTCCCTTTGGCTTAAATCGCAAGTGATTTTTTCGGGTTTTTGGGCAAAATAAAATGCCCGCCCAGGCTGTAAAAATGTTATGTTCGCTGGCTTGGTTTTAGATAATCGTCCGAGTCGAACAATACAAGAACAAATGGCCCGGTATTAAACCCACCAGAAGGCTGGCCTTATGGCTGGCAAAAATATTGGTTTGGTAGTTTGATTAGGGGGCTTTGATGGATTTTAGAGATAGCCGGGATGATGCCGGGAATAGTGGTAGAGATATGAGTGAGAGTGATATGGGCGCCGAAGTTTTGGACACGCCGAAAGACAAATCCAAGAGCACTGAAAAAACAGCACCAGTAAAAGAACCCGAGATCAGCAAGAAGGCTGAATCCGAAGCGGCTGCGACAAAGAAAAATGACGAGAAAGAGCTGAAAGCGGAACGCGACAGTCATAGTGTCGAAAAACGCCGGTTCAAAATCGTTCAGGATGATGCGCGCGATGATCTGCTGACCGACTTTGGCAAGGAAACGCTGAAAGACCGTTATCTGCTTCCTGACGAGAGTTTTCAGGATCTCTTCTCCCGTGTGGCCGATGCTTATGCGGATGATCAGGATCATGCGCAGCGGCTCTATGATTATATCTCCAAGCTCTGGTTCATGCCAGCGACACCTGTGCTGTCCAATGGCGGCACCGGTCGCGGGCTACCGATCTCCTGCTATCTGAATAGCGTGGACGATAGCCTTGGCGGAATCGTCAACACCTGGAACGAAAATGTCTGGCTCGCCTCCAAGGGCGGCGGCATTGGAACCTATTGGGGCAGTGTTCGCGGTATTGGTGAGCCCGTTGGCCTCAACGGTAAGACATCTGGTATCATTCCGTTCGTGCGGGTGATGGACAGCCTGACGCTCGCGATTTCCCAAGGCAGCTTGCGGCGCGGTTCGGCGGCTTGCTATCTCGACATTGATCACCCGGAAATTGAAGAATTTCTTGAAATTAGAAAGCCTTCCGGTGACTTTAACCGAAAGGCTCTCAACCTGCACCATGGCGTTCTCCTGACCGATGAGTTTATGGAAGCGGTCCGCGATGGCGCGGAGATGAATCTGAAATCACCCAAGACTGGTGAAGTGCGCGGTACGGTTGATGCGCGTTCATTGTTCCAGAAACTGGTCGAGACGCGTCTCGCCACGGGTGAGCCTTATATCATCTTCAATGACACGGTGAACCGGATGATGCCGAAGCATCACCGCGATCTCGGTCTGAAAGTATCGACATCCAATCTGTGTTCCGAAATTACACTGCCGACGGGTCGCGATCATTTGGGTGAGGACAGAACGGCAGTGTGTTGCCTGTCCTCACTCAACCTCGAAACCTGGGATCAGTGGAGCGGTGACAAGGACTTTATCGAGGACATCATGCGTTTCCTCGACAATGTTCTGCAGGACTATATCGACCGCGCACCCGATGAAATGGCGCGCGCCAAATATAGTGCCAGCCGCGAACGCAGTGTTGGTCTGGGCGTCATGGGCTTCCACAGCTTCCTGCAAGCACGCGGCCTCGGCTTTGAAAGCGCGCTGGCAAAATCGTGGAATATGAAGATCTTCAAGCATGTTTCGGCGAAAGCGTCCGAAGCCAGCATGATGCTCGCCAAGGAACGTGGACCTTGCCCTGATGCAGCGGATCAAGGCGTGATGGAGCGCTTCTCCTGCAAAATGGCAATCGCACCAACTGCATCGATTTCGATCATCTGCGGCGGAGCGTCAGCCTGTATCGAGCCGATCCCGGCGAATATCTATACGCACAAAACGCTGTCCGGCAGCTTTGTCGTCAAGAACCCGCATCTGGAAAAACTGCTCGCGGAGAAATCCAAGGACAGCACCAATGTCTGGAACAGCATCCTTGAACAAGGCGGCAGCGTTCAGCATCTCGACTTCCTGAGTGCCGAAGAAAAAGATGCGTATAAAACCAGCTTCGAGATTGATCAGCGTTGGCTGCTTGAACTCGCGGCAGATCGCACGCCCTTTATTGATCAGGCGCAGTCGCTGAACCTGTTCATTCCGGCCGATGTCGACAAATGGGACCTGCTGATGCTGCACTTCCGTGCATGGGAACTGGGCATCAAATCGCTCTACTATCTGCGTTCGAAATCGATCCAGCGCGCTGGCTTTGCCGGTCAGGATGAAGCGGCCGATAGTAAAGGTGGCGGCGTGGAGGCGGACAATACGCTCGACCCGAAAACGGTTGAGCTGATGACCACCGCCGGCAGCACCGACTATGACGAGTGTCTCGCCTGTCAATAATTAGGCAGTTTGCCCACTGCCTCCTCCCTTTGCTCCTTTTGGGAGGAGGCCGTTTTTTTTAAGATATAAAGGATGCTCGGCCTATGGTGGCCAGATGATATACACCCATATGATGTATATGATGAAAAGTACGAAAGCGGAGAACGAGTAAAAATGTCACTTTTGGAAGCACGCAAAACCTATAAGCCCTTTGAATATCCATGGGCCTATGACTTCTGGAAGCGGCAGCAGCAGATTCACTGGATGCCGGAAGAAGTGCCATTGGGTGAAGATTGCCGCGATTGGGCGCAGAAACTGACCGATCATGAGCGCAACCTGCTCACGCAGATTTTCCGTTTCTTCACCCAGGCGGATGTTGAGGTGCAGGATTGCTATCACGACAAATATGGCCGGGTGTTCAAACCGACCGAAGTCAAGATGATGCTCACCGCGTTTTCCAACATGGAAACCGTCCACATCGCCGCTTATTCGCATCTGCTCGACACGATCGGCATGCCGGAAAGCGAATATAGCATGTTCCTCGAATATGAGGAGATGAAGGACAAGCATGACTATATGGGCACATTCGGCGTCGACACCGACGAAGATATTGCCAAGACGCTGGCGATGTTCGGCGGCTTTACCGAAGGCTTGCAGCTGTTTGCCAGCTTCGCGATGCTGATGAACTTCCCGCGCTTCAACAAGATGAAGGGCATGGGGCAGATTGTGTCCTGGTCGGTGCGCGATGAATCGCTCCACTGCGAAGGCATTGTCAAAATGTTCCACACATTTGTGCAGGAACGCGATTGCCTGACCAAGAATGTCAAAGAAGAGATTATCGACTGCTGCCAGAAAACTGTGCGGCTGGAAGATGCGTTTATCGATCTGGCGTTTAGCGACGGTCCGGTAACCGGCATGACCGCGAAAGAGATTAAGCGCTATATCCGCTACATCGCCGACTGGCGTCTGGGTCAGCTGGGCTTCCAACCGATCTACATGATCGAAGACCACCCGCTGCCTTGGCTCGCTCCGCTGCTTAACGGTGTCGAGCATGCCAACTTCTTCGAAACCCGCGCGACCGAATATTCCAAAGGCGCCACCAAAGGCGACTGGAACGAAGTCTGGAGCAGCTTTGACCAGCGCAAAGGCGGCAAGATTATCGGTATCGAAGAAACCGATAATGATGACGATGGCGAAGATATGTTTGAAGCGGCGGGAGTTGCTGCGGAGTGATTGAGTGACGTTCTATGCCCAACCAGACTATTCGAAAACGCGCGTCGATAAAGCTGGATCCAATGTCGCAAATGGCAATTTTGGTGACGATGATGTTGAAATAGTTGAGAACTGGAGGGCATCTCACGCGCAGATTCTGAACACATTTAAGCAAATCCTATACAACAGAGCTCGAAAAATTGACTGTTTGGTTGTGCAACGGTTGAAGCGGCGTCCAACTATAATCGACAAGTTGTCTAGAGATCCGAATATGACTGTTCGATTATCGCAGATGCAGGATATTGCAGGTTGTCGGTTGATTTTTGGTCAGAAAGACGATCTTTATAGCTTTAAAGGCCTGATGGATAAGGGTAGCTTTGCCCATAAGCTCGCATACGAGCGAGACTATATACTAGAACCCAAAGAGGATGGGTATAGAGGCCTTCATCAAATATATAACTATAATGTTGAACCTCGAAAAGGACATGCGAGTGAAAATCAGCCTTGGAATGGAATGCGTGTTGAAGTTCAATATAGAACTATAACGCAACACATTTGGGCTACCGCTGTTGAGACTGCGGGCTTGCTTACTGCAAATAATCCAAAATTTAAAAAAGGCAGTCAGTCTTTCGTGGACTTTTTTAAGGTTTGTAGCGAAATGCTGTCGCGCAGTGTGGACAGTGTTACAGCAGTATTGCCGGGTTTGACCAACGTAGAATTAGTAGATGAATATCGTCGCCTAAATAACGATACGCATATCGTCGATATCTTCGAGCGTGTAAACGCGCGAATTGAAGATGAGAAATTTTCAAAGACATCCATTTTGATTTTTAATCTTGAGAAAGACGCGCAGGGTTCCGAGATTCAAGTTCTATCATACGACTCTATGAATTCCGGGATTAAGGATTACGACCGCCTAGAAAAGGAACTAGCTGGAAAGGCTGATTTAGTTTTGGTTAAGGCAGATGCTGAAGAAAGTATGAGGTCTGCTTACCGAAACTATTTTGCGGATACGGTGGAGTTTCTGCATTTGATTAAGGAAGCAGAATCTAACTTGCCATCCCAGGATCACTTGGAATTGTCACTATAGATTGCAAAAACGCAATTCGAATTACAGTGACAGTTTTCTAGATACACAAGTATCAAACCACCACCCACCATCACCGCCAATAATCATCCCGCTCCGCTCCATCATAGCGACCGGAGCGTTGGGATACCGAAGCAAGTTTAAAGCGAGTATGGCCGTTAAGGAAGCTATTCACTGCAGCGTATCAATTCCAACAAACCCGATATCACGGTGTTTCGTTCTTTTTCCGTCCAGCCGCCATGTTGTCCCGCATCATTTCCTTGTGGGTGCGGTCGAAATCTTTGAGATGGCCGTTACAGCTACTATGGCACAGTGCGAGATTGTCGAGCGCCCAAGTGCCACCCTTGGTCAGCGGTTGTAGATGCTCAATCGTCGCTGATTTTCGGGTATTGGGTATGCCGCCAAAGCGCATCACGTTGCCGCAATACCAGCAATCATCTCCATCCCGTTTGCGCAGGGTCTTCCGCTTCGACTGTTTGGCCTTGCGCTGGAAGAACCAAGACTGCCCGGGATAATATCGCCATTTCGCCGTCGCAGCCATCAGCACCAGCCCCGGCGATAGCCCTGCCATTCCTCTGCCAGTCCTTCGTCAACCAGCTGTGCGCCAAGGCTCTTACCAGAGCGGGAGACTACGCGCAGGGCGCGGCCATATTGGTCCGTGTCGTTGAACATATCGCCCTTCAGATCGAAATTGCCTTCATTCAGCAATGCCAGCAGCCGCATTTTGGCACGTTCACCCAATCGCTTTTCAGACGCGCACCCGGGGTTGGATATTTCCGGCGTGTTGATATCGGCGATGCGGATCTTGCGTCCTTCAAACCAGAATGTATCGCCATCGACCACGCAATTGGTGCGAACTGAACCGAAGCAAATGCCAAAGCTGGCACGATGCGGATCAATCACAGCGCTTTGCGAGCTAGGCGGCCCACCACTGAACCAGATGGCAGCGAATAAGGCAGTGCAGGCGGCCAATGTGATAATCGTAAAAGCAGGCCAGCTGAGAGAGGGTTTCGGCTTTTCCGATGGCCAGGGGTTTCTCGGTTTACGCTTGGCACGTCTCAACGCCTCGCGTTGGCGAGCCGGGGGGAAGGGCTTGACGTTGCTCCTGCTCATCCGGAAAAATTACCGGAAGGAGGTTTAGGAAAGGCTAAAACAGCATTTCTACGGTGGCCATATTCCCAACAGCTCCAAAAACCGCTTTCCTACATATCCCGCTTTATGCCTTAATCCTGCGCATGAAAAACAACCATTCCCCCAAACCCGATCCGCGCAGCGCGGCGGTGCAGAACCGCCGCATATCGCGCATCCCCGCCTTCACCCCTGCCGAGCTGCGTGTGCGGCGGGATGGGTGGACGCCGCTTAAACAGGCGGAGTTTATTGGCCATCTCGCCGAAACGCGCTGCGTCAAACGGGCGGCGGAGCGGGTGGGGATGAGCCGGGAGAGCGCCTACCGGCTGCGCCGCAAGCCGGGGGCGGCGGAATTTACCGCCGCGTGGGACGAGATTTTGGGCGCGCCGAATATGCCCCGGGCAAAGGTCACACTAGAAGGGTTGTTTCAGCGCATCCGCCTGGGCCGCTACCGCCCTGTGCTGCGCGGCGGGCGCTATGTCGGGACGCTGAAAAAAGACGATAATTCTGCGCTTTTGACCGCCTTGTCGCATCTCGACCGGGTAGTGCCGACAGAGGATTAGATGGGCGCAGAGGCGAAAGGTCACAGAAAATAAAAGGGGCCTTTGGTGTGACCCTTTATGCTATGAAAGGCGCCATGAAAACCACGCGCATTATCTTTGGGCTCGCTGCGCTTTATGGCATAGCGGTGCTGTTGCTCGGTCTGTTCGGCGAGGCGCAGTTTAACGCCGCGATGCCGCCAGCGATCACGCATCCTGAATTTTACTATGGTTTTCATGGCGTCGCGCTGGTGTTTCAATTGGTCTTTGTCCTGATCGCCATCGACCCGGTGCGCTATCGCCCGCTGATGCTGGTGGCGGTGCTCGAAAAACTCGCCTTTTTCGGTCCGGCGCTGTGGCTCTATAACAGCGGACGCTTGGCGGAGGGCGGGCTGTTCCATGGCGCCATGATTGACGGGTTGTGGGCGCTGTTCTTTCTGCTGGCATGGGGAATGATCGGGGCGAAGAGAGATGCGAATGGGTGACGGGCGGTTCCGCCGCTCCTTGTTTCTGCACCGGTTGCCGACATGCCATCTTGCCCCGGCCGTAATCCTTCTATACGCTTTCCGTTCGGGGCTAGACTGATGAAGGGTTTCCTGTTCCGGAAACGGACCGAACAAAGATAGGCTAGACGATTGAGTTTTTCGGAATTTGCGATTGCCATGGCGTTGGCGCACGCACCGGCAACCGCCACACCCCCGCCGACCATTGCGGACCAACCCATTGATGTAGCCACTGCCGAGGTGCAGGATAGGCGCGCGCCCGTGTCGCCCGTGTCGCCCATTTCGCCCATTTCAATAGCGTCGCTATCGGCGCAGGCACAGCTATTTGGCGCTCTCGCCATCGCGCCGGGAGAAGCGGCGCAGGCGGAACCGTCTGCACCGCCCGCGCCCGCACCATGGCCGGTGCCGCTGGAGCCGGTGCCTTTGGAGACAGATTCTGCCCCGCCTGTGCTGGATGATCCGCTCTTGCCGGTTGATCCTGCGGCACTCGATGAGGCGGCGACTGATCAGGCAGATGGCAATGAAATTGTCGTCACCGCCCGTCCGCGCCCGCCCAAGAGTGATCCGTTGCAAGGACTGAACGCGGATACATTCAGCACCATTCAGAATGTCGACGAAGCGGTGGTTGGCCCGGTTGCGCTGGCTTATGAAGATACCGTGCCGGGGCCGGTACGCAGCGGCCTTTCCAATTTTCTCAGCAATCTTGGCGAGCCGATTGTGTTCCTCAACTATCTGTTGCAGCTCAAGCCCGGCAAGGCGATCGAGACGCTGGGCCGGTTCACCATTAATTCGACCATCGGAATTGGCGGGTTGGTGGATGTTGCGAAAAGGCCGCCATTTAATCTGCCCAAACGTCAAAATGGTTTTGCCAATACGCTGGGCTATTATGGTGTCGAGCCGGGGCCATTTCTGTTTCTACCGCTGATCGGGCCGACGACTGTGCGTGATTTATTTGGCCGCGTTGTGGATCTGTCGGTGCTGCCGGTTGCGGTCGGCAAGCCGTTTAACCAGCTTGTCTATACGCTACCCGCCGGGATCATCACGTCGCTCGACTTTCGCGCCGAACAGGATGAGCAGTTAAGGGCGCTGCGGGAAAGCAATGATCCCTATACCGCGACGCGGGAATTATATCTGCAACAACGGCAAGCGGAAATTGACGCGCTGCGCGGTAAGGAGCCTGAGGAATAGGGCGATAGGCAAGCATCGCCGGAAAATCATTTGATCCATGCTGTATTGGTGTTATGCATCAATAATACAGCATGGCCGTTGTGGTCCTGCATTTCCACGGGGACCGATTTATGACGCGCACACAAAAGATTCTCTCGACCGCCGTTCTTGCCACCGGCGCGCTTTCTGCCGGGGCCAATGCAGAAACCAAACCCGCAGAGACACAAGAATCGGTGGCCGCCGATCTTCAGGCACTCGATGGGCGGCTGTTCAAGGCGGCGTTTGAGGATTGTGACATGGCGGTTCTGGAAGACTTGCTGGCCGATGATCTCGAATTTTATCATGACCGCGATGGACTATCCTATACCAGCAGCGCGGGCTTTATCGCGGATGTAAAGAAAGAGTGCGGCGGCGGCAAACGTGTGCTGGTCGCTGATAGCATGACCACACATATGATCGGTGATTATGGCGCGATGCAGCATGGCCGGCATGAATTTCATCAGGTCATGCCCGACGGCTCCAGCATCGCTCGCGAGAAAGGCGTATTCATGCATATGTGGCAACGCACGGCAGGTAATAGCGCCGGCTGGCAGATCACACGGGTCATTAGCTATGACCATGAAGGTATGTAGCCTGGCGGGGGTAATATGGTTTTGGTCCTTGGGAGGGGAAGGCGGAGATCGGCCCGATAAAGGCTGTCTCCGCTGACCAGGGTCACTTGCATGATGGCTTTGATCGAGATCAAG
Organism: Parasphingorhabdus sp.; assembly: GCF_039977335.1. GTDB lineage: Bacteria > Pseudomonadota > Alphaproteobacteria > Sphingomonadales > Sphingomonadaceae > Parasphingorhabdus. The sequence continues at coordinate 710,112 of NZ_JBDWDI010000001.1, forward strand.
GCGGCACACAGAAATTGCTGACATTTTGCGCATTCATGGAAGATGGAATGCAGGTTGACAGATCACATGACACAATGGCCAGTGCTACTCTTTATCGGGATGATGGGCTTCTTCGGCTTGGGGCTAATCTACGCCACGATCGCAGAAGAGTTGAGAGAACAACGGGAATAGAGCTGGTTGTAGCAAGGGGATTACCGTGATGGGCGATATTACAGTCCATAGGTTGGGCAGGGCGCTCGCCTGATCCTCAATATCACTTTCCTACACGAAGCTTGCCTGTCTAACATCGCGTGTACCTATTTCGAATCAGCCAAGCTGGTTTTGGTTCACGGCAGTTCCCGGAAATTGACGCCACCGGCCGTTTACTTTTCACAAAACTGTCATGAAACTGTCCGGATGTTTGCGTTGAGATACGAGTTAGCAGTTTATATGGTTGCCGGGTTGGCAGTTTTGGCACTCGCCTTTTGGTCTGCGGATTTTCGCCATGGCCCTTTTTTCCGGGAAGATGGCATTGTCGAAATGACAGCGGCGATATTATTTTTTGTCGCGCTAATCATTGGCGTGCAGCGGCAGTTATACCGGACGCTGGTTGGGTTTGCCTTTTGCGGGCTCGCGCTACTCGCCTGTTTGAGCGAAATCAGTTTTGGCGCGCGCCATTTGGGGTTTGCAATGCCGGCTATGCCGGGCGGCGGCGAGTTGGATGGGGCGCAGGATCTGGTGATGCTGGCTTATCGTGCTTTGGTGAACGCCGATATGCTGTTGCTGGCTGCTATTTTGGCGATTGCCCTGCTCACACTTGTTGTGACACTGGCCTATCGCAGCGCCTATGCAGCACGGGTGATAATATGGTTGCGCGCCGACCATGGGCGGTTAGCCATTTTGACTGCCCTGACGGTCATCGGGATAGCAGTGGTCATTGATATCATAGAGGTCGCGCGCTTTGCCGAGGAGACATTGGAACTGTTCGGAGCCTTGCTGATGGCAACCGCTGCGTTGCGGCTACAACGCGGAAAGCCACGACGAGTTTTATCGCAACCAAGCAACGGGCTGGCGACAATCGCGGGGGATGAATAGCCCTGTTGGGTTTCGTTCATATTTCTCGCGTTATTTCTGACAATCAGACGTAACGATGGGAGTTTGAAATGAAGAAGACGATGATAAGCCTTACCGCCGCAGCCCTGTTCCTGCCCGCTACACCGGCATTTGCCGATGTGGGTGGTTATGCCGATGATGGAGGGCCGGTTGCCAGTTTTTATCGGGTTAGCGATGATGATTGGGACGATGATGATGACGATCGCTATTACAAGCCCCGCCGGTTAAAGCGCGGGGATCGCTATTGGCGTGGCCGTGACGGGCGCTATCGTTGCAAGCGCAAAGATGGGACGACGGGATTGATCATCGGCGGTGCTGTCGGGGCGCTGCTTGGCCGGGAGATTGATGGCGGTCGGGACCGGACGGTTGGAACTGTGTTGGGCGCTGCCGGTGGCGCGCTTTTGGGCCGGGAGATTGATCGCGGAAAATTACGCTGCCGATAAAGGGTTGGGCGATAGCGCTTGCTTGAGCCCATCCGGTAAACAAAAACCCGGTCCTGATTGCCTTCAGGGCCGGGCTTTCTTTTGGGGGGCAAGGGATAGGAGATGGGGGATAGGGGATCAGATAATCAGGGATGCGGCGTTTTGCGTAGCGGGGACGATGCTGGCGCCAACAAACAGGGCGGAGGAAATAAGGGCGGCGATGGCGGCGGTGATTTGGGCAGTGAAATTACGGGGCATGATGAAATCCTTTGGGGTTTGGTGCCGGTCCGCTGATTAGATCATCAGGGACGCGGCATTTTGGGCAGCTGGGCCAACACTGGCGCTAATCATTACTGCTGCAGAGAATAGAGCGGCGAAGGCGGCGAATACTTGGTTCTGAATATTGGAGGTCATGATGGCGTTTCCTTTGAAATTTGATTGAGAGATTAAGCGATGAAAGAAGCGGTGTTTTGAACAGCTGGGCCGACACTAGCGCTGATCAGAACAGCGGCGGAGAACAGAGCGGCAAAAGCGGCAACAACTTGGTTTTGGATATTTACGTTCGACATTTTAAAATTCCTTCTTGGTTTAATTTGGTCCCTCGCGGTTGTGTTTGCGAAGATGTCTGTAGCTCTGCACAGGGCGTGCCAGTTTTTGAAAATATATATAAAACAAATACTTAACTCATATAGTCAGTTTGGTCGATAATAGTAAAAACCGACAAATAGGAAAATATGCCAATATTTGGTTTGGAAAGAATCGAAATGCCTATTGGTACATCCGAGCGATGCCTACGGGATGTTAAGAATGGCAGTTTAGGAGGTCCAAGATGTTTGGACCTCGCCTCACCCGCGTCTTTGCCAGCCGCAATAATGCGCTGTGGTGGTCAGCCATGGTGCTGGTGACCGCCTATTGTGTTGCGGCTGAACCACCAGTTATGCCGGCATCGGGTTCTCAAGACGGAGCGGTGGCCAAAATTGATGGACGGGAAAAATCCACTGATCCATGGGCTGGCATGAAAGAGGTAGCGAAAACGCGTCAGGAAACATTGCCCTAAGCTAAGCGGGCTAGCTATCTATAAATTGTCACCATGTCCGTCGGGCATCTCAATCTTATCGACAAAGGCACTGGCCTCCATCAGGGACATACCCGTGCTCTGCCTCACTCGCGCTATCGCATCTATCTTCTTGCCGCGATGAAGAGCGGCACGAACGTCCCGCATCATCAGCTCTTCCTCGCTATAGTCACTTTCGTTCCTAACCTTACCGGTGGTTGCTTCCGGAGCGACCATCATTTCAATAGCGGGTTTCGGCTTGGGTTCGGAGTGAGCCACCGCGGCATGATTGTCAGCCGACATATCTTTCGGGGGCTTTGTAAGATCGGGACCATTGTGGCTAGGCCATAGCCACCATATTACAAGCAACAGAAGAATGGTTGCACCGATAGTCAGCTCAAGCGCGCCAATTGTCATTCCTGTGATCCTGCCATGGTCACATTGCTAATATTGCGCTGTGCCCCCGTCAACGCTCAGCATGGCGCCGGTAATACCTGCACCTGCATCAGAGGCCAGCAGCAACGCCATCGCCGCGATTTCCTCTACCGTATTGGGCCGCTTAAGCGCGCTTTCCTGTGCAAACATATCGATCATTTCTTCGAAGGTCATACCAAGGCCCTTGGCAGTGGTCGGTCCATTTTCAAGGATTAGGTCAGTCAACACCAGGCCAGGGCAGATAGAATTAACTGTGATTCCCATAGTGCCCACTTCCTGGGCAACTGCTTTGGTCATGCCATTAATACCATGCTTTGCGATGGTGTAGGGTGCGAAAGTCGGCTTGCCCATCTTGCCCTCGGTTGAGCTGATATTGATTACACGGCCTGATTTTTGTGCAATCATTGGTTTGAGCGCCCGGCGTGTCGCCCAGAATGTAGAATAGATATTCCACTTCATTGCCTCGTCAAAGGCATCATCGGTAAGGTCCGCCAGTGGAGCAAGGGCACCGGCGCCACCAGCATTGTTGACTAATATATCGACGGTTCCAAATTTTTCGACAGTCTGATCGATGAAGCCTTCGACCGAATCCTGCTGCATGACGTCGCCAGCAATAAATATGGCACGGTCGCCTACCGCCAACTCGTCGAGAAGTTTTGCACCCTTTTCCGGATTGCGTGCCATCAAGGCTACATTGGCCCCTTCCGCTAGAAAGGCTTCGGCAATAGCGCGTCCGATACCGGCGGTGCCGCCCGTGATAGCTGCTGTTTTTCCTTCGAGTTGCATGACTTTCTCCCAATTCTCTCTTTGATTTAGAGCTATCGATAGCTGGCCGGTGCGGCAATGATTTAAAAGAGTAGGTATCGAATAAACCGTTGCTCAAGTCTCTGATAGATAAGCAAAATCGTTATTTTGTTCATAAAAACATGCCTGAATATGAACCTTAGATAAAACCAACATTCAGCAAGCGGTCAACCGGTGCTGCCTAGAACCAATCTTGTCGGGCATCAAATGAGTCGGATCACGACAGATCTTTTTGGAGTAGAGACAATGATCAACAAGGTTTTAGGAACACTCGCCATAACTACCGCTGCTGTTTCAGCGATGGCCTTTGCAACGCCTGCTGAAGCACGGGGTGGATATAACCAAGGTTATAATGATGGTTACTATCAGCAAGTTCGCAATGACCGCCGCAGCTATCGTCGCGGCGACTATTACCGGGATGATCGTTATTATGATCGTCGGGACCGTCGCTACTATCGCGAAAAGCGTCGTTATAAGCGCGACAAGCGTCGCTATCGCAGTGATCGCCGCCGTGGTTGTGATCGTGGTACAGGCGGTACGATAATCGGTGCGATTGCCGGAGGCCTGTTGGGCAACGAAATCGCCGGTCGCGGTGACAAGACTGAAGGTACGATCATCGGCGGTGCAGTAGGTGCTCTTGCTGGCCGGGCGATTGACGGTAACTGCTAAAGTGAAACCGTATAGATATTAAAGATAAGCCCTCTGTATTCCGTTTTGAATACAGAGGGCCTCTCATTCCTCGCGTCGCGTATCGAGGAAAGGGGACCGTGGTCGCAAGCTCCGGTCCCCGTTTCTTTTTCAGTCTATCGGATGAGTCACCGGCGCGCCAGCATAGGCGGTATCGGCCCAACCCAATCGGACAGATTGGCTTTGTCATTCACAAAATAAGGTTTGCCCTGACTGTTAAGGTAGAAACGCTGCATCTCGCTGCGGCTGAATGGACGGGAGCCTAGTCTTCCAAACACTGCCATCTGGCCGCCAGTTTCATCAACCGCGCGGTCACGATCCAGTCCCTTGGACAAAGCCAAGACTGGATTCGGGGTGCGGGCAAAGGCAATTAACTCCGGCATAGGAGGAGGGGAGAAGCCATAATAATTGGGCTGGCTGTCCGGTGACGTCAGCTGAATAACTTTCAGGCCATTGCGGCCATCGGCGACATAGGCAAATAAAGTCGCGTTGGTCGAACCAACAATCACATCTTCCGCATCGTTCATCTGGCCGCCGAAAGTCTCTTTGCGGTAGATAACCGGTGCTTCGGGTTTGGTGATATTGGCGATGACCAAGCCTTCATCTTTCGCCGCAATATAAGCGTAAGTGCGGGCCAGATAGAGGCGGCGGGCGTTGTTCAGCGGGATTGTTCCGGATTCCACGGCAACGGGTTTTTCCATATCCGTGATGTCGAACAGCTTCACGCCCTCTGCGTCCGTAACCCAAATGTACCGGAATTGTAGTGCAGAAGCCCGTGCGTCGGTCATCGGCATGGTAACAACATGGCGCGGTTTCAGTGGATCGTTGAGGTCAATGACGACCAGCCCACTCGCGGCCGTAATATAGGCATAGTGACCGGCCAGCGTGATATGCTTGGCGCCGTTCAAGACCCCGTCGCCATTCCAGGTAACGGCGCGTTTGAAGAAATTATTGCGGAACTCGCCATCGGCCAGCGTGTTGACGTCAACCAGGATCAAGCCTTCTTCGCTGTCCGTAATGACAGCATAGTTATAGATGGGATGGAAGGCCTGCTCTTCGTTAATTTCACGCAGCTCCGCCGTGTTGCGTTCTGGTGCAATTGGCTGGTTGGTCGACAGCGCCATGCAGGTTGCGTTTTTCGTGTCGACATGCGTGTCATGACCCAACGAAGAGAAGGGCGCTTTTACAATGCGTTCGGAGAAGCCCTTGTTGCCGATGGAGGCAACATCATAGGCACGGAACCCGCCTTTACCTTCGGCGACAAACATATATTCGCCGCGCAGCTGCAAACAACGGACGCTATCGCCAGTGCCCTGAACAACATTGGCAAATTCTTCGAGAGCCTTGGTTTCACCGGACAAATCATCATCCAGTCGCTCGCCGCGGACCCAGTTGATCAGCTCGCGGCCATTATCTTCGACATGCATTTTCCAATAGTCGGGATAGGCATATTTTTGCAGGTAAGAACCGATGACCGCTTGCGGCTCGTCCCATTCGGTAACGCGGACGGCTTCAAAGCCTTTATCCATGCCGACCCATGCGTGCAGGCCGACAAAGTTTACGAAATTCGTGCCCTGCAGCAAGAGCTGCGACATGATCGCATTGTTATCGTTAGCCCCGCTCAAGTGACAATCGGAACATTGTTTCGTTTCGGTTTTACGAACTGTATGTGGGAAATGAGGCGCAAAGGCCTGGCTGGAAAAACCTATCGACGAAATCGGCGGCTGCTGCACATAGATACGCTCGCGGTTGATATTGGTCGAGGAAAGCACCAGCGCAGAAGTGGAGCGTACGGGTGCAATGATGCTGCCTTTGGTTGTTTGGTGACGGCCCAGCTGGAACATCTGATCACGAGCAACTTGCGGGTTATATGTTGCATAGTTACGCGTCGTGCCACCTTCATATTTGTGGCTTTCCGTCTGCCAGTTAGCCTCAATCGGCAAGTGACAACCACCACAGCTGGTTGTCCAGCTGAGATGGCAAGTAAAGCACACCATATTCTCGTCTTTATGGGCACGGTCAGCCGGCTCGACGCCGCTACCAAAAGTGAATTTTCCGGTTTCAGCTCCGGTTTTCGACATCAGCTTGGCCCGTGCCGATTTCAGGTTAAAGTCGGGATGCGATCGATCGACACTGTCTTTGACCAGGCTGACGCGCCAGCTGATTTTTGGATCTACAATAGACCGTTGAATCAACACACGTTTGCCATTGGTATCCTGCATCCATTCAAAACGGCGTTGACCATCGGCATTGCGCAACAGACTTAAATTATTGCCTTTTGGCCGTGCCGCCAGATTAGAGGTCATTAGTGTTGGATAGGCATCGGCGGTACCGTGACAATCCTTACAATTAATTTCCACCGCATTGGCGACTTCGCCGTAGATAAGGCCATTGCCGTGGCTGTCTTGGGCAAAGTGGCAATCGGCACATTGCATACCAACTTCGGCATGAATGCTCATCATATGAACCGATTTACCTGGGTTTATGCCCGGTTCCACAAATTTCGGTTCGTCCTCTTTGCGGAATTTTTCCGGATCATCATTGTCGACAATATCACCATCTTCGTCGAGCAGATTGCCATCGCGGTCGCGTTTTAATATGGCTCGGAAATTCCAGCCATGGCCATGATAGTCAGCAAATTGTGTGTCCTTGGCCTCGCTGTTGAGGTCATAGACATTGCGCAGGAAATCGAGATCGCCCCACAGGCCTTTGGGAGAAGCGGCCTCGGGGTTACGGTCCAGTATCTTGCGGACTTCTTCTGCATCCGGATATTTCTGCTGCTTGTAGGTTTTCTGATATTCCTCGTCGCTCATGCCCTTGGGCCGCGGCGTGGTATTATTCGGTCCGGGCCACATCAGCGGTGCATCGGACTCATAGTCCCACATCGTATAACCAAGGAAGCTGTTCAGGAAGATATTGGGCTGATGCATGTGGCAGTTCATGCATTGCGCAGTTGGAATGGCACGGGTGAAGGCATGTTGGATTGGATGGCCTTTTTCTCGTTTCGCTGGGTCTATGTCACCGCTGTGATCATTGCCATGTCCATCATCATGGCCGTCCTTTTTGCCATAGGAAGCATCATAAGTTCCATATTTACCAACCCGATGCTCGCCCTCTTTGAGGTTGCGGATGGTTGGATCGACAGTTTGGGTCTGACCATCGCGGCCATATTTAGCCCAGATCAGGCTGTGGCGTGGTTCGCGGTCATTGGCATAGACAACATGGCAGCTGGCACAACCGGATTGGCGATAATCGCCCGGCTGGTCGTTGGTGCCCATGAACCAGGTAAACGGGTCGTTGAGGCGGGTTTTGTGGATGTTGAGAGCGGGAATGGCGACACGCAGGCCCGTTCCTGGACCGCGATTGGATTGTTTCAGATCAGGGCGTCCGGGTTCTTCCAGCCGCTGGATGATCCCACCGATATTGGGTAGGCCAATTTCGGGAAATTGCGTGTTGATATTGCGTCCGCCGCGTTCAAACACGCGAAAAACATCACCGGGCGGAATCGTGTGCCAAGTGGGCAGGGGATAAAGAATGGGCAACGCCCCGCGTTTCTTCTGCTCTTCCGTTACAGTGCCATGCGGGCTGCCGGGGGATTTGATCGTGGCTGGCAGACCTTTGCGCGTATAGGCTTCACCGAAGATGTAATTTTTAAACGGCACAATACCGTTGTTATAAGCCGCTCCGCCCCAGAGCATGGCACCGGTTGCCATCAGGGATCGTTCGGACGCTTCAATAATCTCCATATGGCAAGCGCCACAGGATTCCCGTGCGACACGGTAATCAGACGGGTTGACGAAGCGGACAAATTCAGGGGATTCCTTGTTCAGCAATGTGTAGCTGCGCTTCGGATTGGCAGACGAAGGCCAGTGCCAGCTTTCCGGATATTTGGGGAGGACATGCGCTTTTTTCAGCGCATACATATATTGCGGGCTTTTCTTGCCCCATGTATTGTCGCCAGTAACGCTAGCATCGCCGCCATGACAATCGACACAGCCTAGCACTACCGCTGGTGTCTCATGCATGGTTTTTTGATCGCTGTCGGTATGACAGGAAACACAGCCGGTGCTTTTCACATTGGCCGCATCCCATGTCTGGTTCTGCGGGGCAGGTGGTGTGAACGTATAATCTATTTTTTGAGGTTTTTCTTTCCCCGCTGCAAGCAATGCCGGCGTGGCGGCAATGCTTAGTCCAGCGATTCCGAGTCCTGCGACAAGAGGGCGCTTATATCTGGAAAGGAGATTGAAGAACCACATATCAGAAAGCCAATATTGCGTTAAAGAGAATGGAATAGTGGAAATCGCGTTTGTCGGTCTGGTCGAACAAATCCTTGAAACCCTTCCCGGGAAGTAGGGCTGCACCCGACAAGCGGAACACGATATTCTGGGTGGCTTTGGGGCGGTAAATCGCAGCTGCTGACAAGTCCCAGCCGATATCCTTGGGTATCGATCCTTCAACACGTAAAGCCTCAAGGCTCTCGGTCTTGTGGAACCACAAATGATTGGCATTGGCTGACAAACGGAAATCAGGCGTCAGGTCGGCATCGACACCAACACCGGCCAATATCGTACCCGGATTGTTGAAATTGCTCTGCCCTTGTTCCTTGGAGGATCGCAATGAATTGAGGATACCGTTGCGTCCATTGATGCTGATCACGCGTCCGCCACCGGCAAAGGGAATGGTTTGCCGGATCCAGTAGCTGGTATCAGCACCGGCAAAAATCGGGTTCTCGAAAATCGCGTCAAAACCGGCTTCAGTATTATTATAGGGATTGCCGTCTCCGCTTGCGAACAAGCCCGATGCCCGGAAACGCAAGAAGTCGACATCATAGCTGGCCTCGGCAGCGGCAAAATAGGCGGCAATCTTGGCCGGTTCGCTGGTGAAGATGCTGTTGCGGTCTTCACCAAAAGCCCCGTAAATCTGGCCGGTAACGTTAATCCGCCCGATACGACCATCCACGGCATAGCCGGGATAGACCACATCATAGGCCCGGCCGCGTAAATCACCGATCAGGGCTGGACGAACCGGAAAGCCGTTATCGTCAATCTCGATATCGCTCTTCTCGCGGTTCATATTGTAGGTAACACTGAACTGACTGGTCAGGCCGACAAAGGGCAAATCCTGACGATAGAGATTAGCAAAGAATATGTAACTTTCGCGCGGTGTCTGCAAAATGTCGTTGAGGCCGCTATTCGTGTCTTTTTCCAGCTGTACAAAGGCGCCGAGATTATATTGAACCCGGTTATTGTCGCGAGTACCAAACAGGCGGAAACCGAGCTGGTTATCCTGAAACAGGAATCCTCGGAAATCGGCCTGCATCGGCTGAATACCGATACGGAAACTGTCAAAGTCATAGCGCGCAGAAGTGTTGCGGATATGATAATCGAAAAATGCTTCCTGCACGCCGACAAAATAGTCTGTCCGGTTGGATGTTTTGGACGGTTCGACAAAAAGCACCCGGCGTTCCGGCACGTTAACATGATTGATTTGCGTGGCCAGCGTGAGCCGGTACTCGACATCAGGGGGTTTGTAAGCAGTTGATCCCTTGATCAGTGCAACGCCGGTGATGAAAGTCTGCGCATAAACTTCCGAACCGGAACGCCCGAAAACGTCTATACTGCCAGGACGTTCAGTGGTCTGCACACCCACAGGGATAGGAAAACTGCGCGGTTCAATCACCGTGTCTGAAATCGCGTTGACGACAAAGAACCAGTCATCGCCTTTCAGAAAAGACGGTTTCTTGTCGGCCGGAATCGGCTTGTCGCCCTTGAGCACATTTTGTGCGTAGGGATTGGACGTATTGCTGCAGTTATTCTTCAGCGCACCAAAAACTTTGTAGATCGACTGATCCCCGCCTTTTTGCGGGCATAACGTCTGCAATATCCGCCACCGATCCGGGACCGGGAATTCATCAGTTGGAAAGGCTTCAGGCGGCGGTGCGCTGATCGCACCGGGGTTATTCTGAGTAACGCGGTCGGGTAGTTCCCTAGGTACACCGGGACGGCGGCGACCATCTATCAAGGCTTCATCGGCCTCCAAGCCGTCAAAATCCATTTCCAGCTGTTCAGGCTCTGCCGCCGACGGTGCAGCTATATCGCTGCTTGCAACTGGTGGCTGTGATGCGGTGATCGTAGCTTCTTCTTCGGGTTCAGGACCGCCTATCGCTGAGGTTTCAGCGCCTATGCCCACGGCCAACGCGTCGTTGCCAATCGCCAATGCGCCCGCACTGCCATCGAGATGCGTCAGATCAAAATCCGAATTTTCTACGCGCATCCAATCAAATTGCTCGCCAGCCAGCAACGCAGTCAGCGAGCTTTCCATTTCTTCGACAGTTGCGCGCTGCGCTTCGAGCTGTTCTGTCTGGCCAGACATTACTGCCATAATCGGCATAAGAGAGGAAGAAGCAGCGGACACTTGCTTTAAAGTCCCTCGCAGACATTTTGGTCGTCGGTATCGAGAAAAGGTGCGAACGGACAGTTCACATAGCGCAGCCGAACTTGCGCATCGCCAAGGTCTACCACAACATTGTCGGCGCGAATGGCCTTAGGTGCATTTCCGATACTGCCAACGCGCAAACCTGCGTTATGCAGGCCGAGGAAGCTGATCATGTCATCTTGGTCGATGCCGTCGCCGGATACACCAAGACCACCAATGAGTTGATCGCCGCGATAAATGGGAACACTGCCCGGGAAAATCTGGATGCCATTTTCAAGCCGGTTTTGTCCCGCCACTGCGTCCGGTGTGTTGGTACAGCGCATATCAGTGTCATCCATGGATCCGCCAGTGACAAAGGTTAGATGCTCGACAAGATTTTGGAAAATCAGAGCAGCCTGAAGCCCAGTAGCCAATGGATTGAAATCCTCAATCGGGCGCGACAAAGGTCCGGGAGGACGTCCTAGTTCTCCATCTGGAAAATAGGGCCGAGAGAGATTGCCGCCGGAGCGATCAGCAAAAGCAACCGTTCCTGTCAGCGCATTGGGATCATTCAGGAACGTCCGGACGCGCTGAACAAACGCCGCAACATCGGTGTCGGGGTTGCCGAGCAAATCGGATGCCGCAACGCTGTTGGAGAAAAAGGATGCTGTCCGTGCTTTTTGCAGCGAAACATCGGTTCCAAAAATCGGTGCATCTGGCGACCGAACAATGCCTAGTATTTCGCCATGCGTGTCCACCACCGAAATCGAAACCTGCGCACGACTATCCAGTGGTTGCCGGATTTGCGCCCGTGCACGAGACATGACGATGAATGCTTCTTCCAAGATGGCACGAGATTCGTCTGCTGTTAGCGGCGTAGCAACATCTGCTCCATCAGTACCGGCGCGGATCGGGAAGCGGTTCGCACCGGTGCCATCGGACAGCACAAAGGCATCGCGGTTTTTAAATTCGGCAGCGGTTGAAGCCCGGATGCCTGAGTCTTCGGTGCCATAAGCTGAACCGGCGATGATTGTGGCGGTGGAATAGCCGGTCACCGCAATCAAATTTCCGGAGGTGACGTTAATTGCTGCGAAATTATTTTGGAGCGGGGACAGATCGTTCACGACCATATCGCTGAATCGCAACGATGTGCCATCAACCGAAATGCGGTTAGCCGTGATCGCAGCGGACGGCGCAAATCCCTGAATTCCCGCTAGAGCAATGGCTTCTTCATCATCGACATCAATATCGAGAATATTGGAATCGAAGCCATAGTCACCGTCACCCATGACGCCGATTGCACCAACGACAACGCCATTTTTGTAGAGCGGTAGTCCGCCCGGATCAGCCGACAGCCCCAAGGGAGAGCGCTTTGGCCCGATCAGCGCCATCGCACCGGCGTTGCCGAACCGTTGATTGAGGTCGGAACAGGGGAGTTGGCTAAATTGCACGCCAAATAGCGGACCGCTTTCCAGACCTGCCGCGGTTGGCGCAGGAGGAAAATGTTCCTGCACGATCTGACTGGCGGTACGAGACGAAAAAGCGTTGCCTGAACTCGACAGATAGGCTCCGGTCACAGCTTTGGCGATTGCTCCTGCCGCTGCTGGTACAACCACGCCCTGTACGTCTACACCGGGATTGTTGATTGTCCCCATCGCGGTTCGCGCGCTTGTGGTGGCAGTAGCGCGCGCGCCGTTCATTTCAAAAACAGCAAGCACGTTACCAACGCGGTCAGTTACTGCAATGACGGAGGGCAAATTACGCGCCGTTGCTTCGCCGACCGCTTGGGCAATAACGGTCTGGACATCCGCAACGCTCAGTGACTCTTGGGCTGGTGGCGTGAACGCGCCACCATTGCCATCTATCGGTGATGGTGAAGGGGTTGGCGTCGGCGCCGGTGAGGGCGATGGTGTGGCGCCAAAGTCGTTGCTGCCACCGCCACCTCCGCAAGAGGTAAGAACCAAGGCAGCTGCGGAGATTGCAGCGGTGAAACTGAATTTCCGCATTATCGTAGAGCCCTTATGGTTCTGACAGCGCTGCCCAGTGCTCGACGGAATTGCAGGGGTTTGTAGCTGTTAGGTTCATCAACGGCTTTATAGGCCACATTGATCTGACCGCGCAGGCTCGCTGCTGCTGCTTCGCTCACCTGACCGCTATTAACCAGGCCGTTGAGTAGCGTATCAATGGCCATGACCGCCTGCACGCTGCCCTCATAGTCGGTGAAGCGCGGCGAGATGGCTTGTCCGGCGATGATCTCCATGATCCTGAAGGTTTGATCGCGACCGAAGCTGGCTCTGGAGAAGCGATCAGCCAGCGTCTGTGCCGTTTGACGCAACCGCGCCGCAGCTTGAACAGCTGGCGCGCGACCTTTGCCCATCGCCGCGTGGAATGCTTTTGACCGGGCTTCGAACTGACCGGCTAGATCGGGTGCGGCCACTTTTATTGCCGCACTCAACATGATCATATTCTCGTCATTATAAGGCGGCATGCCTTCGGGGATGGGGCGGCCGGGGTTATTGATCGAAGTCGGACGGGCCGAGGCTTCATCATAGATGCGGCGGTGACAGCTATGGCAGTCATAGAAATAAAATTCGGGAAACAGCCCCTCTTGTGCCAGCGCGGGCTTGGAAAAGAGATTGAGTGAGCGCTCCAGCGCCATGGACTGCCCCACGGCCCAGAACCGAACGCTGTTGGTTTTTCCTTTGCGCCGGATATAGTCGATATCCTCATCATGATGCTGCTGGAGTGTCGAGAAGAGATCCATTTCAAAGGAAATACGGGGGTGCCCGGCGGCCATGATCCGGTGATCCACAAATTGGCCGCTTTTCGCGCTGCCGAAGTGGCAGTCGAGACAATTGCTGGCGCGTACTTTGGGATTATCCAGCGGGGTCAAACCTAGCGAGACGTTACGGGCATGATTAGCGCCTACGGCATAGTGAGCAGATAGCCATCCGGATGAAGGGCCGTGACAGGCTTCACAACCTACACCATCACTAACTTGGAAACGTGGCCCCTTTTGGGCGGCCGGCGTACTGTGACAGCCCAAGCATTGTTGGGATGAAGACGCATCTTTGATGCCAAGACGCTTGGCGATGGCAATACTGCGGGGCTCTCGCAACACGCGAAAGGCGCGGCTATGGGCGCCGCCTGGGGTGGATTCTTCTTGCCAGCGCATCAATTCGTCCTGACGTACAATTTCGCCATCGGCTTCTTGCCGCCCATGACAGGTAGTGCCGCCGCAGGTCGCAACGCCCATATGGGTTCCGCTTGCTAAATCTTGAGCGGCTTCGACCGGTGCAGGTGTCGCGACTGACGATATAAAGAGGGCTACGCCGGCAAGCGCAAAACAGAATAGGCTAGCGGCCAGTATCGACCAGCTTCGCTTCCACGAAAGATTTTTCCCCATTTGCATCGTTGCTTTTCCTGATCCGGAGATCAGGCCCCTCTGTAAGCTCGACGCGACCCAAGTCGTTAACTATGATCTACGCGCTCTATTATGCTTCATTGAAACCTCAATGCAACGGTAAAAAAGCTCGAATATGGCGGTTTTTCTATGACTTGCATCACTCTTTTCGCTTTACTCACTGCTCAAACGTTGCTGATTTACAACTGTTTCACGCTTTGACTGCCCAGTCACAAAAATCTGATGTGGTCTGATTCGGAAGACTAAACTTTGCGGCGAATGACCAAATTACGAATTTCGGTCATGTCTTCCATCGCGAATCTGATACCCTCTCTTCCTAGGCCGCTATCCTTGACGCCGCCATAAGGCATATTGTCAACGCGATAGGATGACACGTCGTTAATCACGACGCCGCCAACATCAAGCCGGTCCCAAGCATCCAAGGTTTTGAACAGGTCACGGGTGAAGATGCCAGCCTGCAAACCAAACTTACTATCGTTAACTTCGTCGAGAGCGGCGTTGAAATCACTAAACTTGGATAGCAGCGCTAGCGGGCCAAAAGCTTCTTCGCGATTGGCGGCAGCATTGCTGTCGACATTTTCCAGCAAAGTTGCTTCCAGCATATTGCTGGTGCGGTTGCCGCCACAGAGCAAAGTCGCTCCGCCAGTAACGGCCTCGTCGATCCAACCATGCAGACGCTTGGCCTCGCCTTCCGATATCATGGGGCCAATGAACGTGTCCCGGTCTTTGGGATCACCGGCGATCAATGTCTTGGTTTTGGCAACTAGCATGTCCTTGAACGTGTCGTAGACAGATTCATGAATGATGATCCGCTGTACACCGATGCAGCTTTGGCCGGATTGGTAAAAGGCACCGAAGATAATCCGCTCCAGCGCGTCTTCCAGATCAGCATCGTGATCGACGATGACTGCAGCATTGCCGCCAAGTTCGAGGATTACTGGTTTCTTGCCTGCCTTGGCTTTCAGATCCCAGCCAACACCGGGGGAGCCGGTGAAAGAAAGAAGCTTCAGGCGTTCATCAACTGTGAATAGATCTGCACCATCGCGGCTTGCTGGCAATATCGAAAACGCGCCTTTGGGCAAATCGGTTTCAGCCAGAACTTCGCCCATGATAATCGCGCCCAGCGGTGTCTTGGACGCTGGCTTCATTACAAAGGGGCAGCCCACAGCAATAGCAGGAGCAATTTTATGCGCGGCGAGATTGAGTGGAAAGTTAAACGGCGAAATGAAGCTGCAAGGGCCAATGGGCACCCGTTTCCACATGCCTTGATAACCTTTGGCACGCTCGGAAATATCAAGGGGTTGGACCTCGCCATAGTTACGCGTCGATTCCTCAGCGGCAATGCGGAACGTGTCGATTAACCGGCCAACTTCGCCCTCGGCATCCTTAATCGGTTTGCCAGCCTCAACGCACAGCGAATAAGCCAGTTCATCAAACCGCTCTTTGAACCGGTCCACACAATGTTGCAGTACATTTTGCCGCTCATAGCTTGCCATTCGCGCCATGGGTTCGGCGGCTTCCACCGCTCCTGCTATGGCTTCCTCAATTACATCAGGTGTTGCCAAAGCAGTCCGGAAAGCCACCTCATTGGTAAACTTGTCCGTGACTTCCAGATCTTCATTTGGTTGGGAAGCAACATTATTGAGGTAAAGCGGATAAACGTCTTTGAGTTTTGTCATGATCTATCCTCTTAAATCTTCGCGCTGAGGTCCTTGATTTCAACGTTGAGGATACGATCATTGTCGGAATAGTCCACCGGGCAATCGATCAAATGTACGCCTTCGCTGTTGAGGCATTTGTCGATCGTTTCCTGCAGGTTTTTCGCGCTGGTGATCCGGTGCCCATGAGCGCCATAGCTTTCCGCATATTTTACGAAATCCGGATTGTCATAGGTCAGGCCCCAATCCTTGAAACCCATATTGGCTTGCTTCCAGCGGATCATACCATAGCTGCTGTCGTTGAGGATCAGCACCGTGATATTCAATTTCAATCGAACGGCTGTTTCCATTTCCTGACTGTTCATCATGAACCCGCCATCGCCGCAAATCGCCATAACTTTGCGATCAGGATAGACCATTGCCGATGCCATAGCGGAAGGCAGGCCAGCACCCATGGTTGCCAATGCGTTGTCGAGCAATACGGTATTTGCCTCACGCGCTTTGTAGTTGCGGGCAAACCAGATTTTATAGACGCCGTTGTCGAGGCAGATAATACCATCGGCAGGCATTTGCTCGCGAACGACTTTTACCAGATGCGGTGGATAGATGGGGCAACGCATGTCGTCATCCATCGTTGCCGTATGCTCTTCTTCGGCCGCACGGGCCTTATACATGTGGTCGAAGTTCCAAGAACCGGAAGGAACAATATCTTCTTTCATCTGCCAGATAGCATTGCCAATATCGCCGATCACTTCGATCTGCGGGAAATAGACCGGGTCGACTTCAGCTGTGTTCATGGAAACATGGATGACTTCGGTGCCGCCGTCTTTCATAAAGAAAGGGGGCTTTTCGATGACATCATGACCTACATTGATGATCAGGTCAGCGGACTCAATCGCGCTGTGGACAAAGTCATTGGCCGACAAAGCCGCGCAGCCCATGAATTCCTTATTGGTTTCATCGACCACGCCTTTACCAAGCTGCGTCGTGACAAATGGGATACCGGTTTTCTCGATAAACTGAGTCAGCATTCGCCCAGTCGTGGTGCGGTTTGCTCCGCCGCCAATGACCATGATGGGTGACTTTGCGCTTTCGATTTTTTTGGTCGCAGCGCGCACCGCCTTGGGTTCAGCAATTGGACGTCGGGATAAGCTCGGTTTGATCGGCGTTGAATCCGTCTGCTCATCGGCAACATCTTCCGGGAATTCGATATGGGTCGCGCCGGGCTTTTCTTCTTCGGCCAGACGGATGGCTTCGCGCACGCGGCTTGGGATATTGTCCGCAGACGCAAGTTGATGCGTGAACTTTGTAATCGGGCCCATCATATCGACAACATCGAGAATCTGAAAACGGCCTTGCTTAGATTTCTTGATGGGCTTTTGCCCTGTGACCATCAAAATCGGCATGCCGCCGAGTTGCGCATAAGCGGCGGCGGTTACGAGATTGGTCGCACCGGGTCCGAGGGTCGCCATGCAGACGCCAGTCTTACCGGTATGCCGTGCATAAGTCGCGGCCATGAAGCCAGCGCCCTGTTCATGCCGCGTCAGGATCAATTCAATTTTCTTGGAGCGCGACAAGCTGTCGAGCATATCGAGATTTTCTTCGCCGGGAACGCCGAAAAGATACTCTACGCCTTCATTTTCAAGACATTGGACGAATAAATCAGATGCTTTGGTCATGTGGGTCCTTCCCCGATCTTGCTGATCAGTGTTTGCTCAAAATTGTGGCAACGACCCCAGAATGAATTTTTCCCCTCCAGAAAAAGACTCATCCCTACCCCTATGCTATTGGTTGATAAGTCAAATTTACATGTGTGTCACGTCTCAATCGCAAAATTTTATCGGTGGTTTAGTAACCGCGATCCAGATTAGCGACCGCAACCATTTCATCACCATTTTGGTAGCGCTTCAAATTCTCGACAAAGCGCGATGCAGCGCGCTGAAACATGCGGGTTTGCGCCACACCCGAAACATGCATGGTGATGAAGCAATTGGGCGCGGTCCAGAGCGGATCGCCCTTGGGCAGTGGTTCCGGTTCGGTAACATCGAGGACGGCTCCGCCAATAGTCTTGCTGTTGAGCGCCTCGACCAGTGCATCCTGATCAACCAACGATCCGCGCGCGACATTGACCAGCCATGCCGATGATTTCATTGCCGCGAATTCGTCTTTGCCAAGCAGTTTTTGTGTTTCGGTGGTGGCTGGTGCCGAGACGATTACCCAATCAAACTCTCCGAGCCGATCGCGCCAATCACCTGTCCCAATCACTTCTGTACCAACGCCAGCAGGATCATCGCTGGCTGTCCGCCGCACAGCGGTTACGTCGATTTCAAAGCCGGAGAGCTTTTTGGCAACCTGTTGGCCAATGCCACCATAACCAATGATCAATGCCTTGCCGTCGGCCAATTCGGTCGTGCCGGGCGCTTGC
Organism: Parasphingorhabdus sp.; assembly: GCF_039977335.1. Lineage (GTDB taxonomy): Bacteria > Pseudomonadota > Alphaproteobacteria > Sphingomonadales > Sphingomonadaceae > Parasphingorhabdus. The sequence continues at coordinate 728,527 of NZ_JBDWDI010000001.1, forward strand.
TCCGGCCACTCCTGTTGCCTCTGAAGCTCTAGCAATTTATCGGTTCTCTTTGCGGCAGCGAGCATGCCCATCAGCACAAATTCTGCGATAGGCGAGCTGTTGAGGCCTGCGCCATTGGTAACGATTGTCCCCTGCTGCTTGAGTTGATCGAGCGGAAAATGTTCGACCCCGGCGTAGATGCTGTTGAGCCATTTCAGGTTGGTGGCTGCACCAAGAACCTGCGCCATTTTCTCTTTATCATACATATCGAACCAGCCGATTTCGGCATGGGGCGCTATTTCCAGCGCTTCTTCTGTACTGGTAAACCATGTCACATCAAGATCATTGCAATGCGGTTCGACCATCGGACGCACCAGGGAGGCCATGGCTGCTATAGGTTTGCTCATATCATAATGCTCCATTCCCAGCGTAACGGATCGCCATCCATAAGTTCCACACCCTGCGCGATCAGTTCATCGCGGATGGCATCGGCGGCGGCAAAATCCTTGTCCGCTTTGACTTTCTGGCGAAGGTCGAGCTTTTCTTCAATCTCTGCTTCCGTAATAGACGCGGATTTCGGACGCAACCGCAAGTCCGCTCTGGTTAGCATTTCCAAGTTCAGTCCAAGCAGCTTGTCAATTTCCTGCAACAGTTTCATCCGCTGTACCGCATCGATTTTTTTCAGTGTGAGCAAGTCTTCCAGCAAAGGAATGACCGGGCAACTGTTGAGATCATCGCTCATCGCAGCATCCAATTGCTCACGCATTTCGGCAAGCTTGGGATGAGGCGGCCTTTCATCTTGCCCAGCCGTGAGGCGACCCTTCAATCGCTCGATGCCCATGATGATACGTTTTAGCCGCGTAAGTGCGGCGACCAGATTATCCCAGCTAAATTCGAGTTCGCTGCGATAATGGGCCTGCAAACACATCAGGCGATAGGCGAGGGGGTGAATGCCTTTGTCGATCAGCAGTTGCAGGCGTAAAAATTCGCCCGCCGATTTGGACATTTTGCCCGCGCGGTCGATCAGGAAATTATTGTGCATCCAGATCCGCGCGCCGCTGTGGTCGCAACCGCTATGCGCCTGGTTCTGGGCGATTTCATTCGGGTGATGGATCTCGCGATGATCGATCCCGCCCGTGTGGATATCAAAAGGCAGGCCAAGCAATGCCTCTGACATGACAGAGCATTCCAGATGCCAGCCCGGTGCGCCTTTGCCCCATGGGCTATCCCACTCCATTTGCCGGGTTTCGCCCTCTGGTGTCTTGCGCCAGATCGCGAAGTCGGCGGCATTGCGTTTGCCTTCCACGGTATCAATTCGACCTTCGCCATCTTCGGTCGCGGCACGGGCGAGACTTCCATAATCCGCGATGGTCGAGACATCGAAATAAAGGCCGCTATCCAGCTCATAGCAGTGCTTGTCGGCAATGCCTTTGGCATAGTCGATCATCTGCGGAACATAGTCGGTAGCGATCGACCAATGAGCAGGCTGGCGGATGTTCAGTGCTTTGATGTCTTCCCAATAGGATTCGGTATAATGTTTGGCGATATCCCAGATGGACTGCGCCCGTTCGGCCGCTGCCTTTTCCAGCTTGTCCTCTCCGTCATCGGCGTCATCGGTCAGATGCCCGACATCGGTGATGTTGATAACATGGGTAAGTTTGAAACCCTTCCAGCTTAATGTTCGTCCCAACAGATCGGCAAAAACATAGGCGCGCATGTTGCCGATATGGGGATAGTTATAGACTGTCGGACCGCAGGTATAGACGCGGGCTTCCCCATCATGAACCGGCTCGAAAGTCTCCAGTTCTCGCGTAAGGCTGTTGAATAGTTTCAGCGGATGATCGATTGTCCCTTGCATGGTTCATCGCCTAATGGCTTGCGGTGCAAAAGGTCAACCGATCAATTCATTCTGCCGGTTCCAGTTCTTCTTCCTCGGCCGGGCCGCCCTGACCACAGGATTCATCGCCTTCCGCACATTCGCTATTATCTTCGTCGCTGACCTCTTCTTCGCCAATCCACAGATCATCATTGCCGGCGCCGGTGACTGGTTCATCAATCAACGGATCTTCGACATATTCCTCGTTTTCCTTCAGTTCGATGAGATTGGTTTCGAACGGATCGCTGACCACAGTGCCATCTTCGTTAGGTGTGACCTCTTCCTCGATAATATCCTGCACCGGATCATCAATTTCTGGATCGGGCGATGGATCAGGTGTTGGTGTCGGAGTTGGCGTGGGTGTCGGGGTAGGAGTTGGAGTGGGCGTCGGGGTAGGAGTTGGAGTGGGCGTCGGTGTCGGCGCACCACAGCTCGACGGATCGATTATTACACAGCCATTAATTGTGGAAGCATTGTCAAATCCAACCACAGCGTCTGTTGCGAAAATCGTGTCGATACCGGTGTCACCGCCAACAATACCATTGATCACAATATTGGCGTTGCTGCCCGCACTGAGTCCGTTGATCATTAAACTATCGACCGTGAAGCCGCGGCGTTCATCGAAAGAGACACCGGGCGCTGTGTTCTGGATGAACAGATCGCCATCGACTACAAACTGAGCAATGCCGCCACGGATGAGGCCATTGTCGAGATCAACACCGTCATTATTCTCAAGACGAAGATCGACGGCATTTACATCAAGTCCGGCAATATCGGCAAAGGCCTGATCGGTCATTGCATAGATATTTTGCGCGGTCAGGGTCATAAGTCCCACGCCACCAAAACCGCCATTAGTATCGGTAATCTGGATCAGGCCGCCATTGGCATTGATCCTGAGGTCGTTCAGGGATGTCATGTTCAATGTCGTGCCAGCCGAAGCATTGGTGAGGTTCAAATTTCCGTCAACTCGCGTGGACTGACCGGAATCGATAGTTAGAGTGCCTGAAAAACCGATTGTCGCTGTTTGAGCGCCGCTAACATTGTCGCCAGCCTGTATGGTCAGATCCTGAACGATCAGGTCCGGTGTAGAGTTGCCGGTTTGGGCAACAAACAAGGTGAGGTCCTGATTGGATTGGATGCGCGAAAATTCATCATTATTAAGGCTGAACACACCGGCGGTTCCTGCGCCACCCAAAATCGCTTGATTATTGCCGTTGCTTTCGATGAAAATATCATTGGTCTGAGTAAACTCGCCGAGCTGGCCGGACGTACCGATGTTGATATCGGCCGATGACAGGTCAATCGTCGTGCCGGTCGCAAGGGCCTGGATATCGACCAGGTTGCCAGCCGTTATGGTCAACGCAATGTTCGCATTGACGGTATCATTAATCGTAACGTCGACTGCTGCCGTCACGTCAATATTGCCATTGGCGCTGACGACTGCTTGGCCGCTGATCCCGGCGGGCGATCTTCCTACGCCGCTAGCTACGATGATGAGTTCGTTTAACTCTGCACTGCCCGCCAGACTGGTGAGCTGGATGTTGCCTGTAGCGCTGGCATCATCGACCACAAGGTCACCTCTTGTGACGATGTCTATGTTGCCATCATTGGCGGTGGCTCTGACTCTCATCGCCCCATCAGATCGGAGAAACACATTGTTGCCGATGGCGCGGACGGGATCGGTGAGCATGGCATTGTCACGCACAGCAACATCGCCGCCGGAAGACTGCAACACGGTCGATCCGCCGATCAGCTCTCCAATTTCAATACCTAGATTAGCATCAAAATTGCTGCTGAAGACTTCGGCGCGCGTGACATCGACCAGCCCATCAACAAAGGCCCGGAGTGAGCTGGCAGCGACGGTTTCAGCAGTGAAGTTACCATCAGCCCGGACGCTGATGAAAGAATCGGATGTCACATTGCCAAATGTAACGGAACCGACCGACCGCAAGTCCAGCCTAGAAGGTATTTTGCTGGTCACATCGACATCACCGAAAATGATGTCGCCCGAGGCGAAGAAATCCCCGGTACGTGAAATGTCCAGATCGCCGCCGATATTGATGTTGCCGTCGAGCGCGCGGATACGCAAACCTTCGGTAAACCGAATATCACCATTATCGCCAGTATCCGCGCCGCCTAACGTAACCGAAGTGCCTTCCAGAAATGTTTCATTGACCGAAATAACATTGCCGATGGTCAAGTTGCCAGCGGCCACAACCCTATTGGTGGTTCCGGCCATCAAACTATCAAATGTCGCATCTCCAGTATCGCTGGTAGCAGTAATGGTGTTGCTGGATATCACATCGCCGGTCACAATGGCTGAAGCATTAAGCGTGACTATTTCTCCAGACTGAATATTGCCGGTGATCGTCAATGGGCCATTTGCATCGAGGTTTACGCCAACACCGCCGCCGCTGTCAGTCAGGGTAGCGGAATTGCCGGTAATGGATCCACCGGCCCTTACAATCAAATCGATTCGACCGGCGCCAATATCAACAAAGCCGACATTGCCATCAGTGATTGCCGTAAATGCGCCGTCGGCCAGAATAGTCGACAGGTTGATATCTTGCGTAGCATTTAAAATGGCACTGCCGCGTAAGCTATTGGTGCCTAGCGCGGTTATGCCGCCATTAGATGCCGTTGCTTGTACGGTACCCAGGTTAAGATCACCCAATGTGATATCCGTGCCGCGTACAATCGCCGAAGATAGCTGACCGTTGTTGCTCAACGGACCAATTACAACAGTCCCGCCGCCGGTGATATTTATCAAGCCATCGGTAACGGCTCCAGTGACAGAAGCGGCTGCTATGTTGCCACCTGCAAGCAAGCTCACCCTATCCTCTGTCTCAAGAGCACCGGAAAGGGTAATATCGCCGTCAGCATCCAGAGAAATAGTTTCACCGGAGCGGGTACCATTGCGCGTCAAGGTACGGGTCGCACCGCCGCTGATGCTTCCACCGGCCACTATCGCGATCGAGTTTCGATTATTTGTAATATTGTCAAAGCTTATGTCACCGCCCGCATCGGCGTTAAACCTGGCTTCTGAACGGACGTTGCCCATGCTGATACTGTCGACTGCATCGAGATCGATGACCCCAGCTGCAGTGACGGTTCCAAGAGTAATATCACCACCATCAATATCGACACTCTGGGCACCAGACGTGGCCCCCAAAAAAACTGATCCCGGCGCATTTAATATTATGTTTGTGTCAGGCACATTGATCTGATCAAAGCTGAAATTGCCACCAGCATCATAATCTACGTCGCCGACCCCAACCGTCAAAACGCCAACATTCATGCTGCCTGGCACGGAATAGAAGCCTTCCGGTACATCGCCACGATCTTCTACTGTCGTCAGTTCGCCGCCAGTATTTATCACGGCGGCCGAGATATCACCGCTGACGGTAATGCCAATATCGTTTCCGCTGTTCAGCGATCCCGAACCCAGCAAACTTCCGGCTGCCTCAACACCCAGTGTACCGCTAGTGAGTTCAGCATCGCGCAGGTTCACATCGCCTTCTGTGCTGTTCACAAAGATTTCGTCGCTGGCAATGAAGCGTGACGGAATGCCGTCCGCACCCATGACAATGTCACGGCGTGTGGATACCAATATCCGATTGGCTATAATGTCGCCATTTTCGATGATCGCCTGGATTGGAACGCCGGATTGACCGATTTCAACGATGTTATCGGCACTCAAAGCACCAAGGCAAAGATTGCCTTCAACACAGTTAGCACTCAACAAACCATTATCGTCAGATTGGCCAACGGCTGCAATTACGGCGTTTGACGGAGCGTTGTTGATGTCAGCGCTGATGGAGCTGGCGGTTATTGTTCCACCGATGCCATCCACGGCGTTGGCAGTCATTATGACAGCAAAATCATTGGCGTTGATGTCGCCGGCAGCGAGGATCGACGCGATAGGCGTCAGGGGTGTGCTGAACAATTGGCCTGCGGCGCCAATGTCACCGGCGAGCAGGACCAGATTGTTCAAGCTGCTAAACGGGTCAGCAAGATTGGCTGGATCGACGGGATCGTTCGCCGCCGCAATGCTTGCGCCGGATTGGATGATTATGTCATCACCGGTACGCACCGAAAAGAGATTGTCGGAAACAATGTCGGTGCCGGTCTGGAAAATTGCATTGCCGCCAGCTTCAACCCGGATTGCGCCGGAAGATGAAATATCGCCGGTGAATGTGGCGTTAAATTGGGGGTCAAAAAATTCAAAGCTAAAGCCATTGTCGCCGCCAGCCCGCACGAATATACCGCTCGTCACTGTTGTACCTGCGCCAGATACAAAAGTAATTGGCGGTCCAGTTACAGAGGCATCGTTCAGCAGCGCATTTTGCCCAGCTGACAGGTCAATATTGGTCAAAGCTCTCAAATTAGAAGCAGAGGCATCGCCTTCCGCGCGAATAGCAATGCTAGTGTCGGAGTTGATGATCGATCCGGCCGCGCTGTTAAAATCGCTTTGCGCTCGTGCATCAAAAGTTCCGGCAACATCAATCGACGTTGTTGGACCCGCATTGTTGCTATGGGTTACGAGGATGGAGGAGCTGCTCATAACATCCATCAATCCACCAACCACCAGCTGGCTATCGCCATCATAGGCAAATTCAGCATTGCCAGCTACGTTGATGATTACATCGCCTGCAACTGAAATGGCACCACTATTGCCGCTCATGAAAAAGCCGCTCGCGGGCCCGACTCCGGCCAAAGCCTCAGCGTTTAGAGACGCCAGCGTGATCAAACCGGCAGGATCGATTGATGTGTCGGTTATTTCGATCCGACCGCCAATACCGGTAGGAACTGAGCCGTCGCCCGCGTTAAATCCATTGGCAATCATATTAACGTTGCCGAGGGTGATGATACCGGGGCTACCTTCCTGAACTTCTAAAGCAGAAGTTCCACCCGCACCCAGTCCGCCCACGCCAGTTATTCCCGCTATTCCAACCCCAAAGCTTCCGGCTAAGCCGGCATCGCCGCCCTGACCGGTTGTGGTTATGGTAATATCGTCACCCGTAAGGTTGCCCCCTTGGGCCAGCAAACGGGCTGTGCCCCCGGTTCCTTGGCCAGCATTACCGCCGTCCCCCGATGTCTCTGAATAAGAATAACCACCGGTGCCGCCCTGTCCGCCTGTTCCGGTGCTGGATAGCGTAAAGGGCTCGCCACCGTTTAATTCGAAATTTGCACCTGTGCGGACAGTTATTTCTGTTGTTCCGCCTGTGGCCGAACCGCCAGCGCCGCCGTCGCCGCCATCTTCAAGGAATCCACCGAAACCGGTGCCACCAGTGCCGCCGACGGCATCACTATTGGTGATCAGAGGTCCGCCAGTGGTGGTCAGGGCCGCATTGGCACCCACTATTTCTAATCTCGCAACACCGCCTTGCGCGTCACCGCCATTGCCGCCGCTGCCTCCAATACCGTCACTGATGCCACCATTTCCGCCGGTTCCGTTGGATAAAATTGTTGGTTGGTTAAGCTGGACTGTTACGTTGTTGACGTTGAGGGTGGAGGTACCTCCTGTAGCATTTCCGCCATTGCCGCCATTAAGGCCGCTACCACCAAGGCCGCCGGTTGCGCTGCTGCCAACAATATAGCTTGGATTGGTGGCGTCATCCTGATTCAGGTTGATGGTAGCAAAGCCGCCAGTGCCGTTGCCACCATTGCCACCGGCTTCGGGCGCTTCGCCGGTGGTAATTCCTCTGCTATCTCCACCATCGCTGCCAATGCCCAGTGATTGCACAGTCAACTGATTGAAGCTGATCGCACCGGTTGTGTTGTTGAATGTTGCGTTACCGCCGGTTCCGTTGCCACCACGTCCACCAGTGCCAGCGAGAATATCTACCCCGTTGATATTTCGCGGACGGGCCAAACCGCCTTCACCGCCAAAACCATCTGTGCTGATAAGCACTTCCTGGGCATTGACGATTGATGTGCCGTCAAGATTGAAAGTGGCAGTCCCGCCGGTACCAATACCGCCATTGCCGGCGTTGCTGCCGTTTCCTGTGCCGCCATTGCCTCGGATAGAAATAAATGAAGAGAAGCGAATTGCATTACCCAGCGCATCGACTCTAATCTGGTTGACGTCCAACGTTCCTGATGTGGCGTTAAAGGTCGCATTTCCTCCGATACCAATACCACCATCGCCGGCACTAGCGCCAGAGTTCGGATTGCCCGTACCACCTGCACCGCCAAGCCCGCTTGCGGTAGCCGTTAAGGTATCGATGGTTGCATTGCTGCCATTTAGGTTAAAGACAACATCGCCGCCTGTACCCGTGCCGCCACTTCCGGCTGGACCCGACGGGTTGGGGCCACCCACTCCACCGAAGCCATCGCTGCTGATAGTGATATCATCAGCTACAAATGTTCCATTCAGAAGATCTATAGTGGTCAGTCCACCGATGCCGGCGCCGCCATCGCCATTGGGAGGGCTACCGAAGCCGGATTCTACATCGAAAAACACAGAACCATCTGTGCTCAATGAAAGATCGTTTAACGCCATGGATGCCGCGTCCCCATCGATCACCAATCGAACGGTACCGCCAGTTCCATTGCCAAGATCTGCGTCACCAACGCCATTGGCGCTGGCTGTAACACTTCCGGTGAAGTTGATGGACGCGTCGTCTGCAGAAATCAGTATGTTACCGCCAATTGCATTTACGGCTGATGAAATCGGGCCGAAAAAACTTGCAGTTTGAGCACTTGAAAACAGGCCTACGCTTCGGCCTGAAATTACCGCGCCATTGCGGGAAAGGACATTGATATTTCCGCCAGAAAGTGTCGTGCCATCATCAAAGCTGCTGCTGCTCGATAGCGTTAGGCGGTCGAAGCTGATCGTACTGTCGTCGGCAATGAGGTCGATTGATCCCGCGGTATCGGCATCAAGGCCGCCAGTTATCAGCAAACCTGAGCCTACACCTGTTCCGATCACGGATATCGTTGTTGACGGTGTAGCCGCATTACCGGTGGAAACATCGTTTGTGTTCGTGTTTAGGCTAAGGTTGTTAGTAACAGTCAACGTTGTGCCAACGCCGCTGATTGAGAGGTTGGCGGTCGGTCGGTTGGCGACCCCACCCACAACTTGACCCAGTCCAGCGGAAAAATTTCCTTTTTGTGCTTCAGAAGTTGAAGAAAGCGAATCTATTGTATGACTGCCCCCGGTGATGGAGATATCAACATTACCAGCAAAGCCGTCATTGCTCTGGGCGATATTCGGGTTGCTGCCGTTCGATGCAATTCCGCTGGTGTCTATGGCAATCCGACCGGCAACCATTGTGCCGCCTTGGAGATTGAGAGAAAAATCACCACCTGTACCGTCGCTGCCAAAACCACCAACGCCGTTGCCACCAGCTTTACCACTATTGGCACTTACTGTTCCCGCGTCGAAGGTCACACCGCCGAAGCTGATGCTGCTGGTATCATCGGTGAGGGTCACACTGATATTACCTGCCTGGGCTGAGCCATTAATCTCTTCACCCTTGCCGCCTTGCGCTTGGGTCAGAAATTGTGACGAACCATCAACTTGAAAACGGCCGCCAGTGTTTACGTCGATGGTGATGTCACCGCCAACAGCATCTTCGCCAACCCCAGTTCCTCCATTATTGCGGAAGGTGAAGAAATCATCAGCCCCCATTGCGCTGACGTCGGCGATAAAATTCCCTGTTATGTCAGTTGCACCGATGCCGTCCGGATTTGCAGGGTCGTTGACCGCAATAATATTAATGGTTCCGCCATTTGCTGATGAACTTCCAGCACGAAGGCTGGCATTTCCCGCAACACGGAAAACGCCTCCGGAATCAGCGCCAATGTTGATTTCTGTCCCGGCATTCAAATCAAGGTTATAGCGGTCACCCGATGCGGCGCTCTGGATATCGATTCCCAAGTTCGTTGAAACCGCATTGATGGAACCATTTCCCGTTGCGGAAATATCTGCCGTGAAATCGCCACCGGTAAATTCTATGTTGCCAGCAAGAGCGGAAAGGGGTGTATCGGCAACCACAACCTGCGCATTGCTTGTCGATCCCCCGACAGAAACATTATATCCAGCGCTTAAAACTACCTGGCCATTGACGATGCTGGCTTCGGCAGCGGGGCGATATCCAACTTGGCCGCCGACAAGCATCGTAATCGCGGCATTTTTAGGAACAGCAACCATGTAAATAGCTTGCGCATCACGGTTTGCTTCATTGACAAACATGGTGGCTGGATTGTCTTCAATAGGTATTGAGGAATCGCCGGTTGTCGTTCCGGTGTGAACAATGCCGTTGCCATTGGTGGTGCCAACCGTAACGTTGATATCGAACAACCCATTATTGATCGTCAATTCGGCTTGTTCGGCCGCGACATAGGCGGCAGAGCCCGCAACATCCACAGTGCCACCCTGAACGACACGAGGAGCGACAAGGGCTACATAGTCACTAATATTTGAAAAGGCTGTGTCGGCGTCGATGGTTGCTGATTCCGCAATACTGACGACGGATGAGCTGTTTGCGATGCCGTTGAAACGGATTTCACCCGTGGGCCCAAACAAGCCGCCGCTGGTATCGATATCATTAGCGGTCAGAACCAAACTGCCAACGTTAAAGACAGAGCCAGCACCTGCAATAATACCGCCAGGGCTATAGAACCAGGCGCTGCCACCTTGAGTGCCATTAACTCGGGTGTTTACAGTACCGTTAAACTGGATCGCGCGAAATTCACCAGCCAGGCTAGGTGTAGGCAGGATACGGTTAAGGACCGTAAATTCAGTTGCATTGTTGAAGGTAATCGAACCGGTAGACGGGAGAATGTTAATCGGCACGATGGTCGTGTCTAACGTTGCAGTATCCAGAGGTGCCCAGTTGATGATGGATTCAGTGCCTGAGATAAAGACGTTATCTGTAGTTGGTCCGGGTGACCAACTATCGCCAGGCTGAAAGGTTGGGGTGGCCTGAAAAGATCGAGTTGGATCAAGCGCCTGAGCTTGGGCTGTTTGGCCCAAAGCCGAAAGAACCACCGCAGCAGCTGTGAAAGAACCACTGGCGAGCAGTTTTAACTTGCTGAACGAAGGCGCATTGGCGGACCTGCTTTTGCTTTTTGCCATAGCTTTGCCGTTGATCCGGATGGTTTTTCTATTCTCTGTCATCATCTTGCCTCTGTTCATCATTCGCCGCCTTGTTGCCTATCGCGACCATGGTGCGAGCTGCACCGTCAGTGTCATCAAAGCTCGCGCGCTGTCTCGCCGGGTTTGGAAGGGGCCGCGTTTCAGCGGCACTACGGCCATCACATCCAGGCTGGCCTGACGGCCAATGGTTGCGCGGATACCGCCGCCAGCGGAGTATATTTTTTGAGGATCGTCGGGGAAATTTTTGTTCCAAACGGCCATCGCATCAAAATAGACATAGGGCTGCCAGGCCGTCCCATTAGGGGAATCCGGGATCAGGGAACCATAGCTCACCTCGGTCTGCAGGCCGTAGCCGCTGTCGCCAATAATCGTTCCTGGGTCATAGCCGCGACCGGTTGTGTAATTGCCGCCTGAAATTTCTTCATAAGAAAACAGAGCGTCGGGTGAATATTGAAAACGCGGCTTCAGGGTGAAAGCCAGCAGCGGGGTAGGGCGATAGTCGAGCTTCGCCTGTCCGCGGATCACAAATGCGGTGGGATCGCCATCGGCTCGTGTTGGAATAACGGTCTGGCCAATGCAGCGGACAAATGCTGGTCCGCAACCTTCGCTGGCGCCCAATATGCCCAATCCCTGGCGAAATTCCAGTGACCCTGCCATCGCCCATTTTGGTTCGAAGGCGGAATAGCCACCTCGACCAGATATACTACCTGCCTCAATTTCGCTGAAGTCCAGGCGAGCATAGGCGATGCTAAGGTCATCCTCATTCGTACGTGTGCCCAGAATTTCGGTCTTCTGGTCAATATATTCAAAGCCGATTGTCCCAAACAGGTTGCGGGTCTGTTTGCGGATGAACGGATATGTGGCGTAAACACCCGCCACCAAGGTTTCGGATTCAATATCAAAATTGTTGGCTATCTCGGGATCGGTCCAAGCATAGGTGAAATTGGCACCAAAACGCAGGCCTTCGCCCCCGACCCGAAATTCATGACCGGCTTGTAGAACCTGTTGTTCGCTAAAGTCAGCGGTGGAATAGGCACTGATCGTCGTTTCATCGCCAAGGCCGGTAATGCCATTAAACCGCGCACGCACCAGCCCGCCAAAACGCCCAACCTGTTTGGAACCGAAATTCTGTATATTGGCATCGACATATACGGGTGTACGGACCACGTTAAATTCGCCAATCACATCACCCGGCCGGCCATCGGCACCGGACGTAACAGGACGCAGCGACAAGCGCACATCAAGCCCGGGAATATCCCGAGCAAGCAGCAAATAGCGTTCCGCCACATCAATATTGAAAACTGGCTCGTTGGTCAGTTGATCAATATACTGCTTCAGCAGTTTTTCAGATGGTCCGGCATCCCCGCGCACTTGCACGGATGTCATACGCGCAAGGAGCACATCAAACTTTACATTGCCGCCATCAATTGTCTGTGGCGGGACCTGTACTGCGGCAAGATAGCCAGCACCGCGCAAGATAGTCGCGGCGCGATCGCGAATTTCGCAAACCACGGCGACTGAGACTTCTTGGTCGATATAGCCGGTATAGGCAGATCGTAATATCGATGCATCGACTATACCCAATCCGCTGAAATCAACGGATTGCAATGTGAATTTGACATCAGCAAATTCCGGGCTGGCGAGCGGACAAGCCGATCGCTCGATACCGCCCTCTACCGTAAGCGGTTGCGGTTGGCCTTTCTCGGCCTCGCCCAGCAAGCCCCGCTGAATTTCTTCTCGCGTCGGAGCAGCCACAGATGATTGTGCCCATAAACTACTATGAGCAGCCAGTATGACTGGTACTGATACCAATAAAGCTAGTTTTCTTGTTGCGCGCGCTCGCGACATATTCTTCCCCGGTTTTTCATATTCCCTGCGCGACCCTGTTCGGGAATATGATATTTTAGCTTCACGCCACGACCCTCACCTCGAGGCGTGAAACCTTCTTTTCAATTAACTCTGTTCTTCGTTTGCTGATGAACCATCATCGAGTGTTTCGACCAACAGATCGAGCTGGCTCTGACAGCCATTGGCGATCAAAGCAGTCGCCGCCTCGTCAAGATTTTCGGGTGCTTTATTCAGCATCACAAAATTGACTTCGACAGACTTTTCTACATTTGATCCGATCAATCGATAGCTAGCACCATCTGTTAACGGTGCCTCCGCTTTCGGCCAGCTTTTCAGCGGATTGCCTTTGCGCCAAGCGACTTCTGTTACAGCGCCGTTGGTTGGCTCGACAATGCTGGCGGTGGCTGATCCGGTATAGTCCGGTCGCCACAGCACCAATGCGTTGGCATCTGAAACGCAGAATTTGCCGCCCTTGGTCACGTCCAAATACCAAAGATTAGGATTCCTGGGCGCAACATTTGCTTCTACGACACCGGCGCTGCGGACAGCTCCGGTTCTGGCCCGGCTGCTGCCGCGGTTATTGATGAAGCTCGAGAGGCGGGTTGAACTGTTCGATTGGCGTGCCCTGCTGCTGTTTAGGGAAAATGTCCCTGGCCCCTTGATAACGCGGGTGCCGCCTTTGCCGAGAATTGTGACCCGGTCCAGTTTTTTGAGCGTGAGCTTCGCATTGTTGGATAACTTCTTGCCAGCAGGATAGGATTTTGCAGATGGTCCGGTCGAACGCACGACCATGTTCTGGGCAATCGCCGTACCGGTCATTCCCACTAGCAAAAACGCGCCAAACGCAGTTTTACCTATATTTCCAAATTTCTTCCCATATCTGGGTGATTTCAAATCAGCCGAGTGCATAGCTTTCTCCATTCTCTGTCTTTTCCAGTCGTTTTCGCAAATTGGCCAAGCCTAAATCTTCGCCATATTGCGTCACCATAGCGGTAAGTGCCTGAATATAATCAGTATCACCTTTTTGATGGGCCGCTATGACGGCTGTCACTGCCGCACGATCTTTTTCTTCCCAATCAGGTACCGGTTCAAAAACTTCTACCGGGGTAGAGCGACCACGTAGCGTGATCTTACCCATGGGGCGGTACCAATCGAGACCGGTGCGCTCCATCGCTTCCCTGCTGACCAGGACTTTCGTCTCCAGCGTCTTGTTGGCTGCTTCCAACCGAGCCGCTGTATTCATGGCGTCGCCAAGCGCCGTATATTGGATGCGGCCATCTCCTCCGAAATTACCGACAATCGCATCGCCATAGTGCATACCTACCCGTGTCCGGCCGATAGGCGGCACGCCTTCGGGCACGTTTTTGCGAAATTCCTCACCCGCCTGATAAAGGGCATAGGCGGCTTTGGCAGCGCGTTCGCCATCATCAGGATAAGCAATCGGTGCGCCCCAGAAAGTCACCAGCGCGTCGCCGACAAATTTGTCGATGGTTCCGCCATATTCGAGCGCGACTTCACTCAGCCGGTCGAGATAATCGTTGAGCAATGTTGCCACCATTTCCGGCTCGATGGCATGGCTCAACTTGGTAAAACCTTCGAGATCGGTGAACACGGCAAATATCTGACGTTTTTCGCCGTGGAGAGAGAGTTTCTCGGGATCCCGCAAAATTTCACCGGCGATAGATTTCGGAAGATATTTGCCGAGTGCGCCCTGCGCAAAAGCACGTTGTTTGGAGTTGATGGTTCTTGCTGCCGATCCAACAGAGGAATAGCCGAATAACCAGCCTAGAGCCCATCCAAAAGCGGGCAGGGTTAATGTATCAATGCCAATATTCTGCAGGACAAAGGGAAAAACCAGGAAAAAGGCAAACTGGCCGATCAATATACCGCCGACCTTGGCTGCATTGCCCATGATGAGCGCGGAAAGTCCGCCACATATCGCAACGATCAGCGCTGCAACCCATAATGTCCAGCTGGGAATAAGCGCGGGTACATCATCATTGAGCAACTGCGCTAGCATATGGGCGTGCACTTCCAGGCCGATCATTTTGCCGTCTTCGCTCTGTAAGTCAGTAATGACCCCAATAGGCGTTTCAAACCGGTCGCGATCGACAAAATCGCCGCCGATGAGGACATATTTATCCTTGATGAAAGACTGCAACATGTCAGCGGTAGCCGGATCAGCGAAGCTTTCGATGGGGAATTTATCGAACACCGGCATATCCGCGGTTGAGGGCACCAAATAACGTATGGCACCATTATTTGCTGCGAATTTCGGGTTGGGCTTGGTGAGAGCCATGGCCATGAATTCCGGGGCTTCGGCGTTTTGGGGTGTCCAGCGCCGCTGAACGCCATCGCTATCGGTATTGAGCCGGATGGTTGTCGGCTTCAGCTTGTCGCCTTCAACTTCGTCTAGGAAAGATTTCAGAAACTCATGTTCGGCGAAGGCGATTTCCGGATTATATTTAGGATCAGCATAGGCAATATAGGTCGGCGTTTCGAGTTGCTTGAAGGCCGAAACCAGCAGTTCGTCATCATCCTGCGGCATGGTGAAAAGAATATCTATGCCGATTGATTTCGGCTGGGCGGCATCAATGGTTTCCAGCGCCTGGGCAAGGATCGTTCGGTCTACCGGGGAGCGCTGACCGGTCAGCTTTAGCGTATCCTCGTTATAGACGATCATCACGACCCGGTCTTCTTTCTCGACCTCCGGCGCGAAGACTGAGGCGCGCATGTCATACAGCGCACGTTCGGCATCCTGGATTAGCGGTGTGGTCCAGCTATACCGGGCCATGAGAAGAGCAAGCACGAGGAATAATAGTGTCGAGCCCAAACGGATCGGACCAAGCTGGTCGAACAAGCGGCGCATGGATTGCAATACGCCTCGCGCTTCCGCTTTGACATCACGGCCTGATAGTGCCGGGTCGTTTGGGTTTGCTGTGCTTGTCACTATTTCAAAGCTGATACCGTCATTTCAGGACTGTCGGTTGTAGCCGCATCCGCACTTTGGCCATCCGGCGACCCATCGAGCAAGAAAGGCCGTGATCCATCGCCGATAATGGCGAAACCGGACCAATAGTAGGGATGGGATGTTATGGGATCGTCCATCAATTCTTTCTGTGAAGTCCGCAGTGCCGAAGCGACAGACTGGCCTTTTCCTTTTGAGAACAGGCCGCCAATAAGGCGCTCGGTTGCCTGAAAATCATCAGGTGCCGGCCAATGGCTGGCGAGCACAGAGCGGCTGCCTGCGCCTATGAAGGACCGTACGAGGCCGTCCAATGCAGTGCCGCCGCCGCTGCTGACACCAGCTTCGCGGGTCGCCCTGATGCTGGCTTTACCAGCCGTATCGCAGGCTGAAAGGATAACGATATCAGCATCCAGTTTCATGTCGAAAATTTCGTCAAAGGCAAGCAAGCCATCTGATTTCTCACCGCCAAAAGACGTAAGCAAAGCAGGTTTGGCAGGACAAGATGGCTTGGGCGCCGTGACCAGGCCGTGGGTCGCGAAATGCAGAATGCGATAATCAGAAATATCGGACTTCGCTAATATCTTGTCGTCCGAAAAAGCTGCGCCGGTGAGTATCTCCGAGCCACCTTGGCCGATGATCGAACGCGCTTGAACCAGCTCGGCATCGGAAATCGGATTGTTCCATTCGTTTAGTGCCCAGTTGCACTGTGCGTCGACACCACTGGTGGAAGCACGAACGCCGCTCGCACCGGTAGCAGCCGCCACCGGTTGGTTATTACCAAGGCCGAGATATTGCCGGGAGGCTTTGGAACTGGGCGATTTGCGGGCATCGGCAAATCCGCGTGCCGATACAGCTGTGCTGATATTGGTATCCGTGCCGAGCCAGCGCATGCCGGTATAGTCAAAGGGATCGCCGTCTGGTTGCTCTACCCGCTCCAGATACTCAGCGACGGACGCATCATCGACGACAAACAAATTTATCGGCAAGCGCAACATCGCTCCATCTGGCTCAAATATAAGATGGCTTTTTGCCGTCAATCGTTCCGATATCGGTTCCATCAGATCCTTAAAAAGGCTGCGTGATGTCTCGACGTCAAAGGGGTAGGTCACATATTGGCCATTTTCAAAAGCCGAAATGGATGCCCGCAGCACATCCACTTTCTCATCGAGCGCATTGGCGGTGAGAGAGCTTTTGTAAGTGGTAGCGAAATCTTTCTCGGTGTAGAAAATGAAAACATCATTTCCGACAATTGCCATACGCAAATAGGCTTCATTGTCGGTCATGCTGGACCGCAAATCTTCCAGTGCGATCGAACTGTCCGCGACCGCGCGATATTGCGGATATTGTGCCAGACTAACAATGGTTAGCTGTTGGCTCCGTTCCAATTCTTCGATCTCGGCGGCAAGGTCGCTGCGCCGTTGCCGCGTTGTCGTCGTTTGCTCGACCTTGCCCAAGGCGGTAAAACGCATGCGCAAGCGTTCGATGCTGCGGTCGAGATTGGCAGACTGGCGGAACAATCGGGACGCCTCGTCAGTGCCGCCTCTTAACTCCCGTGATAAAACAGCTTGGGTTTCGGCAACACCTGGTCTTACGAGAATTTGGGAGGCTTTGAAAAACTCCGCAGCGGCACCTGGATCCTCTGTCATGAGTTCGAAATAGGGAGCCAATTGATTAGCAATACCTGTCACGGCGCTGCGTTTGCCAATCGTATTGTCGACCACTTCCCGGTAATATTGCCGGGCTTCGCTTGGCTTGCCTTGGCGTAGCAAATAGCTTGCTAGCTTTGCCTTTGCGCCATTGACGGCCCTGGTTTCAGGATATTGTAGCTCAACCAATTCGAGGCCGTTGCGCAACAGTTGTTCTGCATTGGCAAATTCGCCCTGCGATTCCGCGATCAGTGCCAGTTCCGACAATATCTGTGTGCGCAGGCGAGTAATTGATGTCACGCGGCCGTCACGCACCGCAACTGCCTGATTATAAGAGGTGGTGAGAGATTTCTGAGCTTCGGCGGCATCACCTCTGATCCGCTGAGCTGTTCCAATAAGCTGCAGGGCTTGCGCATCGATAATCTGTCCGCGCTCTGCTGCAGTGAGTTTCAGTTCATCATTCAGACCCAGCAGATTAGCTGTCTTGTCATCGCCATTGAGCCGCATCGCGATCGGCTGCGTGATGGTGAGGCCTTTGGTCAATGAATCCTTTTGTAAAGCATCCGCCGCGATCGGTAAGTTGACCCGC
This sequence comes from Parasphingorhabdus sp., assembly GCF_039977335.1. Lineage (GTDB taxonomy): Bacteria > Pseudomonadota > Alphaproteobacteria > Sphingomonadales > Sphingomonadaceae > Parasphingorhabdus. The sequence goes on from NZ_JBDWDI010000001.1 coordinate 746,539, forward strand.
GCGACTGCCTCTTCATAACGCCCCTGATTTAGCAGATGCATGGCTTCGAAATTGCGCAGTAATTTCTGGTTTACAACGCTGCCGGAATCAACCGATGTTGCTTCGCGAAACAGCTCATCAGCTTCAGCAAATTCTCCAAGATTTGATTTTTGCAAAGCACGGTTGATGAAATATTCTTGGGGATTGATATCAACGTCTTCAAGGCCTGCTGTCCGTTGTTGCAAGGTTTCAAAAAAAGCTGCCGCCTCGGCATAGTCGCCGCTCAAATTTCGGCGATAGCCCTCTGCCAGCGCTTGATCGGGTTTCAGCGTCAATGCCTGCACCCGAGCAAAAGCGAAGGGATCTTCAATAGAGGTCGAGGCAACATCGATTTTGCCTTTGACAATCTTGTCGGAAATGATGGATTTCAGTGCGAGCGTGGTTGCGCTGTCATAGACCGTCAGGCCTTCTGCAACATAGGAGACGTTTCCGCGCTGCTCTTGGAATATCGAATAGGCAACTGGCTCTTCGGAAAGCTTGCACGTGATGCGATTCATGCCGCCAATAACGGCCTGCTGGGATTGGTCAGGGCAGGAAACTGCATCATTGCGATGCGGAGCTATGCGCTGCAAGACATCGTCTTCTGGCGCGCGGAAGGCATAGACATAACCTACGGGACGGGCGGAATCGCGGCATACGACTGCCCAGCTGCGGTCAAAAATGCTCTGTTTTGCTTTGTTCTCAAGGCTTCTGTCCTGAACCTGACAAAGCGTTCCATCACCCGATCCAATCGGAAAGCTGTCGCGCAATGAAACCGGCATCCCTTGCGCATGAGCAAGAGAAGAAGAAGCTGCCAAAATTGGTAGCAATGCCATTAGCGGCAAACGAAATTCACCCGGACCGATCATATATTCCCCACAATACCCCATGGCAACTTATGCCCGTCGGCTAAGTTACTCAAATTGCGACCCGAAAACCCTCAGGAACATCCATAAGCGACGTTTCCGAGTCTGGCATAGGATTTAATGGACACAGTGGTGTAAATGAGGTGACAATTGTCACCATTTGAAACACCTAAAAGACAAAAATCAATATTTTCAGATGGTTAGATGATTTAAAAACCCTGAAATTTTACAACTTCGTCCAGCGATACACGTGGGACATCGAAGTTGTTAATCGGCGCATCGGGATCACGATAGCCAATGGCCATGCCGCAGAAAAAGATATGGTCATCGTCAATGCCCAGCAGCTCGCGCATATAGGTACCATACATGGCCCATATTTCCTGCGGGCAGCTGTCCAGGCCTTCTTCGCGGAGCAGCAGCATGACAGTTTGCAGCCACATGCCCATATCCGACCATTGCGGCGGCCCCATATATTTGGGGGTATAGGTGAACAGCTGCACAGGTGCGCCAAAGCTGTCCCAGTTGGCCATCATCTGTTTGATCCGCGCGCCGCCATCTTCCCTGGGGATTTTTAGAGAATTGAACATCGCTTTGCCGACGCCTTTGCGTTGTTCCTCGTAGCGCCCCTCCAGGTCTTTGGGATAAATATCATATTCCATATTCTCACCCGCAGGTGCGCTAGGAACTTTGGCTTTGACGGCATCTGCAATACGGGTCAGCTCATCCCCGCCAACAACAACCGCATTCCATGGTTGCGTGTTCCCGCCAGATGGCGACCTAGCTGCAGTTTCGAGTATTTTCTGAAGGGTTTTTTGATCAACGGGCTTATCGAGAAATTGGCGGACGGAACGGCGGGACTTAACAGCTTCGGTTACGTTCATTTTGTTTCCTCATCGAAAAGACCAGCGAGTTGTTCGACCATTGTCCCGCCCAATTGCTCCGCGTCCATAATGGTGACGGCGCGTTTATAATAGCGGGTTACATCATGGCCGATGCCAATAGCGACCAGTTGTACTGGAGAGCGCCCCTCGATCCATTCGATAACCTTGCGCAAATGGTTTTCGAGATAGGCACCATGGTTCACCGAAAGGGTTGAGTCATCCACCGGCGCACCATCGGAAATTACCATCAATATGCGGCGTTCTTCGGGCCGGGCAATCAGGCGGCTATGCGCCCAAAGCAAAGCCTCGCCATCGATATTTTCTTTCAGCAACCCTTCGCGCATCATCAAACCAAGATTTTTGCGCGCGCGCCGCCATGGCTCATCCGCCTGTTTATAGATGATATGGCGCAAATCATTGAGCCGTCCCGGATTGGCAGGACGATCCGCCGCGAGCCAGCTTTCGCGGCACTGACCGCCTTTCCATGCGCGCGTGGTAAAGCCCAGTATCTCGGTCTTGACGCCGCAGCGTTCGAGAGTGCGTGCCATGATATCGGCACTGATCGCGGCAATACTGATCGGGCGTCCACGCATTGAGCCTGAATTATCGATCAGCAACGTTACCACGGTATCACGGAAGTCGGTTTCGCGTTCGATCTTATAGGACAGGCTGTGCGCTGGATTGCTAACGACGCGGGCGAGGCGAGCCGCATCCAGCATGCCTTCTTCCTGATCAAAGTCCCAGCTGCGGTTTTGCTGCGCCATCAAGCGGCGTTGCAGGCGGTTAGCGAGTTTTGTAACAGCGCCCTGCAAGTTGGTCAGTTGCTGATCGAGAAATGCGCGCAGCCGGGTGAGTTCTTCCTCATCGCACAATTCGGTGGCGCTGATAATTTCATCGTATTTTTCTGTCCACGGCGCATAGTCAAAGCCGGGCGGTAGATCGGACATCGGGCGGTTAGGCCGGACCGGCATCATGCCATCGTCACCGGCATCACCCATTTCCTCTTCAGCGCCCTCTTCAAGATCGTCGGCGTTTAACTCGCTTTCGCTTTCCTGCGCATCATCCTCGGATTGTTCGGAGCGCATGTCCTGCTGGCCCTGATCGCCAGTGGCTTCATCATCTGCGCCATCATCTTCCTGATCGTCGCTGTCTTCGTCGGAATCATCGTCACTATCGTCTGCTTCAGAATTTTCATCATCGCTTTTGATCAGGTCGAGATGTTCGAGCAGCTGGGTCGAGAGTTTCGCAAAACTGTCCTGATCATCGAGCGTCAGGTTAAGACCATCCAGATCAGCGCCCGCGCCTTCCTCAATCCACTCGCGGAGCATATCGACGCCCTTCAGGGTTGATTCGGGCGGCGCTTCACCAGTCAGTTTTTCTCGCGCCAACAAGGCTAGGGCGGTCGAGATAGGTACTTCGTCGCGATTCTGTGCGCGCGATATCGGGTCAGAGCGCATCCGCATTTCCAGCGCGGCATCGAGATTGCCGTTGACTCCCTTCATATTCCGAGAGCCGAGCGCATCGGTACGAACCTGTTCGAGCGCATCGAAACAGGCGCGGGCAATCGCCTCTTGCGGCGCATTTTTCCGGTGACGACCCTCGTCATGATAGCGTAGTTTCAGTGCAAAACTGTCGGCAAAACCGCGGGCTTGTGCCACCTGATCAGGCGGGAGATCGCGGGCGGGCATCGGTACCTTAAGATGCTCCCCCGATTGCGAGGGCGCTTCGGCGGTATAAGCCAGTTCTACCTCGGGTTCATGGGACATCGCGCGCGCGGTCCCGCCAAGCACGTCTTTCAGATCATCAAGTTTGGAACGGTCTGCCATAGAGGAAGATAGCCATAAGCGGAATCTGGAGGGGAATCAAAGGGCAAAATTCCACCTTTTTGCTAGGGATATAGTCGGTGCCTAGCGATCCGTAGCGGCAGGTGCTTCTTCGCGCCTGCTCTCAATGGCGACACCATCATTATCAAGGCGCAAATCGACCGGGATTCCTCCAATTTCCGTAGAAATGGAGACACTATCACCGCCGTTTATGCGGATTTCGGACTCGCCAAGATCGATCGGCACGTCCTCCAGGTCCTCTATATCCGGCACGTCCAATGGCTTGATCGGCCCATCAGGATCCGGTTTCTGGGCTGGTTTTGGCTTGCTCACTGGGCCAGCGCCTTTGACCGCCTGGCTCATGAAATCGCGCCAGATACGGGCCGGAACGCCGCCGCCATTCACGCCTTTTAGCGGGCTATTGTCATCATTGCCGACCCACACGCCGACGACCAAATCCTCCGCATAGCCGACAAACAGCGCGTCGCGATTATTCTGGCTGGTGCCGGTTTTACCATAGTTAGGAATAGCGAGCTGGGCATTGCGACCGGTGCCTTCGTTGACCGCAGCACGCAGCATGTCTTCCATCCGTTCATGGGTATTGTCACCATAGCGTCCCGGCCAGTCGAACAGCCATTCTGCCCAGCTTTGTTCCTTCTTTTTAAAGGCATAGGCTTTGACTGGCCAACTATTGCTAGCAACGCCCGCATAGGCGGCGGTCAGTTCCAAAAGCGTCATCGTCGATGTGCCGAGCGCTAGACTGGGGTCATCCTCAGCCAATTTTGATGTGACGCCGAGATTTCTGGCTTCTCGGATCACGGCTTTGTCGCCGACTTGCCCGAACAGGCGGACGGCAGCGACATTGCTGGATTTGGCGAACGCCTCTTTCAGTGTGATCTCGCCGCGATATTTCTCTCCCGAGTTTTTCGGTAAGTAACCGCCCTTGGTGATCGGGCTGTCATCGACCATGTCATCCGGATGGACGTCGGCACGCAATGCGGCAAGCCAGACGAATAGCTTGAAAGTCGAGCCGGGTTGCCGTTTGGCTTGCGTCACTCGGTTAAACGCCGATTTCTTGTAATTACGTCCGCCAATCATCGCGACGACTTCGCCATCTGGCCGCATCGCCACCAGCGCAACCTGTGCTTTGCCAAGGGGTGCACGATTGATAACATTATTAGCAATTTTCTGCAGCCGGGAATCCAGCGTGGTAGTGAAGGTCAGCTTGCTATAGCTCATCTCTGACAAAGCGCGCGCGCGCGGCATCGCCCAGTCAGCAAAATAGGTGCCGGTTGGCACCGTATTTTTTGCCCGTACATCGAGCACCGGGTTGGGTAGCTTGTCGGCTTCTGCTTGCGTTAGAAAACCGCCATTGACCATGGCTGACTTCACGAGCTTGGCGCGTTTGGCGGCAAGCTTGGGGTTACGCGTCGGAGCAAGGCGGGAAGGGGCCTGCACCAGTCCGGCCAGCATGATTGCTTGTTCGGGTTTCAGGTTTTCAGGCTTGCGATAATAATAGTGCAGCGAGGCTGCGCGCAGGCCGTAGACATTATCGCCAAAGTAAACGTTGGAGAGATAGCGCTGAAGAATTTCGTCTTTCGACAAGCGCCCCTCCATCCAGAACGCGATCAACATTTCGCGGGCCTTGCGGGTCAAGCTGCGTTCCGGTGTCAGGAAAGTAAGCTTGGCGAGCTGTTGGGTGATGGTGCTGCCGCCCTGGGTAATGCCGCTACCCGTTGCATTGCTCCAAGCTGCGCGGGCGAGGCCGCGCGGGTCGACGCCCCAATGGGAGTAGAAACGCCGGTCTTCTATCGCCAGAAAGGCGTCAACGACATGATCGGGCAATTTATCAATCTCGACCGGCTCATCAACCACCGCGCCGTTGCGCGCAATGGGTTGGCCATCAGCGGTCAACAAGGTGATCTGCGGCGGTGCAATAGGCTGCAAAGATTTGGACAGCGGCGCAGTGATTGCCAGCCAAGCAATGAGAAGAATGAAGAGGAACAGTGCAGCGGCAACGCCCCTACTAAACCACCACCATTTTCCGCGCGGTTTTTTGAGTGGTGCAAGCGGTTCGTCCTGCAAATGCGGGGGCAAGGCGTCGCCATAAGGTTCGTAAAACACAGTCTCAACGGGCGCTTTACGGCCAAAAGGCCAATACCAGCGGCGGCGGGGCGCATCGGGGGGAGACGTTTTATCCAGCATCAGTTACTGTATTATACTAGTAATACACAAAATGCGAGAAAGAATTTTGAACGCCCATTATCCATCCCTCCGTGAGTCGAAGAAAATCATATGGATGTTAATGGGTGAACTCGAAATGAAGCCGGTTTAGGCCCCAACCACACTTTCCGGCAGATCTTCACCAAAGACGCGCTGATAATATTCGGCCACCAGCATCCGTTCGGCTTCATCGCATTTGTTGAGGAAGCTTAGACGGAACGCAAAGCCGACATTGTTGAATATCGCGGCATTCTGGGCCCAACTGATCACAGTCCGCGGGCTCATCACGGTCGAGATATCGCCGTTCACGAAGCCTTGACGCGACAGATCGGCAACCTTGATCATATTCTCGACCGTCTTGTCGTCGGTGTCCGGAACCTTGGAGAGAATGACTTTTGCTTCGGTTGCTGCGGGCAAATAATTGAGCGTGACGACGATATTCCAGCGATCCATCTGGCCCTGGTTAATCTGTTGCGTGCCGTGATACAGCCCACTGGTATCGCCAAGGCCGACTGTATTGGCAGTCGCGAACAGGCGGAAATTCGGATTCGGGCGGATGACGCGGTTCTGATCGAGCAGGGTCAACTTACCCTCGGCCTCCAGAACGCGCTGGATCACGAACATCACGTCGGGGCGGCCAGCATCATATTCGTCAAACACCAAGGCGGTAGGTGTCTGCAACGCCCATGGCAGCAGACCTTCACGGAATTCTGTGACCTGCTGACCATCTTTCAGAACAATGGCGTCACGGCCGACAAGATCGATACGGCTGATATGCGCGTCGAGGTTGATACGGATACAGGGCCAGTTGAGCCGTGCAGCAACCTGTTCAATATGGGTCGATTTACCCGTACCGTGAAAGCCTTGAACCATCACCCGGCGGTTAAACGCAAAACCGGCGAGTATCGCTGCGGTCGTATCCTGATCAAAGACATAGGATGGATCGAGGTCGGGAACCCGCTCATCCTTTTCACTGAACGACGGGATTTGCATGTCCAGATCAATGCCAAACATCTCCCGCGCATCAACGGTCTGGTCCGGTGCGTCCAAAACAGTTTCGCCGCTGCCGTCGGGATGGGTATTTGGTATGTCAGTCATGTTTGTCCTTTGAAAACTCGGGCCTCAATATGAAATGCAAAAAGCCAGAGCCACTATCTAAAATCCGGTGATTCCTTAAGCTGCGTATAGGCCGCGATAACATTTGCCAACTGTTTCTCGTGACTTCTGTTGCCGCCGTTGCGGTCAGGATGATATTTGCGAACGAGTTCGGAGTAGCGCCTGCGGATTTCTCCGCGCTCTGCATCCTCACCAAGCCCTAGCGTCTTTAGTGCCTTGCGGTCGCCAGCGCTGATCGCGCGCCTTGGTGTTTGGGGCCGCGAAACACTGGCAGCAAATCTTGCACCAATTGCATCTAGTGGATCGGTAAAATCACTCCATGCCGGTGCATCGCTTGGTCCGGTTTGATAGATTCGCCGACTGCTGTCCCACCCGCGGATCGGATGCTGCGCTTCAAAAATCTGTTCCTGATCCATGCCGTCGAAATAATCATAGCCTTGATTAAATTCACGGACATGATCGAGACACAGCCAGCGATATTCACCCGGACCATCATAGCCATGGCGCGCGCCATAAATGGGCGGTGCGCGAAATTCACCATCTTGCTCACATCCGTCAATCGCACAGGTCTGGCCATTGCTTTCCACGCGGCCATGAAAGCGGTTTGGCTTCTTTTTTTGAGGATCGGAGGAAGGCAAGAATAGTGTCCGGTTGATAGGTGAGAAGGCGGTTCGCAAATGTTGGTGAAGCCTCTATATAGGCATGATGGAAACAGAATCAAAAGGCCCCGTGGCCGCAGAAATCGAAAAACGGCTCTTGGAGGCACTATCGCCCGCGTCGCTGAATGTTATCAACGACAGCGCCCAACATCATGGCCATGCCGGTGATGACGGCAGCGGAGAGTCGCATTTCACCGTGGAAATCGCCTGCGCCGCCTTTGAAGGGCAATCGCGGCTCAACCGGCAGCGGATGGTCAACAAGGCGCTCGGCGATTTGATGCGGGACAAGGTCCACGCGATGGCGATCAAGGCGACGGTGCCGGGGGAGTGATCCGCTGTGCCTGCCTTTTGGAAACGAAGGGCGAGCAAATCATGCTGGTGCGTGTTCGTAACAATGCGCTTTGGTATCTGCCCGGCGGAACGATTGAAGCCGTTGAAACCGCCGAGCAGGCGCTTATACGCGAAATCGATGAAGAGCTGGGCGTTGCGATTGATGAGCAATCGATGAAATTTGATCGACGCATCGTTGGACCAGCTTTGGGACGGGATGGTGATGTGGAGCTGAATTGTTATCGAGCGCGATGGACTGGTGATATTAAGCCGATGGCGGAGATATCGGAAGTTGCCTTTATCGGTTATCAGCAGACAGACAAAATGGCTCCGGCTATTAAAATTCTAGTGGATGAAATGCAGCGAGGTCAGCAATCATGACAATCCAAAAGGTCAATCTTAAGGACGCCTTTGCAACCTTCTCCGATCATTGGTCTCCCAAAATCGCTGGTGATATCAACGATGCGCAAGTGAAGTTGGCGAAATTTGAAGGTAAATTTGACTGGCATCATCATGAGGAAGAGGATGAGCTGTTCCTCGTTATTGCGGGAACCATGCGCATGGGCCTGCGCACTGGCGATGTCGATGTCGGGCCGGGCGAATTTATCATTGTTCCGCGCGGAGTAGAGCACCGACCCGAGGGTCTTGATGGCGAATGTCATGTGCTGCTGCTTGAACCCAAAACAATCCTGAATACCGGCAATGTTGTGACCGAAAAAACGGTGACGGATTTGGATCGGTTATAGCGGGCTGGCGACTGGCATAAATTCCGCTTTCCTACAGGGGCTGGCTTGTGCTTTATCATTTAAACTATCTATCAACATAGAGGATTCGCAGAGATTTTTTACCGCCATTCAGTGTAAGTTCTGTATAATCTTTATCTAACCGGCCTTGAACCTGAACGAAATCAGACGGGTCATTAGTGCGTCCCGAGCCACTTTACCCAAGCTCCATGGGCATGGGCTTCGCCAAGCTTGACCGGTTCACCGCCACCACCACCTTCTTGAGGCCAGTGCCGGACAATTAGCTCGTGGCGATAAGTCTCGCGATTGGCTTCCAGCGATAGCCATGCCAGCGGCCGTTCTGCCGTCGCTTTGACGCCTGCGGCCTCCATCGCTAGGCTAATCCGATCACGCCCGGCCTTGGGTATATATTGCCAGACGATGGAGTGAACCAAGACCCGGGTGACGCCCGCTTCTTGAGGCTGAGCGAGCTGCTCGATCATCCAGTCATCGGCGCTGGCGCCTTCCAATCGTGGCGCCTTGTCGTTGACGAGCGCGATGGCGGTCTTCATCCGTTCGAAGCGGACTTTATGTTCTGGCCAGATATAGGCAGTCAAGCGGCGGGCTTGCGCGGGATCGGCCAGATCAACCGGCGCAATGTCACAGCCGCGGATCGAGTCAAAGGTGAAAGGCGCATCAGGCGGCGGGGGTCCCTGCCATTCCGGCGCAAAGGACAAAGGCGCATTATCGGGGCCGACAGAAACCCCGCTAAGGTCATAGTGATAGCGATCAATCATCAGGTTGAGGCCAGCGCTGGACCCAATTTCCAGCAGCTCGTAGCGTGGGGGCAGGCCCTGTGCCGTGAGCCAAAGCAATCCAGCGATATAAGAGGAGGAACGCCCGGCCTCGTTGGTTTGGGGTGGGGAATTCAGCCAAGGCAGCAAGGCTGCTTCCTCGCTGGCAATGGTTTCGGATATGATCTGCTCTGCATCGGCGGCGGCTTGATCATCGCCATTATAGATGGCGGAAAGTCGTTCATGTGTGCCCGCGAGGTGGAGCGCATGAAAGCCGCCCGCAACCCGCAAGGGCAGGGCATCGGCCAGCGGATTGCCTTCCCATCCCAACACCCGGCGACCCAATATGGTGTTTTCATCCAGTGCCCCGAGTATCGCCTCGACAATGCGGCCGGTAATCGGCGCGCCGTTGGACCGGCAATATTCGATCTGGTTGGTGAAGGCGTCCTGTATCTTTTGCTGGTGAGACATATTGCCCTTTCCGGTGTGAAGCCCTAATGGGTCGGCTTCTATGACCACACCCCTCATCTTTGCAATCCCCAAGGGACGGATTCTCGACGAAGCCTTGCCAATGCTGGCCAAGGTCGGCATCGAACCTGCACCCGAATTTTTCGACAAGGCCAATCGCAGCCTGATGTTTGGAACCAATCAGGCGCATGTTTCGATCATCCGTGTCCGCGCTTTTGATGTCGCGACCTTTGTCGCCCATGGCGCGGCGCAGATCGGTATTGTCGGATCGGATGTGGTTGAGGAATTCAATTACAGCGAGCTTTACGCCCCGGTTGATCTGGGCATTGGCCGTTGCCGCCTGTCAGTGGCCCAGCCCAAGGATGACGCCGATCAGATCGGCAATATATCCCACATTCGCGTTGCCACCAAATATCCCAACCTTACCAGCCGCCATTTTGAAGCGCAGGGCATTCAGGCAGAATGTGTGAAGCTGAACGGTGCGATGGAATTGGCGCCGTCGCTTGGATTGTCGCGGCATATCGTCGATCTGGTCGAATCCGGCAGCACTCTGAAAGCCAATAATCTTGTCGAGACCGACAGGATTATTGATATCTCTGCGCGGTTGGTGGTCAATCGAGCCGCTTTCAAGATGCGCAGCGAAGAGTTGACAGGACTGGTCCAGAAATTCCGCGAGCTGGTGGGGCAGGTCTGATGGCTTTGCGGCTTTCGACATCCGATAGCGGCTTTGCTGAAGCGTTTGACGCACTCGTTAATGCCCGGCGTGAAGCAGATGCTGATGTGTCAGCGGACGTCGTTGCGATCATCAAAGACGTGCGGGCCAATGGCGACGAAGCGCTATCCCGGCTGACACAGAAATTTGACGGGCACGACTTGGACTTTACTGGCTGGCAAATATCTCAGCTGGAATGTGAAGCAGCGCTGGAAGGCCTTGATCCCAACCTGCGGATCGCCCTCGAACTGGCCGCCATACGGATCCGTGATTATCATGAGGGGCAAAAGCCCGATAACCGCGACTATCGCGATGATGCGGGGGTACGCATTGGTGCCCGCTGGAACGCCGTCGAACGGGCCGGGACATATATTCCTGGTGGCCGCGCAGCCTATCCGTCTTCCGTTTTGATGAATGCCATACCGGCCAAGGTGGCCGGCGCAGATCGCGTCATCATGGTCACGCCGACGCCGGGCGGTGAAGTTAATCCGCTGGTCCTAGCCGCCGCCCAAATTGCCGGTGTTGATGAAATCTGGCGGATCGGCGGCGCGCAGGCAGTGGCGGCATTGGCCTTTGGAACAGAGAAAATCGCACCTGTTGATGTGATTACCGGTCCCGGCAATGCCTGGGTCGCAGAGGCCAAGCGACAGGTTTATGGTGTAGTGGGCATTGATATGGTCGCCGGACCATCCGAGATTGTGGTTGTCGCCGATGGCCAGAATGATCCGGACTGGATTGCCGCTGACTTGCTGTCACAGGCAGAGCATGATCCAACCAGCCAATCGATATTATTTACCGATGATGCCGCCTTTGCCGATCAGGTTGCCGCGCAGGTTGAAAAGCAGCTTGGCGAATTGGCAACAAGCCAGACAGCAACACAGAGCTGGGCCGATAACGGCGCGATCATATTGGTTGATCGGCTGGAAAAAGCTATGCCGCTGGTTGATCGTTTGGCTGCCGAGCATCTCGAGCTGGCTTGCGACGATCCGCAGGCCCTGTTTAACAAGGTCCGTCATGCCGGTTCCGTATTCTTGGGCCGTCACACACCGGAAGCGGTTGGCGATTATGTTGCCGGTCCCAATCATGTGCTGCCAACCGGAAGGCGTGCACGCTTTTCATCCGGGCTGTCGGTAACGGACTTTATGAAGCGCACGAGCTTTTTGGAATGCGATGAAGCGGCGCTTGAAAAAATTGGCCCTGCGGCCTTGGCTCTGGCCGAAGCAGAAGGTTTGCCTGCTCATGCTGCCAGCGTGCAAAAGCGGCTGGACACGAGCCGATAATCAACAGATAGACATAGCCTATGACCATTTCATTATATGACGCAGTTATTCCGTCACAGCTTCAGATTATCGCAGCCGTTCGCGCGCTTGTTGATAAGGCGAAAGCCCATTGTGAAGAAACCAGCACTGCTGCCAAAGACATTATCGGTGCGCGATTGATTGAAGATATGCAGCCCTTTTCCTACCAGGTGAAATGTTGTCGTGAGCATTCGCTGGGTGCGATAGAGGCTGCGCGTGAAGGCGTGTTTACACCCAGCCTGGTAGCGCCACCAGATAGCTGGGAGGGGCTTTACGAAAAGCTCGACGAAGCGAAAGCCGGGCTTGAAAAGGCTGACGAAGCCGAAATGGCCGGTTTTGTCGGACAACCAATGGAATTTCGTTTCAGAGAGACCGTGATGCCATTTACTGTCGAAAATTTCCTGCTCAGTTTCGCACAACCCAATTTCTATTTCCACGCAACCACCGCCTATGATCTACTGCGTGAACGCGGGTTTCAGATTGGCAAAATGGATTTTGTGGGTGTTCCGCGGATGAAGCGGCCAGTATGACCGCAAAATCAAACACCCGATCCACCGCCCGCCTTGCAGCGGTGCAAGCGCTTTTTCAGCATGATATGGAGAAGACGCCGGTACCGCGGCTGCTGAAAGAATTTCATGACCACCGGCTTGGCGCTGAAATTGAGGATGCGCAATATCGTCCGGTAGAGGTCGATTTCTTTGATGATCTCGTCGTTGGAGTGTCCGAAAAACGCGATGAAATTGATGCGCTCATCGCTGAAAAACTGGCATCTGGCTGGTCTATGGGGCGGCTCGACAAAACAATGTTGCAAATTTTGCGCGCCGGGGCCTTTGAATTAATGGCGCGGGACGATGTTCCGACGGGGACGGTAATCAGTGAGTATGTTGACATCGCACATGCCTTTTTTGATAAAAAGGACAGCGGTTTCATAAATGGATTGCTGGACGCTATAGCGAAGCAGGTTCGGGGCAGCTGAGGGGCTGACATTCACACGGTCCTGCTTTGTAGGGGAGTGTGAGTGTTAGTTATAGATGTGGGGCACATCTTCTTTGTGAAGGGGGCCTCGATTGACCGAATTAGATTTTATTGACCAGTTAAAAGCACTGGCAACCCATCCGGCTGCACGCGGATTGGCTGATGATGCGGCGGTATTGCCATTTGGGCGGCACAAGCTGGTCATGACCCATGACATGCTTTTGGAGGACGTTCATTTTCTGTCCAGCGCTGATCCGGCTGACGTGGCCTGGAAACTGGTAGCCGTCAACCTGTCTGATCTTGCGGCCAAAGGCGCTAAACCGCTTGGTATATTAATGGGCTATAGCCGGACAGACGATGACGCTTGGGACACGGCTTTTATTCGCGGCTTGAAAGAGGCGATCAGCCATTTCTGTGTGCCTTTGCTGGGCGGCGATACCGTTTCTGCGGGAACGGATGGCAAACGAACATTGGCATTGACCGCTTTTGGTGAAGCGAAAGGCCATATCATACCCGCGCGCTGCGGCGCGGAACCGGGGCATAGCATATATGTGACGGGCACTATCGGCGATGCGTGGGCTGGTCTGCAGATAGCGTCTGGTAAGGCGCATGCCGAAGATATCGAAACGTCCGCCGCTCTGCTGAAAGCGCACAACAGGCCTGATCCGAAGCTGGATGATGGTCGGGCTTTGTCGTCTCTGGTCAGCACAATGATGGATGTCTCAGATGGCTTGCTGCTTGATGCTTCCCGGATAGCCAGTGCGAGCGGGGTCAATCTCGAAATCGATCTGGACCAACTTCCTTTGTCGCAATCATTTAAAACCGTGTTTGGTGAGGGTGAAGAGGCTCGTATGAGCGCAGCGACAGGCGGCGATGATTATCAATTATTGCTCACCGCCAGCCCGGAGACTGTATTGCCGATCAACCTAACCCAAATTGGTAAATGCCGGCCAGGGTCAGGCGTATCGCTGATCCAAAAAGGTGAGCGGGTCGGTCTGCCCGAAACACTGGGTTTTGTGCATGCTTGATCCGACCTGATTTCTTCCAATTTTCGAGGTATCTGAAATGCTAGGGAATGCCTATAAAATCAGGGGTTGCGCCATGCGCTTCACGCTTTATAAGTTTCCGCGATATTGCCCCGCTTCTGGGGCGTTTCATTATAAAAATATAGGGGGAGAAGAACAGCAATGACTGTTGTCACCATTTCAATAATCTGCGGTTTAATTGCCGTATTATATGGGTTTATTACAAGCCGTCAGGTGCTCGGCGCACCGGCTGGCAATGAAAAAATGCAGGACATTGCCGCGGCTATTCAGGAAGGTGCACAAGCCTATCTGAACCGGCAATATCGGGCGATTGGTATCGTTGGCATCGTTGTCGCGGTTATTGTTTACTTGTTCCTTGGCGGCATTTCGACCGTCGGTTTCCTGGTTGGCGCCATTCTTTCTGGCGTTGCAGGATATATTGGCATGAACATTTCGGTTCGCGCCAATGTCCGGACGGCACAGGGCGCTAGCGAAAGCCTGCAAACTGGTCTCACCGTCGCGTTTCGCGCTGGTGCTGTGACCGGTATGTTGGTGGCTGGCCTTGCCTTGCTTGCAATCTCGATATTCTATTGGGTGCTGACAACGCAACTAGGTCTTGAAGCGAAAAGCCGGACGGTGATTGACTCGTTGGTGGCTCTGGCCTTCGGCGCTTCGCTGATTTCGATCTTCGCACGTTTGGGTGGCGGTATCTTTACCAAAGCTGCTGACGTTGGCGCTGATCTGGTTGGCAAGGTTGAAGCGGGCATCCCTGAGGATGATCCACGTAACCCTGCAACCATTGCTGATAACGTGGGCGATAATGTCGGTGACTGTGCCGGTATGGCAGCTGATTTGTTCGAAACCTATGTTGTGACTGTTGGTGCGACCATGGTGCTTCTGGCGCTTACATTTGGTGACCTTGTCGGCAATGGAATGTTGAACAACCTGATGTCTTTGCCTCTGATTGTTGGCGGCGTCTGCATCATCACTTCCATCATCGGGACCTACATGGTGCGCTTGGGCAAAGGCACCAATATCATGGGCGCCTTGTATAAAGGCTTCATCACCACTGCTGTGCTATCTATTCCGGCAATCTATTATGTCACCATGCGCACGCTGGGTGATATGAACACGGTTATTGGTCAGGGCCTTGATGGAACTGGTGGTTTCACCGGTATGGCCTTGTTTTGGTCAATGATGGTTGGTCTGGCCGTTACTGGTCTGATCATCTGGATCACCGAATATTATACCGGTACGGAATATCGTCCGGTGCGTTCCATCGCTAAATCTTCTGAAACTGGTCATGGTACCAATGTGATCCAGGGACTGGCGATTTCTATGGAAGCTACTGCATTGCCAACATTGGTAATCGTGGTTGGTATCGTTGTGGCATTCCAGCTTGCTGGTCTAATCGGTCTAGCCTTTGCTGCGACATCGATGTTGGCTCTGGCTGGCATGGTTGTGGCGCTCGATGCTTATGGTCCGGTGACTGACAATGCTGGCGGTATTGCTGAAATGGCGGGACTGGACGAAAGTGTCCGTAACAAGACTGATGCTCTCGATGCTGTTGGTAACACCACCAAAGCTGTTACCAAGGGCTATGCCATTGGTTCTGCTGGTCTGGCGGCGCTCGTGTTGTTCTCTGCCTATACCGCTGACCTCAGGGAGTTCTTCCCTGATCTGGAAATTAGCTTCAGTCTCGAAAATCCCTATGTGATTGTCGGTCTGTTGCTCGGCGCTTTGTTGCCATATCTCTTCGGAGCCATGGGTATGACCGCTGTGGGCCGTGCTGCTGGCGACGTTGTGAAAGACGTTCGCGCGCAGTTTGCTGCTGACAAGGGCATTATGGATGGCACATCGCGTCCCGACTATGCGCGTACGGTTGATCTTGTGACCAAGGCGGCGATTAAGGAAATGATCCTGCCATCGCTGCTTCCGGTGCTGGCACCGATTGTAGTCTATTTCGTGGTCACTGCCGTATCGGATCAGGCCAATGGCTTTGCGGCTCTAGGCGCATTGCTGCTCGGCGTGATCGTCTCCGGTCTGTTCGTTGCTCTGTCGATGACAGCAGGCGGCGGCGCATGGGACAATGCGAAGAAATATATCGAAGACGGTAATCATGGCGGCAAGGGTTCAGAAGCCCATAAAGCAGCTGTGACGGGTGATACTGTGGGTGACCCTTACAAGGATACTGCAGGTCCAGCCGTGAACCCGATGATCAAGATCACCAATATTGTTGCCTTACTGCTACTCGCGGCGCTGGCGCACGGTATGGCTTGAGGCTTATCTCAATATTGGCCTAAAAGACCCCGCTGGAAGAAATTCCGGCGGGGTTTTCTTTGGGTTGTTCTTGATGTCCCGTCTCCCCCATAGATCCAGAAATCGCCGTTAATCGGTTATTACCCTATTTTTGCTAGCAAAATGCCCAGATTTAAGAGGGCAACGATATGGATGCAGGCGGGTTTCAGGCCCAAAGTGATGAAGAGGTTCATTATGAAACCTCTGATCGTGTGTGCCTGCAAAGCTCTGCGTCTGCTGAACTACAGCCGATAGCCACAATGGGCGCGGATTTGCTACCATCCTGGCAGAAACTGGCCCGCAATGCAGCAGAGCCCAATGTCTTTTATGAGCATTGGCTACTCGACCCCGCATTGAAGCATTTCAGCACCCATTCAGAACTCAGCCTGTTTCTGTTCTGGGCGGGTGTGCCGCACAAGTCCGATTTGCTCGGATTGTTGCCGGTTGGTCCATCGCGGCAATTTGGGCGCTGGCCAGTACCCTTTGTCCAGAACTGGACCCATCATAACAGTTTTCTCGGCACACCATTGGTACGAAGCGGATTTGAGAACCAATTCTGGACCGCGTTGTTCAAGGAATTGGATGCCAAAAACTGGCCTGGTTTCTTGCATATCAGGGGACTGACAGTTGGCGGCCCGTTGGATCAAGCCTTGCGGGCGGTCTGTGCTCGGCAAAAGCGGCGCTGCGACTTGGTGCACAGCGAGGCGCGCGCGTTACTGGAAAGCGATCTGGACGCGGAGAGCTATTATGCCGAAACGGTCAGGTCCAAAAAACGCAAGGAACTTAGACGTCAGTCCAAACGATTGGCCGAAATGGGCGATCTGAAATTTTCACATTACGTCGACGATGCCGACCTAAGCGCATGGACAGATGATTTTCTGGCGCTGGAGCGGCAAAGCTGGAAAGGGCAGGAGGGTTCGGCGCTTGATTGCTCCGATGATACCCGAAGTTTCTTTAGTGAAGCTTTGGCAGGCGCCGCCCGCGTCGGCCAGCTTGAGCGCCATGACCTAAGGCTCCATGGCAAACCACTGGCGATGCTGGTAAATTTCCAATCCGCACCGGGCAGTTTTTCTTTCAAAACCACATTTGACGACACCTATGCGCGTTTTTCTCCTGGCGTTTTGCTGCAACTTGAAAATCTCAAAATTCTCGAACAACCGCACATAGACTGGATGGATAGCTGTGCGGCAGAGGACCATCCGATGATCGACAGCCTCTGGTCCGAGCGCCGCCATATCGGTCGTTTCTCTATTGAACTGAAAGGCCTGTCGCGCACCGTCATGTTTCGGGGAGTTCGTCTTGGCGAAGACCTGATGGCACATCTCAAGAAACGCGAAATTGTTGACATTGCACAGGTGCAGACATGAACCAGATTTCTGGAAAAGATGCGTTTAGCAGGCAGGTATTTGGTGAGACTGTCCGGCGGGAATTTGCCGGATGCTATCCTGAACAGCCGCAGATACTCGACCACAATATGGTGACGAATGAACTGCTCTCGCTCGATGCTTTGGCAAAGCTCGGGACGGCTTTGCCAAAAGCCAGTGTCGAATATAACCCCGGTGACCTGCCGGTGGGGATCGACCCGAATGATGTGCCGGATAATGGCATGTCGATTGCCGATACGATTCTGATGATAGAAAATTCGGCGAGCTGGGCCGTGCTCAAAAATATCGAGCAGGTACCGGAATATGAAGCATTGCTGCTATCCTTGCTCGCGGAAATTAGACCAATACTGGAAAGCAAGACCGGCAAGATGCTGCGCCCGCAGGGTTTCATCTTTGTCTCGTCTCCGAACGCGATGACGCCGTATCATTTCGATCCGGAGCATAACATCCTGCTGCAACTGCGCGGTGAAAAGGTGATGACAGTCTTTCCTGCCGGCGATGAGAAATTCGCTCCGGCCACATCCCATGAATCCTATCATACCGGCGGACCGCGGAATCTGATCTGGCAAGATGATTTCGCAGACCATGGACAGGCCTTTCACTTGACGCCCGGCAAGGCGATTTTCGTGCCGGTGATGGCGCCGCATTTTGTCAGAAACGGATCGCAGCCAAGCATTTCCCTTTCCATCACTTGGCGTTCCGATTGGAGCTTTGGCGAAGCGGATGCCCATGCGTTCAATCATATGCTGCGCGGCTGGGGGATGCACCCGGCGGCTCCGGGTCGGTTCCCGAAGCATAATAAAGGGAAAGCCATGGGTTGGCGTGTTTTGCGAAAGCTGGGTTTGGTGAAGTAGCTGTTTATCGGCGGCGGAATTCCAACGAAGTTCACAAAGTACACAAGTCCTTTTGGGGTCTTTTCCGCTCGAAATAATATTCCAAAGTTCACACAATTCTCAACCCCTCGCGCGTCGGCGCAAAGAGGTATCAAATAAATATTCAAAGCTGAGAAAGAGCCTTGGAAATGATATCATAGGCGCGCAGATGTAGGAAAGCGTCCCGGCAAATCTGCTTTGTGGGGTGCTCTTAAATTCGACATTCAAAGCCTGCGCTTGGTCTAGGCTTCTTCCTCATCGTCTTTTTTGCCGAACAGGGTTGAAAATACTCCGAACAAGATCAGCAAGCCTGCCGGGTAAATACCCCACATATGTTTCCATCGTGAGAAGCTGTATCCTTCGGTCGGGTCCGAACCCAATGACTCTTTTAACTTGGACAATTCCGCTTCATTGAGCGGTAGATAGGAATAGCCGTCTTCTGTTTCGGTGTAGAGCACGAATGTGTCGGTCGCTGCCTCGGCCCAAAGCGGCACGGTAAAGAGGCTGGTTGATTCATACATATAACCAACGTCGACATAGCTGCCTTCAATCTGATACTCGTCTGTATCCGGGAGATCCTCGACCAGCGCTATTTCTTGATTGGTCGTTCCACGCTTCCTTGCTTCTGCTGGTTGCGCAACTGCAACCATCATAAAAACCCCAATAATCACAGTAAGATATCGCATGTATTCCCCCTTTTGAAGCGGCGACGATAGCTAGCCCATTGCCTGTGTAAGTGATGTACATCACAGGGAAGATATTTTATATTACGGGCACAGCGCATGATGCGATGTCTCGCCAGATTGCCGGGCTAAAAACGCTTTCTGAAACTCACTTCGACATAGCGCCCGATGGGGTCGATAAAGCCGGGCTGATAACTGAGCGGCACCAATCCATCACTATCGCGCACGTCCTGAATATCGTCGAAAACATTATCGATACGAAAGGCGATGCGGCTGCCTTTGAGAAACTTGAAACGCTCGGTCAGGTTGCCGCGATCATCGAGGTTGATGAAGGCGCGCAAGTTGAGCGTTGTCAGATCGGAGAAACGCAGGTCAGAGCTGGTGAGCCCGCCATCCACGCGTGTCGCGGTTTGATGCTCTGCCTGAACCCGAAAGCCGATGCCATTGTTGAACCAGCGTCCCTGCAGTTCAAATTCGTGGCGCGGTTGACCGCCGGTTGATCCAATCGCGGACCCGTCCAGCAAATCCAGTTCTTCGACACCGGGTCGGATCAATATCCGCTCATCCAGATGAACCGTGTGATAGGCGGATACGCGCCAGCGGCCGCCGCCACGCCCACCGGGTCTGCCACCACCGCGCGGCGGACCACCGGCTCGCGCGCTGGGTCTTCCCGCTTCGGACCGACCGGCCCCGGAACGCTCGCTGTCGGGCCCACCTTCTGGTGGCGGTCCATCGCTTGGGGGACGGGCATCATCGGGTGGCGGTCCGTCATCTCCGGCAACCGGCCTACCTGCACCCCTTACTCCACGACCCCCGCGTCGCTGGCCGAAGCGTTTGGAAAATTCGAGGCCATAGCGAATGCTCTCGCTGCGCACATTGCTGTAATTAACCGGACGCTGGTCAATCGCGATCAATCGGCCCGTCTCATCCCGCGTGACGCGGTCGGGGAAAGCCGCCTCAATTTCCTCGGTCAGCAGGGGAAAGTCGGAGGCGACATTTTCGCTATTGTTGCGAATATATTCGCCCAAAAATGTCATGCCATCCAACCATTCGGGGCTGTAATTGACCGCCAGCTTGATATCCCGCCGTTTCTCGGTTGGCAGGTTCAGATTGCCGCCGGTGGTAATGCTGGCCAGCACGGTTTCGCCATTGGTGAAATCAAAAGTGGTCACATTGGGGGTGATGATCACCGGATTGCCAAGCTGCTGGATGGTCGGCGCGGCTTCTTCACCAATGGCCGAGGCGGTGAAAACCAGGCCGTCAAGCGGTTCCCAGTTCAGGCCAAAACCAAATTCGACGAGACCGCCAAAATCGGACAGTTCGCTATATCCCAAATTGCCGTTGATCGACAGTTCCCCGATGGCCTCTGTCACGTCGATATTCTCGTCCGCTATTGGGATATCGATCGTGATTCCGGCGTTGAAATTATCCCGGCCCAGATTGCTGAGCGTGGTCAAACCATCGGTGGTATCCCGGCTGTCGAGATCCTCCCTGCTATAGCCGCCGCGCAAGGTCGTGGTCACCGAGCCGGAGGGCAGGGTGATCAGTGCGCCGGATATGGTCGCAAGGGATTCAAGCGTGTTGCTGACCGACCGTGCTTCATCGGTGATCGGGGCCGATAGCAATGCACCAAAGTCGGCAGCAAACGGGTCGGCTGTGCCTGCGTCAATCGCCGCCTGCAGGGCGCTGATATCGCCGCTATTATCGGTTTCGGTCTCGGTTTCTTCTCGCGCATAGTCAGCGGTCAACGACCAGCGCCAGCCGGACAGCATGCCGTTCAGCACCGCGCCGCCCTGAAACGTGTTGGTCTCAACGGTTTTGCGCAGCGGGCCAAATTGGGTGAAGTAGCGGAACAGGCTTTCGCCCGTCGCCGGAATGTCCAGTGTCCCACTGGGTAGTCCTAAAAGCGCAGGCGACCTGTCGTAAACATATCCGCCGTTGAGAGACAGCGACATGCCATTGGAAAAGGTGCGGCTGTAATTGCCGTTAAATTCAACCGTATCGGTTGGCGCGCTTAGCGTTCGGAAATTGCCCAGATTGACGAGGTCGCCTGCCTCGTCCTGAATGATATCGCGCTCTGCCTCGGTAATCGCGGTTTGCGTTTCATATTCAACGTTCAGGTTCAACCGGCTGTTCTCGCCAATGCGCGTGAAGGTGGATTCCAGTTCAGCCTTGCCCTGATCTCCGCGTGTCGGGACGCCATATTCGGCTTCGGCGCTTAATCCGGTATAATCATCCTGCAGGATGAAATTGATCACGCGTTCGTCCGGCGCATAGCCATATTGCAGGGCCAGCTCTTCCGGGAATACCTGGACGCTTTTGATCGCTTCCGGCGGCAAATCACGGATATCGCGAAAACCCGATGTGCGCTGGCCATTGATCAGCACAATCGGCCGCCCGCTGCCGCGCCCGCGGTTGGAACTGGTTTGCGAGCTTAGCTCTTCGACAAGGTCTTCAACAGACGATACGCCATAGCTGGCAATATCATCGGCATCGAGCTCGACAATCGGCGGAACTTCGGTGATCACGGACCCGCGCAGGCGTTCTGCCGTGACGATAATATCCTCGTTTTCGAGGTCGTCGTCATTGGATTGGGCGTAAGCAGGAATCGCGTTCATAAAGGAAAGGGCCAATAGGCTGGCCCCGAAAAATTTGGGAGAGGATTGGGTCATTACTATTGCTCTAACAACTCAGGCGTTGGGGGAAACATGTACAATTTGCCTTGCGGAGCGGTTGTCATCAATCAAATGTTTGTAATAATTTGTCGCAAGGCTTGGGCGGTGCGATTTGTAACCATGCAGCAAATCCTTCCCTTTTGCAGAGTTTGGGGTTATGGCGCACCGCAACACGTCGAAAAACCCACGAATCAACAGGGATGAAGTAAAGCCGGATGGCAAAAGAAGAACTATTAGAAATGAAGGGGATGATCCGCGAATTACTCCCCAACGCGATGTTCCGGGTCGAATTGGAAAATGGCCATGAAGTCCTTGGCCATACTGCTGGCAAGATGCGCAAAAACCGCATCCGTGTGCTGGTGGGCGACGAAGTGCTCGTTGAACTCACGCCTTATGACCTGACCAAAGGTCGTATCACCTATCGCTTCAAATAAGCCGGGTTTGCTGCCGTGGCGCGGCCTGATTAAATGAAATTGGTCCTTGCCTCATCCAGTCCGCGACGGCTGGAATTGCTTGGCCGGTTAGGGGTGAAACCTGACCGGATCGCTTCTCCTGACATTGATGAAACGCCACTAAAAGGCGAGTTGCCGCGCGACTATGTCATCCGCATGGCGCAGGAAAAGGCGGCGGCGGTTGCGCGCGAGGATGGCGAAGTCCTGATCGCTGGTGATACCATCGTTGCAGTGGGACGACGTATCCTCGGCAAGGCCGAAGATGATGCAGAGCAGCGCCAGTTTCTGAAACTCATGGGCGGGCGGCGACACCATACAATGTCAGCGGTATGCGTGATCGCGGCAGACGGAACCGCGCGGACGAACTTGTCGGACAGCATTATCAAGTTCAAGCGTTTCGAGGACAGCGAAATTGACGGGTATATCCGGTCCGGCGAAGGGCAGGGCAAAGCCGGTGGCTATGCCATTCAGGGGCTCGCCGAAGCCTTTGTGATTTCGATCAGCGGCAGTTTCAGCGGGATCATGGGATTGCCGCTCTATGAGACACGCAATCTGCTGATATCCTCGGGCTATCCTGTTGACTGATTTCAAAAATGGCTGGCTCTATGAGGCCGGTATCGGTGAAAACCGCGCTGCCCGCATTGTAGATGGCGAGTTAGTCGCTGTCCGGATCGAGCGCGAGCGGGTTGGCGCGCGATTGGGCGCCGTGGCCGATGCGCAATTTACAGAGCAATGGGTCGCTGGTCGATCGGGTATCGTGACGCTGGAAGCCGGCGAGCAATGCTTGCTGCAACCGCTGCCCAAAGGCCTGACCGAAGGTGCGAAGGTGCGCGTCGAAATTGTGCGTGAGGCTTTGGATGAAAAAGGCGGACAGGCGAAGCGGGCCAAGGCCAGACCATCAGAGGCTGGCAGCGCTCTGGCACAGGGCCCAAGCCTCTTGGACACCATCGAAGCAAGCGGAGAGCCGATCCGAAAGGTTCAGGCACATGAGCCGGATATACTGGCCAGCATGGGCTGGAACGAAGCAATCGAGCAAGCCGAGACCGGACGGATAGAATTTGACGGAGGCAGTCTGCTAATTTTCCTCACACCGGCGATGACGGTGATTGATGTGGACGGGCCGCTCAAGCCATTTGAATTGGCCAAACGCGCGGCGAAAGAGATTGCACTGGCGCTGACCCGATTGGATGTTGGCGGTTCCATTGGCGTCGATTTCCCGACCTTACAGGCCAAGGCAGAGCGGACAGAAGTCTGTGCGATATTTGGTCAACATATGACCGGCAATTGTGAACGGACGGCGATTAACGGCTTTGGCTTCATGCAGGTGGTCAGTCGCAAGACAGGCCCATCTGTTCTTGAAATTATGCAGGCAAATAAAGTGCTGAGCGCCACACTCGCGCTATTGCGTCAGGCGGAACGGACCCAAGGCACTGGTGCCATACAGCTCGACGTCCATCCCGCGGTCGCGGCGAAACTGAAGCATCGGGAGGGGTGGCTGGACATCTTGTCGAAGCGTACTGGTCGCAGTGTTTCGGTGGAGGCAAAAGGCGATATTGCAATCGCAGGTGGGCAGGTTACTTAATCCTCTCCCCTTGAGGGAGAGGAAACGGAGACTTGGCAGCTTGCTGCCCTAGTCGAGTTGGAGAGGGGGTCTGGCTTGGTGTATCCTCTCCTATCCCTCACCAAGATTTTCCAGCGAACAAGTTCGCAAGCAAATCTGTCCTCTCCCTCAAGGGGAGAGGATTTAGCCTCTCGTGGCTACACCCCTTGCAATTTATCAACCTCCTCTGCACAAGCCGTTCCATGACAGATATCATTCTCTATGACTATTGGCGCAGCTCCGCGAGCTACCGCGTGCGTATCGCGCTCAACCTAAAAGGCATTGCGTATAAATCGGCCAGTACCAATCTACTCGACGACAGCACCAAACAGGCCAATTATATTGCGCGTAATCCACAGGGTTTCATTCCGATGCTGCATATTGACGGGCAAGACCTGACCCAGTCGCTGGCGATTATCGATTATCTCGACGCGACGCACCCGGAGCCGCCAATGGTATCGAGCGATCCGCTGGAACGCAGCCGGACATTGGCACAGGCACTCGTCGTCGCTGCGGATATTCACCCGGTGAACAATCTTCGGATCATGAAATATCTCAAGAATGAAATGGGTCAGGATCAAGAGGCGATCAATATCTGGTATCGTAATTGGGTCAGCGAGGGCTTCAAGGCACTCGAAGCCATGGCACCGGAAGACGGTTTTTTCGGTGGTGATACCCCCAATTTGGCGGATGTCTGTCTCGTCCCGCAAATGTATAATGGCCGCCGATTTGAAACCGATATGACGGCTTTTCCAAAGCTTGTGCGAATAGACGCTGCATGCAATCAACTGGAGGCGTTTCAAAAAGCCGCCCCAGAAGCGGTAAAGGATCAATCATGAAAGTTGAAGGTGGCTGCTATTGCGGCGCGGTGCGCTACAAAGCCGAAGGCGAGCCGATGATGAAGACGGAATGTTTCTGCCGCGAGTGTCAATATATTACCGGTGGTGGCAATCTGCTCGTCATGGCAATGCCGGTGGAAGGTTTCGAACTGACCAAAGGCGCGGTAAAGGGCTTTACCCGCGATGATATCGAGCATGCTGTGACCCGTGAATTTTGCGACAATTGCGGCACGCATCTATTTACCCGCGCGCCAGGTTTTGCAGCGGGCGTGATCATCAAAGTGGGATCATTGGATGACCCCAGCGTCTTCGGCAAAGCCGACAGCGCCAATTATGTCTGCGATGCGCAGCCTTATCACCGATTGCCGGACGACATGCCGGTGAACCAGAAGTGGATGCATAGTTAAATCATGAAAAAATCAATTTTGGCGTTGCCGTTGATAGCGCCCGTTTGTCTTGTCAGTGCCCCGGCTATGGCGGAGTCTGCCGCAGATTCAGCCGTAGTGGCTGAAGAAGGAATTACCGTCACTGGCTTACCGCTGCCGGATGCGGATGATGCCTATAGCACCATCGTAATCGAGCTGGACGAAGAGGCGCGCATTGAGAATGTATTGCGCACGATTCCCGGTCTTCAGCAATTCCGCCGTTCTGATGCGCGTTCTGCCAATCCCACCAGTCAGGGGATTACGATCCGCGGCCTTGGCGGCAACGCCTCTTCGCGTGCTGTCCTGTTGCTTGATGGTGTTCCGCAAGCTGATCCCTTTGGCGGCTGGGTGGCATGGCCCGGCTATGACGCGCTGGCGCTTGGTTCTGCACGGGTCACACGTGGTGGCGGCAGCGGCACCGAAGGGTCCGGAGCGATTGCCGGAACCATCGAACTATTCAGCAAAGATGTCGGCAATCTGATCGAACTGGGAGCGGCTTATGGCAGCCGCAACAGTGTCGACGCGGACCTGCTATTCGGCCGCGAACTGGGGCAGGGGCAGCTGACTATCTCCGCCAATTATGCACGCGGCGACGGCTTTACACCGATTATCGAAAGCCAGCGGGGCGATGTGGATCGTCAGGCGGAATATGAACAGGCCGGTATTGCCGTGCGCTATGTGGCTCCGCTGACCGACAATACCGAATTGCAGGCCAATGTCCGCGCTTTCACCGATGATCGCGAACGCGGCTTTGCGTTTAGTGAAAATCATAATGATGGTGCAGATGCCAGCATCCGGCTGGTCAACCGGTCTGATACGGGTTGGCAATGGTCGGCATTGGGCTATGTCCAGATCCGCAATTTCGACGCGAGCTTTGGCGGTGTCGCCGCTGATCGCAATAGCGTGAACCGGGTTTTTGAGCAGTTTAATGTGCCCTCGACGGGACTGGGTGCGAGGTTTGAAGTGCGCCCCCCCGTTGGAGATAATGTCGAACTGCGGATAGGCGGCGACTGGCGCCGGACGGAAGGGGAAACCAATGAAAATTTCTTCTTCCTCGACGACGACACGCCGCGCCGCAGCCGAAACGCTGGTGGCTCGACAGCCACTTATGGCGCCTTTGTAGAGGGCAGTGTGCAGGCGACCGAAGCCCTTACACTGACAGGTGGCGGGCGCATTGACTTTTGGACCATTGATGATGGTTTCCGCAAAGAGATTGAACTGATCAATCCCTTTCCGGGCTCCGTGCGAACCGACGCGCAATTCGCCAATCGTGATGGTACCGAATTTACCGCGCGCGGCGGCTTTGCATTTGCCGCGACCGATCAATTGACCTTGCGCGGGGCCGCCTATCTCGGCTGGCGTTTGCCGACATTGAACGAACTATTCCGTCCGTTTCGCGTTGGCCCGGATGCAACGGCGGCAAACGAGCTGCTGGAACCGGAGCGTGTGAAAGGCGCTGAACTGGGATTTGATTGGAATAGCGAAACTGTCTCTATAGGCATTACCGCTTTCTATAACGAGTTGGATGATGCCGTCGCCAATGTCACGCTTGACAGCGGACCGGGATTGTTCCCCGGCGTAGGTTTCGTCTCTGGGGCAGGGGTTTTCCGCCAGCGCCAAAATCTGGATTCCATTGAGTCTAAAGGGATTGAAATCGACACCGAATTTGATCTGGGTAGCCTGGTGAACAATTTGTCGGCGCGCGCGGCCTACTCCTATGTTGATGCCAAAGTAAATGCTTCTGGCGATGCTGTTGCCGTTGATGGACTGCGGCCAGCACAGATACCGGAGCACAATGCTTCCGCGAGCCTTCTTTGGGAGCAGGAAAATGGCACCGGTGCTTCTGTCTCGCTGCGCTATATTGGCAATCAGTTTGAGGATGACCAGAATACACGGCGCTTGGATGATGCTTTCACTGTCGATGGCCGTCTGGCTTTTGCAGTGAATGATCGTCTGTTGGTCGAAGGGCGGGTTGAAAATCTGTTTGATGCGCGGGTAGAGACTGCGATTAGTAGCAGCAATATTATCGAGCGTGCATTTCCAAGGACATTTTGGATTGGACTTCGCACTAAAATTGAATAAATATTACTTATGACAACAAATCTTGACGATTTCATTCCCTATCAATTGTCCACTGCGTCCAATGCGGTGAGTGACCTGATTTCCAATGAATATAAGAGCCGCTTCGGGCTGAAAATCCCGGAATGGCGAGTGATGGCGGTCTTGGGCAGTCGCGGTGCCTCGACCCAGCGGCATCTTGTCGAAGCGACCCTGATGGACAAGGTGACGGTCAATCGTGCGGTGAAAACTCTGGTCGATCGGGAATTGCTCGACCGTAGTCCGAATAATGCTGATGGTCGCTCGCATCATCTGGTGTTGAGCGGGACGGGCCGGGATCTTTATGATCAGATCATGCCCGCGGCTGAAGCAATGGAAAAGAAGATCATGACAGTCCTGACCGCTGATGATCGGCGGCAATTGTCGGCGATGCTAGCGAAAGTCAAACAGTCTGCGGATGATATTGCGGCTGGTTGAACAAGCTGATTGAAATATCTTAGGCAAAAAAAGAGCGGCTGTTGAAGGCCGCTCTTTTGCTTTGAGGTTCGCGATCTTCGCTACAACATTGTATCCGAGATCGAGCAGGCCGCAGGGCCCAAGATCACGATGAATAGCGTTGGCAGAATGAATAGAATCAACGGGATCGTCATAATCGCGGGAAGACGGGCCGCTTTTTCTTCGGCACGCATCATCCGGTCGTTACGGAATTCAGCCGACAACACGCGCAACGCAGATGCTAGCGGCGTACCATATTTCTCGGTCTGGATCATGGTTGTAACCACGCCTTTGACATGCTCCAAAGCCACGCGATAGGCGAGGTTCTCGAAGGCTTGTCGACGTTCTGTAAGGAAACCCAGTTCAATCGATGTCAGCGAAAATTCGTCCGCCAGCTCGGGATAGGCGTCACCGAGTTCCTTGGCAACACGTGCAAAGGCGGCGTCAACGGTAAGGCCAGCTTCGGCACAAATAACCAACAAATCGATCGCATCAGGCAAGCCTTTACGGATCAAGTCTGTCCGTTTGGCTATGATGTTGTTGAGATACACATCAGCTGCTTTGTAACCCGCGATGCAAGCGACGGCAAAAGCACCAAATCTTTTGACCGGAGTCCAGTCTGGAAAATATTCAAAGCCATATATAGCTAAGGCAGCGCCGCCACCGAAGACAATCGGCAATACCATTCGACTGAAAATAACCGCGTAAGCCAAGTCTTTTGAACGGATACCGGCCTGTGCCAGTTTCTGTTGCGATTCTTTAAGCTGATCATCCTGCAAGACTTTGAGGCTTGATAGCATACCGCGCATACGGTCTGTCGTATCATTTTGCTGGATGAGCTTAGCGCGTTTTTTGGTGGTCGAAGCGGAAATACCGGCTTTGAGCTGCTCGCGCCGTTCATTGAGTGACTTTACCCGCTTTGCCATCGGATCGCGCACCGTGACCGCTGTATATATAGCGAATATCACAGCAACTGTCGCGACGGCAGCCAGCAAGGTTGCCACCCAAAGCACATCTATTCCCAGTAATGTTGGACCGTCAACTTGGGTCATTGCATCATACCTTCAGCTTAGATTTCAAAGTTGACCATTTTGGCCATGATGAACACACCAATGCTCATCCAGGTCAGGCCGCCCAGCCCTGCGATAATCAGACGCTCTTCGTAAAAGAACCCCGCAAGGTAGGTAGGATTAACCGACCAAACCAATGCGAAGACGATAAATGGCAAGGAACCAACGATATAGGCCGATGCTTTCGATTCCGATGACATCGCCTTAATTTTCAATTTCATCTGGCCACGTTTACGCAGTACATCTGCCAAGTTGGCCAAAGTTTCCGCGAGGTTACCACCAGTTTCACGCTGGATGGCCAAAGTGATGCAGAAAAACTTGAATTCGGCCGTATCGAGGCGTTTCGCGCTTTCGCCCAATGAATCTTCCATTGTGCGGCCAATTTTAATCCGGTCTACAACTTTGGCAAATTCTTCGCCAACAGGACCATCAATTTCTTTTGCGACAACACCAATAGTCTCTGTGACCGGTAGACCGGATCGCAGACCGCGCACCAAAAGCTCAATCGCGTCGGGAAAGGCAGCAGTAAATTTGCTCACACGCATACTGATGAGAACGCCCACAATCATATGAGGGAGACCAAAACCAATCGCCATGCCGCCGAAGAGACAGAGCAGGATTGGAGCTCCCTGGAAGAAAAGCCCTGCAGCCAAGATTAAAGCGAGACCGCCACAAACCGTGAAAAACTGTTTGATGGTCCACTCACGGCCGGTCCGATCCAAGCGGATAGCAAGCATATCCATCTTCGACAGCGTTTCGCCAGTTGGACGATGATTTTTCCGGCGGGCTGTGACCGCCTTCTTCATCTGTGCTTCCATCTTGGCGTTCGTGCTTTCCGAGTGACGGAAACGCACTTTATCCAATCGTTTTGCCTTTGCTGCGGCCTCGGAAGGACCAGCAAAAGCGAAAACGACGAGCATCAGGAATATCAAAACTCCGCCGGCAAGTATGGCTGTTTGCATCATATCCATTAGGTGCGTCCTCGCATTTTAGAAAGAAACAGCTGTCGCATCACGATTTGGATGCTTCAGCTTCCTTCTTTTTCTTTGAAGGCAAGAGCGACTTCACGCCGCCAAATTTATCCATCAAAGATTTTTTCGCTTTGTCCTCGCCTTCCTCGCCTTCGTCTTCGACGGTTCCGAGAATAAATTCGGACAAGGCAACAATTTTAGCGGTTGCTTTGCTGGACTTGCCAGCTTCCACAAAGGCTTGGCCCAATTTTGCCGCATGCGCAGCCGCTTTAGGGTCAGCTGGGATGACAATGTCGATTTTACGTTCAATCGAATTCTCAAAATCCTGTCGGGAAATCTCTTGATTGCCGGACTGAACTTTATTGGCGACAACAATCACCTTACTCTGTGCGGCATGTGATTTCAGCCAAGACAGCAGGCGAATAGCGTCGCGTGCAGAAGCCAGTGTCAATTCTGTGACAATAACGGTTGCATTTACGTCGCCCAAGAGATGCGGATAACTGATCAGCATTTCGCGCGGCAAATCTATCACCGTACATTCAAAAGCAGCCCGAAATTCTTCCTGAAGTTGGAAGAAGGCCGTTCCGTCCGTCATCATAGGCGAATTGATTGGCGCTTCTGCAGACAACAGGGACAGCTTCTCATTCGCCTTGATCATGGCACGTTCGATGAACAGGCCGTCAATCCGGCTGGGATTGTCGATCGCGTCGGTTAAGCCGCGACCTGGTTCCAGATCAAGCGCCAGAGCACCGGTTCCAAAATGAACATCCAGATCCAGCAACGCTGTCAGGCGTTCTTTTTCCTGACTGAGGAGCCAGGCCAGAGAAGTCGCAACCGTTGATGCGCCAACGCCGCCACGGGTTCCGATAACCGCCGTCGAAACATGCGGTTTTTCACTTCCGGTTTCTTCACTCTTCGGCGCGTTCAAGACAGCTTGTGCCTGACCGAGGACATCGCGCAATTGTTCGGGGCTGAATGGTTTCAGCAAATAGTCCTGAAGGCCGCTGACGATCAAATCGCGATAGAGGCGAACATCGTTGACCTGGCCCATCGCGATAACGACGGTGCCTGGCTCGCAGACTTCCGCAAGAGAATTAATGTCGGCCAGCGGATCGCCTGATTCTGACAAGTCGACCAGTAGGATATTAGGGCTCGCAGCAACAGAAAGCGATTGTACCGCATTGCGCAGTCCACCTTTATGGCATTTGTCAACGGGCCATCCCATTTCTTCGACGACAGGGCGCAAGAGATCTAGCGTATCATCGTCGCATACGAAGGCTGAGAAAGGATCACGTCCGTTCACGGCACCGGGTTTCCAGGGAGCGTTCATTATAGGCCTCCAGCTTGTTTGGCTTTATCACGATAGGCGCGGATGGCTTTCGATGCCTCCGCTTGATCTTCCCCATTGCGGGACTTACCGCGGACAAGGTCTTCGGGATCGGCAATCATGGCTGCCATCGTGCTGTTAATACCGCAGCCGTAATTTTCACTAGTACGCGCCTGAAAATCGGTATGGCTGCGATTGCTCCAGTCCGGGCAACCAGGAACCTCAGCGATAGAGCGTGATACAATAACGCGCATCGCCCCGCTTGGAACATTGCCCTCGGTTACGGGTGCGAGCTCGCTAACCAACAATCCTTTTTGTGCAGCCAGTGCCTCAACAGCACCGCGCGCAGATGCGCTGGCATTATAGCTGGGATCATCGATCGAGACACGGTCTCCATAACCCAGTCCCAGTGCGTCAAGCCAACCGCCAAGGCGCTCTAGCTCGCCGGAGGATAAAGACCCAGATCCAGCAGTGTTGACATCCAATACAAAATTGGTGCGTGTAACAACGGGTTGCCGCTCACTATAAACTGTTCGGTTGGCGGTATTGGCACCGCATGCAGCAACGGAAAGTCCGAGAGCGGTTACAAGTGCTGTAGAAACAAAACGCATGATGTATTCTCCTAAAACGGACTATTTATCGAAGCTGAAACCGGGAGCAGCGCCACCAGATTTTTTCGATTTCTTTGCGGTTTTACCAGTCGCTGGAGCCGAGAGGCTGCTCAGAGCAGGACCGGAAGCGACAGGCGGTGCAACCGATGGTTTTGGACGATCGCCCGTACCGTTTGAACTGTGCCGGTTCATAATCAACCGCTCAAAATCATTGGCTTGTTTGAACCCGTCTGTTGGCAAGACAATGTCCCTATCGCTGACCGGTTTGACCAGATATGGGGTGACAACGATCATCAGCTCGGTTTCGTTTTTCCGATAGCCATCAGATTTGAACAGATTGCCGAGGATAGGCACATCAGCCAGTCCCGGAGTCTTATCGATGGTTGAGCTGTAGTTATTTTGCATCAGCCCAGCGATCATGAAACTTTCGCCAGAACCCAGTTCGACGGTCGTTTCCGCTTCCCGGGTAGAGATGGCTGGAATTTCAAAGCCGTTCAAACGGACAGCGCCATTTGCTGATATATCAGATACGCTTGGCTTGACCCTAATCGAAATCCGTCCATTAGATAATACCGTTGGCGTATAAGAAAGCTCAACACCAAAGCTTTGGTAGGTGACACTAACTTCGCCGAAACCGGATGATTGGGGTATCGGAAAGCGTCCACCAGCCAAGAAGCTGGCAGTTTCACCAGAAATCGTGGTCAGGTTGGGCGACGCCAATGTAGTGACCAAACCAATGCGTTCGGATACGTCCAGTGCGGTAGCAATATCTAGACCAAAAAGGCGGCCTGCGGCTTGAATAGAGTCCAAACCAGTTGCTTGGTTAAAGTTAAATGCGGTGCCGCCCTGGGTAACAAACTGGCCCGTTGCCGTGTTAAAAGGCAAGGAAATGGACCCAGCAGGCAAACCAAACAGATTGGATGCATCCAGGGTCGGGAAGCCGCTTGTATCAAAATCCGTAATCGAACCAAAGTTCCGGCCCCGCGCAACACCAAATTGGAACCCGCTGGTAGAATCACGCGTCAACAGATTGCCATTGATATTTTTGGCTAGTGAACGGCTAACTTCAGCAAACCGCACCTTCAAGTTGACTTGCATGGGGGTTGCCGTTTTTAGGCGACTGACGACCGTAGTGCCTTCGCCACCTGCGCCATCACCAACATAAGCTCTTACCAGGTTTTCGGCTTCTTCCGCATCATCTGGGTTCGCGATAGTTCCGGTCAACAAAACGAAATTATTATTGGAGCTGACCGTAATCTTTGCATCCGGCATTGCCAGAGCAAGCATTTGATCAATAGAGGATATCTCTGCCCCTACAGATACTTCTGCGGAATATACAACTTTTCCGGACCGGCTGGTTGCATAAAAGCTGGTCTGTCCACCGGTTTTACCAAAGATATAGATTTGGCGCGGTGAGCGGACTTGCACATCGGCAATCCTGCTCTCGGCGATAAAAATATCTTCAATAGGTGCAGGCAATGTGATCAGCTTGCCGCGACCGACGGCAACCGTTACACGGGATTGCGGTGCGGAAACCTTGACCGATTGTGCGTTAAGCGGTGTAGTGCTGTTCGCGGTTACAGCTAAGGCTAGAACCGCAGCAACTGCTGTACCCATTGTTTTTTTGATTGAAATATCGTTCATCAACCGGCTCTGTTTTGCATGTTGCGTGGACATTATTTGTCTCCAAACTTAACTTCGTTGACGGAGTTACCGCGTGCAACTCGGACTTTTGGTCCTTCGGGTTGTTCTGCGATAGGTGGCGTGCGTGCTTCAAAGCGCGACACTTCTCCGCCGGTTGAAAATGTTGATTTTTTGGCATTTGGCCGTGTTGCCAGAGACTTGATCATTGCTGCTTCTTCAGCAGGATCATCTGTTTTCGGCAGCGTGATTTCGCCTGATGCGATAGCCTCTTCCAGTTCAGCTGTGCTATCTGCCAGCGAACGGAGAGAGAGGCTCAAGGTACCCAAAGTCTGTGCTACCGCTACTTTCTCAGCAATTTTCGGCGTTGCTTCCAGTGTGACCAATTTGGTCTTGGTTGCAACGGCTTGACCAGCCTCGTTGACAGTCTGTGTCACACGATTGTCGGTAGCCAAAACACGGACATTGCGAATGACTGTTTCAGAAACTTGCATTTCTGGACCATCACCGACGACTTTTTGCGTGAGCATCAGGTCAACACGGTCGCCAGGGAATACAAATCCTGCAACACCGGTTAATCCAGATACCGGGATTGTTACAGCACGCATACCAGGGCTAAGCGCCGCAGCAAGAAATCCGCGATCGCCAGGGCTTACAATGGCGCCCTTGGTTAGCGGTTGGCCTGCCGTAATGGCATTGCGAACCACTGTTCCGTTCAGGGCTTCAATATCTGTGCCCTCTTTCTGGAAATAAGCTTCCTCAACCAGATCTTCAGGCCAAGGCTGAAAGCTGAAAGCGTCAGGTGTAATGATTGTACCGACGGGCAGAGCGCGTGAAGCCACCAGGACTTCTTCACCGAGTACCTCGACCTTCTTCGCTTCTGCCTGAGGTGCGCTCGCACCGGTGAACATGCTTCTTGCGAGCAATGCTGTGACTACAGCCACAACCAATGCACCGACTAGCAATATAAGTTTCTTTTTGTCCATGACGTCTTACGCCTCCTGAATGCCCCACCCAAATCGATCACCCTGAAACGATCCGTTGGCGGTAAATTTCTCTTTCAAGTAAAATGGTTAAAATATCGTTCGCTAATTATCCAAAGCCCCGCAAATGATATGGCGACTCCGTACGGGACCTTTACTGGACCCTCAGTTTTTTGGATTTTCTTAGCTGTTATCATTAACAACGTAAGCACACCGCCAGCGATCGACATGATCACCAGCATCTGAATTAAAGTGAGCCAATGGAGCCACAACGCAATGGCTGTCAGGAGTTTGACGTCCCCGCCACCCATCGCGCCAATGGCAAACATTCCGGCAAATATGGTAAACACGACCGTAGCGATGCCGATTTGCCACACCATGTCGGGCCAGAAAGTCATGTCGCTGGCAATCCAAAATAGTGGTGCGCCGAGCGCAATGGCCAAATTCAGCTTGTTTGAAATGTGACGGCTCCTGATATCGGTAATGGCCGCCACAATCAGTGCAATTGCCAATCCGCCCCAGAGCAAGTAGATGAGTTGTTCCCCGTTCATGGGAAACAGCTTTAAGAAAAATGCCTTACCAAATAGTAACCATGATGACCGGAGCCCATTGTTGAGTCGATCAAACCCGCCTTTATTTGATCGACGATCCATTCCCAAAGACGCCAAAGAGCTGGAATGGCACGCCCCTGACGGTTGGGCGATCCGACAATTTGAGTGGACACAATCCTGTAAAGAAAATCGCGGTTCGATATTATTTATGACCGGCCGGGCGGATTTTTACGAAAAATATGTTGAGACGTTTAACGATTTTCACGCAGCCGGATGGAATGTGACATCACCCGATTGGCGCGGGCAGGGTGGTTCTGGCCGCTGTGGTCCGCATCCTCATGTCGGGCATATTGATGATTTCGCCACATGGGTTGATGATCTGCGGGCCTTTTATCCGGATTGGCGCGCCAGCCATCCCGGTCCGCATATCGTTATTGGTCACAGCATGGGCGGACATCTGGTCGCCCGCGCGCTGGCGGAACAGCGCATCTATCCCGACGCCGTTATTTTAAGCGCGCCAATGCTGGCGCCGGCGGGCGGCGGAATGCCGGAATGGACGGCCTATTTACTGTCCAAGATTATCTGCGCTTTTGGCAGGGAAAAGCGCCGCGCCTGGAAAGTCAGTGAGAAACCGTTGGAACCAGAAGTTTTGCGGCAAGGCTTGTTAACCCACGATGCGGATCGTTATTCAGACGAGTTTTTCTGGTTTGGCGAGCGGCCCTTTGTGCGTCTGGGGCCAGCCAGCTGGCGCTGGGTGGAGCGGGCCTATGGCTCGACCCGACATCTGAGAAACCGAAAGCATCTGGAGGCTGTGGACATACCGATATTGATGCTTGCAACGGCGACGGATGAGCTGGTTGATCATGCGACCATAGAACGGGCGCTGCATCTCTTGCCTCGGGCTGAGATGAAATTATTTGGCAAAGAATGTGCGCATGAGATTTACCGGGAAGCCGATCCCGTGCGGAATGAAGCCTTGCAGGCCAGTTTTGAATTTCTGGATAGAGTGGCACCTTTGAAATGAGTTTTTTCCCTTCATGAACCAATATGATGTTGCGATAATCGGAGCCGGAATAGCGGGCGCAAGCATTGCTTCGGAAATTGCCGATCAACGGTCAGTGGTCATGCTGGAAGCGGAAGATCAACCCGGTTATCACAGTACCGGCCGATCTGCTGCTTTCTGGACAGAGACCTATGGTGGTCCGCAAGTGCAACCGCTGACAACGGCGTCTTATGGTTTTTTGAGTGATCCAGATTTCACGTTTTCTGAGGCTAGCTTCCTGATGAAGCGTCGGGCAATTAATATTGCGCGTTCCGACGAACAGCTTTTGGTGGATCAGTTTATTGCTGAATTTGCTGAAAGCGGAGTCGCCATGACCCCGTGGAGCAAAAACGAAATCGGCGAAGTTGTGCCCAATCTAAAGCCGGGTTGGGACCACGCGGTATATGAGCCCGATTGCTGCGATATTGACGTGGCGGGTCTTCACATGGCGTATTTACGTGATGCAAAGCGTAAAGGTGCGACACTTTTATGCCGAATGCGGGTAGAGAAGATTGCGCGCGAGAACGGTGTGTGGGCTATCCATAGTGGCGGTGAAACTGTTCATGCCAAACAAATCATCAACGCGGCTGGCGCTTGGGCAGCGGAGGTATCAGCACTGGCCGGAGCGCTGCCGATCGATATTCAGCCGATGCGCAGAACGATGGTGCAATTGCAAACGGATCCGGAGTCGTCACCGGAGATGCCGCTTGTGGTGGCGCTGGACGGAAGTTTCTATTTCAAACCCGAAGCAGGCGGCAGCTATTGGCTTAGTCCGCATGACGAAACACCGGTGCCAGCTGGAGATGTTGCGCCAGAGGAATGGGATGTGGCTCTGGCGATTGACCGGTTTCAGTCGATAATGGATGTTGAAATTCGGAGCGTGAATCGCAAATGGGCGGGCCTGCGCAGCTTTTCGCCTGACAGGCTGCCGGTTTATGGATTTGACCCCAAGCAACCGGACTTTTTCTGGTTTGCGGGTCAAGGTGGTTTCGGCATTCAAACCGCTCCGGCAGCGGCCAAATTGGCTAGGTCGATTTTTCTGGATGTGGAGCGCGAGCCATCCGTACGATCGCTTGAAGCGGCTTTATATGATCCCGTTCGTTTCGCCCATTGAGCAGATTTAAATATTTGCCGTTGCGTTCAACGCTTTAAGACGCAATAAATCGGAAGTCCGATGGGGACCGATAAAGGCCAGCATAGGCCGAAAAAGGAGAGCCGAAAAATGGCGCATAAATTTGAGATCTATAAAGATAAAAAAGGCGAGTTCCGGGTTCGCTTCAAACATAATAGCGAAATCATGTTCTCGACCGAGGGTTATGCAAGCAAGGCTAGCGCCAAAAATGCGATCGCTTCGATCATTAAAAATGGTCCTGGTGCTGACGTTGAAGATAATAGCTAAGGCTACCCAACAAGTTTAAGCGTTGTCCCGGTTGATGCCGGGATGACGCATTTTGCTTCCTAGAAGCCGGCGGCCACATTTAAGGCCGCGTCGCTTGCCAGCATATCGGCTCGCTCATTGTCAGCATCACCGGCATGACCCTTTACCCAATGCCATTCTATGTCGTGACGTTTCACCGCCTCGAGCAGGTCTTGCCATAGGTCCGCATTTTTCACCGGCTTTTTGGCCGCCGTGCGCCAACCATTTTTCTGCCAGTTAAATACCCATTGTGTGATGCCGTCTTTCACATAGGTGCTGTCGATGGATAGTTTCACCTTGCAAGGCCGCTTCAATGCGTTGAGCGCTTCGATGGCCGCACGCAATTCCATGCGGTTATTGGTCGTTTCGGGCTCGCCGCCGGAAATTTCCTTTTCTTTGTCACCAAAGCGAATCAATGCGCCCCAGCCACCTGGACCAGGATTGCCTTTACATGCGCCATCTGTGGCGATTTCGACGTAAGAAAGATCGCTCATGCTTTGAAAATATCCGGATTGTCCTGATAAAATTTCAGGCGATTAAGAAAGGCCGTTGGGTCTTTGCGAGTCACCAATGCGTCGGCGGGGGTATTGATCCAGTCGTAGGCGCGGGTGAGCATGAAGCGCAGTGCTGCGCCGCGCGCCAGTATCGGGAGAGCCAAGCGCTCGTTTCTACCAAGATCAAATGTTTCGCGATAGCCTTCCAGAAGGGCTGACGAGACTGCCGCATCAAAATGTGCACCATCTTCCGAAAAACACCACGCAGTATGGGTTATTGCAAAATCATAGGCCCGGATATCGGTGCAGGAAAAATAAAAGTCGATCAGGCCAGTGACCTGATCATCTAGCATCAGCACATTGTCCGGAAATAGATCGGCGTGAATGACGGATTGGGGTAGATCATCCGGCCAATGGGCATCAAGATGATCTAGCTCGGCTTCCACCAGATCATGCAAACCGGATGCAATGGCATCGAGATTATCGGGGCCGCAGTCCTTTGCCAATTGCCGCCACGTATCATGGTTCATGCTGTTGGGCCGCGTACCCGTGAAATCCCGCAGGGCATCGTGCATATTACCTAGGGCACGTCCTGTCGCCTGGGCCTGTGCCGCTGTTGGCACAGTCACGGAAATGCCGGGAAGAAACTTGATGAGGCAAGCCGATCGGCCGCACAATTCCTGTATTTTGACCCCGTTTCGATCAGCAATCATCGGCGGGATGGGGCATTTTTTGGCGGCAAGATGGTCCAGCATCGCAATGAAGAAGGGCAAGTCATTCGGATCAACGCGCTTTTCGTAGAGCGTTAAAATGAAGCGGTCCTCAGTTGTCTCTATAAGATAGTTACTATTCTCGACGCCTTCGGCAATGCCTTTGGCAGAGACAAGCGTACCGACATCAAAACGGGTCAGAAAGGCATCAATCTCTTCTGCGCTGACCTTGGTGTAGACTGCCATTAGGCGGTTTCTAGTCCGCGCGGGAGTTTAAAGACCATACGTTCGTCGGTGGTTTCTACTTTCTGCTCGTCGACGATAAAATGTTCTTCCAGCCGGTTGACGACTTCCCGTACCAATATCTCTGGTGCTGACGCTCCGGCGGTCAGACCCAACGTGCTGACGCCTTCCATCCACGCTAGATCAATCTCATCGGCGCGCTGAATCAGATAGGAATCTGTCCCTTCCCGTTCGGCCACTTCCACCAGTCGCAGGCTATTGGAGCTGTTGGGTGCGCCAATGACGAGTACAAGGTCGCAGGCTTTCGCGATGCTCTTGACGGCTTCCTGACGGTTCGAAGTCGCGTAGCAAATATCCTCGCCTTTTGGACCGACAATGGATGGAAAGCGAGCTTGCAGGGCTTCGACTATGGCTCTCGTGTCATCGACTGACAGAGTTGTCTGGGTCAGAAATGATAATTTGTCCGGATCGGCAGGATCGAGCGCGGCGACATCCTCAACCGTTTCAACCAATGTCATCTTCCCATCGTCCACCTGCCCGAATGTCCCGATGACCTCAGGATGATTCTCGTGACCGACAAAAATAATATGCCGCCCGGCCTCTACCTGACGTTCTGCCTGACGGTGCACTTTGGATACGAGCGGGCAGGTGGCGTCGAGATATTCCAGTCCGCGTTCTTCCGCTTTGTGGGGTACCGCTTTCGGGACACCATGAGCAGAAAATACCACCGGAACACCATCCGGCACTTCATCCAGTTCCTCGACAAAAATTGCGCCAAGCTTCTTCAATTCATCGACAACATAGCGATTATGGACGATTTCATGGCGAACATAGACCGGCGCACCATATTTTTCGATCGCCAGTTCGACAATTTTTATTGCCCGATCGACGCCTGCACAAAAGCCGCGCGGGGCGGCTACAAGCAAGCTTATGCGGGGTTTTTCTGATTTCTGCTGATTCATAATCAAAGCCTTAGTGAAAAACGGGGGCGGCGAAAAGCCTGTCTGTTCATCCTATGGATGGTTGCGCGCTCTTAAAGGCATAGATAAGGGTTTCCAAACCCTGAACAAGGACGCAGATCATATCTGCGTGAAATGGGACTAAAGGCAAGGAATAGGCATGATATTCAACGGGCGTTTCAACAAGCTGCTATTGACGGGTGTAACGGTTTTGGCACTGGCGGGCTGTGCCAAGGATGGCGCGCTCGACATCAGTTCCGGTGTTGGCATCAGTGTTACGCGAACAGGTTGTCCTGCAGTTGCCATTCCTGATCATACAGGGGATGTTACGGTCTTTGACCCTGCGGGTAGCACCGATGCCAGTGCAATTGATGTGGTAGCCAATATCACCAATCTCCGCTCCACCTGTAATAGTGAAGGCGCGCGCATTTACTCTGAGGCCACTTTTGATGTTTACGCTATCCGTTCTCGTCCCAATGGTGCGCGGACGGTTACGGTGCCGTATTTCTCGACTGTGGTGCAGGGCGGCACTGCCGTTATCGCCAAGCGCGTCAAAAATGTGACACTGACTTTTGCTGACGGACAATATCGGGCCTCTGCATCAGGTAAGGCAGGTTCCTATGTGGACGCCGCAGCTGCGCGTTTGCCAGAAGATGTGATTGAAAAAATTACCCGCCGCAGAAAACCTGGAGATCCGGACGCTGCGTTGGACCCGCTGGCAGATCCAGCGGTGCGTGCAGCAGTTGCGCGATCAACCTTTGAGCTTTTGGTCGGATTTCAGCTGACCCCAGAGCAGCTACAATATAACGCGACCCGATAAGGCTTTCAGGTTATATGTAATTTTTGGCTCGGCAGGTTCGGGCTCTGTAATCTATTGAAAATTGGGGTGAAGCGATGCTGTTTGATATTTTTCAGCAACATATAGATAAAGCTTTGGATGATCTGGTGGCCAGCGGAGACTTGCCCGCCGATCTGGATCGCAAGAATGTAACGCTGGAACCGCCGCGCGATCCGTCGCATGGCGATCTATCGACCAATGCTGCGATGGTGTTGTCAAAGGCGGCGGGTCAAAAGCCACGTGATTTGGCGGAAAAAATTGCCGATCGGCTGGTTGTTCTGGATGATGTCAAGACTGCGGAAATGGCTGGGCCAGGTTTCATAAATCTACGGGTTAGTGATGCTATCCTCATTGCAGAACTAAGAGAAATCCAAACATTGGGTGCCGATTATGGTCGCTCAACCAAAGGGCAGGGCGTCACCGTCAATGTCGAATATGTCTCTGCCAACCCCACTGGCCCCATGCATATGGGCCATTGCCGGGGCGCAGTGGTTGGCGATGCGCTGGCCGATTTGCTTGAGTTTATCGGGCATAAAGTGATCCGCGAATATTATGTGAATGATGCCGGTGCGCAGGTCGATATTCTCGCTGAATCTGTGCATATCCGTTACCGGGAAGCGCTCGGCGAAACGATTTTGGCAATTCCCGAAGGCCTTTATCCCGGAGACTATCTGAAACCCGTGGGCTGGGCGCTGGCGCAGCAATATGGCGATAAATATGTTGATGCGCCGATTGATGACTGGCTTCCGATCTTCCGTAAGGCAGCGGTTGCTGGCATGATGGACATGATCCGGGCTGATCTGGAACTGCTGGGTATCAAACATGATGTTTTCTCGTCTGAAGCGGAATTGCATGAGGCCGGTAAGGCAGATGCTGCCGAGGCCGAACTGCGGTCGCGTGATCTGGTTTATGACGGTGTGCTGGAAAAACCCAAGGGCAAAACCATAGATGACTGGGAAGCGGTGGAACTGCCGCTATTCCGGTCCACCCAATTTGGCGATGATCAGGATCGCCCGATCAAGAAATCCAATGGTCGTTGGACTTATTTCGGTGGCGATCTCGCTTACCATTTTCAGAAAGCCCAGAATGCGGATGAGCTGATTGACATTTGGGGCGCCGATCATTCCGGCACCGTGAAACGGATTAAGGCGGCTGTGGCGGCGCTGACCGAGGGAAAAACCAAATTCGACGTCAAGCTGGTTCAGATGGTCCGGTTGCTGCGCGACGGCGAGCCTGAAAAAATGTCGAAGCGTTCCGGAAACTTCGTCACCATTGCCGACATGGTGGAGGAAGTCGGCAAGGAAGCGGTGCGTTTTACCATGCTGACCCGCAAGGCCGACGCGCAAATGGACTTTGATTTTGCCAAGGTAACCGAGGCGTCACGCGACAATCCGGTATTCTATGTGCAATATGCCCATGCGCGGATTCAATCGACGCTGCGCAAGGCGGCCGCTGAAGAAAATATCGAACCTTCAGCGGAACATCTTGGCAAGCTGGGTGCTGAAGAATTGAACCTGATCAAGCA
This sequence comes from Parasphingorhabdus sp., assembly GCF_039977335.1. Classification (GTDB taxonomy): domain Bacteria; phylum Pseudomonadota; class Alphaproteobacteria; order Sphingomonadales; family Sphingomonadaceae; genus Parasphingorhabdus. The sequence goes on from NZ_JBDWDI010000001.1 coordinate 788,613, forward strand.
AGCGGCCCAATTCCCGCGGATCGTCGAATCGGCCGCAGCTAATCGCGAACCGCACCGGGTTGCCTTCTATCTCAATGACCTAGCGGCGGCCTTTCATGCCTTTTGGAACATGGGCAATGATCGGCCTGAGATGCGGATTATCATGGTTAATGATCCTGCCATGACATCCGCTAGGCTTTTCTTAGCTAAATATTTAGGGCAAGTAATTAAGAACGGTCTCGCGCTGATGGGGGTTAGCGCCGCTGACAAAATGTGAGCGTTCAAAATTACTGTGGGGTTTGAGTATGTCTGATGTGAATAGCGATAGTCTGGACCTGGACGATGAAAACCGTCTGCCATGGCTTGAATCGGCGGAAGATTATGATGGTGAGGACGAATATTCTCCCATTCGCGTCGCTTTGTTCGTTGGTCTTGCGATTGCTTTGCTCGCGGCCATCGTCGGCGGCATATATTGGATGCAAAATCGTGATGCAGGCGGGTTGAGCGGCGATGGCACGCTGATCGCTGCGCAAGAGGGCGACTATAAGGTGCGTCCCGACGACCCGCAGGCCAAACAATTTGAAGGCGAAGGTGATGCCAGTTTCGCCGCTAGCCAAGGGCAGGAAACGCCCGGAAAACTGGGTACTGCTGCCCCGGTTGAAGCGCCCATCAGAAAGGCTGCTCCGACGACACCAGGTAGTGCGATGATCCAGCTGGGCGCGTTTAGCTCATCCGGTCAGGCTGATCGTGCCTGGTCCGGTTTTTCCCGGCGCTTTGCCGATATTGGCGCTTTGCCGAAGAAAATCGTTCAGGGCACTGTCGAAGGCGGTACAATTTATCGCCTGAATGCGGTGGCTCCGGATGTTTCTGCTGCACAGAAAGTGTGCAACGGCCTGAAAGCGGCTGGCGAAAGCTGCATTGTTGTCCCTCAATAAGGACTAAAAAGCCGTAAGAACGGGGGAAGCGCTGTGGATAACGGCGCTTTCCGCTTTACCGGTCTGTCAATTGTGCGCATGATGCCAAGGTGGTATTTTGCGCGGGATTGGGTAGAGTTAGATCATGACACCAGCAGTTTTTGGCATGTCGGGGCTGAGTTTGACGTCCGACGAAAAGGCGTTTTTTAAAGAGTCCGACCCTGCCGGCTATATTATTTTCGGCCGCAATATCGATAGCAAGGACCAACTGCGGGCGCTTACCGATGAATTGCGCACGCTGCATGGGCGCGATGATCTTGCCATATTAATTGATCAGGAAGGTGGCCGCGTCGCCCGGATGAAGGAACCGATCTGGCCGAAATTCCCCGCCGGCGAAGTATTTGACAAGCTTTATGATATTGCCCCGGCCACCGCGATTGAGGCGGCTCGACTTAATGCACAGGCGATTGCAACGAGCCTGAATGAAGTCGGTATCACGGTAGACTGTCTGCCGCTTCTGGATGTCCGCCAGCCGGATGCGAATAATGTCATTGGCGACCGGGCATTGGGCAGCGAACCGATGCGGGTTGCTGCTCTCGGCCGAGCGATATTGGACGGGCTGCAGCGCGGCGGTGTCGTTGGCGTGGTAAAGCATATGCCGGGCCATGGCCGTACCAGCGTCGATACACATAAGGCGCTACCAACTGTTACTGCAAGTGACGAAGAACTGGAGATGGATCTGGCGCCGTTTAAGACGCTCAAAGACGCACCTATGGGGATGACCGGCCATTTGCTGTTCACGGCTTGGGACGCGGAGGTGCCGTCAACACTCTCGAAAACGGTGGTGCAGGATATTATTCGCGACCGGATCGGTTTTGATGGGCTGTTGTTTACAGATGATCTGGACATGGAAGCCTTGTCGGACTCTGTGCCTGAACGCGCCGTTCGAGCGCAGGAGGCAGGCTGCGACATTGCGCTAAATTGCTGGGCAAAAATGGATGATATGACCGGCATCGTAGAGGGCATGACCGATATGACGCCCAAAACCCGTCAGCGGTTGGATGATGCGATGGCAACCATAGCCGAAACCGATGACGGCCCGGATTTGCAAGAATTGGTAGCCCGGCGTGATGAATTGTTGGCGGCGGCCTGATGGATCAGAAGCTGGAAATGGACGGCGAAACGGAGAGCTTTTTCTTTCCGCCATCACCAGCGGAAGAAGACACGTCACTCACGTTGAATATTGACGGCTGGGAAGGGCCGCTCGATCTTTTGCTGGCGCTTGCACGCAATCAGAAAGTCGATTTGCGGGAAATCTCGATCTTGGAATTGGTCCAGCAATATTTGAAATATATCTCCGATGCGCAAAGTTTGAAGCTGGAACTGGCGGCTGATTATCTGGTGATGGCGGCGTGGCTAACCTATTTAAAGTCAGGCTTGCTGCTGCCCAAGGATCCGGAAGTTGATCCTTCGCCGGAAGAATTGGCGCTGCGTCTGCAAATGCGGCTGGAGCGGCTGAATGCCATGCGGGAAGCAGGGGCTCGATTGCTCGCTCGCGACCGGATTGGCCGGGATGTATTTGCTCGCGGCGCGCCTGAAGGCCTGCGGGTTGTTAAAAACCGGCATTGGCAGGCGGAATATTTCGACCTGATTTCAGCTTATGGCCGCGTCAAATTGCGTAGCGTTCCACCTGTACATATCGTCAAACAGCGCATGGTGATGACACTGGAAGACGCATTGGCACGGGTATCATTGATGCTCGGCGAGGCAGTTGACTGGATGGACATCAGGGCCTTCCTCCCACCGGGCGCACCACCGCAATTGCGTAAATCGGCGCTGGCATCGAGCTTTGTTGCAGCGCTCGAACTGGCGCGACAGGGGAAATTGGAGCTTAGTCAGGAAGAGAGCTTTGCACCGTTAAAATTGAAAGCAAGCAGTGATGGATGAGCCAGTTAAAGATGACCGCGACCTGATCATGGGCATGAATGCCGAGATGGATGAAGGCACACGCGCCGTAGAAGCGACGCTGTTTGCGTCCGAAAACCCAATGACCATCGCTGATATCAAGCTCTATGTCGGCGAAGAGATTGATATTCGTGCTGCGCTCAATGATTTGCAGAATGATTATTCCGGGCGCGGTATATCGCTAGTGAAAGCCGGCGACCGTTGGCATTTTCAGACGGCGCATGACCTGTCGCATCTGCTGCGTCGGGAACGGGCGGAGCTACGCAAATTAAGCCGAGCGGGCATGGAAACACTGGCGATCATTGCTTATCACGAACCGGTTAGCCGCGCAGAGATCGAAGCGATCCGAGGCGTTCAGGTAGCAAAAGGTACGCTGGATGTGCTGATGGAAGCGGGTTGGGTCCGTCCAGCCGGTCGCCGTGAAGTGCCGGGAAGGCCGCTTATTTATGCCACAACGGCCGAATTCCTGACCCATTTTGGCCTGCAAAGCCGCAAGGAACTGCCGGGTATTGATGACCTGAAAGCCGCCGGTTTGCTGGACCCTGTCGATCTGGCGATGGAACGGCTGGAGATGGAGGCGGAAGAGGAATTGCCGCTGGAACAGGAACTTAACGAAGATGGTGCACAAGAAAATGATGATGACACCGCCGATTCACTGGAAAATGAGGCGGAAAGCGCTTAAGTAGAGCGCATAGATCAGGAGAATTTCGATGCAACCGAGTATTTGGCAGATTTTAATTGTAGCAGCACTGGTACTGATCCTGTTCGGTCGCGGCCGGATTTCGGAGATGATGGGTGATGTCGGCAAAGGCATTAAGTCCTTCAAAAAAGGCATTACCGAAGAAGAGGAAAGCGTGAAAGCTTCTGCGCAGATTGACAGCAAACCAGCTGATGTCAGCGCGGACAAAGCCACGACATCCGACAAGACCGCTGGCTAGGGCTGGTCCCGCTGGATCTAGGCCGGAACTGACGGCGCACAGATATGTTTGACCTTTCCATATCCGAGATCGCGATTATCGTGATCATTGCCATTGTCGTGATTGGCCCGAAAGAGCTTCCGCGCGCGCTTGCCACGGCAGGTCGCTGGATGGCAAAGGCCCGCGGCGTGATGGGCAATTTCCGCACTGGCTTTGACGCGATGGTTCGCGAGGCCGAGCTGCAGGAAATGGAAAAGAAATGGGCGTCTGAAAACGAACGCATCATGTTGGAGCATCCGACAGTTTCCGACGATGAGCCGCAGATGGAGCCATTGGACGGCCCGGCTGCACCTGATGAGAAAAGCGACAATGATCAGCCTGACCTGCCGTTAAACGATGATAGCCCAGAAAAACCGGGCGCATGAACGAGCAATCGGCACCGGACATAGATGACAGCAAGGCGCCGCTGATCGAGCATTTGATCGAGTTGCGCCAGCGCCTTGTATGGGCCGTGGTGGCCTTGGTCATCGCTTTTGCAGTCAGCTTTTATTTTGCAGACGAGATTTTCGGGCTGTTGGTCGTGCCGCTAACGGACGCCTTTCCGCCGGGTGAAGGGAAACTCGTTTTCACCAAGCTTTATGAAGCGTTTTTTGTTGAGATAAAGGTTGCGATGTTCGCTGCGTTCTTCCTCGCTTTTCCGATTATTTCCAACCAGCTCTGGGCCTTTGTTGCGCCGGGGCTTTATGCCAATGAGAAAAAGGCGTTCCTGCCATTTATCTTCGCCACGCCACTTTTGTTCACGGCGGGCGCGGCTCTGGCTTACTATATCGTGATGCCAACGGCTTTCCGGTTTTTCCTCGGCTTTGAAGGCGAAGTAGGCGGCCTGACGCAGGAAGCCTTGCCCGCAATGGGTGATTATCTCGATCTGGTGATGCGATTCATCTTAGCCTTTGGCGTCTGTTTCCAGCTGCCAGTGCTGCTGTTGCTGCTCAATCGCGCAGGCTTGGTCACACGCCAGCAGCTTATCGGGCTGCGCCGCTACATGGTTGTCGCAGCCTTTGTATTGGCTGCGATACTAACGCCGCCGGACGTTGTGTCGCAGTTCCTACTCGGCCTGCCATTGATCATGCTCTACGAAGTATCGCTAGCGATCATGTGGTTTACCGAGCGCAAGCGCGCCAAGCTGGAAGAAACCAGCGAATAGCTTAATTTATAGCGTCTTCACCGGCGCGGCCGACTGATTCGATATCTTGGCCGACGCCCTGCACGGTATTGCAGGCCGCTAGAACCAGCGTCGATGAAATTATCAATGATGTCAAAATCTTGCGCATGTTCATTCTCCCGATGAAATGGATTAATCGATCGCCCGTTCGCCAGCACGGCCAACGGATTTAATATCATCGCCAACACCTTGCACAGTGTTGCACGCGCCCAGTATAAGCGCTGAAGATAGGGCGATAGAAGCGATTATTTTGCGCATAAGGGTAACTCCTGATCCTGCGTTTATAGCAGAAACACGAAGCCACCCCGATTTTGGGCCCGATTTCCGCTAGAAACTAAATTTTGCGCTGACACGAATATCACGCCCAGCCAGCGGTACAAAATCTTTCGTGAACGAAGCATGACGACGCGCTTTCACATCAAAGATATTATTGGCCGAGGCGAGCAGGGTCACGCCGCCATCCTTACCCAAAGGCCGCCATGCAGCGGAGGCATTGACCATGGTAAAGCTGTCGGTTGACGTTTCAAAAGTCGAAACTCGGTTCTGGCTGTCTGACCATTCCAGTTCCGCCCGCAAGTCGAGAGAATCGCTTTGGGCTCCAATACCGCCGAGCAGCCGCAAGGGCGGGATCCGCGGAACAGGGCCGCCGCCGTCCTTGATTTTCGCTCGGACATAATCGGCAACCCCGTCGGCGACAAAAGCAAATCCGCCTGCGCGAGCGAAAACGACAGATGCGGAGGCTTCAAAGCCATAATAGGTCGCATCTTCTTGAAAGAATTGGAAAACCGGCAAATCGTCCTCTTCTTCGCCAGTTTCCGTTTCAAAGATATAATCATCAAAGAAATTGGCATAAACGGTTGCGCTGAGTTGGACATCTTCTGAATTCCAGCGGGCATAAAGCTCGCCGCCCCAGCTTTTCTCGGTGGTGAAATTGGGATTGCCGATTTCAAACGCCTGCGTGGCAATATGCGGGCCGTCGGACAACAGTTCTTCTGCCGATGGGGCACGTTCCGAGCGAGAGAGATTGACGCCGAGTCTCAAACCATTGTCATCAGGGGCATAAGCAAAACCCAATGCACCCGAGAAACTGTCAAAACTGCGATCAAAATTGACAATATTGGATTTGATATCCGTATTGTCGAACCGGGCAGCGGCCTCGACTTCAAAATTGCCGAGATCGACTTCCTGTACGGTGAACAAAGCCCAGCTTTCGATGCTGTTTCTTGGAACGAAGGCTTCGGCGCCAATGGCGTTGAAATCGCGTACCAAAAGCTGCGTGCCGATCACACCGCGCCAGCCATTGCGTTCGTTTTGAACCAGTTCCGCGCGGGCTTCGATGCCTTCAACCTCAAAGACGGTACCAACTTCGTCGCCTTCAAATTCGGTATGCTCATAATCGGAATAACCGGCGCGCAGATTGAGCAATTCAAAGAAACCATCGCCCAGATTAACCCCGGCGCGGAGATCAGCACGGATCTGTTCGAGGCCGATGGTCACCGGACCTTCTTCCTCTTCTTCACCGGCGGGATCGGCTGGATCCCCATCTTCATGGCCATGTTCCGCGCCGGGCCGGGAGGGAACACCATAATCTGTGTCATAATAGCTGACCGAAAAGCCGATATGGCCGCCGTCTGTGATGTAGGCGAGACCGGTCGAGGCATTGTACGTACGGCTAGCGCTGTTGAATATTGTGCCCCGCTGATTGGCGGTTTCGGTTAGTTCGGCCGCTTCATCAAGATTGCCTTCTTCGGTTTCTTCTGCCACTTGCGCCAGCACTTCGCTGCGCAGTTCCGGCGATAGGACAAAGCCGGGTATGTCGAGATCACCGGTATCGCGGAAGCTGCCATTAATATGGAATACCAGCGACTCGGTCAGTGGTACATCTAGCGAGCCGCCGACGCTCCAATCATTGGCCGCGCTGCCGAAGCCGCCGACAGCATCAAGGTGAAAAGCTTCATCGGGAACATCGCGGGGAATACGCTTGTCGATGACGTTCACCGCGCCGCCAATTGCGTCGCCGCCGAACAACAGTACAGCTGGTCCGCGCAGCACTTCGACACTCTGGGCGGTCAAAGGATCAATTGAAACGGCATGATCGACCGAGGTGTTGGACGCATCTAGCGTCCCGATACCATCGGTCAGCACCCGGACCCGCGGGCCTTGGAAGCCGCGCAGGACCGGGCGGGAGGAGCCGGGGGCAAAGCTGGTCGCTGAAACACCGGGTAATTTGGTCAGACTGTCACCTATCTGGCCACGCAAATCGTTGGTCAGCTGATCGCCGGTGAGGACGGATGTGCCCGCCAATATGTCGAGCCGTTCGACATAAGGCGCGGTCACAACAATCGCGTCGTCATTATGAAAATCATCACCGGTTTCCGTCTGTTGAGCAGACTGGGCGAATGCAGGGGATACGGGCAATAATATAATAGCAGCGGAAGTCAGAAATTTATGATGGGACACGGACTACTCTTTTCTGGATTGGGGAACGATTAAAAGGGCGGATAGAGTAAATGATATGTTATATCAATTCCCTAATTGCATATTCGCAAAAGTGATGTAAATTTGCTACAGTATGGCCTTCTAGCGAGGAGAGGAATTATGACCCAATGGAAAGAAGACGGCTATCATAGCGTTACCGCCTATCTGACCGTCGATGATGCGGCAGCGGCGATCGATTTTTACAAAGCAGCTTTTGGTGCCGAGGAAGTCATGCGCATGCCGATGGGCGACAAGATTGGTCACGCGGATATATTGATCGGTGACAGCCATATCATGCTGTCCGATGAGTTTCCCGATATGGACAAGCTGGGTCCCAAGGCCCGGGGCGGTGCAACGTGCAGCCTGATGATCTATGTCGAAAATGCTGATGCCGCCTTCGACAAGGCGGTTGCGGCGGGCGCGACTGCGGTCCGGCCAGTAGAGGATCAGTTTTATGGTGATCGTTCCGGTTGGGTGAAAGACCCGTTCGGCCATGAATGGACATTGTCCACGCATATTGAAGATGTCAGTCCGGAAGAATTAAACCGGCGGATGGCTGAGATGATGGCAGGCGAAACGGCTTAAAATCATCCAACTACAGGATGACGAATATATATTTCTAGTTTAGGTTATCTTTCATGACCTTCACTAAAAAAATCCTGCTGCTCGGTTCTGGTGAACTGGGCCGCGAATTCGTTATTTCGGCCAAGCGTCTTGGCGCCTATGTTATCGCTTGTGACTCCTATGCTGCAGCTCCGGCAATGCAGGTCGCGGATGACAGCGAAGTCTTTTCCATGCTCGACGGCGACAAATTGCGTGCGGCCATTACAAAGCATCAGCCCGATCTGATCGTTCCGGAAGTTGAAGCCATCCGCACCGAAATTCTCGCCGAGGTAGAGGCTGAAGGCTTCAACGTTGTCCCTTCGGCCCGCGCGACCCAACTGACGATGAACCGTGACGCCATTCGCGATGTGGCGGCCAAGGAACTGGGCCTGACCACCTCGCGCTATCATTATGCTGAAAGCTTTGCCCAGGTGCAGGCCGCAGCTGACGACATTGGACTGCCGCTAGTGATCAAACCGGTCATGTCATCGTCCGGCAAGGGACAGAGCAAGGTCGATAGCGTCGCCGCCCTTGAAGCCGCGTGGACCTATGCAGTCGATAATATGCGCGGCGACCGCGCTCGTGTGATTGTCGAGCAGTTTATTGATTTTGATTATGAAATCACCCTGCTGACGGTTCGGACAAGGGAGGGCGTATTGTTCTGTCCCCCCATCGGTCACCGGCAAGAACGCGGAGACTATCAGGAAAGCTGGCAACCTGCCGCGATGAGTGAAGCAGCGCTGACCACCGCGCAGGATATGGCACGCCAAGTCGTGGATAATCTCGGCGGATATGGCCTGTTCGGCGTCGAGTTTTTTGTGACAAAAGACGGCGAAGTGATCTTCTCCGAACTCAGCCCGCGCCCACATGATACCGGTATGGTCACCCTGATCGGTCAAAACCTGAGCGAATTTGACCTCCACGCTCGCGCCATCATGGGCCTGCCAATCCCGCACATAGCCCTGACCGCCCCAGCCAGTGCGAGTGCGGTTATCTTGGCGGATCGCGACAGCGAGGATTTTGCTTTCACTGGCGTTGCCGAAGCATTGGCCCTCAGCAACGAAGGCGCTGAAGTGGATGTGCGGATATTCGGCAAACCGGTCACGCGGCCTTATCGGCGTATGGCGGTGGCACTGGCAACCGGCGCGGATAGCGATGAGGCCCGGACGCACGCGAAACAGGCGGCGGCTTCAGTCGGGATTGAATATCACTAAATAACGGTCTAGCCTTCGTTGTACTGAGGGTCGTGCAACTGCTGTTTGAAGGTCATTCTTCATTGTGGCTCCACTGGGAGTGCGGCGCATGATTCCTGTCGATCCCGTCAATCTGGCTGACTATGCGCCGTTTGACCCGTTTAGCTATTACATCCATATCATCATCGGGCTTGTCGGATGGGTTTGTGCGCTGGTTGCTCTGGCCTCGCAGAAAGGTAGTCGGCGTCATATTCTCGGCGGCCGGTTGTTCATCGTCAGTACGGTCGTGGTCTCTGTTACTGCCCTGGTTCTGCTGGCGACGCGTTTTGCTCCACCGTTATTTGTCGCCGCATTGACTGCGCTTTACGCCATCGCAACGGGCTATCTCGCGCTGCAACCGGGTTCCCAGAAGATCAAGCGCACCGAATATGGCCTGTTCGCCTTTGAGCTTGGCATGCTGCTTTTGTTCATGGCGATGGCGATCCCCAATGTCATGGCCGGGAATATCCCCGTGATGGGGCCGTTGGTAATCGCCATCATCCCGATCATTTTGCTCGTTGGTGACATAAACTTCTTCCGCAAAGCAGATCGGCGGCCTGCTATCCGAGTTCGGCGCCATTTGGCGCGGATGATCTGGGCGTTGATTATTTCGGTCCGCGCGCCGCTGGCTGAAATTTATGCCGAGCTATCGATCCCGGTCTTTTTCATATTATTCGGTCCATTGGTCGTTGCGCCGTTGATGATCTGGTTTTTTCTGAGAAAGTAGCCCCAACCAGATACGGTCGCTGCGAAATAGTGGGGCCTCGGTTCGGCATGAATGAAAAATGCTTGTTGACATCTGCCGCCTCTGATCGCTGATAGGCGGTCATAAAACTAACTGCATAAATCAACGGAGAGCCTCATTTATGACCGCCGAATATATTCTCTACGGATCGCCTTTGTCCCCCTTCCAACGCAAGGCGGAGGCGGTGCTAGCGCTGAAAGGCTTGGACTATGATTGTGTGGCGATCAATATCATGGCGATGCCGGACTGGTATCTGGAGATCAGCCCGCTGGCCCGGATTCCGGCCTTGCGGGATATGTCGATTGGTACCGAGGGAACGACCGGTACGATTGCGGATAGTTCGGCCATGTGCGGATATCTGGAAAAGAAATGCCCACAGCCTGCCGCTTATCCTGACGATCCGTTCCTCTATGGCCGGGCGCTATGGCTGGAGGAATATGCCGACAGCGTGATGGCGATGAACGGCGGCGGGGGTGTGTTCCGGCCGATTGTCTTTGCCGCAATGACTGGCGGCGAACCAGATATGGAAACCGCGCGCAAGACGTGGAATGAAAAATTGCCACCGCTCTATGATTACCTGGAAAGGGAACTAGACGGCGGGAAATATTTCCTCGGGGATAAGCTCTCCATCGCTGACATCTCCATCGCTGCCCAGCTCATGCAGACGGACCTGATTGCCGGACCACCGGACGCCGCTAAATGGCCTGGACTGGTCGCCTTTCTGGATGCGATGAACGCCCATGGAATTTTTCAGCGCAACCTGACCGCCTGTCAAAAAATGTTGGCAAAGATGGTTCCGGAGAAATTTGATCTGTCCTGATCGGCATGGCGGTCGAAACCGCCGCTGCTCATTAGTCCTCTGGTTCGAAGGCTAAGCAGCCGCGATTATAGAGCGCCAATATCAAATCCATCACGCCGTCGGAATGGATCAGCGCCTCGTCAATAGTCACGGGGGTTTGGGCACATAAGGTTTCGGCAATGGACATGGCATCGCCCGCACATTCGATGCACTGGCCATCAATGAACAGCAATAATTGCTGATCTTTGCGGATGAAGGAAAAGCGGCTTGCCGGATTGCGGCTCAATGGCACGCCTTGCTGCAACTGTTCGCGCAGCTCCTCCATCTCGATTGGCTCTTCCGGCTGCCAGTCTATTTGAGGATATTTAGGCGTGCTGTTATACTGTCCAAACCAGCGCGCGAAATTGTCGCGATCACCCATTTTCTCGGTAATCATCGCGTGGAGTCGATCAACGGCGTTGATTGATATTTCGCCCGGATTTTCCTGTATCGCCAGATCAGGATCACCATAGCGATCATCCTCTTGCTCCTGCATATCGGCCAACAAGTCATCGCACCAGTCCCCGATCAGCTCGCTGCGAGAAGGCGCGCGAAAGCCGATCGAATAGGTCATGCAATCATCACCCATCGCTATACCATCATGTGAGACACCCGGCGGGATATAGAGAATGTCGCCGGGCTCGCAGATAAATGTTTCCTCTGCTTCAAAATTGGCCAGCAAACGCAAATCATCATGTGGCAACAAGGCGCTGTTTTCATCGCAGTGGCCGCCCACTTGCCAGCGGCGTTTGCCAGCGCCTTGAATCAGAAACACGTCATATTGGTCAAAATGCGGGCCTACGCCGCCTTGGTCCGCGGCAAAGCTGACCATCACATCGTCGATGCGCCAATTGGGTATGAAGCGAAACGGCTCGATCAGCGCGGAAACCGCCGGGACCTGTTGATCGACGGCCTGCACAAGCAATGTCCAGTTGCTTCTCCCCAGACTATCGAAACGCTCTTCGGCCAACGGACCATGTTCCAATTGCCATGTCGCATCGGACTGCGTGACCAAGCGAGATTCGACACCTTCTTCACAAGCAAGTCCTGCCAGTTCATCTGGTACCAGCGGGTTGGCCCATGCGGCCCATGGGTTTTTGATATGGAGTGGTTTCTTTTGCCAGCTACCCTGAAGGAAGGTCGCGATATCGAAATTCTTGAAGTGCATGGGTGCTCCTTAGGGAAACAGGCGGCATTAGGATATCCAATAAATTTCCGTCCGAACATAAGCGCTATTCCATTGCCCGATCCAGTCATCAATGCCACAGACAAGCCATGGCTGATCTCGTCCTGTTCAACAAACCTTATGGCGTGCTTTCGCAATTTACCGATCGCGGTACTGTTACCGAGCGTCAGACGCTGTCGGATTTTATCGATCTGCCGGGCATCTATCCAGCGGGGCGGCTGGATCGCGACAGCGAAGGCCTGATGCTGTTAACCGGCGACGGCAAATTACAGGCGCGGATTGCCGACCCCAAATTCAAAATGCCGAAAACCTATCTGGTGCAGGTTGAGGGGGAGCCTGATGACGCTGCCTTGAATATGCTGAGGCAAGGCGTCCGCCTGAAAGATGGCCTGACGCGCCCGGCTGAGGTTGAACCGATAGAAGACCCGGCCCTATGGCCGCGCGATCCGCCGATACGGGTGCGCAAAAATATCCCCGACAGCTGGCTGAAACTGACGATCAGGGAAGGGCGCAATCGGCAGGTGCGCAGGATGACGGCGGCCGCCGGTCATCCAACCTTGCGATTGATCCGCTGGAGCATCGGCGACTGGACGGTGGAAGATTTGCCGCTGGGTGAATGGCGGAAGGATGCTTGAGAAACGGCATTTGCGGGCTTCAACGCTTTTCACTGCCCGGAAAAAGTCTGTCCTACATTACCCATTTTCAGATATAGTATCTGCCATGAACATGCCCGCTAAAACCTCTCATCTATACCGGTCAGCCGAAAATAGATTGCGCGAGCGAGCGCGTGTGAATTGTGTGAACTTTGCAATGAAACGACCGGACCGAAAAAGCGCAAAGGGGTCTGTGATGTGTGTGAACTTTGATAGGAAGCCACGGGATATAGAACCCTCAAAGGGGCTTCTGTACTTTGTGAACTTCGTAGGCAAATGCTTGACCGCAAAGCGGAAAAGATACCGCACCAGTAAAGCTGCGCTTTGCCCCACCCAAATTGTCCCCGCTTGTCGTCATTCGTCCGCCAGACTATGGAAGGCACTATGAACATAGTACCAAACACGCTTGACCTTATTGGCAACACACCGCTCGTCCGTCTTGCTGGCCCCAGTGCAGAGGCAGGTTGCGACATTTATGGCAAATGCGAATTTGCCAATCCCGGCGCATCGGTGAAAGATCGCGCTGCCCTTTTCATTGTGCAGGATGCTGAAGAGCGCGGTTTGCTCAAACCCGGAGGCATGATTGTCGAAGGCACGGCAGGCAATACCGGTATCGGGATTGCGCTCGTCGCCAATGCCAAGGGCTATAAGACGACGATTGTCATGCCCGAAACCCAGAGCCGTGAGAAAATGGATACGCTGCGCGCGCTTGGCGCAAAGCTGGTTCTGGTGCCCGCTGCACCCTATGCCAATCCTGGACATTTTGTGCATACCTCCCGCTGCTTGGCCGAAGAAACGGAAGGCGCGGTCTGGGCCAACCAGTTTGACAATGTTGCCAATCGGCGCGCGCATATCGAAACGACCGCTGAAGAAATCTGGACCCAGATGGATGGCAAAGTCGATGGATTTGTCTGTGCTGCTGGCACGGGCGGGACGATTGCTGGCGTTGGCATGGGCCTCAAGGCAAAAAATGAAAATGTGAAAATCGGTCTGGCCGATCCGCATGGCGCAGCGCTCTACAATTACTATGCCCATGGCGAACTGAAGTCGGAGGGCAGCAGTGTCGCCGAAGGTATTGGGCAGGGCCGAATTACCGGCAATCTGGAAGACGCGCCGATCGACACCCAATATCGCATCAGCGATGAAGAAGGCATGAAATGGGTTGAGCGCTTGCTTCAGGAAGAAGGGCTTTGCCTTGGGCTCTCATCCGGTATTAATGTTGCCGGTGCTATTGCGCTGGGCAAAGAGCTTGGGCCGGACAGCCGGATTGCGACGATCCTGTGTGATACCGGTTTCCGCTATTTGTCGTCGCTCTACAATGCCGAATGGTTGCAGCAAAAAGGATTGCCAGTTTTTCCCTGGCTCATAGAAGATGATTGAAGACCCCGAAAAGCAAAACGCCAAAAAAGACAATAATGGTCAGGATACGATTCAGCGCATCCAGGTTGGCGTAGTCGGTCTTGTGGCGGTGTTGCTGGTCGTCAGCGTTGCCAATTTCGTTTTGCAACGCGCCAGTGACGAACAGTCTGCGATTCAGGAAATTCAAACTGAGGCTCTTGAAAATGCTGGCCGCATTGCGGCTGAAGCCGAACCCACCCCGGTGCCCGTGCAGGCACCGGCTGAGCCATTGGCCGAGATGGGGATTACACCCGCGCCCGTACAAGAGGAAGAGGTTGTTGAGCCTGTTCCAATCGTTCCGGGCACGCGCGCGCAGGTTGTTCCCGATCTGGAACCCGATCCGAAGCTGGAAGCGCCGATGGATAAGGAGCAATAATCTTTGTTGCGGATGACCCGATTGGGACTGACCGCGCTGGCCGCAGGTTTGCTTGTCCAATGTAGTCCCGCCGCTACCAATGCTTCTTCCGAGAATAGCGCGCCTGCGAAAATTCAGTTGATGACAAGCCTGCCGATAATCTGGGGCGAAGGCGCATCGATGCAGAGCATATTATCTGGCAAGACATCTCCGGCACCCATTTATGCCTATTGGCAGCAAAAATATGACATCGCGGCCGTCGACAGTTTTGAAGCTTTGGATGAATCGGGGGCAGATATCGTCCTGCTGGCCCAGCCGCCAGCCATGGACCCAGCGGATATTGCTGCGCTTGATGCATGGGTCAGGGCAGGCGGCAAAGCGATCATCCTGACGGATCCGATGTTGTTATGGCCAACGGACTTGCCGCTGGGCCACAAAGGCCGGCCGCTGGCGTCGGGTTTATTATCACCTTTGCTGGAGCATTGGGGATTGGAATTGCAAGCACCGGACGAAGCGGGCTCCGGTGGTGTGGAACTGGAATTTTCCGGGGCGACCATTGCAACGGCTGGCATCGGGACTCTCAAACTCCTGCAAAAGCAATCATCCGACAATGATAAATGTATATTGAGCGTCGCCAATGTCATAGCCAGCTGTAAAGTCGGAAAGGGGCGTGCGATCATTATGGCTGACGCCGATTTTTTAAATGATGCATTTTGGCCCGATGCTGCAACCGGGGCAGATGAAAGCCGTCCGGAAGATGCGAGAGGATTGACCGATATTTTCATTGCCGATTTGCACAATGAGTCATGATTCTCGTGAGAGGGAGAATGTTAAGGTCGGCTTATTCTCTGTGTTTCCAACCACTAAACCGAGTTTCAGCCGGATCCGTCGAAAGGAGCGAAAAATAAAATACAATAAAATCAGATAGATAGACGAATTCACCCAGAATATCCCTTAAAATCCCGTAAAATCCCCTTCCATCCCCAGCTCTCCCCTGTTAACCCTATTGCGTTATCGGGGTAAATTTCCTGTCCGGGATTCTGGTGTTTCGGGAGTGGCTCGCTGCGCGCTTCTCCAAACAGGAGAGATTTGCCTTTCGATACTGTTGAGGGATTGAGGCTGTGTCAGGCAAATATGCGTATTCAGGATCGGGAATTTCCGCGATAGACGATAAAGGTCGTCTGTCCGTTCCTGCGTTCCTGCGTAAAGACCTGATCGCCAGCAGCGACGGCCGCGTCTTGTGTCTCGGCAAGCATGAAAAATGGGATTGTCTCGTCGGTTTTGGCCTCAGCCGCAAAATCGATATGCTCGCTGAAATCGACAAAGAAGAAGAAATCGCCATTGCCCGGTCAGAACCCTATGACCGTGATGCCGCCGGTGCTCGAAAATTCTCTACCCTGCAAGAACTTAGCTTTGATGCCAGTGGCCGCTTTGTCCTGCCGCCGATGTTGCAAGCCATTGGTGGTCTGAAAGACAATGTGCTTTTCCACGGCATTGGTAAGACTTTCTGCCTTTGGGCACCACAAGCATTGCTCGACACAACCAATGATGTGCCGGTGGACAAGCGTCTGGTGGAATTTCATCTCAGCGAATTGGGGAAAAAGAAATGACCCCAAAAGAAGCGACCGTGACGCCAGACCGTTCTCATATCCCCGTCTTGCTCGACGCAGTCATTGACGCGCTCGCCATTACCCCAGGCGAAACGCATGTCGATGGTACCTTTGGTGCGGGCGGATATAGCATGGCGATGATCGCTGCCGGTGCCAAAGTACATGGCTTTGATCAGGACCCTGATGCGATTGCTGGTGGTCAGTCGTTGGTCGAAGCCTCGGAAGGCAAGCTCGTTCTGCATCATGAATATTATTCGCAAATGGCGGATGTGCTGAGTGATGAAGAGATTGATGGTGTTGCGCTGGATATTGGCGTTTCTTCCATGCATCTTGATCAGGCGGAGCGCGGTTTTTCTTTCCAGAAAGATGGTCCGCTCGACATGCGGATGTCTCAGGACGGTCCAAGTGCTGCGGATTTTCTGAACGAAGCGGATGAAGAAGAGATTGCCAATGTCATCTATCGCTATGGTGAAGAGCGGCGTTCCCGCAAGATTGCCAAGGCTATTGTCAATGCTCGCCCGCTAACCCGGACTTCCGAGCTAGCCAATGTCGTGCGCAAGGCCTTGGGTCAAAAACCAGGCGACAAAAAGGATCCGGCGACCCGGACCTTTCAGGCTATTCGTATTCATATCAACCGCGAACTTGGCGAATTGGAAGATGGCTTGGTCGCCGCAGAGCGACTGCTGAAACCAGGTGGCCGCTTGGCCATTGTAACCTTTCACAGCCTAGAAGATCGTATCGTCAAAAATTTCCTGCGTGACCGCAGCGGCCAAAAATCCGCTGGTTCGCGCCATCTACCTCAAGTTTCCGAAACACGGCCGGCACCCACCTTTCATAAACCAGCCAAAATGGTGCGTCCGGCCGGGGCGGAGCAGGTCTCTAATCCCCGAGCCCGCTCCGCCACCCTCAGATCAGCGGTGCGTTCCGACGCGCCGGCAGGCGTGGCGACAGGAGGCGTGCAATGAAACTGGCAGTAAAGCGTCTTGAAGGTATTGGATGGCTCGCGCTTGTTTTTCTTGTCGCGATCCTGCTTTATCCGCTGTCCCTTAGCGTCGCCACTTTGCGCAGTGATTTGGCGCGGACTGACAATAAGATAGTGTCGGTCAAAAAAGAAATCCGCTATCTGGAAACAGAATTTAGTGCACGCGCCAATTTGCGGCAGCTTGAGCACTGGAACAAGCTGGAATATGGTTATGTGTCGCCCAATGCCTCTCAATATTTGGATGGAGAACGGGCGCTTGCTAATCTTGGCGGCACGGATTTGCGTAAACCGGTCAAGGTGGCGGTGATCAGCACCATGGATAAAGTTCAGCCGGCTGGTATTATTGGCTCGGTCTTTCCGACAGCCTCTGCAAACGTTCGCACCAATGAGGCCGATGATAGGGTGTCCGTTGCTATAAATGGCGAGGATGGCAATGCGAATGAAGAGCCAACAGCGGCTGAACTGCGCGAAACGAAAACCGCGCGGGTCGCTGACATGGAAGACAAGTTGCTTGATGACGGGCTGATCAAACAGCTCGCGGCCAGAGCGGATACCGAACAGGCGCGGAGCAGCGCCCAATGACAACCCTTCTGGCAAGCAGCAGAAAAATGCAGTTTTCCGGTAAGAGTAAGGAAGTAGCAGCCAGCGCCCACTTTCGCTTGATGGTGTTGCTGTTGGTATTTCTGGCGATCTTCACCGTCATCGTCGGTCGATTGATCAGCTTTAGCATATTGGAAGACGCAAAGCCCACTCGCATGTCGAGTTCGGTCTTCGTCCCGGCGCGTGGTGACATTGTGGATCGCAACGGCGTTCCTTTGGCGCGAACGATAAAAGGTTATGCTATTCGCGTGGTGCCTGAGCGGGTGCTGGGTGACAAAGAGTTGCTAGCGCGCCAACTGGCTGATTTATTTCCTGATACGACGGAAGCGGAATTTCTCTCTAAGCTGAAAGGTTCTCGGCCGACTTATCTTCGCCGACGTGCCTTGCCTAACGAAGTCAGGCAGGTCCATGCGCTGGGCGAGATCGGTATCGAGTTTCCACGAGAGAATGAACGGCTCTATCCGCAGCGCGATTTAGCAGCTCATGTTCTGGGATATGTGAACGCCGATAGTGAAGGTGTTATGGGCATGGAGCGTGCGCTTAATGACCGTCTTAAGGATGAAAGCCTGCGCGGTACACCGGCTGCATTGTCAATTGATAGTCGGGTTCAGGCCGCACTCGAAAGTGAGTTAATGGTGGCGATGACCGCGCATGAAGCGCGCGGTGCGGCTGGTATTATTCTGGACGTCCATACGGGTGAAGTGATGGCACTGGCGTCTCTGCCGGTATTTGATCCGAACAAGATCCGCAAAGCGACAATGAAATATCAGACCAATGAGGTCACGCAGAGCGTGTTCGAATTGGGTTCAACTTTCAAACCGCTAACTGTGGCTGCTGCATTGGATGCCGGAACGGTGACCGATCTCGCAGTGCGCTACAATGCTACAGAACCGATTAAGGTTGCCGGTTTTACAATTAAGGATGATCACGGCCAGAATCGCTATCTCAATGTACCGGAAACACTGGTCCATAGCTCCAATATCGTCACCGCGCGGTTGGCGGATAATCTCGGTATAGAGGGCATGGAGCATATGATCCGGCGGCTTGGCTTCGATGAGCGGCCACATATTGAGTTGGCTGAGCGCGGCAAACCGCTTTGGCCGCAAAGCTGGGGCCGGGTGACCAATATGACGGTGGCCTATGGTCATGGTATCGCGGTTACGCCGCTTCATTTGGCAAGTTCATACGCCGCTTTGGTCAATGGCGGGATCTGGCGTCCTGCTACTTTGCTGAAGGTTGAGCCGGGTGAAGAAGCGGAAGGACGCCGCGTTTTCAAGGCAGCGACCAGCGCGCGGATGCGGCAATTGCTGCGGATGATTGTTTCCAATGGTACCGGACGGAAAGCAGATGCGCCAGGCTATCGCATTGGTGGCAAAACAGGTTCTGCGGAAAAACCGTCCAATGGCGGTTATAACAAGACGTCACTCGTTTCGACATTTGCCGCCGCTTTTCCGATGGATAATCCCCGTTATGTAGTGATTGCTATGTTGGATGAGCCGAAAGGCAATGCTGAAACTGGTTTCCAGCGAACAGCCGGTTGGACGGCGGCGCCTGTTGTCCGCAAAGTGGTGCCGCGGGTCGGGCCGATGCTCGGTGTTGTTCCGGATGAACATCGCGATGTTGATGTCTCGGAGCTGACCCCACTTCTTTGGTCGCCGAAAGGATAGGCGATGAAATTATGCGCGCTCATCGCCGGTCTATCGGATACGGCATTGGAAAGCGAAGAAGGAGGCAACCATGTCACCGGTTTTGCTATTGACCATCGCAAGATCGCGCCAGGCAATATCTTTGGCGCTTTTCAAGGTGCCAAGGTTAATGGTGAGGATTTTATAGAAGCGGCTATTGCTGCCGGAGCGATAGCGATTGTCGCGCATCCAGATGCCGAGGTTGAAGGCGCTGTTCATATAGCAAACGAAGAGCCGCGGCGTGTTTTTGCATTGATGGCGGCGCGCTATTTTACACCGACGCCGCAATATGTCGCGGCTGTTACCGGGACCAATGGCAAGACTTCGACGGCGGAACTGACACGCCAGCTTTGGCGGATGGCTGGCCTTAACAGCGCGTCTATTGGTACATTGGGAGTCACTACGGCCAGTGAGCAGGTCAAGACCGGTCTCACTACGCCGGATATCGTGACTTTTCTGTCCAATATGTCTGGTCTCGCCCGTGAAGGGGTGAGCCACGCGATATTTGAGGCTTCAAGCCACGGCCTCTCGCAATATCGCACGGAAGGCTTGCCTGTGCAGGTCGGTGTGTTCACCAATCTCAGTCGAGATCATCTTGATTATCACGGTGATATGGATAGCTATTTCGAAGCCAAAATGCGTTTATTTGACGAGGTGGTGGACGATGCTGGTATAGCCGTCATCTGGGCCGATGATGAGTGGTCCGAAGCCGTTATCAAGCGCGCCATGGATCGCGGTTTGAATCTTTTCACGGTGGGCGAGCAAGGAACGTCGCTGCGCCTCCTGTCTCGCACGCCAACCCAATTGGGTCAGGTGCTGATGGTCAAGGCACAGGGTAATACTCACCGCATATCCTTGCCACTCATCGGCGCTTATCAGGCCGCGAATGTGTTGTGCGCAGCGGGCGTAATCCTGTCCACGGGCGGCGCGCTTGATGATGTGGTTGACCATCTCCAGAGGGTACAGCCGGTGCGCGGTCGTCTCGAACGGGCTGTCATTACGAAAGTCGGCGCGCCTGTCTATGTCGACTATGCTCATACGCCAGATGGTTTGCGCGCTGCGATTGATGCGCTGCGGCCCCATGTTAAAGGCAAGCTGATCACGATCTTTGGCGCTGGCGGCGATCGGGATAAAGGCAAGCGCCCCGAAATGGGCAAAGTGGCCGCGGAGCTTTCCGATATTGCCATCGTTACCGACGATAATCCGCGCGGTGAAGATCCTGCAGCGATTCGTGCCGACATTATGGCAGGTGCGTCCGGCGCACAGGAAGTCGGTGATCGCCGTGCCGCTATATCCCATGCCATCAGCCTTGTTGGTGCCGATGATATCATATTGTTGGCGGGCAAAGGGCATGAACAGGGTCAGATTATTGGCGATCGCGTCATTCCATTCGATGATGTCGAAGTTGCCCGCGAATGTGCCCGTGAAGCCAATGGTGCGCCGGAAGCCGAGCCTGTCGCATGAGCAGTTTGTGGACATCTTCCGCCATCGCGCAAGCGGTGCAGGGTAGGGCTAGTGCTGATTTTGACACCGATGGCGTCGCCTTTGACTCCCGTGAAATTGGTCCCGGCGACCTGTTCTTTGCCCTGAAGGGCGAGCAAAGTGACGGACACCTCTATGTTGACAATATTTATGCTGCCGGCGGAGCTGGTGCGGTCGTCAGCGAGCCGGCGAGCGGCCCTCATATATTGGTATCTGACACCACCAAGGCGCTCAACGATTTGGCCATTGCTTCTCGAACGCGCACAGATGCCAAGATTATCGGTGTTACTGGATCTGTCGGTAAAACCGGCACCAAAGAAGCCCTTTTTGCAGCTTTGAACCGTGCGTCCATGGGAAAGGCCCATCGGTCGGTGAAAAGCTACAATAACCATGTTGGCGTTCCGCTGAGCCTGTCGCGTATGCCGGCGGAATGCCAATATGGAATTTTTGAAATGGGTATGAACCATGCGGGGGAGCTGGCACAGCTCACACGATTGGTTCGGCCTGATGTGGCGATTGTCACTGCCATTGCGCCAGCCCATATCGGCCATTTCGCAAGCGTTGAAGCCATTGCCGATGCCAAAGCAGAGATTTTTCAGGGCCTGACTCATGAGGGCACAGCAATCATTCCCTTTGACAGCCCCCATTATGAACGGCTGCGCAAAGCGGCCCTGCGAAGCACGAAAAAGGTAGTGACTTTTGGTTTTGATGAGCAGGCCGATGTCCGCGCCATTGACATCGTTCCGGCTCAGGGTGGCGGTTCACTGGTAACAGCCAGTTTTCGCGATGATCGAGAAGGAGACCGTAGCCTCTGTTTCACGGTCGCAGAGCCCGGCAAACATTGGGTGTCCAACGCACTCGCCATATTGGCGGCGGTTCGCGCGGTTGGCGGCGATTTGGCAGCGGCCGGTCTGGCTCTGGCGGAGCTGCAGGGCCTTGATGGTCGCGGCAGGCGGCATCAGATTGATCTTGAAGATGGTGGCCGGGCGCTGCTGATTGACGAGAGTTACAATGCCAATCCTGTTTCCATGAAAGCTACGTTGGAGCAATTGGCGCGCGAAAATAGCGGCGGCAAAAAAACCGTCGTGCTGGGTGCTATGGGTGAGTTGGGCGACAAGGCGCAGAGCTATCATGAAGCGCTAGCCGAGGACATAATTGCGTCTGGTGCACAGACCATCATATTGGTCGGTGATGAAATGGCCCATACGCAAGCCCGACTGGCACAATTGTCGTCGGAAAAACTTGATCACACTCTCAAAATATCTCATGTCGCTGGCTCTTCGGAGGCGGCCACCAAAGCGATATTGGCTGAAGTCGCAGGGGAAATCAGCGACGAAGACGTCCTTCTTATCAAGGGGTCAAATTATCTGGGGCTCGCCAAGGTCGTTTCGGCTTTGGTGAGCGGGGAGTATTAATGTTTTATCTTTTGGCACAATGGCTTGAATTTGAAGGCGTTTTCAACGTCTTTCGCTATTTGAGTTTCCGTTCGGGCGCGGCCGTCGCAACCGCTTTATTCATTGGCATGCTGATCGGACCGCGGTTCATCAACATGTTGCGGATGAAGCAAGGCAAGGGCCAACCGATCCGCGAAGATGGACCGATTACCCATCTTAAAAAAGCAGGCACGCCGACTATGGGCGGTCTGATGATTTTGCTGTCGGTGGTTATTTCCACTTTGCTGTGGATGGATCTCAGCAATATTTTTGTTTGGGTCTGTATCTTTGTCACGCTGGGTTTCGGCGCGATTGGCTTTATGGATGACTATGACAAAGTCAGCAAAGCCAGCCACAAAGGCGTCCCCGGGCGGGTCAGATTGTTGATGGAATTTGTTGTCGCCGGGTTCGCGACCTGGATCATTGTCCAGCAGATCGGCACCAATCTCTATGTGCCGTTTTTCAACGATGTGCAGATTAATCTCGGGTGGTTCTATTTCCCCTTCGCGATGTTTGTTATTGTTGGGTCCGGCAATGCCGTGAACTTGACCGATGGGCTTGATGGTCTTGCGACCATGCCTGTTGCAATAGCCAGTGCTACTTTCCTGATCCTTGTTTATCTTTCGGGCAACGCGGTATTCTCAGAGTATCTCGGCATTCCATTCGTTCCCGGAGCCGGCGAAATTGCCATTTTCTGTGCCTGTATCATTGGTGCTTGTCTGGCGTTTCTTTGGTTTAACGCCCCGCCAGCGGCCGTGTTTATGGGCGATACGGGCAGTCTCGCACTGGGCGGCGCGCTTGGCGCGATTGCCGTCTCAATCCACCATGAAATTGTGCTCGCCATTGTTGGCGGACTTTTCGTATTGGAAGCGGTTTCGGTCATCGTGCAGGTGTTCTTTTTCAAACGCACCGGCAAGCGGGTTTTTCGCATGGCCCCGATCCATCACCATTTTGAACAGCTTGGCTGGTCTGAATCAACTGTCGTGATCCGCTTCTGGATTATCAGTCTGGTTCTGGCGCTGGCCGGTCTGGCGACGCTCAAACTCAGATGATGCGTTCTTCCGCCTTTGCCAATAAGAGCTATGCCATTTTGGGCCTGGCGCGATCCGGCATGGCGACGCTTGATGCTCTGCACGCCAGTGGTGCGCGGATATTGGCTTGGGATGCGCGTGAAGATTTGCGCGAAGCGGCGAAGGACAAAGCGATTATCGCTGACCCGCTAGAAGCGGATCTGAGTGACTATGATGCGATTGTCGTTTCGCCCGGCGTGCCGCTCAACACCCATCCGATCCGCGACAAGGCAGCCGATGACGGTGTACCAATTGTTGGGGATATTGAATTGTTCGCGCAGGCGCGGCGGTCGTTGCCTCCGCACCGTGTGGTCGGGATTACTGGTACTAATGGCAAGTCCACAACCACGGCGCTTTTGCATCATATCGTCCAAAGCGCAGCATTACCGACCCATATGGGCGGCAATATCGGCGTCCCGATCCTGTCGCAGGAACCCTTAGCGGCGGGTGGCGTCTATGTGCTGGAATTATCCAGCTATCAGATTGATCTGACTCATAGCCTCGATTGCGATGTCGCCATGTTGCTCAATATCAGTCCGGACCATCTTGATCGCTATGACAGTTATGATGCCTACGCAGCGGCGAAAGTGCGCCTGTTCGATATGATGGGGCCAGACCATGTCGCGATTTTTGGAGGCGGCGACGAAAAAACGCAGCTTGCTTTGCAGTTCATCCGCGCTGAAGGCCGGGTGCAAAATATTGTTGATATCAGCGCGATCCTATTGGAAGGGCAGGCGGATTGGCCGTCGCTTCAGGGACCGCATAATCTGCAAAATACAATTGCTGCGGTTGCCGCGGCCGAAGCCTTGGGCATACAGGAACGTCAATGGCGGCCTGCTCTGGAAAGTTTCAAAGGCCTGCCACACCGTATGGAACGGATGGTCGAAGCGGATGGCGTGTTGTTTGTGAATGACAGCAAGGCGACCAATCCTGCTTCTACAGGTCCAGCCCTAGGTGCTTATCCGAAAATCCACTGGATTGTGGGAGGGCTGCCCAAGAGTGATGATTTGAAGGAATGTGAACCTTATTTTGGCAATGTCATTAAGGCCTATACGATTGGCGATGCCGGACCGATGTTCGGCGAACTGCTTACACCGCATATGCTGGTCGATCCGTGTGAGATGATCCTGACCGCGGTGCAACATGCTGCCGCCAATGCAAAGCCCGGCGAGGTAGTTTTACTCTCACCGGCCTGCGCATCATTCGACCAATTCAAAGATTTTGAAGCGCGCGGCGATTGTTTTCGTAGTGCGGTGAATAGCGTCATCGAAAATGATCTAATCGGAACGGCGGCTGGGGGCAGTATAGAATGACCGATGGAACAACATCACAGGGTGCTTTGCCTGAAATTGCAGCGGGCCTCAAAAAGAAGCGCTTCCAACTGGAATCGCGTTTGGGTCGCAGCGACCGGTCGCCTTTGGCAATCTGGTTCTGGGAATTGGATCGTGTGCTACTGGCGTTGATGCTGACCCTCATTGCTATCGGCTTGATTGCGGTGGCAGCGGCATCACCGGTATCTGCGTTGAAACATAGTACGGCAGCCGTTTCGCTTGATCCGCTCTATTATTTCTATCGCCAGCTTGGCTGGGTGATTGTCGGTATTCCAATGATGTTGGTGGTATCGATGCTGCCCAAGGAACAGGCACGGCGTTTCGCAATTATTGCCGCTGTCGCAGCTTTTGCGCTGCTGTTTCTGGTCCCGGTTTTCGGCAAGTCGGTCAACGGCGCGCAGCGTTGGATTGGCTATGGTTTTGCGACGATTCAGCCAGGCGAGTTTCTCAAGCCCTTTTATGCCGTGTCGCTGGCATGGCTATTGTCGCTGCGGGTCAAGGATCCGTCGCTACCCGTGATATCCTTATCCTTTGTGTTGACCGGAGTGGTCGCTCTGCTTTTGATGATGCAGCCCAATCTGGGGCAAACCGTCATTTTTTGCGGCATCTGGTTTGTATTGATGATGATCTCTGGTCTGTCCGCACGGTTGATCGCGGGCATGGGTGTTGTGGGTGTGGGCGGTTTGATCGCCGCCTATTTCTTTTATCCGGTGGCGACCCAGCGGATTAACACATGGCTATTCGGTGGCGATGAATTTGATCAAGTGATGCTGGCCCACAAGGCTTTAACGGGTGGCGGCTTGCTGGGTACCGGGCCGGGTCTGGGGACCGCCAAGTTCAAGCTGCCTGAGGCACATACCGATTATATCTTCTCTGTCATTGGCGAGGAATTTGGATTGCTTGCCTGTGTCGCTATTGCTCTCGTTTATCTCGCTATCATCGTTCGGGTGTTCCTGCGCTTGCTGGATGAGGAAGATAATTTTATCATTCTTGCCGTTGCCGGGCTGACCGCACAATTTGGCGGGCAGGCGCTCATCAACATGGCGGTGAACCTTCAACTTTTCCCGTCTAAAGGCATGACACTGCCGCTGATCAGCTATGGTGGTTCATCGTTCCTAGCTCTTTCGCTCGGTGTTGGACTCCTGCTGGCATTTACGCGCAGAAATCCCTATTTAGATCGCTCACAATATGTCACGAAATGGCCTAAAGATCGGCCGAAGGAAATCATGGTGACCAAATGAGCTTTACGAAACATTATGTCCTCGCTGCCGGAGGGACCGGCGGCCATATGATACCCGCCTATGCACTGGCCAAGGAACTGGTCCAGCGCGGTCACCGCGTGGCTCTGATCACCGATGAGCGCGGTGAGAAAATTCCCGGCATGGTCGATGATGGCCAGGTCCATGTGCTGCCTGCTGGCCGGATCACCAAAGACCCGCGCGGCTGGTTATCCGGTGCGCGCGCGATCATGAGGGGCCGCAAGATGGCGATGCAGCTTTATGATGCGTTTGAGCCATCTGCCGTTGTGGGTTTTGGCGGCTATCCGGCCTTCCCTGCTCTACTGGGAGCGAGCCGGAAAAATATCCCGACAATTGTCCACGAACAAAATGCCGTACTGGGCCGCGTCAACCGGCTGGCGGCGCGCTCGGTCAATGCGATTGCGACATCCTATCCCGATATCCTGAAGCTTAAGCCAAAATATGAGGAAAAGGTCCATCTGGTCGGCAACCCTGTGCGCGAAGAAGTCATCGCACTGCGCGAGGAGCCCTATCCCCCTCTCACTGAAGAAGGTATTTTCCGGGTACTCGTGACAGGCGGCAGTCAGGGCGCGACGATCCTGTCGGACGTTGTGCCCGATGGTCTTGCTTTGTTGCCAATGCATTTGCGACGCCGACTGCAGGTGACGCAGCAATGCCGGGAGCAGGATATTGAACGGGTGCGTGAAAAATATGCCGAGCATGATATTCCGGCTGAACTCGCAACCTATCTGCCGGACTTACCGCAGCGGTTGGGCTGGTCGCATGTTGTTATCGGCCGGGCAGGTGCGTCGACCATTGCCGAACTAACCACCGCAGGCCGTCCAGCAATCCTTATTCCGCTCCCCATTGCAACCGATGATCATCAGACCCAAAATGTCCGTGAAATGGTTGCCGCTGGTGGCGCGCGCGCGATTGCGCAGCCACAATTTACCGCCAAGGAATTGGCCAAGCAGATGCAGAAAATGGCGCTCGGCCCCGATGCACTGCAAAATGCCGCTCGCTTTGCCCGCAAATGTGGTCGTCCCGATGCGGTCAGTAATCTCGCTGATCTGGTCGAGAGTATTGGTTCATCGCCACTGTCCAAGACATTGAAAGTGAAAAACGAAAAGTCGTCGATCGTTCCAAATCCACGTCCGGCGCTGGCGAAAGAAACAACGCAGTGAAGGGTGTCGGTACAGATATTGGCACAATCCACTTTGTCGGCATTGGCGGTATTGGCATGTCCGGCATTGCCGAGGTGATGCACAATCTCGGTTATCAAGTGCAAGGCTCAGATATAGCCGACAGCTATATTGTCGAAGGCCTGCGCGCCAAAGGCATCAAGGTCATGATTGGTCAAAGCGGCGATAATGTCGTTGGAACTGCGGTTGTCGTCACATCAACTGCGGTAAAACGCGGTAATCCCGAAGTTGAGAAGGCCCTTGAAGACCGCATACCTTTGGTCCGGCGTGCAGAGATGCTCGCGGAACTGATGCGGCTGAAAAGCACCATCGCTATTGCCGGAACCCATGGCAAGACCACGACCACATCGATGGTGGCCGCGATGCTTGATGCGGGCGGTATTGACCCCACCGTAATTAATGGCGGCATCATCAACAGCTATGGCTCAAACGCGAGGCTCGGCGACAGTGAATGGATGGTTGTCGAAGCGGATGAAAGCGACGGCAGCTTTTTGCGCCTTGATGGAACGATTGCCGTGGTCACCAATATCGACCCGGAACATCTCGACCATTATGGCAGCTTTGAAAAGATCAAGGATAGCTTCGTCGAGTTTATCGAGAATGTTCCATTTTATGGTGCAGCGATCCTCTGTCTCGACCATCCCGAAGTACAGGCGATCTTGCCGCGCATAAGGGACCGACGTCTGATCACTTATGGTTTTTCGGCGCAGGCCGATGTGAAAGGCGTTAATGTTACTCCGATCGCCGGCGGCAATCGCTTCGACGTGGTGATCCGGGACCGCGATGGTGAGACGCGGACAATAGAAGATATCACGCTCCCCATGCCCGGACGCCACAATGTCGAAAATGCGATTGCGGCGGTCGCTGTCGGTCTGGAAATGGGCATGACCGACGAACAGATTGCCAGCGGCTTTGATCATTTTGGCGGCGTCAAACGACGGTTCACTAAAGTTGATGAAGTCGATGGCGTGTCGATTATCGATGATTACGGCCATCATCCGGTGGAAATCCGCGCAGTTCTGTCAGCTGCACGTGAAGGTGCAGAAGGGCGTGTCATTGCGGTGGTTCAGCCACATCGTTTCACCCGGCTGCGCGATCACATGGAAGATTTTCAGCAAGCGTTTAACGATGCCGATATGGTCTATGTAACACCCGTTTTTGTCGCCGGAGAAGAACCAATTGAAGGCGTGGACAGCGAAGCACTGGCCGCCGGACTTAGAAAACGCGGACATAGGGTTGCCGAAACCGTTGCAGATGAAGCAGATTTAACGGCGCGGCTTGCCGAAGTGGCGGAAGACAAGGACATGATCGTCTGTCTCGGTGCTGGTGATATTACCAAATGGGCGGCGAGTTTGGCTGATGGCATCAAGGCGGCGCGGTCATGACGGTTGCGACAACCCTTCCAGAAACGCGCGGTAAACTGACCGCCGATGCACCTCTTGCGCCGCTCGTCTGGTTCAAAAGTGGTGGTCCTGCGGAGTGGCTGTTCGCCCCCAAAGATGTTGAAGACTTGCAGCATTTTTTGCGGCATCTTGATCCGGCCATAGCTGTTTGGCCCTTGGGATTGGGATCTAATCTCATCATTCGCGATGGTGGTAAGCGCGGCGTAACAATTCGTTTGGGCAAGGCTTTTGCCGGGATTGAAACCGTCAGCGAAGGGCGGTTTGGAATTGATAACGCTTTGATATGCGGCGCAGGCGCACCCGGTATCTCAGCAGCCAGCATGGCCCGCGACCATGGTATCGCTGGCATGGAATTTTTGCGCGGCATTCCCGGCACCATCGGCGGTGCCGTGCGGATGAACGCTGGTGCATATGGTCGAGAAGTCTGTGACATATTGGAAAGCGCCGATGTGGTTCTGCGTACCGGTGAGCTTCGGACGATCGCACTAGCAGATATGGGATATACTTATCGCCATTCGCAGTTACCGGAAGGGGCCATTGTTGTCAGTGCCAAATTGCGCGGCACAAGCGGTGATCCAGAAATTATTGGCGCAGAAATGAAACGCATTGCCGACGAGCGCGAGGCATCACAGCCGCTAAGATCCAAAACCGGCGGTTCGACCTTCAAAAACCCGGATGGCCATAAGGCTTGGCAACTGGTCGATGAGGCCGGTTGTCGCGGCCTGCAAATAGGGCAGGCACAGGTGTCGGAAAAACACTGCAACTTCCTGCTCAATCTGGGCGGTGCGGCCTCGTCAGATATCGAAACGCTGGGTGAAGAAGTGCGCCGGCGGGTGAAGGAACATAGCGGCGTCGAACTGCAATGGGAGATACAGCGCGTGGGGGATGAAGCATGACCGATGCCCGCGAGCTGAACGAATTTGAGCAACGGTTGTTAGAGAATGTCGACCAACATGGGTGTCAGGTGAACTGGGTTTTTGACGAAAATGGAGAAGATCCAGACTTCGCCTATTCCGTTGGATTTCGAAAAACAGCCAGTCAGCCCGAGGTTATTGTCTTCGGTTTGAAGAGAGAACTCATGCTTTATATGGTCAATGAAACACTTCGGCAATGTCGTGAAGAGGGATTGAAGCTCAGTGAAGGGATTGTGGTAAGTGATCTGATCGAAGGGTTCGATTGCATCGCTCGGCGCGTCCACCCTAGTCAGATTGACGAAGGCTATTTCAACTCATCGATGTGGTTCCATGAGCGGGAATTCGGTTCCGAATTGTCTGAAGCGTTTCAGATTGTTTGGCCGGGAGCTTTGGAGGGACTGTACCCATGGGATGAAGGATGTTCCGAGGAAACAATTGAAGCCCAACCCGCATTATACGAACCGAGGCTGGCCGCATGACCGATAAGCTCCACATAGCCGTATTAATGGGCGGCTGGTCCGCCGAGCGCGAGGTTTCGTTGATGAGCGGTAACGATATCGCCGTTGCGCTTGAAAAAAATGGCCATCAGGTGACCCGCATCGATATGGACCGTAACGTTGCGATGGTGTTGGATGCCGTGAAGCCGGACGTTGTGTTCAACGCGCTCCATGGCTGTCCTGGCGAAGACGGCACGGTGCAAGGCATGCTCGATCTGATGCAAATCCCCTATACCCATAGCGGACTAGCCACGTCGGTGATCGCGATCGACAAGGAACTGACCAAGCAGCAATTGGTTCCAGCCGGTATTCCGATGCCCGAAGGCAAGATGGTCAAAAGCGCCGATATTTTTGAAGCTGACCCGTTGCCGCGACCTTATGTCTTGAAGCCCGTCAACGAAGGATCGTCCGTTGGTGTCGCTATCATAACGGATCAGGGTAACTATGGTAACCCAATCGGCCGTGAAGTTACCGGGCCTTGGCAAGAATTTGACGAGCTGCTTGCAGAGCCGTTTATTAAAGGACGCGAGCTGACCACGGCAGTGGTTGGCGACAAGGCGCTTTGCGTGACGGAGTTGAAACCTAAGGCGGGTTTCTATGACTATGATGCGAAATATACAGAAGGCCTGACCGAGCATGTCTGTCCGGCAGAAATTCCAGCAGAGATTGAAAAACTCTGCCTGGACCATGCGCTGCGAGCCCATGAGATTTTAGGCTGCAAAGGGACATCGCGGACGGACTATCGCTGGGATGACGAATTGGGAGCGGATGGACTGTTTGTGTTGGAAACCAATACTCAGCCCGGGATGACACCGCTTAGCCTTGTGCCGGAACAGGCCAAGCAAATGGGGATAAGCTATGAAGAATTGGTCGAGATGATCGTGAGGGAAGCGCTATGACAGCAGCATCAGTCAGACGGACAAATAAAAAATCCAAGAGTAAGCCGCGCAAAGGCGGACGGAAAAAGGTTCGTCAGGTCTCAATTTTTGACAAAATTCTGCGCGCGATGCCGGTTACCGAGGCGCAGGTGCAAAAGGGCCTGACCTGGGGCCTGGTCGGCGTGTTTGTGCTCGGCGCCTATAGTGTTGCCCACTATACCGGAATTAATGAGCGATTAGGCAGTCAGATTGCGACCACAGTCGGCGATGCAGGCTTTGAAGTGAAGCGCGTTGAAGTCACCGGTGTGAACCGGATCGACGAACTCAAGGTCTATGAAATCACGTTGGCGCAAAAAGACCGGTCGATGATGCTGGTCGATATTGATCAGGTGCGCGATGATCTAATGGGCAATGGCTGGATCAAGGACGCCAGAATTTCTCGGCGTCTGCCTGACACATTGATGGTGGAAATTATTGAACGCGAACCAGCGGCTGTTTGGCAACGCGACGGCAAATTGTCGCTGATCGATCAGTCCGGATATCCGTTGCAGCAAATTCAGAAGGAAGAAATTCCCGACCTACCTGTTATAGTCGGCAAGAAGGCCAATGAACGTGTTCCGGAACTAACCAAATTATTGGGTGTGGCCCCCGCGCTAAGTCCGATGGTGACAGGCGCGACCTGGATAGGTAACCGGCGGTGGAATCTCGAATTTGATAGCGGTGAAACGCTGGCACTTCCCGAAGGCGAAGAAACAGCCGCGGCTGCGCTGCTGAACTTTGCTCGGATGGACGGGGTTAACCGCTTGCTTGGACGCGGTGTGGTTCATTTTGATTTGCGCGATTCAGAACGTGCCTATCTAAGGATGCCGCCAAAGGCCCGGGCATCGTCGGAACCAGAAGGTTAAACAACAAAGCTATCGATTGGGGGCACCATGAGGCAGCAAAAAGGAAGTAAGGGAACAGGCAAATGGCAGCACGGGTAGAAAAGATTTTTACCGCTTTGGATATCGGGTCGTCCAAGATTACGGCAATGATTGCCGGTCGGATGGACAATGGCGATATTACGGTGCTGGGCACGGGGCAGCGCGCCAGTAAGGGTGTGAAGCGCGGCTATATTGCCGATACCGAACGGACCGAATTGGACGTGCGCGATGCAGTGGAGCAGGCAGAGCGGATTGCCGGAACCAATATTGACGATGTCTGGGTGAGTTTTTCAGCTGGTGGCCTGACTAGCATGCTGACCGCAGTTGAGACGGAATTGGGCGGACAAAGGATCGAGCAAGACGATATCGATCACCTTCTGCAAGCGGGTCGTAAAAGCATTGATCCACAGGGAAAGATGGTTCTGCACGCACAGCCAGCCCTATATACAATTGATGGTCTTGCCGGCGTTAAGAAACCAAAAGGTTTGCATGCCGACCGCTTGGGTGTGGATATTCATGCCATTTTGGCCGACGCATCACCTGTACGCAATATCGACATGAGTGTGCGCGGTGCGCATCTCAACGTGAAATCCATCATCGCGTCGCCGATTGCTGCTGGGACTGCTTGTTTGTCGAAAGAGGAACGCGAGCTTGGTGTCGCGATGGTTGAATTGGGGGCAGAGGTTACCAATGTCTCGCTGTTTGCTGGCGGGATGCTCGTTGGATTGGCTACTTTGCCATATGGCGCAGCAGATATTACCGACGATATTGCGTCGTCTTTTGGTTTGCGGCGTGCGCAGGCGGAACGGATAAAATGTTTCCACGGATCGGCGACAACCAGCCCGCGTGACAATCATGATGTGATTGATTTGCAGCTGGACGAAATCGGGCCGGAAACAGATGAAGATGGTCGTATCACCAAGGCGCAGCTCATCGGTGTTATCCGCCAGCGGCTCGACCATTTGATCGGTGAAATTGGTCAAACGTTAAAAGCACTGGGCTTTACCGGTCCGGTTGGGCGACAGGTCGTGCTGACTGGTGGCGGCGCAGAACTGAAAGGCATTGCGGATTATGCGCAGTCGGCACTGGGGCAAACGGTGCGGATCGGACGGCCCACAGGACTTACTGCTTTGCCCGAAGCACATAGCGGCCCTGGTTTTGCTGGTTTGGCCGGTCTAGCGCTTTATGCGTCGCAGGAACCTGTCGACCTCAGATCGCTTTCCAGCAGTCATCAAAACGTCCACAAATATGCTGGTTCTGCGGTAATTGGGCGACTGATGTCGGCAATCCGAGGGAATTTTTAAGATTTTACGAAAAAAATTAACTTTTGGGGTGATTCCGACATCAAATTTGTGCAAAGCGTTACCCAAATGTTACACATCAAGTTTATGTCTGGGGAGACAGTAAAATGAGCATCAATATTGGCCCACCCGAAGTGGAAGAATTGAAACCACGTATCGCCGTTATCGGCGTTGGTGGTGCGGGCGGCAACGCGATCGCAAATATGATCGCGGCAAAGGTTGAGGGCGTTGATTTCATCGTCAGCAATACCGATGCGCAATCGCTCAACAGCTCTCCCGCAGAGCGCCGCATTCAGCTTGGGCCTGAAATCACCCAAGGTCTTGGCGCTGGCTCTCGTCCCGAAGTCGGTCGTGCTGCGGCTGAAGAGACGCTTGAGATGGTTGAGCAGGCGCTGGAAGGCGCGCATATGTGTTTCATCGCCGCTGGTATGGGTGGCGGCACCGGAACCGGTGCGGCTCCCGTCATTGCCAAAGCGGCACGCGACAAAGGCATTTTGACCGTTGGCGTTGTGACGAAGCCGTTTACGTTTGAAGGCACACGGCGGATGAAGTCCGCTAATGCCGGTATCGAAGAACTTCAAAAAAATG
This sequence comes from Parasphingorhabdus sp., assembly GCF_039977335.1. Classification (GTDB taxonomy): domain Bacteria; phylum Pseudomonadota; class Alphaproteobacteria; order Sphingomonadales; family Sphingomonadaceae; genus Parasphingorhabdus. The sequence continues at coordinate 822,235 of NZ_JBDWDI010000001.1, forward strand.
TCGATACGCTGATCATCATCCCCAATCAGAACCTATTCCTGGTCGCCAATCCGAATACGACGTTTAAGGAAGCATTTTTGCTGGCAGACGAAGTGCTACAACAAGGTGTTCGCGGTATTACCGATTTGATGGTAATGCCCGGCCTGATCAATCTCGACTTTGCCGATGTTCGTTCCGTAATGCACGAAATGGGTAAAGCCATGATGGGTACCGGCGAAGCCGAAGGTGATGGCCGTGCTCTTGAAGCGGCTGAAAAAGCCATTGCCAATCCACTGCTCGACGGCGTGTCGATGCAGGGTGCGAAAGGCGTTATCGTTTCCATCACGGGCGGTGAAGATATGCGCCTGATGGAAGTCGACGAAGCGGCTAACCATATTCGTGAATTGGTTGATCCCGATGCCAATATCATCTGGGGTAGCGCATTTAACGAAAATCTTGATGGCCGCATTCGCGTATCCGTTGTAGCCACCGGCATCGATAGCGATGGCTCTGTTGCTGCGCCTGCGGTTAGCTCGTCCTTTGCAATGAGCAATCCGACGCCAGCTGCACCGTCATTTGCTTCGACCATACCTGCTGAGCCGGAAGAAGAAGCGCAGGAAGAAGAACCTGTATTGGATATGGCGGATAGTCTTGAAACTTCCGAAGCGCAAATGGTTGTTGAGCCCGAGCCGGAACTGGAGCCGGAAATAGAAGCTGAGCCAGAACCACAGCCGGCCCCTGTGCCAGCGGCAACCTATTCTGACGATGACGATCTGGAAGATGATAGCTCTGTTGCTCCATCCTTTGCATCGTTGACGCCAGGTATGGTTAGCGACGAACCAGAGGAAGATGAACTGGTTCTCGGAGATGAGACCATTCAACCGATGGACGGGGAAGATGAAGCGGCACCTGCATCAGGCGAAGCTGCACCACGCGTTGCCAGTGGCGGCGGTACCTTGTTTGAGCGCATGTCTAACCTTACCCGCGGCGGGAATAAAGCCGATGAGGAAGGTGACGAAGATGAGGACAAGGAAAGTGATCCGCTCGATATCCCGAGATTTTTGAACCGCCAAAACAACCAGTGAGGACATCGCTATCGACGAGTTGCCTGCAATGGTTTCCTATCGTCTGATCGGGGCAGTTTGCCTTTCCTGCTTTCATGGGAGCTTGATTTTGAATGAATCAAGCCGTCTAGTGGGAAGGTGAAAAAGCTCTCAAAATATTTGATTCTGGCGGCATTACCGCTGACTAGCATTGGCTTGCCAGCACCGGCTACAGCGCAGCGCAGCGCTGACACCGTGGACTTGCAAGACGCGCTGCGCCGCATCGCTCGCAATTCCAATGACTCTTCGGCCCTTGCTGATGCTGGATTAGCCGCGTTGGCATTGGGGGACACGAGGGCTGCAATCGGTTTTCTGGCGAAGGCCGACCAAATATACCCGAAAAGCGGCCGCGTGAAAGCGGGGCTGGCGCGAGCGTTACTGCTTGAGCAAAACCCATTTGGAGCGATCCGCTATTTTGATGAAGCTATTGCCAATGGGTTTGCTGCCAAGGATATCGCGGTGGATCGTGGATTGGCGTATGATCTGATTGGTCGCAATGCCGATGCGCAGAAAGACTATGCGCTGGCATTACAACATGGCCGAAGTGACAAACTGTTGAAGCGCTATGCGATTTCACTGGGGATCAGCGGAAATATCGAAGGAGCGGAGGAACAGCTTAGTCCTCTGCTGCAAAAAAGCGATCGCGATGCTTGGCGCAATCGGGCCTTCATCCTGGCGATGAATGGTCAGAAAAAAGAAGCCAATAAGATTGCCAGCCAAACTATGCAAAAGAAAATGGCCAAAGCGATAAAGCCGTTTTTTGACCGCATGCCGAAATTGACAGCGGCGCAAAAGGCGGCGGCCGTTCATTTCGGGCATTTCCCCGCCAGTGAGAATATCGGTGTTGATGTCGCTTCGGTGCGTCTTGCGGCAAATAGCGCCGTGCGCGGCGGCGATGGGGCAGATGCTGGGCTAATACCAGTTGGTGAGCCGCTGGGTGCTGATGTAGAAAAGCCCAAGGTTCTAGCGATGCCGGATACTTCTCCGCGTCGTCGGCCTGGTTCCAAAAGCGGTGACAGGAAAAAGAGACAGATTGTATCTCGCCCGGCAACTAATGGAAAAATGCCTTTATCGCGGCGCACGCTGCCGACGCCGACCAGTGCCAGACCCTTGGTGAAACCGTCAGTAGATCGGCCAAATGATCCGGTCACTCAGACCGCAGCTAATGCGAAAAAGCAACCTTCATCCCCGGGCTTTGAAACAGCAGTCGGCGGCGCAACCGAAAAGGTTGAAAAGCAAATAGCTATATCTGCTCCGAACGAGGTCAAAGTTCCGCCGTTGGTATCAGAAAGCGTGACCAGAAAAGTGGATATTGGTGATGTTAAGGCACCGAGTCCTTCCAATGATGAAGTTTCGAAAAAGCCGGTTCAGTTGGTGACTTTTGATCTGGCCAAGGCTGGGTCATCGACACCATCACCGAATATATCCGGGACGACGGATGGTAAGCCATCAACAAATACACCAGTTCGACCTTTGTCGGACATTATTGGTTCGATCGCGATTCCTGAAGCAGAGAAAAAGACAGGTGTCGTACCTGTTGATTTGGCCGCAATTACGCCAGCCAAGCAAAAGCCAGTGGTCGAAAAGCCGGCGGTGAAAAAAGCGGAAGCTAAACCGAAGCCACCAGAACACCCAAAACGCTATTGGGTGCAGATTGCGACCGGGTCTAATCTCAGGGCGCTCCAATATGACTATCGCCGGATATCTGAGAAAAATTCTGATCTGTTTGCAGGAACCAGTGGTTGGACGTCCCCTTGGGGGAAGACACGCCGGTTAGTGGTCGGACCTTTCGAAGATTTTAGTGCAGCGAAGAAATTCGAAGCCGGTTTTCGCAAAGGTGGCGGCGATGGTTTTGCCTGGGTCAGTGCCAACGGCACGAAAGTGAACAAGCTGAACTAATGGCGCAGACTGCGAGCTATGCCAGCGACCCGCGTCAAAGCCGCGGACGGCGCTATGATGAAGGACGCGCTGAAAATGACGGCAGCGTGCGAGGACCCCGTGATGATTTTCAGCGCGATCGCGACCGGATCATCCACTCGATATCCTTTCGCCGCCTGCGCCACAAAACGCAGGTTTTTGTTGCGCCCGATGGCGATCATTTCCGCGTTCGCCTGACCCATAGTCTGGAAGTGGCGCAGATCGGCCGGACGATTGCTCGCTCGCTGGGGCTCAACGAAGATTTGACCGAAGCGCTTTGTCTGGCCCATGATATTGGCCATCCGCCTTTTGGTCATGCTGGCGAAGATGCTTTGGAAGACGCACTGGCTGACCATGGTGGTTTTGACCATAATGCACAGACGATCCGAACGCTGACAAAATTGGAGCGACCTTATCCCCGTTGGGATGGCCTGAACCTGACGTGGGAAATGCTGGAGGGGCTTGCCAAGCATAATGGTCCGGTGTCCACGCCGACTTGGGCTATGGCAGAAGCCAATGCGCCGATGGATTTGGATCTGAATAGCTGGCCGTCGCTAGAGGCGCAGATTGCCGCGGTGGCCGATGATATTGCCTATGATAATCATGATATTGATGACGGGATCAGGGCAGGGCTGCTGAGTATTGACCAGCTGCTGACATTACCCTTTATCGCCGAACGCTGGTCCGATATCTGCACGCGCTTTCCGGATATCGAACGGGATCGGCTGGTACCGGAATTGATCCGTGATCAAATTGGCTTGATGGTGAACAACGTCATCGAAACCACGGTCCAGCGGATCAAGGAGACTGGTGTCGAAACGGCAGATGATGTGCGCGGTGCTGGTTTGATGATCGGCGGGTTTTCGGATGACATGGCTGCGAAAGAGCGGACGCTTAAGACATTCATGTACGCCAATCTCTATAACCACCCGGAACAGATGGAGGCCGCTGACAAGGCGCGGGTTGTCGTCGCTGATCTTGTCACGGCCTATCGGGATAAACCGGCGCTGATGCCGGAAAGCTGGGCGGCTACACTACCATCGGGAGAACCGGACCGTATCCGGTATATTGCCGATTTTATGGCAGGTATGACCGATCGCTATGCTACCAACAAACACGCAGAGATTTTTGGGGCAGGCAATGACTGAATCTATAATAGTTGCAGGTGCAACTGGCTTGATCGGCAATTTTCTGGTCCGCAAGTTGATCGCCGATGGGCGAGATGAGGGGCTACATCTGTTGATGCGCAAGCCTGTGGAAAAGGATTATGGAGCGGCGACAATTCATGTTGCCCCGACCGAGCAGTGGCCGGAAGTGATTGCGTCTATCAAAGCCGGACGGGCGGTGTCTTGTCTTGGTTCCACAATGAAAAAGGCAGGATCGAAAGAGGCTTTTGCCGCTATTGATCGTGATCTGGTTGGAACGGTTGGAAAAGCCGCCAAAGCGGTAGGTGCGCGGCAATTTATTACGGTGTCATCGACCATGGCGAATGCCGAAGCGTCAGGATTTTACCTGAAAGTCAAAGGGCAGGCAGAGCAACTACTGCGCGCAGAAGATTTTAATCGGCTCGATATCATTCGTCCCGGCTTGCTGCGCGGGGAGCGTTCCAATGATGCGCGCCTTGGCGAGAGCCTGGCCATCATTGCTAGTCCTTTGCTGGATAGACTGCTGCATGGTTCGTTACGGCGCTATCGTTCAATCGATGCGCGGGAAGTGGCGACAGCGATTGCGAATTTACTCGCCGAGGATAAGCCGGGGGCTCATATCCATGAAAATGATGCGATATGGAAATTGGCCGAGCGGGAAACTGCCTGAACTTTTTAAAGGCCATCCTATCATCGAATCATTGACTCCGATGGCGCGCTCGGTCACGCTTCTGCCTGCTTTTGATTACAGCCTTACAGGCGCAAATCACGAAGCTGTGCGGGAGAGCGCCAAACTCCTAAAAAGACTGGCCGCCGAAGGAGCAACCGCCCCGGAAACTCTCAGGCCGATGGACCGCATAAGCTTCACAGGCACTCTGGAAAGAGTCGATCTTCGCGAAAGCGTGGACAGACCACCGAAGGGGTAAGTGGCTGCTTATTTAGCGCCATGAAACTCTCAGGTTCCGTGACAGAGGGGGCAGTTTTACAGGCTTTTGCTGTGAGCTGTACTCTTATGACGGGCGGAATTTTTGATGAGTGATGACAAAACCGAAACATTAAAGACACTGCCGCTCGATAGCTTGCATCGCGACCTTGGCGGGCGCATGGTGCCCTTCGCCGGCTATGAAATGCCGGTGCAATATGAAGGCGTGATGGCTGAACATCTGTGGACGCGCGAAAATGCTGGATTGTTTGACGTCAGCCATATGGGGCAGGTGCAGTTGGAAGGTGAAGGTGCGGCAGACGCGCTGGAGGCGATTGTTCCTGGCAACATCTCTGCTCTGGGTGCCGGCAAAATTCGCTACACGCTGTTGCTGGCGCAGGATGGCGGTATATTGGACGACCTGATGGTGACCAACACCGGCCGTAATCTCTATCTGGTGGTCAATGGTGCAACCAAGCATGATGATATCGCTTATTTTGAGGCTCAATTGCCATCTGGTGTGACGTTGACTCACATGGAAGATCAGGCACTGCTGGCATTGCAGGGGCCGAAAGCTGGTGAAGCACTAAAAAGACTGAAAATCAGACCGATGCAGCCCAATTGGCCGGTACCAACCGATCTTTATTTCATGGAAGCCGGGCCCTTTATGTGGGGTGATATTCCAATGGGTATCAGCCGCTCTGGCTATACTGGCGAAGATGGTTTCGAGATCAGCGTTCCCGCGGAACATGCAGAGAAATTGGCCGCAGCTTTATGTGCACTGGAAGAGGTCAAGCCGATTGGTTTGGGCGCGCGTGACAGCCTGAGGCTGGAAGCGGGATTGCCGCTTTATGGCCATGATATGGATGTGGATGTCTTGCCGGTGGAAGCGAATTTGAACTTTGCGCTATCGAAAGCGCGGCGCGATGAAGGTGATTTTGCCGGTGCTGAGCGGGTATTGGCGCAATATCCGAACAAGGCCGATAAAAAGCGTGTGGGGCTTTTTGTGAACGGCCGCCAACCCATCCGTGAGGGCGCCACCGTGGTCGATGCCGATGGCAAAAGCATTGGTGCAGTCACCAGCGGTGGTTTTTCTCCGACGCTGCAGAAACCTATCGCGATGGCTTATGTGCCAATGGAATTGGCCGAAACAGGTACCGAAATCACCGTGGAACAACGCGGTAAACCGATAGCTTGCACTGTCGCAGACATGCCCTTTGTGCCGCATAACTATCACCGCAAACCGAAATTATAGACGTTTAGAAGAGGGAAGAGGACGAGACTATGAGCCGATATTTTACTGATGAGCATGAGTGGGTCGACGTCGAAGGCGAGACCGCGACTGTGGGCATAACCGACTATGCGCAAGAACAACTGGGCGATATCGTATTTGTCGAAACGCCCGAAACCGGTGCGGAGCTGGCACAAGGCGATGATGCCGCAGTGGTCGAGTCCGTGAAAGCAGCCTCGGATGTGTATGCCGCCGTTTCCGGAACAGTGGTTGAAGTGAATGACGCGTTGGAAGATGAACCAGCGCTGGTGAACAGCTCTGCCGAAGAAGATGGCTGGTTTTTCCGCCTGACCCTGTCCGACAAATCTGAGCTAGACGATCTGATGGATGAGAAAGCTTACAAAGCATTCGTCGACGGACTTTAGAATTTAAGGAACAAGAAAATGCGTTATCTACCGCTAACTCCAAATGACCGTCAGGATATGTTGGCAACCATTGGTGCGAATAGTATCGACGACCTGTTCGTCGACGTACCGGAGGAAGTGCAGCTTGACGGTCCGATCCGTGACTTGCCAATGCATGCCGGGGAAATGGCGGTTGAGGCGCATATGAAGAAGCTGGCCAAGAATAACTCGGCCGCCGGTGATATGCCGTTCTTCCTGGGGGCAGGGGCCTATCGCCACCATGTGCCGGCCAGTGTTGATCACATCATCCAGCGCGGAGAGTTTTTGACCGCCTACACGCCCTATCAACCGGAAATTGCGCAAGGAACGTTGCAGACGTTATTCGAGTTTCAGACACAGGTCGCACGGCTGTTTGGTGTCGATGTTGCCAATGCCTCCATGTATGATGGCTCCACCGCTTGCTGGGAGGCGATTGTCATGGCGCGGCGGATTACCAAGCGCGGCAAGGCGATTCTCTCTTCTGGACTGCACCCGCATTATGTGTCGGTGGCCAAGACGATGGCGCGCTTTACCAAAGACCAACTGGTTAGCGAAGTACCAGCCTTGGAAGCGGCGACTGATGGAGCGGATTTGCTGAACCAGATTGATGATGATACCAGCTGTGTCGTCGTTCAATATCCTGACATATTAGGGCGGATATCCGACATGTCCGCTCTCGCCGAAAAAGCCCATAGTCACAAAGCATTGTTGATCGCTGTTGTCACCGAACCTGTCGCCCTGGGCGCGATCAAGGCACCCGGTGATATGGGCGCAGATATCGTGGTGGGTGAGGGGCAATCACTAGGTGTCGGTTTGCAATTTGGCGGACCCTACGTCGGTCTTTTCGGCTGCAAGCAAAAATATGTGCGCCAGATGCCAGGACGGCTATGCGGCGAGACGGTAGATGCCGAGGGTAAGCGCGGTTTCGTGCTGACCCTGTCGACGCGTGAACAACATATCCGCCGTGAAAAGGCGACATCGAATATCTGCACCAATAGCGGCCTTTGTGCGCTGGCCTTTACCGCGCATATGACCTTGCTCGGTGAAAAGGGCCTTCGGGAACTCGCTATGTTGAACCATAAAAAGGCTGTTGTTGCGGTGGATCGCTTGACGAAGATTGATGGCGTCTCGTTGTTGAATGGCAGTTTTTTCAATGAGTTCACGCTGGTTCTTGATAAGGATACGCGGCCGATTGTCCGCAAGCTGGCGGATCAAAAAATCCTTGCTGGTGTCTCTTTGGGCCGTCTCTATCCCGATGCCGGTGAACTGGCGCATGGCTTGATCGTCGCGATCACCGAGACGACCTGTGATGAGGATGTCGAAGCCCTAGTGGCGGCTCTGGAAGGAGAATTGGCATGAACATGTTGACTGAGGGCCGTCCTACCAAACAGGAAGAAAACATCGTCATGCCAGAGCAAGCTGCGCTCAAAACCCATACCGGCAATCGTGCGTTGATGGTTGACGAACCACTGATATTTGAAACCGGATCACCGGACCGCAGTGGCGTGGATCTGCCCGAAGCGCCGGCGGTGGAAAGCCGCTTGGGCGGTCTGGACCGCGATGAAGCGATCAGTATTCCCGGCCTGTCCGAGGCGGAAGCGGTGCGTCACTACACCCGGCTGAGCCGTCAGAATTATGCGATTGATGTCGGCCTGTTCCCCTTGGGTAGTTGCACCATGAAACATAACCCGCGGCTGAACGAGAGAATGGCGCGTTTGAAGGGCTTTTCCGACATCCATCCATTGCAGCCCGTTGATAGTGTGCAGGGCGCGCTGGAAACAATTTACCAACTGGCGGACTGGCTCAAAACACTGACTGGCATGCCCGCTGTGGCGATGAGTCCTAAGGCGGGTGCGCATGGCGAACTATGCGGTATTCTTGCCATTCGCTCCGCTCTTGAGGCGCGCGGCGACGCCCGTGAAGTTATCTTGGTACCGGAAAGTGCGCATGGTACCAATCCGGCGACCGCTGCTTTTGCAGGATATAAGGTTGAGGATATCCCCGCCAATGCAGCTGGCCGCGTTGACCTTGATGCGCTGAAAGCGCGGCTCGGTCCCGATGTCGCTGGTGTGATGATCACTAACCCTAATACTTGCGGACTGTTCGAACCGGACATGAAAGCTATTTCCGATGCCGTGCACGATGCCGGCGGTTTGGTCTATTGCGATGGCGCGAATTTCAACGCGATTGTTGGCCGTGTCCGTCCCGGCGATCTTGGCATTGATGCAATGCATATCAATTTGCACAAAACTTTCTCGACACCACATGGCGGTGGCGGTCCGGGTTCTGGTCCTGTGGTTTTCTCAGAAGCGCTCGCGCCATATGCGCCCTTGCCGTTCGTGGAGAGATCCGAAGACGGGCATTTTCACTTGGTCGAAGAAGAAACTGCGGAGGACCATCATGAAAGCAGCTTTGGCCGCATGGTCGCCTTTCATGGCCAGATGGGCATGTTTACGCGTGCACTGACCTATATGCTCAGCCATGGCGCCGATGGCCTGAAACAGGTGTCCGAGGACGCGGTGCTCAACGCGAACTATGTGCTGCGTAGCATGGAAGACCTTCTGGAAGCCCCGTTCGCCAAATCTGGCCCGTGCATGCATGAAGCCCTATTCTCGGACAATGGCTTTGCCAACGGCCTGACCACGCTTGATCTTGCAAAGGGGCTGATTGACGAAGGCTATCACCCCATGACCATGTATTTCCCGCTGGTGGTGCATGGCGCGATGCTGGTCGAGCCAACCGAAACCGAAAGCAAGGCAGCAATTGACCAGTTTATCGGCGCCCTGCGGTCGGTGGCCGAACGCGCCAAGGCTGGCGACGAATTGCTCAAATCCGCGCCGCATTTTGCGCCGCGTCGACGGCTGGACGAGACACAAGCTGCCCGCAAACCGATTTTGGTCTGGCAAGAACCGGAGGAATATGCTGAAGCAGCCGAATGAAGGCTGACTGACGTCTAGCTTGGGGGAGGCAGAATGATACAGCGCTTAACGAACTTGTTTGCGTTGTGGACTGTCCTCGGCACCGCTTGGGCCTGGTTTATACCCGAGCATTTTCTTTGGGTGGTGGACGGTCGTTTCCGGCCATTGGGCCAACCGCTGATCAGTGTCATGCTGGGCCTCATCATGCTCGGCATGGGCCTGACGTTGTCCTTTGATGATTTCAAGCGGATTGGCCGCATTCCCAAATGCGTTGCTGCTGGCGTGATATTGCAGTTCACTGTCATGCCGCTAGCGGGAATAGCCATTGCGATGCTGACCAATCTGGAAACCGGGTTGGCGGTCGGACTGATCCTTGTGTCCTGCTGCCCAGGTGGCACGGCGTCTAACGTGGTCGCCTATCTCGCTAATGCCAATCTGGCGCTGTCGGTGACGATGACCATGGCCTCGACGCTGGTTGCCGTTGTCGCGACGCCGCTGCTCACCGGTTGGCTGGCGGGCAAATTTGTGGAGATTGATCAATGGAACTTGTTCATCAACATGGTTTCGATTGTGCTGTTACCGGTGATCGCGGGCGTATTGCTCAACCGCTATTTTCCGAAAGCTACGGAGAAGATCGCAATTGTCTCTCCGCTCGCATCGGTGATCGTGATTGTGTTGATTGTCGGTGCAATTATCGCCAATTCCAAAGCCCTGATCGAGGAGCATTTTGGTGTATTGATGCTGGCGGTCTTGTTGCTCCACGTCTTCGGCTTCGGGCTGGGTTATCTGATCACCAAGGCTTTGGGTTTCGGCATCGGCGAGCGCCGGACGATCAGTATCGAGGTGGGCATGCAAAATAGTGGTCTGGGGTCAAGCCTCGCCTCCACGCCAGCCTTCGCCGCACAATTTGCTAACCCGCTGCAAGCGGCTCTCGCGCCGGTTCCCAGCGCGATCTCGGCGGTTTATCATGTCGTCATCGGCAGTTTTCTCGCCGCGATCTGGCGGCGGCAACCGATACAGGAGAGCTTTGATGACAGGTGAAGGCGATTCCACCCCATGGTTCCGCGATCAAGCCGGTCCGGAGGATGAAAAACATGCCCCTGCCACCCTGCGCAACCGCGATGCCATAGTCGCGCTATTGCGGGATGCCTTGCCCGATACCGGTACCGTGCTGGAAATCGCCAGCGGCACCGGCGAGCATGCAGTTTATTTCGGTGAGAAATTTCCGAGCCTGACTTGGCGGCCAAGCGATCCTGATCCCGAGGGCTGCCGCTCCATCGCCGCATGGACCAAGCGAGCAGGGGTGGTCAATGTCCTGCCGCCGCTGCAACTTGACGCGCTCGCGCCCAGTTGGGATATCGCCAAACCCGCCGCGATCCTTTGCATCAACATGGTTCATATCGCGCCGTGGGAGGCGTCTATCGGGTTATTTGAGAAGGCCGCACAGCTGCTCGAACCCGGTAGCACTTTCTATCTCTATGGCCCTTATTTCCGCGGTGATGCACCGACAGCACGGGGCAATCTCGACTTTGATCGCAGCCTCAAAAGCCGCAATCTGCGCTGGGGTATCCGCGAAGTCGCTGATATGGATGCGCTGGCCGTGGATAACGGCTTCACTCGGACTGATCTCGTTGAAATGCCCGCGAATAACCTGTCCCTGATCTACCGGCGCAACTAGCTCGATTACCGTAACGTCAATCCGCTTGCCTTGATTTAAGCGAGTGCTTAACGTCGCTCCAAACAGATCAAGGAGCGGGCATGTCAAACGAAACCCCAGAAATTCGCCGGTGCATGGGATCATCCATTGCCTATTGGGCAGAGCGTTTGCCGGACAATATCGCGCTGGATGATGCCGCTGGGGTGGTCACCTATGCCGAGCTCGACCGGATCGTAACCGATTATGCGCGCGCCTTCACCGGCTCAGGCCTTAAAAAAAGCGACCGCATCTGCTGGCTCGGCAAGAACAGCGCGCTCTTTTTCACTTTATTTGCTGCCGCTAGTCGGGCAGGCGCTGTCATCGCACCCATCGGTTGGCGCCTTGCGGCCCCGGAAGTTGCCTATGTCCTTAAAGATGCGCAGGCGATGCTGGTCATTTGCGAGCCGGAATTTGCCGAAACCGCGAAACAGGCGGCGGCCGAAACGGGTACTGTCAAAACGATATTGGTTGCAGGCGAGGCGGATGGCCTGCAATCGCTTGATGAGTGGATGGTCAAGACCCAGCCAGGCGACTTGCCCGCCACCGATCCCGCGGAAGGCGTGTTGCAACTCTACACATCCGGTACAACCGGCAATCCAAAGGGCGTGGTGCTGGCCAACGACAATCTGTTTAAAATGCGTCCGCTTGTGGAAAACAATCCGGAACATGCCTGGATTGATATTGGCCCGGACGACAGCACGTTGGCAGTCATGCCCTGCGCGCATATTGCAGGATCCGGCATTGGTCCGATAGCCTTTTACAATGGTGCAACGATGATGGTCATTCCCGAATTTCATCCCGACACTGTGCTCGATTGCGTGGACAAGGGGCTCAATCAGTTTTTCCTTGTACCGACCGCGCTGCAAATGCTGGTCAACTGGCCGCGCGCGAAGGACACCGATTTTTCCAGCGTGCGTTCCGTGACCTATGGTGCAGCGCCGATCCCGCTGGAACTGCTGCGCCAATGCATCCAGACTATGCCGCAGGCTTTATTTTGCCAGCAATATGGCATGACCGAAACCACTGGTACGGTTTGCATCCTCCCACCGGAAGATCATGATCCAGCAGGGAATGACCGGATGCGCGGCATTGGCATCCCGCTGCCAGGCGTTGAGCTACGCATTGTTGACGAGCAGCATGAAGAAGTGCCGCCAAATACCATCGGAGAAATCGCAACACGATCCGGCCTCAACATGCTGTATTATTTTAATAATCCTGAAAAGACCGCCGAGACAGTCGACAGTGACGGCTGGCTCTACACCGGCGATGCCGCGATCATGGATGAAGACGGCTATTTCTACATCAAGGACCGGGTGAAGGACATGATCATCTCTGGCGGCGAAAATGTCTATCCGGCAGAAGTCGAAAACGCGATCTTCGGACACCCGCAGGTCAACGAAGTCGCCGTCATCGGTATCCCCGATGAAAAGTGGGGTGAAGCGGTCAAGGCGGTCGTTTCGCCCAAGCCGGACGCGGGCGAGATCGATGCGGACAGTGTGATCAGCTGGGCGAGGGAGCGGATTGCCGGGTTCAAGGTACCTAAGACGGTAGATGTCATCGCGGAACTTCCGCGCAACGCGTCGGGTAAGATTTTGCGGCGCGAATTGCGCGCGCCTTATTGGGAAGGCAAGGAGCGCGGGGTCAATTAAGGAACCGGAATCCTAATGGTTTAGTTTGCCAATTGTCCCAGAGCAAAACTCTCCGCGGCACTTCGCACCTCTTCTGCCAAGTCTGAATCGGGTAGTGATTTGGCAACAACCATGCCGCCCACACATAAGGCTGCCAGTGACAAGGCGCGTTGTCGCGACTGACCGCCTTTCTCACCAATGCCGTTCTCGAACAATCCAACCATCGCTTCCAGCAATTGAGAGTAAGACGTCTGCACCTGCGGATTGGACCGGGCTATGTCTGAAGGCAAGGCAATCATTGGGCATTGTCCATCGATATCGCCCAAATGTTCCGAAGACAGATATCCGGATATCATTTGGCGGACCATGTCTTCCCCGGGTGAACTGGGATCAACGCCGGCATCTTTTCGCCATTCAGCACCGCGGCCATGAAGAAAGCTGGATACTGCGGCGTGATGGAGCTGTTCTTTCGTCTTGAAATGATTGTAGAATCCGCCGCGTGTGAGGCCCGCATTCTCCATCACCATGTCGATGGTAACATCCTGAAATCCGTGCCGGTTAAACAGGATCCGGGCGGATTCAACGATCTTCGCGCGTGTTTGCTGCTTATGTTCAGCGCTGTAAGGCATGTATATATTCTCCGTGTCACAGCATCATAAAAGATATCTAAAAATGTTCTTTAACATATTTAGATTGTCGCAATAAAGGCGCTTCGACACGCACTAAACCCCCAATAGGAGAATAAAATGCAGAAATTCATCTTGGCCTATCACGGCGGCAAGACCTCGATGACACCAGAAGAAGGTCAGCAACATATGCAAAAATGGATGGCATGGATGGATAGCCTTGGCGATGCAGTGGTAGATCGCGGACTTCCCGTTGGCCAATCGATAACGGTCAGTTCTGATGGCGTGACGGAAGATGGCGGTTCCAATCCGCTGTCCGGAATCACTATCATTCAAGCGGAAAGTCAGGATGCTGCGATTGTCATGACCAAAAAATCTCCCCACCTTGATATCGGCGGAACTATAGAACTGGCTCCGGCAATGGACATGCCGATGTAGCAAGGGGCGTGACGTCCTTATTGTTGGTTATGGCCTTCAGGAAAGTGATTATATGAGAGATATTGCAGCGCTGGCTTTCATCACCCTCGACGGTGTCATGCAGGCCGTGCGGTCGCCCGATGAAGATCGCTCAGGCGGTTTCACATCGGGCGGCTGGGCATCGGATTACTGGGATCCGGTCATGGAGCAAGTACAAAAGGAGGCGATGGCCAACCCCTATGACATGCTTCTTGGCCGGAAAACTTATGAGATGTTTTTTAATCATCAGGACACCAGCATGAATGATGGCCATGTGTATGTCGCATCATCCGGCCAGATTGATTTGAAATGGCGAAATACAACATTGCTGTCCGGCGATGTCCTGTCAGAGATTCGCAAGCTCAAACGGCAGGACGGCCCGTTGCTGCAAATTCACGGCAGTTGGCAGTTGATCCAGTCTTTATTGGCTGTGGACCTGATCGATGAATTTCGTCTTTGGACATTTCCTGTGATTGTTGGTTCCGGCAATCGGTTATTTGGCAGTGACATTGAAATGGGAAAGTTGAAGCTGGTAAAGACTGCCCCAACCGGCAATGGCGCCGTCATGAGTATCTATCGAAAACCTGACTAAGCTGCGCTTGGGAGAAGCGGTTGCTCGTCATCGCTAAAACCAGAAGCGCAGGCCGACCACATAATTGATGATGCTGGGATCTTCTCCGGCGGCGCGCGCGAAATCCCGGCTGTCGCTCAGCTTCCATTCCTGTTCAACGCCGATATAGGGCGCGAATTCCGGAGTGATTTCGTAGCGCAGGCGCAAACCAAGTTCGAGATTGTTAATTCCGGCACCAACTCCCAGTTCGGGGATGTCCTGCGCCGATAGGTTGATTTCAGCACGCGGTTGTAGGATCAAGCGCTGGGTGAGGCGCTGGTCATATTCCGCTTCGATGCGCGCGGTCAGGTCACCTTTGTCGGATAGGAAAACCGCCGCATCGACTTCGAACATATAGGGCACGAGACCCTGTATTCCGACCGCCGCATGGGTGCGGGTCGGACCCGTTAAATCCTGACGAATGCCGGCTTGCAGGTCGAAAAACGGCGCGATGGCGCGGCTGTAAAGCGCTAGAATTTCGGCATCTTCAATTGGTTCGCCAAAACTGCCTTCGCCTTCGCTTTTGAACCAGAATTTGTTGATGTCGCCACCATAATAACCCTGCACGTCCCAGAGATAGCCATTATCACCTTCGCGGGCACGATATTCGGCGCGGTCGCCCTGAAACCAGAACAGTTTCATATCGCCATGCTCGTCATAAAGGGCTTTTCGGGACGCGCGCATCGCCTCAGCCCCCCAGATCGCGTCGGCGGCTCTCGGAGGGCCGGATTGATCAACGGGACCGGATGTTGGCGGGGGTGCGTTGCCTGTACCGTGATCCATCTGGCCATGATCCATTTGACTGTGATCAACGGGTTCGGATTTCGCTGGCGGGTTCTCCTGCATTTGGTGTGAGCCATGACCCTGATGTTGGGCCATGATGGGCGTAGTTGCGGTTGATACCGCCAATGTGGCTGCGATGATCCGAAGCATTAGGCGTCCTTTGGAAATGCGACGCTGACCGTCTGCATCATCCCGGCGTGCATGTGGTAGAGCAGGTGGCAGTGAAAGGCCCAGTCGCCTGGTTCATCGGTCGTCACATCAAAGGTCGCGCTGCTGCCCGGTTGCACGATCAGCGTATGTTTCTTTGGCTGATGGTGGTCTTGTCCATTGACGACTTCAAAAAACATGCCGTGGAGATGGATGGGGTGGGCCATCATTGTGTCATTGACCAGCTTCACCCGCACGCGCTCGTTGTGGCCAAAGCGGATCGGGTCATCGCCGACCGCGCTCATCTTCTTGCCGTCGAACGACCACATATAGCGTTCCATATTGCCGGTCAGGTGCAATTGCATCTCCCGGTCGGGCGTGCGCTTGTCATGGTCCATTTCCAGCGATTTCAACATGCGGTAGTTGAGGACGCGGTGCGGGACATTGTCGAGGCCGAGACCGGGATAACCAGTGCGGTCCTGGGGGTTCATCGCGACCATATCGATACCCGGACCGACCTTGACCGTATCAGGCAGCAAGCTGGTATCGCGCATATCCATCGCGCCCATATTTGCTATCTCATGCTCTGTCGTAGCATTTGCGGTTTGAGGGGTGCCGTGGTTCATCTTGCTGTGGGCCATCTGACCACCGCTCATTTTGGAGTGATCCATCGGTGCGGCTGGCTCATCGCTGTGATTCATGCCGCCATGCCCCATATCGGTCATGCCAAGCAGCGGCGGGTCACGCAGTGCCGGGAATGCCGCTTTTGCGCTGGGCTGCGAGGTCAGCGTGGCCTGCGCCATTCCACTGCGATCCATTGATTCCGCCGCGACTGCAAAAGCTCCTTCGGCGGTTGGCTGGACAATCACATCATAGGTTTCCGCCACACCGATTTGCAATTCATCGACTTCAACCGGTTGTACATTCTGGCCATCTGCCTGCACCACCGTCATCGGTAGACCGGGCAAGCGAATGTTAAAGAAAGTCATCGCGCTGCCGTTGATGATCCGCAGCCTGACCCGTTCGCCGGACTTGAAGGGCAATTCCAGACCATCATCCGGGCCATGGCCGTTTATCATATAGGTGTAAGTCGGGGCAGATACGTCAGCAATATCGGTCGGCATCATTCGCATTCCTCCCCACATCCGCCGCTGTTCACCGCTGAAATCATAGTTGTCGCTTGCGGTGGTTTTTTGCCGACTGAAATAACCTTCAGAGACCTTCAGTTTTTTCATGATTTTATGTGGGTGCATCGCGGCAAATTCGCTGAGCAGGATCACATGTTCGCGGTCATAACGGATCGGATCTTCCCCGGCCGGATCAATGATCAACGGTCCGTATTGACCCATCTGTTCTTGCAGTCCGCTATGACTGTGCCACCAATAGGTACCGGATTGGCGGACCTTGAACGGTGCTGTGAAACGCGCACCGGGTTTTATACCGGGGAAGCTGATACCCGGAACACCATCAAACTGGAACGGCAGCAATAGTCCATGCCAGTGCACCGAACTGTCCTCATTCAGCATATTGTGCACGTTCAGGCGGACATCCTGTCCTTCGCGCAAACGGATGAGCGGGCCGGGTACGGTTCCATTAACGGCAATAGCATGTCCCGATCGCGCCCCGGTTTTGAAAAGACCGCTGCCGATATGCAGGTCCACTTCTGGCCCGGACAACTGATCCATGCCGTTGCGAATCCGTTCGTTCATTTTGCCCATCGACCAGGCGGGCATTGGCAGGGCGCAAGTGCCAGCCAGCGCCGCAAGACTGCCAATCATTTTCCGGCGCGATAGTGCGAGGTTGCTTTTTATCATACAAATACCCTATACCCCTATATGGTATATATCAATATGGATGATTGTCATGGAAAATAAAAGTGCTGAACTGCACCGCATGATCATGGACGAGCATCTCTGTCCCTATGGACTAAAGTCGAAAGACCTTTTGGAACGGCAGGGCTTTAAGGTTGTGGACCATCATCTCGCCACGCGGGAGCAGGTTGATGCCTTTAAGGAAGAGAAGGGCGTAGAGACGACGCCCCAAGTATTTATCAATGGCAAGCGGATTGGCGGTTATGACGATCTGCTTGTCCATTTTGGCAAGGCGAAGCCAAAAGATGAGCGGAGTGAAACCAGTTACCAGCCAGTCATCGCGTTGTTCGCAATGACTTTTCTGATGGCGATGGGGGCCGCCTTTGTAGCAACGGGATCATGGGTTTCGGCGAGGACGGTTGAATGGTTTGTGGCCTTTTCCATGTGCGTTCTGGCTTTTCTTAAATTGCGCGATGTCGAGAGTTTCTCGACGATGTTTCTGAATTACGATTTGCTCGCCAAACGATGGATCCGCTACGGCTATATTTATCCGTTTGGCGAAGCTCTGGCGGGTGTGTTGATGATTGCCGGCGTGGCCATGTGGCTTGCCATTCCGGTCGCGCTGTTCATCGGCACGGTCGGGGCAGTATCGGTATTCTACGCCGTCTATATCCAAAAGCGCGAGTTGAAATGCGCCTGTGTCGGCGGCGATAGCAACGTGCCGTTGGGCTTTGTCTCGCTGACCGAGAATTTGTTCATGATGGCCATCGCTTTATGGATGAGCGTCAAACTGCTAACTGCTTAGGGAATAACCTGCTTCAAAATACGAGGAAATGTAACATATGGGTGAGGACAAAATGACCGCGAAGCTCAACCGCCTGAACCGGATTGAAGGTCAGGTGCGGGGAATTGCGAAGATGATCGAAGAAGACCGCTATTGTATGGATATCCTGACCCAGATGCAGGCCGTAAAATCGGCCTTGTCGAAGGTCGAGAGCCAGATTTTGAAAGACCATGCGGCCTGCTGCGTCGCCGAGGCTATATCCTCTGGTAACGAAGAGGATCAGAAAGAAAAATTTAGCGAGCTGGTCGATCTTTTTGAAAAGATGAAAGGATAAAGCTGTTGTCTTTCCTGCGATAGTGCTGCTCGCAAAAGGTCTAGTTTACGCTCCGTTCCTGCCCCTCCCAATAAGGTGCCCGCAATTCGCGCTTCAGCACTTTTCCGGCTCCGGATAGAGGGAAAGGCTCGTTTCGAAAATCAATCGAACGCGGACATTTGTAGCCGGCAATCTGGTCCTTGCAATGGCTGATAATCGACTGTGCGTCTGGTGTTGTGTTGTCTTTGGGAATGACAATCGCATGGACAGATTCTCCCCATTGTTCACTAGGGATGCCAACCACGGCAACTGCCGCGACATCGGGATGGGTGGAGATTGCGCTCTCTACTTCGGCTGAGAAGACATTCTCACCGCCTGATACTATCATGTCCTTCATCCGATCGACAATATAGAGGAAACCATCCTTGTCCTGATAGGCTCCGTCTCCTGTATGGACCCAGCCATCAACCAACGTCGAGGCGGTCTGCTTTTGCTGCTTCCAGTAGCCCAGCATGTTACCCGGGCTGCGCGCGGCAATTTCGCCGACCGTTCCGCGCGGGACTGGCTTGCCTTGCTCGTCAATGATCTTGACTTCGCAGCCCCAGGCCGGGCGACCGGCAGAGCGGATCTGTTTTGCTTTCTCACCTTCCAGCACATGGTCGACTGAATTCAAAATCGACACCAGCGGTGCCATCTCGGTTTGGCCATAGGCCTGCGCAAATTTGACTTCGGGCAGCAACGCCATTGCGTGGCGCAGCAGGCCCTCGGGCATGGGCGATGCGCCGTAGAGATAGTGCGTCATCGAACGGAGCTTGGTCACGTCAAACTCGGGATGTTGCAGCATCATCCCTAGCATGGTTGGGACCAGCAACACATGAGTCACCTGATTGGCCTCAATCGCACTGAGGATCGAAACTGGTTCGAAAGAAGGCACATAGATATGTGTGCCGCCAGCCATCATAACCGCCCCGCCGCAAGCGATATCGGCCATGTGGAACATCGGGGCGGTGTGCTGATAAACGGAATCGCTGGTGAACCCGGCCATGCCGGCGAGAGCGATATTATTATACCACAGGGCCCGTTGGGGAACCATCACGCCCTTGGGGAAACCGGTGGTACCGCCGGTATAGAACAGGCCTGCCAGATCTTCGCCACTGCGGCACGCATCGGGGCAGGGATCATGATCTGCAATCAGCTGCTCGAAGGACAACATACCTTCTGGCACATCCTCTTCCTCCAGGTGGATGATGGTGGAGACGGTTTCGGCCTGATCCCGGATATCTCCAATCATCGCGGCGAAATGACGGTCAACAAACAGGATGGTCGTCTGTGAATCGTTGAGCGAATAGACATTCTCTGCCGCCGACCATCGCGTGTTCATGGGCACCACTGCACCGCCAGCCCACCAGACCGCAAACATATATTCGGTATAGCGGTCTGTATTGAGTGCCAATATCGCAACCCGGTCGCCGGCCTCGACACCCAGAGCCTGCAGAGCGCCGGCCAGACGTGCGATGCGCTCCCTAAGCTCCGCCCAACTTTTGCGCCGGTCTCCATCAACTGTTGCCAGATGATCTGGCCTTGTATCAGCGGCGCTGTGGAGCGTCTGGGTCAACTGCATGTCACGTCCTTCCGGTCGCTGTGGCGTGCCTAATCCTGACCTGCGGGGAACCAGCGGCCTTCGAATATCACACCTTTGATGCCGATTTCCTGCAATTGCGCTGCTCCCATTTCATAGGGGTCACTGTCCAGCACCGTGAAATCAGCTTTCTTGCCGGTTGCGATGCTGCCGACCATTGCATCAAGCCCGATCACCTGAGCGGCCTCGATGGTGATGGCGCGCAGGGCTTTATCGAGCGATAGTCGCTCGGCCGGGGCTTTGGTATTGCCGTCGAGCGTGATCCGGTTGCTCGCAACCCAGGCGAGGTAGAGTGGGTCAATGGGTGCCATGTTAAAGTCGCTATGCAGGCCAAGCGGGACGCCCTTGCGTTCGAGTGAGCCGAGCCGGCTCATTTGCGCTGCGCGGTCAGGGCCCATGCCGGTCTTGGCATAGGTGTCGCCGAGGATACGGATATAATTGGGTTGGGCAGAGACAAAGAGGCCCATTTCCCCAATCCGTCGGTTCTGAGCTTCGGTTGAATAGCCCAGATGTTCCATGACAATATCCTGACCGTTTTTGACCGCTAGTTTCTCGGTGATATCAAGCACCACATCGAGGCCCTTGTCCCCGTTGACATGGGTATGGAGGTGCCAGCCCGCGTCCCAGAACCGTTCTGTCTGTTTCAGCAGTTCTTCCGGTTCAGTCAGCCATTTGCCTTCATGACCGTCGCTATATCCAGGTGGATTCATCTGCATATATTGTGCAAAAAATGCACCGTCGGCGAACAGTTTCACGCGGTTGGAAAAGAAGAATTTATCGCTGTCATATTTGGCTTTCATATCTTTCAGCCAGACATTGGGATCACCTGTGATCAATGGCGCAACCGGAATGGCAAGGATACGTGACGGCATGATTGGCTGATCATAAAGGCTCTTAAACAGCTTGGATTCCATCTCTGGGCCGCCAAAGCCGCCAAAGGCGAGATCAGCGCTGGTCGTCACCCCGTTTTCTAGCATCATCTGGCGCATATCGGCCAGTCCCTGCTGCACTTTTTCAGGCGAGAAGAGATAGGGTCGGAGCTTTTCAATGCCGTTGAACAAAGCGGTTTCGTGGATGATACCACTGGCGTAGTCGGCATGGCCGGGCGTTATCTGAGGCTTGTCAAATGCAGCCTTGAAGGCGTCGGCGGTGCCGATGCCGAGCAGGTCCAGCGCCTTGGAATTGGCGATAATTTCATGGAAACTGCGCTGCCAGATAACCACTGCCCGATCGGGGGCTATCTGGTCGAGCAAAGCGCGATCCATATCGCCGTGAAATAGCTTGTGATGGCCCCAGGTGATAAAAAGTTCGTCCTGACTTTTGCCCAATTCTTCACGCAGCCGCTTTTCATAAGCCGCCTTGCCGCGCGCTGCCGGATAGGTCTTTCCCGGTAGCTCCCAAGACTCAGGGCTGATGAACGGGATAGGCAGCATCATGATCGTTTGCATCGGGTGGATATGCGGTTCGACAAAGCCGGGCATCAGGATGTCTTTGGAAAATTGCCGGTCTATTGTGACATCGCGGCCCTCGGTCCAGGCGTTCAGATCATCTAGGGATTCTCCCAGTCCCAGTACAATCCCGTCTGCTGTCGCGACGTAGCGGGCTGCGGGATATCCCGGTTCCATGGTGATGATCTTGGCCGCTTCGTAAATGGTGACCTGGGGATAGGGGATAGAGGGCGGTGGTTCATTGGCTGCTGCCAAGCTCGAAAAGGCTACCAGTGCCCATAGCGCTGCAATGCGGTGCCAAAAATGGAACATATCTCTCTCCTGAAAGGGAAGCTATGCGCTTTGGGAGCGCTTGCCAAGCTATCAGTTTTTGGAGTGAACCTGACGCGTCTCTCGAACATGCTCCCGCCAGGCGATGAACAGGCCAGAACCAATGATGATCGGTGCGCCGAGCAGGATGGACAGGCCGGGCCATTGGCTGAAGACAATGATGCCGATGATCGTCGCCCAAAGCAGAGCGCTATAGTCCATCGGCATGATCGTAGACACAGGTGCAAAGCGCAATGATTGGGTGATAGTCAGCTGGCCAATCGCGCCGAATATGCCGACGCCGAGCAAATAGGCCCAAGTCTTGGCATCATGTCCACCGCCATAGATATATGCGCAAACCGCCAAGGCCGGAAGCGTGTAGACGGAGAACCAGAATATCGTAACTATGCTAGTTTCGGTGCGGCCGAGCATCCGGATGACAAGCGTCACCGACGCCGTGACCAATGCACCAATCAGCGCGACGGTCGCCCCAAAGGCGGGGATCAAGTTACCGCCCGGCTGGATAACCACCAACACGCCGATGAAACCGATCAAGATTGCTGACCAACGCCTTACACCGACTTTCTCGCGAAGTATGACGGCCGCGAACAGCGTTGCGAATATCGGGACTGTGAAGCTTATCGTTGTGGCATCAGCCAACGGTAACAGCGTCATGGCCCAGAAATTGAGGCCCATGGCAAAAATACCCAAGGCAGATCGAAGAATATGGAGTTTATGCTTGTCAGACTTTATCGCTGGCCATCCTGCTTCGCTGCGCCAGATCAGGAAACAGATTAAAGGCATGGCGGTTAACTGCCGATAGAAGAGGCTCTCGGTGACGTGCACGCCCTGTTGTCCGGCCAATTTCACAAAGGCAAACATGACAGCGAGCGAGAGCATCGCGGCTAATCGAGTAATTATGCCAGCCATCGGCCGGTTTTGGCCGAGTATGGGCGGTTGAACCGGCGTTGGCTCTACCGGCGCTTTATCTAAAACATCAGTTGTCATTTGGCCGATAGAATGGTTGTGGAAAGGTTCATTTTGCTGACGATAGGCGCAATCGGATTGTTAATGCAATTGCGTATCGCAGCAGCGCTCTGTTGCTTTTGTAATTTAATTGCGCGCGGCGTTGCATGCTTATCGGCGGTGAATTATATGTAATGGCAAATAACAAGCCGTTTCAACGAGTCCCTTTTCGTTGATATTCGGGCAGAAACATAATTTCAGGAGCTTTATATGCTGGACACAACCACCAACCCACAGGATCCGATTGTGGAAGAAGTTGCCGAATTGGTTGCGCGGTCGCGTGCAGCACAGCAGCAGATCGAGAATTACTCACAGGAGCAGGTGGATGAGTTGATCCGTGCCATGGTTTGGGCAGTTGCCGAAGAATCTGTGGCTGAGAAAATTGCACAGCACACGGTGGATGAGACACAGCTGGGCAATTATGACGGCAAATATCTGAAAATTT
The DNA here is from genome assembly GCF_039977335.1 of Parasphingorhabdus sp. Lineage (GTDB taxonomy): Bacteria > Pseudomonadota > Alphaproteobacteria > Sphingomonadales > Sphingomonadaceae > Parasphingorhabdus. Next base: position 845,614 of record NZ_JBDWDI010000001.1, read on the forward strand.
TCCGCAAAACGCGGGCGACCCTGTTTGACATTATCGACGATAAATCTGTTGGCATTATCGAGGAAGATCACGAACGTAATATCGTGAAAATCGCCAAGCCAGTTGGTGTGATCGGCGCTTTGTCCCCATCGACTAATCCGGAAGCCACGCCGGTTATCAAGGCGATTTCCGCCGTTAAGGGACGTAACTCGATCATTGTCGCGCCGCATCCCCGGGCCAAACTGACAAACAAGATGATTTGCGACCTGATGCGCGATGCCATTGTTAAAATGGGCGCACCGGCTGATCTTGTGATCAGCATTGATGTACCGTCAGTTGAGAAGACCAATGAGCTGATGCGGCAATGTGACCGCGTGCTCGCTACGGGCGGTGGTGCGATGGTTACTGCGGCCTATTCGAGCGGGACGCCGGCTTTGGGCGTCGGTGTTGGCAATGCTGTTATTACAGTGGACGAAAGCGCCGATCTGGAAGATGCCGCTGAAAAAATCCGTATTTCCAAGACACTGGACCTCGCGGCAAGTTGTTCCTCGGACAACAGCGTGATTCTGGTCGATGCGATTTATGACGAGATGGTAGACAAGTTGAAGCATCAGGGTGGCTATCTCGTCAACGAAGAAGAAAAGCAGAAGCTGCAGGATGCGCTGTGGCCCGATGGGAAATTCAACACAGCAATTGTCGCTCAGCCAGCAGAGAAGATCGCTGGTATGGCGGGTTTCAACTTACCGGAAGGGCGCTCATTCTTCATCGTACCCGAAACCGGTTTTGGTCCGGAATTTCCTTTCTCCGGAGAAAAGCTGACCGTTATCATGGCGCTTTATCGTGCTGCTGATATCGAAGAGGCAATTGAATTGACCAACAATATCCAAGCCTATCAAGGGCAGGGGCATAGCTGTGGTCTCTATTCACGTTCAGACGAGAATATCATGAAGCTTGCCGATGCAACGCGCACGTCCCGCGTGATGGTCAACCAACCGCAATCAGCCTCGAACAGCGGTAACTTGTGGAACGGTATGCGTCAGACATTTTCGCTCGGCTGTGGTAGCTGGGGCGGCAATGGCACGAATAACAATATTACGTGGCGCGATCTGATCAACGAAACCTGGGTATCCAAGCCATTGGCCGTTTCCAAAGAACTGCCTTCGGATGAAGACCTGTTTGGTGACGTAATGCGGAAACTGGCATAGCGCCGTCTCTGTCGATATTTTTAAACAAAAGCCTTTCTGACATAGGAAGAGCAATGGTCCTGCGATGATGCGGTTTTTATTGATCCTAATAGCGAGCATTGGTTTCGCTCTTCATCCCGCTGCTGCTGAGAAGCAGATTGCGATTAGTTTTGATGATATCCCGCGTCATGCTGGCGGCTTTTTTACCCCGGATGAGCGTGCGATAAAGCTGATCGCAGCGCTGGCCGAGGCAGGCGTTGAGCAAGCGGGTTTTTTCGTAACAACTGGTAACCTAGACAAAGAGGCGGGCAAAGGCGGTGAAGACCGTATCCGTGCCTATGTGGCCGCTGGCCATGTGATTGGCAATCACACAAAGACTCATCCGTGGCTCTGGAAAACGGCGGTTGAAGACTATGTGGCGGAGATTGATGAAGCCGAAAAATGGCTGAAAGGCCGACCCGGCTATCGTCCGTGGTTCCGTTTCCCCTATTTGGACGAAGGTCGCCGCGATCTCGAGAAGCGCGATGCGGTGCGCAAAGCTCTGTCGGAACGCGGATTGATGAACGCTTATATAACGGTCGACAATTATGACTGGCACATAGACAGTCTCGCCTCGCAAGCCGCAAAGCAGGGCAAGGCGATGGATATGGACGCCTTGCGTGATCTCTATGTCCAGACGATGGTGGATACGGCCAATTTCTATGACGATATCGCAGTGCAATCTTCGGGTCGTTCTCCGGCGCATGTGCTGTTGCTGCACGAGACTGATATCGCGGCACTGTTCATTGATGATCTGGTGCGCGGATTGATCGCCGATGGTTGGACGATCATCACAATGGATGAGGCCTATGCCGACCCCATTGCCCAAACCGAACCCGATACCTGGTTTCTCGGCACCGGCAGGGTCGCAGCCATGGCGCATATAAAGGGGTCTACTCCGCGAGAACTTGTGTATGAGCGAACCGACGAAGGTGTTTTGAACCGGCTGTTCACGGAGCGGGTATTAAAAGAAAAATGGAACGATAAGAAATGACTGACCAATTCTCGCTGACAGAAGATCAACTGGCCATTCAGGATATGGCCCAGAAATTTACTGCCGACGCGATTACCCCGAACGCCGGTAAATGGGATGAAGAGCATATCTTTCCGCGCGACGTCATCAAACAAAGCGCAGAGCTAGGTTTTGGCGGTATTTATGTATCTGAGGAATCCGGCGGCATTGGCCTTGGTCGGCTGGAAAGCGCGATCATCATGGAAGCCATGGCGTACGGTTGCCCCTCGACCAGCGCGTTTATCTCCATCCACAATATGGCGTCGTGGATGATTGACACTTTCGGCGCTCAGGCCGTGAAGGACAAATATCTGTCTGATCTGATCAGCATGGAGAAAATATCCAGCTATTGCCTGACCGAGCCGGGAGCAGGTTCTGATGCGGCATCCCTGAAAACCAAAGCTGTGCGGGATGGCGATCATTATGTCGTGAGCGGATCGAAGGCGTTTATCTCCGGCGGCGGTGAGAATGAAGTCTATGTCACAATGACGCGAACCTCGGACGATGGCGCCAATGGTGTGACATGTTTAGTTATCGAAAAAGACATGGAAGGTGTCAGCTTTGGTGCGAATGAGAAGAAGCTTGGTTGGCATTCTCAACCGACTGCGCAGGTCAATTTCGATAACGTTCGCGTGCCGGTTGAGAACCGTGTGGGTGGCGAGGGCGAGGGTTTTCGCATCGCCATGGCAGGTCTTGACGGTGGGCGGTTGAATATCGGTGCCTGTTCGCTCGGTGGGGCGCAGCGCTGCCTTGATGAAGCGGTCGCTTACACCAAAGAACGCAAGCAATTTGGGAAGAGCATCAGCGATTTCCAGAACACACAGTTCATGCTGGCCGATATGGCGACCGATCTCGAAGCCTCGCGTGCGTTGCTTTATATGGCGGCAGTTAAGGTGACACAGGGCGCACCGGACAAAACGAAATTCGCCGCTATGGCTAAGCGCCTAGCGACTGATAGTGGCTCCAAGATCGTCAATGATGCGCTGCAGCTCTTTGGCGGTTATGGCTATTTGCAGGACTATCCCGTCGAGCGCTTCTGGCGCGATTTGCGGGTGCATTCGATCCTCGAAGGCACCAACCAAGTCATGCGGATGATCGTTTCGCGTGAAATGTTGCGGCAATGACCATCGCGTCGGCCCAAGAATAGAAAGACAAAATGACCGAAGATCTCATCATCAAGAAAACCGGCCGCATTGGGCATATTAGCCTTAATCGTCCGAAAGTTATCCACTCACTCAATCTCGCTATGTGTGAAGCCATACGCGACACGCTCATTGCATGGCGCGACGATAACAGTGTCGAAGCTGTGATTATCGATCATAGTGAAGGTCGCGGGTTTTGTGCGGGTGGCGATATTGCGATGCTGCAGGCCTCTGGCAAAAAGGACGGCAAAGAAGGGCGCGAGTTTTTTTATAAAGAATATCAGCTCAACCATCTGTTGTTCGAATATTCCAAACCTGTGGTTGCGTTCATGGACGGCATCACAATGGGTGGCGGTGTTGGTATTTCCCAGCCAGCCAAATATCGCGTTGCGACCGAAAATACACGCTTTGCGATGCCGGAAACAGGTATTGGTCTATTCCCCGATGTCGGTGGTGGCTGGTTCTTGTCCCGGCTTGCAGGGCGTTTGGGGCAGTTTCTCGCGCTAACGGGCGCACGGCTAAACGGCGCGGAATGCAAAGAAGTGGGATTGGCGACCCATTATGTACCATCCGAGAATTTGGAAGAAGCCAAGCAGCGGATCAGCGAAAATCCGGATCGGATTGACGGGATATTGGGGCAGCTGTCCGACATTGTTCCAGCCGCACGGATTTCTGACAACCTCGATAAGATCGACAAGTTTTTTGCCTCCGATGTCTATGAGGAAATTCTCGCCGCACTGGACGCGGACGATAGTGATTGGGCTCTGAAAGAGCGCGACACATTAGGTACGAAAAGCCCGCAAACCTGTAAGGTAGCTCTCCGTCAGCTGAAAGAAGGCGCGGCGATGGAGACATTTGCCGATGAAATGCGGAATGAATATCGTATCGGATCGCGCGTGCTTGTTCGGCATGACTTTATCGAAGGTGTTCGAGCGTTGATTGTCGACAAGGATAATGATCCCAAATGGGATCCCGCGACACCGGAAGACACGAGTGATGAACTGATCGACGCCATTTTCGCTCCGCTGCCTGCGGACGAAGAGTGGGTACCGCTGGCTTAACAAGGAAATAAACATGGCAGATTATGAGACAATATTGGTTGAACAGCGTGATGCGGTCACGCTGATTACGCTCAACCGGCCAAAGGCGCTCAACGCGCTGAACAGTCAAGTGCTCGCAGATTTGAAAGCGGCTTTCTCCGCTTATGATGCCGATGATAGTCAGCGCTGCGCGGTGATTACCGGTTCGGAAAAAGCTTTTGCCGCTGGTGCCGATATCAAAGAAATGGCTGAGCAGAGTTTTGCCGACATGTATGGCGACAATTTCTTCGCGGGCTATGACGATGTGGTGGCGACGCGTAAACCATGGATTGCCGCGGTTGCAGGCTATGCGCTGGGCGGCGGTTGTGAGTTAGCGATGATGGCCGATTTCATCATTGCAGGTGATAATGCCAATTTTGGTCAGCCGGAAATCAAGCTCGCCGTGACCCCCGGAATGGGCGGATCACAGCGGATGACGCGGGCTGTTGGTAAAGCGAAATCGATGGAAATGTGCCTGACTGGTCGGATGATGAAAGCCGAGGAAGCAGAGCGTTCCGGCCTTGTTGCTCGGGTTGTGCCTGCTGCGGACCTGATCGACGAAGCTATTAAATCAGCAACTGAGATTGCCGGCATGGCACCACTGGCAACTATTGCCACCAAAGAAATGGTCAATGCCGCCTTTGAGATGAACCTGCAGCAAGGCGTCGTCTTTGAACGCCGCCTGTTCCACGGACTTTTCGGTAGTGAAGATCAAAAAGAGGGCATGAAAGCCTTCATTGAGAAACGCCCAGGCAACTGGACGGGGAAATAATCATGAAAATCGGATTTATCGGTCTCGGCAATATGGGCGGCGGCATGGCCGCCAATCTGGCGAAAGCAGGCCATGAGGTGCACGCCTTTGATTTGTCGGGTGAAGCGCTAGCGAAAGCCGGAGAGGCAGGATGCCATCCGGTCAGCGATGCGGCCGATGCTGTGCGCGGTATGGAAGCGGTCGTCACCATGCTACCAGCCGGCAAGCATGTGCGAGCTGTCTATGCCAACGATGTGGTGATCAACGCTGGACCAGGAATGCTGGTTCTTGATTGTTCTACCATAGACGTTGATAGCGCGCGCGATGTTGCTGAAATGGCTAAAGCCAAGGGCATATTGCCCGTGGACGCGCCTGTTTCTGGCGGTATCGCAGCAGCCAATGGCGGCACGCTGACTTTCATGGTTGGGGGCAGCGAGGAAGCTTTCAAGCGCGCCGAACCGATTTTGTCCGATATGGGCAAGGCAGTGATCCATGCCGGTGACAATGGTGCAGGGCAGGCGGCAAAAATCTGTAACAATATGCTGCTCGGCGCATCGATGATTGCCACTTGCGAGACGTTTAAAATGGCCGAGAAACTGGGTCTCGATCTTCAAAATTTTTACGACATTTCATCCAAGGCTTCGGGCCAGAACTGGTCGATGACCAGCTATTGTCCGGTTCCCGGCATTGGACCGCAAAGTCCGGCAGATAATGGCTATGAAGGCGGTTTTGCAGCAGCCCTGATGCTGAAAGATTTGCGTTTGGCGATGGAAGCGGCGGAGAGTGTCGGCGCTGAAGTGCCCATGGGCGAAAAGGCCGCCGCGCTTTATGCCCAATATGCTGAAGGCGAAGAACAAGGCGGCATGGACTTTTCTGGCATCATTAAGATGCTTGATAAAGCCTAAGTCTGTATGGTTCCGCAGTGGATGGTTGTGTGTGCTGTGGCAGCGACTATCACGGTCGTTTCAGAGGTTGCAAACAGGCGGCGTAGCAAGCGCAAGGATATCAACAAAGTCGGTTTCATGCCGTGGCAGTTTATTTCTGCCGCGTCTTTACTAACCTTTGGTATTTCAGTGGCTTTCGGATTGGGATTTATCTCAACCGAATAGGTCGCTGTTTAGAGGCAAGCCTCAAGCAACGGCTGCTCAAATCCATATTGCCGCGCTTTTTCAAGCGTATAAGGGCGCAGGCCGGAAGACTGATATTCACCGATAATCTTGCCGTCGGCATCCTCGTCCAGATATTGATATTTGAACAATTCTTGCGTCACAATCACGTCGCCTTCCATTCCGATAACTTCGGTAATGTTGGTGGTACGACGTGAACCATCGCGCAGACGCTTCACCTGCACAATAAGATCAACCGATTCTGCAATCTGGCGTGAAATGGCTTCTTTCGGAATTTTAATGTCACCCATCAAAATCATGTTTTCCATACGACCAAGACACTCGCGAGGAGAGTTGGCGTGAAGCGTACACATGGAACCATCATGGCCCGTGTTCATGGCAGCGAGAAGGTCGAAACATTCCGCGCCACGAATCTCACCCAGGATGATCCGGTCAGGACGCATACGCAGGGCGTTTTTCACAAGGTCACCAATGGTGATCGCGCCTTCGCCCTCAAGGTTTGGTGGACGAGTTTCGAGCGGCAGCCAATGGGGTTGTTGCAAGCGAAGCTCGGCAGCATCCTCAATGGTCAGCACACGTTCGCCGGGATCGATCATTTTCGACATGGCATTGAGCATCGTCGTTTTACCAGAACCCGTACCGCCTGAAATGACCACGTTGAACCGGCAAGCACCGGCAATTTTCAGCGCTGTACACATGGCAGTCGACATTGAGCCAAAACCCTGCATCATATCGAGCGTAATCGGTGTATCCGAGAATTTACGAATGGAGATAGCCGTGCCTTTAAGGCTGAGCGGTGGCACGATGACGTTCACACGAGAACCATCGGCAAGGCGCGCATCGGCAAGCGGTGTGGTTTGGTCAACACGTCGGCCAACCTGATTCACAATCCGTTGGGCGATTTGGAAGAGATGCTCTTCATCACGGAATTTAATTGGCGCGATTTCCAGCTTACCTTTGATCTCAATATAGGTCTGTTCCGGGCCGTTCACCATGATATCTGAAATATCTGGATTGCCGAGCAATTCTTCGAGCGGTCCGAAGCCGAGCAGTTCATCGACGAGCACTTTTTCAAGTGCAAATTGCTCGCGCCGGTTCAATGTCAATTTCAGCTCGGTCAACACTTCCATGATGATCGGGCGGAATTCTTCGGTCAGTTCCTCTTTATTGAGCGTCGCTGCAGCTTCGGGATCAACACGCTCCAAAAGTCGTGGAAGCACCTGTTCTTTGATTTTGTGGACGGACGCACCAAAGCCTTCATCCTTGTCGCCTGCTTCGGCCATTGGTTGAGAACGTTCGGCGAGACGCGACATTGCATCGTCTTTGTCCGGTGCCGCTGCGGCTTGCTGTTCGCCAGGAAGGGGAACAGCATCGATTGGAGGAAATTGATCCCCGCCTTCCGATTTATCCGGATCTTCAGGATTTGAAGGCTTTGACCCTCCACCGCCAGACATAGGTTTTGCGACGCCAAATGACGGTCTTCCGCCACCCAATCCATTTTTCTTGCCAAATGCGCTCATGTCTCTCCGCCGGAAATAGTTTGTTCCCAAATCATCAGACATCTCTTTCGAGGAAAATGGTTAATGTTTGGATAATGGTGATGGGACAGTTTTGGCTTTGGACATTTTTTACACCTGAAAAATGGAGGTTGTTTCTTGCCGAATAGCCTGCAATCGGTGGCTCAGACCTCATTTTGATCGGACGGATTTTGCAGGTGGATAAAAATATTGGAAAGACGGTAGCGGGTAGCGGTATCTTACTGGCGCTTATAGCTTTTTCCGGTTTTCCGATTGGTGATGCATTCATTAAATCCATGGCGGGAGACTGGCCAGCACCCGCAGTTGCGGCGCTGCGCTTTATGATTGGTGCGGTCGCCCTTGCCATGATCCTATATTGGCGAGAGGGCAAGGGGGGCTTTCAGATCAGCCGGCCTTGGCTGCATGTCGCACGCGGCTTTGCTTTGACGATAGGGACTATCACCTTCTTTTCCGCCATTTACATCATGCCGTTGGCTGATGCGGTGGCAATATCCTTTATCAATCCGATCCTTACGGCATTGCTTTCCGGTTGGTTTTTGAAAGAAAAAATGCGACCCGCGACATGGCTGGCGACGATTGTCGCCTTTGGCGGGGTGCTGATCATGCTGCGGCCCAATGTTGCTGCCTTTGGCTGGGTTGCGATATTGCCGCTATTTTCGGCGGTGGCTATGGCTGCCATGTTGATCCTCAACCGCATGGTATCCAGCCAGCGCTCAATATTCGCGGCGCAATTCTACATAGCCTTTTGGGCAGCTATATTCCTGTCCATCGCCTCTGTTATCGGCCATTTTCTCGTTCCGGTGATGTATGTTCCGGGGGCACCTGACTGGGATGTGATCCTGCGCTGCGCGATTGTTGCTGTTACTGCAACCAGCTGCCATTTCCTGCTTTATATGGCAACGATGCGGACGACAGCGGCGGCGATTGCACCGATAGTCTATATACAGCTGATCATCGCGTCCTTGATCAGCGTGTTTATATTCGGTGATGCTATTGATCCGCTCGCCTTGGTGGGCGGCGGTCTCATCTTGTTAAGTGGATTGTTTTTGTGGCGCAGCGAACGCAAAGCGACGACGGTATTGGAAGCTTAGGAAACAGCCTCGGCCAATACCGTGAGGCCTTTTTCATTAACTTCAGCAAAACCGCCCTGAACGGTGATGACTTCAGCTTCTGCGCCTTCGCTGGCGTAGATAGAAAGCTCTGCATCGCGGATGGTGGACATAAACGGCGCATGGCCCGCCAGCACGCCAAAATCGCCCTCTGTACCGGGCACAACAACCATATACACATCATCCGACCGGACGAGCTTTTCAGGGGTTACGAGTTCGAAATGTAGGTTTGCCATCAATCAATGTCCCTATTCCCCTCCCGTGAGGGAGGGGGAATGGATTAGGCCGCTTCTGCTGCCAGTTGTTTGCCTTTTTCAAGCGCTTCTTCGATGCCGCCGACCATGTAGAAGGCATTTTCAGGAAGGTGATCATATTCACCGTCCACAACCGCTTTGAATGACTTGATCGTGTCTTCCAGATCAACAAACTTACCTTTGATGCCGGTAAAGACTTCGGCAACGTGGAAAGGTTGTGACAGGAATTTTTGAATTTTACGCGCACGGGCAACGACCAGCTTATCTTCTTCAGATAGCTCGTCCATGCCGAGAATGGCGATAATATCTTGCAGTGATTTATATTTCTGCAGGATTTCCTGAACAGCGCGCGCCGTATCATAATGTTCCTGACCCACAACGCGCGGCTCGAGAACACGGGATGTTGAATCGAGCGGGTCAACAGCAGGGTAGATACCCAGCTCTGAAATCGCACGGTTCAAAACGGTGGTTGCGTCCAAGTGGGCAAAGCTGGTTGCCGGTGCAGGGTCGGTCAAATCATCGGCAGGAACGTAAATCGCCTGAACCGATGTAATCGAACCCTTGTTGGTAGAGGTAATACGCTCTTGCAGCTGACCCATGTCGGTGGACAGGGTTGGCTGATAACCCACAGCCGAAGGAATACGGCCAAGAAGCGCGGACACTTCCGAACCAGCCTGCGTGAAACGGAAGATGTTATCGACGAAGAACAAAACGTCCTGGCCTTCAACGTCACGGAAATATTCCGCGATGGTGAGACCGGACAGAGCAACACGAGCACGCGCTCCTGGAGGCTCGTTCATCTGACCGTAGACGAGAGCCACTTTGGAACCTTCAGAGGTTGCGTTGCCGTCTTCGCCCTTGGCGATAACGTTCGCGTCGAGAAATTCGTGATAAAGGTCATTACCTTCGCGGGTACGCTCACCCACGCCGGCGAACACGGATGTACCGCCATGGCCTTTGGCGATGTTGTTGATCAGTTCCTGAATAAGCACGGTCTTACCCACGCCGGCACCGCCGAACAGGCCAATTTTACCGCCCTTTGCATAAGGTGCGAGCAGATCGACAACCTTAATACCGGTGACGAGAATTTCACTGTCAGTGGACTGGTCCACAAAAGCAGGCGCTTCTGCGTGGATCGGTGCGGTGCTTTTCGCGCCAATGGGGCCAAGCTCATCAATAGGTTCACCCACAACATTCATGATGCGGCCGAGCGTTTCGGGGCCAACTGGCATCATGATCTGTGATCCGGTGTCGGTCACTTCCTGACCGCGGGTCAAACCTTCGGTCGCATCCATCGCGATGGTACGAACGGTGTTTTCGCCAAGATGCTGAGCAACCTCAAGCACCAGCCGGTTGCCATTATTGTCGGTTTCCAGAGCCGAGAGAATGGCCGGGATATCCGTATCAAAGGTTACGTCGACGACAGCGCCGATAACCTGTGAAATGCGGCCTACATTGTTGGTATTTGCCATTTGTCTTTCCTTGCGTACGTGCTTTAGAGCGCTTCAGCGCCAGCGATAATTTCAATCAATTCGGTGGTAATCGCGGCCTGACGGCTGCGGTTATAAATAATTGTCAGATTGTCGATCAGGTCGCCGGCATTGCGCGTGGCGTTGTCCATTGCGGTCATCGACGCGCCTTGTTCTGATGCCATATTTTCCAGCAAAGCGCCGAAAAGCTGGGTGGTCAGATTGCGTGGCAGCAACTCGGTGAGGATTTCTTCCTCATCGGGTTCATATTCTGTCGATGCGCCTGATGCTTCGTCACCGGATGTGTCCAGAGCAACAGGAATAATCTGCTGCACTGTTGGTTCCTGCAATAAGGCTGATTTGAATTTCGAGTAGAAGAGATGAGCAACGTCAAATTTGCCTTCTTCCAACAGAGCCGTCAAATCCGCTGCAATCGCTTTGGCTTCTTCAAAACCGGGCGTTTTTGCTTCGGTCGTGTCGAAATGCTTCAATATCTGGTCGGGATAGATCCGTTTGATCACCGGAATGCCTTTGCGGCCAACCATATAGAAGAGGACAGTTTTACCGTCCTTGGTCAGCTGTTCAGCCTTCAACCGTGCTTCTTTGACGATATTGGCGTTAAACGCACCGCACAGACCGCGATCTGAGGTTGCGACAACCAGAAGGTGCACCTGATCCTTGCCGGTGCCAGCCAAAAGTTTGGGTGAATTTTCATCCACTGTCACTTTACCAGCAAGGCTAGACATGACCTTGGCCATTTCATTGGCATAAGGACGCGCAGCTTCGGCTGCCATTTGCGCACGGCGCAATTTGGCAGCGGCCACCATCTTCTTGGCCTTGGTGATCTTCTGGGTCGATTTAACCGACCCGATCCGATCCTTAAGTTCTTTAAGTGAAGCCATTAGGCAAAGCTCTTGCCGAACGCTGCCAATGCGGCTTCCAGCTTCTCCTTGGTGTCATTTGCCAAGTCACCGCTTTCACGGATCGTTTTCAAAATGTCAGCATGGTCGGAACGCATATGAGCAAGCATCGCTTCTTCATAGCGCACAACATCGGTCACTGCGACATCATCCAGATGGCCGTTGGTGCCAGCGTAAATGGAAGCGGTCTGCTCTTCAAAAGCCAGCGGAGAAAATTGTGCCTGTTTCAATAACTGGGTCAAACGTTCACCGCGTGCCAGCAATTTCTGGGTCGAGGCATCAAGATCGGAACCGAACTGCGCAAAGGCCGCCATTTCACGATATTGCGCGAGATCGAGTTTAATCGAACCGGAAACCTTTTTCATCGCTTTCGTCTGTGCAGCGGAACCCACACGAGAAACTGACAGACCCACGTTAATCGCAGGACGGATGCCCTGGTTGAACAGGTCGGTTTCGAGGAAGATCTGACCATCGGTAATCGAAATAACGTTGGTTGGGATGTAAGCCGAAACGTCACCAGCCTGTGTTTCAATGATCGGCAATGCGGTCAGGGAACCAGAACCATTATCTTCGTTCATTTTCGCGGCGCGTTCGAGCAAACGACTATGCAGATAGAAAACGTCACCAGGATAAGCTTCACGGCCAGGAGGACGACGCAGAAGCAAGGACATCTGACGATAAGCCACAGCCTGTTTGGAGAGATCGTCATAAACGATGCAGGCGTGCATGCCGTTATCGCGGAAATATTCGCCCATCGTCACACCGGTATACGGTGCAAGATATTGGAGCGGAGCAGGCTCGGAAGCAGAAGCGGCCACAACGATAGAATATTCCATCGCGCCGTTTTCTTCGAGCTGACGCACGATCTGCGCAACGGTGGAGCGCTTCTGGCCCACAGCAACATAGATGCAGTAAAGTTTCTTGCCTTCGTCATCACCAGCATTGATTGTTTTCTGGTTGATAAAGGTATCGATGGCGACAGCGGTTTTACCGGTCTGACGGTCACCAATGATCAATTCGCGTTGACCACGGCCAACAGGAACCAGCGCGTCAAGCGCCTTCAGGCCGGTTTGAACAGGCTCGTGCACAGATTTACGCGGGATAATACCCGGCGCTTTGACTTCAACACGGCTACGTTTTTTGGTTTTGATCGGGCCCTTGCCGTCAATAGGATTGCCAAGACCGTCAACAACGCGGCCGAGCAATTCTTTTCCGATGGGAACGTCCACAATTGTGCCGGTCCGTTTAACAACGTCGCCTTCTTTAATGTCTGCGTCAGAACCAAAGATCACGACACCGACATTGTCGGCTTCAAGGTTCAGCGCCATGCCCTGTGTGCCGTTGGAGAATTCAACCATCTCACCGGCTTGCACCTGGTCAAGGCCGTGGATACGGGCGATGCCGTCACCAACTGCCAAAACGGTTCCGACTTCGGAAACCTGGGCTTCGTTGCCAAAATTGGCGATCTGGTCCTTGATGACCTTTGAAATTTCTGCTGCGCGAATATCCATGTTTCTTCCTTTAGCCTTTCATGGCCTGAGATAGCGTGTTCAAACGGGTTTTAATTGAATTGTCGATCATCTGACTGCCAATTTTGACAACCAAACCGCCCAGGATGGACGGATCGACGGAGGTGGAAACCGAGACATCGCTTCCCACACGTTTCTTGAGCTGCGCTTTAAGCGCATCAATCTGTGCATCATCCAGCGGATGCGCAGAGGTCACTTCGGCCGTGATTTCACCGCGATGGCTGGACGCCAAAGTAGAGAAAGCGCGAATGACGGCTGGCATCTGATCGAGCCGGCGATTGGCCGCGAGAACACCGAGTACATTGGTGGTGAGATCATCGAGCTTCATTTGCTTGGCGATGCCAGCAATTGCTTTTCCGGCGTCGGCACGAGACAGGACCGGGCTGCTGATCAGCGCTTTCAGGTCGTCCGATTCGCCCATCGCATCGCCGAGTGCACCAAGGCTTGATTCGACTTTTTCGATGGCTTTATTTTCGGTGGCCAAAGCGAACAGCGCAGTGGCGTAACGCCCCGCTAAACTCGCCCTAATGCCGCTGGAATTCTCCACGCGTTCGTTACTCCGTGCCTGAATTATTGGCCTGAAAATCGACCAAAAAACTGGTAAGTGATTTATGCCCGATGGCAGACGAAAATAACAGCATCTCGCCTTCGGATGGGCGGCGTCTAGCAACCATTTTGCTGCGATGCAAGATGGCTTTGGGAATGATTCTTACTTGGCAGATTTTGGCGGTTTTCTATTGCAGCACGAAACGGGTTTTGGCCGACGATAGTGTAGGAGGTTTGAAAGGAAATTTGCTTTGATCGCAAGATACGGGAAGCGGCCAGACCCGGGTCTGATCTAAAAGTCATTTTATCAACGAGACGGAGATGAATAATGACATATCAGATTACCGGTATCAGTCCTGAAACTTTGGCATCGCACAAAAAAACCAATGAGAGCAGAACAGTAAGCGTCAAAGCCACAAGCAAGCCGGGCTTTCCCTGCCGGGTTTCTTTGGAAGACGCGGAAGAAGGTGAAGAATTGCTGCTTTTCCATCATGTTTCGCACGACGTCGAATCTCCCTATCGCAGCAGCTATGCGATCTACGCGCGATCCAGTGCGACCAAGGCCGCGCGATACACAGACGAAGTACCTCCGGTATTCCAGGGTCGCCCTTTGGGCATGCGGGCGTTTGGGACCGATGCGATGCTAAAGACGGCCGGGCTCTCCATGCCCGGAGATGCGGACAAAACCATCAGAGAGCTGTTTGAACTGGATGAGGTTGCCTATATAGATGTACACAACGCCGCGCATGGCTGTTTCGTCGCGCGGGTGGAAAGATTTGACCAATGAGCAATGAAACGGTTGATCGTCGACCCATAGACAATGAACAGGCATGGCAGGCCGTGGCCCGACGTGATCGGTCTTTTGACGGCCAATTTGTGACCGGTGTGCTGACCACCGGTATCTATTGCCGTCCATCCTGTGCCGCGCGCCACCCGAAGCGTGAGAATGTGCGCTTCTTTGCCAAGCCAGAGCAAGCGGAAGCCGCAGGGCTGCGCGCCTGCCTAAGGTGTATGCCAAAGGATGTCGCTCGCGACGATGCCGCGGTGAAGACAGTGATTGACGCGATCCGTATGGCCGAGACAGCACCGACATTGGACGAGCTGGGCGTGCTAACTAGCTATTCACCGACCCATTTGCAGCGTATTTTTAAACGTGCAATGGGATTGTCGCCCGCCGCCTATGGCCGGGCGCTGCGGTCTGAACGCGTGAAAGAGGCGTTGGACGGTGGTGCTTCAGTCACTGAGGCCATTTATGATGCAGGCTATGGTTCGGCATCGCGTTTCTACGCAGACAATGAAAAGAGATTAGGCATGAAAGCAAGCGCATGGAAAAATGGTGGGGCCGGGGTCACCATCCAATGGGCCAATGTTGAAACCTCGCTGGGTATGATGATGGTTGCGGCTACAGACAAGGGTGTCTGCTGCCTGTCGTTTAACGAGGGCGAAGAAGAGCTACACGCTCGTTTCCCCAAAGCAGAATTACGAGCCGGAGATGATGCATTTCAGGAGTTGTTGTCAGAGGTTGCAGCCTCTGTCGAGAAACCCGGCGACTTTAGTCATATCCCGCTCGATGTGCAGGGCACGGCGTTTCAGGAAGCCGTGTGGAAACAGCTTCAGAAGATCCCACTCGGCGAAACGCGAAGCTATGCGGATATCGCGGCGGCCATCGGCAAACCCAAGGCGGTGCGCGCTGTGGGTAGTGCCAATGGCGCGAATAATGTCGCGGTGCTGATACCCTGCCACCGGGTGGTGCGCAGCGATGGAACCATGGGCGGCTATGCCTATGGCTTAGAGATAAAAGAACGTTTGCTTAAAAAGGAAGCCCCATAATGACGGATAAGATCGCGCAATTTGTTAAGCTGCACCAACCGGGCAAGCCATTGATCCTGTACAATATCTGGGACGCAGGCAGCGCCCAAGTCGCGGTTCGTGCCGGCGCTAAGGCTGTAGCAACAGGCAGCCTGTCGGTAGCTGGCGCACAAGGCTTTGAGGATGGTGAGAAACTGCCATTTGATTTTGCGCTCACTAATGCAAAGCATATTGTCTCTGCGGTAGACGTACCAATCAGTATCGATTTGGAAACTGGATATGGTGATGACGCAGGTGCTGTTGGCGCAAATGCGCAGTTGATGAAAGAGGCTGGTGTGGCTGGCCTTAACCTTGAGGATCAGGATCTATCGGCGGGTGGACTGCGCGATGTGTCAGCACAGGCCGGACGCATTAAAGCAGCGGCTGATACCGGTTTATTCATCAACGCCCGAACGGATTTGTTTATCCAGACGCCATTGGCGGATCATGATGATGCGCTTGCCCAAAAAGCGCTGGAGCGTTGTCAGGCCTATGCCGATGCTGGTGCAGGCAGCTTTTTCATTCCCTTTGCAGCGGATGAAAAATCAATTGGCGATATTTGCGAGAAAGCGGTTTTGCCGGTCAATGTCATGATGATGCCGGATGGCCTATCCATCTCCCGGCTGGCTGAGCTGGGCGTGTCCCGCATCAGCTATGGTCCTGGCCCCTGGATGGCGGCAATGACAGCATTCGAAGCCGAAGCGCTGAAAATATTTGGTAATCAGGCCTGAGCCGGCATCTTAACCCTTATCGTCCGGTGCTGGCTTGATAGTCATCAACAGGACTAGCGGGATCAGCCCGATAAATGCTGCAATTGAAAATGGTGCACCGACGAAACGGAATGGCGCTGCATCGCTAGTGAAATAGGAAAGCGAGCCATTGTAAAGCAGCGGCGCGATCAGTGCGGCGAGCGCAGCCATGCTGCCGTTAAAACCCTGTAATTCTCCCTGCATATTGCTTGGTGTGCGGCGGGACATCATTGCGTTGATGCTGGGCATTGCCATGCCTTGCAATCCAACGACCAGACATAGGGACAGCGCGACCCAACCAACATCGACCAGCACGTAGACGGCAAAAATCACTATGGCGACAAATATGCCGAATATTGCGGTTTTCCGTTCACCAACCGCAGTAACAAAACGACCGATCAAAAAGGCCTGAACCAGTGCCATGGATAGGCCGACACAGGTTAGCGATA
Source organism: Parasphingorhabdus sp. (assembly GCF_039977335.1). Lineage (GTDB taxonomy): Bacteria > Pseudomonadota > Alphaproteobacteria > Sphingomonadales > Sphingomonadaceae > Parasphingorhabdus. The sequence goes on from NZ_JBDWDI010000001.1 coordinate 862,338, forward strand.
ATCCCACCATCTTGCTATCCCAGCCATATTGCGCGGGGGCGAAAAAGGACCAGCTGGTCGGATAGATCGAACTGCTGAGCATCCACAGGAAATAGATCACGGCGACACCCAGCAGGTTAGGCAATTTGCGTAGGTTCAGGAGCGCGCCCAGTGGATTGGCGCGTTTCCAGTCAAAACTACGTTTCTGCTCTGGCGCCATTGTTTCGGGAAAAGCAAACCAGCCATAGATGAAATTGAGGAAGGCCAATCCGCCGGCCACAAAAAACGGGATGCGCGTACCAAAATCGCCCAAAAAGCCACCCAAGGCCGGGCCGACGATGAAACCGATGCCAAAGGCTGCGCCGACAAGACCGAAGCTTTTGGCGCGATCTTCGTCGCTCGACATGTCGGCCATGGCGGCATTGGCTGGCCCGAATATGGCACCAAGTCCACCCGCAATGGATCGGCCTATGAACAGCCAGACAATCGACGTGGCAAAGCCCATCAGCGCAAAGTCAATTCCGAACGCGAGCAAGGAGACCAGAAATACAGGGCGGCGGCCAAAGCGATCTCCCAAATTGCCGACCAACGGTCCCATGAGAAACTGGAACAGTGCATAAGAGGCGCTTATAAAGCCGCCAATCATCGTCGCTTCGGAGAGGCTAACGTCCTCCAGCTCCTGAATAAGCTCAGGCAACACCGGCATGATGATACCGAACCCTACCGAATAGATGAACACAGTCAGCAGCACAAAGCGCATGGCTGATTTGCGCTGCCGATCTGCTATCATAGTCGGCTTTCGATCATTCGGAAGATTTTTCGCATTCATAAACCAACCGCTCGTTGGTTTGCATGGGTAGCTCGGTACGGATCGCTTTCACCATTTCCGCGATGTCCGACAATGCTTTCTCATCGGTAGTGCAAGCTCTATTGCCATATTGTTTGCGGATTTCGCGCGCTTTGGTCATCGCCGATAGTCCCAAAAGATAGCGCTCGGTGGTAAATTCAGCGCTGCTGGGATCAAAGCTACTGATTGTCACGGTTTGCTCTTGATTGGGTACAAAGATGCGGGACCATTTGCCGCCATCGCGGCCATATTGGGTGCGTTCGTTAACACATCCGCCATCTGCCCAGTCAATCTCGAGAGAGTCCGTCTGAGATACCGTAATCCGGCTGCGTTCGGCATTTAAGCGGCATTGATATTTACCCGCAGTGGCCAGACTTTGCCCACCATTCGTGCCGTTTTCATCAGGCAATTGTTCCTTAAGTGCAGCTGCGACGCGGTCGTCAATTTCATTAAAAGCCGGTCGGGACAGAAAAACGAGGATTGCACCGACCAATAGTAATGCCGCGCCGCCTGCCGTTCCGATCGCTGGGGTGCGCTTGTCCTGCAACATAAGATAGCCTGCGCCGCCCACTGCGACCAGCGACAGCACCAGCATCAATGCGGCAATTGCCATCTGATTCTCTCGCTCGGCAATAATGTCCTGTGAGATGGTCGTCCGCAGCTTTGCTTCGGCCTGTTGTCGCTGCGCAGTCTCGGCATTTTGAGCAGCCTCTATTTTTGCACGGGCAGCGGCCTCGCGGCGCTGTTCTTGCAAACTGATATCAGCGGCAGAGCGGCAGGGCGTAGCGGTCAGCCCTACTTTAACGCCGGCCCTGCGCAAGAATGAGAGGATTTCGCGACTGGATACTGCAAATCCGAATTCCGCATCATTGCCGTCTGACAGCGATCCAAAGCTGTTCGCACCTAATATCCGGCCGCAATTGTCGATCAGCGGACCACCGCTATTACCGCTGGCAATAGGCGCTGTGTGCAATATCGTGTCAAATTGCTTCGTCGTGCGTCCGCCTGATACCGAACCGCGCGTTTTTACCGGTGACATCGGATTAATAAGATCGTCGAGGTTGAGGCCCTGGGCCCTGTCCACCGAACCCGGATAGCCAACTGCGACAACATCCGCGCCATCCGCAACCGGACCGCTAAAAACTGTCATTGGTGGTAGTCTTCCGCCATCCTGCAACTGAATCAGTGCCAGATCATTACCGGGCGAATATGCGATGACCTTGCCGCCATAGCTGGTGCCGCCCTGTGAAGGGACAATGCCAATCACAACGGATTTTTCCTGTCGGGCAATTTCAACGACATGGGCATTGGTGACAATCTTGTCGGGAGCAACTGCGAACCCGCTACCATGGCCGACAAAGGCTACTTTATCGCCATCGGTGGCTGCTAGCACAACGCGCACGACAGATCGGCTGGCTGCGCTAATATCGGCGGGATCGGCATGGGCCGGGCCAGCGAACAGAACAGCAAGCGTGAAAGCAAAAAATTTAAGAAAGCGGTTCATCGGTAACCTTTTAGTGTTTCGTGCTCCGCATTTGATGCAGCGCCCAGAGTGGAAGCAGCGCTACCATTACCCTAGGCTCCGCATCAAGTGCGGAGCATAACTTTGTTCCATTTTTCAAGATCAAACAAAGCTGTAGGGATCTACATCAACGCCCACCCTGACTGCTCTGGGCCATTCCAGCTTTTCGAGCCATTCGTGCATGATATCCTGCAACTCAACCGAGCGGTGCGCGTGGATCAGCAAACGATGCCGATGACGCCCACGAAGCATAGCAAGCGGAGCAGGCGCTGGGCCATAGACCGCAAAACCCTCAATCTTGGGTGCTGTCTGGCCGATCAGGCGTGCGGCCTCAATCGCTTCTGCATTATCTTCGGAAGATACGATAACAGCGGCGAGTCTTGAAAAGGGAGGCGCAGCGGCGGCGCGGCGGGATTCGGTTTCTGCGTCATAAAACCCATCTCGATCGCCCTTTATCAAAGCCTGAATCACGGCCGCACCCGGCATACGTGTCTGAACATAGACATGACCCGGTTTTTCGGCACGACCAGCGCGGCCCGCTACCTGTGAAATTTGTTGGAAGCTTCGTTCAGCCGCGCGCAGATCGCCACCTTCCAAGCCGATATCGGCATCGACCACTCCCACCAAAGTCAGATTGGGAAAATGATAGCCTTTGGTAACAAGCTGTGTGCCGACGACGATATCAATCGCACCAGCTTCCATCTGCGCAACAAATTCACCGGCCTTTGCCGGCGACCAGATTGTATCGGATGTGACAATGGCAGTGCGCGCCTGTGGAAATAGCATTTTTACTTCGTCGCAAATACGCTCGACGCCCGGACCGCAAGCGACAAGGGAATCTTCATCACTGCATTCCGGGCATTTTTCCGGTTGCGGCATGACGTGACCGCAATGATGACAGGCAAGGCGCTTGGTCAGCCGGTGTTCGACCATCCATGCTGTGCAATTGGGGCAGTTGATCCGGTGGCCGCAGGTCCGGCACAATGTCAGCGGTGCAAACCCCCGGCGGTTGAGGAATAATAGGGATTGTTCCCCCTTACCCAAATTTTCTTCAAGCGCGTTGATTAGTGTCGGTGCCAGCCAAGAGCCGCGTGCCGGAATATCTTGCGTCAGATCAAGCGCTTGGATCTCTGGCAAAGTAGCCGCACCAAAGCGGGCGGGCAATTCTAGCAACTCATAATTGCCCTGTTCAACCTGATGGCGACTTTCAATCGCTGGTGTAGCAGAAGCCAGCACGATCGGAATTTTCTCATATAGTCCGCGCATCACTGCGACATCGCGGGCATGATAGCGCACGCCATCCTCCTGTTTGAAGCTAACTTCATGAGCTTCATCAACGATTATCAGGCCAAGGTTTTTATAGGGCAGGAACAACGCTGACCTTGCCCCGACCACGACTTTCGCATCGCCATCGGCAAGCGCGCGCCAGTTTCTCTTGCGGTCGGATTGTTTTAGCCCGCTATGCCAAGCAACCGGTTCGGTACCAAAGCGCGCTTTGAACCGGTCGAGAAAGGGTTCGGTGAGAGCGATTTCGGGGAGCAGGACCAAGGTTTGTTTGTCTTGACGCAGAGCTTCGGCCACTGCTTCGAAATAAACTTCGGTTTTGCCAGATCCCGTCACCCCATCCAGCAGATAAGGTTGGAAAACCGAGTCCTGAACCGCTTGGATTAGCGTTTCACTGACCGTATTTTGATTGTCGCTCAGATCAACCTTGGCGAAGTCAGGGTCGGGGCGCGCGATGTCTGCAAAAGGAGAGGCCTGGCTGCTGTCCAGCGCGCCCGCTTTTTCCAATCCTCTAATCACTGCGATTGAGACATCGGCCCTAAAAGCCAGCTCACTAACGGTGCCTTGTACATCAGCGAGTTTCTCCAGCGCCTGTTCTCGCTGCGGCGTCATGCGCGCCGGGGCATTGCCGTTCAGCCGATATTCTGTGATCGGGCGATTATCGGCAAAGGCTGCACCGCTCGACAACACCATCCGCAGGACGGAAGCGGGAGAAGCGAAATAATAGCGTGCGGTCCATTCAATCAGCCGTCGCAACGGCGCAGACAGAGGCGGTACATCGCGGAGCTCTAGGAGGGGGCGCAATTTCTTTGCGTCAATTTCATCCACTGGAAAGCTGTCAGCATCCCAAACCACACCTGGCACTTTACGCGGACCGAGCGGAGCCATGACAATCGAACCAGGAAGCACAGTCATGCCTTCTGGCACCCGGTAGTCAAGCGGTCCCAGGGCAGCGTTGAGCAATATCACTCTTACTCTGTTTTTAATGGGTGCATCTATGCGATTCATACCTGCCATATAAGCATGCTTTGGGATTGCGTCACCAACTGCTATGAGAGAGCAGAGGGATTAGGGGATTATAATCATGCAGAATATCGAACGCCGTAAATTTCTGGCCGCGGGTGCCGCTGTGACCATGCTTGCATTACCGGGCTGTGCGAGTCTTCCAGCATTTAGTTTGACCGATGCGATTAGACGCTTGCTTACCTTGTCATCACAAAATGCCTTCGCCCAATTGATACAGCCCAATGGTTTTTTTGACAGTCAGGTTGCTCGCTTGTCTGTGCCAGAGAAACTGGGCGGGACGCGTGTGACCAATATCGCGACAGCGATGCTGCGATCAAAGCCGATCCAGAAACGTCTGCTTAAACAAGTAAATCGCGCGGCGGAGAAAGGGGCGGAGCTGGCTGCACCTGTTATAGCCGACACGATCAGGGGTATGAGCATTGCCGACGCCGCCGCGATTATCAAAGGCAGTAACCGTGCTGCTACAACATTGCTGCAAAACCAACTTGGGACGTCGCTTGCTACCCAGATGTTGCCGGGCGTTAGCAAAGGGTTGAACCTATTTGACAATGAAATCATCAATCTTGTGCTCTCTCAAGTCAGCGATATCAATTTTGCAGACATTAGCGAAGATGTAACAGCAAAGGTCAGCGATGCTATCTATCTTGCAATCGGCGCCGAGGAAGCGAAGATTAGGGCCAATCCACAAGCGACCAATGATCCCGTACTGATCGGAATATTTGGTTTGAGCTGATTGGATTTTGACCACTAATAGCCCCCAAGCTATCCACAGCTTTCTGCACAAGCTAATTTCGTGATCTGTTTCGTCTTTGACCAAAAAAGGTTAGGTCTTGCGTAACTTTAATCATTGCACCCGCTTATAGGAGCACAAGTCCATGAAATTCTTCGTTGATACCGCCGATACCGCTGAAATTGCCGATCTCGCGGCAACGGGAATGGTCGATGGTGTGACCACAAATCCGTCGCTGATCAAGAAATCTGGCCGCGACATTGTGGAAGTCACCAAAGAGATTTGCGGACTGACCGATGGCCCCGTTTCTGCCGAAGTCGTTGCGCTCGATCATGAAACGATGATGAAAGAGGCTGAAGTGCTGCGCAAGATTGCAGACAACGTCTGCATCAAAGTGCCACTGACCATTGACGGCCTGAAAACCTGCAAGGCCCTGACGAGTGATGGCACGATGGTCAATGTGACGCTTTGCTTTTCAGCCAATCAGGCGTTGCTCGCCGCCAAGGCGGGCGCGAGTTTTATCTCTCCCTTTGTTGGTCGACATGACGATAATGGTTTTGACGGTATGAAGCTGATTGATGACATTCGCTTGATCTACGACAATTATGCCTTTGATACAGAGATTCTGGTCGCCTCTATCCGGCACCCGATCCATGTCCTGGAATCAGCACGGATCGGTGCTGATGTCGGTACAATGCCGCCGAATGTCATTCGCGGTTTGTTTAAACATGTCCTGACCGACAAAGGCATTGAAGGATTTTTGGCGGACTGGAAAGATACCGGTCAGCAGATTGGGTAATTGGAATACTGCACCATTCCAGCCTTCGCTGGGATGGTGCTCAAGCTCCTAAAAACCCTTCGGTGCCGCGTCCACTACAGTGAAGCTGCCGCTCTTGATCTCTTGTACTTCCAGCGCGCGTTCTGAGATGCCGTTGCGGCGGAAGCGAAAGACGCCATCTAGGCCAATGAACCCACCGGTATCAGTCAATTGCTTGATCGGGAAGGGCGTGCCTACTTTCCAGTTTTGCGCCACTTTCACAGTGAGCAGAACCGAGTCATATCCCAGACTGGAAAGCCGGAATGGCGCGCGGCCATAGCGGCTGCGATATTTGCCAGCATATTGCCGGTATAGACCATCTGAAACGCTAGCAAACCAAGCTCCACGCATTGATGGGGCACCGGCAAGGCTGCTGCTGGTATTCCACAAATCGGTGCCGAGTATCTTGGCGGTACCACTAGCATTTTTTCGGATGTAGGGCGCAGCCTTTATTGCCATGGAGCCATTGTCAGCGAGCAGCACAGCATCAAATTCACCATTTTGAGACAGCTTCTTGGTAGCGGCCTCAACAGACTTGGAGTCACGGTTGAAATTCTGGATTGATACCACCGTTCCGCCCACGTCTTTAACCGAGCGCAACAAGGACGATGACGCTCGCTGGCCATAAACGCCATTGGGTACCAGCGCTGCAAAGCGGCTCATGCCCTTCGATTTGGCATAGCCTACAACGCGATCAATAGATTGTGATGGAATGTGACCAAGCAGAAATACATTGTTGCCCGCAACACCGGCATCATTGGAAAAGCTCAGGATGGGGACGCCGGCCGGGCGGGCGATATTGGCGGTCGCAACGACATTGTCGCTGAGTAGAGGGCCGATGATCAATTTATTGCCATCAGCAACCGCTTTGCGCGCCGCCGCCCCCGCGCCTTTTGCGGTATCATAATTGGTCATGCGGATATTGCCCGCTTTGGTATCGAGCAGCGCCATGGTGGTCGCGTTGGCAAGGGATTGCCCAACACCCGCATTCTTACCGGACAATGGAACCAGCAATGCGATCCGGTGATGAGTCTTGTCTGATGGCAAACCGCTGGTCACAGGCGGCGGTGTGGGTGTCGGCGTTGGTGCGCGGTCGCCGCCGCGCGGCACAACCGTTTCACAACCAGCCAGAAAAATGATGGAAGCGAGCCCGGCATATTTCAACAGGCCGCGCCGCCCGCTTTGGATGGTGGATAGGTCCGTTGTTTCACTCTGTCCTATACGCGATTTATCTGCCATGGCCTTCATTATGTCTGCTCCCATTGAACATGGCCTGTATATCGTCGCCACACCAATCGGCAACCTCGGAGATTTGTCCCGCCGCGCAGAAGAAATTTTGTCGGCTGCTGACCTTGTTTTGGTAGAGGACTCAAGGGTTACCGGTAAATTGCTGAATCATATAGAAAAAAAGAAGAAAATGGTGGTCTATAATGACCATAAGGGGGAGCGGGAACGGCATGAAATATTAGCCGCAATGGGATGTAAAATTGTCGCACTTGTGAGCGATGCCGGTACACCGCTGATTTCTGATCCAGGTTACAAGCTGGTGCGCGACGCGCAGGCGGCCGGCATTCATGTCACGACCGTTCCCGGACCAAGCGCTGTCATCGCCGCTTTGACCCTGTCTGGATTGCCTAGCGACCGGTTTCTGTTTGAAGGGTTCTTGCCGAGCAAAACGAAAGCGCGCGGGGAAGTTTTGGCAGAATTGAAGCCGGTGAAGGCGACGCTTATTTTTTACGAAAATGGCTCGCGCCTTGGCGCTATGCTCGCAGATGCGCTGAATATTTTGGGCGATCGGGAAGTCGCTGTGATTCGGGAAATCACCAAAAAATTTGAAGAAACAGTAACTGGGAGCCTGATCATGCTCGCCGATCGTTATGCGAGTGAGAAACCAAAGGGCGAGATAGTTGTCGTAATCGGTCCGCCCGGTGCGGCAGAACCCGCTAGCAGTGAAGATATTGAGGCGGCTTTGCGTCTGGCTCTGGAACGCCTGCCGGCAGCCAAGGCTGCAGGCGAAGTTGCCCGCGCTTTCGGTGCTGACCGAAAAATGCTCTATGATCTAGCAAATCGCTGGAAGGCGGAACGTCAAAAATGAATCGCAAGCGGGCCGAGCAACAAGGGCGGCGCGCAGAAAGCATTGCGGCGGGTTGGCTGCGGTTACATGGCTGGAGAATTTTGGCACAGCGCGCACGGACTGTGCGGGGGGAAGTTGATATCATTGCCAAGCGGGCCGGTCTGGTCGCCTTTGTCGAGGTGAAGGCGCGGACGAAAGCAGCGGACTTGGAAACGGCAATCGATCATCATCGGTTAAAACGCGTCGCCGCAGCGGCGGAAATCCTCTATCCGGAATATTGCCAAAATGGCGAAGATGCCCGCATCGATGTGATTTTGGTTGCGCCGCGCTGTCTGCCGACCCATTTAACCAATGTCTGGCATGGATTTTAATCCCGCCAATCCCAATGACTTGAGCTCAATGACGTAAGAAAGTGCCGTTATGACCCTGAAAATTGCCATGCAAATGGATCCCATGGAAACAGTCAATATTGGCGGCGATAGCAGCTTCGCCCTGATGATCGCGGCACAGAAGCGCGGCCACCGGCTGTATCATTATGATGTCAAAGACCTGACCTATCTAGCCGGCCGTCTCACAACACTCGCGCACCCGGTCAAGGTGCAGCAAGTCGAAGGCGATCACTATGAATTTGGCGAGAAGGTTCGACTGGATCTTGGTCGCGATATTGATGTCGTGCTGATGCGGCAAGACCCGCCTTTTGATGTCGGTTATATCACGGCAACCCATTTGCTGGAGCGGATCGAGGATGAGACGCTTGTAGTCAACAATCCGGTATCCGTCCGCAATGCACCGGAGAAAGTCTATGTGCTGGATTACGCCAAATATATGCCGCCCACTTTGGTTTCACGGAATATTGATGAAATTCGCGCTTTTCAGGAGGAACATGGTGGTATTGTCGTGAAGCCACTCCACGGCAATGGCGGCAAAGCTATCTTCTTGATCCCGGAAGACGGCAGCAATTTGAGCGCTTTAATCGAAGTCTTTAACCAGACATGGCCAGAGCCCCATATGATCCAACCCTTTCTTCCCGAAGTGCAGGAAGGCGACAAGCGCATCGTATTGGTCGACGGCGAAGTAGCAGGCGCGATCAACCGCAAGCCCGGCAAAGGCGAGTTCCGTTCCAACCTGGCGCAAGGAGGTTATGCCGAAGCAGCTGGACTGACCGATCGCGAAAAAGAAATCTGCGCGGCAATGGGGCCCGATTTGAAACGGCTTGGTCTGCTCTTTGTCGGCATCGACGTGATCGGCGGCAAATGGCTGACCGAGATCAACGTGACCTCGCCGACAGGAATTGTGGCGATAGATAAGTTTAATGGCACGGACACGTCCGGTATGATTTGGGATGCGATTGAAGGGCGGTTGGGGTGAATTGAGAATGTCCGCTAGATCCCGAAAGCGGACATTAGGTTCTTAATGAGAATCTCTCCTTCAACACATCATCTCTCCCGCTGGTTCTGCAGGCTTTTTCGATATTGAGACGGAGTCACACCGGTGTTTTTCTTAAAGGCATGATTGAACGTCGCTTTTGATCCAAAGCCGCAATCATAAGCGAGGTTAATAAGGGGCAGCTGGTCGCCACTAGCCAGAAGGCATTGCTTGAACGCTTCAATGCGATACCCAGTGATATATTCGTAGAAACTGACTTCTGCCTGAGAGTTGATTACTTCTGACAGCAATCTCTGGTTTATCTGCAAGTGGTTAGCGAGAACCGTCAAGCTCAAATCGCTATCTAGATAGGGTTTGTCCTGAGACATGACCCTTTCAAGTTCTTCAAATAACGAGCTTAATTGCGCCCGATCAGTTTTTTGCTCCGCATTTTTTCTTCGACTTTCGTCAAATCCGGTCGTTAAAATCTGCGTATGCAGATAGCCTTGTGTACCAATCCAATAAGTGCCCAATGACAGAAAAAGAAGGAAAGGATAGTAGTTTGAGATGTCTAGGCTGTCACTGAACTGTAAGACGTCGATCGCCCTTAAACTGAACCATAGAATAAAAAAGAGTGTATAGAGAAATACGGGTTTCTGCAGCCAGCTTAAAGTGCTTTTGTGGATATCTGAATGGTTTTCTCTGATCCATTTTGAGTATTTCATCAAAATCCGATTTGTAAGGAATAGATAGAAAAAAACGGATATAATTGCTCCTGCTTGTTCCACCATCCAGATGAAATGGTCGATATTAATGGACTCGGCAAAAAAGTAAAATTCGTGCCGTTGGTAAAATGGGCTGGAATAGTAGATGATTTCCAGCACAACCGGCAAAAAATGAAGCAAATCTAACTTGCCTGGATGGAACTGGGCATTGGTGAGCGTCTTTGTGTAGAGATAGAGCGATGGGCCGAGGCCGTATAACAGTTCCACGGACAGAAACGAGTAACCCAGCGACCTTATGAAACCCATATCATGCAACACCACGCGCAACACAGGCAAGGTGTAGAATAGCAGCATCAACGACAACATGATGTTGCCAGACTTGCGGTTCTTTCCAGACAAAACCAGCAACAAACTGATCATCAATCCGTGCAATGCCCCGATCAGGATGATCAAATTCCAGGCATTCAGATTGAGAGATGAATCCATAAGGAGAGATAGCCGCCGGTTAAGTGATGTAGTTTCATCCTACTTAGCCGGATCGATGTCCATAGCGAAACAATCACAGCAGGATTATTTCGTCTCGCTGCATCCAAACGGACGCCACCGTCTCGCTTCTGGTCTAACCAGCACTCAACTGACCAAACAAAGAGGCTTGTATATGCTATACAGAACATTTCGCTTGCCCGTTATCCTGCCGTTCCTGGTGGTGTCGGGAAGCTGCGCTCTGCACGGTTCAGAAATTCGACCTAACAGCCAATCAGTTTCAGATATAATCGTAGATGAGCCTACTTTGGCGGAAAACGTAACAATCGTCAGGGATGGATTTGGAGTTCCGCATGTTTTCGGACCCACGGACGCCAGTGTTGTTTTCGGTGCCACTTATGCGCGCGCCGAGGATGAATTTCACTACATGGAGCAGGCTTACATAAAGTTGTTGGGGCGCGCTGCATCGGTTAGCGGGTCCGATTGGCTGCAGTGGGACATCTTTCTAAGAAAGCTGGAAATCGAAAGACATTCCAGGCGGGAATATTTGAAAGCGCCACCTGAAATTAAGGCGCTCTGTGATGCTTTTGCAGAGGGCATGAACTATTTTTTGAAGACCCGGCCCGATATCAAACCCAAATTGATCACACATTTTGAGCCGTGGCATGCTTTGGTTGGTTATCGTTTATTTCATGTTTCGGGTATTGACGGGGAAACCCAAAAACAAATTGGGGAGCCCAATATTCTCGCTGCGTTTTCCGGATATCTTGCTTCAACCATGTGGGCGATCGGACCCTCCAAAAGCGCATCGGGACACCCCATGCTGTTTATCAACCCGCATATCCCGCTTGATGCGCCTTATGAAATGTCTCTTCACAGCGACGAAGGTCTGAACGTCTCGGGTCAGTTGGCTTATGGAATCGGGATCTTACCGATTTCTGGACATAATGGAGAAATGGGTTGGTCGATCACCGCAAATGATCCTGACATCAACGATGTCTATGAAGAGAAATTCGTCGATAAGGCGTCAGGCTCATATCAATATGGTAGCCAGATACTGATGACGTCAAAGTGGAGCGAAACAATTACCGTCGCCACTCCGGATGGAAACAAACATCAAGACTATGTTTTTGAAAAATCCCGACACGGTCCGTTGTTTGACGGCCCAGAAGGCAAACACCTCGCGCTAAGAGTGGCGAAGCTGTCCGAAGGAGGCGTGCTGGAGCAGTTTTTTAATATGAGTAAGGCGCGCACTCTGCCTGAGTTCAAACGTGCAATCGCACCTATGAATATCACCTATAATAATTTGATTTATGCTGGGCGGGACGGACATATATTTTACGTCTATGGCGGCGCCATTCCCATACGCAGTGCCCAGTTGGATTGGTCTAAACCTGTTGACGGCAGCAATCCTGAAACAGACTGGCGGGGTTTTTTCTCTCTCGCGGACCTGCCCCAAGTTGAAGACCCGGATTCAGGCTATTTACAAAATTCCAACAGCTCGCCTTTTTTTACAACAGACGGCACCAATCCAACAAAGACTGACTACCCAGCATATATGTTTGGATCTGATCGCGATACAGCGATCGCAAAACGATCCAGACAAATGATTGCGGGGGAAGAAAAAGTCTCGCTGGAACAATTATCGCGATTTGCGTTTGATACGTATTTACCCACCGCTGCTGCTGATATCGGGAAACTAAAGGCGGAATGGACAAAGTTTTCACCCGACGGCAAAAAGGCGGAACCAGAATTGAAGGAGGCGCTGAATACCCTCAATGATTGGGATAAACGGGCAGATGCTGACTCAATTGGCGCTGCGCTCTATGTCACGATGTTCCACATTCGCGGCGATGACTCCACTTATCCGATGATCGGCCGGCTCCGAAAGGCAACTGCGCTTTTGGAAAAATATCACGGCGACTGGCGGATCCCATATGGTCATTTTAACAGGCTGAAAAGATCGGAACATAGCGGCAGAACAAATGAGCCGCTTTCGCATAATGATCTACCGTCGCCAGGTACGCCGTTTTATATGGGCGCGATCATGACGTTCAATACCCAAACCGAAAATGGGTCCAGCAAAAGCTACGGCAATCATGGCCATTCTTATGTAAGCGTAGTGGAATTCGCCCCTAAGGTGAAAGCGCGATCCGTTATGGCCTATGGGCAGAGTAGATATCCGGGATCTGCACATTATTTCGATCAAGCAAGACTGTACGTTAAGCAAAAGCTTAAGCCGGTCTGGTTCGATGAAAAAGATATCAAGAGAACAGCAGTCAAATCATATCGACCGGGAGAAAAACGCTGATAGCTGTGGGGAGTAGTTTCGTTTTTGAGAAGGCTAAGTTCCTAGAAATTACGTCCGCTTTTGCGCCCATAGCGGACAAAGCGTTGAGGCGAATTCAACCAGCTCTCGGATGGGCGTTCTGATACACATCCAGCAAATGGGCCGCGTCCACCGCCGTGTAAACTTGCGTACTGCTCAAGCTTGCATGGCCGAGCAGTTCTTGCAGGCTTCGCAAATCGGCACCGCCGGCGAGCAAGTGGGTGGCGAAGCTGTGGCGCAAGGCGTGCGGTGTTGTTTTGTCTGATATGCCGAGCTTTCTGCGAGCCTGTTGGACTACGCGGCGAATGAGGTTGGGGGATAGTTGCCCGCCTCGCTTGCCGCGGAATATGGCTTCCTCCGGGGTCATCACATGGGGGCAGATATCGATATAATATTCGATGGCTTCGCGCACTTGGGGGAGTAGGGGCACGATCCGGGTCTTTCCGCGCTTGCCGGTCACGCGCAGCGTATCGGACAAGGGCAGGAAATCGCCGGTCAGATCGAGCGCTTCGCTGATCCGCAGGCCTGATCCATAGAGCAGCAACAAGACTGCCCAGTCGCGGGCGCCAACCCAATCGCTGCTCGCGCTTTCGGCAATATCCTCAGCCATTGCGATAATATCATCGGGGGAGGCAGGGCGGGGGACACCACGCGTGACCTTGGGGCCTTTGATCTTTGGTATCTGGTTACCGTCACCGCCGACAAACTTCAGGAATGCACGAATTGCGGATAGCTCGCGCGCCGCGCTGTTATTGGACAACTCGGCTGCGCGGCGAAAAGCGAGATAAGAGCGGATATCCGATTGCTGGAGCGCCTTGATTTGCGGGGCACCTACTGCGCCACCGAGATGCTCTGTTAGAAAAGTGCAAAACCGCTCAGCCGTTGTGATATAGGCGCGCACCGTATGCTGCGAACGACGTCGACCCTCGCGCAAATGGCGCGAAAAGTCCTGAATGAGGGCGTTGGCGGTTTCCATCTGGAGAATCTAGCAGCGCTGATGGATAAAGTCCAAATGCAGATTATTGTGTTCCGCTCATGTTGACCGGTGCAGGCCTGAGCATATCGACTGGACCAAAGTCTGGAACTCAAAGTAACAAGAAATCACAATATGGTCTTTGTGAGTGCCTTCTCTAACACTAATGAAACAAAAACTTCCGAAAATTTTCCGGACGAAATCGCAGATTGTCAAATACTTGCCAATCTCTGGTTATGGATGTTTATTTTTATGTAAAATAATGTAACATAATGAAAAATAATTATGTTACTGCACCAACATGAACAGAGTTACAGAAAATCTATTAATTGCTTTCTTCGGGGGGCTTTTTGTTCTTAGTGTAGTGATGTTTTTCGTCGGGCACGCGACAAAACTTAGTCCAAATTCATGCAATACAAATGCCGAAGCATTGGTAGCTGCGTTGCAGTTTCATAATTCAATATTGCAAGGACGCGATTTTGAGAAGGCTAATCAGGCCTTTCTACAGCGTGAAGGGAAGATCGAAGTTACGCTCGTCTATCGATCGGAGGTGCCCGGCCTACACACAGCAAATTACCATGTGTTTACTGATTGCACCGTCAACTTTGCGTAAATATCTCAACAATAGTGAATTTCATTCTAACGGATTGCCTCACATAGTTGCTGGCGAGTAACCTCACAAACAGATTGCCCGATGCGAGAAGTTTAAGAAAACCCGCCAACTGTTTCTGTACTGGTGTAAGCGGATTGAAGTCGCATCAAGTGCGGAGTACGTCAGCTATGATTTTCGGTAAGATGGCATCGAGTAGGGGCATGCCCCTGGACGTTATGGTTAGTTGATCACCGGTTCTTTCAACAAGTCCGATTTCGGCAAGTTTTGAGACTTCCTGACTGTCAATCATCTCCGCTATAGCCAGCCCGGTTTTCGCTTCTAACGCTGCCAAATCAAGACCTTCGGCCAGCCGCAATCCCATCATCAGCGCCTCCGCCGCTCGCACATCCGGTGACAGCGCCTGTTCGACTTTCAGACCATTACCGTTACGCTGAATCGCCGACAGGAAGTTTTCGGGCTTCTTGTGTCGCTCGGTTGCGCTTTTAAGCCGCCGTCCATGCGCACCAGCACCGATGCCGATATAATCTCCATAGCGCCAATAAGTCAGGTTGTGGCGGCTCTCCTCACCGATGCGGGCATGGTTGCTAATCTCATAGGCTGGCAGGCCAGCCGCGGTCGTCATTTCCTGCGTCAGATCAAATAAGTCCGCACAATGATCATCATCGGCAGGGACAAGCTCCCCAGTCCGTACCAGTGTTTCAAAGCGGGTGCCGGGTTCGATGGTGAGCTGATAGAGTGACATATGGCCAGTGCCAAAACGGAGAGCTTGTGCAAGTTCCGACTGCCAATCATGCAAGGATTGGCCGGGGCGTGCATAAATCAGGTCAAAACTCACGCGGTCGAAATTCTGCTGTGCCGTTGCGAGCGCGGCGAGGCCCTCTTTGACGTCATGGGCGCGACCCAGAAATTGCAGAGTTTTGTCATCAAGCGACTGTAATCCCAAGGAAACCCGGTTAACGCCAGCAGATGCCAGATCTGCAAATTTACTGGCCTCAACCGACGAAGGATTAGCTTCTAATGTGATTTCGCACCCCTCGATCAGGCCCCACAGCTTATCTGCTTCCGCAATCAGGTCCGCGACGAGCCGAGGGGGCATGAGCGACGGGGTGCCGCCGCCGAAAAAAACCGAGCTTATTCTAGGGCTTGGGTTAACTTTATATTCATGTCTGAGATCGAGAAAGAGGGCGCTGCGCCATGTGTCATGATCGACTTGATCACGCACGTGGCTGTTAAAGTCGCAATAGGGACATTTAGCGATGCAGAACGGCCAGTGAATATAGAGTGCAATCTCGTCACGGTCCATCTGCTTCGCTGAAACGGGAGAGGACGGGTTATGAAGCATCAGCGGATCACTAAGCATCGACGCTATTTCGTGCAAGCAGCAATGCTGGCACTTTTGGTTGGTTGTGGCGGCGAAAGTGGAAGTCCTCCGGATGTAACCTTGCCGGGCTCTCCGGCGCCCAGCCCAGCGCCTACTCCGGCTCCGACGCCAGCACCTACGCCGGCCCCAACGCCTGCGCCTACACCAACTCCTGCGCCTACCCCGGCCCCAACACCTACACCCACGCCTACCCCGGCGCCCACCCCAGCGCCAACGCCGACACCGACGCCTACTCCAACGCCGCCTGGCAGCACGATGCTGCAAGTCATGTTGGCAGCGCACAATTCTGCGCGCGCGGAAGTCGGTGTTCCGGCAGTCGAGCTTGATGCCGCGCTTAGCGCCGCAGCACTGGATTATGCGGAGACACTGATTGCCAATGGCCGCTTCGAACATAGCCCGGGCTCCTCGCGGCCCAATCAGGGTGAGAATCTATGGGCGGGAACGGCTGGAGCATTTTCATTCCAGGATATGGTTGATGGCTGGATTAACGAAAAACGCTTTTTTGTCGCGGGTACTTTCCCGGATGTTAGCACTACCGGCCGGTGGCAGGATGTTGGCCACTATACGCAAATCATCTGGCGTGGAACGACCAAGATCGGGTGCGGTATTGCCAGCAACAGCCAACGCGATGTCTTGGTCTGCCGCTACAGTCCGCCGGGCAATTTCATTGGCAGAACCGTCCCCTGATCAATCGGAGGACTTAGTCAAAACAGGCTTTGACGAGCTTGTTAAACGCATCGGCGCGATGACTCATATCGTGCTTCTGCTGGGGGTCAAGTTCGGCAAAAGTTTGTTTAAAACCAATAGGTTGGAACACGGGGTCATAGCCAAAGCCCAGCGTCCCGCGCGGCGGCCAAACTAAAGTGCCTTGCACGGAACCTTCGAATATTTCCGAATGTCCATCAGGCCAAGCAAGGGCCAAAGTGCAAACAAAATGAGCGCTGCGATCAGTCTCCGGCCCCAGTTCGGCCAGCTTCCCTTCCACCTTACCCATCGCCATGTACCAATCGCGACCGGGTCCGCCCTCATAGGTGTCGGCTTCCGCCCAGTCGGCGGTATAGACACCCGGCGCATTGCCCAGCGCGCTAACACAAAGCCCGCTGTCATCGGACAGCGCCACGCAATTGGCGCCCTCTGCACTGGCTCGCGCTTTCAGCAACGCGTTTTCCGCAAAGGTTGTCCCAGTCTCTTCTGGTTCCGGTAAATCCAGCTCTCCCGCCGACACCGGTTCGATACCAAAAGGAGCCAGCAAGGCGCGTATCTCACGCACCTTGCCTTGATTATGACTGGCAATGATCAGCTTGCCGGGCGAGAGTTTGCGGCGTTCGGTCATCAATGCGCTCAGGAAACTGCCTTGTCCTGTGCCTCAAAGATTTGCCCGCAGCCAATTTTGGCCAGTCGCATCAATCGCATCAGGCCTTCGTCATCAAATGTCTCGCCTTCCGCCGTAGCCTGCGCTTCGGCAATATTGCCATCTCCTGTCAAAACAAAATTGGCATCAGCCCCGGCATTGCTATCCTCGTCATAGTCAAGGTCGAGCACCGGATTGCCATTATAGATGCCGCAGCTGATGGCTGCGATTTTCTGTTCAATCGGATCTTCGCTGATCAGCTTTTGATCGAGCAGACCGTTGACCGCCAGTCGCAGCGCTACCCATGCGCCGCTGATCGACGCGGTCCGCGTGCCGCCATCGGCCTGTATAACATCACAATCTACCGTGATCTGACGTTCGCCGAGTTTCTTCATATCGACGACGGCGCGCAGGGATCGACCAATAAGGCGCTGAATTTCCTGTGTCCGGCCCGATTGTTTGCCGCGTGCCGCTTCGCGGGAATTGCGGGTATTGGTGGCGCGGGGCAGCATCGAATATTCGCCTGTAACCCAACCTTCACCCTTGCCGCGGAGCCATGGTGGAATGCGCTCTTCGATACTGGCGGTGCAAATGACTTTGGTATCGCCAAAGCTAATCAGGCAGGAGCCTTCAGCATGTTTGGTAAATCCGGTTTCGATAGAAATAGCGCGCATCTCGTCGAGCGCGCGTCCTGATGGGCGCATGTGATGATTCTCCTGTGGTTTTGAAGGGGTGGGATAGCTAGACTCGCCACAACTGCCAAGCAGAGGATGTTATGTTTTTTAAAATGGGAGCTAGAAGTTCAATATTGGGATTGTTCGTTCTAGCTACAGGTTGCAGCTTCTTCGAGAGTTCCTTTGCCGAGCGAGAAAGAATTTTGAAACGCTTGGCAATCTCAATCTCGATTGAATTTTTCGAACGGCCATCAAGCTTGCCTGCCTGCTCGAAAAAAGCTGTTTTCGAAATCGAACCGGATGGAACAGGTCATGTGCGATGGTTCAATGATG
Source organism: Parasphingorhabdus sp. (assembly GCF_039977335.1). GTDB lineage: Bacteria > Pseudomonadota > Alphaproteobacteria > Sphingomonadales > Sphingomonadaceae > Parasphingorhabdus. Next base: position 880,844 of record NZ_JBDWDI010000001.1, read on the forward strand.
GTATGATCGGAGATCATGGGTGCTCTTTTGACATGGCCAACTCCTTCAAGTCCGAAAAATTCAAGTTATCTAACTTCGAAAATATCTCTGTTCGAAAAAAGCTCGCTGAAATTGATTGGCCCCTAAAACGGGGGGAGAGAAACAACATATGCAGCATGATTACCAATGAAGGCCCGCCGGTGATATTGAAGTTCGGAGATGACTATTCAATACCATTCTACACTATTTATCCAAACTGGGTTGATGATCATCGGCATTTGTCCAAAGAATGCCAGCGAGATGTGCAACGGGAAGTCGATATCATAGAAAACGTGATATCCTACTTGCCAATAACCTATTCTAAAAAACTGAGCTTAAAATAACTACTACTGTGCTCGATTGTTGAGCCGAACCGTTGGATGATCTATCTACCCTTCCATGACAACCACGCCCATTACCGAAATGAACGACCGGACCCGCGATATCTTCCGCGTGGTGGTGGAATCCTATCTGGATAGTGGCGCACCGGTCGGTTCGCGAACCATATCCAAGGCGCCGGGTCTCGAGCTTTCTCCAGCCTCGATCCGCAATGTCATGCAGGATCTGGAAGAACTTGGTCTGCTCGCCGCACCGCATACCAGCGCCGGGCGGATGCCAACCGAATTGGGACTGCGGCTATTTGTTGACGGTATGATGCAGGCAGCAGAGCCTTCGCGAGAGGAGCGCGATGCGATTGAGAGCCAGATTAGCGAGAGCGGTCCGGTCGAAGATGCCTTGCGCGCGACTACTAGCATCTTGTCAGGTCTGTCGTCTTGCGCTGGCCTGGTCATGGTGCCCAAGCGCGAACCGACGCTCAAACAATTTAGTTTTGTAAAATTGTCCGAAGGGCAGGGGCTCGCTATTCTGGTGTCACAGGATGGCGGCGTGGAAAACCGCGTGCTTGATCTGCCCATCGGCATATCGGAATCCGCATTGGTAGAGGCTGGCAATTATCTTACTGCACAATATGGCGGGATAACATTGTCGCAGGCTTTGTCCCGGATAGATCGCGATATTCAGGCCGGCCGGACGGCGATTGACAAAGCGTCGGAAGATCTTGTCCAGCGCGGCCTTGTCACCTGGACTCAGGATCCGGCAGAACGACCTATCCTGATCGTACGCGGGCAGGCCAATCTGCTGGAAGACGGGGCGCTGGACGATCTCGATCGGGTGAGGCAGCTGCTTGACGAGTTGGAGGGTAAACAGGAAATCGCCCGCTTGCTGGATAATGCCCGCGATGCAGAGGCGGCGAAAATATTTATCGGTGCAGAGAATAAATTATTCTCCCTTTCCGGCTCATCTGTGATAGCGGCCCCCTATAAAGACGGCGATGGACAAGTGGTCGGCGTGGTCGGGGTTATTGGTCCCACCCGCTTGAACTATGCCCGCGTCGTACCCATGGTAGATTTCACAGCACAAACGCTGTCCAGATTGTTGAAATGAGTGACGAAATAATGAGTGATAATAAGCCACAAGAAAATGAAGATGCGAAACTGGACGAAGCCGCGGCCGCAGAGCTGGACGGTGTTCCAGAGGCATTGAAAGAAGGCGGTGACCAGGCCTCGGATGAATCTTCGCAAGAAGAGCGCATCGCCGCCCTTGAAAATGAATTGGCCGAAGCCAAACAGCAGGTTCTCTATGCGCAGGCCGAAACGCAGAACGTCCGCCGCCGGTTAGAGAAAGATGCGCAAGACGCCAAAGCCTATGCCGCAACCGGCTTCGCTCGGGATATGTTGAGCGTTTCGGATAATCTGCAACGCGCTCTCGCTGCCATTCCGACCGAGATCAAGAATGAAGAGAAGTGGAAAGGCCTGATTGGCGGTATCGAAGCCACCGGGCGGGAACTGGAAACCGTTTTTGAGAAAAACGGCATCAAACGTGTTGCATCCGTTGGCTTACCGCTGGATCCTAACCAGCATCAGGCAATGGTCGAAGTACCAACCGATGAGCAGGAACCGGGCACCGTCGTGCAAGAAATGCAGGCCGGTTACATGATCAAGGACAGGTTGCTACGACCCGCTTTCGTCGGTGTAGCGAAGAAGCCAGAATAGATATTTTCCGCATATTTTAGAAATTTTCTTTCCTTTCTAGTTTCTTAGCGATTTCTCGCAAAGGACGTCATTGCATATTCTTTATAAAGATATATCTTAGGAGCAGCTTAGATATAAAAGAAGGATATTTTATGCGATACTCAAACTATAATGATTGCGGACCTCGCTCTCAGCGCGGTAAGCGCTGGGGGGCTATGAATGGACAGAAATTTGCTCGCGCCTTTGCCGCTGCTGCCTTTGAAGGGGCGAAAGCCAAGCGCCGTGCGCGGGTTTTCCAGCGCGGGGAGCTGCGGCTAGTATTGTTGCACCTGATCTCGCAAGAGCCTCGTCATGGTTATGATCTGATCCAGCAGATTGAGGAGCTTACTGGCGGTCACTATGCACCCAGTCCGGGGATTGTTTACCCGACGCTGACGCTGATGGCTGAAATGGAGCTGATTGATGAGCAAGTCGATGATGGCGGTAAGAAAATCTATTCAATCACTGACGCGGGAACTGCTCTGCTGACAGAGGAAGAAAAGCATATTGCTGATATTCTCGCTCGGCTAGAGGGCATTGCGCAAATGGATCAAGCCTCCGACGGTGCTTCGATACGCCGCGCAATGGGCAATATGAAAAGCGCGATCCGCATCCGGCTTGCCGATGAGGAAAAGGGTTCAGAGAAGATTCTGGATGTCGCAGCGATTATTGACGAGGCGGCAAGCAAGATCGAACGGCTCAAATAGAGACTATAACGCCAGAATCATTTGCACATTGCAGCGGGCATAAGGCGTAGGCCATAGATCATCACCGGATAAATGCTGAAAGCCGCATCGTTCATAAAGACGGATTGCGGCTTTCAGATCGTTGTTGGTTTCTAGCCAGATGGCATCGGCGGCCATAGTCCGCCCCTCGGTAATTAGCGCTTCCAGCACCGCACGGCCAATGCCTTGGCCGCGCAAATCTTTCCGGGCCGCCATTTTCACGATTTCCAACCATTTGCGGCCATCTTGCGGATCATGATGTGGTGGTAAAATCGCGCCGGTTCCGACCACTTTTCGGTCCAGTTCTGCGACAATGATCTGTCCGCCCAGTGCAAGGATCGTTGCTTCCAGATTTTCCAGCTGGTCCCGGTCGCTTTGTTCCAGCTTGAAGGATTCCTCAATCCAATCGAGATTGAGGGAGATATATGCCTGTTTGTCTCCGGGAGTATATCGTCGGGTAATTACTGTCATTAAGAACCTGATCTTTTTTTTCCTATCTATTCGATGAGCTTGCCTTATTTATGGTGCGGTGTCAGCCTTGATGATCGCTGACACTGAGCTCATCGCTTTATGCGCTATTGCATGCTCTTACAATCAACTCGGGTCGCAAGCTGGAGGGGGTTATCATGAATACATGGATGAAGGTTGTTCTCGGCATTGTCGCCGGGATTTCCGTTCTGGTCGGCGTCATTTTTTGGCTGACCGGAGATGTGACTAAGGCCGGCGATGATTTTTTCGCTGCCGTGCAGAATGACGATATGGATGCGGCTTACACATTGCTGTCGGATGATTTCAAGGCAGGGACGAGCAAGGAAGAGTTGCAAGCTTATCTCGCCGCCAATGCTTTGGATAAAATCAAGGAAGCATCCTGGGGCGGCCGGATGATGACCGGTGGGATTACTGAGTTGAAAGGCACCATCACGACAGAAGGCGGTAGCAAGATACCCCTAAAACTACGCCTGATTGACTCGGATTCCGGTTGGCAGATCAACGCGATCGAAAAAGATACCGCGGGATTCAAAACCGCTGGAAGCGATCGTGACGTTCCGCCCGCTGACAGGCAGAAACAGCTGTTTCGAGAAACCATGACGGTCTTTGCACAGTCGCTTTCAGACGGCACGATGAAAAAGCTACGCGACAATGGGGCGGGCGCTTTTCAACGGCAGATATCGCTTGAAGATCTGGACAAGGCCTATGAGGGTTCGTTTAAATTTGCCGACGACTTTTCAAGCATCGCCAAGATGTCTCCGGTCATCGATAGCGCGGATATTGGTGAAGATGGTGCGCTGAATATCCGGGGCCATTATCCGACCAAACCACGCACGGTCTATGTCAACCAGGCCTATGAATATGAAGGGGTGGGCTGGAAGTTTCTGGGCTTCGTCTATCGTGTCGGTTCACCAGTCAAGAACTAGGATGACGGCTAGAGCATCGTAAACAGTGCCACCGCCATGATCGTGCCAATGACCGGTATCACTACAGTGAGCGCCCCGACCGCGCCATAGGCGTCCTTGTGCGTCTCGCCGCAAACCGCGCGGATTGTGGTCACGACATAGCCATTATGCGGCAAGCTATCGAGTGCACCGGAGGAGATTGCTACCACGCGGTGCAGTTCGTCCGGTTGTGCGCCGACGTCGAGATAATGCGGAGCGATCAGGGGCAGAGCGATGGTCTGGCCGCCTGAGGCTGAACCGGTCAGGCCAGCAATCACGGTCACGGCAATCGCGGCGCCGATCAATGGGCTGCCCGGGATATTCTGCACCATCACCAAGGCTTCCTGAAAAGCGGGTGATAGCTTGGCAACCGCACCAAAACCGACCACGGCGCAGGTATTGGTGATCGCGACCACCGCGCTAGTGGCGCCGCGCGAAAAGGCCTCTGGCATCGCACGCAATTTTCGATATCCCACGGCCAGCGCGACAATCGCGCCGGAACCGAGAGCCGCCACCAGTGCCCATTTGTCGAGCGAGTTTTGCGGCAATATGGCAGAAATCGGCCCCATATCTTGCGGATATTGGAAGATCAGGAAAATACCGAGTACGGCTACCAACGGCAACAGGCACAAGAGCGGACCGGGCAGGGTGCCATAATCAGTATTGGTATCATCGGTTTCGCGGCCGACGAATGTTTCACCTCTGGCGACGGCGCGCTTCACCATCCAGTTGAGCCAAAAATGACCCGCAATCGCCATAAAGACCGCGACTACAAGGCTGACCTCCCAACCCGCATAAGCAGTGGTGCCAAGAAATTCCATTGGGATCAGGTTCTGGATTTCCGGGCTACCAGCCGTAGTCATCGTGAAAGTCACGGACCCGAAAGCCAAGGCAGCCGGAATGAAGCGCCGCGGTAAATTGGCCTCGCGGAACAAGTGCACCGCCAGCGAGTAGACGGAAAAGGCGACAATAAAAACGCTTACCCCGCCATAGGTCAAAACGGCGCAGGCGGCGACCACCGCAAGTACAGCATGTTTGATACCGATTTTCTCGATAATCCAGTGGGCGACACTGGCAGCGGCTCCCGAAGCGCCCATGATTTCGCCGAATATCGCGCCGAGCAAGAACATGAAGAACCAGCTTTTGAAGAAGCTGACAAAACCATCCATATAGGCTGTGGCGAAATCGGGAGCGCCTTCTGCAGCAAGCGGTGGTAACCACGCCAACCCGCTGGTTGCTGCAACAATCGCGGCGGCAATCGGTCCGGCGATCAAGATATTTACGCCTTTTACCGTCATATAAATGAGCAGCGCGAGCCCGCCAATTAATCCGATTGCTGATAACATGCGCTTTGGTCCCCTTTATCCAGATCGCCTATTGGCAGAGGAATGGAACAAGCGGCAAGGATCAATTTTGATGGCGGTTTAATTGGTCGTTAGTTGATATTCAAAAACGCTACCGATTTCGGGTGAAGTTCACAAAGTACACAATGTCCTTTTGCGTGACCGAACTATGAAAAAAGATCTCAAAGTTCACACAAATCACACCGGTTCGTCTTAGCGCTGACATAAAGGGGAGCAATTATATCCAAAACTGAGAAAGAGCCTATTTCTATCTATCATACTGATATTACTGTAGGAAAGTGGTATTCAAAATTTCTGTAGGTGATGACGGTCAGATTTTGTGACAATCGCCACCTATGAAGCCGGAAAAAACCTAAGCTATCATTCTGATCGATCAATCGAACAAACAAATGGGCACTTTAACCTTTACCTAATTATCTGCTGCTATGACTAAAGACCAATATATTAAACTGGGTGTCAGCCACCTGATCGGCTTGGCTTCCAAGCTTTGGCAGAAGAATAAATTCGGGATTTGGTGATGACGAGCGATAAAGCTAATCAACGGGTAATGGACAAAGAATTGAAGCGGGGCGATCACCGGGTTTCTACCCGTGCCGGCGTTGAAATTCTTGCAGAGGTGCGCGAGCCTGGTCTTGGCCGGATTGAAGCGATGATCATGGATTTGTCCCTGAGCGGATTTCGCATGCGCTGCATGACCCGGTTAACCGGCGAGAAGAATATTTTTATGGCCTTGCCATCATTCGCCGCGATCGAGAGCAAGATTTGCTGGGTCGATGGTGATATTTTTGGCTGTGAATTTGTGCATAGCCTGCATCCGGCGGTATTCGATCATATTGTTTCGAAGTACCCGACCCTGAAACAAGCGGGTTAACGGACCGCCTCCTTACAGCATTGCGCAGATTGGATTATCGGCTAGGTTGAACCGATAATGGCCAGTAAATCATTCCGAAATATCAAGAATATCATATTGCTTTTGCTGATCGTTGGCGGGGCGTGGGCCTTGAGCAGCTGGGCGATTGACCCGGAAATCATCACGGTCAACGGCAAAACTGTTAAAATCATTGATGGTGATAGTTTCAAAGACGGCACGACAGAATTCCGTATTTATGGGATCGATGCACCAGAATATCGGCAAACTTGCAAAGACGCGAATGGTAAAGACTGGCCATGCGGGAAATCGGCGCGGCAGGGCTTAGCGGCGGTTTTGCGCAATGGTAGCTTCAACTGTGAAGTCCGAGCGCGCGACAAATATGGCCGGACAATTGTAAGCTGTGCCAGCGGAGATGATGATTTGGGCGCACGCCTAGTCGAGCAAGGCCATGCGATGTCCTCTGCAAATTTTGACAGTGTAATATATGGGCGCGAGGAAGCGGCTGCTGAAAAGGCGCAGCGCGGAATCTGGCAAGGAAGCTTTGAAAAGCCTTCTAGTTGGCGCGCGTCGCATCCTCGATAGGTTTTTGCGACAATAGGTCTGGACTTATGGCGAGAGTTCTAGGCGTCCCTGTCCACCGGGCGAGCGGGTCAGCCATATGGGTAACGCCGCTTAACTCGTGGATATTCTCATACCCATAGCCATATAGATTGATGAATGTGGGGATGTTGAGGGCCAGCGGCGCGCGTTTTAGCTGAATGGGTGGTATATCATCACGGAAGTTATTGTTGCAGTAGATCAGGATAGGGCGTGTTTTATCGCCTAGCAGCTTGGTGAGCTTTTCTTCGGTAAAATCCGAAAAAGGTATATTGATGGCCCCTTCAATATGGCCCTGCGCAAAAGCTGCTGCAGACCGGCTGTCCAATATTATCGCATTCTGTTTTTTCGCAATTGCATTAAACTTTTTTAGATCGACCAACCGTTCCTGGCGATATTCAGAGAGTTCTTCGGTCAGCTGAAGAAAACCGGCATAGTCAACCTGTGGCAATGCCTCTGGTTCGTAGTCAGGCAGGTTTTGTGCTATAGCAGGCTGCAGAGAGAGGGTCGAAAGGAAGATGGTAGATGCCATTAGCGGCGATAATTTCATGATCTTTGTCCCTATTTTTACAAGCCGCTTAAAATCTAGACTTTTCAGATTGCTAAAAGCTGAACCCAAACTATTTTGTCTGCCATATCGGGCGTTGCGCTTGAGTGAAATGAACCTATTGTCATTTCACATATGCGAGCAGGATCGCAAATGGGGGAAGCGTGCAGAATAATATCAAACCTAATTGGCTATCGGAAATTGTCCGGCGCTTTTCTGTGTTCGTTTATAACATCAATGGCTGGAAAGCCGTGCAAGAAAACCCCGTCCCGCGTAAATGCGTGATCATCGCTGCCCCGCACACCAGCAACTGGGATTTTATCTATTTCTTCGGGCTGACTAACAGCCTGAAGTTTAAATCCTATTGGATTGGTAAAGACACGCTGTTCAAATGGCCCTTTGGCGACATGATGCGCCGAATGGGCGGTATTCCGGTCGATCGCTCCAAGTCGCAGAATATGGTCGATGCAATGGTCGAGGAATTTAATAAGCGCGATGATTTCATCCTGACTATCCCGCCCGAGGGAACCCGCGGTAACGTACGTCAATGGCGGACGGGATTTTACTATATAGCATTGAAAGCCAAAGTGCCGCTGATCATCGGCATGATGGATTATGCCAAGAAAACTGGCGGGCTGGGTCCAGAGATCCAACTAACCGGAGACTATGAGGCCGATATGGCAAAGGTGAGCGGTTTTTATCATAGCGTGACACCTAAATATCCTAACAAAGCGATGGATGATATTGTGCACACCGACCCGGATGCAAAGCCGACCGGGGACGGGACGGAGGAAAAAGGATGAGCTTGCTGCTGGCTTTAGCCCAGAATTTCATCTTGTTGGTTGGTGTCATGATCGTCCTCTGGTTGGTTTCCGTAAAGATTCGGGATGTGTCCTTCATTGACGCGTTTTGGGCCTATGGGATGGCCATAATGGCCGGCGCGTCGATTCTTCAGGTGGAAAATGCTGGTTGGCTCGGTTGGACGATATTCGGTTTGACGGTAACCTGGGGTGTGCGATTAGGTACGCATCTTTACTTGCGCTGGAGCAAGGAAGGTGAGGACCCGCGCTACACAAAAATTATCGGTACGGCGATGAAGAAAAAAGGTTGGAGCTTTGCCAAAACGGCGTTGGTAAAAGCATGGATCTTACAAATTCCGTTGCTATTTGTAGTCTGTTTGCCAGCGCAAATTGGTATCTTATTAGCAGGTGACCAGGGTCTTGGTCCGATCGCCATGGTTGGACTAGCGCTGGCCATTATTGGGATAGCCTTTGAAACCATTGGCGATGCGCAGCTCAAAACATTCAAAGCGGATCCATCCAGCAAAGGTAAGGTGCTCGACACGGGGCTTTGGCGCTATACCCGGCATCCCAACTATTTTGGCGATTTCTGTACGTGGTGGGGCATTTGGTTGGTCGCTGTTCAAGTCGGTTGGCCGGTTTGGGTAGCCATTATCGGGCCTTTATTCCTCAGCTTTACACTGACAAAATGGAGCGGTGCGCCGATGTTGGAATATGCGTTGCGCAAGAACCGACCGGATTATGTCGATTATATCGAGCGGACATCCGGTTTCTTCCCGATGCCGCCTAAGAAATAAGCACCGGCTCAAGCAAAAAATGAACCTTCAAAAGGAAAATAAGGATGGATCTGGGATTAAAGGATAAGGTCATTTTCGTAGCAGGCGCAAGCCGCGGTATTGGTCTTGGAATTGTCGAAGCCTGCTTGGCTGAAGGTGCAAAGGTAGCGATGGCGGCCCGCGGCGCGGAAGCACTTCAAGCCGAGAAATCTCGACTGGCTGACATCTATGGTGCCGATCGCCTCTGGTCTCAAACGGGCGATCTGCGTGATACCGCGACGGTTGATGCCATGGTTGCCGATATTGAGCATAGCTTTGGACCACTGTGGGGTGTTGTGGCCAATGTTGGTTTGCATCCTTGCCCTCCTGGCTTCGAAGTCGATGATGACACCTGGCGCGGCGGGATGAGCCAAAATCTTGATTCAGCGTTCATTCTTTCTCGCGCGGCTTTGAGGGTGATGCAGCCAAGGAGCGAAGGGTCCATCCTCTTCATCAGTTCGATCGCGGGCCTTTCCGGTTTGGGAACGCCGCTGACATATGGCACGGCCAAGGCGGCCATGAACCACCTTGGTAAAGAACTGGCCGCAGTGGCCGGACCATCGGGCGTACGCGTTAATGTGATCGCGCCGGGTAACATTATCTTCCCGGACGGCGATTGGGAAAAGCGGGCCAATGGAGAAAAGGGGGCTTCCGTAATGAGATGGATCAAACGCGAAGTGCCTCTCCAGCGTTTCGGGAAGCCTGAAGAAATCGGCTCAGCCGCCGCTTATGTGCTTAGTCCGCGCGCCAGTTTTATAACGGGCGCAATTATACCGGTGGATGGTGGGCAGGACAAATAGCGCTAATCGCCAAATGGTTTAGGCCGCGGCAGCCAGTACCTTATTCTCGATAATCTGGGCGAAGACATCGCTGTCTTGCGCGCCGGGGACCATGAATTTCTTGTTGAAGATAAAAGCGGGAACCCCTGAAATGAAGCGGTCTTGCCACTGGGTTTCGACAGCGCGAACCTCGGCGGCGAACATGTCGCTGCCCAACAGGTCACGGACGCGTTTCTCATCCAGACCGATGGAGCCAGCTACCTCGATCAGTATCTCATGATCACTGACATCTTTGCCATCGGTAAAGTGCGCTTTGAACAACGCCAGCTTAAGCGCGGTTTGCTTGCCGGTTTCTCCGGCCCAATGCAGCACGCGGTGGGCGTCAAATGTGTTCACCATCCGCATATTCTCATGATAGCTAAACTCGAAATCGAGATCGCTGCCTGCATTGCGCAGCCGTTCACGATTAGCTTTGCTTTGCTCCGGCGTAGCGCCATATTTCTGCGCCATATGCTCGTTGATATCCTGTCCCTCGGACGGCATGTTCGGGTTTAGTTCAAAGGCGTGCCAGGCCAGCGCAAATTCTGCTCTGCCTTCAAAGCGCTGCATCGCTTGTTCCAGCTTTTTATAGCCGATAATGCACCACGGACAGACCACATCAGAGACAATATCGACGGTGATGACCGGGGTCTCTGACATAGTTTATTCCTTAAGTTTGGGGTGTCGGTTCAGGCTTTTTCTAAAGTGCACTGCAAGGGATGCTGATTTTTCTTGGCGAAATCCATCACCTGAGTGACCTTTGTTTCGGCGACTTCATAGCTGAACGTACCACAGATGCCGACGCCCTTTTGGTGGACATGGAGCATCACTCTTGTGGCTTCATCAATATCCATCTGGAAAAAGCGCTTCAGGACAAGCACGACAAATTCCATCGGCGTGTAGTCGTCGTTGAGCAGCAGGACTTTATAAGGATTGGGCTTCTTGGTCTTGGTCCGCGTTTTGGTTGCTATACCGAGATCAGTGTCGTCGCTATCGCCTGTGCCATTGTCATCGGAACCGTCACCATCATCCCCATCCCCTGCCATAAATTGGTGTAACCATAGGTCTTCACCGTCCTGCAAAAGGATTGGGTCGGCCTGTGATGGTGTCAGGGAGAGAATCTCTGCTTTAATCATATTTTCCAAGATATGGTATTTTTGCCCTTGAGGGCAAGTGGTGGATTGATAAGTCGGCGATGATTTTACGACAAACCGTCCGAACATGGCACAAAAGAAAAAGGCCGCTCCCGAGGGAACGGCCTTTTGCATGACGATGAAAGCGGCTTAAGCGGCTTTCTTGATTTCCTTGCGGATGGTGCTTACGCGGTCAGCGATTGGCTGATACGCTTTGCCAGCCAATTTGGTGACGGCATCCATGTTGTTAGACGTCTGGTCCATAACCCGGTCCAGGCCGCTGCGCATGAAGTCAGCTTGCATTTCAACGAAATCTTTTGGCGTAGCAGCGTTGAAAGAGCTTTTCAGAACGTTGCTGGCTTCCACGAAGTTTTCGCGGGTATATTTGACGTTGGTTTTGCCGATTTCCTGAGCACCTTTAGCGGTGATTTTGCCGCTTTCGACAAGGGTTTCAACGTTCAGACGGTTGAATTCAACAGCGTCTTTGGAAACTTCAACAGCGCGGTCAGCAACTTCTTTAGCGCGTTCCTGAGCGGTTACGGTCAGCTTTTCAAGCTGAGCCTGCAATTTAGCGGCCATGTCCTGAAGAGCTTTCTTGTTGGTTGTAGCCGCTTTTGGAGCCGCTTTTTTCGGAGCAGCTTTCTTAACGGTTTTCTTAACGGTCGTTTTCTTTGCGGTTGTCATCTTGGTCGTTCCTTTTTTAACAGTCTTTTTCACAGTGCTGGCGGCACGTTTCGGAGCGGCTTTGCGCTTCGTAACAGTCTTTTTAGGAGCCGCCTTGGTTGCTGCAGGCTTCTTTGCAGCGGGTTTTGAAGCCGATGTCTTTGTCGCAGCAGCAGCAACCGGCTTTTTCGCGGCAGGAGCCGTAGCGGTTGTTGGTGCAGTCGTTGTTGCTGGCTTGGCAGCTGCTTTTGGAGCAGGTGCTGCTTCTGCAGCTACGGATTTCGCTGAGGCAGCGGCTGTATAAGCCGCTTCAGCAGAGAGGCTGGCGGGCTTTGCAGCAGCCGGAACAGCCTGTTTGTCAGTCGTGTTTAAATCAGCCATCTTTGCTTCCATTCGTTTGTTGCAGTGCACAAATAGGGAAGGTATTCATCAAAGTCAAGGAAAAATGTTGCAGTGCAACATAATCTTCAAAGAAGGAGAAAAGGTGTTTTATAACAATAAGGTAAGGGTGGTTTTGACTGTACAGGCCTGTGCCAGTTTATACGCAATATACACAGAATCAGGAAAAATTATTTTTTCTGCTGCTCTGCAACATACTGGCGGTCCGTGTAATTCCAGCATGTAGCCTGAACATATATATACTTACCACATCCCGCGGCTTGTAGGAAAGGGGTAGACCCTTTCCTACCGAAGCTGTCAGATCAAATTGGTGGTTGTCGCGACCGCGAGCAGGGAGAAGGCCGCGATGCAGATATTGGCGGTGACACCAACCGAAAGGCGGATCGGCTTCGCGACGGCGTCAAAGCGCGCTTCATATTCGGGATGCTCGGTTCCCATCATGCGGTCCCACCATGTGAAGTAGAGGCCGAAATTGCTGTTGCCCTGACTATGGTGAAGGTCATGATGGGTCGTTGTGGTGATCCAGCCGACAAACTTGTTGCGTGTCCATCCCGCGGGGAAAAGCTCTACACCTGCATGGCCCATAACATTGCGAAGAATCATGTGGGCGAGGAACAGGAAGATCGCGAAAGGATACATACCGCCAAACAGGATCGAGATGATGAACAGATAGATCGGCACAAAAGCAGCCTCGGCCATAGCCTCGAAGGAAGAGAAACTGTAAGCGGCCCACGGCGTCGGTGTGCGTGACTTATGATGATGCAGGTGGGAGAAACGGAACATGGTTTTCGTGTGGAGCCAGCGATGCATCCAATAGAAATATGCATCATGGGCGACAATCATCGCCAAGAGCTGGACAACAAATAGCGGCCAGAGAATCTCGCCTGTCATGACGGTGATCCAGCCCGATGCCTCAAGCAATACCGTGCTGATCGTCGTCAGACCGAAAACGAGTACTGTTCGCATCGATGATAGAAACTCGCGCTTATAGTCAGCGAAACCAGCTTTACGAGATTGGATACGCCGGACCGCGCTCCATTTGCCAAAGGCCCATAGGATCAAAGACAATGTGCCCGCCGCAATCAGATAGCGCCCTAGATCAAAGGTGAAGGCGCCAATCATATGGTCCACTATGGCATCAAAAAGTTCAGGCATTACATTCTCCATCACATGCGTTTGTTGTTCGATGAAGGCAAAGTGACAGAAAGCGGCATCCGTCTCTCTGCAATGCTGAAAAATGCTGTGCAATTTTGAAAATGATCAGACTATTTCAGTTTTGATCAATCGCTTCTTTGCGGAAATCACTAGGTGTCAGGCCGGTTTCCGCACGAAAGGCCCGGTTGAACGGAGCGAGCGATCCATAGCCTAAATCCATTGCGATCGTCAAAATTGGTAAGTCGACATGCGTTCGATCCGACAGTTTATCCTTGGCTTCGGTGATTCGATAGCCGTTGAGAAAGGAAGAAAAGTTGCGATGACCAAGCTGTTTGTTGATCAGCGCGCGCAATCGATGTTCCTGCGTATCCAATTGAGAAGCCAGCGTTGCTATGGTTAGCGACGGCGCGCGATACTGTCCCTCCTCCATCGCCGCGATCAGCTTGTCATGCAGCACAGTTTCCGATGGTGAAAGATTTAAAACGGGACGTATCGGCTGCTGGTTGGTGGCCGGTTTTGCAAACAAATCCCGATCTGCAGTCAACACGGCCATGCCCGCGCCGAGCACTAATATCAGGATCAGCATGGCGTTGATCGCCGAGATACTGGGCACATTGTCTGTAGCCCCAAAGAAAAGCTCGTAGGTCAAAACGCCGCCGACCTGCAGTCCCACAAATATCGGCAGATACATTCTGATGCGTCGACGCTTTTCAATCAGGTCGTCTGCTCGGCCAGTAAGCGCGATGGTGATCAGGTGAATGACCAGCGCGAGCGAAAGGAAACGGATCGCATAAAAGGTGAACCATTGCCATGCCGGTATAGTGAAAGCGATGATCCAGAGTATGGTAAGCACTATGGGCGCCGCGATGAGCAATGGCCCCGCAATGCGACGCTCAAAAAGCTGATGCGCAAATACCCACGCCCATACGGTTGTCGATATCGAGAGGAAATCAATCGGTATGCGCCAGGGAAGGGGCGGTGCCATCGTGGTCGATGAATTGATCAAATAGGCCATTGAGCTGATCAATACGCCTAACAGTGATATTTTTAGATCCCGGCGCGTCCGGCTGACCAGCAAGACGGCAATGAGCATGATCTGCCCACCCAGCGTGAGCAGCCGTATTGTCGTATCGACCAGTGCCAAGTCTAATCCGGCGATTTCTATTACCTTCCCTGTTATATGCTATGCTAGCTCATCTTCTTGAGTTCGCAACGGGAATATCATTGATACGTCCGTTCGGGCAGTGTGGAGATTATTCTTTTGTTTATGAAACAGCTATGTGTAACAGCTTAGCCATGCAGCGCGAATGCCCCCCATGTCTCAACTGAAATCCATCGCGACCGCCCTTCCTGACCACAAGATCAGCCAAGAGGATGTCCTGGCCGTGCTGGCCAAGGCGCGCGGCGCTGCTTTGCCTGCGCGATTGAAGCAGATATTGGGCAATAGCGGGATTGATCATCGTTATATTGCCCGGGATCCGGATTATTATCTGGAGCAGCGCAGCTGGCCGGAGCGCGCGCAAATCTATGATGAGGTGGGCAGGGCGCTAGCCCAGCGGTCGGCGGCGGCGGCAATGGCGAAAGCCGAACTGCGACCTGTTGATATTGATGTCATCATGATGATTTCCACGACCGGCACGATGACGCCATCTATCCCCAGCCGGTTGATTGAGACTATGGGCTTTCGCCAGTCAGTGCAGACGGTTCCGGTTTTCGGCTATGGTTGTGCCGGCGGAATATTGGGGCTGAGGCTGGCCAATGACCTGGCGGATGCGGGGGGCGGACAGAATGTCCTAATGATCTCGCTGGAGCTATGCAGCCTGTCCTACGATTATAGCCAATTCGACAAAAAGAATATGATTGCCACCGCGCTGTTTGCCGATGGTTGTGCCGCGGCCGTGTTGACTGGCAAAGGCTGGCAGGGCGATGGACCGTCCTTCCGGGCGTTTGAGCAAAAGACCTGGCCGGATACGCGCGACATGATGGGTTGGGACATTGGCGAAACCGGATTTGATCTGGTTTTGGCGCGTGATATTCCGACTTTTGTGACCAAGGATTTCACTCCTTTTTGCGACGACTTTCTGGCCGAACAGGGTCTGGAGAAAGGTGACCTCGGTGAACCGGCTTGCCATCCCGGCGGCGGCCGCGTTGTTGAGGCGTTGGAAGGTTATTTTGCACCAGATCTATCAGGCATACCCGCCACCCGTGATGTGTTGAAACATCATGGCAATATGTCATCACCGACCGTGCTGTTTGTGCTGGAAAAAATACTCAGCGGTAATCCTAAGAAACCTATCTTGATGACTGCGCTTGGCCCCGGCTTTACATCCGTGCTGGGTATATTGGACCCGGCAGGAGCAGATTGATGAATGATTTAGGCACTATTTTCACTACGGCCCCGACCCTCGTCACATGGGTTTTGATCTATATCGTCGTGCAACGGCTGGGCGAACTTGTCTATGCCAACCGCAATACCAAGCGTTTGCTGTCAGAAGGCGGTGAGGAATTTGGCGCCGATCATTATCACTGGTTTATCTTCCTTCACAGCGCGTGGCTGGCGATTATCTTCCTACTGGTCGATCCTTTGCGAGAGCTGAATCCGATCCTACTCGCACTCTTTGTCGGAACCCAGATCCTGCGCGTCTGGACCTTGGCTTCCATCGGTCGCTGGTGGACAACGCGGATCATATCGGCGCCTCATTTCGACAAAGTGAAGCGCGGACCATATAAATATGTCAGCCATCCCAATTATCTGGTGGTGGTTCTCGAAATCGCGATTGTGCCGTTGTTAATGGGCCTGCCGTGGGTGGCGTTGCTCTTCTCTCTCCTGAACGCGATTCTGTTGCGCCATCGTATTGGTGTTGAAAACACCGTGTTGGGACAGCGAGGGAAAAGCGAAGCCTAGGTTAGAACAGCGCCGTCAACTGCACCCCGTAAAAGCGCGGCTCGGCCGGAATGAATGTCGGGATCCCAAAAGCACCGCCGGTATTGCCAGCATCGAGCAGATAATTTTCGTTGGTCAGGTTTCGTGCGAAGCCGGCAATTTCAAACTGTTTATCGGCAAAGGATAATCCCGCGCGTAGGTTGACCAGCGTGACGGCATCTTCGCTAATCGCCGGATCATTCGGAATTTGAAAGAATATCTTGCTACGATAGGTGATGCTGGGCGTCATGAAGAAGCGTGTGCTGTCATTGATTGGATAATCAACCGTGAAGCCGCCAGCGGCTTGTACTTCTGGTTGAAGGCGGAAACGGGCATCGCGGAAATTGTCAGCGATGTCGTCGGAGTTATCAATGCCGCCATCGATATAGCCGATATTGGCGAATATGTTCAGCCAGTCGGCGGCCTGAATGCTGACCTCGGCTTCGACCCCGAAATTCTTCGCGCTGCCCGCACTTTGAGTTTCCGCAAGGCCGGTTTCGGGGTTTACGACGCTGACCTGAAAGCCTTCATAAGTCTGGTAATAGACGCCGAGCGAACCTGACACCGGACCGAAGGATCCCTTCAAGCCCACTTCGTAATTCCATACGGTTTCCTCATCGATCGCGGTGAAGTCGGCAATCGGGCCATTTGGACCACTGGTCGCATCCAGGTCGACTGTCGGCGAGCGGCGGCCTTTGGAGATGGTGGCAAAGCCATTAACATCGTCGGAGAAGCGGTAGAGAATATTGAAGCGTGGGAGAAAGGCGTCAAAACTGTCTTCGGTGCGGAAGGTCTGACCGGCGGTGTCGGTTACCGGGAAAAGGGGCACACCGGCAAGAACGGAGTTTGGAGCGAATGCCCGATAGCCCGACCGACGCTTTTCGATAAGCGCCCGGATACCAGCGGTTAGCTCCAGCTCCGGTATTGGAATCCAGGTGCCGTCAGCAAAGACGGAATAGCTGTCATTCTTGCCGAGATTTTCGAATTCCAATGTGTAGGGAATGGCCGTAACCGCGCCGTTGGTAAGCGCTTCGATAGCGACACCGGCGGGAATGCCATCGGCGCTGACACAGGGCACACCCGGAGCGACGCTGCCAAACAAACATTGCAAAAAGGTCACCTCATCCGTGGCAAGTGGCACGCGCTGGCTGCCATCCTCGCGAAAGATGTTCCAGCCGAAGGAACCGCGAAATGTTGTGCCATTATTATAGGAAAACCGGGTCTCGTGGCTCCACTGGTCGCCCTCAGCGTCCTCAGCAAATTCGAGATAGGTCGCGACCGAGCCATCGGCATCGAACACTTCATTGGAATCGAAATTGCGATAGCCGTTGACCATGGTCAGCGTCCACTCGTCGGCAAAATTCCATGAAAAGGTGAAATTGGCGTCATAGACATCGCGGGTCAGGCCAAGCTCATCATCGCCCAATATCTCTGGGAAAAAGGGGGACCCACCAAGAAAGGCAGGGCCAAAGGGATCGGCTGGTCCCGCTGTCGTCGGCAAAGAGCCTGATATAAACGGCGTGCCCGAGTTACGCTGGCGGTCATAAGTGAAAATCAGGTCGGTGGTGAAATCATCGCTGGGCGTGTAGCGCAGCGATCCCCGAATGCCGAGCTGGTTCTGCGCATAGAGATCATCCTGATTGGGTGCGAGATTTTCGACATAGCCATCGCGCCGTTTGTAGGCGAATGCCACCCGCCCGGCAATGATATCCGACCCGGCATTGAGATGGCCCGCAACCGTGTAGGCGTCGAAATTGCCATAGCTGCCTGACAGCTCACCGGAAAAGCCCGGCTCCGGCTTGTTCGAAACGATGCTGATCGCACCAACCGCAGCGGCCGTACCGAACAGCGTTGCTTGAGGGCCTTTGATCACCTCAATCCGTTCGATGTCATATGCATCCTGATAAGAGCCGCGAGAGCGGGAAATATCGATGCCGTTATAGTAAAGCGTGACCCGCGGTGCCTGTTGGGCCGAGCCGCTGTCAGAGGTGATCCCGCGAATGACAACACCGGGATTATTGGCGCTTTGTTCCTGAATATTCAGCCCGGGAACGTAATTGGACAGCTCATCCAGATCGGACACGCCCAGTTCACGAAGCCGTTCTCCGGTCGCGGCAGAAATGGTGATCGGTACATCGGTGGAGCGCTGCTCGATTTTCTGTGCTGTCACGATGATGACATTGTCGTCGCTGCCTTCTTCTGCAGCATTGTCCAGATCATTCTGCGCCGCAGCAGGAGCGGCAAGGGTAGAAAAACAAAGCGCGGTTGCAAGAGCGGGCAGGGAGGTTTTGCATGTCAATTTCACAAGAATCAGCCTTTACTAGGAGCAGGGGGAAACTGACTGTGCAAGTGCAGCATTGCTGTTACCGCATGAGGCAATCCGTGTGACAGATTGAAGAAAACCATGCGTCGGTAATGTGACGGGCTGGTTTTGATCAGCGGCCCTCCGCACCCGACCAGATTTGCGAGATCATCGGGCCGGTGCGATTCCCAATGTCGACGAACAAGCCAGCACCGAAAAAATACAAATTATACGCACAATGGTGGTCAAATTCTGTTGAAGCGTTTTCTGTCATCGATGAACGGAGGGGTGTGCGGTGGTACCATCGGCTTGATCATGGCGGTGATTATATCAAACGGCGAGCATGTAGGAAAGCACGGTTGGGCAATCCCCAAGCGATCAAAGATACGAATTTTTTGGGGTAGTGCGGGGCCCAACCGCGACCTAGACTACAGCCATCAAATGACGCCAGCACAGGTAGGCCTATGTCCGAAGACTATCACGCCCTCACCGAGAAAGAGAAGGAAACGCTGCGGTTGCTTGTCAGGGGGCATGACACCAAAACGATCGCCCGCCACCTGGATCTCTCGGTCCATACGATTAACGAACGGCTGCGCAACGCACGGCAGAAAATGTCCGTTTCCAGCAGCCGTCAAGCCGCCCGCCTGTTGCTCGACAAAGAAGGTGATCACCCCAGTTTTCTAGCGGACAGGTTTTTGGGGGAAGCGGAAAGCACCGATGGCCTGTTAGCCCATGACACACCGGATGACGGTCATGGATCGCGGATTCCCCTCGCCATGCTGACAGGAGTTTTTATCATGTCTTTCATAGTCGCAGCACTTGCCTTTTCGTCCCTCTCGCAAAATGCGGAGCCAGCCATTGAGCCAATAGTCGAAGCAGCCCAATCGCAACCAGAGGCCGAAACATCATCCTCTGCGCTCGCCGCATCCGATGTCATGCAATCGGCCCGGCAATGGCTGGCGCTGGTTGATGAGTTTAAGTGGCTCGATAGCTGGAACGCCACCGGACAGTCATTCAAGGAGCTAAACACCAGCGCGGCATGGGCATCGACAGCCGAGGGCATTCAACCGGCTTTGGGAGCAGTGCTCTCACGGACGGCCAGCAGCCAGGAAGCCATACCCGCGCCGCCCCATGGATATGAAATGGTCAAATTCCGGACGAGCTTTGAAAACAAACCCAATGCCACCGAGACCTTGACGCTGGTTCGGGAGGATTCGAGTTGGAAAGTGGTTGGGTATTGGATTGAGTGATTGGGTGCGGAGGCGGTTATTAAAACAATCCCCGTAGTCCTAGCGGAGGATTTTAGGGAATCTCGTAGCCGTCACCTCAATTCTTGCCTTAGTAATTCGTCATAATTGAAAAAGATTATTAATAAATTTGTTACCTTTTATCAATTTCGTCGATAAACATTCATCTTAGAATGAATTAATTCGACGCTAATTGTTGATCGGGGGGTCAAATGGCAACTAAACCAATTAAAAAAACAAATGCGGCTGCAAACGATGAAAAAGGTTCGGGAGTCGCTGGAGAAATAAAAGAGCGCCTTTCGAATGAGCTAGTGTTTGCGCTGGTAGGGCCCCTCGGCTCCGGTGTGTCGACTACGGCAACTCTTATTCGTGAAAAACTTACCGGACCGTATGATTACGAATGTCCACCTATCTTGAAGCCGAGCGATGTAATTCGTGAAAAAGCCTCTTTGATTGATAAGAATGCTCCTGAAGCTCAAAATAGCGCATCATATGTAAGTAAAATGCAGGATTTGGGTAATGAGTTAAGAAGTAAATTTGGCAATAACTACCTCGTCGAAAAAACAATTGAGAAAATGTATATTTTTCGAAAAGCAAAGGGTGGGTATAAAGGTGATGTAGAGATACCTGGCCGCAGAGCTTATATAATTGACTCCATTAAGCATATGGAAGAATTAGAACTGTTACGTTCTATATATGGAGAATCTCTTTGCGTTGTTGGAGTTTTTGCTCCCGATCAAATTCGCGACAAACGTCTTGAAGATCTAGGATATTCCGAAAGTGAAAGAACGAAAGTCATGAATCGGGACCAAGGTGAGGTAATGACTTTTGGTCAAGACACGAGGAAGGTATTTGTTGAAGCAGATTTCTTCATTTGTAACGATAAAAGGGAAGCCGATATCGGCGAAACAGTTGATCGATTTCTTGAGCTGATTTTTGATATGTCGGTGAGAACCCCCACACAACGGGAATCAACTATGTATGAAGCAGAGGCTGCTTCAGCAAAATCAGCTTGTATGTCTCGTCAGGTGGGGGCCTCAATCATCTCTCAAAGTGGCGAACTCATCGCCGTCGGGTGGAACGATGTCCCTAAGTTTGGTGGGGGGCTTTACGCTGAAGATGATCGAAGGTCGTTTGATCAGCAATCCGAAGGTTTTGTGGACAAAGATTTTCGATGCCACAATTGGTCAGGCGGAGTTTGCCATAATGACAACAACAAAGACAGAATAATTGGACAGATTGTAGATGAGGTTTCAAAAATAGAAGGAGCTGACGGAGAAAAGAAAAGAGCTATAGAATCCGCTGTGGCAATTACGGATGTAAAGTCGTTAATCGAATTTTCACGATCAATACACGCAGAAATGGAGGCGATTCTGTCAGTTGCTAGAGAAGGCAAACATTCGCTCGTCGGCGCTACCCTCTTTACTAACACCTATCCGTGTCACAATTGTGCTCGGCATATCGTCGCATCGGGGATTAAAGAGGTAGTATATATTCGGCCTTATAAGAAGAGTCTGGCATTAAGGCTTCACAGTGATGCAATCACGGAAATCCCCGATGAAAACGACAAAGTGCTTTTCCGTCAATATGATGGTGTAGCACCATCAGTCTATTTCAAGATCTTTCTAACACCTCGTGAACGCAAGGAGGAAGGAAAAATGGTTAGAAAGAGTCGGAAAACCTCTCTGCCAGTGTTTCAAGTACCTCTGGATGCCAAGCGAGATTATGAAGATAAGGTCATTGCAGATTTAAAGAAAAAAGAGCAAGAAGAGTAGGATTGGTGCAATAAGGGGAGACTGTTGTGAGCAAGCGTAATCCAAACAGGGAACAATATTCTCTCAATTTTTCTCAATCCAGATCAAATGGGATGGGCAGTGTAAGTTCTCGGCCATCGATGACTGGTGGGGATGGCAATGTGGTAGTAGGATTCGTTGACAAGCAAACACAATCGGCGAGAGATGATGCTATTCGTCGTGTGAAGGCGAACGGAATATTTCGATCTGACGACGATTAGGTCTTCCCTTGACCCCCACCCGAATCCTCGCTAAGGGCCGCCCTTCTGTTTCTCCGGAGAGTAAACCGGGTTTACAGAAAACACATAGGCAAAACACTTTCGGCGATTTGGCCGTCAGAGTAACCCTAGTTTATCTAGATCCAATAAGGTGAAGACTTTATGCCAACGATTAATCAGCTCGTCCGTAAAGGGCGGGTGCCACAGAAGACGAAGTCCAAAGTGCCGGCCATGGAAGCCAACCCGCAGAAACGCGGCGTTTGTACCCGTGTCTACACAACGACTCCAAAGAAACCAAACTCCGCTCTGCGTAAGGTTGCCAAGGTTCGCCTGACCAACCAGCGTGAGGTCATCAGCTATATTCCAGGTGAAGGTCATAACCTTCAGGAGCATAGTGTTGTTCTCATTCGCGGCGGCCGTGTTCGCGACCTTCCCGGTGTGCGTTACCATGTGCTGCGCGGTGTTCTTGATACGCAAGGCGTTAAGGACCGGAAGCAATCCCGTTCTAAATATGGCGCTAAGCGTCCTAAATAATTGGTTCAGTAGGAGTTATATAATATGGCACGTCGTCGTCGTCCCGAGAAACGGGTAATCCTTCCTGATCCGAAGTTTAAGGATCAGGTTCTTTCCAAATTTATGAACAACCTGATGCAGGATGGTAAGAAATCTGTTGCAGAACGTATCGTTTATGGCGCGCTGGATAGCGTAGAAGCCAAAGCGAAAAAAGATCCGCTGCAGATGTTCCATGATGCGCTCAACAACATCAAGCCGGGCATCGAAGTGCGCAGCCGCCGTGTTGGTGGTGCGACCTATCAGGTTCCTGTCGAAGTGCGTCCTGAACGCGCTCAGGCTCTGGCCATTCGCTGGATGATCAGTGCGGCTCGTTCGCGCAGTGAAACCACAATGGCTGCTCGTCTGTCGGGCGAAATTCTTGATGCTTCCAACAATCGCGGCAACGCGGTGAAGAAGCGCGAAGATTCGCACAAAATGGCCGAAGCCAACCGCGCATTTGCACATTACCGCTGGTAGCATTATATAAGAGCGCAGGGGTCGCAGACTCTCTGTAAATTCCTGCGCTTTTCACATTGTTGTATTTGTAACTAATCAGGGCTGGTCATCGCTGGCCCCTTTCACTATATGGGCGGCGCTAATTGGGCCCCTTAATTCTGGAGTAAAGACTATGGCACGCAGCCATCCGCTCGAACGATATCGCAATATTGGCATTATGGCCCATATTGATGCTGGTAAAACAACCACTACAGAACGTATCCTGTATTACACGGGTAAGTCCTATAAGATTGGCGAAGTGCATGATGGCGCGGCGACGATGGACTGGATGGAGCAAGAGCAAGAGCGTGGTATTACCATTACCTCTGCTGCGACCACCTGTTTCTGGAATGCAGAAGACCGCAAGGGTCCTGAGCACCGGATCAACATTATTGATACACCGGGTCACGTTGACTTCACCATTGAAGTTGAGCGTTCATTGCGTGTGCTCGATGGCGCGGTTGCTTGTTTCGACGGCGTTGCCGGCGTTGAGCCGCAGTCTGAAACCGTTTGGCGTCAGGCTGATAAGTATAAAGTGCCGCGGATGTGCTTCATCAACAAGCTCGACCGGACCGGCGCTAACTTCAAATTCTGTGTGGATTCGATTGTAGAGCGTTTGGGCGCGACCCCTGCTGTGCTTTATCTTCCTATCGGTATCGAAGCGAGCCTCGTTGGCTTGGTTGATCTCGTCAATCAGCGCTCGATCACGTGGAAGAACGAAGATCTTGGTGCTGAATATTCTTATGGTGAAATTCCGGAAGATATGGCCGACGAAGCTGCTGAATATCGTGAGAAGCTCATCGAACTTGCTGTTGAGCAAGATGATGACGTGATGGAACAATATCTGGAAGGCAATGAGCCTGATGCAGCGACTTTGAAAGCGCTCATCCGTAAAGGTACGTTGAACCAGAGCTTCGTTCCTGTGCTTTGTGGTTCGGCTTTTAAAAACAAAGGTGTTCAGCCACTGCTCGACGCGGTTGTTGATTACATGCCAAGCCCGCTCGACGTTGACGCTATTAAAGGCGTCAAGCTTGACGGCGAAACCGAAGATACACGCCCATCCAGCGATGACGAGCCATTTTCGGCGCTTGCTTTTAAAGTCATGAACGATCCATTCGTGGGTACGTTGACCTTTGCACGTATCTATTCCGGTAAGCTGGAAAAAGGCACCGTGCTGAACTCCGTCAAAGACAAGAAAGAAAAAGTCGGTCGTATCCTTGAGATGCACTCCAATGACCGGAAAGACATTGATGATGCCTATGCTGGCGACATTATTGCTCTGGCTGGCATGAAGACGACAACAACTGGTGACACGCTTTGTGATGCTGAAAATCCAATCATCTTGGAACGGATGGAATTCCCGGATCCGGTGATCGAGCTTTCGGTTGAACCAAAAACCAAGGCTGACCAAGAGAAAATGGGCGTTGCGCTTAACCGCTTGGCTGCGGAAGATCCGTCCTTCCGTGTGACGACTGACCATGAATCCGGTCAGACGATCATTAAAGGCATGGGCGAGCTTCACCTCGACATTCTCGTCGACCGTATGAAGCGTGAGTTTAAAGTGGAAGCCAATGTTGGTGCACCGCAGGTTGCCTATCGCGAGTCACTCGGCAAGGCTGTTGATACCGATTACACGCATAAGAAACAGTCCGGTGGTTCTGGTCAGTTCGCGCGTATCAAATTCGAAGTCACACCCGGTGAGCGCGGTGCAGGCATTACCTTTGAAGACGAAATCAAGGGCGGTAACATTCCGAAGGAATATATCCCGTCTGTTGAAAAAGGTATGCGTGAAACAGCCGAAACCGGTAGTTTGATCGGCTTCCCGATCATCGACTTTAACATCCGTGTTTATGACGGCGCCTATCATGACGTTGACTCCTCGGCACTGGCTTTTGAAATTGCGGCACGCGCTGCGATGCGTGAAGCGGCCCAGAAGTCTGGCATCAAGCTGCTTGAGCCGATCATGAAAGTCGAAGTGATTACGCCGGAAGATTATCTTGGTGACGTTATCGGCGATCTTAACTCTCGCCGTGGTCAGATCCAGGGTACCGACACACGCGGTATCGCTCAGGCTGTGGACGCCATGGTGCCGCTGGCTAATATGTTTGGTTATGTGAACGAGCTGCGCTCTTTCACACAGGGCCGTGCACAATATTCGATGCAGTTTTCTCACTATGAGCAGGTGCCGAACAATGTCGCAGAAGAATTGAAGGAGAAGATGGCTTAATCGCCGCTTCTCTTTTTACGAGTAACCGCGCTTACCTTTTGGTTCTGGCTAAAGAAAAAAGCCTAGAGGTTAAAAGGGTGTTGACAGATTTGGATAGTCTCGCCAAAGCGCGGCACAGACTATCAAGACGATAGAAATTAGAGGTAATATAAAATGGCAAAAGCAAAGTTTGAACGCAATAAGCCGCATTGCAATATCGGCACCATCGGTCACGTCGACCACGGTAAAACCACATTGACTGCAGCGATCACGAAAGTGCTTGCTGAATCATCTGGTGGTGAAGCCGTAGACTTCGCGAACATCGATAAGGCGCCTGAAGAGCGTGAGCGCGGCATCACCATTTCAACGGCACATGTTGAATATGAAACCGACGCGCGTCACTATGCGCACGTTGATTGCCCAGGCCACGCCGATTATGTGAAAAACATGATTACCGGTGCTGCTCAGATGGATGGTGCTATCTTGGTTGTGAACGCAGCTGACGGTCCAATGCCACAGACTCGTGAGCACATCTTGCTTGCTCGTCAGGTTGGTGTTCCTGCTCTTGTTGTTTTCATGAACAAAGTTGACCAGGTTGATGACGAAGAGCTTCTTGAGCTCGTCGAAATGGAAATCCGTGAACTGCTTTCTTCTTACGACTTCCCAGGCGACGATATCCCAATCGTTTCCGGTTCTGCTCTTGCAGCACTTGAAGGCCGTGACGACAATATCGGCAAAGAAAAAATCATGGAACTCATGAAAGCTGTTGATGAAGCTATTCCTCAGCCAGAGCGTCCAGTTGATCAAGACTTCTTGATGCCAATCGAGGACGTGTTCTCAATTTCCGGTCGTGGTACGGTTGTTACCGGCCGTGTTGAAACCGGTATTGTGAATGTTGGTGACGAAGTTGAAATCGTTGGTATCAAAGATACTTCGAAAACGACGGTTACCGGTGTTGAAATGTTCCGTAAGTTGCTCGACAGCGGTGAAGCTGGCGATAACATCGGCGCATTGATCCGCGGCGTTGCTCGTGAAGAAGTTGAGCGTGGTCAGGTTCTTTGTAAGCCTGGTTCAATCACTCCTCACACCGAATTCAGTGCAGAAGTTTATGTGTTGTCGAAAGACGAAGGCGGCCGTCATACGCCATTCTTCGCTAACTATCGCCCACAATTCTACTTCCGTACAACGGACGTAACCGGCGAAGTCATCCTGCCAGAAGGTACGGAAATGGTTATGCCTGGTGACAACGTGACAATTAACGTGAAGTTGATTGCTCCAATCGCAATGGACTCCGGTCTTCGCTTCGCTATTCGCGAAGGTGGTCGCACCGTCGGTTCTGGGGTTGTCAGCAACGTAACAAAGTAATATAGGACTGCATCGCCGCCCGGGTCACTGATTCGGGCGGCCAGTTTTTCGCCGCTCCTGCTTCTTTTTATAGAGAGAAAATCGGGGCGGTTTATTTTTGGCTCTTTGACATTGGTATAGGTTCTTATGGAAACGCAGAATATTCGCATACGCTTGAAAGCATTCGATCATCGGGTTCTCGATCAGGCAACCGGCGATATCGCTGACACCGCTCGCCGCACTGGCGCGCTTATCCGTGGACCGATCCCAATGCCGACGCGCATCGAAAAATTCACCGTAAACCGCGGCCCGCACGTTGACAAAAAGTCACGTGAGCAATTTGAGGTCCGGACTTACAAAAGGCTGCTCGATATCGTGCAGCCTACGCCGCAAACCGTTGATGCTTTGATGAAGCTCGACCTTGCTGCTGGTGTGAATGTAGAGATTAAGCTCGCTTAATGTGAGTGACGACGCTGCCCTCTAGTTAAGGCTAGTTAGGAGCGGTGACATGGGAAACCGCCAGCATATTTGCTGGGTCATGTGTCCCCCGTCTAGTTTGATTGGTCTTCGGATCAGTTAAACGGTTTAGCCCGGACGGGGCGATATTCGAAAAATTTGGGCTGAGTATTTTTAGGCACGCCCGCTGGCAATTCCGCACGTGGGCCTCTGTAAGGAGAAATGATCGTGCGTACTGGCGTGATCGCGAAAAAAATGGGGATGACCCGCTTGTTTCAGGAAGATGGTCGGCATGTGCCGGTAACCGTTCTTTCCTTGGAAGAATGTCAGGTTGTTGGAGCCCGCAAACAGGATCCGGATGGCTATTTTGCTGTTCAGCTTGGTGCAGGTGCCCGTAAAGCGAAAAATGTAAACAAACCACAACGTGAAGCTTTTGCAAAAGCAGAAGTCGAGCCAAAGGCACGTGTTGCCGAGTTTCGGGTTGAGAGCGAAGAAGGTTTGCTCCCCGTTGGTGCTCGGATAACGGCCGACCACTTCATTGCGGGTCAGATGGTTGATATTCAAGGTGTGACACAAGGTAAGGGCTTTGCCGGCGCTATGAAGCGTTGGGGTTTCGGCGGTATGCGCGCAACCCACGGTGTTTCTATCTCTCACCGTGCCCATGGTTCTACCGGTCAAAACCAAGATCCTGGTAAAGTCTTCAAAGGTAAGAAGATGGCTGGTCACATGGGTGCGAAAAACCGCACGCAGCAAAATCTGGAAATCGTCCGTACAGACGCCGCTCGCGGTTTGATCTTTGTACGCGGTAGTGTTCCTGGTTCCAAAGGTGGTTGGTTGCTTGTTAAAGATGCCGTGAAAGTGGCTCTTCCTGAAGGCGTTCCATTCCCGGGTGCTATGCGCCGTAACGCGGATGAGACGGCAACCGAAGATGCGCCAGCAGGCATGATCGAAGCGGATGCAGCGATCGAACGTCCAGTTGGTCCAAGCGATGCTGAAATCGCAGCGGCTGCAGCAGAAAAACCGGCTGAAGAGAAATCTGATGCCCCGGCTGATGTTAAAGATGATGCAGGGAAGGAGGGCTAAGCCATGAAATTGAAAGTGAAAACCCTCGACGCTAAAGCCAAAGGCGACATCGATTTGAACGATGACGTATTCGGTCTTGAAGCGCGCGCAGACATTCTGCACCGCGTCGTCAACTGGCAGCGTGAAAAAGCACGCGGCACGGCTCGTCCAACGCGTGAGCGTAGTGACATTGCCCGCACCGGTAAGAAGTTCGGTAACCAAAAGGGCGGTGGTACTGCTCGTCATGGTGATCGCCGCGCTCCTATCTTCATCGGTGGTGGTAAAGCCCACGGTGCGCGCAAGCGTGACTTCAACCCATCGCTGAACAAGAAAGTTCGTGCACTGGGTCTGAAAATGGCGCTGTCCGACAAAGCAAAGAACGACAATTTGATCGTGCTTGAAAATATTGAAATGAAAGAAGCCAAAACACAGGCTCTTCTGGCCAATATTTCGAAGCTCGGTTTTGGTAAATCAGCGCTGATCATGGATGGTGATGATGTGAATGATGCTTTCTCTAAAGCATCTAACAACATTCCACGCGTCAATGTGATGTCCGCTGCTGGTGCCAATGTTTATGACATTTTGAACCATGAGACCCTGGTGCTGACACGCGCTGCGGTTGAAAAGCTGGAGGCACGCTTCAATGGCTAAAAAAGAAGCAGTAGACATTCGTCATTATGACGTAATTGTCGGCCCGCACATCACCGAGAAATCAACCTTGCTCAGCGAAAATAACGCTGTGGTTTTCAAAGTTGCGAACACCGCAACCAAGCCGCAGATCAAAGCCGCTATCGAGGCGTTGTTTGACGTTAAAGTCAAAGGCGTGAACACGATGGTGCAAAAGGGCAAGACCAAGAAGTGGAAGGGTCGTCCCTACACTCGCAATGACGTTAAAAAGGCTGTTGTCACGCTGGCTGAAGGCCAGACGATCGACATCACCACGGGAGTTTAAGGGCAATGGCATTAAAATCCTATAAACCGACAAGTCCCGCACGGCGCGGTCTTATCCTGGTCGACAAGAGCGGCCTTTGGAAGGGCAAGCCCGTCAAGAAGCTTGTTGAAGGCAAGCGCAAAACTGGCGGTCGTAACAATAAAGGTCATGTGACGTCACGCGGTATCGCTGGCGGTCATAAGCAAAAATATCGTCTGGTGGACTTCAAGCGCCGCAAGTTCGATGTTTCGGCGACCGTCGAGCGGATTGAATATGATCCTAACCGGACCGCTTTCATCGCTTTGATCAAATATGACGATGGTGAGCTGAGCTATATCTTGGCACCGCAGCGTCTGGCCATTGGTGACACTGTCATCGCTGGTGAAAAAGTTGACGTGAAACCTGGTAACGCGATGAAATTGTCGCAAATGCCAATCGGTACGATCATCCACAATGTGGAAATGAAGCCAGGCAAGGGCGGTCAGATTGCTCGCTCTGCTGGTACATATGTCCAGATTGTTGGCCGTGATCGCGGAATGGTTATTGTTCGCCTGAACTCAGGTGAGCAGCGTTATATCCGCAGCGATTGCATGGGTACGGTTGGCGCGGTTTCAAACCCCGACAACTCGAACCAGAATTTCGGTAAAGCTGGCCGCACCCGTTGGAAGGGCCGTCGTCCTTTGACACGTGGTGTTGCGAAAAACCCTGTTGATCACCCGCATGGTGGTGGTGAAGGGCGGACCTCCGGTGGTCGTCATCCAGTGACACCATGGGGCAAGCCAACCAAGGGCGCTCGTACTCGTAAGAATAAAACGACCGACAAGATGATCATCCGGTCGCGTCACGCTAAGAAGAAGAGGTAAGCATGGCTCGTTCCATCAAAAAAGGTCCATTTGTTGACCTCCACCTGCTGAAAAAAGCGCAGACAGCTCAAGAAGAGAGCAAGCGTTCGCCGATCAAGACTTGGTCGCGTCGTTCCACCGTTCTTCCTGATTTTGTTGGTTTGACTTTCAGCGTTTATAACGGCCAGAAATTCATTCCGGTTTCTGTGAATGAAGACATGGTTGGCCACAAGCTTGGCGAGTTCGCTCCTACGCGTAACTATTACGGCCATGGCGCTGACAAAAAAGGCAAGAAATAATGGGTAAGGCATCATCACCCCGCCGCGTTGGCGACAATGAAGCTTTGGCTGTTGGCAATTCCATTCGTGGATCTGCTCAAAAGCTGAACCTTGTTGCACAGCTGATCCGTGGCAAGAAAGCAGAAGACGCTTTGAATATCCTGTCCTTCTCTAAAAAGAGCATGGCCAAGGATGTGAGCAAAGTTCTCGCTTCCGCTATCGCCAATGCTGAAAACAACCACAATCTGGATGTTGACGCATTGATCGTTCAGGAAGCCAGTGTTGGCAAGGGCCTGACCATGAAGCGTTTCAAAGCGCGTGCTCGTGGCCGTTCCGCGCAAATCCTGAAACCTTTCAGCCGCGTGCGCATCGTCGTTCGCGAACATGAAGAAGAAGAGGCGTAAACCATGGGTCAAAAGAGTAATCCTATCGGGCTTCGCCTGCAGATTAACCGGACTTGGGATAGCCGCTGGTATGCGGAAGGTTCCAATTATGGCGATCTCTTGATGGAAGACATCAAGATGCGCAAATATATCCTGGACACCGTGCCACAGGCTGCGATTTCCAAGGTTGTGATTGAGCGTCCGGCCAAAACCTGCCGCGTTTCTATCTATGCTGCTCGTCCTGGTGTTATCATCGGTAAGAAGGGCGCGGATATTGAAAAGCTGCGTCGCAAGCTAAGCGAAATGTCTTCCAGCGATGTGTCTTTGAACATTGTTGAAATTCGTAAGCCAGAAGTTGACGCGCAGTTGGTGGCACAGGGCATTGGTGATCAGTTGATCCGCCGTGTTGCTTTCCGCCGGGCGATGAAGCGCGCTGTTCAGTCCGCTCTGCGTCTGGGTGCTGAGGGTATTAAAATTGTTTGTGGTGGCCGTTTGGGTGGAGCAGAAATTGCCCGCGTTGAATGGTACCGTGAAGGCCGCGTGCCGCTCCATACGCTGCGCGCCAATATCGACTATGCTGAATATGAAGCTCTGACGGCTTACGGCATTATCGGTATCAAGGTCTGGATTTTCAAAGGCGAGATATTGGGTCACGACCCGATGGCTCAGGATCGGTTGATGGTGGAAGCGCAAACTTCCGGCGTCCGCCCCTCACGCTGATTTTAGGGAATAGGTAGAGCATCATGCTGCAACCAAAGAAAACAAAATTCCGGAAGGCTCATAAGGGCCGGATTAAAGGAAAAGCACCAGGCGGCACGACGCTGAACTTTGGTTCTTATGGGCTGAAAGCCATGGAACCAGAGCGGATTACCGCGCGTCAGATCGAGGCGGCTCGCCGTGCGATCACACGTCACATGAAACGGCAAGGTCGTTTGTGGATCCGTATCTTTCCAGACGTGCCGGTTTCGAAGAAACCTGCTGAAGTTCGTCAGGGTAAAGGTAAGGGTTCGGTTGAATATTGGGCTTGCCGGGTAAAACCAGGCCGGATCATGTTTGAACTGGATGGCGTTCCTGGACCGGTTGCTGCGGTTGCTTTCGAGCGTGCAGCGATGAAGCTTCCTATCAAGACAAAAGTTGTGGCTCGCCTTGGCGACACGTCACATTTGGAAGGTTAAGGACATGAGCAAGACAGAAGATTTGCGGACCAAAACCGACGATCAGCTTGAAAGCGATCTGGGCGAACTGAAGCGTGAGGCATTTAACCTGCGTTTTCAGGCTGCGACCAACCAGCTCGAAAAGCCCAGTCGGATGCGTGAAGTACGCCGCACGATTGCGAAGATTAAAACCCTGCAGAATGAGCGCGCTAAAGCCGCCGTCGCAGAAAAGGCGTAAGGAACCGATATGCCAAAACGTATTCTCACCGGCACCGTAGTGTCAGACAAAGGCGACAAGACTATTGTCGTGAATGTCGAACGCAAAGTGAAGCACCCGCTTTACGGAAAAATTATGCGGCGGTCTAAAAAGTACCACGCGCATGACGAAAAAAACGAGATGAGCACTGGCGAAACCGTGCGCATTGAAGAAACCAAACCGATTTCCAAGCTTAAAACTTGGAAAGTGTTGGACCGGGTTGGCGCTGCTGCCGCTCCTGCAACACCAAAGGTTGCTGAAATTACCGCTGAAGACGAAGGCGAAGTAAAAGCCGAAAGCTGAAGCTAGCGAAGTTTAACTGTGCTCCGTTTATTTGGGGCGGAATGAAGAAGGAATTGGATCAATGATCCAGATGCAATCGAACTTGGAGGTCGCTGATAATAGCGGAGCCAAACGCGTGCAGTGTATCAAGGTGCTGGGCGGTTCCAAGCGCCGGTTTGCTGGCGTTGGCGACATTATTGTTGTGTCGATCAAAGAAGCTGCGCCGCGCGGTAAGGTCAAAAAAGGTGATGTTCACCGGGCCGTTATCGTACGCACTCGTAAAGATATCCGCCGTAAAGACGGTTCGGTTATCCGCTTCGACACCAATGCTGCTGTTTTGGTCAACAATGCGAAGGAGCCAATCGGCACTCGTATCTTTGGCCCAGTGGTTCGCGAACTGCGCGCCAAGAAGCACATGAAAATCATCAGCCTTGCGCCGGAGGTACTATAATCATGGCCAATGCAAAGATTAAAAAAGGCGACACCGTTGTTGTTCTGTCCGGCAAGGACAAAGGCAAATCCGGTGAAGTGACCAAGGTAATGCCAAAAGACGGTAAGTTGATCGTCGCTGGTGCCAATGTTGCTGTGCGTCACCGCAAACCAACACAGGCTAACCCGCAAGGTGGTCTGGAACGCCGCGAAGCACCGATGCACATCAGCAAAGTTGCTTTGGCCGATCCAAAAGATGGCAAACCAACGCGCGTTCGCTTTGAAGAGAAAGACGGTAAAATGGTCCGTGTGGCTGTGAAATCCGGGGAGAAAGTCGATGGCTGATAAAGTTTTGCCGCGCATGCGCACAAAATATGACGGTGAAATCGTCAAAGCGATGCAGGAAAAGTTCAACTATTCCAATCCCATGGAAGTACCACGTATCGAAAAGATCGTGATCAACATGGGTGTTGGCGAAGGTAGTCAGGACAAGAAGAAAACGACTATCGCTGCGAAAGAAATGGAACTGATCGCTGGTCAGAAGCCTGTCATTACCAAAGCGAAAACGTCCATCGCGACGTTCAAGCTGCGCGAAGGCATGCCGATCGGTTGTAAAGTAACATTGCGCCGTGAGCGTATGTACGAATTTCTCGATCGTCTGATCACGGTGGCTATGCCTCGTATTCGTGACTTTCGCGGACTGAACCCGAAGAGTTTTGATGGTCGTGGCAACTTCGCCATGGGCGTTAAAGAGCAGATTATTTTTCCTGAGATTGCCTATGACGACATCGACGTGGTGCGCGGCATGGACATTATCGTGACGACAAGCGCGAAAACGAATGACGAAGCTCGCGAGCTTCTGAAACTATTCGGTTTCCCGTTCCCGCAGGAAGAAGAAGAGCAAGCAGCGGCATAATCCGCGAGAGATAATTTTTTAAGTTTCCGGTTTTCGGAAACACGCAAGAAAGGAAGAGAACTTAAGTCATGGCGAAACTGAGTTCCATTAATAAAAACGAACGTCGCAAGAAGCTGGTGAAGAAATATGCCGGTCGTTATGCGAAGTTGAAGGCGATGGCCAACGATCAGTCTCTTGATGAGACCGAGCGTTTGATGGCGCGTCTTAAAATGGCGGAAATTCCGCGCAACGGTAATCCAACCCGCGTGCGTAACCGCTGCGAAACAACAGGGCGTCCACGCGGCTATTACCGCAAGTTCCGTCTCTGCCGCATCGAGCTGCGTGATATGGCCAATAAAGGTCTTATCCCCGGCGTAACGAAATCTAGCTGGTAAAGGGAAGATAATATGGCTTTTACCGATCCCTTGGGTGACATGCTCACCCGTATCCGTAACGGACAGCAAGCGCGTAAAGACAGTGTGGTTTCACCTGCTTCCAAATTGCGCGGTGCTGTTCTCGAAGTTCTCCAGCGCGAAGGTTATATTCGTGGCTACAGCGAAGAAGAGGTCAACAAGCACCCCGGTCTTCGTATTGAACTGAAATATTTTGAAGGTGAGCCGGCTATCCGCCACGTGGCCCGCGTTTCAAAGCCTGGTCGCCGTATTTACAGCGGTTCAAGTGAACTGCCGACCGTACGTAATGGCCTTGGCATCACAATCGTTTCGACGCCTAAAGGTGTTTTGTCTGACGCAGAAGCGCGCAGCCAGAATGTCGGCGGCGAAGTACTCGCAGAGGTGTTCTAATGTCTCGTATCGGCAAAAAAGCAGTAAGCATTCCTGATGGCGTCACCGCCTCTCTGGATGACGGTCTGGTAAAGGTCAAAGGACCAAAGGGCGAGCTTTCGACCCCGATGGTTGACGATCTCAGCTATGAACTGAGCGATGGCGGTTTGTTGGTGACTCCGGCAAATAAAACCACCCGCGCACGCGCCTATTGGGGCATGCAGCGGACGCTGGTTCAGAACCTCGTCGACGGTGTTACCGAAGGCTATACCAAAGTGCTTGAAATCACTGGCGTTGGTTACCGTGCGGCAGTCAAAGGCAAAGTCCTGAACCTGCAGCTCGGTTTCAGCCATGATGTGAATTTCGACATTCCAGAAGGCATCACCATCAAGACACCGGATCAGACTACGGTCGAAATTACCGGTATCGATAAGCAACAGGTTGGTCAGGTCGCCGCAGAAATTCGGCGCTGGCGTAAACCGGAGCCTTATAAAGGCAAGGGCATTAAATATCGCGGCGAATATGTTTTCCGCAAAGAAGGGAAGAAGAAATAAGCCATGGCTAATATTTCTCTATTCAAACGGCGTCAGCAACGCGTTCGCACCAAATTGCGGAAGCGCGGGCTCACAAAACCTCGTTTGTCTGTGCATCGCACAGGTCGTCACATCTATGCGCAAGTTATTGATGATGCAGAAGGCAAGACTGTTGCCGCTGCTTCTACAATCGACAAAGCGTCCAAGGTGAAAACCGGTGCTGACAGTGCAGCGGCAGCCGATGTTGGTAAGCGCGTTGCAGCAGCAGCGAAAAAAGCTGGCATCAAGGAAGTAATTTTTGACCGTGGCGGTTTCCTGTATCACGGACGTGTGAAGGCTTTGGCCGACGCTGCACGTGAAGGCGGATTGGAGTTTTAAGCATGGCCGAAGAAGAAAAAAAATCAGAAGGCACACCAGCCGCTGCAGCACCAGCTGAAGCCGCTCCTGCTGCTGAAGAGAAAAAAACGGAACGTCCCAATGAACGTCAGGGACGCGGCGGAAATCGCGGCGGACGTGACAATCGCGGCGGTGGTCGTGATGGCGGACGCGGTCGTGGCCGTGGTCGCGGTGGACGGGATCAGGATCAGGGCGAAGAACTGATCGAGAAACTGGTTCACATCAACCGTGTTTCGAAAACCGT
The DNA here is from genome assembly GCF_039977335.1 of Parasphingorhabdus sp. GTDB lineage: Bacteria > Pseudomonadota > Alphaproteobacteria > Sphingomonadales > Sphingomonadaceae > Parasphingorhabdus. The sequence goes on from NZ_JBDWDI010000001.1 coordinate 916,254, forward strand.
AAAAGGCGGTAAGCGCTTTGGTTTTGCAGCTCTGGTTGTGGTTGGCGACGGTAAAGGCCGCGCCGGTTTTGGTAAAGGTAAAGCACGTGAAGTGCCTGAAGCCATTACCAAAGCGACAGCTGCTGCGAAAAAGAAAATGGTTCGTGTTCCGCTGCGCGAAGGCCGCACTCTTCACCATGATGGCAAAGGCCAGTTTGGTGCAGGCAATGTGACCTTGCGTTCGGCGCCTCCAGGTACCGGTATCATCGCTGGTGGTCCTATGCGTGCGGTTTTCGAAAGCCTTGGTGTTGCCGATGTGGTGACCAAGTCTAACGGAACATCCAACCCTTATAACATGATCCGGGCGACCTTCGTGGCGCTTGGTGAACAGACCAGCCCCAAGGCTGTATCCCAGCGGCGCGGCAAGAAAGTTGCCGATCTGCTTGGTCGTGGCGGCGCTTCTGAAGCAGAGGCTGAGGCCGCTGCTGCAGCAGTTACGGAGTAAGGCATAATGGCTAAAGTGAAAATCAAGCAGATTGGTTCGCCAATCCGTCGCCCCGAAGAACAGCGCAAAACGTTGATCGGACTGGGCCTGAATAAAATGCACCGTGTTTCCGAATTGGAAGACACACCGGAAGTGCGCGGCATGATCCGTAAGGTGCACCATCTTGTAGAGGTTGTTGAAGGGTAAAACCTGAAACAACCGTGCGAATAAAAGCGAAAGCGAGTACACGACATGAAATTAAACGAACTTAAAGATAATGACGGCGCGCGCAAATTGCGTACCCGTGTTGGCCGCGGCATTGGTTCCGGCAAAGGCAAAACCGCTGGACGTGGTCAAAAAGGCCAGAAGTCTCGCTCCGGTGTTTCCATCAACGGTTTTGAAGGCGGCCAGATGCCCCTTCACATGCGGATTCCAAAGCGTGGTTTCAACAACCCGTTCGGCACCGACTATGCTGAAGTTAACCTGGGCATGATCCAGAAATTCATTGATGCCAAAAAGCTAGCCAATAAAGGCACGCTGGATCAGGCTGCTTTGAATGCAGCCGGTTTGACCCGTGGTGGCAAAGACGGTGTTCGTTTGCTCGCTAAAGGCGAAATCAAAGCGAAAATCACAATTGCTGTTGCTGGTGCTTCTAAAGCTGCCATCGAAGCGGTCGAAAAAGCTGGCGGTAAAGTCGAAATTCTTGCGGGCGCTGCAGTGCACCGTCCTAAAAACGAGAAAAAAGCAGTCGCTTCCAAGCCTGCTAAAGAGAAAAAAGCGGCGAACAGAGCCAAAAAGAAAGATTGATTTCAACCAATCAACGGCCCCGCTAAGCTTTAGAGCCTAGACGGGGCCTTTCTTTTTTAACCGTATCGGTAGCTTAATGCGCAAGAGCCTTGTTTTTCAGGCGGCAACATCCGATATGGGATCGATGCATTGATTTGAAGGCGAAACGCTTTCATGAACGGCGGGCAAGGAACTACTAAAATGGCATCAAAAGCCGATCAGGTCGCAGCAAATTTGAGCCTGGCAAAATTCGGAGAAGCAACCGAACTTCGTAAGCGTATATGGTTTACGCTGGGCGCTTTGGTGGTTTTCCGCCTGTTGAGTTTTGTACCACTTCCGGGCGTTGATCCCGTGGTGCTCGCGGATCTTTATGATCAGACGCGGGGCGGTGTTCTCGACATTTTCAACACATTTTCCGGTGGTTCGCTGGAGCGGATGAGCCTGATCGCGCTTGGCGTTATGCCGTATATTACCGCATCGATTGTTGTCCAGTTGGCTGCGGCTTTGTCGCCGACATTGGCTGCGATCAAGAAAGACGGTGAAGCTGGTCGTAAGAAACTCAATCAATATACGCGCTATGGTACGGTCGGACTGACCGCGATCCAGGGCTATTTCATTGCCGTTGGGCTAGAAAGCTTTGCTTCGCAATCCGGCCTGCAAGCGGTGGTTAACCCCGGTATGGGCTTCCGTATCGGTGCGGTTATCAGTCTTGTTGGCGGTACATTATTCCTGATGTGGCTGGGTGAACAGATTACCAGCCGCGGTATCGGCAACGGTATCTCGCTGATCATCATGGCCGGTATCGTGGCGCAAATGCCCACCTTTGTCGGTAACCTGATGGAAGGTAGCCGCACTGGTTCGATCGGCGCTCTAACGATCATTGGTTTGATCGCGATGGTTGTCGGCCTGGTATTATTCATCAGCTTCATGGAACGAGCCCAAAGGCGGGTGCTTATCCAATATCCCAAACGCGCGTCGCAAAATGGTGTGATGCAGGCCGACCGCAGCCATTTGCCGCTTAAGGTGAATACAGCCGGTGTGATCCCGCCGATTTTCGCTTCCTCGTTGCTGCTGATGCCGCTGACGGTTAGTCAGTTTGCAGGCAATACAGCTGCAGGCGAAAGCACGGGTGGTGACTTCATCATCGCGCTGAACCAATATTTGGCACATGGTCAGCCACTTTATATGGCTCTCTACGCTGCCGGTATTATCTTCTTCTGTTTCTTCTACACAGCGGTTGTTTTTAACCCGGAAGAAACAGCCGACAATCTCAAGAAAAATGGTGGTTTCGTTCCTGGCATCCGGCCCGGTAAAAATACCTCCGATTATCTCGATTATGTGCTGACGCGTATCACGGTTGTTGGTGCTGCCTATCTGGCTTTTGTCTGTGTTTTGCCGGAATATATTATGGCGCAGACCAATTTGCCGCTCTTCTTCCTGGGTGGAACCAGCTTGCTGATTATCGTCAATGTGACCGTCGATACGGTGACCCAGATTCAAAGCCATTTGCTGGCCTTGCAATATGGTGATCTGCTCAAGAAGGCGAAACTCAAAGGCGGCCGTCGCAAACGCTAAAAATATTCCACCGGATTTACAGGTTATAGGGGACAGTAGCTTATGGACATCATCCTGTTGGGACCACCGGGCGCCGGTAAAGGCACCCAAGCCGGGCTTCTCGAAGACGAACATGGCATGGTCCAACTGTCCACTGGCGATATGCTGCGCGCAGCGGTCAAGGCTGGCACAGAAGTGGGTTTGAAAGCCAAAGCCCTGATGGATGCTGGCGAGCTCGTTCCTGATGATGTCGTCTCTGGTATCATTGGCGACAAACTGGATGAACTTGGCCCCGATCAAGGTGTCATTTTTGACGGCTATCCGCGCACGGAGGCTCAGGTCTATTCTTTGGATGAGATTTTGACGGCCCGAAACCGTAAACTCCATCATGTTATAGAGTTGGCCGTGGATGTTGAGGCACTGGTGGAACGCATTACCGGTCGCTTCACCTGCGGCAATTGCGGTGAAGGCTATCATGACACGTTCAAACAGCCTGCTAAAGAAGGCGTTTGCGACGCATGCGGCTCGACTGAATTTAAGCGTCGTCCGGATGATAATGAAGAAACCGTCCGCACACGGATGGGGGAATATCGCGCCAAAACCCAACCGATTCTGCCCATCTATGAAGAGCGCGGCATTGTCACCAAAGTCGACGGCATGGGCAGCATGGAAGCGGTGAGCAATGCTATCGAGGCTGTTCTAGCCCTAGACTGAAAACCGTCATCTCGCCGGATGATAAATATTGCCAGCGACCACGACCAACACTAGTCTTTCCAGCTTACAGGGGGAGACACATATTGTTCCGATTCATTTTATCGCTAGTTGCCATTCTCGGCGCATCTTCGGCACAGGCCGAAGTGTCCAATACCGCTGATAATGGCTTTACCGTAAAGCATTTAACGGTGGTCAATGGATCTGCCGAAGACGTTTGGAAAACTATCATTGCGCCAGCGCGATGGTGGAACGGAGAGCACAGCTTTTCCGGTAATGCCGATAATTTCTATCTGGTTCCGCAGGCCGGCGGTTGTTTTTGTGAACTGCTTCGCACGACAAGCGAAGACAATATTAAATCGGCAGAAGGCAGCGTGCAGCATATGCGGGTTCTATTCGCGCAGAATGGAAAGGCGCTGCGGATGTCCGGTGCACTTGGGCCATTGCAGGGCGAGGCGGTGACAGGAACGCTTACCATTGGCCTGCGCCCTGATGGCGATAACACGGCGGTATCGTTCGTTTACAAAGTCGGCGGCTACATGGAATTCCCGGTCGACCAGATTGCACCTGCGGTAGATGGTGTTATCGGTGAGCAGCTAACGCGGCTTGCGGCCCTGTTTGCTCCGGAAGAGGAAGCAGAGGCAGAGCCGGACAGTGAGCCTGAAGAAGACGAGAAGGCCGAATAATTAGGGCTGAATATCAAGACTTTACCAATCGAACAAATTGCCGTTAATATGATGCCCACATCAAATGCGATTCGAGGAGATCGCAGTTGGTAACGGGCGCGCAGATAATCACCTAAGGGGGAGTAAGACGATGGCCGTTTCCGATCATGTAGATTTTCCAACATTTATGGCAGGCGTGAAAAAGCGCAATCCAGGACAAACCGAATTTATCCAGGCAGTGCAAGAAGTCGCCCAGGATATTTACGGATTTATCGACGACAAAGAAGAATATCACGCCGCGCAGATCCTGCGCCGTATGGCAGAACCGGATCGCGTGGTTTCTTTCCGCGTATGCTGGGAAGATGACAATCACAATATCCGCGTGCAACGTGGTTGGCGGGTGCAGAATAATAATGCCATCGGCCCCTATAAGGGCGGCATCCGTTTCCATCCCAGTGTGACTGAAAGCGTGCTCAAGTTTCTCGCCTTTGAACAGACGTTCAAAAATTCGCTGACTGGTCTGCCTATGGGGGGCGGTAAAGGTGGAGCCAATTTCAACCCTAAAGGCAAGTCAGACGCGGAAGTCATGCGTTTTTGCCAAAGCTTTATGACGGAACTTTATCGTCACATTGGTCCTGATACGGATGTGCCTGCCGGTGATATCGGTGTGGGCGGCCGTGAAATTGGTTATATGTTCGGCCAGTACAAACGGATCACCAATCGCTGGGAAGGCGTGCTGACCGGTAAAGGCCGCGAATATGGTGGCAGTGAAATGCGGCCCGAAGCTACTGGCTATGGTGCGGTTTACTTCATGCAGAATATGCTGGCGCACAAGAAAGACACTATTGAGGGCAAGACCGCGGTTATCTCCGGATCCGGAAACGTTGCAACTCATGCTGCGGAACAAATTACCAAACAGGGCGGCAAGGTTCTGACCCTGTCCGACAGTGGCGGATTTGTTCACGATCCTGACGGTTTCACTCAAGAGAAAATCGACTGGGTCAAAGAGCATAAAACCCACCGCCGCGGCCGCATGTCGGAATATGTCGATGAGTTTAAAGGAGCGTCCTTCCATGAAGGGCAGCGTCCGTGGAGCGTTGCCTGTGATCTCGCATTGCCCTGTGCGACGCAGAACGAGCTCAACGAAGACGAAGCCAAGATGCTGGTCTCCAATGGCGTGCAAGCCGTATCCGAAGGCGCCAATATGCCGACTACATTGGAAGGCGTCCATGTCTTCCACGACGCGAAGATTATGTACGGCCCGGGAAAGGCGGCCAATGCTGGCGGTGTAGCTGTCTCTGGTCTGGAAATGAGCCAGAATGCGGAGCGCATCAGTTGGAACCACGAACGGCTAGGCACCATGCTGACCGAATTGATGGAAGGCATCCACAGCCAGTGCGTTGAATATGGCGATCAAGGCGATGGCTATGTCGACTATGTGAAGGGTGCAAATATAGCAGGCTTCAAGAAAGTCGCCGACGCGATGCTGGCTTACGGGGTTGTCTGATAGACCCTGTTAGGCAGACGAAGCGAAGAAATCGGCTAGCGGCTTCTGTGGACGACGCTAGCCAATTTTCCCCTTGAGGCGGATGGATAGGCTTGTGGCGCCAGAACCGGTATTCGGTGCCATGAAGCCAACCGGGCTTACCCGAATATGTGTGACGGCAGGATCGGTGCCATCCCCTGAATCTGTTGGGCTATAGGTGAAATTGCTACCATCGGTTGAAAAGGAAACCGAGTCCATCGGGTCGCCCAGTCCGCCAAAGCTGAAGCCTAGCCCGGAACCCGGACTGCCATCCTGAAACTGGATGGGTCCGGAACCCGGCGCTGCGAAATCGGTGATGACCAATGCCAATTCCGGTGGCAGTGCTTCGGTGATAATCACACTATCATGATTGGGCGGGGCATTGCCGCTATTTTGGACGGTGATCAGATATTCTACCGTCGCGCTGGGCAGGGCAAAATCACCTCCCATTTCGTCGAGAAAGGACACGCTCGCCTTGGTGACCGACAGGGCCGGTTCCAGCAAGGCATGGAAGCTTTGGGAAAATGCGATGATCGAGGCGGATTCAGCAATGTGATTCCGCTCGCTATCCCTCGCATTATCTTCGTCGACCGTCAGCCCGATCAATGTGTTGCTCAGGCTGCACCTGCGTAGCCAGCCGCCATCGCCGCCCAAATGGCTGTTTTTCTTAGCAACCACAATGGCACTGGCGCTGGATTGCCCGAAGCTATTGGTGAAACAGCCATTGTCCCACCCGCGGATATTGATGCCAGTGTTGACGGTGCTCCAGGTGATAGTGTTGCTGGCAATATCGGGGAAGTTCCCGCTGATACCGGCCGGAAAGGCGATCCAGCCAACGGTCTCGGCTGAGGGTATCGGGCCGGCATTGGCCTCGCTGCGTTCCAGAGCGACTTGAAATCCGCTGGCGGTCAAATTGTCGAGCGTAGCGGTGACGAATGGCTGAGAGCTTTGGCTAGCAACAGTACGGGTTTCACTATTGGCCGTCTGTATCTGCGCAACAACGCTGGGTGTGCCCGGTAACAGCGAAGAGAAAGATACCGATGCCCAGCTTTCTGGTCCAGTAACGCCGCTGCCATGCTGCACGGCCGATATGCTGGCGGTTCCGGCCTCGACGATCTGACCATCGGGAAGGACATGACGGCCTGGTTCGACGGCGACATAGTGGACATTTTGTGCGGCATGGGGGCCATCGAAATTATCCGGCTCAAGAATGAGCTCATCAAAGCCGGTTGTCGAGATATTGGTAATCCGAATGGCCGCGGCATCCGAACCATTATTATCGGACAAGGCAACGACGACGGGGATTGTATCAAAGGCCTGCTGGAAATTGATCCTTACAACGTTGCCATTGGCGCTGGTATTATGGGCGGTAAAACTGCCCGCCTCAAACCGTCCGGCATGGGCAGGGGGCGCAACCATCATCAGTATGCCGAATGCCACAAGCATCGACACCAGCTGCGCTAAACGCGCATTGGTCCATTTTACTACCCACATGGCCGCAATTTAGCAGAAGCTGGTTAAGGATTTTTTGACTTGCCAGCTGCAACATGTAAAATCGTAGCTCGTGTTCCCTTGGGGAAAAAGCTGTATCTACCGCATAAGCGGCTATTGACAGCGCCAGCGACTCTCCCTATTTGGGCTGTATTCGAAATCCAACACAACCGGCAACGCTTTCGTGGCGTCCGCTGGTTTTGTGCGTTTTGGATGTGATTTTAACAGCTTAGCGATGAGATAGGGGCCGGCGAATCGGTCTCTGTGGAGCAGGAGAAAAATATTGGCACGTATTGCCGGGGTAAATATCCCAACAAACAAGCGCGTAATTATCTCGCTTACCTATATTCACGGTATCGGACGCACGAAAGCGGCTGAAATTGTTGAAAAATTGAAAATCGATCCAGCCCGCCGGGTTCAGGACCTTACCGATCAGGAAGTTTTGCAGATTCGTGAAACCATTGACGCGGATTTGACTGTTGAAGGTGACTTGCGTCGTGAGACCGCAATGAACATCAAGCGTCTTATGGATCTGGCCTGCTATCGCGGTCTTCGCCATCGTAAAGGACTTCCTGTTCGTGGACAGCGTACGCACACCAATGCGCGCACCCGTAAAGGTAAGCCCAAGGCGATTGCCGGTAAGAAAAAATAAGATCTGTCTACGGACAGTTATCTTTTGGATATTAGGTAGGAATTTCAAATGGCTCGCGAACCACAACGCGTAAAAAAGAGCGCGCGTAAAAATATTTCGGCAGGCGTAGCGCACGTCAACGCCACATTTAACAACACGATGGTCACCATCACCGATGCACAGGGCAATGCGATAAGCTGGTCCTCTGCAGGCATGATGGGTTTTAAAGGCTCTCGTAAATCTACGCCGTACGCGGCGCAGGTTGCAGCGGAAGACGCTGGCAAAAAAGCAGCTGACCACGGTGTTCGCACCCTGGAAGTGGAAGTGAAAGGACCTGGCTCTGGCCGTGAGTCCGCTCTTCGCGCGCTGCAGGCAGTCGGTTTCACCATTACCTCGATCCGCGATGTTACGCCGATCCCGCATAATGGTGTCCGTCCGTCCAAGCGTCGCCGCGTCTAAGTCGCTCAAGTTTACGGGAACTATCCGGCCGGTAGTTTCCATTTTTTGGTAATTCGGAGTGGTAACGGTCCAACCCACTCTTTGAACTCACTAGGGGAAGTCCATGACTGTCAATATGAAGAACTGGCAAGAACTCAAAAAGCCCAATGTTCTCGATATAAAATCTGGTGGTGATCCCAAGCGTAAAGCTACTTTTGTAGCAGAGCCTCTTGAGCGCGGCTTTGGCTTGACCATTGGTAACGCGCTGCGTCGCGTTTTGCTGTCATCGCTGCAAGGCGCTGCGGTTACCTCGATCAAGATCGAAAATGCTCTTCATGAATTCTCGTCGCTTCCCGGCGTGCGTGAAGATGTCACCGACATTGTTCTGAACGTCAAACAGATCGCTTTGAAAATGGAAGGCGAAGACGCCAAACGTCTGCAGCTTTCTGCCACTGGTCCTGCTGAAGTTACCGCAGGCGATATCGCAGTTTCGGGCGACATCGAAGTGATGAACCCTGATCTGGTTATCTGTCACCTTGACGAAGGCGCGTCCTTTAACATGGAACTGACTGTTAACGTCGGCAAAGGCTATGTTCCTGCGGTTGCTAACCGTCCGGCAGATGCGCCAATTGGCTTGATCCCGGTTGACTCGCTCTACTCACCAATCCGTCAGGTTTCATACAAGGTCGACAATGCCCGTGTTGGTCAGGAGCTTGACTTTGACAAGTTGAACCTCACCATCGACACTGACGGCACCGTGACCCCTGAAGATGCCATTGCTTATGCAGCGCGCATTCTTCAGGACCAGTTGCAGCTGTTCGTACATTTCGAAGAAGCTTTGGAAAGCGTGTCATCGCCAATCGGCATGGCCGCTGCGCAGAGCCAGCAGGAAAGCGACGCCAACCAGCTCAACCGTTACCTTCTCAAGAAGGTCGACGAGCTGGAACTGTCCGTTCGCTCCGCAAACTGCCTCAAGAACGACAATATCATTTATATTGGCGATCTGGTGCAGAAGACCGAAGCAGAAATGCTGCGTACGCCTAACTTTGGCCGCAAATCCTTGAACGAAATCAAGGAAGTGCTTTCCAGCATGGGGCTGCGTCTGGGAATGGATATTCCTGGTTGGCCGCCTGAAAATATTGAAGAAATGGCCAAGAAGCTTGAGCAAGAGCTACTGGGTTAAACGGGAAACTGGCCGACCCGCAAATCGGCCTGCATCGGGGTACCTCATACGGCCCCAATACGAACGGAGTATAGAATATGCGTCATAGAATGAAGGGCCGCCGTATGCAGCGGACCGGTGCTCACCGTCAGGCTTTGCTGAAAAACCTGTCTGCGGCACTGATCAAGCATGAGCAGATCATGACCACCCTGCCTAAAGCCAAAGAGATGCGGCCTTATGTTGAGAAGCTGATCACGCTGGCGAAAAAAGGTGGCTTGTCCAACCGTCGTCTTGCGCATGCGCGTTTGATGGACGAAGTACAGGAAAAGAAACTTTTCGGTGAACTGGCTGAACGTTATGCCGACCGTAGCGGTGGTTATACCCGGATTATCAAGGCCGGTTACCGTGATTCCGATGCTGCTGCGATGGCGGTGATCGAACTGGTTGACCGGAACGAAGAAGCAAAAGGTCAGGACAGCGGTCCAGATCAGAATGTTGAGGAAGATTTCGAAGAGGCATAAACCCCTTCATTTCCTAAAGAATTCAAAAAGGGCTGTAGCGAACCATCGCTGCGGCCCTTTTTAATTGCGCAGAATTGAACAATTTTCTGCGCGCGTCCTTATGGTTAATATATTGTCAAATATTTCCGCGTATTCCCAATAGTTTAAGTGGGGCATATCGGGGAAAACAATGGAACGCATCGCTCAATTGGGGCTGATTCTTAACTGGAAGAGCCTGGTCATTGTGCTGTTGGCGATCCTGTCTACAGCGATCAGCCTGCAATATCATATCCTGGCCGATTTCCCACTGACGATGATCTCCACGGCCATTGTTTTTCCAATCGTTTTCTCAATCGGTCATGCTTACAAGCGGCGCGAAAATGCGCTGGATGACTATGGAACGATCAAGGCTCACGGCCGGGCGATCTATTTTGCCGCCCGTGATTGGCTTCCGGATCAGAATGATGACCGGCTGCGTCATATCGAAACGGTTCTCGCTGATCTACTTCATGGTTGCCGGGATATGTTCAAAGGCTCGATCAAGGACATGGGTAAGCATGAGGCGCATATTTACGGCGCTTTTTCCGATTTGTCCGGTTTCGTAAAGCGGATGCGGAGCGAGGGTTTGGCATCGGGGGAATGCTCGCGCTGCAACCAGTATATCAGCAAGATGATTGTCTCTTTCGAAAGCGTCAAACATATCTATCAATATCGTACACCGCGCACATTGCGTGCTTTCAGTGATTTTTTCATCGTCTTGTTGCCGGTCCTTTACGGCCCTTATTTCGCACAACAGGCAACAGAATATGCTATACCGGAACTGACTTACATTATGCCGATCCTATTTGCGGTGATATTGGTTGGCCTGGACAATATCCAAAGCCACCTTGAAGATCCATTTGATCAAATCGGCCCAGACGATGTCGCCATCAATGCAGAGAAATTTATCGATCTGCTGAATTGCGGAGAAAAACCTGCTTCCGCCTGCGATTAATAGCAATAGTTTCAATTGATAAGAGAGGCTGCGGGCGATAAGCTTGCGGCCTCTTTTCGTTTGTTTCCAATGTTCGGGGAATTTTCATGCGTATCACCAGTATTCTTGCAATGGCGCTTGCCACCAGTGCGGCCGTTACCGCCAATCCGGCTCATGCTCAAACCGAAGAACAAGCAAAGGATGCTGAGGCTTTGACCTATCCCGAAACCAAAACTGTTGATGTAGTGGACGAGCAATTTGGTGAGAAAATCGCTGATCCCTATCGCTGGCTGGAGAATGATGTCCGGGAAGATACTGATGTAGCCGCGTGGGTTGCTGCGCAAAATGCGGTCACAGACTCCTATCTGGAGACGCTGCAGGGCCGTGAAGCGCTGGCTGCATCGATGATGGAGCTTTATGACTATGACGAGATTGATCCTCCGGTCGAAGCGGGTGGCAAATTTTTCTACGAGCGTAAAAGTGGCGGTCAGAACCAGGCGATACTCTATGTTCGCGATGGCAAGGATGGCGAAGAACGTGTGCTGATTGATCCGGCCGGTTGGTCTGATGATGGTGCGACAGCATTGGCGGAATGGAAGCCGTCCGAAGATGGCAGTTTGCTGGTTTACGCTGTTCAGGATGGCGGTTCTGACTGGCGCACATTGAAGGTCATTGATGTTGCAACCGGCGAGATCAAGAAGGACACAGTTGAGTGGGTGAAATTCAGCAATCTTGCATGGATGCCGGGCAATAGCGGTTTTCTCTATTCGCGGTTTCCGGAACCGGAAGAGGGCGAAGCCTTTCAGTCGCTGAACAAAGATCACACGATCTACATGCATATGCTCGGCAAAGAACAAAGCCGCGATATCAAGGTTTTTGCTACCCCTGAGCAACCGGAACTAAGCCACACCGCTACGGTAACCTCGGATAAGGGGTGGGTGGTTATCACCTCCTCGTCAGGAACCGACGATCGTTATGAAATTACGCTAGTCAAGGTTGATGCCAATGAGATCGAGCCACGCAAGCTTATTACCGGTTTTGATCACAATTGGTCGCTGATTGATGGTGTTGGCGATACGCTTTATTTTGTGACCAACGAGGGCGCGCCGCGCCTTCGGGTCATGAAAACGGATGTCAGCGCCGAGACACCCGAATGGGTAGAGATTGTGCCCGAGCATATGGCGACGATTGATGATGCCATCTTGGTCGGTGAAACGCTGGCTGTGGATTATATTGACGATGCCAAAAGCAGGCTGGAGCTGTTTGCGCTGGACGGCAGCCCCAAGGGCGTCGTAGATTTACCCGGATTGGGCCAGGTGAAGGGGCTCGATGGTTCGGCCAAGGCTACATCGGCGTATTTCGCGTTCGAAAGCTTCAACCAGCCAGCGACAATCTATAGTTTCAATGACGCCGGCACACCAACTGTCTGGGCAAAACCGGATATTCCATTTGATCCCGAAAACATCACCGTGTCCCAGCGGTTCTACGAGAGCAAAGACGGTACCAAGATTCCCATGTTCGTGGTGCACAAGAAGGATCTCGACCTGAGCAAAGGCGCGCCAACATTGCTTTACGGCTATGGCGGTTTCAATATCTCGGTCCTGCCGGGTTATAGTGCCCCTAAAATGGCATGGATTGAAGCAGGCGGTGTCTATGCCTCGGCCAATCTGCGCGGTGGCGGCGAATATGGCAAAGAATGGCATGACGGCGGTCGTTTGCAGAACAAACAGAATGTGTTCGACGATTTCATCGCTGCCGGTGAATATCTGATCGCAGAGGGTGTAACACCGAAAGATGGCCTGGCGATTGAAGGGCGCTCCAATGGCGGACTGCTGGTGGGAGCCGTGATGAACCAGCGGCCCGATCTGTTCACCACCGGCCATGCCGCGGTCGGAGTGATGGACATGCTGCGCTTTGATCGGTTCACCGCGGGGCGCTACTGGGTCGACGATTATGGCTATCCTAATAAGGAAGCGGATTTCCGCAAGCTGCTGACCTATTCGCCCTATCACAATATCAAGGACGGGACGGATTATCCGGCTCTAATCGTATCAACCGCTGATACCGACGACCGCGTGGTTCCGGGGCATAGCTTCAAATATACCGCGCGACTGCAAGCGTTGAATACCGGAGACAAACCACATCTGATTCGCATCGAAACGCGCGCGGGGCATGGCAGCGGCAAACCGACCGACAAAGTGATCGACGAATATTCCGATATTTACGGCTTTATGGCGGATGCTATTGGTCTGAAAATTACCGACTAGCATTCGTTAGCCGGTCAAAACCAGTTAAACGTCCAGATTGGCGACGTTCAGCGCGTTGTCGACGATAAACTCCCGCCGTGGTTCGACAACGTCGCCCATTAGCTTGGTGAATATCTCGTCGGTCACGTCTGCCTGTTCGACCGTCACTTGCAGCAGAGAGCGAACTTCGGGATCCAGTGTGGTTTCCCACAGCTGTTCCGCATTCATCTCTCCCAGGCCTTTATAGCGCTGGAAGGACAGGCCTTTGCGTCCGGCAGCCAATACCGAGTCCAGTAACTCGGATGGCCGCGTGATCAGCATTCCTTCCGATCCGACAGTGCCGTCATCCTCAGCATCCTCTGCGGCGCCTTTCACCAGACGGCTGCTGGTCGCATAAGTGGCGCTTTGTTCAGAGGCAAGGCTGTGCAATTTGCGCGCCTCAGCCGATTCCAGGAATTTGGCTTCGATAATATGGTGATCGGTCACCCCGCGCCATAGCCGCTCGAACAGATAGCCGCCTTCTTCCGAAACACTGCCCGACCAGCGGCCTTCCTCGTCCACGGCGTCCATCCATGCCGCAGCAGCCTCAACGGCGGCTTGCCGCTCGGCTGGGCCATGTGCGGGATTAAGCGCGCCGGTAAGCGCCATGCCCTCGACAATGGTGCTGTCATAACGGCGCGGCACATAGGTCATCAGCGAACGCATACGGCGGCCATGTTCGACCAGATTGCGTAAATCTTCGCCAGACCGCGCACCTTCATTGGTCTGCAAAATCATGCTCTGCAAACCCGCATCGACCAGATAATTGTCGAGCGCATTATCGTCTTTCAAATAGACCTCGCTCTTGCCCTTGCCGACCTTGTAAAGCGGCGGTTGCGCGATGTAGAGATGCCCATTTTCAACGATTTCCGGCATTTGCCGATAGAAAAATGTCAGTAGCAAAGTACGGATATGCGCGCCGTCAACATCAGCATCGGTCATGATGACGATCTTGTGATAGCGCAGTTTTTCGATGTTGAAATCTTCGCGGCCAATGCCCGTGCCCATCGCCTGAATCAGCGTGCCGACTTCTTTTGATGACAGCATTCGATCAAAGCGGGCGCGCTCGACGTTGAGGATTTTACCCTTGAGCGGAAGGATCGCCTGATAATGGCGGTCACGGCCCTGTTTCGCAGAACCACCAGCGGAATCACCCTCCACCAGGAAGAGTTCGGATTTCGCTGGATCACGTTCCTGACAATCGGCCAGTTTTCCGGGCAGGGAGGCGATATCCATCGCGCCCTTACGCCGGGTCAGCTCGCGCGCCTTCTTCGCCGCTTCGCGGGCCGCAGCGGCATCAATAACCTTCTGCACCACCATAGCCGCATTTTGCGGGTTCTCTTCGAGCCATTCGGCCAATTTGTCGGCCATCAAGCTTTCCAGCGGCTGACGTACTTCCGAGGAAACCAGCTTGTCTTTGGTCTGTGAACTGAATTTCGGATCAGGAAGTTTCACTGAAACAATCGCAGTCAAACCTTCGCGCATATCATCGCCGGTCAGTTTGACCTTCTCTTTCTTGAGCGCACCAGAGCTTTCGGCATAGTTGTTTAGCGTCCGTGTCAGGGCCGAGCGGAAGGCCGCCAGATGGGTGCCGCCATCGCGCTGCGGAATATTGTTGGTGAAGCACAGCACATTTTCATAATAGCTGTCATTCCACTCCAGGGCGACGTCGATGGTCACATCATCACGGTCGCCATGGATGGCAATGGGGTCCGGAACCAAAGCGGTCTTGTTGCGATCAAGATATTGCACAAAGGCAGCAATGCCGCCTTCATAGTACAGGTCGATTTCCTTAGATTCTTCATGGCGCTCGTCACGCAGCAAAATGTGGACGCCGCTGTTGAGGAACGCCAGTTCGCGGTAACGGTGCTCCAGCTTCTCAAAATCAAATTCGGTGATTTTGAAGGTCGCAGGAGAGGGGAAGAAGGTAACCTTCGTTCCCTTTTTGAGGCCTGTCTCATTGTCTGCTGGCGGCGCATCGCCAATGACTTCCAGCGAACGTACAGCATCGCCAAATTCAAAGCGCATATTATGCTCTTTGCCATCGCGCCAGATATTGAGTTCCAGCCATTCAGACAGGGCATTCACCACGGACACACCCACGCCGTGGAGGCCGCCAGAGACCTTATAGGCGTTGTCGTCAGAGGTGTTTTCAAATTTACCACCGGCGTGGAGCTGGGTCATGATGACTTCCGCTGCGCTGACGCCTTCTTCCTTGTGCATGCCGACAGGAATACCGCGGCCATTATCTTCCACCGAAACACTGCCATCAGCGTTCAATGTGATCAAGATCAGGTCGCAATGTCCGGCCAGAGCCTCATCAATTGCGTTATCCGAAACCTCGAACACCATGTGGTGAAGCCCGGATCCATCGTCGGTATCACCGATATACATTCCGGGCCGTTTGCGCACTGCATCAAGCCCTTTCAGGACCTTGATGGAGTCTGCGCCATATTCGTTTTGATTAGAATTATCGGAAGCGTTTTCAGTACCTTCCGGGGTGTCATTTTCTGTGTTCTCACTCATATTTTTCTTTTAGACCTTTAGGCTCTGAAACCCAAGAGGTTTGTTGGAAAATCGGATATTAGATTCCTTGTATTACAAGTACTTAACCTGCATCGGATCATGCCTATCGATAGCATCTATTCTCGCCGGTGAATTGCTAGAGTAGAGCCTGATTCTACGAGGAGAATGATAGATGACCAACCCCGCCGATATCGTGCCCTTTGCCAAAACTATGGGTATTAAGATCACAGAAATGACCAAGGAGAGAATTCTTGGTGAAATGCTGGTGCGCCCGGAAATATGCACAGCCGGCAACGGGCGTGGAACGCCTTCTATTCATGGCGGAGCCGTTATGACTTTCGCTGATGTACTCGGCGCTTTTGGCGGCTTTGCTAACTTGCCGGAGGGATCGAGCGGCACGACCACGTCTGAGAGCAAGACCAATTTCCTGAACGCTGCGCCGGAGGGGCAGATACTCTATGGCGAAGCTTTGCCGCTGAAAGTCGGCAAAAGACAGTCTGTATGGCAATCACGGTTGACGCTTGAAGACGGGACATTGGTCGCGGTGGTTACGCAGACCCAAATCGTGTTGTGAGCGAATTGGTCATTCGAATCTTTCCAAGCGCGTGGTTTATGGTCTAGACCATGAACATGATGAAAACCCTGATCCCCGCCGCGCTGATCTGTTTTGCGGCCAGCGCCTGCTCAGAGACCACGCAGGTCAGTGATGACTTGCAGGAAAGCCAGACGGATACTTCCAATCCAACCGGCCGGACTGAGCGGGTTGGTGCCAATCCCGGTGAACGGCCGGTTCGTATTGGTGAAGGCGGGCCGCGCTTTGATGCCTGTCAGGCGATGGGCCGCGTAACCGGTCTGCGGGAAGCCGATCTTGCTGTCCTGATCGCGCCTTTCGATGCTGCTGAGCGCAAGGATGGCCTGTCAGCCGGGCAACTGGTTCATATCTGCACGCGTAGCCATGACCAGCAATGGCTGGGCATTGTCTATGGGCCGATGCCGGCAGAGGGAGCGGAAGCGATTGACTGCGGCGTCTCCTCTCCGGTGCGGTCCAAACGCAATTATGATGGCCCCTGCAAAAGCGGCTGGGTTGAAAGTACATTTGTGAAGCTGGTCGCCGGCTGATCCGAACCGGCTCCCAGGCTTCAGTATCTAGTTATTCTGGATCGTCCGCTCGATATCCTTGATCGACGAGTTGACCAAGGTCTTGGGCAGTTCCAGCACGATTTTGTCAGTCACCTCTTTGTGCAACAGGGGCCGCATCTCGCCGAGGCTGTCGGGATCGGCAGCCAGTACGAGATTGTCGAACTTGCCGTTATTCGCAAGGCTATAGAGATGATGCGCCAGCTGTTTTGAAAATGTTGCTTCATCGGTCTCTTTTGGTGAGGAATCTGTGACATAGGAACCGGAGGGCCCTTCGGAGCTGAGGTTTCTGGGGTTGAGCGTGCCTTCGGCGCGCAATTTTATGCCCTCACCGTCGCCGATATTGCGATAGAGCCTGGCTTCGGCGCCTGTGGCAACAACGACAAGGCAGTTGGTTGGAATAGTGGAATTTGACATGATGTTTCCTTTGTTGGGGGGATGTGCTTGGTAATGGGAAGAATTAAGGGGCGGTCTCGATGGCGTCCAGACAGGCTTGATCGTTTAATCCTGCGGTTTTCATAGATTATGTGCCTTGCTCTGCCGGTTTTTCCGCAGCTGGGATGGTCACGTTGCTGAGCAGGGTACTGGCAGTCAGGTCGCCCGCGACATTGACGCTGGTCCGGCTCATATCGAGCAATCGATCCACACCCATGACGATCACCATGCCGTCTGCCGGGATGCCAAATCCGGCCGCCACGCTGACGAGAATGGCGATACTCACGCCCGGCGTGCCCGGTGCGCCTATCGAAGAGGCGACCAGCGTTACAGTCATCAATATGATCTGACCCCCGCTGAGTTCAATTCCGGACATTTGCGCGAGAAAGAGGATCGCGACGCTCTGATAAAGGGCAGTCCCGGCCATATTCATGGTCGCGCCGAGCGGAGCGACGAGATTCGCTACCTCGCGCGGCACACCGATTTTTTTGGCGGACTGGACCGTGCTGGGCATGACGGCCGTTGAGCTGGATGTCGAAAAGGCGAGCAGCAAGGTCTCCCCAGCTTGTTTGAAAAAAGTGGCTGGCCCGATCCGTCCGAAAATGGCGAGAATGACGAGATAGATCAGGAACAAGAGCAACAAGCCGAGCAGGACGGTGCCGACATAGGCGGAGACCCCGATCAGCTTATCCAGACCGATCCGCATGACGAGCTGTGCCATCATGCCAAAGACTGCCAAGGGCGCCAGAAACATCGCCCATTTGACGATGGTCATGCAGATGGAAAGCAGCGCGTCGAGAACGGAGAGAAAGGGCGCGATCCGGTCGCGAGGCACTTGTATCGCGGCAATACCGACCAGCAATGCGAGGACTACGATTGCCATGAGATCACCTTGAACAATCGAGGCGGTGGGATTGTTGGGCAAGATATTGGAAATGATTTCAGGAGCTTTGCCAAGATCAAAGGAGGCTGGGTCAGCTTCCGGAACATCCGCGGCACCGGAGGGGGTAAGCGAACCAGCCAATCCTGCGCCGGGTCGCAGCAGAGCGGCTAGGGTGATACCAATACCAGCCGCTGCGAAAGTTGTGACGACGACAAAACCTGCAAAGCGCAGTCCGATTCGCTGCAGCACTTCGCTCGACCCATTGCCGGTTAGGCCGCCGATGATCGAGGCAAATACCAAGGGGACGAGTACCATCGCGATCAGGCCTAAAAATAGCTGGCCGGGCAGAGCCAGCCAGGCGCCGAGCCATTGCGCCGTATCGGCCGAGATCAGTCCGCCTTCGGGCCCAAGCAAAAGGCCGGTTGCAATGCCGAGTACCAGCGCGACCATGACCTGCGCCCACAGCCGGGTCTGGATCCAGCTGCGCATTTTTGTCGATTGCTGACCGAGATGAATGCGCGGCAGCTCAGGCAGTGTCGGCATCGGCATGGGCATTGGATTGTCTTCGTTTCCGTGTTTCTTCGCTGGGTAACTGCTCTGGGAGCATGACGCTATTCATGGCCAAGGCAGAAACGAGAGCCGATCCTGTATTAGGCCGGGTCGGGTTTCCAGCCATATGCGGCTAGGAACAATACGTGTTTTTCCTGATGCCCCCGCAATGACAATGTAAAATGGCGGATTGCATTTTTCCGCGCGATGCGAAACAAGCAGGGCATGACAAAAATTGACCCTATCGCCTATCTTGAGCAACCTTTCGGCCGACTTTCCGATCTCATCAACGCCCATGCCGTAAACCAGCCGGATCGCATAGCGCTAGACGATGGCGAGGAACGGCTGAACTGGCGGGAAACTACAGCTTTGGTCAACCGTGTGGCGGCGCAGCTTCAGGCCGATGGCCTTGAAAAAGGGCAGGCAGTCTCGATCCTGGGAACGACAACTATCCGCTACGCTATCGCCTATCTTGGCGCCATAATAGCTGGCGGTTGCGCGGCCCCTTTGACAACTTCGGCCACACCCAAACAGCTCGCCAACATGATGGCCGACAGCGGTGCCATGCATTTGTTCGTCGACAGCGCCAAGCGTGCTGAGCTTTTCGAAAGCGGTATCGACCTACCGCCGCTCCAGCATATCATGATGGATGTGGCAGAAGATAGCGCTCCACTAATGCACGATTGGATGGCAGATGAAGGTGCAACGCCCACAGATCCGGGCGTTGGTCCGGACGACCCGTTCAACATCATCTATTCGAGCGGTACGACCGGTACGCCCAAAGGTATAGTTCACAGCCGTCAGATGCGCTGGTACCAGATGGCGGTGGGCGAAAACTCGGGCTATGGTCAGCCGGGTCAGGTATCGCTCTTCTCCACCCCGCTTTATTCCAACACCACCCTCGGTATCTTTGTCGCGACCGTTGCTTATGGTGGAACATCAATTCTAATGCGCAAATTTGACTGCCAGCGCTGGCTCGAACTGGCGCAGGAAAATCGAGTGACCCATACGATGCTCGTGCCCGTACAATATCAGCGGCTGATGGATTTTGAAGGCTTTGACGACTACGATCTCAGCCACTTCACCCATAAATACTGCACCAGCGCGCCTTTCTCAGCCGAGTTGAAGGCCGAGGTGATTGAACGGATGCCCGGTGGCCTCATTGAGATTTACTCAATGACTGAGGGCGGGGTGGTTTGTATTCTGCTCGCGCACGCCTTTCCAGACAAGCTGCATACTGTCGGTATTGCATGGGGCGGCAGCGAAGTGATTACGGTCGACGAAGATCTGAACCGCCTACCACCGGGGGAGATGGGTGAACTGGTCGGGCGCTCGCAGACCATGATGAGCGGTTATCAGAACCAACCCGAAAAAACTGAAGAAGCCAGTTGGTATGATCAGAATGGCGACCGCTGGCAACGTATGGGTGATATCGGCAAGGTCGATGAAGATGGCTTCATCACCCTGATGGGCCGTTCCAAGGACATGATTATCTCTGGAGGGTTCAACATTTATCCTCGCGATCTAGAAGAAGCACTAATGGCGCAGCCAGATGTGGTCGACGCAGCGGTGGTTGGTGTCGATTCCAAGCAATGGGGTGAGACACCAGTAGGCTTTGTTGTCGCAGAAGCAGGTGTATCGTTGGACCTAGAGGCCCTGAAAGCAGCTACCAATAGTGAACTTGGCAAGACCCAACGCCTATCCGAGTTGCATCTGGTCGACGAATTGCCGCGCAGCCACATAGGAAAGATCCTGAAGACCAAATTGCGGGATCTGGCGCAGCAAGCGGTTCCAGCGACCGGTTAACCTTATATCTAAAGGCTTTATTGTCGATATTGATTACATTTATGACATGGTTAACGGTAATTTAACCAATCAAATATTTGTAAAATAAGCAGTTCTGTAAAATGGCATGACGCCTGCTTCTGTTACCCGTGAAAGGGTTCGGTTTGTTCAGTTGTTAACGCTGAATGATTCCGAAGCCACAAAACAAAGTCACGGATAACAACAGGGCAAAACTCATGCGCAAGATTACCATAGCAACATTGACAGCCATTGGCCTCGCCGCCGCTTATGCAACACCGGCATCCGCAGGTGTTATCGATTATGCTGCGACTAACTACACCGGCGGTTCTTGCAAGCACGGTCTTTACACCGGCAATATCGGTAGTGGCTGTAATCGGCGCTATTCTTTCCAGGACGGCACAACGTTCAGCTATGATACCGATGCCCAGACGGCAACATTGACCGGCACGGCAATAAATGGCTCTGGTCAGGTAGCAACACTGGACCTGAATTTCAGCGATTTCCTAGAAACCATCGACGGCACTAATTTTGACTATAAAAATGGCGGTGGCAATTTTAATCCTGTCACCGACACGCCGGATATTGATTTTTTCACCAACGGATCAGGCACAATCAGCATTGATGGCGCAGTTTATACTGTGAACCCGAACGATCCATTCGCGGGGAACACAACGCTGCAATTCGGCAACGGTGCGAATGACAAGAACAAAAATTTTGGCGGTTCGGCTTGGCTTAACATCCTGAATCCTCATGGCAATGCTGTTCGGCATTGGGATATCAACTTCAACCTCGACAAAATCCCATCTGAAGTCCCAGAGCCAGGCGCGTTGGGTCTATTGGGCCTTGCCGTGGGCGGGCTTTGGGTCGGCACGCGCCGTCGCCGGAAAAAGCTGGCAGCTTAAACACTTAGTTCAATCAGAGTACTGGAACCGGGCGAGCGTATTTTCGGCCGGTTTCTTTTTGCCTGTAATTGGCCGTTATAGTCTAGCCTCGATTAGCCCTTTTTAAAGGCTTTCTCAGTTATCTTATTGGCTATGATATATGCGCCAAAATCCACCATAATGGTCTCTCTACTTGCGATCTCTCTTGCGCTCGGTGCCTGTTCGACCGGCAATGATGATCCGATGGCGGAAGCCGAAGCAGCTTTTGCCGAAAATGATTATCGCGGTGCACGCATCTATTTGATGTCAGCGCTTAAGGAAAATAGCGCCGACCCGGCGGCTAATTTGCTTTACGGCAAAACCTTGCTGCGGCTCGGTGACGGCGTGGCAGCAGAAGCAGCGTTCAAAAAGTTGAGCAATATTACGCAGTATCAAGCAGAGGTGCAGGGTCTGATGGCTCATGCACTGTTGCTGCGTAATATGCCCGAGCGCGCTTTGACACTGACCGAAAATCCAAATCCACAACATGCTAGCCTGGCATATTGGGTGAAAGCACAAGCGCTACTTGCGTTGGACCGCAAAGAAGAAGCGGTGGCTGCCCTGACAGATGGTTTAACCGCTGTGCCCAATGATCCCCGCCTATTGGCGCTGCGCGGAAATTATGAAGTGGATCAGCGCAATATTAGCGAAGCCCGGCGGACAGCGGCGCTTGCGCTTAAATACGGTCCCGACAACCTCGATGCCTTGCTGCTCTCCGGTCAATTGGCGCTAATGCGTCAGGACCTGCAGGTTGCTAAAGCAACGTTCGATAAAGCTCTCGAACTACACCCAGACAGCATCACGCCACTTTTCTCCGTTGCCGCGGTCAACGCCGATTTGGGCAATGCAAAAGATGCAAAAGCCAATTTAAAAAGGATATTGGAGCTAGCACCGGGGCATCCGATGGCGCTCTTCCTGATGGCCAAAATCGCCTTTGACGACGGTGATATTGATCGCGCGCATGCATTAATCCAGGGCGCGGGTGAGACATTAAATGATGTCCCGGGTTCGGCTCTCTTGCGCGGTGAAATTGCTTATCTGCAAGGCAATCATGAGCAGGCAATTGAACGGTTACGTAAGTTCCTAGTCGATATGCCGGGCCATGTGCAGGGCACGATAGTATTGGGTTCTGCGTTGGAGGCGGCTGGCAATGAAGCCGAGGCCTATCAGTTGGTGAAACCGGCAGCACAGCGCGCCAATGCGACTCCGCAATTGCTGGCGTTGGCGGCCAAGCTGGGCAGAACACAAAATGATCCGCTGGCAGCCAGTTTTGCAACCCGGGCAAAAGTGCCACAAGGTCGCGATGATATTGCACTAAAAATGACCGAAGCAGGGCAGGCGATTGCGAATAAGCAATGGGCCAAGGCCGACGCCATTTACGCCGACCTGCGCGCTTCGGGTCTCGATGGTAATGCGATCATCATGAACAATAGCGCGCTGGTGCAATTGGAACTGGGTAACAAAGCGGAGGCGGTCACCTTCGCCCGGGCGGCGCTGGCGCTGACTCCGGATGATCCCAATGTGCTCGATACGCTGGGCTGGACTTTGTTGCAGTCCGACCAGGATAAGGGCGAAGCGTTGAAACTGCTGCGGCAGGCATCTGCGCGTGCGCCCGGTAACCTCGAGATTCGCTGGCATCTCGCCAATGCGCTGGCCGCCAATGGGCAGGCGGCGGAAGCCAAGCGGGTAATTTCCAGCCTGAAAGCCTTTGCGAGTGCCGATCAACAGGCGCAAATCGACGAGCTGCTTGCACGGCTCTAAATTTGGGCACAAAGTTCGTAATCCGCGTTACAATCTATAGACTCTCTCGCTTCATCAGATTAAGCGCTCTGCATGTCTATAGCTCATGAAGAAACCATCCTGATCGTCGATTTCGGCTCTCAGGTCACGCAGCTTATCGCCCGCCGGGTCCGCGAGGCCGGAGTCTATTCCGAAATTGCCCCGTTTAACAATGCCGAAGAGGCATTTGCGCGGATGAAACCCAAAGGGATTATCCTCTCTGGTGGGCCCGCCAGCGTTACCGAAGATGGTAGTCCGCGTATCCCGCAGGCCTTTCTTGATGCTGGTATTCCGGTGCTAGGCATCTGCTATGGTCAGCAGGTGATGACCACCCAGCTGGGTGGTCAGGTAGAAGGCGGCGAGGGCGGCGAATTTGGCCGTGCCTTTATCGAAATCGCTGAAAGCTGTGTGTTGTTCGACGGACTTTGGAAGGTCGGCGAAAAGCATCAGGTGTGGATGAGCCATGGGGATAAGGTAACGGAATTCGCTCCCGGCTTTCGGATTGTCGCGACGACCGAAGGTGCGCCCTTTGCGATCATCGCGGATGATGAGAAACGTTTTTACGGGATGCAATTTCACCCCGAGGTTGTGCACACGCCGGATGGTGGCAAGCTGATCGCCAATTTCGTCCGCCATGTCTGCGGCTGTGCTGGCGACTGGACGATGGCTGAATTCAAGGCCGCCAAGATCAAGGAAATCCGTGAACAAGTCGGCGACGGCAAAGTCATTTGCGGCCTAAGTGGCGGCGTCGACAGCGCGGTCGCGGCTGTTCTGATCCATGAAGCCATTGGCGAGCAGCTGACCTGTGTGTTTGTTGATCACGGCCTGATGCGGATGGGTGAAGCGGATCAGGTGGTGAGCCTGTTCAAGGGGCACTATAATATTCCTCTGGTGCATCTGGATGTTGAGACACTGTTTCTGAACGGCCTGAAAGGCGAAACGGATCCGGAAAAGAAGCGCAAATTTATTGGTAAGACTTTTATCGATGTATTTGAGATTGAAGCAAAAAAAGTTGGTGGTGCAGATTTTCTCGCGCAAGGCACGCTCTATCCCGATGTGATTGAGAGTGTCAGCTTTACTGGCGGACCCAGCGTGACGATCAAATCGCACCATAATGTCGGCGGTCTGCCGGAACGTATGAATATGCAGCTCGTTGAGCCGTTGCGTGAACTGTTCAAAGATGAAGTCCGCGCGCTCGGCCGTGAACTAGGCCTGCCGGAAATTTTTGTCGGTCGCCATCCCTTCCCCGGACCGGGTCTCGCCATCCGCATTCCTGGCGAAGTGACCAAAGAACGCTGTGATATCTTGCGCAAAGCCGATGCTATCTATCTGGAAGAGATCAGAAATGCCGGACTATACGATGCAATTTGGCAGGCCTTTGCAGTGCTGCTACCCGTCAAAACCGTCGGCGTGATGGGCGACCACCGCACCTACGACAACGTCTGCGGTCTGCGCGCGGTGACCAGCACCGATGGTATGACTGCCGATGTCTATCCCTTTGACGCGAGCTTCCTCACGCGGGTTTCGACACGGATTGTGAATGAGGTGAAGGGGATCAACCGGGTGGTCTATGATTATACCAGCAAGCCGCCGGGGACTATCGAGTGGGAATAACTCTTTGAACAAATTCATCCTCGCCCTCTTTGTACTTTTGCAGCCAGTTTATTCTGCTTCTGCTCAAGACGAGTCGGCGATGGACAATGTTTTTGATCGCGGATGCGGCGATGATGACGGAACTGATCGTTGTGATGACAACGTCCAATCCAAAATGCGGTCACTCTATGGCTGGAAGAGTGCAAAAGTCCTGACACAAGAAGGCGTAACATTCAGGCGGATGATGTTCGTCGACGGTTATGGCAATGACGTCGTCGCAATCGAATTCGCTCGCAAGCCTGGCCGATCGCCCCGTGTTAAAATCGAAACTCCCAAGTCGCCTGAGGGTATTCAGCCAGCAGAGTTGTCGGCAGGCATTGGGCAACGGGATTGGAGTCAGATCATAGGTAGATCGCGACTTTTCGATCAGAAACTTGCTCGTGAATTGGAAAAATCCAAAGCTGATGGTTCTGGGGAGATCACGATATGTCTCCATGGTTGGTTCATAGTTGCGGAGGCCGGGGACGCTGAAAGTCTTCAGCCCAATGTTGTTGGACAACAAATCAAACCCGCTTCGATCCGGCGTGACGCTGAGAGCGCATGTGCTGGAGGTTTAACAGTACCCTATGCTTTCCAGATGGCCGACGTAGCGCTAAAATTGCTTCCGGAATGTCAATCCATAGAAAAAGAAAGCGTCCGCAATGTACCGAAGCTTCTGGCGCGCTGTAATTTAATGCGTGGTGATCGACTGGCGGCTGCCGATGCGATGCAGATAGTAGCAAAAATCGAAGCGGTAGATGAAAATCGCTCTGACCAACAACTGAAGTGGTTATTGGCGGCGAGTGCAAGAGAACTTGCCCCAGACTTTATTAAGATGCTGAAAAGCGGCAAACTATATCTCGGAGTGCCTGTCGGGAAAGGCCCTGACCATGCATCGGTCGATGGCGTGATTGTTCAACGAGAAAGAAGCAATGATGAATCGAGTATGGTCGCGGATATTTCGATTGAGTTTATTCGCCAGACTGGTGAGTTTTTGGTTCAGTCCTATAAACTTTCAGAATTTCGTGAGAATGAAGAATAAGAACGAGGCACAATTAGGAAAGAAACCATGAAAGCCATTCAACTCCAAGCACCAGCATCACTCGACAATCTTAAGTTTGTCGATCTGCCCGACCCAACAGCCCCCGGCCCCGGTGAAATCGCGGTCCGGCTGCGTGCGTCGTCGCTCAACTATCACGACTATGCGGTGGTCAAAGGCATGCTGCCAACCGCTGAAAATCGGATACCGATGTCCGATGGCGCTGGCGAAGTATTGGCCGTGGGCGAGGGTGTCACCGTGTTTGAAACCGGCGACGCAGTGGTTTCGACCTTCTTCCCTGACTGGATTGACGGTGCGCCGCCCGAAGGCGGTTTTCAGCGCGTGCCCGGTGACGGAATTGACGGCTATGCCTGTGAACAGGCGGTTGGACTAGCGACGTCTTGGACCCATGCACCAAAAGGCTACAGCGCGGCGGAAGCGGCGACCCTGACTTGCGCGGGCCTGACCGCTTGGCGGGCGCTGTTTGTCGATGGTTGCGTAAAGCCCGGTGATACGGTGCTAGTGCAAGGTACGGGCGGCGTGTCGATATTCGCATTGCAATTTGCCAAGGCGGCTGGTGCGACAGTCATCGCAACCTCCTCCTCCAACGACAAGCTGGATCGGCTCAAGACAATGGGCGCGGACCATTTGATCAACTATAAAGAGATCGAAGCCTGGGGACCGAAAGTGCTTGAGTTGACCGGAGGAGCGGGTGTCGATTGCGTAGTGGAAATTGGCGGCCCCGGAACGCTCGATCAGTCGATGATGGCGACGCGTATTGGCGGACATATTGCACTTATTGGCGTGCTCACCGGTTTCGCTGGACCGGTTCAAACCGCGATGCTGATGGCGAAAAACTTGCGTGTCCAGGGTTTGACCGTCGGCAGCCGCGCGCAGCAGATCGAGATGATCGCGGCGATTGAGGCTAATGGTATCAAGCCTGTGCTCGACAAACATTTCCCGCTCGCAGAACTGGCTGACGCCTTTCGTCATCAGGAATCCGGTGCGCATTTCGGCAAGATTATCGTCGATATTTGACCGCTATCTCGGGATGTCCATGATTTATTGGGCGCAATGTTCTTGTCATGTTCGATATCTCAGGGCATCCTCCAAGCCATGCAAGTTACCTTTGATTTTGATTCCCGGTCGGTCTTGCTGGACCGGATCCAGCAGCAGCTGATTGCACATTTCGGGCGGATCGTGCGTCCTGCGAACAAGCGGCGTGATCCGGTCTGGACGCTGGTGCAAGGGGTCATCGGTGCACGATCGAAGACGGCGGTGTCCAATGCCTCGACGGACCGGTTATTGGCAGATTACGGCCGTTGGGAAGCGGTAGCAGAGGGGCCTCTGGAAGCGCTGATCAAATATCTCGCAAGTCAAACTTTTCCAGACCTTTCGGCAAGTCGTTTAAAGGACTGCCTGTCAGAAATTATCAATCGTCGCGGGGCCGTTGACCTTTCGCACCTCGAGGAAATAAGCACCGCAGAAGCAATGATATGGCTTGAATCGCTGCCGGGCGTCGCGCGCAAGATAAGTGCAGGTGTGATGAGCAACAGCACGCTCAAGCGCAAGGCGCTGGTGATCGACACGCATCATCGCAGGGTGGTACAACGCATCGGGCTAGTTCCGCCCAAAGCGGATACGACGCGTGCTTATGATATCCTGATGCCGGTCCTGCCGCCTGACTGGTCTGCGGCGGATATTGATGAGCATCATCTTCTGATGAAAAGGCTGGGCCAGACCCATTGTCGGCCATCTCGGCCCGATTGTGGATCCTGTCCGGTGCGCGGCGATTGTCAGATGGGGCGGGCGGCCGGGAAGCAGAGGTTGTGAATATGGGATCCGTAACGCGGCGAGCTGGCGTAGGCGATTGCGATGCGGTACTATCGCTTTGGGAGACTTGCGGTCTGACACGACCATGGAATGATGCATCCGCTGATTTCCGGCGCGCCATGGATGGTGCGACATCCGATGTTCTTTGTCTTGAAAGGGACGGGAATTTGGTGGCAACAATCATGGTTGGCGATGACGGCCATCGCGGTTGGGTATATTATCTCGGGGTCTTGCCGGATAGGCGCCGAGAGGGCCTTGGACGGATAATGATGGAAGCTGCCGAGCGCTGGCTGCGTGAACGAAACGCACCAAAAATCCAGTTGATGGTGCGCGATGATAACGAGCAAGCCATCGGATTTTATAAAGCACTGGGATATGATGTGCAGCCGGTTGTAACCATTGGCCGCCGGCTCGATTGAAGGTCTCTAGCCACGCGAACTGGAGTTGACGCGCTTCCTTCATTTTTGATCTTCAACGTTTGTGCTATAAAAATAGCTATGAATGACGATCCGCTATCCGCTGTTATCCAACAATTATGTCCCTCGGACAGAGCGCTTGCTTGCGATCTGCTCGATGTTTTTGGGGCGGCGTTTGAGGATGAAACGACCTATGATGGCAAGGCTTCCAGTGATGCTTACCTTGCAAAATTGTTGGCCCGAGAACATTTCATAGCTTTGGTTGCGCTGGTGAAAGGGAAGGTCGTTGGCGGGCTCGCCGCTTATGAAATGGAAAAACTGGAGCAGGAACGCTCTGAAATCTATATTTATGATCTGGCGGTATTAGAAAGCCATCGCAGACAGCAAATCGCGACAAAACTGATCAACGCCTTACGTAAAATTGCATCTGAGCGCGGCGCCTGGGTAGTGTTTGTGCAAGCGGACCACGGCGATGATCCAGCTATTGCATTATATACTGGCCTTGGAACCCGTGAGGATGTGCTCCATTTTGATATTGCTGTTGAAGATGATGGGGAGCGCACAGACTAATCCCGACGCGATTGGCTCTTGCGCGGCGTCGATTTCTGGCTAATCCCTTTTTGGGAACGCATTGTTGATCCAAAAATCGAGCAATGTCAGAAAAACAGGATGAGTAAAGTCATGGCTAACGAAACAAAAATGTATGGTATTTCCAATTGCGACACGATCAAGAAAGCGCGCAACTGGATGGAACGAAACGGCATAAATTATGTCTTCCACGACTATAAAAAATCCGGGATTACCAAAGATATGCTGGAGCTTTGGGTGATGCAGGTGGGCTGGGAACCGTTGCTCAATAAGCGTGGCACGACCTTCAAGAAGCTGCCTGACATGATGAAAGAAAATATAGACGAGAATACGGCCATCATGCTGATGGTGGAAAATCCGAGTATGATCAAACGACCGGTGCTGGAGCATGGTGAAGAGTTGGTTGTAGGCTTCAAAGCGTCCGATTATGAAGCGGCCGGACTAACAGCGCGCAACAGCTAGAGCGCAGCCGATATGCCGACAATCATGTCTCACGCAGCGGTTCCGATTGCCGGAGCGCTGTTGTTGGGTCGTAGTCGGTTGCCGGTTCCAGTGATCGCAACAGGCATTGTCTTTGCGATGCTGCCTGATGCGGATGTTATCGGCTTTGGCTTTGGGATTGACTATGCCGATAGCTGGGGTCATCGAGGCGCAAGCCATTCGCTTTTATTTGCGGCTATTGCTGCTTTGCTGGCGGTCGCGCTGATACGGCCGCAACGCTATGTCACCGCGGGCTTATTCCTGTTTGCCGCTATGGCTTCACACGGGTTGCTCGATACATTGACCAATGGGGGATTGGGCGCCGCCCTGTTCTGGCCATGGGACGAGACCCGCCATTTTGCACCCGCAACCCCGATTGCCGTATCGCCGATAGGTATATCGGATTTTATGTCGATGCGTGGCATGAAAGTGTTACAATCGGAAGCTATGTGGATCTGGACACCGCTGATTTTACTGGTTGGAATGATCCTCGGCTTAAAACAATGGAGAATGAGATGGTTACGGCAAAATGGAATGGCGCGATAATAGCTGAAAGCGACGATACTGTGATGGTGGAAGGCAATCATTATTTTCCGCGCGATGCCGTAATGGCGGATATTCTTACGAGTAGCGATAAAACCACTTTCTGTCCCTGGAAAGGGACAGCATCCTATCACACATTGATAGTTGATGGAGAGACCAACGCGGATGGGGCTTGGTATTATCCCGAGCCAAAGGATGCAGCCAGTGAGATTAAGGACCGGATCGCCTTTTGGAACGGTGTGGAAGTGTCGGATTGATGTTTGTCCGTGCTCTACTGACCCTATCATTGCTGGTTTTGGCCGGTGCTTGCAGTGCCCAAACAGAGGATGCCGAAATGGTCGTCAGGACAGCCCCAACATTGCATGGGGAATTACCCATAGTCATTGCGCATCGTGGATCCAGCGGAAATAGGGTCGAACATACGTTAGAGGCTTACCGCACTGGGATTAACTACGGCGCAGATTTCATCGAGCCTGATCTGGTGCTAACCAAGGATGGCATTCTGGTTGCCCGGCATGAAAATGAGATAAGCGGCACGACCGATGTCGCGGATAAACCAGAATTTGCCGATCGGAAAACGACAAAGATCATCGATGGCCAGGAATATAACGGCTGGTTTACTGAGGATTTTACGTTAGCTGAATTGAAGACATTACGAACCAAAGAAAGGCTGCCGGAGGTGCGGCCGGGAAATGCAGCTTGGGACGGACAGTGGGATATTCCGACCTTCGAAGAGGTGCTTCAACTGCTGAAAGAGCATGAAGCGAAAACGGGTGAACGCGTTGGCGTTTATCCTGAAACCAAGCATCCATCTTATTTCGCTTCTATTGGTCTGGCTCATGAAAAGCCGATGTTGGAATTGCTCGGAAAATATGGTTTTGATGGTGCGGACGATCCGGTATTTATCCAATCATTTGAAGTGGATAATTTGCAGAAACTGGCCAAGAAAACTAAAATCCGGCTGGTGCAATTGGTCGCCGATCAAGGTGGGCCGCCAGACCGGGGTGATTTGATATATGCAGATATGATCACGCCAACAGGATTGTCGGATATCGCCAAATATGCCAGCGGTTTGGGACCATCAAAATCGTTGATAATTGGCCGGGATGACCAAGGCCACCTCAAACAACCAACTAGCCTTGTCGCCGATGCTCATAAAGCAGGTCTTGTCGTACATCCGTGGACATTCCGCATCGAAAATGTCTTTCTGCCCACTGAGTTTCAGGGCGGTTATACAGCCTCTGCTATTGGCGATGTAAAGGCTGAGATGAAAGTCTATCTGGCGACTGGCATCGATGGACTATTCAGCGATAATCCGCGCGAAGCGACGATGGCGGTGGATCAGTTTGGAGCGGAATAATAGCGCCGGACAGTAACCGCATAGATGATCACCGATACGGCCATCAAGACGGTTCCGACTATGAACGGCGCACCCGGGAAGTAATATCCCTGCTTGTCTGCATAGGCACCAAATATGCCAGTCATCATGACCGGTCCGAATATTGATGTCAGGCTGATCATACTCGCTATGGCACCCTGTAACTCGCCCTGTGCATCCTCATCGATGCGTGTGCTCATCATTTGCTGCATAGCGGGAAAGGCAAAACCACTTGCTGCGCCAATCGCGATACCAAGATAGACAAACCCGCTCGATGGCGCAAAGGCGAAGCAGAGATAGGCCGGCATGCCGAACATGAGGCTGATCAAAGCAGTTCGTCTTTCTCCGAAACGAGATATAGCCGGACCGGTCAAAACCCCTTGGACGAGCGCCAGCAATATTCCGAAAAGTGCAACGCTGAGGCCAATCTGCAATTTGCTCCAGTCAAAACGTTCGATTAGCCAGTAAGCCCAAACCGCGATCTGGGCTTGCGCGGCCAGTTGCAGCACGAATATCGTAGACAGAAAACCAATGACCAGCGGCGTTTTGGACATTTGCATGATGCTACCCATTGGATTGGCGCGTGTTATCGAGAAACTTCTCCGCTTCTCAGGAGGCAATGTTTCTTTCAGGATCACGATGCCAATCACCGTGCCAATTAACGCCAATATTGATGCAGCAATAAATGGCAGGCGGTCTCCATATTCACCTAATACTCCGCCAAGGCCTGGCCCAATGACAAAGCCAAAAGCGCCTGCTCCTCCCAATATACCAAAAAATTTACCGCGTTCTTCCGGCTTTGCAACATCCGCCACACAGCTATTTGCCGCTGCCCAGCTCGCACCCATGATGCCGGAAATTATTCGGCCGATGAACAACCAGACAAGATCAGGCGCCCAAGCCATGATCGCATAGTCGAATCCCAGAAGAAACAATGTCGTCAGCAGGACGGGACGCCGACCGAAACGATCGCTCAAACCGCCGATCACCGGGGCAAACAGAAATTGCATCATCGCATAGGCGAATAACAACCATCCACCAATTTCGGCAGCGCGATCGATGGATGCACCAGTCAGATCGGTGATTAACGACGGCATGACCGGAAGTATCAAGCCAATGCCCATCATGTCGATAAACACAATGAACGCGACGAACAGCAATATGGACTGCGGCTTTCGGACCGATGTCATACAGAATTCCAATGAATTGGAGATAGAAATGTGAGGTTGAGTCGTGAGAGGCCTATTTGATGCCGCATTTTCCAATTAAACGCAACGCTAGCCTTATTGCTTTGTGGGAGTTATGTAATCCGTTATGTCTACAACATTCACACTCGACACTTCAACCAGCCGCGCTAATCCTACGCCAAAGCCTTTGAAAAGGTTGACCGTTCCGGCCATCCAGCGGCGTAAATTTGAAGGCAAAACGGAAGAGCCATTGGTGATGCTGACTGCCTATACGGCCCGCACCGCCCAATTGCTTGATGCGCATTGCGATATGCTGCTTGTGGGGGATTCTCTCGGTCAGGTCATATATGGTTTGCCTTCTACATTGCCGGTTACGCTGGATATGATGTGTAATCACGGGGCTGCGGTAGTGCGGGGCAGCTATCATAGTCTTGTGGTCGTCGATATGCCTTTTGGTTCCTATGAGAAATCTCCGGAACAAGCGTTTGAGTCGGCTAGCAGAATCATGGCTGAAACGGGATGTGCAGCGGTGAAACTGGAAGGTGGGCAGTCGATGGCCTCAACCATTTCTTTCCTATCGCAGCGCGGTATTCCTGTGATGGCGCACATCGGGCTAACGCCGCAGGCTGTTAATGCATTGGGTGGTTATGCTGCGCGAGGCCGTAGCCAGGAAGAGCATGAAAAGATTCTAGCGGATGCCAAAGCTGTGGCGGATGCTGGCGCTTTTGCAATGGTTGCTGAAGGGGTATTGGAACCCATCGCCATTTCTGTCACCAAGAGTGTAGATGTGCCGGTTATCGGTATTGGGGCATCGGCTCAATGCGATGGCCAAGTGCTGGTAACAGAAGACATGCTGGGTATGTTTGAACGCACAGCGCGATTTGTGAAGCGATACTATAATATTTCCGAAAATATTGAACAAGCCGTTACGAGTTATGCCGGTGAGGTTCGCAGCCGCAGTTTTCCGGGGCCAGAGCAGCTTTATCAACCAAAAAAATAGCGCTTTCATTCAACAAAAATAACTAACTGTTCAGCATCTGGAAATGGACGATATACTTGGACTTTTCAGATACGATCGGTAAAGGACAATCAATGAATCTTTGGGGCCAACATTCATGATCCCGAACACGTATATATTTTGAAGGAGGCCAGGTTGGCCAAAGACGATAAAGATACACCAGAAGAACAATCGGATCGGCAAGAACAGGTGTTCATGCGCGAGGTTGATGATGCTGTGCGTGAAGATGACATGAAAAATTTTGGGCGTCGTTATGGCGTCTGGATCGGATTAGCTATCGTTGTCGGTTTGGCATCACTGGCGGGGTGGATATTCTACAATAATAGCCTCGATGAAGAAGCCGGTGTCCGTAGTGAGGAATATGTTGCTGCTATTGACAGCGTGAAACGGAATAATCTGGATGGCGCTTCGACAGCGCTGGAATCGCTCGAAGGCGCCAATCAGAAGGGCTATCAGGCAGCAGCAAAGTTGATGCAAGCCAATATCGCATTGGAAAAGCAAGACGCGAAGGCTGCCATTGCAGGCTATCAGGCCATTGTTTCTGATACTGATCTGCCGCAACCTTTTCGGGATCTGGCTCTCATCCGCCAGACAACAGCAGAATTTGATACTTTGGAACCGCAAGAGGTCATTGATCGATTGAAGTCGCTCGCCGTACCTGGCAATTCCTGGTTCGGCAGTGCTGGTGAAATGGTTGCACTGTCTTATTTGAATTTGGATAAAGCAGATCTTGCCGGACCGCTATTTGCGCAGCTGGCAAAGGATGAGTCCGTTCCACCAACAATTCGT
Organism: Parasphingorhabdus sp.; assembly: GCF_039977335.1. Taxonomy (GTDB): domain Bacteria; phylum Pseudomonadota; class Alphaproteobacteria; order Sphingomonadales; family Sphingomonadaceae; genus Parasphingorhabdus. The sequence goes on from NZ_JBDWDI010000001.1 coordinate 950,376, forward strand.
TCCCGCGCTTTGCAGATGGCGGGTGTACAAGGAATAGATGCCGTCGAACTCGACACTGACGGAGAAATAAATACTACCGCGACGGCTGCAGATGCACCTGCCTCAGCGGCTAGTGAGGGAGAATCAGAGGAATGATTTCGGTTAAAAATAAAGGTTTCGCGAAGATTTGTGCGGGCCTGATAACTGTCTCTATATTGTCTGGTTGCGCCGTATTGGGTGGCGGCGGCGATAATGAAAAAGCCACACCGACCTTAGGTAAGCGCACCAATATCCTGACCGGCGAAAGTGGCGCGGCGGTTGACCCCGCTCTTGCCGGTATTCAGGTTATTGTTCCTGCTCCCCGTGCAAATCCAGATTGGGCGCAATCCGGTGGCAATGCGGGTAAATCGGTTGGGCATGTTGCCTTGGGCTCGGCATCGACCCGGGTTTGGACAGCGGATATTAGCGGCACGACAAAACGCGAACGACTGGCTGCTGCTCCGGTTGTAGCCGGCGGACGGCTCTATGCGGTGGATACGCAGGCCACTGTACATGCTTTCGATGCGGCTACTGGCGCCAAAAGCTGGTCCACGCAAATAGAAGTACAAAGCGATGGCAAACCGTCGCGATTTGGCGGCGGTGTCAGCGCACAGGGTACAATGGTTTATGCCACCAATGGTGTGGGTGATGTTGTCGCGTTGAACGCAGCCGATGGCAGCCAGCTCTGGAAAGTGCGACCAGCAGGTCCATTGCGCGGCGCGCCGACAATTTCGAATGGCAATGTTTATGTCATGACTCAAGATAACCAGATTTATGCTTTGAGTCAGAGTGATGGATCAGTCCAATGGAATGAAGCAGGCACTGTCGGGCTTGCTGGTATTTTTGGCGTGGCTGCTCCCGCAGCAGCGCAAGGTACGGTCATTGCTGGCTATTCATCGGGCGAGCTCACCGCTTATCGCTATGAAAATGGCCGTAACCTGTGGAATGATGCTTTGGCACGGACCAGTATCTCAACATCGGTTGCAACTCTGTCGGACATTGATGCAGATCCAGTAATTGATCGTGGTCGTGTCTTTGCGCTCGGGCAGGGTGGCCGGATGGCTGCTTATGAGCTGGTTACAGGTCAGCGTATCTGGGAATTGAACATAGCCGGTATTGCAACGCCGGTTGTTGCTGGCGAGTGGGTTTTTGTTCTTACCGATGATGCGAAGTTGCTCTGTATTGCACGGCCCACTGGAAAAGTACGGTGGATCAGCCAACTGGCGGCTTTCCGCAATGAAGAGAAGAAGAAAAACCCGATCAATTGGACAGGACCAGTGCTTGCAGGAAATCGCTTGATAGTGGCGAGTACGGAAGGTGAAGTTGTATCTATTTCCCTTGCTGAAGGCAGCAGCACAACCCTGTTTGACGTCAAGCAAGGCGTGTCACTGCCACCAATTGTGGCGGGCGAGATGCTTTACGTATTGGATAATAGCGGCCGCATTTCTGCGTTCCGATAAGGTCATTAAGTAAGGAACGGGAATAGCCATATGCTGCCCAATATTGCAATTATCGGGCGGCCCAATGTTGGTAAGTCCACTCTGTTCAATCGGCTGGTCGGCAAGAAACTGGCGCTGGTGGATGATCGTCCCGGTGTGACCCGCGACCGGCGCGAAGGCGCGGCCAATCTGCTGGGTCTTGAATTCAACATTATCGACACGGCCGGTTATGAAGATGAGGATGCCAAAAGCCTTCCAGGTCGGATGCGTCATCAGACGGAAATGGCGGTTGCCGGAGCTGAACTGGCGCTGTTTGTAATCGATGGCCGGGCAGGCTTGACGCCGCTCGACGAAGAAATTGCACGATGGTTGCGGGGTTCCAAAACGCCGGTGGTTTTGCTTGTCAACAAAGCAGAAGGAAAGGCAGCGGAATCCGGTATATTGGAGAGTTATGCCCTTGGCTTTGGCGATCCGATAGCGCTGAGTGCAGAGCATGGTGATGGTATTGCTGATCTGTTTCAGGCTGTACGTCCCTATGTCGAGGCATTTGAGGCGGCGGCGCAGGACGAGCCAGTAGATGAGAGAGCTCCGCTTAAACTGGCGATTGTTGGTCGGCCCAATGCAGGTAAATCGACTCTGATCAACAAAATGCTTGATGAAGATCGTTTGATTACCGGTCCGGAAGCCGGCATTACACGTGACAGCATCGCGGTGGAATGGGTCTGGTATGATGAAGCGCTGACCGAGGATGAAAAGCTTGATGGCATCGAGCCCGATCGCAAAGTCCGGCTCATCGATACGGCGGGCATGCGCAAACGTGCCAAGGTGAATGACAAACTTGAAAAACTGTCAGTCGCCGATGCCAAACGCGCGATTGATTTTGCCGAAGTCGTTGTGTTGTTGCTTGATGCGACCAAGGGACTTGAGGCACAGGATTTGCGGATTGCGGATCAAACCATCCAGGAAGGGCGCTGCCTGGTCATTGCGATCAACAAATGGGATGTAGCAGAAGGGCCCAGTAAGCTGTTCAATGGGATCCGCGCTGCTCTGGATGATGGTCTCGCACAGGTCCGGGATGTTCCTCTGATTGCGGTTTCTGCCTTTACTGGTAAGGGCATTGACCAGCTGATGAAAGCAGCATTCAACACGCGGCGGGTTTGGTCGCAGCGCGTAGCTACCGGCAAATTGAATCGTTGGTTCGAAGATGCGATTGAAGATAATCCGCCACCAGCACCAGGTGGTAAACGGATCAAGCTCCGTTATATCACCCAGGCCAAAACCCGGCCGCCATCTTTTGTGATTTTTGGTACGCGGGTTGATGATCTCCCGGAAAGCTATCGCCGATATCTGATCAACGGCATAAGACGTCAACTCGGCTTCGGCGGTGTGCCGGTGCGTCTGATTATCCGGTCTCCGAAAAACCCTTATCACGAAAAAGATTGATCGCTTCGGTCATTCCATCAATTCCATTTGATAGTTAATTATTTTTCCACGCTGATAACCAAGTCTTTACAGTTTGGATTCTAAACTCTGCCCTAGGAATATGTTTTACTTGTTTCTCTTAGGGATATGATCTTTGACGCAGCTTGATAGCGAATTGATTGACTGGGCGGTCTATAGCGAAACACGATCTTCGCTGGGCCCCGATTTTGTCCGCATACTGGGTTATTTCCGCGAAGATGGTGCGCAATCGATCGTTAAGATCGAGGCAGGAATTCGTGCGAAGGACGCAACGCAAATCATCATGCCAGCGCACAAGCTAAAAGGTGAGTCGCTGCAATTTGGAGCCATCCGGTTGGCGGGTGTGGCCGAACTCATCGAGATGACAGCGCGCAAATGCGTTGAACATCAAGAAACTCCCGATGAGATAATCGAACAAGTGGTCGGCTTGCGGCCGCTATTTGACGAAACAATGCCGATATTGGAATATGAATCGAGTCCAGTGGTCCAGCGCCAGCCAATGGGCTTTGGGCGCCGGTCCTCCGGTCTTGGCAATCACGTCACCAATAGCTGATTGCCTTATTCAGCTGGTCCCGACTGTAGCTGGACATAATTTTCAATGCCCATACGCTCAATCATGTCGAACTGCTGTTCCAGCGTATCGACATGCTCTTCCTCGCTTTCGAGGATTTCTGCAAACAAGTCGCGTGTGACATAGTCACGTACTTTTTCGCAATGCTCGATACCATCTTTCAACGGCGGTAGCGCTTCATTCTCGAGAGCAAGATCAGCTTTCAGTATCTCTTCCACCGATTCGCCAATTTTCAAACGGCCAAGCAATTGGAAATTGGGCAAGCCGTCGAGGAATAATATCCGCTCGGCCAGCTTGTCGGCATGTTTCATCTCATCGATGGATTCTTCATATTCGAATTTGGCGAGCTTGCTGACGCCCCAATTGTCGAGCATCTTGCTGTGCAGAAAATATTGGTTGATCGCTGTCAGTTCATTTTTCAGCGCTTCATTCAGATAATCAATGACTTTTGCGTCACCTTTCATGGCGTAATCCTTTTAATGGGGGATAAGTTGCTGAAACCTATACACGAGCAGAACCTTGTAGGAAAGCTCTTGTTCCCAGAAAAAGTTAACTATTTCAATGATTTGATAAAGAGAATGCTAAGCGGTCGCAACTTCATTTTCGATAATGGTTCGCGCAAACGATAGGCACTGCCCGCATTTAGGCTTGCGTCCGAGTTGGGCATAGACCTCGCTCGGCTTGTCTGACCCGTTGCGCACGGCGGCACGCAGGTCTTTTTCCTTTATCGCATTACAGACACAAACAACCATTTGAGCTCCTTATGCGACTCGTATATAGCTAATGAGAATAGATCGCAATAGCAAATTAGTCGATTTTAGGTCAGCCGCTTATTTTCATAGGTTGCACCTCGCGCCGCGCCAAAGACCGCCAGAGCCATTCCAGTGGTCCGTAGCGGAAACGCATGAGCCATGGTTTGGACCAGAGTAGCATTGTCGTCCACGTGCTGAGCACGAATAATATCATTTCGGCTCGTCCGATTGTTCCGAAAAGCCCGAGGCCCCAGCCATAGAAGATGAAGGCCATCACGATACTGGTCCCAAGATAGTTGGAGAAAGCAACACGGCCCGCCGCCGCAACGCGGTGGAGCAGGGGATGATGCGCAAAACGCTGGATCAGCAAAATTAAGATGGAGACATATCCTGCCGCCATCAACAGACGAGGCAAGCTCGACCAAGCCTGTGTGATATTCATCATCAGGATGATTTCAAAACCTCCGCTGGCTGCTAGCCAGGCAAAGGCACTAAATATGATGCCGCCGATCAGAGTGCCCCAGACGGCTAAGCGGCGATAGAGATCGGGATTCCCTTGACCAAGCAGGAAGCCAGACTTGTAAAGGCCCATGCCGATCATCATCAGTGGAATAGTTTCTAGGGGCCCCAAAATCAGGTTTTTGAATGGATCGAACACTTGATTGGTAAGTTTGTCGGTTAGCAACTGGACGAATGATCCACGATATAGAGCGCTTTCCGTTGCAAGCTGTTCTTTGGAAGTTCCTAATCCCTCCATCATCAATGCAAATTCATCGATAATTTCTTGGCTGGCACCCGGCTGTGCCGCCTCGCTCTGTAAAATGAACATGGTCCCCATACCGATGATGAGCAAAACGGAACTGATTATGTAAATCAATACACCGCGCTTGATCAGGTTCTCGGCAGACCAACTGCGGAATAAATATACGGCTGCACCCGATGCAGCATAGAGAAACAATATGTCTCCCCACCACAACAGATAGAAATGGGCGAGCCCGAATATCGCGAGCCAGAACATACGCGAAAAATGGACCTTTGCTGGTGATTGACCGGTCGCGCTTGCGCGTTCAATCACCAGCATCATGCTGGCACCAAAGAGCAAAGAGAATATCGCCCGCATCTTACCATCGAACAAGATGAAGGAGGCCATCCAGGATGCGATATCAGAAACGCTGCCCGATGTGCTGATACTGGGGCTGATATAGGCCATTTCCGGAAAGCCAAAAACGGTTATATTGACCCACAATATCCCCATAACCGCAAAACCGCGCAGCGCATCAAGGGAGATATGTCGGGTTTGCGTGGTCGTAGCGTTCATCAACAGATCCTAGCTGTACTATAGGTGCAATACAGGCTGTTAGAGCCAGCTTGCGATGGCGTCTAGCGGTTTCTTAATCGTGGCATGGACCGGGATGGTTGCATCAGGAGCCGGCTTTCCGACGACGAGCACCATCATCGGTTTTTCATTGGCAGGCCGATCGCACAGCTCGTTGAGAAATTTCATCGGATTGGGTGTGTGGGTTAAGGTAGCGAGCCCAGCATCATGTAGCGCGGTGATCAACATGCCGGTGGCAATGCCGACGCTCTCGTTAACATAATAATTCTGCTTCATCTCGCCGGGTAACATGCCGCCCTTGCGCTGACCGAATATGACAATCAGATAAGGCGCGGTTTCGAGAAACGGCTTGTCCGCATCCGTGCCGAGCGGACCCAACGCTTCGAGCCATTCGTCACTGGCCTTGTTGTCATAAAATTCTCGTTCTTCTGTCTCTGCTGCTTCGCGCAGCGCCTTCTTTTTGTTGGCGGATTCGATGACTGCAAAATGCCAAGGCTGATGATTTGCCCCATTGGGCGCTGTGCCAGCGGCCAGCAAGGCGTTTTCGATGACGGCGCGCGGTATCGGTTCATCGATAAAATAGCGGCAGGTGCGGCGCACTTTTAACGCATCATAAAAGGCTTTCGATCGCGCGACCCTCTCGTCATCAGAGTAATTGGGAAGCTGGGTATAGGGCAGGGTGTCATGCGGCTTCATCGTGGTTTCCTTGGCGCTTGTCATATTTAGGGCACCAAATGAGGCGCGTAATTCAACTTCAAAGTTCACACAAATCACACGCGCCTTTGGCTGGTTGTCGGCGAGCGGTTTATGTGATCTCTCGATCAAATGCATAGCTATCGAGCAACATGTAGGGAAGCAAATATCTACTATTGACATTGATGTTAGTAATAGATATCAATGACCTCATAGCAAACAATCAAGTGATTCCTTTATGACCACCTCTCCCCAAGTGATTTCCCCGGCGGATATGCCTCTCCTCAATACAGACCATGTCACACCAGTGATCCGTCCGATAAAGGCTTTCCGTCATTTCCGAAAATTGATTGCGGATAAGGAAGATACAGCGGAAGTGTTCCACATTATCGAGGCGCTCGCGGGGAAAGCCTTTATCCGCAATGCCAAGCGCTTTCTTAAAACTCCGCATGCGCAGGATTTGATGGAGCGTAATGTCGATCTGCCAACCATGCTCGATGATCACGACAAGTTGCGCAAGCTTCCAGCCGATAGCTTAGGGCAGTCTTATGTGCGGTTTATGGAAAAAGAAGGCCTGACCGCCGCTGGTCTGGTGGCCGAATTTGATCGTTATGGATCTGACTATCAGAAGCGCAATGATGTCACGGAATGGTTTGGCGACCGGATGCGGGACACGCATGATTTGCTGCATGTTCTGACAGGCTATGGCCGTGATGCATTGGGTGAGCAATGTGTGCTTGGCTTTACCTATGGTCAAAACCCCAATCTCGGGATTTTGTTCATTGCCTATGCGGGGGCACTGGAAATGAAGAAACAGTCTCCGTCCAATGCTCCGGTTCTGAGGGCTGTTCGTGAAGGGCAACGGCTTGGCAAGGCAGCCAAGCGTCTCGCTTATTATGATATCGAGAAAATACTCGCTATGCCGCTCGATGAAGCGCGTGCGTTTTTGAATATCGGTGAGCCGGTATATTATAAGCAGGCTCATGCCGCCTATGAGGCGCAAGGGATTGATCCCTACAATCTGTTGGGCCAACCAGCTTAGAAGTACAAGAAGCGCTACTGTGCAGCTTGGATTTTTCTGACGAGAACATCATAGCCTGTGATGGAGCGATCGATTTCGCTCTTTGCGCTGGACAAATTTTGTGACGACTGCTCCACTTTTTGCTCCAGCTGGCTAGCACGCGGCCTTATTTGCGGATTGGAGCGTGACCACATCTTGAGATCAGACAGCGTTTGATCGACTGCCTCCTGTGCAGCTGCCACTTCAGTTCTTGCCGCTTCTGCCTGATCACGCATCTCTTTGGCTTGTAATTCAACCTCAACGCCAAATGCGCTGAAGCGGCCAATATTTGTTTTGCCGAGCTGTTCTCCAAACTGGATTGGGAAAAACAGGAAAAAAATAACTATGCCCAAAACGAACAAGTCGCGGATCAACACAAGCGCATTCTTACAAATCTCTGTCCAATGTAGCTCCGTCATGCCGCTGTCCTGATATTGAGAAAACCGTCAGCATTCTTGCTATACGCTATTTCATCGCAGTTCTTTGCGAATTGTCAGTTTTAGGCCAGACCAGATTGTGTCGACTGCGCAGACTTTGATATCGACAAAGCCCATAGGCAAGCAGACGCTGCGGATCGTATCTTCGGTAATATCGGTTTCCACTTTCGACGCCTTTTTCGGCCAGCTGACCCAAACTTGACCAGCCGGATTGATCAATGTCCGAAGCGCGGTCAGATGTTGCTCCAACACCGCGCGTTCTTTGACAAAAATATGGGCAGCATTGAGCCCCTGAATGGGCGCGTCATGCTCTTGAAAAGTCAATCCATAGGAATCAATCTCGGAGCGGACGCTTTTTGGCATCCCATCAAACCACACCTGCATGCCGTCTTTCAGGGTCAGTTTTTTCGCAAGCGGCGTACCCGAATAGCCGGCATTTTGTTTGGTGTTCATGGAATATGGGTATCATTTAAAGGGCTTTACGTCATCTTTCGGAATTGTGACTGCCCATATCTGGCAGAAAACCCCCATTGCGATTATCCGTCGTTTCAGCGATAAACCAACCGGGTCGTCCAAAATTTCAAGCCTTGAATTCAAAAATGAATCGTCAGGTGCGAAGGAGGACAATGTCATGAAAATGCGATTTGGACTGGTTCTGGTCAGTGCTGTGCTCCTGTCGAGCTGCGCCGAACATCGGCTGGTGGTAGAGCGACCTAATCCCGACGGCGAGCATGCGATTGTTAATAGCAAGGCCTATCTGCTGCCAAAGGGTCAGCCGCGCAATGTTGCCGATTGTCAAACGAACTTGATAGACGAAGTACGCGTAAAAACGAATTTCGGTCAGTCATTGATTACTGTGCTGACGCTGGGCTTCTATCAGCCGGCTACCATCGAATATTTCTGTGCCAAAGTGCCTTCGGATGAAGGCAGCACCGACGAATAGTCCGCGACACTTATGTAGATGGGAGAGATATGATGCCCCCCAATCAGATTCAGGTGAACAATAATATTGAATGGGTGAACCATCACTTCAATATCAAGGTACCGATCGCAAAGCGGCTGAGGGTTCACAATGAGAATCCGACGCGCGCGACCATGTCGGGGATGCGCGCCACCGCGGTGCGGTTGCAAGGGATTATTGCTGATGCGCTGGCGGCTGGAGCGCAAATCCGCGCTTGTGGATCGCGATGGTCGTTTTCGGATATTCCGGTCGTCAAGGATGGTTGGGTTGTCGAAACCGCCAATCTCGACTGGACGTTTAATGTCGGTGCTACCGATGTTGATCTGGCGAGTGCGACGTCGCGGGATGATCTTTATCTGGTTCAGTGCGGCACGAATATTTCGAAAATAAACGAGCGGTTGGAAACCAAGACGCGTCGTCGCGCGTTGCGGACGTCCGGCGCGAGCAATGGCCAGACAATCGCTGGCGCCATCGGGACCGGCGTGCATGGTTCGGCTATCGATGTTGGTGCTATGGAGAGCGAAGTCGCAGGTATCCAGCTTCTCACGGCCACGCAAAATCTGTGGATCGAACCCGCCAGAGCACCGGTGATGACCGCCAATTTTGCGGCTAAGCTTGGCGCAACACTAGTGCGCGATGATGCAAAGTTTGATGCGGCCATTGTCAGTCTAGGCGCGCTTGGCATTGTCCATTCGGTCATGCTGCGCGGAACGGGCCGCTATTTGCTCAATTCGTCGCTGCTCCATATTCCCTTTGGCCAGTTGCAGGGCGCGCTCAACATGCTCGACTTTAGGGGCTCCGGATTGCCGGATCAGACCCGCAGGCCCTATTTCTTTCAGGTGATCCTTGATCCCAGTAAAATGGATATTGGCTATACGACGGTGCGCTACAAGGAATTGTGCCCGCCCGGATATAACGCCGATTATAATCTGAAGTCCGAAGCGGAGCCGGGCACCGATCTGCCGCGCCTGATTGCCTCGGCGATAAAGATGTTTCCCGACTTACGAGATACGGCGACTAGTTTGCTGATCCAAAGCGAGTTGAAAGTGCGCGCCGACCGACCGCATGAATGGCGACTGCCCGGCGAGACATATAGTTTTACCAGCGCAAGAGAGGGGATTGCGAGTTCCGGGTTTGCTGTCCCGATTGCACAGGTCACGAGAGCATTGGAAATCATGCGTCAGGCGTTTCTGGTCCATAAGAACGCGCCGGTTGTTTTTACCTGCCGCTACGCGCAAAAATCACCGGGTATCCTGTCGTTTAATCGCTATGATCCTAGCTGCGTTATCGACATTGACGGCATCGATACACCAGCGACGCGCAAGTTGATTACGTTGGCCGGTCAGCGGCTGGAGGCAGCGGGCATGCCGTTCACCCAGCATTGGGGCAAGATGCATGATCTCACCAAGGCGCGTGTGCAGCGCGGCTATGGCGGCAGCGTGGATCGCTGGAATCAGGTGCGCAAATTGCTGCTGCCCGATGCAGCAGAGCGTGATGCGTTTTCCTCGCCTTTTCTGGATAGCGTTGGGTTGAACGCCTGAGAGGCTAGTCTTTCATCCAGTCGCGGAAGAAACTGTCGCTGGCTTCGCGGAGGTCGGCGAGAGGGATATTGTTCTTCTGCGAATTACCAATCCAGAGACTATTCCCTCCGGTCGTTCCTCGATAGTTGCAAGATATTCCGACTTCTATCGCCATTGTTTTTAGCTGCTTCGATTGTGCGTCGTTAGCTGTGATAACATAACAACCTTGAGTTTCGCTAAAATATACCTGAGTTTCACTAACAGTCTCTTCTTCGAGATCAGCACCCAAGTTTCCTGCCAAGCACATCTCAGTTACCGCAACCAAAAATCCGCCGTCAGAAACATCATGAACCGCACTTACAAGTCCTTGATTTATGAGTGACTTCACAAAGTTTCCGGTTTGTAGTTCTGATTCAAGGTTTATGGAAGGTGGCGAACCGGTCTCATGGCCGTGTATTTCTCGGAGCCATAAAGATTGCCCAAGGTCTAAAGTGTGGTGACCAAGAATAAATATATTCTCCCCTTCCGCCTTAAACCCAACCGTCATCATTGTATCAAGATCATCAATCAGTCCGACGGCGCCAATAGCCGGCGTCGGCAGAATCGCATGGCTCACACCATCTGCACCAGTCGTCTCATTATACAGGCTCACATTGCCCGATACGATCGGCATGTCGAGTGCCTCACAGGCTTCCGCCATGCCTTCGATACAGCCGACAAATTGCGCCATGATATGCGGTTTTTCGGGATTGCCGAAATTCATGCAATCGGTTGTCGCCAGTGGTTTTGCGCCGACTGCGGTGAGGTTGCGATAAGCTTCGGCAATCGCTTGCTTGCCGCCTTCAACCGGATCGGCTTTGCAATATCGCGGGGTGCAGTCGGTGGTGATAGCGAGGCCTTTATTGGTGCCGTGGACACGGACAACGGCTGCATCTCCGCCAGAGCGTTGCGCTGTATCTGCGCCGACCTGGCTGTCATATTGCTCCCAGATCCAGCGGCGGGAGGCGAGGGCGGGGCTTGCCATCATCTTGAGCAGGTCTGCGCCAATATCAGTGCTTTCGGGAATATCGCCGAGCGGTTTGGTCGCGACATGCGCCTTATATTCTTCCTGGGTCAGATGCGGCCGGTCATAAAGCGGGGCATCATCAGCGAGCGGGCCTAGCGGAATATCGCAAACCGTCTCGCCTTTATGCGTCAAAACCATGCGGCGAGTGTCGGTCACTTCGCCAATGACGGCAAAGTCCAATTCCCATTTCGTAAAAATCGCCTCGGCCATTTCTTCGCGGCCGGGTTTCAGGACCATCAGCATGCGTTCCTGACTTTCGGACAGCATCATCTCATAGGCAGTCATCTCGGTTTCCCGGCATGGTACCTTGTCCATGTCGAGAATGATGCCGACTTCGCCATTGGTTGCCATTTCGACACTGGAGCTCGTTAGGCCAGCCGCGCCCATATCCTGAATGGCGACAATCGCGTCAGACGCCATCAGTTCCAGACAGGCCTCGATGAGCAGCTTCTCGGTAAACGGATCGCCAACCTGCACGGTGGGGCGCTTTTCATCACTGTCGTCATCAAATTCCGCGCTGGCCATGGTTGCGCCATGAATGCCGTCGCGGCCGGTTTTCGAACCGACATAGACAATCGGGTTGCCAACACCGCTGGCCGCAGAATAGAAAATCTTATCTGCATCCGCCACGCCAACGGTCATCGCGTTGACAATGATATTGCCGTCATAGGCTTCATGGAAATTGGTTTCGCCACCAACCGTGGGTACGCCAACACAATTTCCATAACCGCCAATACCCGCAACCACGCCTTTGACGAGATGCTTCATCTTCGGATGCTCAGGGCGTCCAAAACGAAGCGCGTTCAAATTCGCCACAGGCCGCGCGCCCATCGTGAACACGTCCCGCAATATGCCGCCAACACCAGTTGCTGCGCCCTGATAGGGCTCAATATAAGACGGATGGTTGTGGCTCTCCATCTTGAAAATCGCTGCCTGACCGTCGCCAATGTCGATAACCCCAGCATTTTCACCAGGACCACAAATGACCTGTGGTCCAGTTGTTGGTAGTTTTTTCAAATGCAGGCGCGAGCTTTTGTAAGAGCAATGCTCGGACCACATGACTGAAAATATGCCTAGTTCCGTAATATTCGGTTCGCGCTCTAGCGCGTTTAGGATGCGCTGATACTCCTCTTCATTGAGGCCATGTTCGGCGACAATTTCAGGGGTGATTTTGGTGGCGGTGCGCGATGATATCTGTGTCATGGAAACCCTTTAACGAGCCGTCCCGATTCCGCCTAGTGTGAATTATCAGTTTTGCAGGACCCATTGCATTCTGCGAAGGACTATGGTTTCATATTGAAACTGAAAAACCGTTCGATGGCTGGAATATCAATATGGAAAAAGTGGTTTTAGTCATTGGGGCAGGCGATGCCATCGGCAGTGCAATCATGCGGGCTTTTGCGGATAAAGACTATGTGGTCTGCGGTGCACGTCGTGGCGGAGAAAAGCTCGATCCATTGGTTGAAGAGTTGCGAAGCGCCGGGAAGCAAGCACATGGATTTTCATGCGATGCTCGCAAGGAAGAGCAAGTTGAGGCGTTGTTCGCCAAAATCGAAGCTGATATCGGGCCACTGGATTGCGTGATATTCAACGTAGGGGCAAATGTTCCAATGACTATTCTCGATACAGATACGCGGAAATTCTCGAAAATCTGGGAAATGGCAACCTTTGCCGGGTTCCTTGCGGGACGCGAAGCCGCTCGTGTGATGACCAAACGTGGGCATGGTTCTATCATCTTCACTGGCGCAACAGCTTCGATGCGAGGCGCCGCAGGTTTTGGAGCTTTTTCAAGCGCTAAGGGTGCCTTACGCAATATGGTGCAAAGCCTTGCCCGCGAAATGGGTCCAAAAAATATCCATGTTGCGCATGTCGTGATTGATGCTGCGGTGGATACGGACTGGATCAAAGGGATGCTACCTGATTATGAAGAGCGCAAAGCCAATGACGGCGTTGTGAACCCCGATGATCTGGCACAAAATTACGTGATGTTGCATGAACAACCACGCAGCGCATGGACGTTCGAAATGGATGTCCGGCCGTGGAATGAAAAATGGTGAATCTAATGTTCCCATGCAAAGGGCAATGAAAAGGAAATCTGGATGACTAAGACGATTGAACTTGTTTTCGATTTTGTAAGTCCGAATGCCTATCTGATCTGGCAACCGCTAAAGGCAGTGGCCGAAAAACACGCTGCGACGATCGAGGTGATTCCAGCATTTCTCGGTGGAATGCACAAGCTAACGGGCAATGCGCCACCTTTCATCCGCGACGCCGAAGTGAAGGGCAAAAATGCGTATGCGATGCTGGAGATGAATCGCTTCATTGCCAAACATGGCTTGACCAAATTTCAGATGAACCCGCATTTTCCTTTCAAAACGATAAGTTTGCAGCGAATGCTTGTCGCGCTGGAACCGGAAAAACGTGCCAAATTTATCGAAACCTTGCTGCCTGCAATATGGGAGCAGCAATTGGACGTGACGGATACGGAAGTGCTCTGCAAAATCCTTGAAGACGCTGGTTTTGATGCGCAGGAGCTATTTGCAAAGACGCAGGATCCGGCGGTCAAACAGGAACTGATGGACAATGTGGAAAATGTGGTCGAGCGCGGCGCCTTTGGTATTCCGACTATGTATATCGATGGTGAGATGTATTTTGGCAAAGAGCGTTTGGGGCAAATTGACGAACAATTGGGCTCTTAGCTTATCCGTGTCATCTGTACTCTTTTGATCAGGGGCGCACGACCAAATTACCCAGATGTTTCCCGTTGAACAGCATGAACAAAGCTTCGGGAAAGCGATCAATACCTTCGACAACATGTTCGGGAAGAACAAGTTTACCAGACCGCATCAAATCGGAAATTTCTGCTATGGCTTCAGGATATTTGGAATCATAGTGGCTGACGACAAAGCCTCGCATGGATGCATTACGTTCCGCCAGTCGCAGATATAATTTTGGCCCGCGCACATCTTCCAGATGTTGATACTGGGAAATGGCACCGCAGATCACAACGCGCGCGCCTGATGGTGCCAGATTGTCGAGTATATTGTCGAGAATTTCACCGCCAACATTATCAAAAAAAACGTTTACGCCATTGGGGGCAGCCTTAGCCAATGCCTCGGCAACATCAGAGTTTTTGTAATCAATCGCAACGTCGGCACCCAAAATCTCGGTGAGATAACTGCATTTTTCTGCACCCCCGGCGATGCCAATGACAAAGGCTCCGCGTGCTTTGGCCAATTGCACGACAACCGATCCCACGGCACCGGCTGCGCCTGAGATGACCACGACATCACGCTCCTGAACTTCTCCGACAGCGATCAATCCAACCCAGGCGGTGAGCCCCGTGGTAATTCCTAGCTGCCCGGCAAAAGCAGATGGCTTTATCCCGTCCTCAGGTGCAATTTTGGTTGCTGCACCGTCCGGCAACAGCGCGTGGGTTTGCGCGGACATCAGGCCATATACCCAATCGCCGATAGCCAACGTGTCGCTAGTGGTTTCAACAACCTGGCCTACGCCTAACGCCCGGATGGTTGTTCCAATATCGCCGGTTCTATGCATCCCTTCGTCATTCAACGTTGTTCGGATCCACGCATCCATCGAAAGAGTGTCGACCTTTGCGACAACATGACCTGTTGGAATATCCTCTATGCTGACATCTTCAATGCCGAAGTCATCTATGGTCGGCATACCATTTGGGCGTTGCTTAATAAAAACTCTGCGGTTCTGAATAGCGATGGCCGAACTCCTGTCTCTGGTGACCAAGAGCCATTGCCCTTGTGGAAATGTTTTCTTGCGGCAAGTAGCATTTTGACTAGCTGGCCCACCGAGAATGAAGTTCTGTCTCCCATCTTAAAGGTAGAGAAATAGGCTTGCTCGGCCTCTATCAATGTGCTGATGGAGAACTTATGAAATCCCCCTGCACAAATATCTGCGTAATAGACCGCCCGACAGGTCTTTGCGTTGGGTGTGGTCGCAGCTTGTCGGAAATCGGAGAATGGGCGTCCGCTATTCCGGAACGCAAGCAGCAAATATTATCCGCATTGCCCGAAAGAATGTTGGCTGTTCGCAAAAGCCAACAAGTGATGGCGGCTAAGGGGAAGTCAAAGTCGCGTTGATATGTTGATTTAGCGCATCAACAAAAACACGGGTTTTGAAGGGAAGATGCTGCCGGTTTGGGTACACGGCATAAATCGCCCGGTCCTCGTTTTTAATCCTGTCCGTCAGAATGGTTTGCAGCTTTCCCGTCGCTATTTCGGAAGAAACGAGAAAATGTGCCAGACGGGCTATGCCCATATTTTGCAGAGCAGCGGCTTTAACGGTTAGACCAATTCCCGAAAATACGCTGTTGATGCGGATGGCCTGTGCTTCATCGCCATCATCGAATGTCCACTGATCGATCGTTTGACCTTTGGCATGGATCGTCAAGCAACGGTGATCGAGAAGGTCAGATGGAGTGGCGGGCGTGCCATGCTGTTCGAGATATTCGGGTGAAGCACAAATTACCCAAGGATCATCAATAAGCTTGCGGGCGATGAATGATGTTTCCACCGGCCGGTCAAATAGCAGCGCTACATCGACCCGTTCGTTCAACAGGTTGATCCCGCCATCGCCTTGTAAAAGCAGAACCGACACGTCCGGATAGTCCTGAGAAAATATCTTGAGAAATGGCACCAGAACTTGGAGGGAGAGCGCATCTGAGGCCGCGATACGCAAAACACCTTTTGGCACCGTACTCATGTTCCGTGCGGTGTCTTCGGCATCTTCTATGGCAGCTAGAATATTCTCACACTTTTCAAAAAGAGCATTTCCCGCTTCGGTCAGGGATAAGGTGCGCGTTGTTCGATTAAATAACCTGACACCGAGCCGGTCCTCAAACCGACTTATCTTTTTGCTGACGCCAGAAGATGTCAGTCCAAGCCTGCGGCCTGCCTCAATGAAACTTCCCGACTGCACGACTTCGGTAAAAACGGACATTTCATTAATGGGGTGCATGATTGGCAGTAACATTCATTGGTGAAATTTTGTCAATAATAATATTCCATAAAGTCCATTTATTCATGGCTTAAATGATCCTATTTGACTGGCGATGATAGCGCCAGATCGCCCGTAATGAACGTGATCGAATCATATTCATGGATAAGAATGCCATGATCTTCGCAGCAGCTTTTTCGGTTGCAGTGAACGGCTCGGCCTTACGCCCCCTCCCGGTCGAGCCAATTCACTGCTGACGTAAGCCAGCCAAAATCCAATATTTACGTGGGAACAAAGCATGGAAGACGAAGTGATTGCCCTGATAAAATCTGGCATGAAGTTGAGGTGCGGGCATTGCGGACAGGGCAAGCTTTTCAGAGGCTATCTGAAATTTCATGATAATTGCCCAAATTGCAGTCAGGACTTAACCGTTGCTGATACCGCCGATGGACCTGCCTTCTTCGTCGGTTTTTTCACAATGATTGTTTTTGCACCGATAATATTGGTGCTGGTCCAGTCTGTGGAAACGATACTTGCCAAGATCTTAGCGTTTATTGCGGGCATAGTACTTTGTTCGGTAGTCTGTCTAATCCTTCTGCCACCTGTCAAAGCGATATTGCTTAACCTGCAGATCAATTATGATTCGGGTGAGGGCACGGCTGATAAATAGCTTGGAGCCTGATCACTAGCGCATGATAATGAGTTTCCTGGTCTTAGGTTTTAATGAACCTCAGCACTAAATAGGCCGTTAGCGCGGCCGTCACACCTGTTGCGAAGGTACCCCATGCGATATCATAGAGGGTGATTTTGGTGGACCAGACCTTAAGCACTGCTTGGCTAGTCAAATCATAGGTTGCATAAGCAATACCACCAAATAGAGCACCGTTTAGAAGTGCAGTTGTCCATTGACCATTGGCAAGCGCCGGTTTGACTCCAAACCAGATGATCCCAAACAGATAAATGAGATAGAAAGCCAGTGCTGGTAGTTTCCGAAACTCATCTGCCATGATTTCACCAATCACGGGGCGGTAAAGGCTATTCGCCATATTACTGAGCCATAGGAAATCAAGGATACCGAAAATGATGGCGGCGATAATATAGGCGATGACAAATTGGGACATAATGCTTCCTGGTTTTGAGCGCGGCTACTCAGGCATGTTTCAATGTTCGTGTCCTGCTGACAAACGCCGCAGCAACCGATGCAACGGTGAAAGCGATCAATGCCGTTATCATCATCGCTTTGTCAGCGATTTCCGGCTCGGGAGCAAACCAATTAAATGCCTGAAAAATGATTAGCAATATGACCAGAAGAACTAAGGCCAGTTTGGAGTAGGGCGCGGTTGATCGCGTTCGCAATACGAAAAAAGCAAGTGCCCCGAAGGTAAGGAGAAGCTCCAGCGGCATGGCTATGGCTGGATAGTTCCAGAGTCCAAAGCCGAGATTAGGCGGCGATCCGATGAGCGTCAGGTCCGGTGCATGAACGAGCAGATCGAGCAGCCAGTGGGATAAGACGACAAAGCCGCCGATGACTGCGCCAGTTTTGTTGCGAGTAATCAGCCAGATGAGTAACGCAAAGCCCAAAGCCCAAACACCGCTGCCAAGCAGGCTGTGTGTATAAGGCATATCATAGAGATCCAGCGGGTTCATCGCAGTCATTCCGGGCGTGATTCGGAAATTTTCGATGCCAAAAATGGCAAGTCCAAAAAAACCGAAATCCACCAATTGTCCCGCCACGAATAAGGTACCGAGACCGGGAGCCTTGGGATGGGTTGCTGCGACCATTGCTGGTGCGAAATGCCCGATGAACATAATATCCTCCCCTATTGTGTTCGATCCTAACCGCCATAACGAAAAATAGCCAGATCGAGGCCAAGATGCTGAAACTAATTAATTAGCGCTTTCGAGGCCTTGACCGAAACCCAAAGCAGCGTCATTGGAATGTGCATGAGTGAAACAGCCCAAGATGTGTCAGACGACACCGCCAACTTGAATTTCGAGGATGCACTCAGGCGTCTGGAAGATATCGTCAGAAAGCTGGAAAGTGGCGATGTACCGTTGGATCAATCGATCGCGCTCTATGAGCAAGGCGAAAAGCTCCGCGGACTTTGTCAGAAGCGCCTGGAAGACGCACAGGCAAAGATTGAGAAAATCACGCTCGACCGCGACGGCAAGGCCCAAGGCGTCACTGCCTTTGATACGGATTAGAAGTGCCTGCCAATAATAATATGGACCTGCAGCAGGAAATGCTCCGCGTTGCTGGCGCGGTTGATAAGCAGTTTGATCTGATGCTCGCCGTGCCCGATGACGCACGCGCGCAGCTCTTTGAAACGATGCGCCACGCAGCCATCGGCGGCGGCAAAAGACTGCGGCCCTTGTTGGTTATGGCAACATCCCGCTTGTTCAACGTTGATGAAAATTGTGCCTTGCGTGCCGCTACGGCTTTGGAAGCCTTGCATGTCTATTCGTTGGTTCATGATGACCTGCCTTGCATGGATGACGATGATGTCCGGCGCGGCAAACCGACAGCCCACAAGGCTTATGGCGAGGCACAAGCGGTTCTCGCCGGCGATGCTCTTCATGCGCTGGCATTTGAATTGCTGGCTGACGAAAACACCCATCGCGATCCGTTTGTTCGTGCCGAGATGGTGGCTTGTCTGGCCAAAGCGGCTGGGCCATCGGGTATGGCTGGCGGTCAAATGATGGATCTTGTGGCTGAAACCACGACATTTGATTTGCCGACCGTGACGCGGTTACAGCAACTTAAAACCGGAGCCTTGATAAGTGCTTGTGTCGAAATCGGCTCTATATTGGGCCGTGTCCCGGTAGAAGGTCGGACAGGGTTGCGCGGATACGCCCATGATCTCGGTCTGGCCTTTCAAATTGCTGATGACATTTTGGATGTAGAAGGTGATGAAGCGTTAGCTGGTAAAGCGCTTCATAAAGATGAACAGGCGGGCAAGCAGACATTTTTGAGCCTGATGGGGTTAGATCGCGCCAAAGAACAGGCGCAAATGCTGGTCGATCAGGCTAAATCACATTTGAACGGCTATGGTGAAGAAGCTAATCTGCTTCGCGCCATTGCTGAATTTACGGTCCAACGGGACCGCTAATACTGTCCGGAATCGGACCCATTGGGGGGAGATGTTATGAGAGTTGGTGTTTATCCTGGAACTTTTGATCCCGTCACGCTGGGGCATATGGATATTATTCAGCGCGGCACGCGGCTGGTCGACAAATTGGTAATTGGCGTCACCACCAATCCGTCGAAATCCCCGATGTTTTCTTTGGAAGAGCGGCTCGAAATGGTCCGCCGCGAAACAGCCGATCTTGGCGATGCAGTGGAGGTGGTTGCCTTTAACGCGCTGCTTATGAAATTTGCCCAGAAACAGGGTGCCAATGTAATCGTTCGCGGACTACGGGCTGTGGCCGACTTCGAATATGAATATCAGATGGCAGGGATGAATCAGCAACTGAATGACCAGATTGAAACGGTGTTCCTTATGGCGGATGTGTCGCTGCAACCAATTGCTTCCAGATTGGTAAAGGAAATCGCGGTTTATGGCGGAGAGATACACAAGTTTGTGTCGCCCAAAGTATGCGAAGAAGTGGTCGCTCGCGTTTCGGAAACTGGCTTGAAGGGAGAGCAGTAATCAGGTTTTAACAAGCAGTTCATTGCGGCGAAAGCATATCTCGTCCAATAGGCAGCAATATTGAGATATTGTGATCAAGGCGATGCGCCATGATGACCAACGAACAGGTGAGTAGTTATATATGCTTAGCAAATTTATTGTTTCCTTCTTTGCTCTCGCGATGATGAGCAGCGGCGCAATAGCGCAGGAACAAACCGCTCCCGCAGAACCCGCTCCGGCCTCTGTTCCGGCGGAAGAAAATATTCTGCATCTCGATCTCTCCACCGGCGGACGAGTTACGATACAACTCTATCCCCAAATGGCTCCGAGTCATGTGGAGCGTATCAAGACGCTCACGCGACAGGGCTTTTACGATGGTATAATATTCCACCGGGTGATTGAAGGTTTCATGGCGCAAACCGGTGATCCCACAGGCACCGGTACCGGAGGTTCTGAACTACCGGACTTGAAGGCAGAATTTCATACCTTCCCGCATTTGCGCGGTGTGGTTTCGATGGCTCGCGCACAGGGGGACGATAGCGCGAATAGTCAGTTCTTCATTGTCTTTTATCCGCGCTTTTCGCTGGATAAGAAATATACAGTTTTCGGCCGCGTCTCGGCGGGAATGCAATTTGTCGATGCGATTAATCGCGGCGAGCCACCTGCGAGCCCAAGCCGGATATTGCAGGCTTCGATCGCTGCGGATGGAAAAGCGCCGCCGACAGCAGGTGCCTTTTCGCCGATGCCCGAAAAAGAAATTACGGTCGACGATCTGAACGCTCCGATTAATCCCTAGGTTTCTTCCGTGCGCGTTGATCTCTTTGATTTTGCGCTGCCGCAAGAGAATATCGCGCTAAGACCCGCTACGCCAAGAGATAGTGCACGGTTGCTTGGCGTTACCGGTTCAGGGCAATTGTCCGATCATATTGTTACAGATCTCCCGCAGCTATTGTCGCCGAATGACATATTGGTTTTCAACGACACCAAGGTAATTCCGGCACAGCTGGAAGGCCGCCGCGGAGAAGCGAAAATTGGCGCGACCCTGCACAAACGTGTCGACCTCAGGCGCTGGCAAGCCTTTATTCGCAATGCAAAAAGATTGAAAGTTGATGATCTCGTCGATTTCGGCGAGGGCGTTTCGGCCAGGGCTGAGGAAAAATATGATGATGGTAGCTTCTTGCTCCATTTCCTGGGTGAGGAACCAGTAGAGGTTCTGCTCGGAAGGGCAGGGACAATGCCGCTACCGCCCTATATTGCCAGCAAGCGTGATATAGATGAGCGCGATGTGGAAGATTATCAAACGATGTTTGCGCGCGAGAAGGGTGCTGTGGCTGCACCAACGGCTGCACTACATTTCACCGATATGCTGATGACTGCCCTGTCTGGTGCCGGCATTGGCCAAGAAACGCTGACCCTGCACGTTGGTGCGGGTACTTTCCTGCCGGTGAAGGTGGACGAAACCGACAATCATCAGATGCACAGTGAATGGGGTAAAATTGAACCCGAAGTAGCGAACCGTCTCAATGAAGTGCGCCGAAATGGCGGCCGGGTCATAGCAGTCGGGACGACGAGTCTACGCCTGTTGGAAAGTGCGACTGGCGCGGATGGCATTATCAAGCCATTTGAAGGTGACACGGATATTTTTATCACGCCGGGCTATAAATTCCGCGGAATTGATGGGTTGATGACCAATTTCCATTTGCCGAAATCGACGCTTTTCATGTTAGTTAGTGCACTAATGGGGCTTGAAAATATGCAGTCGGCCTATGCTCATGCCATTGCAAAGAAATATCGCTTCTATAGCTATGGTGATTCCAGTCTTTTGTTGCCTTGATGTTGATTTGAGGGTCGGAATATCGATCTATAGAAGTGCAGAAAGTGATCTGAATGTATCCTAGCGAAATTACTCGCGAACGTGTCGCCGATGGAGTGATCCACATATCCGGCCTGCTTGCGGTTCTTACCGGTTGCTTAGCCCTTGTGATTTATGCTGTGGCCAAATTTGACGCACCGTTGATTATTGCTTGCTCGATTTATGCTATCTGTATGATCGCTTCCTTTGGGGCGTCCGCATCATACCATCTTCTACCCCAACATCATTGGCGTAGCGGTCTGCGCCGATTTGATCATGCGGCCATTTACGCGCTCATAGCCGGAACCTTTACGCCGCTTCTTGTTCATATTGGTACCACGTTGCTCTATTTCGTTTTGGGAGCAGTCTGGACACTCGCCATTCCAGCCATGCTTTTTAAGGTTTTAGGCGAAAATATCGAGCCGCGCTGGTCTTTGGCTTCCTATATGGGGCTCGGATGGATCGGCTCCGTTGCAATGCCCGATTTTTGGTCAACACTTCCAACACCCGCTTTGGTCGCCATTATCGCTGGCGCCTTCTTTTATTCTTTCGGAACAATATTCTATGGGCGAAAGACACAGGCCTACCGATACGCTGTTTGGCATCTATTTGTCCTGCTTGGAACTGCGGCGTTTTTCATCGCAATATGGTTTGCGCTGTTTCCTGCATAATTGGTTCAAAACATTTGTCTGGCCGGTTCTCTATCATAAAAAAGGGTGGCTCAATCGAACCACCCTTTCAGATTTATCTATGTCAGAGGCTTAGCCTTCAGCAGCGACGGGCACTGGCGGATCATTGTCAGCCACTTCGGTCAGCGAACCACCCTGTGGTTCACATTCGCCTGCTTCGGTATAGGTCCAGGCATTGCCCTGATAATCTACAACAGACGTACCGGCACAGCTTGTGCCTTCGCCAGCGGCACAATCATTTTCGCCTGCCTTTGCGATGCCGAAGCATTTTTCTTTTTCAGCGGCAGCCACTTCGGTGACCTCTTCACTGGTGGCTTCAGCGCCTTCGGTTGCTTCACTTGCGCCGCCTGAACATGCGGAAAGTGCTGCGGCTGCAATCAGTGCGGTCGCGGCTGAACCTAATTTCGTTGTCTTCGTCATAAAATACTCCCGATTTTGGTCTTTGAAAAACTGTTACCATCCTGCACAGTTCATGAGGGATTCGTGCAGAACGGACCTTTGACTACACCATAAGGCAAAAAACACAAAATTCTTTGTTTTTGTGAGCCTTACTTCGTTGATTGGGATAAAATTTGATGGCTGAACGTTTTTCTTTTTCGATTGCCGCCACTGACGGAAAGGCGCGCACGGGAAAAATTACGATGCAGCGAGGAGATATTCGCACGCCAGCCTTTATGCCAGTGGGAACAGCTGCGACTGTTAAGGCGATGAAGCCGGAAACAGTCCGTGCAACGGGGGCGGATATCATTTTGGGTAACACCTATCACTTGATGCTCCGCCCGGGCGCCGAACGCGTAGCAAAACTAGGCGGACTCCATAAATTTATGAATTGGGAGCGGCCCATCCTGACGGATAGCGGTGGCTATCAGGTGATGAGCCTCTCCGACCTAACCAAAATGAGCGAGAATGGTGTTGAGTTCCAGAGTCATCTCGACGGATCGCGCCACATGCTGACACCGGAACGCTCCATGGAGATACAACGTCTACTTGGCAGCGATATCGTGATGGCCTTTGATGAGTGTACCAAAAACGGAGCGACCCGCGAGGAGGCGGTGCTGTCGATGGAACGCTCAATGCGCTGGGCCAAACGGTCTCGTGACGGATTTGACAGCGGTGAAGAGCACGCTGCGAAGGCTGCGCTCTTTGGCATTCAGCAAGGGTCGTTAGATAAGGACATTCGCTCGGATTCGGCGGAAGCGCTGATTGAAATTGGTTTTGATGGCTATGCGATTGGTGGTCTGGCTGTGGGGGAAGGGCAGGAGGCGATGTTCGGCGTGCTCGATTATGCGCCGGATCAATTGCCAGCAGATAAGCCCCGCTATCTTATGGGTGTTGGAAAGCCTAATGATCTGGTGGGGGCAGTGGAGCGCGGTGTCGACATGTTCGATTGTGTGTTGCCCAGCCGCTCCGGCCGCAATGGTCAGGCTTTTACAGCGACGGGCCCGATCAATATTCGCAACGCAAAATTTGCCGAAGACTTGGAGCCGTTGGACTCAACCTGCGCATGTTCTGTCTGTCAGACCTATAGCCGCGCCTATCTCCATCACTTGATTCGTTCCAAGGAGATATTGGGGGCGATGTTGATGACGGAGCATAATATTGCTTATTACCAATCACTTATGGCCGGTATGCGAGATGCAATTGCAAGTGGTACCTTTGCTGCATTTGCCAGTGATTTTCGCGGGAAATATCTGCAGCAATGATAAACGGTCTGCCTGAACCTACCAGCCTGAAAGATGCGATAAAACGGGCGCAGGATCACGCACCTTATCTGTGCCAGGCCATGGAGGTTCAGCCGGAGTTGACGGCGTTGCTGGCAAACGAGGATTTGGACGCGGCTTTTGAATTTGTGGATCAAGCAGGCGTTGATGCCGAAAATGTCCGTCAGAAGTTGAGGCGGGAAAAGCGAGCGCTGGCGCTTGCATTGGCTATTGGGGATTTGGCCGGTCAATTGAGTTTGACGGAGGTAGTGACACAACTGTCGGACTTTGCCGATCGCTCGCTCAATGAAGCTTTGGCGGATATTTATGCGACCCGTTATCCTGAGGCTGATCCCGCTGGTTTTGCAGTCATTGGGTTGGGTAAGCATGGCAGCCGGGAACTGAACTATTCTTCCGATATTGATCCCATCTTTCTTTATGATCCGGAAAAAATCCCGATGCGTGGTCGTGAAGAACCGAGCGATGCATCTCGGCGCATCGGTCAACAATTGGTTGATGCATTGAATGCGCGAGATGCCGATGGCTATGTTTTTCGGGTCGATATGCGGCTGCGCCCCTCGCCGGAAGTGAGTCCGGTGGCCCTGCCGGTGGAAGCGGCGATAAGCTATTATGAATCCAGTGCGCTTGCATGGGAACAGGCGGCATTTATCCGTTCCCGGTTTGCGGCTGGTGATGCTGACCTTGGTCGCTATTTTCTGGAAGCTATCAACCCGTTTATTTGGCGACGGTCTCTGGATTATGGTGCAATCCGCAATATTGGCGCAGTTTCCGTTCAAATCCGCGATCACTATGCCGCTGGCCAGAAATTTGAGCCCGGCTATGACTTGAAGCGTGGACGAGGCGGTATCAGGGAAGCGGAATTTTATGCGCAGATGCACCAGTTAATCTTTGGCGGGCGCGAACCGGCATTGCGTGTGCCAGCAACAAGAGAGGCGTTGCGCGAACTAGCGGATGCGGGTCGTATAGATGAGGGCAAGGCAAAGACTCTAGCTGAATCCTATGAACTATATCGGGTGATTGAACATCGCCTGCAGATGGTGAATGACCAGCAAACCCACAGTTTGCCAGATGAACAGGACACATTGGACCGGGTCGCTCGGCTACACGGCTTAAATGATGGGACTGACCTGCTGGCTTTGTTAGAAGGACCGGTTGAGGCAGTTGGCACCATCTATGACGAACTGATCGATTTCGATGACAGCGACACGTTGCCGCAAACCGGCCAGGCGCTTGAGGAAGCGTTAAAAAATCGGGGGGTGACGCAAACCGGTATATTCGCCGAAAAGGTCAAACGTTGGCGGAGCGGCAAAGTGACAGCGCTCAGAAGCGCTGCAGCCGTCGAATCCTTTGAGGCTGTGCTACCAGACATGATCGAAGCCATTGCTGCGTCACCAGACCCGCAACAGGCGCTTGTTCGACTGGATAGTCTGATCGACAAGCTGCCGACAGCGATCAACTTTTTCCGAATGTTGGAGGCGCGTCCGGGGCTGAGGGAAATGCTCATCCGGATATTGAGCCATGCACCGGTACTGGCTGATGAACTTTCCCGCAGAACGGAGCTGTTTGAAGGGTTGATTGATACAACCGCCCTCGATTTGCCGCCTTCGGTAGATGAACTGGCTGAGCAATTTGCGCGACGCGAAGATGGTGATGATTATCAGATGCTGCTCGACCGGGTTCGCGCCCGAGTTGGTGAGAAGCGTTTCGCGCTTGGTACGCAATTGATTGAATCACGTCACGATCCGCTGGCCATAGCGGCTGGCTATGCGCGCGTTGCGCAAGCTGCAATCCGTGTGCTCACTGATGCGACAATCTCGGAATTTGAAGAGGTTCATGGCAAGGTGCCCGGCAGCGAAATACTCATCCTTGCGCTCGGACGATTGGGAGGGGAGGCTCTGACGCACGCCTCGGATCTTGACCTGATTTTCCTGTTCACCGGCGATCATAGTGCTGAATCGGATGGCCAGCGTTCCTTGGGCGGCACGCAATATTTTAATCGCCTTGCCCAGCGCATTGTCGCGGCCCTTTCTGTACCAACTGCGGCTGGGCCGCTCTATGAGGTGGACACACGGCTCCGTGCCTCTGGCACACAAGGTCCAATGGCTGTCACGACAGAAAGTTTCTATAAATATCAAAGTGAAAGCGCTTGGACTTGGGAGCATATGGCATTAACCAGAGCGCGGCCAGTCTATGGCAGCTCTAAAGCATGCGACCAATTGCAGGACCAGATCATAGCCATATTACAGAAAGAGCGCGAGCCCGAAACGTTGCGCAAAGCGGTCCGCAAAATGCGCTTGGATATTGTCGAACATAAACCACCCAAAGGTCCGTTGGATACCAAATTGATGGAAGGCGGTCTGGTGGACTGGGAGTTTATCATCCACTTCCTGCAACTGAAAACCGGACAAGCCTTGCACCCGCAATTGGGAGAGGCCGCTCGCGGGCTCGCAGCTGGCGGGCATCTGAACGAGCCGATGGTGGCTGCACATGAGCTGATGACCCGTTTGTTAGTCGCTTTGCGGCTAATGTCGCCGACCTGTGACTATCCTCCGGAGACAAGCCGAGAGTTGATTGCGAAGGCGGCGGGGCAAGAAAACTGGGATGCCCTTTTGAACGGGTATGATGAGGCTCGGCAATGCGTTATTGAAGAATGGAATCGGCACTTGCGGCCGGACCCCCATGAAATATTAGGAGACGTTATATGATCGAAGTTGGCGAACAAATGCCGGATATGGACCTGACAGCGCCTGATGGTAGCACCGTAAAATTGTCTAATTATCATGGCAAGAAATTGGTACTGTTTTTTTACCCTAAGGCCAGCACCCCTGGCTGCACGACGGAATCAAAAGACTATTCCGCCCTTTTGCCCGAATTTGAAAAGGCTGGAGCAGCGGTTCTCGGCATGTCAGCCGACAGTCCAAAACGGCAACAGAATTTCATCAACAAGCAAGAACTGACTGTTGATATTGCTTCTGACGAAAGCACAGAATTTCTCGAAAAAATCGGCGTCTGGGCCGAGAAGAAGATGTACGGTAAAACCTATATGGGCATTATCCGATCGACTTTCCTGATCGGACCTGATGGCAAGGTGATTCAGGCTTGGCCTAAAGTGAAGGTCAAAGGGCATGCAGAAGAGGTGTTGGCAGCTGTCCAGGCTGCCTAAGGCGTCCGGGGTTTGAATATCGCAACGACCATGAAGCCGTCTGCAGGTCAAATTGTAAGAGACGTTCTGATGACCCCGCAGCCGGCGGCCAAGGTGATGGCTGCGCGTCATGCAACTCGGGAATGGCGAAATGGTCGGCTTGAGGCTGATTTTAAAGCATCAATGCCAACGGTTCCTGCGCGACCAGAGCGCCCGGAGTTACTACGACCAGGACAGATGCCGCGGCGGGGAAAAGGCACGTCCGTGACCAAACGCATCGCGCTGATCCATGCTTTGGCGCACATTGAATTTGTCGCAATTGATCTAGCATATGATATGATCGGGCGGTTTGGGGCAGAATTTCCCCGAGAATTTGCCGATGACTGGTTTCGCGTTGGTGCCGAGGAAGCCATGCATTTTGTCCTTTTGGACCGGCGATTGCGCGAAATGGGTAGCTTTTATGGTGATCTATCTGCTCATGACGGCCTTTGGGATACAGCAAAAGAAACGGCTTATGATGCCTCTGCAAGGCTGGCGATTGTCCCGATGGTACTCGAAGCGCGGGGCTTAGATATCACTCTCGACACCGTCGAACGCTTCAAAGCGCAGGGTGATCCACTGACCGCCAAAGTGTTAAATCGCATCTATCATGATGAGATAAATCACGTGTTTTTTGGCACCAAATGGTTTGAATATTGCTGCGGAAAGGAAAAAAAGGACCCCCATCGCCATTGGAAAAATCTTGTAAAAACGCACTTTAGAGGCGGCTTAAAGCCTCCATTTAACGACTCAGCCCGCCATGCAGCCGGTTTAACTCAGGAATATTATCTTGGTATTGAATAATTAACCAAAATAAACCTACTTCTATATCTACAGAACGGGGGCAGAATTTCTGTCAAAATTTTTTGAGCCAATTTGTTCTTTGGTTCGCAGTAGCAGGACTCGATCAGTTTATGACCGATAGCGTAGTAGGTTTGTTTCAAGGGGTTGTGAAAAAAGTCACAACCGTTGCGATTTTAGGATCAGCAATATCTTTTTCCAGCACAGCAATGGCATCGGATGCGGATAGCAGCCTTCCTGTCGATGTTTTGAAAAGCAAATCATCTGGAACCGAGAATATTCTTGGTGAAGCTGACCCAGCTTTTCGGCTTCTCTTCAACAATTGGTCCGGACAGGGAAAGAAAACACCTGTCAAGCTGACCATACCCTCGCGCAAACCTGTTGAAAATTACAGACTGACCAGTTCCTACGGTTTCCGTTCCGATCCCTTTAAAGGCCGGCGCGCCCGTCATAAAGGTATCGATATGGCTGGTCCCGTCGGTACGCCCATTTATGCGACCGCAGACGGCATTGTCGGCCGGTCCCAGTGGGTTCGTGGTTACGGCAACTATATCGAAATCAACCATGGCAATGAGATTCAGACCCGCTATGGGCATATGTCTCGCCTGAATGTAAAAGCCAATACACGCGTTAAGAGCGGTGATCTGATTGGCTTCATGGGATCAACCGGCCGCTCAACTGGCAGTCACCTTCACTATGAAGTGCGTATTGCTGGCGAAGCAGTTAATCCTGTGCCATTCATGCAATCCAATGATTTTCTGCTAGCCCAAAAAGTGACCCCTGGCGTTGCATTGGGCGGCCCCGCTGAATAACGCGGATTAGAAAACGCAACACCTTTGGGAGAGGGTGCTAAATAGGGTTGGTAACGCTGAAACGCTTGCCAACCTTTTTTTATGCGCCATTCGATTTCCGGTGATTTTTCTCTCGGCTTCTTTTGACACTCTGCTGCACAGTCCCTATCTTAAGAGCATGACCCAGACAGCTCAAACAACCGATCAAGATTCAGGTGAAGATATTATTCTGACGGCCAACGCTGCGAAGCGCGTGGCTGCTATCGCTGAAAAGCAGAAAAAGCCTGCTATACTGCGCTTGGCGGTGGAAGGCGGCGGATGTTCTGGTTTCCAATATCGCTTTGGTTTGGCCGAAGATGTTGAATCCGATGATATTGCCGTGGAGGAATCCGGGGTTACTTTGGTTGTAGACGAAATTAGTCTGGACCTTGTCCGGGGCAGTGCCGTTGATTTCGTCGAATCCCTTGGCGGCAGCGCGTTTCAAGTGACCAATCCCAACGCCGCCTCTGGCTGCGGTTGCGGTTCCAGTTTTTCTGTCTGATTGCAGCGTCGGTGAAAATAGCCAGCTTTAACATTAACGGCATAAAAGCACGCCTTCCGCGTCTGCTGGAATGGCTTGATGAGACCAAGCCAGATGTTGCCTGTCTTCAGGAAATCAAAACCCAGGACGAAGGGTTCCCCGCTTCCGAATTTGAAAAAATTGGTTACGGTGCGATCTGGCACGGGCAAAAGAGCTTTAATGGTGTTGCAATCCTGACCCGGGATCAACAGCCTGAGGAGACTAAGCGCGGCCTGGATGGTGAGCCAGAGGATGAACATAGTCGTTATCTAGAGGCTAATGTCAAAACTGCGGATGGCACGACGGTGCGGGTGGCAAGTATTTATCTGCCCAACGGTAATCCTCAGCCAGGACCTAAATTTGATTTCAAACTGCGCTGGATGAAGCGTTTGCGCAACCGGGCGGCAGAAATCTGGCAAGAAGAAATTCCGGCCGTTCTCGCCGGCGATTATAATGTAATTCCGCGCGACAATGATGTTTTCTCGGTCAAGGCAATGCAAAATGATGCGTTGATGCAACCCGAAAGCCGGCAAGCCTATCAGCGGATATTGCATGACGGTTGGACCGATGCACTCGGTGTTACCTATCCAGCCGGTAAAATCTGGACCTATTGGGACTATCGCAGTGGTGGTTGGCAGCGTGATCAAGGGTTCCGTATCGATCATCTTTTGCTCAGTCCACTGGCTGCCGATCAGTTGCGCAGTTGCGGTGTGGATAAAGAGCATCGCGGACGGGAAAAGGCCAGCGATCATGCGCCAACGTGGGTTGAGCTTAACCTCTGATGCGCGCTATTTTGATAAGCCTAGCCGTGTCCGCTGGGCTCTATCTGCTATTTGTTGCGCTGGCTTATAGCTTTCAACGTAGCTTGCTGTATTTTCCTGATCAGAATGTTCTATCAGAGAGCGAACTGAGCCAAAGCGGCTTTGATGCCGTGAAAATATCTGTCGAAGAGGCCGACGCCCTAATGTCTTTATGGCGGCCGCCAAGCGATCAAACTAAGCCGGTCATCATTCATTTCCATGGAAATGCAGGGTCTCTGGCTTCACGCCTATTGATTTATCAAGCCATGGCCCTGGACGGGGCCGGTGTGCTTGCTGTTGGATATCCGGGCTACGGTGGCAATCCTGGAAAACCGAGTGAGGTTGCTTTCTATACGGCAGCACAGGCCAATTTTGATTGGCTGATTGCCGAAGGCTATAATCCCGACCGCATCGTGATCGCTGCACAATCGCTCGGCACGGGTGTCGCAACATGGCTGGCGTCAAAGAACGAGGCATCTGGGTTGATTTTGGAAGCAGCCTATACGGGTATGGATGATATGGCGCAGCGCCAGTTCCCTATTTTACCGGCTAGAATGCTCATCAAGGACCGTTATCGTTCGCTCGACCGAATTGATCAAATCAACATGCCATTAAGTTGGATCCACGGAACGAATGATGAGTTGATACCCTTTGCTATGGGGCAAAGGCTGTTTGATACGGCTGAGGAACCGAAAATGGCACATCCGGTGAAAAATGGCGGCCATAATGACCTCTGGATGCGCGGTATCGACGCTTTGGTGCGGCGCGACGCGCAACGCTTTATGTCTTCTGGTAAGTGAATTGGTCTAAGGTACTGAACTTTCCTGCCATTTACGCAGCATATTATAGGCAACAGCACTGGCTGGACCGTCGCCGGTTAGGGCAACCGACACATATTGGCGCGATACCGGGTCGATCATCACAAAAGCTTTGATTCCGGGCATACCGCCGGCGTGACCGATCCGAATGGTTGGTTTACCGTCGGGTCCCGGTACCTCCATGGCCATGATACCAAGGCCATAATAGGTTTTTTTGTCGAACATCGGATAAAGCCTTGTCAGCATTTGATCTCGTGTCGCTGGCTTGACCAATTCACCGTTTAGAAAAGCCCGCCAGAAACGAACCATATCAGAGGAGGTCGCCGCTATCGGGCCGGCGGGCCCCGGTGTCCGGATATCGGGTTTCTGATCGCTGCTTGGCTGAGGTTTTGCTACATTCGAGACATCATCCTGAATGGATAGCGTATGGCTGTCATTGAGCCCGATTTTAGTGAAAATCTGGTCTTTGATGATTTGCTGCAAAGGTTGCCCGTAAATCTGTTCCGCAACTTCACCCAGAAACAGATATCCGGTATTAGAATAACGCCAATATTGTCCTGGGCAGAAGAGGGGGCCGTGTTTGTTGAGGATATTGATATTATCTTGTAGACTCATTGGATGCTGCTGGTTTTTAACCGCCTCTGGGTCTTCGTTGGTGCTGTAAAGGCCCGACGTGTGATCCAATAACATTCGGATTGTGATCAAATCACCGTTTGGCACATTTTCGATCCAGTTTGATAATTTGTCCTCAAGCGACAACCGCTCATTTTCGACCAACTGCATGATTATTATAGCCGTGAAGCTCTTGCCAACACTGGCCCAATAGTGGAGCTTTTCGGAATCCTCCAAACCTTGCGTTTCTGTCCAGATCGGACCGTCCTGATCGGCAAGGGCAGCGGTTAAGCTGGTGGCTTTGGATTTTGTATGCATGTCTGCAAATAAGGTCGATAAAGCTTTCGCATCGGCTATTGGTCGCATTCCCGTGGATGTAGTGACGTCTGATATCGCAACCGAGATCGGTGCCGGTCCCACATATGACATATCTACCGGGCATTTTTTTGATACTGCCTCCGCCCCGTATATCGGCATTGCCAACAGCGCAAATCCAAGAAATAGGCGAAACAAGCTATTGCCACCAATCATGTCAGTCTCTCGCCAATCAACTCCGGGAATAGTTGATGCGATACTTAGTGCTATTTTCGTGAAAGGGATATGAACAGTTTTGTTCAGATAGTCTTTTCGTAAAGGGTATATATCCGATTGACCTTGGATTCGATCGCATTGGCAATTGCTACCATTCCTTGGTTATCATCCAATACCCAACCCAGTTCGCCGCGGGTGGCGCCATATTTTGAAACGGCTTCGCGGCGGATATACTCAATCATCATAAAAGCCATTTGGCTAGCCGCGCGGCTATTCTGTAGTTCCTTAACGACACCCATAAGCGGGACGCGCATGGTCGGAGATTTTGGAAATTTCAACCACCAGAGCAGCTTGGCCCAGTTAAACGGAAGCAAACTACCGTTCATATCCTTGGTCCGGTCATTAAGGTCGGGCAACGTCATCAAAAAGGCAACTGGCTTGCCGTCATATTCGGCAATCATGATCAAGTCTTCGTAGACAATCGGTTTCAATTTTACCCCAACATGATCAATTTCATGGTCGGTTAGCGGAACAAAGCCCCAATTGTCTGACCATGCGTCGTTGAGGATGTTCATAATGATTTTCGCATCACGATCAAAGTGCGCTTTTTCGACCTTGCGCAGCTTGAGCTTGCTGTTGCGCTCGCCCGATTTGATGATCCGATCAATCAAAGGCGGAAAGCCGTCCGTAATAGGTAAGTCATAAGTTATAAGTTCTTTGACGCTCTTATAGCCTTCACCCTCAATCCAGCCTTGATAGGCGGCATTGTGATGCCCCATCATCACGGTGGGACTATGATCATAACCGAATGTTAGCAGTCCCGGTTCATCCCAGACAGACAGGCTCATAGGCGCTATGACACGGTCAATATCTTTGCTTTTGAGCCATTTTTCTGCGGCGTCGATCAAGGAGCTGGCCGTGGCTTCGCTATCTGCTTCCAGCAGGCCCCAATTGCCGGTCCCGGGACCAAGTCCTTGTTCAACCGGCTGTTCCAGCGCCAGATGATCGATATGGGCACTGATCCGGCCAACAGCTTCGCCGTCTCGTTCTGCAAGGTATAGTTGAACCGTCGCATGTTCAAAGAAGGGGTTTTTCTTTGGGCTCAGTAGCGCATATGTTTCTGACTTTAGCGGCGGTACCCAATGAGGGTCATCAGCATTCAGGCGATAGGCCAATTCGACAAAAGCCTTGAGTTGAGCTTTGGTGGTGACAGGTTGTATGACTATATGCGACGACACTGTTGTTATTTGCACCTTTTGATCGATGATTTGCACTTAGCTTTGCCATGCTGTGGCGTTATTCAGGTCATTATGTCAA
The DNA here is from genome assembly GCF_039977335.1 of Parasphingorhabdus sp. Taxonomy (GTDB): domain Bacteria; phylum Pseudomonadota; class Alphaproteobacteria; order Sphingomonadales; family Sphingomonadaceae; genus Parasphingorhabdus. Next base: position 983,962 of record NZ_JBDWDI010000001.1, read on the forward strand.
GCGCTTGGACCGGGCTCGATGGTGTCATAGGTCAGCGTGAGAAACCATAGCAATGCCATCATCTCGCCATGATGTCCTGCTGTAGGCACCAAAATAGTAAGACAGGTATTTATGAAACATTCTCTCCCCCAGGCCAAAGATGCCACGATGTCGCCGGCTGCTGTTGCTGCCGATGCTGCAAAACTACCGGCCTTTGATGATAATGAACTGATCCGCACGGCGGCAAAGGTCACGCGGGATTTGAACGCTGTACGTCCCGTTATTTATTGGTCGGACTTGCTAGTCTCCGCTGTGATTGGATATGGTGCAATGGTCGCTGCGATCATGGTTGAAAGTACAGGATTGGCGGTTTTGGCGGGCTTTATTTCAGTGCTAGCGCTTTATCGTGCTGGTAGCTTCATCCATGAGCTGACCCATATCCGGCGCGGTTCGATGCGGGGTTTCCATTTCGTGTGGAATGCGTTGATCGGTGTTCCGCTATTGCTGCCATCCTTCATGTATGAAGGCGTTCACAATCTTCATCACGCCCGGACGCGTTATGGAACTGTCGAAGATCCCGAATATTTGCCTTTGGCGCTTATGAAGCCTTACACCGTGCCACTTTTCGTGCTCGTGTCGGCATTGGCACCTATTGGTTTGTTCATCCGCTACGCTCTGCTGGCACCGCTATCAGCAGTCATTCCGCCGCTTCGGAAGTTGGTGGTTGAGCGTTATTCCGGCTTGGTCATCAACCCTGAATTTCGGCGCCGTTCGCCCGAAGGCGATTTCAAAAATCAATGGTATGCGCAGGAAATTGCTGCCAGCATTTGGGCCATAGCTTTGCTAACAGCAGTGGCGACAGGGTTTCTTCCAGTGAAAGCCTTTCTGATCGCGATTGCGATTGCGGCCGGGTCCGTCATACTCAACCAAGTTCGGACGTTAGTAGCCCATTTGTGGGAAAATGACGGCGACGTCATGACCGTGACCGAACAATATCTGGACAGCGTTAACGTCCCACCACCAGGCCTTCTGCCGGCCTTATGGGCTCCTGTTGGTTTGCGTTATCACGCATTGCACCATCTGTTACCCGGTGTGCCTTATCACGCCTTGGGTGAAGCGCATCGCCGGATAGCTGAAGCCTTGCCAAAAGGGTCAACATACTATCGTGCCAATCATAACAGCTTGTTCGGTTTGGTTGCTGGTCTGGTGCGAGGTAGCTCAGGCCATGCGGCCTCCACTCAGTCAGGAACGGCGAACTGAGCCTATTCTTCTGTTCGGATCAACACTGTTTCGCCGATCAGGAAGAATAGCATAAACGGTGCCCATGCAGCCAGGATCGGCGGATAGGCACCGATAGTGCCCATGGCGAGCGAGAAATTATCCGCTACAAAATAAGCGAAGCCCAGTGCCATACCGATTACAGCGCGGACGAAAAGTTGGCCGGATCGCGCAAGACCAAAAGCAGCCACAGCTCCAAGCAACGGCATAAGTACGGATGATAATGGTCCTGAAATTTTGTGCCAAAGGCTGGACTCGAGCCCCATTGTAGGCCGCCCAGCTTCCTTCAATTCGGCTATTGCTGACCTTAGCTGCAGGAAGGAGAGACCTTCCGCGTTGACGTTCGCCAGCGTGAATTGGTCGGGGCGCAGAGATTTACCCAAGGTGATACTGTCTTTTTGTTCCTCGGTGCCGGTCAGTACGTTAAATTGCGTAACACCCGTCATCGTCCAGTCAGAGCCGCTATAACGCGCTTCTTTACCCTGCATCAGGCTACGCAGACCGTTATTGGCGCGATCATAGATGACGATGTCCTGCAGCAATACATCATCTCCGCGTCCGATCACTGTTTTCGCATTGACGAGATTATTGCCGTCCCGGACCCATACGTTTGTACGGACGTTGCTGGCTTCTGGGATGGGGCCATATTCAACCTTTTCCCATGCGGAAAGCCGCGCTGTAGCGGGAGCCACAACAATCTCGTTAAACAGAAAAGAGATGACCGCTACCAACATGCTGGCAATGATCAATGGCGCCAGAATCTGGTGTGCTGACAGGCCTCCCGCCTTCATGGAAACCACTTCACTGTTTTGGTTTAGAGTCGCCGCCGTAATGATCGTTCCCAGTAAAACCGCGAACGGAAGAAAGCGTGCCACCAATTGCGGTGCGCGAAGGCTCACATAGGTCCAAAGCTCCCCTTGGCCATTGCCATCCTGCGCCATGATACGTCCACTTTCTCCCAGAAGATCGAGAGCCTGCAACACCAATACCAGCATAGCCAGTACAGCGAAGGTGCGTATCATCAGCATCTTGGCCATGTAGAAAGCCAAAGTCCGAGACGGAAAGAAATTCATCGCCCAGCATCCCCGTTTATGAAATCCGCGCTTATATTGCTATTCCCGAACATCGGCACGCTTTCGATTGAAATTAAGGATTCCTTTGAAAACACCACCAAATTTTGAAAAGGCTTTTTCAAGTGCGCCAATAGGCTGTCCGCCGGGGACATGAGCGACCATATGGTACATCCATATGATCAAGCCGCCGAAGAGAAAGAATGGCACCCATAGGGCAATGATCGGATCTACAATGCCCAGTGCACCAAGATCCTCACCATATTGGTTGATCTTATGATAGGTTACAATCATCACGATGGAGACAAAAACACCGAGCGCAGAATTCGATCTTTTGGGCGGAATCGCTAAAGCCAATGCTAACAGAGGCATAAGCAACATCATGACCACTTCGACCATTCTGTAGTGAAAATTCGCCCGGCTTTCATTGCGTTCCGCCACGGGGCGATCGGTGTCTAATCCAACTTTGACCAATTCTGGAATCGTGTATTCCAAATCCTCTCCACCCCTTGATCGAAAAGACTCGATATCGGGAAGGTCGATGGGCAGATCATGGCTGCTAAAACTCAATATGCGGGGTTTATCGTAATTGGGAGCATCATGGATCAACACGCCTTGCGATAGGCGTAATATGATGGTGTCGGGATCGTCAGTAGCCAAAAACTGACCACGCTCAGCGGTTACAGAGACGACTTGTCCTGATTTATTCTCTGCACGAACAAACATTCCGCCCAATCTTGTCCCATTATCGCGGCTTTCTTCGATCCGCATGGTCATTCTTGATCCTAAATTGGTAAATTCACCAACTTTTATTGATGCTCCCAGTGCGCCAGATCGCAGTTCAAATCGTAGTTCTTCGTAATAATAGCGCGATAAAGGCTGAATAAAGCCGACCAGGGCCAAATTGACCAGCATCAGGGCCACCGCGAACATATAGGGGACCTTCAACAATCTGGCATAGCCTTGGCCAACAGCCCGGAAAACATCCAATTCTGAGCTTAATGACAGCTTACGAAACGCCAGTAAAATACCCAGCAAAAGGCCAATGGGAATGCCGAGAGAGAGATATTCCGGGATCAGATTGGCGAGCATTCGCCATACGACGCTAACCGGGCCGCCTTCAGCAGCGACAAAGTCGAAAAGTCTAAGCATCTTCTCAAGAACGAGCAACATCGCCGCGATAACCAGTGTGCTGAACAGCGGAACGGCGATCAAACGGGCGATATAACGGTCAGTGGAACTCAATAATTTCAACTTATCGTCGCCCTCTCACCATGTTTCTGCCGCAAATCATTTTCATAACCATATTTATATCGGGGCTGATTCTCTATCCGCTGCAGTTTGAATGCGGGTATAACGACTAGGAGTATTTTCGTCATGTTGAAAATTGCAGCGTCTATTGCGCTTTCAACCACCCTTTTGGCTGTGCCTGTGTCTGCGGCAACCGCGGGACAAAAAATTTCCAATGATCTTAGTAAATGCCGGTCTGGCAATGGTCCCGCTGTTTTGGTGAAATTAAGCGGCGTCAAGGCGTCGTCCGGCAAAATTCGCGTGCAAAGCTATCGCGGAACAAAGGCGGAATGGCTGAAAAAAGGCGCTTGGATCAACCGCATTGAAACACCCGCCAGCGCTGGAAGCATGACCTTTTGCGTGCCTGTTCCCAAAAGTGGAACTTACGGTATCGCTGTGCGCCATGATGTAAACGGAAATGGCAAGACCGACATCAGCTCGGACGGTGGCGGTATGTCGAACAATCCGAGCATCAACATCTTTAATCTGGGTAAACCCAGCTACAAGAAGACTAAGCTTTCAGTCGGCAATGAAGTGAAATCGATCAGCATAAAAATGAAATATCTGTGATGGGCAGATATTGCAGGGGAATGGGCAGTTAAATAATGGCCAATGTAGCGCTACTTTCTAATCCAAATTCCACGGGGAACCGTGCGATCTTACCGGAAGTGCGCTCTTATTGCGTCAAGAACAGCGATGTTTTCCACTATGAAGTGGACGCTGTCGATGAGATTACGAAGGCATTGCAAACCATTGCGAAAGTGAAGCCTAAAGTTCTTGTTATTAATGGCGGCGATGGAACCGTGCAGGCGGCTCTTACCGAATTGCATCAGGGTGGGCATTTTGGTGATAGCCCTCCACCAGTTGCGGTACTGCCCAACGGCAAGACCAATCTGATCGCGCTTGATCTGGGTGCTGAAGGTAATCCTCTAAAAGCGCTCGAGCGTATTGTTGAAATGGCCAAACATGATTTGCATGAGCATTTGGTGGACCGTGAGCTGATTGCCTTGTCCGACGGTGGCAAGGACAGCAAGGTCGTGCTCGGCATGTTCCTTGGCGGTGCTGGCCTGTCAGAATTTATCCTTTATTGCCGCCACAAAATCTATCCGCTGGGTTTGCCCAATGCGGCGTCTCATGTGTTGACTGTCTTTGCGGCACTGGCTTCGGTATTATTTGGCATCAGGGCGAAATTTTTACCCAATAGGCCGTCTCCGATTAGCATTTCGCTGATCAAGAAGGGCCAATATCAGGGTAATTTCGCTATCCTGATCGTGACTACGCTGGAAAAATTATTGCTGATGCGGCGTTTTGCGCGTTCGCGGAGCAAACGGGGGCGATTGCAGCTTATGGCGATTGACCAGAAACCAGCGGCGCTGGTTCGTTTCATCCTGTCGGTATTATTTGGACGGCTCGGTAAAACCGCACAAAAGGGCATACATCTTGAACAAGGTGATATGATCCGGATTGAAGGCAAGAATAGCAATGTTGTGATGGACGGCGAATTGTTCCGCGCACAGGAAGGCCAGCCGATTGTTTTGAAATCAACTGAACCGGTATCTTTCCTTCGCCTCGCTGCTTAGGCTATCATCCGCCGGGTGAATCATCTGAAACCCCTTGTAGCAGAGGAACTGGCAGAGCCGGTTGATCCTCGCGTATCCGCATTCGCAGAGGCGGTCGCTGCGCAATATGGCGATGCGTCCCGTGCGGTTCTCTTCTATGGTTCTTGTCTGAGAACAACCGAGCTCGATGGACAGATGCTGGATTTCTATTTGATCGTTTCCAGCTATGAAGCGGCTTACGGAAAAAGCTGGCTAGTGCGCGCGAACAAGCTGCTGCCACCGAATGTGTTTCCGGCTGAGCATGATGGGCTGGTGGCCAAAGTTGCAGTGCTGAACGAAGAGGATTTTCACAAGTTAAATGGGCTTGATGCTAGCGCCGTTAGTGTATGGGCACGCTTTGCGCAGCCATCACGTCTGGTCTGGTGTGCCGACGATGCAGCGCGTGAAAAAGTGGTGGCGGCGATTGCCTCCGCGCCCGTGACCCTGTTTGAGTTTACCTTGCCGGTCCTGGGAATTCAGCCGCAGACGCCTATATTGATTTGGCATCGGGGTTTCGAACTGACTTATGCTGCAGAGTTACGAGCTGAACGGGCCAATCGCCCCGGCTCCGTCGTTGATGCTGATCCCGAGCGCTACCAACGATTTGGTCTTGCCACGATGGTAACCCTGCAAGATCAGGATCCGTCAGAATCTGGCGAACTGTCGACCGCAGAAGCAGAGAAACGCTGGAAGGCCTTGCGGCGCAATGGCAAGCTGCTCACTCTAGCGCGGCTTGCAAAAGCGTCTGGAACCTATGCTGGCGGGATTGATTATCTCGCTTGGAAGATAAACCGTCATGCTGGCACCAACTATGAGATTAAACCATGGCAGCGCAAATGGCCGATACTGGGTGCGCTCACGATGTTGCCGCGATTAATTGCCGGTGGCGCGATAAAATAGGATATTATAGATTTCTGAATTCTTGGGAGGAGTTAGAATGGCAGATAATTTATCCGATAAACCTATTCATCTGGGCTTGGGCGCTACGGCGTTTTCCGAGCCCCATTTTAGCGGCGATCCGTCCTGGTATCAGTCCTATGCTGAGCGGCATGCTGATGATGGTGCGGAAGGGCGATTGGTTTCTCTTCATCATTTCACTGAGCCATGGATAGTCTGGGAAATGCACCCTGTGGGCGCGGAGGTCGTGATGTGCCTGAAAGGAAAAATGTCTTTAATACAACAGTTAACCGACGGTTCGGAGAAACAAATTACGCTCGGTGAAGGGGAATATGCGATCAATCCACCGGGCGTCTGGCATACTGCCGACGTTACCGGTGAGGCGACCGCACTGTTCATTACGGCGGGGCAGGGTACCGAGAACCGAGATCGATGAGAGACGGGATTATCGGTCTTTATAATCCGGTTTTCGTTTACTGAAAAACGCCTTTGCCGCTTCCCGACTATCTTCGGTCAGGCTCAACATGGCCTGTTGTCGGTCTTCGATCGCCATCGCGGCCTCAAAGCTCTGGGCATCGATATTGCGGTTTAGCGCGTCTTTGGTCAGGCGCAGACCCATGGGCGCGGTATCGAGCATCTCTTCGGCTAGCGACAAGCCAGTGGTGAGCAATTTGTCTTCGTCAACCACTTCGCTGATCAAGCCCAGCTTCTCGGCGCGTTCGGCATGGATGAAACGGCCGGTCAAGAGCAGTTCCGATGCGAGCGATGATCCTACCAACCGGGGTAGAAAATAGCTCGATCCCATATCACAGCCGCCAAGGCCGATTTTGATATAGGCCGCATTCATTTTGAGACTCTGCGCACCATAGCGGACATCGCTGGCGAGCAACAGCGAGAAGCCGCCTCCACAAGCCGCACCTTGCCCGAGCGCGATAATTGGTTGTGGGCATTGCCGCATAAGCTGCATGACCGTCGCAATGCTCCGCTGGGTCCGCCAGATATGCTGGACTTGTCCGCGGGACCCGTCATTTTTCCAGGCACCGATATCCAGACCAGCACAAAATGCCCGTCCTTCTGCGCGGAACAGGATCACCCGGATGTCATGCCGATCTTGTAGTCCGCGAAAATAATCCTGCAGGGCGAAGATCATGTCTTCGTTCATCGTATTGAGCTTGTCCGGCCGATTGAGCGAGAGAATCTCGATCGCGCCGCGTTGCTCGATAAGCAGGCTGTTATTCATTCCTATCTCCCGCGTGGAGGATTAAATCGCTCCAACCGCTTTGCCGGCCGCTTCAAACATGCCCAAAATCTGATCAACTTGCTCGGTCGTATGCTCGGCACAGAGTGAGCAACGCAACAGGGTCATGTTGGCGGGTGTTGCCGGTGGCCGGGCCAGATTGACGTAAAGGCCTTCTGCGAGCAGCGCCTGCCACATCATTGCGCCGCGTTCCAGATCCGGCATGATCACCGCGATAATCGCGCTTTGCGCTTCAGGCGTGCCGAGCTCAAAGCCAAGTTCACGCAGACCTTTATGGAGCTTCTTGCTATTCTCCCACAAATGCGCGCGCTTGTTTCCGCTGTGCATCAGCTTGCGGATCGAGGTGCTGGCGGTTGCCATCACGCTGGGCGGCAGTGAGGCGGTAAACACATAGGGACGGCATACCAGCCGCATGATTTCAAATTTCGGATGGTTGGAGACGCAGAATCCGCCGACTGTTCCGACCGATTTGCTGAACGTACCGATGATGAAATCGACATCATCGATAACGCCTTGTTCTTCACAGACACCGCGGCCATTTTCGCCGATAAAGCCCATGCTGTGGGCTTCGTCGACCAAAGTCATAGCTCCGTTTTCCTTACAAACGCGGATCATTTCTTTGAGTGGTGCGACATCACCGAGCATCGAATAGACGCCTTCGAGTACGACCAGCTTTCCAGCTTCGGCAGGCAAGCGTTTGAGGCGCTTTTCCAACGCTTCGACATCATTGTGACGGAACGCGACAATTTCGGCATTGCCCATGGCGCAGCCGTCATAAATGGACGCGTGGCTGTCAATGTCGAGAATGACATAGTCACCCTTGCCAGCCAGTGCAGAGATGATACCCAGATTGGCCTGATAACCGGTGGAGAAGACCATTGCATGGTCCATCGCGTAAAATTCTTTGAGGGCTTCTTCGCAATCTTTGTGCGGGCTGTAGGTGCCGTTGAGAACGCGGCTTCCGGTTGTGCCAGAACCAAAGTCCTTGAGCGCCTGAAGACCGGCCTGCTGGACGTCATCGTCAAAGGTCATACCCATATAGTTATAGGTGCCGAGCAGGATCGTTTCCTTGCCATTGCATACAGCGACGGTGGGCGATTTTACTTCTTCCATGACCAGCGAAAACGGGTCTTTCACACCTGTGGCGAGCAGCGTTTCGCGTTCCTGAATCAGTGGATCATATTTACTCAGTAGATCGGTCATTTTACTCTCATCTTTCGCCACGGCTGATCTTGTTTCAGCATGACGAGTTCATGTTTGCGTGAACTAGTTGTCCATCAACTTGGCAACTGCGTCGGCGAGTTGGCCAACAGTCTCGATTTCGGCCTGCATATTCATGGTGATGATGATATCAAACTCATCTTCCACCGCAGCGACAAAATCCATTACCGTCAGGCTGTCCCATTCCAGATCACCTGCAAAGGTGGTGGCATCTTTCAGTTCAACGCCCTTGTTGTTGAATGGCCCGATCAAGGCCTCAACTTTGGCCATAATTTCTTCGCGACTTGCCATGTTTTAATTCCCCAGTATTTCGGCCTGCTTGTGTGTAGACAACCTTTGCCAATATGCAGTCCCCATTGGCAAGCGAATAAGGCCGAAACAGGGCACAAGGATGGGGATATGCGCCGTAACTTGCCCAATTGCACCGATTATGTCACTCTTGTATCGCATCGGGTCGCGCCTTTGCGGAGGGTGAAGCATGACCGAGGACCGAAAATGGCCGGATGAAGTCATCCAATTGTTGCGCACGACACAACAACATCATGTTCAACTCAGTTTGATGGCAGATCACAAGGCGAATATGCTGATTGGTGCAACGTTCGTCGTCTTTACGCTGGCGATTGGGCAAAGCCATGCCAGCACCTTCTCCTTGCCGCTGCTCATACTGGCGATATCAGCTTTTTGTGCAGCAGGCTTAGCCGCAATTGCGGTTATGCCAGCAACAAAGATACGGGCGGGTGCCAATCCTAATATGCTGTTCTTTGGAGCGTTCTCCAAAATATCGGAAGACGAGTTTAAAGATCAGCTTTTGTCAGAGAATTTCGTCGATCAGGAAACGGTCTATCGCACAATGTTGCGCGATATCTATCAAATGGGCGTGGTGTTGGAGCGTAAGAAATACCGCTATCTGGGCCTTGCCTACCGCGTCTTTCTGCTCGGTCTATCGCTGACTTTCGTTACATATCTCGCGGAGCAGTTTTCTGGTCCGTTGCTTTAAAGACAGGTCTATTTCCAGCTGAGCCAGAGTTCCTCAATCGCCCAGACTACGCCACCACGCATGGCGCCTTGCCGTTTGTCCGGGGCCAATTGAAACCGGCCAATTTCGCGGAACCAGGTCTCGTAAAAAATATGCAGCTCCATCCGCGCGAGATGCAGCCCTAGGCAGGTATGGATGCCAGACCCGAAAGCGCCATGGCGATAATGTTTGCGGTCAACCGAAACGGTCATCGGGTCTTCGTTGAGTTTGTCTTCCCAACCGATCATCGCGAGCGGACAGATGATCTTCTCACCCTTGGATAATTTCTGACCGCCTAATATCGTGTCTTCATTGATCTGGCGCGGCAGGTTGACGAAGCTGTAACGGCGCAGCAATTCTTCGGTGACATCGGGGATGCAGGCGGGGTCATCGATGATCCGCTGCTGGAGCGCTGCATTTGCGGCCAGATGCTTCATGCTGAAACTGAGTGCATTGACCACAGTATCAAGGCCCGCGAGGAAGAGTAAATGCGCGATGGAGAGCAGTTCTTCGAAGGAAAGGGTGCACCCGTCAATATCGGATTGGATGATATGACTCATCATGTCGTCTTTGGGATCAACCTGACGCAGCTTCACAAATTCTGCCAGCATCGCGACAATTTTCTGTTGAACCTGAGCTACCTCTGGTGTGCCGGCCAGTTCAAAATTTTCGTTCACCAGTGCGCGGAATTCATCAAACCGGTCCAGTGGTAATCCCAACATCTCCATGAAGACGGAGACCGGAAAGCGTGATCCAACCGCGTCGATAAATTCGCATTGTCCATCAGCCTTGACCGCACCAATAAGCCGGTCTGCCCATTGTTGAATCCGGTCTTGCAATGGCGCAATCGCCTTTTTCTCGAAAAACGGGCGCATCATCTGGCGGTAGGGTCGATGTTCCGGCGGATCGAGGGATAGCGGGATTGTTTTGGGTATGTTTTCGATATGGGGGATCGAGAAATTCTCGTTGGAAAAGATATTCGGTTTACGCAGCAAATCGATCATCATGTCGCCATCGGTGACGATCCAATGACCGCCATTTTTGGGTGTCCAGAAAAGGGGAGGGGCCTCTTTTTTTAAGGCCAGAAAAGCATCATGGACATCGACCTTGATCGCCGGTTCGGCGTAAATATCGAAATCATGAGTGGGCACGTCATCGCGCGTCGCCGCATTGTTTTGCATAACATCTTCTCCCAAACCGTAATTATGCGCCTGTTTAGCGGGGATGACAGCTAGTGATTTTAGGAGGCGTCAGAGCCAGTCGTTCTGACGGTACCATTTTGCGGTATCTTTCAGTCCCTGCCGCGTCTCAATTTGTGGTGTCCACAATTCGGGCGGCAGCCGCTTGGCGGGGTCGACAGTCCAGTCATCATGGCAGAAATAATTCACCCGATCTTCGGTCAGCTTGGCCTTGTCACGGCGGACAAGGCGATCGGCTTTGGCCCCGAGTTCCAGCAGAAGTTTCGGCGTGGCTATAGGTTTGACCCGTCTGCCGGTCGCCCAACCGATCGCCTTGGCGAAACTGGTCTGGGTCCAACCGCCGGTCTTGCCGTCGTCCACCTCAAAAATCTGAGCGGTTAGATCCTCATGCTCGGGGATAATCGTCATCAAGGCGCGGGACAGATCGTCGACGTGGATGGCGGAAAGCCGTCCGTCGGCATCGGGGGGCAGGGTTACAAAACCGGTTTTTGCCATCTTGAACAGCTCCAGCATTTCACCGTCTCCGGGTCCGTAAATGGCTGGCGGCCGGATGATCGTCCAGTCTAGTCCGCTGCTTGCGACTATCTTCTCTGCCTTAGCCTTGGTATCGCCATAGATGGACAGCTTGGGCAGGGTGGCAGCGAGCGATGAGACATGAATGAAGCGTTTGCATCCCGCCTTTTTCGCCGCCTCGACAACCGCCAACGTGCCAGCGACATTGCCTGCTTCAAATCCTTCGCGAGTAGGCGCATTCACGACACCGGCGATATGGATCACCACATCGGCCCCAGTGCACAACACGCTGAGGCTTGCCGGATTATCGAGTGCACCGCGCACCCATGTTACATTGGGGCGGTCATCCTGTGTCTGGCGGGTAAGGGCGCGTACTGGAAAACCGGCGCGGACGGCTAGGTTGAGCAAATGCCCGCCCACAAAACCAGTCGCGCCGGTGATTGCCAGAGTTTGTTTCGTCAGCATGCGACTAACTGCTCATGTCCCGTTTCATACCAGCACCATCTGGTTCCGATGAACCACGGCACTGCGAGGTGCGTAGCCTAGAAGGGCTTCGAGTTCCGAGCTGCGCCGCCCGATAATTTTTGCGCAGTCGAGCGCGTCATATTCAGCCAGTCCGCGTGCAATGAGCTGACCGTCGGGTCCGGTAATATCGATCACATCACTGCGGGCAAATCCATCTGTTACGGAGATAATCCCGGCGGCGAGGAGGCTACCGCCATCCTGAAGTGCTGTCGCAGCGCCGGAATCCACCATGATTGTGCCAGCCGAGGTGAGGCGGCCACCGAGCCAGCTTTTACGGGCGTTAGCGCCGCCGCTGGCTTTGAATAACGTGCCTTTGCCGCTGTTTTCATAGCGTCGCAACGGGTGATCTTCGCGGCCGGATATGATCGACAATGGAATGCCTGCCATATTGGCAATCTGAGCGGCTTCCAATTTTGAGGTCATTCCTCCCGAACCCAATCCAGACGAAGAACTGCCATCGGCCATCGCCAATATGCTCTCGTCCACTTGTTCAACCGTGCCGATCAACAGGTCTTTGTCATCGCTATCGGGACGACGATCATAAAGACCATCAATATCAGAGAGCAGCAGCACATGGTCCGCACAAGCCGCCTGCGCCACCCGAGCCGCCAGACGGTCATTATCGCCAAAGCGGATTTCATCAGTCGCCACGCTATCATTCTCGTTGATCACCGGCACTGCGTGCTTGTCAACCAGCCGATCAAGCGTTGCCGTGGCATTCAGATACCGCTTGCGGTCTTCCATGTCATCCAGTGTGAGCAACATTTGTGCAGCGGTAATCTCATGCTTTGCCAGCAATTCGGACCACAAGCTGCTGAGTGCAATTTGCCCAACCGATGCGGCTGCCTGAGCATCGGCCAAACTGGCTCGCCCGCCTTTTTCCAAACCAAGTTTGCGTGCGCCCAACGCGATGGAACCAGAGGAAACGATGATGACAGATGCACCGTCCTGATGGCGCTTTGCTATGTCGGATACCAGAGTTTCCAGCCAATCGCGCCGCTCGGTGCCGTCAGCGCCAATTAAAAGTGACGATCCAACCTTTATGACAATTTTCTTCTTATCCTGCAGGCTCACAGCGGTGACCAGTCCGTTTTTTCCTCCTCATCGCCGTCGACATCAATATCGCTAGCGAGCTGGTCTTTCTTCTCAATGGAGCTGTGGCCCCCGACCGCTTCAAGCACTTTGTTTAGCACAGCGTCCATACCCTTGCCGGTCGCGCCGGATAGCGGAAGGACGTCGGTCGCACCCGCTGCGCGAAGGTCATCGGCGATGGAATCCATCAACTCATCATCAAGTAGATCAGCCTTATTCAGCGCCAATATTTGCGGCTTCTCAGCCAGGCCGCCGCCATATTGCTCCAGCTCTTTGGTAACGGTTTTCCAAGCAGCCACCGGATCATCCCCGGTTGCGTCGATAAGGTGGAGTAAGATTCTGCATCGTTCGATATGGCCGAGAAAGCGATCACCAATACCTGCGCCGTCCGCTGCGCCATCAATCAGGCCGGGAATGTCGGCGAGGACAAATTCGCGGCCCTGATGCTGGACGACGCCCAATTGTGGGTGGATCGTTGTAAACGGATAGGCGCCGACTTTGGCTTTTGAATTGCTCACAAAGTTGATCAGCGTCGACTTGCCTGCATTGGGCAATCCAACCAGCCCAGCATCAGCGATGAGTTTCAGCCGCAGCCAGACCGCTGCTTCTTCACCAGGTTCGCCCGGTTGATGCTGGCGCGGTGCGCGATTGGTCGCGCTTTTATAGCTGGCATTACCACGGCCGCCGATACCGCCTTCGAGGAATAGCTCTTCCTGTCCTTCGCGGGTGAAGTCGAGCAACACATGTTCTTTGTCTTCGGACAGGACTTGCGTGCCAACCGGTATTTTGATGATCCGGTCGTCACCGCCAGCACCGGTGCGATTGCGGCCAGCGCCGCCTTTGCCGCGCTGCGCCTTGAGATGCTGGGCATAGCGAAAGTCGATCAGGGTGTTGAGGCCCTCAACCGCCTTGAAGATAATATCGCCGCCTTTGCCGCCATTGCCGCCGTCCGGACCGCCATATTGAATATATTTTTCACGCCGAAAACTGACAGCACCGGGCCCGCCCTGGCCAGAGCTCACATATATTTTGGCTTGATCTAAGAAATGCATGATGGTGCATTTAGGGAAGGGCGAAGCGAATAGCTAGGGGCTTGATTACCCAGTGTCATCACCGTCATCCGCAGACTTTCACTCCGCCGCCTGCAATTGCTCCATTTGCGCCACGCGCGGATCATTGGGATAGACCCATTCCTCGCCAATGACCTGATCCACCGCGAGATGTTCGGGCACCTTGTCGAGACCGATCATTTTGTCGCAACTCTGATGAAAACTATAGATGCGCGCTTCTTGATAGCTGAGCGGTACACTTTTGAACCCGTCGCTTTCCATGGATTTCTGGATCATCTCGCCAAATTGCGTGTCTTCCAAAATAATCGGGCTCATGTCCCGGCCATTCGGTTTGCTTTCGTCCGGCACCGTCCACAAGTCTGGCGCTGGACCGTTCCCCCAGTCCAGCGCCATCGTGACGAGCTCCAACCGGGTCGTATTGAGCCCAGTTGGCCAGAAAACCAAAGGCGGCACGAAATAATTGGATAGCGGTGACACCCAGTTCGGGAACATGGTGTAGCTTTGCGTGCAGGTGCGCCCGAGTTCGCCAACTGTATCCATTTCCTGCCATTCCGGCGGGGAATCGACAGCGCGGACATGCGCGCGATCTGTCTGTTGCGGGGCAGGGGCCAGCATCCGGGCGTGACCGTTGGGGAACATGGTGTTCACATTGCGCTTGCTGTCGACCAGCGGCGCGACGGTTTCGGGGTGGATGAAGGGCACATGATAGACCTCCATATTGGCCTCCATCGCCACTTTCCAATTGCAGTTGAGGTCAAAGCTGTGGCGTGCAGCTAGCTTGATCTTATCAAACTGGAATTCTTCCCAGTCATTCCAAACGGGGCCCAGCCACTCTTTCAACGGCATCGCATCATCGTCAAAGTTCACAAAGATCACATTGCCCAGTCGTTCGCATTTGACTGGGATCAGACTACGGCAGGACATATCGAGTCCGGTAAAATCCTGTTTTTCGGGAACCCCGACCAGTTCGCCATCGGTCTTATAGGTCCAGTTATGATAACCACACATCAGGCGCGGGGAGCGGCCCTTTTCCTCGGTCACAACCGGTGCACCGCGATGGCGGCAAGTATTGTAAAAGGCCCGCACTTCACCGTCCATACCGTGGACGATGATGACCGGCGTACCGGTATTTTCCCATTTCATAAAGCATCCCGGTTCAGGTACTTCATCTATATGGGCGGCAAACAACCAGCTTTTCTTCCAGATATGCTGCTGCTCGAGATCATAATATTCCTGCGACGTATAACGGCCAGCAGCAAGATCAGGCAGATGCGGAAACCCCTCCGGCGGAGCCGTCCGCGCGGCTTCCCACTCCATCAGACGCTTGATCTGCTCTATATAGGCTGGGTCCATAGGCATTGCTCTGTTCGTCTCTCCCTGTTGCGTCAGATGCCATGGCACCAGCGGCACAGTCGATTGGCAATAGTGATAGACTGGCGATCCGTTGGGGAACCTATCAAAGCGCGGAGATGTAGGACAGAAGCAAAAAAGGCGCCGCACGAAAGTACGAAGTTCACAAAGTGCACAATCCCCTTTGGGATGATATCATTGTCGATGGCAGATATTTTCTTACAAATGTTGGAAATTTCATTACCCATGTTTGGCGTTGCTTCTAGCTACCGAATTTGTTGGACTTGATATCGCCTTGAACAAGCTTGTTTGCTCAACATCGGTCATTCATTTGTCCGGGGTTTTCATGCACCTGTTTATAGGCTAGCCAATGGCTCCAATAGTTTGAGGGGCTACGAATGCAGTTTGACGAAGTTGTTGTCGGTCGCCGCAGTATACGCGGATATAAACCCGATCCAGTTGAACAATCACTTATCGAGGAAATTATTGCGTTAGCAATGCGCGCTCCATCGTCGATGAATACGCAGCCTTGGAATTTCTATGTCATCACAGGTGAGCCACTAGAAAAAATTCGAAATGGTAACTCCGAACGGATGTTAGCTGGTGTACCGCAATCTCGAGAATTTCGAACCGGAGAGGCCTTTGCAGGCCAGCACCGCGACCGGCAGATTGGCGTCGCCAAACAACTATTTTCGGCGATGAAGATTGAGCGTGATGACAAGGATGCTCGTCAGGATTGGGTGATGCGCGGGTTCCGGCAATTCGATGCGCCGGTGTGCGTGATAATTACTTATGACAAGGTCCTTGATGGAAGTGACGACACGCCGTTTGATTGTGGTGCCGTCGCGACTGCCTTAGTTAACGCTGCGTGGTCACGCGGCCTCGGTACTGTCATCAACAGCCAAGGCATCATGCAGTCGCCAGTTGTGCGCGAGCATGCCGGTATCGCTGATGACCAAGTGATCATGAAAAGCATCGCACTGGGCTGGCCGGACGAGAGTTTTCCGGCAAACGCAGTGGTTTCAAAGCGAAAATCTGTTGATGAGGCAGCTATCTTTGTTGGCTTTGACGGCTAGCTTGATCTTGCGCAGGAGGTGGCTGATGGCCACACCAAGCGGGCAGTCCAGTACGTGTAGTTGAACTCAAACCTGATTTCGCAATGAATCAGTTTTGTTGCTAGAGACTGCCATAGACATAAAAGCGGGCGCTAATCCTTGATGCCTAAGTACCTTATTGTTTGAGCAAGGGAGTTGAGGATGCCGTGCGCAAAAATTGAGGGGCACTATGTTTTTACGCCCAAACCATAGATAGAAGACTGCGAAAACAAATCCTCCAGCGCCGGTAATAAGCGCTCCATGCATGCCCTGATAGCAATAGTGGCGATATCCGAAAAACACCGAAGAGATTAGCGCTGCAGTCAAGTCTGCTTTCAATCCGCCACCCAAGAAGTGGCTGGAGCGATCGATAACGAACGCGCGAAACAACAGTTCCTCGAAAAAGGATCCATGGGTCCAGACAAGAAGCATGATTCCAATATAAGCCGTCAAATTTCCTTCGATATGATCAAATCGCCCGCTGGTACCAACATCCTCAAAGAAATAGTCCGCGGCCAATCCCATAAATTGCGTGGCAGCGACGAAAGCCAGCATAGACAACAAGTGAGAATGCCTCGCTATGCCCAACGTCCGCTTTCGAGATTTAGCGGTAACACCCTTGGTGGCGGCTTTGGGTTCAAGAGCAGGCGTAATTTTCAGAAACCTTCTGCGCCAGTCATACCATTGGCTAATGGCGAAGCGGCGATGATCGCACTGGCTTAGACCGTCATCTCCATTTTCTGACCGAAGATCAAAGCAGAGTCAAAAGCAAACCTTTGCAGGTTGTACCGAAATAGATCGTTATCGTTCTTGTCACGACGGGTTGGCTTCGACAGAATATGGTTGTTCTAAAGCCAAGTAACAGAATGTGCGCCAGACTCTCATATCCCTATCATTGTCGCATCCAAGCGGTACCGTTTGACAAGCGCCATTTCAGCTGCCCCGGTAAACTGATCGCGTTAGGGTGTTTTTTATCAATGAAGATCATCCCGCTTGGGTTCCATGCAGCCTGGCCAAAGGTCTGTCCCGGTTTTCGGCCGGGCATCTTAGCGGCAAATTCGAATCCGTCTTTGGCCCAGATCTGCCAAGTGGCACCATTTACTCCGGCAAGTTTCCAGCCATTCAAAATTTCCATGCCTTCTTTATAACCATAGTAGCGCATGCGTTCATTACTACTTCCGATATAGGCGGAGACAGTGCGATCAGCACGCAAACGGAACGTTATGGACCCGCCATATTCACGGTTAACCCAGGTTCCTAGGATTGGTGCCCAAGCTTTACAGTCTCTCGCGTTCATCGGATCAATTTGACCATTAATTCGCTCGCAAGGATCAAGTTCAGTAGGCGCAGCAGTCGGTTCACCACCAATATCATCTAGTTCGACGACTTCACCGCCACTATTCGCATCGCCTGTGTTTTTCTTGTCTTCACATTCCTTTCGAGGAGCGTTCTTTGCCCTTTTATATTCTGATTGTGCCGACAGATAATCGTCGTAGGCAGCGCCAATATAAATTTTACTTTTGGTGCCCGCTAACGTCGCGGTATCCGACCGAGACTTATACTGGCGCACGAGTGATCTAAGGCGACTAAGCAACTGGTCAGCTTCATCGTTCTTACATTTCTCCCTTAGATTAATGATATGTTTCGACAACATAGTTGGCTCATATCTAAAACTCGAAAGATAAGAATAACGTGTCACCAGATCATGCGCGGCGGAGATGTCCGCAAAACGCTTTGCTGCATCGGTCCGTCTTTCTTCAGTTCTATACGATCGGCTGGGGGAATAAAGCTCGGACTGTTTCTGCAATATATCAAGATAGTCGTATAACTCCTCCCTTAGCGCCAGATATTCAGTTAAACTGACAGTCTCTGTCACCGCAGCGAAGCGTTTGCCGAATGTTTTCTTAACGCGTTTAACAGCCGGTCCATCGGTGGTTGTTTTTTTTGTAGCCGCTTTTTTTGTCTGCGCATGAACGGTTGCACCATGGGAAGCAGGAACTGCCGCCAAGAGTGCCCCAAGCATAAAAATTGAAAAAAATCTGGCCATAACTTGTCTCCCATTTTCGAAGCTAAGACGACTAATTTCGCCGGTCAATCGTGGTAATATTTATTGTAAGAGCATTTTTTCTGGGAGACCGTTGTGTGACAAGTCACACGCATCCAACGAGGCCAGCAAACGGTTGCGCCTGACCGATGCCATGGCTTGTGCCGAACCGTTTCGGGCCCAGTGCGCGTCGCAGGGGCGAAAATCTGTTGATAGGTGATGGCCTGATCCGCGGTTGAATGCGTTGTAAACATATATCAAACCTCCACATTAGACCAAAGTCTCTCTATTAAAAATTTCTTTCTCCACTAGCTTTCTCGATAATGGCCAAAAACGGGTCAGCATGTGAACACAAGGAAGGGGAGGATATGATGACTGACAATGATCCATCGGTCCCGGAGCCGAACGACAGCGGACCGGAATCAGAAACTGAAACCAATGCAAATGAAAAGGCCTATTGGTCGGAGAATATCCGGCTGCTTTGGTCGTTAATGGCGGTCTGGTTTGTCGTATCCTTTGGCGCGGGAATATTGTTCCGCGATTTCCTCGATCAGTTTTCATTGGGCGGCTATCCGCTTGGTTTCTGGTTCGCCCAGCAGGGCTGCATCTACGTCTTCGTTTTGCTCATCTTTTACTACACGTGGAAGATAAAGAAGATCGAACGCAAATATGATCTTGATGATTGAGGGAGGCTGATATGGATACGCAAACACTCATCTATATTTTTGTCGGCCTGTCCTTCTCGCTCTATATCGGGATTGCGATATGGTCACGGGCAGGATCGACCAAGGAATTTTATATTGCCGGCGGCGGTGTCAATCCGGTCGTCAACGGCATGGCAACCGCAGCTGACTGGATGTCGGCGGCAAGCTTTATCTCAATGGCAGGTATCATCGCCTTTTCCGGCTATGATGGCTCGGTCTATCTGATGGGCTGGACCGGCGGTTATGTGATGCTGGCGCTTTTGCTCGCACCCTATTTGCGCAAATTCGGTCAGTTTACAGTGCCTGATTTTATCGGCACGCGTTACTATTCCAAAACAGCGCGCGTGGTGGCTGTCATCTGCCTGATTTTCATTAGCTTTACCTATATTGCCGGGCAGATGCGCGGAGTAGGTATTGTCTTCTCCCGCTTTCTTGATGTGCCGATCACCATGGGTGTGATTATCGGAATGGGCATCGTTTTCTTCTATGCCGTGCTCGGCGGGATGAAGGGTATTACCTATACGCAGGTCGCACAATATTGCGTGCTGATCTTTGCCTATATGGTTCCGGCCTTTTTCATCAGCTTTCTCGTCACTGGCAACCCGATCCCGCAACTGGGTCTGGGGTCGACGGTCAATGACGGGTCGGGCTTATATGTCTTGCAGAAACTGGATCTGGTGCTGCAGGATATGGGCTTTGGCGCCTATACGGACGGGTCCAAATCGATGATCGACGTGTTTTGCATTACCGCGGCACTGATGGTCGGTACGGCAGGATTGCCGCATGTTATCGTGCGCTTCTTCACCGTGCCCAAAGCTTCGGATGCCCGCAAGTCGGCAGGCTGGGCGTTGATCTTCATCGCCTTGCTCTACACCACGGCTCCTGCGGTTGGCGCTTTTGCCCGGATCAACTTTATCGAAACGGTTGACCAGACAGAATATGCCAAGGCGCCTGCCTGGTTCAAAAACTGGGAAAGCAACGACCTGATTGCCTGGACCGACAAAAACGGTGACGGCAAGATGGAATATCGCTCTGGCAATGCCTTTGCCGGAAGCCCCGAGTTTACCGGTGAAACCGGTGCGAGTGGCGAGCGGTTGATTGCCAACACGGTCAATCCAGACAGCGAAAACGAAGTCTATGTTGATCGCGACATCATGGTGCTCGCGAATCCGGAAATTGCCAATCTGCCCGGCTGGGTGATTGCTCTGGTCGCGGCTGGCGGTCTGGCGGCGGCGCTGTCAACGGCGGCGGGCTTGCTGCTGGTGATCTCGTCATCGATCAGTCATGATCTGCTGAAGAGCACATTCCGTCCGCAAATTACCGAGAAAGGTGAATTGTTGGCGGCGCGTATCGCAGCGACAGCGGCGATTATCGTGGCCGGCTATCTCGGCATCTATCCTCCGGGATGGGTTGCGCAGGTGGTCGCCTTTGCCTTCGGTCTGGCGGCAGCATCTTTGTTCCCGGCCATTTTCATGGGCATCTTCTCAAAGTCGATGAACAAGGAAGGCGCGATTGCGGGCATGGTCAGCGGACTGGTATTTACCTTCAGCTACATTGCCTATTTCAAGCTGATCGCACCGGACGCCAATGTGGCGGCCAACTGGCTATTCGGCATCTCACCGGAAGGCATTGGTGTCGTCGGGATGACCCTCAATTTCGTCATCGCGATTGCCGTGTCGAAAATGACGGGTTCACCGCCGGTAGAAGTACGCAAGCTGATCGATTCGATCCGTGTGCCACGCGGAGCCGGAGATGCAGCCCAGCATTGATGCTCTCCATTGAGTATCTCTCTTGGCGAGAGGAAAAGGGCGGCGCTTGGCGCCGCCTTTTTTATTTGCTTTAAGCGAACCGGGAGAGAAATATGATCTTGTGGATCGCGCTTGCCGTTTCGGTGCTCTATTCCGCCGGCTTGTTCTGGTTGGCGCTAAAGGGCGATGGTGGGCGTCTCCCGTTAAACCAACGGACCCAATCATGGGTCTATGGACTGTCCTTGGCAGTTTATTGCACCAGCTGGACATTTTATGGTGCCGTTGGCACGGCGGTATCAGGCGGGTGGCATTTTTTGCCGATCTATCTCGGCCCGATATTATTGTTCACCCTGGGCTATGGTATTGTCGCGCGGACCTTGCAGCTCGGCAAGTCGCACCACAGCACCTCCATCGCCGACTTTCTCTCCACCCGTTATGGAAAAAGCGGCGCTGTGGCTGCGCTGGTTACGATCATCGCCACAGTTGGTCTTTTGCCCTATGTCGCCTTGCAGCTAAAATCGGTTGGCCAGACGCTGTTTGCGCTGTCGCCAGATATTAGCGCTGCGGTCAATCCGGACGATGTTGTGCTGGGCGTTGCCGCTATCATGGCACTATTTTCGATATTATTCGGCGCACGGCAACTTGACCTCACACAACATAATCGCGGATTGGTTTTGACCATCGCCGTCGAAGCGGTAGTGAAGATGCTGGCCCTGCTCGCCGTTGCTGCCTTTGCGCTTTTGCTATTCTTGGGGAATAGCCTTGTGCCCACCGATAGCACGGGCGGCTTCGATAATATTTTCCGCGCGAACCAGTTTGACAGTCGTTTTGCCGTACTGACTTTGATTTCGGCCTGTGCGGCTTTGTGTTTACCGCGTCAGTTTCACATGACCATTGTCGAGGCGCAGAAAGATACACCGGATCGGCCGATGCGGTTTATTTTCCCTGGTTATCTAGTTCTCATAGCGCTGGTTGTTTTCCCCATCACTTTAGCCGGGACATCGCTATTGTCCGCCGGTCAGACAAGCCCCGATATGTTGATGCTGGCGCTGCCGCTGAGCACTGGCGCAGACTGGCTTGCGATACTGGTTTTTCTCGGCGGTTTTTCAGCAGCCACTGGCATGGTGATTGTTACAACCGTTGCGCTATCGGGCATGATAACCAATGACCTGATCGTCCCGCTTTTCTATCGCCGCAAAACCAATCATGCGGCGCTTGGTCAGTCGCTACTCTGGATCAGGCGACTGACTATCATCGGATTGCTGTTTTTTGCCTATCTCTATTATCGTACGATCAGCAGCGCCTCGACCCTTGCTGGGCTCGGCACCGTTTCTTTCGCCGCCGTTTCTCAATTTGCGCCGGGATTAATTGGCGGACTGTTTTGGAAACAGGGCAATCGGATCGGTATGATAGCCGGACTCACGCTGGGCTTTGCTGCGTGGTTGGCATTGCTGATTGTCCCGACCTATCTTGATGCCAATCCAATTCTTCAGATCGCCGATGATAGGCTGGTTTCGGCGGTCATTATTAGTCTGGCGCTTAACATTGCCGCTTACATAATATTCTCACTCAACAGTCAGGCAAATATCATCGACAAGGCGCAATCTGCGGCGTTTGTCGCGATGGAATATCGCATGGCTGATGGCAGCCGAGCGAGTAAAAAAATGCGCGTGGCCGATTACCGTCTGTTGCTGCGGCAGTTTGTTGGCGAAGACCGCAGCCGCACCGCCATGCAGCATCTGGGCCAGCAAGCGGGCCATGTTTATGCAGACTTGGACCCGGCCGACAATCAGTTGATTGAAATGGTTGAGCGGCAGCTTTCAGGCGTGCTCGGAGCCTCTTCCGCCAGAGCGATTATCGGCTCGACAATGGAAGGTGACCCGATCCCGCTGGAGCAGGTCGTCGCCATGTTTGACGAAACCTCTCAGCGCCTCCAATTTAGCGGTGAACTGCTACAGACGGCGATAGAGAATATTGATCAGGGCGTCGCGGTTGTGGATAATGAAATGCAGCTAGTGGCCTGGAACAGCCGCTATGTTGAAATGTTCGCACTGCCGAATGACCTGGTCACAATTGGCCGTCCGATAGTCGATCTGATTGGATATAATTTGCGCCGCAATGGTGTGGATAAAGATCAGGTCTCGCTGGAAGTGGCCAAACGGCGCGATCATATGCGCGCTGGCCGCAAACATGCTCTGGAGCGCGAACAAGCCGATGGCCGGATATTGCGCATATCAGGCAATCCCACGCCAACAGGCGGCTATGTCACAAGCTATACCGATATCACGGCCGACAGAAGATCCGAGCAAGCGCTGGAGGCCAAGGTCGAAGAGCGCACCAAACAGCTGACCGATGCCAATGCTGCGCTTGAAAAAGCGACCCGTTCCAAAACCCGTTTTCTGGCGGCAGCTAGCCATGATCTTGTTCAACCTTTAAACGCAGCAAGGCTGTTTACCTCGGCCCTTGACGAGGTCATTGGCGATAAACAGCCAAAGGCCAAAAAACTGGCGCATGATATAGATCGCTCGATCGAAATGGCGGATCGGTTGCTGCGTGCACTGCTCGATATATCCAGATTGGATGGCGGCGGTCTTCAGCCAAAAATATCAAAATTCCCTCTCAACCCGCTGTTCGATGATCTGCGGTCGGAATTTAATCGGGCAGCAAATGTAAAGGGTCTGGAGCTCAATGTCGAAGAAACTGACCTGTGGATCGAAACAGACAGGAACTTGCTGCTGAGTATTCTCCAGAACCTGGTGTCCAATGCCGTGCGCTATACTGAAAAGGGTTCGATTGTTCTTACGGCCAAGAGCAAGTCTAATCAGGCGCACATCCACGTCACCGATACCGGTGTCGGTATCGAATATGCCCAGCATGAGAGGATTTTCGAAGAGTTTCAGCAGGTCGGATCACATATCAAGAAAGAAGGCGCGGGTTTGGGACTATCCATTTCTCAGCGCATTGCCCGGTTGCTGAATACCACTATTGCGGTTGAGTCTATGCCGGGTAAGGGCAGCACATTTTCACTTTCCATCAAGCAAGTCAGAGCCCAAGCCAAAGCTAGCAAGCCAGCCAAAGCCCATAAATCAAACGCTTCCGAGCTGGCTGGCAAGACGGTGCTTTATATCGATAATGATCAAGATGCCTTGGACGCGTTGTCCGCATTGCTCGAACGTTGGGGATGCGATATTAAAACTGCATTGGGGCCAGAGCAGGCCCGCGAGACTTTTTCCGAGGCGCCTGATCTAGTGATTTTCGATTATCAACTGGATGACGGCTGCACTGGCGACCAGCTATTTGAAGATCTTGTCGATAAATGGAAGCAGCGTCCCTCAGCCATCTTGGTGACGGCGGAAGATTCCGACCGCACCAAGAAAGCGGCCGACGCATTGGCGGTCGAGCGCTTGATCAAACCTGCGCCACCAGCTGCTCTCCGCGCATTGATTAGTCAGTTATTGCGAAAAGCCTGAGCTTAGACCGATTTGACTTCGGGTAATTCCACATCCAGCTGTTTGGCGACGAGCACTGCTTGTGTACGATTGACGACACCCAATTTACGAAAAATGGCAGTGATATGAGCTTTCACCGTCGCTTCGCTAATTTCCATTTTATAGGCAATTTGTTTGTTGAGCATGCCTTCGCTGACGAGGTTCAAAATTCGTCTTTGTGCCGGGGTCAGGCTTGCTAGTTTCTCGAACAATATGGTGTCTTCTTCATTCTCAATGATATCAGCATCAAACCAGACATCTCCATCACGGATTTGAGCAAGTGCTTGCCGCATCACATCCAAATCGACGGATTTTGGAATGAAACCGGATGCCCCCAGGCTTTGGCAAGCGCGCACGACGCGGCTTTCTTCACTGGCAGACACAACGATGACGGGGAGCGCAGGAAAATCGTGACGGAAATCAAGCAAGGCAGTCAATCCATCGCTATCCTCCATATGCAAATCAAGGAGGAGTAGGTCAGCTGGTTCCGCAGTCGCAGCATCACGGGCTTCGGCTACGGTTTCTGCTTCGACCAGTTCAGCTTGCGGCCATAGTTTCAGTACCGCTTGACAGAGCGCGCCCCGAAACAGGGGATGATCATCAGCGATAATGATACGAGCCATAACCTACCTATTCATTCTTCCATGGATGAGTGTATCGACGACGGATGGATCTGCAAGTGTTGAGGTATCGCCGAGGTTGGAGTGTTCATTTTCTGCGATTTTGCGCAGGATGCGGCGCATGATTTTGCCGGATCTGGTTTTGG
>NZ_JBDWDI010000002.1:0-176017 GCF_039977335.1 Parasphingorhabdus sp.
GGATGGTTGTGGCGGCGAACTGGCTGTCCGGCCAGCCCCATCAATCTCGTTTACCAGCTCTGCACAATCATCGCCTTTGCCAATGCCCTCTAACAAATCATCAAACTTCTCCGCTGCCACCCGTGCAGGCTTGCCCGCCAGGTCAACCCCGTCCGCCATCTTGTCGAGCCGGGATAGCGCTGCGAGAAACAAAGGTGCGCTCCAGCGTTCGCGCGTGCCGACTTCCTCCCCTTGATGCCACACCGCCTCACGCCAGCCATTGAGACCCTTGTCCATCAGCTCATCCTGAAAAATATCCCGCGCATGGATGATCGCTGCATCCCACGCCCGGGCAAAGGCCCGCGCGTCCGGTCTGCGTCTCAGCTTATAGGCGCTCTCCCGCGACAGCCCTGCATAGCGCGCCGCCGCCCTAACATTGCCGGTCCGCGCCAAAGCTTCGAGAAACACCACCTGCTTGTCCGGCGACCAGCCATCATGGCGCGCCCGGGGCTGGGCCAGATCGTCGATGGCTGGGATGTCGGTGAAACTGTCGTGTGTAGTTTGTTCGGTCATAGTGGTGTTCCTTTGCGTTAGAGAAACGCTAAAGATAATCTATTTGGTACATTGTAGGAAAGAAGGGCGGTGGGTAATGTCCGCTTCATCCAATCAACGGACGTTCAACTTTATCTGCAAACGCGGTCTGACACTGTTCGAAAAACCGACTGCCTGTTGAGACGATTCTCTTCCATTTTATCGGGGCGATTCCAGTGCGCGATTACATGCTTGTGTAGTGCATCCAAAAACTGTTCGCCGCACGATATGCTCGGATTACCCTCAAAACCAAACATATGGTCGTAAGCGTTCATACGCCAGAAAGGATGAACTGAACAGTTACAAGAGGCCCACGCCGCACATCGCATATCGTTAGATGAAAGGGCTTCTGACAGCCGGACACGCCATCATGGGCCCGGTCGGAGGAAAAGCCGGGAAACCGGCAGGGTCGGCTCATATTATTTGAAGGAGAAGAGCAATGAATAACATTACCAAAAGTTCGCGAATCGCTCTCGTGCTTGCCACGCTTGCCGTAGCAGTACCAGTCAGCGTGTCTGCGCAGCAGGATGCGCCAACCGCTGACAGCGATATCACCGTAACCGGTTTGCCTCCGGCGGACCTTTCTGGCCTGGCAGAAGGTCCAGAGATTAAGGGCTTTATTTCCGCACGCAAAGCCGACCGGATGCAAGTGACCACCGCCGAAGGCGCTCGCACAGCCGTTACGGTTGCGGAAGCCACCGAAATCAAGGCCAGCAAGGGCTTTTTGGGAATTGGCCGCAGTAAACTTGGTGCCGATTCGCTCCTCAATGGTCTGCCGGTTACGGTCAAGACCGTCGAATGGGGCGATGGCCTGGTGGCGAGCAAGATCAGTTTGCGTAACAACGATCTCAAGACCGCCAGCATGATCCGTAATGGCACGGAACAGGGCTTTTCAGAACAGACCGCAGCGACCGAAGCATTACGCGGCCGTGTGGGCGACCTTGATCAATATAATATCAAAGGCACGACAAACGTGAATTTCGACACTGGCAAGGCCGTGCTGTCCGCGGCAGACAAAGCCGAATTGTGCAACACAGCTGCCCAGGCCGAGGGACTGGACAATTCGCTGCTGCTTATTGTCGGTTACACGGATTCTACCGGAGACTATGAATTTAACCAACGGCTTAGCGAAAAACGCGCCAGCCGCGTGGTGAATTATATGCAACAAGCCTGCGGCTGGAAGCCGTATCGCATGTTGACCCCTACCGGGATGGCCGAAGCCGATCCATTGGCGGACAATAGCACCCGTGAAGGGAAAGCACAGAACCGCCGCGTCGCGGTGAATATCATGGTCAGCAAAGGCCTTGACGGTATCTAATATTAAGCGGGGTGGGCTCTTGCTCACCCCGTATTTCTTACGCTCAACCGTACGGCTAACACGGGTCAGGAATACCAATCTTTTCTCAGTATCAAAGCGGTGGCCTCTTTGATCACCTCTGTAGCTGTCCGCCGCATGTGATCCTCACGAGATGGCTCCAGCCCCCAATTTTCCATGAAATGCTGAGCGGCGGCGGCCGTGTAAATCTGCCATAGTGCAAATCTGTTTTCGTCCACATCCCGATATTGGGAATAGGCCTTCTGGAAGCGTAGCATACCCTTTTCCCCGTAAATGTATCGCAACTCCAGACATGTGCAGGCAACATCGGAAAGCGGATCACCAACAGCGGCATCTTCCCAATCCAGAATCGCCGCGATCCGATCTTCCTGCCAAATAAGGTTTGCTGGCCAAAAATCTCCGTGCAGCAGAACAGGTGTCCCGCCAAATGCGGTGTTTTCCAGTTTAGAGAGATTATCGCGTAATTCTTGCCAGTCGGGGCCGACGGGGAGGTAGTCGAATAGCTCCGGCAAGGGATTTAGTCGCGGCGGCAGAACCGGAAACGCTTCGGTCTCCGTTTTGTGCACCATCGCAAGTGTTTCGGCCATTATATCGATATGTTTATCGGCCATAGTCTGCGCTGCGGTTGAGGAACCATCGACAAAGCCAATCAACAGATACGGGTACTCCAACAGTTCGCAGCTGGTATCTACAAAGAGCGGCTGTGCAACGGGAAGGCCTGTCTCCATCAAAGATCCAAGAAGATCGAACTCCAGTTCGGCATCATGTCCCGAATGTGTGGGGCCATGGCATCGCAGAACAACCTTGAGAGCGCTTCCGGTCGGTAGGAGCACGTCAAGCCGGTATACATCCGCCGAAACACCGCCCGTTAGGCGTTTTAAGGTGTCCAGCCGAGCGCCTGGGAAATGCCGTTCAACTACTAACGCGATCTCATTTTCCATGGGGTGAAGGTGACACTACCCTTTTTAAAGGTAAAGAACTTTATCGCTCTAACTGATGCACAGTCACTGAAATTTCGCTTTCATCTCCAAACCAAACGGCAACAACCCTTAATCCGCCAATAAAAAAGGCGACCCGCAGGCCGCCTCTTTCGAAACTCTGATATGATATCGCGGTTTAGCGTTTCGAGAACTGGAAGCTCTTACGCGCTTTCGCCTTACCATATTTCTTACGCTCAACCTTACGGCTATCGCGGGTCAGGAAGCCTGCCGCTTTGACCGTGGCGCGAAGCGTTGGTTCATATTTGGTCAGGGCCTGTGAAATACCATGTTTCACCGCGCCAGCTTGGCCGGAAAGTCCGCCGCCTTTTACGGTAACATCAACATCATATTGACCTTCACGCTCGGTGATGGCGAATACCTGGTTGAGAACCAGACGCAGCGTTGGACGAGCGAAATAGGTTTCCTGATCGCGGCCGTTGACTGTGATCTTGCCTTTGCCAGGCTTCAACCAAACACGGGCAACCGCATCTTTACGGCGACCGGTAGCATAAGCGCGGCCATATTGGTCCAGCTCCTGCTCGCGCAGTGGCATGGTTGATACGGGTGGCTCAACGGTATCGGTAGCGCCGCCTTCAGCAGCAGGCGCGTCGGTTACGGCATCGCCAGCAATTTCTTTAAGATCAGCGAGATCGGTTTTTACATCAGACATTATGCGCTCACCTTGTTCTTACGGTTCATGGAAGCCACGTCGAGCGGCTGTGGGTCTTGGCCAGCATAAGGATGCTCGGTGCCATTAAAGAGGTGCAGGGCACGCATCTGCGCAAAGCCGAGTGGACCTTTTGGAATCATGCGTTCAACCGCTTTTTCCAAAACACGCTCAGGGAATTGACCTTCGAGGACTTTTTCCGCTGTGCGTTCTTTCAAGCCGCCGGGATAGCCGGTGTGCTTGTAATAGATTTTCTGCTTGGTCTTGTTGCCGGTGAACTTCACTTTGCCAGCATTGATCACGATGACATGATCGCCGCAATCAACATGGGGCGTGTAGCTAGGCTTATGCTTGCCGCGCAAGATGTTGGCGATGATCGTGGCAACGCGGCCAACGACCAGATTTTCGGCATCAATAATATGCCATTTCTTTTCGACGTCTGCGGGTTTGACCGACTGCGTCTGTTTGCTGATAGCCTTCATGGGCTTGGGCTCCTTTGAAGCCCTCTTTTTGGGAGGGCGGCGAATCAAAATGATAAAAGCCGAGCTGATGCCCGGCCGAATGAGGCGCTATTGGGGATGTTTTCCGGCTAAGTCAAGCAAAGTGCGGCTTTGCTAGCGGGTATAATGATACCGCCCCATCTATTGGGGCTATTTATCGACCTGCCCGGAAAGCCATTTTGCATAGTCGGGATCACATTGATCGGCGGACCAGCATAATATCGCAGGCGTGTCATAGCTGTGGAGGGTTTTCAATCGTGCCATCGCGGCTTCCGCTTGGGATTCGACAGTTTTCAGGAGCACCGGATATTCCCGCTCTTCGCAATATTCGCCTTCCCAGATATATTGTGAGACAATTGGCGCGATATGATTGGCGCAAGCGATTAGCCTCTCTTCGATCAATGTTCTGGCAACATGCTTTGCTTCAGCGCTTAACCCGAACAGGGTGTAGATCAGAACCGGCTGGTCGGTCATGCCGCTATTGTTGCCGGTTTTTCACGGCCCAATATGTGCACGCCCCAGGCGGTCGAAGCAACAACCAGCGCGCCGACGGCCTGATGCAGGACCGCCAATGTGATATCCATGCTCGTCATTACGGTGGCGATGCCGAGCAATATCTGCGTGCCGAACGCGCTGTGGATGGCGATCGATGCCATGCGCGATTGGTCTCGGATCTTGCGGGCGAGTAAAATCAAAACACCAACCGTCACCCACGCCCACCAGCGGTGAATGAAATGGGTGAGATAGGGGTCATTGTTTATCGCCGCCCATGCGCCAAAGGTGAAATCAATGCCTTCCGGAATGAAGCTGTCATTCATCAGCGGCCATGTGTTGGAGACATAACCTGCATTGAGGCCAGCGACATAAGCGCCGAAGAGCAATTGCAGGAACAGCACCACAGCCACAATGAGGCCAAAGCTGGTCATCCGAGCGGACTTGGTTGCACCGTCGGCCAAACTTCTGAGGTCCAGCGCCGTCCAAACAAGGCAAGCCAATATGAACAGAGCGAGCAACAAATGGGTCGCTAGCCGGAAATGGCTGACATCGGTCAGCTCGGACAGACCGGAACTAACCATCCACCAGCCGATGAATCCCTGCAAGCCGCCGAGAAATAGCAAGCCGGTCAAGCGCCAGCCATAGCCAGCCGGAATGGCGCGTTTCACTGCGAAATAGAGAAACGGCAAAGCAAAAGCCAAACCGATGACACGGCCCAAAAGCCGGTGAATCCATTCCCAGAAATAGATGAACTTGAAATCCGCCAGCGTCATGCCCGCCGGGCCGGTAATTTCAATATATTCAGGGATCTGTTTGTATTTTTCAAATTCCGATAGCCAGTCCGCCTCACTTAGTGGCGGGATCGCCCCCATGAGCGGTTTCCATTCGGTAATCGAAAGACCTGATTCGGTCAGGCGCGTGATACCGCCGACAATCACCATGATAAAAACCAGAAAAGCGACCGATAACAGCCAATTGGCAATCGCCACCGGGCGAGTCCGCGATACATCGTCAATCGGTGCAATAGTCTGAGTTTTGCTGCTCATGCGGCGCTATGTGATGACAAAATCATCACCTGACAAGTATTCTTCATGGAAAACTGAGCAAAATCACCAAATGATATGTTGTATCTTAACACTCTGCCGCCTATATTGTTTGAAACACTCAAGCATAATGGAAAACTGAGTCGTGTTTACGACGTCGAATCTTTGGAACAAAGACGGCCTTACGGGCAAGGATGGATTTTGGGACCGTATCGCGGTGCTCGTCTCTGGCCTGTGCCTGGTCCATTGCATTTCGACCATGGTGTTTGTCGCGCTGCTGTCTTCGGCAGCCGGCGCGTTGCTCGATCCGATTGTCCATGAAATTGGCATTGGCGTTGCGATCGCTCTGGGTCTTTTCACCCTGGGCCGCGGCGTAATGGATCATGGCTTTATCATGCCTGCAGCCATTGGCGGTCTCGGCCTCGGTATCATGGCCGGAGCTATTACCATTGGGCATCAAGGTGATCATGGCAGCACGGAGATCATATTCACCATGGTGGGTGTAGGAATACTCGCGCTGGGCCACGACCTGAATTACCGCGCAACGCATTAGTTTATTTAACCTCAAGCGCCGGGCGCGGGCATCCGCCCGCTTGGCTACCCTCGCATAAGCTCGGGCGCGCAGTCGCGCTTGCCTCGCTGCACTCGGAGATAAGGTCTGTAACTGGCACCAGACCGACGCGAAGCGGAGGCAAGGCCGACCGGCCGCCGCGCCTTATGGCGCGTAGCCAAGCGGGCGGATGCCCGCGCCCGGCGCTTGAGGTCCAACAAAAAACCTTCCAATAAACAACACCTCTCCCACCTCCCCTTGCCCCCGCCCTCAAAAATCCCTAAATCACACCCATGGGAAAACATGATCATCACGAGCATCACGGCGAGTCTCTCGCCGATGCCGCGCGCCATAATCTGGAGGCAGCTGGCGAAAAATGGACCGATACGCGGGCAGCGATTTTTGAAGCGCTTGCTGGATTTTCGCGGCCTGCCTCGGCTTATGATATAGCCGAGCTGGTTTCTGCCGCGCGCGGGAAGCGTGTCGCTCCCAATAGCGTATACCGGATTCTCGATCTTTTCGTCGCCAAAAACCTCGCCATGCGGGTCGAAAGCGCCAATGCCTATCTTGCCAACAGCCATCCCGGCTGTGAGCATGACTGCATCTTCCTCGTTTGCGATACATGCGGAGAGGCTACCCATATTGACGATGATGCCTTGTCGTCCAAAGTGCGCGACGTGGCCCAGAAACAAGGATTTAGCTCGATCCGCCCGGTCATCGAAGTGCGCGGCATCTGCCAGAAGTGCAGCTAGCACCGCTTATATTGCGGACAAAATCAGATCGTCAGCATTCATATTGTCAGCAAATATTCAGGGGCTTTCTGCTGAAAGTTCGACATTAGCGGCCAATATAGCTAAAGCTGGGTCGAAACAGGGAGTACATATGTCAGGTCCAAAAACACCGCTTCTGGATACAGTATCAATTCCAGCGGATCTGCGAAAATTGAAGCCGGAACAATTGCGCCAATTTGCCGATGAGTTGCGCAGTGAAGTGATCGATACCGTTTCCGTGACGGGCGGCCACCTTGGTGCCGGGCTCGGCGTGGTCGAGCTGACCGCCGCGATCCACTATGTTTTCAACACGCCCGAAGATCGTCTGATCTGGGACGTGGGGCATCAATGCTATCCGCACAAAATCATTACCGGCCGCCGCGACCGCATCCGCACCTTGCGTCAGGGCGGCGGGCTATCCGGCTTCACCAAGCGTACGGAAAGCGAATATGATCCATTTGGCGCGGCACATAGCTCCACCTCGATCAGTGCCGCTTTGGGCTTTGCGGTCGCCAATAAAATGGCCGACAAACCGGGCCGCGGCATCGCGGTTATCGGCGATGGCGCGATGAGCGCGGGCATGGCCTATGAAGCGATGAACAACGCGCAGGCCGCTGGCAATCGTCTGGTCGTCATCCTCAACGACAATGATATGTCGATTGCACCGCCAGTGGGCGGCCTCTCTGGCTATCTGGCGCGGCTGGTCTCCTCCAGCGAATATCTCGGCATTCGCAAATTTGCGAGCAAGGTAACAGCCAAACTGTCCCGCCGCGTACACAAGGCCACCGCCAAGGCAGAAGAATATGCCCGCGGCATGGCCATGGGCGGCACATTGTTTGAAGAGCTAGGCTTCTACTATGTCGGTCCGATTGATGGCCATGATATGGACCAGTTGATCCCGGTCCTGGAAAACGTCCGCGACAATGCCGAGGGGCCGGTGCTAATCCACTGCGTCACCGAAAAGGGCAAAGGCTATAAATATGCCGAAGAAGCCGCCGACAAATATCACGGCGTTGCTAAATTCGATGTTGTGTCCGGCAAGCAAGACAAGGGTCCGGGCGGCGGACCACCTGCTTATCAAAATGTCTTTGGCGAAACGCTGGCCAAGCTCGCGGACAAAGACCCGCGCATTTGCGCGATTACAGCTGCGATGCCATCTGGTACCGGCGTTGATAAATTCGCAAAAGCCCATCCCGATCGCGCGTTTGATGTAGGCATAGCCGAACAACATGGCGTGACATTTGCGGCTGGTCTGGCTGCCCAAGGAATGCGGCCTTTTGCGGCGATCTATTCCACCTTCCTGCAGCGCGCCTATGATCAGGTCGTGCATGATGTCGCGATCCAGAACCTGCCGGTACGCTTTGCGATTGACCGCGCGGGTCTCGTTGGCGCGGATGGGAGCACCCATGCAGGATCCTTCGACATTACCTATCTCGCGACCTTGCCTAATATGGTGGTGATGGCGGCGTCCGACGAAGCCGAGCTCGCCCATATGACTTATACCGCAGTGGAATATGACGAGGGTCCGATTGCCTTCCGTTATCCACGCGGCAATGGCACGGGTGTAGAGATACCGGAGAAACTCGAAAAACTCGAAATCGGCAAGGGCCGCATCGTGCGCGAAGGCAGCAAGGTTGCCATATTGTCGCTTGGCGCGCGGCTCGGCGAGGCGTTGAAAGCCGCCGACCGCCTCGATGCCAAGGGGCTGAGTACCACCGTGGCGGATCTGCGCTTTGCCAAACCACTGGATGAAGATCTGATTCGCAAATTGCTGACCAGCCATGAAGTGGCGGTAACCGTCGAAGAGGCATCCGTTGGCGGCCTCGGCGCACATGTGCTGACGCTGGCCTCCGATACCGGCCTTACCGACGCGGGCCTCAAAATCCGCACCATGCGCTTGCCGGATGCCTTTCAGGAACAGAATAAACCCGACCTGCAATATGCCGAAGCGGGTCTCGATGCCGACGGGATTGTCGACACGGTGCTGAAAGCGCTGCGCCACAATAGCGCGAGTGTCGAAGAGGAAACGGGTGCGCGGGCTTAATTTTGGACCTCAGGCGCCGGGCGCGGGCATCCGCCCGCTTGGCTTTCCTCGCATAAGCTCGGGCGCGCAGTCGCGCTTGCCGACGCAGTGCGTCGGATCAGCGCGACATTCAGAGATTACGACTTTGGGCAGACCTCAAGAGCATCATCCGAGCGCAGTGAGGCAAGGCCGACCGGCCGCCGCGCCTTATGGCGCGTAGCCAAGGGCACGGATGTGCCCGCCCGGCGCTTGAGGTTAAACAAAATAACCCCTCAAAACTTCAGCTGAAACCGCACGGCAGCGCCGAAATCATCATCAAGCGCTTCAAAATGTCCCGGCTCCTGCCGCCAGAACAGGTTGGTGTTCAGATAGCCACCCCATAAAGGCGTTGCATAAACCAGTTCGCTGACCAGCTCGCGGCCTTGTGGTGCGAGATTAAGTGTCCTTTGGCCAAATTCGGTTTGCTGCGTTTCATAGCTGTAACCAACCGGCAGATTGAGGTTCAACCCGCCCGATGACACCCGCAGTGGCTGCGCAAAGCGGAAGGCAATCTGGTCTGAACTGCCAAATAGTCCGGCCTTGCTAATATCGGCAGAGAAGCTGTTTGTCCTGAGCGTCCCGCCGGTGACCAGACTGGCACTGTCCACTTGTGTCCAGCCCTGTCGCCAGCTCGCCCCGGCACGCCAGCCATTGCCCATATCATATCCGGCGCGGCCATCAACAAACCAGCTTTGCGCGCCGCGTGCGCCGATGGTGTCGACAAAGCGCGAACCCAAAATGGTGTCGCCTTCGCTGAGCCAGTTGGCCGCGATGCTCAGTGACGCGGCACCGATTTGACGATCAATCGCTAGGCCAAGGCCGCTAAACCGATACCGCTCACGATCTTGCCCGGTCAGATCATCCAGCCGGCTTTCTTCCGAATCCACACGAGCGGAGCCGCTTTCCGCGCTTGCGGTCAGTCCGAAACCAGCAATTTCACGGCGCAGTGCAAGGGCGCTTTTTACTTGTCCGGTAAAGCCGCGCTCGCTGGTCGGCGTCGGCGCGACCAGAAAGGCTGGTGAACGGGCGCCCTGCATCTGCGCGACCAATCCGCTGGCACCGCGCCGGAAGCCGAAGGCGACTTTCATTTCTGGCGAAACTTGCATCATGACCGAAGCTGCCAGCATCTTTGCCTTGCGCGCGTTGGTATCCGACAAAGTCAGATTGTTGCGATCAATCAATCCGGTGGATGTGCGGCCAATATTGACAGCGATCTGCACGCCAGCGCTGGACGCCGTCATATTGCGACGGTCCCCGCTCAGCGCACCAGTCAACTTATATTCCGGCACTGCAACCTTCAGATCATGCGCGAGGTTCAGCGCAAAGGCGCGATCAAAGCCATCCAATATCACGGCACCCACATTCTGTCCCTGCAAGGCCGCATCACCCATGGCTGCTGACGTCAGGCCAACGGATGCCGTCAGATCGACCGCAACCTTGCTACCGGCAAGCGAGGATTGACCCTGCGGCTGAAAGGCAGCGGCAATGTCGAGCACACCGCGGCCATAGATGGCATCGGTCCCGGCATCACCGGCATCACGCGCGCTGGTGAGCAACAGATCGACAATCTGCGCGCCGGTTAAGTTTGGAAAGGCCTGTGCCAACAATGCGACGGCCCCGGAAATTTGCGGTGCAGAGAAAGACGTGCCGCTCCACAAAAAGGCAGTGCCGGCATTATCGTCTGCCTGCACCCGCTCGCCCAATGCAGTCAGAAAATTGGCGGACTGCGCGCCGGCACGATTGCTGAACGAGGAAATATTTTCGCTCGCCCCGACGGAACCGGCGATGATGACGTGACCGTTTCCGCTGTCGGCGATACCGGCGGCGAAACCGTCCGGCGTTGCTGCGCCGTCATTGCCCGCGGAAACCACAACCACCACGCCTGCCGCGGCCGCGTTGGAAATTGCATTGCGGACCGAGTTGGAAATATCGGGGCCGCCCAGCGAGATATTGACCACGCGCGCGCCGCTGACCCGCGCCTGATTAATCGCCGACGAAATCGCGCCGCTATTGTGGCTGCAGCCGTCATCATCGGGATCATCGGGATCATCCATGGCGCAGCTTCCGGGACTGTCAGTGCGCAGCACCAATATTTCGCTGTCAAAAGCTATGCCGTGAATATCGACATTATTCTTACCGGCAGCAGCAACAGATGTCACAGCCGAACCATGGCCGCCTTCATCCCCAATGCCGCGATTACTAGCGAAATCGGCACTGTCAGGATGGATCCGGCCGGCAAATTCCGCACTGTTGGGATTAATGCCGCTGTCGATAACGCCCACTATGATGCCGTCGCCAGTGGCCCCCGCATTATAGGCGGCAATAGCGCCATGCTGGCTCGGCCCATCCGAGCGCCGAAATTCCGCCGTATCAAAGGATGGCGGCGTTGGGGTCGGGGTTGGAGTAGGCGCCGGTGTGGGTGTAGGAGTGGGGGTTGGGGTCGGCGTCGGTGCTGTTGGAGGGGGCGGTGTTGGCGATGGTCCGGACCCTCCGCCGCCGCCACAGGCTGACAATATCACCAGCGGCAATAATGAAGACCCGCAAAACAGTTTTCTGCCAAACCACTTGCTCTTTGTCATGTTACGCACTTCCCCGATTTCCCACTAACCTATAGCCCTATCGCGGTTACCGACAGCTTAACATGGATCAACGCTTGCCGGAACGCGGCGGAGTGATTAGGCGCTTTCGGCATGCCACCGGAATTTTCCCATATCGATCACTGGGTCTTTGATTTGGATAACGTCCTTTATCCTTCGGAATGTGATTTGTTTTCGCTGATCGACATAAAAATGGGCCAATATATCGCCCAAATGCTGGACTGTGATATCGGCGAAGCGCGCAAGGTGCAGAAAGCCTATTTTCATGACCATGGCACAACATTGGCCGGGCTAATGCATCATCACGGTATCGATCCGCACGAATTTCTGGACTTTGTCCACGATATTGACATGAGCCGCCTGTCCCATGCTCCGGACCTGCACAGCGCCATAGCGGCTTTGCCCGGGGAGAAACTGGTCTTTACCAATGGCGACAAACCTTATGCCGAACGGGTGCTGGAAAATCGCGGCCTTGGCGGGCTTTTTGATCAAATTCACGATGTTCTGGCCTGCGATCTGGTGCCAAAACCGGAAACTGCGGCTTATCATAGCCTCGTGAAAACGACCGGCATCGACCCAAAGCGCTCTTTATTTGTCGAAGATATGGCGCGCAATTTGCGTCCGGCGAAAGATTTGGGCATGACGACTATCTGGGTCAATACCGGTTCGGAATGGGGCGCGCGCGATCATGCACCGCACTTTATCGACCATGAAATACCCGATCTGGAAAGCTGGATCACCGGCTTACAAACGAACAAGGAAAACGTAACGTCATGACTGCCAATTTGATCGCCGCCATTGAAGACGCTTGGGAAAAGCGCGAATCGCTGAGTATCACGAGCCAAGGGGCGGAACGCGATGCGGTCAACGCTGCGCTGGCCAGTCTCGACAATGGCAGCGCCCGTGTTGCCGAGAAACAGGGTGACCAATGGGTGGTCAACCAATGGTTGAAAAAGGCGGTGCTGCTGTCTTTCCGGCTCAACGACAATCAGGTCATCGAAGGCCCCGGCGGCGCGAACTATTGGGACAAGGTACCGAGCAAATTTGCCGGCTGGGGCGAGAACCGCTTTCGCGAGGCTGGTTTCCGTGCTGTTCCCGGCGCGGTTGTCCGTCAAGGATCGCATATCGGCCGCAACACCGTGTTGATGCCCAGCTTCGTCAATATCGGAGCCTTTGTTGATGAAGGCACAATGATCGACACTTGGGCTACCGTGGGTAGCTGCGCCCAGATTGGCAAGAATGTCCATATTTCCGGCGGCGCTGGCATTGGCGGCGTGCTCGAACCCTTGCAGGCTGGCCCTGTGATCATCGAGGACGGCGCGTTTATCGGTGCCCGTAGTGAAGTCGCCGAAGGCGTGCGTGTCGGCGAAGGCGCGGTGCTCTCCATGGGTGTTTATCTCGGAGCATCTACCAAGATAATCGACCGGGTAACGGGCAAGGTTCACATCGGCGAAGTTCCGCCTTATGCCGTAGTGGTGCCCGGCGCTACACCGCCCAAGGCCAATATTGACGGCGTACCCGGCCCATCGCTTTATTGCGCGGTGATCGTCAAAACCGTCGATGCGCAGACGCGCTCGAAGACTGGGATTAACGAACTGCTGAGGGACTGATGAATATACCGGTGAACCAGATCAAGACTACATTGGGATCGAATGACCATCCCTATCGCAATGGCGCCTGGACACCGGTTTTTGAAGAGCTTGATACCGATGAACTTGAAATCATCGGGACGATACCGGCGGACATAGACGGCGTTTATATCCGCAATACCGAAAATCCGGTGCATGACAGTATCGGCCGCTATCATCCCTTCGATGGTGACGGGATGATCCATGCCCTTCGCATCAAGGACGGCACGGCCAGCTATCGCAACCGCTTCGTCCGTACCGAAGGTTTTGAGGCCGAGCAGGAGGCAGGCGAACCCCTATGGGTCGGGATCATGGGCAGACCATCCGATTCCAAACGGCCCGGCTGGGGCGCACATGGCAGCGTCAAGGACAGCAGCTCGACCGATGTTGTTGTGCATGCCGGAAAAATCCTCTCCACCTTTTACCAATGCGGCGAAGGCTATCAGCTCGATCCAGAGACACTGGAAACGCTGGGCACGGCAGACTGGGTTCCCGAAGACGGCATTTCCGCCCATCCCAAAGTGGACGAAAAAACCGGCGAACTGCTATTCTTCAACTATAGTACCAAGGCGCCCTATCTCCATTATGGCGTGGTCGGCCCGGATGATCAGCTCAAGCATCTCATCCCGGTTGAATTGCCGGGCGCGCGTCTGCCGCACGATATGGCATTCAGTGAAAACTATGCGATTTTCAACGACTGCCCGCTCTATTGGAAACCGGAGCTGATCGAACAGAATCTCTATATCCCGTCTTACCATCCCGACGAGCCGACACGCTTCGGGGTCATTCCGCGCATGGGGCAGCCGGAAGATATCATGTGGTTTGAGGCTAAACCGACCTATGTCCTCCACTGGGTCAATGCCTTTGAAGATGGGGATGAGTTGGTGCTCGATGGTTATTTCCAGAATCAGCCGGTGCCCAAGCCGCTGACCGATTTCTCGTCCGGCTATGAGAGCATGGGCGCGAGCATTGATCTCCATAGCTTTCAACCCGAACTGCACCGCTGGCGGTTCAATCTGAAAACCGGCGAGACGCGCGAGGAAACGCTGTTCGACGACTATCCGGTCGAGTTTGGTATGTTCAACCAGCAAGTGGCGGGCGGGCCCTATCGCTATGTCTATAGCGTCACCGGCCATCCCGGCTGGTTCCTGTTCAACGGTGTGGTCAAACATGATCTGGAAACCGGTACGGCGGAACGTCTCTATTTTGGCGATGACCGCTTTGGTTCGGAAGCGCCGTTTGTTCCGCGCAAAAATGCGGAATCAGAAGATGATGGTTATCTGATCAGCTTCATCACCGACATGGCGCAGGATCGCAGCGAGTGTATCATTGTCGATGCGCAAGATATATCGGCCGGCCCGGTCTGCACGATCATCCTGCCCCACCGGATCAGCAGCGGCACCCATGCGACATGGGCAGATGCGGAGCAGATTGGCTAGTTCGAGACCAGAAGCCTCGATTGGCTAAAAGCGCATTCGACCCTCGGCGCTCACCCTGAGCTTGTCGAAGGGTGGTTGCTACCA
Organism: Parasphingorhabdus sp.; assembly: GCF_039977335.1. Taxonomy (GTDB): domain Bacteria; phylum Pseudomonadota; class Alphaproteobacteria; order Sphingomonadales; family Sphingomonadaceae; genus Parasphingorhabdus. The sequence goes on from NZ_JBDWDI010000002.1 coordinate 14,722, forward strand.
AGCCAGATGCTTCGACAAGCTCAGCATGAGCGCGGTTGGGGAATAAGATATTGCAAAAGCTCCAGAGCCCCGCACAAATCAATCGAACAACTGCCCGTCCACTTCCTTACCGGCAGGCGGTTTCAATCCGAGATGTTGCCAGCCGCGATCATTGAGCGCGCGGCCTCTGGCAGTGCGCGCCACCAGACCGAGTTGGATGAGATAGGGCTCGATCACTTCTTCGATCGTGTCACGCGGTTCGCTCAAACCCGCCGCCAGTGTTTCCACACCAACGGGGCCGCCTTTGTAGATATCGGCAATCATATGGAGATAGCGGCGATCCATGGCGTCGAGCCCGATGCTGTCCACTTCCAGCCGGGTGAGCGAGGCGTCGGCGGTTTTCTGATCGACCGTGGCGGTGCCAGCCACATTGGCGAAATCGCGTACCCTCCGGAGCAGGCGGCCAGCGATACGCGGGGTTCCGCGTGCGCGGCGAGCGACCTCGGTGGCGCCATCAGGTGCAATACCCAGATCCAGCAATTTGGCGGCGCGGTGGACCACCTTTTCCAGTTCCTCGACGCTGTAGAAATTGAGCCGCACCGGAATGCCGAAACGGTCCCGCAGCGGCGTCGTCAGAAGCCCTTGCCGCGTCGTCGCCCCGATTAGAGTAAATTGTGGCAGATCAATCCGCACACTGCGCGCCGACGGCCCTTCGCCAATGATGAGATCAAGCGCGCGGTCCTCCATCGCCGGATAGAGCACTTCCTCGACCACCGGATTGAGCCGGTGAATCTCGTCGATGAAGAGTACATCACCTTCCTCAAGGTTCGTCAGCAGCGCGGCGAGGTCCCCGGATTTGGCAATGACGGGACCGGATGTCGCGCGAAAACCCACGCCCAGTTCGCGGGCAATAATCTGCGCCAGCGTCGTCTTGCCCAGCCCCGGCGGGCCAAAGAACAAGGTGTGGTCCAGCGCCTCGCTGCGACTTTTCGCGGCCTCGATAAACACGCGCAAGTTGGAGCGCGCCGCTTCCTGCCCGATAAATTCATCGAGCGATTTCGGGCGCAGCGCAGCATCGATATCTTCGACTTTGCGTTCGGGATCGGAGAGGCGGTCTTCGTTCATTCCGGAAAACTCAAATGCAATGGTACAACTCTATCACTAGCAAGGTAATATGGATCGCCACCAAATAGATCAACGATCCAGTCAAGCCAACTTCGTTCAAACACATCAGCCACGAACTTTTTCGGATCCTTTGAACGCAGGTCCCTTCTCACAGCCAAATAGCCGACTTCACGGCCAAAGGTAGTGCAAGATGAAAAATCATCCGGACTGACTGAAATTGTATTACCTTTTAGTTCTGCTGGCCCTTCCAGAACCCGAACTCTGACAGTCCAAGATTTGGGCAAGTATTCCGTTATTTTCCCCCTTATCATCGTCGTATTGCCAGAAGCATCTGACGGCTTGGATTTGTATATCATCGCCTGCGGAACTGGCTCAGCCATGCATGCGTTTGCAGCCGATGGAGCCATGCAAACGAGCAAGATGAGAAGGGTGATTCTCACCTCACTTCGCCGCCTTCTTCAATGCCAGCCGCACTAGCGCATCCAATGTCACGCCATCACCCGCCTCGGCATCGGCCGCCGCCACCGCTGCACTCGCCTCCGCCGGTTTGAAACCCAGATTCTGCAGCGCGCTCACCGCATCGGCGCTGTTATTGGACGGTGCATGGACCGCGCCGCCAGCACCGGCAATCGGGTCGGTCGCAATGCCGCCGACTTTGTCTTTCAGCTCGTTGACAATGCGCAGCGCCAGTTTGGGTCCCACGCCATTGGCCCGCGCGACCATCGCCTTGTCGCCGGTCGCCACCGCGCGCGAAATCTCTGCCGTTTCCAGTGCCGAGAGGATCGCCAGCGCGACCTTGCCGCCGACGCCCTGTACCGAGATCAGCAGCCGGAACCAGTCGCGCTCCGACCCCGAAGCAAAGCCCATTAGGCGCATGTCAGTCTCGCTGACCTGCATTTCGGTATAGATGGTCGCGCCGTCGCCGACGCCGCCAATCGCAGTGATAGTCCGCGACGAGGCAAAGACCAGATAGCCGACGCCGTTCACATCCAGCACGATATTGTCGGTGCCGATTTCGTCGATAACGCCGGTGAGTTTTGCAATCATGATAGTGTTTTAGCGCGACTGGCGAATCTGTCGAGTTTTTGTTTTGTTCTTTTTTCTCTCAACGCTTTCGATGATGCGCGTGTGTAATAGCCACGGCCAAAGCATCAGCAGCATCATGGCCAGCCAGCTTCACACCTGGCAGCAGGATTTTGAGCATTGCCTGCACCTGCTCCTTGTCCGCCTTGCCGACACCGACCACCGATTTCTTAACCGCCCGCGCGGCATATTCTCCAACCTCAATCCCGGAACGCGACGCACCGAGCAGCACGACACCACGCGCCTGCCCCAGCTTCAATGTGCTTTGCGGATTGCTATTGACGAACACTTCCTCAACCGCCGCCGCATCCGGCTTATATTCCAGCAGCAGGTCAGTGAGTTCGAGATCGAGCTTCAACAACCGGCTCGCCAAAGCCATTTTGGGGTCGGTCTTTATCTGCCCATTGGCAATATGCGACAGCCGGTTGCCCTCTGCGCTGATCACGCCCCAGCCGGTAGTGCCAAGGCCGGGGTCGAGGCCCAAGATAATCATGGCTTCATGATCACTCGGCGTTCAGTTTTTCCATAATCTCGTCGGACACGCTGTAATTGCCGTGGACCGCCTGAACATCATCATCTTCTTCCAGAGCATCGATTAGACCCAGCAAGGTTTCTGCCTGCGCTGCATCCAGTTCAACCTCAACAGAAGGTCTCCATGCGAGCTTTACGCTTTCCGCTTCACCGAGAGATTTTTCCAACGCACCGGAAACTTCATGCAAATCTTCCATCGCGGTCCAGATTTCATGGCCGTCTTCGGAGGACTGGATATCATCACCGCCCGCTTCCATCACCGCTTCCATCACCGTGTCTTCATCGCCAGCGCTGGCTGGATAGGCAATAAAGCCAACCCGTTCAAAACCGTGACTGACCGAACCGGTTTCGCCGACATTGCCGCCATTACGCGACATGATCGTGCGGACATTGGTGAAGGTACGATTGGTATTGTCGGTCAGTGTTTCGATAATCAGCGATACACCGCCCGGGCCAAAGCCCTCGTAGCGCACTTCGCTATAATCATCGCCTTCATTGGCCGAGGCCTTGTCGATTGCGCGCTGAATGCCATCTTTCGGCATGGAAACCGCTTTGGCGTTGTTCACGGCCAGCCGCAGACGCGGATTCATGTCCGGATCAGGCATGCCCGATTTCGCTGCGACCGTAATCTCGCGGCTGAGTTTTGAAAATTGCGCCGAGCGCTTCTTGTCCTGCGCGCCTTTGCGGTGCTTGATATTGTTAAATTTACTATGGCCTGCCATATGATTCGTCCGTACCTGAATTATTGTTATTGAGGCTCTTTGCCGCATGTTCGAACCCAACTCAACCATTGGATGGGCCACCAGCCGTCTGATGGCGACAGCCCGCGATCTGCTGACCTTTCTGCGCGCGCCGAAACTGCCGGATAATGGCGCTCAGATAGCCGGGCAAATGAAAGGAAAGCCCAGTGACCTTATCTGGCTTTTCTTGATCAATTGCATGATCGTTGCGGCAAGCGCGATTGTCCTGTTCCCGGTCATGCTGGCCTTCGATGTCTCCATGTCTAACAGCATGTCAGACTTGTTTCAGCGTCCAGTCTGGCAGCTTTTGCTCATCGTCGTGATCGCAGGGCCCATTGTCGAAGAGCTGATGTTCCGATCCTGGCTCAGCGGTTCGCCGCGGCTCCTGATCCCCTTTTTCGGGCTCATATTGTGGATGGCCCTGACATATAGCTACGAGCAATTGGGATGGGCGGGCCCCGCTGCCATGGGCACAGCGCCGTTATTGGCGGTGATCGCCGGTGTCGTTCTGATCGGTGTGATCATATTCTGGAAACGGCCGGTGCCAGGATGGTATGTCCGGATATTCCCGGTCGTCTTCTGGATCCAGGCCTTGCTCTTTGGTTCCGTCCATGTGTTCAACTATGCTGGTGACAATCCCGCCGCGCTGCTCCCCTTTGTCTTGCCGCAGACGGTGGGCGGCCTGATCTGGGGCTATGCCCGCATCCGCCATGGCTGGTGGGCCAATATTGCGATGCACATGGCTTATAACCTGATCGCGACCAGCGGGCTGGTCTACGTCCTGCTGACGCGACCAGACGTTCTTTAATCGGTGACGACTGCAGTACCCGATGCCGATACCATCAGCATCGATCCCTTGTCGCCGACGACCTCATAGTCGAGGTCAACGCCAACCACAGCATTAGCACCCAGTTTCGCTGCCTCGGCCTGCATTTCCAGCAAAGCCTCATCGCGGGCGCGCTTCAGGACATTTTCATATTTGCCGGAGCGACCACCGACAATATCGGTGATGCTGGCAAACAAATCACGGAAAAGATTGGCACCGACAATCACCTCGCCAATAACGATACCGCGATAATCGCGTATCGCTCGTCCTTCAATGCTGGGGGTTGTGGTGACAATCATGCTTGCTCTCCCGCCTCTATAGCGTTGATATTAGTTTATTGATCAAGCGATACCAAGGGCCGACTTATAGGTGTCGAGTATCGCTTCCATTTCCTGACGGTCATGGGTTTCCATTTTGCGCAGCCGCACGATCTGGCGCATGATTTTGGCGTCAAAGCCAGTTGATTTGGCTTCGGAATAGACATCACGGATATCGTCCGCGATACCCTTTTTCTCTTCTTCCAACCGCTCGATACGCTCAATAAACAGACGCAGCTGGTCTGCGGCAACATTGCCTTCGCTCATTCTCAAATTCCCCAGAAATTGTGTTTTTGGATTCGGACGCCGTCTTTAATCTACCGCCGCATTCTTGGCTACGCTTTCCTTCATCCGTTGCAGCTTTTCTGGTGTTGCTTCGGTCTGATAGTTTTTCTTCCATTCCGAAGATGGCATGCCGTGAATCGCCTGGCGCGCTTCTTCCTTGGTCATATTGCCGCCGGCATCATTGGTCGCTTCCAGCACCCAGTCGGCAAGGCAGTTGCGGCAAAAACCAGCCAGCCCCATCAGATCGATATTTTCCGCATCATGGCGGTGCTGCAAATGCTTGACGAGGCGGCGAAACGCCGCCGCAGCCGCTGCATCAGAAATTTGTTCTGTCATGTGAAATGCTTCCGTTGCTTTTTGTTTTTATCCTGTCATGATTTGGGGCTAACAGGCGTGAATTTAAAGCACCAAAACAGGAATTTTTAATGGCAGCGCATATGTTCTCCCGCGACCGCAAAGTAAAGGTGCTTGCCACCCTTGGCCCCGCCAGCGGGAGCCCGGCCATGATCGAGAAAATGTACAAGGCGGGCGTCGATGCGTTTCGCATGAACATGAGTCATGGCGAGCATAAGGCCCATGCCAAAAATGTCTCATCCATCCGCGCGCTGGAGAAAAAGGTCGGGCGGCCGATTACAATCCTTGCTGATTTACAGGGACCTAAATTGCGCATCGGTACCTTTGCTAAAGCACCTGTCGCGTTGAAAACCGGGGCAAAATTCACGCTGGATCTGCAAAAGACCAAAGGCGATGCCAAGCGGGTCAACCTGCCTCACCGGGAAATTGTAGAAACGCTGCAACCGGGCCATACGCTGCTGCTCGACGACGGAAAAATCCGGCTGGAAGTTACCAAGACGGATGGCAAGAGCGTTGAGACCAAAGTGATTGTCGGCGGTCCGATATCGGACCGCAAGGGCGTTAATGTCCCCGAAGTTGTCCTGCCGGTCAGTTCACTGACCGACAAGGATCGCAAGGATCTCACCTTTGCACTGGAGCAGGATGTTGACTGGATCGCGCTGAGCTTTGTGCAGCGGCCCGAAGACGTCGCCGAAGCGCGGCGACTCATTGGCCGCAAGGCGGCTTTGCTGGCAAAGATTGAGAAACCGGCGGCGATAGACCGGCTAGAGGAAATATTGGAGCTATCCGACGCGGTGATGGTCGCACGTGGCGACCTCGGCGTCGAATTGCTGCCGGAACAAGTGCCGCCTCTGCAAAAACAAATTGTTGCCGCCGCCCGCAAGCTGGGCCGGCCGGTGGTCGTGGCCACCCAAATGCTGGAATCGATGATCACATCGCCAACCCCTACGCGCGCGGAAGTCTCTGACGTGGCTACGGCCATTTATGATGGCGCTGACGCGATCATGCTGTCGGCAGAATCAGCGGTTGGCGACTGGCCGATCGAATCCGCCACGATGATGGACCGGATAGCCGCGCAGGTTGAAAATGATCCATCCTATGCCGAGCGCGTGCATTTCACCGAAACTGTACCCGATGAAACCACCGCCGACGCACTGGCCGCCGCGAGCTATAATATTGCCCGGACCATAGAAACATCGGCGATTGTGTGCTTCACAACATCCGGCTCGACCGCGCGCCGCATGGCGAGAGAGCGCCCCTCGGTGCCGCTGCTGGTGCTGACCCCCAATCGTCAGACCGCACGCCGCGTCGGCCTGCTATGGGGCGCCCATGCCGTTGTCACGCGCGACGTCAGCGATTTTGAGGAAATGATTGCCAAAGCCAAACGCATGGCGCTGCGCCACAAATTGGGTGAGGCCGGATCGCGGTTGATTGTCTGTGCTGGTGTGCCTTTCGGGACACCGGGATCGACCAACTTGCTGCATGTGGTGCGTTTGTCAGGAAATGAACTGAAGCAGGGTTGATTGGAGGCGGGCTATCTGACCTGCATCCAATCATCATGTGGATGCCAGGAATGACCTCTTCAGACCGACAAGCAATCAATAAAATGATTCACGGTTGGTTCTGATCCGGCATCAACAAGAACAGCGCTGCTGACGGAAAAATGCAAATTATCCGGATGCGGAAACCCGATGACTTTCCCGTTTTGAATCAATGGATCAGCGACGGATTGCGGTATGGAAGTTAAAATATCGGACTGCATGACCAACTCGATACAGGCGGCTTGACTGAGCAACCGGTATTTGGGGAAGTCATGCTGTTTCAGCAGCGCCTGTGTTTCGGGCGGCAGGCTGATTTCAAACAGGCTGTCAAAACCGGCAATGACCCAATCAAACTGTAACACATCGGGCAAAAGACCAGCGGTATTCTTGACGGGATGGTCCGGACGGGCAATCACATAATAAGGTTCCTCAACCACCTTCTTGATACGCAGGCTACCGATATGAGGTAATTTGCTTAGCGTCGCGTCATTATAGAGCAGCAAGTGAATGCGCCGTTGCATCAGCTCTTCAACCGCCAGGGTCGGCGGCATCGTCTCGGCATTGATCTTGGTTTTCGGATAACGCTCCGCAAATTTGGTGATGGCCGGATGGATCATCGTGTCTAGGATCGCCGGTCCGCTGACGATTTGCAGTGTATGTTCCCCGCTTTGGGTCTCCGTTTTGACAGTCTTGGCAAAGCTGATCAGATCAATTGCCATAGGATATAGCTTTTTCCCGGCCTCTGTCGGGACGACCGTCCGGGTGGTGCGGTGGAACAGCTTAACGTCCCAATTTTCTTCCAACGCCTTTATACTTTTGGTCAAAGCGGAATGAGTAAGGTGCAATTCCTCGGCAGCCTGCGAAAAGCTGGAATGCCGGTATATCACTTCAAAATGGCGCATAAGGCGTAATTCATCCATATGTTCCTACTGGTAACAAATATGGTCTAAACTCTCAATTTATTTCAGTAAGCTCTGTCTCTATGAACAGCAAGATCGACGGGAGAGAGGATAAGCATCATGACATTGGAAGCTATCATAACATCGGATATCGCACTGATTGTGATACCGCTTTATTTTGCGGCTATTTTCTTTGAATCGATCTTCAATCATTTTTTTCATGAACGCGGTGCTGGTGACTGGAAAGACAATAGCGTTTCAATGTTCATGGGACTTGTCAGCGCCGTTACCAATGGCGCCATGGCTTTTATTTCGGTCGGAGCCTTGTTCTGGGCGCAACAATTTCAAATCTATACGATTCCCCTAACAATCACATCGCTCGTCGCCTGTTTCATCATTGATGATTTGCGCTTCTATTGGCATCACCGGGTCGCTCATCGTTGCCGCTGGGTATGGGCGATGCACGTAACCCATCATAGCAGCACACAGTTTAATTTCTCGGTCGCCCTGCGTCAGGGCTGGACCAAGCATTTTACCGGAACGATGATGTTTAAGGTGCCGTTGGTGTTGATCGGATTTGACCCTATTGTCATCCTGTTCTGCGGCGTGATTAATCCCACTTACCAATTCTTCCTGCATACCGAGCTGATCAACAAAATGCCGCGCTGGTTTGAAGCAGTTTTCAACACGCCGTCGCATCACCGTGTGCATCATGGCCGCAACCCACAATATCTGGATGCCAACTATGCGGGAACGTTGATCATCTGGGACAAGATGTTCGGGACTTTCGTGGCCGAGGATGAAGAGGATCGTGTCGACTATGGTCTGGTCAAAAATCTTGAAACCCTCAATCCGATCAAGATCATCTTTCATGAATATTGGAATATTGCGAAAGATGTTTGCGCTAGCGGCCTGACGGTTTGGCAGCGTATTCTCTATGTGCTGGCACCTCCGGGATGGAGCCATGATGGATCGCGCTTGTCATCCACCGATATCAAGCGCGCACACGAAAAGCAGATGACGAATGACATGCAGCCATCATCACCTGAACTTCAGATGCAGAAAGTCTGAAACTTGCCCGGCCCACATTATGCAATATCGGAGATGCTGATTGTGGTGGCTGCGATCTGGTCGGCGGCTTCGTGTACACCCAGAAGACTATGGTTGGCCGCTATCGGAAGCATTATCTTCGGGCTAGCTGCGGCTATTGGTGTTTATCGTTTTGGGACGGGGCAAATTGCCGAATTGGGCGGCTTTCATAAAGATTTCTCTCAGACTGGCGGCGCCATAGCTATGGCATTAATGTCAGCACAACTCTTGTTCGCATCAACTTTGGTAAAACGATTTTCCTATGGCCCCATAATCGTTGGAGGTCTGATCATCGCCACCATCATAGTCGCCTTGTTGGTAAGCTGGTCGGCCACATGGCTGTTTATTGGCTGGCTGTCTCTTGCCATATTGGCTGCAGCTTTTATCACCGACAAAGCTTTTGTCCGGCGACTATATTTGACAGCTATTGTCTCGATTTTTCTGATCAATTTGCTTCTTGTAAGGCGGTCCCCAGACCTCGGGCCGGATCTGAGTTGGCATCTCTTTCACGGCTTGATCGCGATTTGGCTAATTGGGATGATCTATGTCTACAAGGACTCTGCGGCACAGAATATGACGAGCTGACGTTCATCATTTGAACAAATGCCAACCTCTTGATTATCAAGACCGGGTGTTAGAGCAATTCCAACGCCTTAAGCGCCCGCTCCAGCATCGGAGCACTCTTAAAATGATGTCCTCTGATGCCAAGCGCTTCGGCACCTTCGATATTTTCGAGCCTGTCATCGATGAATAGGCATTGCTGGGGAGTGACATCAAACCGGTCGAGCGCCAGCTGGTATATCGCCGCATCGGGCTTGAGTAACTTCTCGTCGCCGGACACCACGATATCAATGAATTGGTCGAATATCGCTGCGGTCGGGCGGAAGTCCTGCCATAGTTCGGAACCGAAATTGGTGATCCCGAAAATTGGAACGCCTTTATCAGCAAGCTTCTCTACCAATGATAGGGAGCCGGCTACTGGACCCGGGATAGTTTCATTGAACCGCGCGGCATAGGCTTTGATATGGGTTTCATATTTAGGAAACTCTGCGATCCGCTCGGGCAGCATATCAGCCAACGGACGCCCCGCATCATGCTGGAAATGCCATTCAGGCGTCACAACATTCGCAAGAAACCAATCCAGTTCCTGCGGATCAGCAATCAGCTTTTCAAACAGACAACGCAAATCCCAGCGATATAGGACATTGCCTACATCGAAGATAACCGTATCGATTTTAGAAATGGCAGTCGCTCCTGCCATGAAACGAATTTAGCCCTGGCGCGCTTTGAACCGGCGATTCGTTTTGTTGATCACATAGGTGCGGCCACGACGACGGATCACACGGCAGTCCCGATGACGGTTTTTGAGCGACTTCAAAGAGTTGCGGATCTTCATTTTGGTACCACGCCTTAATATTTTGAATTTCGTGTAATAGCCGAAACTGCATGCAGCCCAACTCAATCAGGGAGTGCAGTTAGGGTTGCAGCCCGCCAAAGTCAAGCATACAGATGGCCTATTCCCCGCGAATTTCACCCAATTTGCGCTCCCAAGCCAGTGCATGGGCCACAATTTTATCCAAATCCGCATATTGAGGCCGCCATGGGAAGCTTTTCATGATCGCGCGATTGTCCGAAATCAGCGAATCGGGATCCCCTGCCCGGCGCCCTTCCATATTGCGGGAAATGGTCAGATTCGTAACCCGGTCCACGGCATCCAGTACCTCCAGTACAGAGAAACCCCGGCCATAACCGCAATTGAGCAAGTGATTCTGGTCAGGATCAGCGATCAAGGCTTCCAGCGCCAAAACATGGGCAGCCGCCAGATCGGAAACATGGATGTAATCGCGGACACCGGTGCCATCTGGTGTGTCATAATCGGTGCCGAAAACCGCAACGCTGTCCCGCTTGCCCAAAGCAGCCTCCACCGCGACTTTTATAAGATGGGTTGCACCTGCCGTGGATTGACCCGTTCGCGCTTCTGGATCAGCGCCGGCAACATTAAAATAGCGCAGCGCACAGAAATTTATATCATGCGCCGCAGACACATCGCGCAACATATGTTCGGTCATCAATTTGGACATGCCATAGGGATTGATCGGCAGCTGTGGTGTTTGTTCGCTCACCGGGCTTTCTTCGGGAATACCATAGGTGGCTGCGGTGGATGAGAAGATGAAATGCTTCACTCCGCCAGTCACAGCCGCATCAATCAGGCTGCGGCTTTTGGCGCTATTATTGTGATAATATTTGAGGGGATTTTCGACCGATTCCGGCACGATGATCGACCCTGCAAAATGCATGATCGCGCCGACATTCTCGTCTTCTATGATCTTCAGGACCAACGCCGTGTCTTCGATATCGCCTTCATAAAAAGCGACATCATCCGGTACGGCCCAACGGAAACCCGTGGTAAGATTGTCGATGACCGCAACTGGCCAGCCCGCATCTTTCAACGCCAGCACCGCATGGCTGCCAATATAACCGGCCCCGCCTGTGACCAATATTGTGAAGCGATCTGGCATATTGTCTCCTCAAAAACCTGATAAGTCAGGCGATATATCTTGAAAAAGTCGTCATCCGGTTAACCATAGAGCCATGCGGATGCAATTATTTACGTCAGGATCGCATTATTTGGGCTAAGATGGCGCACAGTTGGTCGGGAGTTAGAAAATATGTCACTACAAAAGCTTTTTGGGATCACGGCACTGTCACTCGCAATGACTGCCTGTGTCGCCACGACGCCGCCGGTAAATGTTACCCGTTTTCACACTGCACAGGACGCTCAAATAGCGACCGGAACAGTGGCTATTGTCTCGACGTCCGATGAAAGTGAAGGGCGCCTACTGGAACAAGGCACCTATGAAGCAGCGGTGCGGCGCGAGCTACAGCGGATTGGGTTTTCCGATCCAGGAACCGACGCGACCAATGGCGAATATATCGCCCGAGTCTCTGTCGAGCAAAGCCGCCTCTCTGCTGGTGGCGGCCGTTCTCCGGTATCCGTTGGCGTCGGTGGAAGCACCGGCAGCTATGGCTCCGGTGTTGGTCTGGGCATCGGTATCAATCTGAGCGGCAAGCCCAAGGACAAGATTGCAACCGAATTATCCGTTCGCATAACGCGACGCGCCGATGGCGAGACAATCTGGGAAGGCCGCTCGTCCGTAGAGGCCAAAGAAGGCTCACCAGCGTCACAACCCGGCCTCGCCGCATCAAAATTGGCTGAAGCGTTATTCAGGGACTTCCCCGGAGAGTCAGGAACCACTATCAGTGTGCCATGAGCACTAAAAACATTCAGATCACCGCCGCTTTCGATAGCGGAAATATCAACGTCCATGAAATTACCGGCACCAAAGCCGAGCTATCGATCCGAAAGGACAAGGACAGCGAATTTATGCAGTGGTTCCACTTTCGCGTTACCTGCGAAATTGGAGATACGCTTGAACTAAATATCAACGGCCTGAAAGACTCCGCCTATCCCCAAGGTTGGCCGGGCTATAAGGCCTGTGTCAGCGAAGACCGCGAATACTGGGGCCGCGCCGACAGCAGCTATGATGAGAACAAGGGCACGCTCTCGATAAGCTATACCGCCACCAGCAATATCATCTGGTTCGCCTATTTTGCACCTTACAGCATGGACCGCCATCACGACCTGATCGCTGAAGTGGCATCTGTAGAAGGGGTTACATGCCGAACCTTGGGGCATTCATTAGAGGGGCAGCCTATTGATTGCCTGTCGATGGGCGAAGGCGACAAACAAATCTGGCTCTATGCCCGGCAGCACCCCGGCGAAAGCATGGCCGAATGGTGGATGGAGGGCGCACTGGAAATGCTGGCCGATCCTGCCGACCCGCATGCACGAGCATTATTGCAGAAATGCCAGTTCCACATCGTACCAAATATGAATCCAGATGGTTCATTTAGAGGGCATTTGCGAACCAATCATGTCGGAACCAACCTCAACCGGGAATGGCACGAACCAAGTCCCGAAAAGAGCCCAGAAGTCCTGTGCGTCCGAAACGCGATGGATGAAAGCGGCGTGGATTTCGCCATGGATGTTCACGGCGACGAAGCGATCCCTGCAGTTTTTATCGCCGGATTTGAAGGCATACCTAGCTGGACCGACGAAATGGGCCGCAAATATAACGCCTATCGCGATCGGCTAGCGGCTCGCACCCCTGATTTCCAGACAGAACTAGGTTATCCGACAGCCGCCAAAGGCAAAGCGAACCTATCCATGTCCACCAACCAAGTCGCCGAACGCTTCAGCGCCGTGGCGATGACATTGGAAATGCCGTTTAAAGACAACCGTGATTTACCGGACAGCGAACAGGGATGGTCACCGGAACGCTGCAAACTCTTGGCTCGCGAGTGTTTAGCGACATTGGCGGAGTTGGTGGATGAGGTTTAGGGGCGGTTCAGTGGCAGACGCGGAGGGTGCAAGGGGTATTTGAGAGAAGGCTGGGACCATATAAAAAACTCTTGTCGTGGGACAAATGTTCCACAATTTACCTCACAAACTAACTGAGAGCCTTGGCGCTGCAGTGCAAATCGTCCCGCGGGTCCTCTGCTATATCCGTAACAATCCCACGCCATCATAATCTGAAACTAAACTAGCTCTCGAATACCTTAAACACAGTTTGAAATGCCCTTCAGATCATATTCACGACCATAGTGAGAATATATCGAACGCGCCAATAACGTTATCATCTGTTGTAGAACAAGCGAGCTAAATTCATGAAAAATTTGTTATCCAGACGGGCGGCAGTTCGTGGTTTGATGACTGCTTCAGCAGGTTTAGTTCTGGCCAAGCCAAATCAAGGAAAAACTCTGCAAAATCTTGCTGACAACGAGCCCGTCCAAATTGATGAATTTTACCAGACCCTTGATGGAGAAGACCATGCACCTGCCTTGATCAGGGCATTCGCATTCGCCCGCAAGGCTGGACGACCAGTTGCTGCGACGCCCAGGTCTCAATACAGACTGTTGCGACCAGTCGAAATATGGCCGGAGGTCGATGGAAAAATTCCCGATTTTAACGGTGCTTTAGCTGAGTTTATTCTGGGCTCTACTGACAAGTCAGTTAATAATGATGCTTGCGGATTTAGAATCCGCGGACGCAAATCAGGAGCGGCTTCAAATCCAGTGGCCGGAGTGTGGAGCGATTTAGTGATAAACGCCAATCATATTCAATCTCCGAACGGTGTGCGAGGAATATTTATTGAGAATGGAGGTGGGGACCTTCTTTTTAGGAACATTCATGGCAAAAACTATGTACAGGGCTATCATATTCAGAATTTTCGATATGCGGATGGTGGTTCTACAAACGGTGGCTTGAATATCCGAAACTGCGTCGTGAAAGGAGCTCGCGGCGGCGCCCCGCCCACACCCAGATGGTACGCAATAAGTGACGCCGGCGACTTGTCGGTTGCGATGCCCAGCGATTTGATAGCGTCCGGAACTTCTGTTGTGATTTCTACAGTCCAGAATGGCTCAACCGGTGGTGCGGTGCCAAAAGCAGCGACGGCATGCTATTGGAAAAATTCAACAACGCGCCCTATCGCTGTTCCTTCCGATTTGAGTGCCGCTTCCTTGTCAAAAGCCGGGTTCGACCAGGGCGCTTCAAACATTGAGGTCAATGGTGTTCTAACTCCGGCAATAGTGGCAGATTATTATCTATCTGGCGGAAAGAGAAAAGCGAACTGCGTCGTGCCCGCCGAAAACGGAGAAATTGACAATGTCAGAATAGACGGTGGATATTACGGTGCATATCTGTCTGGATGCGAGCAGTACAAGATTACGAAGTATCATTCGATCAACGCTGTTAGAGGCATCGCTTGCGAATGGGGTGCTAAAAATATTAGCCTTGTAGGCGCCAACATCGAAAATACTTTGTCCACCGCGATCTTGTTCGGATATAATTGCCCCAATGGGTTCATCGACAAGATTACTATAACGGAAAGCAACGACCGGTGGATCGGTGAGGCACTAATAAATGTGCAACTTTCTTCGCCGAAATTTCGTATTGCTCGAACTAGCATTACGACAGGAAATAGGCAAATATCAGGACAATATCATATCAAAATTAGTGTGGATTGTAGTGACTTTGAGATTGTGGGCCCGGTCGTCCTTTCGGGCGACTGTGCCAAAGCATATATTTGTGTTGAAAGCGCTTGGAATAGTGAATTAAGCAAAGGCCATATAGAGCACTACCCGCAAAGTCGTTTTTATTCAGGTGCCGCATCCAATGACATGACTGGTGGCTTGATTAGCAATGTATTAATCCATGCCAATAGTGTCAAAAAAGAAGTGCCGACCGTGTTATGCTTGATGCAAGTGAAAGATAGTGCCCATGGTGAAATTGCATTGGGACCAGTACATATTGAGAATATTAGGGTAGATTCGTCCAAACACAAAAAATATCTGAAACTTGTTGAGGGCTCAGATCCTGCCAAACGAATTGACAATTGCAGTTTGAAGAACTGCGCTTTCCCCCATAAGAGAGATATGTTTGAGCTGAATTCCAAAATGCAATTGCCCCGCAAACAGGCTCATTTCGAAAGAATTATAAGTGTCACCAATCTCGATAATTTGTCGCGGTGACACTTTCTGTACCCGACAGTTGACAGCGGATCGGATTAAAACGTATTTTTTACCTTAGAATTCCGAAAAAACCCTCGGATCGTGATTGGAAACTCGCGATGGACTCTTTATAAATATTGCGTTGAGGCTAGGGCAAGTACAGCACAGTTAACGTCCGCCCCCATTAGTTACAGTTTTCAAAGTACCTATTAGTTCGGCCATCTGTGCAATTTTATCACTAGGGATTCTTCCAACTCAGCACGGCGTGTTCGCAGCGCAACAGGGGATGCTGACGACGATAGTCAAAATAGGGAAACTGACACTAAGAGCCACACACCTTCCTTAGCCTAAATAATGGCAGCCTCGCTCACTCAAAGCCGGATACAACCGGGCCCTAGTTTAACAAAATACCTAATTTGTCGATTGCAATAATATCGGCAAGATCATATCGAAGCATAGTTTACCGTAAAAATTTCTGTAAAGTGACGCACTAAAATGGGCAGCTATTGTGAGGCCTTGAACATGCATATATATTTTCACAACTGGAGATACTCATAAAGTGAGTAGTTTACCCAATTCTGTCCTCATAACAGGCGGCACCGGAAGCTTCGGAAAAACGATGCTGACTGACCTTCTGGCTGATGGTGTTCCTGAAATCCGTGTTTTTAGCCGCGACGAAGAAAAGCAGGATGCCTTACGCAATCAGCTGAGCGATAGTAGGGTCCGTTTTTTCCTAGGAGATATCCGGGAACGATCGAGCATTGATCGTGCAATGGAAGGAGTCGATGCGGTTTTTCATGCTGCCGCGTTGAAGCAGGTGCCAAGCTGCGAATTTTTCCCTCTTGAGGCAGTCCGTACCAATATATTGGGTAGCGAGAATGTAATTCGATCGGCCGTTGAACACAGGGTAAAGTCTCTCGTCTGCCTTTCAACTGACAAAGCGGTTTTGCCAATCAACGCTATGGGTATGTCGAAAGCAATGATGGAAAAGTTAGCCCAATCGGCTGCTCGCGAAATCGGAGAGGGAGCCAAAACCACCATCAGTTGCGTGCGCTATGGCAATGTGATGTGTTCCAGGGGCTCTGTAATCCCGCTGTTCATAAAGCAGATAAAAACCGGCCAACCTATAACTATTACAGAACCCAACATGACCCGATTCCTGATGCCGTTGCGCGACAGTGTTTCATTGGTCCGCTTTGCCTTTATGCATGCTAGCCAAGGTGATTTGTTTATCAAGAAAGCGGCTGCCTCGACAATCGCTGATCTAGTGACAGCCTTATTGGGGCTGTTTGAAGTGCCGGATCATGAAGTGCAAGTCATCGGCTGGCGGCATGCTGAAAAACTATACGAAACTTTGGCAAGTGCACAAGAGCTAGCGACTGCAGAGGACATGGATGACTATTGGAGACTGCAACTCGACGAGCGCGACCTAAACTACAAAAAATATTTCAGTGAGGGTGATGTGGAGATCGTTCATCATGACGATTATCATTCGCATAATACCAGTCGCCTGGATGTAGATGGAGTCAAACAACTTTTACTGAGTCTACCGGAAGTTAGTTTAGAACTGGAATCTTGGAGGAAAGACCGTTGAGGATACTTGTCGTCGGGGCCGATGGCATGATCGGCTACTGTATGTGGACATATTTCACCACGCATACCCAAAATGAAGTGATCGGTTCGCTAAGAAGCCGCCGTGATATTGAGGCCTTTGATCCGAACCGTCGCAAAAGCCTATTCATTACAGGCGATATCGATGATGATAAATCTCTCGAGATACTTTTTGCCAACGCATGCCCTGATGTTGTGATCAACTGCGCTGGTGCTACGGCCCACATCGAAAACGGTGAAGATCCACTCACGGCTTTACCTGCCAACGCACTGTTGCCGCATCGGCTTCATAAGATGTCGAGAGAATTTGGAGCCCGTTTCATCCATTTAAGCACGGACTGTGTGTTTGACGGTGATGACGGTAACTATACCGAAGATAATCGTGTTAACGCCAAAACATTTTATGGGCTGAGCAAAGCCCTGGGCGAAGTTGTGAATGAAAGCGACTCCGTTACTATACGGACTTCCCCAGTAGGCTTTGAACTCTCTTCACGACGAGGATTACTAGCCTGGTTTCTTGATCAATCCAGTGTAATAAATGGATTCACCAACGCCTATTTTTCGGGACTCACTAACTTACAGTTAGCGAAAACTATTGATCAATATTTTATTGATCCGAGGCAAAATCTATATGGAATTTACCATGTAACAGGACCAAAGATATCAAAGTTCGATCTGATATCAAAGTTCAAACAACATTTTAAAAGTATCGCCGAAATAGAAGCCGACGGGCAGCTTGTACTCGACAGGTCACTGGATGGTCACAAATTCGCGGATAAAACTGGTTACCAGCAGCCCTCTTGGGATGAAATGATATCGCAGTTAATTGGCTTCGCCAAATACTATCCTGACACGGCGGTAACCCGTGCCCGTACGGATTTTTCAAATGCTTAAAGTCACAACAATCGTTGGCACGCGTCCCGAGATTATTCGCCTCGCTCCAACAATCGCTCTCCTTGATCAAGTTTGTGATCATCAATTGGTACATACAGGTCAGAATTATGATTACGAGTTAAACGAAGTATTTTTCAACGATTTGGGTGTCCGGAAACCTGACGTCTTCATGAAGGTGAATACCGCAAGCTTAGGCGCTGTTCTAGGCGACGTGTTGCTCAAATCAGAACAAGTTCTCAACGACAACCGCCCTGATGCTTTGTTAGTTCTTGGCGATACAAACAGCGCTATCTCCGCATTGATGGCGCGACGTATGAAAATACCTATTTATCATATGGAAGCTGGCAATCGTAGCTTTGATCGCAATGTACCAGAAGAAACCAATCGCCGAATGGTGGATCATATTAGCGATTTCAACTTGCCCTATACAGAGCATGCGAGGCGCAATCTTCTAGCCGAAGGGATTCATCCACGCAGGATATACGTCACAGGGTCCCCAATGCTCGAAGTCTTAAACCGATATCGATCGCAGATTGGATCATCAAATATATTGGATGAATTGGGTCTGGAAAAAGGTAAATATTTTGTTGTTTCGATGCACCGTGAAGAAAATGTAGATAGCAAGGAACGCCTGCTTTCGCTTGTAGCCACGCTAAACGTAATAGCTGAAAAATATGACTTCCCGATTATTATTTCGACTCATCCGCGGACAAAATCACGGTTCGACCAGTTGGAAAATATCGACTTGGATAAGCGCATACGTGATATGAAGCCGTTTGGCTTTCATGACTATAACCAACTGCAAATGAGCTCTTTTTGTGCGATTTCTGACAGCGGAACGATTTCTGAAGAAAGTGCAATTCTCGACTTCCCGGCTATAACACCGCGTGACGCAATCGAGCGGCCAGAGGCTATGGATACCGGAAATATTGTCAATACCGGTTTGAACCAGGACACGATTCTTCGCGCCATCGAACTTGTGACATCATTATATGCCGAACGACGGGAGAGTGGGAAACCCCATGACATCCCGCAAGATTATAAAGTAGCTAATACGTCAGAGCGCGTGGTCAAACTGATCGTTGGGACCGCCAAGCTGTCCAACGATTGGGACGGAGTCAGGATTCATGACTATATCTGAGATAGACAGGTACAATAAGACTGGCCAGAAAGCAGAAGCAGGCGATACTCGCCGTACGATAGTTTATATCGGCGGCTTTGAACTCCCGGACAAAAATGCCGCGGCGCAGCGCGTGATAACCAACGCGCAAATTTTTCAAAAGCTCGGATACCGAGTACTGCTGGTCGGACTGAGCAAAAATCGCCAAGCAAATGGCCATCTTTATCCAGCTGAATCGGGGGAGAGCGGTCTCGAAGCCTGGGAAATGGGATATCCTAGCAACCAAGTCAATTGGCTTAGACAGATTTTATCTGACGCACCCCTGCGAAAACTGATTTTGCTGACCGATATAGCCAATCTGCATACTGTCATTTGCTATAACCATCCTGCCGTATCGCAATGGCGTATAGCACATTTGGCAAGACAACATGGCGCTCTCGCCGTTGCCGACTGCACCGAATGGTACAGCAAACGCCATTGGGGCAGCGTGTCGGGCATTGTAAAAAATTTGGATGTGATGTTGAGAATGCACTACGTCAATTGGCGAATGGATGGATTGATCACTACGTCACCATTTATATCAGGCTTCTATAGATCAAGCCGAAAACCGATCGTTGAAATCCCTACTTTAATGGCACCCAATAGAACCGAGCAGACACCAATAGTGGATCGTTCAAACGGCATTACCAGACTCTTCTTTGCGGGTACCGGATTTGATAAAGCTAGCGCCTCTGAATCTGCCGATGGCATGAAAGATCGATTGGACTGGGTCTTTGATGTATTGCACCGCGCCAAGCTTCTAGGTGCCAGATTTCATATGGATCTATATGGTGTCGATCTTGACCAGTATCGGGAACTCGTTCCCGAGCAAGTTACGATACTGGATGATATGCAGGATGACCTTAGCTTCCACGGTCGTCAGCCTCGTAAATTACTCTTGGAAACGCTGCCAAAGGCCGCGTTCTCGATATTTTTCCGCAAAGAAACGCGAACAAACCTCGCAGGTTTTCCAGGAAAACTCTCTGAATCAATCAGCTACGGTACACCTGTTATAACCAATCCAATGCCCAGCAGCTCACAATATTTAATTGAGCAACAGACCTGTCACCTGGTTGAAATCACTGACTTCGATAAAGCTGCTGCAAAGATTGTCGAACTATTTGCCCAATCAGATAGCCAAGTCAACGCGATGAAGTCCTATTGCTACAATTCAAAGGTCTTTCACTATCAATCTTTCATTTCGCCCGTTGAAGACTGGCTTTACGCCTTAGAAGCATCTTGAACTTTATGTATTTCTCTCACTAACGGAAAATCCGATATGTGGCCTTCGCAATAGAACCAAGCAGCGGAATGGCTGATATCCGTTGCTTCAAGGATAGAATGACTGCGTCAGTTTTGGGTATTTTGCGAAGCTCTGGGGGATTGTCGTCGAATTTTTTAAACCTATCGAGAATAGCTGTAATTGCAGCATCTGACATCCGGTCATTTTCACCTTCCACCGCAGTGACGACCATCACCTGTTGGTTGGCAGAGTTTGATCCGACATAAACCGTTTCCAACCGGGGACGGCTTTCAGTCCAGTCGTCCCAAGCCTTATGTTCACCCCATGACTCACCATGAACGTCACGTGGGTCTTTCCAATCATCCCAATATAGAACGACGCCCGGGCGGAGCATTGGTTCGATAAAATCAAGCAACTCAATTGTCGAACTGTAAATATCAACGTCAATGTTAACAAAAATGAGGGGGTCAAATGTTTTGCGAAGTTCAGAAACAAGACTATCAGAATAAAAACCGTCGATTAATCGGAACTGCTTATCATCGGGTATCACTCCGATAAGATCCAGTTTTCCAAGCACTTCATCCTTCGGTGCAGCGTATTCACCCCGAGCATGTCTTTCTGGGATCCACACGCCCTCGGTTTCATCCGGAAGGCCTTGCCAGGAGTCAAAACCAGCGATGGAACTTGAAGGATAATATTTCTTTATCTGTTCGGCCTGATAAACATATGAACTACCCCGAAAAACACCGAATTCGAAACAGGCGCCGCCTTCTGGGAATATATCGTGAGCCAAATGGAATGCTCGTTCTAGTAAAGACATTTTGTCTCTCTTCCGGTTGATGTTGGAATATTGAGGAAAGTTAAGTGAACTGACGGCTCGTGTTGCCGCGCTTGTCTTTAAGGCCTCTTTTTACCCAGAGGGCACTATGCGGTTTGTCGACGACTGTTTGAGATTCTGGCCTGGCTGCCTTTGTGTAATAATAGAGAATAATCGAACGGCGAGGGTGTTCGTCCGGAAAGTTAATAGCTTCAGGAAAACCGTGGAAGCTATAATCATGGGTGTCAAATATTATCAACCTATTATGCAAAGGTGCTATTTTTTTGACACACTCTTGGCCTTCTGAGTCATAAATCCCAAATGCCCCCCCCCATTCGGGCTTCCACTCGGGATTCAAGTAGATCAGAGCGTTCAAGCGCCGGTTGAGACCCGTTGGGTCATGGTAGTTCCCATCAACATGTGCGCCAAGAAGTCCGCCTTTCACAGACACGTTCAATCCTCCGCCGGCGAAATAGGGATCCGGAACTATTTTGGGGATACCAAACTTCTCTCCCATCGCTAAAAGGAAGGGTGCGGAATTCATAAGACGCACAACGTCAACTATATTTTCTGGAATATCAAATTCGGATTGCCACCTAGACCGGTACTTTACTTCAATATCTTCATCAGTCGATTGGTCCCAATCTCCGTCCGCCACGCTTGGAAAACTGTTAAGACATCGATCGGCCAACTCGGCAGGAAGAAAATTATCAATTACAAGATGCTTGAAGGGTTCAGTAAAAAACTCGCCCTCTGCTTTTTCTCCAGCAATTTTGTCGACGCAGTCCTGGGCTATAATTTTGAGATTCGTCTGGCTAACGCCCGCCATAGCATTTTCCTTAGTCGAGAATTAACAGTTCCCAGCCCATTAGATATCTGTGTCTCCAAATGCAAGCAAAGGGTAAAACATGGAATCACCTTCCTGGCTTTTACTTGGCATCAGCTTTTCCAGCACCTAGTTTCGTTATTTGATGGGCTATTACCAACTTATCAAAATGCTCTGGATTGGGTACGCTGCTTGCCTATGCAATGACCTAAAATCATAACACATCGACTTAGCGAACTGGTTCCACTAAGAATGAAAGTGCAAAGCTGCGCCTATTCATTTAGCCACCCGTCTTATGACCCTGCGATTCTCGCTCACGTCTCAAAACTACCTGGAAGGTTCTTCAGATTGTCATACCGGCTTAAACCTATCGCAAAATTTCTGCCATCAACCGTTCATGCACAGCTATCGGCGGTTAAAATCACCACAGAAATCAATGATTACAAGCATGTCTTTGGGGTCGGGAAAAACCCAGAATGAAGAATGTGACTTCGCCGAGGCCGGTAATGGCATACACACCGCTCCGTTTTCTGCTGGCATATCTGTCGGTCACCTTGTTGATCGCCATTTTCGGACCCACGATCTATTTCAATTTTCCGATACAAAATACTGTTATTTTCATGGTGGCTACGATGGCAGTGATGACATTCGGTTTTATCAATGGCGTACGCTTGCCAATCAAACCACCTAAGTCAGGAGAAAAAGAAGATACCAAATTCGTTCGAAACCTTTTCCGAGTTTCTCTCTTTATTTCCGCAATGTCATTGATTTTTGTGGTTTCCGTAGCCCTTTTCGACGGTAATTTTAACACCGATATTACTGCCATAGGCGCCACCTACTTGGATGGATATGAAGGTTACGAACGAAATAGCGGAACTTACGGCCTGCAATTTCTAATATATTCCTTCGGGCTGCCATTTGCATTCATAACGAATATTTGGGGGCTATATTATTTTCGGACGCTCACAAAAGCGGAAAAACTGGCCGTGCTATTCGTATTGGTAGGTTCGCTTATTTTCTATGTTCTAGGTTCAGGAAAACAAAAACAGCTTGGCGATACAATTATATATATCATTGCTATAGTAGCAATAAAGAAAGGAGTTACAAATCAAGGAATCAAATTACGGACTTTAATTATTGGAATATTTGCCGGTATTTTATCTATATTTAGTTTTGCCTTTATATTAGCGCAGCGCTATGCGGCATTGTCTACTGATGCATTTAACTACAACCAAAAATCCCTTAACAATATCGCGATCAATGTTGATCATCCCATTTTCAAGCTTTTCGGTCCCGATATGGGGTTTTCGTTGACCGTTTTTCTTAGCTACCTCTCGCAAGGCTATTATGGTTTAGGACTGGCCACCACGGTCAATCACTCTTGGACGTATTTTTTGGGCTTCTCTTATTCATTGTCCGTCATTGCCAATCGTATATTCGGGGTCGAGTGGGTATGGCCAGATACATTGCTTTATCAAACCGGCGTCCAGACCGGTTGGGGAGAGACAAAATGGCACACAGCATTCACACATTTTGCTACAGATTTCACTTTTCCCGGCACCATATTATTATTCGGTTTTATTGCCTATTTGTTCGCTCGGTCTTGGATATCGGCAATACGATACGAGAATCCGTTTTCCATTCTAATGTTTTCCTTACTCACCCTTGGCGCATTTTTCTTGCCAGCGAACAATCAGCTTCTTCATTCGCCGGGCAACCTCTTGACCGTGATCATTATCTCTATTCTTTATATGGCAAAAGCACGCTCACACAACCGGCAACCCAGTTGACTAACTTTCGTTTGCGATAGTGATAAAATGACAAACGCTTCGACCTCCCCAGTAAAAAAGGCCGTTATAGTCGCCGTTTTTTTATCGCTTGGCAGCAAATTTCTTGCCTTTTTTAAAGATATCGTGCTGGCAAATTTTTTTGGTGTGGGCATCGCCAGCGATGCCTATTTTATAGCCAACTTAATTCCCGGGCTGCTCTGGTTAGCGATTCTCACAACCATCTCCGCCGCTTTTCTCCCTCAATATATGAAATTGAAGATAGAAAGTGGGAATAAAGATATAGTTTTTGTTCGGCAAAGCGTGAGACTTTATGCATATTTGGCCATGGCTCTGTCGCTAGCCTGTATCGCATTTGCAGACCAGATTGTTAACCTATCGGCCCCGATGGCAGGTGCGGATACGCATGAACTCGCAGCCCAGTTAACACGCCTGATGGCGCTAGCATTTGTTTTTACAGGCTATGTAGGGGTGCAGAATAGTCTACAACAAGCAAATGGAGCATTTATTGCCCCCCTGTTCGTGCCGGTCACTAACAATATGATTGTGATAGCCGCAATTATCATTGCAAGCTATTTTGATAACATTGCTGTGGCAGTTGTCGGTGCTGTTTGTGCTTGGGTGATACAGGCACCAATTCAGAGATGGCAAACCCGCCATATTTATTCCATGCAAATAGGCTGGCGCGTAAGCGAGCAAACATGGAAGCGACTTTCTTTGCTGTCGGTACCGATTGCATTGGCAGTTTTGCTAGATCAGTTAAATATCTTCATTGGTATCTCGATCGCATCGGGTTTTGGCTCTGGAGCGATATCTCATCTGAATTATTCAAGCCGTCTTGCTTTGTTTGCGGCTGGACTATTTTCCTGGCTTGTATCCTATTTCCTGTTTCCTGCGCTGGCCAGCAATGCCGCGAAAAATGACCATATTGCCAACGGCAAACTTCTTACGCGAGGCCTGTCAATAATTTTGCTGTCAACAGCACCCATTGCGGCCGTCGCGCTAGCAATGCGGACAGAAATTGTAACGCTGGTCTATGGCCGGGGGGCCTTCACTCCGAGAGATATCGCCGACACGGCGATAGTATTCGGGTTTTACAGCCTAGGTATCATTTTCATTTCAATGCGTGAGCTACTCAACCGAATGTTCTTTTCATATCAAAAAACAATCACACCTTTGATGATCGGCGTGGGCGCAGCGCTCGTAAATCTCGTCGCCAGCTTTGTCTTGTCGCGGCAAATGGGTGTTGCCGGCATAGCATTGGGTGCCGTCGCTGGAGCGCTGTTTTATTCCGTGTTCCAGATATGGCTACTACGTCGATGGAAACCTGTTTTGATTACACGCGACCTCTTATTGATGTTTATTGTAACTGTTTCCGCAAGCTCTGCTGCTTATGGCGCAGGCAGCATCTTCCTGGAGCAAATCAGGGATTGGCATTATTTTCTTCGCCTTTGTAGCGTTAGCATATTGATGCTTACCCTCTATGTAGCCTTAGCAATATTTCTGCTGCGTGTGGTCGGTATCAAGCTGGCTAACCTTCGCAACCTGTTGCGAGAAAGCGCTCCATAAGTCATCACTCTGAGTGTATGTTCGAATGACTTTTAAACACCGTAATCAGAGGCACCAATATTTGAACGACGGGGGCAATGATGCGGGATCAACCGCAGATTTAACATCAAGGAAGACAGATTCTCGTTTGCACTTTGAAACGATTTTAGAGATATCTTCCAAATAACTATCGTGGTTTACCGTCAATATCACTGCATCTAAATCATGCATCTTTTCCATTGAGCTAAGCTGCAACCCATATTCGCGCATAGCTTCCTCCGAATTGGCATACGGATCGTGGATGATCGGATCAATACCGTATTCCGCCAATTCGGCGATGATGTCTGGGACTTTGCTATTGCGAAGATCTGGAACATTTTCCTTGAATGTCAGGCCTAAAACCCCAACTCTCGCATCCTTGATATTGACTCCGCTTTGAACCAGCAGCTTCACGGTTTTGCGAGCGACAAACGCACCCATTTCATCATTTATGCGCCGTCCGGCCAAAATAACTTCGGGACGATAGCCCAGTTTTTCTGCCGCACTTGTAAGGTAATAGGGGTCAACGCCGATGCAATGACCTCCAACCAAACCAGGAGAAAAAGGTAGAAAGTTCCACTTCGTACCTGCTGCTGCGAGGACATCTTTTGTTCGAATACCCATAAGGTCAAAAATCAGAGCAATTTCGTTCATCAGCGCAATATTCAGATCGCGCTGGGTGTTTTCAATTACCTTTGCCGCTTCCGCCACTTTGATCGATGGCGCCACATGCAAGCCTGCTTCGATGATAGCTCCATAAACTGCCTTAACACGCTCCAAGGTTGCATCGTCCTCGGCAGATACGATCTTTGTAATTGTTTCTAATCGATGAACTTTATCGCCGGGATTGATCCGTTCCGGACTATAAGCCAGAAAAAAATCCTTGCCTCGGACAAGCCCCGACTCTTTTTCCAACAAAGGGCCACAGAAATCATCAGTAACCCCCGGATAGACGGTAGACTCAAAGACGATAACAGCGCCTTTTTTAAGCTGAGGACCAATCAACCGACAGCTAGAAGCAATAGGCCCTAGGTCCGGCCGCTTTTCGTCATCTATTGGCGTCGGTACGGTCACTAGCAGGAATGTTGCATCAGCCAGAGATCCGGCGTTGTCCGAAACTGTTAATGAAGACTCGACGAGATCAGTGTCTGAGATTTCTCCAGTCCAGTCATGGCCTGATTGAAGAGACTCGACCCGCTTGGTGGATGTGTCGAAGCCAACAACCCCATCAAATTTCTTAGCCAGCGAGACCGCGACAGGTAGGCCGACATAGCCGAGTCCTATAACGGCAATTTTTTCATGCATTTATGATTCCAATCCAATGATGGCTAAAATTTTACTCGGCCCTGTCACGCAAATTTTGCACATACCACGACATAGCAGTATTGATGCCATCCCTTATATGGTGCGTAGGCTCATACCCTATTTTCTCGCGTGCTTTGCTGATATCCGCTTGGCTATGTCGCACGTCACCCGCCCTGAAATCCATGTATTTTGGTTCCTTCGCATAGTGAATCTGTAACTCGCCCAAACTTTCTTTCAATGCCAGAAACAGTTCATTAAGCGTCGTACGATCACCAACCGCCACATTATACACCTCACCATGACTGGACTGCGGGGATATGGTTGCTCGTAAGTTCGCTTGCACCGCATTTGCCACGAAACAGAAATCACGGCTTGTTTCACCATCGCCATTGATCACTACCTCATGGTCAGCAATCATCGCTGCGGTCCATTTTGGGATAACTGCGGCATAAGCCCCATCGGGATCCTGCCGCGGCCCGAAAACGTTAAAATAGCGAAGACCAATAGCCTTGAAGTTATAGCTACGTGCATAAACCTCAGCATATAGTTCGTTTACATATTTGGTAACTGCATATGGAGAAAGCGGACTACCAATTCGGTCTTCTCTTTTGGGCAAATTCGGTTCGTCGCCATAAGTCGAGCTAGATGCCGCATACACAAAACTCTTCACCTGAGACAGACGTGAGGCGTCCAACATATTCAAGAAGCCGTTGATGTTCACTTGGTTGGTTGTAAGAGGATCAGCGAGTGAGCGTGGAACTGATCCCAGAGCCGCTTGATGGAGAACGTGGTCGACGCCCTCAACAGCATTAGCGCAGCTGCTAACATCACGAATATCTCCTTCGATAAATAAAAAGCGTGACCAGCTTTCTTCATCAACATTCTTTCTGACCTCATCCAAATTTTCTTGATGGCCAGTGGCAAAATTATCGAGGCCGCGAACGTTCTGGCCAGCCAAAAGTAATGTCTCCAAAAGGTTTGAACCTATGAACCCTGCAACACCGGTTATGAGCCAAGTTGCTGGAGATTTTTCTTGCCATTCCAGCAAGCATTGAGCTGCTTCCGATCTAAAATTGTAATTTTCTGGCAAGGACAAGCTCCAAAAGTTGTGATCCCGAATAATAGGATCGCCAAGTAGCCTAGTTGAGATCATATTACTATTGTGGATCTTAAATACTCAGCCCACAATGTAGTCTACAGGTCAAGATGGTTGATTAGGGTGTTGTTGACCTTCGAGACCGCATATTTCTCTTCACAAAATTTACGCGCTGCCCCGCCCATTTTTGCGCGCATTGCTGGATCTTCTGCCATCGTAAGCATTGCGTCTGCCAATGCGGCGGATTCTCTCACAGGAACGAGATAACCCGTCTCTCCCTGGATAACCGTTTCTCGGCAGCCGGGTGCGTCCGTAACGATCGAAGCCCGTCCCATTGCAGATGCCTCCAACACCGTGCGCGGCGTCCCTTCCCGGTAAGACGGCAGAACATAGATGCTGCAGTTTTCAATGGCCGGGCGTACATCATCAAGATGCCCCAAGAATTCGATCCCCCAGCCGATCCACTCATCCAATTCGTTCTGGCTTACGCTGTCAGGGCCGCCGTCCAGAAATCCCGCTATGAAGAATTTGCAATCCGGCCGCCTTGACATCACAATTCTGGCCGCATTGGCATATTCGCGAACACCTTTGGAAACGAGCAAGCGGGATATAATCAGAAATATCGGAGCCTCTGGTAGTCTTGCGACACTATAATAATTTGTGTCAACGCCAGAACCGTTGATCATCCTTACCTTATTCCGGTCTAAGAGGCATCCGGCCTTGATAAAATCATCCCGATCATCCGGATTCTGAAATATCACCACGCTGTTTGCTGTTGTGGCGCGTTTATAGAGCCACCGGGAAAGAGTCTGTACTACCCGGTGCTTGAAACCATTTGTTTCGTAAAACGCGTATCCCAGACCAGACACTATCGATGCGCTTTCAGATCCGATGCTACGGGCGGCAAGTCCTCCATAAATGTTGGGCTTGATTGTATAATTCAGAACAAGTTCAACGCCAACCTTCTTCATCAAGCGTCTCAGCTGGAAAAAATATTTAACGTCTCCGGCTAATCCAACACCTGTTCTTTGCATCTTCACTTCATGGACCCGCGCTCCCATCTTGAGCAGCCTGTCTACGGTTTCCTTCTCAAAATTTGGTGCGCTCACATGTACTTCATGCCCTCGCGCGATCATCTGCTGGATCAGATGGCCTCTAAAATTTATTAGTGATGGAGCATATGATCCGTTAATCAGGATTTTTCGCATTGTAACCATATTTGATAATTGGTCCATATAGGATAAAACTTGCCGACCAATAGAAGAACAGCTTGCCCAGTTAAACCACAAAGTTTACCCGCAAAAGATCCTAAATCTCGGTTGGAAGTACATGATACAAAATAATCTATCGCCGTGGCCCTATTTTTCAGATGACGAAGCAAATATGGTTCGAGATGTTATCATTTCAAACAATGTAAATTACTGGACTGGACAAATCGGGCGCAAATTTGAAAAGGAATTTGCTACTTGGACCAATACTACCAGAGCAATTGCATTGGCAAATGGAACTCTGGCGCTTGATTTGGTGCTCAAATGCCTTGGTATTGGCGAAGGTGACGAAGTTATCGTTACGCCGAGGACTTTTATAGCTTCTGTCTCGTCGGTGGTCACCACAGGCGCAACTCCGATTTTTGCAGATGTTGATGGTGAGAGCGGGAATATCAGTCCGAAGACTATTGCCGCAGTGATGACCGAGAAAACTCGGGCGATCATCCCCGTTCACCTCGGCGGCTGGCCTTGCGACATGGAGGGGATTATGGCTGTTGCACGCGCGCAGAATTGCTATGTTATAGAAGATTGCGCACAGGCACATGGAGCAAAAGTCGGTGACCGAATGGTGGGATCGATTGGCCATGCAGGCGCTTGGTCATTTTGTCAGGATAAAATCATGACGACCGGCGGCGAAGGCGGTATGGTAAGCACCAACGACGAAGAACTTTGGAACCGGATGTGGTCTTATAAGGACCACGGAAAGAGTTGGGATGCTGTTTATAACAAAAACCACCCCCCGGGTTTTCGCTGGCTGCATGAAAGTTTCGGGACCAACTGGCGAATGCTCGAGGTGCAGGCTGCTATTGGCCGGATTCAGCTAAAGAGGATGGAAGAATGGACCGCGTTGCGCACCCGCAACGCGCGGGCTTTACAGAAGGTTCTTCGTTCATTTCCAGAGGTGGTCCGGTCGCCAAATGTCGATGACAATCATACTCACGCGTATTACCGGCAATACGGCTATATTAATTCAGAGGGCTTGAAAGACGGTTGGACCAGAGATCGGATTGTTGCAGATATTGTTGCGCAAGGATATCCGGCCTTCCAGGGTAGTTGTAGCGAGGTTTATCTTGAAAAAGCTTTTGATGGAACAGGCTGGCGGCCGGAAGAGCGGCTACCGGTTGCTAGAGAGCTTGGCGAGACCAGTATTATGTTCTTGACGCATCCATCTATTAAAGAGGGGCAACTCGAGGGTTATTGCAATGCCGTTCGCCAGTCATTTGGAAAAGCCATGCAATAAACTTTTCAGAGGTTTTATTTAGCCAGTGGACGAGCGGGATTACCAACCACAATAGCGCCAGGCGCCACATCTTTCGTGACCACCGCGCCCATTCCCACAACAGCTCCCCTACCAATGCGCAAGGGCATATCTGATGTTCCCTGTTTCAGGATTGCGCCAGTACCAATATAGGCATGATCTTCAATATGGACATTGCCATTGCATTTGACGCCCGGTGCAAATGTTACAAAATCACCAATCACGCAATCATGTGCTATGTAGCTATAGATATTGCACTGGAAATGAACGCCTATCACAATATTGCTCGTGAGAGTTGTGAAAGGACAGAAAATGGCTCCTTCTCCAACCATACAATTGTCCATTCTGACATGATTGGTTGCGACAACGGACATGCATCCAATGTTAGCGGCGGCGCATCTAGTAGCTAATCGCTCGCGTACCTTGCCGTCAGCAATGGCAATGACTGATCGCTTTTTGAGTGACGAGTGTGCCTCTAGTTCGTCAAAAGTCCATACGCTATGCCCGTTAACCACTTCGTCAGTTTTTTCATCGTCGAGAAATAATGTGACCGAGTCTTGTTCATCACAAAATTGTTCGGCAATAATCGGCATGACTTCTCGTCCAAAGCCGCTTTTTCCGTAGACCGCATAAATTGTCCTATTATCCATAGTTAGCTCCCAGTAAATTTCGACATGGTTGCTTCCCCATCTGCGTCGATGCCATCCCTTTTGAGCACCTTGATAATTGTCATGGCTAAGATTTTGAAATCCAGCATCAGCGACTGATTATCGACATACCATAAGTCAGCTGCGAATTTTTCTTCCCAGCTTATAGCATTGCGGCCGTTCACTTGTGCCCAACCGGTAATTCCTGGTCGTACATCATGACGACGATTCTGTTCGGAATTATACAAAGGAATATATTCCATAAGCAATGGACGCGGACCGATCAAAGCCATATCGCCTTTCAAAACACTCCACAGCCCAGGAAGCTCATCCAAACTTGTGCTGCGAAGCAAACGACCAAAACCTGTCAAACGGTCTCCATCTGGTAGCCGTTCACCGTTTCCTCCGATCAGGTCTTTCATAGTCCGGAATTTGATCATTTTAAAAGGCACGCCATTAAGTCCAGGGCGCTCTTGTACAAAAAAGACTGGTGCTCCCAGGTTAACTCTTACGAGAAGTCCGATGAGGAGGAATATTGGTGCCAAAGAAATTAGTCCAATGGCCGACGCAACAATATCAAAAAATCGTTTCAGCATGAACAAAATTCATCCGGCACGCAGCTTGATTGAATCAATGGTGACATCGAATCCGTCTCCAAATTCAGATGATCGCCCCAAAATATTTAACCAGTAGAATTCACATGCCGATAGCTGATTGCTGATTTTTCGAACGACCATTTTACGATCTAACGAGATTTTTACAGTGGCCGGTCTGTTATCGACGCGCTCAGCACAGGATAACTCTAAAGAAAATATGGCATCTTTTGGCAATTCATCAGCGAGCGTGACTTCGAGATTTAACAGGCTGTCGGGCAGTCGAACCAGTTGCCGAGCAAATAAGCCGCCTGCGCTCCGAACAGCACTTAAATTCAAGCTACCTTCATCAATCACTGCTCCATATTCGCCCGTCGAAAATAATTGCCAATCGAAAGGGGCGTATAATGATGGAAAAACAAACTCCGAATTTCTTATCAATCCAACATCTTTTTTCTGCGGAGACAATTTTTCATAGAGTTGTTCGGCTCTTCCAAACTGATCGCCTTGGATAAGCGCGGCGATCAGAGCGGTGTCCTGATAAACACCGGTTGGCTCTTCCGGATCATGCAGCTTTTGCCGAAGATCCGCCGCATTAACAACCGATTCCGGTGAAATGACGACTTGCCGCCAAAACCGTCTCGCCCAAGGAGGATTGTCATTCAATATCGATTCAAAGGGTTTTACGAAATTCTCATCTGCCAAAGCAGCCGCCATCACAGGAATAACCACCTCAGTGACAGAATTACTCGTTCGCATGGACGTATCGTAATATGTTAAAAGAGCCGAGATATCATCTCGATTCACACTATCTGCAATCAGCCATCCATTTACGAGCTGTTGGCGTCGTGAGAGCTCAAATGCCTTTCGCATCAATTCGGCGCGGACATCTTCTGTATGTGACAATGCTATCACAGCAATCGCATCCGGAACGACAGGTTCGGAATAAAATGCTTTCAGTGCCAAAATATTCCATCCAGAGCGGATCGCATTAGGAAACTTTCCGGCATTCTTTGCAATCGATGCTTTGGTTAAGTCTGCAGCCGCCGTTTCCGCTGCAAACCCATTTTTTGGAAAAAGAGAAAGCCCTAATTCAGGGGTTTTATTTTTGGCAATCGCGCCCAACGCAGTGACACCAGTTCCAATCGAGAGCGCGACAGCCACAAGCCAAATCAAAAGGTTTTTCAACATAGATTCATTGACCTGACACTGCCCTAATCCTCTGCCGATGCCTTATTTCCATAGGTATATTGATATGCATAGCCATATCCATAACCCGAATGTTGCGATTGAACTTTTGTAACAATCCCACCGAATATGTGTGCGCGTGAACTACGGACACGCTGAATGGCCGATTGAATGCCGCGCATTTTAACGCCACCGGCTTCTATCGTGTAAATAACGCCCTCAACCGATTCTGATAGCAATGGGATATCAGCCAATCCCAGAACGGGCGGCGCATCAACGATAACTGTATCGTAAATTTCTCCCAATCTGTTTATCAAATCGCGCATCCTGGAACTGCTCAATAGTTCCGCAGCATTTGGAGGTATCGGCCCTGCCGTCATAGCATCGAAGCCGTAGTCGGTTTTCTCCTGAATTAGTTGCGAGAGATCGTCCGCGCCGGATAGATTATTACTTAATCCAGCGGTATTTTCTTTCCCAAGCATTTGATGAAGCGAGGGGTTACGCATATCTCCATCAATAAGTAAAATACGCTTCCCAGTGCTCGCCAATACCGCCGCCAGAGCCAGTGCCGACGTACTTTTTCCTTCGTTTGGCCGGGTGCTGGTAAGCAGAAACGACCTTGGCACCCCATGGTCAGTCAGGAAAGATAAGCTGGTTCGGATAGAAAGATAGGCTTCCCAAGCAACTGATTTTTTGTCGGTTAGGCTTTGCAATATATCCGTCTTCTCGAAATCCGGTATCGAACCCAGCGGAGCGATGCCAAGTTTGGATTTAAGGTCACCAGGTTCTTTAACAGTCTGGTCGATTTGCTCCATTGTAAACACGTAAGTCACGGCCAATCCCAAACCTCCCAATAACGCCAACGCTACATTAAGAATAAGGTTCGGGCTTGAAGGGCGTTCCGCAGGTTGCGCGCGATCCACAATGGAAATATTATTAGTTCCAACGCCTGCCACGCCGATTTCTTTGTACCGCTGCAGTAAACCATCATAAAGTTGCCGGTTTGTATCCACTTCGCGTTGGAAGATATTATACTGAATCGAGTCTCGCCTCTCACCGCTAAACTGGCGCTTCAGCCGATTGACCTGAGCACGCAATTTTTGTTCTCTCTCCAAGGCTTCGCTGAACCGAGCAGATGTTCCCGTCCGTGATCGAGTTTCTTCAGCCGCAATACTTTGGTTTAGAGCGGAAATCTGGGATTCAATCGCTTTCGCTGCTGGATATTCTGGCTCAAACTGAACCAATAACTTCGCATATTCCGCCTGTGCCTTTGCACGCTCTTCCCGAAGGCTATTGAGAGCAATATTCGCTAATGCATTTTTATTGCCTGACCGCTGCTTGGCTTCACTTTCTGCTAGGATACGGTCCGCGGTTGCTTGCGCAAGTTCAGCATTGAGCGCTTCTAAATTGGCTGAGGCCAGAGTTCTTTGCGAAACGGTTTTGCCCTCAGGCGTCTGCTCGGACGATAAGGTAATAATTTCCTTATTGTCAGCATAGCTAGATAGGTTCCGTTCGGAATCCTCAAGTCGCTGCTTGAGTTCAGCCAGCTGCTCTTCAAGAAATTTTCTGGCATCTGCAGTTGAATTAAACCGCCGGTCGAGATTAGACGCGACAAACTCTTCGATCCAAGCATTCGCAATTTCGGCTGACAAGCTAGAGCTGGGACTTTCAAAATTGACATCTACTAAGCTGGATCCGCGTATAGGCGAAACACTGACATGTTCTTGCAGTAGGTCTACAGCAAGCTTCAGGCGTATATTTCTCTGCGCAGCAGATTGTGCCTTCGGGGCATCTGACAAAATACCGGAATCGTTCGGATCAATTCCAAAAGTTTCAAAAAACACATCTCTCGATGCCAGGTTTTTAGCTCGAACAACCCGCTCTGCCAACGAACGGGATTCGAGCAAAGAATATTGTGTTTGATAAAATTCAAGATTTTGGCCAGCCCCATCTGAGCCGGTGACACCTTCGACATTAGTAACCTTATCTTGCTCACGGCTAATTTCTATTCGAGAGGTAGAGGTGAAATACGGGGTCATTAACAACGTAATAATGATACCAAGAGCGACACAGACCGCAAGAATTGCAGCTATAGCGATTTTGTGGCGCAAAACGGCCTGCCAATATTGGACCAATATTGGAGTTTCATGGGCCATGTCATTATATGGGTCGTAGCCCACAGCAAGTTGCTCGTTTTTTTCAGTCATACTGTTCATTTAAATCTCAAAGCCTAGCAGCATCATTATGGGATATTATCGTCTGAACAAGATAATCAGAGGCGTAGTGATGAGTGGCGACGCCTCAATAATAGTCTTGAATAAACGCCTGGCCTGAGAATCGCCAACGACGATAACATCATTAGCAAATACTTCCGGATCACCGTAGTTCCCTCGCCTTATGGCTTTGAGATTATACAGGCCCGCAAGTTGCTTACCATCTACAGTTCGGAAAATTACAACATCATTTAATTTGGCAAATTCCCCCGTACCGCCCGCAGTGGCGACCGCTCGCATCAGTGTCATTCGTCCGATAACCGGATAAAGTCCTGGCTTATCAACTTGCCCATCGACCGTAATCACCTGACTAACAGTCTCTTCCAGATTAACAGTCACTTCAGGATTACGGACATAGCGCCCCTGAAGGCGGCCTTCAATCTCATCGGCAAGCTCTCCTGGCGTTAAGCCGGAAGCTTCGACGACACCGATCAAAGGAAACGACAAACGCCCGCTTGCGTCAATCTGCACTTCCTTGCTTAAATCTTCGATACCAAAAACATCGATCTTCAGCTTATCGAAAGGCCCAATCAAATAAGGACGATTCGAACTCAGCAGATCACCGCGCGTCGGCTCCGGCAGACCCGCAGTTGAGACCACGGAAACATCGCTCCCCCCTCCCAAAACAGTCTGTCCTGCGCAAGATGGCAGGAGAAGCAATATAAACAACAGCGAACAGTGCTTTATCATTGTAAAATTATAATCCATCATTATTGATCTCCGTTAGACTAAGCGGTTTCACACGTAAACCGTTCACTACAGAAAATGCCGATTTTGAAAGCGATTTGCTGCTTCGCTTTACAGCTGATTAATGTCGTGTCGCTGAACAGAACAAACACTGTCATTGAAAACTGAGATTATAACCGCAAATATTGCCATTATTGAAGGCACGCGCAGAGGATAGTCGCCAATACTGGCTGCCAGAAAAAACAATATCACCATAGCGCACATTAGAGCGCGATATTTGGAATGGCCAGAACCACGCCAATTTTTAGCCAATTGAAATAAGTGAAACGCAAACCAAAGAAAAGCACAGATCGCAATTAAAAGAGCCGAAACGCCACCCTCGATAAGAAATTGCAGCCAGTCATTATGAGCTTGGTTCAAATAACTTAAGTTCAGGAGATCCAGCGGTTCATAAATCTTATAGACATGCTCGAATGAACCGAACCCGCTTCCCCACGGGAAATAGTCTTTCAACATTGCGAACAATGTTGGCAAAAGCTGCAAACGCAGTTCATCGACTTTATTAACATCTAATAGCCGGTCAAACGCCAGTGAACGTGAAAGCAGGACCGACGAGACAGCAATCCCTGTGATTACGACTAAGCTACTAACTAAGATCAATCCGCGACGAGAAAATAAACTGGTTTTACGACGATGGGACCTATCTCTTCGATGGAAGCGATCCGCATTATAGTCTCCGACGTATATGAAAAACAAAGCCAGAATTAGGGCTGGCACCATTAGAAGCAATCCGGCCCGCGAACCAGTCAAAAAAATCAGTGGGACAAAAACGAGAATAGTGGCCATACTACCGTAAAATTTCAATGTCGCTTGCTTGATGCGAGGTTTCAATGAAGCCGCGTACCAGCTTAGCATTACAATACCAGCGGCTAGTACCACTGCCTGATGGTTGCGGTTGGCAAAAAGACCTACTCCGGTGCCGAAATTGGCTATCCGATAAATATATAAAGGGCCGCGAGCAGGGCCGACGATTTGAAGAATTGCCCACAGCGCACTGATCGCGCAGAGTATAACAATTACGGGCACAGCCCGTTTACGATACTCGCGGTCAAGATTAAGATAGAGCATCATAGCTGCAATCGGGACTGCCAGCGAGGACAAGCTATTCAGTGTTTTCGACGGTGACAATGTTAAAGGGCGCCAAGGCTGCTCGATCCCGGCAATATTGGCAATGTCAGCAAAAATCTGCCGGCTTGGCAATTCAGTCCAGATAGACGGTGGCAAAGGAATCAGCTGGAGAATCATTAACCCCAACAATGCGCCTGCGATATAGAGCGGAAACATTCGCCCTTTCCATTCTTCAGGAGCCTTTACGGTCAGTGCATAAGCGCAAAACAGAACTGCAAGTGGTCGCAACAGGAGCAACGATTGAATATCATCCCTCGAACCGCCGCCGGTAAAAAACACCAATACAAAAAATGTCATAAACGCATAAAACCGCGCTACTGGTGTAGAAAGTTTTGCTGCGATCGTGCTCAGCGTCCTTTTGGAGGATTTCATAGCTTGAATACTTGCTGTTTGTTTTTTATCAAAGATAAGCTCGTAAGTCCTGTGATTAGCAAGCCGCTGATGCGGAAGGCTCGGTCACCAATTCCAAGCTCCGTAGCGCGTGGTATTTAAGCTTACAAGCCCATATCCAATACTTCCTAGGTTGGAATCATCGAGGCCTTCAGCCTCCAAGTATAATAAACAGATCAATCTGGATAATTTTCTGCTTTTCCCCAATCGCTTCGCCGCTTCATAATCTGCAAGAGCACATCACCTATTTTCCGGCAGACCTCCGAGCGGCTGAGGCCGGTTCTGTCGAGCACGGCTTTGAGGCGAACAATTCTGTCTCTGTTATCGATCATGCGAAAGGACTCCGTCTTTAAGCTATCAACGGCCAGGATGAGAAAGGGTTGATCATGTTGATCTGGCTTACAATGCAGAAAGGCTGAGATTCGGTACAGGCGCAGTATGACGCAGAAAAACTGTAAGGAGTGTATGATGTAAAAATGGCTGCAGCCGCCATCAACACTGCACCGATCAACTTTTGCCATCAAGGCGTGGGCAGTAAAATCAACCGCTACTTTAGAATTTTTATGTACCTCTGAATTATTGGTAGAGCGTTCTTTGACGCTAGCCAGCAACTTGGTTTATCCTCAGGATGCTTTTTCAATTTTCACATTATCCCGCTCATGTTCAAATTCTGGAACCAGTCTTTTCAAAAGCCCAACCGCTTCATCCGAAGCGCGACATTTTCTAATTTGAACCAATAACCGATCCAGATCAGCCTGCTCCAGATAGCTTTCATGCGCCATCATAATCCGATTGTGAGCCGTTGATTGCGGATCATTGCCGATTATCAGCTCTTCATAGAGCTTCTCGCCGGGACGCAGGCCCACTTCCTCAATCTCTATATCGCCATCGGGATGGGCATCATCACGGACAGTCAGACCAGACAGCTGAACCATCGTCTTCGCCAAATCGATAATTCGCACTGATTTACCCATATCGAGCACGAAGACCTCCCCGCCTTTGGCCATGCCGCCAGCCTGAATGACCAGTTGCGCCGCTTCCGGAATTGTCATGAAATAGCGAGTGACGTCCCGGTGCGTCAGCGTGATCGGCCCGCCCATCTCAATTTGTTGCCGGAACAGGGGAACGACCGAGCCGCTGGAACCCAGAACATTGCCAAAGCGCACCATGGAAAACCGGGTTTCACTAGTTTCTGCAAATGCCTGAACAATCTGTTCGGCACCCCGTTTGGTCGCGCCCATAACGTTGGTCGGGCGCACGGCTTTATCAGTACTGATCAGAATGAAATCACTGACTTTCGCGACATGAGCCGCCTTGGCTACTTCATAAGTGCCCAATATATTGTTTCTTATGCCTTCAACGGGATTAGCCTCGACCAGTGGTACATGCTTATAGGCTGCGGCATGGAAAACCGTGTCGGGTTGCCAAAAAGCGAAGACTTCCTCCAGGCGATCGGCATCTGCAACCGAGCCCAACACTGGGATCAGTTCGGTATTCTGCAGATCATTATCCTGCGAATATTTTCTGAGTTCTTTCTCGATGGCATAAAGCGAGAATTCCGACAGTTCGTACAATATCAACTGATGTGCGCCCGATTTCGCGATTTGTCGGCAGAGTTCGCTGCCGATAGATCCTCCAGCCCCCGTCACCATGACCTTCTTGCCGACAATCGTCCGGCCTAACAGCAATTCATTCGGCGCAACCGGTTCCCGGCCCAGCAGGTCTTCAATATCCAGCTCGCGGATATCGTTAAACGATACCTGGCCGTCCATGATATCCTTCATGTTTGGTAGGGTCTGGACGTGGACCTTGAACTCCTGAATTTGATCAACAATCGCTCGCCGTTTTTTTCGAGAGATATTCGGAAGCGCCAGCAGGATGTGAGTAACGGCATATTTATCGATGATGTCCGGTAAATCGCCGCTCCAGAAAACCTTGTCGCCATCCAGCTTTTGTCCGTGGAGCCGCCGGTCATCATCCACATAGCCGCGCAACCGCATCGCGGGCTCGGACCGCATGGACGATGCCAGCTGCTGGCCAGCACTACCCGCACCATAGATCAGGACCGTCTTAACCTGTCCTCCAAAACGGTTGCGACCCAATATATCAACCATCAAATAGCGCGCGGTAACGCGCGAAAAACCAACCATTATAAAGAAAATAATCGGTTGAATGACCCCGATGGTTCGCGGAACACCAGCCATTCCGATAACCGAAAACAGAACAATCATGGGAGCACCGTAAATGACAAAAGCCCTGACCAGAGTCTTCATCATACCGGAGCCTGCGTAACGAAAAATCGCGTTATACACGCCGCCGAAATAGAATATCGGTATCATCATCAACAGCGCGGCGAGCACGACTTTCTGGATCGCTAAATCCCAATAGATCCAGACGCCGACGCGCAGGGAATAAGCTATCCATATCGACTGGACGCAAAGGATCATATCCAACACGAGCACGATGGCTTGCTTCTGCCAGCGCGACATATTTGCGATTTTTTCTAAAATAGCGGTGATTAAGGCGGTAATGGCTTCGATTGTTCAGAATCCTGGATTATTTGAACCACTGCTTCTCAATTGATAGTTTTGCATTAGCTGATTTCACGGCGTTTTCCAAATGTTTGGATTTAACGTGCAAATATGTTGATATATTCAGACGGGCAAACTGCTTATTTCGATCGGATCGTAGCAACAAAGGACAGAATATATTATAGAAGAGCATCCGATATTAGCTGTTATGAAAATTTTAGGCATAGGTTGCTAGTCAATTTACCATGGAAGCCCGTTCATCATCGCAGCCTAAAGTCGTCACGATTTTCGGAACAAGGCCGGAAGCAATAAAGCTCTTTCCGGTCGTTCGTGCCTTGTCAAAGCGCAGCGCTTTGCAAAATCTCAGCTGCGTCACCGCCCAGCATCGCCAAATGCTCGATCAGGTGCTGGATATTGCCGATATCGTACCCGATTACGACCTCGACTTGATGCGCGCAGATCAAAGCTTGGATGAGTTAACCGGCCGTCTGCTTGCAGGCATTGGTCAAACGCTGGATACGATTCAGCCGCAGCGTGTGGTTGTTCAGGGTGATACGGCCACAGCGATGTGCGGAGCGCTCGCGGCTTATTATCGGAAAATCCCGGTTAGCCATGTTGAGGCGGGCTTGCGCAGCTATAATATATATCATCCCTGGCCCGAAGAGGTGAACCGCAAGATTATTGGCACGATTGCCGATCAGCATTTTGCGCCCACCGAGACTTCTGCCACAGCTCTGCGTAAGGAAAACGTGTCAGAGGATAAGATCAGCGTGACCGGCAACACGGTGATCGATGCATTGTTGACCACCGTTCAAAAAAGTCAGGAAATAGGCCTTTTTGATAAGCGTCTAAAGGACTTGTTTGAAAGATTTTCGGACAAGAAAATAATCGGCGTAACGAGTCATAGGCGAGAGAATTTTGGCGATGGTTTGACCAACATCGCATCGGCTCTGCACGAAATTGCGGGTCGGGATGACGTTGCGCTAATTTTCCCGGTTCATCTCAACCCTAATGTCCGAACCATCATGAATGATGCGCTGGGCGGCTTGAGCAATGTTGCCATGATTGAACCGCTTGATTACCCCAATTTTGTGGCACTTTTAGACGCTTGCATATTCATGCTAACCGACAGTGGAGGCGTGCAGGAAGAAGCGCCGGCACTGGGGAAGCCCGTATTGGTGATGCGCGATACGACTGAGCGGCCAGAGGGCGTTGAAGCCGGGACTGCCAAGCTGGTTGGAACCAATAAAGACCTGATCGTGAGAGAAGCTAACAAGCTGCTCGATAATGAGGAATATTACGATTCAATGGCA
This sequence comes from Parasphingorhabdus sp., assembly GCF_039977335.1. Lineage (GTDB taxonomy): Bacteria > Pseudomonadota > Alphaproteobacteria > Sphingomonadales > Sphingomonadaceae > Parasphingorhabdus. The sequence goes on from NZ_JBDWDI010000002.1 coordinate 55,725, forward strand.
AAAGCTCATAATCCCTTTGGAGATGGTCAAGCCAGCGAGCGAATTGCAGATATAATCGAGCAAAGTCTGATATCATAAGGCTACAAGCGCCATCCTGGAAAATCGGACGGCATTACCTAATTATTTACGATGTTCGGTTATCGGAGATCTTGAATAATTGCGCCCTGTCGGGCGCCTTCAGGAGATCTTGCGATCATGCTTTCCGACGAAAAACCTACTGTCTGCGTTTTGGGCCTTGGATATATAGGCTTACCGACCGCCGCCGTTATAGCGCGTTCAGGGTGCCCGGTCCTGGGCGTTGATGTAACAGCCCATGTCGTTGACACGATTAACAGCGGCAAAATCCATATCGAAGAAGTAGACCTTGATGGTCTAGTGCAAGGTGTGGTGTCGCGCGGTACCTTGCGGGCTTCGCTGCAGGTCGAGCCCGCTGACGTATTTGTTATCGCGGTTCCGACGCCTTTTGGTGATAATCATGTGCCGAATACCAGCTATGTTATGGATGCTGCTACCAATGTTGCGGCAGCCCTAAAAGCTGGCGATACGATTATTTTAGAATCGACATCTCCGGTCGGAACGACAGAAAAGATGCGGGATTTGATTGCGAAGCTCCGTCCTGATCTCAAGGTACCAGGTTTGACCAATGACATACCGGATGTTGCGATTGCTTATTGTCCGGAACGGGTTTTGCCAGGCAAGATACTGGAGGAACTGACCAATAATGATCGCTGCATTGGCGGCATTACGCCGCGTTGTGCCAGAAAAGCTCTGGATTTTTATCGCCGCTTTGTCCGCGGAGAATGCGTCACCACAAATGCACGAGCTGCGGAAATGACGAAGCTGGTCGAAAACAGCTATCGCGACGTGAATATCGCCTTTGCCAACGAGCTTTCCATAGTGTCTGACGAGATGGATTTGGACGTCTGGGAGGTGATCCGGCTCGCTAATCGCCATCCGCGCGTGAATATATTGCAGCCTGGCCCTGGCGTGGGCGGACATTGTATTGCGGTGGACCCATGGTTCATTGTCCACAGTGCACCAGATCATACGCCGCTTATCCGCATCGCCCGCGAGGTGAATGATGGCAAAACGGGTCATGTTCTTGAGCAGGCCTCATTGATGATCGACGAGCTACAAGGTGTCTCAATCGCTTGCTTCGGATTGGCATTCAAAGCCAATATCGATGATTTCCGCGAAAGCCCTGCCTTGAAGATAGCCGCCAATCTCGCGCGGCGCTATGGTGGACGGATTAAGATTGTAGAGCCTTATGCTAACGCACTACCCGCCGCGTTTGAAGGGACGGGTGCGGAGTTGATCGACATCGACGAGGCTCTGGAGAGCTGTTCCGTCATGATCACGTTAACCGACCATGATATGTTCAAATCCATTCCATTGGACGAGCGCGCTGGCAAAGTTGTGTACGACACGCGCGGTATTTGGCCAGATCAGCCAGATAATTTGAAAGCTGCCAGCAAGCTAAGACTTGCAAGTTAGAAGGCCTTTCAAAATCAAAATCTTATAGGCAAGATGAGATTCTCTTGGATATCGAAAAATGGCGGACACGGAGGGATTCGAACCCTCGAAGGACCGTGAGGCCCTTGCCTCCTTAGCAGGGAGGTGGTTTCAGCCGCTCACCCACGTGTCCGCATGACTGGCTTGGCCAAGGCCATGCGCTATAACGGGGCATTGCACCGGCTGCAATGGGTAAAGTGCTCACCATAGCGACGATTATCGGGGCCTGGGAAAATTCGGCGTAGAAGTCATCAATCCGGGGGCGAACAGATCATATTTTTACCAAGAACTCGGAAAAACACTCAACAGGTCGCAAAATCGACTCGGGTCGTCGTCCGTTCATTGCGCAGTCATCGCCGAACGCCAAAGACAAAATTGGCTGGTATGGGAAGGAGTTTACCCATGACTAAGTCGTGCCCAAAGGAAATGTCTGTGAAAAAAACTAACCGTGAGACTCTCGGCAGGAAGCTGCTTGGTCTATTCGCTGTCGCTGCGTTGGCCTGTTCGCCAACCCTGTCCCCCGCATTTGCGCAGGTCGAGACAATTGATCCCAATGACGCGATTGATGCGGATCTCGACAATCCCGACTATGACGGGAATTTCGAAGCTCCTGCGCCCGAGCAAGACACGTCAGTGAGCACCGACATAGACAGCGATCTTAACCAGCCAGAACAGGTTGATGATGGCACGACCTATGACAGCACTGGAAATAACGACACTGTAGCTAACGACAGCTATAATCAAAATAGCATCGACGAAAATGGTAACGTGATTGCCAATGTCGACGAAGCAACCACCTATCAGGACGACGATCTCATCGGTGCTGCTGAGGGCGTGTTTGGCAAAGGTGCCAAGGGCCTCGCAAAAGTTATCGAGGACATTTTGAAGAAACAGGGCCGACCCAATGCCTATATTGCGGGACGTGAAGCCTCTGGCGCGTTTGTCGTCGGCCTGCGCTACGGTTCTGGCAAGCTGCACCATAAGATTGAAGGCGAGAAACCGGTATATTGGACCGGCCCATCCATCGGCTTTGATGTTGGCGGCAATGCGGCGAATAGCTTTGTGCTAGTTTATAATCTCTATGACACCGAAGACCTTTACCAACGCTTTCCCGCTGGCGAAGGCGCAGCCTATTTTATTGGCGGCTTTCACGTGAGCTATCTGCGCAGCGGCGACAAAGTGCTGATCCCGGTGCGGCTGGGTGCCGGCCTGCGGCTAGGTGCGAATGTTGGCTATATGAAGTTCAGCAAAAAACAGAGATGGCTGCCCTTCTAAGGCAAGCCTAGGCTGTAACGGCGCGCAATTTTTCCATCCGCGAGAGATAGCGCGCCAATATATCAATCTCCAGATTGACTTGATCGCCAGCTTTCAGGTTGGCAAATGTCGTGACACTGGCAGTATGCGGAATGATGTTCAGGCCGAAAACTGTACTGCCATCTGATTGATCGTCGACGATGTTGACGGTCAGTGAAATGCCATCAACCGTGATGGAGCCTTTTGGCGCCAAATAGGCGGCAATTTCGGCAGGTGCGTGAATACGGATGGGATGGGAATCACCTTCCGTTTCAACGGACACAACATCACCCACGGCATCGACATGACCTGTGACAATATGGCCGCCCAGTTCATCACCGACTTTGAGTGCACGTTCGAGGTTGAGCTTGCTGCCCTCCGCCCACATGGATTTTGCGGTTTTCGATATGCTTTCGGCGGAGATATCGACGGCAAACCAGTCTGATCCTTTGTCGACAACAGTCAAACACGCGCCGGAACAGGCTATGGACGCGCCGATATCCACGCTGCTCATGTCATAATGACAGGATATGACCAGCCGCAGATCGCCGCGCTCTTCTAACTTGGTGATCGTACCGATATCCGAAACTATGCCTGTGAACATGGGAAGTCCTTATAAAATGATAGGTCGCGAACTTAGGCGGCACGCTCATATATCTCAAGCATATCCTCGCCCAGATCGCGGCGGTCCAGCCGAATCCATTGATCATGAGCGGCGTCAAGACTGCCAAGTCCAATATCACCAATACCTTGCAAACCGCCGCCAATGATGATCGGCGCGCGATAAAGCAGCAACCGGTCGACCAGATCCGCCTTCAGGAAAGACGCCGCCGTTGCTGCGCCGCCTTCGACCAACAGCCAGTTTGTCTTATCCAGACCGGCAATGGCTTCGGGTTCTGCAATTTCGATCCAATGGTCACCGGTCTCGGCTTTGCCAAGGACCACCGGAATTGGGCAGCAATCTTCCAATCCCATCAGGCGAACGTCGAGACTGGGATTATCCGCCGCCACCGTGCCTGCGCCAACTAAAATGGCGTCACAGCGTGCCCGTTCGAGATGAGCATGGGCCCGTGCGCGATCCCCGGTGATCCATTTGCTGGTGCCATCAGCCTTAGCGATACAGCCGTCTAGTGACATAGCGAGCTTGAGGGTGACGTGAGGACGTCCCTTCTCCATCCGTGCGAAAAATCCAGCCATCGCTCGGTGTGCTTGCTGCTCCAATAAGCCGACAGAGACCGAAATGCCTGAATCGCCAAGCCGGTCAATGCCCTGCCTTCGGGTTCGCTCATCAATATCAAGCGTGGCGACTATCACCCGTGCTGGCGCTGCTGCTTTAACAAGGTCAACGCATGTCGGTCCGCGTTTGCTCTTATGCGCGCAAGGCTCCATCGTTACATAGATATCAGCACCTTTGGCGGCCTTCCCAGCCTGTGCCAACGCCATAGCTTCAGCATGGGGCCGTCCGCCCGGTTGTGTCCAGCCGCGCCCGACGATCCTACCGTTTTTGACAATAAGACAGCCAACATTCGGGTTGTCGCCGGTTCGGCCGCGTCCCCGTTCAGACAAGGCAATGGCCGCAGCCATATAGCGCACATCCATATTGCTGTTCAGCATGTTACGTCGGCGGGCCGCTCCACTTCTATGTCGCCCCGTGCCAGTCGGTCAGCTTGGGCCTCCCGTTCAATCGCTTCGACATCCATTCCCGACATCCTGCCGAGAGATTTCATAGCCTCGCGCCGTTTGGCATCACGCTTGTCTTTCAGGCATTGCACCGCCCAACGATCGGCCATGATGTCTTCGTCAGTGCGCTCCAGCGACCAATTCTCGACATAGACAACTTCTTGCGGAACATAGACATCCGTATTGATTTTCGGGTCGATGATAAACAGGAAGAAGATGAATCCCGAACATCCTAATGCTAGCAGAGCCGGAACCGCCTGTTCTTTTGGGTGACGGCGCAAAAGGGTGAATAAGTCACTTAAACCGCCGCCGACGGAAACATCTTTTAACATTTTCATGATTGCTAAATAGGGAGCAAAAGCGGCGATGACCAGCCCCGATGCAGCAGTTTATGTCTGCAACGGTGCTGGCCTTCAGAACTTTCAGGCTCAGCTATTAATCTCAAACCGGACTTTTAGCGTGATCCAGCTTTCAAAGCGTACACCATCTTTGGTCGCTGGTTCAAAGCGCCATTTCTTGAGAGCGTGGCGCTGGGTTGCCGTCCAGAAATCCTGGTGTGGGCTATCAACTAGCTCAATCTGCTTGGCCCTCCCATCAGTTCCCACCAGAACGCGCACGGTAATCATGCCCTCGTCGCCCATACGCAGTCGGCCCGATGGATAGGGTGGTTGAAACTGACGACTATAGCGCGTGTTAAGCTTGGCGTCCGCTATGACAGGCTCCGGAATCGTCTCAATTGGAGCAATTGGAGTCGTAATCCGGTCTCCTATATTGCTGATGTCTATGCCGGTTTCGATACCAACGGATGTTATCGCAGGCGGATCATTGAACACCGGTGGATTCACTATAGACGGTACAGTGGTGACCGTCGTTGGAGGGGGATTCGTCGCCACAATCGGGTCTTCTATAGCAGTGACGGGTGGCGGCGGTTCTTTGTCAACTTCGATCGGATAGGCCGTAATTACGCCTTCAAAAGGTATCTCAGCGGTTATCGCCGGTAGAGCCATTGCACCGGCAAAAAGCAAGGCATGAAAGCCAATCGTCAGGCCAATGCCTTTATAATTAGGTGGTTTATGTGCGTAACTTGATGTGAAGCTCATAAGTCTGTCCTTTCATCCGTCTCCTCGGATGACAGTGCAGTTGCCCCATTTGTTGGCGCTATATATCTGCACCGTCATGAGTAATGTTATACCATTACATCAAGAAAATCAAACGCATGGCCAGCCAAAGCGCGATACGCTGGGAAATCGGAGGTTAAGAAGAAATATTCTGCAGCCGTGCAAGAGCGGATTCGCGTCCAATTAGCGGAAGCAACGCGCCCATGTCTGGGCCGTGGTCAAGACCCGTCAGGGCCTGACGCAGCGGCATGAACAATGGCTTGCCTTTCCGGCCAGTGCTTTCCTTTAGGGCACCCGTCCAGTCTTTCCAGATTATGTCCGACCAGGACAAGCCTTCCAAAGTCGCGCGGGCCTGATTCAGGAAATCCTGATCTTCGGTCGAAAGGTCGGGAGCGGTCACCGGACCCGTCACCACCTGCCACCAGCGATCAACCTCGCCCATATCATGCAAATTGGGGCGAATAACATCCCACGAAGCTGCCGACATCGCATCGGGCAGTCTATCTCGCACATCTTCATAGTCCAACATGTGCACGATCTTCTGATTAAGCTGGGCCAGTTCTTCATCGTCGAAACGTGCTGGAGCCCGTCCAAAGCGTGAAAAATCAAAGCCTTCTACTAGCGTCATAACGTCAGCAATCGGTTCCACCGGGTCACTCGTCCCGATGCGCGCGAGCAGTGCAACAATGGATTGCGGTTCGATATTACGTTCCCGAAAGCCGCTAACGCCTAGCGAGCCGAGCCGTTTGGATAGCTTGCCCTCAGTCCCCACCAACAGCGCTTCATGCGCAAATTCTGGTGTGTCCGCGCCAAAAGCCTGGAACATCTGAATCTGGACTGCGGTATTAGCAACATGATCCTCGCCGCGCACAACATGGGTGATGCCCATATCCATATCATCAATGGTCGATGGCAGCATGTAGAGCCAACTGCCATCTTCGCGCCGGATCACCGGATCAGATAATAATGCCGGGTCAAAATGCTGGTCACCGCGGATCATATCTGTCCACTCAATCGGCGTGCCATGGTCCAACTTGAATCGCCAATGCGCCTGCCGCCCCTCAGCTTCAAAGGCCGCGACCTCAGCATCGGTCAGGTCCAGCGCACCGCGATCATAAGTCGGCGGCTTGCCACGACCCAGCTGGACCTTGCGTTTCAGATCCAGTTCTTGTGCGGTTTCATAAGCGGGATAAACCCGGCCCGCTGCCTTCAATTCCTCAAACCGCTCTTCATAACGACCAAACCGCGCCGACTGCCGCTCTTCGCTATCCGGATTGATTCCGAGCCAAGCGAGATCGGCACGAATGGCCGTGACATATTCGTCTTTGGAACGCGCCTTATCGGTATCATCCAGCCGCAGAAGAAATTCGCCGCCTTGTTTCTTGGCAAACATCCAATTGTGAAGCGCGGTACGGATATTGCCGACATGAAGATGGCCGGTGGGTGATGGCGCGAAGCGGGTTTTAATGGTCATAACGTCCTAAATGCATTGGTGATGGGATAGCGCCGGTCACGGCCAAAATTTCTAGTGCCCAGCTTTACACCGGGAGGCGCCTGCCGTCGCTTATATTCGGCTATATAGAGCAATTTTTCGATGCGTATAACGGTGTCCCGGTCGAAGCCGCGGTCTACCAAATCTGACACCGATAGTTCTTCCTCAACCAGACCGTGAAGCAAGGGATCGAGGATTTCGTAATCGGGTAGGCTGTCGCTGTCCTTTTGATCCTCGCGCAGTTCTGCTGTCGGTGGTTTGGTGATGACGGTGTTGGGCATGACCGGCCCATCGGGTCCCATGCCTAATGAAGGCTTATTGCGATTGCGCCATTCCGACAGTTTGAAACATGTCAGTTTATAAGCGTCCTTCAACACCGAATAGCCACCGGCCATATCGCCATAAATCGTGGCATAGCCGACACTCATCTCGCTCTTGTTGCCGGTAGTCAGCAACATATGGCCAAATTTGTTGCTCATCGCCATTAATGTGACGCCACGGATACGAGACTGGATGTTCTCTTCGGTGATATCGACATCCTCATCGGCAAAACTGCCTTCAAGCATGACGTCAAAACCTTCAACCGCTGGCACAATCGAAATTGTATCCAGCCTGGTGCCCAGCATTTCGGCACAGCCCGCCGCATCGTCCAGGCTTTCCTGACTGGTAAAGCGTGACGGCATCATTACGCACCATACACGGTCCGCGCCCAGCGCATCGACAGCTACGGCTGCGGACAGCGCGCTATCAATGCCGCCAGACAGTCCCAATATGACGCCAGGAAAGCGGTTGGCATTCACATAGTCGCGCAAGCCAACTATCATCGCATTATAGATATCGGCCGGATGATCATCCAGTTTGTGAATTTCGCCGGGCGCGCAAGTCCAACCGCCCGTGCCTTTAGACCATAGGGTATCAACAATCGCTTCATCCCAATCCGGCAACTGATGCATCACACTGGTATCGCCGTTGAGGACAAAGCTCGCGCCATCGAATACCACTTCATCCTGACCACCAATGCGATTGAGGAAGAGCAGCGGCAGGCCGGTTTCGCGAACCCGCTGCGTCGCCACTTGACCCAGACGGCGATCATCTTTTTCAATTTCATAAGGGCTGCCATGCACCGAAATCAGCATTTCGGCGCCCTGAGCCTTCAGATGTTCGCAAACGGTCGGGAACCAGACATCCTCGCAAATTGGCAAACCGATTTTGCAGCCGCGAAAGTCGATAGGCTCTGGCAGCGGGCCAGAAGCGAACAAACGTTTTTCGTCAAATGTACCGTAGTTGGGAAGCTCCACCTTATACCGAACATGTTTGATTTGACCGTCTTCTAGCAGCGCAATCCCGTTATAGAGCTTTCCGTCATCGCGGAAAATAGAGCCCACCAGCATTGCCGGTGCGCTATCTTTCGTTGCGTCGGCTAGCCGCTGCAATTCTGTTTCGGCGCGTTCCACCACTGCGGGTTTCAATACAAGATCCTCGGGCGGATAACCAATAAGCTGCAGCTCCGGAAACACGATGAGATCGCTCTCCGGTTTTGACTGATAAACCGCGATCATCGCGTCTGCATTGCCACGCAAATCGCCAACCGCCTGAGTCATTTGGGCAAGGGTAATGGTAAGCTGTGCTGTCATCTGGCCCTGATAGAAAGCAGCGCAGCGCGGGGCAAATGAATTGTTCTAAATGATTTAACCGAAAACCAGCGATCCCATGATCCGGCCTGGAATGAACGCGAATAAGCCAGCGATGAGAAGGCCGATATAGGGGCCTTGCATCGCACGGTAATGCTCCACAACATTGCCGCGCCGGATTTGCCAGATGCCATAGGGTATTGACACCAGCGTCACCACAGAAAAGATATGTATGAAGCTGAACCCGCTGCCGCCAATCCCCTGTCCAGGACGCCCAATCCAGAAGCTCGCAATGGCGGTGGTGACCATCAGCACCGCCCAGATACGTCCCATATGCTTGTGCAGCTTATCGCCTTTTTTGCGCCACAGCACATAAGTGCCAAGGGGTAGACCGGGAATGACAGTCGCTAGATGGATCATGACGGGCAGGCTCATCGATCGGCTTTGTTGTGCTGCTGACTCAGACCCAGAGGCAAAACCGCCGGACAATGATGATAGAGCCATCAGCATCATTGTCGCTAATATCGTCGCACCGCCCATCAGAATCATATTCTGCACAGTGAAGCCACTCTGCGTCAGTGCCTGTGACTTCGTCGATTTTTCTGGCTTCGTCATGCGTTAATCCTTTTCACCTGCTTCGTTGACAGCGAAACTGGCGGAACCGAAAACTATTTCCAGCTTGCTTACGCCGCTGGTTGTGGCTTATTCGTGAAACTCGCTCAAAACAGGCAGTTTACCCATTCACGAAGCGTCAATGGGCCACTTGGACGGCGATTTTTGGGGACGAGTATGGAAAGCAATACCAGAAATTTGACCCTTAAATGGATTGCCGTCGAATTGCTGATCATGGTGCTTATCGGACTCGTCTTCGGTTTTCTGGGTCCGTTTGGCACCTATTCAATGCCGGTCGGATTGCGTCTAGCCTATTGGGTGGGCTTCATCATCATCGGCTATGCGATTTTCAGACCGGTTTCCATCAGCGCCGGATGGTTGAGGGAAACTATTGCTATCCCAGCATGGGCGTCCGAATTGCTGGCAACCGCAGTGGCCGCATTCCCGCTAACTTTCCTGATCGGTTTCGCTATATCTGGAATGCGCTTTGATCCGCAATTTTTCGGAAACCGATTTCTGCTGCTCTATCTACAATGCGCCGCGATCGGCTTTGGTATTTTTCTGTTCATGCGGATGCTGTTCGGGCCCGATGGTACAGATCAAGGGCAGCACGCGCGCATTAATGAAGAAATAGACGAAGTAGAACTCGTTCCCGACAATGCTCCGCCAGTCCAAACCCAATTGCACAATCGGTTGCCGCCTCACTTTTCCGGTCCGATCATCGCTCTGGGCGTTGAAGATCATTATGTTCGCATCCACACCGCCGAACGTTCCGAAATGCTGTTGATGCGATTGAGCGATGCGATCCGGGAAATGGAGCCATTGGAGGGCATGCAGGTCCACCGGAGTTGGTGGGTGGCCCGCGATGCGATCTTGACGTCAAAGCGAGAGGGACGGAACCTGCGCCTATCGCTATCCAGCGGACTGGAAGTGCCGGTTTCCCGCGCCTATGTCACAAAGTTGAAACAAACTGGCTGGATTTGACCGAAAGGCACTTTTGATTTGCGGCGCACCTGTTAAACGGGGTCTCGAAACATTCACATAGGGTCCGCGATTCTGATGCAATGGCTGACCTGATCAAGGGGTAGCTAATCAATGAAACTCATGTCCGGCAACAGCAATTTGTCGCTCGCCCAGTCCGTCGCCGATTATCTGGATATCAAGCTGACCGATGCGAGCGTGAAACGCTTTGCGGATGATGAGATTTTTGTCGAGATCCATGAGAATGTGCGCGGTGAAGATGTTTTCATCATGCAGTCGACCAGCTTTCCGGCCAATGACAACCTGATGGAATTGCTGATCGGTATCGACGCCTTGCGCCGCGCCTCTGCCAAACGCATCACCGCCGTCATCCCCTATTTCGGCTATGCGCGCCAAGATCGGAAACCGGGACCCAGAACGCCCATTTCAGCCAAACTGGTTGCCAACCTGATCACCGAAGCGGGTGCTGACCGCGTTCTTTCGATTGACCTACATGCGGGCCAGATTCAGGGCTTTTTCGATATTCCCACCGACAATCTGTACGGCGCGCCTGTGATGTCCGCAGATATTCAAGCGCGTTTTGCGGGCCATGAGCTGATGGTCGTATCACCCGATGTTGGAGGCGTTGTGCGTGCTCGTGCGCTAGCCAAACGGCTCGACAACGCTCCGCTGGCGATCGTTGACAAACGCCGCGAACGCGCCGGTGAATCCGAAGTCATGAATATCATTGGTGATGTTTCCGGACGCTTCTGCATCCTGATCGATGATATTGTCGATTCCGGCGGAACGCTGTGCAACGCTGCCCAGGCACTGAAAGGCAAGGGCGCAACCGAGGTTGTTGCCTATTGTACCCATGGGGTTCTTTCCGGCGGAGCGGTAGCGCGCGTCAATGACAGCGCGTTGAAAGAACTCGTTATCACCGATTCCATTGGCGCAACCGAAGCGGTTAAGGAATCGGATCGCGTCCGCCATTTGACGATCGCGCCTTTGCTAGGTGAAGCGATCAAACGGATCGCAGATGAAAGCTCTGTATCCAGCCTTTGGGACTGATCTGAATTCCGGTTTCAAGAACCCTTGAGGGAGGGAGAATTGTTGTGCCAAGTTTAGATACAATGATGAAATACCGGATTCATATCGCGATCCTAGCGATAGTGATTTCGGTCTTCGCCTGGATCACCGAGCTGGCTGGCTGGGTTTACATCTGCCCCTATTGCCGCGCCCAAAGAACCGTAATCGGATTACTTGGGCTCCTTCTTTTAACCAACCCACAGCACTGGTTAAACCGCTGGATATCGTCGGCACTTGCCATCTTGGGGCTGGTTGTCGCAGCAATGCAGCATTTCAATGGCTGGAAAAAGATAATGGCGGGAAAATTTTCCTGGGGTGATTATTGGTACGCAAACTCGTGGGTATTGTCAGGCTGCGCCTTGTTCATCATCACCGGCTTGATCCTTTTCCTATGGGCCTGGCGGCCTGCTGAACCGGAATCATCTTAATTCGCGTTGATGTCCGCAATTAACTGCCGGGCAAATTGCCGCTGCTGATCATTTAGCCCCGACCCTCGCCGCACGGCGGTCTGAAGAAAGGGCAATGCAGCATGGTCATTGCCTGCGAAATAATGACTAGCGCCGGCCAGATAATAGGTCATTTTGCTCGGGCTTGGCGACGCAATGCGAGACGGTTTGCTCAAAAGTGAATCGAATTGAGCTGCCGCTTCATCGAATTTCTTCTCTTGCAGGCTATGCACTGCCGCGACGTACAGTTTCTGATCCTTGCGGCCACGAATGAGGGAATTTGATCCACTGAATATTTCAGAATCATTATTCGAAGCATTGTTCAACAAAGTATCAGTGTAGCTTGGCAGCGAACCGAAATTTTGAGCCATTGCGGTTGAGCTAGATAATAGCAGACCAGTTACAATCGCAGTTGATATGTACTTCATCATCATTCTCCTGTTATGCTTCGGTTATCATGGTGCTTTTCTGCCAATGAACAGCCGCTTAATGGCTAATGACATGCCATGAGCAATATTCTAAAGTGTCGGCACAGCCTTTTGATACGAGTGCCAAACCAGCGTAACGGAGCGGACAATGACCCCCAAGGATATCACTCTCGCCGAAAAACTGGCCGAGGCCGCTGGTGAAGCGATCCGCCCGCTATTCCGTGCCAAGTTTGACCAGGAATCGAAAAGCGATTCTACACCCGTCACCGAAGCAGATCGCGCCGCAGAAGCCGCGATGCGCAAGATTATCGAAACCGAATGCCCGGAAGACGGTATTATCGGTGAAGAATATGGAACGATCAACGAAGGCGCTTCCCGTCAATGGGTGCTCGATCCGATTGATGGCACCACCAGTTTCATCGCGGGCCGACCGATTTTCGGAACGCTGATCGCGCTGATGCAGGATGGCTGGCCGGTTATTGGGATTATCGATCAACCGATTGCACGGGAACGCTGGATGGGTGTGGTGGGACGGCCAACCACCTTTAACGGGGCGCAAGCAAAATCCGCGCGATGTCGTGATTTAAAGGACGCTGTCCTCGCAACCACAACACCGCATCAATTTGACGAGCATGATGCCGAGCATTTCATGGGTCTTGTCAGCAAAGTTGCGCCGCGCAAGATTATCTATGGCGGCGATTGCTATAATTACGGTCTGGTCGCTAGCGGTCATGTCGATGTCGTCTGCGAAGCGGGCTTGATGTTGCATGATTATGCCGCGCTTGCCCCGATTGTCGATGGTGCTGGCGGGATGATGTGCGATTGGAATGGTGAGCCGCTGCATGCTGAGGCAGACGGCCGTGTTCTGGCGATTGGCGATCAGGCGCGGATTGATGATGTGCTGGAGGCAATTGCATGCAACCATTAGAGCCTGTCAGCAAAACCCGGTTTGTCGCGCCACCGCCGCCGCTACAGCGCTATCTGACAACCTATTATTTCTCAGAGATCGAGAGCGCGGATGGATCCGATGTTTCGGACCTTTTGCTGCCGCAATGGGCAAGCATTCGCTATATCTATCGCGGTAGCGTCAAAATGATGGGGCCGGACCAGAAGCTTCAGGATTCACCTCTTGCAGCCATGACCGGACCAACCAGTCTCGCCGCGCCTATTGCAAGCCAATCTGCGCGTATTGCCGCTTTTGGGCTGTTACCGCTGGGCTGGTATAAATTTGTCGGCCAACCAGCATCGCGCTGGGCCAATAAAGTCATTGATACGGAAACGGCGCATAAATTCGATCTATTCGCCAACATCTGGAACGCTATTCGGAACTTGGAATCCGAAGCAGAGATGGTCGATATGTGCAATCACATGCTGCTAGAAGCCATGTCGCCAGCCGATCCGGAAGAGGAGTTGATCGAGGCCGCGCATCTTGCGCTCACCGACCCCATGATTGATAGCGTCGGTGCGCTTTGTGAACGCCTTGATATGGATACCAAACAGCTGAGCCGATTCTCGAATCGCGTTTTCGGCTTTCTGCCCAAATTGTTGCTGCGGCGACAGCGTTTCGTTCGCACATTGGGCGAAGCTCTGATGAACCCCTCACAAAGTTGGAGCGAATGCGTTGATCTCAACTATTATGATCAAGCCCATTTCAATCGCGACTTCAAACGATTCATGGGACTCACACCGAGACAATATATGGCCCAGCCGCATCCGATTTTTGGCATCGGTGCTAGGGAACGGACCAAGGCCTTGGGCCGTCCGTTGCAGGCCATGGACAGGCCCGAAGACCCTGACTCGGAAGATAATTGTAACGCTGCCTGACTCTAAGCCCGATAATCCAGCACCGTTTTTGCATTATTTCTTGCATTTCGGGCGAATCTAGCTATTGCCGCCCTTCCGATGTGACGCACTGGCCAGTGTTGGGCTGCCACATGTGTCCGTAACGGTAACTTCTAGAGGAGACCAAAATGCCCAAGTTGAAGACCAAAAGTGGTGTGAAGAAACGCTTCAAAATCACCGCAACCGGCAAGGTTACGCATGGCGTAGCTGGCAAACGCCACCGTTTGATGAGCCATAACAGCAAATATATCCGGCAAAACCGCGGCACCAAAAACTGTGCTGATGCAGATGCTAAAACAATCAAGAAATGGGCACCTTACGGGCTTTAACAGCACCGGAGTTTCCATCGCTTCACAAAATTCAAGGATATAGAAAATGGCACGTGTAAAACGGGGTACGACCACTCGTACAAAACATAAAAGATTATTGGTACAGGCGAAGGGCTATTATGGCCGTCGCAAAAACACCATCCGCGTCGCGCGGCAGGCTGTCGAAAAAGCCGGTCAATATGCGTATCGCGATCGTAAAGTTAAAAAGCGGGCTTTCCGCGCTATCTGGATCCAGCGTATTAACGCTGCAGTTCGTGCAGAAGGCATGACATACGGCACATTCATTCACGGCACGAAGCTCGCCGGCATTGAACTGGACCGTAAAGTAATGGCCGACCTGGCGATGAATGAACCTGCTATGTTTAGCGGCATCATCAAACAGGCGCAGGATGCTCTAGCGAAAGCTTAAGTGTTTCAATAATTTCAAAGAAGCGCCGGAGAGCAATCTCGCGGCGCTTTTTTATTGGGTTTTTCGCCGCAGCCTGCTTTAGACGGTCAGCAAAGAAAATAGGGTAAAGTCATGAGTGACAGTGAAGCAATTAAAGAGAAATATCTCGGACAGGTAGAAGCGGCTGCCGACGGCGACGCTTTGGAAGCCATTCGCGTCGCCGCACTTGGTAAAAAAGGCGAGATATCGGCGCTGCTCAAAACGCTTGGCAAAATGACACCCGAAGAACGTCAGAGCGAAGGCCCGAAAATTAATGGCGCTCGCCAAACCGTTGCGGATGCGATTGCCGCGCGTAAGGACAGCATCGAGACCGAAGCGCTGAACGCACAGCTTGCAACCGAAAAACTCGACATGACCCTGCCCTCGCCCAGCGGGCCCAAGGGCAGTATCCATCCGGTTAGTCAAGTCATGGACGAACTGGCCGAGATTTTTGCGGATCTCGGTTTCTCGGTCGCAACCGGTCCGGAAATCGAAGATGACTGGCATAATTTCACCGCATTGAATATTCCGGAGACCCATCCGGCGCGCGCGATGCATGATACATTCTATTTCCCGCAAACGGATGAAGGTGGCATGCCCAAGCTGCTGCGCACCCATACGTCTCCGGTACAAATCCGCACGATGATGGATGTTGCGAAACAGACAGATGGCGCTGGTGAGCCGATTTACATTATCGCACCCGGCCGAACTTATCGCAGCGACAGCGACGCGACCCACACGCCGATGTTCCATCAGGTCGAAGGTCTGGTGATCGACAAGGGTATTCACATGGGTCATCTCAAATGGACGCTTGAAACTTTTGTTCGCGCGTTTTTCGAGCGTGATGACATCACATTGCGTCTGCGCCCGAGTTATTTCCCGTTTACTGAACCTTCCGCTGAAGTGGACTTGGGCTTTACCGTTGAAAAAGGCCGCCGGATCATTGGTGGTGATCCGCGCAGCGAAAATGGCGGTTGGATGGAAATCCTGGGTTCCGGCATGGTGCATCCCAATGTCATCCGCAATTGTGGTCTTGATCCTGATGTCTGGCAGGGCTTTGCCTTTGGTTGCGGTATCGACCGGCTCGCCATGCTCAAATATGGCATGGATGATCTGCGTGCCTTCTTTGACGGCGATCTGCGCTGGACCGAGCATTACGGCTTTGACGCGCTTGACGTACCCACATTGAGCGGAGGAGTTGGCGCATGAAATTTTCACTAAGCTGGCTCAAAGCCCATCTCGATACCGATGCGAGCCTCACCGAAATTACTGACAAGCTGACCGACATTGGTCTGGAGCTGGAGGGATTGGAAAATCCCGCCGATGCTCTGAAAGCCTTTCGCGTTGCCAAAGTGATCGAAGCAGGCCCGCATCCCAATGCGGATAAATTGCAATTGTTGAAGGTTGACGATGGTTCCAATGAGCCATGGCAAGTCGTGTGCGGTGCGCCCAATGCGCGCAAGGACATGATCGGCGTCTTTGGCCCTCCCGGCACCTATATTCCGGGCAGCGATTTCACATTGAAGCCAGCCAAAATTCGCGATGTCGAGAGTTTCGGCATGATGTGCAGCGCGCGGGAGCTGGAGCTGGGCGAGGATCATGATGGTATCATCGAATTGCCAGACGAGGCCGCATCTGCGGTTGGCACGAGCTATGCTGATTATGCAGATCTGGATGATCCGGTCATAGACGTTGCGATTACGCCCAATCGTCAGGATTGCATGGGCGTGCGCGGTATTGCTCGTGATCTGGCGGCTACCGGTATCGGTACGCTCAAACCTCTAACGATCGGTGACGTCATGCGCAGTGGCGCAGGCCCTGATGTGCGCACCGATGACCCTGAGGGTTGCCCGGCATTTTATGGTTGCACCATTAGCGGCCTCACAAACGGGACAGCGCCAGATTGGATGCAGGCCCGGCTTAAGTCTGCTGGTCAGAAACCGATTAACGCGCTGGTCGATATCACCAACTATGTCATGCTCGATCATGGCCGGCCTTTGCATGTTTATGATGTCGCAAAACTAAGCGGCGGACTAGTCGCACGCAAAGCCACAACAGGTGAAAAGCTCACAGCGTTAAACGACAAAGAATATGTGCTCGACGAGACCATGACCGTCATCGCCGATGACAATGGCGCCCACGATATTGGCGGCATCATGGGCGGCGCGGAGACAGGATCGGAAGAAACAACCACCGAAGTGTTGATCGAATGCGCCTTTTTCGATCCCGCTTCAATTGCCAAAACCGGTCAGAAATTATTGCTGACCAGTGATGCGCGTCAACGGTTTGAACGCGGCGTTGATCCAGCTTTTCTGAACGATGGCATTGATATAGCCACAGCTCTGGTGCTGGAGCTTTGTGGCGGCAAGGCAAGCGAAGTGACTCGTGCGGGAACCCCGCCGACAGACACACTCACCATCAGCTACGATCCCAAGCAATCTGCTACTCTGGGCGGCATTGATGTAACGCCTGAAAAGCAGAAATCCATATTGGAGGCCTTGGGCTTTGGGGTGGATGCAAGCTGGCAAGTGACTGTTCCCACATGGCGTCGTGACGTCGCGGGTTGGCAAGATCTGGTTGAAGAAGTGATCCGGATAGAAGGACTGGACTCCATTCCATCCACACCATTGCCGCGCAAAGCCGGTGTTGCCAAACCCACCGCATCGCCGGAACAGCTGGCTGAACGCAAAGCCCGCCGCGCTGCTGCTGCGCGTGGTCTCAACGAGACTGTGACGTGGAGCTTTATCTCCGACAAAGAGGCCGCGCCCTTTGGCGGTGGCAACTGGTCGCTCGCCAATCCGATCAGCGAAGACCTGAAAGTCATGCGGCCATCCTTATTGCCCGGCTTGATCGCAGCGGCGCAACGCAACGCCGATCGCGGCGCATCGTCCATTCGCTTGTTTGAAGTGGGTCGGCGCTATCTGGAGTCCACCGAGCATCAGACCATCGGTCTGGTGCTGGCGGGCGAAAATCGGGCCCGCAGCTGGCAATCCGGTGCAGCTACAAAATATGATGCTTTCGATGCCAAGGCCGAAGTGCTCTCGATTTTGGAAGCCGCTGGCGCGCCTACGGCCAAGCTGATGGATTTTGCTGAAGCAGGCGACCATTATCATCCTGGCCAATCCGGCACGCTGCGTCTGGGGCCCAAGAAAATATTGGCGGCCTATGGCGTGCTGCATCCGTCTGTGACCAAGGCCATGGGCCTGAAAGGCACAGCCGTGGCCGCCGAGATTTTCCTCGACGCCATACCGGTAAAGAAAGCCAAAGATCATATGCGTGAGGCCTTTGCCCCGCCCGCTCTGCAGGCGGTGACTCGCGATTTTGCTTTCATTGTCGATGCAGACCTGCCAGCTGGCGATCTGGTGCGCGCAGTCAAAGGCGCGGACAAGAAACTGATCACGGGCGCGCGCCTGTTCGACCTGTTCGAAGGCGAGAGCGTGGGCGAGGGCAAAAAATCGCTGGCGGTGGAGATTACATTGCAGCCGACAGACGCGACCTTGACCGAAGAGGATTTGAAAGCCGTTTCGGACAAGGTTGTGGCCGGTGCAGCGAAGCTGGGTGCGGAATTGAGGGGTTAGAATATGACCCAAACCAATCCACGCCGCACATTTGCTATTATCTCTCACCCCGATGCGGGTAAGACGACGCTCACGGAAAAACTGCTGCTGAAAGGCGGCGCCATTCACTTAGCGGGTGAGGTCAAGGCGCGTGGCGATAACCGGCGGGCGCGGTCCGACTGGATGAAGATTGAGCAACAGCGCGGGATTTCCGTGACCAGCTCGGTGATGACGTTTGAACGCAATGGCATTACCTTCAACCTGCTCGACACGCCGGGCCATGAGGATTTTTCGGAAGATACTTATCGCACGCTGACCGCCGTCGACAGCGCGATCATGGTGATTGATGCGGCCAGCGGGATCGAAGCGCAGACCCTGAAACTGTTCGAGGTCTGCCGCCTGCGCAGCGTGCCGATTATTACTTTCGTCAACAAGGTAGACCGCGAAGGCCGCGATCCATTTGAGCTGCTCGACGAAGTGGCGGACAAGCTTGCGCTCGACGTTTGCCCGATGAGTTGGCCGACCGGCATGGGCGGGCAATTTGAAGGTATTTATGACCTCAATCGCAACCAGCTGCACCAGCCGGATGGCGACAGCAAAGTATATGATGGCAAGGTCCAGCAATTTGACGGGCTGGATGATCCCAAACTGGCAGATGTGCTCAGTGACGAGGCATTGGAACGACTCACCAGCGAAGGCGAACTGGCGCAAGGTGGCTATAACAGCTTTGATCTGGAAGCTTATCAAAATGGCGATCTCACGCCCGTCTATTTCGGCTCCGCACTCAAACAATTTGGTGTCGAAGAGCTGATCGAGGCGATTGCCGACTATGCACCTAGCCCTCGCCCGCAACCCGCCGAACCAGCCCCGATCGCGCCGGACAGCAAGGATGTCACCGGTTTCATTTTCAAGATTCAGGCGAATATGGACCCGCAGCACCGCGATCGCATTGCGTTTATGCGGCTTTGCTCCGGCGAGTTTAAGCGCGGCATGAAGCTGACGCCTTCCGCGCTCGGCAAACCGATTGCCATTCACAGCCCGATATTATTCTTCGCGCAAGACCGTGAAATTGCCGACACTGCGCAACCTGGTGACATCATCGGCATCCCCAATCATGGGACACTGCGTGTCGGCGATACTTTGTCCGAGAAAAATCAGGTGCGGATTACGGGTTTGCCCAATTTTGCGCCGGAAATATTGCGCCGGGTAATCCTGAAAGATCCAACCCAGACCAAGAAGCTCCGCAAGGCGCTTGATGACTTGTCAGAAGAAGGCGTCGTACAAGTCTTCTATCCCGAAATTGGTGCCAACTGGATTATCGGCGTGGTCGGACAATTGCAGCTCGAAGTATTGGTCAGCCGCCTATCCGCAGAATACAAGGTCGAAGCCGGCCTTGAACCCGCTCCCTTTGAAACCGCCCGCTGGATCAGCGGCAATGATGAGGTGCTGAGCGCTTTCGCGAATATCAACCAGACCAGCCTTGCCAAAGACCGCGATGATAATCTGGTGTTCCTCGCCAAATCGGGCTGGGATGTAAATTATCAGGAAGAGCGGAACCCAGAGATTAAGTTTAGCGCGACGCGGGAACGATAGAGGAAAAATCATGCCAGATATTTGGTCAGTCTATCTTTCAGGTGAAATCCACACCGATTGGCGTACAGAAATTGCCGAAGGCGCTGCTGCAAGAGACCTTCCCGTGCGTTTTTCTGGCCCGGTTACCGATCATCCTGCCTCCGATGATTGCGGCGTGACTATATTGGGCAGCGAAGACAAAAAATTCTGGCATGATCGCAAGGGCGCGCAAATAAATGCCATTCGGACGTCCACGCTGCTAAAAAAGGCAGACATTGTTGTTGTGCGCTTTGGTGAAAAATATAAGCAATGGAATGCCGCTTTTGATGCGGGCTATGCCGCGGCATTGGGCAAACCACTGATCATCAATCACGGACCTGATATCGTCCACCCGCTTAAAGAAGTGGATGCTGCGGCCTTAGCTGTCGCGGAAACACCCGTACAGATTGTCGAGATATTGGACTATGTGATCAACGGCAAATTGGCGGGTTATACGGATTAAAATTCGTGCCGTGATTAGAAGATATAATAGATCGCGAAACAGGCCGCTAAGCCAACGCCAATATTGAGCGGCAAACCAATCCGGACAAAATCGGAAAACCGGTAATTGCCAGCGGTATAGACCAGCGTATTCGTCTGATAGCCCACCGGTGTCGCAAAGCTGGCCGATGCGCCGAACATCACGGCGACCAACAGGCTGCGGACATCCACGCCGGTTTGTTCTGCAATACCGATCACCAGCGGCGTCATGATAACGGCAACTGCGTTATTGGTCGCGGTTTCGGTGAGCAGAGAGGTCAGCGAATAGACCGCGATAATCAGCCAAAGCGGAGAGATCATGTTGAGTAGCGGCAGCAGCGCGTCAACAATCAGCTGCACCGTGCCAGCATTTTCTAACCCCTTGCCGACCGCCAGCATGGCGAAAATCAGCACCAGCACGTTGCCGTCCATCGCGCCCCATGCCTCTTCGCTATCGATACATTTGGTCAGCAACACCACCGCAACACCAAGCATGGCCAAGGCAGCAATGGGCATCACGCCTAGCGCCGCCGCAATGATGATGATCGCCAAGGTCAATATGGCGACCGGTGCGCGCCGCCGCCGATAGGAACGTGCCTCTGGTTCCTGCAAATGCACGAGGTCGGCATTTTCCTGCAATGTGCTGATGGAAATATCATCGGTCTGCACCAGCAAGCTGTCGCCATGGCGGATGCGCGCATCGGATAGCGTTGGTCCGGCGATATGGCGCGGCCGCGAAAGGCCGAGCACGCGCGCAGGCACACGCGATAAAAAGGGCAGACTGGGTAAGGATTTGCCGACGGACCGGTGAGAGGGTCCAATGACCAGTTCGACCAGCCGCGTATGCTCATCACCCATCGGTGTGGCAGGCTGCTTGACGCCAGCATAGCCCAATGAAATTCCGTCAATTTCAGCCAGAGACAGCAATTCTTCCTGCGTCACTGCGGCAACCAGTGTCTCCCCGCCTTCCAGGATATGGTCGGAAAACTGGAACCGATCAATCTCGCGCCCGACCCGCCGTCCGATGATATCTACGCCAGAATGGGTGAACGCATTAATGCTGGAAATTTGCTTACCGACATAATCGCTGCCATCGCTTATTCGGATATCGGTCAGATATTGGGATTCCGGCATCTGGTCGGCGAGGCTTTCGCTGTCCCGTTTCGGCAGGAAAAGCGGTCCCAATATCGCGATCATGACTATCCCTGTCACTGCCGCAATAAGGCCGACCTGGGTTATCTCAAACAAACCAAAGGCTGCTTGCCCGTTTTCCTGGGCAACACCATCCACCAGCAAGTTGGTTGATGTGCCGAGCAAGGTCAGGCTGCCGCCCAATATGGATATATAGGAGAGCGGAATGAGCAGCTTGCTCGCCGCAATGCCTGATACCTTGGCAATTTTGCGCATGATCGGGATCAGGATGATGACCACCGGCGTGTTGTTGACAAAGGCTGATGCTGTAAACGTCCCACCCAAGAAACCGCCAATAGCCATGAAAGGCCGGTTTTCCGCCTTGCGCGCAGCAAAACCGGCAAGCGCCTCGATCACGCCGGTCCGCACCAGCGCGCCGGACAAGATAAACATCGCCCCTATGGTCAGCGGCGCGGGATTGGAAAAGACCGACAGCATATCATCACTGCTCAGCAAACCAAGCAACAGCATCAGCCCAGCAGCAACAACGGCTGTAACCGCTGGCGGGCGCCGCTCGCCTACAAAAGCAGTGAACAGAGCAAATAATATCGCCAATCCGACATAGGGTTTCGCGATATCCCAATAAAATGCCCAATCCACGCTCTACTCCTAAACTATGGGTTACGACCTAGTGCTTTAACAGGAAAACTGCATGCTCTGCGAGCAGATTGGCCATGCTGCGCCCGGTTTGTTTGTCGCCGCTAAGGAACCATTGGCCCTCTTGTTTCAACTTGCCATCGCGTACCAATGCGCGGAAATCGTCGATCGTTACATGGTGGATATTAGGCGTATCATACCAAGTCTGTGGTAATAGCCGTGTGACCGGCATCCGACCACCTATCAACAGCGACATACGCACCCGCCAATGAGCAAAATTGGGAAAGCTGACAAAGGCCTGCTTACCGATGCGTAGCAGTTCATCGACAATCACGTCCGGCCGGTGGGTCGTCTGCAACGTCTGGCTCAAGATCGCATAGTCGAAACTGCCGTCCGGATAAGCGGACAGGTCAGTATCTGCATCGCCCTGCACGACCGACAGACCTTTGCTCACCGCACTAGCAACATTGGCCGGTTCTATTTCCAGCCCGCGCGCATCAACCTGCTTCTGATCGCGCAGCGCCGCCATTAAGGCACCGTCGCCGCAACCAATGTCCAGTATACGGGCATTGGGACTGATATTGTCGGCGATAACCTGCAAATCAGGGCGGAGCTTACTCATGCGCCTTCTCCCGCTTTCAGAAAGCCATCAACAATCCGGTTCATCTCCGGATTTTCGAGCAGGAAGCTGTCATGACCAAAAGCGCTGGATAATTCGACAAAGCTTGCCGCCGCCCCTGCTCCATTGAGCGCATGGACAATGGTCCGCGATTCACTGGTCGGATAGAGCCAATCGGTATCGAAGCTGATCAGACAGAAACGCGTTTTGGATCCCTTGAACGCGTTGGCCAACGTGCCGCCATGGGCTTCGGCCAAGTCGAAATAGTCCATCGCCCGGGTGATATAAAGATAGCTGTTGGCGTCAAAACGATCGACAAAGCTGATCCCCTGATGCCGCAAATAGCTTTCCACCTGAAAATCGGCATCAAAGCCGAAAGTCTTGCTGTCACGATCCTGAAGTCTTCGACCAAATTTTTCGGTCAGTCCTTCTTCGGAAAGATAAGTGATATGCGCCGCCATCCGCGCCACCGCAAGTCCACTGCTCGGTGGATCATCATCGGCATAATAGGCACCGCCGCGCCATCGCGGGTCGGCCATGATTGCCTGGCGCCCGACTTCGTGAAAGGCGATATTTTGCGCCGAATGACGGGCGGCGGAGGCGATAATCACCGCTGATTTGACCCGCTCCGGATAGAGCGCAGTCCAGCTTATCGCCTGCATTCCGCCCATCGATCCGCCGATGACGGCATGAAGCCGTTCAATGCCGAGATGGTCGAGCAACAGCGCCTGCGCCCGCACCATGTCGGCGATTGTGAGGACCGGAAAATCCATACCCCAAGGCTTTTCCATCGCCGGATTGATCGTCGCCGGGCCGGATGAACCCATGCAGCTACCGATGACGTTCGCGCAGATGACGAAATGCCTGTCGGTATCAACCGGTTTACCCGGACCGACCATGCGGGTCCACCACCCGTCCTTGCCAGTCATCGGATGCGCGGAGGCAACATATTGGTCACCGGTCAGCGCGTGGCAAATCAGCACCGCATTGCTGGCATCGGCGTTGAGTTTGCCATAAGTCTCATAGGCAAGATCCACAGGCGCTAGTTCGCTGCCGCTATCCAGCGGTAACGGTCCCAGCAAACGGACCTCTTTATCCAGCCCAAAACGTGCATCTTCACTCATAAATTCAGTGGCTAAGGACCGATTGCGCGCCGGTCAAACGATATTGCGGTTGACTGACAAGCTGTGGCGGCTAGTCCGGCTGCATATTCAGACATAAGCATTGAGAGTCTCCTATGGGAAATCAAACACCACAGCCAAAAGACTGGATTATGGACATTGCCGCCTATGTCCCCGGCAAAGCGGGTAGTGATGACGGCAAAAAGCTAATCAAATTGTCGGCCAATGAGAATCCGCTAGGGTGCAGCCCGGATGCGACCGATGCAATGAAAGCCGCCGCTGCCAGTGTCGATCGCTATCCCGATGGCGGCTCCAACGCCTTGCGCGCAGCCATAGGTGCCAAATATGACCTTGATCCCACACGCATCATTTGCGGCACAGGGTCGGATGATGTGCTGCAACTGGTTGCCAATGCCTTTACCGGGCCGGGCGATGAAGTCATCTATGTACGTTACGGTTTTGCGGTCTATGAAATTGCCGCCAAGCGCTATGGCGGCACGCCCGTGGTCGCCGATGACCGCGATTATGGGACCGACATTGACGCCATACTCGCCAAGGTTACGGACAAGACCAAACTGATCTATCTGGCCAATCCCAATAATCCGACCGGCACATTGTCCCGCGCAGACGAGATAAAACGCCTGTATGACGCGTTGCCCAGCAACGTACTGCTGGTGCTCGACGGCGCTTATGCCGAATATCTGGAGAGCGATGAGGATGATGGTGCGCTGGAGCTTGCCAAGACGGCTTCCAATGTTCTGATCACAAGAACTTTTTCGAAGATTCATGGTCTGGCAGCCGAACGGATCGGCTGGGGCTATGCCTCGGCGGACATTATCGACGCAATGAATCGCATTCGGCAGCCGTTTAATGTCACCACTGCGGGTCAGGGGGCCGCGCTTGCGGCATTGGCTGACGATGAATTTGTGAAAAACAGCCGGGACCATAATCGCGAGTGGCGCGACTGGATGACCGGCGAAATCGAAGCGCTCGGCAACCATGGGCTGCGGGTTATTCCATCTCATACCAATTTCCTCTTGGTCTTGTTTGACGGCAATCTCTCGGCAGAAGCAGCGAACAGCGCTTTGATGGAAAAAGGTTATGTTGTCCGCTGGCTTCCTGGTCAGGGACTGGTCAACGGACTGCGTATCACCATCGGCACAGAGGAAGAAAATCACGGCTTTATGGATGCGCTACGCGGCATATTGGAAGCCGCCGACTGATGCTGCCTTTTGCGAACATCACGATTATCGGCCTCGGCCTGATCGGATCCTCCATTGCGCATGGCGTCAAAGCCAGCATGCCATCTGCGCGTATCACAGGCTTTGATGCCGACACCGCCGTCCGCGCACGGGTGCAGGAACTCGGTTTTTGCGATGACGTGGCTGACAGCGCTGGTGCGGCGGTCATTGATGCCGATCTTGTGCTGCTCTGCGTGCCGGTTGGCGCCATGGCGGCAATTGCAGCAGATATGGCGGAAGACTTGCCCAAAGACGCTGTCATCAGCGATGTGGGATCATCCAAAGGCAATGTGATTGCGTCGCTCAGCGAAGTCTTGCCCGGCGCGCGGATCATTCCAGCACACCCTGTTGCTGGAACCGAGCACAGCGGACCGGACGCCGGTTTCGCGACCCTGTTCCACGATCGCTGGTGCATATTGACGCCGCCCGAGGATGCTCAAGAGGGCGATATTGAACGCGTGCGCGCCTTCTGGGAAAAGCTGGGCGCGAATATCGAAATTATGGATGCGAAACATCATGATCTGGTACTTGCGGTGACCAGCCACCTGCCGCATCTGATCGCCTATACAATTGTCGGCACCGCGTCCGACCTCGAAGATGTCACGCGCAGCGAAGTGATCAAATATTCCGCTGGGGGTTTTCGTGATTTCACACGCATTGCCGCGTCTGACCCGACCATGTGGCGCGATGTGTTTATGTCGAACAAGGATGCGGTCCTGGAAATGCTGCAACGTTTTTCAGAGGATCTCACTGCCCTGCAACGCGCCATCCGCTGGGATAAGGGTGACGAGCTGTTCGACCTGTTCACCAAAACCCGCGCCATCCGCCGCCGGATTATCGAAGAGGGTCAGGATGATGCTGCCCCCGATTTCGGCCGGAGTCATGAATAAGGGGCGATACGAGATTGATCTGCTCAGTCTAAGTTGAGTTCGCTTTATCCCGGAAGCGGACGCTAGAAACAATCACCGCGCGCCATAAAACGGTCACCAAAACTCATATGAACCGGATTTCCATGGCGCTTTGTGTTTCCATCCTCGACGATAGTTTCTGCATGAATATGTAGGTGCGGTTCAATCGTATTGCCAGAATTGCCTATATGCCCAATCTTCTGTCCTGCTTTTACGATCTCACCGAGCTGTGTCAGTACACTGCCGTGTTTCAAATGATGCAAATGAACATGATGCGTTCCACACTTTAGTACCACACCGTTCCCTCCCGTGTTGATTTTATCTGATTCACCTATGGCTTGGTCTGGCGAATCATTCTCATACTCCACGACCTTCCCGTCACAAGGTGAATAAACAGCCGTATCGAACATTGCATAGTGCCGCATGTCCTTAGGTTTTGGATCAAGTCTGTGCTCAGGCCGCGTTCTGAATCCATTGGGACCGACCCTAATAATGTCTAGGCCATATGTTTGTGCAATGTCTCTGGGACTGTCGCTCGGAAAATTGTGAAAATTCAAAAGTGGCGATAACCCGCCAGACAAAACGCAAATTCCTTCTGCCGACTTGAAAGGTGAGTCTAAAGCGATCGCATCGCCCTTTGGTTCAAAGCGCCCCGCAGTGCCTTGCCAGAGTAGAAAACTGCCTAAAGGTATCAATATCAACAAAGGCGCGTTGCTTATGATACTGCGCAAAAGAGTTGTTTGTGATCGGGTTTTGCGGAGATGAGCTATAAATAGGCCAACAAAAACCAAAGCGGCAATCAACAGTCCACTCAATGGTGGGTAAAACCACACTCCGCCCACGCCTAAACCTGCACAAAACAATATCGTCGCAATTACCTTGATGGCAGTATCTGCAGCTGTTCTGCGTTTAGAGAATGCAATCCATAAACCCGTCAAAATCAACAATGTAATTTGAGCGTATATGGCATCTAGTAGCATCCCACCTCCCGTCAAGCACGTGTATTATATATATAATACACATTGAGCGAGAACTGTCAAAACTTCGTTAGTATGCAAGAGGACTGAAGCCGCTTATCAAATGTCCGCTTTTGCGCCCTTAACGGACATCATCGCACTAGGCGCTCAATCATTCAGCGCATTGATCGCTTCATGCACTCTGTCGCGAATATCATCACGGTCGAGGCCTGGTTCGATTTCCGGTTGCACTTCATAGGTGATCACACCGCTTTTTTGCACGAACGTATCGCGCGGGGAAACGAGGCCGCTGTCGAGCGCGACCGGTACCAAAGGTAATCCCATCAGCTTGTAGATGCCGGCAAAACCGGTTTGCAGTTCTGGTCGCTCGCCATGATGAGCGCGACTGCCTTCGGCGAAAATGACAATCGGACGCCCTTCGGCAACCGCCTTTTTGGCTTGCTTGATAATCTGCCGCATCGCCGCACCGCCGCCATTGCGGTCGATGCCCAACAACCCGTGCTTCTTCGCGATCCAGCCCCAAAGCGGAATGACCAGCAGTTCCTTTTTGGCAATCACCACCGGCTTGTCGAAGATACGTAACAGGTCAATCGTCTCAAACATGCTTTCATGCTTGAAGACATAAAGCAGCGGTTCGTTGCGAATTTCGCCCTTAATCTCAACCTTTATGCCGAGAATGAATCGCGCGCAGAAATAGTGATAGCGGCTCCAGACCTGCGCCATATAATGGGTCCCGGATTCAGAAAACAGCGCAACGAGGAATGATAAAATGATGATCGGAGTTGATCCGCCATAAAATAACGGAATGAACAATATCGACCGGATCGCTGCCAACATGCCTACACCCCCGCAAAGGCCGCCAGGCGGCGCATCAGAAATTTATTATATTCCTTGAACAAGGTGCCAAGCGATGGCGCGCTGGGAACCGCATCGGATATGATTGCAATATCTGATGGCACGGCGCGTTCCAGCTCTAGACGGGCCCGCCGCATATGCCAGTCAGAAGTCACCAGACGGATTGACGTATCTTCCCGGCGGGCAGCCCAGCGCGCGGTCTCGAGCGCGTTGGAACGGGTGTCCACCGCCTGAAAGCCCAGATCAATGCAGCAACTAAACAATGTATCTTCACGATCATAAGCAGCAGCCAGCTCACCCGGTTTCACATCGCGGTCCACTCCAGAAATCAGCAAGTTCTTCGCTTTATTTGCCTCGAGCAGCTGCAGCGCATGCTCAATCCGTTGCGGACCACCGGTTAGGACGACAATTGAGTTGGTGCGCACATCATCCGCGGCCGGACGCGGCAAATCTACAGCAAACCAGACGAACCCAATCATCCAGAAAAGCAGCAGAAAACAGAAGAAACGAAGGATCATATCATGTGACTACAATATTTTTCTGAGCGCGCCCATGACCGTCATCCGCGCAGTCACCATCGCAAGGACCATTCCCAATATCGGAACCGCACCGATAATCAACCAGCTATACCAAGACAGTCCCAATGACTGCACCAGTCCGGAACCAAGGGCAGAGAGCTGTATGCCAAGCAACAGGATGATCGCCGTACCGCAGATTAATCCCAATATCCCGCCCAGCAGCGCATCGAGTGCGATCCGGCGCTGAAAAAGGCGGCTAATCTGCCGATCAGTGCCGCCGAGCAAATGAATCACACCAATGGTTTCCTTATGCGTGTTGAGAGCGGCTCGAGCCGATATAATGACCGCTGCGGCGGTGGCCATCGCCAGCAGGACGACGAGACCAAAGGCAATCCATTGGAGCGATTGAACCAGTGAAATAACCGGCGCGATCAGACCGCTACTGGGCTCGACACGTGCGCCTTCTGCCAAAGGACTGACCGCCGCGCGCAACTCTCCCAGCTCTTTTTGGCCAGCTGGCCGCACGAGCTTCAAATCAATCAACGCGGGCAACGGAATATCTTCCAGCAAGCTGCCTGTTTCAGGAGCTTCCGCTATGTCCGTCTGGCCCAACCATGGCGCAATCAGTTCTTCAATTTCTGCGGGCGGCAAGACGCGCACTTCCTCAACCAACGCCATGCCGCGCAATCGGGCCGCCGCGTCATTGGCTTGCCGCGCCTTGATATCCGGATTGGCTTGGATGATCTGAACCGTTGCCCGGCTGGAAAGCTGATCGGACACATTTTGCCCTGCTTCGGCGAAGGCCAGGCCGGTTGCGGTTGCCAGCACCATCAGAAAGATCATGATGGCAATGACCCAGGGCATAGGGCCGGAAAGTCGTCCTTCCGGAATCAGGCGGCGATCATGGCCGGGAATGACGAAAAGGCTAAGCATCAGGCCGCTACCTATGCTCTATCTCGCGGCAGGGGCGGATTACGCAAGGAACCCGTCGGATCAGAAAGCCCGCCTTTTTCGAGCTTCATCATTTGCGCGCCAGGCACTTTGCTAAGCAGGTGAATATCATGGGTGGCCACCACAATCGTCGTGCCCAAGGTGTTGAGTGCTTCAAAAAGCTGTAACAGGCGTACGGCCATTTCGGGATCGACATTGCCGGTGGGCTCATCGGCCACCAATATTTCTGGCCTGCCAATAACCGCTCGGGCAATGGCGACGCGTTGTTGTTCCCCGCCCGATAAGGTTGCGGGCCGCGCCTCCGCGCGGTCGCCCAGGCCGACCCAATCGAGCATTTCGGCGACAGGCGTGGTGAGATCCTTTTCTTTCACACCCGAAACCCTGAGCGGCAAGGCAATATTGTCAAAAGCAGACAGATGCGGCACCAGCCGGAAATCCTGAAACACCACCCCAATCCGGCGCCGAAATCCGGGCAACCGTTCCCTTGACATGGTCACCGCGTCCTCACCAAATAGTCGGATCAAACCGCGACTGGGTCGCTGTGCGAGATAGAGCAGCTTCAGGAGCGATGTTTTGCCAGCTCCAGAAGCGCCGGTTAGAAAATAGAAACTGCCCGGATAAAGGGTGAAGCTGAGGTCGGATAGCGTTTCCACGCCTGCCCCATAGCGCAGGCCAACATTTTCAAATTGAACAATTTCATTCATCGGGATTTTTCAAATCATTTGATCGGGTTGGAACGCTTTATATTGCCCTGCTTCAATAGGACGTTACTTCCCCTTAAATCAACTGCCGCGTGCTGCGCCGCCAATCAAATCGACTTCAAGACGCGGAAAAAAAGGCTCTTGTCTCAAAAGCATGCAGCACAGACTTGCAGTTTCATGGATTGCCGTGTTTAGAGGAACGTCATGATATTGAATTGCCCGGCCTGCAAGACACGTTATCTCGTGCCCGACAGTGCGATTGGCCCCACCGGCCGGTCGGTTCGCTGCGCTTCATGCCGTCATAACTGGTTCCAGGAGCCCCCTCCTCCACCGGAACCTGCCAAAACGCCCCCGCCAGCCGAGCGGCCGTTGCCAGGAGCAGCCCCTGTTGCGGAGCCGGTCACCGAACAAGCTGCCAAGCCTGCATCGTCTGACCAATCCGGCCAACCGGAAACCACTGCAGCTGCGCCCATGGCGCCTTCCGCACCGCCAACAACCGCTGCGACACCCCCTTTCGTGTCCGAAACCAGCAGCTTTGCACATGAACCTCCATTCAAACCGCGCCGGAATCCAGCCAAATTATGGACAATCGCGGCAATTGCTTTTGCAAGCATCGTTATCATAGGCGGCGGCGCGCTTTATGCCTTTGGTCCGAAAAATTGGTTTGAAAACTACCAGATGGCATCCGTGGACGATACGCCGCTGCTGATCGAACTGAGTGAGAAACAGGATCGCCGAACGCTGCAAGATGGCACAGAATATTTCGCCGCCAGCGGGACCATCATCAATCCGTCCGATACCGAACAATCAATCCCACCCATGCTGGTTATCCTGCGCGATGCCAGCGGCCGGATTGTCTATAGTTGGAAAATGAAGGCACCTGCCAAATCGCTTGCTCCCGGTGCAAAGGTCAATTTCAACGAAGCCAAGCTGGACGTGCCGCGCGCTGCCAGCCAGCTGGAAGTCGGCTGGGCGGATGTTACGCGCGAATAGCGGTGACTAAAATTCCGGATCAGTGAAATTCAGTAACTGAAATCTGCGGCTGACCGTCAACAACGACACGTCCGCGTGTTCGCGCCAGCGGGAATATATGATCACTTTTACGGTTGATTTCCTGTTTCGCGGCAACCTGCCTTGTCGAAGCACCAAAGCGTATGGACTCACCGCTAATGATTCGCGCTGAAGCGGTCGCCTGCGCTCGCGCATCCGATTGCCCGGATTGCGACACCTGTTGCGCAGTGGCTGGAGCGCTAGCCAGCATCAGGGCCATCATGGTCAAAGGAAGCAAACTATTGCGCACAAATTCAGGAAAGCCTGCAAAACTGCCATCTGACAAGGTAAATAAAAGGTTAACGCATCCATTTTCAGTTCTCTTCCCCTATAAAACGGACGAAGCGAGTAAAACTGTATGAGAAGGGGACAATTTTGGACCCGGTGTTAATGCTGCAAAGACGAGGCATCCGCGACAACAATATCTGTTGCGGGCCTACCCACCCTTTGCTAAGGGCACGCGCCTACCAGGGGCTAATGGCCCGGTTCGGATGACAGTGCGGTCGTGGCGGAATTGGTAGACGCGCAGCGTTGAGGTCGCTGTGGGGTTAATACCCCGTGGAAGTTCGAGTCTTCTCGACCGCACCAGTTTTTCTTTTCGTGGCTTCGTTTCACGACAACGAAATAGACCCGTTTCAGAAATATATAGTCAGCATCAGAGGCGTATCGACAACCAATGGTTTGCAAATGGTGCAGAAGAGGCCTCGAAACTCCACATCCTTGCGAATACTAGCACCTGAAGCTAGCGCGTCTGCTAATACCGCCATCTGGGCCAACCGACATGTTGTCGGTGTAGGAGCCGGCGATTGGCGTCACGGGGGCGATATTGTCAATGATTCATCTGCCTATATGGCCGATCTTATGTCTGGCAGCGCGCGGTTGCCGGAAATATGCTATAAACGCGCTGGCAATAAAGTGGATTCGGATATTGCGTGCAACGGGCCGGTCATGCAAAAGCGCGCGGAAAGACGATCACAAACTTTCGTAAAAGAAACGGACATTCAGACTATGACGCTCGACGGACAATTAATTTGCATTTTTGGCGGTGGCGGGTTTTTGGGTCGCTATATATCGCAGCAGCTTTTGTCTCGCGGTGCGCGGGTGCGGGTCGCCGAACGCAATGTTAAAAATGCCATGCATATCAAGCCGCTGGGCAATTTGGGCCAGACCCAATTTGCAAGCGCTGATGTAACCAAGAAGGGCAGCGTTGCGCGGGCTGTGCATGGCTGTGACGCCGTCATCAATCTGGTCGGCATATTGGATGGTGACTTTGAGGCGGTGCACGTAGCCGGCGCGCGTAACGTGGCCGAGGCTGCGGCAGAGGCAGGATGCAGCGCGCTTGTCCAGATGTCTGCCATTGGCGCCGATACCGGATCGCCGTCCCGCTATGGACAGAGCAAAGGTGAAGGCGAAGAGGCCGTGCTCGATGCTTTTCCGAGCGCGATAATCCTGCGGCCCTCGATCGTATTTGGCCGGGAGGATCAGTTTATCAACCGCTTTGCCGCGATGATCCAGATGATGCCTATCGTGCCGATAATCGGCGGTGACACCAAGTTCCAACCGGTTTTTGTCGGCGACGTTGCGCAGGCCATGGCAGCGGCACTGGAAAATCCGGCGCGCTATGCCGGGCGGACTTTTGAGCTGGGCGGACCAGAAGTCATCTCAATGGGTGATCTTAATCGCCGGATTGCCAAAATGACCAAGCGGGATCGTGGCTTTTTCGAAATTCCCGATTTCGCGGCGAAGTTGATGGCAACGTGCACCGGTTTTCTTCCGGGTGCGCCGATTACGTCCGATCAGTATAAGATGCTGCAGAAAGATAATGTCGTTGCAGATGGCGAGGCCGGGTTGGAAGCTTTTGGCGTAACAGCTACACCGCTTGCAACAGTCGCCCGCGGTTGGATGGACAAATATACCACCTATGGCCGGTTTGGAGCGCGCGCCAAGGCCGGTTAGCTCGCTGCTGCTCTAGAACCAGATTAGCAAAGCCGCGCCCATCGCGACGCGGTAGATCACAAATACCATCATCGATGCCTTGCGCAGGAACTGCATCAGGAACGTCATCGTGGCGAAGGCCGCGACGAAGGTCAGTGCGCCGGTAATCAATGCTTCTTTCAACAGATCATTACTGGCATCCATAAGATCAGGGACAATCAAAATCCCGGCACCTGCGACGGCCGGGATAGACAGCAGGAAAGAGAAACGGGCCGATTCCACGCGGCTATAGCCAAGGAAACGGGCCGCTGTCATCGTAACACCCGAACGGCTTGTGCCTGGAATCAGCGCCAGTGCTTGTGCCAAGCCGACAATCAATCCGTCTTTCAAGGTCATGTCCTCAAACGACTTCACTTGCTGTCCAACGCGATCGGCAATGCCCAGGAGCACGCCGTAGATGATCAGGTTAATGCCCACCAACGTCGTGCTGCGAAAGCCTTCCAGATAGCCTCCGGTTTTCAGGAATAGGCCTACAATTACCGCTGGGATGGTTCCGATGACTATCCACCAAAGCAGTCGCCGTTCCGCATCCGCCTTGCCAATGCCGATGGTGGCAAAGCCTCCCTTGCCGAGGGAAATCACATCCTTGAAGAAATAGGTGATAATCGCGAGCAAGGATCCAACATGCACGGCAATATCAATCATCGGCCCCTGATCGGCATAACCGGTAAAAACGGGAAGCAATATGAGGTGGCCAGAGGAGGAAATTGGCAAAAATTCGGTAACACCCTGCACAACGGCGAGGAGCAGCATTTGAATAAATGTCATGATGGGACCCGGAGCAAGTGAAGGAAATAGGCTTATAGAAGCGGCATTCCACTTTGTCGTTGATGAATTTAGGGCCGATTTGATACTTTTATTGCATGGAGAGATACTGCCGTTGCCCAAAAACCCCTGAAACACGTTATATAGGTTAGTATTACTGTCCCTTATGGCTGTTTTCTCGTGACTCTGCCCCGCGTTTCGCCTATCGCGATCCCAACGCCCGCTCAGCAGGGCAGGGCCACCTTAATCGAAAAACACAAGAAACGAGCGATCTGCATGCCAAAAGGCACGAAAAAATTAGATATGTTGAAATTTGTGGGCACGGGACAAACCTATCCGGAAAAGCGCGAACCAAAGCTGCGTGCTGAGGATTTTCAGGAAATTGCCGACCGTTATGCCCCCGAGAAAGCGGCAGAACAGGCTGCGCGTTGTTCACAATGCGGCGTACCTTATTGCTCGACCCATTGCCCGCTGCACAACCATATTCCCGACTGGCTGCGTCTGACCGCAGAGGGCCGAGTGCGCGAAGCCTATGAAATGTCGAATCTGACATCGACCATGCCGGAGATTTGCGGCCGCATCTGCCCGCAGGACCGTTTGTGTGAAGGCAATTGCGTGATTGAATTTTCCGGCCATGGCGCCGTGACCATCGGCGCAGTGGAGAAATATATAACCGATACCGCTTGGGAAGAAGGTTGGGTTGAGCCGCTGGTCGCGGGCAAGTCGCGCGGCCAGTCTGTGGGTATAATCGGCGCTGGTCCCGCTGGCTTGACTGCTGGCGAGTATCTGCGTGTCGCGGGCTATGATGTGCATATATATGACCGCCATGACCGTGCCGGAGGATTGCTCACCTATGGCATTCCTGGTTTCAAACTGGAAAAAGACGTCATCATGCGGCGCGTTCAACGTCTGAAAGACGGTGGCATCCATTTCCACGAGAAATTCGAAGTCGGCAAGGATGCGACATTGGATGAGCTGCGTACCAAGCATGACGCGATTCTGATCGCAACAGGCGTATATAAAGCGCGCGAAATCAAGATGCCTGGCGTCGGTGCTCCAGGTGTCGAGGAAGCGCTTGATTTCCTCACTGCCTCCAACCGCAAAAGCTTTGGCGATGATGTGCCGGATTTCGACAATGGCCGTTTCAATGCAGAGGGCAAGAATGTCGTCGTCATCGGCGGCGGCGATACTGCGATGGACTGTGTCCGTACTTCGGTGCGGCAAGGGGCCAAGTCGGTCAAATGTCTCTATCGCCGCGACCGCGCGAATATGCCAGGCTCGCAAAATGAAGTGAAAAATGCCGAGGAAGAAGGCGTTGAATTTGTCTGGCTCTCCGCGCCCAAAGCGGTGGAGGGCACCGAGCACGCGACCGCCGTCAAAGCGACCAAGATGCGCCTCGGTGCGCCCGATGCCAGTGGCCGCCGCGCACCCGAGGTACAGCCCGATAGCGAATTCACCCTGGAGGCCGATCTGGTCATTAAGGCCTTGGGCTTTGATGCCGAAGAGCTGCCCAGCTTGTTCGATTGCCCCGATCTCAGCGTCACGCGCTGGGGCACATTACGGGTTGATCACAAGAGCATGATGACCAATCTCGACGGTGTTTTTGCTGCCGGTGATATTGTTCGCGGTGCCAGCCTTGTGGTATGGGGTATCCGTGACGGTCGCGACGTGACCGAGCATATGCACAAATTTTTGCGTGAAAAAGCAAGGGCGGAAAAAGAGGCCGCCTGACGACCCTATTTTGGCCATCCATTTAGGCCTCAAATTCTGCGCCCCCATTTCGGAGTTATAAATGAAAAAATATTTTGCGATTACTGTAAGTTCGTTGGTTTTGGCTTTGAGTGCCCCCGCCATCGCACAAGATGCTGATACATCAGCTACAGCGGAAACCGAAACAGCACCAATCGACCCAGCCCGCCTCGACGCGGCAAAAAGCACTGTCGATTATCTCTTCCCACTCGGCACGTATGAGCGGATGATGAAGGGCACCATGGACCAGATGATGGACCAGATGATGATGAGCATGGGCAATATGCGCATGGGTGATCTGGCGGGAGCAGGTGGCGTTGCCAGAGGCGATATGCCCGATGGCATGGGTGAAAAAACGCTGGCCGAGATGGCGACAGAAATGGATCCTGCCTATGCAGAGCGGACAAAAATCTCGACCAAGGTGATAATGGATGAAATGGTCAATATCATGATCACCATGGAACCCTCCGTCCGCAAAGCATTGACCAATATCTACGCGCGCAAGTTCACGGTTGGCCAACTCAACGAAATGAACGGCTTTTTCGCCACCGATACCGGCAGCGCCTTTGCACGGGACTATATGATGGTCTTTGTCGATCCGGAAATGATGCAGTCGATGATGACGATGGTCCCGGAAATGATGCAGGCCATGCCGGAGATCATGAAGAAGGTAGAGGAAGCCACAGCGCATTTACCGCCCGTCAAAATACCTGGTGCCGGTGATGCATTTGGCTCGGTCGAAGAGGTTATGGAAGACGTTAACAATGCTGACGATAGCACGGATTGGGAAGACCCTGACAACTGGTCAGTGGAAGATCGAGACTTAGTCAACAAACTCAGCACCGATTCCGACACCGCCTTTGAGAAATATTATGAAGCGCTGGAAAAGGCGCAGAAGAACGCCAAAGCCAAAATGGCGAACGGCAAATAAACGGCGGCACCAAATGCTGTTTCCACCTACTGAAATGAAATTGATATGACGCACCACTATCCAACGCCCGAACATAAACGCCTTGCCGAAACCGGCATGTACCGGCCTGAATTTGAATCCGATGCCTGCGGCGTCGGACTGGTCGCGGCGACTGATGGCAAGCCATCGCGGCGGGTGGTGTCGTCAGCAATTGATGCGCTGAAAGCGGTGTGGCATCGCGGCGCAGTAGATGCGGATGGCATGACCGGTGATGGCGCGGGGCTGCATGTCGACCTGCCTGCGCGCTTCTTTGATGATGCGATTGCGGATAGCGGTCATAAAGTCATGCCCAACCGGCTCGCGGTCGGCATGATCTTTTTACCGCGTACCGATCTCAGCGCGCAGGAAACTTGCCGGACCATTGTCGAAGCGGAAATTATCGAAGCCGGGTATAAAATCTACGGCTGGCGGCAGGTGCCGGTCGATGTGTCGGTCATTGGTGTGAAGGCGCAAAATACGCGGCCTGAAATTGAGCAGATCATGATCGCCGGCCCGTTGCCGGAGCGCCAGAGCGCTGCGGAGTTCGAAAAAAACCTCTATCTCATTCGCCGCCGGATTGAGAAGAAAGTTGTCGCCGCGCAGATTCATGATTTCTATATTTGCAGCCTGTCGTGCCGTTCGATCATCTATAAGGGCCTGTTCCTCGCGGAGTCCCTGTCGGTATTTTATCCTGATCTGACAGACGAGCGGTTTGAAAGCCGCGTCGCGATTTTCCATCAACGCTATTCGACCAACACTTTCCCGCAATGGTGGCTGGCTCAGCCGTTTCGGACGCTGGCCCATAATGGCGAGGTCAATACGATCCGCGGCAACAAGAACTGGATGAAAAGCCACGAGATCAAAATGGCGAGTCTCGCCTTTGGTGATCACTCGGAAGATATCAAGCCGGTTATCCCGGCGGGTGCGTCCGATACCGCTGCCCTCGACGCGGTGTTTGAAACCATCTGTCGGTCGGGCCGTGATGCGCCGACCGCCAAGCTGATGCTGGTCCCGGAAGCATGGCAGAATGAAGCGGATATAGATCCTGCACATAAAGCCATGTATGAATATATGGCGAGCGTTATGGAGCCGTGGGATGGCCCCGCTGCGCTGGCGATGACCGACGGTCGGTGGGCGGTGGCAGGTGTGGACCGCAATGCGCTGCGGCCGCTGCGGTACAGCAAGACCTCTGACAATCTGCTGATCATCGGATCGGAAACCGGCATGGTCGTGGTTCCCGAAAGCCAGATTATCGACAAAGGCCGGCTTGGTCCCGGCGAGATGATCGCCGTTGATTTACAGGAAGGCGTCGTCTTCACAGATAAAGCGATTAAAGACCAAATCGCGTCCGAGGAACCCTATGCCGAGCGCGTCAAAGGCTTCCGCACGATGGAAGATTTGCCGCCTGCTCCGACGGATGCAGGAATGAATTTCTCCAAGGAAGAATTGATCCGCCGCCAGACCGCTGCCGGCCATACACTGGAAGACATGGAGGTGATCCTCGCCCCGATGGTTGAGGATGCCAAGGAAGCCATTGGGTCCATGGGCGATGACACACCGCTTGCGGTGATCAGCCTGAAACCGCGTCAGGTCAGTCATTTCTTCCGCCAGAATTTTTCGCAGGTCACCAACCCGCCCATCGACAGTCTGCGTGAACGGCATGTGATGAGCCTGCGCACACGCTTTTCCAATCTCGCGAATATTTTGGAAAAAGACAGCCAGAATGAAAATGTTCTGGTGCTCGATAGTCCTGTGCTCAGCTGTGGTGCGTGGGAGCGGCTCAAGGCCAGCTTTGGCGATGCGGTAGCCGAAATTGATTGCACCATGTCCAACACTGGCGGCGCGATTGAATTGCGCGATGCTATTGCTCGGATCCGCGATGAAGCAGAACAAGCGGTGCGTCAGGGCAAGACCGAAATTTTCCTGACCGACGAGAATATCGACGAAGATCATATGTGTATCTCGATGGTCATCGCGACCGCCGCCGTGCACACGCATTTGGTGCGCAAGGGATTGCGGGCCTATGCTTCCGTCAACGTGCGCGCTGCCGAATGTCTCGACACCCATTGCTATGCTGTGCTCATCGGCGTCGGCGCAACCACCGTGAACGCCTATCTATCGGAAGCAGCGATTGAAGACCGCCATAAACGCGGTCTATTCGATGGCCTGACTCTGGAAGACTGTATCGCCCGTCACAAGAAAGCGGTGGATGAAGGCTTGCTCAAAATCATGTCCAAAATGGGCATTGCCGTCATTTCCAGCTATCGCGGCGGCTATAATTTTGAATCTGTGGGATTGTCGCGTGCGCTGTGTAACGACTTGTTCCCCGGCATGCCGACCAAGATTTCCGGCGAAGGCTATGCATCGCTGTTTATCAATGCGCAGGAAAAACATGAGGCAGCCTTTGAAGCGGCGGTTGTGCGTTTGCCAGTCGGCGGTTTCTACAAGCAACGCGATGGCGGAGAGGCTCACGCCTATAGCGCGCATCTGATGCACTTGCTGCAAAGCGCAGTCGCGCATGATAGCTACTCCTCTTACCTGCAATTCTCCCAAGGTGTGCGCGAACTGGAGCCTGTTTACCTACGCGACCTGATGGAATTTAACTACGCGCCAGAACCGATTCCGATCGACGAAGTGGAAGCGATTACCGAAATCCGCAAACGCTTTAACACACCCGGCATGTCCCTCGGCGCACTTAGCCCAGAGGCGCATGAAACGCTCGCCATTGCGATGAACCGCATTGGTGCGAAATCCGTATCAGGCGAAGGCGGGGAAGAAAAGCGCCGCTACACGCCATTCGAGAACGGCGACAATGCCTCCAGCCCAATCAAGCAAGTAGCGTCTGGCCGTTTTGGTGTCACCGCCGAATATCTTGGCGCTTGCGAAGAGGTCGAGATCAAGGTCGCTCAAGGCGCCAAGCCTGGTGAAGGCGGCCAATTGCCTGGTTTCAAGGTCACCGAATTTATCGCTAAGCTGCGTCACTCGACGCCGGGTGTCACGCTGATCAGCCCGCCACCGCATCACGATATCTATTCTATCGAAGATCTCGCCCAGCTGATTTACGATCTCAAACAGATTAA
The DNA here is from genome assembly GCF_039977335.1 of Parasphingorhabdus sp. GTDB lineage: Bacteria > Pseudomonadota > Alphaproteobacteria > Sphingomonadales > Sphingomonadaceae > Parasphingorhabdus. The sequence goes on from NZ_JBDWDI010000002.1 coordinate 95,499, forward strand.
CCCGAAAGCGCGGGTCTGTGTGAAACTCGTTTCCGCCGCTGGTATCGGTACGATTGCCGCTGGTGTTGCCAAGGCCCATGCCGACGTGATCCTGATTTCCGGCAATACCGGCGGCACCGGGGCATCACCGCAAACGTCGATTAAATTTGCGGGTACGCCATGGGAAATGGGCCTGACCGAAGCCAATCAGGTGCTGACCCTCAACGGTCTGCGTCACCGCGTGAAACTGCGCACCGATGGCGGCCTGAAAACCGGCCGCGACATTGTCATCGCCGCGATTTTGGGCGCGGAAGAATTTGGCCTCGGCACGCTGAGCCTTGTCGCCATGGGCTGTATCATGGTCCGGCAATGTCACAGTAATACCTGCCCTGTCGGCGTCTGCGTGCAGGATGAAAAACTGCGCGAGAAATTCACCGGTACACCGGAAAAGGTCATCAACCTGATGACTTATATGGCCGAAGAGGTTCGTGAAATTCTCGCACGGCTCGGCTACCGGACATTGGAAGAAGTCATCGGGCGCACCGAATTGCTGCGGCAAGTCAGTCGCGGAGCCGAGCATCTGGATGATCTCGACCTCAACCCGATCCTTGCAAAGGTCGATGCCCCCGATACCGAGCGGACGTTCAATCTACCCACCCACCGCAATGAAGTGCCCGACAGTCTCGACGCCCAGATGATTGCCGATGCAAAACCGGTTTTCGAACGCCGCGAGAAAATGCAGCTCACTTATACCGTACGCAACACGCATCGCGCGGTCGGGACGCGCTTTTCCGCCGAAGTGACCGCCAAATATGGCATGACCGCGCTAAACGAAGATCATGTCCATGTCCGCCTACGCGGCAGTGCCGGTCAATCGCTCGGCGCGTTTCTCTGTCAGGGGATCACGCTGGAGGTCTTTGGCGATGCCAATGACTATGTTGGCAAAGGCCTGTCCGGCGGCAAGATTGTCGTGCGTCCAATGGTAAGCTCTCCGCTCGACAGCAAGGCCAATACAATTATCGGCAACACCGTGCTTTACGGCGCGACTTCTGGTCAGCTTTTTGCAGCGGGACAAGCCGGCGAACGGTTTGCCGTCCGCAATAGCGGCGCGGATGTGGTTGTGGAAGGCTGCGGTGCCAATGGCTGCGAATATATGACCGGCGGCAATGCAGTGATCCTCGGCGCGGTTGGTAATAATTTTGGCGCTGGTATGACCGGCGGCATGGCCTTCATCCTAGATCTCGATCGTGATTTTGAGAAACATGCCAATCCCGAAAGCATCATCTGGCAGCGGCTGGACAGCGACTATTGGGAAGAGCATCTCAAATCCCTGATCGAAGCCCATCACCGGACCACCGACAGCAATTGGTCGGAAACGATCTTGCGCGACTGGGACCGCTGGCGCGAACGCTTCTGGCAGGTTTGTCCGAAGGAGATGGTGAACCGATTGGATCATCCCCTGTCGGATAGTGAAGCGATTGAGGCTGCGGAGTGAGCCAGTTGCAATGACGACGACGACAGATGTTGTTGTTCAAAGCCTCACGGCCGCCGATGCTGATGCTATTCTGGATATCTACCAGCAAGGCATGGATACCGGTCACGCGACATTTCAGGAACGCGCACCAAGTTGGGATGAGTGGGACCAGAGTCACCTGGAAACACCCCGCCTCGGCGCCTTTGTAAACGCCGAGCTAGCGGGATGGGCAGCGTTAAGTCCGACGTCTTCGCGCTGCGTCTATGCAGGAGTTGCCGAAGAAAGTGTCTATGTCAGCAAAAAATTCATGGGTATGGGAATCGGCATGGCGCTCCTACAAGCCATAATCTCGGCCTCCGAAGATCAAGGTATTTGGACCCTGACTGCTGGTATTTTTCCCGAGAATGAAGCGAGTATGCAGCTGCACCAAAAAGCCGGTTTTAAAACCTTGGGTCGCAGGGAACGGATTGGGAAAATGACCTTTGGGCCTTTGGCTGGGCAATGGCGAGACGTAGTAACCTTGGAGCGACGTAGCGGCCACCCGAAATTTGGCTAGACCAAAACGTCTTAGACCTGCACCCTCTATGTTCTTGTTTTGATCTCACCTTCTGCTATAACTGATCTATGACAGATCGGCGCAATGTGGTGGCAGGGATTGGCCTGCTTGGGCTTACCGGCCTTGTCTCCTGTGCACCCAAATCTGCTTCCCTATCAATAGGAGCCAAAACCATGCCAAAAATCACTCCCAATTATATGGAAATGAAAGCGTCCGATCTTGGCGCGAGCAAGGCCTTTTACGAAAAAGCGTTTGGCTTTGCCTTTACCGATTATGGTCCAGAATATGCGGCGGTCGAAGGCGGGCCCGTACAAATTGGCCTCGCCACTGGCGAGGAACCAGCAGCACCCATGCCGACCTTTGAAACGGATGATCTTGAAACCGCTCTGGCGCAGGTGAAAGCGGCGGGAGGTGAAATCGTCAAAGAGATTTTCGCTTATCCTGGCGGTCGGCGTTTTGAATGTCTCGATCCTTCCAGGAACCGCTTGGCGATCTATAAGTCTGGCTGAACGCGATAGCCCTCTCGTTCTCGTTACAACTGTTTACAATAGTTGCTGGCAGAATCTTTGTGGGTTCAGCTTTGACTCAGATGCAGCTTGCTAGACGGAGTCTAACGACAATGATCTAGGAGGCTTTATGCGACATTTTCTTGCTCTTCCCCTTTTGGCGGTATCTATGAGTCTTGCCGCACCTGCCTCCGCCCAAGACGAGGCACCTGAATCCGAGATGATCGAGAAACTCAATGATCCCGCTTTTCAAGACGGCATGGTTGCCATGATGTCTGGCTTTATGACCGCGATGATGGACCTGCCCATTGGCCAATTTGCCAGCGCAATGGAGAAAGCCGTGCCTGAAGGCATGGATGATCGCGATACATTTTCTCTTATTGATCCCGACGCCACTCTGGGCGATCTGGCCGCAGGCGATAACCCGAATTTCAATGCCGATATGGAAGACAAGATGCGCACTGGCACCGCAATGATGGGGATCATGGCCAGTGAATTTGGCGCCTTGCTTCCGCAGCTCAAAGCCATGGGGGAAAGAATGAAACGCCGGATGGAAGAGCGCGAATAGCGCCTAACCATAGCCTATATCCGGGCGCCTGACCCGCTATTGACAGTTTCAGGCATCAAGCCCCTTCCCCCGCAGCACAAACCCGATTAACAGCAACAATATGTGGCAGTTATTCCAATTTCCTCTTTGTCCGTTTTCGCGCAAAGTCCGCCTGCTGATGGGCGAGAAATCCGTCGGCTATGAGCTGGTGCGCGAATCGCCCTGGGAACAGCGGGATCAATTTCTGGATATGAACCCGGCTGGCCGCACACCGGTTATGCGGCACGATCAACGGGATATTGTCCTTGTCGATAGCATCGCGATTTGCGAATATATTGAAGAGACCGTCGAAAAGACCCCGATGATCAACGGCACCGCGACCAACCGGGCCGAAATCCGACGGCTCGTTGCCTGGTTTGATGAACAGTTTTACGGCGATGTCACCGCGCCTCTATTATACGAACGGATGCACAAGCGCATTGTCCACCGTCAACCACCCGATGCCAAAATGCTGCGCGAAGCGATGCGCCGCGCCAATGTCCATCTCGATTATATCGACTATCTGATCGACCATCGCAGCTGGCTGGCCGGCGCGACGATGAGCCTCGCGGACCTGACCGCCGCGGCACAAATCTCCGTCGCGGATTATCTCGGCGGGATTGACTGGACCGGCCATGAGCAGACCAAGGCCTGGTATGCGATGTTCAAATCGCGGCCCTCTTTCCGGCCATTATTGTCAGAGCGCATGGAAGTCATCACGCCCCCCGCCCATTACGAGAAAGTGGACTTTTGATAGCAAGAAGCCCTTTTATTTTTGCGGTCACAGCCTCCCTAATGGCAGCTGGTCCGGCGGTAGCGGAGGAAATGAAAATGCATCATGGCAGCGGCGCTTTCGAAGTTGATGTGAAGCCAGTCTCCGGCGAAGGCGAAAGCCCGGCGCGCATGGCGCTTAACAAGACCTTCACCGGCGACTTGACTGGAACCAGCACGGGCCAGATGATGGCTGGCGGCAACGAAGCCACTGGCGCACGCGTCTATGTTGCTCTGGAAACCATCACTGGCTCGCTAAACGGGAAGCAGGGAAGCTTCATCGTCACCCATCGCGGTACGATGACCAAAGATAGTCAGGACCTTTCGATCGTCATCGTCCCGGACAGCGGCACCGATGAGCTAAGCGGCATTAGCGGAACTATGGATATTCAAAATGTCGAGGGAAAGCATAGCTATACGATTGACTACAGCCTGCCGGAAAGCTGATTGATCGTCCGTTATTCCGTCAGCGATATTTCCAGTTTCTATCCTTGCCCTCGGACATCCATATAACCGCTTGGGCAATCCGGCGTTGCCGCGTTTCCTTCCGCTTCGCTTCGATCACCCATTCAATGTAATCGCGCTTTTGGCCGGGTGCAAAACCGTCATAACACCTTTGTGCGGTCGCGTTGGCCGTTATCGCCTCGGCAAGATCATCCGGTAATGGCGGCACCTTCACCGGCTTCGATCTAGCAGGTCGAACTTTAGGACTACTACCCTGTTCCAGCCGTTTGGCGACCGAGATAATCATCTCAATCAGCTCGCTATCGGGCGGCAAATCATCCAATGATTCTATCCGTCCAAAGTGACCCATCGCCTCTCCGGCTTTAGGCGTTTCGACATTCAAACCTTCCCAGAAACCGAATGCAGCATGCTCTTTAAAAGCGGCCATGTTACAAAGATTTTTGCCGCCCAGCGTGAAAAACGGCATGCTCCACTTCATCGCCTCTTCAATGTCCGGGCAGGCTTGATGCACCAAAGCGCGCAGATGAAGCAATATCGGTTTGGCAAAATCCTGCACCTTATCAATATAATCGTCGATGCGCGGATCTCGTTTTGTCACCCTAACCGGCCTGTTCCGCCACAGTCAGTTTCTTGAGCATCTGTACCTTGTCCATATCCGGCGCAAAGCCATCTTTCTCGACACCCATGGTTTTAAAACCGAATTTTGCGAAGAAAGGCGCAATTTGCGGCGTCGTGAAAAGCTCCACTTCCTGAAATCTGCCAGACGATTCAATCGCTTGCAGACGATATTCCGCGAGCATCCGGCCAAGCCCGGAACCATGATGAGCATTATCGACCATGCCCCAGGTGAAATGCGCCTGCCCGCGATCTTCTCTCGCAAAACCGCCGCAACCGCAGATTTGAGAGTCCCGCTCAAGGACAAAATAATCCCCGTCTGGCCCGTCCAGAAAATCAGCAAAGGCGGGGCGCTCGCTCGCATCAAAATAACGCGGCACGTTGCTGTCGAACAAAGCCAGGCAGGCAGCCTTATCCGCCACGACATAAGGACGAACTGTGGCGCTCATCCTCGCACCACTGTCATCAAATAATTGAGCGCCAGATTGTCCGACAACGAAAAACCATGAGCCGGGCTGTATGATATTCCTGTGGTATCGATCACCTGCAGGCCCGCCTGCCCGAGCAGTTTTTCCAGCTCAACCGGCGTGAAAAACTGATCATGATGATGTGTCCCCTTGGGAATGCGTCCCGTCATTTCAGCGAGATCTACCAACATCAGTTTCGACATCGCGGTGCGATTGGGCGTCGACAGGATCATCAAGCCATCATCCGCCAACGCATTGGCCAATCCCGCCACAAAACTATCGCTATCATCAACATGTTCGATCACTTCGAGCGAAGTCACCAGATCAAAGCCGCTCTCACCGAACTTTTCGATCGCGATATTGCGATAGTCGATATCCAGCTGCTGGGGCTCCGCATGGGCTTTGGCCGCAGCGATATTTTCCGGCGCAGCATCAAGACCAGTAACCGACGCGCCCATCCGCGCCAGAGGCTCGCAAACCAGCCCGGCGCCGCAGCCTACATCCAGCCCACGTTTGCCCGCCAGTGGCCGCAAATCAGTGGCTTCGACGCCGAAATGCAGGTTGATCGCATCCCTTATATAGCCGAGCCGTACCGGATTGAGCCGATGCAGCATGGCCGACGACCCGTTCGAGTCCCACCAGTCCGCCGCTAAGGCACCAAAATGCGCGGCTTCTTGTGGGTTTATCGTGCTTTTGGTTGTGCCTGAAAGCTGATCAGTGCTTGGGCTCTTGCTGATGCTTGCGTTTGTCATATCCTCTCTTTATCACAGCCTGCGCGTCTCGTTCAGACCCTTTTTCAACAGAAAGACAGATAACAGGCATCATGGCACGGATAGTGATGAAATTTGGCGGCACGTCGATGGCGGGGATCGAACGTATCCGCCGGGTTGCGCAAATCGTCAAGCAACAGGCCGATGCCGGGCATGAAGTCGCTGTCGTCGTCTCAGCCATGGCAGGTGACACCGACCGGCTGGTCAATTTCTGCCGCGAAGCCAGCTCGCTTTACGATGCTGCGGAATATGACGTTGTAGTCGCCAGCGGCGAGCAAGTCACATCCGGCCTGCTAGCCATTGCCCTGCAATCGCTGGGTGCCAAGGCGCGCAGCTGGCTGGGTTGGCAAATGCCGATCCGCACGATCGAATCGCATAGCAAGGCGCGGATCGAAACCATTGATGCCGATGACTTGACCGCCTCTATGGAAAGCGGTGAAATCGCGATCATCCCGGGCTTTCAGGGGATTAGTCAAGATGGCCGGATAACGACTTTGGGGCGCGGCGGATCTGATACCAGCGCGGTTGCGATTGCGGCAGCGGTCAAAGCCGACCGCTGCGATATCTATACCGATGTCGACGGCGTTTATACGACCGACCCGCGCATTGTAACACGGGCGCGCAAGCTGAAAACCGTGACCTTCGAAGAAATGCTGGAACTGGCCAGCGTCGGCGCGAAAGTGCTGCAGACGCGCTCGGTCGGCCTGGCGATGAAAGAAAATGTGCGTATTCAGGTGCTGTCCTCCTTTACCGAGGATGGCGCACCGAGTGCTGATGATCTGCCGGGAACGATGATCGTCAGCGAAAGTGAAATGGAGAAAGAGGATATGGAGCGTCAACTCATAACGGGTATTGCCCATGACAAGAATGAATCCAAAATCACCCTGACCCGCGTGCCCGACCAACCGGGTGCTGTGGCAAATATCTTTGAACCGCTGGCGGAAGCCGCCATCAATGTGGATATGATCATTCAGAATGTCGGCCGCGAAAAAGGCGAGACCGATGTGACCTTTACCGCGCCAACCAGCGATCTCGACCGGACCATGCAGGTACTCGAGACCGCTAAGGAGAGCATCGGTTATAACCGGCTGATTTCCGATACGAATGTCGCGAAAATCTCAGTCGTCGGTGTCGGTATGAAAAGCCATGCCGGTGTCGCCTCGACCATGTTTAAATCGCTCGCCGATCGCGGCGTTAATATTCAGGCGATTACGACATCCGAGATCAAGGTCAGCGTGTTGATCGAGGAAGATTATACCGAATTGGCGCTGCGGGTGCTTCACACTGCCTATGGCCTGGATGCAGAGGATGCAGCTTAATGGTGTTTCATTGTTAAAAGTCTGTACATTGCGAACAACGCGATAAAACAAAACAACAGGCCCATGCCTAGGGTGAAGAACGTCGGCTCAAGGTCTCTATCCATTAAGAAAACTTTTCGGATACCCAATCTACTTGCGATTAGCTGAGCATGGATTGGAAACTTATAGGTGTATAAGAGAAACGGCCCATAGACCGAAAAAAGTATCGCGCCAAAGAATACCTTTGTAGATTCCGACATCTAACCTCCTTAAAGACAAGTGCAAACAGATACAGGCTGAGCTCTAATTTATCGTAAACCCTTCTGAATAAAGTTGATCTATGACCCAATCAAAACTCTCCACTTTAATGCAACGCGGTACAGACCTGCTGGGCAGCGAAACCGCGATCATGTGCGGCGCGATGAGCTGGGTGTCCGAGCGCAACCTCGTTAGCGCGATTTCCAATGCAGGCGGCTTTGGCGTCATTGCCTGCGGCGCGATGACCCCGGAATTGCTCGATACCGAGATTGCAGAGACGAAAAAACTGACCAGCAAGCCCTTTGGCGTCAACCTTATCACCATGCATCCCGACCTGATGAAGCTGATCGAAACCTGCGGCAATCATGACGTCAGCCATGTGGTTCTTGCCGGTGGTCTTCCACCGAAGGGCAGCCTCGAGGCGATCAAGGAAATTGGCGCGAAGGTGATTTGCTTTGCCCCTGCCATGGCGCTGGCCAAGAAGTTCATCCGCTCTGGCGTGGACGCCATTGTCATCGAAGGCATGGAGGCGGGCGGTCATATCGGGCCGGTCTCTACCTCTGTGCTCGCGCAAGAAATCCTGCCGCAAATTGCCGATCAATTGCCGGTCTTTGTTGCTGGCGGTATTGGCACCGGCGAGATGATTGGCGCTTATCTCGAAATGGGTGCAAGCGGTGTTCAGCTCGGCACGCGCTTTGTCTGCGCGCATGAATCGATTGCCCATCCCGATTTCAAAAAAGCCTTCATGCGCGGCAATGCCCGCGATGCTATAACCAGCGTTCAAGTTGATCCACGCCTGCCGGTCATCCCGGTGCGCGCATTGAAGAACAAAGGCACCGAGGAATTCACCCGCAAGCAGATTGAGGTCGCCAAGCTGCTCGACGCTGGCGAGATTGAAATGGGCGAGGCGCAGTTGCAGATTGAACATTTCTGGGCCGGAGCTCTGCGCAAGGCTGTGATTGATGGTGATGTCGAAACTGGCAGCGTGATGGCCGGACAGTCGGTCGGCATGGTCAAGGCCGAGGAAAGCGTTGCGGATATTATCAAGACGCTGACTGACGAAGCCGAAACAGCACTGGCACGTTAGCACGAAGACCTATCTGTCTTGCCTAAATAACACAGCTGCGGCATAGTCTGGCAATGACAGAAACCGTTTCTACCATCGACGACCCTCTCGCGGAAATGGAACAGGACAAGGCGCGGGCCTATAATCAGGGGCTGACGCCGCTTCATCCACCGCAAAAATCCCTCATCCGCCTGAATGTTGGGATAATGACCGGCATTTTATTCATCGCGGCGGTGATTGTCGAATTCGCGATCCGCAATGAACTGCCTCTAGCCGCCGGATCGATCATCGGGCCGGTCGCTGCGTTCGCGCTCTTCCTTTTCGTAATGCTTCCTGGTCGTATCTATCGCCGCTGGGGCTATGACATGGGCGACGAGCAATTGCGCGTGCTTCGTGGCTTCATGTGGCGGACCGACACCATCGTGCCCTTTAACCGCATCCAGCATATCGATGTGGCGCAAGGACCGTTTCAGCGCATGTTCGGGCTGTCGACCTTGATCGTCCACACTGCCGGAACGCATAACAGCATCGTCACTTTACCGGGCCTTAGCACGCCAGATGCGGAATCCATGCGCGATACTATCAAGGGCCATATTCGCCAAGACATGATATGAATGACGCGCCCATAACATCGGCAGAAGCCATGGTGCAGGAAACGGATGATGACACATCCTTCCGCCGCCTGCATCCGCTCAGCATCATTTTGAAATCGGTTTCCGCCATCGGTCAGAATCTGATCGCCATGGGCGTGCTCTATTTCAGCGTGTTCGATCAGAATATCGTCTATGCCGGCCTGGCCGCCCTCGCCCTGATGACCATCATTATCGGCGTAACAGCATTAATCTGGTCGCGCTTCACCTATCATATTGGGCCTAAGGAAATCCGCATCAAAAGCGGTCTCATCAGCCGCAATAATCGCTCCATCCCGTTTGACCGGATACAGGACGTCAGTCTGGAGCAGAAACTGGTCAGCCGGATATTGGGTCTCGCCACAGTGAAGCTGGAAACCGGTGCTTCAGCGGGCGAAGATGGCAAGCTGGATGCACTGGCCCTGGCAGACGCGCAAGCGCTCAGGGACGCATTGCGCGACTATAAATCAGGGATTGCCGCCAGTGGTTCGGATAGGACCGATGGGGCTATCGACAGTTCGGAAACAGACGCACGCCCGCCGATTTTTGCCATGGACAACCGCCGGATATTCATTGCCGGACTGTTCAACTTTTCCTTCGTCCTGCTCGCCATATTGGCGGCCATTGCCCAGAATCTCGACTTCCTGTTGCCGGATGAATTTTTCAATCCCTGGTATTGGGCAGAGCAATTGTCCGAACAGGATGTGGTCAACGGGCTCAGCTTTACCGCGCAAATTGCCGGGGCTGTTGGCGCGCTGATTTCGCTGATCGCCGTTGGCATAGGCAGCGGTATCATCCGGACCTTTATTCGCGAATATGGCTTCCGCCTGGATCGTGTGGACACCGGCCAGCCGGGTTTTCGGCGTCGGCGGGGGCTGTTCACACTTACCGATATGGTGATGCCAATCCACCGCGTGCAGGCGGCGATTCTGCGAACCAGTCCGATCCGTCAGCGCTTTGGCTGGCATCATCTGAAGTTCCAGTCCCTTGCCAGCGATGGCAGCGGAGAGAGCGACCATAGCGCGGCGCCCTGTGCCCAGATAGAAGAAGTTGATCCAATATTGGCCGAGACCAATATCGCCAATGTCACGCCCGATCTGCAATTCCAGCGCGTTGATGCTGCGCTTTGGTGGCGCGATGCTGTGATACTGACCATCGTCCTGAGTGCGGTCAGTATAGGCAATGGCCTTTTCGTTCATCCCGGCCTGTATGCGCTGATATTACTTGCCATTCCGATCATCGCGGTGATGTTCCTGAACTGGCGCTATCATCAATATGCGCTGACCGCGACGCAGCTCTTTGTCCGCGCCGGATGGTGGCGGCGCAAGCTGACGATATTGCCGATCCGCAAGATTCAAACGGTCGACATCAGCCAGTCACCGCTGGACCATCCGCTTGATCTTGCCACCGTGACAGTGGGGATAGCTGGCGGTTCAGCCATGTCCCCGCTCAAAATCAACGATATTCCGAGAGAGCAAGCCATGGCACTGCGCGAACAGCTTATATAGCCGCGCAAATAAACATGGCGCTTGACACCAGCCGCCGAATATCCACGATAGTTACAAGAGATATTTTTTGGAGGAGGGCTTTATGCGCCGGGGACATTTCACAATATTGGTTTCATTATCGGCGCTGGCGTTCAGCGCGCCGATCCATGCACAGGACGGTGACACGCCAAAGTCATCGGAGCTGCACCAGATTATCGATGATTTCTGGGCCTATAGTCTGGAACAATATCCCGAATTTGCGTCTTCGCTAGGCGTTGATGATCCGGATGGCCGGGTGAGCGACTACAGCCTTGCGGGCGAAGACAAGAGAGTTGAGAAAGCCAAGGCTTGGCTCAGTCAGCTCGACAAGATTGATCAAAACAGCCTTTCGGAAGACGACAAAACTAATTTCGGTATCCTCCACCGCAGCCTGTCCGAACAGGTCGAGGCCAGCACCTATGGCCAGCGCACGATCAATTTCACCAATCGCGGTGGCTGGCATCAAAGTTTTGCAAGCATGCAAAACAACCTGCCCTTTCGCAACGCGCAGGATTATCAGACTTATATCAATCGGCTGAAGAAATATGGCGCGATCCACAGCCAGTCACTATCGGTTGCGAATCAGGCGCTGAAAGGCGGCTATGTCCAACCGTGCGTTTCGATGGTCGGCTATGAAACCAGCATTTCCGGACTGATCAAGGAAGATCCAAAGGAATCGCGCTTCTTCGATCCGTTTGAGCGCACTAAACCTGATGGCATTGATCAGGCCAGTTTTGACCAGCTCGCTGCTAGTGCAGCCGAAACGATCAACACGGTCATTACACCGGCGCTGAAAGAGCATCTCGACTGGTATGAGACTCAATATGCGCCCAAATGCGCCAAGGCTCCGGGTGTGTCTGCCCAACCCGGTGGTGATAAATATTACGATTTCCGGATCCGCCAGATGACGACGACCGAAAAGTCAGCGGACGAAATCCACAATATCGGCGTTTCCGAAGTTGCCCGCATCCGTGCCGAGATGGTGCAGGTTGCGAAAAAAGCCGGCTTTGAAAGTCGCGAGGCATTTATCGAGGACCTTCGCACCAACCCCAAATATTATGCCAAAACGCCTGAAGAGCTGATGGAAAAAGTCGCACGGGTGACCAAGCTGATCGATGGCAAAATGCCGTCCATCATCGGCAAACTGGCGCGCTTGCCTTATGGCATCAAGGAAATCCCGGCTGAAACCGCAGAAGGCACAACCACGGCCTATTATAATCCGGGATCGCCGGATGTTGGCATTGCCGGTTTCTACTATGTCAACACTTCCAAGCTGGACCAGCGGCCCTTCTGGGAAATTCCCGCGCTGAGCGTCCATGAAGCGGTGCCCGGACATCACATGCAGATCGCCCTGCAACAAGAACTCGACATGCCTGACTTCCGCAAGCACGGCGCATTTTTCACTGCCTTTGTCGAAGGCTGGGGCCTCTATTCAGAACGACTTGGCATTGAAATGGGCCTCTATGATACGCCCGCTAAAGATATGGGCCGACTGTCCTATGAAATGTGGCGCGCGACCCGCTTGGTGGTGGATACCGGCATCCACAGCAAAGGCTGGAGCAAGCAGCGGGCAATTGATTTCATGACCGATAATACGGCCCTGAGCCCCGCCAATATCGAGGCTGAGGTGAACCGCTATATCAGTTGGCCCGGACAGGCGCTGGCTTATAAAATGGGTGAACTGAAAATCCGCGAACTACGGACAAAAGCGACCGAGCAACTCGGTGCGAAATTTGATCTGCGCGAATTTCATGACGTGGTGCTGGGCCAAGGCGCAGTGCCGCTCGATATATTAGAGGCGCAGGTAAACCGCTGGATTGAAGGGAAGAAATAGGGTGAACATCTTTCGAACCACGCTGGCAATCGCTAGCCTTGTCATCGCGGCACCCTCTTTTGCGCAGGCAACGCCCGAGAGCATAGCAGATTCGATTATGGGCGACCTCAAGAAAGGAGACGCTAAGAGCACAATAGAAAACTTGCTCGTCAAAGCACCTTTGGTTGAGACCGGACCAGCGGAAAAAATAAACCTAATCCAAACTCTCGACACATTCCTCATCAATTACGGCAAAGTGGAGGGTTGGGAGTTAATTAGCTCACGAAATGCGTCGAACAAATATGTCGAGCATAGCTATATCGTATTTCAGGAAAAATATGCGCTCTATGCCGAGCTAAAATTCTACCGAGGGAAAGAGGGTTGGGCCGTTACATCATTCAGCTTCAAAGATACGTTGGATGATTTGTTAGAAATTCAATCAAGGGAAGATTTCAAACAATCCTTCAAAAGCCTGAATTCTGGAAATTAGGCGTTTTACTGACTTTCATCATCCGCAGGAACAGGCGGCGGCGTTTCGTCTGCTCCCGGCGGAACTGCCAAATCATTGCCGGCACGTTCGGCTTGTAGCGCTTCGGCATCTTGCGCTTCCAACCGCGCGCGCGCTTCGGCGGCACCGGCTTCGCGGGCCTCACGCTGTGCTTCAATTTCGCGCAGCCGCTCTTCGACCGCTTCGGCTTCGCCATCAATTCGGGCGAGGCGTTTCTGGCGTTCTTCTTCGATTAACCGGCCCCAGTTGACCGTATCATCCTGCCCTTTTTCGGCATAAGCCTGTGTCAGCAATTGCTGCGTACAACCGGTGAAACCGCCAGCGCCCGTCGGGGAGCAGCTTTGTGTCCCACTTTTACCAACATATTCATAAGAACGGACACGTTCCGCCCATGCATCATTTTTTGGGTTATTGGGATCGGCCCGCAATGTCTCGGGAATCCTATATCGTTCCGATTCATCCTTGCGCGCGCAGACAACAATCTCACCATCGGTGCTTTGCGGACAGGGGTCGTCGCCATAAATAACCAGCTGATTGACCCGGTCACCAGCCGCATCCTGCGCCATTGCCGGGGTTGCGAACATACCGGCTGCGAGCAGCAGTGGGGCGGAAAAAAGAGCGGTTTTAATCATGATAATCCTTTGCCAGCGACTGAATGAACCCGCGCTGAAGAGCAATAATCCAGTCAGAAACGTTTGACCAATTAAATTCGTTTGGAAAGCCCGATCGCAACCTTGCAGCCCAGTCGAATGGCGGCACTCAATACCGGATAACCTGGCGTCTCTTCAGCACCCGATTCAATCGCTGTCTGTTTATGCTCGAGTTCTTCTTCACGAAACTCCGCAATCTTACTGAGCAGCTCTGGCTCATTTTCGGATTCCAGCTGCTCCATCTGCTCCTGATAATGCAGGTCAATTTCGGTTTCGACCGCGGCGGTACAAGCCATGGCGGCGCGCGGCCCCATAATCGCTGTTCCCGCACCAAGCGCATATCCGGCAACCTGCCAAAAGGGCTGCAATATCGTTGGCCGGACATTGCGCTCGACAATCATCCGGTCAAAAGCCTCAAGATGGCGTTCTTCCTGCTCTGCCATATGATGGATAGCGCTGCTGTCCGGCGCATCGTCGCCCATAACGGCTAGCTGGCCTTTATATATTTGTGCTGCACCATATTCACCGGCCTGATTGACGCGGATCATCGAGGCGATATCCGGTTTGGTTTTGCCTAATGTTTCTTCAGCCATCACGCATCCTTTCGGCCCATTGCCAATAAGACCAAGATGAGGATCGCACCGCCAACAGACAAGAGGAAATTAAACCCGGCTAGCGAAATACCAAAGAGCGACCAAGGCGCAACGTCACAGCGCACCAGTGGCGCATTCATAATCGAATCGAGCATATCGCCGCCCGCTGGCACGGTGGTGGCACAGGACGTAATCCCTTCCCACCATCCATATTCAACCCCGGCGTGAAATCCGCCAATTAGCCCACTGACCAATATCGCCAACGCTGCATCAGCGACGATAAATTTTGATAGCTTATGGCCACGCAGAGCCATCGCCCCCATCGCCAAGATGATCGCGACCAAATGCGGCCAGCGCTGCCACATGCACATTTCGCAGGGATAGAGGCCAAAGACATATTGGCTGATCAGAGCCCCGCCAAGCAAAGCGCCGGGAACGATCAGAGACAGCCAAAGGGCTGCACGGGAAAAGGCCATATCCGGCTTCCTAGTTTTTAGCGGTTACCGGTTTCGCTGACTTTTTCGCTGCCGCCTTGTTCATCGCCACTTTCAAACCTTCTGGTCCCAAACGCCCGATAGCTTGCAGCGCATAGTGCAACTGGAAATCCTCAATGCCTTCTTTTTCCAGCTCTTCCGCTGTTTTCGTGAAGCGCGGATCGTCCTTTGCATCTTCTTCCAGCACATCATCTTCCAGCTTCACCTCGTTAATGAGATGCTTGCGCAGATCAGATTCGCGGAACCGCGGACGGGTCTTGTAATCCGGGTCAGACAATTGCGGGACCATGATATCTGGCTCAATGCCGCCTTCCTGCACCGATTTTCCGGACGGCGTGTAATAACGCGCCGTGGTCAGGCGCAGCGCCGAGGTGTTGGACAGGGGCAGCAATGTCTGGACGGATCCCTTACCAAAGCTGCGTTCGCCCATGACCAGACCGCGATGATGGTCTTGCAGAGCGCCGGCAACAATTTCCGAAGCCGAGGCAGAGCCTGCATCAATCAAAACAATGACCGGCAGGCCGTTGGCCGCATCGCCGGTTTTAGCAAAATACCGCTCAATATCGGACTTACCACGGCCACGCTGCGACACAATCTCACCGCGTGACAGGAAGACGTCAGAGACATTGACCGCTTCATCGAGCAGACCGCCCGGATTGGAGCGCATGTCCAGAATATAGCCCAGCGGCTTCTTGCCCAGTGACTTGTCAATGGCGACAATCGCAGCTTTCACGTCTGCACCGGTATCGTTCGAGAAGCTGGTAATGCTGATCACACCGACCTTGTCTTTCACTTCCCAGTTTACCGGCTTGAGATCAATGACGGCCCGGTTCATCGACACATCAAATGGCTTGTCCCGGCCCGGCCGAACGATTGTCAATTTAATCGGCGAACCTGGCTTGCCGCGCATTTCTTCCACAGCTTCATCGAGCGAACCGCCATAGATGAGTGAACCATCGATATGGGTGATATAGTCGCCGGCCTTCACGCCTGCTTTATCTGCCGGTGTATCCTTGAACGGGGCAATGACTTTTACGGCACCATCTTCCATCGTGACCGACAGACCAAGACCACCATAATTGCCGTCTGTCTGTGTCCGCAGATTTTCAAAATCGCGCGCATCCAAAAAGCTGCTGTGCGGATCAAGGCTGCCCAGCATGCCATTAATCGCGCCCTTGATCAGGTCTGCATCATCCACTTGATCGACATAATCCGTGCGTACCCGGTCAAACACGCTCATAAACTGCTCCATCTCGCGATAGGTATTCGCGTCGACAGCGGAAATCGCAGAGGTGGTCGCGGGCAACAGCGCTACAGTCAGTACCAGAGCTGTCGCTTGCAAGAATGGCTTTTTCATATTTGGAGTCCTGTGAATCTCTATAAGCGCGAATATAGGCGCGAAACAGTGATAATGCCAAGGACCTTAACCAACTATGACGATGAAACGCTTTCCTACACCGCCATCGCTGTGATATTTTCAGCGCGGCTCTTTCTCAAATTTGAATATCAATCTGCGTCTATCTTGGCAGGAATGTGCCATGGCCAAGAGTATTCGCCCCTTGCGAAGACGGGTGTGAATTGTGTGAACTTTGACCGGGCACCGCGCTTGTCTGCAGAGACCTTGGGGGAAGTGAGAATTGTGTGAACTTTGCCGACGTCAGATAAAACCGTGCCGAACGATCACGACACAACCAAATGGGCCTGAAAAGACCGTTTGTGCCACCTGATATGCCATTGGCCGCACCTCGTATTAATTGACACAGTGCGGACGAAGCAGACAATCGAACAGATAGCCTGACTGCCCGCTTCAAGATGCTAATTTATGTTTCGAATTCTTCCAGAATATACCCATTCTCATAGGTTTTTGTATTGATCCGAGACATGTTAAGAGAATGTGACATTTTTCCAAATAGCCCCGTGCCAGTCCCGAAGAGGCATGGTGCTCGCTTTAGGACCACTCGGTCAATCAACCCCTGATCCAGCATCCAACCGGAGAAATCTCCACCACCGCAAAGGTAAACAGATCCGGCTGAATTGCGTGCTATTTCTCGGATATCTTCAGACGCAGGACGTTTGCGAACGGAAATCTCCGATCCGTCAGGCACCTGCAATGTGTTAGAGAACACAATTGTTTCCATGTGAGGATAGGGGTTTTGTCCGGGTTTCAGACCAAAATCATACCCAAACTCATAGGTCTTTCGACCCATGATTGCGGTTTTGTAGTAGGCAAGCCGCTTTGCGTAATCTTCAACAGCCGGACCTTCATGTGCGAATTTTGAAATGTCTCCGGACTCGCCAGATATGAAACCGTCAAGCGAGACGGCGACATCATAGATAATGGGGTGCATTTTATGCTCCTGTACAGAAATTTCCAATGAAGCCTATTGGCTTCGACATAACGGGAAATTACTTGATCACTGACAGAGCACTCCTTTTACTGCTTACTTTGATATGGAAAAGTCCCTAGCGGGTCAACGTGCTTTTGCTCTAAAGCAGCCGTTTTCGCTTCATCGAGCCTCCTTGGTGCTGATGACAAAAAGTCGTATGAATTCTAGAGTGGATTTAAGCGATGAGTGCTTAACCCAGCCCCTAAATCAATCAACGACTTTGGCACCGTAGATGTCATTATGAAGCCTTTAAAAACAGGGCCTGCCATTACCGAAGTGCAGTTTGACTGGAAGTGGAAAGACGTTAGAGACGCCGCTTACACCACCATCGAAAAGCCCCATACGGACTCTGTGAACTCTGTGAACTTCGCTGGAAAAGCGTCGGTTAAGCGGCTTTATCGTCCGAAGTCAGTTCCAAGGGTGGAGACTTTTTCGCCATATCGACGGTGGTCTTTGCCAGATTCGGGGATTTTGCGCTCTTATGCTTGAACTTGCCGTCAACATGACCGCCTTGTTCAATCGTGACATTTTCATAAGATACGTCACCGCCGATACGGGCGCTGGAGCTGATCACGAGATCGCCAGCTTCAATCGACCCTTCGACTGAGCCGGACAGGCTGGCATTCTGAGCGACGATAGCGCCCTGGATCTTGCTTGATGGACCTTGAACCAGCGACAGGCATCTGATGTCGCCGATGACCTCACCGTCAATATGCAGGTCGACTTTCGCTTCGATATTGCCGGTGATGGTGATGCCGTCTCCAATGATGGAGAAGCTTGATCCGTTACTTGCGCTGCTTCTAGCCACGGCTGGAGCCTGACTTTTCGGTACGCTTCTTTGGTGCGTTGGTTCGCTGTCTTGCGACGGCTTGGACTTTGAGAACATCTGTATTCGCCTCCAGAAATGGTCGGGGGTTTACTGCGGTGCCGTTCAGGCGCACTTCGAAATGAAGATGTGTTCCAGTTGAACGTCCGGTACTTCCCATAGCCCCCACTTGTAAGCCTTGTTTCACTTTTTGACCAGTGGTCACATGAATTTTGGACAGGTGCGCATAGCGCGTCATCAGGCCATTGCCATGCGTTATTTCCACCGTTTTGCCATAGCCCGATTTCCACCCTGCATGAGAAATCGTGCCGCCCGCAGCTGACAATATAGGCTGGCCATGCGGCCCTTTAAAATCAATCCCGCTATGCATCGCGCCGCCGCCGGTAAAGGGATCGCGGCGATAGCCATAGCCGCTTGACATCATCGTGATATCCGCTGGCATGGCCGAAGGAATGGTGAGCAATGTGCGCTCTAGCTGGTCCATCCGCAGCAAGGCATTGTTCAAACGCTCCAGCGTGGGATGAAGCTCTTTCTCGCCATCGGCAAAAAACGGGATATAAGGACCACCGACAGCTTCATTCGATAATGCTGCAAGTTTTTCAGGGTTGAGCCCGAATCCGCGGATCGCGGCCTCGGCGCGTGCAGTACGTTTCATTGCCGCACTCGTCAGCCGGTGCGCAAAAGCAATCTGACGCGCTTCGAGCCGGGCAAGTTCCGCCGCCTCCGGAAAGGCAGCGCTGATTTTTTTGGTATTTTCCGAAAGCTTATTCTCTGATTCGATCAGGCTCTCTGCTTCCGCGCCCGTTTCTTCGCCAATAAATTGCTGTGTTATCTGCTCTATCGCTTCCTGACGCTGGATCAGGTCTTTTGCGACACCGTCAATTGAATTCTTATATTCAGCAACCCGGCTTTCACTGCTGTTTACTGCGGCTTCTTTCTCCGCCAGCGCCATCCGCTCGCTAGTTACCGTCAGTTGATTCACGGTCATGGCCAATGTGATCATCAGCCAAAGGCCAATAATCGCGCTGACACCGATCGCGACTCGTTTTTGTAATTTTCCAGAAATGGTAAGGAACCGGACCTGTCCGTTAGCGCGCATGAAAAATTCGCGATCTGTGAACATATGATCCAAACGGGCGAACAGCCCTTCCTTGGTTTTGTGATTTTGCATGACCCGATTACTCTTACTAATCCCCGAAGCCGAGCTAGCAGAGGGTCGTTAACGGGGCGAATCCTGTTGACGCGAGTCGTGACGAGTCGAAACAGGTCTGCGGTGAGTTGCAAAATTAATGTAAAATTAACCGACAGTAATGGTTTTTTTCGATTCGTTTGTGCGGTTTGTCACTTTCTCGGCAGTTTATTTTGACGTCAGATCGACTCCGATTTTCGCTTATATGAAAGCAGCAGTCATGCTAGCAGATGCGGATGAGTGATCATCAGCAACTTATGACCGATATGGGCGAGCGCGCACGCGCAGCTTTTGCCATCATGTCCGGAACGACAAATGCGCAGAAAGCCGAGGCTTTGATGGCAGCGGCGGCGCAGCTGCGCGCCAACCAGACCGCGATTCTGGCGGCGAATATTCAGGATATGGACAAAGGCCGGGAGCACGGCCTCAGTGACGCCATGCTCGACCGGTTGATGATCGATGAAGAACGACTTGACGCCATTGCGTCGGCGGTTGAGCAGGTGGCAACCCTACCTGATCCGGTTGGAGCGGTAATCGACCGGAATGAGCGGCCCAATGGCCTGATCATGGAGCGCGTGCGAGTCCCACTTGGCGTCATCGGCATCATCTATGAAAGCCGCCCCAATGTGACGGCAGATGCAGCGGCCTTGGGCCTTCGATCTGGCAATACCGTCATCCTGCGCGGCGGGTCAGAGGCTATTGAGAGCAATCGGGCGATTCACAAGGCGATGGTCGCCGGTGTGATTGAAGCGGGCTTGCCGGAAGATGCCATACAGCTGGTCCAGACCACAGATCGCGGGGCCGTCGGAGCGATGCTGAAAGCCTCTGGCCTGATCGACATCATCATTCCGCGGGGCGGCAAATCCCTGGTCGCACGTGTGCAGGAAGAAGCCCGCGTGCCGGTCCTCGCGCATCTTGATGGCATTTGTCATACTTATATCGGAAGAGCGGCAGACCAGGACAAAGCCATTGCCATTGCGGTCAACGCCAAGATGCGGCGCACAGGCGTTTGCGGAGCGATGGAAACTTTGCTGATCGATCAGGACTATCCCGCCCCCGGACCGTTGCTTCGCGCTCTGCTCGACGAAGGATGTGAAGTACGCGGCGACGATGCGATTATGGAACTCGATCCCCGGACGGTATCCGCTGAAACAGAGGATTGGGACACCGAATATCTCGCTCCTATCGTGTCTGTGCGCATGGTCGGAGGTGTGGACGAAGCACTGGCCCATATTGCCCAACATGGCTCCCATCATACGGATGCGGTGGTGACGGAAGACGAAGCGATGGCGAACAAGTTCATTCAGCGCGCCGATAGCGCGATCGTGATGTGGAATGCGTCCAGCCAATTTGCCGATGGTGGCGAATTTGGGCTCGGCGCGGAAATTGGAATTTCCACTGGCCGCTTGCACGCCCGCGGCCCTGTCGCACTGGAAGGACTGACGACCTATAAATGGGTCGTACGCGGAACCGGGCAGATACGGCCTTGATGTTTGCAACGTTGGATTTCGGACAAAAGCTACTTGTTGTCGGCGGGATATTAAGTCTGATTGCCAGTCTTCTTCATATTGGCGTGATTATTGGTGGCCCGGATTGGTATCGGTTTTTTGGAGCGGGCGAAGACATGGCTCGAATGGCCGAAAAAGGGTCGCTTTATCCAACCCTCATAACCATCGGCATTGCATCGATTCTCGCGATTTGGGGCTGGTTTGCATTTGCAGGGGCCGGGCTCATTTGGCAGCCACCTCTATTGCGAACCGGTTTGGTCGTCATAAGTGCGGTCTACCTAGCACGCGGGTTAGTATTATTGCCGATGGCTCTATTCGTCCCGGAGAAGATCAATAGTTTCGCTATTTGGAGTTCGGTAATTGTCCTAATCTACGGACTTTTCTATGCGGTGGGCACCTGGAAAAGCTGGTCATCCCTATCATGAAAACCACAGGTCTTCTTGGCGGCTCCTTTAACCCTGCCCATGGTGCGCATCGCTCGATCAGCCTTTTCGCGATGGAGGAATTGGCGCTCGACGAACTATGGTGGCTGGTGTCGCCCGGCAACCCTTTGAAAGAGGGTTCCAAGGATATGGCACCGCTTGGCGCGCGTTTGGCATCAGCGCAAAAAATGGCGCGGCGCAGTGCCATAAGACCGACCGCCATCGAGCAAACACTGGGAACGCGGTACACTTATGACACCCTGCGCGCGCTGGTCCGGCGCTATCCGAAACGGCAATTTGTCTGGATCATGGGGGCGGACAATCTGGCGCAATTTCACCGCTGGAAAGACTGGCGAAAAATCGCTCGATTATTGCCGATTGCAGTTATTGCCCGGCCCGGCTATGATGATGATGCTCTTGCGGCTCCCGCAATGGCATGGCTCCGGCGCTCCGTCCGGCCCGCGAGCCAGCGGATGAACTGGACTAACTGGAGTACGCCAGCGCTGACATTTTTGCGCTATCGTCCCGACCCACGCTCGGCCACCGCGATCCGGATGGCCCGGCCCCATTGGCACAAACAATATGCTGATCGCTGCGTTCGCGACGCCGTGACACGTAAGTTGGTTTGCCAGACAGATTGATAGGATTTGAATTGACGAAATCGAAAAGCAAAGCACTGACATCCGCCGATTCCAAGGAAGGAAAGGCCGAATCAGATGCCCTTTATGCTCTCGTAATGAAATCGCTCGACGATGATCAGGCGCAGGATATTGTCACGATCGGACTGGAGGGCAAAAGCAATATAGCCGACCATATGGTGATCGCCGAAGGGCGTTCGACTCGCCAAGTCGCGTCCATGGCCCAAAAACTGGCCGAGCGCGTCAAACAAGCAGGCGGTGAGGCACGGATTGAAGGTCTGGCCAATGCCGACTGGGTTTTGATCGACGCAGGCGATGTGATCATCCATCTCTTCCGCCCCGAAGTCCGCAGCTTCTATAATCTGGAACGCATGTGGGCCGTCGGTGAAGAAGATACATCCGAAACTGAGGCCGCTGAAGCCTAAGTCCGGCGGCTCTTCACTCATGAGGCTTCATATCGTCGCTCGCGGGAAGATTGGCCGCAGTCCTGAGCAGGAACTGGTCGAGCGCTATGTCAAGCGGATCAAATGGGATGTGAAGCTCAGCGAATTACCGGAACAGGGCGGAAAAAACCCCAAAGTCAGCGATCAGACGAAGATCATCGCGCTGGACGAAACCGGAGAAAACTGGACGTCCAAAGCCTTTGCGAAAGTCCTGAGCGGCTGGCGCGACAATGGCGTGCGGGAGGCGCGTTTCCTGATTGGTGCGGCGGATGGTCTCACCAAGGAAGAGCGCAGCAGCGCAGATCATTTCTTCTCATTCGGCAAAGCCACCTGGCCGCATCTTATGGCGCGCGCCATGTTGGCCGAGCAACTATTCCGCGCGACCGCCATCATCGCCAATCACCCCTACCATAGAGAGGGTTAAGGGATGCTGCGCTGGCTTTTCATTCTATCGGGCCTGGCTTTTATCGGTGCCTTTTTTGCGGCAGCTCTGCCGGCGCAAACTCGCGGACCATCGCTGGAAGACGAACAGCGCGCTCTGGTATCGGCGCGAGAACAGTCCGACAAAGCCCGGCAGCGCGGCGATGCCCTGCGCCGCCAGGCGGAAGCCGCCAATAATGAAGCCGACCGGATCAGCAGCGAAGCCGCCGCTCTGGCCGCACGCATACAAGCAGCGGAAGCGGACATCCGGGCAGCACGATCGCGGATCGCAATTGTCGAGCGGCTGCAGGAGCGCCAGCGTGCCCGTCTAGCTGAAAAGCAGGGGCCGGTTGTCCGGCTCACCGCGGCGCTGCAGATGATGACTCGCAAGCCGACAGCCCTCGCTTTGGTAGAACCTCACTCGCTGAACGAACTTATCTATATCCGTTCGATCATGTCGGCTGTGGTGCCTGAAATTGAGCAACGCACGGCCAATCTGCGCCGCGAGGTAGAACAGGGCGAAAAACTGCGGACCCAGTCTTCGCGCGCCATTGCATCCCTGAATGAAAGTCAGCAGCGCTTGGCGCAGCGGCGCACACAGCTCGCTAGCCTCGAAGCCAATGAGCGCGTTGAGGCCCAGCAATTTTCCGATGATGCTGGTCTGGAACAAGACCGCGCACTGGCCTTGGGCGAAGAGGCCCGTGATATTTTGGATCTGATGGATCAGATTCGGGAAAGCGGCACCGTGCGCGAATCCCTGTCTCAGCTCGATGGTCCGCTCTTGCGACCCAATCAAGAAGGCGATGGCCCGATCGCCAATCCAGGACGCCAGGTCAATGTCGCCAGCGCTTATCGGCTGCCCGTTGTCGGCGATATCGTCACGGGATTGGGAGAGATATCGGATAGCGGCTATCGCTCTCGTGGATTGACCATCGCCGTCGAACCCGGTGCCCAGATTGTCGCCCCCGCAGCGGGCCGAGTTGCCTTCTCCGGGCGCTATCGGGGCTATGGCAATATAATGATTATCGAACATGACAAGAGCTGGACCAGCTTGATCACCAATATGGCAAGCACTAGCGCAGAAGTGGGTGACACAATCGTGCAAGGCGCACCCGTTGGTCGGTCAGGGCAGGATGAGCCCAATGTAACGGTGGAGTTGCGCCGCAATGGCCGCCCGATTGATATCGCTGCGTTGGTGGGTTGAACTACACCTTATAAGAAGCGCAGACTCTATCGCGCAAAGATACCAAGATGCTTGCTTCAAAATTTACAGGCCACACTAATTGCGCGGTGCCTGGCGTCGGTAGCTCAATGCTTCCGCCACATGCACGCGCCCGATCTGCTCCACCCCGGCCAGATCAGCAATCGTCCGGGATACGCGCAATGTACGGGTATAGCCGCGCGCAGATAGCCGCATCGCCTCAGCAGCTTGCGCCAATAACTGCCGCCCCGCTTCATCCGGCGTCGCATATTTTTCAAGTCCCTCGCCATCAATCTCACTATTGGTTCGCGCCGCAAGATCTGAATATCGCTCGCTCTGCAAAGCGCGCGCTTTGGACACACGCGCAGCGACTGCGTCAGACCCTTCGGCGGGCTTCGGCATAGTGAGGTCGGCGGCGGATAGCGCCTCTACCTCAATATGCAGATCAATCCGGTCGAGCAGCGGCCCGGATACTTTCGCCTGATAGTCGGCCGCGCATTTGGGTGCCCGCGAACAGGCGAGCGCCGCATCGCCGAGATGGCCGCAACGACACGGATTCATCGCCGCCACCATCTGGACACGCGCCGGAAAGGTCACATGGGCATTGGCGCGGGCGACACTGACTTCGCCCGTTTCCAGCGGCTGGCGCAAAGAATCCAGTACCGCGCGCTGAAATTCCGGCAGTTCGTCGAGAAACAGGACCCCGAGATGAGCGAGGCTGACTTCGCCGGGCCGTACCTTTAATCCACCTCCCACCAACGCGGCCATTGAGGCGCTGTGATGCGGATGCCGATAGGGACGAGTCCGACTCATCTGCCCGCCCTCTAATGTGCCCGCCACACTGGCGACCATCGAAACCTCCAATGCTTCCGCCGGTGACAGGGGTGGCAAAATGCCTGGCAGACAAGAGGCCAATAATGATTTGCCTGAGCCCGGAGGGCCATTCATCAAGAGATTATGGCCACCTGCTGCTGCTATTTCCAAGGCACGTTTGGCGGTTTCCTGTCCTTTCACGTCCTTCAAATCCGGCCCATGGTTAGGCTCCGGTGCGGAGCCGGGGTCTGGAGAATTTAACACAGATTGGCCTTTGAAATGATTGAGCAAGGCAAGCAGATCATGCGGCGCCAATATTTCCACATCGCCTGCCCAAGCGGCTTCCGGTCCCTGCAAGGCGGGGCATATCAGTCCGAGATTCTCGCCGGATGCATGTAGCGCCGCGAGCAAAACTCCTGGTGTGGCAGCCAACCGCCCATCGAGCGACAATTCCCCGACGACGACATAGCTTGCCAATGTCTCCGCATCGATAATGCCCATTGCCCCGAGCAGCGCCAGCGCTATCGGCAGATCATAATGCGACCCTTCTTTTGGTAGGTCTGCAGGAGACAGGTTGATCGTGATACGCTTGGGCGGCAGCGACAATCCCAGCGCAGCTATCGCCGCGCGGACGCGTTCCCGGCTCTCTGCGACAGCTTTATCGGGCAGGCCAACAACATTGAAAGCCGGTACGCCGGGCGCAACCTGACATTGCACTTCCACGCCGCGCGCTTCCAACCCCAAATAGGCCACGGTGGAAACCAGTGCTACCATCTCATGCCGCCTATTTGCCCTGTCATCCAGGGAAGTGTGACAAGGCGCACCAAAAGAGTCGAGCGCGAACAAGGACTTGGCCGGAACCGTCAAGATGGTGATGCACTGCCACTTATCTGGGCCATTTCTTGGTTAACACACTGCAAACCAACCGCTTCTACTATTTATCAAGCGCCGTCTGACAAAAGCGGCCAATGGAAACTGTTGCAAATCAAGCAGCTGGCGGAAACCAAGGCGCCAGTGAAGGTGGTAGCGATCATGGTTTGGGCGGAAATTTCGGCCTCGGCCTTTGGGTGACGCTATTCGCCTTTCTCACCCTCTTTCTGCTTCCAGCCGAGCAGGCGCAGGCTTCCGATTCCAGCTACACTGTCACCGAGACCATCGAGACGTTCGAATATGATATTATCGAACCCGAGCATGAGACCGATTGGTCCACCGCTCCGGCACAGGCGAGCTACGGGCCGTTTCGCGTAATCTCTGCGGATACCGTTGAGATGTCGGGTACCGTCGACAGCTATTCGCCAGCTCTGTTTCAAAAAATGCTGCAACAATATCCCGGTATCAAGCGGATTGAGATGATCGACTGTGATGGCTCTGTCGACGAAGAAGCAAATCTGAACCTTGCCCGGCAAATCCGGCGTGCAGGGATAAGTACCCATGTACCTTCGCGCGGTTCCGTGCGCTCTGGTGCGGTTGAGCTTTTCCTCGCTGGCTTGCGGCATACCGCAGACAAGGGCGCCGAATTTGTTGTGCATAGCTGGATGGATGAAGACGGGCGTGAAGCCAAAGACTATCCGGCCAATGATCCGGTCCATGCCGAATATCTCGACTATTATGCGGAAATGGGCATTCCTGCGGACAAGGCCCGGGCCTTTTACACATTGACAAACAGCGTGCCCTTTGCCGAGCAACTTAAACTGTCTCGCGGCGATCTCGCGCGCTTCCAGCTGCTGCACTAGCACCAATATCCACCACTATATTTGCAGGATCGGCGATCCTGCTCCGTCTCCCATTCATGCTATATGCATAAAATGGAATGATAATCGACGAGCAGCGTGATTTCTTCGACGGCGCGGCTTGCGGGCTATGCGGAGATGCATCACATTATAGCGTATGAAAGTGGATATGGACGAGAAACTCAGGAAAAAACGGTGGAAATATACATCAGGATCGCGATTCGCGCTTTCGGTGCTCGGTTTTGTGCTGATGATCCTGTCCCCCATTGTTGGCGCTATTCCGGGACCCGGCTTTATCATCATGTTCCCGATCGGATTAGCGCTGGTGCTACAAAATTCACGCTGGGCAAAGAAGCGCTATGCCGATTTTAAACGGCGTTTCCCGAAATATGGCCAATGGACTGACTGGGCGATGCGCCGCAAACGACACAAGAAGCTGCCCGACGATTTTGAACTGCCGATATTTGGCAAGGTGAAGACCAAGTCCGAAAGTTGAGTCATTTCTACCAGTTTTTTTGCCAAATTTTTTACAGGGTGCCGCTGGCTAGTGCTTGACTTTCCGCGGCTGCACACTTATCCGCAGCGACAACGAGGTGGCCGCAGCTTATAGCGGCCTTTTTTATCGAAATTTTAGACGTAGGATAAACGCGATGAAGCGCACATTTCAACCGAGCCGCCTGGTCCGCAAACGGCGCCATGGTTTTCGCGCCCGCAAAGCGACCGTCGGAGGCCGTAAAGTACTGGCTGCCCGCCGTAACCGTGGCCGCAAGAAGCTCTCTGCCTAAGGCATCTGCTCCGGCAGAAACCGGGTGATGCGGTGACCGATCCGCAGCCTCAATTTATCGACAATCAAAAAGCCGTTCGCGACATTCAGGTGATTCGCAAACGACCGGATTTTCTTGCGGCGAATCGCGGCAAGCGATTCGTGACGCCTGGCTTTGTCCTGCTCGCCCATAAACGCCGCGCAGAGCACCCTGTTTCCCCTGACACTATCCGCTATGGGATCACCGTGACCAAAAAAATCGGGAATGCAGTCGCCCGCAACCGGATGAAGCGCCGGTTTCGCGGGCTGCTTGCTGAATTGCTCCCTCAATATGGTATAGTCGGCGCAGATCATATCATGATTGGCCGCAAGGCAGGCGGCAAACAAGATGGGGAACGGGAATCTGCCGCTATGAAAGCAGACCTTGAAAAAGCGCTGAAACATCTCGCGAAAAAACTCTGAAAGTCATGCTCAAAGCCATTTTCATCTTCTTCGTACGGTGCTGGCAATGGGGTCCATCGCGTATTTTGCCGCCGACCTGCCGCTACAGTCCAACTTGTTCGGCCTATGCCATTGAAGCGATCGAAAAACATGGTGCAATTAAAGGTAGCTGGCTGGGCGCGAAACGGCTATTGCGCTGTCATCCATGGGGGGGCTCTGGTTATGACCCGGTTCCCTGAACCCGATATTGAATAGGACAGGCACCAGTCTTACTTGGTGTAAAACCGATCTTTAAGACCAGAGTTTAGGAAAAATAGTGGACGACAAGCGTAATATCATCATGGCGGTCTTGCTAACCGGCATCATCCTGTTTGGCTGGCCGGTCCTGATGGAAACATTTTTCCCAGACATGGTGAACAAAAATGAAGCGGTGGAGCAATCCGAACAGGCTGCCGCCGATTCACAAGACGTCGCGCAAGCTGATGGATCTGCTCCCGCTGTTTCAACCAAGCCCGGTTCCGCAACAATCGGCGCGGGTGCAGCCGTCGGCACGATCCGCGCGCTACCCGTCGTTTTGGCAGAGAGTCCGCGGGTTGCGATTGATACACCGCGCCTCAAAGGCTCAATTAACCTGCAAGGCGCCCGATTTGATGACTTGACGCTAACCGATCACACGACGGAGCTGGCTAAAGACAGCCCGCCTGTGCGCCTATTCTCGCCATCCGGAACCAAGGATGCCTATTTTAGCCGCTTTGGCTGGGCCGGAGATGGCGTGGCCGTGCCGGATGACAAAACCGTCTGGACCGCCGACAAAGCCAAGCTGACTCCCGAAACGCCGGTCACGTTAAGTTGGGCCAATGAAACCGGACAGACTTATGCAATCACGCTGTCCGTTGACGAAAATTACCTGATCACCGCCGAACAGAACGTCACCAATCGTGGCGAAAACGCGATTGCGCTGAACCCCTTTGGTATACTCAGCCGGGTGCGCGATCTTGACAATGTTGCGGCGGGCGAAGCCGATAGCTGGACCATCCATATTGGCCCGATGGGTGTGTTTGACGGTGCTGCCAATTTCGATACCGACTATGAAGATGTCGATGAAGCAGGCACCAATGGCATAGCAGCCAATGCGACCAAGGGCTGGGTTGGCTTCACTGACAAATATTGGCTCGGTGCCCTGATCCCCGTCAGCAAAGCGAAGGTCGAAGCAAAATTCCGCGCGGGTAGCGGCGAAATTTATCAAGCGCAAATTGCTCGCGAAAATGCACAGGTTATTGCGCCCGGCAAAGTGTTGAAGACAACCACACGCTTGTTCGCTGGCGCGAAGGAAACTGCGCTGCTCGACACCTATAAAGAGCAATATAACATCACCTTGCTCGACCGCGCCGTTGATTGGGGCTGGTTCTACTGGTTTGAAAAGCCACTTTTCTATCTGCTCGACTGGCTGTTTAAATTTTCCGGCAATTTTGGTGTCGCGATCATCCTGATGACCTTTGTCGTCCGCGGAATCATGTTCCCGATTGCGCAGAAGCAATTCGCCTCCATGGCTCAAATGCGTGCCGTGCAGCCGAAGATGAAGAAGATTCAGGAAAAATATAAGGAAGATAAGCAGAAGCAGCAGCAGGAAATTATGAAGCTGTATAAGGACGAGAAGGTCAATCCGCTTGCGGGTTGCCTGCCGATCTTCCTGCAGATCCCTATTTTCTTTGCGCTCTATAAAGTGCTGATGCTGTCGATCGAAATGCGCCATCAGCCGTTTGCACTGTGGATCAAGGATTTGTCTGCACCCGACCCATTAACGCCGGTCAACCTGTTCGGTCTGATCCCGTTTGATCCGCCCAGCTTCCTCGCGGTTGGTATCTTGCCGATCTTGATGGGCATCACCATGCACTATCAGTTCAAGCTGAACCCGCAGCAAATGGACCCGATGCAGCAGCAGATTTTCGGCATCATGCCGTGGATCCTGGTGTTCATCATGGCCCCGTTTGCCGCTGGCCTTCAACTCTATTGGACCGTGTCCAACGTCCTCACCATTGCGCAGCAGAAATGGCTCTATTCCCGCCATCCACAGCTGAAAGAGCAAATGGCCAAGGATGCTGAGGAAAAAGCGAAAAAGGCCGCGGAAGAAAAGGCGGCTGAAACAAACTAGGCGAGACAATCCCTCTGGGTTCGTCATCCTGCACTTGATGCAGGATCCAGAGTGGACGTCACGACCGACAAGCTAGATCCTGCATCAAGTGCAGGATGACGGATTGATATTATGAAACCACTACATCCCAAAATCTTTTCCGGGCCGATTTCTTTCCTGAAATCGGCGCCGCAGCTACAGTTTTTACCGGACCCAACGGCTCCGGAAATTGCCTTTGCGGGACGATCCAATGTTGGTAAATCATCGCTGATCAATGCACTGACTGGCCGCAATGGGCTTGCACGGACGTCCAACACGCCGGGCCGGACGCAGGAATTGAATTTCTTCGATATTGGTGAAACAGATAACGGGCCGCCGATCTTCCGGATTTGCGATATGCCAGGCTATGGCTTTGCCAAAGCGCCGCCAAAGGTCGTTCAAAAATGGCGCTACCTGATCAACGATTATCTGCGCGGGCGGCAAGTGCTTAAGCGCACATTTGTGCTGATCGATTCACGCCACGGCATCAAGAATACTGATGAAGATGTGCTGGAGATGTTGGACAAAGCGGCCGTCAGCTATCGGATCGTCATGACCAAGGCGGACAAGGTAAAATCCGCCGAACTGGAAGCAACGAAAGAAAAGGTCATGGCGGAGGCGAAAAAACATCCCGCTGCCCATCCTGATCTGATCGTCACATCGTCGGAGAAAAAGCAGGGCATTGACGAACTGCGCATGGCGGTACTCGAAGCCGTTCAGATATAGTATCACGTAACCTTCCACATCGGCATCGCGTATATCAGGATATAAGATTCCCGCTTTCGCTTGAATGATGAGTGAGTTAGGTATGTGTCTATGAAACTGATAATCGGAAACAAAGCCTATTCCAGCTGGTCCATGCGTGGATGGCTCGCCTGCAAACAATCCGGCCTTTCTTTCGAAGAGCTGACCGTGCCGCTTTATGGCGAAGATTGGGACGAGATGCGGGTCAGCGAGAATTTTGCCCCGTCGGGCGGCAAGGTGCCGATCCTGTGGGACGGCGAAAGCGTGATCTGGGACAGTCTGGCGATTATCGACTGGCTTGCCGACAAAACCCATCGCGACCGCTTTTGGCCCAAGGATGAAACCGCACGCGGCATGGCCCGTTCCATGGCGGCCGAGATGCACAGTGGCTTTATGGCGCTGCGCAAACAGTGCCCGATGAACACGCGCAAACGCTATGAAGGACTGCAATTCGCACCAGAGGTTGTTCAAGATGCCGCCCGGATCATGCAGCTATGGGCGCAGGCACGAGCTCGCTTTGGTGGTGGAGGGCCGTTTTTATTCGGCACTTTTGGTGCAGTTGATATCATGTACGCCCCGATTATTTCGCGGTTCCAGACCTATGGAATTCAGGTTCCGGGCTTTGCCGAATCTTACATGGAAACCATGCTAGGCCATGACTGGATGGTCCAGTGGATGGAGGCCGCCGAAGAAGAACCTTGGGTGATCGAACATTTTGATGCACCAGAAGCAGCACAGGGCTGAACTACAATATGAGCGACAATAGCGCCCTCGATCTGGCCAAACGCCTGATCGCTTGCCCGAGTATCACGCCTGCTACCGGTGTCGTGTTTGACGAAATGGAAGCGATGCTCAAACCGCTGGGTTTTGAGGTATCGCGCTTTATCGCTGGCGACCGGCCGGAAGACGAAGGTCTGGGTGGAGCGGTGGAAAATCTCTTCGCGATCCGCAAGGGATCGGAAGGATCACGGCATTTTTCTTTTGCCGGACATCTCGATGTTGTGCCTCCCGGTGAAGGCTGGGGCAGCGATCCTTTTGGTCCTGAAGTCAAAGGCAACCTGCTCCACGGACGCGGCGCGGTTGATATGAAGGGCAGTATCGCTTCCTTTGTCAGCGCCTTGCACAATCTGCCCAGCCAACTCGGTACGATCAGCCTGATTATCACGGGTGACGAAGAAGGCCCGGCACGCTTCGGCACGGTTGCCTTGATGGACTTGATGGCAGAGCGCGGCATTACACCTAACCTCTGTCTGGTCGGCGAACCAACGTCCGTTAACCGGCTGGGCGATATGATGAAAATCGGGCGGCGCGGGTCGGTCAATATGTGGATCACTGTCAACGGGATGCAGGGCCATGTTGCCTATCCGCATCTTGCCGACAATCCGATCACCAAGCTAGGTAAAATCCTCAGCGAGATTGACGCGGTTCGGCTGGATGAAGGCACGGACTGGTTTCAACCCAGCAATATCGAATTTACCGATATTCATGTCGGCAATCCGGCACACAATGTCATTCCCGCCAAGGCCGAAGGGCGCTTATCGATCCGGTTCAATGATCAGCATAGCGGCGATAGCCTGAGCGGCTTGGTTCGCGAAATTGTCGAGCGCAATGGTGGCGAGCTGAACCCGATTATCTCCGGTGAACCGTTTCTGACGCCGCCAGGAGAGTTGTCCGGGCTGATTGCCGATGCGATTACCGAAGTGACGGGCGTGGAGCCGGAATTGTCGACAACGGGCGGAACATCCGATGCGCGATTCCTATCGAAAATTGTCCCCGTTGTGGAATTTGGCCTGTGCAATGCAACGATGCACAAGCTGGATGAAGCGGTCGCGGTTGATGATCTGGAGCAGTTGGCGAAAATATACGCGTTGGTCGTGGAAAGGGCGCTGGCTTAGAGGATTTTGTGCTCCGTAAAACTACCGCCGTCGCCGCAAAATAATATACAGCGCTCCCGCCCCGCCATGGCGAGGATGCGCGCGCCGGACCGCCGCGATATGCGACGCGTGCCGCGATGCCGCCAGCCAATCGGAAATCGCTGCCCGTATCGCCCCGCGACCGCCTTCGCGCCGCCGCTGATCCTCGCTGCGCGCTTTGCCAGTGATCAGCAATATCGCCCGATGACCAGCTGCAATGCTCAATTCCAAGCCACTATCGAGCCGACCATGGGCCGACGACAAAGTATATCCGTGTAGATCAATGGTAACATCGGGCTGAACCACACCCTTGTTCAACCGGCGGTCCCAATGGCCGTCCAGTCCCGCTTTTTCCGGAACCGCGACCTGCTCTCTTAGCGGAATCGCCTTGGCTGGTGTGCCACCGAATGTCGCCGCCGTAATGGGTCCGCGCACCTCCGGCAGCTTCTTCGCCACTGGCATGGCTTTGACCCGGCTGACGCGCGCCTGGTCCAGTGGCTCTACAGTCTCGATGACTTTCTGCCACAGTGCCTTTTCACCGGCGGTAAGGGGCCGGTCAGACATCCGGCTTAATTGCCTTGCTGGCTTTGAAGCAGCTTGGCAACGCTGCCTTTGGGTAGAAAGATCAACGCCTGTCCGCGTGAAGACATGCCGCCGGCAATTTGCGCGGCTTCTTCACCCGCGCCCCAGAAGGTGTCAAACCGGTTCGATCCCTTGATCGCGCCGCCCGTATCCTGCGCAACCCACAGGCCATCGGCGATATTATGTTCCATATCGAGGAAAACCGGTGCGCCCAGCGGCACAAATTTACGATCTGTTGCCACCGAGGTGCGGCCAACAACCGGATGACCCATCGCGCCCAGAGGGCCGGGACCGGTCAGTTCGCGAAAGAAAATATAGCTCTTATTCTCCCGCATGATCTTGCGCCCCTCTTCGGGGTTGGCGCGCAACCATTCGACAATACCTTGCATATTGGTCTTGCCATCGGCGAGTAGTCCGCGTTCGCGCATCACCCGGCCGATGCCGGTATAGTCGCGGCCATTTTGCCCGTCATAACCGATCCGCATAACGGACCCATCCGGCATGGCGACGCGGCCAGAGCCCTGAATCTGCAGGAAGAAAAATTCGATATAATCGGATGCCCAAGCGATTTCGAGGCCCTTGCCCTGCAGCGCGCCATCGTCAATTTGGGCGCGCTCCTCAAACGGGATTAGCTTGGTGCCATTCACCTTGCCTCTGATACGCTTGTCCTTAAGCTCCTCAGAAAACTGACCTAGATCGACATCAAGCAGGTTGGAGGGGCGCTTGTAAATCGGCACCTGACTACCATTGCTGCGCACGCGTGACCCTTGAATCTGTGGTTCAAAATAACCGGTGGCAAAGGCCTTGCCATCGCCAACCTGTACCGCTTCGAAATAGCTTTCGAAGAAACGGCGGGCGTCATTGTCTTGCCAGTTTTTAGCGGCATCGCAGGATTGCCGCCAGTCTTCGCCCTGGGTCAGGCCGCTATTGTCAGTGCGGCGAACCAGCGAGCTGCAGCTGGTACGAAAAGACCGCAGTGCTGCGCTTGCTCTATCCGATTGCAGATTGAGTGATGCAATGTCTGGACCCCGCGCAATACCGGCTCCAGTTGCTCTAGTGTCGTCGCCAGAAATAGGCGTGACCCGATCAGAGGCGATGGCCTCGAAAGTTCCGGCCGTCTGTTTAACCGGTGCTTGCCGGACCGGATCACGCGTTGGCTGAGCCACTGGTGGTGGGCCCGCAACCCATTCCCCATCTTCGGCAGGCGCACCGCGCGCTGCTCCTTCAGGAATGATCGATAGCGAACATGCGCTCAATAGCGCCGCTGCGCCTAAAATCCCCCCGAATTTCATGATCTTGATGCTTTGGCCCACGCAGGACTTACGCTTCATCAGTCTCGTCGAGTATCCAATTTGGATCAGCGCTGGAAAGGTCGCGCATGAAGGTCCAGACATCATGCGTATCCACTGCATCGGTCAGCGAACCGCCAATCAACTTGCCATCCTTGTCTTTCACAACAGCCGCAATATCGGCATCAAAGCGTACGGTGATCCGGGCCATCCGGCGATCATAGTCGGCATCAACAATCCGTGCCTCTTCGAACCGCACGAGGCGATTTTCCAAAACTTCGCCATTTTTCTCGCGCGCATCAATCGCTGAGACAAAGCTTTCATAGACATCATCGTCGCAAAGCTCTTTGAGCTGTTCGCGGTCGCCGGTCCAAAATGCTTCCAAAATCATGCCATAGGCTGCTTTTGCGCCTTCGACAAAACGTCCGGCATCAAAATTACGGTCAGCATTGATAATCGCGCGCATGCCCGATTCGGCTGCGGTGTCATAAATCATCGTTGGCTCCGGCGGCGGAGCGGAGGATGCAGGAACGATATCAGGAATAGGACCATCCCGATTATCATCACGCACAGTCCGATCTTGCGGACGCTTATCCAAGCTATTCTCTACGTTTCGAGGGGTATGCTCCTGCTCATGGCCGGTGCGTTTTCCCAAAACGGAATAGAGGCGCAGGCCCAGAAAGGCAGCTACCATCGCTAAAAGAACAATCTCGATAGTCACGATATCTCCAATATCTTATTCCCCCCTTACATAGGCGGGAAGTGCGCCAGTTTCAAATGGCTTTCATGTCTTTGGCGCTTCTCGACGCGTCTTTAACCCGCCATTCACAGGTTGGCTAATCGAATATCGCATAGTTTAGCCGTAACTTTGTGAACCTGCACTTACGAAATTTTACTTATGTCAGCCAGTTATCGGTAGAGACAAGCCAGCGAACCCGGCGTGAGAGGCATTGCTCTGTCCCCGATCCCCTGCTAGGCGCGCTGCAAACGGGGCGTAATGATGCTCCCTGGCCTATCATATGTAATTTCCCGAAAGGATGAGCCACATGGCTGATGAAAATGACAATATCACAACAGCGGATCCAGCAGCCAATGGCGCAGATAACCAGCCGCAAATTGGCGTTATCTCACAATATGTGAAGGATCTGTCGGTCGAAAACCCCAATGCACCTGATGTGTACCAGTGGGAAACCCAGCCCCAGATTGACGTACAGTTTAACATTGGCTCCAAGCCGGTGTCTGACGAAGTGAATGAAGTAGAGCTGAAAATCGACGTTGTCGCCAAGGCCGATCAGGGCGTCGCGTTTCAAGTGGAATTGCTTTATTGTGGTCTTTTCGGCCTGCGCAATGTCACAGATGAACAGGCTCATCCGTTCCTGTTTGCCGAAGCACCGCGCCTACTCTTCCCGTTTGCTCGCGCAATTATTTCAGATGCTGTCCGCGATGCGGGTTTCCAGCCGCTGATGTTGGAGCCGATTGATTTCACCGCGCTCTACATGCAGCAGCGTGAACAGCAGGCCGCAATGGAATCCGGAGAACAACCGGTTGGTAACGCCTAAGCATAACGCCTTCGGGGGCATGACTAAGCTGCAGACCTGCCATAGGGCGCGTCTGTGAACCTGCTAAAATCCACTGGAACCATTGCGGGCCTGACTATGGTCAGCCGCATATTCGGATTTGTACGTGACATCATGCTCGCGCGGGTGCTCGGTGCCGGTGCCGCAGCTGACGCTTGGCAGCTGGCCTTCCAACTCCCCAACATCTTCCGGCGGCTTTTTGCCGAGGGCGCCTTTTCGGCGGCCTTTGTGCCGCTGTTCAATCGCAAGATGGAAGAGGACGAGCAGCGCTCCGCTGCGCAGAATTTTGCAATTGATGTATTGTCGGTGTTCGTCCCGATCCTACTGATTTTCTCGGCCGTCATGATGCTGGCCATGCCCGCGATCATCTGGTTCATCGATGATTTTGGCGAAGGCGGCCGGACGAGCGATTTTTCGATTAGTTTGGCCCGGATAACTTTTCCCTATCTTGGCCTTATCAGCCTCACTACGCTTTTCGCAGCGATCCTCAACAGCGTTAGCCGCTTTGCCGCCGCAGCTGCTGCGCCGATCATGCTCAATATCTGCAAGATCTCAGCATTGCTGATAGCGCTATTGTTAGACGGCGGATCCGATCCGCGCCAGACGGCTTATTTTCTTGCTTTCGCGGTGTCGATATCGGGCCTGCTACAAATGCTGTGGCTCTACTATTGGGCTCGCAAAGCGGGTTTTTCCTTCGCGATCCGAAAACCGAAATTCACGCCTGATGTCAAAGAACTGGGCGTCCTGATCCTTCCTGCCATATTCGGGGCCGGCATTTATCAGATCAGCCGTTTCATCGATCTGTTCTTCCTCGGGCGCCTGCCAGAAGGCAGCTTTGTCTATCTCGCTATGGGAGACCGGCTCAACCAATTGCCGCTTGGTATTATTGGCATTGCGCTGGGTACTGCGATACTGCCTGCCCTTTCCCGCTTCATTGCCAAAGACGATCAGGGCGGCGCACAGCGTATCCAGAGTAACGCGATCGAATTGGCGATGCTCCTGACCATACCAGCCGCCATAGCTCTTTTCTTTGCGGCTGGGCCGCTGGTCACATCCTTTTATGTCGGCGGCAATTTCGAGGCCAGTGATGGCGCGACCACCGCCAGCGTGGTGGCCGCCTTGGTCATCGGCTTGCCTGCTTATGTTTTGGTCAAAGTCCTGATACCCGGATTTTTCGCGCGCAAGGATACAAGAACGCCCGTTTATACTGCTGGTATATCGCTCACAATCAACATCACGCTCAACATCATCCTGATCCCGATCTACGGGATTTACGGGCTGGCGCTAGCAGGCGCGCTAGCGGCTTGGGCCAATTGCGCGATGCTCTACACCATGCTGCACAGGCGCGGCCATTACCGGATCGAATTATCTCTATTGCTGCGTATTCTGCGGATCACTGTTTCAGCAGCAGGCATGGCCGTGATGCTGATCTACGCCGTGCCGCTTGGCGAAGGCCTATATGACGGTAATATCTGGGAGCGCATTGGGTCCATTACAGCACTGGTCAGCGCAGGTGGTCTTGTCTATGCGGTGCTGGCATGGGTGACTGGAGCAGTGGATCGCGACAAAATTACCATGCTAACCAAGAAGAAAGCGGCCGAAGAGGCAGCACAAGAAGGGCAATAGATCATGCGTACGGTTTCGGGCATTCAGCCCACAGGTAATCTCCATCTCGGCAATTATCTGGGCGCGATCAAAAACTGGGTGAAGCTGCAGGAGGAATCCGAATGCCTGTTCTTCCTTGCTGATCTGCACGCGATCACAGTCCCCAATGATCCCGCTGAACTGTCCGCCAACTGCCGGAACATGGTGGCTGCTCTTGTTGCGGCCGGCGTCGATACGCAAAAGTCGATCCTGTTCAATCAAGCCCGGGTGCCGCAGCATGCCGAGCTCGCCTGGATGCTGATCTGCAACACGCCCATGGGCTGGCTCGACCGGATGACGCAGTTCAAGGAGAAATCCGGCAAACATAAACAGCGCTCATCCTTGGGCCTCTATGGCTATCCCGTTTTGCAGGCCGCCGATGTACTCATCTATCAGGCCACGCATGTGCCCGTGGGTGAGGATCAGAAACAGCATCTGGAACTGGCGCGCGATATTGCAACCAAGTTTAACAACGATACCGGACAAGAGGTTTTCACCCTGCCCGAACCCTATATCGGCGCGACAGCTGCGCGGATCATGTCTTTGCGCGATGGCGCGGCGAAAATGTCGAAATCCGATCCATCGGATTTGAGCCGGATCAACATGACCGATGATGATGACACCATCGCCAAGAAGGTCAAAAAAGCCCGCACCGATGCCGATCCTTTGCCCGGCAAACTGGAGGAATTGGAGGGCCGTGCGGAGGCAGCAAATCTAGTCGGCATTTATGCCGCGCTGGAAGACAGCACACCGCAAGCGGTGCTCGACCAACATGCCGGGAAGGGCTTTGGTGACTTTAAGCCTGTCCTCGCCGATCTTGCTGTGTCCAAACTTTCCCCGATCCGCGACCGGTATGAAGAGTTGCGTAAGGATGAAAGTGCGATCGACGCCATCCTGCGTGACGGTGCCGAACGGGCGCAGGCTTTGGCACAGCCGACAGTAGATAAAGCTTATTCCGCTCTAGGGTTGCTCAGAGATTAAAGAAGTTTGGGCCTTTTTAGGGCCAGCGGCCCATCTTATAGCGGTATCGCGGTCTCGAATTTCTTGCAGGACCAGACGACATGGCTGTCGTAGCGCCTTATCGCGGGATTGCTCATAAAGGCCTGTTTGCCCCAATCCTCATACCATTCCAGGCTAGGACCCTGCACCACAAGGCAATAGTCGACCGGTCCTGAAATATGATAGCCCTGCAGAATCTCAGGTGTGGTGCGGATCTGTTCGTCCAAAGCGTCAAAAGCCTCGATACTCTCATTCTGGAAGGATATCAGGACGATCAGGCGCACGCCCATATCACCAGCGCGCAACACCGCCACGTCTTTTTCGATCAAACCGGTATCGCGGAGAAGTTTCAACCGCCGCCTCACCGCCGAAGCTGACAGTCCCACCGCTTCGCCAATATAAGCATGGGTGCATTGATTGTTGCGTTGGACGATTTTTAGAATCCGCCGATCAAAATCATCCAGATCAGAAATTTTCGTAATTGCGTTATTCGCCATATTTGTCACTCCAAATGCTTATTTACGCTAAACCTGTAACGATAAAAAGCGGGAATAAGCGGAAAATCGTTGCTAGATCACTGTCACCTCATCTTCGACGTTCCTCAATCTCTTTTGGATCATCCCCCATCCTTCAGAAGGCCTTCAAAATGACTCGTTTCCTTTCCCTGTTCAGCACCGTCGTCATGTTCTGCACATCGACCTTGCCAGCCTATGCCGCTGACAAAACCGTTTCACCGTCCACGACCGAGAACCGCTGCAGCGATGGCGTGCTGGAATGTATTGTATCCATAGAAACCCCTGGAACGCCGATCATATCGCCAGACGGCGGGGCCGTTGCCTTCACCATCCGCACGGCGGACTGGGAGAAAAATCGCCATGATCGGGAAATCCATCTCACAGAAAACGGGAAAACAATCCAGCTGACCAACAATCCCAATGGATCGTCCGGTGACATCGCCTGGTCCCCCGATGGAAAGCGAATTTCCTATCAAGCCAATACCGATATCGGCACCCAGATTTTCATCATGGACCGGGATGGGAGCAATGTCCGCCAGATCACGGCTCTGGCAGGAGGAATCAATTCCTATATCTGGTCTCCCAATGGCCGTTTCATTGCGTTGAAACTGAGCGAGCGGCCGGCAAAATCCAAAGCACAGGTCGAAAAAGCCTATGGCAGTTTCGCATTTGCCGATGATTATTCCGGCCGCGACCATCTATGGTTGCTCGACCTGACAAAGGCCGCACGTGCCAAAGCACCGATTGCCGAGCGCGCTGAACATGCCGACACAGAGGCACCGTTACGACGGTTGACGGGCGGCACGGCATTCACAATTGGCAGCTTCTTTGGTGGAAGCTTTACGTTCACGCCCGATAGCAAGGAAATCCTGTTCGATCATGCCAAAAGCGGATCGCCCTATGATCTGGGGACGCAGGATATTTCCGCGGTCAATATCGCGACCGCCGAGCAGCGCCCCGTTGTCCGCCGTCCCGGTATGGATCTCGACCCCAAAGTCTCACCCGATGGCAAGACCGTGGCTTTTCATATGGGCGAACCGCCCTATTACTATACCCGACAATATTGGATGGGCCTGACGCCGATTGAGGGCGGAAAGATCGAACAGATCAGTGATACGACCGATAAATATAATGATGCAAATGTTATTGGCTGGCAAGGTAACTCGATATTTTTCATGTCGCACTATCGGGTTGAAAGCCATCTGTACCGCATGGATTTGGATACGCGTGTTGTCACCAATTTGACCGCTGGTCGCGGCCGGGTAGAGGGATATTCCTTTGCCGCTGACGGCAAAACTGTTGCTTTTGGCGCGGTGGATGGTGAGCGTGCGAAGGAGATTTACACTCGTAAAGTCACGGCGACCGGATATGCAGATGAGAAGCGTCTTACTCAGTTCAGCCAGGCGATTGCTGACTGGCCGAAAACTGAAGTACGCCTGGTTCAGTGGACCACGCCGGACGGACTGGATTTGGAAGGCGTCCTGACCCTGCCAGCGCCGGAAAACCGGCTGGATGGACCTATGCCGGTGCTGGTTATCTCCCATGGCGGTCCATCTGTCGCCGCACGCCCACGGCGCATGCCAGATGAAGTCTATCCGACCGAATATTGGCTGCGCAAAGGGGCCGCAATTTTTGAACCCAATTACCGGGGGTCGGGAAGCTATACCGACGAACTGATGGCAGCCAACGTTCGCTCCTTGGGCATCGGCTATACGATTGATATCGAATCCGGGATCGATCACCTGATTAAAATCGGGATTGCTGATCCCGAAAAACTTGGCGCCATGGGCTGGAGCGCCGGCGGATCAGTGACTGCGGGCCTCGCCGTGCGAACGACGCGCTTCAAGGCGTTTTCCGTGGGTGCAGGGATAACCAGCTACGCTACCTATTATGGGCTAAGTGATCAGCCCACCAGCCCGCTTGCCTATCTGAAAGCAACACCATCGGATGATCCGAAAATTTACAAGGCAACAGGAGCCATGGGTTCGATCAAAAATGCGGTCACACCGACCCTGATCCAACATGGCCGCGATGATAACCGTGTGCCCTTTGCCAATGGGATGGAATTTTTCCGCGGACTTAAGGACGTTGGCGTCGAAACCGAGCTGGTGATCTACGAAAATACCGGTCACGTCATTTCACGGCCGAAAGAGTGGATGGCAGCAATGGAACATAATATCCGCTGGTTTGACGTGCATCTCTTTGGTGATCGAAAAAATCCAGACCTTGACTTAGCTGACCGCTAAAGGCGGTGGTGCGAACACCGGCGAGGATGGCCCCAACGGTATTTCAAACGCGACCCACACCATGATGAGCGCCAATCCCGCGCCAAGCAGCCATAGAGCATAAGGCAACATCATCGCGGTCAGGTTGCCGATGCCAAAATCCTTGTTCCAGCGCTGGCAGAAGATCAGGATGAGCGGGAAATAGACCATCAAGGGCGTGATGATATTGGTTGCGCTATCACCCACACGATAGGCGGCCGTGGTGGTTTCTGCGCTCACCCCAATCAGCATGAGCATCGGCACCAATATCGGCGCCAGCAGCGCCCATTTGGCGCTGGCCGAACCCACAAACAGGTTCATCATCGCCACGAATATGACGACCAGTGCCAATAATATCGGCGCCGGCATGTCGAGGCTCTGCAAAAATTCTGCGCCATGGACGGCTGTGATCAAGCCTAGATTGGACCAACCGAACATCGCCACAAAATGGGCCACCATGAAGGCTAGGACGAGGAAATAGGCCATGTCCGCCATGCTATCGCTCATCATCTTGACAAGATCACGGTGGGTTTTGATATTGCCCACGCCTTTGCCATAGGCCCAGCCAGCGAGCAAGAAGAGCAGGAAAAATCCAGCAACTAGCGACTGGTAAAAGGGCGTGAATTGCGCTTCTGCCGAAGCCGTTTCGTCAATCAGCGCCGTGCCGGGGCCAAAAGTCATCAGCAACCAGAGCGCTATGACGCCCAATGTCGCGAGACCAGCAAAGCGCAAGCCGCGCTTCTCACCGGCGTTAAGTGGGCGATCTTGTGTATCATCCACCGACTCTAGACTGTCCGACACATTCGCACTTGGATTGATAGAACCACTATAGGTGCCCAGACGCGGTTCGATAATTTTGTCAGTCACATACCAGATTACCGGCAGGAAAACGAAAGTCATGACAAAGATAAAATACCAGTTGCC
The DNA here is from genome assembly GCF_039977335.1 of Parasphingorhabdus sp. Taxonomy (GTDB): domain Bacteria; phylum Pseudomonadota; class Alphaproteobacteria; order Sphingomonadales; family Sphingomonadaceae; genus Parasphingorhabdus. The sequence goes on from NZ_JBDWDI010000002.1 coordinate 137,925, forward strand.
GGCAATATTTGCCTCCCAGCCGGTAAACACTGTCTCCGCCGCCGCCTGAGTAATTCCGAACAGTAACGCATCAAGCTGTCCCGGAAACAGATTGGCCGAAAACCCGCCCGAAACCCCGGCAAAAGCCGCCGCGATTCCAGCAACCGGATGCCGCCCACCAGCGGCAAAGATGATACCTGCCAACGGGATCAGCACCACATAAGCAGCATCTGCCGCCAGATTGCCAAGCATCGCCACCAGCGCCACAATCGGCGTCAACAGGAAAGTCGGTGCATTGCGTACACCGGCCCGCATAGCAGTTCCGAACAGGCCAGATCGTTCCGCCACACCGGCACCCAGCATTACCACCAGCACATAGCCGAGCGGGTGAAAATGAGTAAAAGTCTTGGGCATCTCAACCCATAGCCGCCGGATATTCTCCGCTGAAAACAGACTGGTCGCGGCAATCACTCTACGCTCACCCGTTTCAGGATCCATCTCGATCGGATGCACCGCCGCCCAGCCCAGAAGGTCCGCGACGACCGACAAGGCGACAACGAAAAGAATCAGGTAGAAGAACAGAAAAACCGGATCAGGAAGCTTATTGCCGGTACGTTCGATCCAACCAAAAAAACCTGTATTCAGGCTCTGAGTGCCACCATTTGTCATAGAGCCCGATCCCCAGCTTGTTGAAATATCAACCTATTCATAGCCATGCTCACCTATCAATCGTTAAAAATAATGGTGATTGATAGATACTATCTATTGATGAACCAAGTATGGCTTACCCTTCAAAAGCGGCAAATATGGTGCGAAGCCCCGTCGGCTTTTCCATTCCTCGCAGCGCATCCAGCGTCTTCTCCAAATCAAGACGATAATGGGCGACTACACCCTCGCTCTGCGTCATCTCTGCGCCCAGTGCGGCAATCAGACGTGCGGCCTTTCTGTTTTCACGCAAGACCGCTATATTCAGCTTGCACAGACCCTGCTCCAGGCAGTTGCTGAACAAGGCAGCAATGAGCGCCCGTGAAACGCCCTTGCTTTGATAGTCATCGAGAACCGCAATGGCGAACTCACCCATCGCCGGATCATCACTATCTCTGATCACATGGGCCGCGGCAATGGGCGGATGGTCATCCGCATCCAGATTCACCACACCCCAGGCAATATGATCAACGCCGTCTACGGCCGACAGCTTCTCTACCACCGATGGGGGCGCTATTTTAAAGCTGGAAAAGAAGCGCAAATAGCGCGAGCGGTCGGATAGCTCCATGATCCCACGCTCGATTCTGTTCTGATCAGATGGATGAATCGGACGCAGACAAACCTTCATCCCGGAACGCAGCTCTGTCACGATCGAACAGGGAAGTTCGGGGGCAGTATCGTTTTTCTGGGACATGGATGACCTTTTCCGGGGGAAGGAGAATACCGTGATGCTTATCAAATTTTGAACCCGATTAACAACTTTGCTGTTTGGCTGCGCTAACGCAGAAACAAAAAAAGCTGTCATATGCTCCCACGACTATGCCATTGTCATTTTAACAGATCGAAACGATTCTTTGAGGAGAAAAACCATGGCCACCGCATTACAGGATACCGGTAGCGCAATGAATGTTGATGCCGGATTTAACATTCCCGATCCGACCACCATTGACCGGCTCGAAGGCAAGGTCTCCGACGCAGAATGGAAATTGCGCTGCGATCTCGCGGCGACCTACCGGCTCTGTGCCATGCATGCTTGGACGGATCTAGTCTTCACCCATATTTCTGCGCGCTTGCCCGATGAAGATGGCGAAGAACGCTTTCTGATCAATCCCTATGGCGTGATGTTTGACGAGATGACCGCCAGCGCGCTGGTCAAGATCGACCTGGAAGGCAATATCAAGCAAGATACGCCCTATTTCATCAATCCAGCTGGCTTCACCATCCACAGTGCGGTGCACAGCGCCCGTGAAGATGCAGGCTGCGTGATCCATGTCCACACGCCTTACGGTATCGCCGTGTCGGTCCAGAAAGAGGGCCTGCGCCGCTACACGCAATTTTCCATGCAGGTGCATGAGGATCTCGCCTATCATGACTATGAAGGTATCGCGTTGGACCTTGAGGAACGCGACCGATTAATTGCCGATGTCGGCGAGAAAAATCTGCTGATCCTGCGCAATCACGGCACGCTCACCATTGGCAAAAATTGTGCGCTAGCCTTCCTGCGCATGTATTTCCTTGAAAATGCCTGCAAGACGCAAATTCTAGCACAAGCCGTCGGTGGTGCAGAGCATCTGCACGAGGAACCGGAAGATATGGGTCAGCGTGTGCATCAGCAAACCGCGCCAGCCTTCATGCCCGGTCTGGGCGACAATCTGGTTTGGCCAGGCCTGATGCGAAAATTGAGCCGGACCAATCCTGGGTTCGACCACTAGGCATCAGGCGCTTTTGTAACTTTACCACCATGATCGTCGCTCTCACTTGCGCGGCTGCTCATTTTCGCTAAACCGTCGCGATGGATATTATCTCAATTCGCGGCGGCAAGAAGCTGTCTGGCACCATTCCGATTTCTGGCGCAAAAAACAGTGCTTTGACGCTGTTGCCCTGTGCGTTGCTGACGGAAGAACCGGTCACGTTGCGCAACCTGCCGCGACTGGCAGATGTTGATAGTTTCGGCCATTTGCTCAACCAGCTGGGCGTGTCGACCACCATTGAAGGCGCGCGGCCCGAAGATTTTGGGCGGGTGATGACGCTTAAAGCCGGGAAGATTACCTCGACCGAAGCGCCTTATGACATTGTTCGCAAGATGCGCGCTTCCATCCTTGTGCTGGGACCTTTACTAGCGCGCGCCGGTGAATGCCGCGTGTCGCTGCCTGGTGGTTGTGCGATCGGAAACCGCCCGATTGACCTGCATTTGAAAGCGATTGAAGCCCTGGGCGCCGTGATCGAAACCACCAGCGGTTATGTGACTGCTCGCCAACCCGAAGGCGGCTTGCCCGGCGGTGAATTTACCTTCCCTGTTGTGTCCGTGGGTGCGACAGAAAATGCGTTGATGGCCGCAGTGCTGGCCAATGGCGAAAGCCGGCTCAAAAACGCAGCCCGCGAACCGGAAATTATCGACTTGTGTAATATGTTGGTCGCAATGGGTGCAGAGATTGAAGGCATTGGATCATCCGACCTGACGATCCACGGCGTGCCGCGCCTACATGGCTGCACCTACCGCGTCATGGCCGACCGGATCGAGGCGGGCAGCTATGCCTGCGCGGTTGGCATTGCCGGCGGAGAAGTCGATCTGGTCGGCGCCAAAGCCGAAGAAATGGAAGCGACTCTGGCCGCGCTTACGGAAGCGGGCCTACACATCGAGCCTTACAGCAAGGGCATCAGGGTCGCAGCCAATGGAAAGCTAAACCCGCTGACCTTGGAAACCGCGCCTTATCCGGGCTTGGCAACCGATATGCAGGCGCAGTTGATGGCGATGCTATGCATGGCCGATGGCGCCAGCGTGCTAACTGAAACCATCTTCGAAAACCGCTACATGCACGTGCCTGAACTGAACCGAATGGGTGCGGATATCGAAACCAAAGGCCGTACCGCCGTCGTACGTGGGGTCGCTAAAATGACTGGCGCTCCGGTCATGGCCACCGACCTGCGGGCATCGATGAGTCTTGTGATCGCCGCGCTTGCCGCCGAGGGCGAAACCCAATTGCAACGCATCTACCATCTCGATCGCGGCTATGAACGGCTGGAGGAAAAGCTGGCAGCGGTCGGCGCGGACATAGAACGCATTAGCGGCGACTAGGCCGCCATTACCTAGCACTTATGGCAGCTTGCATGTCGGGCGCTTTTACCGTGTAATCTCTCCCATAAAGAGGAGAGGATGAGTCCATGTTTTCAGGACCAATAGAAGACCGGCTGGCAATCCGGGAATTACACGATGCCTATTGCGATGCCGTATTGCGCACGAACCCCGATGATTGGGGCGCACTCTGGACAGAAGATGCCGTCTGGTCGCTCATGGGCACCGAAGTCGTCGGGCGTGAGAATATCGTCAACCTGTGGAATGGCGCGATGAGCCAATTTGATGCAGTCAGCTTCCTAGGCATACCGGGCAGTCTGGAGGTCACTGGTGACACCGCCACTGGCCGCTACCAAACTCATGAAATCCTGGTTGAAAAGGGCGAGCCGCGCATTGCCGGTGGCCGCTATGATGATGAGTTCGTCAAGATTGATGGCCAGTGGCTTTACAAAAAACGCATATTCAATGTCGTCGCTCAATTGGGCGGACAAAAGCTTTAGGGGGAATTTAAAACATGGCTAAAATACTGATCGCAGCACATATTGATGTCGATCCGGCGACACGCGAAGAATGTCTGAAAAAGGCGCAGCCATATATTGACGGCGCGCTGAGTCAGGAAGGTTGCCTATGCTATAGTTGGTGCGCCGATATGCATAATCCGGCCCGTATCGAAGTGTTTGAGGAATGGACCGACGAAGAAGCTCTCGCGCAACATTTCAAGGATGTCCATTATGCCAGCATGCTAGGCCATATCGGCAGTTTCGGCCTTACCAATGCGGTCAGCGCAAAATATCGCGTGGATGCAGAGGGCCCGGTTTACAACGCTGAAGGTGTGCCAACCCCCGCCTTTGATTAAGCCCCCAATAGGAATGAAAACATGAACGAAGCGGTCTCAAAATCCCTGTTCCAGCCCGATATATTAGTCGATCCATTCGACTTTTATGAAGAAAAACGCGCCAAAAGCCCGGTCTTTCTGGATGAAGCCAGCGGTGCATATATCGTGCTGGACTATGACCTGATATCCGAAGCAGTCGGCCGACTGGATGATTTTTCAAATAACTTTACAGCCCTGCTTTCGGGCGGAAAATCCGATGAAGAACTGGCAAATGATGAAGAAATCCAGGCGATTCAGGCGGAAGGATGGCCGCAAGTCAATACTTTGCTGACGGCGGACCAGCCGGTGCACACCCGCTTCCGCAAACTCGTCAATCTCGCTTTCTCGATGCCCAAGGTGAACAAGCTGGAAGATAGCATAAGGGAAATGTCCACCGAACTGATCGATGGTTTTATCGACAAGGGCGAATGCGAGTTCATGGAGGAATATGCCATTCCGATGCCGGTCAAGACGATTGCCGGTCAATTGGGGCTGGACCATGCCGATGCCAGCACGATTAAGCGCTGGACCAACGCCTTTGTTGATCGTTTATCCGGCATGATGACCCGCGAACGGCAACTGGAAACCGAACGTGAAGTGGTGGAATATCAACACGCGCTAAAGGCCAATATGGATGATCGCCGCAAAGAGGCGAAGAATGATATTCTTTCGGATTTGGTGAACGCTCAAGTGGACGGCGAACGCCCCCTGGATGATGCAGAATCGCTTTCCATCGTCCAGCAGCTGATGGTTGCGGGCAATGAAACCACAACCGCTGCTTTGGGTGAAGGGCTGCGTTTATTTGCGACCAACCCCGATCAGTATAAGAAGATTCAGGATGACCCATCGCTCATCCCCAATGCTGTCGAAGAAGTATTGCGCATGTCTAGCGGCTCTTCTGGTATCTGGCGCGTGATGCACCGCGATGCGGAACTCGGCGGGGTTATGCTCCCCAAAGGCGCGATGGTGATGATGCGCTATCATGCGGCCAATCGCGATCCGAAACAGTTTGAAAACCCCAACAGCTTTCAGGTCGATCGCAAAAATGCGCGGACCCATCTCGCGTTCGGCAAGGGCATTCACATGTGTGTAGGCAATATGCTGTCGCGCAAGGAGATGACGGTGTCCTTCCAGGAATTTGCCAAACGGATTGACAATATCCGGATACAGGAGGGCGCGGAGCTGACCTATCCGCCCAATATGATGCTGCGCGGATTGACCAACTTGCCGCTCACTTTTGACAAACGCTGATAACATATAAAGGGCCGAGATTATGGGGACAATGGACGGAAAAGTGGCACTGATTTCCGGCGGTGCCGAGGGCATTGGCGGAACTGCGGGGCAGCGCTTTGTCGAAGAAGGCGGATCGGTGATGCTCGGCGATATCCAGCTGGAAAAAGCGCAGGCCCACGCGGCCGCTTTGGGCGACCGCGCCGCAGCGGTTGAACTGGATGTCCGTAATCTGGATCAATGGGAAGCGGCGGTTGCTGCAACCAAAGCGAAATTTGGCAAAATCACGACTTTGTTCAATGTAGCGGGCATCTCCGAACCGGGATCTGTTGACGAAGTCGATCTCGATAGCTGGAACCGGACGATTGATATCAATCTGCATGGTACGTTCAACGGCTGCCGCGTGGGCTTACCGGCGATCATCGAGAGCGGCGAAGACGGAAGCATAGTCAATATCGGTTCGATGCTCGCCATGCGCCCCGGTGCGCAATTTGCGGCTTATTGCGCCAGTAAAGCAGCGGTCACGTCGCTTAGCAAATCGCTCGCGCTGCACTGTGCAGCGGAAAAATATCCGGTACGGGTCAATACAGTACATCCTGGAGCGATCGATACACCGATGTACCAACGGTATCTCGCCGCTTATCCCGGACCACATGATGAAGCGGTGGAAGTGTTTAATCGCAACCATCCGATCAACCGGGTTGGCCTGGCCACCGAAGTCGCCGATGCGATGTTATGGCTTGCAAGCGATGCGAGCAGTTTCACCACGGCCAATGATATTACCGTCGATGGCGGCGGCAGCTATCGCGAGTAGGCCTGTCCCAATGAAAAAGGGGCTGCCGAAGCTGCCCCTTCCTTCTGCCAGATCAGTGAAATGCGAAGTCTGGCATCGGTAATTGCTGTTATTCTTAGCGTCCGTTGCTCGCGACGATATCAACAACCGATCCGCCACCGGCGCGCTTGTTGAGCGTGATGACATAAGCGCCATCGTCATTGCCGCGGGTTCCGCCCAATACGTGCTCACTGCCACGCAACAGATATTCTGCGCTATAGCCGCCGCGTTTGGCTTGCGTGTAATAATAATCCACGACATTTTTGATCGGACTGGCGGTGGAGAAGCTGACCACACGAATATCGCATAGACCGCCTTCAACGCCTGCCGCTTCCTTGACATTGGCTTTCGGATAGACCGGAAATTCCGGTGGCATCCTATTGGCCCAGCCCATGTCATAGCTGAGTTTCTGATCACATGTGCCTTTGCCGCGCTGTGCCTGCGCCTTTGCGCCAAGGGTTATGCCCTCTGATCCATCGCAGCTGGTGCATTCATCATCCGATGTCATGTTGCGCGGCTTGGGTGCGCTGAGCATCTTGCCTTCCAATTGAGCGGTTGCATAGGCCTTGCCACCTTCTGGTGGCACCTTGCCATCAATTGCGCCATTAGCCCCACGGATCGCGTTGGCATTGGCCTGATCAGTCAGGTTGGGATCAACCAAAATCTGGTCTTCGAGCGCATCTTTCATCGCCGGATCAGCGGTCAGATTATCGTCCAGTTCGGCCAGCTCGGCTTCATTGCCTTCGTTGCTACCGCAAGCCGCCAAAGTCAGCGGCAAGGTAAATGCCGTCGCTGCCAGCAAGAGGGAACGGGATAGATGTGTCATGCAATATGCTCCTGAATATGCACGAACAATTGCACCAAAAAGCGTTAATTTTCTGTTAGGAAACGTAGTTAAACCGCCAATCTCTTGTTAACCACTTGTCCCATTTCGGGATTCTCAGCCGAACCCATCCGGCCCATCCATTTCGCCGAATCGGATCAATCGCGACGTCAAAACGGCCGCCTGCCGGTTGACCACCGCTTTCTGATATTCCGGATCGGTAACCATTTCCAAAAATGCACCGCTATTCGGGTAGCGCGCGATGAACGAACTGTCCCATTGCTTGTCATCCGGCCCAATCACCATCGCTTCCATCTTGCCGCGCCAGATAATCGTGCCACCAACCCGCTTGAAAATCGGTCCGCTGGTTTTGCCATATTCCTCATAGGCCCGCACCCCGCTCCAGCCGTGGGCTGCACTGGGATGATCCGCCGGATATTGGGCTGTTTCATGGAATCGCAACAGGTTGAGCATGTTGATCGGCACATCGCGCGGCAGCGCCTTGAACGCATCAAAATGCTCCCGTGTGGGATCCAGATATCGGTCTTCGGCCATCGCCATGCTCTCCTCTAGTCGCAGCTTATTGAAATTGCTTTCTATTCTCGAGCCACTGTTCGCGCGATTGGCCCCAATCGTCAACCCGTGCATCCTGATACGGCTCTGGCAGCCTGGTCGGTCCACGATTGGTCGACCCCACCCGCTCGGCCAATTTGATCGACGCAAGGTTTTCCGGATCGATCGTATGGCAAATATCGCTCCATCCCAGCGTATCGACAGCATAGTTCATGCTCGCCACAGCTGCTTCCAGTGCATAGCCCTTGCCTGCATATTCAGGAGCCACGCCCCAGCCCACTTCCGTGCCGGGCCAGCTGTCAGGATACCAGGGACCAATCCGGCCGATCCACTGGTTGCTGTCTTTCAGGATTAGCGAGAACATCGCATAGCCGCGCACATGCCAAGCACCGACCATAGCGCAGAGATCGCGCCAGCTTTCCGCCTGGCTTTTGACTCCGCCGATGAAGGTCATCGTTTCTGCATCTGATTGAAACGCAGCCCAAGCCGCAAAATCATCACCATTTGGCGGACGCAAGATCAAGCGCTCCGTTTCAATTTTGATATCCTTGATATCCATGGCTTTCCTCCCTTAAGCACCCCTGTTATCATAGGCTTATCGAGAGACAAGCCCTTGCAAAACCGGTGCACTATACCTATAATACAGTTATGGCTAATGTAATTTCTATCCTCATCGGCGGTATCGCCCTTATTCTTGCTTTTGTCGGACTGGTTCCTCTGCTCGGCTGGACCAACTGGCTTATCCTGCCCATTGCTGGCGTCGGCGCTCTATTCGGCCTGATTTCATCACGCAGCAGCGGCATGTATTTCTGCCTGATCGTCATGTGCATCTGTGCCTTTCGCTTGTGGATAGGTGGCGGGATTATCTGACCTCCATCTGCGAAATTCGACACATTATACGCAAAATGGGGGTGAAATTCTGTCGAACCGATTGCTTTGGGCGATAAGCCGAGCCCCTGCCCGGAGCAATCCAAAAAGATTCCTTCTGATCCATCGACCGAATGATAAACTAAAGGCTATCTTGTAGGACAGCATAATTATCAGCGCCCCAAACTAATTTATATTGCCACTCCATCAGCCCGGGCCTAGGCGCAATATTATGACAGGCCAAGCATCCACTAGCCGACTGGGGCTTTTGCAGGCATTTCTTGCGTGCAGCATCTGGGGTGTAATGCCGATTTATTTCAAGCTGTTAGAGAGTGTTGCCCCGCTCGAAGTGGTCGCCCACCGTATCATCTGGTCGGTGCCATTACTTTTGATCATCCTCTATTTCCGCAAAAATCTATCCGGTTTGCGTACCGCTTGGGCACAACCGAAAATACGGGGGCCATTGATGGGCACCGCGCTGCTCATTACCATCAACTGGCTCGTCTATGTCTGGGCCATTCAGGAAGACCATATTCTCGCCGCCAGCCTTGGCTATTTTATCAGCCCCTTGATCAGCGTTTTCCTCGCCAAAATCTTTCTCAAGGAAACGCTGAGCCGCAACCAGTGGATCGCCGTCGGCATCGCTGCCATTGGCGTATCGATTCTGGCGATGGAAGCATGGCAGACCCTGTGGATCAGTCTCGCGCTGGCGGGGTCATGGGGGCTTTATGGCCTGGTTCGCAAAATCGCTGATGTCGGTCCGATTGTCGGCCTGACCATGGAGACCAGCTATCTGTTTCTGCCGTTCCTGTTGTTTATCGGGTGGATTACCTTTGGCAACACCGCGCCAACAACGACCACCCATTTGGGCGACAAGCTGACCATCGATATGCTGCTACTCGGCGGTGCAATGGTCACGGCAACACCGCTGATGCTCTTTGCCGCAGCGGTCAAGAAAATGAAGCTCGGCACGATCGGATTGACCCAATATATCGCCCCAACGCTGCAATTTCTGATCGGAACTTTAGTTTATCGCGAGTCGCTAACGACGTCCCATATCATCTGCTTCATATTGATCTGGATCAGCCTTGCGATATTCTCCGCCGACGCAATTTTCGGCAATGCCCGCAAGAAAGCGGCGGCGACTTAAATCCCTTTAGCCGGCAATTTGCCAACGCAATTCTTGTCCAGCGTGAAAGGGCACGATCGTCGCCCCGCCTGCCTCGATACTGTCCGGCACCGTAATGGCCGAGCGCTGCAAGGTCACCGTGCCTTCATTCAGCGGCAGACCATAGAAATTGGGGCCATGGACCGATGCAAAGCCTTCGAGCATATCGAGCGCGCCCTCTTCCTCAAACACTGTCGCATAGCTTTCCAGCGCATAAGGCGCGTTGAAAATACCCGCGCAACCGCAGGCGGATTCCTTGGCGTGGATTTCATGCGGCGCGCTGTCGGTACCAAGAAAATATTTGGCAGAGCCCGATGTCGCCGCCTTGCGCAGGGCCAGCCGGTGCTGTTCGCGCTTGGCGACGGGCAGGCAATAGGCATGCGGACGGATGCCGCCCTGAAACATTGCATTGCGATTGATATGGAGATGTTGCGGCGTGATCGTCGCGCCGACATTGGGCCCCGATCCGTTCACAAAATCCACCGCATCGGCCGTGGTGATATGTTCAAACACGACTTTCAATTCCGGCAATTGATCGACAATTTTGGACAGGGTGCGTTCGATAAACACGGCTTCCCGGTCGAACACATCGACGTCCGCATCCGTGACTTCGCCGTGGATCAATAGCGGCATGCCGATATCCTGCATCCGCTCCAGCACCGGCATGATATTGGCGACATCCGTCACCCCATGGGCGCTATTGGTGGTCGCATTGGCGGGATAAAGTTTGGCGGCAGTGAACACGCCCTTTTCGAAACCCTGCGCCATATCCTGCGCATCGGAACTGTCCGTCAGATAGCAGGTCATAAGCGGCGTGAAGCCGGGATGGTCGGATGCAGCGGCCAAAATGCGATCCCGATAAGCCTCTGCGCTCGCCGTGTCTGTCACGGGCGGGGAGAGATTGGGCATGACGATGGCCCGCGCAAATTGCCGTGCCGTATAGCTGGCCACTGACCGCAGCATATCGCCATCGCGCAGATGGACATGCCAGTCATCCGGCTGTCTGATGGTGATCTGGTCAGGCGATTGATTCATGGTTCGGGCTTTCTTTTGGCGCTGAGCGTCCCTACCTAATCTGCATGACCGAAACCAGACTTAATGATCGCGCGGTGATCCGCATTTCCGCAACAGACCCAAGCGAAGACTGCCGGGAATTTCTGCAGGGGCTCGTGACGCAAGATATGCAGGCTGTTCAGCCGGGAGCGCCGCAATGGTCGGCCTTGCTGACAGCGCAAGGGAAGGTGTTGTTCGACTTTTTCCTGTGGGCGGATGGCGATGATATCTTGATCGATTGCGAAAAGAATCATGTCGACGCCCTAGCGAAGCGCTTCAAGCTCTATCGTCTGCGCCGGAAAATTGGCATTGAGATAGAAGAGAGTCTCACCGTGCACTGGGCTATTGATGCGGATCATAAGCCCACCGATCCCCGACTTTCTGGACTAGGTTATCGCTGGCTGGACAACAGACAAAAAGACGAAAGTGCTGATGCAGCCTATCAAGCACATCGCCTCTCGTTCGCCGTCACAGAGGGTCAGGCCGAATTGGGCAGCGACAAGACTTTATGGCTGGAATGCAATGCTACCGAGCTAAACGGCGTCAGTTTCACCAAGGGCTGCTATGTCGGGCAGGAAAATACGGCGCGGATGAATTACCGGCAAAAGGTCAATCGCCGCTTGGTTGTGGTTCCGACCGATCAAGCCGACGAAAAGCGTCAGCGGATCGCCTATCCCGATCTCGCGCTGTCGGTTGAACATCGCCGGGTCGACGATATCGTCGACCTTGATCTTCCCGATTGGCTAAAGGCTGCTCTCACCAAGCAGCCGGATTAGATTAGGCCGCGTCGCCTTCTTGCGGCGCTTCAACCTCAGCGGTTTTCGCTTTCACTGTGCGGCGCTTGCGAACTGGTTTCTTTTCCACTTCGACCTGATCACCATCGCTACTCACTCCAATAGACGGCGGCAAGGCACTGGCATCCAGCCCGTTTGATTCGCCATTGGCTTCTGCGGTTTCCGCTGCCGGTTTGCGTGGGCGGCGGGCACGGACAGGTTTTTTCTCGACCTTTACGTTCTCGGATGCTGCATCTGCGCTGTCGCCATCCTCTGCTGCTGCGACTTTCTCACGCTGATCATCCGCTCTGGGGCGACGATCGCGTTGCTGGCGTCCACGGCCGCGTTCTTGACGCTCGCCATCTTCCTGCTCGCTACCATCGCTCACATTATCATTGCGATCATTATTGTGGCCGCGCTGTTCTTCGCGGGCCAGTCGCTGCTCTTCACGGCGTGCCTGGGTATCCGCATTGACGCGGAAATAATGGTCGGCAAACTGATGATAATATTCGGCATTGACGCGGTCACCATTGACCTGGGCATCCTGTGCCATTTTCTTATATTTATCCAGCATCTGCGCTGCATTACCGCGCGCGCGGTTATCGATCCGGTTATCCCGGTCAACACCGCCGCCACCGCGGTTGCCCTGGTTACGATTATTATTATTGTTCCGGCCACGGCGACGGCCGCCGGCCTGGCGATTATTCATCAAAATCTGGGTGTCCTTATACCGTTAATATACTCGGTCTTTCCTGTTACTTAACCGCCCCAAGGACAGTGCTTGCGCTGCAGACAAAATCATCCACAGCAACCCAAGGAAGACAAAAATCACCGGACATCAGCAATATTATCTATTTGGGGGTAGGCCAGCGATTTTGGGGAAATTGCCAGAAATCATCTGGGCCTGAAACATCCTTAGCGCTTTCATAAACCAAAACCAAGCAAATTTTATGAAGAACCTGCCCGGCGCAGAACCAGCAACCGGTCATTACCGCTCAAATCCTGTTTGCATTCAACAGCATAGCGATTTTTTCCCGCCAGTTCAGCAACCATTGCGGCTTGATCAAAGCCGATCTCCAGCAGCGCTGTGCCATTGTCGGACAAAAGCCTGTCCAGCGCCGGGATGATGATCTCATAATCATCCATGCCTCGCGCGCCGGCAAACAGCGCTTGATGCGGTTCATAATCCGCCACTTCGCGCGCCAATGTCGCTTCGGTGGAGACATAGGGTGGATTGGCAAGAATCAGGTCAAATGGTCCATCCAAAGCGTTCGTCCATCCTGCCGCCGTCCAGTCCAACAGCAAAAACCCCGCGCGGTCGCTGAGCCCCAAATTGTCCGCATTATTATGGGCGATCGCTAATGCTCCGGCACTGGCGTCAATGCCAACACCCCGTGCCTTTGGAAATTCTGCTAAAGCGGCGAGCAATAGCGCACCGCTCCCGGTGCCGAGGTCCAAGATCTGCTTGGGCGCATGATCCGCACCGATTTCCACGGCTGTTTCGATCAAAATCTCGCTGTCGGGACGGGGAATCAGGACATCGGCGGACACCTGAAACGGCAGGCTCCAGAATTCCCGTTCACCGACAATATGCGCAACCGGTTCATGCGCTTTGCGACGCTCCAGCAAAGCGGAAAAACCGTCCGGCACATCCAGTTTTGGCAGGTCGAGAAGCAAATCCTGACGGCTGATGCCCAAAAGATGCGCCATCAGCAGTTCCGCATCCAGACGCGGTGTTTCGCTCACAGTTTCCAGTGCCTGCGCCGCTTGCCGCAATGCCGCGGCCATGTCAGCCATCCAGATTGGCAAGCCGGCTGGCTTCATCCTCGGCTATCAGGGCATCGACCATCTCACCCAGGCCGCCGCCTTCGACAATTTCGGGCAGCTTATGCAGCGTCAGGTTGATCCGATGATCGGTCACCCGGCCTTGCGGATAATTATAGGTGCGGATGCGTTCGGAGCGGTCGCCAGAGCCGACCATCGACTTGCGCGCTTCCGCTTCCTCGCTTTGCACCGCATCACGTTCCTGCTCATAGAGCCGCGCGGCCAGCACTTTCATCGCTTGCGCCTTGTTCTTATGCTGCGACTTGCCGTCCTGACACTGCACCACCAATCCGGTGGGTAAATGGGTGATGCGAATCGCGCTGTCGGTCTTGTTAACATGCTGCCCGCCCGCGCCACTGGCGCGATAAGTGTCGATGCGCAGGTCTTCGGTGCGGATATCGATATCGACTTCTTCCGGTTCCGGCAGGATAGCAACCGTCGCGGCTGATGTATGAATCCGCCCGCCGCTTTCTGTTTCGGGTACGCGCTGCACCCGATGCACACCGGATTCGAATTTCAGTTTCGCGAACACACCCTTGCCGTTGATATTCGCGACGACTTCCTTGAACCCACCGACTTCGGACGCATTGGCGGAGATCAGTTCAACCTTCCAGCCTTGTTCATCGGCAAAGCGGCTGTACATCCGATAGAGATCGCCAGCGAACAGCGCGGCTTCATCGCCGCCGGTGCCAGCACGAATTTCAAGCATGGCGGGCCGATCATCGGCGCTATCCCGCGGCAACAGTTTCAGCGCGAGCGCATGCTCCGCTTTTTCGAGTGCTTTCTTGACATCGTCGACTTCATCGGCGGCCATCGCCTTCATCTCGGCATCATCACCGGCGAGCATTTCTTGCAGCCCCGTCTGCTCGTCGCGCAGGCGCTGAACCTCGGCTGCAGCCTCGGCTACCGGTTCGATCTCGGCATATTCCTTGGAGACCTCGACAAATTTATCGCCGTCGAGATTGCCAGAAGCCATCATCGCCTGCAGCTCGGCAAAGCGCGCTTCGATCTGGGCGATGCGTTGGGGGGTAATCGTGGTCAATCAAGGTCTCCCAACGCTTCAACTGCCGACTCAAGTTTCTCACTGTTTGAATTTACGTCATCAAAAATACTCGCTAGTTGGATCTCCCTAGCCTCTTCAATGACTTCATCCATTGTCAATTCGGATTGTTCACCGGTAGCAAGATTTTTAAACTGCACCTTGCCGGATGCCAGTTCATCTTCACCAATGATGATAACAGCCATAGCTCCTGCCTGATTGCTTCGAGCCATCCGTTTCTTAAACTTACCGCTTCCAAAAATCTCACAGGAAAAATCAAAATTGCGAAGCTCATTTGCCACCGCCAAGGCTTTGGATGTTGCCTCCTCACCCATCGGTAGGACTGCAAGTTCCAGTGGATCAATCTCAACCTGATCCAACAACATGCCCAACCGCTCAATACCAGCTGCCCAACCGACAGCAGGGGTCGCTGGCCCACCCAAGGATTCAATCAAGCCATCATAACGCCCACCGGCCAGCACTGTACCCTGCGCACCCAGACGGTCGGTCACAAATTCAAACGCGGTATGACGATAATAGTCAAGGCCGCGCACCAGTCGGCTGTTGCGCGTCCATGCCACACCGCAGGCATCCAGCCCCTCGGTGACCTCGGCAAAAAACTCTTTAGCCTCATCCGACAGATAGGCATCAATCTCCGGCGCGCTGTCAGCGATCGGACGATCCTGTCGCTCTTTGCTGTCGAGGATACGCAGCGGATTGCGTTCCAACCGGTCCTGGCTATCCTTGGACAAGTCGGCCTTATGCGCCCGAAAATGTTCGACCAGAGCGTCGCGCCACGCATCACGGCTTTCCGCGTCGCCCAATGTATTGAGCTGTAAGGTCACGCCGTCTGATATGCCGAGCTCGTTCAAAAGCTGATCGGCAAAACAAAGCAATTCGACATCTGCCGCCGCCTCACCCGCGCCGATAATTTCGGCATCGAGCTGGTGGAACTGGCGATAACGCCCCTTTTGCGGGCGCTCATAACGAAATAGCGGGCCGTGGGCAGATAATTTCATCGGCGCATGTTGCTGCCAGCCATTGGTCAGAAAGGCGCGCGAAATTCCGGCGGTAAATTCGGGGCGTAAGGTCAGGCTGTCGCCGCCGCGGTCCTCAAAGCTATACATTTCCTTGGACACGACATCGGTGGTTTCGCCCAATGACCGGGCAAAAACAGCCGTCGGCTCAAACACCGGCATCTGTACGCCCTTAAACCCGTAGAGGCGGCGCACGCGCTCAAACGTTTCCACCACATGCTGGAAACGCTCTTGATCTTCGCCAAATATATCCTGCGTGCCGCGCACTGGCTGCGGCGTTTGTATTTTTGCCATCATGGTCCTTTTATCTGCAGGCGCTTTAGCCGGTGATGCGCAAAAGCGAAAGATGGCTTGTTTCTATTGCCAATATTGACGCTTTTCTTAACCGTCCACTGGACGCAGCCGCCAAAAAGCGTCATTCAGCACAGAAGAACAGTTACGAAGCCACGTTACAGGGGATAAAGTTAGTATGCGTCTGGTTGCACTTTTGGGCCTGTTTTCGGCCCTGTCTTTCGTTTCGCCTGTCACCGCCGCTTCAGCCGCCATGCCAGACAATCTCAGCAAGCCGACCTATATCGCTGCTGAAGACACGATTACCAAAGCACGGGATATTGCCTTCCCTGGCACAATGCAGTTGGAAGTCGATGCCCGCGACAATGTGCAGGGTATTTTCCGTATCACGCAGACAATACCGGTGGCTGAGGCCGGAAGGCTGACCCTGCTCTACCCGGAATGGTTGCCAGGCAATCATGCCCCGCGCGGCGAGATTGAGAAGCTAGCGGCACTGCAATTTACCGCAAACGGCCAAAAGCTCGACTGGGTCCGCGATGATATGGATGTCTTCGCTTTTCATCTCAACGTGCCGGAAGGCGTGTCGGAAATCATCGCCAAATTTCAATTTACCTCAGCCACTACCGGCAGTCAGGGCCGTATCGTCATGGCGCCGTCCATGCTCAATCTCCGCTGGCATCAGGTTTCCCTTTACCCCGCTGGCTATTATGTTCGGCGCATTCCAGTGGAAGCCACGGCTATTTATCCTGCTGGTTGGCGCGCCGCCAGCTCCATGCGCCCCAAAGCGCGGCAACCGAAAACCGATACTCTCAATCGCGTGGTCTATCGAAAAACCGACTATGACACGTTGGTCGACAGCCCGGTTTTTGCCGGTAAAAATTTCCAGACCCACCGTTTGAGCCGCAGGGTGCATCTGAATATCGTCGCCGATGATGCAAAATATCTCAAACCCAAAAAAACACATATCGCCAAGCACAGCAAATTGGTGCGCGAGTCAGAGGCACTGTTCGGCAGCCATCCTTATGACCGCTATGACTTCCTGCTCGCCCTGACCGAAGAAATGGGCAGCATCGGAATTGAGCATCACCGCTCTTCGGAAAATGGCGTGAACCGCGAATATTTCACCAAATGGAATGATGGACCCGGTCGCCGGAACCTGTTGCCGCACGAAATTGTCCACGCCTGGAACGGCAAATATCGCCGCCCCGCCGGCATGTGGACGCCCGATTTTCGTGAGCCGATGCGCGACAATTTGCTCTGGGTTTATGAAGGCCAGACACAGTTTTGGGGCTATGTCCTCGGCGCGCGTTCCGGCCTTTTTTCCAAACAGGACACGCTGGATGCCATTGCCGCCATTGCGGCGGGCATGGACCTGCGCGTGGGCCGTCAATGGCGCCCGCTTATCGACACGACTCATGATCCGATTATTGCCGCGCGCAAACCCAAACCGTGGAGCAGTTGGCAGCGGCAGGAAGATTATTATAACGAAGGCCTGCTCATCTGGCTGGAGGCCGATGGCATTATCCGCCGCGAATCGGGGGGCAAGAAATCACTCGAAAATTTTGCCCGCACCTTCTTCAAGGGCAAGAATGGGGATTATGGTGTGGTCACCTATGAACTGTCCGATGTCATCGAGGCGTTAAACGCCGTGCAGCCCTATGATTGGGCCGGATTCATCCAGGAACGGGTTTATCAGACAACAGATGAAGCACCCAAAAAAGGCCTGACCCTAGGCGGCTATAAACTGGTCTATAATGCCACGAAGAGCGATTTTATCAGCGCCAATGATAAACGCCGTAAACAGCTCGACCTCAGCCACTCAATCGGTATGGTCGTCAGCGACAAGGGAGCTGTCAAAGCGGTCATGTGGGACGGTCCGGCGTTCAAGGCCGGCCTGAAAAATGGCCTCACCATCACGGCCGTGAATGGCAAGGCCTATACAGCCGAGATGTTGACCCAAGCGATCGAAGAAAATCGCGGCAAATTGAATAAAATTGAGATTTTTGCGAAATATGACGACCAATATAGCAATTTTATGGTCGATTATTCAGGCGGGCTTCGCTATCCGCACCTTGAAAAAATAACGGCAGACGAAACTGCTGGAGAGGGTGGCCAAATTGAAGGGGGCATTGACCGGCTTTTAAAGCCAAAAACCAGATAATAGGACCATAACCTATGGACATCACCCAAATTCCCATCGGCGATAACCCGCCCGAAAGCCTCAACGTCATTATCGAAGTTCCCGTTGGCGGCGAGCCGGTAAAATATGAATTTGATAAGGCATCCGGTGCGCTTTTTGTTGACCGGATCCTCCATACGCCAATGCGCTATCCTGCTAATTACGGCTTTATTCCGCATACTCTGTCCCCTGATGGTGATCCTTTAGACGCGCTCGTCGTAGCGCGCTCGCCATTCATGCCGGGCTGTGTTGTGCGTTGCCGTCCGATTGCTGTGCTCAATCTGGAAGACGAACATGGCGGCGATGAAAAGCTGCTCTGTGTCCCGATTGATGCGACTTTCCCATATTATCGCGCCATCGGCGAAGGCGGCGACCTGCCCGAGATCGTCATGCAGCAGATCGAACATTTTTTCACCCATTACAAAGACCTTGAGCCTGAAAAATGGGTCCGTGTCGGTAAATGGGGCGATGCCGAAGAAGCCAAACGGGTTGTACTTGAAGCTATCGAATTGGCGAATTCGAAAAAATGAATGAATTGCATCTCACGGTCGGATTGGCGCTAATCGCCAGTCTGACCGCTTGCGCCACGCCTGAAACACGGGTGCGCAACGGCTTAATGAGTGCGGGCCTGTCCAAACCGATTGCCAGTTGTATGGCGGACCTTATGGTTGACCGCCTATCCTACGCCCAAATGGATAAGCTCAGCCGCCTCGACAAACTGCGCAAACGCGATCCCGGTGATATAAGCGTCAATGAATTTGTGAAACGGACCAAGGCGTTGCAAGATCCGGAGATACTTGGCGTGGTTACTTCATCCGGTCTGGTATGCGCGATAAAATAGGCCCGCTCTAAAGGTTTATGGCCCGACAAACCCTTTCAGAAATTTTGCTACAACTGGGCTCTTTTGAATTTCTGCTGCGGACAAGGCGTTACTCCACCAGAGACTTTCGTTGTTCGCCAGCAAGATGAGGGTGAGTTTCTGCTCAGGTATTTTGAGATAAATGGCTGAATAGCGGTCCGGTTCCCATCCTGAATGCCAAAAGAGACGTTTGCTCTGCCAGTCCTGCACAAACCAGCCCCAGCGATAATCTCCGCGAGGCGGTAATTTGTCATCGGAGAATATCTGCCCCATCCATTCGGGTGACAGCAGTTTCCCGGAATCGAGCGCGATATCAAACTGGGCAATATGTCTCGCGCTGGCTCTAATGCCGGCAGCCGCGCGAAAATCATCATCCGAGTGACTGGCTTTGATATCGCGGCCATCCTCCTGAACGGTAAATGGCGGTGCCAGCAGCCTGAGCGCTGAGCCCCCATCCGGATCATGCCAACCCAGAGCGACATTTTCCATGCCCGCCTTCTTCAGGACATTGTCCCGAACAATAGCGCGCAACGGCCGCCCGCCTGCCCCTGCAATTGCGCGATCAATGCGCGCATAGGTCATCGGATTATAGACGAAGGCTGATCCCGCCGCCCCATTGACCCGCATGTTAAGGCTGTCCGACAGCGACAATTTGCGCTCACAATCCACTGGTTCAATGGTCGTCCCATCACTGTCTTTACCGCCGCCGCCAAATGGAATGCCGGAGGTCGAAAACCATCCGCAAAAATCCGCCCAGCGCGAATCGTTTGCCAACAGCCAATCGAGATAGAGTCCGCCCTTGTCCGCTTCAGCCAATATCGCGGTGGCAGCAATGGGCTTTGTGACCGACGCAATCCCGAAAGTCGTGTCCATGGTCGCTGGCACATCGCCCTCATCATCCGATGTTCCCAAAGCCTGTTCCCAAACAATCTCGCCATCTTTGACGATCACCGCCGTCAACGCCCGAATGGATTGCTCTTTGCGAAAATCGGCGAGGAATGAACCAAATTCTTGATAGCTTTCCATGTCAACCTTCTCCGAAGCCGATACTGTGTTACCCAGAGGTAACATTACGGTGATCAGGGATATGAAAATACCTCTCAGCAGGCCCTTGCCAGTCATCGAATATCCTCTTTCGCCAATGGGGGAATGAAAATCGCAGTAAGCGCATAATTACATGGTTGCTCAGAGAAGCAACAAATATCATAAATCAGGGTGGAAATCGCCAGCTGACTGTGCTTTAGCCCTCCGCAAGACTCGCTAACTGAATATATAAGAAAGGCGCTGCACCGTCCCATGAACATCCATGAATATCAGGCCAAAGAAGAACTCGCCAAATATGGCATTGGCATTCCAGCAGGCTACGCGGCACTGACCGTTGAAGAAGCAGTCGCAGCAGCCGAAAAACTGCCTGGACCGCTCTATGTGGTGAAGGCGCAAATCCATGCTGGCGGACGCGGCAAAGGCAAGTTCAAAGAACTCAGCGCGGATGCCAGTGGCGGTGTGCGTCTATCCAAATCGGTCGACGCGGTGCGCGAAAATGCCACCGAAATGCTCGGCAACACACTCGTCACCATCCAAACCGGTGATGAAGGCAAGCAAGTCAACCGGCTCTATGTGACCGATGGCGTCGACATTGAGGAAGAATATTACCTCTCCATGCTGGTCGACCGGGCAACCGGCCGCATCGCGATGATCGTTTCCACCGAAGGCGGCATGGACATTGAAGATGTCGCGCATAACACGCCCGAGAAAATCAAGACGATCACGATTGATCCCGCCCAGGGCTTTATGCCGCATCATGGCCGATCGATGGCTTTTGCTCTTGGCCTTTCCGGTGATCTTAACAAGCAGGCACAGAAACTCGGCAAACAGCTTTATACCGCGTTCACCGACATGGACTGCGAGATGCTGGAAATTAACCCGCTCGTGGAAACCAAAGACGCGCAGTTGCTCGTGCTCGACACGAAAATGAGCTTTGATGGCAACGCGTTGATGCGCCACCCCAATCTGGTGGAACTGCGCGATGTGACCGAAGAAGATCCGGCTGAAGTCGAAGCGTCCAAATATGACCTCGCCTATATTAAATTGGACGGCAGCATCGGTTGCATGGTCAATGGTGCTGGTCTCGCGATGGCGACGATGGATATCATCAAGCTCAACGGCGCGTTCCCTGCCAACTTCCTCGATGTAGGCGGCGGCGCGACGACGGAAAAAGTCACCGCAGCCTTCAAAATCATCCTGGCTGATCCAGCGGTCGAAGGCATTTTGGTCAATATCTTCGGCGGCATCATGAAATGCGACATCATCGCTGAAGGTATCGTCACCGCAGCCAAAGAAGTCGATCTTTCGGTTCCACTCGTAGTCCGGCTCGAAGGTACCAATGTTGCCAAGGGCAAGGAAATATTGGCGAATAGCGGTCTGCCGATCGTATCTGCTGATGACCTCGGCGATGCTGCGAAGAAAATTGTTGCGCAAGTGAAAGACGCCGCCTGAACCGCTGCATAGGCACAAAGTACAGCTATGCAGAGCGTGTCTGATCACGCATGCTGCGCCGCAACATCGATATTTGACGTTTACGTGAACGTAAGCTAAGACGTTTGCAAATATATAAAGAAGGAAACAGCAATGAAAATCCTGGTGCCCGTCAAACGGGTCATAGATTATAACGTAAAACCGCGGGTTAAATCCGACGGCAGCGGCGTTGATCTCGCCAATGTCAAAATGTCGATGAACCCGTTCGACGAAATCTCTGTCGAAGAAGCGATTCGCCTCAAAGAAGCCGGCAAGGCAGAAGAAATCATCGCCGTTTCGGTTGGCCCGCAAAAGGCACAGGAAACTCTCCGCACCGCACTCGCCATGGGCGCAGACCGCGCGATCCTGGTGATGACCGACGATGAAGTCGAGCCATTGGGCGTCGCCAAAATCCTCGCCAAGATTGTCGAAGAAGAAGCACCGAAACTCGTCATCTGCGGCAAACAGGCCATTGATGACGATTCAAACCAAACCGGCCAAATGCTCGCAGCATTGCTCGGTTGGGGTCAGGGTACGTTTGCCAACACCGTCGACGTTGACGGCGATAGCATCGAAGTGAAGCGTGAAATTGATGGCGGCCTACAGACGGTCAAGCTCAGCTTACCTGCCGTGGTCACCACCGACCTGCGCCTCAATGAGCCGCGCTATGCGTCGTTGCCGAACATCATGAAGGCCAAGAAAAAGCCGATGGATGAGAAAACACCGGCTGATTATGGTGTCGATATTGCGCCACGCCTCACCACAACCAATGTAACCGAGCCGCCTGTCCGTCAGGCCGGTGAAAAGGTTGAAGATGTGGATGCGCTGGTCGCGAAACTTAAAGCTGTAGGAGCCATCTGATGAAGACTCTTGTACTCGTAGAACATGACAACACGAACATGAAAGACGCGACGCTGGCCGTTGTCACCGCCGCGTCGCAACTGGGCGAAGTCCACGCATTGGTCGTCGGCTCTGGCTGTGCCAGTGTTGGTGAGCAAGCTGCAAAAGTCGCTGGCGTTGCCACCGTGCATGTCGCCGATGATGCCGCACTAGCCAATCAGCTTGCTGAAAATGTCGCGCCATTGGTTGCTAGCTTGATGGAAAGCCATGACGCCTTCCTCGCGCCTGCCACCACCACCGGCAAGAATATAGCACCGCGCGTCGCTGCCTTGCTCGACGTGATGCAGATTAGCGACATTCTTTCGGTTGAAAGCGAAGACACGTTCACCCGGCCGATTTATGCCGGTAACGCGATTGCCACGGTTAAATCATCGGATGCCAAGAAAGTCATCACCGTGCGCGGTACGGCTTTTGACAAGGCCGCCACCGAAGGCGGTTCTGCTTCCATCGAAGGCGTGACCGGCGCAGGCGAATCCGGGCTTTCATCATTTGTGAGCGAAGAAATCGCCAAGTCCGAACGTCCCGAACTGACCTCCGCCAAGATCATCGTATCCGGCGGCCGTGCGTTGGGCTCTTCCGAGAAATTCGAAGAAGTCATCACGCCATTGGCCGATAAACTCGGTGCCGGCATCGGTGCTTCTCGTGCTGCAGTTGATGCGGGCTATGTCCCCAATGATTATCAGGTCGGCCAAACCGGCAAAATCGTTGCTCCAGAAGTCTATATCGCGATCGGCATTTCCGGCGCGATCCAGCATCTGGCGGGCATGAAAGACTCCAAGACGATCGTCGCGATCAACAAGGACGAAGACGCCCCGATTTTCCAGGTGGCCGATATCGGACTGGTCGCCGACCTGTTCAACGCCGTACCGGAGTTGACCGAGAAGGTTTAAGCCCTTCGATAAATGGGATATATTTATCCCATTTGACAGTTTCAGACCCCGGCGTGAAAGCGCCGGGGTTTTCTGTTAGGACCATATAATGTTTCGAATGCTATCCTTATTGCTCTTATTCGCTTCCACTGCAATGCCAGCCAATGTTCAAGCTGAAGTCTATCGCCCCCTGTCTCCGTGGAATATCCATTATGGTGAAGCGGCATGTGATCTGAAACGCATATTCAAAGGTGAAAAGGGCGAAATCCAGCTTCAGATTTCTCAATCTTTTAGTCTTCGCGGAGCAAGTTTTTATCTCGTCATGCCACCGATCAGCAAAAAGCGATACTGGGAAGAAGACGTTGATTTCTTGATCGAAGAGACAGGAGCAGAACTTCAGGAAAAGGGCTATTTCTTGAGAATTCGAGACGAGAATCTACTGATCTGGCAGGTTTATGGTTTCGATATCGATTTTCTCGAAAACCTTCCAGACAACGTGACGTTGAGATTGAAAAGCAAGCAATACCCGGAAGTGGCTCTCAAACTCACGGGCATGCAATCTATCGACGATGCTTTGGATCAGTGTCAACGAAATCTCTATGATATGTTCGACCTAGACTACAACCAAGTCGAGGCGCTTTCAAAGCTTCCTAGACCTAAAGGCAATCCCGGGCGATGGGCGATGGCCTCTGACTACCCCACAGAAGCACTTAGAAAAGATCAAGAAGGTTTGGTTCGATTCATGCTGGAGATTGATCCTGACGGGCAGCTTGAAAAGTGCGTGATATTGAAATCTAGTGGTCACCAATCTCTTGATGATCAAACGTGCAAAGTTCTGAAAAAACGCGCAGGCTTCGATCCCGCTCTTGACAAGGACGGCGAAAAGGCAGCCAGCACTTGGATATCAGCGGTGAATTGGCAAATTCCCAAGTGATCGCACAGATCGGCTAACCACTAGCTACCGTCTTTTTTCTGAAACTTGCCGCTTATATGATGCTTTCATGACGGCTCAGAAACCACCCAAAACCAAACCCGACAAACGCGAGGTGCTCGCGCAGGCATTGCTAGACGGGACACCTCTGACCGAACTGCCTGCACGTTTTATCGCCGCAGGCTATAGCGAAAAAGCCGCGGCCTATGAGGCCGGGCGGGCGATGAAGGATCCGCTTTTCAACGCGGGCAAGCGGGTGAGCAACCGATTGCAAAAAAGCCACTGGACGCTGGACAATTATCGCCGCTTGCATCGGGCTGACACTGGCGACGGAGCGGAAATTCCTGTCGTCCAGACGATCGAACCGGGTGCGTTTTTCCGTGACTATCATCATCGCAATCTGCCGGTGAAACTGACCGGACTGGTCGATCACTGGCCGGCAATGCAGCGCTGGACGCTCGATTATCTGGCCGACAAAATCGGTGACGCGGTGGTTGAGCTGCAGGGTTAGCGGCAATCGAGCGACGATTATGAAATGGCCAAAGACAACCACAAGCGCCACGTGCCGTTCAGCGAGTTTGTCGCCCTGCTCCGTCAGACCGACAGCAGCAATGATTTCTACATCACCGCCTATAATGACACGGTCAACAAACAGGCGATGGCGCCTCTATGGGACGATGTGGGCGACATTTCGCTGCTCCAATCGAGCGGCGGGAATGACGGCTTTTTTTGGATGGGGCCAAAGGGCACGATCACACCTTTCCACCACGACCTCACCAATAACCTGCTTTTGCAAATTTCCGGTCGCAAACGCGTCACCATGGTCGCCGCCTATGACACAGCCCATATGCGCAACCACCTGCACTGCTTTAGTGAATGGGCCTCACCGGATGACATCCGCGCACTGGGCGAGGCGGCGCCAAAGCTATGGCAATGCGATATCGGCCCGGGCGAGGCTGTGTTCCTGCCCGTCGGCTGGTGGCATTTTGTCGAGGCGCTCGACCACACGGTCGGCATGTCGTTCACAAACTTCCCCGTCGATAATGATTTTTATACGGACTATCCGAGCGAAACGGATTTTTGATCGAAGGCCAAAGACGATCATGACGACAATCTGATTCTCCTTGTGGTTTCAGAGGCTTCTCGCTCGGCAATTTGGTTTCATTTGATACGACTTGTCGCATCAAACCATCCGTTCATCGCTAAAAACGGCTCTGCGCCGAAAAAGCCATTGTCAAATCTCAGACCTCGTCCTAACGGCCCGCTCCCCGATCAATGGATGGGGCGGACGTCAACGGTTGGGTTTCATATGGCCCGCCCGCATGCAGTATCTCTGATACCGGCATGTACGGATGCTGCTTTGTCTCGATTGGTTGCATGAGTAGCTCAATTGGATAGAGCACTGGCTTCAAACACCAGGTAAGCGAGTTCGATTCTCGTCTCAACGCACCACTGGATAGCTCAATGGGTAGAGCACAAGATTGTTAATCTTGCTGTTGCGGGTTCGATTCCCGCTCCACTCTCGGTCTGTAATAGGACCCCAGCACTCATAATGCTGTTTTGAGAAATACCGGGTTCGGGGACCGGCATGTGAATGGCGCGGCGTCTGCGGTGAGAGGATATCTTCGGATTTCCAAACGCCAACGGCAAAGCACCTACCACCATGCCAAACGGTTCGGCTGATGCGTGATGATGGCGCTGTGCCGGGGTCGATGGGGGATGTTTTCGAACGCCTCCCAATCCGCCCCGCGCGCTGCAATATCCGCTCCGCCCCGGCCCACCGTGCGGCATGCCACCGGTCCCTGGATCTTATCCGATCGGGACCAAGTCTACGGCCAATTCCGGCCATAGCAAATGAAGAAGGAGATTGGCGTGAGCTGATATTTGAGTGAGTATGATGTTGTATTTGATTGACAAGCTGATGGGCCGCAAGCGGCTAACCATCAATGAAAATGAACGGGCAATCTGGCTCTACAAGGGCGAGCTACGCGGACTATTGGGAGCGGGCGAGCATGTTCTGCCGAACTGGCGCAAGCAATTGCGGGTTGAGCGCATGGCGCTCAGCAGCGCAGCTTTTGTTTCGGTCTATGAAAAGGCGCTTTTTGAAAAAGTGCCGGATCAGGCGGGCGCGCATCTAACCCAGTACCGGACCGGGACCAACGAGATTGCTGTCATAGAATGCGACGGACAGATTCATTCTGTCCTCTCTCCGGATAGCAAGCTCACCGTGTGGACCGATGCCGGTCCGTGGAAGGCGGAGCTCGTGCAGCTGGATACAAACCCAGTGATCGCACCGGCCTTGCTGCAGCGGCTGATAAAAGCCGGCGTGGCAAGCCTGCTCAATCAGGTTCGGATTGTCGAGGTGGACAAGGGCCAGGTTGGCCTGCTCACCGTCGATGGCCAGATGGTCGGCGAATTGACGCCGGGTGTCACGGGCTACTGGATGGTTGGTCAGAAGGTCGCCGTGAAGATCGTTGATCTGACACGGCAACCGCTTGATGTGACCGGTCAGGAGCTCTTGACCAAGGATCGCGTGACTTTGCGGATCAATATCTCGGCGCAATACCGGGTGGTTGATCCCGTTAAAGCCGTGACCGAGGTCAAGGACTTTTCCGATGCGCTGTACCGGGCGCTGCAATATGCGTTTCGGAAAACGCTGGGCGCGATGACGCTCGATCAGATCCTCGACAAGCAGGTGACGGTCGATGCCGAAGCTGCCCAAAAGGTCCGGAGCGATATGGCGGCCATTGGTCTGGAAGTATCCGAGATCATCCTGAAGGATGTGATCCTTCCGGGTGAAATGCGGGAGCTTTTGAACCAGGTGGTTTCTGCACAGAAAGCGGCCGAAGCCAACGTCATCAAGCGGCGGGAAGAAACGAACGCAACGCGGTCGCTTCTGAACACCGCAAAGGTGATGGCCGATAACCCGGTCATGCTGCGGCTCAAAGAGCTTGAGGCTCTGGAAAGCATTGCCGGTAAAGTGGACCGGTTGACGGTCAACAACGGCACCAGCGGTTTGATGAATGATATCGTCAAATTGACTGAGGACTAGTCAGCCAGACAAGGAAGGGCGCGGTAGCAATATCGCGCCCTTTCATTTTATACGGTGAAGGATTCTCCGCACCCACAATCACCTTTGCTATTGGGATTGTTGAACACGAAACCAGCGGTGAAGTCATCTTCCTGCCAGTCCATGGTTGAACCGATCAGATAGAGCACGCTGGGGCCATCGACATAGAATACGCCGCCGGGTGTCACAATTTTCTCGTCAAATTTCACTTCCTCGGTGACGTAATCGACCGAATAGGCGAGGCCCGAACAGCCTCTGCGCGGGGTGGATAGTTTCACCCCGATCACATCTTCTGGCGCTTTGGCCATCAGGTCGGCGATGCGCTGTTCTGCCGCTGGCGTCAGAATGATTGCTGCAGGAATTTCCCGCGTTTTGGTTTTTACTTCGGTCATGTCTCAAGCCTTTTTTGCCAGAACAGTGCTTTGCCCATTTTCGGGTCTAGTTGATAATCGCCATAGCCCAAGGACGCATATAGCCCACGTGCAGGTTCATTGCCCTCAAGCACTTCCAGGGTCACTTTGCAGGCCCCAATATCGCGCGCGATTGATTCAATCTCTGCGAATAGCTTGCGCCCGATACCCAATCCGCGATGCTCTTTCGACACCACGATATCATGGATATTGATCAGCGGTTTCGCGCCAAAAGATGAAAAACCAGTCATCAGATTGGCGAGCCCCGCCACTTTGCCATCGACATAAGCCAATAGCGAAGATGCCGCCGGTGTAGCGGCTAATCCGGGTACCAAATCAGCCTGCACTTGCGCCGACAAATCTTCACCGCCACCCATTGGGTCCATCGCATAGCTGCGCAGCATCGCGACAATGTCTGCCGCATGGTCTGCATTGGCATAATCCGCCCGCACTATAGTTGCAGCAGGGGTCGCTGATAAGGCAGCGGTTGCTGTCATAGCATCCCCAGTTCGAGCTTCGCTTCATCGCTCATTTTCTGCGGGTCCCATGGTGGGTCCCAGACGAGGTTCACTTCGCTATGGCCCACGCCGGGCACACTGCCGACCTGCATTTCAATTTCGCCGGGCATGGATTCTGCCACCGGACAATGCGGCGTAGTCAGAGTCATGGTAACAATCGCGTGATTATCCGGCGTAATCTCCACACCATAGATCAGGCCAAGGTCATAAATATTCACTGGAATCTCAGGGTCATAAATCGACTTCAAGGTATCAACGACGGCTTCATAAAGATCGCCGCCCGCTTCGCCAGCCGGTGTTTCGGTTGGTTGTTGTGCCAGAAAGCCTTCAAGATAATCGCGCTTGCGGTTTAACTTGCTAACATCGCTTTCAGCCTCATGTGGCGAAGGCGCCATGACCTGTGCTGGCTTTTCTTCAACCGCATCTTCGACTTTCGCCAAAGGGGGCTTCTCTACTCTGTCGACTTCTTCGACCACTATTTTGCGTTCTTCGTTCATCTCTTTTTCCTACCCGAAAATCTTTCTCACCCGTTCGATACCCTTGACCAGGGCCGCGACATCTTCTGCATCGCTATAAATTCCAAAGCTGGCCCGCGCCGTTGCTGGCACGCCCATATAGTCCATCAGCGGCTGCGCACAATGATGGCCGGCGCGGATCGCAACCCCGCCTTCATCCAATATAGTGGCGACATCATGCGGATGCACGTCGCCAACCGCAAAACTCAATATTCCCATGCTCTTATCCGGGCCGAATACCCGCACGCTGTTGATGCCGGACAGGGCTTCGCGCGCCATAGCCAGCGTGGCGTTTTCATGGGCCGAGATCACGTCCAGGCCAATAGCTTCGACATATTGGATCGCGGCGTCCAAACCCACGACACCGGCAATATGCGGGGTGCCTGCCTCAAAGCGTCCCGGAGGAGGCGCATAGGTCGTGCCCTCAAAACTCACGCGGTCAATCATCGACCCGCCGCCCTTCCATGGGGGCATGGCGTCAAGAATTTCATAAGGCGCCCACAGCGCTCCTATGCCGGTAGGACCGTAAATCTTATGACCCGAAAAGACATAGAAATCACAGCCCAGGTCCTGCACATCCACAGGCAAGCGCGGCGCAGCCTGGCAGCCATCAAGCAACAGTTTCGCGCCGACTTTATGAGCCATGGTTGCTGCGCGTTTGGCGTCGAGCAAAGACCCCAGCACATTAGAAACATGGGCCAAAGCGACCAGCTTATGTTGCTCGGTCAGGTTGGCTTCGATCCAGTCGAGATCAATTTGGCCATCGTCCATGAGCGGTGCGACGTCAATATGGGCACCAACCCGCTCGGCGAGCATTTGCCACGGCACGATATTGCTGTGATGCTCCAGCTGCGACAACATGATCCGATCATCTTTACCGACGTTGCTGTTTCCCCAACTTTCGGCGACCAGATTGATACTGTCGGTCGCGCCGCTGGTGAAGACGATTTCATTCTCACTCGCCGCATTCAGGAACCCTGCAACCCGTTTGCGCGCTGCTTCATAAGCCAGTGTCATATTGGCAGAGCGTTCATAGACGCCGCGATGGACGGTCGCATAATCGGGGCCATAGGCGCGGGCTATCGCGTCCAATACCGGTTTCGCTTTTTGCGCGGTCGCGGCAGTGTCAAGATAATGCCAATCATTGGCGATGCCAGGAAAGTCGTCCCGCTTAGACGCGTTTTCCATTGTCATTTCATCAACCATCAGGGACATGATCCAACCTTCCATGAGCCGGCATTTGCACCGCGAGAACAGCGTGATCGTATCGTCAGTCCATATTCTTGCCAGCCGCCTTCAACAGGCTTCAGAAGGATCAACCATTGCTGAGCATCGACCGAGTCATCCAGCACATTTTCGGCAGTAACAGTAACAAGCAACCTATTGTCACGATCGCTATCGGCCGCTGCGGTGACGGTCAGCGTCTGATTCCCTTCGAGAGATTCGGGAAAATTCTTCAGATGTACGCTAGCGGCATCCAACGGTGTCAAAAATACCCTGTGCGGTATGATGATAGCATGCCCTTTCGAATTGGCGGTCTCGGACACAACCGGCTGGGCACTAGCTTGACGAGCAGAAAAGGTAGAAAAGACGAGAGCGATCGCAAATATCGATATGACTGCGTTGCCAGCCACATTTTTCGGATCGATAAGATGCCGCCAATAAAAGTTTTTCATAAACGTCATGAAAGCTTCTCCAGCACTGCCAGCGCTTTCTCCTCAATTATCGCGCGCTGTTCATCATCATCCATGCTGACAAAAGCATCAGCGATAAACGCCTGAAGCATCAATTTCTGCGCCAATTCCGGCGGCAGCCCGCGAGCGGCCATATAAAATAGTGCCTGCTTGTCGAGTTCACCGACGGTGGCGCCATGAGCACATTTCACATCGTCAGCGAAAATCTCCAGCTCCGGCTTTGCATTGGCTGTTGCGGTGCGGTCGAGCAGCATCGCCTTGACCGACTGCGCTGCATCCGTCTTTTGCGCATCGCGCACAACATTGATCCTGCCCAGAAAGCTGCCGGTGGCTTTGCCGGCAAGTACCGAGCGCACAACCTGATTGGATGTTGCATTCGGCTGCGCGTGAATAGTTTCAGTGACAATTTCAAGCGTCTGCGTCCCGCTGCCCAATATCGCTCCACCCAGTTCAAAATGCGCGCCCTTGCCGAGCGTTGCTTTGACCTGAATACGACCATAATCGGCCGCGCTCGCGAGCACATGAATGGCGAAAGTCGCATTGTCGCCAATGGTGATATCAAGATCAACTATGCCCACGCCATCAATCATCGGTAGCACGGTAATCTGGCGGGAAGCCGATTCACCGTCAGCAACCGTTACTTTTTCCGGCCCGTCAAGCTTGGGCCAGATGGGTTCTAGCGCTTTCAAATCGGCATAGCGCCATGCTTCATCGCGCTTTGTCGGTAGGGGAAGTGTTACAGTCATTCTCGGGAACCCTTTAGTTCGCGCCGCAATTTGGCCAGCAATTTGGGCTTCTCCGCATCCACACAGGTTTTGATGGCGCTGTCACCGATTGCGCCATCTCGGATGCACCGCACCGTTGTTTTGCATAGACGCTTGTCGAGATTGATGTTGCCGGATGACTTGTCGAGCGAGCAGGTGAAACGGCCTTTTTGGTCTTTGCCAACCATGGCCGATATGCTGTTCAATCGCCGCCCGATGACGACAATCTCGTTCTCAATGGGAGAGACAGCAGGTTGCAATGCTGCCAGCAAGAAGACAGCTGCTATCATGCGGCCACCGCCTCATAACCTTCTTCTTCCAGCTGTAGCGCCAGTTCAGGGCCACCGGTTTTG
Source organism: Parasphingorhabdus sp. (assembly GCF_039977335.1). Lineage (GTDB taxonomy): Bacteria > Pseudomonadota > Alphaproteobacteria > Sphingomonadales > Sphingomonadaceae > Parasphingorhabdus. Next base: position 169,642 of record NZ_JBDWDI010000002.1, read on the forward strand.
ACGATCCGGCCACCGGCAAGAACATGAACAAAATCGGGCTTCACCAGATCGAGCAGGCGTTGATAGTGAGTGATGAGCAGAACCGCTTTATCCGGTTTCCGCATGATCGCGTTAATCCCGGAACCGACCACGCGGAGCGCGTCGATGTCGAGGCCGCTATCCGTCTCATCAAGGATCGCGAGCTTCGGATCAATAATCCCCATCTGCACCATCTCGTTGCGCTTCTTCTCGCCGCCGGAAAAGCCAACATTGACCGCGCGTTTGAGCATATCCATGTCCATTTTCAGCAAGCCCGCTTTTTCCTTGGCGAGCTTGATAAATTCTGCGCCAGATAAAGGCTCTTCACCGCGCGACTTGCGCTGGCTGTTAAGGCTTTCGCGCAAGAATTGCAGGTTGGACACACCCGGTATTTCGACCGGATATTGGAAGCCCAAGAAAATGCCCGCCGCAGCCCGCTCATGCGGGTCAAGTTCAAGCAAATCCTGCCCGTCAAAGTCCACACTGCCTGAGGTGATCTCATAATTAGGCCGTCCGCCAAGCGCATAAGACAGCGTCGACTTACCAGCACCATTGGGCCCCATGATCGCATGGATTTCACCCGCGTTGAGTTCGAGCGAAAGCCCTTTGAGGATTTCGGTATCGCCAACATTGGCGTGGAGGTTTTCAATTTTTAGCATTTTTTCCGTCTCTTGATGTGATCGGTTGAATTGGCGATTGTACTCTCGGCGGCGGAGCCACCATGGGCAGGCTGGGTGAACCATCTTTCCAAAGATAAATTCCGCGGTTCAATTTCCTCAGCTGATCCATAGTTTGAAAGACGTAATGTTCCAGATCTACCCTCGCCATGTTCGAATAATCTGGTGCAAATCGATCGACAATCCGCGCATGGGTTTCATACAGGCCGCAAGGTGTATCTGGCTGGCCGCTCTCCGCAGCCAGCTTCTTTCGCGCGCCTTCCCAGTCCATCTTAGGCCCCCGTATTGGGATATAAGCATTTTCCGGCACATCGAGCTTGGCCGTGCAATCGAGATAGGGGGACGCTAGTTCCGCAATGTGGGTCACAGCCGCCCTCGGTTTGTCAGCTGCAACGCCAGTATCCGCGCAACCCAGCAACAATCCGGACGCCAGCAAAGCGGTTGGCAAAGGCTTCATCACCCAACACTCCCCTCGAGCGAAATCGCGAGAAGCTTTTGTGCTTCCACGGCAAATTCCATCGGCAATTGCTTCAGCACATCCTTGGCAAAGCCGTTGACGATCAGGGACACTGCTTCTTCCTCGTCCAGCCCGCGTTGCTGGGCGTAGAACATCTGGTCGTCGCTAATTTTGGAGGTCGTTGCCTCATGCTCAATCTGCGCGGTCGGGTTTTTCACCTCGATATAGGGCACCGTATGCGCGCCGCTTTTGTCGCCGAGCAGCAAGCTGTCGCATTGGGTGAAATTGCGGACATTTTCTGCGCTCGCACCCACGCGGACCAGACCACGATAGGTGTTATCGCTATGGCCTGCGCTAATCCCCTTGGAGATGATCGTTGAACGGGTGTTCTTGCCGTTGTGGATCATCTTGGTACCGGTGTCGGCTTGCTGATAATTGTTGGTCAGGGCAACTGAATAAAATTCACCCACGCTATTTTCACCGTTCAAGACACAGCTTGGATATTTCCAGGTCACCGCGCTGCCAGTCTCGACCTGAGTCCAGCTGACTTTACTATTCTTGCCCTGACACAGCCCGCGCTTGGTCACGAAATTATAGATACCGCCCTTGCCTTCTTCGTCGCCAGGATACCAGTTTTGCACGGTACTATATTTAATCTCGGCATCGTCCATCGCAACCAACTCGACCACGGCGGCATGGAGCTGATTCTCGTCGCGCATTGGTGCGGTGCAACCTTCGAGGTAGCTAACATAACTGCCCTCATCGGCGACAATCAAAGTGCGCTCAAACTGCCCGGTATTTTCGGCATTGATCCGGAAATAGGTGCTGAGTTCCATAGGACAGCGCACGCCTTTGGGGATATAAACAAAGGTCCCGTCGCTAAACACTGCGCAATTGAGCGTCGCGAAATAATTATCCTTCATCGGCACAACCTTGCCAAGATATTTGCGGACGAGATCAGGATATTCTTTGATCGCTTCGGAAATCGAACGGAAAATCACACCCGCTTCTTCCAGTTCCTCACGGAAAGTCGTGGCCACAGAGACACTATCAAAGACGGCGTCCACCGCGACTTTGCGCGCGCCTTCCACGCCCGCGAGCACTTTCTGCTCCTCAATCGGAATGCCAAGCTTTTCATAAACGCGCAGGATTTCCGGATCGACTTCATCGAGGCTGTTCAGCTTCGGCTTCGCCTTGGGCTCAGCATAATAATAGGCATCCTGATAATCGATCATCGGAATGTCGAGCTTCGCCCAATCCGGACTTTTCATGGTTTCCCACATGCGGAACGCTTTCAGGCGCCAGTCCAGCATCCATTGCGGCTCACCTTTTTTGTCGGAAATGAAACGCACGGTATCTTCGTTCAGGCCCTTTGGCGCGAAATCCTGCTCAATGTCGGATGACCAGCCAAATTCATAGCTGCTCGCATTGTCCACCGCTGCCTGCGCCTCGGCGTTCATGGCTGTCCGCTCGTCTTGCTCTTGAAGATCGGTTTTTACTTCTTCACTCATAACGCTTGTTCCATGGTCTTGGTTTTCTCAGTAACAGGGGATTTAGCCAGGCTCGCCAGGCTCACGTCGTCCAATGCTTTTCGGATTGTCTGATTCACGACACCCCAATGTGGTTTGACCGTGCAAGTATCTTCCAGCGCGCAATCGTGATTGCCTTCTATGGTGCAGCACGTAATCGCGAGCGGTCCTTCAACAGCCTCAACAATATCGGCGAGGCTAATCGATGCGGGTGGTCGCGCGAGTCTGATCCCGCCGCCAATACCGCGGGTGGATTCAATCAACCCGGCTGCGGACAGACGGCTAACCAATTTCTGCGTGGTCGGCAGGGGTACACCGGTTTCCTGCGCCAATGTCGATGCGTTCAACTTTCCCTCTGCCAATAACGCAGCACCGCAATGCCGCGAAGCAGCAGACATCAGGACAACAGCATAGTCGGCAAGGCTGGAAAGCCGCATAAAATCTCTCAGAATTGGTGTGATTCTCTAAATAAGACTTATTTAGTCGTATTTAAGAAAGATTGCAACTCCCCGCAGGCGTTACGTATCAGAGGTGAGAGGCGGAATATGGCCTTTCAACAGGCCACGCTGGTCGATTAACTTGGCCGTTTCTCCCTCGGCGACCCGCAATTTGGTCGGTGTGGTTCCCGCGAAAAACTTAATTTCGCGAATCATATGCGACTGATCATAAAAAGCATCTTCGAGTGCCAGCAACTCTTCTTCATTCTGCTCGGCATAGGCCCGGGCTGCCCGTAAAGCGCGATATTTGCGCGCGAGATATTTGGGCGCCATGCCGTAAAGCTTGTTGACGGTCCGCAGCACCTGGCGCGAGCTTTGATCCGATCGTTCCATCAGCGCGCTGACCGGCGGGGATGGCTCCGATGATAGCCATTCATCGACCATTTTCGTGAATTGCTCGACCTCTGGTTTCACCCGATGCCGTAAATCCCGGAAAATCCGATCAGCCCATGCAGTCATCCCGTCCGCACTTTCGCAACCGCGCAATAGTTCGAGGCTTTTGTCGATCTCATTGGTGAATATTTTGTTTGCAGGTACGGCTTTATCGGCAAAGTCCGCCGCAGATTTTTTGGTCAGTGCGGCCCAACCTGAGGGCAAAAGGCCCACACCGAACATGCGGAAAGGCCCTTTCACATCAAAATGCATGGCGCCTGTAGACGGCCCAACCAGCATCGCGTCTTTGGCTGGATAGGTTTTGCCATCAGCAAAGCCCAGATCCGCTGTACCATCCAAAAGAAACCGCAGCTGCGCTATGGCCGCCCGTTCATTGTCGGCAAATTTCGGATGCTCGACCTCAAACAGATAATAGACCGAGACCAAATCCCGAACATCTTCAGCTGGCGCAAAATATCTCAAACTGACCAAAGCGAACCCCTTTTGTCCGGTTCGAGGGAAACCGGAATTCCATTGGTTGCACGCTTATAACTGAAAAAAATAGGAAAAAAAACTGGCCTGGCTAATAAAATAGCCAGGCCAATGAGGAAAAGAAGTCTCCTTGGCACTGTTAGTACCGCTGAGTTTCCTTTGGTCGCAAAAGCTCAATGCACCAATCACACCGGTCAGCGATTGGACAAAAAAGACATTTTTTTGCCAATTTTTGACAGTTACGGCCAGAAATCAATCTGCATTAGACCTTAGCGTGATGCAGCAATCCAGCGATTAACCCGCTCTTCCATGATATTCAGGGGAACCGGACCACTACGCAAAATAACATCGTGAAAATCACCCATGGTGAACTTGTCACCCAGTTCTTTTTGCGATTTTGCCCGCAATTCCATGATTTTAAGCTTGCCAATCATATAGGCCGTCGCCTGACCGGGATAGACAATATAGCGTTCAATGGCTTTGCGAATATCGCTGTTGGGATTCGGCGTATTATCCGTCAGATATTTAATCGCTTTCTCGCGGCTCCAGCGTTTGTCATGGATGCCGGTGTCCACTACCAACCGGCAGGCGCGCCAAAGTTCCATGCCGAGCCTGCCAAAATCCGAATAAGGATCGGTATAAAAACCCATATCCTTGCCCAGTTCTTCGGTATACAGGCCCCAACCTTCCGAATAGGCCGTGACCCCGCCAAATTTGCGGAATGCTGGCAAATCACCCAGTTCGGTCTGAATCGCTAGCTGTAAATGGTGGCCTGGAAGCGCTTCATGATAGGCCAGAGCCTCCAGCTCCGTCTTCGACATGCCTTTCAGGTCATAAAGATTGACATAATAGGTGCCTGGCCGTGATCCATCCGGTGCGGGGCGCTGGTAAAAGGCCTTGCCCGCAGATTTTTCCCGGAATGCTTCCACCGGCTTGATGACAAACGGCGCTTTGGGGAGCGTGTTGAAAAATTTCGGCAGTTCTTTTTCCATCGCCGCCAGTTTTGTATTGGCCTCCGCCAGATAGTCTTCCCGGCTGGTGTGGAAATATTGGTCGCTGGTCCGCAGATGTGTGAAGAAATCCTGCAAACTGCCTTCAAATCCAACCTGCGCCATAATTTTGCGCATCTCGCCATGGATACGCTCCACATTATCCAGACCAATTTGATGAATTTCGTCAGCGGTCAGATCTGTGGTGGTATAATTTTTCAGGCGCTCGGCATAATAAGCTGCTCCGTCCTTGAACCGCCAGACACCATCGCCATCGACCGCCATTTTCTGTTGGCGCTCCATCTCAGCAACCAATTTCTTATAGGCGGGCGCCAGACTGCTGGTCAAAGCGGTACGCCCGCGTGCAATCAGGTCGGCCTTTTCGCTATCGGCAATGGACAGCGCATTCACCTTCTTTTTCAGATCCGCATAAATGGGAGAATCTGCACCGGTGTCAAAGGGCGCGCCGCTGATCACATTTTTGGTGTCGTTGATCACATAAGGAAAAACCCAGTCCGGAACGATGATCCCATCATTCGCGCGCTCGGCCGATTGCGCGACCAGCGCTTCAATATAGGGCCCTGATTTGCCGAGCCGACTCACATAGGCCTCTGCATCCGCTTTGTTGGCGACGCGATGAATATTGATCATGAACGCAGGAATCTGGCTCTGTGCGCCATTCATCTGATCAAAAATATAACCGTTCCGGCGAAAAGGAAATGCATTTTTTGCCCGTTCGGCACGTGCCTGAAACAGACGATAGCTCAGTTGACCATCTTCGTTCAGCTGGCTTTGGTCAAACTCAGCTTCCATAACAACCAGAGCCTCTTGGCCCCGCTCATATTGCTCGACTGCTGCCGCGTCGCTGGGATCATCGAGTTTACCGTAGTCCGCATCCCTGATCCCCCGAAAGGACTTTGCAATCGGCGAGTTTGCCAATTCTATCTGATCATAATCCTCATAAAAAGCCGAAAGACGTGCGTTAACATCCTCAGCAGCTTCGGCTGTTTCCACTTGCGAAGAGGATGCATTCCCACTGGCGCTCGCAACCTCGCCATCGGAGGTGGAGCAAGCTGCAAGCAGGGCAGTGGTGGTGAGGAGGACATATTTTGTCATTGCGATTCCCTTTATAATTATCTTATTGGTATCAGGTCATTTTCCCGCCGTAAACAAGCCGCGCAATTTTATTACAAGATCTTGAAATCCTACCTATTCATTCTTCCATGGATGAGTGTATCGACGACGGATGGATCTGCAAGTGTTGAGGTATCGCCGAGGTTGGAGTGTTCATTTTCTGCGATTTTGCGCAGGATGCGGCGCATGATTTTGCCGGATCTGGTTTTGG
>NZ_JBDWDI010000003.1:0-288606 GCF_039977335.1 Parasphingorhabdus sp.
GGATGGTTGTGGCGGCGAACTGGCTGTCCGGCCAGCCCCATCAATCTCGTTTACCAGCTCTGCACAATCATCGCCTTTGCCAATGCCCTCTAACAAATCATCAAACTTCTCCGCTGCCACCCGTGCAGGCTTGCCCGCCAGATCAATCCCGTCGGCCATCTTGTCGAGCCGGGATAGCGCTGCCAGAAACAAAGGTGCGCTCCAGCGTTCGCGCGTGCCGACTTCCTCCCCTTGATGCCACACCGCCTCACGCCAGCCATTGAGACCCTTGTCCATCAGCTCATCCTGAAAAATATCGCGCGCATGGATGATCGCAGCATCCCACGCCCGGGCAAAGGCCCGCGCATCAGGCCTGCGCCTGAGCTTATAGGCACTCTCCCGCGAGAGCCCGGCATAGCGCGCCGCCGCCCTAACATTGCCGGTCCGCGCCAAAGCTTCGAGAAACACCACCTGCCTATCCGGCGACCAGCCATCATGGCGCTCCCGGGGCTGCGCAAGATCATCGGCATCAGGGATGTCGGTGAAATCTTCATGAGAAGGTTGATCGGTCATAGCTTATGTTCCTTTGCGTTAGAGAAACGCTCAAGATAACCTATCTGGTACATTGTAGGAAAGAGGGGCGGTGAAGCCCGAATGCGGAGGTTGGTCCGTGCTCTTTTATATCGCGACAAACCCATAAAAAAAGGGGTAAGCAGCGCTGCTTACCCCTGATTTTCTAGTCAGGATCGAGAGAGAATGAACCTGACTAGTACGCCTTCCAACCTGTCCCCACAGGTTAGAAACCGACTTTAGCGCCAAGCCGCCAGATCCGTCCCAGTGGGTTACCCGTAAACGGATTGTAACCCAGTTGTGTGCGCGCGGATGGTGCATCTGCATTGGTGAAATTCTCAACCGAGAATTGAAGCTGCGCATCAAAAGCACTGATTGGCAGATCGTAGGCCAAATGGACGTCATGTTGCGTGAAGCTGGAAATATTCCGGCCAAAATCTGTGGGACCAAAACTTGTGGTCGCACATGGATCGGGAAGAGCCGGGCAACGTTCGTCACGAACACCATCGACATATTTCACACCATAGCGCGCATTAAATCCGCTGATGTTAAAATTGACATAAGCATTGCCTCTCCAAGGTGCGATCGTGCCGGGGTTACGGTCGAGATTTGCTAGACCAACAGCACTGAACCCGGCACGCAAAAAGTTACCGTCGAGGTTGAAATCACCAACGTCATAAGTCAAAACATGGCTGGCATTCGCCCCTATTGAAAGAACACCGTTTCCGATTTCAGTTGTGTAGCTTGCCGCGAAATCCAATCCGGTTGTTTTGGTTTTTGGACCATTCACCCATTGGGTAAAGACACGAGAGATATTCAAACCTGTCGTGGTGCCTTGAACACAAGCGCCACCATCAAATGTAATCAAACTGGCAAATGGACTTGCACAATTGGCAAGGCCACCGGCGACTGGAACAACACTGCTGGCAATGGCTTGGCCGTCGGTCGTGGTGATTTCGTCTTCGAAATCAAAACTCCAATAGTCCACCGAGAAATTGAAACCGCTGAAATTAACAATGGCACCAGCATTATAGGTGAAGGCGGTTTCTGGACCGAGATCATTCGGATTGCCAAAAATATCGACAGCCTTGAAGTTACCGCTTGCGGCTGCGAGCCCCGCGAGGGATGTCACTCCAGCGATGGATACCTGGGATGCAAGAGGTGCGCGGAAGGTTGTACCAACGGACCCGCGAAGTACCAACCAATCTGTAGGCTCCCAACGTATGGAGCCTTTAGGATTAAAAGTGGAGCCAATGGAACCACCATAATCCTCGAAACGGGCTGCTGCGGTGATTTCGAATGTATCGCTAATTGGAACGGCAACCTCTGCAAAAATCGCTTTGACATCCTGGGTAAGATCAATGTTTCTCTGACCGCCGAGGAAAATAAAGGATCCGGCACCCTGAAGCGCTGGATCACAATCTTGCTGTCCCAAGATTGGGCAGGGATTCAAATCCAGGTTTCCGAAAGAATTAAGCGGCTTGTTGTTAAATCGAGTTTTACGATATTGCGCACCAGCTGCCCAACCGATCGCGCCGCCGCCAAAATCTAGTCCCAATTCGCCAGAAAAAATCAAGTCTGCGACAACTGTGTCCTCGCTTTGATCGTTGCCATTTTCTTCGGTAAGCCAGTTAACAAGCTCTTGGCTATTTTCCGCTCCAGGAACATAGAAGGGGTTATCGAGATCCAGCGTTGGGTTACGCGGTCCTGCATTGGAAAATGGATTGAACCACAAACATCCAGGGGCACCTGGCGTATTGCCCGTACAATCTGGACCGCCAAGACCATTTAAGGCCGATTGCAATCTGGAACCAACAATGCCGGGCGAACCGCCGCGACGATCATAGTTCATCATAGTGAGCGAGAATTGTCCCCGGAATGATTCTGAAAAATCCTTTTCGAAAGTACCGGAAAATCTATAGGATTTGCTGTTAACAAATTGTCGTCCCGACCCTCTTGTCTCGTCGAGTGGATTTCCCAACCAACCAAAAGGACGCCAGAGGAAAATTCCAATGGCAGCAGGAGTTCCAGTCAAACCGTTTTGCGCCACAAAAGGTGCAACGCCCGGGTTGTCGGGTGAGACAGTGAAGCCGCCACCCAGTTGGGCTCCGCCGGGCCCCTGTAGCGGCGGATAACCAGGCGAAGTACGGATGAAGTCAAGATCGGTCTGCGCATAGGTAAATTCACCGCGGAACCGGAAAGTATCGGACAAGTCTACATCCGCTTGAATATAGGCTTGATAGCGATCTGTATCTTCGACGAGATTATCAAACGGAACGAAACTAAACCGGCAAAGTACGCCATCTGGAACGCCTCCAAGTTCAGCGCAGCCTCTATCGGGTTGCAGCGCGACACCTGGAGCAATTGGAACAGCACCACCAGCACCGACCACGGAAAATGTACCCGGCGTCGCCAGAGCAGACCAAGCAGCAGGATTTACATCATAGGGTTGAGATGCATAATCACGTTCCGTCGTTGGCAATTCGGAACGATGTTGCCAACCGAAGCCGGCCAAGATGTTTACGTCACCAAAAGTTTTCCCGACCAATATGGATGCAGTGTAATTGTCATCAGAGCCGTTGACGAATTCATAGTCGCTTTTAATCTCGACGCCTTCAAAGCCCTTTTTGGTGATAAAGTTGGCCACGCCAGCGATAGCGTCGGAACCATAAGTCGCCGCCGCACCATCTTTCAGAATTTCAATGCGTTCGAGCGCAAAAAGAGGAATAGCATTTGTATCACCAAAGCCGCCGCCGACAGCGCCCGGTGCTGTAAATGTTCTTCTGCCGTTAAACAGCACCAAGGTACGCTGCGGCCCCAAACCACGCAGGTTGATGGAACCAAGACCTTGATTGCCTTGAGCAGTGGTAGAAAATTGATTGGTATCGCCCAATACACTGCCGACTTGCGGCAGATCCTTGATAAACTCGAGCGGGGAGGAAACGCCTGCGGTATCGAGATCTGCTGAGGAGAAAACATCCACGGGTTGCGCAGCATCCTCTGGTGTACCGCGAATGAAGCTACCCGTTACGACAATGATATTTTCGTCATCAGCCGCTTCTTGAACGTCCTGGGCTTGAGCAATATTTGGCATTGCCGTTGCAGAAAAAATGACTGCGGTAAGCGCAGTTGTGCGACGCAATAGTGATGTATTCATGATGGTCCCCTCCCTAAAATTCCGGATATCAAACTTTGAAAATTTGATCCCAGTGCCCTCTTTGGGGCAATTTGGTATTCACTCCGAGAGCAAGGGTTAATGTAATTAGACCATTAGTCAATAGCAATTGACGAGCCATCAAATTAGGGATGTGGTCAGAAAATTTGGATATACCGCTTCAGACGGCGACGATCCTCAATTGACTTTATCGGCCATATTTTGTGTCGCGCGGAACACTCTGAGAAAATTTTCGCTCCAAATTTTCTTTATCTTTTCAGATGAATAGCCGCGTTTGACCAACAAGGTGGTTACATTCAATGCCTCACTAGCATCCACAAAACCTGCGACACCGCCACCATGATTAAAATCACTGCCTATTCCGACATGATCGATGCCCACGCGGTTCACGATATAATCGATGTGATCAACCAAACGATCAACAGAACCGGTGCCAATTACATCGCGCATCGCAACCAGAAACGACTGGCGTTTCTTTGGATCAGCTATTTCCCAATAGAGTTCGTAAGGATAGGAATAGGCGTCAGGCAATCCGGCATCGCGGCGGACTTTCAAAATAGAAGCCAGTAGCTCTGGATCCGACAGATCAACAAGATAGGCACCAAATGCCGCAAGATGAATCACGCCGCCCGTTTCCGCAATCAAGTCTATCTCTTCGTCCGACAGGTTGCGCGAGACATTGGATAGTTCGCGCACATTGGAATGACTGGCGATCACCGGAGATCGTGACAGCTTTATCGCTTGTAGCGTAGCGGCCTTCGACATTTGCGAAACATCAACAACGCCGCCAAGCGCGTTGATACGCTCTATGGCTGCGCGCCCCAAAGGCGATAAGCCGCCATGCTCCTCCGTGGTTTCGTAAGACCGAGATTCGGCGATATATAATGGCCGCGAACTGTCCGAGAAATCATTGTGCCCCAAATGGTTCAAGCCAAATACGCGAACGCCGGCCGCGTAAAACTGATCGAGCGCACCGACATTGCCATTGAGAGACCTTGCATTCTGGAAACCCAATATGATGGCAGTCTTTCCCTCGGCATTTAGCTTTTCGATATCAGATGTTGACTTTGCTAGACCCAGATCTTGATCTTGCTGGACCATGTTTGAAACCGCGGCCAGCTTCTCATTGGCCTCAGCTCTTGCCAACAGACGCCCCTCCGTTGTTCTGGGCCCTGGCCCCACTGCGACTGACATAATGACAGCGTCAACACCCCCTGCCCTCAATTTCGCAGGATCAACTTTGGACAATCCATCCGCGCCCAAATAGGTTTTGGAGGTGGATGGCAGAGCAATATCCGCATGGGCATCGAGAACGAGGCTCTGCTGATGGATATTCCGCGCGCGTTCGACAAGTGCGGCTTCGGTTTTTGGAACATCTGGCGTAGCGGCCGTTTCTGTTTGGGCCGTCGCACAGGCTGATAGCAATGTAGCTACAGCGAAAGTCATCATGCCGCGCAGCACGGGTTGCACGCTACCAGAGAGTTTTACGGGTATTTGTTGCATTGGTTATTCCCCCAAAAAATCGATAATCGCTTTGGTCGCCCGCTCCGGTTGTTGCATGGACGTCCAGTGATTAATCCCTTTTAACCGGATCGTTCGCATATCCGTCCCGGCATTGTCGACTTTATCAATAAGTTCAGGCACAAAAACCTGATCCTCTTCGCCCCAGATAAACAGACCAGGCATGGTGATTTTGGCTTTGGGGCCGGGCCAGAGATCTGCATCTGAAACCTCTTCAAATGGAGGAATATTAGCCCGATACCAGTTCATCGCGGCATAGAGCATTTCGTTGCTCGACAGGGCAGTTTTGAAAAGTTCAAATTCTTCATGCGAGAGATCACCGCGCTCGGCAAGTTTTCCATATGACGAAACCCGTGCCGTCTCGATTGCATTGCTAGCGTTAAGCATTTCCAATGTCGTAACCCGGAAACGCTGCATATATTGGTTTCGGCGCTGTTGCTCTTTGTTATCTGCCGCATATTTGAGGAATAGATTGAGTGGAGGCGCACTCATTCCTACGACTTTATGCAGGCGATCCGGATAGGCCTGCGCATAGGACATTGCCAGCACCGAACCCCAATCATGACCAACCAATATATATTTCTCGTCACCGCCGAGATGCCGAGAAAACGCATCCAGTTGCGACGCCAGATTGGCGATATTATAGGGCTCTAGATTTAGCGGTTTGGCGGACATACCGGAACCCAAAGCATCCACGGCAACAACCCGGTACTGACCTTTCAGCGCTTCCATCTGGTCAAACCAACTATACCAGAAAGACGGGAATCCATGGTAGAAAATGATCAGCGGACCTTTGCCAGCCTCAACATAGTGCAGCCGCGTTTCTCCAGAACCGAAATAGCCTTCTTTATACTTCACATCGCCCGAACCGTTGGCATTGGCGAAGACCACTGCAGGATCGGGGGCATCAGCGGTTTGAATGATATTCATCGCTGTTGGATTTTCGGTAGCGGGATTGACGGACATGCAGCTTGCCAAAATAAGTGAGCTGATCAGCACCGTCATGCTCTTCAGAAATGCCACTGCCTCTCCTTCGCCTCTGTCTTAGCCATTGCTTTATACCGAAGGCTCGTTATTGTACTAATAGTCAACAACAATAGGCTGCACCTGTCAAACTTTTCTTACAGGATGCTCCAGAACCAGAGGATGCTGGAAATATAATGCGTCTATTTTTGTCATTAACGGCAACGCTGACACTGGCATCTATTGGTCTGTCTGGCTGTCAGCAGAAAGATGCTGAAGCTGCGATCGAAGATTCAGAACAAGTGCAGGTGGAAGGCAATCCCGGCGAAGGACTTTATCAAAAGCACTGCGCCGCATGTCATGACGGCGGCAACACAGAAGCACCCACAAAAGCAGCCATTCAGTTAAATGGCGTTGAATCGATCAGGGCGTCGCTCTCTACCGGTAGCATGAAAGCACAGGCATCGATGATGACGCCGATCGAAATACGGATCATTGCCGACTATCTGGCAAGTCCAAGCAGCGAGAGCGCATTGGCCAATGCAGAAAAGCACCAGTGCAAAGGCCAGCTGAGCCTCTCCAAACCAATCTGGAACCGTTGGGGTAACAGCAAACGCAATGTTCGTTTCCAGCCTGCTGTCAATGCCGGCATCACTGCTGCAGATGCGCCAAATCTAAAATTAAAATGGGCCTTTGGTTTTCCCGGTTCAGCCCGCGCCCGCTCCCAACCAGCTGTCACCGAAGAAGCAATTTTTACCGGAAGCCAGAGCGGACTATTCTACGCGCTGGATAGTCAGACCGGCTGTGTCTGGTGGACATTTGAAGCCAAGGCAGAAGTCCGCAACGCCCCGACCATATCCACCGACAAAAATGGCCGTGCGAAGACGCTGTATTTCGGCGATGTCGATGCCAATGTTTATGCTGTTGATGCTAAAAGCGGAGAGTTGATTTGGACACGCTCTGTCCGGGATCATCCCGTTGGAACCATAACAGGTTCCATCACGCTGCATCAGGGACGTCTCTACGTTCCGATGTCTTCACTTGAGATTATCAATGCCTATCTTCCCGACTATGAATGTTGCACGTTTCGCGGTGGTGTGATGGCCTTGGATGCCAAATCAGGTGAATCCGTGTGGCGTTTTTACACGGTTCCCGAACCCTCAAAGACAACAAAGAACAAAGCGGGTGCACAAAATTACGGACCATCTGGGGCACCAGTTTGGTCAACTCCAACCGTGGATGCCAAGCGCGGGTTGCTCTATGTTGGGACCGGTGAAAATTATTCCTCTCCGGCCAGCGACAAGAGCGATGCTATCATTGCGTTGAAGCTTGACAGTGGAGCGGTTGAATGGGTCCAGCAGACTATTTCGGGCGACGCCTGGAACGCTGCATGTGGGCGAAATGGATCGCAGGTCAATTGTCCAAAGGAAGACGGCCCGGACTTTGATTTTGGTGCACCGCCAATTCTGACCACCTTGGCCAACGGCAAGGATATTATCCTAGCGGGACAAAAATCAGGGATGCTCTACGGGATGGATCCCGACGCAAAGGGTAAAATTCTTTGGGAAACGCGTGCCGGAATGGGCGGCTTTAATGGCGGCGTGCATTGGGGCATGGCAACCGACAGCAAAACACTGTTTGTTGGTATAGCGGACACACCGGGCAACCGGTTTGCAACGGGACCCTCGCGCCAAGGTCTGCACGGATATGACCCCGCAACGGGCAAAGCTTTGTGGAGCAAATTTGAGCCCAATGTCTGCGAAGAAAAAGCGCATAAATGCATGACCGCATTGTCCGCGCCGCCAACCATCACCTCGGACGTTGTTTTTGCTGGTGCGCTTAATGGTATCCTGCGTGCCTATAGTGCCGATGGCGGTGAGATATTGTGGAGTACCGATACGCGCCGGGAATATGAAACCCTAAATGGCGTGAACGCGCGTGGTGGTTCGATAGATTCCGCTGGCCCTGTCGTCGCGGGCGGCCTGCTCATCGTGAACAGCGGCTATGACAAATTCGGACAGATACCCGGCAATGTGATGCTGGTTTACAGCGCTGATTGAGGAAAAGACCCATGTTCAGATCAAATATTGCTAGATTTTGCGTAGGCTTGGCCATCAGCCTTGGCCTGACATCTTGCATGCAAACAGCACCGAACAAATCCGCAGCCACCGAAGCCAGCCCGCCGCGGATAGTTCAAACCCCATTTTTCCGTCCGGAAACGTTGGGCGACACCAGAATCAAGGGCGTACGGTTCATTGGCAAGACAGTGTCTGATATTGACCAGACTATCGCCTTTTATGAGCAAGCCGTGCCGTTTGAGTTGATCAGTCGTTATCGGGTGTCCGCCAGTGAAATCTATCATCCCGAAATGACTTCCAAACAATATGGAAATGTCGAAGTTGCGCTGATTAGGACCCCGACAGTTTTCGTCAAACTGGTCGATTTTAATCCGGACGCGAAAACACCAGCTTATGTCAAACCAGTTATCGGCCCCGGATATACGCATGTGTGTTTTCAATCCCCGGTGACGGATCCGGCCCTACCCAAATTCCTAGAAAAGGGATTGGATATGGTATCTCGCAATGCGCCGGTCGATTTGGGCGGCTATGGCGTCACCTATGCTTATGGCCGAGATCCCGACGGCACGATTATTGAAAATGAGACAGTCGACAAGCCCCGCCGCCAAGACAGCGCGTGGATAACCCACATTGGTGGCGCAACGTCCGATGCCGACCGGATAGCTGACTTCTACACCAAATTTATCGGCTATGGGCCAAGGCGACGCGGTGAATATTCGAACTTTCCAAACATGGATAATATCGTTGCTATCGACGGCGTTGCCCTTCGCAGCGCGTGGTTTGCCCTCCGCAATTTCGAGCTTGAATTCTGGGAATTTGTCCAACCGGCGACCCCGGTCCGTGAGGAGCCTGCCAAAGTGGATCAAATCGGTTATAACATGACGGCCTTTGAAGTAACCGATGCGGATGCAGAGCGGGACAGGCTGGCAAAATTGGGGATCACAATGGTTGGTCCAGCGAAATTGAGCAAAGGCTGGAAAATATATTATGCTTATGATCCTGACGGAAATGTCATTTCAATTCAGGAGAATGTCTCTGCACCGAAATCAGAATCGATTGACGACATGATGTGGATCGATCCAACGACACATTAAACCGGGCGATCTAACGCAACCTTCGCGGTTCAATAGCAATGGAATATATGATAGCGGCAAGCCAATGAACGAACAGCCTCCCCTTAAAAGACGGCGCCTGAGTCCAGAAAAGCGCAAGTCATTGATCCTCGATCACACTGCAGAGATTGTTGCACGCGATGGTGTGGCAGTGCTGAGCATGGAATTAATTGGTAAAGAAGCGGGAATTAGCAAATCGCTAGTTTACACTTATTTTGACAGTCTTACAGAATTGCTCCGCGCTCTCTTAAATCGTGAGCTGAAGCGCTTGCGGCGATTGCAGGTACGGGAGGCAGAAAAAGCGAAGACTTTTGAAGACCTGGTCCGTGGTATCACCCATCAATATCTCAAGTATATTGAGGAACGCGGGCTGATCATCGAACGTCTGCAAACCGAACCCAGCGTATCTGGCGGGCATGATCCAACAGACTATAGCCGCGATGATGCGGTCGATTATATTGCCGATATTGTGGCCAATAATTTTGATATTCCAAAGGATGCAGCCAGGGCAGCAAGTGATATATCCTTTGGTCTTCCGGCTACCGCAGGGGCCTATTATCTGCACAGCGACATGAGCAGAGAAGAGATTGAGAACATCACCGTGACGATGATTTTGGGTTCCTTAAACGCCGTTCAGAGTGACTATAATATGCGGCAACAACCTTTGAAACGAAGGCCCTGATATCTTTGGCTAATGCCGGGAACGACTGACAGGCTAAAGCGGGTGGATCGAATGCCCGCCATCGATGACCAGCGATTGACCCGTCATGAAGTTGCTTTGCTGGGACGCCAGATAGACGGCGATCCCCTCCATGTCTTCGAGTTCCCCAACCTTACCGGACGCAGACCGGCGCTTGCACGCATCCCGGAATATTTGCGGTGTGTTTAGCGACATATCTGTTTCGATATATCCCGGCAGGATCGCATTGACCTGAATATTTGCCTGCCCGAGTTCAATTGCCAAAGCACGTGTCAAACCAGTGACAGCTGCTTTGGTGGTTGAGTAACCTGTTCCCATCGGCATACCCATTATGGCGGCAGCGGACGAGGTTACGATCAGCTTGCCACCTTGCCCACGTTCGAGAAGGTGGGCGATGACCGGCTTATAGGTGTTCACCACGCTGGTAAGATTCATATCCACAGCCGCCGTCCACGCTTCCTCGCTGGTCTGATGAAACATGCCCGAAGACCCGCCGCCTGCATTGGCAAAACAGCTGTCCACTTTCTGAAAGCGGTCCAGCGTGGCGGCAAAGGCGGCATTGACTTGTTCCGCATCAGTGACATCGCATGAAAACACCGCTGCATCGGCGCCCATATCAAGCAGTTCTTGCAAGGCCGCTTCATTTTTTTCTGGATTACGACCCCAGATTGCAACCGCAGCCCCCGCTTTGACCAATCCTTTGGCCATCGCCAAGCCCAGACCACCATTGCCGCCCGTCACCAAAGCGACATGACCGGTTAAATCGAACATAAAATCTACCCCTACCCTGAATTGCCGAAACCCCGAAAGCGACAGCCCGCAAACGGCCTACAAAAGACGCACTACATCACTTCATCCTTATTGCAAATAAAGTCAATAGTGGGGTCGGGGTTTTGCAGAGCGAAGTCTGGCAAGACGCACCGGCAAAGATGATCATTGATATTCGCGGCAATCCGAGCCGTTCCGACAAGGTTATTGACTATATTTTCAATAGAAGCTTAAATGCAGAAGATAATAAAGGGAGGATGAAGATGGTTGGAGCGGAGAAGAGTCATGCTTAGTTCGTTGAGCGCGAGCCTATTGGCATTTGGATTAGCTGCAAGCCAGCCTGCCGCCGAGGCAACAACGTCTGCGGATAAACAGGAAAAAACGACCGCTGCGACACGAGCGCCCGATATCACAATCTATCATCTTGAAGGCCGCCGATCCGAGCGGATCATTTGGCTGATGGAGGAATTGGGCCTGCCCTATGAACTCAAATATGTTCGCGGCAACCTGATGGCGTCAATGATGCAGATTCGCGCGCTCGGCCATGGCATGCCGATGGCGCCAACAGTCGTTTATGGCGATGACATCATCGTCGAGTCCGGTGCTATTATCGATACGATTCTTTCACGGCACGCGCCGGGCAAACTGGTTCCGCCCATCAACAGTAGGGCTTATCCGCACCACATCAAGTGGATGCACTATGCAGAAGGATCGCTCGCCGCGCGTTTGTTCAGCGACTATCGGGCATGGCGCGTCAATCCACCGACACAACGATCGATGTTGGTCGACAGCGAAAATGTTGTGCAATATTCCGAGGATTATCTGAAAGAAAACCCTTGGTTTGGCGGCCCCGAATTTTCAGCCGCCGATATCATGATGGATTGGCCGCTTAACGTAGCGTTTAAGTTGAATTTGGTTGATTCAGCGCAGTTCCCGAACATCCAGGCATGGCAAAAGCGCATTCAGGCCCGTCCAGCCTATGTCCGCATGCGGGCAATTGCGACGCCCGATGGGATTATAGGTGCGTTGCCCCCTGTAAAACACCCGCCGTCAAACAGCCGGGCCACGACCTTACCCGGCGCGAAGCCAAAAGAATGAAGCCGCCGACCTGCTGCGACTAAGGTGCTGCTGGATTGCAGATCCGTCTGTGCCCAACGCAGACGTTAAGCGATTGCGATCATATGGTTGACAATAGGCACGATCCTGTCTACGCGCTAGGCCGCAGAAAACTGCGAATAAGTAGGATTTTCCAAGGCGCGCGCCCGTAGCTCAGCTGGATAGAGCGCGAGACTTCTAATCTTGAGGCCACAGGTTCGACTCCTGTCGGGCGCGCCAATCCTTTACCGCACTAATCGAAACGCTATTTGTTGAAGCCGCGTTGCACCGCGTCCATGGGTTCGGACGTGATTGGATAGCCTATCCCCTCCGGTATGCACAGATGCACACCGTCATCGCGCTTTTCGATCGTGGGCGACACCATCGTTACTGGGTGACGCGCGCTGTGCTCCGCCGCTTCTGTAAAGGAACCAAATTGTGCGAGCCGCTCCAGATTGCGTTTAGTTGGAAAAATGATTTTCACGTCTCCGGCATCGGCCTTTTCCAGCACCCCTTGGGCGCTGCTCCAGAAGAGATTATAATTCTCGGTTTCATCAACCGTTGCTTCTGCGGCGTGATCGTCATGGTCAATCATATAGAAACGCGTATCGAAAACCCGCTTCTCAGCAAAAGGTGGGCACCAGCGGGTGAATGGCACCAGCTTATCGAGGCTTAGTTGCCAGTCAAACTGGCCGCATATTTCCGACAATATTGTCCCTTCGTGCAGCGCCGCACGAGCTTCGATCACGCGCCGCGCTTCGACGTCGCCCTCCACCGCTACGGCAATGCCCGTTTCTTCTATAGACTCCCGGATCGCAGCAATCCGCGCGCCATATTCATCGACATCATCATGACCGAGCGACTTGGCAAAATCATAGTCAGCATCATCCACCCGGCCACCCGGAAAAACAGCCGCCCCCGCAGCGAACGCCATTTTTGCCGAACGCTCCACCATCAACAGATCAGGCGCAGCGCTGCCAGGCTGATCGCGAAAAATTACCAATGTCGAGGCGGGAATGGGCTTTGGCATTGGCTTTCCGGTGAGAGCATCAATGCTGTTCGGTTCATTATTATTATCTGTCATATGGTTATATGAACAGCATGGATCATCATTGTAAAGCGATTGCGCATGATCAATTACCGATGCTGCGATTTGCCAAGCCACGCAGTTCGTGGCAATCATAGTCTTATGGGGATTATCGAAATCTTGGGTTTGGCTGGCAGTGTCAGTCTTTTGTCGGGCTGGCGGCTCTATCTCACTGTCTTTGTCACGGGACTGGCGATGCGATTGCAATGGATCAGCCTGCCCGAAAATTTGCAAATGCTCGACGCATTAGCCAATCCATGGGTGCTCGGCATTAGCGCACTCGGCGCTTTGGCGGAATTTTTTGCCGACAAGATATTATGGCTGGATAGCATTTGGGATACGATCCACACAGTTATCCGTCCTCTAGGCGGAGCGCTGTTGGCATTGGCGGTTGTGGATTCCAGCGATCCAGCATGGCAGGTTATCATCTTCCTGCTCGGCGGCGGAGCGGCGCTCATGAGCCATGGCGCAAAGGCCGGCGCGCGAGCGATTGTTAACACTAGTCCGGAGCCGGTTAGCAATGCGGTGGTTTCAACCGGCGAAGACATCGCAACCGGCGGCTTGTTAATCCTGGCATTCACCAATCCAGTCGCCGCGCTGATCATTGCATCGGTACTGCTGATCCTTTGCCTGTTTCTAGTCTACAAGGGCTATCGACTGTGGCGAAAGATTGTATCGAGCGGGAATTAGCATCCATATCTCTGGAATTGCCCAACCAATTAATGAAAATGCCGTGATCTAATTCAATTATATAATTGAATTAGATCACGACGCTTCTTTTAGAGATGTCAGATGGAGCTTACCTAAAAGCCAAGAGCGTTTCGTTAGATTTTAGTTCAGAGCAATATCTTTTCACCCCTCTTACTTGAGGATCAAAGTCGCCCGTAACCCGCCTTCCTCACGGTTTTTCAACAAAACATCACCGCCATGATCGCGAGCAATGGCACGGGCCAAGGTCAGACCCAGGCCAGACCCACCGGTGGCTCGGTTGCGAGAGGCTTCAGCGCGAGCAAAAGGTTCAAACATGGCTTCAATTTGATCATCCGGCAGACCTTTCCCCGCATCATCAACATGGATTAACAGCTTATCGTCGGATTTATCCACAGCAATTACCGCCTGCTTGCCATATTTCACTGCATTGCCGATCAAGTTGCGCAACGCACGGCGGATCAGCGTCGCGCGGATATTGGCGGTGATACGACCGCTGCGCGAGAAGGAAACATCTTCTCCCATATCTGTAAACTCGTCAGCCACTGTTTCGATCAACGCGCTAATGTCGGTTTGTTCCGCGGCTTCCTTCGAGCGCCCTAGCCGCGCTAGCGACAATATATCGTCGAGCGTTCGGTCCATGTCGTCGATACCGGCGATCATTCTTTCGCGTTCGTCATCATCCTCGACACTTTCCACACGGACACGCAGCGCCGCCAGAGGCGTCCGCAAATCATGTCCGATTGCGCCCAGCATCACGTCTTTTTCATCGAGCATCGCTCCGACGCGGCCGTTCATATCGTTAAACGCGGCGATGAGCTGTTTAGTATCGGGCGGACCGGTTTCCTCAATTGGTTCACTAGCGCCGGGCTTGAAATTCTTTGCCCCATTGGTCAGCGCCTTCAAAGGACGCGAGATGTAGCGGCCCAGCCAGATTAACGGGATCAGCAATATCAAATAGATCACCGCTGTTTGAAGCAACAATGTCCGGATGAGCCTGGGATTACGATCCCGAATGACCGATGCGATGTTCAGCCATCGCCCCTCGCCAACTTGCGCTGACATGATGATGAAACCATTAATCTTGTTCGGCTTTCTTCCATAGCCAACCGACCGCATTCTCTGGCGTTCACGGCCCATGCCAATGACACTATCTGTCATCTTGGTTGGGAGGCTATCGACCCGCGCAATCTCTAACGCCAGTAATGTCACCCCCATATTGTCAAACGCACGGGCAGCCCGATCTTCAACGCTTGGCAGTCGCTCTTGTCCCGCCTCGATTGCACTCTGTGTGGTTACATTTGGACGGTTCCGCCGGATGCGCAAACTGCCGTCACGGCGATATCGGCGCTCACGAAAACCACGCTCGTTAATCCGTTCGATTTCGCCGGTTATCCTGGCAACTGCCGCAGCGGACGCTTCAATCGTTTTCTGGTTTTGAGCGCCTTGATAGAGCAATATAATGTTGATGGTTTGCGCAATCGCCAAGGTGATCGCCACCAATGTCAACAATTGACCAATCAGGCTTTTGGGAAGCAATCGCTTCATAGCGTTTTGACGTCCCCAGCCAGAACATATCCACCGCCCCAGACGGTTTTGATAATCTCAGGATTCTTTGGGTCTGCTTCGATTTTCCGGCGCAAACGGCTGATTTGATTGTCCACGGCGCGATCAAAAGCATGGGCTTCACGTCCCTGGGTTATATCGAGTAGCTGATCGCGGTTGAGCACTTGGCCGGCGCGTGAGAGTAAAGCGAGAAGCATCTGATATTCACCGCTGGACAGTGGAACGACAACGCCTTCGCTGTCGATCAGGCTACGCTGATCCGTTTTAATCGTCCAACCGGAGAACTGGTAAATTGAACCGTTGCCGGGGCTTATGCCATTGCCATTATTGGTCCGCCGCAACACGACCTTGATCCTCGCGACCAATTCTCGCGGGCTAAATGGCTTGGTAACATAGTCATCAGCCCCGAGTTCCAGGCCGACAATACGATCCAGTTCTTCGCCTTTGGCACTGATGAAAATAACCGGTGTTTCGGTCTTTTCCTGCACATGTCGGCAAAAACTGAGGCCGTCTTCGCCGGGCATCATGATATCCAGCAATATGATATCAAAGTTAAACGCGTTCATCACCGAACGGGCTTGGCTTGCATCGCCTGCTTGCTGAACACGAAAGCCCTGTTTCGCGAGATATTCAGCCAAGGGCTCACGCAAAGTGGCCTCGTCATCGACCAATAATATATGCGTCTGTCCTGACATTAGGCTTACCTAGCATAGCTTTGTTGAAAAGGAACGGATCACCGGCGCTGTTACGGGAGGGAGATTGCCGGTGACCCGTTCACAAAAAGAGTGGTTCAGGGATTAACCGCCTCTTTTATTCCGTTGGCCGCGCCGCTCTTCGCGCGCTGCTTTCCGCTCTTCGGCGGTTACTATGCCATCGCCATTGGCATCGGCTTTTTCAAACCGTGCCATCGCAGCTGTTTGGAATTCGGCCTTGCTGATAATTTGATCGCCATTGGTATCCGCGCGCTTCATCATACCGCCGCGTTTTCCTTTACCACCACGTTTGCCCATGCCCTTGCCGCCGCGCTTACCGCGCATGGCCTGCATTTCTTCCTGGCTTAATGTACCGTTGCCATCCACGTCAGCGCGTGCAAAGCGTTCCGCTTTACGGGTAGCGCGGTGCGCTTCCATCTCCGCCTGTGAGACACCACCGTCACCATTGCTGTCCATCTCCGAAAAACGTTGTGCCTTGCGAGCGTCACGATCTGCTTGGGTAATTTGACCGTCCTGATTAACGTCCATTTTCGTCCAACGTTGTTCCAGCGCCGCGGTCATTTCAGCGCGGGTAATCTGATTGTCGTTATTGGCATCAGCCCGCATCATGCCTTTTCCGCCGCCGCCAGGAGCCGCAATGGCAACCCCGCTTGCGATCAAAAGAGCTGCCGCACTCGAAATTAAAATTGTCTTCTTCATAGCATTCATCCTTGTCTGTTCATTTCAGGGGGCGATCTTTTTGACCGCCATGAACATCCTTCTAAGGGTCATATGTCCCGCAAATTTGTCAGAACAGGATAAAAGTGTCGCAAATTGTATCAATTGCAGCAAACCGTTCATTTAATGGACAGTTTGCTGAAGTGACGGGGACGCGAAACATTGAGTTTTCCAGCACCACAGCGTTCTGCGGTGTTTGCGGGCATGCTTTCTCTGATCTGTTTCAGGTCTGAGCTATTATGAAATGCTGCGCCTGCTTTTGGCGCTTTCCTACAGCCCTGTGGCTGTGATATTTCCTACCCTGTTCTTTCTCACGTTTGAATATGAACAAGACGCTCGCCTATACAAAGTTGCGCAAGCTTTTTAGGTCAATTCTGTGTCGAAGCTGTATAATCTGGTTCAGCTTTGATGAGCTTTAACTGAACAGGTACAGAGGTCTCTTAAGGTTATCAGCATGATAGCGTAAATTTGATTCTGCTGTCTATAATAGCAAGGCTGGGACTCACTTCACACTAGCGGGCAGCAATATTGTGTTACGGGTTTTTGTTCCGCTTTATCCCGAAAGCGGACACTAGCTTTCTAATCATATAATCTGATGATTTGGAAATCCAATCGCTCAGACGCGTGCAGCTCTTTCCCTCGTACTAGTTCCCAACCATGCCCTCAGAAAAATCTCAGATGAGACAGGTTTTGAAATATGCCAGCCCTGCCCGACATCACAGTCAAGCTCGCGCAGCATATCCATACAAGTTTGTTCTTCAATGCCTTCGGCTACAACCTTCAGGTTCAGCCCCTTGGCCAGCTCAATGGTTGATTTTACCAACAGACGGTTGGAATCGTCGCTCATCATGGTTTTGACAAAGCTTTGATCAATTTTGATTTCATCAATCGGAAGCCGTTGCAAATAGCTCATTGTTGATTGGCCCGTGCCATAATCGTCAATCGACACGCTGATACCGGCCTGACGGATGCGTTCAAGCGCCAGAATAGATGTCTCCAAATCCGCCAAGGCAGCGGTTTCGGTCACTTCAAATATAACATGTCCGTTTTGAATATCTGCCGCACCGACCATTGCGATCGCTTTGTCAATAAAGCTATCGTCACCGAGCAAATGTGCAGAAATATTGATAGAGCAACTTAAACCCGACTGCTGCGCGCTCCAAATCGACAAGTCGTCCAGTGCATTTTTCAGAACATGGAGTGTTAGCTGATCAATCCTGCCGGCCCCCTCCAGTATCGGAATGAAAATTTCCGGGCTGATCATTCCTCTTTCGGGATGGTGCCAACGCACCAGCGCTTCCGCGCCATCAAGTTTATTCGACAGCAGATTCCATTTTGGCTGATATACTGTCCAGATATTTCCGTTTGCAATTGCCTGTTCCAATTCAACAAGCAGGCTTTGCTTCTGACCAATTGCTCGATCGACTTCTTCATCGTGCAACGCCCATCGCCGTCCTGTGACGACGGCCTGTTCCGTTGCGATTTTCGCTTGATCAATCGACTCCCTACTGACGCCAAAGGATGCGTTTAATTTGATTTTTGTCCCACCCGCCATAACCGGCGAATGAAACAACGCGACAGCAGTGTCGAAATGCCCGGCTATGTCGCTTGCATAATCCTCTTTGAGCACCCAACCGATCATATCTGTATCAAGATGAAATATGCGCTGATCTTCAGCCAGAAATTTCAGCCGGTCGGCTAGATTATTGTAAAGATCACCGCGCATTTCCTTGTCAATCACGGCCTGCAATTCGCGAAAATTGGTCAGGCGCGCTGCCGCGATATTGCAAGTTCCGCGATCGGCGAGAAACTGTAACAGCGCGGCCTCGTTGGGAAGAGCGCTATCGGCATTGGAAAACTGACTGCGGGTCAAAGCAAAATCTGTTTTCAGGAATTTCTCTAACAGCAGGAAAATGCCGAGGAAAAACAATGCAGGGACATTGGAAAAAGTGAAAAGGCCCAGATATTCAGCGGTCAAAACTGATACGAACAGAACAATGCCAATCGAAACAGCGGCCAGAAAAATCCTGTTTTCGGGGGCTTTTCTGCGCCAGAACCATAGCAGCAAAAATATTGCAGCCACAGCCAATGATGGCAGATACCCGATACTGACCATGTTCGTACCTTGAAAAAGTGTCTCGGCTGCCATGGCTTGAATAACAACGCCAGGTACCATGCCGTAACGGCTAGTCGGATAGCGATCACCCAGCTCGATAGCGGTTGCCCCAATTAGTATTTTTTTGCCTTTAAGGCCGGGATCTGGCTGCTCAGACTGCAAGACATCCACAAAGCTGTAGCGCGGGATAGTTGTCGGATTGATCGATTGGTCGATTGCAAATTTCTTATCAATATGTCCGGAGGTTTCAGCGATCATGCTGGCCAGCGATGGGCGCACGATATTATCCGTGATCGTGCCATAGCTATAGTCATTTAACTGCCCATTTTTGTCAGGATGGACATTGACCGAAGCAAGAAAGACATGCGCACGAAGTGATTCTAACGGCAAGCTCTCAACATATCCGCTTTTTGTCGCGCTTTGTTCCTGTTTGAACGTTGGCAAAATAATCGCTGCATCGGAACTTTGCAGCGCCGCTGCAAAAATACCATCCTGCTTGGCCGTGGAATGTGATGAGAAATCGACATCAAACGCAATTTGCGCGACACCAGCCGCCGATAATTTTTCAACCAGCTCTGCATAATATGTGCGCGGCCAAGGCCAGCGATCAAGCGACTGGATCGATTTTGCATCAATTTCGACAATAGCGATGTCACCGGATGCTGGTTTCTCCAGCAATTCGGCGCGCATATTTTGGAACTGCCGTTCGACTTCTCCGCCCACGCCGACGAGCGGCAACGCGATCGCGCACAGGAGTGCACAAACCCATGCGAGAAGAAAGCGCCACGAGGCATTGGCGCTGAAAGAGGCAAAAATGGCTTTCAAGACATCTCCGTAAAACAATCCCGGGGATGATTTACCGCAGATGCCTGTATTTTGCGTTAATCTGAGAACAGTCGTTCAATAACAATTATTTGCTTGAGGTCAGCAAGGGTGTGCAAATCATTTCAGACTAGCGAAGGTCAATCGTCTTTGTTTTTATCTTTGCCTTTGCCGAAGCCTTTACCGGGATTGCTGTCATCATCGCCATCATCGTCGTTGCCGTGACCGTTATTGCCATCGTCATCGTCATCGCCATCGTTTCCCTTGCCCTTGCCGAAGCCTTTGCCAGGATTGCTGTCATCATCACCATCGTCGTCGTTACCGTGGCCATTATTGCCATCGTCATCGTCATCCGGTTGATTGATTAGATCGATATCCACCACTGTATCGGCTGAATCGGTGTCTTGGTTGTCATCGCCTTGGTCATCATCACCCTGGTCTTCGGTGCCTTGGTCTTTGTCGCCCTGGTCATCGTCGCCCTGATCATCGTCGCCCTGGTCTTCGTCACCCTGGCCATCATCGCCCTGGTCGTCATCACCCTGGCCATCGTCGCCTTGGTTCTCGTCGCCCTGATCATCATCGCCTTGTTCATCGTCGCCCTGGTCTTCATCACCCTGGTTATCGTCACCCTGATCTTCGTCGCCTTGATCCTCGTCACCTTGGTCGTCATCGCCCCGATCATCGTCAAAATCGCTGAGGTCGCTTGCCGTATCATCTTCGCTGTCAAAACTGTCGACTGCGTCTTCGCCAGCACCAACGGATTCTTCGGCATTTTCAATCAAGGCGAACCTGTTATAGCTCACGTCACCGCGGATTAGGCCGTTAGTCAGTTCCGCCAGTTCAACGCCTTCTTCGCCAATCGATATAGCAACCACACCCGACAAGTCGGATGATGCCAAATCCCCTCCGGCTGCGGTTGGCGACAATACCGGCTTCTTCAATGCGGTCGTGACATTGCCCTTGTTGGCTGGCTCAGGTTTGTTCGGCGATTCAATCGTCCGCCGTTCGCCATCAATAACCACCAGACTAAATGGATCATTGGCATTGATCATGCCGATCACGCCAGGGGTTATCAATTCCGATGCACCCTCATCCAGTGTCGACACTTCCACGGCACCTTCCGTTACCTGCACCGCAGATCCTTCGGCGCTTACGGAGACGCTAAAAGTCGTTCCTTTGACAACAGCAGCCATATAAGGTGTTTTGACCCCGAAATGCGGTGTTTCCTTTTTATCGATACGGAACAGTACATTGCCGAGATATTCAATAATCTGCATGACTTTGCCGCTTTTCGCTGGCTCCGCAATTTCGATATGACTTGCCGGTGATACCACCAGATACTCGCCGCCCCGCGCCAACACAGCGCGCGCCTTTGGACCGGTTTTGATAACATCGCCGGGCACCAATTTGGTCTGGCGCTGCGCAATTTTGATCACCCCTTTGCGCGCTACCGTCACATTTCCGCTAATCTCGGAGACTTGCCAGCCAGGTGTGCCGGCATAGGCAGCGCTGCTCGACAATAATGCCGTAATAATGAGCGATTTGGTAATCGGATGGGCCATAACAGTAACTCTTCACTAGATTGAACTTGCCTATCTAGGCCCCGGTTTTGAAGATAAGCAAAACATAGCTAGTTAAAAACGTGTTAATTTTTGCCTTTGATAACCAACATTTAACACCAGTGGTTTAAGCCGGTGACCGGACCAAATTTTCAAGAGTATCGGTATCACTGTTTTGCGTATCCTATTTACTTCCTGCCTGTTGGCATTGTCAGTTCCTGCGTTTGGGCAGCAAGTTGCAATGGCGCAAGACAGCCAGTTTGCTGCGCTAGATGATGGCGTTTGGACAGCTGGATTCCCGGAGCCTGATGTGTCGGAACGCTCGGTCTCCCGCCCCCTTAGGCAACCGTCAGAATCCCCTGATATAGTGGTTCCAGCGCCCCAAACGGCTAATCAGGTACAATTGGTCAACAATGGTCCCGAAAATTTCCGGATTGGCGCAATCGGCGTTGTCGGAGCCAATGCGCTCAACATTGCGGTTTTTTCATCCGTGGTTGAAAGCTTTATCGGTCAGGAAGCAACCGAGGAGGAGCTCGCCTCACTGACCCAGCAAATTGCTGATATTGCACGGGAAGAAGGTTATATTTTCGCTTCCGCCTATATACCAGAACAGTCTGTGGAATTGGGTGTGCTGGAAATCAAGCTGATCGAAGGCATGATCGATGCGGTGCGGATTATTGGCTCGGACAATCAGCACCTGCGAAAAATTCTGTCTACCCTTGAGGGTAAAGTTGCCCATCGGCCCGAGATTGAACGCCGCTTATTGCTGGCTGACGATATCCCCGACATTCGGGTACGATCTACCAAGTTCCTGCAGGAAGATGGCCGGAATATCCTGCAAGTCACGGTTCGTGAACGCGGTGACCGAGTGCGCGTACAGGCCGATAATTACGGAAGTGACAGCTTTGGGCCGGTAAGAGCACGGCTTTCAGGCGATTTGCGCGGGGCAATCCATGATGCTGATGCGCTTGGCGTGGCGATACGGACCAATCCGATCGAACCTGAAGAAATACTCTCCGTCAGCGGCTATTATGAGACCGCAATTGGCACAGATGGACTGAGAGCTGGCATTGCCGGCTCCGTGGGCGACACCGCGCCCGGTGGTAACGCGGGCGGTTCTGATATTTCGGGCGAAAGCCGCTATCTTGCGCTTTATGCGAGCTATCCTCTGGTCCGGGCGACGTCCGGTAGCCTGTGGGTAGAGACAGAAGCCGCCTATTTGTCGATCAACCGTGACGAATTGAACGCGCTGATCCGCGAAGATACTCAGGTCACGGTATCATTGGGCATTCGCGGCGAAATCCCATTTGCCGGCGGCAGGGTCCGTGCAGGGGCCGCCATCGTCCAAGGGTTTGACATTTTCGGTGCAACCCGGTTCGGCAATCCATTGGCGTCACGGCGTGATGGCGATGGGGTGTTTACCAAGGGCGAATATTGGGCCGATTTCAAAACCGGGTTAACCAAAGGCCTTAGTATCTACCTTGCTGCTCGCGGCCAGATCGCTAATCGTCCGCTGCTCGCCGCTCAGGAACTAAGCATCGGCGGCGCCTATCGTGTGCGCGGCTATGATTTCAGTGAATTATCGGGCGACGACGGTTTTTATGGCCTAGCCGAGCTGCGATATAATATAAAATCACGGTTATCTTGGCTGAAAAGGCTGCAAATATACGGGTTTGCTGACGTGGGTTATGTCAACGACATATCCAGCAACAGCAGCGAAGGAACATTAATTTCCGCTGGACCAGGCGTTCGCGGACGCGTTGGGCCTCTTGATTTTGAATTGGAAACAGCGCTTCCGATCAACCGCGATCGCGACAATAGTGACAATAAGAATCCCCATGTAAACGTTCGGGTGGGTATAGATTTTTGATAACGCCATAGGTTTGGTCGCAGCTCTTTTAGAAAATCGATGCAACCTGGCACACTATTCAAGGCGCTGAAATTGGCGTCGGACACCGACGGTTCCATTCGCCAGCTTACGATTGATCGCCCCGGTCATTTCTGGTCCAGCGTCCGACATCAGTTGAGATAATATGCAGCAACTCAACGTCCGCTTTTGCGCCCATAGCAGACGCTAGCGTTCCGGCTGGCTTATCCTGAAAACAGCCCCAAATACAATTCTACCCTTTGCCCGAAACTAGATCGCGAAAACCCTTAGGCCAATACTTCAAACTCACCCGCTTCAAATGCCTCGGCCAGTTTGAACTTCTGAATTTTCCCCGAGCCTGTTAGCGGCCATTCCGATACGCTTATCCAATAGGCTGGTGTCTTTTGCGGCGACAAGCGGTCGCGGATGAACGCTTTCAGATCATCTGCGCGCAAAGTCTCATCAGAACCGCTTCGGAAAAAACAGGCGACCTGCTCGCCCCATTTTTCGTCCGGGATGCCGACGACAGCGACTTCATCAATGGCTTCATGCTCCAGGATCGCGTTCTCAATCTCTGCCGGAAATAGGTTCTCACCGCCGCGAATGATCATCTCTTTGACGCGGCCGGTAATCTTCACATAGCCGCGCGCATCCATCCGTCCAAGATCACCGGTATGCAGCCACCCCTCTCCATCAATTGCCGCGGCAGTAGCCTCAGGATTATCATTATAGCCGAGCATCACGCTATAGGCGCGCGCGCAAATCTCACCCTGCTCGCCAATTGGTAACACATTATTGGTTTGCGGATCGCGAATAGAAATCTCGGTATGAGCGGCGGGTTGGCCGATTGTTTCGGTCAGGTCTTCATGCGAATCCTCGTACCAGGCCTGGGTCAGCACCGGCGATGTTTCGGTCTGACCATAGACAATCTGAATCGGCGCGCCGAAGACATCCTTCGCATCGCGGCAAAGTTGCGGTGCGACCATGGCGCCGCCAGACATGATCCGCTGCGTCGACGAGACATCCTGGCCCGATCGGCGTATTTCGTCGATCAAGGCAACTAACATGGTCGGCACGCCGAGAATGAACTTCGCGCGTTCACTCTCAATCACTTGCGCAATCACTACGGGCTCAAACATGGGCGCGAGCAACATTGTTCCGCATCGCCCCAACCCGCCCAGAACAAGAATAGCGCAGCCCGTCGTATGGAAAAGCGGCATTGTATGGATGAAAATATCACCCTGCTCCATTCCGCCCCGGGTCATCGTGTCGACACCGTTGCGGACAAGACCGTTGTGATGCAGCACCGCGCCTTTGGGAAAGCCTGTTGTCCCGGACGTATATTGCAGTTGAACGGGATCTTCTGGCTTGGGCTCACGGAGGGCGCCGCTCTCCGCCCCTGCATAAAGCGCATCATGGTCGGTCAGCAATATGCGATGCGCGATGGCAGGGATCTCATCGCACACTGCGTCTGCAATCTCCTGCATCGGGTTTCCCCGGAAATCTGCGACATAATAGATTGCTTCAGAACGTGATTGTTCGAGAACATATTTCAGCTCGCGTTTCTGATAGGCCGGATTGACCGTCACCAATGTCACGCCAGCAAGACCGCAAGCCAGCTCCAAAAGCACCCATTCCGGCACGTTATTCGCATATACCGCAACGCGGGCACCCTCCGCATGGCGACTGGCCAGCGCGCGAGCAAGACGTTCTGCATCAGCCAACAGTTCTGAATAGGTCCAGGTGCGAGCAATAGCACCTTCATAAGTCAGTTCTTTAAGAGCCGCTTGCTCCGGCGCCCGCTGAGCCGATTGGCGTAGCATATCACCAATGGTCATCGGCGCTGGCTCTGGTCCACCCTGCGCTGGAAAAAAAGATTCTGTAAGCGCAACATTATACATGGACGGCCTCCTGATTTGAAATCAGGCTAACTGTTGTCAGTAAGCATGTCTAGCGGATCATCGGGCTTGTTTATGATGAAAACCTGGCCCGTAGAGCCGTTGTTTAGAAACACGCCCTAAGATCGGTTTTTCGCCACGAACTTTTTGGGTGACCAACCATAGATGGTCATGCTTTGGTTGCCTCCTTCTATGGAGCGGGCGAAGAGAAATGGTTTTTAGTCCACATGCCTGAAAGCGGCAATGTAGCGTGATATCTGACAAATTTTCTGATGACTGCTCTAGGTAAAAAACGGTTGCGCGACAATCAATTCCTCTTCAATGCTCTTACTAAGATATCCTCAAATATCGCTTCGCGATCCTGTTGATTCAGTTGACTAAAGCCAAATGGGATTTCCATACGCCCAGATATCACCAATTCCGCCAATCCGTGAACCATCGACCAAGATGCCATGACCTGCGTCATGGCTGCACGATCCGAATAAGGGTCAGCGCCTAGAATGCTTCTGATTTCACCCACCAACTTATCAAAGGCAGCCCTTGAAGCCGCGGAAAAATCGTCATCACTTCTGTCCGGTTTGCTTGATGCAAACATAAGTCGAAAGAGTTCCGGGTTCTTCATTGCAAAATCTATGTAGCCGATGCCCGATGCAACCAACTGGGCTAGCTCTTCTGATTTTGCGGTTTTTTGATGCTCGTTCTGAACATCGACCAATTCTTTGTATCCCGCTGCTGCAAGCGCCGTTAGCAGCCCGTTTTTGCCTTTGAAATGATGTGCCGGTGCGCCGTGGCTAACACCTGCACGTTTTGCAACGGAGCGCAGAGAGAATGCCTCGATTCCGGTTGCTGATAGTTCCTCTCCTGCTGCGTCAAGCAATGCAGAGGCCAGACTGCCGTGATGGTAGCTGCTGCTCATAGCAGGTGTGGGTTTGTGCTCATAACAACTCCATATGCATATATCTTGACAGTGTCTAGAATTAAGTGCACTCGTGCAATTAGACAGTGACTAGATGGGCGTTTACCAAAGCTCGAAAAATAGGAAGATAGTAAATGACGATTAAAGGTTTTTTCAATCTAAAGCGCTTGGCGGCCGGTCTTGCTACATTGACGGTTATATCGGCTTTGGTTTTCTATTTTTATACGGATTATCATCTCACGGCCATGTATGGCGGCCATACCGAGCGCGCTGACACTCCCTCCTTTGCAGAGCGCCCCGAGGTGCTTGCGATAACCAATGTCAGCGTATTGGCTCCGACTTCAGATAGTTTTAGCGAGAACCAAACAGTCCTCGTTCGTGACGGAAATATCGTATCGATCAGTTCAGAAACCATTCCGTCGGCCAATGCCACACAGATTGATGGCCGCGGTATGTTTCTTGTTCCTGGCTACACAGATTCCCATGCCCATCTATGGGAAAGCAAAAACGATCTAATGCTCTTTGTCGCAAATGGAGTGACACAAATCCGGGAAATGAATGGAAGTGAAGAGAATTTAGTTTGGAAAAAGGAAATTGAAGAGGGCCGCGTTGGACCCGATATTTTTGTTGTATCCCCTCAAGTCGCCAATTTTGGAAAGCTGACAGGCTGGTTTGGAGCATGGACACAGAGAAAGCGCAATGCCACATCACCAGACGGCTTTCAGCAGCTAGTCAAATCCCTTGAAAATGAAGGTTATGATGCGATCAAAGCGAGCAGTTTCTTGAATAGTGAGGATTATCTAGCCCTCAACGAGGCAATGAAAGAAACATCTCTTCCCTTGGTAGGACATATCCCATATTTTGCAAAACTCGATGACTTTTGGGCAGTGAATCAAACGGAAGTGGCACATATCGAGGAATTTGTGAAACCGCTGCGACAGGAATTTGGGTATACTGCCGAAAACGCAGGCGGGTTTCTGGATTTTGTTCGTGAGCGGAGCGATGAGATTGCCGAGCGTCTCAAAGATAAAAATGTTCATGTGACCTCTACACTGGCATTAATTGACAGCCTACCCGAGCAAGTCACAGATCTCGATTCATTGCTGAGTGCTTCACAACTCCAATATGTCAATCCGGGAATAAGCGAAGGCACAACTTTGGCAGACCGCGCGTTGGGCTGGTTGCCAGAAGTTAATCGCTACCGGTTTCGTGATGAATGGGACAACGCAAGGCGCAAGGAAGAGGTAGAGTATTTCCAAAACTACTCGGCGGCCCTCCATATCATGCTTGACGCAATGCTGAAAAAGGATGTTCCGATCTTGGTAGGTACAGACACAAATGTGTCTGTCATGGTACCAGGGTTTTCCGTCCATGAGGAAATGCAATCCCTAAACGATGCTGGCATGACGACTGCTCAGGTTCTTGCTGCTGCAACATCTGTTCCCGCCCGATGGATGGGTTGGAAGACAGGCGAAATCCGCCCTGGCTTTAAAGCCAATATGGTGTTGTTGAGAGAGAACCCACTCTTAGACATCAGGGCTACCGATTCAATTGAGATGGTTGTTGTGAATGGCAATCCGTTGTCCCGGTCTCAATTGGATGAAATGCTGCTAACGGTCAAAGCTGCAAACGACAAAAGCCGGAAAGTATCGATCGAAAAATGGAAGTAAGTATCTGTAATTGAGATTACGAAATCAGGTGGTTGATATGTTGTCTTTGAATTTCAGTATGGTACGAGTTGGATCGAGTACATCATTCTACCGCTTAACCAGTGTCAGCTAACGGTATTTAACGGGTATCGGAAAATTGATAACAGGGGCTTTTAACGCAACATAGCGCTTAATCATTTGACTATGCGGAGTTCAAAAGGCGCAAAACAAAGACAAGTTTTTCACAAGGTCTTGGAGCGGGTGAAGGGAATTGGTCGCAAACATACATTCTTGAACACCGCAGTTTAGCGTCAGTTTTGACTTTTTGATGCTAATCAGCCCATGTTATTTGAATGTGCGGCCGTAAATATGCTTCTGAAGAACTGACTTGGGCAGAATATAGAGACATTCTCGATATCACTGGGCCGCCGCGCAATCTGCAACCAAGCTATAACATCGCGCCGACACAGGAATATTATGTCTGTACAGAACAGGACGGCAAAAGAGAGCTACGGCCCATGCGATGGTGGCTGGTTCCGCATTGGGCAAAAGAGCTAAGCAGCAAATATCCGTCATTCAATGCCAAGGCTGAAACGCTGGAGCAAAAGCAAAGCTTCAAGGGGTTGGTCAAATCCAATCGCG
This sequence comes from Parasphingorhabdus sp., assembly GCF_039977335.1. Classification (GTDB taxonomy): domain Bacteria; phylum Pseudomonadota; class Alphaproteobacteria; order Sphingomonadales; family Sphingomonadaceae; genus Parasphingorhabdus. Next base: position 28,222 of record NZ_JBDWDI010000003.1, read on the forward strand.
CGGTCGTTATGGTATCGGGCTTCTATGAGTGGAAGCGGGAAGGCAGCGATAAGCAGCCCTATCGCGTCGAGCATCCCAAGGGCGAACCTATGCTATTTCCGGCCCTGTGGACCTATAACAAGCATCTCGACGTCTATAGCTACACGATTATCACCACGGCGCCGTCTGAGGGCTTCAAATGGCTGCATCATCGTCAAGCAGCCATCCTACCGCCCGAACAGGCGGGATCATGGCTGTCAGGTCCATGGGAGCAGGCAAAGCGTCTTATGGCGCCCTATGAAGGCGAATTAAATTTCATCCCGGTATCGAAAGAAGTGGGCAAGGTGCAGAACAACTATCCGGCGCTGTTGGAACCAGTCAGCTTATAGGGCTTAATGATTGTAAGGGCCGTTGGATCAGGTTCGTCTTCACCAAAAACACCCGGACGGCCAGAATTACCGATATTATCAACCAAATCGGCGCGGATCACCATCGTGCTAGCATTGTCAATTTCGTCACACACAGCCTCAGAAATAGCTCTGGTGGCGGCATCGCGCTCGACCGGCAGCTTTGATGACAACCGGGTTAGCGATGATTTGGGAAGCTGTTTGATTGCCACTGTCAAAATGGCGCTAAGTTCTCTTCGTTCAATTCGGTGCATAGTCGGTTCTCCCTGCTACAGTCCCCCGACACATGACTGTGAATATTAAGCCAAATCCAACATTGCAATAGGCAAAAAAAAGAGGTGCCCCGAAGGACACCCCTTTTTTGCATATCATGCAAATTACTATTTAATCTGGCTTCGGTGGCGGCGGATCGGGACACCATTTGTCCGGGTATAGCGCGCCCTTGCGGACAGCATCGCGGCAAATGCGGCCGATCTTAGCCCAGCCTTTCAACGCCCAAGCATCGTGTTGATTGTCATAAAGCGCCTTCTGTTCAGCGTCGGTGAAAACTTCTGGCCAGACTTTAGGTTCCGGTTCCGTCTTCACGTCTTCGGCAACCGGGAAACTGGTCAAGCTGACCCGTGCGCCGCACCCTGCTACAAGTAACAGCATCATCAGCAGCACTAGGCTTCTGCCCAGTCGCGCCGGAATTTCGGATATCTTCATCGGTCCGTTCCTTTCCAGATTGAATATTATCGGCGTCCCGGCCGCGCTCCTCGGCCGCCAGCCCTTCTGATTTCTTTTCGATCCGCGCCTTTTTTCGTTCGGCTTCCAACTGATCCGCGCGAACGCTGTCACCGCCATGGTCACGGCCGACGAAATAAACGGCCGTATGGGAAACGATGAGAGCGGCCGCTATGGCCAAGGCGATTTGCCAGTTCGCAAATATCCATGCGACAGGGCCGAAAGCTTTGATCTTGCCGATAGTCATGACGCGCTAATGGCGGTTGAATATTGAGGTGGAACTGACAGACAGCGCCGCCTTTCATCCCGGCGGCGATTGACCAGCCCTTGAACGACCCGGCCGCCTGCCCTGTTCCACATCAGGAAAGCATTACATGCACCGCGCCAGTCACCGGCATTGAACCGGCGCGCGACAGTTGATCGGCAATAGCCCCTGATCCCGATATTATAGGCCAGCGAAGTAGCGGCCGCGAATTGATAGGGGTTTTCGCGAAGACCGGGTGTGCAGTTGATGACGCCAGTGGCGTGCTTCAACACTTCTTCGCTAATGCTTTCTTCACATTCGGCGAACGTGTATTTCTTACCCACGGTGACGCCAGTGGTGTCGCCAAAACATTTTGTGGGGACGTTCACTATGTCGAGATAGCCGACACTGCGAAATCCTTCCCATTTGCTGACGTCATTTATGGCAAAGCCAGCACCAAGCAGACCCATAAGGCCCACCAATGCGACGGCTGCCTTCTTATTCGTCTTCGGCATGATATTTTCTCCATTTGTCGAAAATGAACCAGCCACATTGAAGCACAAGCCAGACCACGCCCATAAAGCCCAGCAATTCACCCCAAACCGGGTGTGTTGCCATTCCAACGGCGTCTTGTGCAGATGGAAGCCATGCTGGCGTTGTCGCCATTACTCCGGCGGTTCCGGCCGTTGCGGCATCAATTTTGTGTGGCATTAAATTTCCTTTATGCATTAAAAAGCCCGCGCTTGGCGGGCTTTCCTAGTTTGATTGGTTGGCTTCTTATTTGTGGTCTTGGTGAGAACCGGGGCCACCACCGCCGCCTCCGCCGCCTGATCCGCTTGATCCACCTGAACTGCTTTTGGATCGTATCGATCGGACGACGATATAACCAAGGCCGATAATGACGGCCGCTATGATAGCAATTTCTGCAATTTCCATTTTTCATTCTCCTGTTTGTGATGAGTGATTGGGGCCGCCAACTCACCTTTGGCGGGTAACTTTATTCAGGGCAGCTCTGGTTCACCAATGTCCAGTTCAGCAGGTGTATCATCGGCAGGAAGTTCAATGCCGCATGCGGGAAGCGGCGGCACGGCATCCGGCCAACCTTCATCGGGTTCGGGTTCGCCTAGCGCTTTACGGATCAAGGACATACAGGTTTGGCCGTGACCTTCCTGCAATCCCCACCACATCATGTTTGTGACATAGCTGGTAAGCTCCATTCCGGCTTCAAGCACGTCATTGGGAACGTAATCGCGAAACGCATAGATAAACTGGCTGATACCGACGATCTGGGGCGTTGCGGTCTTGCTGGCCTGTTTTATATATTCCTCTTGCAGCTCAGCGGGTATCGACGCGATCAACGTCAAAATTACAGCTACCGCCTGTTGATTGTTGGTAATTGCCATCATCGTCCTTTCTATGATCCTGTTGCAGAAACGCTGCCACCGAAGCCGATGATTTTGGGCGGTGACGCACTATCGCGGCGCGCGTAAAGTCTGGCATAATAGGTTGTGTTCGGGGTCAAGCCGGTGAACAGTGAGCTTGCCGATATCGATCCATTTTGACCGAAGTAGCTGTTAAATTCTCCATCGTAGAATACAACCGCGGGCGCGCTATCGTTTAAGATCGCACCATTGGTTCCAAGGCTTCCCGAAGAAGTTCCGATGCGCCACTGCAAGGCAGCGCCAAACGTACCTTCAGGATTGGTCGCCGCAGCGATTATCGATAGACCGCCAGCGCATTGAATTTCCCCATTCGCCCCTGTCTGCAATTCCAGTTCGTCGCTAATGGCCACGAAGCTTGTTGTAGTTGCGTTGCCTAGCGAATTGTCGCTAGCTGACGTCCCGCCGACACCCCCGCCTGACGTCGGCGCGGCTGCATCATCGCGCGAAACGGGTATTGTCGTAAACAACGGAAAACCGTCGCGAGCCGATTTTACAAGAATATCTCCAGACTTCGGTATTGTCGCGCCCAATGGGATAGTAACAATGCCATTGGCTACGGTTACGGTTGCTCCCGTTATGCCGCCTTGGTTTTCAATCGTCCACACGGTTCCGAAATTGGCAGTGCTGCTAACATCTTCATCGCCCTTATACCGCGAAATGCCTGACGTCGCTGGTAATTGCATACCATCCAAAACGCCTAAGTGATTGGCGGAAAATTGAAAAGATTTAGATGCTGGACCGTGAAACGGAACGGAATTAGCTGTGACGTCCGCATTAATTTCAACAGTGTTAAGCTTGCCATCCTGATCCGCATCTAACTGCGCCAATGTACTCGGCGTCACCTCCGAAATGCGCAGATTGCGCCATTCAAACGGAGTGCCTAATGGATTTGCGGTTCCCCAGCGCAACAATTCAAGACCCATGTAAAGCGCGGTGTCCCTCGGCTTGATCTGAATGATGAAAGTCTGCCAAGAGGCTGTTAAGGGAGTGTTTTCTATACTTCCCGAACCACCAACAGACCTCTCAATTGTCGCCTCTGCTATTCTAGGGTCCACATGATTTGATGGATATCCCATATGCGTTGCCGCCGGGTCCGGTTCACTATCCAGTTCCATAAACCGCGCATAATGTCCGGCTGAACTGGCCACGTCCGCACGGGCTTCAAATCGCGCTATGTAAAGTGACTTTGGGTTGCATCTCCAAAAGGGGAAATATTGTCGTAGGCTGCTATTCGTGCCATCTCCAACCCGCAAAATCTGCGTGGTATGATCATTGTCCTTGTAGCGCGGTTGGTTTGTTAAAACCGTCGTTCCCGATACGGCTAGCACACCACGCGGCCTGATTGGATTAGTAGTCACGTTGGCAAGCGAAAAATCACCATTGAAAAACAGGTTGTTACTGTCCAGTAAGTCACTTCCTGTGATCGCATCGGCATTAGAAATATGTTGTAGCGCATCAACCGCATTCAGCCGCGCCAACAATCCTTCACCAACAAAACCGGCCGCATTGCCTAACAGTGTAACCAGATCGGTATCGACAAGGCGATTGCCCGATATGTCTTTCAAATGCTCCAATGCTGGAATGATCGTCGAAGACAGTTCGATCTGATCATATTTGGCAATATCCCAATGGAAAGCGCCCTCGCCTAGCGTTGCGGTAACATAGAAAAAACCGGTTGAACTCAATGTTCCACCAACGCCTATGCGACGCTCGTAAATGTACCATTCCCAATTACCGGTTCCGGCTTTTGAAGTAAGCCACCCGGCGCCGCCCGCTCCCGTACCGGTTGCATTACTTGTAAATTCGATAGTCTTACCGACTGGTATCTTTGCCAGCAACACAAAGGCGATTGTCGATCCTTCGGTGTACCGACCTAAACGTGATGGCTGCCCAGCCCCAGCATATTGTAGTGATTGGTACATGCCGCAACCGGGACTTGGCTGTGCCGAATTGTTAAAAGCGACGCGCAACAGATTGCTATTGCCCTTGGGCGCGCTGGCGTCCTGTACGATTGAAATTGAAACAGAACCCGACGCATTATTATCGTAACGAAATATATTCGACGGTATCGTGCCACGCTCAAAGCTGGGATCATAGGATAGAGAATTGCCCGCCAATCCGGTGCGAAGCAAATCTTCAACCGACAGCGATCCGATCCCATTGGAAATCGCTGTGAGCAATTCGCCGCTACTGTTGAAACCGGCCGAAATTCGGCCGTCTGTTAACTCCGCCGGACGGCCGTTCACGGTGGATGACCAATCGACGGCGTTCAACCGCGCCAGAACCCCTTCACCGATAAACCCCAAGGCGTTGTTAAAAGCCGTGACGTCGGCATTATCGTCGGGTTTACCGCCATTATCGTCATTAATTGCTGACCAGTCGGCCGTTTGTTCCGCGGTTAAAATCGCTTGGATCAATGGACTGTTAAGCGGGTCATATACGGTTGGATCAGCCGCTTCGACCGCTGCGCTTTCTTCCTCTGACCACGCATAGATCGCGGCATTTTCTTCGCGCAATGTCATCGCGATCCGGCCGTTCATGGATATGACCTGTTCGGTCACGCGAAAAAGCTTGTTGACGAAACCAAGCGCTGAAAATGTCTGCTCTATCACGTCGCCGACTTGGCAACGCAGCGCTGTCATTTTATATTCAGCGCTAAACACCCCCTGATATTGGGCGCGCTGCAATTCCTGTTTGGCTAATCGCTGGGCTTGGCTGGCGCTTTGCACCATGGAAAGATCGAATGTGTGCGCCCGTTCCAGACCATCCGGAGATGGCAATGACACCGCTGGATAATCGACAAGTTGATAGAGGCCATTATTCGATGCGTCCGTCCGGCGACCGCGCACCAGATTAAAGCTTTCGTCCAGTCCGCGCGTTGCTTGCCAGTTAAACTGATCCAATATGTCATCATCGGTGAAGGATGCGACCGGGGTGGCCAGATCATTATGCAATATATCGAGTGCCAGAAAACCGCTGGCATCGCGTAAAGTGCCTGCACAGGATGATGCTAATGCTTCAAGTACTGGTTCTGGATTGTCATTTTCTGAGATTACACCAGCCGACCGATATCGCGGCTCTTGACCACCCGCCGCTAGCGAAACATTTTCCTCGCACATATTGGCGGCCGCTATGAACGCAGCCATTAGGAACCGAGACTTTGGAACACCTCGGCCGATGGCTAGTTTGCCGTTGATACGCCATCCTAGAAGATAGAATAAGATGTGAAGCGCGGCGTTGTTTCCGGCGGCGTTGGACGTCCACGCCCAAGTGCTTTGATCATCAGCGCGCTGGGGACCAGAACCGCCAACACTACTATCCAAACGCGGGTCATATAATAGGGCGCCATCACCAACAATGGTTAGACGCTGAGGAATTGTTGCTGCGAACGGGCTTTCCGCTTTCTTGCTGTTGCCCGTAGTTTTGAACCGCATATGCACATAGGCACAGCCGGTTAAGCGGCGGCTTGTTCCCCATTTGCTTCCGCCATTGATCGAAATTGTGTTTCCGGCATTGCCTTCAAGCCGGGTTTGAACCGTCAAATATCCCGCATAGGTTGATGTAACGCCGCCGGATGACGTCCATGCCAGCTTGTCTTCGATCCATATTTGCCGAATGGCATGCACCTTGTGACTGGCGCATGCGATGATGCGGTCAAGATATTCCTGATTGGTGCCGCTCCACTCCTCATAGCGAATATCCGTCGCCATGGCCGTGCTGCCCAAAACAGTTTTGCGGAACGCACTGGGATCGATTGTCGAAAAAAGCCTGTCGCGCTGGGCCTGTGGCACTTGCGGGTTTTTTGGTGCCAAGGCACGGTCCAAAATAGTCAGACCGATTGTAATCGCGGCGGCCGCCAGTTGGCCAATGCCCGGAATGAATTGAACGGCAACGGCCGCAACCTTCAGAACTTTGCGTGCAAACTTGCCCATGCGTCACCCAATCTTCCATGCGGCCTGCCATTCGGAAAATGGCACGCGAACCAGTCCGGCAACGTCGTTTTCTTCGCCAATGAACAAGGCAAATGACCCCATGCACACGCCCGCCATATCGTCGGCTAGAACCAGATCGCCGCGCTGCGCAGATGCAGGCGGACAGGCAGGAAAATGGGCGTTCAGATAGTCTTCCGGGCTATCATGCCCCATGCGCTTCAGATAGCGGGCGGCGCCCAATTCCGTGCGATACTTGCCCCGGTGTCCTCTCGCGGCATCAAAGCCGGTGACAGCTTTAATCGCTCCACCGGCGAACAATAGGCAGTCGAGTTTTCCCCATTGATGACGCGCACCCGAACAGGCTGTGATCCACGCCAACAGATTTTCTTCCCATTCAGGAAGTCGTTCCAATTTTTTCACTATAGCGCGCTGTAATTGAACCTTGGACTAAACCGGCCACCGCCACCAATGCCGCCAACGCCGTAGCTATAACCGCTATCCCGCAAGCCAGCACCTTCACTGCCATTGGCAATCGCTATTGCCGCTTCGGCTGATTTGTCGCCGGGATCAAAATCTTCCTGATCCAGATAGGTGCGATTGGACGCTTCACTGAGGTTCGCGAGATAGCTTTCAATCAAGATTTCAACGACCTGTTCGGTCGGATCGCCTTTTATCGGCGCAGCAACCATAGTCCCCGTGTAATAGCGCCAGACATTTCCGATCCTTTGCAGGTTCACGTCATATAACATGATCCACAGCGCCGATGTGCGGCCACGCCAAAGGGGCGGATTGCCCAATATGTTCAGCAATTCCGTATCGATACCAGCCAAGCCGGACAGAGTTGCGGTGACGGTGTCTGATCCCTGTTCTTGGTGGCGCACTTCGGAAACATCTATCATGTCCGGGTTCGCGGCCATGAATGTTACGCCGTCCAGTTCTGGATCACCGGTGCCTGAAAAGGTCACGTCATACGGGGCGGTGGTTACAGCGACAGGATCGCCGTCGAAATCCAGTAACCCAACCCAACAAGGATAAAGAACGCTCTCGCCCAGTGCGGCTGATGCTGCGCTATCAGGACCGGACATGATCAAAACGCCTCTTCGGCTTCAAATGCAAAGCCGTAATTCTGGCCTGTGTTGACATCAAAGCCGGTTTCCGGGCTTGTCATGGACATCAGGGCATAAGGCCACTGCACCTCGACTGTGGCGCTATCTATGGGCGATTTACGCAGCGTACCGGCAAACAGGGCTGTACCAACGCCGCCCGACAACACCGTTATGTCTTGCTGCAATACTTCCAGTTGCACATCATCGTTCGGCAATGGGATCGATATCTTCTGGCCTTTCAGCAAAAACTTTGATCCAATCGCCCCTGTCAGACCTTTTAACGCGACCGATGATCCGGTTTGACCGCCACCGTTCACCTGCACATTTGCCGCACTGGTTTGCTGGCTTTCACACATCAGGACGGGAAAGCTGTTTGCCATCCCGTCAACCGCTTCAAAAAACGCCTGCCATTCAAGGCTATTTTCTTCTTTGATGATCGGCGGGAATTCGCCTGACACGGTCCAAATGCTGGCTTGAGGCAAACGCACAATCTGACTTGTTCCCGTCCAGCCGGACCGGTTTTTCTGTTGCGCCCGTTTACGCCGCCACTGGGTGCGGCGCATCGGGATCGGAACGGGGGGTTGGATGATCGCCATCAAGTCAGCCTTTTTCTTGATAGTTCACGGGTCGTTGCATTGCGCGCGGCCGCAACAATTTGCGGCGCTGCATTGGCAAGTTCACGGCGTATCATGGAGACCGTTTCCGCTGTGGCGCCCGGTGCGTTCACAGTTAGCGAAACCGACATTCCGCCGCTGGCACCGCCGCCAATCTGGCTTGGGTTGTAAATCCGGCCGTTGGCATTGGGGACGAATATCTCCGGCTCTTTCTCGCCAACCAGATACGGCCTACCCGCCGTTACCGGACCGCCAATGGCTCGGCTATTGCCACTGCCGAATAAATTACTAAGCCCACCGGCCAGACCTTGAAAGAAACCACCAATTCCGCCGCCGGATGATCCAGCGCCGCCGCCAAATAAGCCTGTAGCTAGAGGTTCGATAATCGCTTGCTGGATTGCAATGCGTAGCAGATCGGAAATGATCTGATCGGCAATTCGGGAAAAGGTTTTGCCCAAACTGTCGCCACCTACTATCGCTTCTGCAATACCGTCATTCAGGCTTTGAAGCCCGCCGACCGCCACGCGTTCCAGATCATCATTCAATTCACCGGCTGATTTACGTATGGCGTCCAGATAGGCTGCGCCGGGTGATAGATTTTCCCGCTCGACTTCACTACGTTCTATCGCCTGCCGCTTTTCCAGATTGGCACGAGCGCGGGTGGCGTCTCTTATTTCGCCGGCCGCTATAGCCGCTTCAAGGCGCGCCTTTTCTTCCTCTTGCTGCAATGCCAATATCCGGCGTTCCAGAACTAACCGTGCGCGGCGATCCCGCGTGGCGTCGACTTCAATTTCGGCCGTGCGCAGTTCATCGTCCAACTGGTTAAGTTTTTGATCCAAAAGCAACCGATCCGCGCGGCGTCTTTCTTCCGCCAAATCTTCGTCCAGCCGTTGATCAACCAGTTGTTTTTTGGCCGATGCGATCTGTTCCTGAACGGCAATGACCCGATCTTGCTGGGCCTTCGTCAATTCCTTGTCGGCTTTGATCCGCAATATATCGCTAGCGAGGTCGGCATCTATCCGCTGTTTTTCAGCTTCGGCGCGTTCTGCCAAGCTGCCTGTGACTTGGGCATTGGCTAAGGCAAGATCAGCGCTAAGTCTGTCGAGTTCGACATTCCATTCAGCGAGTTTTTGAGCAGCTTCTTCCGCTGGTTTGTTCAATGCATCGACAGATTTACGGAAGCGGCGAACCGATGACCGGCCTTCTGGCGTTGCCAGACTGAAATTTGGTGAGGATGCTACTGGGGTTGGTAACGACAGGCGCGTTTCGCTTCGGGGTTGTGAACTACCTGATCGTCGAATACCAGGAACACGGCTTGGATCGGGGTTGCGAACAGTTATCAGCCCACCAAGATATTCGGTGCTGCCTGACGAAGTCCGATCAAGGATTTTCTCCCTTGCCAATATCTTCGCCCGTTCACGCGTGTCGGGCGAAAGGTCTTGTCGATTGTCGAGATATTGTTCCGCACGAGCAATTAGTTGATTTTGACCGTCAAAAGCCCTGCGAAATTCGAGCCATTTATCAAGCGCTTGGATAGATCGTTCGGCGAGATTGCCCAGCGCATTTGCAAGTGCCAATATTTCTTCAGTGTTATCCGCCACAACCCCGGCGATTTTCGCCTGTAGAACCAACTTCACCTTATCCAGCTTATCCGCAACTTCATCCGCATTTTGGATTTGATCTTCTGACAACACGATCCCTAGATCGTGCGCGGCATCACGCAGTTCGTTTACTCGGCTAGCACCACCGCTTAGAAGGCTGTCGAGTTTTTGACCATTTTTTCCAAAGATCGAAATTAGACGAGCTGCGCGCTCCGCTGGATTTTCAACGCCTTCAAGCGCGCGCGCTATGTCTGGTAACAAATCGGCCGCGTTGCGTACTTCACCATTAGCGTCTCGAATTGACAGGCCTAGATTATCGAATTTTTCGATTTGTTTTTCTGACCCGGCGGCTGCTTCTCCCAGATTTCTATTCAGAACCGCAAGTCCAGCTTCTAAATCCCTTTGTTCAACGCCTGTTTCTGATGCGGCAAACCGATATTCTTGCAACGCTGTCGTTGTCACTCCCAATGCGGCCGCTTGGTCGTTTAGACTAGCGGCATATTTAATCCCATTTTTCACCAACTCAGAGAGAACTTGCAGACCGCCCGCTGCGACAATTGCGACCGCCGCCTTCTTTATCGAACCGGCGAAACGACTGACTTTGCCGTTAACTTCATCGACATTCTTGCCAATACCCGTGACGCCTTTACCGGTATCGGCAAACGTCTTTTCAATGTTGGAAAGACGTTGATCAAAGTTCTTTTCCAACCGCTCCAGATCAATATCAGCTTTGCGCAATTCACTGCGCAAACCTTCAACTGATGCATCCACTTCCAACAGTAATTTTTTAATGTCGGTATCGGGCATGATCAGTCGTCATCCTCTTTTTGGGGCGGGTGCATTTCTTTCCAGATTTCGAAAGCGGCCCAATATTCATGCGGGGTTGATCGCCAGAACGTTTCGGGTTTCCAGTGGAACAGGTTGGCGGAAATACCCATTAACCGGCGGCGGGTGGCGAACCCGTCACCGGCTATGTCTCCCCCGTGTCGTCGTCCTCGTCATCGTCGCTATCGACTTTCTTGGTGCCGCCTGTAACCGCTCCGGCAAGGCAAATGGCTAAGCGCGGGATGACCTTCATCATGCCTTCATCAAACATCAGTTCTCCGACACGTTCCGGCTTGACACCCATGATCGACTTGGTTTCGGTTTCCCGGCCCCAAGCACGGATGAATTCTGTCGCAACAATCGCGGCTTCCTGCATCGGCAAGGTTTGACCATCAGCATGAATGGCCAACTGCATCAGCGATTGGCCAGTCAGTTCTTCGATTTTCGAACACGCCTGATAGCTCGGGCGAAGAACATAATCTTCACCCGCCAGCGTCAGAACGACTTCGCCGCGTTCAGACGTCGCTGTCATTGACGTTCTCGCCTTCGTTCGAAGGTGCCGGGATCAATGACCGCAATTGTGCCATGACCTTGCTATGGGCATTGGCATCAATCAGCCGCGCCATTTCCGGCATGGCTAACTTGTCAGCATTTTCACACAGGGCGATAGCGACCGTTGCAACAAGCCCTTTCTGGCCGTTTTGTCCAATGATCGACAGGCATTCCGAAACGGAACATCCTGTCGCTTCAGACAAAGTTTTGTTGGCTTCTTCGGCCGACAGCTTCTTGAAAGCCATCGCCCCTTCGCCAACGACGATAGCAGCGGTTTTTTCCTTCTGCTTCATGACAACGTGTCAACCGTTGGCGCGGCTTCTAGGCTAAGCTGGAAGTTCGCCTTAACAACGTCATTCTGCCCGAATGTGTCGTCAAAATTGCCGATATACATGGAAGCTTGGAACACCACGTCAGCAGGATCGGCACCGCTGGAACCACCTTTGCGGATTTGGAAGTTCACCGGATCGCTACCCTTGGACAGTGTTTCAAGCCGGGTATAACCATCAACGTCAGGCAGATCGGGGATGATAGCACAATCAATCGTCAGTGTTTTCAGCCCTTGGGCACTGGTGCCATAGGGGAAATTGTCTTTGGTGCTGGTTTCAATTGACGCTGATGCACGGTTGCGGGACATATCCTGTTGTCCCTTGATTTCGTTATATGTTCCCGGCGTGGAGCTTTCAATCCACAGCCGATAGTCATTGCTTAGTCTCTTGCCCATTTTAATATCTCCTATGGGGGTTCAGGCGGCAAGCGCCAGAACGGTGAAAAATGAAGTTCCAAGGTAGGTTTCGCCGTCTTCCAACAATTCGGCGCGTGAACTGGTTCGATAGCAGGTGATGTTGAACCCGCCTTCGGACAGCGTCACTTCGTTTAGCGTGGCATAAATCCGCGCTTGTTCATCTGTGACCGACTTGCGTTCTTCGCCCTGATAGACGGTCAAAATCTGTAGGTTTATGCGGGCATCGTCATCCGACTTAACGGCAAAGCTGTTTTCATCCATATCGCCGATAATGTTCAGCGGCAGTGCCGTGTCTTGCGGGACATGCTGGAACACTGGCCAAACTGGCGCACCATCCCGCAAAGCTTCGTAGATCGCTTTTTCGGCGGCGTTCAAGGCTTCGGACATTAGCTTCCCCTATCTGCGCGCCGTAATATTCTGTCCCAGATACCGGTTAGTTTGGGCTGTATTTCAGGACGAATGAGCTTACCGGCACCGGTTACAAATCCGCTGCCTTTGATCGCCTTGACCCTGATTGTGTAGTTGCTTGTGGTGCCATCTTTCTTCCGACGCGTGGCCTTGCGCAGTCCGCCACGGCGGCCGTAGTTCAAAATATAGCCGTAAAACAATTTGCCGCGCACCGATGGCGATCCAATAACGCCAACACTCAGGTTCAATGCCCGGCGCAAAACCTTGTACTTAATGCCCCGTGACAACGCGCCAGTGCGAAACGGCGTTCTAAGCTTGATCAGATTTCGAAGACGCGGGCCAGTGTCTTCCAAAACATCGGCAATTTCTTCTTTTGTTACATCATCAACATTGTTCAAAAGCCGCCGAAACGATTGGACGGCTTTGCGATAGGACCGGTTTGCCGTCACGGCGTTGTACCGCTTTCACAAAGCAGCAACTGATAGCCCCTATTCTTCCGATCAGGCATGGCAGAAACGATATCCAGCTTCATGTCATCCATTTCGTGCCAGACGATGCGATCCTTCGCTGTTGCGCCAATCTCACGTATGGTGACACGCCAGCGGTTGACGCTGCGTTCAACGGATGCGTTCATCGCTTCATTGCCGGACTGGCCTTCAATTTCTGCAAAGACTGTTGCGACTGCTTGCCAGCCTCTGGTCCAGCCACCTTGACCATTTGGTGTGCGGGTTTCGCGCTCCAATGTGACGCGTTCCCGCATATTACCGATCCGCATTTGCCTAGCCTACAGACGGAATAAGAAAATGTTCGAGCAGCGCGTCAACCGACAGTTCAAGCTCTTTTGAAATGGTTCCAACAGCTACCGCGCCGCGATTGTCGTCCCAATGCGCAACCAACAACAAAATGACATGCCTCAAATCTTCCGGCAAGTCGGCAATAGCCGCGCCATAACCAAATGTTGCGTCAATCTCGATAGCGTCTAACCGCCGTGATTGTAGTTCCGGCCACGTTTTTTCTGGCGACGGGACAATGCGTGTCTGAAACTCTCCGATAGAAACTTGATATTCTGTACTGCCAAGCAAGGTACGGGTGCCGTCAGAAGCATAATAGTGTACGGTATCAACAGAAACGACGGGACGCTTTCTAAGCGTCAACACGCCATTTTCTGGCCAGCAATCCTTGGTGATCTTCAGGCTTCGATTTAGTAAAACCTGATTGGTTTCCCTTTCAATATATTTGACCGCCGCACCAATATAGCCTGTCAACAAAACGTCTTGTTCGTTCGAAGCGCCAATGCGCAACTGTTCCTTGGCCATGCCCAGAAACGCCGCATAAGGATCGCTGGGCGTTGGTGTAGGTGTTGGCGTGGGAGTGCCGCCACTGGATAACAGCGCCGTGACCAAAAGATGCGTAATCATGTCAGCCTCTTTCTGGAATGGGAACCAAACGCGGCTCTGCTTTATTGTTCCAATGATCGTGCTTCATGCCAGTGCCGTTTCCAAAATCACCATTGGAACAGTTACGAAAATCATTGATCGCGCCGGAAATCAGCGCATTTTTCGCATCTTCATCCCATGCTTCAAAGAAATCCATATGCATCGAACCACCGCGCGGTGTCCCGGCCATTTCATCGCTGGACAGGCGGAATTGCGACATGTCATCTTCGGGCAAAATCGTATGTTTGCGAATGAATGTAATTTGCGGGATCAGCGTATTGATTGGTGCGACAGCTTTTTGCTTCCAGTCTGTATGCGCCCCAAATTCAAGATTGCCGACATGCGACCGATGATCCGGGCTGTCCAGATTTTCACCATCCCAAAGTGACGGGCCGGTAACGGCAAAATAAAGCGCTGTAATCTGATCGCGTGGTACTTCGGCTAGCAAGGCTTCCAAGTCGGGATATGTGCCACCAACATTGGCTTTGACATAGGGTTTGCCGGTAACCGGCCCGCCGTTCATTGTGTGACCGACTATGAACCGCAAGCCGTTTGGCATCTGAATAGGCTCGGCGCCCCATTGTTCTATGATCGGATCATCGGAGGGGCGCTGCTTGTAATAGACCGTGCCATAGTCACCGCGAAGAACATGATGATCGTCGTAGAACAGCGCTGGTAACCAATAGGACGAACGGTTCAGCCGGTTCATGGCATTGCTGTCACCGGTTGTGCGAAGGCTTTCATAGGTTGAAAAGGCATCAGCACCGAAGTTGCCGAAAAACTCGTGCAAATGGGCCTTGCCCGGTTGCCCCGGATAAACAATAGGATCGTCAAACAGCAGATGCGATGACGGCACATTCATTCGAAAGGCGCCAACAACATCGCTGGAATTCTTGGGCGCTTCTGAACGCGGCTCATAAAGCGGCTGTGTGTCGAAATTCGAAGCTATGGTTGGCAACGGGTGCTTGATAAACGTGCCTTCTGGCGCCGGGTGATCAGGATGTTCATGACCCGGATCATCTTCATTGCCTTCGTCCGGCGGACATTCGCAAGGTTCTTCACCTGTTTTCGGGCACGCCAATAATTCACGCGCCAGATCGAGCCGCCGCATCCCACCGTCAATATAATTGTTACCAGCTTTGATCAGCAATTCGCCTTCACGGCGCAGATCATGTGCCTGTTCTTTTGTCGCGCCCGCCATAGGGGTTTTGGCGATTTCGTCATAAGGGGTGTTCATCATGTTCCCTTCGACTAGGATGCAGGGGCAAGGTTCAAAATCAGTGCAGCGGGCCGGGCGGTTGTTCCGGTGTTAATCACCATAGGACCGTCGGCCTCCCTGACGAACACGGCGATAGTGTCTCCGCCAGCGTCTCGCGCCAGCGAAACGCGCGTCAATCCTGCCGAATTTGCTGTTGGCTCGGCATTGGGGAAGCCGCCAGCCACAACCAGAACAGTGCGCCCCCCAGCGGGCACGACAGCGGAACCAACATCCCACGTATCGTTGTTCGCTGGCGTGTTGTTGAAGAACCTGTCCACATAAGAGGTCGAAACAGGAACCGGATTTAACCCCGTCATGCCGAGGTTTACAAAGCTGATGTCGCCGCGCTGGCTGCTCCAATCGATAAAGACGTTGCCGGTCGTATCAATCGCGCTGTTCCAATTCCACAATTCTATCGGTTGTTCAGCGACAGTAGCGGCCACGAAGTCGGCCAAGTTGCTGTCAACGGATATGGTGTAGCCTGTCCTGCGCGGTGCATAATCATGATAGGCGATCAACAAATTTTGCCCGGTGGTTATGGGTACGCTTCCAACGTCATACTCGCCCCAATTGGGAACAGCTTGGTTCATGATTGAGAAATTTTGATTGAACGCGATCCCGGCGGCTACCGGCGCAGTGACATCAATATCCAGATTGAAAATCGGCCCATAGGTCCAGATGCTGTCGCGGATTTGAATTTGCATTTCGTGCAACCGTTCGGTTAGCGTGCCGGGGGCAACTTCAACAATCGACGGCGCATCGAACGTTCCGCCAACGTCAAATAATGCTGCATCTGGGCCGCCAGTTATTTCCACAGCACCATATCTCGACGGATAGGAAAGCCCTTCATGGACAATATTGATATTCGCAGCCTGCCCCAAAATAACGCCCTGATTGGCATTGCTGGTGATGGCTGGAATATACATGCTGCCTTGGTTCATCGCATGGAACAGCGCAGCAAAATCTGCACCATAGGTGATGTTTTCGGCGCGTGTAGGATGCAGGTTATCAGGATTAGCGGTTGGAAAAAATGGCTGAACGACACCGCACAATATGCGCTTGGATGCTGCAAACTCACAATCAAGGCGGCGCTGGTTGGATGTACCGCTGGCGCCATCGGCGGCCGATGACGAAAGAATAATTGGCGTTGTATTATCGACAAAGTTGAAATTTGCGCGGACATAATCGATCAAGAGAGGCCATAACAGCTCGCGCTCGGGTTGTGTGGCCACAGCATTAGACGTCAGCAAGATAGCAACGCCAGCGCATCTGCAATTCGGGTCTTCCGCTTTGTAAAGCGCCATGGCTGCGTTATGCGCATCCCTAGCGACGATCAGATCAGGTCCGGGTGTTTGTGGGTTCCATCCAACCGCCAAGGATGATCCGCCAAATGCGGCGGGTATCAGTCCAGTCGGTTTGCCCGTCAACGTGTTGTAATCGATTAGCAGCTTTTCCATGGGGCTGACCCGTCCGGGACCGGCATTTTCACGGAACCAAAGCGGTCCCGCAACATCGGTTAATTGCTGATAATCTGGCCTGCCACTGTTCTGGACATAGACACGGGCATTTGTCGGCACTGGTTCATCAACGGTTCGCTCACTGTCGAGATTACCACGACCAGCGGCTAGGCTGTCGCCAAGTATCGTGAAGATTTCGCGGGAAACTATTGGCGCTGGAACGGATTTAACAGTGCCTTGTTGACCGATCCGGCCAACGCTCCCCGGTACAATCAGCATGTTAGGCGACCGTGATAATGTTTAATACACCGTCTTCGGTGTCTCGAATGGCTGCGATAAATTGGCCGGACGTAATCTTCAGATGGAATTTTTCGCCATCTTCAAGCGGAATGTCAGCCGCCGTAGCATTGACAGTGTTATCACCAACTTTGATGAAACAACGCTTGGAAGCATGGACCAAAACTTCGGTGGCCACGATACCAGCGGCCGTCCGCGAAGATGCGGCGACCGAGTTAACCGCCGGAACATTTGCCCCATAGGCGCGTGTCCCGATTGTGCCCATTGCCGTCAGCAGTTCATCCAACTTGCTGTCAGTCGCGGCGCCGGAAAGGGCCGTAACGATAGCCGCTAACCCGGTATCGGTAGCATTGTCAGCAAGCAATGTTTCAAGACCATCAACGGCCGTTTTTATCGCCGTCAATTCGACAATGGCGCTATCTTGCCGCGTCGCTGTTGCGCCGTCAGCCTGATTAACTGCGAGTGTCCCGCCCAGCGCTGTCACAATGGCCGCTAATTGGGTAATGGCGTCATCCTGCTTGGCTTCGGTCGCTTTGCCGGACAAAGCGTCCACAGCGGCCTTCAGGCGGCCCAAAATGGTGTTTGCGGCGGGATTTGCTGTGACAAGCCCAACAGCGTCCGCGCCTGCTTCATCGGTGATCAGGTTTTTCGCAAATTGGACGCCGCCAATATCTTTACTGGCGAAATCGACGCCGCTAGCCGGGGCTTGAAAATTATCAGGCATTTTCGAATTCCTTCTGTAATCGCCAGATTGGAAAAAGTACGGCCGCCGCTAAGGGACGGCGACCGTTTCAGGTGAACTGGAAAGTCGTTATTTTGCGGCGCGGCCTGCGATAATCGCGTCAATCAACGGGCCTTTGTTAAGACCTTCATCAACTTCGATTTCTTCGGTTTTCGCCAGTTCGAACAATTTGTCCTTGTTCAACTTTTCAAGTTCAGCGCGCACCGGATCGGCGGGCGGTTCATCTTCCTTCGCTTTTTTGGTTTTGGCAGGTTCAGCGATCTTGCGTTTAACAAGATCATCAGCGACGCCCTTTTCAAAACCCGCCGTTTCACCTTCATTATAAAGCGAACCGACTGTGTGAGGCATCAAGAACTTGACCGCTACAAGCTTAGTCATGGGAAATTCCCTTCAATTGTGTTGGATGGATTGAGGATAAACGGGGCAGAAACACCGCCCCGTTTATTCGGATGAGATTATGATCCCCAAGTAACGCCAGTCAGGACAGCAAAGGCCGTGTCATAACGGACTTGTGTGTCATGCTCTTCGATCAAGCGAATAACTGTTTCGTCATTGCTGAACGCCGCGCGCATTGTTCCGCCGTCATCATATGCGGCGACGTCGGAAGCAGCCAACGTGACATTGTAAGTGTCACCGATCATGAACTGAGCAAAATCACCAAAATAGATTTCACTTTCGTCCGTGCCCACGCCAAGATTATCTGGAACCGAAGTCGTGACACCAATTGGATAAATACCCAAGCGGCCTTCTGCGATTTCTGGATAGACCTTGTTACCATTGCCATCACGCAAGGTTTCAAGGAAAATCATGGTGCGCGGTGACATGATCCAACCGGCTTGGGTCATCGGAATATTGCCGTTCAGAACACGAAGACGCAAAGAAGCCAGTTCAGCATCAACAACAGCTAGCGTTGCCGCTCCAGAAGCTGGAACCACATTACCCGCTGCAATCAAATTACGCAGACCAGTTGGTGCGGTCGCGGAACCTACGCCGCGAAGGAACTGTTGATCTTCCTTCACCGAAACACTCTCGACCAGATCGTCACGAACCATAGCATCAACGCCCATGCTTGCACGGCGGATCAACGAATTCGAGATTGGAACAAGAGCGCGCAGATATTTCGCCGTCATGTTGATCGTGTCAACTTCGACGCCGGTTGCTGGCGCTGGTGTACGCTCACCAACATAGCCCGCTGTCGTGCTAGAGGTTTTCCGACGCGTGGTCAGATTTCCGTCCGGCATTGGAACAGAACGCGCTCCAAGTTTGCGAATAACAACCTGTGGACGAAGAACGTCAATGAAGTCCCTACTATATGCCGTGTCAACAAGGAAACCACCCTTTGTGTTGGTTGATTGCTCCATGTTGGCAACGATCTGGCCAGTTTCATCGCCATAGGCTTTCTGGGCAAAATCGGCAGCGGCCCGCTGGTCCATTTCGGAAGCAGCAAGGGACTGAGTGATCCGGCCCATCATGACACCCGGCTCCAGCTTTTCCTTGACCGTGGCAGGGGCAAGATTGCCGCCACCATTGGCGTTTGGAACAGTGACAGGCATCGCGGCCGAAGATTTCATAGCCAACAATTCTTCTTCACGCTTGATTTGCGCTTGAAGCCCTTCAGCCTTGGCTTTCAGTTCGTCAAAAGACGTCTGTTCTTCAGCCGTGAGGTCACGGGGTTCCGGTTCGGCAGTATCGTCATCAGCGTTAGCGACAACAGCGCCTTCGATGATTTCATCCATAGCGACAAGAACGGCCGCCAGCGATGTTTTTAGCGCAGTGATACGCATAGTCTGTTCTCCTAGTTTAGAGGTTTGAAGCAGCGCGTAGTTGCGCAACTTCGTTAGAAAGCGCCGCAGCGGCCCGCCGTGGCGTTACTGTTCGGGCAGGTTTGGAAAGCCGATTTAGGACCGCTTCAAGGCCGCCTGCCTCGACTTGATCCACCAATCCTGCTTCTTTCGCTTGCCTTCCAGTGAGTATGCCGCCCGCGCCGAAATCTTGCTTCACTGTTGAAACAGAAACCCCTCGGCCACGAGCAACGTCTTTTAGGAAGATTTCTTCAATGCCATCCAACATCGCTCGAATATTGGCCTGACCTTCTTCCGTCGTGATATCGACACGCTTGTTCGGCGCGTTCGAACTTATGATGTTTATGTCGCGGCAACCGTCACTGTCGGTTTCCTCTTGGTGGCGACCGCCAACCATCACACCGATTGAACCAGCGCGACCGGTCGGATCAATCGTCAGTTTCTTGCATTGTGAACCAACCCAATAACCACCGCTGGCGCAGTCTCCCGTGATATGTCCATGGACGGGGATTTTCGAACTTGCGATCATATCTGCGAAAGATCGAATGTCCGTTACGTGACCACCGGGCGTGTCGAAAACCATCAAGATTGCGTGGACTTCAGGAACCTCGCTAATGGCGCGAAAATCCTTTGCCAGCGTATCTAAGGAGGTCAACGGCGCACTGACATTAGGCCCGGAACCACGGGGTATCAGCGGCCCGAATACTGGCATACTAGCCACACCATTTCGGAACATTACAGTTTTGGTGCTGGTCAACGGGCTTCCCATTTGTGCCAAAGCAGAAATGTATCGCTGTTCATGACCATCAGCTTCGACGTGCGCCAAGGACGGGTGATCAATCGCCCGCATTGCAATTGCTTCAATAGCGTCGAGGTATTCAGGCATAATTGCCCATGGCTGCGAACGGATCGCGGCCAAAATCCGGTTATTCATCGGTTCATTCCTCTTTTGGCTGAACAGGTTGTGTGGGGTTTGGCTCACCTGAAACCGCCATGTTGGCAGGGCGCCAGCGCTGCGACCCGGCGGGGCCGCCAATTTCGTTCATGTTTTCGCGATTTCGAATTTCGTCTGCGCTCAAGACACCCGTTTCACGGGCTGATTTGTAAGCTTCCCAGCGTGTCTTCACGTCACCTTTCAGCAACGCATCCGGCATGAATTCGTAAAAATGGCCTTCTTCAGCAAAGTAATGTGTCGCCGCACCGGAAACCCGTTCGTAGTGCGGCATCATGCAGTAAAGTATGAATTCAAGGCTTTGCTGTTCGATGTTTGAAAATGTCGCTTTGGATAGTTCATAAACAAGATGTGGCGGGACACCGAAAGCGCGCGCAACTTCAACAACATTGAACGAACGAACTTCGACAAACTGGCTATCACGATTGGAAGCGCCAAGGGTTTCGGCTTCCATTTCCTGATCAAGAACAGCAACTTCACCCGCTTTTCGAGTGCCGCCGAACATCGCCTTCCAATCAAGCTTGAATTTGTTTTTGACTTCAGGGTCCATTTTTCCCTTGGCCTTCAACAACGTTGCAGGCTGGGCATTATTTTCCCAGAAATGGCGGGCATATTCTCCAGCGGCAACCGCCGAACCAAGCATATCATCCAGAAGCTTGACGCGGTTAATGCCCATTAAACCGTCGCGGCTAAATCCCGGAACGAACCAGATATCAGCGCGGGTAAAGCGCCCGTTACTTCCATCAGGAAGTTGTGCGTCATAAAATATTTCAAGGCCGTCTGTGCGATCCCATTGCTTCGCCTGATTTATTCCGTTTGGGTTTAATCGTGAAAGCGATTTGGGCTGAAACATTGCGTCCCGGTGCACATAGCTACCGAAACCACCGGTCAACAGCATGTCACCCAGCATGACTTCTTTGAACAGAAACGGCGACTGAACGTCGTTTGGGCGGTCATGGAACAACTTGTAAAGCGGCGATTTCTCGACACGCTCTTTGCCATTTCCAACCCGCTTGTAGTATACCATCGGCGTCATGGCGAAAACGCCGGTTAGAACTTCCAAGGCGCGAAGAACCGCTGGCAATCCCAAGGCACTCTGTTCGTTTACTGCTACACGGCTTCCACTCTTGCCAGTGATTGACCAATAGGTTTCACTGCTTTCGTCGGTTAGTCCGCTAGAAGCAGAAACGGTGCCGGATGAAATGGCGCTGTCTGCCAGCAACCAATTTGCGAAAGCCGAACGAAGTCCCATTACAGACCTGTGTGCTCGACGTCCGCATGGCCGTCTTCTTCTTCAACAGCCACCAACGGCGCGATTGCGTTTATCATAGCGTCCACCCCGTCTATTTTGTTGGCGCTGTCCTTACTTTCCTTCTTCGGAATGATCGTGCCGTTGATGTGGCGCGTGACCACGGCATTCGATACCATCCAAGTCAGAACAGGATTTCCGTCATGTCCAATGTGAACCGAAGGGTCTTTAGCGCGAACACGCGCTTCCAATTCCTTCGCCGGGTTCGTGACATTTGCAGCCGACTTGTGCAGCACGACCGCAATAGGATCGTCAGGCGTCCCCAAATCTTCATTCAAATTGACCGCCATTTGCTGGGCGGCCGCGAACTGATCAAAAGTAATCTTCCGAACCGACTGCGTTGCGACCAGCCAACGGACAAACATTTCAACCGAATTGTGATCAACAAAATCACCCGGTGTGACCACCAAATGGCCGCGCCACTCTGTTGACAATTCGGCTAGTGGTTTGTCATTTTCGTCAAACAGATCAGGAAGCCCTTCGACTTCGTCTTCAAGCGCTGGGCCGCCATTATGGCCAGCCCAGACACCATAAGTCGATTGCCCTGTATCGCTCTGCGTTTCTCTCAATAGCGCAGCCGACGGAATGAAAAATATCGGCTTGATTATAATCTTTTCGTCTTCGTACTGACCAATCAGCGTCAACGCTGTGATATCGTCCTTGTCTGCAAGGTCGGCACCGATAGTGCATTCCAATCCTTGGAAATCCGACCAGTCCAGATCAGATATTTCCGCCTTGTTCCATTGATCGACAGACAGCCATGCGCTTGCCGCATTCAGCCAGACATTCAGACGCTTGGTAAGAAACTCGCCAAGGGATGCTGGGCTGGCCTTCGCCTCAATTGCATATCCGCGAAGTTCAGCCGGATCGACAGCCGCGCCCAATAGCGGATTGGCCTTTCCCCATGTCCGCTCGTCAAAGGGATCGTCGCCTTCATCCATTGTGAAGACAATGCCGAAATAGTGATCAGCCTCGACGGTGCCCTTCAGTATCTTTTCAAGTAACGTGCGCTGTTCGTAGCAAACCCCGCGAACATCATATCCCGCCGTCGTGATCATCCACATTAGCGGCTGTTTGCGCGCACCAAATGCAGACCTAATAACGTCAAATAGACCGCGATCCTTATGCGCGTGAAGCTCGTCCAATATTCCAACATAAGGGTTCCAACCATCTTGCGTAGATGAATTGGAATTGATCGGTTGAACCGTTCCCCCGTTGTCTGCGCATGTTATCGATCTCGCCCAAGCCTTCAGACCAAAGGCTTCGCGAAGCGGGGATGTTCGATCCACCATAAGCTTAGCCGGTTTGAAAACCTTGTCCGCCTGTGCTCCGGTTGTGGCTCCGACGATAATCTCCGGTCCAAGTTCGCCTTCGCAAGTCAAACAGTACAGCGCCACCCCGGCGGTAAAGGTTGATTTTCCGTTCTTCCGTGCAACCTCGATATAGGCACGGGTGAAGCGGCGGCGATCATCAGACTTGCGACGAAATCCAAAAACGTTGACCAGAATAAAAATCTGTGCCGGTTCTAAAGTTATGGCCGGATCATCCCACGATCCCTGCACGTGCGGGAGCAGTTCAATGAACCCGCATACATCGTCTGCATGCCACTCGCTGAAATAGTAACTACACTTTTTTTGTCTGGCCTTCTTCAAATCATTCAAGAACCGTTTGGCTGTCAGCCTAACAAGTTCGCAATGATCTTTCCGCCAGCGATCTTTTACCGCCGCCTTGGCGTAATCAATCGCGATGCGGACATATTCGCTATCCGGCGCGGCGGCCTTTGTTCGCGAACGGGTTGTCTGTTTTCGCGCCACCCTGTTTCGCTCCGATCCGCGAACGCGGACCCGCTATGCCTAGCAGTTCACGCATACGCCTAAGTTCTGTCAGGTATGAAGCGGGCGGCGGCTCGTTTGCCAGAAAGGCTGCACGCGCACTGGCTTCCAATGCGCAATATGTAGCAAGCAATGAACTATCGAATTCCGTGACACCGGCAACCATGACCCGCCCAATTTCTTCAAGCCAAACATCTTGCGCCGCTGGCAAAAGGTAATCCGGCATTACGGGTGCATCGTCTGTGGCAATCATTTGAATGGCTTTTCCGCCATCCCGATCTTTGCGCAATGTCCCGCGTTTTTGCTTGGTTGCTGGTGTCTGTGGCTTAGGTCCGCGCTTCATCTAAACACCTATTTGGTTCGATCATATCAAACCCCCAACCATTAGGGGCACCCCCTCCCCAGAAATTTTATTATGACCCGCAATTTTAATTTGACCGCGCAAAAATCCTACTAACCGCGCGGTTTTGAAACCCACAGGTGGTAGGGATTTGACCTCCCCCCTACTACCTGTGGGTTCTCGCTCTGCGGGTGTGCTTTCGCTGGGGCTTCACGACCTGATCACCCGACCATGGCGTGTAGTTCCACCACCATTGATCGACGATTGCTTCCGAGTTGCCGGGGCGGCGCTCACCGTTCGCTTCGTCCTTTGTTATCCTTGCCTTACAAACGCTAGCCGGTGTCAGCATGACAACAACATCAGCGCCAAGTGTTTCAGACCACCAGCGCCGTCGCTCCGACTGCGCGTCACTAACTATGATCCACGCCTTCGAATAGTTTGTGGCGCTGGTCATCAGCCTTCCGATTGCCTTGTTTCGCTCCTGAAGCACAGCCTTGACCTGTGGTCCGGACAACATCTGATGAACGCGTTGTCCATCCGATTTGAATAAGTTCGCCGCGATCTGATCAAAGCAGATCACACAGTCACTATCACCTGCATGATCATTAACGTAGCTCGATTTACCCGAACCGGGCGGGCCGGTAACGATAGTGACTGGTATCACCGAACGGCAAAGCCAAGGCGGGTGTGCCATTGGATTGCTGGCCAACCTGTGATCCATCGCCTTGCCAGTGTTGCCTTCTTCGGCTGTCTTGGCCTTATGGCAGTCAATACAGATCGACTGAAGATTGCCTTCGTCATCACTGCCACCCCATTCCTTCGGGATGATATGGTCAACCTCTCTTGCCAGTGTCGTAACACCATTGCGCAAGCATGGCTGACACAATCCCTTGTCACGGCGTAGGATGAACGCGCGTAGCTTCCGCCATGCCCAGCCATAGCCACGTTCATGCGCGCTCTTGCGGCCTTTCTTGGACCAGCCGGAACGCTTCTTGCCTTTGGGATTGGTGAATGAAGGAGGACGCTTAGCCATCTTTCATCTGCTTCAGACGCAGACCTAAGCGCTGACAGATCAGTACCATGTCCCTGTACGTTGTCAACCTGCTTTTTCCAATTCGATATCATGCACGCCAACACGCGGACCAATGCCAGCCAACAGATAGTTGGCCGCGATCTTGAACGCGCTGCTAGCCTTGCGTCGCGCACGGTCAACAGACACCGACGCATAGACGCCGCGGCCTATCGCTTCGAAGGTATCACCATCAACCATGACACCGTCAAAGGCTGGCAACAGATCGGGCGGAATAAAGGACCGTGCCCAGTCGATATCGGATCGTGCTTCCATTGCTGCTAGATTGGTTGTGATATGTGGATGTGCTGTACCGATGCCACCACCGCTATTGTCGATCCCGCATTTGATCAGGCCAGACGCCGCAAGAGACTGCTTTTCGTCATACCATTCCAACACCTTGAACACATTGTGATCAAACACCTTGGATCGATAGAGCGTCTCGAAATGCGCAACACGGCGCACGGCCTTATGCTGGCGCAGCTTTCCGCGCACCACAACTTCACCGTGCGGATTGGGCACGCTATCAACCTTGTGATCATATCTTTTGCCTTGGACGGCGGGAATGTCCGCCTGCACGATCAATGGATGAACGCTTCCTTTCGACGATCCGGCCGACGCCTTCTTCCCGCGCTTCTTCTTTCCCTTTAGCTTAGGTTCCGGCGGCGCTGACAAGGACTTTGACCAGATACCCTTCTGTTCCTGCCTGCGCTTCAATTTTTCTGCCTGTTCCTGTTCCTTGCGTTCGCTCTTGCACTTGGAACAGATATCCTCTTTTCGCCTCGGATTGCGGCGAAGGACGGTCCGGCAGGATTTGCAGATCGGTTGATCGTCTAACTTAACAGCGTTCATTGGCCTTCCTTCAACAATTCGAGTAATTCTGCTTCCCAAACGGCTTCGATGATCTTGGCTTGCCATCGGGCTAACCAAACCCCTTCGATCACCACCTGTTCAAATGGATCGACCCCGGCGGCGATGCATATTCCAATCGCTGCGCTTGCTTTCTCTGAAAACTGATTAACACTCTGAGCTTCCGTCGCTGCCTGATTGAGGTTCATTGGCTGGCCTTTCGGTCTAGTCTTTCGATTTCAGCAACTATCAGTGCGCCAGCACGGACGAGGTTTTCGCGATAGGATTTCGGCTTCCACCAAGTATGGTTCCACGGCCAAAACGATACTTTTTGTTTTTTTCCGTTGTTAAATTCCAACTTTACGCCGGTATCTCCCATGGCATAACAGGCAGCCGCTTGCGCCAATTCTTTCTTCGTATGAACGTCATCATGCTCTAGTGTAAAACCCTCGAACGCTATCTGTCGGCGTCGCTCATTCCATACATCTCGCATTGCTTTAGAATTAGTCATTGTTCTTCCTTCTCGATTTCAAACTTAATCCCGGTGAACGCACCACCGATCACCATCCGCGCCAGTTCTGCCAGCCGATCCGCATAGCGTTCCTTGATCCAGCCGGACGCAAATTCACTTGCTGAAATGATTTCCAATTCCCCGCGTGGCGACACAACCAGCGCGCTATGGTCAAACCACTTGTCATAGATCGCTGCGCCCAGTGCAGTGCGCAGCTTCTTCCTGATCGCTGATGATCGCGGGTCTTCCCTGCCCTGTGCCTTGACCGGCTGCGACCGGCGCGCTGGACCAGCCGAGTTGCCGGAAGACGAACCAGCGGGCGCCAACCGGGCAAAGCTAACACCATGCTTTGCGTCCCGCATGACCTTGGGATGATCGCTGATCAGCCACTTGCACAGGGCCGCTTCCCAGTTCTTCTTTCGCCCCATTGGTCGTTCTTCGGACAGCCAGTGCAGCCGGAA
The DNA here is from genome assembly GCF_039977335.1 of Parasphingorhabdus sp. Classification (GTDB taxonomy): domain Bacteria; phylum Pseudomonadota; class Alphaproteobacteria; order Sphingomonadales; family Sphingomonadaceae; genus Parasphingorhabdus. The sequence goes on from NZ_JBDWDI010000003.1 coordinate 55,115, forward strand.
AGTCTCGCAAACAGCTTCATAGGCACCGGGCGGCCATTGGCTGACAAGCGATATGGTTTTATCCGGCAAGCTGGTTATCGGCAGCGGCTCCCAGTCATCGGGCAGGCGGTGCGGTTTGACCGGTTCGTCCTTCCCCTCTTCCAAATCATCTTCTTCCAAAGGGGGTGCACCAGCTTTAGCTGGTAAAGGGGTTATCTTGTCTCCTAATCGGGTGACACCATTGTCACCCCCTCCCCTGTCAGATTGACACCCCCCGGTGACAGATTGTCGTGGGGGGGGTGACATATTGTCATGGGGGTATTTTCGGGTGCGCTTTGAAGACTTTTTCCTGTTCGCGGCGGCATAATCGGGCTTCTCATAGCCAACCAATTCAAACGCATTTGCACCCTGCCCGCCATCCGGTCGGTGCCGCTCTACACGCCTGATCAGCTTCAGGTCATGTTCCAACCGCGCGACATGGCGTTGGACTGTGCGCGGATCACCACCGATCACGTCCGCTATATCCTTGTTGGCACGGAACTTTACATAACCATCAGGATCAGCCCAGTTACACAGTTCGTTCAGCACAGCCTTGGTGGTAATGTGCCCAACGTCCTGTTCCTTTGCCCATGCTTGCGTTTCTTGGCTCATGACGTGCGCCCTTCATCAAAAGCATGAAGCCAATCTATTGATTGCATTTCTACACGGGAATGCGGCGGGTCATAACAATGGTGATCCACTTCAAATGCTTCCGACCGGCCGCGAAGTGAGATTTCAGAGCGCGTTAGCGGAACGAATTGAACTGATTTGGGGTCGCGGCCCAAGTGAAAAAGAATACCACGACAGTAATCCGCCATACGCATTGACCGAAGAATGAAATAACCGCCGTCTGGTACTCTTTTCAAACTTCGTGTCGTGCGCCCGGTGCCTCGATTTGGATCAATCATAGTCATACTCCCAAACCATCGGGTCCATTGAAAACGGGACATAAAGCGGGTGACGGGGAAAGCCGTGCTTGGTGAGGCCCAGACAATGGAGCTCTACGCCGTCTACTGCCAGCATCCGGCAAACATGCAGATCACGGCATTCAAAACCGCCGTCGGTTCCCCAACCCGCGATATGCTGGCGACTGAGGCGAACAGCCAGCCGGATTGCTGCGTCATTATGGCGGCCAACCGGATCGATATGGCGCTTCATGACCTTGGGATGCGTGGCGCGAAACGCGAACAGGTTCCAACCCAGCCAGCCGCCAACATCCCATTGGCGCATATTCATCCCGCGCTTGGTGCAGCGAGTAGCGGTTGGATCAGTGCTGTCATGACCGGCCGTGGACGGGTTCAGCATGCCAAAGGACAGAAATTGATTGTGTGGCGACCATATGCGCCAGATCAGAAGCCGATACCGGCGACAGGAACTGTAGACAGCGCCCATGCCTGTCAGGACGTCGTGATAGAAGTCCAGTTGATTATGTTCCGCCCACTTTCGGATTTCTTCAATGGCGGACGAGCAGGAAGGTGCGCGGATGTTCATGCGATCAATCCTTTCCGCCGACATTTTTCTTCAATTTGTTCGCGCGACTTAATGGCGCGGCCGTACATGATCATATTGCCTTTCGCGCTTGGCTTGCCATCGGCTGTGCAGCGATAGACAGCGCAGCGATCATGCCCTGCTAGGTCGCTCATCATCAGGTCCAGCTTTGATCGCTTGGCGACCTTCATGGCTGGTTTATTGAACGCGGTATGATTGGCAGGTTTCGGCACTATGCCATTGCGCTTGCAATATTTGACTATCGTGCCGGGTGAACGACCAAGATGCGTCGCAATCTGTCTCGTCGTGCGCGTTTTTGCCAGCCGTTTGACCATGTCTTTTTCATCTTCGGTAAACGGGACGCGCTGGACGGTTACAACGCCCGCTTCGCCTATCCAGCGTCTTATCGTCCAACTACTCGCGTGGTAATGCGCCTTCAGTTGATCCCGGTTCATATTCTCGGCCATTTCGGCAAAGTCAGCGGGCAATGGGGGTGGTGTGTTCGTCATTTCAATTCCCTGAAATCGATATCGGGGAACAGCGCGCGGAATATTGCACGGCGAAGCGGCCAAGCGTTGTCGTTATAACCGCCCTTGGTGTCTTCAACGACCGTCTTGCCATTCTCTTTATATTGAAAGTCCGCACGATATCCGACACGGCGGCCGTTTTCGTGCAAGACTTGTTCGCCGTCGATTACGAACCAAAATTGCGGCTGGTTCTGAAGATCGCTGATTGCGTTTCCGCGTTGCAGCATGTGCAGTTCATTGCACCGGCGCGCTTCTTTGCGGCTGTCATGCTTGTGCCCGTGCTGGCAATCAGTCTTCTTCGCGCCATATTTGTTGCCCTTCTTCGTGGGCGCATCAAATGGTGAAACAGTTTCGCCGGCCGGTCTTGTTACGCACTTGGGCTGACGGGCAGGCTTGGCAAATGGTGACTTCATAGCGCGCCGCCGTGCATCTGGTCGCGAACATGCTTGGGAAGGCCGCGTGCCTTGTCTGGATAACGCATCGCACGGCCGAACTGACTTGCCGCATCATGCAATTTCCTATCAACACCGCTGTTACATGGTCCTTTCATCTGGACCGGACGGATTGTCGGGATCGACATATATTCCACGGTCGCCACGCGCTTTCCGTCTTTGCGTGCGGAATAGATATTGCACCGGCCGCGTTCGATATCGCGGTAAAAGCTGGCGACACAGTGTTTCATCGCCTTGCCTTCAATCACAAGGGCGCGAAGTGAACGCAGCGCATGAAAGTCATAGCCGCCGATAGACACTAAGTCCGGGAACCGACCGTAATCGATTTCAGCGTCATAGGTTCCGTCGTTGATCTTATCTATGTCGGCATTGGCAAGGGCTTCATGCCATGCCTGTGTTTCTGAGATTATGCGATCCCACGTCCAACGGGTGCTGAATTCATCTTTGTTGCAAACCAGATAGTCAGCGACTTCGGACGGGCCTACATGCTGGTTTTGGGTTCGTCCCGGCCGCGCCAATGCAAACATCGCCCAGCGAAGCAACGCCGCGTCTGCCCCGGTATCACCGCGAAATTTCAGCATATTCCAAAAGCTGTGCAGATCGCCCAGCCAGTTCGTGTGCCGAACCGGATCATCTGGTATGCTTTGCGCCATTGATGATGGATCAACCAGCCGCGATATGTCTTGCAGGATATTCCAAACACCCGGACGAATGGCATTGGCGGATATGGCGCGCAACGGATAGGCGACACGGGCCTTTTCCATGATCTTCTTCAGCTTTAACCCGTTCTCCATCATGGGTCCGAAGTTCATGGCGATATAGGCGCGATCCGCCTTGCTTTGGGTCTTACCACCAAAGGATGCGGCCAAGGCCAACACGGGCGCTGTTTCCAGATATTCTATGGCGTGCGGGTGCAATGCTGCCAACAGCGTGGCGGCACGGTGCATTCCCTGATTGGGGAATAACTGTTGCGCACGCGCGACGCTTTCCGGCACCCAGCTTTCATTCACCAAGAACGTGGCCGGAACAAAGTCTTTGCCCAATACCTGAAGGTGGTTCTTCGCCGTCATTTCAGACCCGCATCGGCATTAGAACGACAAAAAATTCTGTGTCCGACGGATCGCGGATCAGCGTTGGACCGGAAACCTGCAAAAATTGATCAGGGCCGTTTGTGTCTTCCGACGGTTCTTCCATTTCCAACGCAACTTCATCGCCCTTGAAGCTGTTCAACGCTTCCAGCAGATACTTGCCATTAAAGCCAACTATCATGCCGTCACAATTATGGTCGCATTCAATCGCGAAGGTCGCTTTGCCATCAAGATCGCCCATGGCCTTCGACAGCGTCACCTTTCCTTCGGTGAAGTTCAATGACAGCGCTGGCGTGAACCTAGTTGTACATGCGCTGCCGACAGATAGGACGGCTTGACGAAGTGACCGGATCGAAGCAGTGACCTTGCGCGGTACGTCCGTAGGAATGACGCGGCTATAGTCGGGATAGGTGTCGTCGATCAGCTTGCCATGAAATTCGACGTCCAGATCAGCGACCTTGCCCGTTATCGAACAGCGGGACGCATAGCGACTAACAGGTGCGGTCGTTGCCTCGCGGTTTGGCTGGGAACCACCGCCCAGTTTCATTTTTATTGCATCTTTCGACTTGCTCAAATGCCTGTTAACCGCTGCAATGAATTGGCGCGGAAGGATCACGTCACTGGGAAGCTCACCCTTCGATCCGGGAAGCGGGACGTCGATCACCATTAGTCTGTGGCCGTCAGTCGCTGCAAAGCGATAGGTCCAATCGTCATCCATCTTCTTCATGTTGACGCCGTTCAGATAATAGCGACATTCGTCTTTCGAGATAGCGGGGAAGACACGGGATATCTGGTCGATGACGGCGCCAGAAAGGTCAGTTTGAAACTGATCATCAGAGACTTGCGCACCGTTACCGGGGAAGTCTGTCGGCGCCATGCGATTGTTCTGGCATATATGCAATTCGCCAGCCGTGATCAGCAACGAATGATCAATGCCCCTGCCCTGTATCTTTGGCGGACCTTTGATCTGCAACGATACTTGCTTGCCGCCAGCCGCGCCGATTGCCGACATGACTTGTTTCGGATCACAGATCAGGAATTCTTCGTTCTTTCCGCCTTCACCGGGCAACGTGGCAACGCACGTCATGTCAAGGTCGTTCGTTTCCAGCCGCAATCCACCGTTCAAGCGCGCTTTTACTGTGCTGAGAATGGGAATAGTTGGCCGTTTTACGCGTGCAGCCTCGACAATATTCATCGCAGTTTTCAACTGCCGTAGTTCAACTTGCATTTGATTTTCCTTGCAATATTTCAAGCGGCGGCAAGCCCAGTTGCTTGCGCATATCCGCTGTTGTTTTGATGATAAGACGCTGTTCGGGTGTCTGGCGGATGACGCAGAACCGGCCGCGCCGGTCACGGGCGCGATAAGGCTGGGATTTACTGTAAAGGCCCAGATTGCCGGTTATGTTGCCAGCCGCGCCCATTATGCCGCGTCGTCGCCCATCAATTCCTTGTTGCGCGTGTGCGTGAAAGGAATGATATCGGGATCGACATAGTGTTTTTTAGCCGTGGACATGCGTGCTTCGATCACCATGATCGGCTTGTCAGGCCATTGCTCGCGGGCTTCCGCAATCGCGGCATCACGGGTTTCACACCCTCCAACGCTATAAACGCCTTCGCATTCGACGTCTTCTTCAAGGCCCGCATACCATTCCCAGCCGGTCATCAGCCCAGCCCCAGCGCCGATTTATACACGTTTAATATGGCTTCCATTTCCTGACGGTCATGGGTTTCCATCTTGCGCAACCGGACGATCTGGCGCATGATTTTGGCGTCAAATCCTGTGCTTTTCGCTTCGGAATAAACGTCGCGGATATCGTCTGAAATCCCCTTCTTTTCTTCTTCTAGCCGTTCAATCCGTTCGATATACTGGCGCAATTGTTCTTCGCTGACATTGGCTTCAGCCATGTTTCATTCTCCATTTGAGGCCCAGACGGGCGGTTGTTCCTAAGCGAACGGCAAGCGCATCAATGCGTCGTGCCTCCCTCCGCTATGGATTGCAGTTGTGGAATGAGCGCCGCCGCATCAGTTGCGAACTGCGCCTTTTCGGTATGCTTCAAAACACCGTCTTCCAGATATTCATTACCGTTCGCGACCAGCCGCGCGGATTGCGACAGCACCTTGCGAACATTGACTATGTCGGCGGTTTCCAACGGTGCAGCGCTAAACCCAATGACACGGGCAATCCGTGCAAAGGCTTCAGGCGGCAAGACAGAGAAAACGCGAAGCATCACGTCGATAGGCATCAATGATCCGCCTGCTTCGACATATGAACGCAACTTGCGTTCTTCATCGCCCGTTGCTTCGGCCAGATCGGCGAACGAAAGACGCTTTCCATGACCAACATACATGCGCAGCGTATCTGCGATCCGTGCCTTTACGTTCTCGGTGGTAATCTCGGGCATCATTTCCATAGCAAATCCCCGGAAAACTGGGCATTATGCCTATATGGAAACACAGAAACTAAGGCACGACGGGACTGGGAGGGATTATTGTCCCGCCGTGCGTGCGACCCTGCACAGCGGGGTAAACTGCGCAAGTCGGAAAGAAATTGAACAAGACCGGTCATGCCACCGCCTGTTCGCTATGGGGGCAATCTACTTCTGTGCAGCCGTTGACTGCCGGGTCATTGGTCCGGCGTTCACAAAGCGCGCAAAGAACAGGACTGGACGGACGGCTAAACTGCTTCCAGTGGACAGTTTTTCCAAGCTTTCTGGCCGCTTCAATTATGGCAGGCCAATAGTCTGATGGAATACTCTCACGATTACGCCACTGGCGCACAGTACCGCCCGACTGCCCAATATCAGCAGCCATCGCTTCAGCGTTATGGTTCCATACGGCATAGATTGGTTTTAGATGTGACATGCGTTTATAATACATTATGTATTATGTACGTCAATACCTATTGTATTATCTTGATAGCTATCAACACGTTATGAGCGACTCGAAAGCAGCAAGACTGAAACAGGCCCGCGAAGAAGCTGGCTACGAAACAGCATCTAGCGCAGCCGATGCATTTGGCTGGAACAAATCTGCATATATTCACCATGAGAATGGCACGCGATCAGTTACCATTGACGCTGCCAAGAAATATGCCCGCGCCTTCCGGGTAAATACGGGTTGGCTTTTGGATTTAGATAATGTCCATATTCGCGGGAACAAAAATGATGATGACAGATTGGTCAAGGTGACTGGTAGTGTCGCCGCTGGAGTTTGGACAGAAACTTCAGAATGGCCAGAAGCGGAACAGTTTGAAATTCTAGTTAGCCCCTCCCCTTTTCCTAAGGCGCGCCGGTTTGGTTTGAGGGTTGACGGCTTTTCTATGGATCAGGTTTTTCCAGACGGTACAATCTTGGATTGCGTGTCAATCTTTGATATCGAGATGGAACCAGAGAACGGCGATCTTGTTATCGTCGAACGCGTCAGGAGTGACGGAATGCACGAATTGACTGTGAAAGAATTTGAACGTGGAGACGAGGGAAGAACTTGGTTGCTTCCGCGATCAACCAAACCCGAATTCCAAACCCCTATCGAAATTGGAATTCCCGATATTGAACATAGTGGCGACGATCAAATTCAAGTGATCGCTTATGTTGTAGGTAGTTATCAACCGCGTATCGGCAGGTTCATGCGATGATTTCAATTCGAATTTCAATAGCTATGGCCTGCACTTCTCTGTTTCTTGCAGGCTGCAAGCAAATGGAGAAAGAAGCATCAACTGAAACTGATATCTCTGATAAAGCAACTTCTCAGGGTGAATGGGATGTCAGCAAAATTCCAATTCTGGTTGAAAAAAGCTGGAAAGAAATCTGTCCAAAAACATACCCGACAGATTACACGCTGCAAGATGCCTGTCGTCGGAATATGATTGAAGGTTCTGAAACATTGGAAGCTGCTATAGCCGACCATCCTGACGATCAAGTGCTGAAAGCCGCGATGATAGATTGCTTAGAGCAGCATAGTAATGGCGGGACTGATCTAATCGATTTTTCCTTCGCTGGCTCCTGTATCCGCTCCCATTTGGAAGCCCGGTCAAACATGAAGTCGAAGAATTAATACATTTTGTATTGACTTAGTAATACATTTCGTATTATATAGTTCCCATAGCCGGGATGATCCGGCGTGGGAAAAGCTATGTTACCGAAAAACTATGAAGACACAGATCATTATCGTCGGATCGCCAGACTGAACCAGCCGCCACCGGCTGAAGACGACACCTATTCTATCATCGTGGAACATGTGACGCGGCTATTTGCCGTGTCTGTGATCCTTATGAACGTCGTGCTGATCGCCGCACCGCAATTGCGCGCTTGGCTGGCGACGGCACTATCATGAACGGCCGCGCAATAGATGACTTGCCGCGCCTGTCCCCCTCTCAAATGGAGCATTTAGCTTGGCAGGGAACCCCGGTTTCCGGTTCCAAATATACCGAAGAACAGCACGAAGTCATGAAGGCGGAAAGGCCGAACTGGTCTTACTTCCGCAACGTTGAAATCAAGCTGGGACCAGCCGACGCCAGCGCATTGACGAACCCCGATCAATTCACCGTGGCACATTGCCCGGTCATTGCTTGGACAAACGAAAAGAACCGCTGGCTGATCATAACACCGGGCGGCGACAAGAAATGGATCAAGGGAGAGTTTTCGGAATGACGGAACAAGAAAACAGAATTTATGCAGCGGACCTATTGCACCGTGCGGGCGTGCCATTTGATCCTAGTGACGTGTCTAGGGCCGCTAAGGTCATTGAACTGGTTGAACAGGATGTAAGCAAATTGGTTGCGCGTGAGGTACGCGGTTACAAATATACATGCCGTAGGTTGCTGCACGGCATTGCTTCTGGCGAACACCGGACGCAAGCGGAACCAGCCGTTGCAGGATCACCGGGCGGCGCCGACGCTAAAGGCAAACCCGTTTCCAATTTGAAGGCAGGTGTCTAATGGCTGACACTTGCATTATGTTGGCGTCTGGTGCGCTGTTTGACTTTCTGGAACCAGAAGCTTCCGACTTCACGCTAAACGATATTGCGCACGGCCTTGGCCGCGTGTGCCGCTTTGCTGGCCAGTCCAGTAGCTTCTATTCGGTGGCGGAACATTGCTTTCATGTGGCGCGATTGGTGCCGGTGGAACATGCACGGGCGGCTTTGCTGCATGACGCATCCGAAGCCTTCCTTGGCGACGTTACCCGGCCGCTAAAGTCCCTATTGCCGGACTATAAAAAGATTGAAGAACGCGTGGAAGATGCAATTGCCAAACGGTTTTTGCCGGGTTTCAACACCGAAGCACCACGCGAAATGTTCAGGCACCCGCTGATTAAACAGGCTGACATTGCGATGTGCGTTGCCGAAGCCAAACAACTTATGCCCGAAACAAACCGTTTCTGGACCGATCAAAGCGACGCGGTGAAATCCCAATTCCCGGCCGACTGGGACCGCGCGACAAGCGCCCGTCTAAATATGGACAAGCCGGAATATGCCACCGCCAAATGGCTGCGCGCATGGAACCGCTACGGCCATTGGGAACTGGAACTTCAGGAGCAGGGAGAGGCAGCGTGAACGACCATGACGGATATGTAATCTGCAAACACTGCAACGGCATCGGCTGTCAGAAGTGCAATCAAAAGGGCGCTGTCCCCATGTTCGCCCGCCGCATTCGCCTGTTTGCCCGCCGAGAACCATTGGCCGTTGCCCTTGGCGCCGCCGCTCTGATCTGCGTCGCGATCTGGTTTACTATCGTGGTGCATTGGTTATGACCATGTTCATAGGGAATTATAGCAAGTGTCGCGAGATCACACCGCCCCGACAATTTGAGGTTCTTACTGGTAGATCACATCTCAAGTGCTTGGAGAACGGCGACGTCCGCACATTCAAAGAACGGTCAATCTTCACGATAGATGACGCTACCGGGTCATTTTCAGCGCAAACCGAATATGGGGACTTTGCCTATCGCTGGACGGCAATCGGCAATAGAACATTATCGCAATTTCTTTGTGGTCTGGATAAGCACTATTTCATGAACAAGGCGGCAAAGCAGCCGTGGCGAGAAGTTGATCTAAGTGACACGCTCGTTGAATTTAAGCGAGAAGTCATAGAAGCCCGCAAGTGTCGATCAATCGACAAAGATCATGCCCGCGAAATGTGGGATGAGATAGAGGGATTTGACGATCAGGAATTTCGGAACAGTGATGGCGTTTATCGGTGGTTTTACGATTTAAGCGAACTACCAAAAGTCATCGAACCATACGATCTGCCTATAAGCTATCGCGACACAGCACTTTCTAACCACTTTTGGGATGTGATCTGGACAACCTTTGTCGCTCATTTGCACCAGATTGAAGAAACAGAGCGCTCAAAAATTGAGTTTGCGGCATGACCGACCGCAAAGAAAAGCATGTTCGCTTCAAAGTGGAACACACCAACGAAGGTCCAGCAATCACTTACCAGAAGCCACCTGTCAAAAAGGACGGTGCGACAACCGGTTCACTGCGCTTCCCTGTTCTGATCGCAAGCGAACATCTGAACGAACCGGAAACCGCCCTTCAGGACATAGCGGACACGCTGAACGACCATTGGAAGGTCGCCGATTGACATGGCCCAAAGCCCGCAACGCCCCGATCCTCAGATCGTCGATTTTGTAAAAGCGCTTGCAAGGGCGAACGCAGCGCGTGATATTGCGCGGCTGAAGAAAGAGGGAAAACAATGCGAGGTCAAGAAATCGTCAAGGAAAAGGGCCACTATTGGCTAAAGGACGAAAACGGCGATCTTGACGTATCGTTTTGGGATGGAAACGACTGGTCGTTTATCGGCTCACTTTACATTTTAGAACCCGACGATGAAATGCTGTCCAAATATTCCGTCATTTCATTCATTGAAAAACCCAATCCATGACCCTTCGCACCGTAATCTATGCCCGCTTTTCCAGCACGCTTCAAAACAGCAGGTCAATTGAAGATCAGATTGCGATTTGCCGGGAACGCTGTGACCGCGAAGGCTGGGAAGTCGTAGAGGTTTTTACCGATTACGCGATCAGCGGCGCCGCCGGTATAGATGAAAACGCCCGTCCGGGCCTGAATAGCCTGTTGCAGCGCGTTGAAGCGGGCGGTGTCGACCAAGTGCTAGCCGAAGCGACAGATCGCATTGCACGGCATCAGGGAGACGCTTTTTCGATCCGCGAACAACTGGAGTTTCATAATACCCGTCTGTTCACATTGTCGGACGGCGAGGTAAACGACATCACCGGCATGTTCTTGGGCTGGAAAGACGCCAAATTTCGAAAGGATTTAGGCGCCAAGATCAAACGCGGCCAACGCGGAACGGTGAAGCAGGGTCGTAGTCCAGCCGGTCTAGCATATGGCTATCGCAAAGCGAACAAGCTGGACGAAAATGGCGAACTGATCCGGGGCTTGCGGGAAATTGACCAAGACAAGGCTGATATCGTTCGCCGGATATTCAGGGAATATGCATCGGGAGTTAGCGCACGCGCCATTTGCAACGGCCTGAACAAGGATGGGGTGCCGGGGCCGCGTGGTGGCGTCTGGCGACAGTCAACCATAAACGGCGACCGCAAGCGCAAAAATGGCATGCTTCAGAACCAGTTATATATCGGAAAGCTGGTACATCAAAGAACCAGCAAACGGACCGATCCGCGCACCCGGCGCACATTGATCCAGCCAAATGCCGAAGACACTTGGATCACAAATGACGTTCCAGAACTTCGCATAATCGATGATGATCTATGGAAAAGGGTTCAGGAGCGCCGCGCAAGCTATAAAGGGCAAAAGGCCGAACTATGTCGGCGCCCCAAACGACTTTTGTCCGGATTGGCAAACTGCGGCGTATGCGGTGGCGGATGGATTGTAATTTCAGGAAAGCGCTGGGGCTGCGGAATATCACGGGAAGGTGGAAAAGAAGCCTGTTCTAACAATCGGACTATAACGAACGATTTGTTTGAAGCGCGGGTTCTGTCCGGACTGAAGGAGCATATGCTTGATCCTGAATTGGTTGAAATCTACGTGCGGGAATATCATCTGGATTATGCACGGCGCACAAAGGAAATCGCGCGCGAAAGTGCCAAACTGAAGCGCCAACATGAAAAGGCAGCATTGAAGGTTGAACGTCTGGTCGAAGCCATTGCGGACGGCGCGGAAGACTTTGTCGAAATCAAAGATGTTCTATCAAAGGCACGCGGCGAACGCGACGCTTTGGCAATGGAACTGAAGAATATGGAAAGCCTGCCGGTCGTTGCTCTACATCCAACGGTCGTTGCCGATTATCGCGAAGAAGTCGCCAAACTGAATGCGGCACTAACGAACAGTGATGAGGCGCGCCTTGAAGCCATTCCCAAGCTGCGCAGCTTGGTTGATCAAATTACTATCTGGCCGTCTGACAAGAAAAAAGGCGTTAAAATTGAAGTCACCGGCCGCCTGAATTCGATACTCGCTTTAGCCAATGGCGATGCAAATGTAGAAGAATGTACTTTAACAGTGGAGCGGGTGAAGGGAATCGAACCCTCGTCGTAAGCTTGGAAGGCTTCTGCTCTACCATTGAGCTACACCCGCCTATTTCCAAGCGCCGCTATTGCCATCGTGATGGCGGCGCGTCAATCAGGAAACGGTGCTAGATGCTTTTGTTTTCATGCCTTGCTCGGCAAACCATTCTGCTACTGCAGTTTTCTCGGCCTCATTCATATGCAATCCCAGTTTGGACCGACGCCACAGCACATCTTCTGCCGTGGTCGCAAATTCATGGGCCATCAGCCAGCGTAGCTCAATTTCATACAGGCCAGCGCCAAAATGACGGCCCAAGGCGGCCTGATCAGTAGCCTCGCCCAACATCTCGGTCACATCGGTACCATAAGCGCGCACCAGCCTGACCATTGCTTCACTATCGATAAACGCCCAGCGCTTGCCATATTGCGCGACCAGAGCATCGAAACCATCAGCGGGGAAATCTCCACCGGGCAAAGCCGCATCTTTCGTCCAGTCATCCGTCTCGACATGTAGAGCAGACTTTAGGGTCTTCATCGCCTGCCGAGCGAGCACCCGGTAAGTGGTAATCTTGCCGCCAAAGACCGACAGCACTGGCGCGCCGCCGTCATCATTATAGTCGAACACATAATCACGGGTCACGGTTGAGGCAGATTGGCTGTGATCATCAAATAATGGCCGCACCCCGGAATAGGTCCACTGAACATCGTCACGGGTGACAGGTTCGACAAAATATTCGCTCGCTGCCGCGCAAAGATAGTCGATTTCGCCATCGCTAATCTTCGCTGGGCCTTCATCATAGCTCCACGGTTGATCGGTTGTCCCGATCAAGGTGTGGTCGCCTTCATAGGGAATAGCGAAGATGATCCGACCATCCTTATTCTGGAAAATATAGCTGTGATCGCCTTCAAATTTGCGAGCGACAACAATATGGCTACCTTTGACCAGGCGCAATTTGGCGGCGTTGCTGCTTTGATCATAGAGCGCTGTCACAGGATCAACCCAAGGCCCTGCAGCATTGATCAGCACTTTTGCTTGTTCAGTCGCTTCGCCATCGTGCCCGTTCAGCCGCAGCGTCCAATCGTTTGGACTCCGCTCAATTCCAACACATTCCGTCTGGATGCGAATATCGGCGCCACGCTCCTTGGAATCGCGCGCGGTTAGAGACACAAGTCGGGCATCCTCAACCCAGCAATCGGAATAGGCAAAACCCTTTTTCAATCGCTTTTGCAGAGGTTTCCCGCGAAAATCTTTCAGCAGGTTGAGGCTCTTCGTCCCCGGTAATAGCGACCGCGATCCAAGATGATCATAGAGAAACAGGCCAAGTCGTAAGAACCAAGCTGGACGCATGCCTTCATCTACCGGCAGCACAAACCGCATCGGCCAAATGATATGCGGCGCGTTGCGCAGCAGAACTTCGCGTTCCTGCAGTGCCTTGCGCACCAGACTAAATTCATAATGCTCCAGATAGCGCAGACCGCCATGAACCAGCTTCGTACTAGCGGACGACGTATGCGCCGCGAGATCGTCGCGCTCGACCAAAAGGACCTTCAGCCCCCTGCCCGCCGCATCCCGTGCGATACCGACCCCGTTTATACCGCCACCAATAATTGCCAGATCATACATAGGCAGCCTCATAGAGCTTCTGACCAGATGTTCAATGTTGCAGTGCAATATATTTTAAACTGAATAAAATAGGCGATATAACCGTCCGGCTTTTGCTTGCGTTTTGAAGGCGATAAATTAGCGTATCCATCAAATGACAGGAGCGGGTTTCGATGGCGGCACAACAAATTTTGGTGATTGACGAGGGCACGACATCAACGCGTGCAATGTTGTTCGGTGCTGACGGCAAGCTTCACGGATCCCAGCAGGAAGAATTACAGCAATATTACCCTTCTCCGGGACTGGTCGAGCATGATGCGGCTGAAATCTGGGATAAAACGCTACGCTGTTGCAAGAAAATGATCGAACAAGCTGGCGGTGCAGAAAAAATTGCAGCCATCGGCATAACCAATCAGCGCGAAACGATAGTCGCCTGGGACAAGCGCACCGGCGAACCACTGAGCAAAGCGATTGTCTGGCAGGATCGGCGGACAGCCCCGATTTGTGACGAATTAAAAGCCAAAGGGCTGGAACCTATGGTTCAGACCAAAACTGGCTTGTTGCTTGATCCCTATTTCTCCGGCAGCAAAATTGGCTGGATGCTGAAAAACTGGCCAGAAGTCTCTGCTGCCGGCGATAATCTGGCATTTGGGACAATTGATTCCTATCTCATCTTTCGCCTTACCGACGGCCAGCATATTACCGATGCAAGCAACGCCAGTCGTACCATGTTGATGGCATTGGATGCGATGGACTGGGACGATGAATTGCTGGAACTTTTTGATATCCCCAGAAAAGCTTTGCCGAAAATTGTCGATTGTGCTGGTGATTTGGGCAAGACATCAGCCGCATTATTCGGTGCACCGATAGCAATATCCGGGTCTGCGGGAGATCAACAGGCTGCTACCATCGGTCAGGCTTGTTTGGAAGTCGGTCAAACCAAGGCCACCTTTGGCACCGGTGCTTTCATTCTGACCAACAGCGGAGACACTCCGCCGCGATCAGAACATCGCCTGCTCTCCACAGTGCTTTATCAATTGGACGGCAAGCGTACCTATGCATTGGAAGGTTCTGTCTTTGTCGCTGGCAGCCTGATGCAATGGTTGCGCGATGATATCGGTTTACTGAAATTTGCTGGCGAGAGTGAAGACTTGGCGCGATCGGTTGATGATACTGGCGGTGTTTATCTTGTCCCTGCCCTGTCCGGTCTGGGCGCGCCGTATTGGCAAGCCGATGCCAAAGCAGCAATTTCTGGCCTCAGTTTCTCTACGACAAAAGCGCATATTATAAGGGCTGCATTGGAAGCCATGTCCTATCAATGCCATGACCTAAAAACCGCGTTTTTGGCTGACGGGACCGATTGGCAAAGCCTGCGCATTGATGGCGGTATGGTTGCCAACGACTGGCTCGTGCAAGATTTAGCCGATATATTGGATATTCCAGTTGAACGGCCAGAGTTTTTCGAAACGACGGCATTGGGTGCAGCGATGCTGGCTTCAGTGGGGTGCGGCATCCACGCGTCACTCCGTGAGGCATCTGTCATGATATCCGGGCTGGACGAAAACCGTGCGGCTATCGAAGCATCGCTGCGCGAAACGCGTCTGGCGGGCTGGAAGAAAGCGGTTCAAGGAGTCCTTGCTGACTGATTTCAGCGAGCTACTTTTAACGAGATCAAGTTATTGAGTGATATCCGATACCGTCGTCTAAACTGTTATATTTACTGTATTGTAAACCTGGTTTTGCCAACTTTTCTCCAATTTGGTCATATCTTGTCCCCCAATAATAGACTTCCCCAGAAATCTTACTATAACTGGCCACTTTAGGATTCTCAGGGGTGGGAAATTTGCGGTGATTGAGTTTAGAGTTGGCTTAGGCCGATTTGGACAAATTGCATTAATAGTGGCCTTAGTGTCAGCTGTCTGGGCTGCCCTATGGTATCTCGCATCCAGCATTGATGGTCCAGATAATGGCAAACTTAATGCCCCCTCCACGGAGCCTGTTTCATCAGAAATCACAGGCGAGCCGACGCATTAATAGGTCCGGCGTGGCCAAATAGAGATGCGGGGTGATGTCTCGCCTGCGATACAACAGTCGCTAAACAAAAAAAGACCCACCATTTGGCGGGTCCTTTCTAATCGATTTGAGAGAAGCCTAGGCTTCCTTTTTCTTCTTCTCAGCTTTCACATCCGCCCAGATTGTCTTGTAAGACAAGAAGGCCAGGATGGTTGCGATCAACAGGAAGGCCAGTACCGCCCAACCCGTCTGCTTCTGCTTGACCAGCGAAGGCTCTGCTGTCCAGATTAGGAATGCAGAAACATCCTGCGCCATTTGCGAAACGGTGGACTTTGTTCCGTCTGAATAAGTAACTTGATCATCACCCGTAATCGGCGGTGCCATGGCAATATTCAGGTTTGCGAAATAGGCGTTATAGTGCAATCCTGTGCCCGGACGATTGGCTTCTGGAAGCTCCGCTGGCGGATCACTATATCCAGTGAGCAGCGAATAGATATAAGGCGCACCACCTTGGCGTGCTTTGGTAATCAAAGACAGATCTGGAGGAATTGCATTGTTATTTGCCGCGCCCGCCGCAACGTCATTGGCAAAAGGTTTAGGAAACTTATCCGCTGGAATCGATGGGCGCGTTGATGCTTCACCGGTTGCAGGATCAATTGATGGTGTTTCAATCGGCCAGTTCGCCGCGATTGCCTTCACTTCATCTTCGGTATAGCCAAGCTCCGCGAGGTTACGGAACGCCACCAAGCGGATACCATGACAAGCGGCACAAACTTCTTTGTACACTTGAAAACCACGCTGAAGCTGTTGGTTGTCAAATTTACCAAAAGGTCCATCACTCGCGAACGAAAGGTCTTTAGGCTTCTCATGAAATTGATATTCCACGGCTTTCACGGGCGGATTGGAAATATATTCCACCGCGCCGCGTCCAAATGAATAGACCAGCATTCCAGCAAAGAACAAACCGATCAATATTCCGAAAAATCTTACCATTACTCAGATCCCTGTTTCTTAGCTGGCTTGTTCAAGTGGTTTGCCGGTCACCGCTTCGGTGATCGAATTTGGTAGTGGTTCCGGTTTTTCGATCCGGGAAAGCAACGGCAATATGATCAGGAAGTGCGCGAAATAATACGCACTCGCTAGCTGGCTCAGCATCACATATGGTTCTTCCGCTGGTGCGCCGCCGCAAATGCCGAGAACGACAATGCAAGGGATCAAACCAAACCAGAAGAATTTCTTAAACCGTGGACGATAGTCGCCTGACCGTACTGGCGAGCGATCCAGCCATGGTAGGAAGAACCAGACCAAGATGGCCGAGAACATCGCTAGCACGCCTAGCAATTTCGCTGGAACGAACAGGAAGTCAAATGTGAAAGCGCGCAAAATCGCGTACCATGGCCAGAAATACCATTCCGGAACAATATGCGCTGGTGTCGACAGTGGGTTAGCCGGGATGTAGTTATCCGCATGACCCAGAGCGTTCGGCATGAAGAACATCATCGCGGTGAAGAAAATCAATGCGAGTCCGATGAACCAGCCATCTTTCGCAGTATAAAAAGGATGGAAAGGCACAGTGTCCTGCTTACCTTTTACATTGACCCCGGTTGGATTGCTCGATCCTGGAATGTGCAGCGCCCAGATATGCATGATGATCACACCGGCAATCACAAATGGAAGCAAATAGTGGAGTGAGAAGAACCGGTTCAAGGCTGCGTTATCCGGTGCAAAACCGCCCAATAACAGTTCCTGAATCGGCTTACCTACTAAAGGTATCGCCTCAAACAGACCGGTAATCACCTTGGCACCCCAGAAACTCATCTGACCCCATGGTAAAACGTAGCCCATGAACGCAGTGGCCATGGCGAGCAGATAAATAACCACGCCAAGTAGCCAGATCATCTCACGCGGTGCTTTGTAGGAGCCATAGTAGAGACCCCGGCCAATATGCAGATAGATAGCAATGAAGAAGAAGCTTGCGCCGTTAGCGTGAGCGTAGCGGATCATCCAGCCGCTGTTGACGTCGCGCATGATGTGCTCGACCGAATCAAATGCGATATCTGCATTGGCTGCATAGTGCATCGCCAAAATGATACCGGTCACAATCTGTACGACTAGAAAAACACCTGCCAGCGAACCGAAGTTCCACATGTAGTTCAGGTTACGCGGCGTCGGATAACCAGCACCAAGACTATTATAAATCATCCGGCCGACTGGCAGACGATCGTCCATCCACTGACCGAATTCGGTGGTTGGTTTATATTGTTGTGCCCAAGGAAAACTCATTTTTCTTGCCCCTAGCCGATTTTCACGACGGTATCTGTTAGGAAACTATATTCCGGAACTTCCAAATTGGTTGGCGCCGGTCCTTTGCGAGTCCGGCCCGCTGTATCGTAATGAGAACCATGACATGGGCAGAAATAGCCGCCAAACTCGCCTTTGACTTCACCTTGCGCGGCACCGAGCGGTACACATCCCAAATGCGTGCAAACACCCAGTGTTATGAGCCAGTTCTCTTTTCCATCTTGCGTACGATCCGCCAATGATTCCGGGTCACGTAATCCAGAAAGATCAACATCATTGGCCGCTTCAATTTCTGGAGCGGTCAAATTACGGATAAATATCGGTTGTTTGCGCCAGCTGGTCTTAATCGCCTGCCCTGATTCAATGGCTGAAATGTCTACTTCAATAGATGACAGCGCCAAAACATCTGCACTGGGGTTCATCTGGTTCACTAGAGGAAAGACGGTTGCGACAACGCCGACGCCACCAAAGCTCACCGCTGCTATGTTAATGAAGTCACGACGCCGAACGCCGCCAATTTCAGGTTCAGAGACAGCCGAATCACTGGGTTCAACCGCGGTATCAACACTAGCCATGCAAACATGCCCTTAAGTTTGTTATTATCCCTGTCTGCCAGATCACAGCTGATCCCTCAATAAGTTTCAACCGGCAGCAATTTGGGCGCCTGATAGCCGCGAAGACTATGGTTTGCCAACAGTCAATTTTTGATTGACCGCACATTATAAACAACCCCATGCTAGACTCGTCATGAGAGTAGCCCTTTATCAACCCGACATCGCCGGAAATTTAGGAACGATTTTAAGGACATGCGCATGTTTAGACGTGCCTGTTGATATCATCGAACCTTGCGGTTTCCCATTTAGCGATCGCAGCTTAAAGCGCGCAGGAATGGACTATTTTGACCATGTCGATTTCACCCGGCATGTGGATTGGGATGCGTTTCTCGCTTTTGTCGATTCACAATCGGCTAGGCTCGTCCTGCTTACCAGCAAGGCTGAAACGGCCCATCACAAATTCACATTTCATCCTGACGACATATTGTTATTTGGGTCCGAAAGCGCAGGTGTTCCTATTGATGTGAATCAACGTGCGGATGAACGAATCACTATTAAGATGAAAAACGGCATGCGTTCATTGAACCTTGCCGTTTCTGCAGGCATGGCGCTCAGTGAAGCGCTCAAACAGACGGGACAATTTTCCACATGACGGCACAGCCCCCCATCCCAGAAAATGACAAGTCACTGGATGACCAGCAGTTACAAGCGCAGACATGGTTCGCAAAGCTGCGAAACGATATCTGCTCTGAATTTGAGGCGATTGAGGCCGAAGCCGGCAGTGAAGCATGTTTCGACTTTCTGCCTTGGGATCGCAAAAATCCAGACGGAAGCCCGGGAGGCGGCGGTGTTCGCGGTGTTATCAAGGGTAAGGTTTTTGAAAAGGCCGGCGTCAACATCTCAACTGTCGATGGCACATTTAGCGAAGAGTTTGCCAAATCCATTCACGGTGCAGCAGACAATCCGCATTTCTTTGCAACGGGAATCAGTCTCGTCGCCCATATGGCAAACCCTCATGTGCCTGCGGTTCATATGAACACGCGATTCCTCTCCACTACCAAACGCTGGTTTGGTGGCGGCGCAGACCTCAACCCGCCTATTCCCTATGAAGAAGATACGTCCGATTTTCACGCGCGGATGAAAAAAGCCTGTCAGGCGCATAATCCCGATTATCACGCGAAATACAAAAAATGGGCCGATGACTATTTCTATATCCCTCACAGGCAAGTTCATCGCGGTGTCGGTGGGATATTTTATGACCATCTGGAACTCGAATCAGATGGTGATTTTGACAAGCATTTCGCTTTCACGCAGGATGTCGGTCGCGCGTTTCTGGATATTTTCCCGAAACTGGTACGGCGGCGGATGGGCCTGCCATGGACCGACGATGAAAAAGAACAACAGCTGATCTGGCGCGGACGCTATGCAGAGTTTAATCTTGTTTATGATCGGGGCACGACCTTTGGACTAAAAACTGGCGGCAATGTCGATGCGATTTTGATGAGCCTGCCGCCGGAGGCTAAGTGGAGTTGAGATTCCCGTGACCACAATTGAAATCCCAAACGATAACCTGGCTGTTATCGTCACCTATTTTGAAATGAGGCGGAAACCGTCGCCAGCGAACAATGAATCCGACCTTACATTTTCAACATGGGATCGCCCGGATTTAACCGAATATCGAAAGCTGTTTCGCAAAATCGGAGATGAGTGGTTGTGGTTTGGCCGACTGCTAATGTCAGACCAAGAATTGCAAGCGATTCTCCATGATGACAAAACCGAAATTGTCAGCGTTCAGCGCGGTGAAGATTTAGTGGGATTTGCGGAGCTGGATTTTAGCGATGCCAGACAATGCGAAGTAGTTTATTTCGGACTGGTACCGGAAATGAATGGCAAAGGTTATGGCCTTGCACTGATGAACGAAACCCTGAAGCACGCCTGGAAAGACGATGTAGAACGCGTCTGGCTGCACACTTGCACTAACGATTCTCAACGAGCATCTGGCTTCTACAAACGTGTGGGTTTTGCCGCCTACAAACGTGAAGTTGATATGCATCCGGACCCGCGCCTAACCGGCCATCTACCTTTGGATGCGGGACCGCACGTACCGATTATCAGCTAAAAACCTCTCCTACATCAGCTCCCTTGCCGGTCAGCTGATAGTAAATTGATCCAATGACTACCGTGAACAGGATTTGCAGAGCGGTGCCACCAAGGGCGGACACAAGATTTTCGATCAAGGGCCAACCTGCCCCCGCTGTAGCAAGACCAGTAATGACACCGATAAGCATCTGAATGACGCCAACCGTGATCGCTCCGATAATCGCGATCATGAGAATCAGTAAAAGGATAGAAAAGCCATTATCTTTTGTTTGATCCCAGCTTTTTTTCACTGCTTCCAGAGGGTTTTTCTCGCAATGGTCTGCGATTATGATCGGCACCAATATCAAGCGACAAGCTACATATAGTCCTGGGATGACAAGCAGCAAAAAGCCAGCGAATGTCGCCAATCCTGTGAGAATATTGGCAAGCAAGAATATCAGAAACAGCCGCAATGCTTTGCTCAAATCGTCTGCCACAGTGCCGCTATGTGAAGGCGCGATAGTGAAAAAAATCACGAACCCGCCAAAACTGATCAGCAGATTTGACAAGATGATTGACACTGCATTCTCACCAAAAAATGCCGAATAAGCGGCAGTAATAGCGTTTAAATCTTCTGTGCCGTCTAGCGCAGGCTGCCCAACAAACTGAGCCATTAATAGTGTCGGCAAAAAAACAAAAACACCGGCTATTGCTAGAATAGCTTCTTTGTGATCGCGTAATAATGCCATCGCACCGTTCCAGCATTGCATATAATTGAGCTTCATCCGATTAACCCTTAGGTTTGAATTTCATTACGCGCACCCTTGCCACCAGTGCGCCAATTGTGCACGGAAATTTTATGACCGACTTGTCCGACATTGAATGGCGTATCAGCAACGAACAAATTTCCTATCCCGATGCCTTATCGGTAATGGAACATCGCAACGCGGCCATCCATCTTGGGGAGCAATCAGAACTTATCTGGTTACTCGAACATCCTCCTCTCTATACCGCTGGAACGAGTGCCGATCCTGCCGAACTGCTGAGTCAGGACTTCCCAGTTTATAAAACGGGCCGCGGTGGACGGCACACATATCATGGGCCCGGCCAGAGGGTCGGCTATGTCATGCTTAATCTGAAAAAGCGGCAGGCCGACGTCCGTAACTACGTCCATGCTCTGGAGGATTGGGTGATTGAGGCGCTGGCCCAATTTGATGTTAGTGCCCGGGCTGTCGAAGGCCGCGTTGGTATATGGTGCGATACGCCGCAGGGACAGGAAGCAAAAATCGGCGCCATCGGTATTCGCATTCGGA
The DNA here is from genome assembly GCF_039977335.1 of Parasphingorhabdus sp. Classification (GTDB taxonomy): domain Bacteria; phylum Pseudomonadota; class Alphaproteobacteria; order Sphingomonadales; family Sphingomonadaceae; genus Parasphingorhabdus. Next base: position 77,033 of record NZ_JBDWDI010000003.1, read on the forward strand.
AATGGGTAACGATGCACGGCTTTTCAGTGAATATTGATCCTGATCTTAGCCATTTTGCTGGCATTGTCCCTTGCGGTATCAGCGAATATCCAGTGACCAGTCTAAAACAACTGGGCATTGACGCAACACTGGATGATTTTAACGTTGCGCTGAAGAAAACTGCACCGGGCTTCTTGGCCGCAATTGATAAACAAGCATAAAACGATATGCTGATGACAAAACAAGATTAGGAAGAATTATGACAAAGTTGATCAAAACCTCAGCAATGGCGATTGCCATGATTTCATTGGCAGCTTGTTCTGGCGATCCAGAGGCACCGGAAGCGGAAACTGTCACCGAAACCCGGATGGATGAAGTCGATGTGATTGATGGTACGATCAGCGATGACATGGTCGACGTGGATGCAGAGGAAACCGGCGATCAGCTAGCTGAAGGCGAAAGCGCTGACGAAAAGAGCGACGAAGACTCTGAAGAATAGGTTCTAAGCCAAGCCCAAAATTTTGTGAGTTTGTAAGGATAGCCGCCATTTGGGGTTGGCCTGCACAAAATCGATTGCTTTGGCCAGATTGGCATCATTAGCGGCCTTATCCAGTCGGGCATCCATCGGTTGCAGCAAATGGTTGGCAAAATCCCAATCCTGCATGGCTTCCCAGTCACTGTTCGGTTGTGGCCATACCAATTTCAGTTCGTCACCTGAGCGCTGCACCGTTTCACTACCCGCTTTCGGGCTGATGCATATCCAATCAATGGAGCGCGGCACAGGCATCGTCCCATTGGATTCGATGGCAATTTCAAAACCAGCTCCGTGAAGCGCGTCAACTAGCACGTCATCCACCTGCAGCATCGGTTCACCGCCGGTGAGCACAACAAAGCGGGCGTCTTCGCCTTCTCCCCATTGCGCAGTAACTGCTTCAGCGAAAGCCGAAGCATCTTTAAAACGTCCGCCGCCCTCCCCGTCCATTCCGACAAAATCTGTATCGCAAAATTGGCACACAGCGGTATCGCGATCTTTCTCCAGACCAGACCATAAGTTACACCCGGTAAATCGCGCGAATACGGCTCGGCGCCCGGCCTGTACCCCTTCGCCCTGCAAAGTCAGGAACATTTCTTTGACGGCATAGCTCATGGGACAAGCGCATAGCGCGTTGGGTCCGCTATTCCCGCTTCTTCAAAGCCCTTTTGACGCAGCCGGCAGCTGTCGCAAAAACCGCAATGCAAATTACCTTCCGCCGGGTCATAGCAAGACCAGCTTAATGCAGGATCGATATCGAGCCGTCGCGCTTCCTTGGCGATATCGGCTTTGGTCATGTACTGCAGCGGCGTTTGTATGGCGAACCCACTGCCCTGATCGCCCGCTTTGGTTGCAAGATCGGCGAGCCTCTCAAAACCTTCGATAAATTCAGGGCGGCAATCTGGATAGCCGGAATAGTCCAGTGCATTCACGCCGATGAAAATATCACGTGCATCGCGCGCTTCTGCCAATCCAAGAGTTAACGATAGAAAAATTAGGTTGCGGGCAGGCACATAGGTCACCGGAATATCATTGCTCACCCCAGATTTGGGCACATCAATATCATCGGTCAATGCAGATCCGCCAAACCGGCTGAGGTCTAGTGGCAGCACTATGTGCTCGCTTACGTCCAGTTTCGCGGCGATCTGCACGGCAGACTGTAATTCGATTTTATGCCTTTGGTTATAATCGATCGTCAGGGCGACAATCTGATAGCCCTGCTCCCGCGCGATTGCGGCAGATACCATGGAATCTAATCCGCCCGACAGCAGGACGATGGCCTTTTTTTGATCTTGAGACATGCCCGCCCCGCTAATCCTCTTCGCCGCGACAATCAAGTTTCGTCGCAAGCTTTATGGGAAGAATAAAAAATGGGGCCGCTACTTCATAGAAGAGCGGCCCAGTTAGGCTCTAGTTCAAGCCAAAAGGGAGGAAGTCATGCCGAAGCATGATTTTCTTGTATTAGCTCAAATATGGTAAATATTTCGTTAACGAGGCCGGCGTATCAAAAATGCTAACCTACAATGCTCTAATATCAGCAAGCACCGGTGCGTCGGCCTTCGACGCTGAAAGAAAACGGCGCGTTACTTTCAATACCCTGTGACTGAATCTGCACCAAACCACTGGATTCGCGCTTGATCGTCGTCACACCATGATCGGAACTGCCACATTTGTAACTGACGCGGACACTATTGGGCGTGTCTTGAATAACATAGCGCGAACAGGTGGTTCCGCTATGCTGAATTTGTAGTAATATCCTGGGGTCACCCAGGCAGACTTTTTTACCTGGTCCCGCAGAACCGCGAGCCTTCAGTGTCCACTCACCCTTTTGCAGACCATCCAGAAGCGCCAATTCAGGCGCCTGGGCCGGTGCTGAGACAGAAAATGCCAGCAATCCGGCAGCTGACGCGCTGATAGTCTTTATCAGTGTGATGCCCTTCATTCCCTGGTCCCTTTTGTTGCCAATGATAAACGGTAAATCCGCTACATTGTTTAGTTAGTAAAAGATTATGGCCAATATCGCGCCCAATTGCGGCGATTAATTGTATGTTTCCGACAATATGTGATGAAATTCGAGATATTCTTAATAATTCTCAGTTGTTTAAGCTGGCACTCGAAATCGTGAACTTCTTGCTGCAAAATGCACAATCTATCGAGATTGCTCCATCTTCGTCGACCATATCCTCCTTATCTTCTTTCGGGAATCGTGCGATGACGTCCCGGATATGATCTTCATTACACCGGCAACCCTTAACGAGCGGTTTACCGCTCAAAACCCTCACTTCGTCGCTCTCGCTGAACAGGCGCCATAGCAAATCTTCTAGCGGTAGCGCCGCATCAACCAACTCATCTGACTGGACGCTACCACCCATGATAGCGACATGTTCCCATTCGGGATGATTCATGCGGACATGGAGTCGTTCTTTGCCTTCCTCACCGTCCGGGAGATGCTGCACCAGCAAGCCACCAGCTACCGTTTGATCGCCATCCATCTCCAATGCGACTCGAATCACCGTTGGGATCTGCTCGGATTGCATGAAATAATTTTGCACGGCTTCCGATAGACTCCCTCCCTCCAGCGGTACGATACCTTGCGATCGCCCGCGCGGCTCAGGGTGATCAAAGGTTATCGCCAGATAGCCCTTGCCGAACAAAGCCATCAGGCTCGGTTCCAGTGGCTCGTTTACAAGACGTTCGGCGTCAAATTGAACATAACCTCGGACATCGCCATTCTTGTAATCGCAGGCGAGCAAGCTAACGACGCCGTTTTCGGTCTGTGCTTGCAACGTGAGCTGCGCCTCTTCCTCTTTGAGAAGCGCACCAAGCAGGGATGTCAGACAAACGGCCTCGACCAGCAATGATTTTATCTGTGACGGATAATTATGCGCCGACAAGATATCATCAAGCACGGGACCAAGTCGAACCGCCCTGCCCCGACAGTGTTTCGCAGGAATCGAGAAGGACAGGTTTCTGTCCATTAGCGTTGGGACATCAGAATTGTCAGCCATCAGATTTGACCAAAAGCCCAGCGCAAGACCGATTTTTGAGCATGAATACGGTTTTCCGCTTCATCCCAAACCAGCGACTGTGGTCCGTCAATGACGGAGGGCATTACCTCCTCGCCGCGGTGGGCTGGGAGACAGTGCAGGAAGGCTGCATCGGATTTGGCCTGCTCCATGATCACATCATTAACCTGAAACGGCATCATCGCATCCATTTTGGCATCGGCATGCGCCTGTCCCATCGAAACCCATGTATCGGCGACAATGACATCAGCACCAGCAACCGCTTCCACTGCATCGCGGTGCACGGTAACATTAGCCCCGGCTGTCTTCGCCGTCGTTATGAAACTCTGGTCCGGATCATAACCTTCCGGACAGCCAATGCGCACGTTGAATTTCATCAGGCCTGCCGCCTCGACTATGCTGTTGAGGACATTATTGCCGTCACCTAACCAAGCAACTTCGAGCCCAGGTAACGCCTTGCCATGTTCGATCAAGGTCAGCAGGTCAGCCACAATCTGACAGGGATGCGACAAATCGGTCAGGCCGTTGATTACCGGCACGGTGGCATTCGCAGCCAGCTCTTCGATCTTTGCATGATCGTCGGTGCGGATCATGATGGCATCGCACATACGTGACAAGACTTTCGCGGTATCAGCCACCGTCTCACCACGTCCGAGCTGCATAGAACCGCTGTCCATAACGATGCTCGTCCCGCCCAATTGGCGGATCGCGATATCAAAGGACACACGGGTTCTGGTACTGCTCTTCTCAAAGATCATCGCCAAAACATGGTCCCCAAGCGGCGCGTCATCATCCGCTTTGCCCTTGGGCCAGCTTTTGCGCGCTTCCTTGCGGTCAATCGCGTCGTTCATCATCGCCGCGAGCGCATCACCGCCTGCGTCGGCCAGGTTTAGGAAATGCCGGGTCATGATTCTGGTGCCTGATAGTCAGCCGCACCCGCAGACAATTTCTCGATGAACGTCGCGATATGGCTTTCATCAATGTTGAGCGGCGGCAATATCCGCAACGTATTGTCACCTGCAGCAACGGTCAGCAGGCCATGATTGTCACGCAAATGCGCCACAAAAGAACGGGTTTCACGAGTCATGGTAACGCCAAGCATCAAACCATGCCCCCGTACACCGGTGAACAGAGCGGGATAATTACCGATAAACTGTTCAATGGCCGCGCGGAGTTTTCCGCCAATATCGCGGACATGCTCGAGAAATTCATCATTCGCAACCACATCCCAGACTGCATTACCGGCAGCCATCGCCAATGGGTTACCGCCATAGGTGGAACCATGCGTACCAGGGACCATTCCCCGTGCCGCGTCTTCCGTTGCCAGGCAGGCTCCAAATGGGAAACCGCCGCCAATGCCCTTTGCGCTTGCCATGATATCGGGCGTGATGCCGTACAGCTCGTGCGCATAAAGCGCTCCGGTCCGAGCAACGCCGCATTGCACTTCATCAAGTATCAGCAATATGCCATGCTTATCGGCCAAGGCGCGAAGCCCTTTCATAAGGGCTTCGGATGCCGGACGGATGCCGCCTTCGCCCTGAATAGGCTCTACCAGAAATGCCGCAGTCTTTGGGCCTATCGCAGCCTCTGCACCCTCTAGATCATCAAAGTCTACATATTTGAATCCGTTGAGTAGCGGAGAGAAACCATGGTGCATCTTCTCTTGGTTTGAAGCGGAAATCGTTGCCATTGTCCGGCCATGAAAAGCATTTTTGAACGTGATAATCTCAAACCGATCACTATCCTGCGATTGGTGATAGACCCGCGCCGCTTTGATTGCACATTCAACCGCCTCGGCGCCGCTATTGGTAAAGAATACTGTGTCAGCAAAAGTTGTATCGACCATCCTTTGGGCAAGTTTTTCGCCCTGTGGGCTGCCATAGAGGTTCGATACATGCATCAGCGTCGCAGCCTGTTCCTGTATCGCCTTGGTCAGATGCGGATGACCGTGACCCAAAAGATTTACAGCGATACCCGTGGCAAAATCAAGCGCGCGGCTGCCATCTTCAGAAATCAGCCAAGCGCCCTCGCCTCGCACAGGACGAAAACCACACCGGGGATATACGGGCATAAGCGGTGTAATAGTCATGGCTAGAATCCTTTTGTGATAAAACAGAAAAGGCGACCCGATTGGCCGCCTCTTTCAAGTGCTGCCGCTTATATGCATGAACTGGATAACGGTCAATCGTTGCGGAACGGAGCGGGACAAGATTGACCGACGCTCCATTTATCGACTGAAGCAATCAAACAAAATGTTTTAATTGATTTAGCAGGCAACCGAATCTGTATTATAACCGTCATCAGCAAAAGATATGCACAACCAGACAACAAAAGGAGAGATTCAAATGGACATGAAAACACCCGGAGCCAAAATCGAAGGTTGCCCAATGGGCTTCGATGGCGGTGTACGAGCCCTGTTAGGACGCCAGAACCAGGATTGGTGGCCAAACCAACTACAACTCAACATTCTCAGTCAAGGCGGAACATCCCCTGATCCGATGGGCGATGATTTTAACTACGTCGAGGCATTCAATTCAATCGACTATCAAGCTCTGAAAAATGACCTTACCGCACTGATGACCGATAGCCAGTCATGGTGGCCTGCTGACTATGGTCATTATGGTCCATTCTTCATCCGGATGGCTTGGCATGCGGCAGGTACCTATCGGACCGCCGATGGCCGCGGCGGTGCAGGCGAAGGTCAGCAGCGCTTTGCGCCGCTGAATTCATGGCCCGATAACGGCAATCTTGACAAAGCACGCCGTCTACTCTGGCCAATCAAACAGAAATATGGTGAGAAAATCAGCTGGGCTGATCTATTCATTCTGGCCGGTAATGTTGCCATCGAATCGATGGGCGGACCGGTCTTCGGTTTTGGCGGCGGTCGTGCCGATACATTTGAACCTCAGCGTGACATCTACTGGGGTAACGAGGACAAGATGGTCAATGAAGGCGTCCAAACTCGTATTGATCCCGACAAAGATCTGTTGCTCGAAAACCCGCTCGCAGCGATACAGATGGGTCTCATCTACGTTAATCCGGAAGGCCCCGGCGGCAATCCTGATCCCGCTCTGTCCGCCAGGGATATGCGCGAGACTTTTGAACGGATGGCGATGAATGACGAAGAAACCGTTGCTCTCACCGCTGGTGGCCATGCCTTTGGTAAGGCCCATGGTGCTGGCGATGCCGGCCTGGTTGGCGTTGAACCAGAAGCCGGCGATATCACCGCACAAGGTCTGGGTTGGCTAAGTAGCCATGCTTCGGGCGTTGGCGGGGATGCTATTACATCCGGCCTAGAAGGGTCCTGGTCTTCCACGCCTACCCAATGGAATGGAAACTATTTCCGCTTGCTGCTCGACTATGAATATGAGTTGGTAAAGAGCCCTGCCGGCGCACAACAATGGCAGCCAATCGACCAGAAAGAAGAAGACATGGCACCGCATGCCGCTGATCCTTCCAAGAAGGTTCCAACCATGATGACCACAGCGGATATGGCGCTGAAAGTTGATCCGGAATATCGCAAGATATCCGAACGCTTCCGCAATGACCAGGCCGCTCTGGATGACGCCTTTGCCCGCGCATGGTTCAAATTGTGCCACCGCGATATGGGCCCTAAAGCCCGTTACCACGGCCCGGAGGTCCCTGCAGAAGATCTGATCTGGCAGGATCCAGTGCCAGCTGGTCAGAGCATTAGCGATGGCGACGTTGCAAGCCTTAAAACAGCCATATTGGACAGCGGCCTAACCGTCAGCGAACTGGTCAAGGCGGCCTGGGCTTCGGCTTCCACCTATCGCGATACCGATCATCGCGGCGGTGCTAATGGCGCCCATGTTCGCTTGGCTCCTCAGAAAGATTGGGCAGCCAATGATCCTGCGGAACTCGGCAAGGTTGTTTCCAAACTGGAAGAAATCAAAGGCGATCACAATGTCAGCATTGCCGACCTGATCGTTCTGGGCGGCACCGCAGCAGTCGAGAAAGCAGCCAAAGACGCTGGCTTCAACATTGATGTGCCGTTCGCAAGCGGACGCGGTGACGCAACCGACGAGATGACCGATGCGGAGAGCTTTGAACCACTTGAGCCTAAAGCAGATGGCTTCCGGAACTATCTCTCCGCCAAGCACAGCGTTCCGACCGAAGAGCTGATGCTAGACCGCGCGTCACTGCTGCAACTCAGTGTGCCGGAAATGACAGTGCTGGTTGGTGGATTGCGCGCGCTTGGTGCCAATAGCGGTAACAGCACCCATGGTGTGTTGACCGATCGTCCCGGCCAATTGACCAACGACTTCTTCGTTAACATGCTCGATATGAGCACCGTCTGGGAAGCTGTCGACGGCAGTGATGAAGAAGAGTTTGTCGGCAAAGACCGGAACAGCGGTGAACAGCGCTGGACAGGAACCCGCGCCGATTTGGTCTTTGGTTCCAACTCACAGCTCCGGGCCGTCGCCGAAGTTTATGCGGAAAGCGGTCATGAAGAGAAGTTTGTCCAAGACTTCGTCGCGGCATGGACCAAGGTGATGAACGCGGATCGCTTCGACCTCGCGTAAATCGACCTAACGGTCAGAAACAAAAGACGGCTCGCTGGGAAACCGGCGAGCCGTTTTCTTTTTTACAGCTTGGCTTTTGAGGCTTCCCAATTCTGTCCGTCAAATTTCGTGATATTGGGTTGCAGAGCATGTCCCGCGTCCAGACAGTTGTAGTTCACACTCCAGCTGCCCGGATGTGATCGCGGCTGGTAAAAACTTTTGACGCCGCAATGCTTGCAAAATAAATGATCCGCCTGCCCGCTGCCAAATTTATAGCTGGTTAGATCATCTGGGCCTTTCAGCAGATTGAATTGATCATGTGGGATGAACAGGTGCAAGAAGCCCGTACGCGCGCAAATCGAGCAGTTGCAATCCAACATCTCGGGCTGGCCTTCGGCTTTCGCGGTGAAACGAACCGCGCCGCAATGGCACCCACCCGCGACTTCGATCACGATCGCACCTCGGTAGAATGAATATCAATCCGATTCTCCAGCGTCCGGTGGACTGGGCATTTATCAGCAATTTCGAGTAACTTCTGGCGCTGCTCGTCCGATAAATCCCCTGTGATGGTTATGGCGCGATCAATCACATCAATCCGGTTGTCATCATTGCTACACGTGCTGCAATCATCGACATGTTCGCGGCTATGTTCCAGTTCAATATGCACGCCTTCCAGCGGAATGCCTTTGCGGTCTGCGTACATTTTCATTGTCATGGAAGTACAAGTTCCCAATGCCGCGAGTAGTAGATCATAGGGGGATGGCCCGCTATCCTCTCCACCGAATGACACGGGTTCGTCAGCAAGAAAGACATGCTTGCCGACACGGACAGTTTGCTGAAACTTGCCGCTCGCGGTTTCAACCGTAACGAGCGAGGGATTGGTGGCCATATTCTACTCCACAGTTACCGATTTCGCGAGATTGCGAGGCTGATCGACATCTGTACCTTTTGCGACCGCCACATGATAGGCGAGCAACTGGACGGGCACAGCATAAACTAGCGGCGCGATCAAAGGATGAACCTTAGGCATTTCAATGGTTGCCATACACCCCTCTCCTGCTTCAGCCAAACCCGCTGCATCGGAAATCAGTACAACCTTGCCGCCGCGCGCCATCACTTCCTGCATATTGCTAACCGTTTTTTCGAACAATGGTCCAGACGGCGCCAGTACGATCACCGGTACGGCTTCATCAATCAACGCGATGGGGCCGTGCTTCATCTCACCCGATGCGTAGCCTTCGGCATGAATGTAGCTGATTTCTTTTAGCTTAAGCGCCCCTTCCAGCGCCAACGGGTAATCCGGACCACGCCCCAAATAGAGCACATCGCGAGCCGGCGCGATAAGATGGGCCATATCGGATATGTCCTCATCATGGGCGAGCGCCGCATTCAATGCCGCAGGCGCTTCGGTAAGATGCTCGACGACTTCATGCTCTTCATCACGCGACATTTTGCCCTTCACCACAGCAAGATGCGCAGCGAGCGCAGCCAGAACGGCCAACTGGCAGGAAAATGCTTTTGTAGACGCCACGCCGATTTCCGGACCGGCATGGGTTGGCAACAAAAGGTCAGCTTCGCGTGCCATAGAACTAGTCGGAACATTGACCACCACTGCGATTTTCTGGCCCTGCTCCTTGCTGTGGCGCAGAGCGGCAAGCGTATCTGCCGTCTCACCAGACTGGGAGATAAACAGCGCGAGGCCGCCAGGTTCCAAAACCGGATCACGATAGCGAAATTCCGATGCGACATCGAGATCGACTGGTACGCGGGCAAAGGTCTCAAACCAATATTTTGCAACCATTCCAGCATAAAAGCTGGTCCCGCAGGCTACGATGGTAATCCGTTTAATATCCTTGAGATCAAAATCCATTTGAGGCAACGCAACCTGCTGCTCCAGCGGCCGGATATAACTTTGCAGGGTTTGCGCCACGACCGTTGGCTGTTCGAAGATTTCCTTCTGCATGTAATGGCGATACTGGCCCTTTTCGATGGTCGCTGCGGACACACCGGAAGTTGTCACCTCACGCTCGACCGGTTGGTTGGCGCTATCAAAAATCTGCGCGCCGTCGCTGGTGACGACTACCCAGTCACCCTCTTCGAGATAAGCGATTTTCTGGGTCAGCGGTGCGAGCGCCAGCGCGTCCGAGCCAAGATAGGTCTCGCCCTCGCCATAGCCGACGACCAGCGGCGAACCGAGCCGAGCGCCGATCAGCAGATCGGAATTAGACTTGAAGGCAATCGCCAGAGCAAATGCCCCGCGTAATTGTGGGAGAACGGCCTGCACCGCTTCCTGTGGAGTCTTGCCGGTCTCGACCTGCTCACTGACGAGATGTGCTACCACCTCTGTATCGGTCTCGCTCTCAAAACTGCGCCCTCGCGCGGACAGTTCTTCCCGCAGCGGTTTGAAATTCTCAATTATGCCATTGTGGACCAGCGCTAATTCGCTGGTGGCATGCGGATGGGCGTTGTTGGTCGTCGGCGCACCATGGGTGGCCCAGCGGGTATGGGCAATCCCGATCGTCCCCGCCGCATCGTCCTGCTTCAGCACCTCGACAAGATTTTTGAGCTTTCCCTCGGCGCGGCGGCGTATCAGCTGGCCGTCATGGACCGTGCATACTCCGGCGCTATCATAGCCGCGATATTCCATCCGCTTGAGACCATCGACTAGGCGGTCCGAGACCGCGTCCTTGCCAACAATTCCGATAATTCCGCACATATTCTTGAGGCTTTCTTCTTATAGAGTATAGGGAACGCGAATACCCGGCATTTCCGCCGGAAAGTCACGCGTATTACGGGTGATGAGGATGCGCCCGGTAAGCTGGGCAGAGGCGAGAATGACAGCGTCCATAGCCTTAAGCCGCCGCCGGTCACTGCGCAGCAAAGCCGCCCGCCGACCGATTTCCTCGTTCACCTCGATAATATTGAAATAGGAAAGGAAGTCCTCAGCCCGGTCTCCGTCGTCCGGTAGCGCGCGGGTCAGTATCTCGACCCAGGTCAGGCGGCTGATATAGCGGCGGTCATAGCGCTGCAACTCGACATTGGCGCGGCCAACATCGTTGAGCGCATCGAACAGAATGTTGCTATCGAAAACCGCTTCGTTCACGAGCCACCTTTCCGGCGATAACGCTCGGCCTCACGGTCATCATCGGCATCGAACAGGTCCGGAAATTCCTTCCGTACATCCCAATAATCGGGATCCCAGGGCCGCGTCCAGGACGCACGTTCACGCCGTTGCCAAGCGACCGGATCGGCAACCTCGCGGCGATCACGCCAGATACCGAAAAACTTCTCGATACCTTGTTTAGAAGCATCCGCCCGAAACGCCGCCACTGCATCGCGAAGCAATTGCGCCCGCGACGTCCCCTGCTGCACCGCCTGCGCGTCGAGCCACTGGACATCTTCTTCGGATAGATCAGCGAGTATGCGAGTCATGATATATCGATATCATATCATGATATCATGTCAATGAAGTTATGCGCTTAAAGGGTATTGATCGACCAATTCAAGTCGGCGAGTGATATGACCGGGATCAAGTAAAGCGCCAGGAGCGATCACGGCATTCGCCCCGATCCGACATCCGTCTCCTAACAATGCTCCAAACTTTTCAACTCCGGTTTCCAAGATGGAATCACGGTAACGGATACGAATAGCCTTATCTTCCATTTCGTTTCGATAATTGGCGATAATAGCTCCAGCCTCAATGTTAGAGCCGCTTCCAATAATGGAATCGCCCACAAAATTTAAATGCGCAACCTTCGACCCGCTGAACATGAAGGTTGTTTTTAACTCCGAATTGGGGCCGACTATGCAATCTTTTTCTAGAAACACGCCGCCACGCAGGTAAGCACCCGCTGCAACCAGACAATTAGGTCCGATTATCATTGGCTCTTTCAGGACAACATTGTCTTCTATCTCAGCTGACCGATGGATAGCTGCTTCGCCGGAACGTACATAGTTGGAATCCAAGCGGTCCATCGCCGCAAGTATATGCTCACCAGCTCTTTTCGTAATATCCCAAGGAGTATCATTCAACGCCGCGAAATTGGATGTATTCCAAGACGCGATAAAATCGGAAACAGCGATATCAACTATAGCAACCTCCCTATTTTCCAGCCTTCTTCCTGGTCATCGCATCGCGAAATTTCTTCGCCCAGCCCTGCTTACCAGCTTGTTCGGCGCGCACTAACGCTAACGCGTCTTCAGGAACATCTTTCGTCAACGTAGCGCCTGCTCCCACAATTGCACCATCACCAATCGTCACTGGTGCCACCAACGCGCTATTCGATCCAATAAACGCACCCTTCCCGATCTTGGTCTTGTATTTGAAATAGCCGTCATAATTGCAGGTGATTGTGCCCGCGCCGATATTGGCGCCCTCGCCCACTTCGGCATCGCCCAGATAGGTCAGATGATTGGCCTTTGCGCCCTTGCCCAACACCGCTTTTTTCATCTCAACAAAATTACCGACCTTGGCACCTTCTTCCAGCACCGCACCCGGTCGCAATCGGGCGAACGGACCAACATTGGTTTTCGGACCGATAGCCGCGCCCTCTATATGGCTGTGGCCGTATATTTTTGCGCCACTGGCGATCGTGACACCCGGCCCAAAAATGACATTGGGCTCTATGACAACATCTGATGATATTTCTGTATCATGCGAAAACCAAACAGTTTCTGGTGCAATCAGACTGACGCCATTCGCCATTGCCTTTGCCCTGCGACGCTCTTGCCATTCGCTTTCGACCGCAGCCAGTTCCGACCGGCTGTTCACGCCGGCAACCTGTGCCGGATTATCCACTTCGATCACGGCGCTTTGCTGACCCGGCAACATGACAATGTCCGGCAGATAATATTCGCCAGCTGCGTTGTCATTGCTGATCTGGTCGAGCAAAATGAATAAATCCGTCGAGCGTGCCGCCATCAGCCCGCTGTTGCACAGATTGACCGCTCGTTCCTGCTCATTGGCATCTTTGAACTCGACCATTTTCTCGATTTCGCCCTGATCATCGGCGATGATCCGGCCATAAGCACCGGCATCATCGGGACGAAAACCCAGTACAACCGCGCGCGGGTCTGACCCGTTATTCAGGCGAAAAATCATCTCCTGCATCGTCGCCGCGCTAACCATCGGAACATCACCGTAAAGGATCAACACATCACCAGCGAAGCCTTTAAGCGCATCATGGGCCTGCGCGACCGCGTGGCCGGTGCCCAATTGATCGTCCTGCACGGCAATTGCGACATTACGCCCTTCAACGCTCGCTTCGATTTGCTCACGCCGCGCGCCAACGACGACAACCGTTCGCTCGACGCCGATGGAATCGACTGTATCGAGCAGATGATGGAGCATCGGTTTGCCCGCAATCGGGTGCAATACCTTATGCGTCTCCGATTTCATCCGCGTGCCTTGTCCGGCGGCTAATATGATGGCTGCTAAAGGACGATCGCTCATGCAAAAAACTCCGAATATCCCGTTCTACACGCTGAATTTGCGCCCCATGCCATGATGCGGTTGCTTATGCCAGCAAGATCGGTTCTATGCAGGGACTATGACAGAAATTTCTTTCGATATCATTGGCTTTGATCTGGACGGCACGTTGCTCGATACCAGCATGGAACTGGCCGCGTCCCTTAACCATGCGCTGGTCAGTGCCAGCCGCCCGCAAGTGGATGAGCAGTCTATCCGTTCGCTGGTCGGCATGGGAGCCCGGCATATGCTGGAAATGGCGCTGGAACAGTCCGGCGGCAGTGACAAGGATCTGGTCAAAAGCCTGATGCCCATCTTGATCGACCATTATGAGGCCAATTTGGGTCATAATGCGCCGGCCTTTGCCGGACTGATCGACGCAATGGATGTCTTGCAGGATCAGGATATAAAGCTGGCTGTGGTCACAAACAAATTCGAAAGTCTGGCGGTAAAACTGCTGACCAATGTCGGAATGATTGAACGCTTTGTCACCGTTATTGGCGGCGATACGATGGGCAAAGGACGCAGCAAACCCAAGCGCGATCCGATTGACGAAATGATCCGGCGCTGTGACGGTGTAGTGCAGCAAACGCCCGCTGCTTTTGTTGGCGACAGCATTTTCGACATTCAGGCCGCGCAGAATGCCGGTATTCCCAATGTCGCAGTGAGTTTCGGCTTTCTGCATCAACCGGTCGAAGAACTGGGTGCCGATGCGATTATTGATCACTATGATGAGCTTGTGCCCACGCTGGTCAAGCTGAAGTCTTAAACATCACGCTTTGCGCCACTTTGTCCACAAGTGGCGGGCAAGCATCAGCGGCGGCATTCTGAGCCAATGAGAGCGGATATAGAAGGCTTGCCGTGTGAACTTTCGGATTTCACGCCCCCACCCATCTCTCGCCAGCAGGCGGCGGACATAAAGGTAATCGGCCAATTTCGTGCGGCCTGCGTGATATTTATGAACGGGCGTACCATATAGCCCAGCGGCCAATCGTAGAGCGCGCGCCAGATGTGGGACCAATTGATGCAATTTGGCACGAGCGCCTAATTCCGTCCAGAATAGTTCGTCTGCTTCAGAAAATTGCCGGACCAACCGGTCAATATCCCACAGATTGCGCAATCCCCCCGCCAAATCACCATCAGCAAACAGATGAGCCACCGAATGGAGCAACATATCGGCAGGTGCCATCACATAAAGGCCGGAATCCAGCTTGACCGATGCATCCAGCATCGCCTGCGCATTAGGCGTTGGCCCAGCGGTCAACGGCAAAGTCGTATGATGCACGTCAATCATCCGATCCCGCTCCCGGTGGATCAACGGCGGCAGCTCATGCATATGATCGCGATAATATTGGTCATCATAAGGGTCTGGCTTTACCCATTCCCAACCCGCGTCCAGCAATGCTTCTTCGGTAGCGGGCAACTGATCCCGCGCGACCATGATATCAAGGTCGCCAATGCTGCGCCCGATACCTGCGTCAAGGTTCGCTGCGACATAGGCTGTGCCCTTCATCAGCACCGTCTTGCAATTTAGTGATGCAAGGCCCCGCCCCGCGCAGTCCGCCTCCCAAAGCGCCTGTAATCGCGCCAAATCAGTAGCTTGAATCGCATCTTTCAGAATGGGTTTAACCTGCTCTGGCACAGCAATGCCGTCCAAACGATGGGCCAAACTGCCGATGAGCGATTCTGCCCGGGCAATACTGATGAGCTCCGTCCATCCTCTCCCGTCAAGCGAGCGGGAGCTCCCAGGTTCGCGCAACGCATCAACCAGTAGTTGGGCATTACGCATCATGGCAGCTGGCTCCAGAGGCCATCGATTAATTCTTCCGCCTGATCACTCGATTGATAGTCCATCGCTTTCGTAGGAACCGTATCGACAAAACGGGTCAAAGACCGAAAGCCTGTCTCGCCCAGAGCCACATAGTTGGTCGATGCCTGGGTCAGGCGCACAAAAATCTCGCTCTTGCCCATATCCCGTAAAACAGGATCATATCCAAAGCGTGGGAACAGCAGCAAAGCAGGTTTGGCGGTGTCCGCCATCCTGTTCACCGCATCCAGCGGGGGGACGATATGGCGAATATCGCCCTTGGTTGTATCCTTCATCAAGGGCCCAAAACGACCGTCGGGCACAATCGCCTGCATAGCAGCAATCGCCTCATTTTTTAGGCTGATCAACCGCGGAAAACTATGCACCATGCCCGTTTCTGGATTGAGCAAGGCAAATTCATCACCCATGAACCGCCAGCCTTTTTCCGCGAGCATGGCGGACAGCGTGGACTTCCCGGAACCGGACAAGCCGGTCATCAGGAGCGCCTTACCATCCTTTTCAACGCTACTGGCGTGCAACAAGAGATGCCGCCGCCAGCCCAGCGCCATTTGCAGGTTCATGCCCATTTCTGCGGCTAACAGGCTCTGGCCCAACGGCAAGGGCGCGGCATCAGGGAGCCAATAGTCGCCCGAAATATGAACCGATGGCCGGATATAGCGCCGCCACGGCTTTTCAGGCTCCAATCGAACCGTGAAATCTGCATAATCGTCTGGCGATGCTGGATAATCCTTATATAGCACGGCCAGCTGATCCAGCGGCTTCTGCCATGTAGACGCTACCCGGAATCGTGCCGGACCGACAGTCAGGTAAAGATGATGAAGCCCCTTCACCTGCCCTAAACTCGCTCCACAAGACCGAGTGAGCAAAGCTCAACCAGCCTTGCAAACACAATATCGGCGGCATCACCACTATTTTCCAAGTCATAGCTTGCCGAGAGTCTCTGTGCGATATCGTCAGCGGTCAGCGCCTCCTCGGCCATCACCTCAAATATCGCAGGCACTGGATCGGCAATCACATGCGTAATCCCGGATGATCTCTGGAAGACCAGAGTCATGCTATCCAGTGGGTGCTGGATCAGTCCGTCAGGGGCTGCTGCGCGATAAAGCTGACTCATGGGCGGTTACACTATTCCTGATCACGGCAAATCATTCGAAAAAAGCCGTTAGCATGAATATGTTAATAAGCATTGGCTTTGAAGCCGAAAAATCGGCACAAACCCTAACGCGGCATTTGCAAGGATGCGTAACAGGTAAAGCCACTTTGCCCGGATTGTAACCGGCGAATATAGTTCACATAGGCTTTGGACTGATCATAGGATGTGCCTGGCAACGACCGGCCATTCATCGCACGCTTCACTTCTTCGCCGGTAAAATTGCGGCCTGCTGGCGGAAAAGCGCCCGGTGTGTCGGGCGAGACTATTTTGCCGTCGGGGCCGATATAGCCGCCCGCTGCGTGGTTTCCCGGCACCGGAATTTCGCAATTCAGCACGGATCCAGCGGTCTGCGCCAAAGCTGGCTTGATGCTCACAACAGCAGAAGCTGTGACAGCGCCCATCATCAACGCACGGCGGCGTGTTACGATAGTGGCATTTTCAGAATCACTGGTGGATTCGGAAGGCCTGTCATTCTGGTTTGGAGTGTCCGTCATGGCATTAAAGCTCCCTCTGAATTTCGCCCTTAAAGGGAAAAACGATTAAATGCGAGTAAACAGTCGCACCTGCAAATCGTCGTCCATAAACGGGACAAAACGGCTGAAATGCTTAACGGCTGATACCTAACCGAAACATCCAAAGTGATTTAGCCAACTACAATTCTTACATAGCCATTGCTGTTTCTGCGCAAACCCGCCTAAACATAGCCACCAAATTTCATCGCAACGGCATATATGAACACAATTTCTCCTTTTCGGCTGATTTTTGCGATTCTCTTCATCATCGGAGGATCGGTTCTTGCTGCCCAAACATCCCCTGCATTGACCAAAATCATCATCATGTCGGCTTTTGGTGTTGTCGCCCTGGCCATTATTGCGTTGGAGGATCATGCACCGCCGCAGCCTGATTTCAGCGCGCTGGAACGTCAGAAGAAACGCATATTGTACCAAGGAAGAGCCGAGGCCTATCAGGATGTTATAGATCCGATTACCGACCCGATTTTGCTCATTCGTAATGCCAAGGTGGCGGCAGCCAACCCGGCAGCCAAGAATTTTCTCGGCAATCACATCATCGGCGAAGACGTGCGGGTAGCCATTCGCCACCCTGCCGCCGCAGACCGGCTTGCCAATCCCAATGCCGAACATACAGGAGAGCCGATTTTGTTGGTCGGAGTCGGCAGCGCCGATCAACGCTGGGAATTGCGCATTCATGCGCTGAATGACGGACTAAAACTTGTCCAACTGTCGGACCAAAGTAGTCGTTATGCCGCTGAACGGATGCGTACTGATTTTGTTGCCAATGCCAGCCATGAACTGCGGACGCCTCTTGCCGCCATAAAAGGTTTTATCGAAACACTGGAAAATCCGGAAGCTGGCAAAGATGAAGACACACGCGCTCGATTCCTGACAATCATGTATCAGGAAGCCGATCGCATGCAGCGATTGGTTGAAGACCTGATGTCGCTTTCCCGCATCGAAGCAGAAAAATACCAACTACCTTCCGAGCCGATTAATCTGGCCGACCTAGTAGCGGAAGTGAAAGCGGTTTTCCTGAATGGGCGTAACAAGAAGGACGACAATTTTATCGTTTCGCTGCCAGACAACTTGCCAATGGTCCAAGGTGATTATGCGCAGCTTTCCCAATTGCTCCATAATCTGGTCAGCAATGCTTATAAATATGGACGGCGAGGCAGCCCTGTATCGGTTACGGTTAAACCTAATCGAAACGGCTCGATGCTGCGCTTGTCTGTCACCGATCAAGGCGAAGGCATAGCGGCAGAACATATCCCGCGGCTGACAGAACGTTTTTACCGCGTCGACAAGGGGCGTAGCAAATCCATTGGCGGAACCGGGCTGGGCCTTGCGATCGTAAAGCATATTACAGAGCGGCATGGCGGCAGAATGGAAGTCGCCAGTGAACAAGGGGTTGGTACAACCGTGGCAGTCTTCTTGCCCGTCATCAAATCACCAAGTGACAATGCTGGCACCTCGAATGTAATATAACTGTCACAAATATGTAATCAATAGGACACTGCCGACTTTTAAACGCTGTTCAACCGGTCGAAAATCTCATGCGATTCTTGGCCAATTTTTCAACACTCCATAGAAAACGGGGACAGCAAATGTTTAAAAAAGTCGCTCTTTTGGCGGTATCCACTCTGGCTTTGGCAGCATGTCAGGACCAAGCATCCGGCGGACAAGGCGGTACGCGCAGTGAAGTTCGGATTGTCGGTTCTTCAACTGTTTTCCCTTTTGCAAAAGCGGTTGCTGAACAGTTTAGCGCTGACGGTGCAAACACTTCCCCTATTCTAGAATCAACCGGCACTGGCGGCGGAATGAAACTCTTCTGTGCGGGTGTTGGCGCCAACACGCCTGATATTGCCAATGCGTCTCGCCGCATGAAGGCTACCGAATTTGAGATGTGCAAAGAAAATGGCGTCACTGATGTGATCGAAGTCCAAATCGGCATCGACGGCATCGCGATTGCCCAAGCAAATGAAGGTCCATCCATTAAATTGACGCCAACGCAGATTTACGAAGCGATTGCTGAACGGCCTTATGGCAAAAAGAATGAAGTAAAAAATTGGTCAGATATTGATCCTTCGCTCCCCAATCTTGCCATCAGCGTATATGGTCCCCCATCGACATCCGGTACACGCGACGCGCTCACCGAACTAATCATGGAAGTGGGCTGCAAGACCGACGCTACGACCAAAGCGCTAAAAGACACGAACGAAGACGAATATGATGCAATCTGCCACGATGTCCGTGCTGATGGTGCCTATATCGACGCCGGTGAAAATGATAATTTGATTGTCCAGAAGCTAAAAGCCAATCCAAACAGCCTCGGAATTTTTGGCTATAGCTTCCTCGAAGAAAACACCGATTCCGTTCGCGGCGTCGCTGTTTCCGATGTTGAGCCTGAATATGCTGCAATTGCATCGGGTGAATATCCGGGTGCGCGTCCACTTTATATTTATGCCAAAAAACAGCATGTCGGCGTTATCCCTGGCCTGCAGGAATATCTGACGGAATTCGTCAACGCAGGTGGGTCGGAAGGCTATCTTGTGAAAGCCGGCCTGATCGCATCGCCTGATGACGTTCGTACGCAAATGGCTGACACTGTAAAAAATCTTCCAGTCTTGACCGGTACTGAACTGAAATAAACTTCTAGCGGAATGCGAATGGTTTTTTTAAAGCGTTCGCATTCCGCGATACATATTCCTAACCAAGGATCAGTTATTTTACCGTGACAGGCTCTATTCTCTTCCTGCTCATCATTGTCCTTGGCGGCATTGCTTGGTTTTTCGGCCGCGTAAAAGCGAATCGCTTTGCGGCGAACAGCACAAAAAGGGGAGAGGTACATTCGCTCCCCAATTATCACGGCTGGTATGTCGCCCTTTGGGCGATCGGCCCCGCCCTTTTATTTCTGATCATTTGGAACATCGCTAGCCCGGCGCTGATTACCGATGCAGCTTTAACCAGCCCTGCTGCAGAGCAACTTCCACAGGATCCATTCGCGCGAGGTGCCATACTGGCTGAGGCGCGGTCCATCGCATCGGGCCAGCAAGTCCAGGCATTCAATCCACTCTCCACATCGATGGTTGAGCCCTACAAAACCGCCATATCCTATTACCGAACAATCGGAATGGTTGCGGCTGTTTTATTGGTCTTTGCTTGCGGTGTTTTTGCTTGGCTTCGTTTGAAACCGGAACTGAGAGCACGGACGAAGATTGAGCGCATCACGATGATGACGCTGCTGTTCGCGTCGCTTATCGCTACAATTACCACTGTCGGTATATTTGCATCGCTGATTTTTGAGTCGGCGCGGTTCTTTTCGATGGTATCGCCGATAGACTTCCTGTTCGGAACCGAATGGAACCCGAAAGCTGTTGCTGGACCGCGCGGCGAAACCGGCTTTGGCGCCATTCCTTTATTCTGGGGCACCGTGTTTATCGGGGCAATAATCGCCATGATTGTCGCCATACCTCTGGGTTTAATGAGTGCGATTTATCTTACCCAATACGCGGCACCCAGCTTCCGCGCTTGGATGAAACCAATATTGGAGGTTCTCGCGGGCGTTCCCACCGTTGTTTATGGCTATTTTGCGGCCTTGACCGTTGCGCCTGCCTTGCGGGACTTTGCAGTTTCGATTGGCATTTCTAGCGCTTCTTCGGAATCAGCCTTAGCGGCTGGTGTCGTAATGGGTATCATGATCATCCCGTTTGTTTCTTCCATGGCTGATGACAGTATTGCCGCCGTGCCCAGCGCGATGCGTGATGGGTCACTCGCCATGGGTGCCACCAAAAGTGAAACCATCAAGAAAGTCTTAATCCCTGCCGCTCTACCGGGCGTCGTCGGCGGCGTCCTGTTAGCCGTCAGCCGCGCAATTGGTGAAACGATGATTGTGGTCATGGCCGCCGGTCTTGCCGCGAATATGACAGCCAACCCGTTTTCCAGCGTGACCACTGTTACCACCCAGATTGTCCAGTTGCTGACCGGTGACCAGGAGTTTGACAGTCCAAAAACCCTCGCCGCCTTTGCTCTTGGGTTGGTATTGTTCATCGTTACTCTGCTGCTCAATCTGATCGCGCTCAGGGTCGTCAAAAAATATCGGGAAGCTTATGAATAGCACCACCGCCTTTGCCGAAGAGCGCAATCCGACCGATTGGCAGGGCGACGCCATGCAAAAGCGCATCCGCAAGCGCTACGCAGCGGAGCGTCGGTTTAAGGCCTTGGGTCTGGGTGCGATCATATTATCAGCTGGTTTTCTCGCTTTCTTGTTGATCGTAATGGTTGGCAATGGTCTGCGCGGTTTTACGCAGACCGAATTGCCCGTTGAAATAGATTTTCCGGCAATGACCGGAGGCGCGTCAGCCAGTCAGTTTGAGGGCGCAAACGCAGCAGCCAATCTGAGAACATTGGGTGTTCGCGATATTGTAAACACCAGTGTTGAAATTCAATATGGTGAGCAAGGCACGGAGCTTTTCTCTGCTGGCGGCTGGCAAGCAGTTAGCGCCGAAATATTGAATGATCCGGAAATAGTCGAAACAAAGACTACGCTCTATTTACCAGCGGAATCAGAAATTGATGTTGCCTATAAAGGTGATGGTAGCGCTTCTGCAGAAGAAAGAGTTGCGGAACTTGAGGACCAACTCAGCACTGGGTTTAACTGGAATTTTCTGAGTAATTCTGACGCAACCGACCCTATGCAAGTCGGGATATGGGGCGCGCTGAAAGGCTCGCTCATCACCATGTTCATTACATTGATCATAGCCTTTCCCATTGGCGTGCTTTCCGCGCTTTACCTCGAAGAATATGCGCCCAAGAACCGCTTTACTGACCTGATCGAAGTTTCGATTAACAACCTCGCAGCAGTGCCATCGATCATCTTTGGTTTGCTTGGCTTGGCAGTGTTCCTGAACCTCTTTGGCTTACCGCGATCTGCAGCCTTGGTCGGAGGCCTAACTTTGGCCCTTATGACTATGCCAGTGATCGTGATATCAGGACGGAACGCTGTCAAAGCCGTCCCGCCCTCCATTCGTGAGGCCGCATTAGGTATCGGTGCCAGCCAGATGCAGGTTGTCTTCCATCACGTCCTTCCGCTTGCCCTGCCCGGCATCCTGACCGGCACCATCATCGGTATGGCGCGCGCCTTAGGCGAAACCGCGCCTCTCCTGATGATCGGTATGCGTGCGTTCATCGCCACCCCGCCCAGTGGCATCGTTGAACCTGCAACCGTTCTACCGGTACAGATTTTCCTGTGGTCCGATGAAGTCAATCGTGGGTTCGTAGAAAAAACCTCGGCCGCGATTATCGTATTGCTCCTGTTCCTTCTCACAATGAACGCTCTTGCGATATATCTGCGTAATCGTTTTGAAACCCGCTGGTAGATGATATGACCCAATTATCAGACAGCGCCAATTCCATTGAAAGTCCGACCATGACAGAATCTACAGCCCCTGCCATTTCTGCTGGTGATGGACCGTTGAAAATGACCACCCGCAATGTGGATGTCTTCTATGGAGAGAAACAGGCGATTAAAGATGTTTCCATTGATGTTACAATGGACAATGTCACCGCTTTTATCGGTCCTTCCGGCTGCGGAAAGTCGACCTTTTTGCGCTGCTTGAACAGGATGAATGACACCATCCCTATCGCTAAGGTCACTGGTGATATTACGCTGGAAGGCGAAGATATTTACGCACCGCAAATGGATGTTGTGCAGTTGCGAGCCCGTGTCGGAATGGTTTTTCAAAAACCGAATCCTTTCCCCAAGTCCATTTATGACAATATCGCTTATGGCCCCCGTATTCATGGGTTAGCGAGCAACAAGGATGAACTCGACAATATTGTTGAAACGTCGCTCCAGCGGGCGGGCCTTTGGGGTGAAGTGCAAGATCGACTGCAGGACAGCGGAACCGCTTTGTCCGGTGGACAGCAACAAAGATTATGTATTGCCCGCGCTATCGCAGTTGATCCTGAGGTGATCCTGATGGACGAGCCCTGTTCGGCGCTTGATCCCATCGCGACAGCAAAGATTGAAGAGTTGATCCACGAGCTACGCGGAAAATATGCTATCGTTATTGTGACTCATAACATGCAGCAAGCTGCCCGTGTGTCGCAACGCACCGCCTTTTTCCATTTGGGAACGCTCGTGGAATATGGCGTAACATCTGACATATTCACCAATCCCACCGAAGAAAAAACGCGGGATTATATTACCGGACGCTACGGTTAAGCTGATCACAAGGGGAAGGAACCCGAAAGATGTCAAATACCGGCACAGAACATACCGTCAAAGCCTTTGACACCGACATTAATGAACTGCGCGGCATGGTTGCAGAAATTGGCGGCCGCAGCGAGCAGGCTATTTCAAAGGCGATGCGTGCACTTGAAAAGCATGATCTGAAACTGGCCGAAGAAGTCGTAGCGGAAGACAAATTAATCGACGACCTGGAACAACGCATTGATGATCTGACATTCCAGACCATTGCCCTGCGTGCACCAATGGCCGACGATTTACGCGAGTTGATCGCTACGTTCAAAATATCGGGCGTCGTTGAGCGGATTGGCGACTATGCCAAGAATATTGCGAAACGCGTCCCG
This sequence comes from Parasphingorhabdus sp., assembly GCF_039977335.1. GTDB lineage: Bacteria > Pseudomonadota > Alphaproteobacteria > Sphingomonadales > Sphingomonadaceae > Parasphingorhabdus. The sequence continues at coordinate 100,647 of NZ_JBDWDI010000003.1, forward strand.
GTCATCGCAAGCACCCATAAACTGGGGCCAGCCTCCCTGTTACCATCAATGTCGAACATCGCCTCTCAGTTGGTGCGTGATTCTCTGGAAGCCTTTGCACGGCGTGATGCTGATCTGGCATTGGAAGTCAGCGAACGGGATCAAATTGTTGATGATTTCTACACCAGCATATTCCGGTCTGTGATCACCTATATGATTGAAAATCCAAAGGATATTGGTGAAGCTGCTCATCTTTTGTTCATTGCCAAAAATTTGGAACGGATTGGCGATCATGCAACCAACGTGGCAGAAATGGTCTATTTTGCTGCCAAGGGCGAACCCATGCCGGAACGTGATCGCGGCGAAAATCCAACGGATCTATTGGAGGAACCAAGCGGAGATAACGAATAATGTCTAACGCAAGGCTTTTACTCGTTGAGGATGATGCCGCACTAGCGGAGCTCTTGTCCTGGAATTTCAAAAAAGAAGAATATGATGTTATTCATACAGCAGATGGCGAGGAAGCACTGCTGCTAGTCAAAGAAAACCGCCCTGACGTCATCTTGCTGGATTGGATGATCGAAAACCTATCCGGAATTGAAGTATGCCGGCGCCTGCGGCGTTCGCCGGAAACAGCCAATATTCCGATCATCATGCTCACCGCCCGTGGTGAAGAAGAAGATAAAATTCGCGGACTAGAAACCGGAGCAGATGACTATATCACAAAGCCATTTAGCCCTCGCGAGCTAATAGCGCGGGTGAAGGCGGTATTGCGGCGCGTTCGCCCTGCCCTTGCCGGCGAAAAACTTGCTTTCGGCGATCTGGAAATGGACACCGTTGGCCATAAGGTGAAGCGGGATGGCGATACAATACCGCTGGGTCCGACAGAGTTCCGTCTATTGCGCCATTTTCTGGAACATCCCAACTGGGTATTCTCGCGCGAACGTCTGCTCGACAGCGTATGGGGGCAAGATAGCGATATTGAACTGCGGACCGTCGACGTGCATATCCGGCGCCTGCGCAAAGCTTTAAACGCGAACCAGCGCCCGGATATCATCCGTACCGTACGGTCTGCTGGCTATGCTCTGGACACGGAAGCCGCTTAGTCTAGCTTTGCTGACATTATGGACACAAAAAAGGCCGGTCAAAACCGGCCTTTTCCATTTGCTCTATATGACGTTTCTAAAAAGCAATCTGCGCCCGCGCTCCGATAACATCGACTGAGTAATCATCAGGTGCTCCGGTCACGATCCCCAGAGCATTACCATAAGACAGATGGCCGTAATTTACGAGGAATCGGACATAGTCGACCGGCGTCCAAATCAGTGATGCCATGTAACCGTCCTGCGTGCCTCCAATGATTCCAGCGTCAGTGAGGTCAAGCCGGTCATAGCGCACATTCACTTGCCATGCTCCGGAACCGCCAGAACCGACAGGATTGTTAACTTTCACGCCTTTGAAAACACCGCCCTTATATTCCCGCTTGTCATCAGTAAGAAACAAACCGGCTTCAATGGAACCACCAAAGAAAGTGGGATTAGCCAATCCCGGTCGGCTGACCTTTGCCCAATGGGTTTCGGCAGCCGCATGGAATCGACCGGAAATCACCGCTGCTTCCAGACCATAGGTCAGTTGCTCATCAGCGGAAATATTGCCGGTATTGATGAAGCGAGTATCCACGCTGTGGATCAATGGCCGTTGGCGATAACGAACAGAATCAATGGTATCTCCAAGATCGGTCCAGTGGACGGAACCCCCAAGGTGAAGCTGGGCATCACCCAGTTTCGGCGCAAAAACAACCCGACCGTCAAGACCAATACTATCGTTACCATCGCTCAAATCATCGATGTTGTCCGTAAATACACCGCCCTGCAGCAGCAGATCACCGGTCTTGTAAGCTGCGGAAACACCGACTTTACGCTTGAAACCAAATGCATCGGTAAAGGCCGAACGTTCGATAAAGCTGGTATCGTTACTGCTGGATATTTCTTCCAACGACTGGAAATTGTTATGCTGACCAACCGTTACCGTCAGACCACCAGTCTTATAGTCCAGATAGGCGTCAGTTATTTCAACACCATCCAAAAAATCAGCCTCGAACTTATACCCAAAACCACCAGGAATTTTTCCCTGTACACCCAAACGAACACGGCGTGCTTCGTTGGAGAAGCCTTCCCCGGGAACACTTATTGTGGAGGGCACAGATGAAAGATTGTTGAAATCGTAGAGAATGCGGCCCCGTGGCTTGAAGCTCCAACCATCATCAGTTTTGATTTCAGGCGCACCTTTAAACTTGATGCTGGTTTTCTCTTTGGCCTGAGCAACTTTCTCGACCGCTGCGGCTTGCTCGCTTTGCTTCTGCTGCACGGTTTCGACATTACCAAGCTGCGCACGCAAACTAACAACTTCCTGCTCGAGTTGATTGAGACGCTCCAAAAGCGCTGCCGCTTCTTCGCTGGAAATTTGGGCTGCAAAAGCCTGATTAGGTAGCAGCGCTAATATTGCTGCGCTCGTGATAAGAGTGGATTTAAAATTCATATCTATAGAATCCCCAAACAATGTCTTGAATGATTGATGACGGCTCTATGAGAAATACGTTTCGGAAAAACGTCTTTTTTATTGCAGTTTTTTTACGAAGCTATCGCGATGAAATATCTGGGAGCAAAGCGGTCTAATCTGAGACCAGCTTCATCAACTTACGCTCCATCGGGGCAAGCACCCCAGCCAGATCATGGCCGCGCTTCAATATCTGTCCATGCTCTCCGTGCAGTGACCACATACCTTGCTTGCTGCGATCGGCTGGTCGTTTCTCGATCCGCATTTGCGGTCGTTCCGATGTCCGGCGAAAGGCTGCAAAAATGGCTGCATCCTTGCCCATGTCCATGGCATAGTCACGCCAATGACCAGCCGCAACCATTCGTCCGTAGAGATTGAGGATACGTTCCATTTCTTTCCGTTCGAACCCTACTTGAACGGGTGGCGCATTCTTATTGGGAAAAGTTGAAACGTTGGAATTTTCAGAGCGCATCAGGCGCTATCTCGTTTGCTTTCCGATTTGTCGTCATCCGCCTTGTCGCGGCCCTCTGCGTAGGCTGCGATGCGTTTTTGAAGCTGCTCCATTTCACACTGCAAAATTTCCAACTTCTGCGTCGAAGGATCGAAAACCTCACTGCAAGGCGTTCCATAAGGCGTGAATTCTTCCTGATACTGCTCCACCTGAACCAGTGTTGGCCGAGCTCTTACGCCCACCATCGTTGCACCTTCAGGCACATCCTGCGTTACCACGGCATTGGCCCCGATACGCGATCTTTTACCGACTGTAATCGGCCCTAATATCTGCGCGCCAGACCCCAAAATAGCATCATCCTCAATCGTCGGGTGACGTTTACCACCCACTCCATTGGCGGGATTGGTTCCGCCAAGAGTCACGCATTGATAGATTGTTACATTATCGCCAATTTCAGCGGTTTCACCGATAACTGAGAAACCATGATCGATGAACAAATGGCGGCCAATTTTAGCGCCAGGGTGGATATCTATGGCTGTAAAGAGGCGGGAAAAATGATTCACAAAACGCGCGAAGAAATACAGTTCTCCTTTGAACAGCCAATGAGAGATACGGTGTAGTCCCACAGCCAAAACGCCAGGATAAAGTAATACTTCCCAGCGAGAACGTGGGGCGGGATCACGCGCTTTTATGGAGTCCAGATATTTACCTAAGTCCCGAAACATATTTTTCTCCGGCGATTTTACAAATTACAAACTAAGACTGGGGAAGCGATATTTCCAGTCCTTTCTTGCAACTCATTTAAAACAGTCCTTTTTGCACTCGCATTTATCACCATATTAAATTACCGCGGGCCCATTCATCGAAGGACTAAATGATGTCAAGCTATCTCCCGACGCTCAAACAGCTGCAATATCTAGTGGCGCTAGAAGAACATGGTCATTTCGGACGGGCTGCAGAAGCCTGTTATGTCACCCAATCAACCTTGTCCGCGGGCATCAAAGAACTGGAAACGTTGCTCGACGTAATGCTAGTGGAGCGCACCCGTCGTGTTGTGCGTTTTACGGAACTTGGCAAACAGATGGTTGAAAAATCACACCGTATTCTTCGGGAAGCAGAGGAGCTTTCTGATATGGCGCGCTCCGCTGGGCAACCGCTGGTTGGAGATGTTCGAATGAGCGTCATTCCTACAATTGCGCCCTTTCTTTTGCCCAAACTCCTGCCCCGCCTGCGCAAAGAACGACCAGAGCTTAAACTCTATTTGAAGGAAGAAACCAGCCATGCTGCTTGCGATTCGCTCAGCCATGGCAAAGTAGATTGTGTCTTGTTGGCTCTTCCCTTCCCTTGCGGAGACGTAGAATCGGAAGTCTTGTTTAGCGACGAGATTTTCATCGCCTTTCCAAAAGATGACCCCAGAGACCCTCCCAAACGAGTAGATCCGGCTTTTATTGACGAGAACCGCTTGTTGCTGCTCGAAGACGGCCATTGCTTGAAAGACCATGCACTTGCCGCCTGCAATCGCCCGGAATTAAGGGCATCAGCCCAAATGATGGGCACTTCGCTTCACACTCTGGTTCAAATGGTCGACAACTCACTTGGCCTGACATTATTGCCAAAAATGTCGATCGACAGTGGAATTCTAGCGCATACGGACATTATCGCACGCCCGATTAAATCTGATCGTGCGTTTCGGGATATCGCTCTTGTTTGGCGTAAAAACAGCCCGCGCAGGGAAGAGTTTAAGCTATTGGCAGAGATTATGCGGCAAAGCCAAAACTGGGTAAAAAATAACGCCGCTTAGCTCTACCAGCTTTTTGCTGCGTCAAGATCAGACTGCCGCTCTTTAACCCAGTTTTCGGTACCATCCTGAAATATTTCTTTTTTCCAGAACGGAGCGACCGTTTTCAATTGGTCCATAATGTAGGAGCAGGCCGCGATCGCAGCCTGCCGATGGTCAGAGCAAGTGCAAACCAGGACAATTTGCTCACCCACTTGCAATCGCCCTACCCTGTGAATGATCGTAATGCCATGCATCACCCATTGCTGTGATGCCTTATCTGCTATTTTCTGCAGGGCATTTTCTGTCATCGCTGGATAATGTTCCAGTTCCAAGGCCTGCAACTGCTCGTCACCTCTAACCTGCCCAACAAAACTGGATATCGCACCACCACCTAAAGCCGATAGTCGGTTGATTTCCCCGCCGGAATCAAAGTCATTTTCTTGGACCGTTATGGAAATCATCCGCCTGTAACCGGCGGGAATATAGCTAGTTCCTTGGCTGTATCTATCGCTGCGTCCAGTCCAACAAAGTCTTGATCCAGAGCGAATCGAAGCTTTTCGATATCAGCAAAAACGTCCTCATAGGCGACATCTTCGCTTCGAATAAATTCGAGAAGCTGGCCCACCGTCTCAACATTTTCCGGACAATCGATATTATCCTGATCGCGGCCAAGCCGTTCCCTGACCCATGCGAAATAAACAATTTTTAGCTGATGCGACATGATGGCAGTCATCTAATCCATATGCTTGAGACCGACCCGAAGATAATCCCAACCCGTGATAAGCGTTAATATTGCAGCAGCCCAGAGCGTCCAGATACCAACTATCTCGATAAACGCGAATTGCGGCAAGCCACCAGCCAGTATCAATGCACCCAGCGAAATAAGCTGGAATGTCGTCTTCCATTTCGCAAGCTGAGAAACGGGCACACTAACCTGGAGACCAGCAAGAAACTCACGCAACCCCGATACTGCTATCTCCCGCAGCAATATAATAAGCGCTGCGATAACATTATAGCCCTCTATATTCCCGCTGGCACAAAGAATCAAAATCACGGAAGCCACCATGATTTTGTCGGCAATTGGGTCAAGAAATATCCCCAGTTTCGAGACTGTTCCTTGAGAACGGGCAAGATAGCCATCAAAATAGTCTGTAATTGCCATCAAGGCATAAAGCCCGGTTGCCAGTAGATAGCCCAGTTTCCAATTCGGCCACCACAACAGCGCTACCAGAAATGGTACTGTAAAAATCCGCGAAAGGGTCAAAATATTTGGAAGATTCAACATATTGCTCGCAGCCATAACGAGGTTTCGCGCAAAGTTAAATGCCATCCTTGCGATCCTGATACTAGTGATGAAATTACTAATGAAATTTTAGAACATCCAGCGCCTTGCGCATTCGATCAGCATCGTTAGGGTGGCGACCTTCTATTCCCCCTGTCTGACAATGTTCAACAACAGGAAATCTCCAGCATGTCATCAGCCCTAAGACTACTGTCCAAGAAACGTTTTTGGCCGCTTTTTGTTACTCAGCTGCTTGGCGCTTTTAACGATAATCTGTTCAAATTTTCTATGGTGATATTGGTCACCTACGGGATTTACAAAGACCCAGCGCAAGATTTTCAATTTAACGCTCTAGCCTCGGGGATATTTATCCTACCGTTTTTTTTATTCTCCTCGCTGGCAGGCCAACTCGCCGATAATTATGATAAGGCCCGGATAACGCGGCTCGTCAAAACCCTGGAAATAGCGATCGCTATCATCGGTGGTGTCGGGCTTTGGATACAATCTATCCCGATCATGCTCACAGCACTATTTCTGCTTGGCCTACAATCAACCTTCTTTGGGCCGATTAAATATGCCATTTTGCCGCAGCATCTCGAAAAAGATGAAGTACTGGCCGGCACTGGGTTGGTAGAGGCTGGAACTTATATCGCCATATTAGCGGGAACAATATTGGGCGGCATCATCATCGATAGAAATGGCAATGGTGTGGAACTAGCTGTTATTTCGGTATTTTTTGTGGCGTTGATCGGACGCATCGGTGCTCAGTTTCTTCCCAGTGCACCACCACAAAAAGAAGTCGAAAAAATCGATTTCAACTTTGTCCGCTCGTCCATCAAATTAATCTCGGCAACACTTCATATTCGCCCACTATTTCTCGCAATTGTATCTATTAGCTTTTTCTGGACCATAGGTTCGGTTTTGATCATTCAATTTCCACCACTTGTTGAGAATGTTCTGACAGCAACACCTGCCGTAGCCAGCCTGTTTCTCGGCGTCTTTTCAATCGGTATTGCGGTCGGATCTATCCTGATAAACCGGTTGTTAAAAAGCCAAGTATCCGCTCGCTATGCACCCTTCAGCGTTATCGCAATGGGTGTTTTCGTCTTGATATTGTTTTTCATAGCACGCGGTTGGGAGGGATTAGAAAACGGCGATCTCTATACTTTTCAAACTTTCATGATGCATGATGGAGCTTGGGCGCTCTTGGGAACACTGGCTGGTGTAGCAGTTTTTGGAGGTATGTTCGTGGTGCCGCTTTACGCCTTTCTAACCACAACTGTTGATATCAGCGAAACAGCCCGAACGATAGCCGCCAATAACGTTGTAAATTCCGGATGCATGGTGCTTGGGGCTTTGGCAGCTCTGGGACTAAGTATTGTTGGCGTATCGACCACGGAGCAATTGCTACTCGTCGCTGGTATGTGCGTGGTTGCAGCATGGCTAGGCTGGCAGCTGCATCTCGCCTGCGATTAAGCAGGCTGCGACTGAGCTTAGAATATGAACAAATAAAATGCCGTAAAAAAGGCCGAAAAGCTTAGCAAAAACAAGCTCGTGTCTTCATTCAGCCACTTTTTTGTAGGCGCTTCAGCTTCTAATGTTGCTGACTCATCCTGCGCTACAGCAAAAACCTCCAATGGCAAAGATAGTCGAAATGGATGCTTGGCACCTTCGTTGTGCAACACGAGATTTCTAGTCAATTTCTGCTTCATGCGAAACTGTTAACAAATTGTTATCCATAAAATCTATTGCAAAATCGCCATTCGGTGAAGTTGTCATAAGATGGCACAGTTATGAAATCTGCTGTCCGCATTGAATATTGAACCGAAATGGGCCAAAAAAGCGATTGTGTGATCTTTGCAACAATGCCTGAGAATCGGAACAAAGCGTCTAAATGTTGTTGATTTCAAACAATTGTTATGGCAGTGCGCCCTTCGTATTGAGTGAAATGCGAAAACCCTGAAGGAGCAAATTATGCGTTTCGGTAAAATTGGTATGGCTGCAGTTGCAGCCTCAGCTCTGGTTGCTACCCCTGTGTTCGCACAGGCTGCTCAGCCAGTTTCTAAAGTTTCTCAACCTGTTCGTGCTGATGCATCTGCAGACGAAGAAAGCAAACTTCAAGGCGGATCGGGCATCATCATTGCTGTTCTAGCTGCTGCAGCCGTAATCGGCGGCATTGTCATCGCAGCTGACGGCAGCGACGACGATCCAACAAGCCCCTGAATTTAGGTGCTAAACGAATTTAAAATGGCGGCCTTTCGGTCGCCATTTTTTTTGCCTTAGGCGATCGGAACTGCTTGAGTGATGCAGACGGAAATAAGAGAGCTCCACGATGAAATTTATTCTGGGATGAATCAAAGTTTCCGGAAAAGATATCGATGATAATGTTCCAAGTTCGGTTGTGATGGCCACCAAAATGCAAAATGAAGAAGGCTACTTGCATTAATGCTTTGCCTAAGACATTTCAGATCCAACCATCTTCCATCTGAGCGAACGCTGACGCAGTGAAAAAGATCTTAGCGCGCATTTCCAAACACCCCATATGACCGCCTTCAATGCGATGATCACTAAAATCACTATCAAAGCCATGAATGTCCGCATGTATAATGGCGAAGAAGTGAAGGTAATGATGCAAAGCTGAATGGTAGCGGTTGCACTTGGTAACCAGATTTCCCATATCCGGTTTATGACAGAAAATCAGCAGCATGGCATGCAGCAATGGCATGGCACCACAATCCTATCCGTCCGCAAAAATGGCAAAGTTATCGTAATCGGCGATGGCCAGGTTTCCATGGGGCAGACGGTCATGAAACCCAATGCGCGCAAGGTCCGACAACTTCATGACGGCTCCGTAATTGGTGGTTTTGCAGGCGCTACTGCCGATGCATTTACCTTATTCGAACGCTTAGAAGCAAAACTGGAACGTCATAATGGCCAACTGATGCGCTCGGCGGTCGAACTAGCTAAAGATTGGCGCACCGACAAATATCTGCGCAATCTGGAAGCCATGATGATTGTTGCAGACAAGGAAGTTACGTTGATCCTTACCGGCAATGGTGACGTACTCGAACCTACTCAAGGCATTGCCGCCATCGGATCAGGTGGCAATTTTGCACTCGCCGCCGCCAGAGCCCTGATCGACTATGAAAAAGACGCCGAGACGCTCTCCAAAAAAGCGATGGCGATAGCTGCAGACGTTTGTGTTTACACCAACGATCAAGTCACAGTGGAAAAGCTGGATAGCGACACATAAAATTTGAACTTTGGCCAGAAACCATAACTTCAACCCTTATAAATTTGACTCCATCAAAGGTTAAACATGCTAGATAATCTCACCCCCAAGGCCATTGTGAAGGCACTGGATGAACATATTGTAGGTCAAAAAGACGCTAAACGAGCCGTTGCGGTAGCATTGCGCAATCGTTGGCGGCGCCAGAAATTACCTGCTGAATTACGTGAAGAAGTGACACCAAAAAATATCCTGATGATCGGACCCACCGGTTGCGGTAAGACCGAGATATCGCGGCGCCTGGCCAAACTTGCCGACGCTCCGTTTATCAAGATTGAAGCCACCAAATTTACCGAAGTTGGTTATGTCGGCCGCGATGTCGAACAAATTGCTCGTGATCTGGCCGAAGAAGCCGTTCGTCTCGAACGCGAACGTCGCAGGTCTGCGGTACGCGAAGCGGCAACAGATGCCGCAATGAAGCGATTACTTGACGTGCTATGTGGCGAAAATGCTAGCGAAGCAACACGCGAGAGCTTTCGCCAGCGGGTCGTCGATGATCATATGAATGATACTGAGATCGAAATCGAAGTGGAAGATACGCCCAACGCGCCGATGGATATACCCGGTATGTCTGGTCAGGTTGGTATGATCAACCTGTCGGACATGATGGGTAAAGCATTCGGTCAAAATGCCATGAAACGCCGCAAAATGCGTGTTGCCGATGCATGGGATAAATTGATTGAAGAAGAATCCGACAAGCGCCTAGATGATGACGATATTGCGAGAGCTGCAATTACTGACGCCGAGTCCAATGGCATTGTCTTCCTGGACGAAATTGACAAAATCGCGGTCAGCGATGTTCGCGGTGGTTCGGTTAGCCGGGAAGGTGTGCAACGTGATCTGTTGCCGCTGATTGAGGGCACGACGGTTGCGACCAAATATGGCCCAATGAAGACCGATCATATATTGTTCATTGCGTCCGGTGCGTTCTCAATCTCTAAACCCAGCGATATGCTACCGGAACTGCAGGGGCGGCTCCCTATACGCGTAGAACTGCGCGCGCTGACGGAGGAGGATTTCGTTCGAATTCTTACCGAAACTAAGGCCAATCTGCCCAAACAATATATTGCTCTATTGGGCACCGAGGAAGTCACTATAGACATCACAAAGGACGCTATTGAAAAGCTGGCGCAAATTGCCGCCAATGTGAATGAGACAGTGGAAAATATCGGTGCGCGGCGATTGCAGACAGTAATGGAAAAACTCTTGGAAGATATCAGCTTTGATGCTGAGGATCGCAAAGGACAGACCATCACCGTGGATGCCGCCTATGTCGACGAACAATTATCAGATGTTGCCAAAGACACGGATTTGTCCAAATATGTGCTATAAATAGTACCATATTTCGATGTGAGGAGGGTTAGATGGCTGAGGGTGGATGTTATTGCGGATCGGTACGATTTGAAATTTCTGGTGAACCAGTCAACCAATTTATCTGCCACTGCCGCGATTGCCAGAAAAGCAGCGGAGCAGCCTCTGTAGCGTGGATTATGCTTGATCAGGATGAGTTTTCCGTAGCCGAAGGCGAACTAAAGACAATTGCCGGTCAAGGCGGTGCAGAGCGGTTATTCTGTGCCAATTGCGGAACAGGAATCGCTTATAAAAACGCAAACATATTGCCCGGTATGGTGGATGTGCAAACAGCTACCCTGGATATGCCCGATGCTTATATCCCGGAAATGAACATACAGCTTGCGGAACAGATTGGATGGGAGAAAGTTGCCCATGAAATGCCAGGTTTTGATCGGTTTCCGCCACAAGAATAGTTTTATTTGTAACCTTTCAGCATTGCCTTACGAATAGCGCAGATAAACTATCAGGAGTATTCATTTTGAAACGGATTGCCTCACTATTTGCTGTAGCCCCTGCCCTCACATTTGCTGCCTGCACCGAAGCTGGACCGCCAGCAGATGACAGCGAGATCGCTGAAACTGCGGAACCATTGGCAACAGATGAAATTGCCGCAGTACCAACGATAGATGCGGGCTTGGCTGTCGGAGCCACCGCACCGCTAAACGCAAAGTTTCAAACTGGTAACGGTGAGAAGACGCTCGAAGCCATATTGGAAGACGGACCGGCCATTTTTGTCTTCACCCGATCTGTTGAGTGGTGCCCATTCTGCCAGACGCAATTAAAGGGCATCAACGCGATTGTCAGCGACGTCAAAGAGCGCGGCTACAGTTTATACGGAGTGAGCTATGACAGTGTCGAAGGCCAGGATCGTTTTTCCAAAAACCAGATGCTTGATTATACATTGTTGTCCGACGAAGGTTCCGCGACAATTGACGCATTCGATATACGCGACCCGCAATATACCGAAGGCAAAGCGGTAGGCGTTCCCTATGCTTCTGTTATCGTCGTTGACCAAGACGGCAAGATCACTGCCAAATCGGTATCAGGTGACTTCAAGAAACGCCCCACCAATGATCAGCTATTGGCGATAATAGACGCCATCTAAATGGGAATTATCGGGAATGCATAGAGGAAGCCGTGTCACTTTTGATCGCGGCTTTCTTATTCCCTTCCGGCAAGACCAAAAGCTTCCATTCAGTCGAGTCCTTTAGATATTTCTGAGCAAGTTGCTGCACTTCTTCCGGTGTGATTACTGTGTAATCGCTCAGTAATGTTCTTAGGACTGTGAACTTTTTTGGATTATAGCTCGCACCTTCCAACTGACTCATCCAGAAACTGTTACCGCTGCTAGCGCGCGCTATAAGTTGCCGAAGCGGTTCTACAATCCGTTTCAACTCATCCGAACTAACCGGCTTTTCTCGTAGGTCTTTCGCGATCAGTTCTGCGACTCCGTAAAACCGATCAATATTACCGGGCGTCAATTGGCTGGAAGCGCTAATATAGCCACCAGTTTGAAAAGCTACTGGCCAGCTATTGATCACTTGCGGACTATAGCTTGCTCCTTCCTGGGACCTCAATATCTCAAACATCCGATCATTAAAGATGGAAACCAGAACTTCCAGCCTTCTACTTTCTCTAATATTTTCCAGTCCACCGCCGGTAGGCCATGCAATCAAAGCAGCCGCGCGTTCTTCGTCACCCTTGTGCACCAGTATTTCTGGAGCGGCCTTATGCTTCGGAAACATTGGCGATGTAATATCATCTGGCATGTCATCAAGCTTGCGCTTTCTCAACGCACCGAAAGTTTTCAGTATGGATTTGACTGCTTTATCACGATCAAAATCACCAAATAGCATCAACTCGATCGGCCCACTCGCCAATATTGGTTTCCAGAATTTCTTAAAATTCTTGGGCGTGAGAGCATTAAAATCGTCCTTGTCAGGAGTTTTCCAACGAGGATCCTTACCCCGCACCAACCACTCCAGGTCCCGTTGTAAAACAGCTTGGGGAGAGGCCGCAAAGCTATCATAGCCGATCAATGACGCAGCACGTCCACGAATTACCGGCGCCTTGTCCCAACGTGGATGTTGCAATTTCGCTGCGATAAGATGAAGCTGGTCCTCAAGATCGGCTGCTCTGGTATCAGCCTTGATTTCATAAGCATCATCATCAATTTCAAAACCGAGACCAATCCGTCTTCCAGTGGTGATTGCGTCCATTTCTTCTTGTCCGAGCTTGCCGATGCCACTCGCCATTAGCGCCATGCCACCGGACCAGGCCAAGTTTTCTTCACTAGAATCTAGCCCGCTATATCCTCTGCCAAAGCGCGCATTGACCATTATTTTGTTCCGCTCAGCTTTGTTGGGGAAAAGCAAGACGCGTACACCGTTGGAAAGAATGAGCTTCTCGATTTCAAACCGGGAAATTTTCTCAGATGAATTGACTTTGCCTGCCCGGCCGATACGCGGAAGATCATCAAAATTTAGATTTGCTTGCTTCACTCGCGCATTACTGGCCGCGCTGACTTTTTCATTCAAAGCCGCCGCAAGCTTTGTCTTTCCTTCATCCACAACCGTTGGCGATGTGAGCAAAGCCCGCGTCGCGGTACCCTCGAACAATTTTTGTGTAGACTCCAGCAATCGCTGGGGTGTGTAGAGATTCCGCATTGCCCGGAAGACATCTAGCGCCGTTTGCGGTGTTGCAACGGTTTCGCGAATATCCACTGCATTGACAATATCATCGGCCTGCTTGCGAGCCGCTTCAGTAGCATAGCCTTCCGCACCTATAGCAAGAGCCGCATCAAATTCGGCTATCTCTCTGGCAATATCCTGTTCGGATGGCGCCTGAGTAGTAGCGTCAGCAATTACGCCGCGCACGTCTTTAAGGGCTGCAGCCCAGTCATCACTTAAAGGGACTATGTTTACGAAAGTGCCGTCCACAGAACGACTAACATCTTCCTGATTAACATTGGCCTGCAGATAGCTTCCGCCTGCTCGGGCCCGTGCCTCTAAGCGACGGTTGATCATTTGCAATGCTAACAGATCAATCAATAACTGCTGATTATACGCGATAGTATCATCGACCTGCTCCCAAGGGCGCACCACGGCCATAGATATATATCGCGGCAAAGTGGGCTCAATGACAAGTCGGCTGCTATCTCCACTATCGTCAGGATCGCCAAAATCGGGGGCGACACCAGCTTCTCCAGCACCTTTCCAACTTGAAAAATGCTTTTTAATCAACGCTTCAAATTCGGCTGGTTCTCCATCACCAGCAATGACAATCACCGTATTTTCAGGACGATACCAGCGCTGGTGGAACAATTGTAACATCTGCGGGGTTGCCGCTGCTAGCGCTTCAGGCGTGCCAATCGGTGCCCGGCTTGCAAGCCGTTGGCCAGCAAAAAATAGCTTCCTTGTAGCATCCTGGACTTTGGTCTGAGGCCCCTGTCTTTCTTGCAATTCCGCCATGACAACAGGTCGTTCGGCATTTACCGCTATGGTGTTGAGGCCGGGTGCGCTGACCATTCCGGAAATAATCTTAATGCTCTCATCCAGACTAGTGGGATTAGCATTGGGTAAATCCAGTTTATAAACGGTCTGTGTCGGAGTTGTTTCCGCATTGCTATCGCTGCCAAAAGTGGCACCTAGACGCTGCCAAACGCGTTTGGCCTCTCCATCCGGTACATATGTTGATCCGCGAAAAGATAAATGCTCCATAAAATGAGCAAACCCCTGCTCATGATCTTGCTCCATCAAAGAACCAACATCGATCCGGACGCGGATCGATACCTGCCCTGGCGGCACACCGTTATTTTTTACCGCATAGCGCAGACCATTATCCAGCACTCCAAAAGTCCAACTCTTGTCGATTGGAACGTCACTGCCTTTGTACAACCAAGGTTGTTCAGCACTAACCTCGGTTGTGCTCTCCGGTGCCTGCGCTGCGATCTGCGACGGAAGCGTCAGTGAAGCAAGGAGGGTGAATGTCGTAACAAGGCGGCCAAATGCGCGGGTGTGTTTGTTCATGTATGCAGTTATAAGCAGGGCATATCTTACTGGCCAGTGAATAAAGCCGGTCAGAGCCATGCAAAAAACTTATCGATAAGACTGTATATTTTGATGGCAGCAATGCAATTTGACCTTGATAGCCCGGACAAATACTCCCACATATCCACTATGCTGATAGAAACCGAAAAAACCCCTAACCCGTCCACGCTCAAATTTTTGATGGGTCAAACCGTCATGACTGACGGAACCAGAGATTTCGCTTCACCGGAAGATGCTGAAATTTCGCCCCTTGCAGAGGCGTTGTTTACGCTGGGCGATGTCACCGGCGTCTTTTTCGGTTCGGACTTTGTTTCTGTTACTGCTGGCCCCGGATCAGAATGGACCGATGTTAAACCGCAGGTGCTGAGTATATTGCTCGATCATTTCTCTGCTGGCTTGCCGCTGTTCAAACCCGGATCGGCCGGTGAAATTCATATTCCGCCCGAAGAAGAAGTACATGATGACCCGGAAGATGCCGATATTGTCGCTCAGATCAAGGAATTGATCGAAACCCGCGTTCGCCCGGCCGTGGCGAATGATGGCGGCGATATCGTTTATCGCGGCTTCAATCGCGGTGTGGTATTCCTGAAAATGCAGGGCGCTTGCGCTGGATGCCCATCATCAACGGCAACCTTGAAACATGGCATTGAGTCTTTGCTGAAACATTATGTGCCGGAAGTTGTTGAAGTCAGAGCCGCATAACCAAGCTATCAACCGAAACAAAAAAAAACGGGGACATTATGAATCAGCCACTTGATGATGCCGCACTAGATCAACTTTTTCGGACCGCGCGCACTTATAACGGCTATCATGACAAACCCGTCACGGCAGAACAACTTCACACCATCTGGGATCTTATGAAAATGGGGCCAACCAGTGCGAATATGCTGCCAGCGCGAATGGTGTGGTGTCATAGTGAAGAATCCAAACAACGCCTTGCGGACTGTTCAAGCCCAGGTAACAAAGACAAGATTCTGAAGGCCCCTGCCTCGGTAATCATTGGTATGGATCGGGATTTTCACGAACATCTTCCCGAGCTGTTCCCGCACGATGATGCAAAAAGCTGGTTTGCCGGCGATGCTGATGGCCGCAAAATTCATGCGATGCGTAACAGCTCACTACAGGGAGGTTATTTCATTCTCGCGGCTCGCGCAATCGGGCTGGACACTGGCCCAATGTCAGGTTTTGACAATGATGCAGTAGACCAAGCTTTTTTTGAAGATCAACCAAGTGTGAAATCGAATTTCATCTCAACCCTTGGTTATGGCGACCCCTCGACGATCTTTGACCGCAGTCCGCGCCCCGATTTCGATAAATTCAACGCGATTATCTGAAGACTAGCGCCAGACCCATGGGCAACCATATTCTCGCTATAGATACTGCAACGACGGCATGCTCGGTCGCCTTGTTTTCAGACGGAGAAGCCATAGCCAGCGCATATGAAGAAATTGGACGCGGCCATGCAGAGAAGCTCGTACCGATGATCGCTCAATTACCTGACAAGGGACGTGCGGATCAGATCATGGTGAATTGCGGACCGGGAAGCTTTACCGGCGTTCGCATCGGTCTGTCTGCCGCAAAAGCTTTGGCCATGGCTTGGCATGCGGAAATTTCCGGATATCAGTGTCTGCATCTCGTCGCTGCACAGGCTTTAGCTGAAATGAAACATCCCGCCCCCGTCTTTGTGGTAATGATCGGCGGTCATGGGGAATATTTTGTTCAGAATTTTTCCGCTGACGGCAGCGCTGTCGACGACCTTCTTTCGCTCTCTCCCGAGGTCGCGCTACGCCATGCAAAGGCAGATCATTTTGCGGGCTCGGCGGCACAATCTTTGGCCAGCTTAACTAGCGACATTACTTATTCCACTATCTTGCCCGACGCGAGTAAATCCATCCAACTGACCGACAGTTATGAATATCTGGACGCCGCACCTGTTTATGGTCGTGCACCCGATGCACAACCGGCCCATCAAGTCTAGACGATGTCCGAACTCAACCCCAATTCTGGAAATGACGTTATCCCAGCAGCGCTAGGCAATGAAATTGAGCTAGCATATGGCGGGTATGACCAGCTCAAGCTCGTCATGCGGATTATGCACACAGCATTTTCCAGCACTTACGGGGAGTCTTGGAACGAACACCAATGCCGGTCGATGTTGTCCCTGCCGGGCACGCTTTTAATGATCGCCAGCATAGAAAAGCAGCCTTGTGGGTTTGCTATCAGCAGAGAGATTGCTGGCGAAGAAGAACTATTGATGATTGCCGTCGATCCACAATATCAAAATAAAGGTATTGGGATGACGATCCTGAATAGGCTCATCACAGATGCAGTTGAAAATGGAACTAGCGCGATGTTTTTGGAGGTGCGATCAAACAATCCAGCCCAAAGCATGTATCAAAAAATCGGTTTCCAGAAAATTGGACTTCGTCCTGCTTATTATACAGGCGCTAACAAAGAAAAGTTTGATGCTATTACCTATAAGAAATCGCTCTGATTCTTAAAGCAACGTAAAATCAACACATCATATAGTTTGATCGTTGATAATTCCGGCCTCTCATGCAAATAGCCGCGCAGCAAAAAATTGCTCAAAACCATATAATTGGTCGCACGAAGAGGTATTTATGACAGAGGAAGATATTGCTCTGAATGAGACGCTAATTGCTCTCACTTCAGATATTGTTGCCGCACATGTCAGTAACAACAGCGTTGCTGTTTCCGACTTGCCGCTCATCATCAACAATGTACATGGTGCGCTATCCGGCTTGTCCGGAAAAGCTGCTGAACTGGCCCGTCCGGATCCTGCAGTTCCCATCAAATCATCGATCAAACCTGATTATGTTGTCTGTTTGGAAGATGGGAAAAAGTTAAAAATGCTGAAACGGCATTTAATGACCCATTACGGCATGACACCGGATGAGTATCGCGTGAAATGGGGGCTACCCAGCAACTATCCTATGGTCGCTCCCAACTATGCCGAACAGCGCAGAGAACTGGCCAAAGCCATTGGCTTGGGCAAAAAAAAGAAGAAACGCTAAATAACAGTTTTCGATAGATATAACCGATGGGAAAATTGCGGATAATATCGCAGTTTTCCCTTTGCTTTATTATCTGCCGATAATAGAGTATCATCCAACAACTGGGATGGAACGAATGCCGGACAAAATTGATCTTGAAAAGCTATGTGCCGAAAAAGGCCTTCGGATAACCGACCAGCGCCGGGTTATTGCCCGCGTCATTTCTGACGCAGAGGATCATCCCGATGTAGAAACATTGCACGAACGTGCTTCCGCGGTTGATTCTCGCATTTCAATAGCCACAGTCTATCGTACCGTTCGCCTGTTTGAAGAAGCCGGCATCCTTGATCGCCATGACTTTGGTGATGGACGCGCACGTTATGAAGCTGTTCCCGAAGCCCATCACGACCATCTCATTGATGTTGAAACCGGCAAAGTGATAGAATTTGTGGATCCCGAGCTTGAAGCCTTGCAAAAGGTGATTGCGGAGAAACTGGGTTACCGATTGGTCGACCATCGCATGGAACTTTATGGCGTATCCTCTGACCGAAAGAGCTGACACTGACCAGCTTGCAATTTCAGTGTTCGGGGCACTGCTTATCGGGTTACGCGTAATAGGCATATTATTGAGCTTGGCGGCTTGTTTGCCGATGCATTATCTATGGCGGCTTTTCCGCCTGCCCTCGCCATGGCCGCGGTTTTTTCTGTGGTTAGTTGCCACCAATTGCGGCGCACTTATCAAAACCGAAGGCAATCGGCTCAAGCAAGATGTGTTTTACGTAGCCAACCATGTCAGTTGGTTTGATATTCCTGTCATTGCGGGCGTCACAGGCTGCACATTTGTGGCGCAAGACGGTATCGCAAGTTGGCCTATCATTGGCTGGTTATGCCGCATCAACAAGACGATTTTTGTATCCCGGACCGACCGAATGCAGGTGGGCGATCAAATCGGCATCATCCGGGAAGCCATTGAAGAAAAATATCCGATAACTGTGTTTCCTGAAGGCACGACCACGGACGGACACAGTTTGCTGCCATTTAAGCCATCATTATTTCAAGCCATGGCACCGCCGCCAAAACCAACCATGGTGCAGCCCATGTTGTTGAGTTTCGGTAGAGTCAGCCGGGATATTGCCTGGGTTGGCGAGGAATCCGCTGTCGACAATGCCAAACGGCTGTTTGCGCGCTTGGGTATCATCCCGACAACTTTACATTTTCTTGAACCTTTCGACCCTGCTGATTTTGGCGACCGCAAGACCATTTGTGCAGAGGCAGAGCGGCGGATTGCCAAGGCGCTTTCCGCTTCCCTGTCCGGAGAGCCCGTTGTATAGGCAGCGGCTATGAACAAATCCGATCCCAAGAAATTTCGCGTTAAATCATTCGGCTGCCAAATGAATGTCTATGATGGTGAACGCATGTCCGAGATGCTCATTGATCAGGGCATGTCGAGTGCTGCCGATGGCGAGGATGCTGATTTGGTGGTACTGAACACCTGTCATATTCGCGAGAAAGCTGCCGAAAAAGTTTATTCCGATATCGGGCGTTTGCGTGGCAAAGACGGCAAAAGCCCAATGATTACAGTGGCTGGCTGTGTTGCACAGGCAGAAGGCAAAGAAATTTCACGCCGCGCGCCCAGTGTCGATATTGTCGTTGGCCCGCAAGCCTATCACCGGCTTCCAGAGCTGATTGAACGCGCTAAAACCGGTAAAAAAGCGCTTGATACAGATATGCCTGCGGCATCGAAATTCGACGTCCTGCCAACCCGCAAGAAACAAGCCCGTCCGACCGCCTTTTTGACGGTGCAAGAAGGGTGTGACAAATTCTGCACCTATTGTGTTGTCCCCTATACGCGCGGGGCCGAAATCTCTCGCCCCTGGGGTGATCTTATCAAAGAAGCGCAGGCGCTTGTCGATGGCGGTGTCAAGGAAATCACCCTGCTGGGTCAGAATGTAAACGCCTGGACCAGCGAAGATGACAAAGGTCAGATGCAAGGTCTCGACGGCCTGATCCGCGCATTGGATGGAATTAATGGCTTAGAGCGCATCAGATATACAACCAGTCATCCCAATGACATGACCGAAGCGCTCATTGCCGCCCATGGCGAGATACCGGCGTTGATGCCCTATCTGCATCTTCCAGTGCAGTCGGGCAGTGATCGGATATTAAAAGCGATGAACCGTTCGCACACAACCGAAAGTTATCTCAATATATTATCGCGGATGCGCGAAGTCAGGCCGGATATTGCCATTTCTGGTGATTTCATCGTCGGCTTCCCCGGCGAGACAGATGCTGATTTTGAAGAGACACTGGCCGTCGTGCGCGAAGCCAATTATGCGCAGGCTTATTCGTTCAAATATTCACCACGGCCTGGAACACCTGCAGCTGTGATGGATGATCAAATTGCTCCAGAAGTTATGAACGAACGACTGCAGCGGTTGCAGGCCTTGCTGAATGAGCAACAACATGATTTTAACAAACAAGCCCTCGGTCGCCGCACCGATATATTGCTAGAACGCAACGGCAAACTTGAGGGACAGCTCGTGGGTAAAACGCCATGGCTACAATCTGTCCATATCATTGCCCCTGAATTAGCGATTGGCGATATGGTAGATGTGACAATAGCAAGCGCGGGGCCAAATAGTCTGCAGGGCAAAATAACCCAGAGAGAAGCTGCTTAATGGCCAAAAAAAGCATTGCTGAAGACAAAATCAAGCTGGTAACGCTGGACGTAGAATTTGATGACCCCCAGATATTGGGAGAGCTTTTTGGTGAATTTGATCGCAATATCGTTGCCATCGAAAATCGATTAGGAGTCTATATCGCAGCCCGAGGCACCAGGCTGAAAATTGAAGGTGAAGAGGAAGCTGCAACCCAAGCGCGTGATGTTCTAACCGGTATTTATAATCGCCTGGAAGAAGGTCAGGAAATTGACGCAGCCGTCGTGGAAGCGATTATTGGTATGGTTGCCGACCCCCGCGTATCGAAGACGCCAAAACCCAAAGATACGCAAAAGTCTGGCAAAACCGATATTTCAGCCCCGCCAAAAGTGATGATCAAGACGCGCAAGAAAACAATCTTCCCGCGTTCTGTCCGTCAAGCCGACTATATGGAAAAGCTGGCCCGCGACGACATGATTTTTGCGCTAGGCCCTGCCGGGACCGGCAAAACCTATCTCGCAGTGGCGCAGGCCGTATCGCAGTTGATTACCGGGTCGGTCGATCGCCTGATCCTGTCGCGCCCTGCGGTTGAAGCCGGCGAAAAAATAGGCTTCCTGCCTGGTGACATGAAGGAGAAAGTCGATCCTTTCCTTCGCCCGCTTTACGATGCGCTTTATGATACTTTGCCTGCTGAACAGGTCGAACGACGGATTGAAAGCGGCGAAATTGAGATTGCCCCCATCGCATTCATGCGTGGCCGCACCTTGGCCGATGCCTTTGTGATATTGGACGAAGCACAGAATACGACGACAGCACAGATGAAGATGTTCCTCACGCGTTTCGGCATGAACAGCCGGATGGTCATTTGCGGAGACCCCAAGCAAGTCGATTTACCTGGCGGGGCGACCTCCGGCCTTGCCGATGCCGTACGAAAACTGGAAAATGTCGACAGTGTTAGCACCGTGAAATTTGGCGCTGCCGACGTCGTCCGCCATCCACTAGTGGGTAAAATTGTCGAAGCCTATGAAGGCAAAGATGCTGCAGATTGAACTCAATACCGGCCCAGAATGGCAAGATGGTAAGGACTGGCAGAAACGAAGCGAACAGGCAGCACATGCTGCTCTTTCCGCATCGTCTTATGGTGAGCTTGCAGTACAGAATTTTGCGCTAGAAATTAGTATAAAATTGTCGAACAACGATGAAGTACAGCAACTCAATGCCGCCTATCGTGGCAAAGACAAGCCCACCAATGTGCTTTCCTTTCCTTTGGTACCGCAAGACCTATTGGAATCTTTATCAAACAGCGATGATGGTGAAGTGCTTCTTGGTGATATCATAATGGCTCACGATGTCTGCGCCGACGAAGCGGAAGAAAAATCCATTGCCATGGAAGAGCATGCATCCCACTTACTGGTTCATGGAATTTTGCATTTACTGGGCTATGATCATGAAACAGAAGCGGATGCTCTGATTATGGAGACATTGGAAGTCAAAGCACTACAAAATTTGAACATTGCTAATCCCTATCTCGATCAACACATATAACAAGAGACCAAGAACAAGAACATGCCAGACGATAACATAAGCAATAGCAACGGGACCAGTAGTCGATCTGCATCTCGTAACGAGGATGACGAACCGGGGCGAATATGGCGCAGCCTGAAAGCTATGGTTTTCGGGGAAGCGGAGGATAACTCGCTACGCGCGCAACTCGAAGAAGTTATTGATGAACATGAAAGCGATGGAGACACCGACAACAAGAGCGACCCGGACATTTCTCCGGTCGAACTGGAAATGCTCCGTAATCTCCTACATTTCAGTGATCATCGTGTAGACGATATCGCAGTTCCTCGCGCCGACATCATTGCCATTGAAGAAAGCGCGCCGTTCAGCGAATATGTCGAGATCTTCTCGGAACATGGTCATAGCCGTATCCCAGTCTTTCGGGACAATCTCGATACGATCATCGGTATGGTTCACATCAAGGATATATTTGCGCTGGTCGCCAAGGGTGGAGAGCCGTCCACAGATATCACGCCATATCTGCGTCAACCTCGGTTTGTACCGGAATCTATGGGCGTTTTGGATTTGCTCGCAGAAATGCGATCCACGCGTACTCACTTGGCTATCATATTTGATGAATATAACGGAACAGAAGGCTTAGTTACCATTGAAGATATCGTCGAAGAGATTGTCGGTGATATCGAGGATGAGCATGATGACGAACCAGTCCCCATGCTGAAAGCACTAGACGACGGTATTTGGGAAGCTGATGCTCGCGCGGAGCTGGATGATGTCGGGGAAGAAATTGATCCGGCCCTGGCGGAAATTGACGAGGATGTTCACACCATTGGCGGCCTATCTTTCGTATTGGCTGGCCATATTCCGAAAACGGGTGAAACGCTTGAGCATCCCAGCGGTTGGCGGCTGGAAATATTGGAAGCCGATGATCGGCGCGTTACAAAGCTACGCCTGTTGCCGCCTGATCCGGATATCGCGCCCGTCCATCACGCAGACTGAGTGTCAGCCAACTGGGCGGCGCGTTTGCGCCATGTTTCTGCCAGTGCAGGCATATCGGATAGCATGCGTAGTTCGGCGCCCTGCCCTTTATTCTTGCCGCCGATTATCATATCGAACAGCCGGTCTAGCGGCCAATCAGGGTGCTTATGCTCTTGTTGGATCATCATATCGTCGGCACGGACCTTGCCCGGTTCCAGCACCCTGAAATAACTACCGGATTTGGTTGTTTTGATCACAGTTTTCAAAACATCTGGGCGCCCAAAATGATGATTGAGTTTCCAGCAAGGCTGTCTTGCGTGACTACATTCGATCAATGCCTCACCAAGACGGAAAATATCGCCAAGACATAATTTGTCTTCCGTCATTCCGCGACAGCTTAGATTTTCGCCAAAAGCCCCAGGACGATCTAGAATATCCACGTCCGGATATTTGTCTTTCCAAAAAGAATAATGCTCAATCGGATAGAGATGCACCGCTTTATCACGCCCGCCATGATGTAAGGGGTCAGCCACCTGATTACCGGCTAGTCCAAAAAGCCCGAGTTCAATGGCTTCAGTGACAGCGTGCTTGCCGATGGCGCTCATTTCACCATCTTCGCGAAACGGTTTGGGTGTACCAATGAGCAGACTATCAAGCTTTGTTTCAATCATTTACAACAGCTACCCACCCAAGTTCATATTGGCAATTTCCGTTTTATTATGCTTGAAGGCGCAGATGGAAATAAGTGACCTTCGCATTGCCTTATATAGCGGCAATTATAATTTCGTACGCGATGGCGCCAATCAAGCGTTAAACCGGCTGGCCGAATATCTATTGCGCCAGGGCGCTGCCGTGCGGGTCTATTCACCGACCACCGATACACCCGCTTTTGAACCAACGGGCGATTTGATCAGTGTACCATCCTTTGCTTTCCCCGGACGTGGAGAATATCGTTTTCCCACCCATATTTCGGGTGGTGCCAAGCGTGATCTCGCCGATTTCAATCCCAACATCATCCAGATTTCAAGTCCCGACCGAGTCGGTCATCGGATGGTCAGCTGGGCGCGCAGCCATGATGTTCCAGTGCTGGCGTCGGTACATACACGCTTTGAAACCTATCCTCGCTATTATAACCTGGCTTTTTTGGAGCCGGTAATCGAGGCGATATTGCGCCGTCTTTACCGTCGCTGTGATGCACTGGTCGCACCATCGGAATCGATGGCACAGGTTCTACGGGAACAGCGAATGAACTATGATGTCGGGATATGGTCTCGCGGCGTCGACAAGGAAATTTTCAACCCAGCCCGCTGCGACTTCGCATGGAGGCAGTCACTTAGCATTGCCGACGATGAATTGGTCATCGGCTTTCTGGGCCGATTGGTGATGGAAAAGGGACTTGATGTCTTTGCCGACACGATCGATGAGCTGCGCCGTCGCGGCGTTAAGCACAGGGTTCTGGTCATCGGTGAAGGCCCTGCCCAACAGTGGTTTGAAGATAGAATACCGGATGCCGTCTTTGCCGGTTTTCAACAAGGTTCTGATCTTGGCCGCGGTGTCGCCAGTATGGATATTCTGTTTAATCCTTCTGTTACCGAAACTTTTGGCAATGTCACACTGGAAGCCATGGCCTGCGGCCTTCCCGTGGTCGCAGCCAAAGCGACAGGAAGCCAAAGCCTGGTCAAAGACAAGGAATCAGGACGACTGGTCACGCCCGGCGCCATCCGCGATTTTGCTGATGTTCTGCAGCTCTATTGCGAGAATGACGCAATCCGCAAAGCGCACGGTGCAGCCGGCGAAAAGCGCGCCGACGAATTTAGCTGGGATCAGATTAACCACACGGTAGCAGAAACCTATATCCGCCTCATTCGACAGCGTGAATCTGGCCAAAGCCCTATCAAACAAGCCATTATTCGTTAGATAGGTTTAACGCAAAACACCCTTGGTGGTCATCATCCGTGCGTACCAAATTAGCAAAATGATCGACAGCCAAATGACAACGGTAAAAATCCATATGCCCGGTGTGCTCAGGCTGGCCGGCATATCTGTCGTCATCTGGTAAATCGAGGAACCCAGCAGCCCAAGCAGAGAAAGACCAAATGCGATGATCGCGTAGCGACTGCGAAGTAATAGCAGCAGCGAACCAATAAAAGCGCCCCACACACCAAGTGCCCACGCCGCATCAGCCCAAGCAGGAAACGCATAGAAGTAATCCAATTGTTCCTGAGTAAAGCTGCTCATATAAGATGTATTGCGCGTTTGCGTCATGGTGTAATCCAACGCACCGCCGGAATTCCAGAGTGTCGCGATAATGCCAACCACCCATAAATGCCAAGGCGTCGACGGCCTGCTATCGCTTCCCGTTACATTTTCGACTGTTTCAGACATGTTTTCCTCCCTATTCTCCGCCGGCATCATATCATGAGCTTTGCTGACAACAAAATTTGGCAGGAGTGCAGGAACATGCTGGCCTTCAAGATAGAAAATGCCATAGTGAAAGGGCAATGGACGATTTCTTCACCATAAATGATGCAGCGCAAGAAAGGGATCAGCTTACCGCTAATGCGCCGCTGGCCGAGCAGCTCAGGCCGCGCAATCTTGATGCCGTAGTCGGTCAGGATCATCTGGTAGGAGAAGACGGTGCGCTTAAGCGCATGATCGTTGCGGGCAAGCTGTCTTCGATCATATTCTGGGGACCGCCAGGTACAGGTAAGACCAGTTTAGCGCGCTTACTGGCCAATGAGACAGATCTGCATTTCAAAGCAATATCGGCGGTATTTTCTGGGGTAGCTGACCTCAAAAAGGTTTTTGCGGAGGCTGAACAAAGGCAACGAACCGGCAAGCAAACCTTGCTGTTTGTGGATGAAATTCATCGCTTTAACCGCTCTCAACAGGATAGCTTTCTGCCCTATGTCGAGAAAGGCACAGTGATATTAGTTGGCGCGACTACGGAAAATCCATCCTTTGAACTCAATGCTGCTCTGCTTAGCCGGACGCAGGTGTTGATCCTCAATAGATTAGACAGCGCCGCACTGGGCCAGCTCTTGACCAAGGCCGAAGCGTTGACTGAGAGCGCTCTGCCGGTGACGGACGGCGCGCGCGAAGCGTTAATCGCTAGTGCTGATGGCGATGGACGCTTCCTGCTCAATCAGGCTGAAACGCTGTTTTCGCTCAATATCGACGAACCACTTGATTCCGCTGCATTGGCGAAGCTCCTTCACAGGCGCATGGCCGTCTATGACAAGGACCGCGAGGGTCATTATAACCTGATATCTGCACTGCATAAATCTCTGCGCGGTTCAGATCCTCAGGCAGCGCTTTATTATCTTGCGCGAATGCTGGTAGCAGGCGAACAGCCGCTTTACGTCCTGCGTCGTATCGTCCGCTTTGCCAGTGAAGATATCGGACTGGCCGATCCACAAGCATTGGTGCAAGCTTTGGCGGCCAAGGACGCTTATGATTTTCTGGGCAGTCCGGAAGGTGAACTGGCAATTGTTCAAGCGTGCCTCTATTGCGCCACCGCCCCCAAATCAAACGCTGCCTACAAAGCCCAGAAATCAGCCTGGAAGTCAGCCAAACAAACAGGTTCCTTGGTGCCGCCACAGAATATCCTCAATGCGCCCACCAAGCTCATGAAAGATATCGGCTATGGCGACAGCTATAGCTATGACCATGAAAGTGATGAGGGTTTTTCCGGTGACAATTATTGGCCGGAAGAAATGGAACCAGCGCTATTTTATGAGCCAGTCGATCGCGGTTTTGAGCATAAGATCAGAGAACGGCTGGACTATTGGGAGAAGTTGCGGCGTGATAAAAGTGATTAGAAAACCGCTGACTTCAATAGTGCTGACTGCATCATTGCTCGTCGCTGGACCATCCTGCGCAAAAACCAAAGCCGCTGCACCGGACTGGTATCTCGTCGATGAGATCATCGAAGATAAGGCACCTGACTATCGCAGTGATATTTTCTTCGCTGACAAAGCGAGTATCAAGCAGGAAGATGGATATACCGCCGTTTCCATTTCTCAGATCATCATGACTCAGGATGAAGAGACATCGGAAAGCAAAGTCAGGGATTTGCGCTCGCGCATTCTGATCGACTGCAATGAACATGTTTACGCGGCGACCGAAGTTGCTGAATATAGCAAAGACAATAAGCTAGTCACGTCTCAGTCCATGTCCCTAGAAAGTACGGAATGGATATTACCTTTTGCCAATTCCGGTTATGTCAATGTGTTCCGCTTTGCCTGTGAGCCGGATATCACATTTGGAACGCAGAAATTTCCCGGTCATATACAGCCGCTCACATCGGTCATGGCTTATTTAAATGCCGATTGGAGGAATTAAATGTTCAACATCCGCCCTGGTTTGTCTGCTGGACTATTCTTATCCTTGATAACAGCATCACCTCTCGCGCTCGCGCAAAGTCCCAAAGAACCAAGCCAATATGATAAGGCACTGGCAGCTGGATACAAAGCGCAATTCATCTGTTCCGGTTTATGGAATGGCGGCAAGAAACTCGCCGATATCGAGGCGGATGAACTAACCGGCATTTATGATCGCATCGCCAAGATTGTACCCACATTGACGACTGACATTGATCAAGTGAAACGGCAAGTTCGCGTGACCTATAGCGACGCCATGCCACCACGTTTGGCGATTTGGAATCCCCGGACTGGATGCACAGGTATGGCCATTGGTTTTACCGGGATAAAACTGGATGGGTCGCCAACACTGCGGACTTTTAATGATGAATTGCCTTGGCCAATGGGTGATCGCGGTGCAGCGATCAAACAGTCTGATATTACCGAGCCTTTACGGCAAGTGGCATTGGCAGCGTCTGACAACAGCAAATATGGCGGAAAAACCAGCGCCGTTCTGGTCATTAAAGATGATAAGATACTGACCGAATACTATAAAAATGGCCATAACCAGCATACAGCGCAACGCACATGGTCAGTTGCCAAATCCATCGCTGGCACGTTGATAGGGCATAGCGTTCAGGAAGGTTTTTCAGACGTTAATGCACCGGCGAAAATCATTGAATGGATGAGCGTTTTTGACCCGCGTCAGGCCATAACGCTCGATAATTTAATGCGTATGTCGAGTGGTTTGATCAGCGATACGGCGGGCAACCGCACTGATCCTATCTACATGGGCGGTGCTACAGTTACCCAAAGAGCTGTAAACTGGCCGCTACTCTATCCTCCAGGCAGCCGGTTTCGTTATGCTAATAATGACACATTACTGGCCGTCTATGCCGCGCGTTCTGGCCGTTTTGAGCCTTATGAGTTTTTCCAGAAAATTGGCATGACGCGAACTTATGCTGAGACAGATTGGCAAGAGCACCCCATTCTGTCTAGCCAGGTCTGGACCACCGCCCGCGATCTTGGTCGTTTAGGATTACTCTATCTCAACAATGGTATGTGGAACGGTGAGCGCCTTCTCCCCGAAAATTGGCGCGAATATGTAAGCACACCATCTGGGCCGCAGCCAGATCGGGAATTTGGCTATGGTGCTACATTCTGGTTGATGAACAAAACCGCTGGCGTCCCGAAGGATACATTTGCCGCCTTTGGTAATCGCGGACAATATCTCGTAATCATTCCATCACTTGATTTGGTCATCGTGCGCCGTGGTTATGACACCCGAGATAATCGCTTTGATATCGCCGCTTTCACGCGGGACGTTGTGAAAGCCAATGGCTCATGAGCAGCACCTATCGAGCAGCAGTTTGTACCGCTCTAACTGGACCGGACTCCATCCGGATAGAAGAGGTGGAGGCAAAACCCCTGCAAGCCGGCGAGGTCCGGATAGCCGTCAAGGCGGCTGGCCTTAACTTTCCTGACTTGCTCATGACTTATGGCAAATATCAATTTCGTCCAGACCCTCCTTTCATTCCGGGACTGGAGGTCGCCGGTGAGGTGATAGATGTTGCGCCGGATGTGACAACTTTCTCGACCGGCGATCGCGTCATGGGCGGCAGCAAAGGAAATAGCTTCGCAGAACAGATTGTCTTGCCCAGCAACGCTGTCCGGCCATTGCCGGCAGCGTTATCCTTTGCCGAAGGGGCTTGCTGGCATGGCGCAGCAATCACTGCTTGGCATGCGTTGAATGATAAAGCTGTTTTGCTGGAGGGTGAGAGCATCCTTATCCTCGGCGCCAGCGGCGGCGTTGGCATGGCAGCAGTCAAACTTGCAAAACATAAGGGCGCCATGGTCATCGCAACCGGGTCCAGCGACGAAAAACGTAAAGCGATCGAACAGGCTGGGGCCGATCATAGTCTGGACCCAGTCAATCCAGATCTTGCCGCCGAAGTGAAAGCGCTCACTGGCGGCAAAGGTGTTGACGTCGTGTTTGATCCCGTCGGTGGACAGCTTGCAATAACCGCGACCCGATCGATTAGTTGGGGTGGTCGCTATCTAATAGTCGGCTTTGCCAGCGGCGATATTCCATCCTTTCCGGCCAACCACGCGCTGATAAAAGGCTATAGCCTGATCGGCTTGCGCGCAGGTGAAAGCGCGCGGCGCGATCCGAAATTGGCGGCAAATAGTAAAAAAATGCTCAGAGATTTGGCAGAACAGGGCGTCATGTGCCCTCATATTTCACACAGCTTTGCACTGAACGATGCAACGGATGCCTTGAAGGTTCTGGAACAGCGCGCTGTCATTGGACGCGCTGTCATCGATATCGCGCCCTAACTCTCGTTACATATGATTACATATTCCATCCATTATTGAGCTACTCCACCCTATATCTCACGCAGCGAACGTGTTAACCTTTTGGCGTAATTGAAATTGTTCACAATAGGGGAAACAAAATGGATGGATTGAGAATAGGAAACTATGCGCTCGACACCGAGCTCATGATGGAATGGGGGGAAAAGATCGGCGTCGCTCTTATAATCCTTCTATTAACCTGGATCGTAGCGAAAGGCGCCAAATGGGCCTTTGCAAAGCTTGTTGATAATATCAGCTTCCTGCAACGCGATACCGGTTCCGGTGAATCCATCGGGATGTCACTAGGCAAAATCGTATCGCTGCTCATCTGGCTCTTCGGCCTTATTGCTGTGCTTTCTACATTCGGATTGAACAGCGTGATTGAACCGCTGCAAACATTGCTTGATGACGTGATGGGCTTCATCCCTAACATTATCGGTGCTGGCATCATTTTCTTCGTCGGCTCAATTGTCGCGAATATTGTGAAGCAAATCGTTGAAACGGCTATGATGACCGTGAATTTGGACAAATGGGCCAACAAAGCCGGTGCGGAAGAAGTTACCGGTAACAGCACAATCAGCAAGACCATTGGCACGATTGTCTATGTTTTGATCATTATTCCGATCGCTATATTGGCTCTGGATGCGCTGAATATGTCATCCATTACCGGTCCTGCAACGTCGCTGCTCAACACGATCTTCACCTCTATTCCGCTGGTTATCGGCGCAGCCATCCTGCTTGGCATTGCTTACATGATTGCACGCTGGGTAGGCGGCCTGATTGAGGAAGTGCTCCCTGGCCTTGGCGTTGATCGTTCGGTGAATGCGCTGGGTATCCTGCCTGAGAAGACGACGGTTTCCTCCGTGGTTTCAAAGGTTGTGATCATTGCCATCATGTTGTTCGCGGCGATCGCAGCAACCCGTATGCTGCAATTCCCTGAACTCACCAATATTCTCAACGAAGTATTGGCACTCGGCGGCAAGGTTATCTTTGGCGGCGTAATCATTGGCCTTGGCTTCATGATTGCTAACATCCTGTCGAAAATTGTCAGCGGTGCATCAGAAGGCGGCATGGGTGGACAGATTGTCAAATATGCGACCATCGTTCTTTTCGTCGCCATGGGCCTGAAATATATGGGCCTAGCAGACTCCATCATTAACATGGCCTTCGGTGCTCTGGTTATCGGCGGCGGTATTGCTGCGGCCTTGGCCTTCGGCTTGGGTGGTCGTGATGCAGCTGCAAAAACGCTGGAAGATTTGCGTGCGAGCAAACCAAAAGCGCCTGCTGCACGGAAGCCAGCTGCCAAAAAATAGGTTAACTGAATTTGCAAAGATTAAGGGTGGGTCCGTTGGGCTCACCCTTTTTTTATGACCCTTTTCTTATGGGCATAGAATGAGATAGGGATAGCCATGCGTCGCTTCTCCCATTTCACCTGCGTTGATTGGTCCGGCGCCAAGACCGAGCGACCCAATGGTATAGCGGTCGCTACTATAGGGCCAGATGGACCGCCTGCCCTTCACTCTCCTGATCCAAGATGGTCTCGTGAGGATGTGCGTGACTGGCTGTTTCAGATAGCAGCGAGAAAGCAGGATATGCTGATCGGCTTTGACCTATCCATGTCTCTGCCCTTTCAAGACACAGGAAGTTATTTTCCGGAATGGAGTGACAGTCCATCTCATGCCGTTGAGTTATGGCAAACGGTTGATCGCGTCTCCGCTGCCGATCCTTATTTAAATGCACTCTCCTTTCTGGAACATCCGCAAGCCAGTCGTCATTTCCGCCACAGCCGTGATCATGTTGGTGATCTTTTTACCGGTGGTGCCGGGCGGTTGCGTGTGGTTGAGCAATATCAGCGCGAAACCAGACAAGCCAATAGCGCCAGTTGCTTCAATCTGGTTGGTGCCGCGCAAGTGGGAAAGTCCAGCCTGACGGGTATGCGGATGCTTCACCAATTAAACGGGGCGATTCCCGTTTGGCCCTTTGATCCTGTACCAGATAGCGGGCCAATGATTGTCGAAATCTACACCACCATTGCGGCTCTGGCCGCTGGCCGGCCCAAAGGAAAAAGCAAGATACGCGAACGCGACGGACTGGAGGCAGCGCTGAAAGCTTTGGGAACGCCACTGCCCACCAAATTGAAACGCTATGATGATCATAGTACAGACGCCATGATCACGGCAGCCTGGATGAAAAATGCCAGCCAGGACGCAAGACTGTGGCACCCGCCAAAGCTGACAGATGAAATAGCGCAAAAAGAGGGCTGGACCTTTGGCGTTTTTTGAAGCAAAGAGCGCTCGTTATTGGCTAAGGCCACTAAACCAGCGCCGAATTAGCTCAGCTGGTAGAGCAACCGCCTTGTAAGCGGTAGGTCATCCGTTCGAGTCGGATATTCGGCACCATTTTTTCGGTAAGAGCAATCATCCGGCGGATGATTGCCCGAAAAAATCCCGACTACAAAGGAGGGTGGCTGGACACAACAGCAACAGCCACCAATGATCCCGCGAGCCGCGCTAACCCATACCCACAGAATCCTTCGACAAACTCAGGATAAGCGCGCGCCACCCTCACCTCACCAACAAAAAAGCCCCGCCAGTTTCCTGGCAGGGCTCTTTCTCCCACGTGACGATCTCTTTAGAACTTAATGCCCGCCGCAATGCCATAACGACGTGGGTCGAGCGTAAAGATATTCGTGAATAACCCCGAAGACGCATCGGTAAGATACTGACCGGTGATCGAGTTGCTATCGAAAATATTTTGAACAAACAGCCTTGCGAACCACTTGTCGTCCGTACCATTCAGCTGCAACGATGCATTAGCTTGGGTAAACCCTTCGATTTTATTCACATTACCGTTGAAGATGCTGCCCGTCTGATCGCCGGTATAGGCTAGATCAACACGCGGTACCAAAGTCCAACCGCTGTCAAAGTTATGTGTATATTGGATACCGGCAGAGACTTTCACATTCGGTGCCTGTGGCAGATCGTTGCCCTTCAGATTGACTTGTACGCCAGGGCTAAGCACCTGAATGCCAGCGGCATCAAAGCCTGCGCCAATTGCAGCCGCCTGCGCTTCAAGAACTCCACAAATGCTAAATGCACCCGTGGAGGCAATGTTACCGTCGGCGGGAAATGCAGTTGTCCCTTGCAACCCTAGTCCGGGGTTGATTGCGTTGACGAAAGCGTTAGCCCCGGCCGCATTGCCGGCTGTTCCCGGTACCACCGCACAGTTCGCGCCGTTTGTGATATCTTTAATGATAACCGCATCGGCCCGCCCACCACCGGGATCCCGCGGATTGCTGAAGAACTCGTCGCCAGTCACTTTAGTCTTCAGATAACTGAAGCCCAAGTTGATTAGCCAATCTGGATCCGGACGAAGAACCGCTTCAATTTCCGCGCCGTAAATATCAGCGTCAATTGTATCATTGACCGCCGTGCGGGCGATAATCCTGCTTAACTGCAGATCTTTGTATTTGTAGTAGAAGGCCGTTGCATTCAGCTGGAATGTTCCGCCAGCAAAGGTATTTTTCGAACCAATCTCGAAGGCATCAATCTGCTCAGATCCGAAGGATTCAGGCACTGCGAAAATCGGTTGCAGGGGCGGGTTGATACCACCCGATTTGTAACCGCGAGAATATGAAAAATAGAGCAAGTTGTCGTCAGTAAACTGCCAATCGACAACAGCACGACCGGTGATTTCATCAAATCCAACACTACGTTGCTGGACAATCTGGTTACCCGGAGTGCCCGGATCTGCATCAAATGCACCGACAAATGGTGATTCAAATGCGTCTGTCGTTTGCCCAAAAGGTACCAAGAAGCTTGCTAGTGTCGAGCGGGCTTCTACGAATTTTTTATCGTTGTTATAACGCAAACCACCAGTGAATTTCAGCGTGTCGCTTATATCAAAATAGACCTCTCCGAAAATGCCATAGGATTCGAGTTCAAACTCCCGCGTGTTATTGCGAAAATAAGGTGTTCCCAAAAAGCCGCCATTACCTGCGCCTAGAACGCCAGCAATATAATCGATGGCAAAGGCGTTCACATAATAGCTGTTTTGCCCCAAGTTATTCTCTGCATAAATCCCACCAAGAAGAAAGTTGAAAGGACCATCCAAATCACTGGAAACAATCCCTTCAATCGACCAACTCGTATTGTCTTGGTTGGAACGATCAAGAGAAATCGGGGTATCAGCACAAATACTATTACCACCGAAAGAGCCCAGTCCAATCGTGTCCGTATCAGACGTACACAGCTGCCCAGCAGGTCCATTCGGTATAATTGCCGCAGCGACCGGAGCAAAAGTTGGCACCGCTGAAATTGTGTTCAATGCGGTTACATATGTATCACGCCCAAGAATTGAGAGATTGTAATCTTGCCGCGAGTCTACCGATGTTTCTTGATACAGGCCGGTCACCGATACTTGGATTGGTCCAAAGTCGTGCTCAATGTGCGCTTGTAGCTGAAGTTCATCAGTGAAATATTCTGGAGTGAAGTCAGTGCGAACTTCCCGCACATCATCAGGTTCGTCAAAATTTGCGTGTCCGTCGGGACCGTAAAGACTGCCTAGGCCTAAGCTTGGCGCGAGAGCTTCAAGCGGTGTTCCTGCAAAAGTGATTGCAAAAAACTCGCTAGACCCCAGTGTCCCTGTAAAATTTGCGTTGGTGTTATTTTTGTCGAAATCCAGACGGTTATTCAGACAACCCAAAACACCAGTGGGGTCGCGCTGACAGAGTTGCTTCTGAATACGAAGGCGATCATCGTCTTCGCGGAAATAATAGGCCATCAAGTTGACAGTCGTATCGGGCGTTGGCTCCCATTTGAGAGAGCCTCTCACAGCATACATGTCACGACCGTCAATCCGCGTGTCATTGAACAAATTTTTCGTATAACCATCGCGACTCTGATAAAAACCAGCTGCACGGAAGGCTAGAGTCTCTCCCAGCGGCACGTTGATCATAGCTTTGACTTGATAGGATTCGAAGTTCCCGACTTGACCTTCGACTGAACCCTTAAATTCACCCAGCTCTGGCTTGGCTGTTACGACGTTAACAACACCGGATGTCGCGTTACGGCCGAAAAGAGTGCCTTGCGGTCCACGCAGAACCTCAACCCGCTCCAGATCAAAATATTCTGTTTCGAACAAGCGCGTATTGAACAATGGGGCATCGTTCAAATGAATGGCGGTGGCTGAATCGCAAGTCACACCAACGCAAAGATCGCCAATGCCGCGGATGGTAAAGCTCGACGCGGTAAAGTTGCTTTTGGTGAAAGAAACGTTGGGCAACGTTAGCTGCAGATCCGAGGCATTCTCAATCTGCTGCGCTTCCAACGCTTTGGAATCGAATGCAGAAACGGCAATTGGCACTTCTTGAAGGCTTTGTGCCTGGCGCTGTGCGGTCACGATAATGACGTTATCGTCAATGTCATCCTCGACTTGCGCCCATGCTGGTGAAGCCGCTGCAGATATAGCTGTGGCTGCTAATAGTAACGATTTACGCATCATTCTCTCCCAATCCCGAACCATTTTTCTGGAGAGTGTAGCTTTTGCTCATCCCCCCAGACGGTCTAATCTTCAACTAATCGATCGATTAAGTCCAGACAGAAATGATAAAAATGCACCAACACATTACATTTTTGCACCTTTGTTGCTGGAATCGAGGGAAATTAAACACAAAAAAAGCCCCGCCAGTTTCCCGGCGGGGCTCAATTTTAAGAGGAAATAAGCTTCCCTTAGAACTTGAAGCGGACGACACCGCCGTAAGTGCGCGGTGCGCTTGGATATCCTGAAACGGTGCCAGACTGTGCAACACCATCGAATACGGTCGCAATGTACCGGTCGTCGAAAAGGTTGCGACCATAGATGCCAACTTCAAGACCGTTGTCAAGAGCAAGCGTCATTGAAGCATTCACGAGATTAACTTCGCGTCGGAATATCTCGGTATTGCCAACGTTGGTGTTGAACTCTGGCAGTCCGTTGTTGATATCCGTGTTACTCTCATGGTTGTAATCTACGCGAGTGATCAGACGATTGCCCGAAGCGCCGAACTCATGCGTGTAAGTCGCCGAGGTTGCAATACTCCATGCCGGGATTCCGCCAGGACGTGCACCGGTGAGATCTCCAAGAACACTGCCTGGGAAATCATCAAACAGCGGGTCAAGGTGGGTTGCCGCGAATGTAAACACCAATCCATCGGTCGGCTGGACGTTAACATCCAGCTCAAAACCACGGACAGATTGCTCACCCGCATTGCGCAACGCAAAACCGGTTCCGGTAAATGCAAAACTTTGGAAGCCTTCAATCGTCTGGTCAAACAGAGCAAGGTTGACGCCAATGCCTGGCCATTGCGCCTTGATACCGACTTCATAGACTTCGGCTTCTTCTGGTCCAGCAAAGCGCGAACCAGTGACCAAGTTTGGCAACGCCAGACCAGCATCGAGAATTGGCGACGATGGAGCAGCGAATGTTGATCCTCCGACCCCTGCGGTAAAGTCATCATTCGATGGACGACTATCGCGCGAGAGGTTGATTGAGCTCGCTTTAAAACCGGTCGCATAGCTCGCATAGACGTTCACCTCCGGAGAGATTTCGTATGAAGCGCGCAACAGATAGGTAAACTTGTCATCCCGTGTCCGGCCATCTTCGACAGCGTTTGGAATGGTCAAGAATGGTGGTTGGAACTGGAACCCAGCCAGACCGATCAACGGATTCACAGTTGGATCGGTGGCCGCCGCAAGCAACGCAGCCTGGTTCGCAGCCGGCAGTGCCTGGAATTGGTCACGTGTCGTGACCGCACCTGCGGTTGCTCCTACAATGAAGGCATCAACCAGATTGACCTGACCGAGCGGATCGAAAGACTGCTGAGCGAGCGCGAAGTCCTTTGAGTCGTCGGTATAGTTGAACCCGCCGGTGAACACGAGCCCGTCAAGTGGTTCAAAGTCAACCGTACCAAAAATCGACCACGATGTGTTGTCCATGCTGAACTGCTCAGACGTCAGCAGCGGCGTGTTGAAGATGCTCTCTTGCGGCAAGCCGAGACCAGCCTCTACTCCGTTAAACACGGATGGCAGACCAGCCAGTACATCGGCAGGGTTACCGCCAGCGAGAATTTCGAAAACATCGCGGATATCGCTACCGTTCTGGATCGCGCTGTTCTGTGCGATTGACTCGTCGAAATAATAACCGCCCAGCAAGAAGTTAATCGGACCGTCAAAATCCGAAGTAATCCGAATTTCCTGGGTGAAGGTTTCGACATCCTGATCACGCGTTTCCGTCGCAAGGGAAGCGCTGGTATAATCAATATCAGACAGGAAGAAGTTTTTCAGTTCGCGATAGGAAGTGATCGAGGTTACTGAGATCGGGCCAGTGTCCCAATCAACTTGTATCGAACCGCCATAATTGTCGACTTCGTTGGTCGGAACAAAGTTCAGGAACGCCTCATCACTAAAGAAGTCAGTGTTTAGCTGACCACCAACTGCATTAATCGCACCGGTAACTGGCCCGGAAACAACCGTAGCCACCTGACAGCAAACCTCGTCGATACGAGAATAGTCTGCAATTGCGCGAATACGCAAATCTGGTGTTGCTTCAATCAACAACTGTCCACGCGCAGACCAACGGTTGCGATCATTCTGCTCTTCATCAAGATTGACGATGTTGGAGTAGCCGTCACGGCGGTTGTAACTGCCATCGACAGAAAATGCGATGCTTTCGGTGATAGGACCAGTTACATCAGCCTTAAGGACAACTGAATTGAAATTACCGTAGCTGGCCTCAACCGCGCCGCCAAATTCAAATTGTGGTTCACGCGTGATCACGGAGATAACGCCTGCGGATGCATTCTTACCGAACAGCGTGGATTGCGGTCCGTTCAGCACCTCAATCCGCTGAACATTGGGAAGATCGCTCAATGCGGCGGCGGAACGTGAACGGAAAACGCCGTCAATAAAGACGCCAACTGACGGCTCAATGCCGAAGTTATTATCGCCATTACCAAAGCCACGAATGATGAACGTCGACGCGGATGATGTCTGCAGCTGGCTGACGCGCAGTGACGGGGTTACCGTTTGTAGATCAAGAACATCACGAATTTGAGCATTTTGGAGTGTTTCGCCAGTCGTTACAGAGACCGAAATCGGGGTCTGTTGCAGCGTTTGTTCGCGTTTAGTCGCTGTCACGATGATGACATTGTCATCAATGGTTTCTTCGTCTTGGGCGTCCTGAGCATAGGCAGGAACGGCGGAAATCAAACCACCTACGGCGGTAGCGGTCAAAAACTTAGTGATCTTCATTATTTACTCCCGAAAACTTTATTAGCGCGGAAATCTAGCGAACCAGATCTACCCTCCAACTGTTGTCCGCATTGATAGAAACGATGACAATAGTCCACAGCTTCTCGTGCTTTACAGTATCGTAACTATTATTATTGCGAGGAAAGCGCCCAAAGCGTTGCAACTAAGCAACAGATGTGTCGAAAATACCAAAAATGGTGCCCCTGGCCCGACTCGAACGGGCACTCCTTGCGGAACTGCATTTTGAGTGCAGCGCGTCTACCAATTCCACCACAGGGGCCGACAAGCATAGCCGTAGACTGGCTTTTGCAAAATCGACGCCCTGTTAGCGGAGTGGTTTTGTGCTGGCAACCGTCTTTATGCTGTCTATTTGCCTAAAGCAGACTTGTTTCCAATGTCGCCAGCATAATCCACAATGGAAACGCAGAAATCGCCATGAAACTGCCCAATGGTAGAGCGCTTTTCGCGGTTACCGCCTGCCCGCGTACGCGCATAGCCGCAACCGCCAGTAATCCTATTAAACCAG
Source organism: Parasphingorhabdus sp. (assembly GCF_039977335.1). Classification (GTDB taxonomy): domain Bacteria; phylum Pseudomonadota; class Alphaproteobacteria; order Sphingomonadales; family Sphingomonadaceae; genus Parasphingorhabdus. The sequence continues at coordinate 139,086 of NZ_JBDWDI010000003.1, forward strand.
CCCCCAGCATAACCAGCGGCAACGCAGACCAACCAAGCCAGCATCCAATGGCACCTAAAAGCTTTGGATCACCCCCGCCCAGTCCCTCTCGTCCGCGCAGTTGGCGGTATGCCCATCCAATGAGAAAGAGCGAACCAAAACCCACAATTCCTCCGATCAACCGACTGAATAGATCAGGGTCATTGTCAAAGAACGAAGCTGCCAATCCACTGACTGCCAATAATAATGTAAGTCGGTCGGGCAGCCAATGGTGCTGCGCATCCAGGGCAGCCGAGGTCAGCAAAAGCCACCCGAATATGGCGCCTAGCATTCCGCCCAATCCCGGATCGACAAATAAGGCCAATCCTCCGATCAGTCCGGCACCCAATTCAATCACAAGATGATCAGATTTTATGTCAGCACCGCAATGCGCGCATTTTCCGGCGCGCAGAATATAACTGAAAACCGGAACCAGATCGATGGCCCGCACGGTTTGCTCACAATGATCACAGCGTGACCGGCCGGTCATTGCCGATTGCCCTTGTGGCCAGCGAATGACAATGGTCGCAAGGAAGCTGCCAATGATGATGCCGATTATGGCGCCTGCAATGGGAAAGACAAAGACTGGCACTAACGGCTCCGATAAATCGCGAAACTACCGATTGGCATGGCGCGGCCTGTTGATCAATGCTGCGATTGAAAAAGCGAAATGCCGCGCCTATGTGAAGAGCAAATGAAATATGCTGCCAATGCAGCGTCAATATCCTTTGAAAGGTAACCCGCATGTCTCAAACCGATCCCGTCGTCATCTTATCCTACGCCCGCACGCCAATGGGCGGCATGCAAGGCGCATTGGGCGATGTTAGTGCACCGGATTTGGGCGCAGTTGCGGTTCGCGCTGCGGTTGAGCGGGCCGGTATTGACGGCGCGGATGTCGAGCGCATCTATATGGGCAATGTTCTGTCCGCGGGCCAAGGCCAGGCTCCTGCCCGTCAGGCCGCGATACTCGGCGGCTTGCCGGAATCGGTGGAAGCCACCACCGTCAACAAAATGTGCGGATCTGGCATGCAGACGGCCATCATGGGCGCAGAAGCTTTGTCCGCCGGTTCGGTGGACATCATCGTCACTGGCGGTATGGAAAGCATGACCAACGCGCCCTATCTGCTTCCCAAGATGCGCGGCGGTGCGCGATTGGGTCATGCACAGGCTATGGATCACATGTTTCTCGATGGCCTAGAAGATGCCTATGAAAAAGGCCGGGCCATGGGTAGCTTTGCCGAAGAGACCGCTGGCGAATATCAACTGACGCGTGAAGCACAGGATGAATATGCGATTGAATCGCTTGCTCGGGCCAAATCTGCCGTCGAAGGCGATGCTTTTAACGACGAGGTGGTCGCCGTCGAGGTGAAGACCCGTAAAGGAAGCGTTACCATTGATAAGGATGAACAACCCCTAAAAGGTAATCCCGACAAAATTCCACAATTGCGGCCTGCCTTCGCAAAAGACGGCACAATCACGGCCGCCAACGCATCATCAATATCCGACGGCGCAGCGGCAATGGTATTGGCACGCGCTAGCGTAGCTGAAGCCAAGGGCCTGAAACCCGTCGCGCATATTGTCGCGCATGCTGCGCACGCTCATGCTCCGGCCAAGTTCACCACCGCCCCAGTTTCAGCGATCCAGAAGGTTTTGAAAAAATCCGGATGGGATGTTGCGGACGTGGATTTGTGGGAAGTGAACGAAGCCTTTGCCTGCGTCGCCATGTTTGCCATGCAGGATATCGGCATTACGCGTGACAAGCTCAACGTAAACGGCGGGGCGACAGCACTTGGCCATCCGATCGGTGCCAGCGGTGCACGTATCATGGTCACTCTGGTTGCTGCCTTGAAAAAGCATGGCTTGAAAAAAGGCGTCGCAGCCTTGTGCATCGGTGGCGGCGAGGCGACAGCAGTAGCCATTGAACTAGCTGACTAACGCGTATTCAAACCAAACAAAAAGGGGCGGGAAAGCAATGCTTCCCGCCCCTTTTTGTTTGCGTCAGCTATGGTTGTTAAGCGAAGTTGACCGTCTGCCGGTTCTTCTTGCGGCGTAGAGCACCGCCAACAGCGCCAAAACCAAAGATCATGAATGCCCATGTTGCAGGCTCTGGCACAGCAGCCAGATTGAAGTTCACGTCCCAGTGCCGAGGTTGCTCACCATTGGCACCTTCGACGAGCAACCATGATGATCCGCCAAACGCACCGTTTTTAGCGTTGGCACCCAATCCATATTGGAAAGCATGGCCGCCCGCAAAAGGGTTGGCCCGCAGCATGTAGGAATAGCCGTCAATATCAATCGACCCGCTTGCAGTTGTGAAAAAGTCAACGTCCTGCATGTCCGTCACCGGATCATAAGCCAGACCACCTTGTTGCTTATAAGTAAAAGCAGAGCCCAGTGTCGTTTCCAGAAAGCCGCCTAACCGCAAGTTAATGTTGGCAACGTTATTGGAACCATTAATCGCAGTGCCTGTCAGCGAACCTGTACCAGTGTCGGTATCAACGGTGAAGATCGTGCCGGCCTGAAAGGCATAAAAGCGATCTGCACCACTATTTGTGTTGTTGGTCCAGAGACCATGCTTGTTATTGCCAGCGGTATAGTTGCTCGCGTTAAAAATAAGCACTTCCGCTGATGCAGATGTAGCGGATAATGTCGCTGCGGCTAACGCCATAGCCGATGTCGTTAAAATCTTTTTACTGATATTCATTTTTGCCCCCAAAAATTCACGCGAAACCAAATTTGAAACAGCAAGAGCTGTAACCATCAACAACACCCAAAGAATGTTATATATCGGATCCGTATGTCATTCGGCTTTCGCCCTGTAACTATGCGAGACTGATTCTCACCTTCGACCCAAGGGGTTATTAAAACAATTTTAACCTTCTAGGCAAATGCACAGCCGCAAAATTTAGACAAATTTACCAAAATTGACACAGTGTTAGCCTGAGAAAGCATGTTTATCGTGCCGTTACTGCACGAGACGTTTCATTTTGAGACAGTTATTGTTAACCACTATTAGCGCCATGAAACGGGGCGGATTTCCAGAAGCGGATGACGTCCTTCTATTTCAGCGGTTCGTCACCCCAAATCATATCTTGATCAACAAAACCACGCCGTCCGGTGACGTCGAATAGACACCACCCGTTCTCACATTGCGTGATTTTCCCTACAACACCAGGTTCCACCCGCCAGATCACCTTAGCATCAGCCTGCGGGTTAGAGCGCAAGGGCTGCGCCTGCCCTTTTTCTCCCAGCACAACCGCAGTCTGTGTCGCACTTAAAAGACGCGCGTGCATCCATCCCTGAGCGCCATCTGGGTCTTCGACCTTACGCCATGCTTTGTACCGTGCGAGAATTTTAATCGGGAGACGCTCCCGTTTATATATCCACATTGTCGGATATTCAGTGCTCGGCCCCGTGCGCATCCGCGCCTCGGGCTCATCAATGGATGCCCAATAAGGTGGCTCCTGCTGCGCCATTGCCGGCGACGCAAAAGCAAAGCCTAGAGCCAGCAGAAAAGAAACCGATATGTTTTTGACTATAGATTTACGCATACTTCAATATTCGTTGATTCCCCCGGCACCGAATAGCCATAGCCACAAAGCCAATAGAGCATCAAGCGCCACCTGCTTGACCTCATGTAAATTTCAGGCATAGCAAGCGCCCTATGGCCGATACAATCGAAACCGAACAAACCCGTCCCGCAAAGCCTCGTGTTATTGTCACTCGCGAATTGGCTGATGCCATTCATGATCGGATGGGAGAATTGTTCGATGTTGTTCCAAATTTAAACGACCGCGCCTTTACGCGCGATGACTTGATCGCCGCCATGGCGGACTGCGATGTGTTGGTTCCAACAGTGACTGACCATATCGATGCGGAAATGATTGCCGGAGCGCCAGATCGCTTGAAACTGATCGCGAGCTTTGGCGCCGGTGTTGATCATATTGATCTCGCAGCAGCACGCGCGCGTAAGATATTGGTCACCAACACGCCTGGCGTTTTCACCGAAGATACGGCTGACATGACCATGGCACTGATACTGTCTGTTCCTCGCCGCTTGGCAGAGGGCGAGAAATTGATGCGCTCTGGCCAATGGGAGGGGTGGAAGCCTTCCGGCATGCTGGGCCATTGCATTGGCGGCAAAAAACTTGGCATTATCGGTATGGGCCGCATTGGTCAGGCCGTGGCCCGGCGCGCATCCGGTTTCGGTTTGTCGATTGTCTATCATAATCGCCGTCCATTGCCGCCAGCGGTCGAAGAATCACTAAATGCCAGCTATGTTAGTGACCTCGACGAACTGATCCAGACTTGTGACATTATCTCTATCCATTGCCCTCATACGCCGGAGACGCACGAGTTGATCAATGCCGACCGGATCGCGATGATGAAGCCCTCCACTTATTTGATCAACACAGCACGCGGCGATCTGATCGATGAAAATGCGATGATCGAGGCCCTCCAGCAAGAGAAGATCAGCGGTGCAGGGCTTGACGTCTATACACATGAACCCGCAGTCGACGAGCGCTTACTGAAGTTAAAAAATATCGTGCTGTTACCCCATATGGGTAGCGCCACCTTTGAGGGCCGCGAGGCATCGGGCGAACGAGTTATCGCCAATATCCGCGTATGGGCCGACGGACATCGGCCACCGGATCAGGTGCTGGAAGGCTGGGCCTGAGTTTATCGGCTCAAGTTTCTAGACCTTATATTTCAGCATGGTATTTACTGTAGAACAAACAAGCCTTCGCGGTTGAGTCCACTCCCGCTCTCGACTAGAAAACTCCCGAAATATGATTCGCTAAGGCGGATATGCGTAACAAAATATTGTTTTCAGGGGACTTCATGAAACATCTGAGTAAATTTCTCGCCGGTAGCATAGCTGCGACCTTGGCATCGGTTCCGGCGACCGCGCAGGATATTATCGATCCTGCAGCAGATGTAGCCAATACCGGAGACACCGCTTGGGTGCTGACGGCGACAGCACTTGTTCTCATGATGACACTTCCTGGTCTTGCTTTGTTTTACGGTGGTCTGGTCCGATCCAAGAATTTTCTCTCGGTGCTCGTGCAGTGCATGGCAGTAGGAGGCATTGCTTCCGTTCTTTGGGTCGTGGTCGGCTACACGCTCGCTTTTGGTGAAGTAACCAATGGCATTTTGGGCAATGGTATCAATTGGATGTTCGGTAATCTTGGTAATGTTCGGGAAGGAACTTCCATCCCAGAATCTGCCTTTGCTATGTTCCAGATGACCTTTGCCGTTATCACCCCCGCCCTGATGGTCGGAGCTTGGGTTGATCGTGCCCGTTTTGGTTGGGTTGTCGCCTTCTGTTCCCTCTGGCTTCTTGTTGTGTATGCCCCTGTCACCCATTGGGTTTGGGGCGGCGGCTGGCTCTCTGGGCTTGGTGTCCTCGATTTCGCAGGCGGCATTGTTGTTCATACAACGGCCGGTGTATCGGCGTTAGTTGTCGCTATCATGATGGGCAAACGCATAGGCTGGCCAAAAACACTTATGCTGCCCCATAGCCCTGCCCTCACCGTTGCTGGTGCTGGTTTGCTTTGGGTTGGCTGGTTCGGCTTTAACGGCGGCTCGGCTTTGACCGCTACCGACGACGCATCCTCCGCAATCATAAACACCCATGTTGCTGCCTCCATGGCGGCGCTTGTCTGGATATTGATCGAGCGAATCAAAGTAGGTAAATCAACAGCTGTAGGTGTCGCAACTGGCGCTATTGCCGGCCTTGCAACCATTACGCCAGCAGCCGGTTTTGTCGGCCCTGGAGCATCCCTGATTATCGGCGCAGTGGCCGGTTTGGTCTGTTTCTTCGCCGTCGGCCTAGTCAAAAATGGCTTCAAAATTGATGACAGTCTTGACGTTTTCGCGGTTCACGGTGTTGGCGGGATGCTGGGGACCCTTTTGCTTGCCTTGTTTATCAGCGAGAGTTTTGGCGGAACTGGCTATGCAGATGATATGGCCTTTGGCAGCCAGTTTGTTGCCCAGCTCATCGGCGTTGGTGTTGTCGCCATATGGTCAGCAATTGCTACCGCAATCCTTGGCTATGGCATCAGCTTCATCCTGCCAATGCGGGTCAATGAGGATGACGAACGCGATGGACTGGATATCGCCAGCCACGGCGAGCGGGCATGGGATCTCGACTAGCACGTTGGGACTCGGGTTACGGGATTAATCACTTCCGAAAACCGATTGCTAAAAATTGAAAAATTCTGGTCGCAGCACTGATCCAGCGCGCGCGAACAGAAGATCAATTTGAACCAGGTGATTGCATGGACGGCTGAAACCGGACACCTCGGTTGGGAAAAACCCGCGATCGGCCATAAACGTTACAACTTCCGGCAAGAGCGGTGCGCCTTCGTTATATTGCAGCATTGCGGTCTCAAGCTGGATGAGGCCCGTGCGCTCCAAAAGCTTGCTCGCGCCCTGCAAGACCTGCAGTTCGGCGCCCTGCACATCAATTTTCAGGAAAACATCACTGGTCGGTTCAAGATGCTCGTCGACAACATCATCCAGCGTGCGGGTTTCTAACTTCAGTTCGTTTCGCGGGGCATCGCTGGCTTCTGGCAGAAAAGATGAACCCGTGCCCATTTCATAAAATGTTACGTCCTGCCCGGCTGTTGCCCCCAGCACTGCTGACTCACATTTAACATGCGGCAGATCGCGGATCACATCATCCAATCCGGCTCGCAACGCCGGTTGCGCTTCAACCATCAGCATTGGCATAGGCCCGAATGTCCGGCTCGCTAACCGGGTCCAGTCGCCTTTAAAGGCACCCACATCGATGATCGCTTTTGGCTTGAAGCCATTTTCGACCAGTCGATTATAGGTAATCTCTTCAGAGGCTCTGGCGACCATATCGGCCACATGTCTTTGAAGTGTAGGTGACCCCGTGCGGAACAGGCGGCCGATGATGCGTTGAGATAGTGATGGCGATGACATGTCGTGGCTATTGCCAGAAATGCAAGACCTGTCAAACAAACTGAAATTCCGTAACCATCTTCGTTAGTATCAGAGGCTAATGCCTTGTTCTAGCTGGCGGAAAAGGCCCGCCAGCCGACATAAGCCAGAAATGGAAGGCCAATTAAATCAACAAAGGCGATCGATCGCAATGCACTTGGTTGGCCGTAAATGCCAAAGATCACTAGAAAACTGATCATTGAAAATGCCGTCAGAACAAAGGTCAATTTGCGTGTGCCTGGATCGACGGCTGCCCATATACAGGCTATGCCCACAACACAAAACAGAGCGGCGCGATGCTGTAACAAAGCAAAATTCACATTGTCAGCGGCAACGCCATACAGGCGCGTAATCAGAGACGGAACGAAGAAGGCGATGGAGGGCAGCAAATGGATAAGAGCTAATATGCTCCAACAGATCCGTTCCCACATGTTTCCGCCTCCGTTTGCTATAAAGTCAAATGTAGAAACTGATTGAATTCACTAGAAGAATAGCCACCAAAAACAGCACCGTTCTCAAAACCACGTTTGCGATAAAGACGAAGAGCCGGTTCAAACTCTTCGCCTGACCCGGTTTCGAGACTCAACCGTCTATATCCGCGCTGTTTTGCTTCCTCAATTATGTGGTTGAGAATTGACAAACCGACGCCTTTCCGAAGGTTCCTTGAGTCGGTGCGCATGGACTTTATTTCACCCTCAGCTTCAGATAGCTCTTTGAGCGCACCGATACCCATCAGATGCTCTCCATCCCAGGCAGTCCAGACCGATACATTGGGTGCTTTCAAACCAGACAGATCGAGCGCGTACACACTGCCTGGCGGTGAATTATTTTGCATGCCGGAAAGATGATCGGCGAGCAGCGCTTGAACCGGCTTTCCTGTGAGATCATCCAATCTTATGTCCATCAGCCTCGCCCTTTCCTACAACCCTCACAAAATGCTAAAGGATCGCTTGGCTCTTTGACAATTTAAATCTTTTCTTTCTGATTGTTACGCTGCGGCTCCGACGGTCTGTATTGCCACACCACCAGCGATCTAATTGGGTGTGATGTGTGTGAACTTTAAAGTGTCATGATAGCAGGCAGCACGGTCGCACGACCAATGGGAAGACACGTGTGAACCTTGTGAACTTTGAAAATTGACCGGCAGTCTCAGCGCCTTAGGATGCCAGCGTTAAAGTCCGCAGCATTTCCGTGTCGAGTGCATTGGCAAAACGGCAGCCAGCCTGTTTTGTTTTCTGCCATACCAGGGTAGCCTTAACGGGCTCGTGACGGTCCACAGTCACCGTTACTTTTTCGCCTTCTTTAAAGACGGCGTCCGCTTCGAACTTACATCCGTAGATCGAGATATCGAGCAGCGTTGCAGCGATCGACATGTTGCCGTTACGTTTCAAAGATGCGCTGGAAACATAGACTTCATGACGCGGCGTAGCGCGCCTATTCAATGCTGCCGGTTCCACTTTGCGGTATCTTGTCGACTTGAGCGCCATGCCTACCCTCCTGTGCGTATCCACGTGTAAACGGAAAAGGGTAACAATAAAGTTAACGGCACTAAACCATGTCTATTCCCCGGTCAGGATGCGGTCGACCAATTGCTTGACGGTGGGTACAAAGCCATTGGAATAAAACGGGTCTTTGCCAAAATTATAGGCGCCATGACCCGCAAACATTAAATGCTCTTCAACCGGCGATCCGTGAACAATTTCCTGTAAAGACTTCTGAATACAAAAGCTGCGTGGATCGGCGAGCCGGCCCGTGCTGAAATTATCATGGTCTTTCCAGGCGGAGAAACCGCAATGAGACAGACAGCCCATGCAATCCGCCTGATCCTTACGGATCATCTTGGCTTCTTCGGGCGTAGCAAATACAATCGTGTTATCGGGTGTCTTCAGCGCCATGGTAAAACCAAGACCATCCCATTCCCGCGCCCGCAACAGATCATTGCGCGTCACCCAGAAATTCTTGCCCTTCACACCGACATCCAGCTGATGCGTATGCTCGCCCGCTTTTTCGGTTGAATAAGGAATCTGACGTTCCGACCGCGCTTCCAGACTACGGAGAAACTCGTTACGCACCGCAGAGGAATAAAATCCGGTAGGTGAGAATTTGTGCAGCAGCACATCGCCTTCCTTGATCTTGATCAGCTCGTTTTTCCAGCTATCCGGGATCGGGCTTTCTTTGGTAAGAAGCGGACGGGTGCCGAACTGAAAGGCGATCTGCCCCAGTTCGTCATTGTCGATCCAATTATTCCAGTCCTTCAACGCCCAGACACCGCCAGCCATGATAATCGGCACACTATCGGCAATGCCTTCGCCGCGCATTGTTTCGCGCAAGGCTTTGACGCGTGGATAGGGATCTTCTGGTTTGCGAGGATCTTCTGCGTTGCTGAGACCATTATGTCCGCCTGCCAGCCACGGATCTTCATAGACCACAGCCGCCATCAGGTCGGAGACCTTATGATAGGCCCGCTTCCACAATGCGCGAAAAGCACGTGCTGAACTGATGATTGGTAGGTAACTCACGCCATATTGTTGCGCAATTTCTGAGAGTTTATAAGGCATACCTGCGCCACAAGTTACGCCAGCCACCATGCCTTTGGTCTGTTCCAAAACGCCGTGCAAAACTTGCTGCGCGCCGCCCATTTCCCAAAGCACATTGATGTTAATCGCACCCTTGCCATTGGACATTTCAAACGCCCTGGTCACCTGTGCCACCGCGCCATCTATGGCATATTTGACCAGCTCTTCATGGCGAGCGCCGCGGGTCTTACCGTGATAAATCTGCGGAATGACATTGCCGTCGGCATCATAGCTATCCGCATTGACCGCAGAAACGGTGCCAATACCGCCCGCAGCAGCCCATGCGCCGGAACTGGCATGATTGGTTGCAGCAACCCCTTTGCCACCCTCAATCAACGGCCAGACTTCACGACCGCCATATTGGATAGGCTTGACCCCTTTAAACACTATACTCTCCTATATACCCCAAGCGCGCCTTATAGACGGCACATGGCAAATTGTGCGAAAAAATCCGCAAATAATGAAACTATTTTAAATCGTATAATCCTAAGCAAATTTTGGTCTTCCCAGCGCATGACCATATAGCAACGCATAGCGTGCCAACATCTTGCTTTCATTATATTCTGCCTGCGCCTTCATTCGGTTTTGCGCGCCAATATCCTGACGCAACTGCTCGTGCTGAACCAATGTCGTCAGCGCTTCGGCGAACGCAGCCTCGTCTTCCACGGGCTTTATAAACCCCTGATTAGCCTGGCATACCATAGATTTGATATCTCCGACATCGGTAGCCGCTACCGGACATCCCGCTGCCATAGCTTCGATAAGAGATATCGGGAATTGTTCGCTGTCGGACGACAGTGCAAAAATATCAAAAAGACCGACATAACGAGAGGGTTCTGCCAGGAAACCAGGCATCAGCAACCGATCCGCCATTCCGCAGCGCTCAGCCTCCTGTAATATTTTGTCTTTATCAGGCCCCTCACCCACAATCACAAGCCGCACATTATCGCCCGCTTTTGCACAAGCCCGCACCAATCGCGGCAGGTTTTTAACCGCACGCAATCCAGCAACTGTGCCTACAACGATATCGTCCTTGCCCTTCTTGAAACCAGGCAGAGCCCCCCGCTGTGGTTTCTTTTCAAACCGCTTGAGATCAATGCCATTAGGGATACGATGAATTTTTTCAGCCGGTTGCTTCCAAACCGATGTCGCAATGTTTTCCAGCCTTTCCGACGGGACCACCAAGGCCTGACTGCCCCCAAGAGCAAAGGTCCGGAACATGTTGCGTTTCCAACTTAGCTTCTTGCGCTCATCTTCATTAAAGCCATCCTCATGGTGGATAAGTGGCGGCAGTCCTTCGACACGAGAAAATAATGTTCTCGCCATCACACCATCCATCGATCCCCAGTTATAAGACAGGATCAAATCGAATTTCCGGAAATAGGCGATCAGCTCACGATAACGCTTCAGCGATGGCTTCCCGGCTAGCGCCGGTGCGTCTTTAGGAAAGTGAACCTTGATCTTAGCGTCAATCGCATCGCGAGCAGACAGGCTGTCCGGCTCGGCCGACAATATCGTATGCTCCGCTTGCGCGCCGAAGTGGTTCATCAACCGAACAGCGCGAGCCTCTTTGCCGCCAAGGTTAAATGTACTGTGCAAATGCAGGATTTTGGAAGATTTCATTAGTTATATTGGGTTTTCAAATGTGGAAAAATCAATCGACTCGTTGGAGCAATGCGGCAATCGCGTCAAGCGATCTCGGTTCCTCCAAACTAGGTGCATGCCCAACCCGCGCAATCGTCACGAACTCGCCCTGCTCCAATATTTCCATCATTTTTCTTGCGGTGGCGTCGCTGAACAAGTCAGATAATTCTCCACGTAAGATAAGTGTGGGTAGGTCTTTCAAAGATTCAAGCATCTTCCATATCGCTTCGTTGCCGCCGCCCTTGCTCTCAAACGGCTCTGATATTTTCATATCATAATCGAGCTTGATCCGACCGGAACTGTTCATCCGATAGAGTTTTTTGGCAAAGCCAATCCATTCCTTTAAGTTGTAGTCGGGATATATATGACCGCTAGTTTCCGCTAGGTCGCGCGCGGCATGGGCCCAAGTGTCAAAGCTGCGTCCTTGGCCGACAGACTCTCCTATCCGGTCCAGCCCGCGCTGATCGATTTCGGGACCAATGTCATTCAACAATGCACCAGCAACCCGATCTGGGTGCATCGATCCCATAAGCATTGTTACAATACCGCCGAGCGATGTTCCGAAGAAAATTGCGTTGGGCAAAGCAATTTCATCCATCAGTTTCACGATATCCGCGACATAGGATTTCGGACTATAGGTAGCACTGTCCTTCGCATACTCGCTATCGCCGCGCCCGCGAAGGTTGATCATGACGATACGCCGGTCACCATTCATCCATTGTCCAAGATGCTCGAAATCACGGATGTTCCGTGTCAGGCCCGGCACACAGATTATCGGCGTTTTGGAACCTGCTGATGGATAGTCGCGATAGTGAAGCTTCAGGCCGTCATCGGATTCCCAATACTGGTCCTGATAGATTTTCTCGTCGGTCATATTTGCAATTCATCCCCCGGTTCTGACTTGCCGCGTACTCGATTAATCCCCACTATCGATAAATGCCATATATACCGCAAGCTGAACCCGCCAAGTCTTCTTATCGTGCTGATATCAAAATAACCGACCTAGGTGAAAAGATTGGCGATCCTGTCAGTGCCGCACTATTTCCCGAGCACATCCTGCGCTTTCGCAATGATCGCTGGGATCAGACAATCGGCTTGTCAGATTTGAACGAGGAAGAGTGGCTCAATCATTTTGGCCGCTTTAACCCTTTGCCGGATAATTTAAACCCGCCGCTTGCCCTGCGCTATCACGGCCATCAATTTCGCAACTATAATCCAGATATCGGTGATGGTCGCGGGTTTCTCTTTGCCCAAATGCGTGATCATGAGAACCGCCTGATGGATTTGGCAACCAAGGGTTCCGGCACAACGCCTTGGAGCCGCTCGGGTGACGGAAAGTTGACTTTGAAAGGCGGCGTTCGCGAAATTCTGGCTACTGAAATGCTGGAAGCCTTGGGCGTTGAAACATCCAAAACCTTTTCGCTGGTTGAAACAGGAGAAGAACTGGAACGCGGTGATGAACCCTCTCCGACCCGATCCGCCGTTATGACCAGACTCAGCCACAGCCATATCCGTTTCGGTACATTTCAAAGAATCGCGGCGGAACGAAATGAAGATTTGATGCATAGGTTGGTCGACTATTGCCTGACCCATTTCTATGGTGGTGCTAAGACGGACAATCCAGCTATTGAGCTGTTTCATAATGTCGCCACCAAAGCCGCGCAATTGGCCGCTAGCTATATGACCGCAGGATTTGTTCATGGCGTCCTCAACACGGATAACATCAACATCACGGGCGAAAGCTTCGACTATGGGCCGTGGCGTTTCACGCCCTATTGGGAGCCCGGTTTCACTGCCGCCTATTTTGACCATGAAGGACTTTATTGCTTTGCCCGGCAACCAGAGGCTTTACATTGGAACCTCGCCCAATTGGCCAGCGCCTTGCGGCTGATTTGCGATAGCGATCCATTAGTTGCCACGCTGGAGGGTTTCCCAAGGTCCTACGGTGAAGCTTTTACAGAGCATTTCTGCTGGCGATTGGGGGTTAAGTCCGAGGGTTTCGATATCGACAAACCGCTCGTCGTCGCGGCCGAACAGGCGTTAAATTTGAAATCAGTGACGATTGATCAATTCTTTTTCGATTGGGGCCAAGACGCCCTCCCCGATGACCAAAATTACAAGTCCGACGAATTCAAAGTCTTTGCAAATGAGATGGCTAAACGAATACGCAATAGGCCGTCAAAGAATGATTATTGGCAATCCGACTTGCCCTGCTCTCTGCATATTGAAGAAGTCGAGACAATCTGGGAGGCTATCGCAACGGATGATGATTGGCAGCCGTTAACCAGAAAGGTTGAGCAAATAAGAATTATGGGTCAGGCACTTAGGGGTTTGTAACAAAACGTAACTCATCATATAGGCCTGCAATGTGAGAAATAGCGCGATGGTTACTGGATTTTTAAGCTGTATCAGCTAGTTAGGGTGCAACGGACAAAAGACTCAACCAGACCAGATTAGAACAGTTTCGTAACGGATTGATTTTGACACAACTTATCTCAATAGAACCAGCAACGGGCGCCACCTTGTGGACTGGAAAAGCCGGCGATGCGGATGTTGCCGTAGCCAAAGCGCGCGAAGCGTGGCCCACTTGGGCAGCCCTGCCGCTTACCAAACGGATCGAAGCGGTTCGACGCTATGCCAATCGGATCAGAAGCCAGTCAGAAGAGCTGGCCGAATTGATTGCCCGCGAAACCGGCAAACCAATATGGGAATCGAGAACCGAAGCGGAAGCGGTCATAAACAAAGTCGACATTTCGGTGAGAGCTTATGCGGAACGCACCGCACAACGGCAATTGCCTAGCCAACCCAATATGCGGGCGGCAATGCGACACAAACCACATGGCGTACTGGCCGTGCTTGGCCCCTATAATTTCCCGGCCCATCTGCCGAACGGTCATATCGTACCAGCCTTGATCGCGGGCAATGTTGTCGTTTTCAAACCGTCCGAGAAAACGCCCGCCGTTGGACAATTTTTAGCCGATACATTTGCCAAAGCGGGTCTGCCTGATGGAGTGCTGAATATCCTGCAAGGCGGCCCCGAAGTCGGCAAAAAACTGACCGCCAACGAAGATATTGATGGCGTTTTATTCACCGGATCGGCTCAAACCGGTGTCGCCCTCAATCGACAATTTGCAACGCGACCAGATAAAATTCTCGCGCTGGAAATGGGTGGCAATAATCCAATCATTGTATGGGACACTGACGATATACACAGCGCCGCCGTATTGGTGGTACAATCTGCATTTCTTTCAGCTGGACAGCGCTGCTCTGCCGCAAGCCGGTTGATCGTGAAAGACGAGCTTTATGATCGCGTGGTCAAGGAAGTGAAGCGAATAGCGGATCGCTTGATTATCGATGAACCGTTCAGCAAACCCGCGCCGTTCATGGGCCCAGTCATTGATAATGACGTTGCAGACGGCCTTACCGAGAGCTTCCTTGCACTGATGACTCATGGTGGCCGCCCAATCAAGCACATGGCTAGACCAATTGGAGAACGCCCCTTCCTGACCCCCGGGATTATTGACGTCACCGATATGGAAGAGCGTCCTGATATCGAATTATTCGGGCCAATATTGCAAGTCATTCGCGTTGGCGATCTGGAAGAAGCCATCGCGGAGGCGAACAACACCCGATACGGTCTGTCTGCAGCGCTCATTGGTGGTAGCGCGACACAATATGATCAATTCTGGTCCAATAGCCGTGCCGGTATTGTCAACTGGAACAAGATGACGGTTGGCGCCTCTTCTGAGGCCCCTTTTGGCGGCATTGGGCTGTCTGGCAATCATCGCCCAAGCGCCTTTTATGCGGCGGATTATTGCGCCTATCCGGTCGTTTCGATGGAAGCAGAGCAAACCCGTGCATCGATAGGCATTGGCTTGAAAGATGAAGATTAGTCAAAAGTACAATATGGCAGCGAATAGTATATCTTAGGCCGCTGAAAAAACTTCTGCTTTGATCACGGCGTCTTAACGGCGCATATCCAGCCTATGGAAAATTCTGAACACTCCGCCGTACGTTCGCCATCTGGCCATGGCATTGTTTATCTGGTCGGCGCTGGCCCCGGTGATCCAGAGCTATTGACGCTACGTGCTGCTCGTCTTTTGTCTGAAGCCGATATTATCGTACATGACGGATTGGTCAGCGCGGACATATTGGCCATGGCGCCGGAAACGACCAAACGAATTTCGGTTGCCAAACAGCGGTCCAGCCACAGCATGGCGCAGGATGCTATAAATGCCCTGCTTATTGCTGAAGCAAAGAAAGGCCATAAAGTGGTCCGGCTTAAAGGCGGCGATCCATTCATTTTCGGACGCGGCGGTGAAGAAGCGGGTGACTGCATCAAAGCCGGTGTTCAAGTCGAAATCGTTCCCGGTATTAGTGCAGCTCTCGGTTGTGCGGCGCAGGCAAAAATGCCCCTCACCCACCGAGATGCTTCCAGTGCCGTTTCATTTGTTGCAGGGCAATGCAAGGGTTTATCGGATCAAAACTGGTCTGGACTGGCCGGGAAAGGCCGCACGCTAGTTATCTATATGGGTGTTGCCAATGCTGAAGCGATTGTCGAAAAATTAATTGCTGACGGCGCAGCGCCTGACTTACCAGTAGCGGTTTTGGAAAACGGCACACGCAATGATTTCCGTGCGCTTCAAACGTTGCTTGCGGATCTGGGTGATCTCGTACGCCGCGAAAATGTCAAAAGCCCGGCTCTTTTAGTCGTCGGTGAAGTGGCGCGCTATGGCAATGCGGAAGACAAGTTTCTTGAATATGCCCAAATGGCAGGAGTGGAATTTTGAAGATACTAACTGGAAATGACCTGAAAACAGGCGATGTGACCTGGTGGACCGGAAGCGACTGGTCCCGCCATGTTGAAGACGCCGTGGACGTTGGCGAGAGCTTCGAAACAATCTTGCACGAAGAAGAAGCCGCGCGCCGGGTCAATGTCCCCTACGCGATTGAGGCCGAAATGACTGACGACGGCCCTCGCCCTGCCCATATCAAGGATCGTGTCCGCGCGCTGGGGCCAACAGTAAGACCGGATTTAACACTAAAGCCAGCTGATCCAGAAGCTGGGAACTGGGTGATATAAACATGTATCAATATGACAAATATGACCAGCAGATGGTCGATACACGGGTTGCGGAATTTCGCGATCAAGTAGAACGCCGCCTTGCCGGTGAACTGACTGAGGATCAGTTTAAACCGCTGCGCTTGATGAATGGCCTCTATCTGCAGTTGCACGCCTACATGCTTCGCGTCGCCATTCCCTATGGGACGCTCAATAGCAAACAGATGCGGATGCTGGGCCATATCGCACGCAAATATGACCGGGATTACGGTCATTTCACCACGCGTCAGAATATTCAGTACAACTGGATCAAGCTTGAAGACGCGCCAGATATCCTTGCTGACCTTGCGTCGGTGGAGATGCACGCCATCCAGACTAGCGGAAATTGCATTCGCAATATTTCTTCCGACCAATATGCCGGTGCGGCTGCCGACGAAATTGCCGATCCGCGGCCTTGGGCAGAAATCCTACGCCAATGGTCAAGTTTCCACCCGGAATTTTCATACCTGCCGCGTAAGTTCAAGATAGCGGTCATTGCTAGTGACGAAGATCGTGCGGCGATGCGCTTGCATGATATCGGCATCCAACTCGTTCATAAAGACGGTGAGCTTGGTGCGAAATTCTTTGTCGGTGGCGGCATGGGTCGGACGCCGATGATTGCCCCTGAAATCCGGGACTTTGTGCCTGCGGATGAACTGATCAGCTATGCCGAAGCTTGCCTGCGCGTCTATAACCGCTACGGGCGGCGCGATAACAAGTATAAAGCGCGGATCAAGATCCTCGTCCATGAACTGGGTAAGGAAGAATATACAAAACAGGTCGAAGAAGAATTCGCTCATATGAAGACGCTGGGTCTGAATCCTCCAGTGGAAGAACTCGCGCGGATTTCGGAATATTTTGCCGACCCGGCGTTTGAAGTCGATGCCAGCGATGAACTTGATCTGTCTGATCCGGATTTCAACCTCTGGGTTGATCAGAACACCGTGGTGCATAAGCAAGCTGGTTATTCAATTGCGATCATCAGTCTGAAGCCAAAAAGCGGTATTCCCGGAGATGCATCATCGGCGCAGATTGATCTGATGGCCGACCTCGCCGAGCAATATAGCTTTGACGAAATGCGCGTCACACATAGCCAGAATATTGTCCTGCCGCATGTAAAGAAGAGTGATCTCTATGCCCTTTGGCAGAAACTAGATGAAGCCGGCCTCGCTCCCGCCAATCTTGACTTGATCACCGACAGCATCGCCTGCCCGGGTCTCGATTATTGCAGTCTTGCCAATGCGCGATCGATCCCACTGGCGCAGAAGATCAGCGAACGTTTTGCTGATCTCGGTCGTCAACGCGAATTGGGCGAGCTGAAGCTGAAAATTTCGGGCTGCATCAATGCCTGTGGACACCATCATGCCGGGCATATCGGTATCTTGGGTGTCGACCGGAAAGGTACAGAAAATTACCAGTTGCTGTTAGGCGGTTCCGCTGCCGAGGATACCAGTCTCGCCAAAATCACCGGCCCTGGCTTTAGCGAAGACGGCGTGATCGACGCGATTGAAACCGTGACCGACTTGTATCTGAAAGAACGGCAGGAGGATGAACGGTTTATAGACACCTATCGCCGTGTCGGCATGGCAGCGTTTAAGGAGGCTATTTATGGTTGAGGCAATCCGTTTTCGCGATGATGAACTCCACGAAGAACCAGCCGTTTCGCTCGATGCGTTTCTGGATCAATCCAATGCCACAGCCGTGCGGATAGAAGCTGGCGAAGATGCTCGGCTGCTGCTCCCGCTGCTCGACCGACTGGCGTTGATCGAGGTCGATTTCCCGGCCTTTGGTGATGGTCGTGGCTATTCTGCGGCACAGATTTTGCGCGAGGCCGGCTATACAGGCGAATTGCGCGCCAGCGGCGACGTACTGGTTGATCAAATCGCCTATATGCGCCGCTGCGGCTTTGACGCGTTTGCGCCCGATGCGCCGATAGATGCGAGGGTCATGGACAAGGCGCTGGAACTCTATGAAGAGGTTTATCAGAGCACCACAGATGGCCGCACGCCTATTTGGAAGCGCCGTCATGGGTGAACCAGCACGCAAAATCGACATGATCGACGCTCGCCCTGATTTTACACAGGCGGACGCCGATGCGCTCAATGCACGCTTTGAAGGCGTCCACGCGTCAGCCATGCTGAAAGCTCTGTTCGAGGAAGGTAATCTCGGCACCGTGGCCGTGGTTTCCTCCTTTGGCACAGAAAGCGCTGTTTTGCTGGATCTGGTCGCGAAGGCTGATCCTTCCATTCCGGTGACCTTTGTCGATACGCTAAAAATGTTTCCCGAAACGCTAGAATATCGCGAAACGTTGATCAGGACATTGGGTATCCAGAATGCAAATGTTGTGAAGCCGGATCCGGTCGTTCTCGCGGCCAAGGACGGGAATGAACTGCGCTGGTCCTTTGACCCGGATGGTTGCTGCGAAATCCGCAAAGTAGAACCTTTGGCGCGTGCCAAATCTGGCCTGAACAGCTGGATTTCCGGTCGCAAAGCTTTTCAATCAGTCACCCGCAAAAACCTGCCGCGCTTCGAAGTCGAAGATGGCCGTTTGAAAATCAATCCGCTTGGCGATTGGGTCAAAGATGATCTCGAAGCCTATTTTGAAGAACATGATCTGCCCCGCCATCCGTTAGAAGAGCAAGGCTATCTCTCGGTCGGCTGTGCGCCCTGCACTTCCAAAGTCAAACCCGGTGAGGATCCTCGAGCAGGCCGCTGGCGTGGTTGGGACAAAACCGAGTGCGGAATCCATGAAGATGTCACACCACTGCCATCTGCCGATGAAGACGAAAATGGTGCCAACGATCCCATTTTCTAAACCATATGAAAATTGCCCAGCCGGAGAGCTCTAAGTGCGCACAAGGGCAAGTATTTGTGCTAAGAAAAAGCGCTATGGATCAGAACAAGACGCATTTCTAGCTGCCCGGCGTGCAAATTTCGCGCTTAGACCTTATCGCTGCGACCGTTGCCAAAACTTCCATCTTACCAGCCGAACCAAAGGTAAGCGGATCCCGCGTCCTGTGGAGTGAAATATTCACGACGGGCCTATCTAATATTATGGTAATAAAAATATAATCCGTGCATCGTAAAGTCATGTAAAATAACAATTTATAAACATATTGTCGCTAAGGGCGAAACGATGTGGGGCTTTGTCGATCAAAAAAATAACTTGCGCTATCTGGAACAGTCCGACCGTGATCTTGTTACCAGAGAGCAGCTTGCGGAGCATGGTAAATCGATAAAAACCGCGATTCTGTCGAATGCCGTAGCGGCCTTTGTTATCGCGGCTTTGTTTTTTGAACAACTCCACAGTGTTACTTTGATATGTTGGGCTTTGTTCTTGGCGGGTGCCTCAGCCCAACGGTTACGCCTAGGTACTCAGACGCAAAAAGCGACAATTTCCCGCGGCAAAGCGTTGCGTCTGAAAAAACAACTGACTTTGAATGCAGCAATCTATGCTTTCCTTTGGGGTATCGCCATTGCCTGCCTGTTAACACTGGCGCATGGCACTCAATTTGGGTTACTAGCTGTGATCGGCGCAGGTCAATTGAGCGCCGGCACTCTTACCTATCGCCATCTTTCCGAAGCATCGCAATCTTGGACTCTTGTCATCTATGCCTGCCTGTCGGTCGGTCTGATCGCAAGGGGTGGGATAGACAGCTATGCTGCACTCATTCTGCTGACCATGTTTGCCATGGTCCTCTACAAAAACGGTGTGGATATTTTTAATGGCTTCGTCAATCAACTGCTGACGCGCCAGGAAAGCCGCCAATCAGCCGAAACTGTAAAGCTTTTGTTGAATGATTTTGAGGAACAATCTGCAAATTGGCTATTTTCGATCGATAGAGAGGGATTTTTGATCGATGTTTGTGATCGCTTCACCGAAGCTGCCGGTCGGCCAAGGGAAGAGCTTGAAGGCAGTCAGTTAATAGCTCTTCTGGACGATAAGGAAGACCGTTGGCATCTCACCAATGAAATTACCAAAACCCGCTCCTTTCGAGATATACCCGTTGCCATTAACGTCAGGGGAGAAAAACGTTGGTGGACAATCAGTGCGCGTGCGACCGATTCTACGAAACGCAGTGGAAATATCGCGATGCGCGGTGTTATTGCTGACATCACCGCACAAAAGGCGGCCGAAGAAAAAGTCAGCTATATGGCCCATTTTGATGGCCTGACTGACCTGCCCAACCGGCGGCTTTTTAATGATACGCTCAATCGAACAATCCACAGAGCCAAAGCGGGCGACAAAATTGCCCTAGCCTTTTTCGACCTGGATCATTTTAAGGCCATCAACGATACGCTGGGACACCCCATAGGTGACAAACTGCTCCAGAAAATATCCAGAAGACTAGAAACTCTGGCGCAACCGGGAGATCTGCTGGCCCGCATGGGTGGCGATGAATTCGCTTTGTTGATGACAGGCGAACAAGCTTTGAGAGCCGAAGAAATTGCGGATTTGATCGTACAAGAAGTCGGCATTCCATTCATCATAGATGACCATAATATCGTCACCGGCGTCAGTATCGGTGTCGCTCATTGGAAGCCGGAAATTGATGATCCCGACAAGCTCTTGAAATATGCCGACCTCGCGCTTTACTCCGCCAAGCGCGCGGGCCGCAATCGGGTTACCCTTTTCGAAGAAGGCATGGATATTGCCGCTGAGAAGCGCCGCGCACTGGAGCTAGATTTGCGCGCTTCATTGGGCCTTCATGAGATGCACCTGCATTATCAACCGTTGGTAGATATCAATACGCTAAAAAAAACCGGCTATGAAGCTTTGCTGCGTTGGAAACATCCTTCACGTGGTACGGTAATGCCGGATGATTTTATTTCGGTGGCAGAAGAAACCGGGATGATCATACAATTGGGTGAATGGATAATCCGCAAAGCGATAGACGATGCGGCTACTTGGGATGATAATCTGACGGTTGCGGTTAATCTTTCACCATCGCAGATGCGCAGCCCAAGCCTGGTTTCAACAATCGTCAATGCTCTGGCCCGAAGCGGTTTAGATCCTGATCGACTGGAACTCGAAATCACCGAGAGCGTATTGATGCAGGATAGCGAAGACAATATTCGCCTGCTGCATCAATTACGTGATCTTGGTATCAGGATATCGCTAGACGATTTTGGTACCGGCTATAGTTCTTTGAATTATCTCCGCAGTTTTCCTTTCGACAAAATCAAGATCGATCGTTGCTTTGTGAGCGAAATCGACTCTCGTGAGGATTGCAAAGCGATTATCCGCTCCGTAATCGGACTCGCTAAAAACCTAGGCATGACGACCACTGCAGAAGGCGTTGAACGGCAGGATCAGGTGGAGGAATTACGCCTCGAAGGATGTGATCAGGTTCAGGGTTTCCTCTATGGGCGCGCGGAAGACCTGAACGCGTGTACTGATTTGCGATCGAGTGACTCCGTTCGCCCGATAACGGAGATACCGGTTGTGCAACCAAAAACTGTAGAAGATGAAACAAGTAGAAAACGCAAAAGCGCTTAAAGACGCTTTTTCTGCCTAATATTCGTCTGGCCCATCACCATAAGCCAAATCACCGAATTTGGTAAACTCGCTCAGGAAGCTTAGCTGGATATTGCCGGTGGAACCTTGCCGGTTTTTAGCGACAATCACAGTGGCTTTCCCGACTTTACTCTGATGGTCGGTTTCCCAAGCTAAATATTTGGCTTTCTGTTCCTCGGTCGAATTTTCGTCCGGATCATCGGGCTTCACGGCAAGGTGATAATATTCATCGCGAAAGATGAACATCACAATATCGGCGTCCTGCTCGATCGAGCCGGATTCACGCAAATCTGAAAGTTGCGGGCGTTTGTCTTCACGGCTTTCCACTTGCCGGGAAAGCTGGGACAGCGCGACCACAGGACAATTAAGCTCCTTCGCAAGGGTTTTGAGGCCCCGGCTAATCTCTGAAATCTCATTGACGCGGTTGTCATTAGCGCGGCCAGAGCCTTGCAGCAGCTGGAGATAATCGACCACGATAAGGTTGATGCCGCTGCGTCGCTGCAAACGCCGAGCGCGGGTGCGCAGGGCGGCAATGGTCAAGCCCGGTGTATCATCAATAAAGAGTGGCAAATCCTGCAACTCTCGAGAAGCCAATGCCAGTCGGTGCATTTCATCGCGGCTAATCGCGCCCATGCGGAGTTTTTCAGAGCTAATCTCCGCTTGCTCGGACAGGATTCTGGTCGCCAACTGATCGGCGGACATTTCCAGACTGAAAAAGGCAGTCTTAGCACCGAGCGAATCTTCCGGCTCAATCCCATCCGCAACATCGCGGCGATAGCGATTGGCGGCGTTGAACGCGATATTGGTGGCGAGCGAGGTCTTACCCATGCCAGGACGTCCCGCCAATATCAGCAAGTCCGACCGGTGCAGGCCGCCCATTTTGGCGTTGAGGTCGGTCAGACCAGTAGTGATCCCCGACACCTTGCCGCCGCTGTTAAATGCACGTTCGACATTGTTCAGCGCTTCGGTGGAGGCTGCAAGGAAAGATTTAACCCCGCCTTCCTGCGCTTCGCCTTCAGAGACCCGATACAGAGAAGATTCCGCTTCCTCAATCTGGGTTTTCGGATCAACCGTCTCGCTAGTATCCAGCGCGTTGTCGACCAAGGTCCGCCCGACGTTGACGAGCTCCCGCAACAACGCCAGATCATAAATCTGATCCGCAAAATCACGCGCGCCAATCAACCCGGCTCCATCGCCGGTTAGTTTGGCGAGATAGGATGGCCCGCCCAGCACTTTCATCGCTTCATCCGCTTCAAAATACGGTTTCAGCGTGACCGGTGTGACCACCATGTTGCGATCAAGCAGTTTCAAGGCTTGTTCATAGATGCGGCCATGGAGCGGTTCGTAGAAATGCTCAGGGCGCAGCTTAATCTGCACGTCCTCGGCCACACGGTTATCGATCAGGAGCGCGCCCAAAAAGGTAGCCTCAGCCTCGACATTGCGCGGCAGGCGCTGCGATTCTTCTTCTACTGCATCAAAACGAACTAACTCAGCCATGCGCGCACCATCAACCTTGAAGTGATTCAGGGCAAGAGCGTTGACGTAAATTTTCAAATCAGGCGGGGACAGTGATGGGGACAGTCTTGTGGATAAACTGCCTTTGTTTTGTGCCGCACTGCAAAAAAACTTGTTCTCGTCACAGTGCTGCGGCAACAGAGCCAGAATGTCTGATCCGCGTATCATAAATGTCGAACTCGACGAAGCGACCATCTTGTGGCGCAATGCCGATATTGAGCAGGAACGGCGTATTGCGATCTTCGACCTAATCGAAGAAAATCACTTTAAGCCCTTGCGAGAGCATGAAGATGGTTATGTTGGCCCCTATAAACTCCATCTTAGCGTGCAGGAAGGCAGACTCGTTATTTCAATAGCACGTGAAGATAGCGAACCACTCGAAACCCTGATCCTCGCACTGGGCCGGTTTCGTCGCCCGATCCGTGATTATTTCGCGATTTGCGACAGCTATTATCAGGCTATTCGCAAAGCCACTGCTCAGGAAATTGAGACAATCGACATGGCACGGCGCGGCGTGCACGATCATGGCGCCGAACTGCTCACCGAACGGCTGGATGGGAAAATAGAAGTCGATTTTAAAACCGCCCGTCGCCTCTTCACTTTGATCTGTGTATTGCATATCAAGAATTAGGCGATTCTCTGCGCATCGGTGCAGACAACCAATCGTCCAGTTGAGTAGCGCGTCAGGGAAATAGGGTGTCCACACAGAACAGGAAAAATACCGTACTGCGGTTCGGTCTGATCATCATTGTCTTGCTGGTCATCGCCTTTGTCTTGCGCAATATTGCCGTTGGCTGGGCCCCTCCACGCGATCAATACCCGGTTCAGGGTATTTCGGTGGATGCAAGCCATGGTCCAATCACATGGCATGTCGCGGGCGCAACCGGTGTTGATTTCGCTTACATTCGGGCAACCAATGGAGCGGAAAATCGCGATCCTAGCTTTGCTATCAACATTAAAGGCGCACGCGATGCAGGCATCCGCTATGGTGCCGTGCATGAATATAGCTTGTGCCGCCTCGCCAGCGATCAGGCGACGATGTTCGTAACCACCGTTCCGCGAGAAGAAAATATCCTGCCGCCCGCTGTCCGACTGGCCTATGAAAATGGCTGCAAGGACCGTCCAGGGCGAGCCTTAGTGCTGAGTGAACTCAATACTTTCCTCAACCAGATTGAAGGGCATAGCGGGAAGCCTGCCGTCATCATCGTCTCAAAGGAATTTGAGGAAGAATATAGTATCAGCAGCGGCATTAGTCGGACATTCTGGCTAGAGGGCAATTTCTTCCCACCCGATTATGCGACCAAGCCATGGGTGATGTGGCGAGCATCGGATATGCGGCGAGTTAGCGGCATCGATGGTCCGGTCAACTGGAATGTTGTGCGACCCTAAGCTTGCTGGCATGAAGCATCAAACGCCAACAGCCGAATCCCTGGAGATACAGAGAGACATGAGCATACTTTCCGACAGATGGATCCGCCAAGAAGCCAATCATAGCGGAATGATAGAACCCTTCGTGGAGGGCCAGAAGCGCGATGGCTGCATCAGCTATGGCCTTTCCTCTTATGGTTATGACGCGCGGGTAGCCGACGAGTTCAAGATTTTTACCAATGTTAACAGCGCTGTTGTAGACCCCAAGAATTTTGATGCGGACAGTCTTGTCGACCGAAAAACCGATTGCTGCATCATTCCACCCAATAGCTTTGCCCTCGCCCGAACGGTCGAATATTTCCGTATCCCGCGCGATGTGCTGGTCATCTGTCTCGGTAAATCAACCTATGCAAGATGCGGTATTATCGTGAATGTGACACCGCTTGAACCGGGCTGGGAAGGCCATGTGACACTGGAATTTTCCAACACCACGCCCCTGCCCGCAAAAATCTATGCCAATGAAGGCGCCTGCCAGTTTCTGTTCCTGAAAGGCAATGAGCCTTGCGAAACCAGCTATGCTGAGCGTGCGGGTAAATATATGGGGCAAAGAGGCGTGACTCTGCCAAAGCTCTAATTCATAAGATCGTTTCGAAATAAAACTGAAAATCAGGAGAGGCTTTATGGCCGATGCACGCGAATTTGATGTCATTATCTACGGATCAACCGGCTATACAGGCCGTCTGGTCGCCGACTATATGGCGAAACAATATGGTGTCGGCGGTGATGCTCCCAAATGGGCGATGGCCGGCCGGTCCCAGGAAAAATTGGAAGAGGTGCGCGACCTTATTGATGCGCCGAAAGATACACCATTAGTTGTTGCCGATTCTGATGACGCCGCCTCCATCGACGCAATGGCTAGTCGCGCGACTGTTATCCTAACAACCGTTGGGCCCTATCAACTCTATGGTGACGGCCTAGTCGCAGCCTGTGTTAAAAACGGCACTCACTATGTCGATCTTTGCGGCGAACCAGGCTGGATGCGTGAAAAGATTGACGAGCATCAGGAAGCAGCCGAAAAATCAGGCGCACAGATTTGTTTTTCCTGTGGTTTTGACTCCATCCCCTTCGACCTCGGCGTTTTGGCACTGCAGAAGGAAATGGATAAGCGTTTTGGGAAGCCAGCCACACGCGTCAAAGGACGCGTCCGCGCTATGGAAGGTACATTTTCCGGCGGAACCGCGGCCAGCTTGAAAGAAACGATGAAGGCCATCGCCAAAAACCCAGGTCTCGTAAAAATTCTCGCTAGCAGCTTCGGCCTGACACCTGGTTTTGAAGGACCGGATCAGCCAAATATGATGATCCCCAAAAAGGACAAGGCACTGGATAGCTGGGTTGCACCTTTTATCATGGCACCAATCAACACCAAGAACGTGCACCGCACCAACTTCCTGCTCGACTTTCCCTATAGTGAAGACTTCAGATATGATGAAATGGTCGTCACCAGCCCCGGCGAAATGGGCAAACAGGCTGCCGAAATGCTGGCAAAAGCCAATCCACTGGGCGGCGACGATGCACCCAAGCCCGGTGAGGGCCCGACCAAAGAAGAGCGTGAAAACGGCTATTATGACGTCATATTCCTTGGTGAAACCGCCGATGGTGAAACCGCCAGCCTCTGCGTAAAGGGCGATAAAGACCCGGGCTATGGCTCAACCTCCAAGATGATTGCTGAAGCGGCGCTTTGTATCGCGCAGGATGGCAATAAACATGGCGGCGGTATCTGGACGCCCGGTGCTTTGATGGGCAAAAAACTGACCAAGCGGCTCGAAGCCAGTGCTGGCCTCAGCTTCATTGTAGAAAGTTAGGAAAAGCGAATTTCCTAAATTACCCATTCAGGTATAAATACTATATGGACAAAGAGGCGGGCGCTGAAATAGCGTCTGCCTCTTGAATTTTTACGAAATGGAATAAAGTTCGTCGGCACGATGTTGAAGCGCCTATTTAGCAAAAAAACGGAAACCCGCCCTTTGGACACCGCCTGTATTCCCGATGGGCGGCGTGTCTATGCCATTGGTGATATCCATGGCCGTAACGATTTACTGCAACAGTTGATCGAGAAGATCATAGATGACGATGCCAAGCGCGGCGATTTCAGTAGCGAAATCATCTTTCTCGGGGACTTGGTCGATCGCGGCCCGGACAGCTCGGGCGTGATAGAAACAGCCATTCAGCTTAAAAAAGAGCTGGGCGATGTCCGTTTCCTGATGGGCAACCATGAAGAAGTCTATTTGAAAGCCGCAACAGGAGATGAAAAAGCAACTCGCTTTTTCAACCGCATCGGCGGCAAAGAAACTATCCTGAGCTATGAAATCACCATGCGGGATTATATGGATCTCGATAATGCGGGCCTAGCCGAGCGCTTACCAGACCTGATCCCGGCCCATCATATCGAATTTATCAAAGCTTTTGAGAACCAGATTATTGTTGGCGATTATGCTTTTGTACACGCTGGTATTCGTCCGGGCGTATCTCTGGACGAGCAGAAACCAAAGGACTTGCGGTGGATTAGAGAGGAATTCCTGTCTGTCAAAGAACCCCATGAGAAAGTTATCGTCTATGGTCACACGATCAATGATGATGTGGTCGAAAAAGGTAATCGGATCGGCATTGATACCGGCGCTTATTATACCGAGAAGCTCACAGCTTTGGCGCTGGAAGGCGACCAGCGCTGGTATCTAGACACAGCGCTCCCCCAATAATCTGCCACAACAAAAAACGGCGGAACCCGATGGGCCCCGCCGATTGTTTTTTGGGTAGTGATCAGAAATGTCTTAAGCGACTTGAGCCTCATGTCCGGCTTCTTCTTCCATATCGCGAAGAACATAGCCGCGGCCCCAAACAGTTTCGATGTAATTTTCGCCACCGCAGGCCAGAGCCAGCTTTTTACGCAACTTACAAATAAACACGTCGATAATTTTGAGTTCCGGTTCATCCATCCCGCCATAGAGATGGTTGAGGAACATTTCCTTGGTGAGCGTCGTGCCCTTACGCAGGGAGAGCAGCTCAAGCATCGCATATTCTTTACCGGTCAGGTGAACACGGTTGCCGTCGACTTCAACCGTCTTGGCATCAAGGTTCACGGCAAGCTTGCCGGTACGGATAACCGATTGTGAATGGCCTTTGGAGCGGCGCACAACAGCGTGAATACGGGCAACCAGCTCTTCGCGATGGAAAGGCTTGGTCACATAATCGTCGGCACCGAAACCAAAGGAGCGCACTTTGCTGTCCATTTCGCTGATACCGGAAAGAATGAGAACAGGTGTCTGCACTTTGGCGACACGCAGTTTTTTCAAAACATCATAACCATGCATATCTGGCAGGTTAAGGTCGAGACATATGATATCGTAATCATAAAGCTTACCCAGATCGAGGCCTTCTTCGCCCAAATCGGTTGTGTATACATTAAAGCCTTCGGTCGTCAGCATCAGCTCAATTGCTTTTGCAGTTGTTGGCTCATCTTCAATCAGCAGCACACGCATTGGGCAGCCCCTTTTCTTAATTTACGCACCAGCAACGGGTACACTCCCGAAGCCCCTCGATCATTTATTAACCATAAGACAGATGAACGTAAAAGGTTAATTTTAGATTAATCTAGGATTAAGCACGAGTCGCAGTAGGGGCTATGACTCTGTAAGCCGCAGAAATGAGTCGTTTCAGGACTCTGAGATCCTTCGAAAAAAAATTAACTTTTTTCCATCAAAACAACGCGAAAATAGCTTTTCGGATGCTTTTTTGATGGAATTCGATGCAAATCACTTCACTTATGTGAGCAGGATTGGTTTAATATCTTTAACAGGACAGGCTCTATGCCGCTCGTTCCTAATCTACTAAGAACCGGCAATGGCCTTCGATATTCCTGACAGCGCAATAAGCGAAACCTTCCTCGCAGCATCTGGCCCCGGCGGCCAGAATGTTAACAAGGTCGAGACAGCTGTACAGATGCGCGTTAATATATATGCTCTGGGCCTACCCCCATTTGCGTTTCGAAAATTACGCGAACTGGCCGGACGTAAAATGACCAGTGGTGGTGAATTGATTATCACGGTGCGCGAACA
Source organism: Parasphingorhabdus sp. (assembly GCF_039977335.1). Taxonomy (GTDB): domain Bacteria; phylum Pseudomonadota; class Alphaproteobacteria; order Sphingomonadales; family Sphingomonadaceae; genus Parasphingorhabdus. The sequence continues at coordinate 167,907 of NZ_JBDWDI010000003.1, forward strand.
TCGCACCCGTGAAGCTAATCGCGCTGAAGCACGCAAGCGGGTTGAGGACATGCTCGTTGAATCGCATCAACGTGATGCCCATCGTATAAAGACTCGTCCAAGCCGAGCAGCCAAAGCCCGCAGGGTGGATTCCAAAAAGAGGAAATCCAGCGTGAAGAAGATGCGCGGGAAGCCAAGTTTGGACTGATTGACGCCCCACCGCTCGACGCTCCAGATTACCGTTCGACCTCAAAGCTCTCAGATTCAGCCTATTTACAGGGCGTTACATCTGATGCTTAATATCGGTTAACTATAGGTCAACAGCACCGATTAAATGGTCATGCGTAATGACCCCCATCATGAAAAATTCGAAAAGCATATTTGCCCCACGGCAACCAAACCCCATGTTTTTGGTCCTTACCATTGCTCTGGTGAGCCTGTCCGGCTGTAAGTCCGGTTCGGGTGGGAATAGCGACAGCAGCGTGACGTTGCCTAATTCTACTACCTCGGCACCAACCCCAACGCCGTCACCAACCCCCGCACCGACACCGGCGCCGACACCAACTCCTGCACCAGCTCCAGCGCCAGCACCAACCCCTACGCCTGCGCCAATCCCATCGGGCTCGCTGGAGGGTTTGCCATCTATTCCCAGCAATTTTAATATTGCAGACTATCTCCAGCCATCCTGGGGCCATGGCAATGTGCCTGTCAGCGCCGCTCCTGACGTAGTGGGCGCTTTCCGTTTTCTCTGCATGCCAAGTCACAATGCTTATGACGATCCGATTGTCTATCCTGGTGAATCTGGAAAATCCCATCTGCATACGTTTTTCGGCAATACCAAAGCGGATGCTAACTCAACTTATGAATCCTTGAGAACCACTGGCGAAAGCACCTGTAATAACATGCTGAACCGGTCGGCTTATTGGATACCGTCAATGATGAACGGCCAAGGCCAAGTTGTCATGCCCGACTATGTTTCCATCTATTACAAGCGCCGCCCGGACGATGATCCAGAATGTCAACGCATGGGGAAAGCATGTATCGCCCTGCCCCGCGGGCTGCGCTATGTCTTTGGCTATAATATGCAGGATCCAGCAAAAAGCTCGAAGTTTCACCTGAATTGTCAAGGTGACGGTGCAAAATCGGGTACCTATGCCAATATTCCCGAGGCAGCGGTCAATTGTCCTTCCGGAGCACAATTGGGAGCGCTATTGTCGGCACCACCTTGCTGGGATGGTGTCAATCTGGATAGCCCAGACCATCGCTCTCATATGGCGCAACCATCTTACGGGAACTGGGGCTATGCGAAATGTCCTGATACCCATCCCTATGTTATTCCGACATTTACCTTAGGCGCTTGGTACACAACCGACGATACGCTGGACCGCACAGGGAATATGGATCCGATGACTGAAACATGGCATTTCTCGTCAGATCGCATGGCCGGAATGATGCCTCATACGCCGGGATCGACCTTTCACTCGGATTGGTTTGGTGCATGGGATGATACGATCATGGACAAGTGGACAGCGAACTGCATCAACAAACTACTCAACTGTTCCGGTGGTGACCTTGGAAACGGCGAACAGCTGAAATTTTTTGACGGCTATACAACCAAAGCCAATCCGCGTCTGGTTGCTCCGCCGGTCCGGACATAAGCTATGAAAACGGGTCGAGTGGAATAAAATACCACTTGGCTTGCCAGCCGCTGATGCATATAGAAACCGCACCGTCATAAGGACATCCTAGCAGGGTTCATAGTGACGAAAGCGGATAATCTATGGTCACCACTGGTGATGACGAAAGCAGCAATCAAAACGCCGACGATATTGTTTGGCTGCACGGTGCGGGCCTTTCTGGCAGCACGTGGCCGACAGATATTGGCGGCATAAAGCCTGACCTTCCCGGCCACGGCACATCCATGTGCATTTCCAACCCGACGGTAGAGCGCTATGCCGATAGCATAGAGCCGCTCTTGCCCAATCGCTTTGCTCTTGTCGGCCATTCGCTCGGCGGCATGGTCGCCTTGGAACTGGCCACCCGTCATCCTGAAAAAGTGCGCGCTTTGGTGCTTGCTGAAGCAGTACCAACGGTTTTGCAGTCGCCAATAAGTATATTTACAGCGCGGATTGCCAAAGCGATCATGAGTCATATCAGTCCGAAGCGGCTAGCCTGGCTTTCTGGCCTGTCGGAACCGGAGCAGGTGAAGCACCATCTTCGCGACCAAATTGGATCAATGACTGCACAGGGCATTAAGGCTGGTCTGGACGCGGCCATGCAATATGACAGCCGTCGCCATTTTCCAGACATCAACGCCCCGACACTAATCATTATCGGTGAACGCAACAAATCGACCCATGAGGGGGCGAATTTGTTACTCCAAGGCATCCCCAATTCGCAGTTAATGGCAATGCCGGGCGGGCACATGATCCATATTGAAAATGCTGATCTGTTTTACTCCACGGTTCTTGAATTTTTGGGAGACAAAAAATGAAACTGCGTCATAGAGTACGGGGCAATCCTGACGGACCACCGATCGTCTTTCTGCACGGCGGCAGTTTTACCGGACGGATGTGGCTCGACATCGCAGACATGCTACCGGAATTTCATAGTATCATCCCGGATCTTCCAGGCCATGGTAAAAGCGCCGATCGCTGTCTTACGTCGTTGGAGCAAGCAGCGGACGATATCGCCGATCTGATCCGAACGCTATTTGAAGATCGCCCAGTACATTTGATCGGCCTTTCCTTTGGTGGATATGCAAGCTTACACCTGCTCATCCGGCATCCAGATCTTATAAAACGTGCGATGATTAGCGGTGTTCATGCGGGTTCGATGCCTAATCCAAAGTTGATGATTTTAGCAACGACCCTCTCTTCGCCACTCATGAGGTTTCGGTGGTTTCGCAAGAAGATGATCAAAATGATGGGGCTCGATGACTATAGTTTGGCATCCGATACAGAAGGCCGGGCAAACGCCACTCCAAAAACAATGCGCAAAGTGGGAAAACTGGCCGTTGAGTTTGATGTGAGAAAGCAAATTTCGGAGATCGCAACGCCGACTTTACTGTTAGCAGGTACGAAAGAGCATCCCATGATCCTTGATGATCTGCCCTTCTTTCAAAGCGCCATGAAGAATTGTCGTTCCATGCGGGTTCCGGGCATGGGGCATGGGTGGTGCGGCGAAGACCCGGCGCTTTTTGCCGAGACTGTCCGCGCGTGGTTGAACCAAAAAACGCTACCAAAAGTGCTTGAACCTATTCGAAGCAAAGATACTTAAACCTATTCTTCTTTGGGAATTGGCTTGAACCCCCCTCCCAAAAGCTGATAGCGGATTTTCCATGCATGATTTCTCGATTTCTCAAGATCAGTCACCGGACATATTATATCAGGACTTGATCTCTGCCGCCCGCGCGCTGACGGACGGAGAGCCTGATGCCATCGCCAATATGGCCAATGTCTCTGCCCTTATCTGGCAATATGTACCTGATCTCAATTGGGCCGGTTTCTACCGCCTATTGGGCGATGAACTCGTGCTCGGTCCGTTTCAGGGCAAAAGCGCCTGTATCCGGATTGCGATGGGCAAAGGTGTTTGCGGAGCGGCAGCCGCCACCAATCAGGTGCAGAGAGTCGCCGACGTCCATAGTTTCCCCGGTCATATCGCCTGCGATGCCGACAGTCGCAGCGAGCTTGTCGTACCGGTTTGCAAAGATGGCAAGGTCATAGCTGTGCTTGATCTCGACAGCCCCCTGCCCGACCGATTTTCGGTAGAGGACGAAACCGGCATGACAAATTTGATCGCAGCCGTCTCTAACAACCTTGGTTAACAGCGTATAAACCATATTGCCCCATTTCGAGACAGTCTTCAAAAACATCCCTATTTTACAGGCTGCTAATGGCCAAACAACTGCAGAAATGGTAACTATTGGTTAACCATTATACGGTGGAGCGCGCCAATTGCGTGGTCCAGAACAGGGAGTTGTTAACCATGAAGACCCTTTTATTTGCTGGCTTGGCTGGTGCAATGGCCATGGTGCCGGCAGCGGCTTCTGCAGCCATCGAATCGTTGCCTAGCAACAGCACCACACCTGTGGACATCTCCTTCGCATCTCCGGCAGCGCTTGCCTCTGACGTGGAGGGCGCAAAAAAGATGGCCACACAGCTGGGCGGCCGGCATTTACGCGATGGCGCCAAAGTCCGTATGGGACGTATGAGAGATCGACGCGGCTATAAGCGTCCGCATCGTGGTTTCCGTTTGCCTCGTACCTTCATTCGGCCCAGTTTCTTTATCTCCAACTATGCCAATTACGGTCTCAGACGGCCATCTCATGGCTATGGCTGGTCACGTTATTATAATGATGCGGTGCTAACCGATCGCCGCGGTGTGGTTTATGACAGCGTTAGTGACCTCAACTGGGATCGCTATAATCACGGCTACAATGATGGCTATCGCGCCGGTCAGGCAACTTATGACACCAGCATCCTGATGAATGATGATCAGGTTGTCGCTACACCGTCTGGTGCCTATGGTGGTTCATCAACCTATCAGGGCGATTGGAACGGTGCTTATCAAGAGGATGGCAGCTATCAAGGGGACTGGCAGGGCACATATCGCGATGCCGAAGGCAGGGCTTATGAAGGCCAATATTCCGGTACATTCATTGGGAACGGCGAGGCGTCACAAGTCGGCGCCAGCTATGCTGACGGACCGCATTGGAGTATCGAAGGACCGGTAAGCGCTGGTACCGACTATGATGCGCCTCGCTATTACACCGAGCGCTATGATGGTCGTGATGATGAATTGGCTTATCTGGAACGTTGCAAAAAAAGTAGTGGCATTGGTGGAGCTGTCGTTGGCGGTGCCATTGGTGCACTGGCTGGCAACCGAATTGCCGGACGCGGAAACCGGCTTGGGGGATCCCTAATTGGCGGCGGCGTTGGCGCATTGGCCGGCGCAGCTATTGATCAAGGTACCGATCGATGCCGGAAGCTAATGAAGAAATATGGTCAGGACTATCGGGAGCGGCAACAATATTCACGGGCGCCTCAACCTCGATACCGGACGCAGCAACGCTACCCAAGCGGGTGGCAGGGTGGATATTATTATCCGGCTTATTATTATCAGCAGGCTCAACCTACGGTTACAACGATTGTTATCCAATCGGCGCCGGTAACTACAACAACCACAACGACCTATATCGATGAGGAAGTTATCTACACCAAGGCCAAGCCAGCAAAGAAACGCTGGAAACCGGCTCCCAAAAGAGTGTGGAAGCCAAAACCAAAGCGGCACGTTCCGGCACCCGTTAAAGGCTGCCAGCAAGAATGCTGTCTCTATTGCGATTGATTGGCCAATGATGAAATTAAAAAAAACCGCTGATCAGAGATGATCGGCGGTTTTTGTTTGAGACATAATGCTCTCAAAAGGTTTTAATAAGGAGCTGTCTGATTAGACGGACTTTTTCAGATCAACCTTTGGATCAAAACGCCGCCATCCATCAGGCCCCAGCTGTTCCAGCGGCTGGAACCGGACCTTATACTCCATACGGCTCGATCCGTTGACCCAATAGCCGAGATATACAAACGGCAAGCCCGCTTTGCGCGCACGCAGAATATGATCCATGATAATGAAATTGCCAAGACCAGCGCGGTCGGGGTGATCCGCATCAAAGAAACTATAAATCATCGACAAGCCGTCACCTTGTTGATCGGTCAAGCAGGCTCCGACCAAACGGCCTTTCACACCATCTACGGTAGGTTCGCGATACTCAACGACATAGCTTTTGACCGGTGACTGTTCGATCATGTCGGAATAGTCCATCTCATCCATCTCGGTCATACCGCCACCGGGATGCCGTTTAGAGAGATATTTTTGCAATAGAGAGAATTGCTCTTCGGTTGCCCACGGTTCGCAAGCTTCCACAACGAGATCCTGATTGCGGCGGAGCAATTTGCGTTGGGTGCTATTGGGCGCGAACTCATCCACAACCACGCGGACCGAAACGCAGGCTTTACAATCCAAACAACTGGGCCGGTAAGCGACATTTTGACTACGGCGAAATCCGATACGACCCAAGGCATCATTCAATTCATCGGTATGCGGACCGCTTAACTCCGTAAAAACCTTCCGCTCGCTTTTACCCGGCAGATAGGGGCACGGACTCGGGTTTGTTACGAAAAAGCGGGGGAAGCGAACCGGTGCAGTCACAAATGAGAGCCTTAAGTTATCTGTTTAAGAATCAGTAACCCTAATATGCCTCCAGTCATCCGACATGAAAAGGTAATTTACCATGATGTAAAAATCACGACCACCAAAGTCTGGTTTGCTGCGGAAACTGAATCAAAAGGATAAAAAAAAACGGGACGAAAAACGCCCCGCTTTTTAAGAATATCTTGTCAGGCCTCAGGGGCTTGTTGGATCATCGTCGTCATCATCAGCAATGATGATGATGCCAGCGATCACAGCTGCAGCAGCCAAAACGCCGATGATGATGCCGGTGCTACCTTCAAGCTTCTGTGCTTCGGTATCAGCGGTAGCGCCGATGCGTTCTGCAACTGGAGCTGTGCTCTGAACAGCCTGAGCCATTGCGGGGGCAGTCATGAGGGAAACGGCTGCTACGGAAGCGGCCAATTTAGTGAACTTCATTATATACTCCAATCAGAATATTTACGTTTATCAAGGAAGCATTCCAAAACTCGGTTTGCATCCCCGATAGGGATAACAACGTTGCACGACTCTTTATTATTAGCATCCGTTATCAATTTCTACTTACGTTTGGATTGCGCCAAAGGCAAGTATTAAACCGTAAAAACAGATGAGCTAATTGAATAGCGCGGTGTTTTGATAATCATTGCTTTTCTGTGACATAAACAGGCCGTCCACCAACCCAAGTCTGCTCGACAGTGATATTCCGGATCACTTGCGGCGTCGCTAACATCAAATCGTCGCTAATTATAAGGAAATCTGCGCGTTTCCCCTTGGTTAAACTGCCAATTCTATCCTCCGCAAAAGCGGCATAAGCGGCATCAACTGTATAGGCTTGCCATGCCTGTTCACGTGTTAGCTTCTCGGCTGGCAGCCAACCGCCAAAGGGCTGACCATTTGCATCTTCTCGGGTAATGGCAGCAGCCAGGCCAGGAAATGGGTTAGAGGATTCGACTGGTACATCGGTACCAAAGGCCAATTTTGCGCCCGATTCGAGTATCGAGCGCCAAGCATAAGCACCATCCAGACGATCCGGTCCCAAACGCGCTTCTGCCATCAGCCGATCCGAAGTTTGATGGACAGGCTGCATCGAGGCAATCGTTCCCGTCTTGGCTATTCTGGGCAAATCAACCGGATCAACAATTTGCGCGTGCTCTATCCGCCAACGCCGGTCACCTTTGAAGGTATATTGTAATTCTTCAATGGCGGACAATAATTCTTCATTCGCCTGATCGCCAATGGCATGAACAGCGGTCTGAAAACCATCCATGGCCGCGCGGCTCATCTTATTTTTGAGCTGCGCCGACGTCAGCAATGCTAGACCTTTCTCAGACGGCTTGTCGGCATAAGGTTGCTTCAACAACGCACCGCGCGACCCCAGAGCCCCGTCAATATAAAGTTTTACGCCCGCGAGTTTGAGATGGTCCTCGTAAAGCCAAGGCGATGGCCCCGGCCCGCCGATAGCAATCATATTGTCAATTTCACCCGCATAAGAGATGATCCGAACTTTTAGCTGCCCCTTATCTCCTGCCCGCCGGAAACTCTGCCAATGCTGCATGGATGTTCCCATGTCGGCGATTGTGGTCACACCTTGGGATAGTAATATTTCCTGTGCTTTCATCAGCGCCAGATCATTTTCAATTGGCCGGGGTGCCGGGATGCTCTTTGCAAATAGATTCTGCGCTTTATCAACGAAAATACCCGTAGGCTTACCGCCAGATTTCTCGATCGCACCGCCGGATGGAGCTTTTGTTGCGGCGGTAATGCCAGCCGCTTTCATACCAGCGCTATTAACCCAGGCCGCATGCCCATCGACACGCTCCAGAAAGACCGGACGGCCTGGAACAATCGCATCAATATCCGCGGCGGTGGGGAAACGGCCAAGTCCCCATGTCTCCTGATTCCATCCGCGCCCTATGATCCACGGACGATTGGGATATTTCTCAGCATATCCGCGCAGTGCCTGCTGCGCTTCAGCGAGAGACTTTGTGCTCGAAAGGTCGAGCGTTAGCGCGGCGAAACCCAATCCCATGACATGGCCATGCGCATCAACAAAGCCGGGTATTAAGGTTTTGCCCTTGCCATCAAATTGGAAATCAAGATCCTTTGGGCGCTTGTCCTTGCGATCCAGCAATTCCTTTACGCGTCCGTCATCGTCAATCACCATCGCGGCGAAACGTATGACCTTGCCCTCTTCATTGAGGGTCATGCCGTTAACATTTTCAATCAAGCTATCAGCCTGCGCTGGTAAGCTCGCAAATAAAACGCCTGCACATAAAGCCGTACCGGCCTTCACTATCGAAAAAATACGCATTACTATCCCCTAAACCTCAAATTTAAGCCCTGCTTTTGGGCAATCGCGACACCAGCGAGCTGGTATCATGCCGACCACCACCGGCCACCTGCACCTCAGCATAAAATTGATCGACTAAGGCCGCCACTGGCAAGGTCGATCCGTTGGTCCGTGCTTCTTCCAGCGCCAGGCCGAGATCCTTACGCATCCAGTCGACCGCAAAACCAAAGTCAAATTCATCTTTGGCCATCGTGGCCCAACGATTGTCCATCTGCCAGCTTTGCGCCGCACCACCAGAGATCGCGTCATATACTTTGTCGAGATCCAGCTTGCTCGCCTGTGCAAAACGCAAGGCTTCAGACAGCCCCTCCAAAACCCCGGCAATCGCTATTTGATTGCACATCTTGGTCGTTTGCCCCGCTCCTGGTCCGCCGACATGCACGATACGCGCAGCATAGACGTTCATGATGATCTCTGCTGCTGCGAAAGCTTCTTTGCCGCCGCCGCACATGATCGACAGTTTGCCATTTTCTGCTCCAGCCTGTCCGCCAGAAACTGGCGCATCCACGACATGGATGCCGCGCCCCTGCGCCTCGACAGATAATTGCCGCGCAATCTGTGCCGATACCGTTGTATGATCTATGAACAGGCTGCCACTTTGCATCGCGCCAAAGGCACCGTCGCGGCCCATTGTAACCGAACTCAGGTCATCATCATTGCCGACACAGCTGATTACAATCTGGGCATCTTTGGCCGCCTCGGCCGGGCTATGGGCAAAAGCTCCACCATGCTCCGCGACCCATTTCTCCGCTTTGGATTTGGTACGATTATAAACTGTCAGATCATGTCCAGCACGAGTCAAATGCGCTGCCATGGGACCGCCCATCACGCCAATTCCGATAAATGCAATTTTTGCCATAGGTTACTCGCATAATCATTGTTTCCCTGATTGACCAGATGCGTTAGGGGCCTTGGCACTATGACAGAAGAAAACACCGCACCGCTCCCGACGTTCAACTATGATGATGTCACAGCCGCCCATGCCCGCATAAGGGATCGGGTCGTGCAAACACCTACGCTGAAAAGCATCACCTTGTCCGAGATGGCAGGTGCGGAAGTCTATCTGAAGTTCGAAAACTTGCAATTTACCGCCGCTTATAAAGAACGCGGTGCGCTCAATGCCTTGCTCCTGATGGACGAAGACAAACGCGCCGCTGGCGTCATTGCGGCTTCGGCAGGGAACCATGCACAGGGGCTCGCTTATAACGCCAGAAACCTTAGCATCCCGGCGACTATCGTCATGCCGACCACCACTCCCATGGTCAAAGTAGAACAAACGCGTGGCCATGGTGCAGAGATTGTCATGGCGGGCGGCAATTATGACGAAGCCTATTCGCATGCGATGGAACTCGCTGCACAACGGGGCCTGACTTATATCCACGCCTTTGATGATCCGCGCGTTGCTGCCGGTCAGGGCACCGTGGCAATCGAGATGCTCGAAGCCGTGCCTGATCTTAACCGCCTGATCATCCCGATCGGCGGCGGCGGGCTATTTGCCGGCATGGCAACGGCCGCTCGTGCGATTAATCCTGACATCAAGATGACCGGCGTACAGGCAGCGCTTTATCCGAGCATGTACGGCAAGTTAAACGGCAAGGACGTGACCGCTGGCGGCGACACGCTGGCCGAGGGTATTGCCGTGCGCAATCCATCGGAATTCACAGCGGCTGTCATCCAGAAATACGTCGATGAGATCCTGCTGGTCGGCGAAGCGCAACTGGAAGGCGCGGTTAGCCTGCTACTCCAGATAGAGAAAACCGTTGTCGAGGGCGCTGGCGCTGCGGGCCTTGCCGCTCTGCTCGGCAATAAGGAAAAATTTGCCGGTGAGAAAGTCGGCCTCGTCCTATGCGGCGGTAATATCGACACGCGCCTGCTTGCCAACGTGCTGCTCCGCGATCTGGCCCGCTCCGGCCGCCTTGCCCGCCTGCGCCTGCATCTGCGCGATCAGCCCGGTGCGCTCTATAATGTCGTGAAGCAATTTGCCGAGCATGAAGTCAATATCATCGAAGTCTATCACCAGCGCGTGTTCACCAACCTGCCCGCCAAAGGCCTGATCACCGACATTGAGTGCGAAGCAAAAGACAAAGAGCAACTGGACGGATTGATCGCTGATCTGAATAAAGCCGGCTATGATGTACGTCAGGTGGAATTGGCGGATTAGCAGCCACCCACATGTCCGCTAGCGTCCGTAACCCAAACCACCGGCCTGTTTTCTTGCTATGAGGTCCTGAAAATTAGAAGGAATGCCCGTTGAGAAAGAGAAAAATTGCAGCGATAGCTTTGGGAATCACTCTGGTCGGCGCTGGGGCAGCCGCTTATGTTGCCTCGCCAACCATCCATGCCGGACAAACGGGTGAAGCACCGGAACTAGGGCGGCATGGTGAATATGCCATCGGCACAAGCGTCAAAAAATTTGCACTTGAAGATCGCACCAAAATTACAACTTGGGGCGCGATTTCGGGGAACTTGACCGATACGGACCGGGAACTGTCGGTTCGATTCTGGTATCCTGCCAAAACCGGAAATGGCGATACAGCCCAATATAGTCATGTCATGCGGCCACCGGGCAAAGACCCGGTAACCATTTCCGCGCAGGGCGTGGCAGTGCCGGATGCTGAGGCCATTGCAGGTCAGAAATATCCGCTCGTCCTGATGTCCCACGGCTTTGGTGGGTGGGATACGCAGTTTAGCAATCTGGCAGAACAAATTGCATCACATGGCTATATCGTCGCTTCGATCAATCACGCGGACATGCCTATAGATGGCGTCACGTCATTCCTGTTGTCTTTTGGAAATGTGCTTGTGGACAGAACCCTCGACCAACGCCAAATTCTGACCCAGATATTGGATGATGCACAATCAGGATCACACACTTACGCAGCGCAAATTGATTCTGGAAATGTGGGGCTGATCGGCTATTCCATGGGTGGATATGGGGCCATTGCGTCTGCGGGTGCGCCCTATGATTTTGCAAATGATCCGATGTCTAATATTCCCGCAACCGCCAGAACGGTGATGGAAGAGGCCTTAGAGAAACCCTTGCCGATCAAATCGTTGGTTACATTTTCACCCTGGGGCGGACAACCGGATAGCCGGGCATGGACGGCAGATAGTATTGGAAAGATCAATAAACCGGTTCTGGTCATTGCTGGAAATCAGGATGATGTGGTCAATTATGAAGAGGGCGTGAAGTGGCTGTTCGAGAATATGACCGGATCGGATCGCTATATGTTGGTCTATCGTGAAGCGCGGCATAATATTGTTGGGAATGATTTTGATCTCGAAGCAGACGGTAATTTCACAACAGCAGAATTTCTGAAAGAGCCGGTCTGGCGAAGTGATCGGCTAAATGCCATCAACCAACATTTTGTAACGGCCTTTCTCGATATGACCTTGAAAGGTGATGCATCCAAGGCGGATTATCTGAACGTGCCAACTGCAGACTCCAATGACAGTAATTGGCCCATCGGCTTTGGTGAGCAGCTGAACGGGAAAATGGCTGACGCCGAACAATCGGATCATTGGAAAGGTTTTCAGCGCCGTTGGGCCGTTGGTCTGGAAATGAAACGAATGGAGAAAAAGCCATAACGGGATGGTTGCGATCATCCAAAGGATTCATAGATCGCAAAGAGCTATTGAGACAAAATTGATTCACTTTGATCTTCTGTAGCACCCGATTAAAGAAAATTTGCATCCGCAAACGGGTTTCTCTCGTAATTTTCAATATACGAAAATTAGGAGACCAATAGAACGCTATGAGATCACCCCAATCGCAGGATCAATCACTGGCCATCTTATCCCGAACAATTTTTAAGAATCCGCCGGACCCAGAACGCGCTCATATGACAGAGCACAGGGCGCCGGATGGATCGTTCAACATCTTAAATTCCCTGCTGAAAGCCAGCAGTCTCGATATTGTTTTGCAAGAAAAGTCTCTCTTTACATTATTGGCGCCCACCGATGCAGCATTTACAAAACTACCAGCCGGTGAAATCGACAGTCTATCACAGGAACAGTACAAAGACCGACTTGTTTCATTGCTTTCTCGCCATGTTATCTCAACCTTGATCTCTTCGACAAGCCTCGCAACCTGTTCGATTGAAGCCAAGACGGTCGAGCAAGAGACCGTTGCGATTACGGTACAGGGCAAATGGATCTCCATGCACTCAGCCACCGGCATTCAACTGTTGGATGCGAGCGTAGTCGGCAATGATATCAAATCCTCCAACCGCGTCATCATCCCGATTAATGCGGTTGCGATCAACGAGAATATAAACGCCTCAGAGGGCTGGTAATGGGCCGGTATTTTGATCGATTTCCGCGTTGCAGATATCGCCGCACTGAAAAATACTAAACCCGCGCCGTTACCCCGGCATCGCGCATTCCGCGCCAAACTTGCGCCGCCTGCACGGTTTCTGGAACGTCATGGACCCGAACGATCTGTGCGCCGTGCTGGATCGCATGGTGCGCGAAGGCGACGGAGCCGCCCAGACGCTGGTCCACCGGCGCTTCCTTGGATAGCGCCCCGATCATCCGTTTGCGGCTGGCGCCGATGAGTAGTGGCTGACCAAGAGCGTGGAACAGGGCAATATTGTTCATCAGGGCCAGATTGTCGGACAGCGACTTGCCGAAGCCCAGGCCGGGATCGATGATGATCTTTTCGCGCTCAAAACCGGCTTCCACGACATCGGCTATGCGCTGTTCCAGCCAGTCGAACGTGTGGGTGACAACATTTCCATAACCCTCGCCCTTATGCGGGTCCTTGCCGCTGGATGGGGCGTGCATGAGTACCACCGGTCTGCCCGATACGCCTGCGACTTCCAGTGAGCGTTTGTCGTACAGTAGAGCTGAGACATCATTGATAATATGCGCGCCTGCCGCAATCGCCGCTTCCATGACCGCTGCCTTGCGCGTGTCGATGGACAGCGCCGCGCCACATTGAGTGAGTTTCTCGATGATCGGCACAACACGCTTAATTTCGTCGCCTTCCCAGACGGTTTCAGCACCGGGCCGCGTGGACTCGCCACCTATGTCGAGGATCGATGCGCCTGTGGTCGCCATATCGAAACCAGCATCTGCCGCTATTTGTGGATCGCCATCATGTTTACCGCCATCGGAAAAACTATCCGGCGTCATGTTGAGGATGCCCATCACATGGGGCTGGTCAAAGCGCAGCACCCGCTCTCCGCATTGCAGCGGTGCATGAGCCTTGGCCAGATTTGCAAACAATGCTGTAGCGCGCTCTTGCAGAGGCTCTGGCAATCGCGAGGCAATCTTGTCCCACAGCTCCACCGGAACCAGGTTCCGGATCGGCGCTTTGTCTTCCTCAAATATCGAATATTCAACTTGAGAAAACCATAGCAAGCTGTTGTTTAAACGCTTATTTTGATCATCAAAATATTGCGGACTATCGAGAAACCCAACGGGTTTCAGGTAGATTTTCGCATCCGAACCAATATCCGCCATGAGACGATCCTATGGCTCCGTTGCCAGCAAATAGGTTTGCCGCAGATTGTCCACCTGCCGCAACTCTTTGCCATCGTCATAATACCAATAGGTCCAGCCGTTACAGCTGGGCGCATCCTGCACTGTTGCACCGATTTTATGGATAGAGCCTTCATGCCCGTTCCACAGCAGCGAACCATCGGCCCGTACTTTCGCTTTGAACTTGCGGTTCTTGCTGCACAATTCCGTACCTGGCTTCAGATAACCGGTTTCAACCAATGTGCCAAAAGCCACCCGCGGTTTGGCCTTAGGCGATTGCATGGTTTTCAGTTCACTTTCATCCAGTGGCAGCGCCGCTTCAATGCGTTCTTCCGCTACGTCGCAATAGTTATCTTCTTTTTCGCAGCCAATCCAGTTGCGACCCAACCGTTTTGCCACCGCGCCAGTGGTTCCGGTGCCAAAAAACGGATCGAGCACGACATCGCCCTTATTGGTCGTTGCCAGCATCACACGGTACAGCAAAGCTTCTGGCTTCTGGGTCGGATGGGCCTTCACGCCATTGCGTTTCAGTCGTTCCTGCCCGCCGCAAATCGGCATCACCCAGTCACTGCGCATTTGCAGCTCGTCATTGAGATTCTTCATCGCGCGATAGTTGAAAGTATATTTGGCTTTTTCGCTTTTCGACGCCCAGATCAGCGTTTCATGCGCGTTGGTAAAGCGCGTGCCCTTGAAATTGGGCATCGGATTGGCCTTCCGCCAGATTATATCGTTGAGGATCCAATAGCCCAAGTCCTGCAGAGAAGCGCCAACGCGGAAGATATTATGGTAGCTGCCAATCACCCACAATGAACCATTGGGCTTCAATATGCGCCGTGCTTCTTTCAGCCAAGCCTTTGTAAAGGCGTCATAGATCGCAAAACTATCAAACTGGTCCCAGGCGTCATCAACGGCATCCACTTGCCCGCCCTCGGGCCGATAAAGATCACCGCCCAGCTGCAGATTATACGGTGGATCAGCAAATACCATATCAACCGATTCATCCGGCAAAGACTTCATCGCCTCCACACAATCCATCTTCAGAATCTGATTGAGCGGCAGGTCGACTGCTGGCTTTTTTGCCTTGCTCGTCTTTGCCTTTGCTTTTGTTTTGGGCGTGTCGATACGCTCAATGATACCCATGAATATTTCGCCTTTTTGACTGAAGTTGCGCTCAGGGTGAGTCCTCAGCAGCCATCGGTCAAGGCCGTTAACCTAGGTTAAAGCCGTATCTTTATGGTTAACGAGAGATTGAAAAAGAGAACGAAACGAGTCCGCCACCAGATATGGAGTCTT
This sequence comes from Parasphingorhabdus sp., assembly GCF_039977335.1. Classification (GTDB taxonomy): domain Bacteria; phylum Pseudomonadota; class Alphaproteobacteria; order Sphingomonadales; family Sphingomonadaceae; genus Parasphingorhabdus. Next base: position 183,220 of record NZ_JBDWDI010000003.1, read on the forward strand.
GGCCTGTATCACGGACTCAATCCCTAGTGGTGTGTCCCAAAGGACTCGCTCTCGAACTCAAATGTGAAAAAAATAAAATCATCGTATTTCACAAAGACTAACCGAAAATTTTGGTTTCGCAGTGGTTAACTTGTTTGCCGGGTTCCGCAAAATATGGTTATATCGACCCATTATTTGAACTGATGCCTATATTTGATCATGCGGGGGCGCATAATGACTGTTGATACCAAATCAAAAAACACGGGCGATACTGTAAAACCAGCTTCCCAGAATGATCTCTTCAAAGCAAAAACCAATGACAGCGAACAAGGGCTGTTACAGGCCGAAAAGGACGCGGTGACCGTGCCTTTTGGCGCAAAATATGGCGGCAAGGCGGCCCGCGCAAAGCTGCGGGAACATGCCATTCTCTCCACCACCAAAATCGGTGGTTCTATCGCAGCCATCTATTGGATGTTTGCCTATGGTTCCGGCTGGGTGGAATGGTCCGCCTTTCTGGTCGGCTATTTCCTTTCCATGGTTGGCTGTATTGTGGGCTATCACCGCTATTTCTCGCATCGCGCCTTTGAGACATCCAAGCCGATGGGGATATTTATCGCGATATTGACCCAATCTGCAGCGCAGGGTTCTGCCCTGCACTGGGCAGCCAATCACCGCCGCCATCATGCGATGACCGACAAGGTCGGCGATGCGCATAGCCCACATTTTGACGGCTATGGCAAACCGCTAAAAGGCTTCATGAAATTCCATCATAGCCATGTCGGCTGGCTGTTTGACCGGACGACAACCGATCTCAGCATATATGGCAAAGGTCTGGTCGATGACGAAATCGTCATGTTCGCGCATCGGACGCGCTGGTTCTGGTATTTTGTCTCAGCGATTGTTTTCCCTACACTCTGGGCCTTGGCCTTTGCTGGTCCAGAGGCGATTATCGGGACGATCTTGATTGCCGGATTGTTGCGGATTTTCGCGGTGCTCACCGTCTTGCAGAGCGTGAACAGCATCTGCCATCTATTTGGATCACAACGCTTTCATGGTCATGGCACGGCCAAGAATAACCTGCTCGTCAACATCCTGACCATGGGTGATGGCTGGCATAATAACCACCATCAGCATCCCCGCTCTGCCACCTCCGGCGTGGTGTGGTGGGAATTTGACCTGTGCGCCAACATCATTCGCCTGTGGGAGAAAATGGGACTGGTGTGGAATGTCAAATGGGCACCGCGCTATACCAAGGATGAAAATGGCGAGTGGGTTCAAGAAAAGGCCAAGACTGCGGTCAAACAGCCCGCTTAAAGCAAGGAAAACTGAGCGACAGGCGCAAAGCTTTTGCGGTGCAAAGGCGTAGGCCCATATTCCCTGAGTGCCGCCATATGCTCCGCTGTGCCATAACCCTTGTTCCGCTCCCAGCCATATTCGGGATATTGCTCCGCAGCCGCAATCATCATCCTGTCACGATGTTCCTTGGCGAGTATCGAGGCTGCTGAAATGCAGGGATGGATGGCATCGCCACCGATTACGGCCTCCGCATCATGGTCCCATTTCGGTAAGCGGTTGCCGTCGACCAATATGTGATCGGGCTTTTGTGACAAGCCGTCAGCAGCACGCGTCATAGCCAGCATAGTCGCTTGCAATATATTGATAGAATCAATCTCAGATTCATCACATAATGATATGTAATATATCGTTTTTTCTAATATTTTAGCTTCAAGAACGGCGCGCTTTTTCGCGGTCAGCTTCTTACTATCATCCAGCCCTTTGATATCATGTCCATCCGGCAAAATCACAGCTGCTGCAACCACCGGTCCAGCAAGAGGTCCCCTGCCCGCTTCATCAACACCGGCTATATATTTCGCCGTCATATCTTGGGCACGCCCATTGGGCCATGTCCAGTGCCAAAGCCCGGTGCCGCCTCGAGACTTGCTCTGACATAATCGCGCGCTTTGCCAATCGCGGCGATTGGCTCATCTCCATGCGCCAGATAGGTCGCGATGGCTGAGGACAAGGTGCAGCCGGTTCCATGGCTATGACGCGTATCAATCCGGCTGCCTTCCCAGCTCTCGATCTCGCCATCGGCGCCGATCAGCCTATCAATCAAAGTCTCATCCTCCCCATGGCCGCCTTTGACCAGAAACGGCACCTCATAACGGGAGATGGCTTCCTCCCCGCCGAGACGCTCCATTTCGTCAAGATTGGGCGTGACAAGGCTGCTCAGCGGAATGATCTTCTCAAATGCCGCGATCGTGCGATCATCGGCCAGTGTAGCGCCACTGGTTGCCACCATGACTGGGTCAAAGATCACCGGTTTATTGCGCAGTGATTTCAAGAAACCAGCAACCGCCAGAGCAATTTCCGGCGATCCCAGCATCCCGATTTTAATCACATCAGCATCAAAATCATCCATCACCGCCCAGATTTGCGCCAGCACCATATCGGGCGTCATCAGTTCAACTGCGGTAACGCCCGCGCTATTTTGCGCAGTCACGGCAGTTATCGCGGTCATCGCGTGACCACCGAGATTGGTGATCGTCCGAATATCGGCCTGTATCCCTGCCCCGCCGCCGCTGTCAGATCCAGCAATGGACAGGACGCGCGGGCAACCTGTCTTCATACGGCGAATAGCAGCAAGACGACTGCGGCAAATAGGAGGAAATCGGCTATTCCGATACCAATGATCACCGCTGTCCGGTTTTTCTGAAACCAGTCTGGCACGATGATGAACAAGGCTAACCCTACCGCGATCGGGATGAAGAGTACCATGATGATGATCGCCAAAAATATCACGCTAAACACCCGTCATCCCTTATATTTCCGCTCAGTTGAGGCGGGAAATTTCTTCAACAATTCCAATGACCGCGTTGGCCTTGGAAGCAGGATACCACCGCAATTGGGGCATGTTCCCTTATGCGTCATCCTATTGCAGTCATCGCAAAAGGTACATTCGAACGAACAGATATGCGCGCCATTTTCCTCAGCAGGCAAATCCTTGCCGCAGCTTTCACAATCAGGGCGCATATCAAGCATCAGGACGCAACCTCTGCGACCACATCGCAGATGCGGTCGACAACTTGATTGACCTGATCGCTATTGTCTCCTTCTGCCATCACACGGATCAGTGGTTCTGTACCTGAGGCGCGAATGACGAGCCTGCCCGTGCCGTTCAATTCTTTCTCTGCTTCGGCAATGACCGACTTCACGCTCTCGTCATCCAACGGAGCTCCGCTGGAATAACGGACATTTTTGAGCAATTGCGGGACCGGATCGAACAAATGTAAAAGCTCGCTCGCAGGCTTTCCACTTTCGACCAATTCGCGCAAAACCTGCAGGGCGGCGATGGTACCGTCTCCAGTTGTTCCATGATCAAGCAGGATCATATGGCCGGATTGTTCTCCGCCTACATTGTAACCACCCTTTTTCATCTCTTCGAGCACGTAGCGGTCACCCACTTTGGAACGCACCAAATCCAATTTCTCGGACGCCAGAAAGCGTTCCAGTCCCAAATTAGACATCACCGTCGCAACAATGCCATTGCCGCGAAGCAAGCCATTGCGGCTCCAGCTGGAACCGATCAGGGCCATTAGCTGATCGCCATCAACAATCTGACCCTTCTCATCCACAACGATGAGGCGATCAGCATCACCATCGAGCGCAATGCCGATATGCGCGCCGCTGGCCACAACGCTTTCCTGTAGGGCCGCGACATCGGTGGAACCGCATTTGTGATTGATATTCTTACCATCGGGATCAACACCAATGGTGATGACTTCCGCGCCCAATTCCCAGAAAGCCGATGGCGCCACCTGATAGGCAGCACCATTGGCGCAATCCACCACCATCTTTAGACCGTCGAGCCGGATATGATCGGGGAGCGACATCTTGATCGCATGAATATAACGCCCGCGTGCATCCTCGAAACGTTTGGCCCGGCCAATATCCTCTGCCGGCGCCAATTTGGCATCTTCGGACAGATAGCCTTCAATTTTCAATTCATCCTCATCAGACAATTTGAAACCATCGGGACCGAATAATTTGATGCCATTGTCATAATAGGGATTGTGGCTGGCCGAAATCATAACACCGAGATCCGCCCGCATTGACCGTGTTAGCAGCGCAACCGCTGGTGTTGGCATCGGACCAACCTGCACAACATCCATACCGACACTGGTAAAGCCCGCGACCAGAGCGTTTTCCATCATATAGCCGGAAAGCCGCGTATCTTTGCCGATTACGACCCGATGACGATGTTCCCCGCGCAGAAAATGCCGACCCGCAGCCTGCCCGACCTTCATCGCGATTTCGGCGGTCATCGGGCGCTGGTTGGTCAGTCCGCGTATGCCGTCCGTCCCAAAAAATTTCTTCGTCATAGCGCGACTTGTTCTCCAATTTCTGCGTACGCCAAATTAGGGTTGGCATTGCGGTTTGTTAAGCCTTAGCGTCTGCCCCCTATGGTATAAAGCCGAAACAGGGGCACACGCGTAAAATGATCGATATTCTTAATGGCCTGATTGACCGTTTGTCGGACTTGGTTTTCTACAAAACGCATATATTTGGCATTGATATTGAGCTGGTCGTGCTCTGGCTGGCGATCCCAATGGTATTTTTTACCGCCTATCTGGGTTTCATCAATCTGCGCGGAATGGGTGCGGGTTTCCGGGCACTGCGGGGCAAATTCACCAGCCCTGACCAACCGGGTAACATGTCACCCTTTGCTGCGCTGACAACGGCCTTGTCGGGCACAGTGGGTCTTGGGAATATTGCTGGCGTCGCGATCGCGCTATCCACCGGCGGTCCCGGTGCGGCCTTCTGGATGTTCATCATCGGCTGGGTTGCGATGACCCTGAAATGTGCAGAAGTGACGCTCGGCCTCAAATATCGCGAGGTTCAGCCCAATGGCGATGTTCGCGGCGGACCGATGTACACGCTTAAAAACGGGCTTGCGGCCAAAGGTTTTGCCAAAGTTGGCCTGATCATTGGCGGCATCTATGCGTTTCTGGCGCTGTTCGGAGCTATCCCCCTGATCCAGGTCAACCAGAGCTATGCACAGGTTGCCCATGTCACCGGTTTCACCGAACCACTGATCTACGGGATCATCATGGCGGCTCTGGTTGGGCTGGTTGTTATCAATGGCGTGGGTTGGCTTGCGCGTGTCACCGCGTCTGTCGTCCCGGCCATGGGCCTCGTCTATCTCGGCGGTGTATTCGCCATACTCGCGATCAATTTTGACCAAGTTCCCGCAGCCATTGGCTTGATTATTTCCGATGCCTTTACCGGAGAAGCGGCCGCTGGCGGAGCCATTGGTGCTTTTGTCGTCGGTATGCGCCGGGCCGTCTATTCATCCGAGGCTGGGATTGGTTCTGCGGTCATCGCCCATACCCAGGCACGCACGGATGAACCCGCATCCGAAGGTCTCGTCGCTCTGCTCGAACCGTTTATCGATACGGTGGTGATCTGCTCCCTTGGCGCCATTGCGATGGTTGTTGCGGGCACCTATGTTGGTGATGTTGAAGGCATCGAAATCACGTCCGCCGCTTTCGCCACGGTCGCCGACTGGTTCCCCTACCTGCTCGCAGTCGCGGTTTTTCTGTTCGGGTTTTCCACGCTCTGCGCTTGGGGCTTTTACGGCCAGCAAGCTTGGTGCTATCTGTTCGGACACAGCAAAGCGGCGATTTGGTCTTACAAGTTTGTCTATGTTATATGTCTGCCGATCGGTGCGATGCTGGAATTGGGGCAAGTCATTAAGCTGGTCGACAGTGCCTTTTTCCTGATGGCCATCCCCAATATCATCGCGCTCTATATTTTCGCGCCGGAGATTAGACGAGAGATTTTCGGCTATCTGGACAAACAGAAAACGCGTTAGAGGAACCCATTCCATGAAGTATCGCAAACTCGGCAAGGAACTCGAAGTATCGGCCCTGGGCCTTGGCTGTATGCCGATGTTCGGCATTGGCAGCGGCATGTATGGGCAGGCTGATATGACCGAAAGCCTGGCAACCCTGGACCGCGCGATCGAACTCGGTGTGACGTTCTTTGACACCGCCGAAGTCTACGGACCCTATAAGAATGAAGAACTGCTCGGCCAAGCAATCAAGGGGCGCCGCGACCGCCTGATCATCACCACCAAATTTGGTTTTGACCTAACAAACCCGGCTAAGATTGGAACCGATTCATCCCCCGAAAATGTCCGCCGCGCCTGTGATGCGTCGCTTCAGCGATTGGGCATTGATGTAATCGACCTGTTCTACCAACACCGGGTTGATCCCGATGTGCCGATTGAAGATACTGTCGGTGCGATGGCGCGGCTAGTGGAAGAGGGCAAGGTTCGCTACCTCGGCCTTTCAGAAGCCGGAGCCGACACGATCAAGCGCGCCCATGCGGTTCATCCAATCGCTGCGCTGCAATCGGAATATTCCCTATGGGAGCGCAGCATTGAGGAGGAAATCCTGCCACTTTGTCAGGATTTGAACATTGGCTTTGTGCCTTATAGCCCCTTGGGCCGCGGCTTCCTGACCGGACAGATTACGAGCCGGGATGATTTGGATCCGGATGATTATCGCCTGCGTGACCCGCGTTATTCGGAAGAGAATTTCGACCAGAATCTCAAGATGGTCGATGTCGTCAAACAGGTAGCAAGCCGTCATGGTTGCTCGCCTGCGCAAATCGCGCTGGCATGGCTGTTGGCGCAGGGTGACTTCATTGTCCCGATACCGGGTTCCAAACGCCGTGCGACGCTGGAGGACAGCATGGCGGCGGTGGACGTCACATTGACCGATACGGATCTTGACGAGCTGGAAAAAGCAGCGCCGGTTGGTGGAACGTCTGGTCCGCGTTATGGCGAGGCGATGATGGCTATGGTTCGGCTTTAAATCGGTCGAGAAACGTCTTTCCTACATGAGAGGAACCGTGATATTTTTCTCGCGGTTCTTTCTAAATTTTGAATAATCTATCGGACTAATGAGCGAACGCATTTTATGCGGGCTCGCGTGTGATTTGTGTGAACTTTGGAACACTCATTGCTTTTTTCGAGATCATTTGAGTGTTGCGGTTTATTCGCGCGAAGCCGCGAAAACACCCTGTGAACCGTGTGAACTTTAAACAGAAGCGACAGCGTCAACCATTAGCTTCAAACAAAACCCTTCTACCGATCATAAGCCTTGGGCAACGCGCCCGGTGTCGGATTACGATAGCGTTCCCGCAAACGTTCCTGACGATTGGAAAGCGATTGCTCTACTCCATCGATAAAAACGCTTTCCACCTGTGTCGAAAGCTCCAGCGGATCGCCCGTCCAGATCACCACATCGCCTTTACGGCCAGCCTTAAGCGACCCGAGCTGCGAACCCATGCCCATAATCTCCGCAGGTTTAGAGCTTATCGCAGCAAATGCCTCGTCCCAACTTAGGCCGGTTGCGCGCGGCACCTTGTTTAGCGCTACCAGATTGCCAGCATATTGCATGGAATAGCGCAACTGATGCGCATCACGGTCGTTGATCATACCGATGGCCACGTTAACACCGGCCCGTTTCATACGGCCAATATTGGATTGCGTCGCCGACAAGTCTTCAAAACTGTAAGGCAAGTCACTGAGAGCAGAGGCGAGCACCGGTACTTTCGCCGCCGCAATCTCATTGGCGACACGCCACCCTTCATTGGCCCCGACCAGCACCAGCTTCAGCGATGGGAAGTCTTTGCGCAGGTCGAGAACTTTCAAAATATCATTGGCGCTTTCAACATGAACCAGCAGCCGGATGTTGCCATTGATCACAGGCAGCAAGGCCTTGGCATCAGACGCTTTCATCAGATCGCTATCAAATAGCGACGGATTGCGTGCATAGGTGCGTGCCTCATTCAACATCGCCCGGAACAAAATATGGGCCGCGGCACGGCTTCCCCCTGCCCTGCTGTGGCCGGTTTCGCCCAGTTCGACAAATTGGAAAGCGCGCGCTTTAGTGATCGGATCATTATCATTGCCCAAGTCGACAATCGCACCATAGCCACCAAAAATGGAATTGGAGGTACCGGGAGATACGACCGCACGGGTAACGCCAGCCGCGCGATTTACCGCCACCGGGGCCGCAAATGGATTGACCGCATATTGGACGTCAAGTGCGGCCGAGAAAACCGAGTCAGCCGCGCGCGTATCATTGGTTGAGCGAACGGCCCCCACTTCAACGAGACCGATGCGACTAAAACCTGCGAAAATACCAGGTGTCACCCATTTGCCCGACGCATCAATGCGGCGTGCATTGGCTGGGACAGTTACGTTAGTGCCAGCGGCGACCACACGGCCATTACTAATAACCACCGTTCCAGCATCCATCGGCGCGCTGCCGTCGCCAATAACGACCTTACCACCAGTAATGGCGACGGTCTCGGCCGCGGCGGGAGAAGCCATGAGAGCGAGAGACGAAACGAGAATTGTTGCTAAATGCTTCATTTCACATCTCCCTCACCCGGCTGGCCGAGCTCAAAGTCACTGACCGGTCTGCGGGCCGGATCATTCGCATCGTATAGCATCGCGCCGTCAATCCAGACTTTCTCTGGACGGGCATAGACGCTGAGCGGGTTGTCATTCCACAGGACCACATCAGCCATCTTGCCGGGCTTCAAACTTCCTGTCTTATCAGCAATGCCCATAGCTTTAGCAGGATTATAGGTGATCCATTGAATGGCTTGCGCATCGCTAATCTCAATTCCCATGGCTCGGCCATCGGCCAGCGCCTTGGAGGCTTCCTGATTAAGTCGTTGGATCTGATTCTCATCATCGGAATGGATCACAACGCATGCCCCGGCTTGCTGCAACAAGGCGGCATTTTCCGGGATCGCATCATAGGCTTCCATCTTAAAGCCCCACCAGTCCGCCCAGATCGCCGAACAAATTTCCTCTTTTGCAAGAATATCGGCGATTTTATAGCTTTCAACAGCATGGTGAAATGCGGTCACTTTATAGCCGAATTCCTTGGACATATCGATAATCTGATTGAGTTCGTCGGCGCGGTAGCAATGATTATGCACCAATATGTCGCCGTCCAGAACACCCGTCAGCGTTTCCATCGCCAGATCGCGCTTAGGCGGCTTCGCGCCGCGTTGCTTCTTCCGATAATCCTGCGCCTTGATCCAGGTCTGGCGCGTCAGGGACAGGCTACCCATCCGTGTCGAAGGCTTCCGGTTCCGTCCGCCATAAACCCGCTTCGGGTTCTCGCCGCAGGCCATTTTCATGCCGTAAGGCGCACCGGGAAACTTCATCGCCTGTACGGTTCGGGCCGGGACATTTTTAAGCGTCACCGCGCGGCCGCCAAACAGATTGGCAGACCCTGGAAGGATTTGCAGGGAAGTGATCCCGCCATTGGCTAAAGCGCGAGAGAAACCGGGATCTTGGGGCCAGACACTATGCTCTGCCCAAACCTCTGGAGTGACCGGCGAGGTCGCTTCATTGCCATCGCTATGTGCAGCGACACTGGGCGTAGGATAGTCACCCAAATGGCTATGGATATCGATAATACCGGGCGTCACATATTTGCCAGTGGCGTCAATGATGGTGCTGTCTGTGGGTATCACAGTTTCCGGTCCACCGACCGATACAATCTTGCCAGCAGACATGAAGATCACACCATTGTCGATCCGCTGCCCCTCGCCGTCAAATATCGTCGCTCCTGTGATGACGATATTATCAGACGCATAAGCTTTGTAAGTGGAAGGAAAAGCTATTTTGGCCGAACTCTCGCTCGAACTGCTCGCCGACGACGCACTGGCTGTTTCCGTCTCAGCAGCCGTGGCTGCACAACCCGTAACCAGCGCCCCGGCAGCAACTACTGCCAGCAAACCCTTCCATTCCATAATCAACCTCTAAGCTATAATTGATCCATTCAAGATTTCGTCGTCGGATGAATACCGGCAGCACCAGGTTCACCGATTTCGCGCTGACCTTCTAGGTCATCATCAATCGTATCGTCAGCCAATGTATCAAGGTGCATAAGCTTCTTAATGAGCGGCGAAATAACAATCACGCCAACGCCAACACCAACAGCAACCCAACCGACTGTGGAATAAACTTCCAGCACACGATCAGGCCCTGCACCTTCGGCACCGACAGCAGAAGCGATCAAGCCAGCCGCGAAGTTGCCAGTGGCTGAGGCAAAGAACCAAGTACCCATTATCAGACTAGCCATATGAGCCGGTGCCAACCGGTTCATTGCGCTTAGTCCGACCGGTGAAAGGCAAAGCTCTCCGGTTGTATGCAGCAGATAGATCAGGAAGATGAAAATAACTGGCGTGAGATTGCCGGTTCCTGCTGCCAAAGCACCCGCAACCAGAACCAGAAAGCCCGCACCAAGCTGGATCAGTCCCAGACCGAATTTAGCTGGGGCGGAGGGTTCCAGACCGCGTCGTCCAAGTGCCGTCCAGAGAATTGCGAAGACCGGCGCCAAAAGCACAATGTAGATTGCATTGATCGACTGGAATACCGATGCAGGCACGTCGATACCGAAGAGATTTCTGTCAACACTGCGGTCCGTAAACAGATTGAGCGAAGACCCTGCTTGCTCGAAAAGCGCCCAGAATAAGATGGAACCAAAGATCAGGAACATGGCAGCAAAAATGCGATCACGATCTTCTGGTGCTAATTTTACTACAGCTGTAAAAAGCACGTAAGCCACCAAAATCACACCCGCGATACCAAGCAACGAACCCACGAGTGCCTGGTATTGGATCAAGAACCAGATCAAACCGACGGTCGCAAAACTCAATATATAGAGAACCCATTCAAATTTAATCCCGCCCACTTTGCTCTCAAGACGCTCCGGAACAGAAGACTCGCCACGACCAACCAACAACGGTTTGCCCCAGACAAACACGATCAGGCCAAGCAACATGCCAATACCAGCAGCTCCAAAACCATAGGACCAACCATATGTCTGTCCCAGCCAACCGGCGATAATGGCACCTAGAGCAGCGCCAAGATTAATGCCCATATAGAATATGGTATAAGCAGGATCCCGGCGGATATCAGTGCGGCTATAAAGCTGCCCCACGATCACGGAGATATTCGCTTTCAGGAAGCCTGAGCCAACAATGATAAACGCCAATGCAAGCCAGAAAATATTGAGTGCGGCGTCGTCTTGACCTCCACTTCCTTCAAAAGCCATCAGAAAATGGCCAAAGGTCAGCAGCAAGGCTCCAAAGGCAACCGCCTTACGTTGCCCCAAATATCGGTCGGCAAGATAGCCACCAACAACGGGAGTGATATAAACAAGGGCTGTATATGCGCCATAGATTACCGATGCTTCACTGTCAGAGAACATCCAGTGCTGGACAAGATAGAAGATGAGCAAAGCCCGCATGCCGTAGTAGGAGAAACGCTCCCACATCTCGGCGAAAAATAGGACAAACAGCCCTTTGGGATGGCCGAGGAAGGTACCTCTTGCATCTCCAGATTCTTGATACCCACTAGCCATTACATCGGCCTCCCTTATAGTTGTGCGAGCTGTCTATCGCAGCTCAGTTGAACCGCACCCTAGTCAAAAAATGTCGCGTGTGAAGTATATTGTTGCGCTTGTGACCAGTTTGTGAACAAAAAGCGGCTTGCAATCGCACTTCTCCAACCCGAGATGACAATGATGTTCAATGACCTTTCCAGCCTAAACAGCTACCTGCCCTCCCGCCGTTCCGGTCGACCACGCAATATGATCGACCCGGGGCCCAACGATCAACAAATCGAAGATATTGTTGCAACCGCCCTTCGGACACCAGACCATGGCAAGCTGGCTCCTTGGCGCGTCATTCAGGTGGATAGCCATCAGCGTGAAATGTTGGCAGCCGAACTCACCAAGGCCTATCAAGTAGAGAAACCCGATGCGGGACGCTTGGAACTGGAAGCCTTGCAGTTGATGGCAAACCAAGCACCAGCTTTGCTCGTCATACTTTCCGCCCCTGTATCCTCGACCAAGATCCCGCTCTGGGAACAAGAGCTTAGTTGCGGTGCATTTTGTATGAACATCATTCATGCGATCCATGCCCGCGGCTTTGTCGGCGGCTGGATTACGGGTTGGCCCTCTTATAATGACGATGTCCGCAATTTGTTTGGAAAGGCTCCTGAACGCATTGCTGGTTTCATTTTTGCAGGCACGGCAGATGACGAACTTACTGAGCGTCCGCGCCCCGAACTTACGACCATCCTTTCCAAATGGAAAAGCGAGCAATCAAGCTAGTTGGTTTCATAAGATATTAAATGGCAGAAAAATGAGACTTATCACTTGCCTGCATCGCTGTATTATGGCAGTGAAGCAGTATGAATGTTACTAGCAAACCAGTTTATTTGAAATTGCGGGATATTATCTCCGAATCAATCCTTGATGGCGAATATAGTGAAGGCGATATGCTACCCTCTGTCCGCGCCTTTGCGGTGGAACAAGGCGCCAACCCTTTAACGGTGGCAAAAGCATATCAAGGCTTTCAGGAAGATGGCTTGGTCACGGTAAAACGCGGCGTGGGCATGTTTGTAGCTGCCGGAGCAAAAACCAAATTGCGTGATGCGCAGCGTGCCGACTTCATCAAGAATGTCTGGCCTCCGGTAGAGCGCCAGATGAAGCGGCTGAACATCAAGCTGGATGAGCTGCTCGAAAATAACGCCTGAACTGGCTTCAGGACTTTCCCGACGTCCGATCTTGATCAAGGGCAGCAATTGCTTTCGCAAGGCTGCGACGATAATTTGCGTTTTCCGGTACAATTGTCACTGCTTTTTCGATCAAGTCTTTGGCATCCTTGCTTCGAGCTCCATCGGCGAGAAGAGCAAGGCCATATAAATGGCTAACAACCGGACTTGATGGCTGAACGCGATAGGCAATACGCCCAGCATTAATAGCCTTTTCCGTCTGCCCCAATCCAGTATAGGCTTGCGCCAATCCAGCCATGATCAGGGCATCATTATCACCAATCCGCTGGCGGAGACTTTCCAATATGCGCCTCGCGACCTCCCAATTTTCAGTTTCCAGATGTTCATAGGCCATCCATCGCAAACCGGCGACATTGTTAGGATTATAGCTTAAATATTGTGCGAGTATCTCTCCCGACCGCTGCATTGCACCCTGTGCTCGAAGTACATCAACCATACGGAGCATAACCGGTTCAGAAAAATGAATTTCCCGAGCTTTTTCTAGTGCTGCCAAAACTTCATCATAATCTCTGCTGGCCATCGCCGTGTCGGCGACCAAGATATGTGCATCACTGGCTCCGGGATTGCTGGCTTGCAGTTGCTTGGCCCTTGCTAAAGCCTCGCCAAAATCTCCTCGGTCATACAGAGCGCGAATATAAGGTATTACCACGCGGGCGTTGCGGGGCGCCCGATTGGCCTCAGCCTGCAGAATGGCTATCGAAACATTTGGCGCAAAAGCAGTTTTCGGGCCGACTTCATGGCGAGCAGCGCGATTAAGCAATCCAGTCGCCCGACCTCTGTCGCCCAATGCCTCCAAGGCACGGCCGGTCAACCAAAGCGCATAGGGATCTGCACCGCTGCGATTGACCTGTTGGTTTAGCGCTTGGACCGCATCATTTGCATTGCCAGCGAGGTATAATGACCGAGCGAGCAAATTTTGCGCGTGCCGATTATTGGGTTGAATCGAGACCAATCGCGTAAATTTATCGATCGCGGCATTATAGTTGGCTTGACCATGCTCGATGATAGCTTGCACCAGCAAAACTGCCGGGACATCATCAAGTTCACCCTCTGTTTTCTGCATCAATATGCGCGCCAGATCATATTTGCCGGCCCGTGCAGCCAAAACCGACTGCATGAAAAAAGCGCGCGCGTTGCGACCATCTAGCGAGATAATTTTTCGTGCGACGGTCAACATATCTGTCATCCGCCCCATATCACCTAAGGTCGCGGCATATTCCGTCAGCAATGACACATCATTGGGATCGATTTGCAATCCCCGCTCGAACCATGGCAATGCTGCCCCAAGGCCGAATTGAAACCGCAAAAGCTCTCCACGATATTGGATCGCTCGAATGTTATTGGGTTCAAGCGCAACTGCCTCATCAATCGCTGCAATCGCCCCGGCCTGATTCCCGGAACCAGCCCGAAAGCGGGCAATATCAACCCAAAGATCTGAATCCTTTGGGTCCAATGCAATAGCATGATCGAACGCCCGAGTAGCCAAAGCATCATCGCCAGTTTGCAAAGCCAATCGGCCGGTTATCCGGGCTGCATAGGCTTGATTTTGGATTGGTATATCACCTGCAAACAGCTGTTCTTTGGCTTTGCTCCAATTCTCTTGAAGCTGAAAAGCATGACCATAGAGATGACGGACTTGGGTTGGATCGAGCCCTAAGTCGAACGCTCGCTCCAATTCCGCCTGCGCACCAATGCCGTCGAACAGCTTCAACAAAATTTCAGCCTGTAATACCCGCGCATCAATCCATTGCGGATCAGCCTTGATCGCGTTTAACAATTCGATGCGAGCTGACCTGATATCGCCACTGGATTGATATGCCTGCGCCTTTTCAAAGGCTTCCCGTGCTGTTTCGTTCGGCTCGCTAGCGGCCTGAATTGCCGACGATAGACCAGCAAATGAAACGGCCAGCAGCGCCGCAGAGGCCAAAAGCCTTAGTTTGTGCCTATGCACATTCCAAAACCGCGGCAGCATGACCCTAGCTAGCCTGCTGCAAATTATACTGTTTCAACAGATCATACAGAGTAGGCCGACTGATACCCAAGAGCTTGGCGGCATTGGAGATGTTACCATCCGTTTGCGATATAGCGCGGATGATTGCGGCCCTATCTGCCGACTCTCTTGCCGCCTTCAGGTTTAACAAGTCGACTGGATCATTCTCACTGATTTCCAAATCCAAATCCTGTGCGGCAATCAACTTGCCGTCGGCCATAATTACAGCCCGCTTGATGCGGTTTTCCAGTTCCCTGACATTTCCAGGCCATTTCCAAGCCTCCAGCGCGGCCAGCGCGTCGGGTGCGATGCCTTTAACGGCAGGATTAATCTCTTCGGCAAATTTCTTCTGGAAATGACGCGCCAATAGACTGGCATCACCAGACCGCTCTGACAGCGCCGGTATTTTGATAACAATCTCGGCAAGCCTATAATATAGATCTTCCCGAAAGCTGTTATCCGCAATCATCTTGTCAAGATTCTGATGCGTGGCGCAAACGATCCGGGTGTCCACTGCAATTGCTTTTCGGCCGCCAATACGTTCAATAACGCGCTCTTGAATGAAGCGAAGTAATTTAACCTGAAGCGGAAGCGGAATATCGCCCACTTCATCGAGGAACAATGTTCCACCATTGGCTTGCTCGATCTTGCCCTCGGTCGTCTTGATTGCGCCCGTAAAGGCCCCTTTTTCATGACCAAATAACTCTGATTCCAGCAGATTTTCAGGGATAGCAGCACAGTTTATGGCAACAAAAGCTTGTTCTCTCCGGTCACTGGAATCATGTAATCCTCTGGCCAGCAACTCCTTGCCCGTTCCACTTGCTCCCAGCAGCATGACAGAGGCATTGGTATTGGCGACCCGCTCAATCATCTGCGCGACTTTAAGCATTTCAGGGGCGCCGGTAATAATTTGTCCGAGCACCTGATGATTACCATCCTGCTTCACAGAAAGCGCTGAGTTTTCCACTTCCAGCTTGCGAACGTGAAAGGCACGGCGAACAATGAGACCCAATTCGTCAATATCAACGGGTTTCTGGTAAAAATCCCACGCTCCACTGGCAATGGCACGTAATGCGCTATCTTTTTCACCATGGCCGGAAGCGACAATGATTTTCGTGTCAGGCTTCAGGCTCAATATGGCGTCCATGGTCGCGAAGCCTTCGGTCGTGCCATCGGGGTCCGGCGGCAGTCCCAGATCCAGTGTCACCACGTCAGGTTCCTCAGAACGAAGCATATCAATCGCCGTCTCTCGGTCGCCGGCAATTATGACCTCAAAGTCTTCATAGGCCCACTTTAACTGCTTCTGCAGCCCCGGATCATCTTCGACAATCAACAGCTTTTCCAGCGGTTTGTTACCCTTGTCAGCCATGCTATGCGGCCCTTTCATCTGCTAGTTCATCATCGGACAGCTTGCTCGCAAGCGGCAATATCAACGTGAAGCGACTGCCCGATCCCTCTTTACTTTCAACTTCCAAACGCCCGCCCATTGCGATCGCCAATGAACGCGCTTCAAATGCGCCAATTCCAAAACCGCCGTCCTTACTCGACGCAAAGGGCTTGAAGAGCTGGCTGCGAATAAACTCGCTCGACATGCCCTGCCCGCGATCCAATACTTCAATGGCGACACTCAAGTCGCGGCGGCGAGCGTTCAGGATTATGGGCTGACCTTCGGGGCTTGCATCAATCGCGTTCTGTATGAGATGCCCCAATATCTGATCCACGCGCGCCGGATCTGCCATAGCGGTCAGATCTTCAATCTGAGTACTTTCAATGGCGTGCAGCAACCGCTTCTTCTCAATGATGGACTGAAGCAATGCTGCCACTTTAACAGGCTTGGGCTCTTCAGGCTTAGCCTTGTTATGCTGGGACAAGCGCTCCAACAGACCGTTCATTTTATCTGCCGAATCCTGCAAGGTTGCAATCATGTCGGTCTGAAATTCAGGATTATCGGCATGCCGTTTTGCGTTGCGCGCAAGCAGGCTTAGCTGGCTGACGAGATTCTTGATATCGTGCATGATGAAAGCCATCCGCCGATTAAACTCTTCAAAGCGCTGCGCCTCTGAGAGGGATTCTTGGCTCCGCGCCTCTGACAGATAGCTTGCCACCTGCCGGCCCACTACGCGCAGCATATCCAGGTCTTCCCAATCCAATGTTCGGTTCACACGGGGCCGCGCCAGTAAAACAATCCCGGCAAGCCGATCGAAATGCACCAGTGGAACTGCTGCCCATGTCTGTGGGTCATTGGTCATCCATTCGGGAATTGCGCCAGGGTCGATTTCTTCGACTTCGTCTGCACGCAAAGCATCAAATTCGATAATATGCCCGGTTTCCTCAAAGAAAGGCACCGTTCGCGAGGTGCAAGCGCGCGCTGGCACATGGATGGTCTGCCAGTTCCACCGCGATTGCAGCGTTAGACGACCGGAATCATCCGGCATAAGCAATATCCCTGCCGGAGAATCGGTAATATCAGCGATCGCCTTTACAACCCGCTCATGAAAGGGCGCGCTGTTGCTTCCCGGCCGCCCAATTGTATCCGTAAATCTTATCCACTCAGCGCGATAATCATAACGATGCTGGAAAAAGTTTTTTGCCATTTTGACTTTAAACCAGGCACGGAATTTCCCCGATGGCAGCAACACCAAAGCCG
Source organism: Parasphingorhabdus sp. (assembly GCF_039977335.1). GTDB lineage: Bacteria > Pseudomonadota > Alphaproteobacteria > Sphingomonadales > Sphingomonadaceae > Parasphingorhabdus. The sequence continues at coordinate 200,518 of NZ_JBDWDI010000003.1, forward strand.
CGACTGACGTTCCGAACAAAAAGCTGATCTGAGCCAATCGGGCATAGTCACCGCCAATAATTTGAAGCGCCGCTGCGATAATGACCATCATCAAAAGATAGCCGCCAATCGCCACTAGCGACAAAGATCGAAACGCTACGCTTCGGGATAGCTTGATCGTCCACTCGGTATTGCGAATAGAGGCCAGTGCCAAAATCGGTGCGATACAGGCCATTGCCGGTCCGCGCATTGCAGTAAGCTCCACCGAGAATTGCTGCGTTAAATAGGTGATCGTGAAGAGGTTCAGGTCATAAGTCCAAATCGCCGCTAAAGATGCCATGGGGAGCCTGAGCCCCCACCGCGTTTCCCGGGCCGATATGGAATAGAGATTATGTACCAACACAAGAGCACCAACCGCAAATAGCATGCGCAGAACCAGGGCTGTGTAGGCTGCCATGCTCACGAGCCGGGGGCTGCCGACAAAAACCGGAATAAGGGAATCCACCACTATCTGGCTAACCAAGACCAGCGCCAATGCTACGTAGATAGCCTTTACCGCAGTTGGTTCGTCACGCCCTTCACCATTCCGCAACAGGACAAACATGAACAGCAGCCATCCCATATTTCTAAGAGACTCGGTGAAATTCGAGATTGGCGAGAATGCCCCTTCAACTGCCACGCTCAAAGCCCAGAAGCTTGTTAAGGCAAGGGCCACAACAAGCGTTCTTTGCGTATTGTTACGATCCGTGTTGCGTTGAAATTGCCAGATAGTCAGCGCCGCAAATAGTGCAGCCGCCAAACCATGCCCAAAAATACTGATCTCAGTCAACATTGCGAACATCTCAGCGTGCCCCCTCGGGCCAAAGGACAACCCGAATGGTTTGCAGCAAGATCAATATGTCGAGAAACGGCGTATAATTTTTCGCGTAATAAAGATCATATTCTAACTTATGGCGGCTATCTTCAATGGAAGCTCCATAGGGATAGTTGATTTGCGCCCAACCTGTAATGCCCGGCTTCACCATATGACGTTCCGTATAATATGGCATTTTAGTTTGCAGATTATCGACAAATTGTGGACGCTCTGGACGGGGTCCAACAAAGCTCATTTCGCCCTTCAAAACACTCCATGCTTGAGGCAGTTCGTCAATGCGGACTTTGCGAATAAAATTTCCAACCTTGGTAATGCGCGGATCATTTTCGCTTGCCCAAACAGCTTGGCCAGCGATTTCAGCATCTGCGCGCATTGAACGCAATTTGAGGATGTTGAACTTTTGTCCATAAAGCCCGACCCTTTCCTGCTTGAAAAAGGCTCCGCCTCTGCTCTCCAACATTATCAAAGTTGCAAAAATCAGGATGATAGGTCCTGTGAATAGCAACAGCAGTAGACTTAGAAAAACATCAAAGCCCCGCTTAAAGGCTGTCGAAATTCGCCGTCCTGACGAGAAGCCATCTGAAAAAATAAACCAGCTGGGATTCACGCTGTCGAGATCTACCCGTCCTGTTTCCCGCTCGAGAAAACTCGACATGTCATTCACGTGGACACCGGTCGTTTTGACAATCAATAGATCTGCAACAGGTAAGGAATTGCGACGCTCTTCAAGCGCTAGAACAACTTCGCTGACCTCCAAGTCAATCACATGCTGCGGTAAATTCGAAATATCAGACCGCTTGACCGCAGTGCCCACTATCGCAGGACCTTCGTTCATATCTACAAAGCCGCTGACAATGAAACCGCTTTCCGGCTTGCGCGAAAGTTGGGCGATACGTTCTGCACGAGGACCAGCGCCAAGAATAAGCAGTCGACGCTTGAAAACGTTACTGTCCAATATCTTGCCCAAAATGATCCGCACCGCCATCAGCAGGAAGATCGAAAGAAGCATCGCATATAAGGAGTTGGATCGCCAAAGCGTTATGCCAGGCAGTATGAAAGCCATGATCGACAAGAAAATGACGCCGAGAGAGATGGCGACCAATATCCGCGCGCCAGCAAATCTCAACGATTGAAGAGCTTCCGTTCCGTAAACACCAACAGCAACCAGCGCGACTTCCAACGCGAGTGCGAAACTGAGAATCGGCGCGGGGCGATCAAAAATCGAACCAGCGGCCATCCCGATTTGGCTAGCGCGAAAAATCCAGCTGATTTCTGCCGCAAAAACAAGCAAACATAGATCCAAAAGCCCCAGAAAAAGGAGCGGATATGGAATATAATGTTTAAACAACCTAATCATCGAGTGCGCAGACTTTCGTTTATGCCCGCTCGCGATAATCAAAATTAGTAAGCTGTCGGTTAATTTTACAACTTATTTCAGGAAAAACGCCACGATTTCATAAAAATTGTTCAATTTTCCGACAGATAAACGCTAGTCCGCCACAAAACTGTAGGGCGCTAGTCCCATCTCTCGTCCATCAAATTGCAATGTCCTGTTTTTAGGCGGTGCTGATCGCTGTGAACATTGGGGCCGTGTACAGGCTGGGCATCCTAGGCCAATGAGATCAGCATTTTCGGAAGATAGATCGACACCTCGGGCATCGAACAAGGGCGATGCAAGCTCTGCAGAAATTCCCAGACCGATTGCAAATTCTGCAGCAAAGCCGCCAGCTCCCGAGCCAACGCCTTGGACAGCGCGAGATAAAGTAAACCAAGTTGATCCGTCTTCCAATGCGACCAATTGAGACTGTACCTCCAATGGTCGTTCAAACGCTCTATGGACGTACCACAATGGGCAGCGATGCAGGCTTTCAGCCAGCGATGCATTGCTGGCTCCAGCAAAGCGTTTTGAGACCAAGCCTGACCGATCAATTCTTATCATGAAAAATGGCAAGCCACGCGCGCCCACGCGCTGTAATGTAGTCAAACGATGCGCAACTTGCTCAAAACTGGCACCAAAGCGCCTTTGCAATAGCGGCAATTGATAACCTGTTTGTTCGCATGCCTTTAGAAAGCGAGCATAAGGCATGATCAAAGCGGCTGCAAAATAGCTCGATAGATGTCGGTGATAGAGACGTTTTGCCGCGTTATCTTGAACATCAACACCCGAAATTAACGCATCAATCTCCGACCGAGCCTCTATCTCAGCGAGCAAAATTGCAGCCTGGAAGGTACGAGAGGCAGGATCCAGCATTTCCGACAACTGCAACTGCCGTGCGTGCAAGTCCAGGCGCCTCAACAAATCTGGCATCACCGTCTCTGGAAGGATTCTGACAGCGAGTTGATGTTTTACCCGCAGTCGTTCGGTGATTGCGCCATAAAGATCCCCAGCACCCAAACGCAGCTCATCTGCCAGAGTTTCCGCCATTGCATCAAGATCTGCGAAATGGTTCCGCCATCGCTCCACTTCCTTCCGCACAAGCTGAGTGGAATCCACCGTTTCCTGATCACCAGCGCCTTGGTTCCGCGATCGATTATCGAAAAGCCTGACAAAGGCTTCTACCGTGTTTGGTGCCATTGCTAACCAATCGTCCAGTTCAGATCGATCAATTGACAGGTCATCAAACATTGGGTCCGCAAGACGCCTGCTTATTCCATCCAATCCGCCACCGGGTTCATCAGTAACCAACTGACGCGGATCAAAATCAAATCGATCCGCAAGTAAAAGCATCAATCGAGCACTCAGAGGGCGCTGGTTTCGTTCGATCAGATTGAGGTAGCTGGCCGAAATATCCAGGGCATCCGCTAATGCGACCTGGGTCATTCCAGCCCCGCGTCTTAAACGCTTGATCGATGCTCCCGCAAAAAATTTCCTATCTGCCATGATTTATGGCTATGTAAATTAATTTACAAATTTACAACGAAAAATCGAAAATCTGCCTATATTTACACAAATTTTTGTAAATTTCCTTGGCTCTAACGTCCGTTAATAGGTAGCAAGATGTAAATCTGATCCGAATTTAGGTCGATTCACAAACAGTTTCCTGGGGAGGAAAATCTATCCGTCGGAGCCTTGCCGCTCCGACGGATTTTTTGTGTGATCCAAAAGCGCTATAAGTAAGCATATCTTAATCCACAGTCGCTAGAAATCCCCGTTAATTCATTGCGATTGGATATTCCAAATGATCAAACAAGCCGTTCTTTTTGTAGTTTCCACAGGTGTGCTGATTTATTTCATCGCTCCTGTAGACGACGACAAGTCAAGCCAGCCCGTTGTTCAAAAAGCATCCGATCCCAAACCCAGTAATCAGTCCGCTTCAGCAGACTCTTGGTATGCCGACAGCGACGATGAGGAAGAGCCGTTTGTTTTTGGACAACCCGTAACTTACTCTGATGATGATGAATCAGATTCAGGGAATACGGATGAAAAGGAACGTGAATACCAGTCCACAGCTGGGGAAGTCACCGGAACTTCTAGAAAGCGCTCTTATGCAGGTGTAACTGCCAATTCTGGAGCTTCGAAATCCGGTAGGCCTGGTAGCAAAGGCAACCCTATCGATCTTACACCTCCCGGTGGAAGACAAAAGAGGTAGTCATGATCCTTCACTGAACCAAAGAACAATTCCGTTAAGCGTCACTTTGGCAAACAGTTGAGCTATTCGCATCTCTTCATGATATAATCATCGGGTTCAATCTTCAGTGTAAATTGATCTTGCCCGGATATGGAAACAGGTCCCTCCATCTGGAAACGACCACCTGCCTCTCCGGTTTCTTCATCGACAGCAAAATCGGTCAGGTTAAATGTAAGCTGCCCCGCATCCCATTGCCAAATTCCGGTCAGATCTTCCGAAACAAAATTTCCGCCAGCCAGCAGTGTCCAGTTGGTAGGTAGATTGCAGGCCTCTTCCGCAAAGGCCCAGCGCCCCTCAAAATAGGATGCGTCAACCTCCTCGATCCTCTCCGCCGGAGAGGCATTGGCAATCAACATAGCACCCGCAAATCCAATCATGTTGATTGCCTTCACGGATAGCACTGGTTCAGCCCCCTTTCTTCATCAATTCAAGCGCCGCTGACGTAAGGGCTTCCGCACCAGTGGCGACAACTTTTTCGGCATCTGGTGCCCAGAGTGGACTGTGGAGAGATGGCAGTTTTGTACCCGTTTTTTTTGCGGCTTGATATTCATCCATCGGCACGCCGCCAACCCAGAATATCATGCTCTTAATCGATTCATCAGCACGACGAAAACGGCTAAAATCCTCGCCGCCCATCACTGGCTTCGATTGCACAACCCGCTCCTTGCCAAAGCGCGTTTCAAACAGCTTTGCCATTTCCATGCTAAATTCCGGGCTGTTGTAAGTGGAAGGGGTAAACTCATCATCGCGAACGCGAATGACCGGCATTTTGTCGTCCGGAAGACCAGCGGTAACTGCCTCGCCTTTTGCAATACGCTTGATCCCCTCAAGTAGTTTCGCGCGTGTCTCGTCCGAATAGCTGCGCACCGTCAGCAATAAGTTCGCCTTGTCAGGAATGATGTTATGTTTGAAGCCGGCCTGAAAACTGCCAACCGTAACCACAGCAGGATCTTGCGGATCAATTTCTCGGCTGACCAATGTTTGCAGAGCGCCAACAATACGCGAGGCGACCACGATAGGGTCTTTGGTTGTGTGCGGATAGGCTCCATGGCCGCCAACACCTTTGACTTCAATATCCACGCTGTCGACATTGGCCAGAGCATAGCCCGGAGCATAACCGATAAAGCCCGCTGGCGCGCCTGCGGCATCATGAAATGCCAGTACATATTCGGGTTTCGGGAAACGCGTGTAGAGACCGTCTTCCAACATCGCCTTTGCGCCCTCGCCAGTTTCTTCGGCCGGCTGCAGGATCATCACCAATGTCCCTGACCATTCATCTTTGCGCGCGGACAATTGCCGGGCCGTGCCGACCCAACCAGTCATATGGGTGTCGTGACCACAGGCATGCATAACGCCCGTGTCAACGCCTTGGCGGGTTTTCGCCATGACTTTAGAAGCAAATGGTAATCCGGTTTTTTCTACCAGTGGAAGGCCGTCCATATCCGCGCGGATCATTACTGTCGGACCATCGCCATTTTTCATCACGGCTACAACGCCAGTGCCGCCCACTTTTTCCGTAACATCAAAACCAAGACGCTTGGCTTCTGCAGCTAGCTTTGCTGCGGTCTTCACCTCTTCTCCACTGAGCTCAGGATTAGCATGTAGATCGCGGTAAATTTCCATCAAGGATGGCAAGTCCGCCTTTATGGCATCCTTTAAAGGATCGGCTTGCGCCTGTGTACAAAACAAAACAGAAGTGGTAGCCGCCAAAGCGACTTTTGAAAATCTACGCATCACTATCCCCGAGCTATTATGTGATTGCCCGGAGCCTAACCCCTAAGCAACCGCTTGTCAGGTATAATTTTATTCGGCTATCGGTACGAGTTCCATTACGTCGGCCTTAGATTCATAATAGGGAAAGGGAAAGACCATGCGCCAGTGGTTTGGACCGATCCGCTGGACCACCGATACCTGATCCCGTTCAGCTGTCTTCCCGTATGGGATCAATGCGTTCTCATACCCATAGATTAACGAACCGAGATAAATCGAGTGGCGCGTCCCCGCTTCGTAAAGCCAGCCGATGGTTCGCTGTGACCCTGTTAACTTGGTGAAATGCCGACGATCGCCGTCAACGGTCACTCTGCATCGAAATGCAGGATAAGCAATATACGGCAAACCGCCGGTAGGATCGCCATCCAATTTTGTAACCGAACAGGCATAAAGTCCGGCTGGAATTATGCTGTCTGGTAGAGCCGCATCCTCTTCGAACAACGGATCTCGTGAGGCTAGCTTGTTGCCTTCCCCACCCTGTACGGCGCCATCGCGACCGACCTTTAGAGCTTGCTTCCAATCATCCAATCGCTTCTGATCTGCCGTCGTCGCCAGATCACGCCATCGCGATTCCGGATGCGGAGTATCTTTTGCAATCAGCATTTGTGGCGATACTGCTAAGGCCAACGCCAAACCAGTTCTGACCATGACTCTCATCATTGTGCGGTCCAGCCGCCATCAATCGAGATATTCGCGCCGGTAATCGCACTTGCTTCATCCTTGCACAGAAACACAGCCAGGGCAGCAATTTGATCGATCTGGACAAATTCCTTGCTCGGCTGCCCAGCTAGCAAGACATCGTTGATCACCTCTTCGCGAGAAAGCCCCCTCACCTCCATAGTATCGGGGATTTGCCCTTCAATCAGCGGCGTCCAAGTATAGCCGGGGGAAATTGTGTTCACCGTGATCCCTTGTTGCGCCACTTCCAGTGCCACTGTTTTACTAAAGCCCGCAATCGCATGTTTAGCCGCATTATAGGCCGACTTATAAGGGCTCGCGACCTTGCTATGCATCGACCCGGTATTGATTATCCGGCCCCATCCCCGTTCCTTCATGCCTGGCAAAACGGCTTTGGTGGTGTGAAAAGCACTGTTGCAGATGATTTCCATAATCGCATACCACTTGTCTTCGGGAAATTCATCGACGGGTGCGACATGCTGGATGCCTGCATTGTTGACGAGAATATCAACCGCACCCAATTGATCAGCGCAGTCCGCTGCCATTTGCCGGATTTCTTCGGGCTTCATCATATCGGCATTGCTATAGGCGGCTTTGGTTCCACTGAGGCTTTCCAGTTCTTGCCGCAATGCTTCGATTTCGCCTTCATCGCCAAACCCGTTGATCATAACAGCCGCCCCCTCGGCAGCCAGCGCCTTTGCATATCCGCCGCCAATGCCAGAGGTGGAACCCGTAACCAGCGCAGTTTTGCCTTTTAGAAACATCCATTTTCTCCTTTGGGCGACCTTAAAACAGTCACAAGTGACTGCAACGGCTTTTTGTAAAACTATTGCGCGGTCCTTGCGCTTTTGTCCGATTCAGGCAAATTGGAACCAACAGGAGAAGAAGCCATGCGTTTAGATGATCTGGATCCCAGCAAAAATGCCCGCGACCACGGGAGTGGCGGCGGCCGCAGAGGTTTTGGTGGCGGCGGTGGAGGTGGCGGACTGGGCTTGTTGCTCAGTTTCCTGCCGATGTTGCTGGGACGGAAAATGGGCTGCGGCACAATCCTTCTCATTGGCGGTGCGGCGCTAGCTTTCATGTATTTCGGCGGCGGCGCGAGCATGTTGACGGGCGGAGGCGGAACGCAAGCCGGAGGCTCTGGCGACGCCGTAGCATATGATACGCAGGAAGAACGCTTTGCTGGTCAGGTCCTGGCCTCTACCGAGCAGACATGGGCAAAATTGTTCCAGGCCAATGGGTCTCGATATCAGCCGACAACAATCAACTTCTATCAAGGCGGCGTCAGTTCCAATGGCTGCGGCTCAGCCAGTTCCGCCGCCGGACCTTTCTATTGCCCCGCCGATCAAGGCATTTATCTTGATACGTCATTCTTCAATGAACTGGAGACAAAAATGGGCGCAAAGGGCGATTTCGCCAAAGCCTATGTAATTGCACATGAAGTCGGCCACCATATCCAAACGTTAAGTGGCGTTTCCAGTCAGGTTCGTCAGCAACAAGCCCGCGCCAGCAAGGCGGAGGGCAATGCGCTTCAGGTCCGGATGGAATTACAGGCAGATTGCTACGCTGGCGTTTGGGCAGCCCAGAATGCCAATCGTATGGAACCAGGCGATGTTGAGGAAGGCCTGACTGCCGCTCATGCCATTGGAGATGATACATTGATGCGAGGATCAGGACGACGTCCGGTGGAAAGCATGTTTACCCATGGCAGCTCAGAACAGCGTATGGCGTGGCTCAAAAAAGGAATGCAAACTGGCGATCCGGCCGCATGCGATACATTCGCACGCGGCGCGGTTCGCTAGTCGAATTGCTTAGTTTGCAGACGTCTTCTGCAAACTACGCGACCAATCCAGCCGGCGGGTGACAAACATCACTCCGGCCAGAGCGGCAAAGATCAACAACGATCCGATAAGCAGGGAATAAGCCTCCAAGCTCAGCAGGATATAGATCACGCCATAGAGCGCGGCCAGTAGTCCACCGATTGTCGATGCCCGTCGCCAACTGGACAGCACCGATGCAGCATAGGCCGTGATCAATCCGATCGTCGCCACCGAAGCCGCAATGTAGGCCAAGGCAAAGCCTATAATTTCGGCAAAGGCGAGTAACAGGATGAAGAACAGCACCAATGCCACGCCAACCAATATATATTGGACAGACGAGATACGCACGCCGCCAATCAGGTCGAACAATAGAAACGCGACAAAGGTAAATCCGATGAACAGGAAGCCATATTTGGTCGCCCGGCTTACCTGATCATAAAGATCAACCGGCTGGATCAAATTCACCGTCACGCTGGACGCATTTTCCGCGCCGCCACCGCCATAAGAATCGAAAGACCGGTTAGTATTTTGCGGATAAACCTGCTGTCCAGCCTGCGTAGACGTCAACGAGCTGCCGAGCGCCAGATTGGAGATACCATATTTCGCGGTAAAACCTTTCTCCGTCACTTCATTGTCGGGCAGGAAGCCGCCAGTAAAGCTGGGGTGTGGCCATTTGGATGTGACGGACCAGTTGGTCTGCCCGGCATCCGGCACCATTGTCAGGCTTTCGGTTCCGCGGAATTTGACGTCAAATTTAACCGCCATTTCGCCGTCGGCCAGCGCGGTTGCATCGAGCCATGAAAAGAAACCGGTATTGCCGGTTTCACCAAGGCCTTTACCGGGTTGCAAGACGAGAGGCTGACCATCAACGGTCAACTTGTTGTCCGCAGAAAGTCCGCGTGCATCGGAAAGGCCGAAACGAATTTCAGCACGGGCAAAATCAATATCCGCTGGATCGATACCGGACCGATTGAAATCCTCCGGCAATTTGAAGGAAGCAGAACCTGTCACATTGGTGTTGTAGATCACAACTTCATAGATGGAGCGGCTTTTGACCTCAGTTTGAATATCGCTATCAAAGGTCATGACTTCGGGCGAGATATAAAGTTCGCGCGTAACAACATTGGTGCGAGTAACGGTCTTGCCGTCCTGCTCGACTGATTCCTGAACTTTCGCCTTGTAAGGAAGGACGATTTTAGGTCCAGCAAATACCTGCTTGCCACCCCAACCGGTAACGATGGATTGTTCGGCTTGTTCGCTTTGGGTTTGACGGTCATAAATCAGCAGCCAGCTTGCGAATAGCGGGATCGCAAGCAGGAAGCCGGTGAGCAGGACCAACAGGAATTTGGCGCCAGGTGATCGTTCCGGTCTTACCGGTTGCTCCGGCGGTTGAATATCTTCGGCGGTTTCAGTCATTGTGAATTTTCCCTCTAAATCCCTGTATTTACCTGACCGCAGCTATTGCAAGCCGCAGCCATTGCTCTAATCATAAACCCCATGCTCTTCCACCCGAGCGACGAATCGAGGCTTACGTGCGACGAATTAACACATTGATTGATTGCCACAATGTGAACGACTTCCGTTCGCTGGCCAAAAAACGACTGCCTTTTCCGATCTTTGACTATATTGACGGTGCCGCCGACGATGAAGTCACACGCCGCCGCAACACAGCCGCTTATGAAGCGTGCGACCTTGTACCCAATGTCCTTGCCGGGGTCGAGACTATCGACATGAGCACAACCGTCATGGGTCAGAAAATGGCTATGCCCCTGTTCCTTTCCCCCACCGCCTTGCAACGCCTGTTCCACTGGCAAGGCGAACGCGGCGTCGCGCGGGCCGCCGAGAAATTCGGGACTTTCTTCGGTATCTCGTCTCTGGCCACAGTCAGCATCGAAGAAATTGGCGAGAGCATCAGCACGCCCAAAATGTTCCAGCTCTATGTCCACAAGGACAAGGGTCTCAACAAATCGATGGTCGAGCGTTGCAAGGCCGCGAAATTTGATGCGATTACTTTAACCGTCGATACTATCGTCGGCGGCAATCGCGAACGCTGTTTGCGTTCCGGATTCACCAGCCCCCCCAAAATCACACCCGCTAGCTTTCTGAGTTACGCGACCAAACCGGCCTGGGCACTCAATTATATGTTTCGCGAGAATTTTGAGCTTTCGAACCTAAAAGACCATGTAGCTGAAGGAACAAATGTTGCCTTATCGGTGGCGGAATATTTCTCGACCATGCTTGATCAATCGCTAGATTGGAGCATGGCCGAAGATATCCGCAAGGATTGGGGCGGCGAGTTTTGCTTGAAGGGCATTATGTCAGTAGAGGACGCCAAACGCGCCGTCGATATTGGCGCAACCGCGATCATGGTTTCAAACCATGGCGGGCGGCAATTGGACGGGTCGCGGGCACCTTTTGATCAACTAGCCGAGATCTGCGATGCGGTCGGCGACAAGATAGATGTCATTTGCGATGGCGGCATCACCCGTGGCAGCCATGTTCTGAAAGCGCTCAGTGTCGGGGCCAAAGCCTGTTCCGGCGGACGGCTCTATCTCTATGCGCTGGCAGCCGCTGGTCAGGCAGGGGTTGAACGCAGCCTCGGCTTGTTGCAAGCTGAGATTGAACGGGACATGAAACTGATGGGCGTGACGTCCGTTGATCAATTGGGTCGGGAAAATTTGCGCTATCGGGCTTGAAGACAAACAGGGAAAAATGATGAAACATATTGCAAAATTAGCGACAACGTCAGCAGCAGCTCTGCTTTTCCTATTGACCCCAGCACAGGCACAAAGAGCCGATCCGGATGAAACAGCTGAAGAACATGCGCGGGATGCAGCAACCACACCAGCCAAAGATGTTGGCCTTAAAAAAACCAAAATTCCCGCCAAGCTTATTGCCATTCAGGATGATCCCTATTCTCTCAACGGCTTGCGCCGTTGCTCCGCGATCATCAAGGAAATCAAGGAGCTGAATGCCGTGCTGGCGGCCGATGTGAACGAGAAAGTCGATAAATCCAGAGCCGAAAAGCGCGAAGAAACCGCGGGCCGTGTCGGTGGTGGATTGTTGGGCGGATTGATCCCGTTCCGGGGAATTGTGCGCGAAGTATCGGGCGCGGCGGGCGATGAGCGTAAATATAACAAGGCGGTCTATGCTGGTGTTGTTCGGCGCGGTTTTCTGAAAGGCATTGGACTGGAACGGGGTTGCAAAGTCCCTGCCCGCCCATAACCTGATCTTACTGGTACAAAAGCCGGTTTCGAGAATGGTTACCGGAAGGCCGGTTGCTTAGCTCGCCCGCACAATCCAAATGCCGCCGGGCAAAGCAACCCGGCCATCATTATCATGAGGCTCTAAGGCCTCCTTCAAGGCAACCAAAAGCCGGGCCTTCAGTTCATCATCAACCTCTCCCAGAGCGCGTGAAGCCGGGCCGATTTGTGATGAAAAATAGACTGCACCGTCAACGCCGCTCGATTGCGACATGCAAATCTCAACAGAATGAGGTGTCATCGAAACCTCGTCAAAACCCGCCTCGGTCAATATGCCTTTCAGCCGCTCCGCTTCGGCAAAAGCAAAAGGACCAGGTGCATGCGAGTCTGTTTCCGGTGCTTCCGGCAATAGGGGCTTGATCGCGCCCATCGGAACCATCACCCACAGATTGACCTTCGGACTCTGCCAACAGGCAAAGACCATCCGGCCACCTGGCTTCAGATTGGCTTTGATATTGGTGAAAGCAGCCACCGGATCTTCAAAGAACATCACACCAAAGCGCGACATGATGAGATCGAAACCTTCATCCGCCTGATATTCGGAAGCATCAGCCAACAAGAGTGTCCCGCGACCGTTCGCCCGTGACCGTGCCAGTTCCAGCATAGGTTCGGACACATCTACGCCCGTTACATCAGCGCCAGCATCCATCGCAATCAACGAGGTTTCTCCGGTACCGCAACCAATATCCAAAACGCGCTCACCCGGCGCAATCGCGGCTGCATCCATTAACAGAGACGTTACCGGCGCCAGCAAAACATCCATGACGTCCTGCTGCTCCGTCCACTTCACGCCGGCATTGTCATTCCAATACTCAATCTGTTCTTCATTGGACATGGTCGGGGGAACCTCCGATAAAATGGATAGAGATGATCTTAGAAAGTCAGAATAAATAGCCTGATATAATTAATAAACTCGCTTCTTCGGCTTCACATATTCCGCTTCATCGGTCAGCGTAAAGTCATGGACCGGACGATAGTTGATATCGACTTTGCCGGTACCGCGCGCCTTATCAGGGCCGCCCCAGCCATCAAATGTCGCAACCGTATGCTTCATCCATTCCTTATCATTCCGGTCTTCATAATCTTCCTGCATATGCGCACCGCGACTTTCCTTACGGTTTGCAGCGCTTTCCATCGTCACGACAGCCTGCGCCATCAGGTTATCAAGCTCCAGAGTTTCGATGAGATCGGTATTCCAGATGAGCGAACGGTCAGTCACGCTGACGTCGGCCATTTTCTTATTCACCGCGCGCATTTCTTTAACGCCTTCGGCCAGCAATTCATCATCGCGGAACACAGCACAGTTTTTCTGCATTGTTTTCTGCATTTCCATACGCAGTGCAGCAGTTGTTGTACCACCTTTAGCATAACGGAAATGGTCCAAGCGAGACAGAGACAGATCGGCAGAATTTTTCGGCAATGGTCTATGTGATGTGCCGGGCTTCAGTTTTTCTTTCAGACGCAGACCAGTTGCACGGCCAAAGACCACGAGATCGATCAGGGAGTTGGAACCCAAACGGTTCGCACCATGAACCGACACACAGGCCGCCTCACCAACGGAATACAGACCCGGCACCACAGCATCAGGATCATCCTTGGTTGGATTCACCACTTCACCATGATAGTTACAAGGTATGCCGCCCATATTGTAATGCACAGTCGGTACCACCGGCAGCGCCTGACGTGTCAGATCAACACCAGCGAAAATCTTACCGGTTTCGGTAATGCCCGGCAGGCGTTCCGCCAGCACATCAGGCGCGATATGATCGAGATGGAGATAGATATGATCTTTCTCTGGCCCGACACCGCGACCTTCACGAATTTCGGTTGCCATGCAGCGGGAGACCACGTCACGAGAAGCGAGATCTTTTGCGCTTGGTGCATAGCGTTCCATGAAACGCTCACCTTCCGAGTTGGTTAGATATCCGCCCTCTCCGCGCGCGCCTTCGGTAATTAGCACGCCTGCCCCGTAAATGCCGGTCGGGTGAAACTGGACAAATTCCATATCCTGCAGAGGCAAACCGGCACGCAGCGCCATGCCGCCGCCGTCACCTGTACAGGCGTGCGCGGAGGTTGCGCTATAGTAGCAGCGGCCTGAACCACCGGTCGCCAGAACAACCGCATGTGCGCGGAAACGATGGATAGAACCATCTTCCAGGCAAATAGCGATCACACCGCGACACTCGCCATCTTCCATGATCAGGTCGATCGCGAAATATTCAATGAAGAAATCGGCGTCATATTTCAGGCTCTGCTGATAGAGCGCGTGAAGCATCGCGTGACCAGTTCGGTCAGCCGCCGCACATGTACGCTGTACCGGAGGACCGTCGCCCATATTCTGCATATGGCCGCCAAAAGGGCGTTGGTAGATAGTGCCATCTTCATTGCGTGAGAAAGGCACACCAGCATGTTCCAGTTCGTACACCGCTTGCGGCGCTTCCCGAACGAGATATTCAATCGCGTCCTGGTCACCGAGCCAGTCAGAACCCTTTACGGTATCGTACATATGCCAAGACCAATGATCCGGGGTGTTGTTACCCAGTGATGCAGCAATGCCGCCCTGCGCCGCAACGGTATGTGAACGGGTTGGGAAAACCTTGGTAATACAAGCGGTTTTCAGGCCGGCTTCAGCAGAACCCATAGTGGCGCGCAAACCGGATCCACCGGCACCCACGACGACCGTGTCGAACGTATGGTCAATAATCTTGTAAGCGGGTTTTGAATCTGTGTCAGTCATTAGGCGACCACTCCGGTAAAGGCGACCTTGGCGACAGCGAAAATTCCTAGCGCTGCTCCACCAATGGCGAAAAAGTTAAGCAAGATGATGAGGCCGAATTTCAAGCCATGATCGGGGACATAATCCTCAATCAAAACCTGCAGTCCAAGCCGTAAGTGCCAGAAGATACTAACCAGCATCAACATCATCGGAACCGCAACCAGCGGCGAGGACAGCCAGCCGATCAACAGTTCATGTTCGTAATTGGGCAATCTCAACAACGAGATGAGCAGCCATGCGATCAGCGCGAGATTACCGACGGCGGTAACCCGCTGAATGATCCAGTGATGCGCGCCTTCCTGAGCAGAGCCAAGACCGCGAACCTTACCGATATTTGTTCCTGATCCCATCGTTTTATCCAATCAGCTTTGAAGAGATGAAAAACCAGAGCGCAGCGGTCGAAAGCAGCGCCAGCACTGGCACAGCAGCCGACCAGAGTTTGTTCGTCTGGAGTTCATAACCTGCACCGGCATCAAGCACGAAGTGCCGAAGGCCGGAATATGTATGTTCGAACAGGGCAAAGGTCATACCGATCATCACGATGAAGCCGGGAATGGTCGTCATGATACCAACGAAAAACTCATAAGATTCTGGTCCAGCGGAGATGCTGTACAACCACCACACCAATATCGGTGCGCCGAGCAAAGCCAGGGCGTCACCTGTAGCGCGGTGAAGGATAGAGACCAGCATCGCCGGCCCCCATTTATAAATTCCCAAATGCGGCGATAACGGCCGGTTTGATGGCTCAACCAATTTTTGTCCCCTGATCACGGACCCAAGCTATGTTGGAGTCTTTGTAAACGAACCAGTGCTTTAGCGAAAACGTGGCCGCATGCAAACAGGATAGCGGGGTTTTTATGCCCCACCTGTCCGGTTTTTGGATGCAAACTGGCGCTTCGCTTGTGCAAATCGCAAAAGCACTGTCAAAATTATGAGCCTTTTAGCATCTCTTGTTGGACCTTTGGCTGCGCTGGCCCTATTCGTGCAAAGCATGACAGATGCAAAAACACATGTTTTGGTAACCGGCGCCAGCCGCGGCATTGGCAAGGCGATATTGGACAGTTTTGACCGCGACGATGCTGTGGTGGTGGGCCACAGCACATCTGGCGAGGCTGGCCTGCTGAAATCGGATTTTGCGAGCTCAGATGAAGTCACGCAATTATGGCAGGATGCCCTCGACCGGCTGGATGGCCGCATTGATGTTCTCATCAACAACGCCGGTATCTTTGATCCCAATCCGATTGCGGGCAGCGATTCGGACTGGCTGGAAAGCTGGAATCGCACCATGCAAATCAATCTCACCGCTTCGGCGCAGCTTTGCCGGTTAGCTGTACGCCATTTTCAGGAAAGGGAGATTTCGGGACGGATTGTCAATGTCGCCAGCCGCGCGGCCTATCGCGGCGACAGCCCCGATCACTGGCATTATGCCGCGTCAAAAGGCGGAATGGTCGCGATGACCAAGACCATCGCCCGCGCCTATGCCAGCGAAGAGATTTTGGCCTTTGCCATCTGCCCTGGCTTTACCATGACCGGAATGGCCGAGGATTATCTGGAAAGCCGGGGCGGCGACAAGCTACTCAAGGATATCCCGCTCGGCCGCGTGGCCCAGCCAGAGGAAATTGCTTCCATGGCCAAATATTGCGCGCTCGACGCGCCGCCGTCGATGACGGGCGCCGTGCTCGATGCCAATGGCGCGAGCTTCGTCCGGTGACACCGCGCATATTGTTAGACACAGCGAATATCCCAAATAGCGGAGGCGAACTTCGGCTTTTCCAACGCGGTCAGGAATTTTCGATCATGCTGGGTAGCAACGAGCTGATGAACAGCCGGCTCAGCGGTTCGGAAGAAGCGCTCGCCACCCTGCCCTGCGAACGTCTGTCCGACCGAACGGCCGCGCGCCTATTGATCGGCGGGCTCGGTATGGGCTTTACCCTGCGCGCCGCATTACCTTTATTGGGTGCAACGGCGGAAGTCGTCGTGGCAGAACTGGTGCCCGCCGTCGTAAAATGGGCGCGGGGACCGATGGCGGCGATATTTGACGGCAGCCTGTCTGATCCGCGTGTCACCATCGAAACCGCAGATGTGTTCGACCTGATTTCTCACAATCATGGGTTTTATGATGCGATCCTGCTGGATGTAGACAATGGTCCGGAAGGGATCACCCATGCGTCAAACGACAGACTATATAACAGCGCCGGTTTAATAGCCGCCCAAAAGGCGCTGCGTCCGGGCGGCATATTGGCCGTCTGGTCCTCAGCGCCGGACGCAAAGTTCACACGGAGATTAACCGATGTTGGCTTTGCGGTGGAGGAAGCGCCGGTGCGTGCGCGTGGCAAACGCGGCGCGCATCATATGATCTGGCTGGCGCAAAACTAGCATTTTTCGGACGTCCGCCTTTGGCGCAGGATTGGACATAGGGCTCTCGAATGACTGCTAAGACACCTCCGTTAAACCAACACGCCAATGTGGCGATCGTTTCAACGGAGCACCTAACAGCCCTTAACTGTTAGACCTTTTACCCGTCTAAGAGGTACATGATAGAAACAGATCTCGTCTTTCGCGGCCTAATGATTGTAATATTGGGCCTGTTTTCATGTGTATTCGCAGTTATCTATTTACGTGATCGAAAACAGCGCATGGCGGGCTGGCTGGCATTGGCCTATCTCAGCGGCCTTGCTGCGTTTTTGATGGACATCAGTCGCTCGTTTTTGGACCCTGTGATCTCGGACGTCATCTCCAAAGCCTTATTCTGGTGTTTCAGTATAGCGGTTGTGCTAGGTATTTTTGACCGTCACAAATCCACTTATCCATTGATGCGAATAGGCGGGATCGTAGGCGCAGGCTTGGTCCCTTTGTTCTGGTTCAGCTTCATACAAAACGACATCATTCTGCGTTCCGTCTTTTCATCAGCTACCGCAGGACTAATACTTTTTTGCGCATTGCCCTTGCTTTGGAAGAAGCGCAGCGGTGCACTAGAAAACATCATGTTCATCTCAATCGCAATATTATGCTCTACATATTTCTTGCGCCCATATCTCGTTTACGGTGTTTTGGACGCAGGTCATACGGCTGCAAACTATCAGAGTTCTGCTTTTGCTATGCTGTTGCACGCCTCCAGTGCATTTCTCGGCTTGGTTTGCGGTGTCGTCATGTTGATCGTTGTGGGATATGACATCATTCAAAAGCTTCAACTTGCGGCAACTGTTGATCCACTGACTGGGCTTATGAACCGGCGCGGATTGGATCAGTATATCATCAAGGAACTCTCCAATGAACGCGCGCCTGATCGTGCAGTTATTATCATCGACCTAGATGAGTTTAAATCAGTGAATGATAGCTACGGTCATGAGACGGGCGATGAAGTTCTGAAACGCGCAGCATCTATCTTACAACGAATTACAGGCGAGCTCGGCAAAGTGGCACGCATTGGTGGTGAGGAGTTTGTGGTGATATTAGACGAAATGAGTTCTGCAGATCGCTTGATCGTCGCCCAGCATCTTAGATTGTCAGTAGGCATGATTGATCACCCAGAAATGGGGGAAAAGAACAACGTTACAGCGAGCTTTGGTATCGCTATTATGGCGGACAAAGAAAGCTTCGCCATGGCGTTGAGGCGTGCCGATCATGCCCTGTATGAAGCGAAAGCTGATGGTCGAAACTGTGTGGTTGAAGCTTCCAACGATAACGCCATCCGCAAGATAAGATATATTGAGCGGTTTTAGCGCTTACGGCCGTTGACAGCTTAGGGGTTTCCGCGTTCTTTGTGAGGCGAACTTTCTCAAATACTGGAAAGCGCAAAGGACAGCCCGAAACCCATCAATTTCACTCTCACTAGCCGAATCCTCAAAGCTCCGCTAACGAGCGCCCATGCTTAATTTTAGCAATATTACGGTGCGTCTCGGCGGCGCAGTCATTCTGGACGGGGCCACTGCCGCCCTGCCCCCCGGCGCGCGCGTGGGGATGATCGGCCGCAACGGGGCCGGCAAGTCCACTTTGATGAAGGTGGTCGCTGGACTGCTTGAACCGGATGATGGCAGCGTGGATATGCCCAAAGGCGCGCGCATGGGTTACATTGCGCAGGAAGCACCGGCTGGCGCAGAAACACCGCTAGAGACGGTATTGGCTGCTGACACGGAACGGGCCACGCTATTGACGGAAGCGGAAACGGCCGACGATCCCCACCGTATTGGCGAAATCCACGAGCGCCTCAATATGATTGAAGCACATAGCGCACCTGCTCGTGCGGCAAAAATCTTGATCGGTCTGGGCTTTGATGAGACGGCACAGCAACAACCGATGGACAGTTTTTCCGGCGGCTGGCGGATGCGCGTGGCGCTGGCGGCTCTGTTATTTTCGCAGCCCGAATTGCTGTTGCTTGATGAGCCGTCAAACCACCTCGACTTGGAAGCAACTTTGTGGCTGGAAAATTTCCTGACCAGCTATCAAGCAACAATTTTGGTGATTAGCCATGAGCGGGATCTGCTCAATAATGTGGTCGATCATATCCTGCATCTGCAAGGTGGAAAGACCACGCTCTATCCCGGCGGCTATGATGCGTTTGAAAAACAGCGCGCCGAGCGTCAGGCACAAATGGCCGCGTCCCGGGAAAAGCAAGTCGCCCAGCGGGAAAAACTGCAAGCCTTTGTTGATCGTTGGGGTGCAAAGGCCCATAGCGCGAAGCAGGCGCAAAGCCGTGTCAAAGCACTGTCCCGGATGGAGCCAATTGCAGCAGCCGTTGAAGACCCATCCCTGAGTTTTCACTTCCCTAGCCCGGCAGAATTAAAACCGCCACTGATCACGCTCGACGATGCTGCTGTCGGCTATGGTGATAACATAATCTTATCCGGTCTGAACCTGCGCCTCGATCCAGATGATCGCACCGCCTTGTTAGGACGGAACGGCAACGGAAAAACCACCCTCGCCCGCTTGCTGGCCAGTCAGTTGGCACCCAAAGCGGGTGCAATGAACAAGTCCGGCAAATTAACCGTTGGCTATTTCACCCAGTATCAGGTGGAAGAATTGGATACGACCGACACGGCGCTGGAACATATGACGCGCCTGATGAAGGACGCAAAGCCAGGCGCGGTCCGCGCGCAATTGGGCCGGTTCGGCTTTTCCGGCGACAAGGCGACGATGAAAGTCGGCAAATTTTCCGGCGGTGAAAGGGCGCGGCTAGCGCTTGCTTTGATCACCCGCGATGCGCCGCATCTGTTGATCCTTGATGAACCAACAAACCATCTGGACGTCGATGCCCGCGAAGCCTTGGTTCATGCTTTGAATGAATATACGGGTGCCGTGATCCTGGTTAGCCATGATCGCCATATGCTGGAGCTGACCGCCGACCGTCTGGTCATGGTCGATAGCGGCAAGGCAGGAGAATTTTCCGGATCGCTCAACGATTATACCGATTTTGTTCTCGGGCGAAATCAGGAGGCGAAACCGGCTGCTGGCGGCGGCAGCGGCGGCAACCGCAAAGAAGAACGTCGCTTGGCCGCTGAACGGCGCAAGCAACAATCAGAACTGCGGAAAACTGCCAGCACCGCCGAAAAGAAAATCGAGACGCTAGGCAAAAAATTATCCGGCATTGATCGGGCTATGTTCGATCCGGCCAGTGCGGAGCAAGACTATACGGATCTGACAATGACCGAATTGATGAAATTGCGGGCTACTGTGCAAGACGAACTTGAACAGAATGAAGCGGCTTGGATGGAAGCAAATGAAGCGCTGGAGATGGCCAATGCCTAGGAGCGCAACCTCTCAAACCGAGGTTTCAATTTGACTGACACTTGGAAAGTCACCCTCCCCTGCACGCGCGAAGAGGCAGACAGCTTGGCGGAGGACAATCTGTTCCTGAGCTCAACCGACAGCGTGCCGACCATTGTTACGCGTGAAGCAGATCCCGAAACGCCAGATGATTGGCTGATTGAGGTTTACTGTGATGCTAAGCTCGATGCTGCGTTCCTAAAAAGCATCTCCGAATTGTCGCCGTCGGCCAAGCTGTCCGGAACCAAACCGACAATCGAAAAACTGGAAGATGAAGACTGGGTAACGATGAGCCAGCAAGGTCTTGAACCTCTGCGTGCTGGCCGTTTTTATGTGCACACATCTAACAGTCAGCCGCTGGATGATAAAGCAGTCCAGAATATCTGTATTGACGCCGGCCAGGCCTTTGGCACCGGCCATCATGAAACAACCATGGGCTGCTTGGAAAGCCTGGACCGGTTGAAGCGGCTTGGCCAACACTATGATAATATCATCGATGTCGGTACCGGTACCGGCCTGCTCGCTTTTGCGGCCCGCCACCTCTGGCCAAGCGCCAAAATCCTAGCCAGCGATATTGATCCGATTGCTGTTCAGGTCAGCGCCGAAAATGCTGCGGCCAATGCTATTGCGATCGGTGATGCACAACGCGCGATTAGGCTCGAAACCAGCAATGGTCTTGACGACCCCGCCATTGGCCAGCGCGCGCCTTATGACTTGATCATTGCGAATATATTGGCTGGTCCGCTGATTGCTCTGGCACCTCAAATCGCCGCCGCCGCTGCCTCGAATACGGTTTTGATTCTGGCAGGACTGTTGAAAGCGCAACGGCAAGATGTTTTGCATGCCTATATCCGGGAAGGCTTTCGCCCACATCATAGTCGCGTGGAGAATGAATGGCCTTGCCTAACGCTGGTCAAAGCCCGCGAATATGGCCCGGCAAAAACCCACAGGATTATCCGTTCCCCTTTGGCATCAGATTATTTTGGCGAGTGTTGATCGATTAAACGATGACCGCTTTGTCTGACCGCGCA
This sequence comes from Parasphingorhabdus sp., assembly GCF_039977335.1. Taxonomy (GTDB): domain Bacteria; phylum Pseudomonadota; class Alphaproteobacteria; order Sphingomonadales; family Sphingomonadaceae; genus Parasphingorhabdus. The sequence goes on from NZ_JBDWDI010000003.1 coordinate 222,101, forward strand.
CTGGGGTGATCCTGCTGGCCATGGGTCAGCACTTCGTCACCCTCAACTATATCGGCGATGGCGATATCTGGCATATCAGCAATTTTCTCATAAACCGGTTTGAAATCGGTTTCGACTGTGACGCGCAGCAACTCGTCGAGGCTGGGAATGACAAAGTAATTTTGCTGAAAATCGTCTATCCGATACTCGGTGCGCAAGACCCGTTCCAGATCGAACAAGATGCGATTGGGGCTGTCACTATCCAGCGCAAAAACGCTTTCGCCAAAGCTGGAGACAATACCTGCCCCATAGATACGCAGGCCCTCGGGTTCCTGAATGAGCCCAAATTCGACTGTATACCAATAGAGCCGCGCCAATTGCTTCAGCGTGCCGAACTTCAATGCCCTTAAACCGCCGCGTCCATATGCTTCCATATAGTCCGCAAACCGTTGATCGGCGAGCATCGGGACATGGCCGAAAACATCATGAAAAATATCTGGCTCTTGCAAATAATCGAGCTGATCCGGACGCCTTATGAAATTCCCGGACACGAAGCGGCGATTGGCAAGATGATCGAAAAATACGTCGTCAGGCACCAGTCCCGGTACTGCCACAACTTGCCAGCCAGTCGCATCCATCAATATCCGGTTGAGTTCCTCAAAATCGGGAATACCGGGCTTTGAAAGATGCAATATATCGACCCCGTCGAGAAATGCCTGCGCCGCGCGGCCCGGCAACATCTCCCGCTGACGCGCAAAAAGCGTGTCCCAAGTGGCATGGTCTTCTGCACTATAAGCAGACCAGTTCTGGTCTATTGTCCAGTCGGCATTTGCGTGCGCTGGCGGCTTGTCATAGACATGGGATTCTGGGTCGGGGGCTGTCAACATGGTCGCATCCTACAGCAGAAAAGGTTTCAATGGCAACTTATCGAATGAAATGGCCCAAACGCATTGCCACCGGCTTCCTGGCAGTGGTCATGCTATATTTGATAGCCGCTCTGTTCGGTAGTATTTTGCCGGCCAATCAATTCTGGAAAAGTTCAGATGATGGCATAGAATTATTCATAGAAACCAATGGCCTACATACCGGCATCATCATGCCGATCCGCAGTGACGTCTTTGACTGGAGTGTCCTGATCCGCCCTGAGCATCTGAAAGACCCAACAGTCTATGGCAGCCATATATTAGTCGGCTGGGGCCATGAAGGTGTCTATCGCAACACGGAACAATGGCAGGATCTGCGGTTCAGCGATGCCGCCAGCGCAATATTTGGCAGCGATGAGGTGTTGCTGCATGTTTATCACCTGAACTATCCACAGGCTTACCCCCATTATCGGCGCGGCATTAAAGTCAGCGAGGCGGAATATCGCAAGATCGTGGAGACCATAAAAGCACGGTTTGCGTTTGACGAGGCTGGCGGGCCCATTCCATCATCAGGCTATGGAAAATATGACCTGTTTTACAAATCTCGCGGGCACTATAACGCCTTCTACACCTGCAATAGCTGGACGAGCGATGTACTGCGCCAGGCTGGCATCAGAACGGGTATCTGGACCCCTTTTCAGGGCGGAGTAATGCGCTGGTTTCTGGAAACGGAGCCAGAGAACTAGCTATCCGACGAACCGAGAAGCGCGTCCCAGTCCTGCACGATAATCCCTCCATAGCGGCGCTCTATAACACCGGCAGTCTCCAACTTCCCAAGAGCCTTACCCAGCGAAATGCGAGAAACCCCGACCAGTTCAGACAATTCCTGCTGTGTCACCGGTATCGCGACATCGCTGTCTTCTTCGCTACGCAGTTGAAGCAAAGCCTGCGAAACACGCTCGACCGTGGACAAATTTCGTCCTGCATCAATAAGGTCAAAGGCTTGCTGGACCATATTAGCCATGGCTTTCAGCATGATACGCGCAACGCTAGAATCGGACTCAATAGCCGCCAGCAATTCCGCCTCACCTATCTCAATCAATCTCGTTTCATTGCCGGCAATTGCATCCACCATGCGGGGAAATTCACCTAGAAAGCCCTGCTCGCCAAAACTCTCGCCGGGGCCCAATAATGCGAAAAGGGTCAGCTTTCCATCGGCCGAGTAACGACCAATCTGCACAACGCCGCTTTCGATGTACCAAAATTCCCGAGCCGTATCACCGCGTTGCAGGATGAGTTCGCCCTTTGCAAATCGACGGACACGTCCTTGGCTCAACAAGCGGCGACGCACATCATCCGGCAGCACCGAGACAAACCCGGCGGCAGCGAACGTTGACTTGGAATTTTGGCGCGATTCACCCAATTGCAAACCTCTTAGCATTTATAAAATCCGCTATCTGTTACAAATGAAACCAGAGCAAGTTATGTTTCTGTCAAAGGGTTGATAATGCGGCCAGAAGTTTTTGCGATAATAGCGATCTTCGCGCTTTTCGGTGCGCTAGAGCTTTTTCGCACGAAGCTATTTTCCAAGCCAGAACAGAATTTTGACGACGCGATGGTGGAGATTATCGGGTCCGCCGTACTGCTGATTTTCACACAACCAATGATAATTATTTCCGCGCAATTTCTTATGGGCGCAGCGGCACCGCAATGGGCTGGTGCACTGACTGGCATCCCGATCCTTGTTGCTATCGGGCTGTTTCTGATCTTTGACGATATGACCCAATATTGGATGCATCGTCTGTCGCACCAAATTCCGTTTCTCTACAATCTTCATCGGGCGCATCATAATGCGAAATATATGAGTGTCCGCCTCGTTTACCGGAATAATCTGTTTTACTATCTACTCATGCCGAGCATCTGGTGCTCAGGCGTACTTATCTATCTGGGATTAGGCTGGGTCTATGTCGGATACATCATCGTAAAAATGGCAGTCATTGTTGGAGCGCATAGCGACGTCGCATGGGATGCACCGCTGTACAAAATCAAATGGCTTTCACCTGTGATGTGGCTGGTGGAGAGAACCATCTCGACACCCGCAACCCACCATGCCCATCACGGACGCCATATGGAAGACGGCGCGACAAATTACAAAGGCAATTACGGCAATCTCCTGTTCTTCTGGGATATTCTTTTCGGAACGGCAAAAATTACGCGCCGCTATCCGAAAAGCTATGGAATTGAAAATCTTGCACCGGCCACTCTTGGTCAGCAGCTAGCCTGGCCGCTGTTCCCGGAGAACAAGACCGGCGGTTATGGCGTGAAAGAGCTCGCAGCCAAAGAAACCGCGAATAAGGCGATGCAATGAGTTTGGGGTGGGGATCAGGGTGGCTGACGGATGGGGGAAACTCCGTCAGTCGCCCTTTTTAATCCCCAGCTAACGGACCTGCCGACCAGTTCGGGTGGGGCCAGGGCGACTGACGTGCGGGGGTAAATCGTCAGTCGCCCTATTCATTCTGCTTAAATATTTCTTAGAGAACTTCGCTACAAATTGCGCCTAATATTCCGGCTTTTTGCGCGTTATCGGGTAAGCGAACTGCTTCATGTAACCCTTGGGCACATCTTCCGGTATGCCATATCCCTCCGGCCATTTGGATGGCGGCAGATAGAATGTTCCAAATAGCTTATCAATCCAAGGAAAATGGATCGCGAAATTCACATCAAAGGCTTCTCGCTCCAATCCATGATGCCAGTGGTGAAAACGCGGTGTTGCGATCCAATGGCCAAGCCAGTTGAAATCGCCTTTGATATTCGCGTGCAAAAGTGAAGAGTAGATATAGACGAAGGCGATGTAGGCCTGGAGCACGGACGGACTGAAACCCAATGTCATCATCGGCAGCGAGGTTATTCCGCGCAGCAATATGATTTCGATAAAATGCATCCGCGCACCGGCCAGCCAGTCCATTGACTTGGCCGAATGATGCACCGCGTGAAAGCCCCATAGAAACGGAAAACGATGGAAAGTGCGGTGGAAGAAATATTGCACCAGATCGGTCAGCACCAACACGATCACAAATTGCATAATCCACGGGATGGAGGCGACCATCGCGCGAAACGCGTCCCAGCTATTTGTATTAGCGACCACGACGTTGGACGGCGCCAGCGCCAGAAAGGTCAAAGCCTGCACCATCATAGAACTGATCAGATAGTAGAACAGATCCTCCCGCCATTCGATCCGGAATAATCGCTGTGCCCGTTTATGCGGTAATATTCGCTCGAGCGGCGCGAACATCAGGCCGGTGACCACCAAATTGACAACAAAGAAATCGAGACCAAAGAAAATGCCCCAGCTTTTTGTATCTTCCGGCTGCACATTGGCACCGCCAAGAAATGCTGCGGTAATACCAATTGCCAGCGCGACAAAACCCAACGCCTTGCGCGGGCGCAATAGCAAGCTCAGCAACGCCAGCGCGTAAGACCCCAACAAAAGCAGGTGCACCACCCCGCGAAAACCCGTCCAATCCTTGACCGCTTGCAGTTCCGGCGTCGCAAACCATTCGGGGAAGCGTAGTGCGATGACCATGCCCAGACCGGCAATCGCCATCAGGACCGCAAAAAAGCCGGCCAACCAACCGCTGCCAAAGCGGCGCACCTCGGGCGGTGCCTCCAGATCTTTGGCGAGCTGCTTTAATAATCCCTGTTTCTTAGCCACTTCTAACTCCGTAATATTCGGCTTATCCCGCCGCTTTCACAATATCCGCCCATGCCGCTTCGTCGATCACTTCGATACCGAGTTCGGCGGCTTTCTTCATTTTTGATCCGGCGCCAGGTCCGGCGACAAGCAAGTCGGTCTTTGCGCTGACCGAACCCGAAGCCTTAGCCCCTAAAGCTTCGGCTTGTGCCTTGGCCTCATCGCGGCTCATCGTCTCCAACTTGCCTGTGAAGACAACCGTCTTGCCGGCCACGGCGCTGTCCCGGGTTTCAACGATATAATCGGGCGGCTTGACTTCTTTCAGCAGGTCTTTCCAAACTTCCCGATTATGTGGCTCATGGAAGAAATCGGCGAGCGAATGCCCCACGGCGGCCCCCACGCCATCAATTGCGATGACCTCCGAAACCGCGGCATCAATGCGCTGCCGGTATTTCTTTTCCTCTTCACCGGGTAGCTTTTCGATGCCAGAACGCTCTGCTTCAATGGCCTCCGCCAGCACCCCGATTTCCTCCAGCCGCGTCACTTTCTTCATCAAATCACGTGCTGAAACCGCGCCTATATGGCGAATGCCCAGACCGAACAACATGCGTGCGGCATTGGCGGCGCGTTTCGTTTCCACAGCCGCCAACAGATTATCCACAGACTTGTCCTGCCAGCCATCCCGCGCCAGAATGGCATCACGATGCTGATGCAGCCGGAATATATCTGCCGGGCTTTCAAGAAAACCGGCCTCGATAAATTCTGCAATGCTCTTCTCACCGAGTCCATCAATATCTAGCGCGGGACGTGAAGCGAAATGGGCCAGCCGTTGGAAACGCTGCGCCGGGCAGATCAGGCCGCCGGTGCAACGGACATCCACTTCGCCCTCTTCCGCGACGGCCTCGCTATTACATTTCGGGCAATGGTCGGGAAAAATATAGGGTTCGCGCTCTTCATCGCGCGTCAGATTTTCAGCCACTTGCGGTATCACATCGCCGGCGCGCTGAACCAGCACGCGGTCGCCGGGACGTACCCCGAGCCGTTCGATCTCATCACGGTTGTGGAGCGTCACATTGGAAACAACTACACCGCCAACTGTCACCGGTTTAAGCCGCCCGACGGGGGTTAGTTTGCCGGTGCGCCCGACTTGAATATCGATGCTTTCCAGCGTCGTCTGCGCCTGCTCCGCCGGAAATTTATGCGCCAAAGCCCAGCGCGGCGCTTTGGCAACAAAACCGAGCCGTTGCTGCCAATCAAGCCGGTCGACCTTGTAGACCACCCCGTCAATATCATAAGGCAAATCGGCGCGTTCCGTTTCGATATGGCGATAGTGATCGAGCATTTGCTCCAGCGTCTCGAACCGCTTGACCAGTGGCGACAGTGGCAAGCCCCAATCTGCAATTGTCGCCATGACGTCAAAGGCTGTTTCGCCCGGCACGGAGCTCGCGACGCCCCAGCCATGCGCCCAGAATTTCAGTGGTCGCTTGGCGGTAATCTTTGCATCCTTTTGCCGCAAGGAGCCTGCCGCCGCGTTACGCGGGTTGGCAAACTGACGGATTTTCGCTGGATCAAAGGCGACGTTTTTTGCAACAGCCTCCGCCTTGCCTTCTTCCATCAGGCGCGCGTTGAGACCATCAAAATCGCTCTTGGCCATATAGACTTCACCACGGATTTCGAAGACGTCGGGAGTCTCGCCAGAAAGCGCTTGCGGAATGTCTGCAATCATCCGCACATTGGCGGTGACATCCTCACCAATCTGCCCATCACCGCGCGTCGCGGCGAGCACCAGCGCGCCCCTTTCGTAGCGCAGCGAGCAGGAGAGACCGTCAATCTTATCCTCGGCTGTCACCGCGACCGGTTCGCCCTCTGGCAAATTCAAAAACCGCCGCACCCGCGCCAGCCATTCGGCGATATCCTCGTCCGAGAAGCCATTGTCGAGGCTCATCATCCGCTGCTCATGCGCCACTTTGGACAGCGGAGAAGCCGCCACAGCCGCGCCGACCAGCTTGTTCGGGCTATCCTCCCGTACCAGATGCGGAAAAGCCTCTTCCAACTCATTATTCCGCCGCACCAACGCATCATATTCCGCATCGGCAATTTCCGGCGTGTCTTCTGCGTGATAAAGCTTGTTATGCTTGGCGATGGTCTTCGCCAGACGCATCAATTCATTGGCGGCATCGGCTTCTGAAACATCAGAAGGTGACATTGTTTGTTCTCTCTTCAATTATCATGCAGCGATCGTCTTCAATCTCTAGGATAAACTGAAGAAATCCGGGTTCGTCCGTAATATTCAGTGTGCAAACGTGCTCGATCTCAACAAAGTCTAGATATATGCTGGTGGCATAACTTTCCTGAAAAGCTTTCATCACCGTAAACGAATTCTCCGTTTTAACTGCTTGCGATACTCCATCAGGAAACTGAAGACGAACTTCTTCAGGTTGCTCACCTTGAACAACAATTACATATTCTACAAAATTCTCTTCAAAATAAGTGCACGCAGAGATCGACAAGGCCGAAACTATCACCAGCAACCAACGCATCAAACCCCCTCCAGCAACCGATCCGCCTGCGCCCTCGCCTCGTCGGTCACATCTGCGCCAGACAGCATCCGTGCAATTTCTTGCCGCCGGCCTTCGTCATCCAACGCATTCACATCCGTCCGTGACACAGTGCCGTTAGAACTTTTGTTGATCAGCATATGCGCATTGCCTTTGGATGCCACTTGCGGACTATGGGTGACCACCAGCAATTGCGCGCTGTCTGACAGGCGCGATAGCCGGTCGCCAATGGCCGAAGCCACAGCGCCACCGACACCGCGATCGACTTCGTCAAAGATGATCGTCTTTGCCCCGCCCTCTTCCGCCAAGGCGACTTTCAGAGCCAATATGAAGCGCGACAATTCGCCGCCCGAAGCAATTTTGCCGAGCGGTGCGAGAGGCGCGCCGGGGTTGGTCGAGATCAGAAATTCGATCCTGTCCATGCCGTTGGGGCCCCAGCGGTCTTCCTCCAATGGTTCCAGCAAAGTCTCAAAACGCGCGGCATCCAGTTTCAAAGGCACCAGTTCCCCGGCAACCGCCTTGTCCAATGCCTTCGCGGCTTTTGCGCGCTTAAGCCGCAAGCCTTCGGCAGCACCTACATAGGCCTGCTTGGCGGCTCTTACATTCGCCTCCAGCGCTCCCAAGGATTTCCCACCATCGCTAATCGCCAAGAGCCGCGTTTCGAGATCAATCAGCAATTGCGGCAGGGCATCGCCCTCAACCCTGTGCTTGCGAGCCAAGGCGCGCAGATCAAAGAGACGCGTCTCCATATCGTCGAGCCGCTGTGGATCAAAAGTCAGCGCATGCGCCGCGTCATTCAGTTTTTCTTCTGCCTCACTAGCCTCGATCACCGCGCGGTCTAGTGCTTGCAACGCCTCCGTCAGCAAAGGGTGATCTTCGGCGATCCGGTCAAGCCGCCGCGCCGCCGCTCGCAAGGACGCAAGACCGCCATTCGAACCATCAAAGGCCGCTCTGATCGCCTCTAGGTCGCCAGTCAGCTTCTCGCCCTTCATCATCGTCGCGCGTTCGAGCGCCAGCTCCTGCTCTTCCCCCGGTTGCGGCGTGAATTTGGAGAGTTCCGTCACGCTATGTTCGAGATATTCGCGGTCCTGCTCTGCAGCCTCCTGATCCTCCAAGGCCTGTTCCAAGGCGGCTTTTGAAGACTGCCAGCCTTCAAAGGCTTTCCTGACTTTCGTACCATCGGCACCCGCGTAGGCGTCGAGCAAAGTCCTATGCCCCTTGGGATTTATCAGACCGCGATCATCATGCTGTCCGTGAATTTCGATCAGCTTACTGCCGAGTTCGCGAAGCAAAGTCGCAGAGCATGGCTGATCATTGACGAAAGCCCGGCTACCGCCATCGGCCTTGACCGAGCGTTTTATGATCAGCGGCTCACCCGGTTCGACATCAATATCATTGTCTCGGAGATACAAAGCCAGTTTGCTTTCCGCAGCAGGCGTATCAAAACTTGCGGTTACTTGCGCCTTTTGGGTGCCTTGCCGGACCAATCCGCTGTCGGCACGATTGCCTAATGCAAGTCCCAGAGAATCCAGCAGGATCGACTTGCCTGCGCCGGTTTCCCCGGTAAGCACCGAAAGGCCAGACCCGAATTCCAGGTCCAGCGCCTCAATAAGAACAATGTCACGAATGGAAAGAGACTGCAGCACAGCTCTCTCTTAAATCACGTTTATCTTAGCTGCAACGTCCCATGACATGGATCGTGGCAATTTACATGAAATCAGGTTGCGCCCTGTTTGTCCCCATGCTTTTGCACCAGATCATAAGCACGCTCATACCATTTCGAACCGGGATAGTTGTTGCCCAGAACTGCAGCGCTTTTCTTCGCTTCAGCCGGGATACCGAGCGCGAGATAGGATTCCGTCAACCGCATCAAGGCCTCTGCTGAGTGGGTTGTCGTTTCATATTTCTCAATGACGGTGCGGAAACGGATGGTCGCTGCCAGCCATTTGCCACGACGTTGGTAAAAGCGTCCAATTTCCATTTCCTTACCGGCCAAATGATCGTTGACCAGATCCATCTTCAACAAAGAATCGGCGGCATAGCGGGTATTCGGATAGCGGCGCGCCACTTCCCCCAAAGTTGCCAGCGCCTGTTCGGTAATTTTCTGATCTCGGGTCACATCGCTGATCTGCTCATAATAGCTGAGCGCGATCAGATAATAGGCATAAGGCGCGTCTTTATTACCCGGATGGATAGACAGGAAACGCCGCGATGATTCGATCGCCTTGTTATAGTCACCAGCCACATAATAGCTGAATGCACTCATCTGCTGTGCGCGGCGCGCCCATGGCGAATAGGGATGCTGCCGTTCCACTTCATCAAACAGGGCAGCTGCAAGTTTATATTGACCGCGATCCAGCCGATCTTTCGCTGCATTGTAAAGTGTGTTCACGTCGCGTGCGACATAGCGCGTATCTGCACCTGAATTGCCGCCCCCGCCCAGCGCTGCACAGGCCGAAAGAGTGGTAACTGACAGCCCAAGAAGAGCCGATTTGATGATCATGTTTTTCATAACACTTCCCTTAACCACTAATCCCCTGCCCGCCAATAGCCTAATTATCGGCACGGTCTATTGATTGGCGGCATAACCACCTCTTGATATCTGCAAGATGAACGGTCAGAATAAAAACATGACAATTCCCCCAGAAAATCCACAAAGCCCTGCCCCTCAAAATAATAGCGGCGTCCCTGCCGTAGATGGCGCTGATCCGTATCAGCGAGAGGAACAGACATTTCCCACCCTGAAGGAAAGCCATCTCAATCGCATTCAGTCCTTCTGTAAGAAAGAAACGCTAAAAGACGGCGCGTTGTTATTCGAGCGCGGGCAACGCAGCGTAGATTTTTTCGTCATCTTGTCTGGCGCGGTGGAGATTTTCGATACGGATGATCAGGGCAACGCCAATGTCTTCACGGTCCATCGCAAGAACCAGTTTACCGGCGAACTTGACCTGTTCAATGATCGCGAAATCTTGGTCAGTGGCCGCGCCTCTGGCGTAACCGAAGCCCTCCGCTTCAAGCGCGCCGATTTTCGCCGGATGGTTGTATCTGAGCCGGATATTGGCGAGATCATCATGCGAGCTTTCATCCTGCGCCGCGTGGGGTTGATCCAACATGCGCAAGGCGGTGTGACCGTGATCGGGCGCAAACAGGATGGTGTGACGCTACAAATTGACCGCTTTCTAACCCGCAATGGCTATCCACACCGCATGCTGGATATTGATACTGATGAGGACAGCGCCAGTGCAATGGAAGGTTTCAGTATCGATCGCAATGACCTGCCAGTGGTCATTCTGCCTGATGGAAAACTCGTAAAATCGCCATCAGATAAAGAGCTGGCCGATGCGCTGGGTTTGACCGAAGAGTTGCGTCCCGACCATCTCTACGACCTTGCCGTCATCGGTGCGGGCCCTTCCGGCCTGGCCGCAGCCGTGTACGGAGCGTCCGAAGGACTGGAAACCATCATAGTCGAGAAACTGGCCCCGGGTGGTCAAGCCGGCACCAGCTCGAAAATTGAAAATTATCTTGGCTTTCCCACCGGTATTTCGGGTCAGGCGCTGGCCGGACGGGCGCAGATTCAGGCGCAAAAATTCGGTGCGAAACTCGCTATTTCACGTAATGCGGTCGGACTGGATTGCAACAGCGATTACAAGAAAATCAGTCTGGAGGGCGATGAAGCCATCTGCGCGCGAGCATTAGTCATCGCGACGGGGGCGAGTTACCGGAAACTCAATCTGGAAAATGACGAGAAATTTGAGGGCCAAGGCATTCACTATGCAGCAACTCCGATGGAATCGAAGCTATGCCATGATGAGGAAATCGCCGTTATCGGCGGCGGAAATAGTGCCGGACAAGCAGCAATGTTCCTCTCGCAAACCGCGAAACATGTGCATCTTTTGGTTCGCAGCAAAACACTGGCAGCAAGCATGTCGAGCTATTTAATCGATCGGCTGGAGGCCTCTCCCAAAGTTACAATCAGATATGAAACGGCAATTACGGATCTGATCGGCGAAGACTATTTGCAATCCCTTCGCTGGAAAGGGCCAGATGGTGTGGAGGATAAAGCCATACGCAATGTCTTTGTCATGATTGGTGCGGTTCCCAATACGGATTGGATTGACGATTGCCTGCAATTGGATGGTTGCGGCTTCATCCGCACGGGCAAAGATTGCCAAGGCGAGCCGACCAATAGCCCGTATATGACCAGTCGTCCCGGCATTGTCGCTGTCGGCGACGTGCGTTCGGGCTCGGTCAAACGTGTGGCGTCCGGTGTTGGCGAGGGCTCAGTAGTTATTCAGGCCGTGCACAAGTATCTCGCTGACCAAAAAGAGGCAGAAGCCGAACAGGCCGAAACCCAAACTGAAATGGCGTGACAACCGCCCTTCCCGCTCCCTGCGATGAAAGCATAGGCTTTCAGCCGGCGGAGAAGGACTGCACGAACAAAACCGGCGTTCTCACCGCGACCATATTGGGTTCCAGCCTCGCCTTTGTCATGGGTTCGATCGTCAATGTTGCTCTGCCATCGATGCAGGCGGATTTTGCAACTGATGCGCAGGGTGCCCAGTGGATCATCAACAGCTATTTACTGCCAGTTGGTGCGTTAATCCTGCTCGGCGGCGCGCTTGGCGACCATTATGGCCGCAAGCGGGTATTTCAGGCCGGGCTAATCATCTTCACACTCGGCACCATCGCCTGCGCCCTTGCACCCAATCTTGGCTCCTTATTAGCCATGCGCGCGTTACAGGGACTGGGTGCAGCCCTGCTTGCGCCCAATAGTCTGGCGATTATCTCAACCAGCTTTACCGAAGCCGAGCGCGGCAAAGCCATCGGCACATGGGCTGGTATGGGCGCTTTTGCCGGGGCGATTGCGCCCGTATTGGGCGGTTGGGCTGTGGATCTGGCCAGCTGGCGCTGGGCCTTTGCGCTCATCATCCCCCTGGGTCTATTGGCGCTGATTATCGGTCAGCGGGCAATTGCTGCTGATGACAATGGTGATACTGAAAGTTCTCCGCTTGATTGGGCGGGCGCGTTTCTGATCACCGTTGGATTGGCGGCTCTGGTGTGGACACTGACCGCCCTACCCCAAACGGATATCGCTAGCGGAGCGAAATGGCTGGTAGGCAGTGCCGCTGTGGCGGCCACCGGCCTTTTTTTGATCGTTGAGCAACGCAAGCGGGATCAGGCGATGGTGCCGCTCTATCTCTTCAATACCGCGAGTTTTGCCGGTATCTCGCTATTGACGCTTTTCCTCTATGCCGCGCTTGGCGGGTTGCTGGTTTTGTTGCCCTTTCTGCTGATCAACGCAGGCGGTTATTCGGCGGCGGAAACCGGCTTTGCCATCCTGCCCTTTCCGCTGACCATGGCTTTATTGTCGCGCTATGCGGGCGGACTGAGTGATCGTTTTGGCGTGCGGATGATCTTGACGGTCGGTCCCGCGATAGTCGCGGCCGGTTTTTTCTATTTCAGCCGATTGGACAGTATCGAGATTAACTACTGGCGGGACATATTCCCCGCGCTGATGATCATCGCTCTTGGGATGACAGCCAGTGTCGCGCCCTTGACCACTGCGGTCATGGCCAGCGTTAGCGATCAGCATGGCGGGATTGCCTCTGGCATCAACAATGCGATTTCGCGATCCGCCGGTTTGATCGCAACGGCTTTGCTGGGGTTCGTATTGGTCGGCAGCGATAGCGGCAATGGCGCGCTCGTCGCTGGGTTCGCAAATGCGGCATGGGTGGGTGCGATATTGGCATTGATAAGCGCCGTTGCGGCTTGGTTGTTAATCCGCCTAACACCCGCCCCATAAAAAAGGCCCCGCTTTCACGGAGCCCTTTTCATTATATCTGTTAGAAGATTTAGTCTTCGGTGATCGAGCTTGGCAACGGAATATCGCCGCCGCCATCTTTGTTGCCGCCGTCATTGTCGTTGTTACGACCACGACCGCGTCCACCGCCGCCGCCATCACGACCGCGACCACGACCACCGCCGCCGTCACGACGAGGGCCACGTGGCTTGCTTTCGCGTGGAGGACGGGTGTCTTCCAGCTCTTCGCCGGTTTCCTGATCAACAACCCGCATCGACAGGCGAACCTTGCCGCGCTGATCAATCTCGAGAACCTTGACCTTGACTTCCTGACCTTCGGACAGTTCGTCAGCAACCTTCTCGACACGCTCATTCTTGATTTCAGAGACGTGGACGAGACCGTCTTTGCCGCCCATGAAGTTCACGAATGCACCAAAGTCGACGAGGTTCACAACTTTACCATCATAGATTTTGCCAACTTCGGCTTCTTCTACAATGCCGGCAATCCATGCCAAGGCTGCGTCGATCTGAGACTTGTCGGAAGAAGAAACCTTGATCAGGCCTTCATCGTCGATATCAACCTTCGCACCGGTTTCCGCAACAATCTCGCGGATGACTTTACCGCCGGTTCCGATAACGTCGCGGATCTTCTCTTTGTTGATCTGCAGCGTTTCGATACGCGGAGCATGTTCGGACATTTCGGTACGAACGGAGCTAAGCGCCTTGGACATTTCGCCCAGGATGTGCGCACGGCCGCCACTGGCTTGTTCCAGAGCAGACTTCATGATTTCCTGCGTAATGCCGGCTACCTTGATGTCCATCTGCAAGGAGGTGATACCTTTTTCGGAACCCGCAACCTTGAAGTCCATGTCGCCGAGATGATCTTCGTCGCCGAGAATGTCGGAGAGAACTGCAAAATCTTCGCCTTCGAGGATCAGACCCATCGCAATACCGGAAACCGGACGCGCCAAAGGCACACCTGCATCCATCATTGCAAGCGAACCGCCACAAACGGTCGCCATGGAAGAAGAACCGTTGGACTCGGTGATGTCAGACAGCACACGGATCGTATAAGGGAATTCATCCACTGTCGGCAGAACCGGACGCAGCGCGCGGAAAGCGAGCTTACCATGACCGGTTTCGCGGCGACTGGTGAAACCAAAGCGGCCCACTTCGCCAACCGAATATGGCGGAAAGTTATAGTGCAGCATGAAGTTTGTGTAGCTTAGACCATCCAAACCATCGATCATCTGCTCGGCGTCTTTGGTGCCAAGCGTCGTGGTCACAATCGCCTGTGTTTCACCACGCGTGAACAGCGACGAACCGTGGGTCCGTGGCAACAAGCCAACCATGGCTTCGATCGGGCGAACCTGATCAAGCTTACGGCCATCAATACGGGTACCGTCTTTGATGATCGCGCCGCGAACGATTTCAGCTTCCAGTTTCTTGACCATCTTACCGGCAGTCATCTGGGTCTGGCCGTCTTCTTCGGCATATTTCTCTTTGGCTTTATCACGAACCGCATTCAGCGCGTCACTACGCTCTGATTTGTCGGTTTTTTTGTAAGCCGCAGCAATGTCTTTACCAACCAGCTTGCGCAGGTCTTCCTTGATGGCGCTATTATCTTCAGTAGCAGCCAGTTCCCAAGGTGCTTTTGCAGCCTGTTCAGCCAGATCGATGATCAGGCCAGCAACGTCCTTACAAGCATCATGTGCATATTGTACGGCACCGAGCATGACTTCTTCGGAAAGCTCTTTCGCTTCCGATTCCACCATCATCACTGCGCCTTGCGTACCAGCAACAACCAGGTCGAGTTCGCCTGTCGCAACTTCTTCCATGGATGGGTTGAGCTGATATTCGCCTTCTTTGTAGCCAACACGAGCCGCACCGATTGGGCCCATGAAAGGCACACCGGAGATGGTCAGCGCAGCAGAAGCTGCAACCATTGCCAAAATGTCGGGCTCGTTAACGCCATCATAGCTCATCACCTGACAGATAACGTTGATTTCGTTGTAGAAACCTTCGGGGAAAAGCGGACGACAAGGACGGTCAATCAACCTGCAAGTCAGCGTTTCTTTTTCCGTCGCGCGGCCTTCGCGCTTGAAAAAGCCGCCTGGAATACGACCAGCGGCTGAGAATTTTTCCTGATAGTGTACGGTCAGCGGGAAGAAATCCTGTCCTTCACGTACCGATTTAGCGGCGGTAACTGCACACAGTACAACCGTTTCGCCGAGGGTCGCGAGTACCGCGCCATCAGCCTGACGGGCAATACGGCCCGTTTCGAGGGTGAGGGTCTGTCCGCCCCACTCCATTTCAACTTTCTTTACATCAAACATTCGTATTTTCCTTTGTCCCGCCTGCCCTATGCAGTGCGGGGGCTTTCATTTGTCCAGCAATCCGGCTGAACAGCGGTTCGGGGTCATTTGTGCCCCTGGTGTGGAGCATTGCCGCCTTATTGCTGCAACGCCCAATGCGAAAACGGCCTCCATCGGGAGGCCGCTTCCAAAACTTTTATTTCCGAAGACCAAGGTCTTTAATCAACTTGGAATAGCGGGCCGCGTCTTTCTTGCGGAGATAGTCGAGCAAGCTACGACGCTTGTTGACCATCATCAACAGTCCGCGACGGGAGTGGTTGTCTTTATGGTGGCCTTTGAAATGCTCGGTCAGGTTCACAATGCGCTCGGTGAGAACTGCAACCTGTACTTCCGGGGAACCGGTATCGCCTTTTGTCTGAGCGAATTTTGTAATCAGTTCCTGCTTTTTTTCTGCGGTAATCGTCATATTCTTATTTTCCTTCGAACATCTTTAAAAATTAAACCCGCGAACGACCTTTACGGTTCCAACAACAAGCTCTGCCAAGGCAACCGGAGAACCATCTTCGGTCGCTAGAAAAAGCCCGTCATTTGGCGGGTTCCCAATCAATTCCTGTTCGTCCAGCACTTGGCCTTGCCGAAGCAGTCTTGCCTGATCAGGAGTGAGGTCAAAAGCCGGGATGTCGTCCAGCCCCGCCTCAAGCGGCAAGAGATAATCTTTAATGTCCGCGCCCTTACCAATTTCATTGAGTTTGTCCAGAGAAATCGCATGTTTGAGCGTAAACGGCCCCGCCTTTGTGCGACGCAGCATCGAAACATGGCCAACCGTGCCGAGTGCACGCGCAATATCGCGGGCGAGAGAGCGGATATATGTGCCTTTGGAGACATTGGCGACGAGGGTGACAGAATCCATCCTCTCCCCTTGAGGGAGAGGAAACGGAGACTTGGCAGCTTGCTGCCCTAGTCGAGTTGGAGAGGGGTTTGGCTGGACGCTCCCCCTCTCCCCCTCTCCAAGCTTTGCTAACTCGCTTTGCTCGTAAGCATCGCTGTCCTCTCCCTCCAGGGGAGAGGAGATAGAAAGCGCGTATATCGCCACCTCCCGCATCTTCATCTCAACCGCTTCACCGGCCCGCGCCAGGTCATAGGCTCTCTTGCCATCAATCTTCAGCGCGGAATATTTTGGCGGTATCTGTTCAATCGGCCCGGTAAATTGCGGCAATATGGAATTCACCTCGGCCAGCGTTGGCAGATGGTCAGAAGTTTCGGACACACCCCCTTCCGCATCCAGCGTCTCGGTCTCACTCCCAAACGCAATCGTGAATTCATAAATTTTCGACGCATCCAACATCCGCCCGCAAAGCTTTGTCGCCTCACCAATCGCAATTGGCAAAACCCCGGTCGCCAGCGGGTCCAACGTCCCGCCATGTCCAACCTTGGTCTTGTCCTTGCCCTTGCCGAGCAGCCCGGCCTCGCGCAGATTGCGTTTCACCGCCCCGACAGCCTGTGTCGACCCCAGTTCCAGCGGTTTATCAAGTATGATCCAGCCGTGCGGTTTCAAATATATTTCCTAGAATATGACATCACGAACTTGGCCATGCCAGACCAATAGCGTGATCGCGGACCGAAGCCGACCATTGCTCGGAAAGCAATTCAAACCGTTCCCGATCATCCGCATAAAGCGCCCGTATGGCTTCCTCAAATTGCGGCCAATCCCCTGCAATGACCGTCAGAAAATGGTAAGCCGCGTCTTGTCCCGTGCGCTTGTCCGTACCGGCTTTTCGCGCCTGATCAACCAACCGGCGCAATGTTGCCGATGCCCCGCCTGATTGCTTTCCAAGCCAGTCCCAATGCCGTGGCAGCAAGGTGACCTCTTTGGAAACCACTCCAAGTTTTGGACGGCCCCGTTTTGCAGGCGCTTCGATTTCGCGGGTAGCCCGCAAATCAAAGTCTATCTGACTACCGGTCTCGTCATCGAAAACCAATATGTCGGAACTGCGTTTAACCTCAGGCAGGGCCCGCAAGGTATCAATAATTTCGGGGCGAGACCCCGTCGCCAACCAATTCGCTTCTGAAAATGCTGTATAAGTAGACATAGTCAATCCTTTCGGACGCGCATTTATACCCCGGCAATATTAGAGTCAATATACCCGGGTAAAAATATTATTATATGCTGTTCAAACCGGTTTTTTCCACTCCATTACCAGAAAACCCGGCACCCGCGTGTAACGATCATGCTTCGGATCATCGACCGGTGGCGGTGTGGGTTCCGAGAAATGGGTGAGCTGCAGTCCGTTACCCAGCAATGCTTCAAAATAGGCGCCCAGCGGTCTGTGCCAGTTGATGACATCGATACCAGCCCATTTTTCGCGATTGGCGCGCTCTTGTGAATAGTCATCCATCTGAAAGTTATTCGCCGCGCCGGTCAGACTCCGTTGCCATTTACCGGCGGTAAAAAAGCTCGTCAGATTTGCGATGAGAAGCAACCCGCCGGGTTTTAGCACGCGCGTCATTTCGCCGATCGCTTGTCGATAATCATCAATGTCGATCAGCGACAAATAGCTGATGGCTAGGTCGAAACTGGCATCCGCAAACGTAAGCTTTTCTCCAAAGCCAACAGCATAATCCCCTTCCGGATCACGCTTTCTAGCGGTTTCAATCAACCGGGGAACCGGATCGATACCCGTCCCGGACATGCCATGGTCTTTCAACAGGCGTGCAAACCGGCCTTCACCACAGCCCACATCGAGAAACTGCCCGCTGATCGTGGTAGCGCGTTCCACCATCGCGGCGTCCAAAAAGGTACGGCGCGCCCAGTCGCCCTGCTCGCCCATTGATGCGATCCACGCATCAGCGGACGGCACCCAGCCGTTTACATCATCTGTCATTACCGGTTCGCCCACTCCTCTTGGAGCAGGCCAAATACAGCCGTATCGCGAATAAAGCCAGTCCAGGTGATCCGGTTCTTGCGCAGCGTTCCTTCATGCTTGGCGCCTAGTTTAAGCACCGCTGCCATGGACCGCTTGTTGCGGGTATCGACGCGAAATTCGATGCGGGTAAAACCGCAAGCAAACGCATGGTCGATCATCAATTTCTTCATGACATCATTAAAGCCGCTGCCACGCACCGATGGCGCGATGTAAGTCCCGCCAATTTCGGTGACTTTGCTATTCGGATCGGGATTGATGTAATTGCTCATGCCGACAAGCTTGCCGGTTTCCGCGTGGATCACCGCCAATTGAACCCAATTGTCTGTGCTGTGAAAGGCCTTCATTGCCTTGTCAAAATGCTCATCCAGCATCGAAACCGGATATATATCCCAAATCTCCTGATCCTCTGCGCAAGCGGCGCGCAAAGGTTCGATATGATGTTCGGCCAAGGGTTCCAGACGTGCCGGAGCTTCTTCCAGTACCGTCGATAGATCAGCCATTGAGTTTTTCCATGAAATGCTTGCGGCACAGCGCGATATAAAGCTCGTTGCCGCCAATTGCCGTCTGTTGCCCGGCTAGAACCGGACTGCCTTCTTCATCGACGCGCATGTTCATCGTCGACTTGCTGCCGCATTCACACACCGCTTTGATTTCGACCAATTCGTCCGCAATCGCCAGCAATTGCGCACTTCCGGGAAACAAAGCCGCCTGAAAATCCGTGCGCAGGCCGTAAGCGAGAACGGGAATACGCAGTTGGTCTGCTACCAATGCCACCTGAAAAACCTGATCCTTGGTCATGAACTGGGCTTCGTCGATCAGCACACAATCGAGCGTATCCTCTTCATGCTTGGCACTGATATCTGCGAGCATGTCTGTTTCTTTTTCAAAGAGATATGCTTTCTTCTTAAGGCCAAGGCGAGAGTTGATCCAGCCTGCTTCTTCCCGGTCATCCAGTGCCGCCGTCCACAGCATCGTGCGCATGCCGCGTTCGCGATAGTTGAAATCCGCCTGCAGCAATGTGGTTGATTTGCCAGCGTTCATCGAGCTGTAGTAGAAATAGAGCTTGGCCATGGGATCGCCTCAGTCTTTCGTCATGCTGAATGTGTTTCAGTATCTCCCAAGACCCTGAAACACATTCAGGGTGACGATCAACCATTAATTGCGTTTTACGAGATTAGTCTTCTTTGCCAAGGTCCTGCGCGACTTTGGGATTGCTCAGCAAATTTTCGATATGCGCCGCTTCATCAAAGCTCTCGTCGGCAAGAAATTTAAGCCGTGCAGCATATTTCATCTTCACTCGGCTCGCCACTTCCTTCTGGAAATAGGCGGTATTGGTCTTCAGCGCCTTCAGCACATCCGCTTCATTGGCGCCGAGCAATGGCTTCACAAACACCGTCGCATGGCGCAAATCCGGGGACATGCGCACCTCGGTGACACTGACCGAGTGAGAAGTGAGAACGTCATCATGCACTTCTCCGCGCATCAGCAGTTCCGACAATATGTGCCGAACCTGCTCACCCACGCGCAAGAGCCGTACCGAGCGGCCTTCAGGAGATGTGTCGTTATATTTTGCCATTACTTAATCGTCGGTCCAACCTTAGCTGTAGATGTCGCCTTCACCAAAAGCGCGCCCGCTTCATCATAAAGCTGTGCTTCGAGAAAAGCGATAGTCCGGCCCATGCGGACAATCTGCCCTTCTCCATAAACCCGGCCCGGCAGAACCGGCTTGATATAGGTCACGCTCAAATCCAGTGTCAGCGGCGCATTTTCACCGCCGGATTTCACTAGCACCGGAATGCCAATCACTTCATCGACCATCGCGGCAACGAAACCGCCCTGAATCGTTCCGCGCGGACTAGTAAAGGCCTGCGGGGCATCAAATCGCATCCGAACCGCACCGGTTTCCTTATCCGCGTCCAGAATCACAGCATTGACCGATTCAGAACAAGGCGGGCGTTTAAAGCCCAAAATATCCTCTTGCTTCAAAGCCTCAACCAATTCTGTTCCCCAGAAGGACTGATCGGCCGTCAAAGAATGCGTTCTTTCTCTTCAACCTCAAAGACTTCCAGCATATCGCCTGGCTTGATGTCGTTGGTGTCTTCGAGCACCGCACCACATTCCATACCGGCGCGGACTTCTTCGACATCGTCCTTGAAGCGCCGCAGCGAGGCAATCGTCGTTGCGCTGACGATGACATCCTCGCGGGTAAGACGCGCGAACAGGCCTTTGCGCAGGGCACCTTCGGTGACCAGGAGACCAGCGGCCTTGTCCTTCTTGCCGGACTTGAACACCTCTTTGACCTCGGCGCGGCCCATGACATTCTCGATCTTCTCTGGACCAAGTTCACCAGCCATTTCAGCGCGGATTTCATCGGTCAGATCATAGATGATATCGAAATATTTGAGCCGCACGCCATCACGCTTGGCAATTTCACGCGCCTTCGCATTGGGACGCACGTTAAAGCCGATAATCGGCGCCTTGCTGGCACTGGCCAAGGTCACATCGGACTCGGTGATCGCGCCAACGCCGCTGTGCAGGATGCGAACTTTGATATCGTCATTGGATATCTTGTTCAGCGCCTGCACAATGGCCTCGGTACTGCCCTGCACGTCGGCTTTCACCAGCAGCGGGAATTCGACAGCACTGTCGGCTGCCGCAGAGAACATATTCTCCAGGCTGGTCGGTGCCTGTGTCGTGCGTTGCAGCTTCTCTTGCTCGGCACGGTAGGTCGCGACTTCACGAGCGCGGGATTCATTCTCGACCACTGTCAACTTGTCACCAGCAGATGGCACGCCCGACAGACCCAGCACTTCGACCGGAACCGATGGACCAGCTTCCTTAGGCTGCGCGCCTTTGTCGTCGATCATCGCCCGGACTTTACCGGTTTGCGAGCCAACAACAAAGATATCGCCGCGTTTCAAGGTACCGCGCTGAACCAAGACGGTGGCCACCGGCCCGCGTCCCTTGTCCAGCTTTGCCTCGATCACAATGCCTTCGGCTGGACGATCGGGACGGGCTTTGAGTTCAAGCAATTCCGCCTGCAAGTGGATCTTCTCGATCAGCTCTTCCAGATTGGTCTTCTTGAGCGCAGAAACTTCAACATCCTGCACATCACCAGACATGGCTTCAACGATCACTTCATGCTCGAGCAAACGGGTACGAACCGTGGTCGGGTCAGCGCCTTCCTTGTCGATCTTGTTGATCGCCACAATCATTGGCACATCGGCTGCTTTCGTGTGGTTGATCGCTTCGATCGTCTGCGGCATCAAACCGTCATCGGCTGCCACCACCAATATCACGATATCGGTCGCATTGGCCCCGCGCAAACGCATGCTGGTAAAGGCTTCGTGGCCCGGCGTATCAAGGAACGTAACCTTGTCGCCCGATTTCATTTTGACCTGATACGCACCAATATGCTGCGTAATCCCGCCCGCTTCGCCGGCAACCACATCGGTTCCGCGCAACGCGTCGAGCAGCGACGTTTTACCATGATCAACATGGCCCATGATCGTCACGACCGGCGGACGCGGTTTCAGCGTTTCTTCTGGATCAACATCCGACTCCGTATCGATTTCGACATCGGCCTCGGAGACACGCTGAATATTGTGGCCGAACTCTTCGACCAGTAATTCCGCCGTGTCCTGATCAATCGTCTGGTTGACGGTGACCATCGAGCCCATGTTGAACAGGGATTTGACGAGATCAGCGCCCTTTTCGCCCATACGCTTGGAGAGTTCCTGCACGGTGATCGCTTCTGGAACAATTACGTCGCGGATCTGCTTCTCACGCGGTTCGCGCGGTTGGCCAGACATTTGCGAACGTTTTTCTTTCTCACGCGCACGTTTCAGAGCCGCAAGAGAACGCGCACGCGCTGCACCATCTTCACCGCGTAGAGCGCGGTTGACGGTCAACTTACCAGACTGACGGCGGTCATTGCGATCGCTGCGTCCAGTTTTTGGCTTCGCTTTTGGTTCAGGCCGTTTTGGCGCTTCCACTGGCGTGAATTTCCGCGCCGGAGGATGCTTCGCAGTCGTCGCCGCAGGTTTTGCCTCTGCGGCTTCTGTCGTTTCTGCTGTCTCAGCTGCTTCAGCAACGGAAGCGGCAGCTGCTTCTTCGGCCGCCTTAATTTCTTCCTGCGCTTTTTTAGCGGCCTCTTCTTCAGCCTTGCGCTTCTCTTCGGCGCGCTTTTTCTCGTCGGCGGTCTGGTCTTTCTTGGCCTTGGTATCGCGTTTGCGCGCTTCTTCCATGGCGTTCAGACGCTCTTCTTCGGCCTGACGGAGCAACTGGGCCTGTTTTTCCTGACGCGTCATGACGTCTTCCTGCTTCGGCTTGGGGGCCGGTGCAGGTGCAGGTTTTTTCGCTTCTACCGGAGCAGGCGCAGGAGCAGGTACCGGGGTTTCCGGCACGATGTCCTTGGCGGCTTCCTGTGCACCAGGCTTACCCACCAACTTGCGGCGCTTGACCTCGACGACAACCTTGTTGGTGCGTCCATGGCTAAACGTCTGTTTGACTTCACCAGGCTCAACCGAACGCTTCAGTCCCAAAGGCTTGCGTGCAGGTTTTGCGGTATCTTTATTTTCTTCACTCATCGAACAGACTTAATCCTTAAAAAAATTCATTACTTCAATATTTTAACTGATCAACTTCAAACCAGTTCACGCAACTTTCTTCTCCGCCTCGCCGCCTTCATCGCTGCCATCATCACTGGTGCCATCGACCTTATCAGACCCGATAAAGCGGCACCATCTATCCAGCATGTGCGATATTCGCCCCGCCGCCCTGTGGTCGGTTATGCCTATATGCACGACATTTTGACGGCCCAATGCCACAGAAAGGGCCTGTCGGTCCACTGGCAATATCTGACCGCGGACATCCTGTCCTTCCCGATCACTGCCAACCCGCCATGCCTGATCCAGTTTAGAGGACCCGTCACGACCAGCATCGGCGGCGTGAAGGAGCATGTTGAGATCACCTTGCCGCGCCGCGGTTTCAATCTTTTCAGAACCGGTCAGGAGCATACCGCCACGCGATTCCAGGCCCAACCTGTCTAATGTGGCGCGTTCGAGTCCGTTTTCAACCTGTGCGGCCAGATCATCGGGAATATCCAGCTTGCCGGTTTTGAAGGCGCGTGACAATGCGCCTTTCAGCGCACCCTTGGCCTGTGCCTGTTCCAATGCACTGCGATCGACACTGATCCACGCCCCGCGACCCGGCGCTTTGGCACGGACATCGGGGGCAATCTGGTCATCGGGGCTAAGCGCCAAACGCACCAATGCTTCCTGAGGAAGGCTTTCCCCAGTCAATATGCATTTTCGATGTGCCGCGCGATCTAAAGGTTTAGAAGGCGTCTCATTGGGGAGCTTCCGCATTAGCGTCCTCCCCTGTTTCTGATGCGGCTTCAGCAGCAGGTGCTGCTTCGTCCTCATCTTCGAACCAGTGTGCACGAGCAGCCATGATGATCTCATTGCCCTGCTCTTCGGTCAGACCATAGGTCGCCAGAACGCCATCGGGCTCTGGCTTGCGATTGTCATTGCGGCGGCGTGGTTCGGCTTTGCGCTTCAAGACCAGCTCGTCGGTCGCCAAATCGGCAACATCGTCGAGAGTCTTGAGGCCTGCTTTACCCAAGGTCACCAGCATCGCTTCCGTCATGTAAGGCAATTCGGCAATGGCATCTTCGACGCCAAGCTCGGTACGCTCTGCCTTGGCAGCCGCCTCACGGCGCTCCAATGCTTCCAGCGCACGGCTTTGCAGCTCGGCCGCCAGTTCATCGTCAAAGCCTTCGATATTGGAAAGCTCTTCGGGAGCGACATAAGCGACTTCTTCCATCTCGCTAAAGCCTTCGGCGACCAGAAGCTGCGACAGTGTCTCATCCACGTCCAGATCTTCCTGGAACATCGCGGTGCGGACGGCAAATTCGGCCTGACGCTTCTCGCTGCTGTCGGCTTCGGTCATGATGTCGATGGCCAAACCGGTCAATTGTGACGCCAGACGGACATTTTGTCCGCGGCGACCAATGGCAAGGCTCAGCTGATCATCAGGAACAACAACTTCGATACGGCCTTCTTCTTCGTCGATCAGCACGCGGCTCACCGTCGCAGGCTGCAGTGCGTTTACAACAAAGGTCGCGATATCGTCGGACCATGGAATGATATCGATTTTCTCGCCCTGCATTTCCTGCACGACGGCCTGAACACGGCTACCTTTCATACCCACACAGGCACCAACCGGATCGATCGAGCTGTCCTGGCTAATCACGCCGATTTTGGCGCGGCTGCCTGGGTCACGGGCGGCGGCTTTAATTTCGATAATGCCGTCGTAAATTTCAGGAACTTCCTGCGCAAACAAGAGCTTCATGAAATCAGGATGCGCGCGGGACAGGAATATCTGTGGTCCACGGTTTTCGCGGCGGACATTCATGATCAGCGAACGAACGCGGTCACCAACACGAGCAGCTTCCCGCGGAATTTGCTGATCGCGGCGGATAACGCCTTCTGCGCGGCCGAGGTCAACAACAACATGACCAAATTCAACCGATTTCACGACACCGGTAATGATTTCACCAGCACGGTCCTTAAATTCTTCAAATTGCCGCTCGCGCTCTGCGTCACGGACTTTCTGGAAGATAACCTGTTTCGCTGACTGCGCATCAATGCGGCCCAGATCAACAGCAGGCAGCGGATCAACGATAAAGTCACCGAGCTTCGAACCCTTTTCGAGCTTTTCAGCCTGTTTCAGGTCAACCTGTTTGAAATAATCTTCGACTTCCTCAACCACCTCAACCACACGCCACAAGCGCAGGTCGCCGGTTTGCAGGTCGAGCTTGGCACGAATGTCATTCTCGGCGCCGTAACGGGCACGGGCCGCTTTCTGGATCGCCTCTTCCATCGCTTCGACGACGATGGTCTTGTCGATCATCTTTTCCGATGCAACCGCATTGGCAATAGCGAGCAATTCAGCCTTATTTGCAGAAATGGCACTGGCCATGATTAGTCTTCCTGTTCTTCGTTTAGAGGTTCTTCTTCAATTTCATCCGCGCCATCGGCAGAAACCGGGATGGTCGCAGCAATCAGGGCGTCGGTCAGAATCAGCTTCGCGCTATGCACGTTGTCGAGGGTGGTCGTTTGACGCCCCGCCTTGCGATCGTCAATCGCTATTATCTCACCTTCAATGCCGTCTAGCAAGCCGCGCAATTGTTTCTTGCCTGAAACTGCGTCGATCAGATTGATCCGTGCTTCGTGCCCTGCCCAATTCGCATAATCTTTTGCGCGGGTTAGCGGGCGGTCGATACCGGGTGAGCTGACTTCGAGCCGGTAGGCTTCCTCAATCGGATCACGCCCTTCTTCTTCCAGCACATCGAATTTTTCCGAAATCCGACGAGACAAGGCCGCGCAATCATCAATGCCCAGCTGACCAGTCTCTGGTCGCTCCGCCATGATTTGCAGCGTCGGCTCATCCGCGCCTGACACAAACTGCACGCGCACCAGCTCAAAACCCAAAGCTTCCGCTTCCGGTGCGATCAGGTTCACAATGGCAGTCATATCAGTCAAATTTTGTTCCAGTATAAATGCAAAACTCTTTAGTGCCGGCCCCGTTTGGCGCCAGCCCCTTCAAAATCTCACAATGTTGGGATGACTGCTATTTAGGGACTGATTCCCAAATTTGCAACGCCTTAATTTTGGCCCTAATTTTGGGTGGCAGGCGAAGGCGCAAACAACCAGCGCGCGACCATCCATGCCAGGGCTGCGCCCGCAAATTGGGCTACGACAAATCCGATCACATCCTCTGGCGCGATTCCGGCAAAGCTGTTTGAAAAGGCACGGCCCACGGTAATCGCCGGATTGGCAAAGCTGGTCGAGCTGGTGAACCAATAACCCGCAGAGATATAGAGCCCTACCGCCGACGCCACCCACTCGGGTCTGAACCGCACTGTCCCCAATATCGTGAACAGCAATCCGAAGGTGGCAATCAGCTCGCCGAGCCATTGGCCGCCGCCGGTTCGGGTTTTCTCACTAAGTTGGAAAACCGGCAATTCGAACATGATATGGGCCGCCCAGACACCAATCAGACCACCGATCAGTTGCGCAATGACAAACAAAACGCCAACTTTCGATGCCAGCTCTTTGCGCAAGATCATGACAAAGGTGACTGCCGGATTGAAATGGGCTCCGGATATCGGCGCCAATATGGCGATCAGCACGAATAATATCGCGCCGGTTGCTAGCGTATTGCCGAGCAGCGCGATAGCGACATTCCCGTCCGCCAGATTTTCGGCCATGATCCCTGAGCCAACCACGGTGACAAACAGGAAAAACGATCCCAGCGCTTCGGCGCCGAGCTTTTGCGCCCTTGAAAATTCCCCCATTTTTAACGCCTTAGTTCAAGCAGCACGCAGCGTCGGATTGACCGCCGCCAAGGTCCGGCAATTTCCCATAATGGGTGACCTGTCCGTCTGTGTAAAAGGCTTCCCAGATCAGGCCGTCAGGGTCCTGTGTCCAGTTTTTCTCTGATGAGGCATAGCAGCAGGTGGTCGCACCTTCCTCAAACCGCGGACCGGCGGCATTCTGCACCCGCTCATAGACCGATTGCAGTTCTTCCGGGCTTTCTGCTTGCAGGCCGACATGGGCGATGCCGGTTTCGCCACCAGTGGCGTCACTGACAGGCTCGATTGAGAAATTGATGTACGGATCGTCCAGCATCCACTTGATATAATCGGGTTTCACCACGGCTGGCTGCTCGCCGAACAGGTTGGCATAATAAGCGCGGGATTTTTCGAGGTCCGAGACTTTCAGGTTCAGGTGAAATCTTTTCATGCGTCTTGTCCTTCCATACATGCATCAGCTGCATCGGCCGACTCACAGCCGTCACCTTCGCAGCAATTTTCCAGGAGAAACGCCATCAACTGGTTCATCGCCTGAAAATCGGCGCGATAGATGATCGAACGGCCATCCCTTTCATCGCTGACTACACCGCCATTTTTGAGGTGCGACAGGTGAAAGGATAGCGAGCTGGCCGGCATATCGAGCTTTTTCGCGATCTGTCCGGCAGGCAGTCCGCTGCGCCCCGCCTGCACCAGCAAGCGGAATATCGCCAGGCGATGTTCCTGCGCCAGTGCGGAGAGGGCGTCGACGGCGGTGTGGCTTCGAATCGTTTCCATATTTCCAGTATTATCGAAATATGAACGTAGAGTCAATCTCCGCGGCCCTTTCGCAAACTTCAGTCCCTAGGGAAGGCCTTAGACCGCCACCACATTGTAAACGAGCTGCGCGATATAGATGATCAAGAGGACCGCCCCCTCCCACCGCGTTATCCGCCGACCTGTAGCAGCAAAGATCATCAACAAGACTGAGATAGCAATCAACAACGGCAGACCATAGTTGGTGATCTCCCCCGGAATGGTTCCCGGCGCAATCACCGCCGTAACCCCGCCAATTAGCAGCAAGTTGAATATGTTCGAACCCAGCACATTACCCAGCGCAACAGCACTCGCGCCCTTGTAAGCCGCAATGACCGAAGTCACCAGTTCCGGCAGTGAGGTTCCGATTGCGATGACCGTCAAACCGATGACAGCCTCGCTCATGCCAACAAAGCGCGCCAGATCCACAGCCCCCTCAACCAGCCAGCGGCCGCCAGCTACGATTAGAACTATTCCGCCAATCAGGATGGCAACAGAACGCCACAACGGTTCCTCATCGTGCAGATGTGTATCGGTAACTTCGAGCGACTCGGCTTTTTCATGGAGCGCACTAGCCCCGGCAGGTTGGGTCTTCTCAGCCCAGTAGGCGTAACTGAGATAAGCGCAGAGCAAAATTAGAAAAGCGACACCGATAGTGACAGTAATGCCACTGGTACTGGCGACAAACCAGAGAATGATCGTTGCCGCCAACGCCAAACCGCCGTCACGCCACAAAGGTCCGCGCGGCACGACCATCGGCAATATCAGCGAGGCTGTACCCAGAATTAGCAAACTGTTGGCGAGATTAGATCCCACGACATTACCCCAGGCGATGCCAGGCGATCCTGCTCGCGCAGCTTCTACACTGGCCACCAATTCAGGCGCAGAAGTCCCGAAACCGACGATGGTAAGACCAATGAGCAGCTGCGACATACCTGCCCGCTCGGCGACACGCACGGCGCCGCGAACCAGCAATTCGCCACCGACAATCAGGACAACGAAACCGACCAATAAGGTGAAAATCGCAATCAACATGTCAGGTCAGTTCAACCGTCACGCTTGCCAAGCAAACGAAGCCGCAAGGCGTTGAGTTTGATAAAGCCTTCCGCATCTTTCTGATCATAAGCGCCGGCATCATCCTCAAAGGTCACCACATCTTCGCTGTAGAGATTGAAATTCACATCCGCCTTGCGACCCACAACGTTCACGGAGCCTTTGTAGAGCTTTAACCGAACCGTTCCGGTCACACGTTCCTGGCTCTTGTCGATCGCTGCCTGCAACATCTCTCGCTCTGGCGCGAACCAGAAGCCATTATAGACAAGCTCTGCATAGCGCGGGGCCAATTCGTCTTTCATATGCGCTGCGCCACTATCAAGGGTCAGCTGCTCAATCCCGCGATGCGCGGCGTGATAGATCGTTCCGCCGGGCGTTTCATACATACCGCGTGATTTCATACCGACAAAGCGGTTCTCGACCAGGTCGAGCCTGCCAATGCCATGCTCGCGGCCATAATCGTTGAGCTTTTCGAGCAAGGTCGCCGGGCTCATTCCTTCGCCGTTAATTGCAACACCATCACCGCGTTCAAAGTCGATAGTGATATATTCCGGCTTGTCCGGCGCGTCTTCGGGATTATTAGTCCGCGAATAGACATAATCCGGCACTTCTTCCCAAGGGTCTTCGAGCACTTTGCCTTCGGACGATGTGTGAAGCATATTCGCGTCGGTTGAGAAAGGCGCTTCCCCGCGCTTGTCCTTAGGCACCGGTATCTGATGTTTCTCGGCAAACTCGATCAATCTTGTCCGACTGGTCAAATCCCATTCGCGCCACGGAGCAATTACCTTCACATCAGGGTTCAAACCATAATAACCAAGTTCAAAGCGAATCTGGTCATTGCCTTTACCCGTTGCACCATGGGACACCGCGTCGGCTCCGGTCAGCTTGGCAATTTCAATCTGGCGCTTGGAAATTAGCGGGCGGGCAATCGATGTGCCGAGCAAATAAAGCCCTTCATAAAGCGCATTGGCGCGCATCATCGGAAAGACATAGTCTTTCACAAATTCTTCGCGCAGGTCGTCAATAAAGATATGTTCCGGCTTTACCCCCAGCAACTCTGCCGTCTTGCGCGCTGGTTCCAGTTCTTCGCCCTGCCCTAGATCGGCGGTAAAGGTCACCACCTCACAGCCATATTCCTGTTGCAACCATTTCAGGATAACACTGGTATCTAGACCTCCGGAAAAGGCCAAAACCACACGCTTGACGGAATCGCTCATGCTCATACTTTCAAAAAAAAGAATAGCGGCGCGCCTAACAGGCTCCATATTTGTAAGCAATATGATATGCAGGGTTTAGAGGAGGAAAACATGGCAACAGCGGAAAATAAGACGAAAGAAAATGACGGCGATGTGACCGCATTCATTGGCACGGTGGAGCACGAGGGCCGCCGACAAGATGCTGTGGAATTGCTCGATATCTTCAAGAATATAACAGGTGAAGAGCCGAAAATGTGGGGCGACAGCATCGTTGGATTTGGCAGCTATCATTACAAATATGATTCTGGCCGTGAAGGCGATATGTGCCGATCAGGCTTTTCACCACGAAAGCAGAATCTCAGCCTTTACGTGTTAAGCTGCACCAGCGAACAAGAGAACAAAGCGAAACAAGCGGAACTCCTCAAAAAGCTCGGGCCGCACAAACGTGGATCCTCTTGTCTTTACGTCACTCGACTTGATCGTATCGATCGGGACGTACTGGCAGAACTTATTGCATTCGACAAAGAGGCGATGGACAAAAAATATCCTCAATAGTGGATATCCAAACTAATCAACCACGCAAATTCTGCTCGGCTTCCCCAATATAATCGCGCGTCAATGGCAGCGTATGCCGGTTGCGACTGAACTGAATTTGATAGTTACACATGCTGCCACTTTCAAAAGCAGCGGTGGCACCAGCCAGATAGAAGGTCCATAGGCGGAAAAACCGCTCATCATAAAGTGCAACAATCTTATCTTTGTTCGCCACCGTCCGCTTATACCATTCACGCAAGGTCAGTGCATAATGCAGCCGTAGCGTCTCGATATCGGTGGCCATTAATCGGAAATGCTCGCTCGCTTCGACCGTCTCGCTCAGAGCCGGGATATAGCCGCCCGGAAAAATATATTTGCGAGTAAAAGCGTCAGTTGTTCCAGGCTTTCCCATCCGCCCGATCGTGTGGAGCAACATCACCCCATCATCGGTCATTAGATTGGTAGCACAACGGAAAAAGGTTTTGAAATTTGGAGTACCGACATGCTCGAACATGCCAACTGAGACTATCCTATCAAACTGCCCGGCTTCCCGCTCGGCAAGGTCGCGATAGTCAATCAGCTCGAATTTGACCTTGTCCGCAACACCCTCTTTTTCTGCTCGCTCTTGCGCGACTTTTAGCTGCTCTTCGCTTAGCGTAATGCCCAGCACTTCAACGCCGAATTTCTGATTCAGATAAAGCGCCATACCGCCCCAACCACAGCCTATATCAAGCACTCGCTGCCCGGCTTTCAGGTCCAGTTTTGCGGCGATATGCGCCTTCTTGTCCACCTGTGCTTGTTCAAGCGTATTGACCGGATCGGTCCAATAGGCACAGCTATACTGCATGTCTTCATCGAGAAACAGTTCATAGAGATCGCGACTAAGGTCATAATGATGGGCGACATTGGCCTTTGATCGACGCTGTCCGTTGATACTATCCAAACGCCCAGCGATCAGGCTTTTCGCTTTCTTGAAAACACTAGGATCGCTGAGGCGACCGCCCCGCTCCCATCGCCGATTGGCGCGCAGCAGCTGGATAAGCTCCATGATGTCCCCTCGCTCCATGATCAGGCGCCCATCCATAAAAGACTCAGCCGCTCCCAAACGCGGGTCCAGTATTATCTGACGCATCACACCCTTGTCAGCCAGGCGCACCGTAACATCTGGGAAGCCTGCTTCGGATTTTCCGAATTCTTCCTTCAAGCCATCCGGGTGAATGACGGCGATTGACCCTCTTTTGACAACGCTCCCTAAAAAGCGACCTAAAATGGACATTCATATGTTCCTTCAGTATTCTTCATCAAATCCCGGCGTACCATTCATAATTGGCTACATCTTCCCAATAGCCGCCCTTGCCTGAACCAATATTGTCCAAGGTCGCAACCGCCTCGATCGCCGTCACATATTTGGCATGTTTATAGCCCAATTGCCGCTCCACCCGCAGACGCAAGGGCGCGCCATTTTCAATCGGAACAGCTTCACCATTTAACCGGTGCGCCATTATGGTCTGGGGATGAAAGGCATCAAGCAGGTCGATACTCTCATAATATGGCCGTCCGCCAAGCCGGTCTGCACAATGGAAGACCAGAAATTTCGCCCTATCCTGTAATTGCGCCAGATCGAGCAACAATTTGAGCGGCACGCCTGTCCATTGGCCAATCGCGCTCCACCCTTCCACACAGTCATGACGCGTGATCTGGGTGCGCTGCGGCAACGATTGCAACGCCGAGAGAGAGAAATTTTGCGGTTTTGCGAATAGACCAGTCAGGCGCAATTGCCAGTCAGCAAAGCCCTGCGCTGCACTTGCTGTATAATCATCTGTGCCTGGATCGCGGGTTCCATTGGCGCGAAATTTCGGTGACAAATCGGCGATACTATATTCACTGGCCAACTCCATCCGATCGCCCAAGGCACGTTGAACAAGGAAACTGGCGTCCTCGGCACTAGCTAGAATATTCTGAAAACCTGGATTGCGGCTGAGCGCATCGCAACCGCTAAGCAAACCACCAGCGCCAAGAGCTGCACTTGTAAGGATTGACCGCCGGGTGAGCAACTTACGCATCGTCAACCTCTTCTCTTTTGCCGCCAGTTATCATGGCCCATGTTTGCTTCAATGGCCCTGCGAGAACAAGGGTCACCATATGGACAATGAAAAATAGGACCAAAAGAAACATACCGATAAAATGAATTGACCGCGCCGACTGCCGCCCACCAAATATATCCGTCAGCAACGGCCAGTTCGCGTCCATAGCCGGCGACATGGCAAGTCCTGTAAAGATCATCAACGGCAGTAAGATGAAGATCACTCCAATATAGCTGAGTTTCTGCAGAATATTATAGATATTGACGGCACCAGATTTGTGGAACCGTAACCGCATATGGTTTTTGACATCCCGCCAGATATGCGACGGTCGCCATTCGGCGCGAGTGATGTGCAAGTCTTTTTGTACATGCCGATTGAACAGCGAGCGGATCATGAAAATCGCTAATCCGACGCTAAAAATCCAAGCAAAGAAAAAATGCCAACGCCGCCCTTCGGCCAAGCTATAGTAAGACGGTATGGTTGCCCAACCGGGAAAAGCCCAAGTCTGTATTTTGCCGTCGCTATCTCGCCAATTCCCGATGAGGCCGGTTGTTTCAATCTTGATCTCGCCAATTCTCACATAACCAAGGGTTTGTGATGATCCCACAGCCGCCCAAGCATAATCATCATTGGCCCCATATTCACCCCAATAAAGGCGTGGGTGGGCGTTAAAAATCGTCAGCCCACTCATCAGCAAAACAAGCAAGGATAGCGCATTTATCCAGTGCCACAACCGGGTGGTCAACCGGTGGCGCTTCTCTAGGCTATTTTCTGAGTCTCTCTTTTGCATTTGCACCATATTACCTAATGGTTCGCGGTTTACGAACAAAAGGTTACTCAAAAATGTGGCGGATTTATCACTGAATACTAAACAATCTGAAAATTCTTTTTCAACACCAATAAATCTATTTACTGTCAGACTAAGTATTTTTATCTGATCGCTCAGTTTCGGTTCTTAATATTCAAAATAAAATAGCCTGAACTTATTATTTATCTCAAGGGCAATCAAAAAAATGAAAAACATTATTCTTGCGGCTTCGGCTGCGGCTTCCTTCGTTGCAACCCCAGCCATGGCGCAGGATCCTAGCGATTTTTCGGGCTTCAAGGCTACGGCGGTAGTCGGTTACGATAATGTGGACTTTGGCGCAGTGTTTATCGGAATTGAGCGTTTGGAATTCAAAAATGCGCAGGGTCTCATATATGGCATCAATGTCAGTTATGATCGCCAATCCGGTAAATTTATATATGGCGTCGAGCTGGAAGCGAATGATTCAGCTGCTGACGTAGACAATCAATTTCTTGGCCAAATCGAAATGGGACGTGAACTATATGCTGGCGGACGTGCTGGCTTCGCGGTCAGCGACAATGCTCTAGTCTATGGCAAAGCGGGCTATGTTAATGCGCGGTTGCGCACGGTTGGCTTTCAAAGCATCGGTCTGGATGGTTTCCGACTGGGTGCCGGCGCCGAATATAAGCTAAAAAGGAACTTGTTCGTTCGCGCAGAATATCGTTACTCTGAGATCGACCGCGGAGTAAAACGCAACCAAGGCGTTGTAGGGCTTGGCGTGAAATTCTGATCCAAATATTGATATGATTTGAAAAGAAGGTGAGCAACATACTCACCTTCTTTTTATAGTCAGGGCATATCTTTAAGGTTGGGCTTCTGCCAGAATCGCGTTAAATGATATGGCCATGAAAAACAGACAAGTCATCGAACTAGATCCCGACCCCCTCGCCCGATACGCCATCGCCCCCGGTTGGCGCGTGGGTGATCTATTATTCCTGTCGGGTCAGGCTGCCATTGATGAAGCTGGCAAAATAATCGGAGCGAATGACTTTGATCGGCAAGTCGCCCAAACTTTCGCCAATATCGATCGCGTTCTAGAAGCGGGCGGTAGCCGCCGTGATAAAATCGTCAAAGTCACAATCTATCTGACGGACATGGCCAACTTTCCGAAAATCGTTGAAGCGCGGAAGCATTATTTTTCCGAGCCTTACCCAGCCGATACGATTGTCGAAGTCAAAGCGTTGGCGCTACCAGAATTGATGGTCGAGATTGATGTTATTGCGGCTGCATAAAGCCGGATATCACCCCAAGGCGGCTTGTTTTTCTTCGGCCAAGCGATCCAGTTCAGCCCGGCTTTTCTTTTCACTGGCCGACTTTAGCTGACCGCAGGCAGCCATGATGTCACGGCCACGTGGCGTCCGCACGGGAGCGCTAATGCCTGCATCAAAGACAATCTTGGAAAACGCCTTGATCCGCTCCGGCGTCGAACATTCATAGGCGGAACCGGGCCAAGGGTTGAACGGGATCAGATTGACCTTCGCCGGCAAATCATATTGCCGCAGCAGGTTAACCAGCTCTCGTGCATCTTCGTCGCTGTCATTCTTGTCTTTCAGCATGACATATTCAAACGTGATACGGCGGGAATTGCTGGAGCCCGGATAATCGGCACAGGCTTGCAGCAGTTCCTCGATCGAATATTTGCGGTTGAGGGGGACGATTTCGTCGCGTGTTTCTTTGTTTACGGCATGGAGCGATATAGCCAAATTGACGCTAATTTCTTCGCCAGCCCGAGCGATCATCGGCACCACACCGCTAGTCGACAAAGTAATCCGGCGGCGCGACAGCGCCAAACCGGCACCATCCATCACAACCTTCATAGCATCGCGAACATTATCGAAATTGTAGAGCGGCTCACCCATGCCCATCAGCACAATATTGGTCAGCAGGCGCCCGTCAGATTTATAGGCTTGATTATATTCTTTGGTGTTTTCTGCCTCTTCTTCGTCGGCAAAATCCATCACACCCTTGGGCCACTCGCCCAGAGCATCACGTGCGAGCATCACTTGTCCGACAATCTCCCCGGGGGTCAGATTACGCACTAGCCGCATTGTCCCGGTATGGCAGAAGCGGCAATTGAGCGTGCAGCCCACTTGCGACGAAATACACAATGTCCCGCGATCTTCATCTGGAATGAAGACCATCTCATAGTCCTGTTTATCGGCCGATCGCAGCAACCATTTGCGTGTCCCATCTTCTGACAAATGCGCCTCGACAATTTCGGGCCTTCCAATCACAAACCGCTCGGCCAACCAAGGGCGCAGGGTTTTGCTCATATCCGTCATCATCGCAAAATCAGTGATGCCGCGATGGTACATCCAATGAAATAACTGTTTAGAGCGCAGCTTACCCTGCTTCTCATCTAGGCCAGCCTCGATCAACACATTCCGAATTTCAGCGACACTAAGGCCAATAAGGTCCACGCGCCCATCTTCACGGGGCGTGACTTTGGCGGGAAGCGGAACGGGATCAATATGGCCGGGAATCTGCATAGCCGCGCATATAGGGAGAGACACAGCGAAAAGCTAGGTCACTTCGATCAGCAAATGCCAAAGCCGATATTGCTGGCGAAACGCTCTAGACAGCGCTTGTTGCCACCCATAAGAAACCGGCATGCGCTTTGGTCTTCTGATACAGCTCTTGCTTGTAGCGACAATACCGGCTTGGCAACCAGTCGTTGCGCAGTCCACAGAGACACAGCAAGTTCCACCGGCATCAGGTTATGAGGAACCGGAACTAGTCGATCCCGATCTGCCGTTGATCGAACAGCAGCGTCCTGAAATTTTGGACTATGACATTCCCGTCTACCGGCGCGGCGATCTATCATCCTGCCAAGCCGATGCCACTTATCAGCTGGACGATGTAATCAAAACATGCTGGCCAATATTGCAGGCTGCCCAACTTTTCGTCCAGCTTGAATTTGCGGTTTATGAAGCAAAAGAGAGTCTACGGAAAAACAAAGATAATATCGCATCCAACAAAGTAAAAGCTTTGAAATTTGCCGAACAACTCAAAGGGTTGATCGGAGAGCCGAAATTTCCGCTTGAGCACTATTATCTGGAGAAAAACTATCGGGCAAAGGGGCAGTTGCACGCCGCATTTGACGAACATAAACAAGCGCTTCAAGCCACAAACAAGCGTGTCGACTTGCTCATCCACATGCCCGTTTATGACATGGAATTTCATCTTGCCTTCGCCTGGCATGATCGGACCAAATATCTTTTGGAGCTCGGCCGCCGCGACGAGGCGCGAGAAAATTTTGAAGCAAGCTTTCCACTGCTGTTTACGCGCAGCGGCTATAAGAATGGCTTGCCGATATCCAACCATAGCGAAACCATCATAACCGACGCTTTACACAACGGGGATAATGCTTTCGCATTGAGCAGCATTAACAGGTACCTGGCAGTCGCACGGAATATGGATAAAGGGATGCAGTTCGGTTTAATCGAACATATTGACCTGAAAATATATATGCTTGCGGGGCGCGGCCAAGTGAAGGGAGTGATGGCGCTGATTAACGAGCGCAATACCGAATATGGTGACATTTATTCGCGATGCCCCATCGTTGGCCGATATTTTCCTTATGTCGTCGCTCCTCTCCACAAAAACCCCAAAATTGCTGCAAAACTCTCGGCCATGAAATGCAGCGCAAAATCTCTTGCAAAAATGGATGAAGTCGCTGGCAATGGTATTTTCAGTTACAATGGAAAAACGCTGCTTCTACCGGCGCGTTCAGAGACGCGAACCTCTAAGTGAAACATCAGCCTTCGCCCAGATAACATCCAAAGCGGCCCGCGCCTTTGCGGCTTCCTCCGTCTTACCCTGACCGTCCAATGAAGCTGCCAGCCCCGACATGGACCAACCATTCCGCGGATAATCTTTCAGGTCACGGCGATAAACTGCCTCGGCCTCGGCAAATTTACCGGCATCGATAAAGGCCTGCCCTAGCGACTGTCGCGAAGGATAATACCAGAAAGGCGGCTCCATATAGGGTAGTGCATCCTGCTTATCGACGGCACGCTGAAAATGCTCGGCAGCAACCAAGGGTTCGCCAGATTTCAAAGCAATTTCACCTTGCAACAAATCATCAGCGATGTTGAGCAATACGCTGGCCGGATAATCTGCATTGTCGAGAAAGCGGATCTGCACGGTGTCCTTGACCGCTGCCAACTTCGCCTGCTCCTCCTTTGCGCGAGCGCTATCACCCATATTGGCAAGCGCAATGCCCCTAGCATAGCGCCAAATCGCATTCGAATAGTCAAGATTCTCAGGCGGAGCTGGCTCGGCCATGACTTCCGACCATTTGCCAAATTGGGTCAATGTAAGAAGCGGGATCGTCTTGAAAAACTCCACAGTCGGGAATTGCTCAATCTGCTCTAGTCGGACATTGGCTGCGAGTTTCTTTGCCGAACTGATCGCCATTTTGCTCTGTCCAGCCATGCTGGTTGCCGCCCACAGAAAATGGATATTGTGGGGATAATAAAGTGCCGGGTAAAAACCCTGCGCGTTGCAGGCCGCAATATATTCCTCGTCGACGGCAGCAGCCCGAATGTTGGCCTTAGCCGCATCATCATAGCGCCCAACCCGCCAGTAAATATGCGCGGGCATATGCACCAGATGCCCGGAGCCCGGGACCAAGCCGGTCAAAGCATCTGCTTCGTCTTCGGCCCGGCCTGGATCTTTGGATGCTTCCACCGCATGAATATAGAGATGTAATGCCAGCGGATGCTGCGGACTACGCGCGATAATCCGTTCCAGCGCTCCAATTACTTTTTCGGTCTCCGGCTTTGGTTTGCCGTCCGTAGACCAGTAATCCCAGGGCATAGTATTCATCAACGCTTCGGAATAGATTGCTGCCGCGTCGTCATCTTCCGGAAAGGTCTCAACCACTTTGCCCATGGCTTCAGCATAAGCGAGATCCAAAGTCTCCCGATCAGTTGTTGGATCGCCATTGTAACGCTTGGCCTGCGCCTCGATCAGCGCTTGCTCCAATGGCGAAGCATTACCCTTCAATGCCAGTCCACGCTGGATGGCTTTATGGGCCGCGCGGCGATCGTCATCGCTCATGACTGCCTTGCCCTTGCTCGTCACATTGATATTGGGTCCAGTCGCCAACGCTTCACCCCAAAAACACATGGCGCATTCGGGATCGAGCTTTTGCGCGGCACGGAATGAACGAATACTCTCGGCATGATTAAAACCAAAGGCGAGCACCATGGCTTGGTTGAAATAGCGTTTTGCGCCTTCCGATGATGTTGTGATCGACCGGTTGTAGTCGCCCATACCTTCGAACAATGGCGCTCCGGCCTGCTTCACAAGATCGGCATCAGAACGGGCTTCAGCCGCCGCTGACTTACCTGAAACCCCATTTGCAAACCCGCTCGATGACACGGCCAATGACAGAAACGTCGCACCCAATAAGATCGTCGATTTTTTCATGAATCCCTCCCAAGAGTCATTACAGCTTGAATATCAGTTAAACACTGACACGCCCGAAGAAGCATAGGATATTTTGTCCGATTTATCGAATTTATCGCAATTTTCTCGCGGTTCAGCTTAAGCCAGCAACTGAGTATCGCTAATTTAACCGGTCACAGGCGCGAACTATCTTAGCCGCGAACAGCCTAATGACGCCGCATCTATTGCCGTCGCTGCTCCACGCAGAAGATAAGCATCCACAATCGGTTTTCCATCCCGGCCAGTGCTTTCAATCGTCATGCTGTTAGCCGAGCGCAACGCCGCAATGATCGCTGCATCCATGCGTTTGTCCTGTGACCATCCATCCGAACGATTGGCGGTTAACTGGAAGCGGCGGCCACCTATACCAACCATTACCCTGCTGTTGCTCGACCGATCCCGGCTTAGCCGCACGTGGAACTGGGCACGAATATTTCGTTTCGGCCAGAAACCGACCGACACGTAGGATTTGCGTTCCGCCTTACCTGTAATCTCCTCTGACTCCGCAAGAGCATAGCAGCGAGGGACGTTCGGATCTCGAAAAGCACCCCAGCTGTTAAAAATTCCGAGTGAGTCTTTTGCCGCAATCGGTCCCGACAGCGCAGCACAGCAAAATACCAAAAGGACACTCAAAGCCCTCATGCCTTTTCGCCCTCGCCTGCACCAAGATACACGATTGTTTCCACGCCATCGACAATTTGTACCATAGATCCTTGAGGCAGGCTTTCAGCCATTGGTGCATCGATCAATGCCAACGGAGAACGGCCAGTCAACATGCCGCGCAAGACCCGGCTAGTCATACCATGGCTGATGAGGAGCATATCGCGTTCAAATCTCTGATCCGCAATCCAACGAGATAGCCTTCTTACTATATCACTATAGGTTTCCCCGCCCGGCGCCTGCGTGAGGAACAACCCCTGATCATGATCAATCCTCAGCTTGCCATTCAAATCATTATAATAAATACCTTCCCAATCACCCATATCGATTTCCCGCAAGCGTGGGTCGGCGGCGACCTGATGCCAGTCCGCTTCGATATGCTCGCAGACGACTGACAGGGTTTGCAGTGCCCGGCCGGTGTCGGAGGCGACCAGTTCCAACCCGGAAAACCCGTTCAAATAGAGCGCCAGAGCCCGCCCCATTTCATCGGCCTGTGCAAAGCCGCGCTGAGTCAGTGGGGTATGCGCATCATTACCCTGAATTCGCCCTGCGAGATTGAAAATTGTCTCGCCATGACGCGCTATGAACAGGCGTTTTCCTCCCGTGCTCAGATCGCTACTTAAACTGCTCATATCTATGATCTAATTTGTCCCTGGACCGTGCATTTGGTCATTATCTTTAGCGGGTTTAGCGGCATTATGGGTTTTTTCCACAGATTTTCACCGCAATATCTTTCTTCACCTTTGCATCAGGCTTGCCCTATTGGTTGATATTGTTAATGAAGCGGTGACTATCTGTGAATCTGGCGGAGTCTCTCGCGACGCCCCTCACACAGCCACTAGGGCGGAAAAACCGCCCAGCGACAGGAAATGAAGGACGGTTTATGAAAGCGACAATTGAACGCGCAGCACTGCTGAAAAGTCTGGGCCATGTCCAGTCGGTGGTTGAGCGGCGCAACACGATCCCCATATTGTCCAATGTACTGATCGAAGCCAGTGAAGGCGGCGGCATCAAATTGATGGCAACCGACCTTGACCTACAAGTCGTCGAAACCGTTGACGCACAAGTCGAAACGGCCGGGTCGATTACCGTCTCTGCACATACGCTGTTCGACATCGCCCGAAAGTTGCCAGACGGTTCGCAAGTGCAAATGGATGCAGCTGACGGCAAGATGAAAGTCAATGCAGGCCGTGCGCGGTTTAACCTGCAAACCCTGCCCCGCGATGATTTTCCGATCATTGCCGAGGGCGATTTACCGACCAGTTTTGAACTGCCAGCCGCGTCGCTGGTACAGATTATCGACAAAACCAAATTTGCGATCTCAACCGAGGAAACGCGCTATTATCTGAACGGCATTTTCCTGCACGTTCAGGATGAAGAGACACCGGTATTGAAAGCCGCGGCGACCGATGGCCATCGTCTGGCTCGTGTCACCCTGCCCCGTCCAGCGGGAGCAGAAGGCATGCCGGATGTCATCGTTCCTCGCAAATGCGTGAACGAACTGCGCAAGCTACTCGATGAGAATGGCGAAGCTTCAGTCCAGATTGACCTGTCTGCTAGCAAGATTCGCTTCACTTTGGGTACAGCAATCCTGACCAGCAAGCTGATCGACGGAACCTTCCCGGATTATACACGCGTCATTCCAACCGGAAATGACAAGATTCTGAAAATCGATCCGAAAAGCTTCGCACAAGGCGTCGACCGCGTATCAACCATCGCCACCGAGAAGACGCGTGCGGTCAAGATGGCGCTAGGCGATGACAAGATCACACTGTCGGTTACTTCGCCCGAAAATGGTACAGCGGCCGAAGAAGTGCCTGGTGCTTACAAAGAAGACAGTTTCGAAATCGGCTTTAACTCGCGCTACCTGCTTGACATATTGAGTGAGATTGAGGGCGACAATGTCGAACTCCATCTGGCTGATGCCAGCGCGCCAACGCTAATTCGTGAAAATGATAAGTCACCGGCCCTCTATGTGCTGATGCCAATGCGCGTCTAAATTGGGTCGGAATATAGCTCCAACAGCGCAATTTTTTAGCCGATTGTCGAATCAAGACTAGTAAGAAGTTTTCTGCCGATTTATAGTCCGACGGCAATCACGCAGTTTAACGGCGATCATTCCTTCAATTCATGCAAATCAAAATAGCATCTTACCTGATCGCCTTGCTTTCTGTGCTATTGGGCTCTCTTGCACCGCAAGGCTTCATGCCGACGCGCACAATCGATGGCTTTTCCATCGAACTATGTTCGGGTCACGCCAATAAGAAGCTAGCCATAACGTCGGACCATCCCGACTATGCGCTACTCGCAATCGTCTATGGTGGTCCAGAGCAGCAAGACACGCCTGCTCCTGAAACAGAAGGCTCTGTCTGTACCTATGCGGCCGCTTCTGGCGCAACACTACTCGCATCTGCGCCGACAATTGCGCTAACTGACCTGATAGCTGCCCTGCACGAACCCACGGCGGAGCGCCATTTTGTGATCCGCAACCGGATCAATATTCCGCCAGCGACCGGACCACCTGCTACCGTCTGACCCCCCACTTATTGGTCCTTTGGGAAAAGTCCCAATGACCAGAAATCAGACAATTGCAGGAAAAATCCATGAAATATTCACTGCGTGCAGGGGCGCTAATTGCTGCCTGCCTTTCTACTCCTACTCTTGCCCATGATGTTATGGCAGATGATCACGCACCAATTGGTGTAATGGCCGACCATGCGCATAAGAAGGGTGAGATCATGTTCTCCGTCCGCCATATGCATATGGAAATGAGTGGCAATCAGATCGGGACGGACAGCGTCTCTCCCGAAGATATCGTGATGACTATCCCCAACCGCTTTTTTGGTGCTCCGGGCCAGCCACCAACCTTGCGCATCGTGCCAACATCCATGCGTACCGACATGACCATGGTGGGCGCAATGTATGCGCCGACGGACTGGGTCACGCTGATCGCTATGGGCAGCTATGTCCAAAAGGAGATGGAGCACACGACTTTTGCAGGTGGAGCCGGGACCAATGTACAAGGCGAATTTACAACTAGTCCCGAAGGCTTTGGCGATATTACCCTTGGCGGTATTTTCCCGATACTCGGCGTAGCCGATCGCAAAGGTGACAAGCAACGGGAACTGAACGTTCGCGCAGCGGTTTCAATCCCCACCGGATCAACCAGCGAAACGGCACAAATCCTACCGCCAATGGGCGGAGAACCAACGGTGCGGGTGCCCTATATGATGCAAATCGGCTCGGGCACATGGGATCTCAAACCGTCGATAACCTATAAAAGTTGGCATGGTTCAATCGGATTGGGTTCGCAATATGCAGGAACCATTCGAACGGGAACCAATGACCAAGGC
This sequence comes from Parasphingorhabdus sp., assembly GCF_039977335.1. GTDB lineage: Bacteria > Pseudomonadota > Alphaproteobacteria > Sphingomonadales > Sphingomonadaceae > Parasphingorhabdus. The sequence continues at coordinate 264,583 of NZ_JBDWDI010000003.1, forward strand.
TACCGTTTTGGCGATGTCCATGAGCTAACCACCTGGATCAGCTATCGTCCGGCGCAATGGATCAGCCTGTCCGGCCGCGTAAAGGGCCGCACCACCAGCCGGGTTCAAGGTATGGATCCGATGATCATGGGACCGGTGCAAACCGCCAATCCTGACTTTCAGGGCGGTGAGCGTGTTGACGTGATCGGCGGCATCAATCTCGTCGGCACCCACGGACCACTTGCGGGCCATCGTCTTGGTATCGAAGTCGGTGCACCGGTCTATCAGGATCTTAACGGTCCTCAGATGACGGGCGACTGGATGTTTACCATCGGTTGGCAAAAAGCCTTTTAGACGACTAAAGAACGGGACCCGGAGCGAATCCGGGTCCCGCAGTTTTCCTGTGGGTTGAGAATGTGGAAGCCTTATCAGACAGGCTGCCAGGCACGGGATAACCCGAACAGGATTGGGTAACTCAGAGCGATGACAATGAAGGTCGTGGCAATTCCCCAAGGGACTTGATCCGATTTACCGGCCATGACCAACGGCAAAACAAAAACCAGCAGCCACAGACTTTTGTAGAATATTTGGATCACGATAATTGGTGCAAAGAAGCGCGGTGCAAACAAGCCAGCAGTTGAGCCAACCAATATCGCCAGCCAAAAACTCCCGACCAGCAACCGCAGGCCCGTTGATTCATCTACCTTGCCCTCAAAAACACTGGCAACACCGCTACCAACAAACATGTTCCAGCAGATCGCCATAAGGATCAGGATATTCGCGATATAGGCAATGTAGAGAAGGTTGACCCGGTTCATTTATTGCTCTCCAGACAGCTGATTTCAGCCCAGTATTATCTTAATGAATAATCCTCATTAAGATAATACCATTGCCAAGGCAACGCTAATGAACAATATTCACTTGATGCAGAAAGCCAAACGCCAGCGCAATCCCGACGCCAAACGACAAGCGATCCATGAAAGCGCCATCGCGCTTTTCTCAGCCAAAGGTTTTGAACAGGTCACCATCGCTGAAATTGCCAAAGCGGCGAACATAGCCGTTGGGACAATTTATCGCTTCTACCCCAATAAAAGCGCAATATTAATTGCGATTTCCGAGATACTAGAACAGCAATTTATAGCAGTCATGCGCGAAGCATGGTCCGGCGATGTTCCCTATTCCGAACGGTTTAACCAAATGGCCAGTGCCTTGTTCGCAATCATTTCCGACAAGCGGGAAGAGATTGTCCTTCTGTCGTTAGTGCAAGGACATATCATCGAAAATGGAACTATCCCCGGGGCCGCGATCAGGAAAGAAATCGCTGCGTTACATCAGGACGGTGTCAATCATGGTGGCTTCACGCCCCATGACAGTGATCATTTTGCTGCTATCGCCCATGGCATGGTGGAGGGAGCCATGCGCCAATGGCTACAAAATCCAACCCGTGAGAATCATCACGCTCTTGAAGCTATGCTGGCCGAATTTTTAAGGCATAGCGCAGGCGTCTAACCCTTATTCCGCCGCTTCGAGAATCTCGACATTTTGCGGACCACGGATCAAACCGCCAGGACGCTTGTCGGTCACAGTGCCACCTTTGAACGTTACTTGTCCGGACTTGATGGTGTAATCATAGCCATCTGCCTTTTGCAGCAAGCGCTTCCCGCCGGCTGGAAGATCAAAAGCGAGCCATGGCTTGCCAAGTTTGATCCGATCCATATCGATGACATTCACATCCGCCAGATAGCCGGGTTTCAATACGCCGCGGTCATTCAAACCATAAAGGCGAGCCGTATCCAGACATTGCCGCTTGATCGCATTCTCGATTGTGATGGTACCGCGCTGGCGATTTTTAACCCAATGCTCGAGCATGAATGTCGGGCTGGCTGCATCACAAATCGTACCGCAATGGGCACCGCCATCTGACAGGCTGTTCACCGTATCATCAGCATGTTGCAACGGGTGGAGAAAGTCGAGATTACCATCAATATAGTTAAGAATCGGCAGATAGATAAGGCCCTTACCCTCATCAGACATCAACAAGTCATAAGCATATTCCGCTGGCGTAACACCCGCGGCATTGGCCCGGGCATTGATGCTTTCGTCGGCGGTTGGTTCATAGTTGAAGCCATCATCCATCTGATAATGCATCGCCCAGCCATCGGTAACGATGAACTGTACCGGAGCCATATCAACATTTTCTGCTGGTAGGCTGGCTTCTCCAATCAGCTTGGCCTTGAACTCGGGATCGCTGAGCCGGGCATATTTTTCTTCCCATGATAGCTCGGCAATCGTTTCCCAACTTGGCTTGCGAACAAAGGGGTGAACGGTTCCCTGCCACGCCATGATGATGCCGTTTCCACGCAAGGCTATCTGCGCAACTATATTTGCGCCGTTGTCGTTTTCGGCGCGCATATTGGCAATTTGCTCTTCCAGCGGCTGATCCTTGGCAATCGATTGCAGCGCGGCAAATGTCACCGGTAGGCCGGTCTCACGGCTGAGGTCACCCATCCAGCCGAATTCGTCCCATTCGCGGTTCAAGTCGCTGGCCATTTCAAACACGCCGTAGCCGACCCGGCCCATGGCGCGGCCAATACCGATCAATTCCTCTTTGGTCGCCGTTGTCCCGGGAACAAGCTCTCCATCAACAGACCGATGCAGCACGGTGCGAGATGTTGAAAAACCCAAAGCACCAGCTTTCAATCCATCTTCAACGATCTTGGACATCTGCTCAACATCTTCGTCAGTCGGCTCCGCACCGGGCTTCTCGCGGTCGCCCAGCACGTAGGCACGAATGGCTCCATGCGGAACATGGGTTGCGACATCAATGGTGCGCGGTAGTTCCTCCAACGCGTCCATATATTCGGGAAAAGTTTCCCAATTCCATTTCATTCCTTCGGCCAGCGCCGTACCGGGAATATCCTCCACGCCTTCCATCAGGCCAATCAGCCATTCATGTTTGTCCGGTTTGGCAGGCGCGAAACCAACCCCGCAATTGCCCATCACAACCGTTGTCACACCGTGCCAACTGGAAGGTGCCATTTCATCATCCCAGGTCGCTTGCCCATCATAATGGGTATGAACATCGACAAAGCCAGGGGAGACAATCTTACCGGTTGCATCAATTTCTTCACGGCCTTCAGAGGTCACCGTGCCGACCAGAGAAACACGATCACCATCAATGGCAACATCTGCGGTAAAGGGCTCACCGCCTGTGCCATCAACCACTGTACCGCCGCGAATTACCAGATCATGCATCGAGTCTCTCCTGAATATTTTGGCACGGAATAGCAGATTTAACTGGATGATTAAAGCCATCTCCTGTTAGACGTTCTTTATGACAAGCTCGCCTTCCTGGAATCCTGACCCTGAAAGCGGCATCGCGATTAATTGGGTCGAAGCCAATGGCCAAAGCTTTGAAGTCGCACAAGCCGGCCAAGGTGATAAATTGGCTCTATGTCTGCACGGTTTTCCGGAACTCCATTATTCGTGGCGATTTCAAATCCCGTTGCTGGTGGAGCAAGGATATCGCGTCTGGGCACCGAATATGCGCGGCTATGGTGGGTCCAGCAAACCGGCGGCGGTGCGGGATTATGCGTTGGATCATCTTTGCGCCGATGTAGCGGCCCTGATCGATGCCAGCGGCGCAGAAGAAGTCACACTCATTGCGCATGACTGGGGAGCGATTGTCGCATGGGCTTTTGCAATACAGAAAACTCGTCCCCTCAAACGCTTGGTTATCATGAACGTCCCTCACCCGATGGTGGGAAAGCGCGAAATACGACATTGGCGTCAGCTCAGGCGCAGTTGGTATATTTTCTTTTTCCAGACTCCATGGTTGCCAGAATTTCTGATCTCCCGCCGCAATGGCAAAGCGATTAAAGGCGCTTTTTCCAATATGGCCCGTGATCAAAGCAACTTTCCGAATGCAGCATTGGAGGTTTTCGCCAAAGCAGCGATGAGGCCGGGTTCATTGACGGCCATGATCAACTATTACCGTGCTTTGCTGCGGCATGGAGATACAGTTGATGTTGAGGATAAAATTCTCGACACCCCTACCCTGATGATCTGGGGTGAAGAGGACAGCGCACTGAATATCCGCTGTACAGAAGGCACCGAACAATGGGTTCCGAATTTCGAGATCCATCGCCTGCCAGGCGTATCCCATTGGGTGCAGCAGGAAGCACCCGAGCAAGTCAATGCCATATTGCGAAACTGGCTGCGCTAGCTTTCTTGGTTTAGCTTTTCCGGGCAGCAATCATATCGGCAATATCGGTAAACTTCTCTCGCGGCGCCCCTTCCCGGGCATTAGCGACCTCGGCTTCTTCAATTTTCTTCCAGTCACGGAATGTTACCGCCTCCACACCACGGCGTTCAAACAGACGGTCCAATCCTTTGCGGCCTTCCTTATTATTCCCTGCCCCGATGTCTTCTGCCACGGCTTCGATAATCGCAAAGCCATCTGGCTTGTTGGTGCCGATGGTTCCACTCGGCCCGCGCCTTGCCCAACCGACACAATAGAGGCCCGGTAATATCCGGCCATCGACATTGGCAAAGCGGCCGCGGCCATGTTCATAAGGCACGCCCTCAATCGGCGGCGTACGATAACCGATGCAACTGATCACCATGGAACAGTCGAGTTCATAACGCTCACCGGTACCTTGGGAGCGTAGGTCCGCATCCAGTTCTGTTTTCTCGATGATCAGTTTTTCAACTTTATCGCCCCCCTCAATCGCAACGGGCATCGCGAAAAAGTCAAAATCAATCTTAACCGGTTTCTCGCGCAATTCGCCGGCACGAGCAAAAAAGCTGCGCAAATGGGTGACCGATTTACGCATGCCCGGTTCCAACATCGCATCCGCACCCTCATCCGGAAAATCCAGCGTATCGATAACAGGCCGCGCACGCTCGAGATGACCCAGTTCGCCCAGCTCCTTAGGCGTCATTGCAATTTGATGCGGGCCGCGTCGCCCGAGCAATGTGATTTTTTCAACATTGCTCTGCTTCAACTGGTCGAGCGCATGGCCAACAATGTCGCTGCCCGCAAACTCACTCGCCGTCTTCGCCAATATCCGAGCAACATCCAGCGCAACATTACCATTGCCAATCACCGCCACAGATTTGCCGTCCAGAGGCGGGTCTAGATCTTTGAAATCGGGATGGCCATTATACCAACCGACAAAGGCGGCACTACCGATCACACCGGGTAGATCACTGCCTTCAATTTCCAATGGTCGATCATTGGGCGCGCCTGTTGCCAATATCACAGCATCATAAAAGCCCTGCAATTCTTCGATGCTAACATCGTCCCCGACCGTCACATTACCGATAAAATGCACATTGTCCCCCAGTGCCGTTTTTTCGTAACGCCGGGATACTGCTTTGATCGATTGATGGTCAGGAGCCACGCCTGTTCGGATCAAACCAAAAGGAACAGGCAGCCGGTCTATAATGTCAACGGTAACATCATCCCCATATTTCTTTTGCGCCGCTTCAGCCGAATAATAGCCCGCAGGCCCCGACCCAATGATCGCGATATGCCGCATGCACGTTCCTCCCAGACTCAAGGTCATCTATCTTTCCATGCATGCTAACGGCATAATTATAAAAGGAAAGAGTTACGGCCTGTGACTATCTTTTTGGTTGGCAGACAGATCAAAATTGAGCATGTCTAAAACGTGCTATAGATCACAATCAGGAAAGCCTATTACCGTTAAACCATATTACAGTATCCAAATATTGCATTGAGCTTTGTATCGCTGTGTATCTTTTGGAATCGCAAACTCTTCTGCCGCGTGGCAAGGGACTGATCGGTTCAGTTCATTCATACAGGCAGGGTATTTTTAACCGGAGGGAAAATCATGTTAAAGAAAATCATTACTGCCGTAGCTGTGTCATCCATGGCGCTCACAGGCGGGACTGCACTGGCAGCCGGAAAATCCAAAGGGCAAAAAGCGCAGGAACGCGGCGTCGCTGAAATTCCTGTTTGTTACAAAAAACTGGGTACAATTGCGATTGTCGAACCCGAACAACGCTGGTGGGTTAGCTATAAGCTCGGATCGCCAGAAGCATTGATCAAGACCTTTGTGGCGCGCTCAGGCTGTTTCGGTCTGGTTGACCGTGGCCGCGGCTTGGCGAGCAGAGCGGTCGAACGCGCACTGGCGGACTCAGGCGAATTGCAGCGAGGGTCCAATATCGGCAAACGTCAAGTGAAGGCAGCAGACTATGTCATCGTACCCGACATTATTTCAGCCAACGCCAGATCTGGCGGCGGCGGCGTTGGCGGCGCTCTTTTGGGCGGCCTTAGTCGCCGGGCCTTTGGCGGCGTATTTGGCGGCGTGAAGGTCAACAAGAAAGAAGCCAATGTGACGCTCTCGCTTGTGAACGTCCGCACCACTGAAATGGAACGCATCACAGAGGGCTATTCCCGTAAGTCTGATCTGAAATTCGGTGGCGGCGGAGGCGGTTTCTTCGGCGGTGCACTCGCTGGCGCGGCTGGCGGCGGTTATACCGACACCCAAATTGGCCGAGTCATGGCCCTCGCCTATCTTGATGCTTATACCAAAATGGTGTCGCAGCTTGGTGGTCTTCCCGAAGACGCCAGTGCGGCTGCACCAGAAGCGGAATAGATACGTCTGGTCTTTTGAGATAAAACATCCCCGGCACGGCTTTTTCGCTTTGCCGGGGATTTTTTAAGGAGATGGCAGAAATGAATAGATTTGCATTTGCTTTGATGTCAGCAATTTTATTTGCCTCTTGCTCCGCCTCTGCGGAGCAATCGCCACCCTATAAGCAACATCCAGCGGAAATCTTGCTGGTGGGTAACAAGGGCGAGGATAGCCTTAGCTTTATTGATCTGAAAACAGGCCGTGAAGTAGCCCGCCGCGATACCGGTAAAAATCCGCATGAAGTTGCAATTTCACCGGATGGACGCCTCGCGGCCATTGTGTCCTATGGCGCGCAGCATATCGATATTTTCGATATCGCCGCGCGAGAGAAAATCGAAACCATCGATCTCGCCCCCAATAAAAGCCCCCATGGTATAGTTTGGCTTGGTGACGGCCGGATCATCGCCTCGACCGAGGGTAGCGACAGCATCGCCATCGTTTCCCCGCCGACAGGGGAAAGCCAAACACGTCAAGTCAGCCAAATTTCGACCGGACAAAAAGGCAGCCATATGGTGGTGGTAACACCCGATAAGAGCCGTGCCTTTGTAAGCAATATGCAATCCGGTACCGTCAGCGTTCTTGATCTGGCAAAAAGCAGCAAGATCACCGACCTGGCTGCTGGCACCGAACCGGAAGGTATCGCGATCACGCCAGATGGTGCAACCGTGTGGGTTGCTGATCGCCGCGGAGATAGCTTGCGCGTATTTGACGCACAGACGCTTGAAGAACTAGCCATTCTTCAAACCGGTAAATTCCCGATCCGAGTAGCAATAAGCCCTGATGGAAAAACCGCAGTGACTTCCAACTATGCTGACGGCGCGCTTGGGCTTTTCGATGTTACGAAACGTGAGCCCAAAGGCGAAATAAAGATCAGTGGCACTTCGAAAGCCGGCCAAGTCACCATTCTTTTCTCACCCGACGGTAAGCGGCTTTACGTTGCCGAAACCGGGTTGAACCGGATTGCTGAGATTGACATGGTCGAAGGCAAATTATTGGGCCGACTGGCCGGGGGAACCAATGGCGATGGCTTGGGTATCGCTGGAACCCATGGAGCGCCCCAAACCGACTAGGGTGAAGCCCGACACTATTGGCAAAATTATTTTTCCGGGGTCGCACTTAGGAAGATAGATATGCAGAAACCATTTAATCCCCTTCAAGCGCGCATGCTGAAAGCGCTTACACAGACGCTTTTCCATGATACGCCGATGGCGATTTCGCCGTCGCAGGTCGTCGAAAATTTGCAGGAACATTTTTCCAATATCGATGGTGATAAACCGAAGGAGATCGGACTGGCGCTATATGGCCTGTTCCTAATCCTTGGCGGCCCGTTCTTCTTTTTAGCCTCTCCAAAACTACGGCAGACCCTAATCCGCCGCCGCTTGCAAAATAGCCGTGTCGACCTTTTTCAGGACATTGCCCGGACCAAAGGGGTAATCCTTGCCGGCTATTATGGTCATTGGGAACATGGCGATGAGGAAGACAATTTCGACAATCCTATTTACCAACGATTAAAATATGAACTGCCCGGCCAGCGCGACCGTTCCGCCCCGGGTGAATTGCCGGTGAAGCGAGAACCCCACCGCGATTTGAAAGCAGAAGTCTTTGTTGGCCATGATGCCATTCCGGAAACCGTTGATGTGATCGTCATCGGTTCCGGCGCAGGCGGGGCAGTTGCCGCCGCATCCGTGGCGGATGAAGGCCATGAGGTGCTGATCCTGGAAGCGGGTCATAACTACCCTTCCTCCCGCATCACCCATGAAGAAGCGCGAATGACGGCACGGCTGTTTAAAGACGGAGCGCTGCAAACCACCAAAGATCGCGACGTGATTGTCTTTCAGGGCCGCGTGGTTGGCGGTTCGACCGTGATCAACAATGGTATTTGTTTGCGCATGAAGCATGCTGGCCTCGTCCATCCGCAAGCTGAGGATGTTTACGAAACCTGGGCCAGTCTGGGGGCCCCCATAACCGAGGCGGAGTTGACAACCAGTTATGAGGCCGTTGAGAACGCGCTGGAAGTATCCGAGATATCAGCGATATCAGGGCGTAACAACGGACCGCATCTGATCGACGGGTGGAATAAATATGCCGCCCAATCCACTGACCCGATGGACAAACAAGCCATTTCGGCCTGGTTCCAGAAAAACTATGGTCCCAAAACGCCGGACAGCGAATGTGTCTATTGCGGCTATTGCAATACCGGCTGCCCCTATGGCCGCAAGAAAGCCATGCCGGAGAGCTTTCTTACCCATGCCACCAGCGAAGATCGTGATAAACCTGCACGAATTTTAGACGGCGGCGAAGCGACCAAAATCGTCTGGAAAGATGGTAGCGACGGCGCCCGCGTCGCCGAAGCCGTTGAGATCACATTACGCGATGGTCGCAAACGCAGAATTGCAGCACGCAAAGGCGTTGTCGTAGCAGCGGGTGCACTGGCTTCGAGCAATCTACTAATCAATAGTGGCATCGAAAATAGCGGTGGCGGCATATCGCTTAACATTGCTTGTCCGGTCGTGGCTCTGATGCCCGAGGGGCAGGACATGAACGTCTGGAACGAAGACCAGATGGCGACCTATGTCGATCGCGGTGACTATCTGATCGAAAGCCATTTTCAGCCGCCGATGAGCATGGCCACCCTGGTACCCGGCTGGTTTGATGAACATTTCCGGCGGATGCTCAATTTTAACCGTCTGGTTTCTGCGGGCGTGCTGTTCCCCGCCGATCGGCTCGGCAAAATGGAAGATGGCAAGCTGAAACTGAAAGTCGGCGAACCGGAACTTGCCCTGCTCCGCCGTGCGCTGGCGACAATGACCAAAGTGCATTTCCTCAATGGTGCTATCGAAGTCTATCCTGCTCTGCTCAAAGGGCAGACGCTGCGCAAAGGCATGAGCGATGCCGAAATCGACGCATTTTATGAGGAAGCTATTGTCGAACCGGATGATGTGGTTCTATCGAGCTCCCATCCGCATGGAGGCAATGCAATTAATGCAGATTCAGCCAAAGGCGTGGTCGATCTAGACCAGCGTGTGCACGGCACGACCAATGTCTATGTCACCGATGCCAGCGTCATGCCCAGTTGCATCCGCGTAAACGCGCAGCTCACCACCATGGCGATGGCGCACCGGGCGATGGCGGGGAAAAAGCGGTTTGGATGATCCTGTATTGTGGTCAGGCAACTTTCATAACGGCAATCATTACCCATGAAGAAACGAGACGCCGACTTTCATCGGCGCCTCGCCCCTATCGGTTATCCTCCAAAGGGAACCGAACTGTGATGTAGGTTTATTTTCAGCTCACCATCCGCACCGCGAACATATCCAAAGCTATATTCCACTTTGGTATCGTTGCCTTCGGTATCGGTGAAATAATAGTTGCCCATGGCCATAGCGCTGTCGCTATCGACGACGGTGCCTTCGTTTTCCCAACGCACAGCAGTCCATGGCGCGATGGCGAAGCCCTTATCTTCAGAACCTTCGGTGCCGACAAAATAGCTCATCGCTCCGTCAAAGTCCCCGCGAAACTGGTCTTCGGCCGCCAGAGTTGGCTTGAACAATATGGTCGCGTCATCACCATAAGCATAGAATTTCTTAATATGCTCGTCAGCAGCAGCGCGGAAATCACCTTCTTCGGTGAATGCCTTTCCGATCGCAACAATGCCTTCGCCCCATGCCGTTTGCGCAGCCGTCACTTCTTCAGCGGTTATTGGTGCCGCTGCTTCTGAACTTTCCGCCGTAGCATCCGCGGACGTCGTCTCAGATGTACAAGCTGTGAGAGCCAGTGGCGCTGCTGCAAGCAAGATAGCAATTTTCTTCATAGTAGTTTCCTTGTTTGACTTGGTGTTAGATTCAATCATGCACGACCATATCTAAAAAACCGCGAGTTGATCCAGCAAAAATTCTTAGGCCCCAGCTCTTGCTGAAAAAAGCTAGCTAGGGGAAAATCATGTTACACTTCAATTGGCACACAAAATATTTCTACTTTGCGTTGACCGGATATCGACGCGATGGACATGAAGAGCAAATATAAAATATCTGGCGCACTTGATAGAAACCATCAATGATATATTCTGACTGCTTCCGCTGGATAATTCGTTCAAAGTCACACGTTCTTGAGATGGTTGGCCCGCTACTGTGGATCGATACTTTACTTAATAGATCAATCGTCTAATCGAAACGCCAAGAGACAATTGGAGACTTTGTAATGCGTGCGGAAGCTCAGGCGCATGTCGACCGGATCGGCGCAGCGCTCGATCTGCTGAAAACTTCGCTTAACTGGGATGCAGCCCTGCGCCGGCTCGACGAGCTCAATGCGCGGGTCGAGGATCCGACCCTGTGGGATGATCAAAGCGCCGCACAGGCTGTTATGACCGAACGGCGGCGACTGGATGAATCCATTACGGCGGCCAAGGAAATTCAACAGGAAATGGATGACGCACTCGAATTTATCGAGATGGCTGATGAAGAAGGCGACGATGAACTGGCCGACGAAGGAGTTGGCACCCTCGCCGCGCTTGCCGATCGCGCAGACCGCGACAAGATACAGGCCCTGCTATCTGGTGAGGCGGATAATTTCGACACCTATCTTGAAATTCACGCAGGTGCTGGCGGAACCGAGAGTCAGGACTGGGCCGAAATGCTGCTGCGCATGTATCAACGCTGGGCCGAGGCGCGTGGCTATAAAGTTTCCATGGTCGACTATCAGGCGGGTGATCAGGCGGGCATCAAATCCGCCACGCTCGAAATCAAAGGTGAAAACGCCTATGGTTTTGCGAAGACCGAAAGCGGTGTCCACCGTCTCGTTCGCATCTCTCCCTTTGACAGCGCGGCCAAGCGCCATACCAGCTTTTCCAGTGTCTGGGTCTATCCGGTCATTGACGACAGTTTCGAGGTCGAGATTAACGAAGGCGATCTGAAGATCGACACCTATCGCGCCTCCGGTTCCGGCGGACAGCATGTTAACACCACCGACAGCGCCGTGCGCATTACCCACCAACCCACCGGTATTGTCGTCGCCTCACAAAATGATCGCAGCCAGCACAAGAACCGCGCCACCGCGATGGGGATGTTGAAAGCGCGCTTGTTCGAGGCTGAACTGCAGCGCCGCGAAGCCGAAGCTAGCGGCGAATATCAGGCCAAAACCGAAATCGGCTGGGGGCATCAAATCCGCTCCTATGTCCTGCAACCCTATCAAATGGTCAAAGACCTGCGCACCGGCGTCACCAGCAGCGCGCCATCAGACGTTCTTGACGGTGCACTCGAGCCGTTTATCGCAGCGGCCCTATCCCAGCGTGTCACCGGTGAAACCGTCGATGTCGAAGACGTGGATTGACCAAAGCGCAAGACGTTATTGAATGTCTTTGTCATCTTCGAGTACGATCTCTACGCTCACTTCTGGGGTCTCAAGACCAAAACCAAACCTTCAATATGCTCGAAAAGGTTCCTCTTTCGCCAAAAGCTAATCACGAATAACAAGTGACTATGGCGGAGAATTTGAATCGGATAGAATTGGCGAAACGTTCTACCAAAGAAATATATGAACGGCAGGCCGATTTCTGGGATGAGGTTAGACCCTCATCCTTATATGAAAAGCCTTGGCTGGACCGTTTTCTTTCTAAACTCCCACTTGATGCTAGATTGCTCGATTTAGGTTGTGGTTCTGGAATTCCGATAGCCGGATATTTTCTCAACAAAGGCTATGCGCTGGTTGGGGTCGACTACGCGAACAGAATGATTGAACTTGCCCGAAAGCGTTACCCCAGTGCTGACTGGCCCAATGCTGACTGGATTGCTCAGGACATGAACCAACTCTCCTTAAGCGGCCAATTCGACGGTATTTATAGCTGGGATGGTTTCTTTCATTTGTCGATCGAGGAACAACGTGAAATCATTCCCAAGCTTTCCAAACTGGTCAAAGTTCAGGGAGCAATAATGCTGACCGTTGGCACAAGTGAAGGCGAAGTGACAGGAACAGTCGGCGGCGAAACTGTTTATCACGCCAGCCTTGCGCCAAATGAATATGAAGAGTTGTTCCGCCAATCTGGCTTTGAAGCGGTGACCTTTGTAGCGGAAGACGCTGATTGCATGGGCCGTTCTGTTTTGCTTGCTTCGGACAAACAATAGCAGGCGTTTATGCAGCAGGCGGGCAAAATCAGCCCTGGCTCAGGAACTTCTTCATGTTCCGCGCCGCTTGGCGGATGCGTTGTTCATTCTCTACCAGCGCCAGACGGACATAGCCCTCGCCTTCATCGCCAAAGCCGGTGCCGGGTGCAACCGCTACGCCTGCCTCTGCAATCAGGCGTTTGGCAAATTCCATCGAACCGAGTTCGCGAAACTGTTCGGGAACCGGTGCCCAGGCGAACATGCTGGCCTCCGGTGGAGGAATGTCCCAGCCGGCGCGGCCAAAGCTTTCAACCATTACGTCGCGGCGCTTTTTGTAGAGCGCGCGGTTTTCGTCGATAATATCTTGTGGACCATTTAGCGCCGCTGTGGCTGCGACTTGAATTGGAGTGAAAGCACCATAATCGAGATAGGATTTAACCCGCGTCAGCGCGCCGATCAGCTTTTGGTTGCCAACCGCAAAACCCATGCGCCAGCCGGGCATGGAGTAGGTTTTCGACATGCTGGTAAACTCCACCACACAGTCTTTCGCACCCTTGACCTGAAGCATTGAAGGGGTTGGCACGTCGCCGTAATAGATTTCAGCATAGGCAAGGTCGCTGATCACCCAAAGCTTATGCTCGCGTGCGAAATCGACAACCTTTTGGTAAAAATCGAGATCGGCGACATAGGCAGTCGGGTTGGAAGGATAGCCCATGACCAGCACCGATGGCTTGGGCACGCTGTAGCTCATCGCATATTCTAGCCGAGTGAAAAAATCCGGACCCGGTGCCGCAGGAATGGAGCGGATGGCCGCGCCGGCGATTATGAAACCGAACGTATGGATCGGATAAGACGGATTGGGTGCGAGCACCACGTCACCGGGTGCTGTGATTGCCTGCGCCAGATTGGCAAGGCCTTCTTTAGAACCCAAGGTGACGATGACTTCGCTTTCCGGATCGAGATCGACATCAAAGCGGCGTTTATAATATTTGGATTGTGCAAGGCGCAGTCCCTTGATCCCCTTGGATGCGCTATAGCGGTGCGCGGTGGGATCATTGGCCGTTTCGCAAAGCTTGTCGATCACATGCTTTGCCGGCGCGCCATCGGGATTACCCATGCCGAGGTCGATAATGTCTTCACCGCGGGCGCGCGCCTCGGCCTTCATCGCGTTCACTTCAGCGAACACATAAGGCGGCAGGCGTTTGATGCGGTAGAATTCTTCAGACATGGTTTCTTTGATTCCGGTGTTTCGTTTTACGGAGCCGCTGCTTTGCGCAACTTTGATAGGAATGTCGAGAGGTTCAGGACAATTTATTAGTGATCTTATCCCGCCTGCGGAGGCATAGGTATGCCCACCAAACTGCGCTGCCCGCGCAGCACCGTCCGGCTCTCACTGCCCTTCAGCGCGGTCGACTTTGCACGGATCGTATCGAGGAAATGCCAGGTCGACGTTGCCCTGTCAGACGTCAGCGAAACCGTCATATAGCCGCGATTGGACGTGTCGCACCATTGCAGCTGATCATTGGTTTCCCGCACCGCCCGCGCGGCTGTCGCGGGGTCTGCACCCGACAGATAGGATTCCAGCCCCGGCGAGGTCACACTATGACCGCCAAATTCAACGCCCGCTGCACCGCCACTGGTTTCAAGATTAAACGCCCAGCCATTATGGCTGTCACCCGACAATACGATCAGATCGGCATCAGCCTCCTGCGCGCCCATCAACGCCCGTTCGCGCGCCTTAGGATAACCATCCCAGCTATCGAGATTAATCGGCAGGCCAACTTTGGACGCCAGCGCGCCAACCGCAACCCGCGCCTTGGCAAAGGCAGGCGCATCATCGGACAGCCAGTTCACGGCTTCCTGCGGCAAGCGTAATTCGCCCATCACACATTGCTGTCCCCAAACCTGCCACTTTGTGCCGGAGGTACGGGATTTACGCATCGCCTCGGCCAGCCACGCCTCTTGCACAGCGCCGAGCATCTGCCGCTCGGGATCTTGCCACACGGTGTCGCGAAATGTTGTTAGCGCCGTTTGGATATCTTCCTGCCCTTGCAAGGCTGCAGCGAGATCTGCTGGCTCGCTGCGCCCGCCAATTCGGCTTTCGGTCATGAATAGAGTGGCGAGATCGCCAATCTGATATTCACTCCACAGCGGGGCACCATCATCGCGGTCGCGCACGGGCATCCATTCGCGGTAAACCTGTTCGGCAACACGTTTGCGCACCTCCCAGTCGCCTTCCGTCTTGGGCTGGTGATTTTGCGCGCCGCTCATATGGGCGTCATTGGTAAATTCATGATCGTCCCACATCGCGATCATCGGATAGAGCTGATGGATGCGCTGCAAATCCGGGTCACTGCGATAGGCGGCATAGCGCAGGCGATAATCGGCGAGCTGCACAATCTCGTGCCCCGGATCAAGAGTGCGGCCTTCCAGAGCCTCTTTGGTCGAAGGATAGGTGCCAACCGGATATTCATAGAGATAGTCGCCAGTATGCATGACCAGGTCAAGATCGCTGCGCTGAGCGGCATGGGCATAGGCGTTGAAATAACCGAATGGCAGATTGGAACATCCAAATACGCCCAGGTTGAATTTCTGGGTCGGCCCTTGCGGCAACGTGCGCGTACGACCGATCATCGACTTGGAACCATCGGGCGCGACGAAGCGATAAAAATACCATTGACCGGGTGCCAGATCGGGCACGATAAATTTCGTTACATGATCCCGGCTTGCCGATGCGGTCACTTCGCCGACCATTTTCGCGCCGGAGAAATCGACATTCTGGGCGATTTCAACAATCAGTTTGCTGTCACCTCCGCCAACAAATCGGGTCCAGAGCAGCACGGAATTCTGCGAAGGCTCACCACTCGCCACACCATGGGTAAATCCGCGTGCACTGGCCATGGAGGCATAGGCAGGTGCAGACATTGCGCCGAGGCCAAATGTACCCAGAGCCATAAGCTGGCGACGATCAATTTTTATGGTCATATTTTATCCCAAAATCCCAACGGCGAACAGAGTGGCAAAAAACAGTGTCATGCTGATGACAGTGAAGATAAGCAAAGCCGAAAGTCGAAGCAGAGCCTCGATCCGAGACAGCTTATAAGCATGACGCAACTGTCGGTACATGTGAAAAGGTGGATAGAAGACAAGCAACATCACCCAGATGCCCTGAGGAACACCGATCATTGCCAAAATCGCGCAAGTTATGAAAAGCAACGACATGAAGCTGATCGAATAGGTCGTGAAAACGGCGTGATCGTAGAAATGATATCCACGACGACCGATAAGCGTCAGCCATACAAAAGGCAGCGAAATCGGGATCAGCAACCAGGCGAATTTATAGCCATTGGCCTTGAGCTTATAGAGCAGCAGGTCCGGATTTTCGTTAATAGTTTTGATCCCGTCCCTGATCGACTTATCCAATTCCTTCGAACCGGTGGATACGCTGCTGTCGTCGTTCAGAACATTGCCTTCTTGAATATCATCAAGGCCGGTTTGCAATTGATCGATCTCTTCATCAGAAAAATTGCCTATTTTGATGGCACCATCGCCCAATTTCACCTCCGGATAGGGCGTGTCCGCACCGGTCATCGCCGCCAGGAGATTGCGGCCTTTCTTTAAATCAAGCAGCTCCTGGCGCAATTTTGCTTGGTCTTCTGAATCGTTTGCGGGGTCGGCAGCACCGGCCGACTCCAGCTCGGCTTCCTTTTCGGTAATCTGCCGTTTGATATCAGCAGTTTGCACCATGATGCCCCTGTTGATGTTTTCGTCAGCCTCCAATCCGTTGCCGCCCGAGAACGGATCGCCAAGGAAGGAAAAGACCGCGAACATCATGAACACGGAAAACAGAAACAATGCCATTGGGGAGATAAACCGCGCACGTTGGCCGCGAATATAACGCCGGGTCAAGTCTCCCGGTTTCCAGGCCAAAAGCGGCAGCGTTCGCCAGAACTTGCCCTCAAAATGCAGGACACCATGCAGGATATCATGCCAAAACGCGCCGATAGAACGGTGGATATGCAGCGGCTGTCCACAATTGTTACAATAGCTGCCCGTAACCGGTGCTTCGCAATTCAGGCACTTGCCGGAATGTCCTCCAGCCGCATCACCACCCTCACTCTCGACCGCTTTCGCAATCAAGGCACCTTCAATGGCCGTTCCGGCTGCTTCAAATTCCCCCGACATGGCTTGTAGCTTTCGCCAATTTGAAAAATAAGGCAAGGGGCTTTTTAAAACGCGCTTACTTATCCTCAGTCAGAGAAATATACACCATCATATGTTCTGGTAAAACGATGAACGGATTGCGGTTTTGGTGAAACCGGGTCGTCTTGTTTCTGTTGATCTGCCAATCGCATCTTGCAAATATAAAAACGGACAAACTGATATGAAACAATCTCCCTGCTCCCTTTCGCTTCTTCTGGCACTGATTTCATCCTGTTTGCTAATATCCGCCCCTGCCCTGGCCCAGACGCCACTAAAGCGCGCGCTCGCGGCGCCAAAAAATGGACCGACCTATTCCTATGATATCAGCTATGTCACGCGCGAAATGAACGCCGCAGGGCGGATCAATCCCAGCCGTCCCGCTGGCCAGCGCCTAAAAGTGTCTCGGCCAGCAAAATCGACCTGGACCGATGAATTCAGGAAAGCTGTCAAGGAAATCGAAAATGGTCGCTATAAAGGCTTCTGGTGCAGCGAGATGGCGAAAAGCATTCCGGCAAGCGCACGATTGATCAGCCAAACCGCTACCACCGCGACCTATGCCTTCAAACCGTTGCCGGATCCTGACGAAAAGGCCAGCAAGAAATTCGTAAAGCATCTAAGCGGACGAGTCACAGTGGACAAAAAATCTCCCGCGATATTGACCTACAGTCTGACCGCGCCGAAATCATTCAAGCCGTCTATCTTGGCGCGGATCAACAAATTCAGCCTCCAAACCAGCTGTGCCAGAGCGCCAGACGGACGGACTTACGTAAAAAGCTCCAAGGTCGCGGTTGCAGGTTCCGCTTTGGGCAAGAGTTTCAACGAAAAGACAACACGCACTCATAGTGCCCTGCGCCGGGCATCGCGCTAGCCCGGCATCGGGCCTGAGGATCGCTGATCGCTGGCCAAACTTGCATAATTCACAAATTTGAGTATGATGTTATATCATTACATATATTTATCGGAGTGATAATTAAAACGGGAGAGAGAAAATGCCAACTTATCGACCAAAGTTTCGCCAACATGGTATCCACGTTTCGGATAGCCAGCCAATGTCGCAACTGAATATCACACCGCTCATCGATGTGCTTCTGGTCCTCTTGGTCATGCTGATGCTCTCAATTCCCATCGCGACCCACAAGGTTGAGGTTGCTTTGCCGCCGCCAATCCCGGGAACGGGTGAGCCGCCCAAGATAAACCTCTTGCGTATAAACAGTGCCGGACTAACCCTTTGGAATGGTAAAGCTGTAAATCAAACGCAGCTCAAGACCCGGCTAGCGGCCATGATCAAGGATCCCGATAAGCCACAGCTCCATATGCAAACCGATGCCAACGCGCGCTATGAGATATTTGATCACACCATAGCCACGGTCAAACGCTCTGGTGTTGAGGCCATCGGCTTTGTCGGAAACCGCCAATTTGAAAAATGGGATAGCAGCCTGAATTGACTCCCCTGTTCCGGGCTGACAGATTAGTCTTCCAATGGGGAGACTGTGATGATTGGCCCGGAACTTTTCGACTTTCTGCGGGAACTGGAACAGAATAATAACCGTGAGTGGTTCAAGGCGCGAAAGAAGCGCTATGAAGCCGAAGTCGTTGATCCGGTCACCGATTTCATCGTCAATATGGCGGCGCGGGTGGCGGCCATCAGCCCCCATATCACGGCCGATCCCCGCCCCAATGGTGGCAGCCGTTTTCGCATCTATCGCGACACGCGCTTTTCGAAGGACAAGAGCCCCTATAAAACCCACGTTGGATGCCAGTTTCGCCATGAAGCCGGCAAGGATGCCCATGCGCCCGGATTTTATGTCCATCTTGGCCCCGGTGAAGTCTTCTTCGGCGGCGGTGTGTGGGGGCCACAAGGAGAGGCGCTGCGCAACATCCGTCAGCGCATTGTCGACAAGCCTGCCCGCTGGGAAGAAGCAGTAGAAGGCCTTGATTTGCGCGGTGATCAACTGGTCCGCGCGCCCAAGGGCTTCGACGCTGAACATCCCCTGATTGATGACCTGCGCCGCAAGAGCTTTTTCAGTTTTCAAGATGCCGATGAAAAGCTGGCGACCTCCAAGAAATTTGAGGACGCGGTCGAGGCACAATTTGAAAAAGTCGCGCCGCTGATGGGCTTTGTCGCTGATGCGATGGGGGTTGAGTTCTAGACACTCTGCGCCAAAAGAAAATGCGTTGTTGTTGGCGCTTTCAGCGTTCCGTCATCCTGCACATATTGGTCAACTGCATCAGTCATCTCAGCGATGATCGTTTCGATAAGCTCATCCGCCGCATCATCTTCTGGATCAATCACCGGTTGCAACGCGCCATCGGCATCCGGACGGCCAAGAAAGATAACATCGAATAACACAAAGTCCCGAACCGCTGGCAAGGTGGTAACCATCTCACGGCGTTCAACCGCCTGCACGTCCAATCCAGCTTGCTCGGCGACAGACCGGATTTCATCCGGATCACCCCAGGAAAACGGCGCAATAGGAACAACATCACTGCCGATATTGCGCGCCAATATGTCTTCAAAAGCACCAAAGACCGGATTGCCATCATGCGCCAAAGTCCAGACCGCAGCGCCCAGACGGCCACCAGGTTTCAAAACCCGGACTGCTTCGCGCAATGCCAGCACTTTGTCGGGGAAGAATTGCAGCCCTTGCTGACACAGCGCCACATCAAACATGTCATCATCAAATGGTAATTCCAGTGCGCTTGCGACTTGAAACTTGGCGCGCTGGGCATAGCCTTTTTGCTTTCGCAAAACCTCTGCTTTGGCAATCATCGGAGGTGCAACATCTATCGACGATATTGTTTCCACTTGAGACAGATCAGACAGCTTGCGGGAAATAACACCCGTACCACAGGCAATATCGAGACAGGCGCCCGAGGCCGCAACAGCCTCAATCAGCGGATCAGCCCAAGGCATAAACAGTCCCTCAGACAGATAGGTTTCATATAGATCTGGCGGCGTACGTCCGGCAATAAAATCGCTTATCAATGACAATGTCGATCTCCCCTCTCGGGATGAATGTCTAGCATATATGATATTGGGAAAACAGACGCACAGACATTCGCAGCTTTCCAACGGCAGGGTCCAAACAGTTTTGTCAGTCGCTCCCTTGGCTGCCCATGATAAACTCCCGGCATTAGGAGAGTTACTATGGCCGTTGAGACCAAGAGAAGTTTTTGTCGTTTTTGTCATGCGAGCTGCGCGATGCTGGTTGATGTAGAGGATGACAAGATCGTCGCTGTGCGCGGTGACAAGGAAGACCATCTGTTCAATGGCTATACCTGCATCAAGGGTCGCCAGCTCACCGATATGCACAACCTGCCCGACCGGATGATCACGAGCAAAATCCGTCAGGAAGACGGCACGTTCAAGGATATCTCCACCGCAGACGCGCTGGCCCTCGCCGGTGCGCAGATGAAGAGAATGGTCGAGGAACATGGCCCTCACAGCGTAGCGGTTTATTGCGGCACTAACGCGTTTCAGAACAGCGCTGTGCTTGGCACGTCTTACGCCTTTGCGCAGGGCATCGGTTCACGCAACTGGTATACCAGCGTGACCGTCGATCAGCCCGCGAAGGTGTTCACCACAGCGCGCTATGGCATGTGGATGGGTGGCGGCAATGCCTTCACCGATTCCGATGTTGCGATGTTCGTCGGCAATAATCCGATTGTGTCGCATTATTCCGGCGGCATGCCGACATCTTCGCCATCACGTGGCCTTCAAGATGCACAGGCCCGCGGTTTAAAATTGATCGTTGCCGACCCACGCGTCAGTGACATGGCTAAAAGAGCCGACGTTCATCTAGCAGTAAAACCGGGCGAAGACCCTGCCCTGCTCGCTGGCATGCTCAATGTGATTTTTGAAGAAAAGCTGTTCGACCAGAATTTCGCCGCCGCCCATGTCGATGGCGTGGAAGAACTGGAAGCAGCCGTCAAATCCATGACGCCAGATGCTGCTGCCAAACGCGCTGGCGTCGACAAAGATGAACTCATCAAAGCTGCGCGCATGTTTGCAGGAGCTAACAAAGGCCGCGTTGTGACCGGCACTGGTCCGGAAATGGCGGGCAACGGAACGCTCACCGAATATCTGGTCGCATCACTCAACATCCTGTGCGCGCGTTTCAATCAGGAAGGCGACAAAGTTTCCGCCCCTATGGTTTTCAATCCGGTCAGCGGCGCGCCGAAAAAAGCGCAGGTTGCCCCGCCCGTTCCGATGTTCGGCGAAGGCTTTGAGAAAAGCCGCATCCGCGGACTTGGCATGTTGGGCAAAGAAATGCCCTGCAACGTGTTGGCCGATGAAATTTTGACGCCCGGAGAAGGCCAGATCAAAGCGCTCATCTCCATCGGCGGCAACCCCGAAATTGCCTTTCCCGACCAGCATAAGGTCCGCCGCGCGCTCGAAGAATGCGAACTCTTCATTCAGGTCGATCCGTGGATGTCAGCCAGCGCCAAGCGCGCTGATATGATCCTTGCGCCCAGCATGTGTCTGGAACGTGAAGACATTAACAACGTATCCGATGCCTTCACCGAGGAAGCTTACGCCCATTATACCGAAGCGATGGTGCCTGCCCCCGGTGACACAATGGACGAATATGAAATGCTCTGGTGGCTTGCCAAGCATATGGGCATTGAAATGAACTACCCCGGCGGCTCGGTGTCGATGGACGAATGTCCTGACAAAGCGACCGTCCTTGATCTGATTTCCGAAGGCTCGCTACTCAAGCCGAGTAAGGCAAAAGCTGATGCGGCGGCGCTGGAGCGCAAGGGCGCAGCGATCACTTATGAAAAACTACACCCGGTTGTTGGTCCCGCCGATCCGGACAGTGAAAACCGCTTTGACTTGAACGCAGGGGCCATGCCGACCGAGCTAATCGATTATGCAGCAAATGACCCAGTGAAAGACGGCTTTGATTTCCGCCTAATCTCTCGCCGGTCCAAGCATCGCTATAACAGCAACGGCCATCCCTTCCCGAAACTGGTCGAAAAAATGCCAACCAATCCAGCCTTTATCAATCCCGATGACATGGCAAAGGCCGGTATTAGCGATGGCGCGATCATCGAGATCACCTCCCCTACCGCCTCAATTTTCGGAATGGCCAAAGCGGACGAAAAAGTCCGCCCCGGCGTCATATCGATGAGCCATGCTTTTGGCGACAGCGAAGCTGGCAAGGATGATGTGATGACCAAAGGTGGCTCCACCAACCGATTAATTGTCGATAATGACTGGCTCGACCCCATTACCGGTCAAGCGATACAGAGTGCGATACCAGTACGGGTGAGTGCAGCATAGCGCTCCAGCATCGCCAAATTCAGAATTTATATTTGGCTGACATCTGGACTTTCTGCAAATTGCCCGAAGCGCCATCTTCGATCTGGCGTTTGGCATACATATACTCAATCCCGATATCGAGCGGTGCGACCGGCGAATAAACCAGATTGCCGAACACGTTCCAGCTTTGATCGGTGACCAGGCCGGTGGTCAGCAAAACCGGATTGTCAGCTTTGAAATAAGAACCGGAGATGGTCGAGCGCCACTTTTCGTTCCAGAAATGCCGATAGGCGGCAAAACCGGAATAGGTGGCAATCGGGCTTAGCGAACCGTCGGCGCGCACGGCCGCATCATTGACAATGTTGAGACCGATATAACGTCCCAGACCCTTGCCTGCGGTCGCCATAAATTTGAAATCATCGCGCTCTCCAACATTTAGCTTACCGGACAGGCTGACCCCATATCCGAAACTGCTGTCGTCAATGAGACCGAAATCATCCTCGCTGACATGAAGCACGCGGCCGATCGCCGCCGCTGTCAGATGACCAAACTCGCCTTCATGATTATAGCGCACCACCATATCCGGCACGCTATCATCTCCAGCGATGATCCGGCTGCCAGTTGGGGTTGTAATCGTGGTTTCTGGCTGTTCGAGAGCAATTTGGAGGCCGCCATTGGTATAGCGGATCATCGGTTGCCGGTCGAACACGGTGCCTGGTGTGGGGCCGATAAAATCCATCGCTTCAGGCAAGGCACCAACATCCTGAAAGGTCGACCAAGTCTGGCCGAATAGCCAGTTGTCAAAGGTGATATAGGCTTGCCGGACGCGCGGCGCGTAGCTGTTGGATATCCGTTCATCGCCGCCATCTGTTACCATGAAATCCAGTTCGATATGCGACCCAATCTTGTGATCATCGCCTACGTCGGTTTCGGTCTTGAGAAAGAAGCGGGTTTGCCGCGCGCTGAAATCGGTATCGAACCCGGAAGCTTCGCCGCCAACCGGGATGGCTCCGGGAATAAGAAAGTCACGCACGATGCTACCAGATGCCACTTGGCCGCCGCTGGTCCGTTGGGTGATTGCATCCAGTTTGACATAACCGCCATAGTTGACCCGGGTTTTACCGACATTAAACCCGTTGGCTTCGTCTGATTTTTCCGCGACCTGCTGTGCCACTTCCGCCTGCTCGGCGACTTTGTTTTCAACATTGGTTGTCCTTTCGGCGAGTGCTCTTGTCTCATCAATAGCCTGCCGCGCCTGCTCGGCGGCGGCAACGTCGCCAGCAGAGCTGGATTGATCCTTTGCATCTAGGCGTTCAATCAGGCCGTTGACCAGAGCCTCCAACCGATCCAACCGGGCATCAACATCGCTATTTTGCGCCCATGCAGGAGAAGCCCCCAATATCGTCGCTGATAACAATATCCCCTTGATCACATTCTTTCCAGCTTGCGCCATGATCCATCCTCTCTGTTATTTTTGCAGAGAATGTCAGGCAATCGGACATGAGGAAATTAGCCAATGGTCTATACGACCAATGTCGCATTCAACCGACAGAGGTGTTTCAGATATAATGGTGCCGATAGTCAAAATGGGAGGATGAAAATGATAGGCAGTTTGGAAATGGAAGCACCCATAGATGGGCCAGAAGTCATTCCCTCGCCACGGAAAGACGTGGCGACCCATTGTTCTTCTGCTGATTACGATTGTCTTTATGGGGAGAGCATCTCTTCACCTGACGCATTCTGGTCCGAACAAGCCAAGCGTCTGGACTGGATGCAGTCTCCTTCCACGATCGCCAACTGGTCTTATGATCCAGTA
>NZ_JBDWDI010000004.1:0-1985136 GCF_039977335.1 Parasphingorhabdus sp.
ACTCCTCACAATCTGCGATATTCAGATCCGACACATCAATATCCTCCGGTGCCATCGCCTGTATCCGATCGCGTTCGGAATGGAGAGAGATGGTCGCTAGCAAATCGCTATTAGACAGGGATGGTTGTGGCGGCGAACTGGTTGTCCGGCCAGCCCCATCAATCTCGTTTACCAGCTCTGCGCAATCATCGCCCTTGCCAATGCCCTCTAACAAATCATCAAACTTCTCTGCTGCCACCCGTGCCGGCTTGCCCGCCAGGTCAACCCCGTCCGCCATCTTGTCGAGCCGGGATAGCGCTGCGAGAAACAAAGGCGCGCTCCAGCGCTCTCTGGTCCCCACTTCCTCCCCCTGATGCCACACCGCTTCGTTCCAGCCATTGAGGCCCTTGTCCATCAGCTCATCCTGAAAAATATCCCGCGCATGGATGATCGCTGCATCCCACGCCCGGGCAAAGGCCCGCGCATCGGGCCTGCGCCTGAGCTTATACGCACTCTCCCGCGACAGCCCGGCATAGCGCGCCGCCGCCCTAACATTGCCGGTCCGCGCCAAAGCTTCGAGAAACACCACCTGCCTATCCGGCGACCAGCCATCATGGCGCTCCCGGGGCTGGGCCAGATCATCGGCATCAGGGATGTCGGTGAAATCTTCATGAGAAGGTTGATCGGTCATAGCTTATGTTCCTTATGTTGGGGGGGACAGACAGATATAACCTATATGGTACATTGTAGGAAAGAGGTTGGGGGAAGAGAACGATTGACGGATGGCGCAGCGTGAAAACGGGTTTTAGATCTGTGTATGTTGCTTGATCATTTATAGGTGATTGTTCATTGCCCAGATGCCTATTTATCGGTCGCAAAGGAAATCCAGGTTGGCTTCAGAAGACGACATACTCAAAATTTTCGAACCAAGACGATCTAGGAAGCCAATCGAAACTGTTTCGGCTCTTGCAAGTTGGATGAGCAGCGAATGCGCAAACAAGACCAGTTATGGAATAGGCTGGGATATTAGCGAAGGAATGAGGATAGATAGATTTGGCGCGACTTGGCGCTGGCAGTATACTGAGCGCAGTGAAGTGCGAACAATAAAAACCTTTGAATCGGAATCAGAAATCGCGGCTTGCGCTTATGAGCAAATCAGAAAGGATCCATGGGCTTGGACCCATTGCGTAGGATGGTTCAAATTCGAGTGCCATAAAAAGGCGTACACAGAGACATTGGAAGATCGAGGCATTGCGTTTTACCAGGATCAAATTCCTTTTGGCGGGCCTGAAGACCCTAGATATCGGATTTTTGTTTTTGGTCGCGATGTTTTGGAACTGAAAAAAGTCAACTCAATATATGGCAACTGACATCTGCTTATTTATCCACAAAAACCCCTGCCAATCCGGTAGTGACGGCGGTGGTGGTAGATATGTTTGAACGTTTGATGACAAGAACAGCCCGAAAGCAGACGCTCGCCTGAAGTGTGAATTATTCAAAACACCTTTTCGGGCTTCAAATTCAGATCCCGGAATCGAAGGATGATCAAGATCACTTAACATGTTATGGCTGGGCTTAGTCGAACAAGTGGGCGATCAAACATCTTTGAAATATGGGAGTACTGGATGCCCGTCAGCCCTGAATATAAAGAATTTTTGCAAGAGCTATTTGAACCACTCGGCCCGATCAAGACAAAGAGCATGTTTGGTGTGGACGGCGTTTTCATAACGCTGCCTGACGGTGATTTGATGTTTGGCCTAATCGCAAGCGAAACTCTCTACCTAAAGGTCGATGATACCAACAGGGCGGATTTCGAAGCAGAAAACAAGCGGCCATTCGTTTTCGAATCAAAGAACGGAAAACAGGACGTAAAATCCTACTATGAATTACCCGACGCGCTGTATGATGAGCCTGATGCGTTCACGGATTGGGCGAGAAAGTCCTTTGATGTGGCGCTACGGGGAAGAAAATCCAAGAATAAGCGCAAGAAGGAAAGGTAATCAGAGAGAACTTACATTTCCTTGATGCGTGGCATGCAGAAGCGTCTGCGATCTGGCTAGCAGGTAGATTCCGACCAAAATGTCAAAGCCAAGGCACATAGGTGCGGCCCATTCTGGCATGTAGCTTACATCCGAAAAATGGGGACTGGCAAAATCCCAGGTGGCATGGATCATCCAGCCAATGCCTGGGAAAAATAGAGACCGAGTGAACCCCAAATAGCCCAGAACTGCGAAAAACAATCCACCTAAGACTTGTGGGATTAGCGCGGTCAGCGTCGCCCCTTCGAAGATACCGAAACCCAAATACCAGAGGCCAATGCTCATAAGGAGGCCTGCGCCTAACAGCTTTTCGACCACAGCGGATTTGCTTGCAGACCAGATGTAAAGTGTCGCCAAGCCGATGCCTATCCAAAAAGCCGTTGCGAAACTAAACATTGAAATTGCCCCCCTTGATCAATCCATTGTCATTTATCGCATAGTTGATATCTGAAGACATCCTTTGTCAGCAAATGGGACGGATGCAGAAACCTGCATCACTTGATAAATTTAAACATATGCCCACCAATTTTGCGCATCTGGATTTCTTCCGAACCCTCGGTAATCCGGTAGCGGCGGTGGTGGCGATAGATATGTTCGAACGGTTTGTGACGGGAATAGCCCATGCCGCCATGGACCTGCATCGCGCGGTCGGCGGCGTCGCAGCATAGGCGGTTGGCGCGATAGTTACACATGGAGACCTGTGCCGAGAGATATTTCGCGACGTCAACCTTGGGCATGCCGTCCATTTGTGACGCGGTCTTGTAGATTAGCTGACGGAGCATTGCTGCCTCTGTATGCAGCTCAACCAAAGGGAATTGGATTGCCTGATTGACGGCCAATGGCTTGCCGAACGGTTTGCGTTCTCCGGCATATTTTACCGATTCATCGATGCAATATTGCGCGGCACCCAAAGAGGATGCGGCTTGGCGGATGCGGTTTTCATGCACAAAATGCTGGGCTGCGGCGAGGCCCATGTCGAGGTCACCCAATATCTGGTCTGCAGGGATCCAGACATTGGTAAAGCTGCATTTCGGGTGGTCGGTGGGCATGTTGAATGTCCACATATATTCGCCAACTTCAAAGCCCTCGGCGTCGGTCGGGACGATGAAGCAGCCAATGCCTTGCGCGTCGCCATCCTTGCCACGGTGGCGGGCAAAGGTCATCACATGGCTCGCGACGTGCAGGCCGGTAGTCCACATTTTATTGCCGTTGATCAGCCAGCCATCGACGCCATCGCGCTGCTCGGGAACGGCCGTCGTGTCCATCCATGTGGCATCGGATCCGTGATCTTCCTCGGTCAGGCCAAAGCACCATTTCATCTCGCCCGCAAGCATGGCGGGGATGCATTCCTGCTTCTGCTTGTCCGTTCCGAAATCGCGGACCATCAAGGGCTGGACGAGATTACCGACGATCGAGTTTTCATTCTGCAGATCATTGTGGAGGCCAAGTCCCTTGTGTGCGAGATGCTCGCGGATCCGGGCCATGCCAAGGTTGGAGCCGTCCTGGCCACCAAATTCCTTGGGCAGAGCATAACGGAAATGGCCGGCGGCATCGGCAGTGCGCCGCATTTCGTCGAGCAGATCTTCCCATTCCTTGGTCGGTAGCCCCTGATTGTCCCAATCGGTCCGGCTGTCTTCGCGGCGATGATCGAAAAAGCGGATATTGTCGTCGCGCTGCTCAATCGGCTTGATTTCAGCTTCGATAAAATCGTCGAGAACGGTGAGATAATCTTCGATGTCCTGGGGAATTTCAAAACTCATATCATGGCTTCCATTTGTTGAGGGCGACGGCGAGGCCGGCATATTTGGGCTGGTCGATAGACAGGCGTTCCAGTGCGGATAGCCTGAGATGATCCCACAGGCCCGGATGACCCGCGTCTATGCTTCCTTCTGATAGGGCGGCACAAAGCTGTCCATGGTCAAATCCAATAGCGGCAAGGCGCTGGTCTGAGGCGTCACGAAAGCCCGGACCAAAGCTGGCCTGCCGCGTTGCGATACCCAAAGCATTGCCTGCCACTCTCGACTGGAACCGATCATGCCCTTTCAGATCAGGTTGAACTATATCCTTGTTCCACTCGGAAAGCGCCGTCAGCAATTCATCATAACTGGTTTCGCCTTTGATATCTTGCGCTTCGGGCATTTGCCAATCCAGCGGAGCGCAGATATTTGCTGGTAAAATATCCTCGAACAATAGTGCGAGATCAATTTCGACCTCGGAAACGCGGCGGCCAATAACGGTGCGTTCCAGAGACCGATCACCGCCAGTGCGCCATATTTCACCCATCACCATACAGGCGACGCCCCACCATAATGTCGAGTAGATCAGCCAGAAGCGGAAGCGGGCAGGGTCAACGCTTTCACCACTATATTTGGCATAGGCAGCAAGAAAGGTCTCTGCAGTGTCAAAGCCGCCAGCGATTTTTTCATAATGGCCGAAACGCCAGCTAGGTGTGCAAAGATAGGCGAGATCCTGTACCGGATCGCCCAATCGCGCCAATTCCCAATCTAACACGGCCGAGATACCCGATTGGGTTATCATAAGGTTGCCCATCCGAAAATCACCGTGCACCAGCTTTTTGGTGTCACTATCCGGCGCGTTTTCTTTCAGCCAGTGAAACGTATATTCATAGATGGGTATCGCGCCGCCAATCTCGTCATATTTGTCTTTCTGAAGGTTGATAAGCTCCAGCGGTGAGAAATATTCCAGCGTATCTGGGGCGTCTTCAGGGTCAATATTGTGGATATTCCAGAGTTCCGCCGCGCATTGATCGGTCAGTTTGCTCTCGGCTTCGGCAAAGTCCGGGTTGCCGAGAATTTTATGGGGCAGGGTTTCTCCCTCTGCCTTGTCCATGATGAACCCTTCGCCAACACCATCTTCGGGCGCTAACCGCCCGCGAACGGTAGGTGCAGTCACGCCGGATTGTACTGCGACGTCGATGATATCGGCCTGGGTTGCCAGCGATATGCCGCGCAGTCCTTCGTCATCCGGTGAAATTCCGCTCGGCAATCGGCGCAGGACAAAGTCTTCCTTGCCATAGGAAAAGGCCCAGCTTTCCATGCTGGCCCCGCCAGAGAGTCGTTTCAAACCGGAAAGGCGGCCACTAGCGTCAAATATTTTGTCGCAAAAAATGGCTAATTTCTGTTCGAAATCCGATTGGTCCATAGGCAAGGCTTAATTGGCCAATTAAAATTTGGCAATCGTAATAGTGCTAGCGATTTACGTCGTGATACTTGATGGTGATACTTGCATGCTGGGCCAATCCCTCTTACCTGCGGCTACAGTAAATTGAAAAACTGATAAGGGGCGACGATGAGGGCGTTTATTTTTCCGGGACAGGGCAGTCAGGCCGTCGGCATGGGCAAAGCTCTGGCTGAGGCCAGCAATACGGCTCGCGAAGTCTTTGAAGAAGTCGATCATGCGTTGGAGCAAAATCTCTTCAAGCTCATGTGCGAAGGGCCGGAAGATGAGTTGACCCTCACGGAAAATGCGCAACCAGCCATCATGGCCAATGCCATTGCAACATTGCGGGTCATGGAAAAAGAAGGCGGTAAATCGCTTGCGGACCTATGCTCTTATGTGGCGGGTCACAGTCTAGGCGAATATACCGCGCTTTGTGCTGCCGGAGCCTTGAATTTGACCACGACGGCCGAACTTTTGAAACTGCGTGGTCAATCGATGCAGAAAGCGGTTCCAGTGGGTGAGGGCGGTATGGCGGCTCTCTTGGGCGCTGACATCAAAAAAGCTGCGGGGCTTGCGAAAGCGGCGGCACAAGGTGATGTTTGCACCGTCGCCAATGATAATGATCCAACACAGGTGGTCATTTCTGGTCATATGGCAGCAATTGAGCGTGCGATTGCTCTGGTAAAAGAGCATGAAATTAAGCGTGGCGTGCTGTTACCTGTTTCTGCGCCTTTTCATTGTTCGTTGATGAAACCCGCTGCCGAGGCGATGGAGGAAGCACTGGCGGAAGCCAGCATCCTGCCTCCGGTTGTACCCGTCTTTGCTAATGTCACTGCGAATGCTGTCGCGGATGTCGATGAAATTCGCCAGTTGCTCGTGGAACAGGTGACAGGGACGGTGCGCTGGCGGGAATCTGTGGTCAATCTTTCAGATGCCGGTGTGGATCAATTTGTCGAACTTGGCGGCAAGGTGCTGAGTGGCATGGTGAAACGGATCAACAAGGAAGTGGAAACAACCAACTTGATCTCCATGGAAGATATTGAAGCCTTTCTGGCTTCCGTTTGAACGCTTTTCCGATATTTTTAGATAGGAACGAAAATGTTTGATCTCACAGGAATGACAGCGCTGGTAACCGGTGCATCTGGTGGAATTGGCTCGGAAATTGCCAAGGCTTTGGCGGAACGCGGTGCGACGATCGCATTGTCGGGTACGCGTAAGCTGACACTGATGGATCTGATTCCGGAGTTAAAAGGCGAAGGTCATATCGTTGTACCGTGCAATCTTTCTGATGCAGAAGAGGTCAACGGACTGGTTCCCGAAGTCATCGAAAAGCTGGGCAAGCTTGATATATTGGTCAACAACGCCGGTATCACCCGCGATGGTCTGGCGATGCGGATGTCAGACGAAGACTGGTCCGATGTCCTGAACGTTAATCTAGAATCTGCTTTTCGCCTGGCTCGCGCGGCGGCACGGCCAATGATGAAGGCCCGTTTTGGCCGGATCATTTCGATTACCTCTGTTGTTGGTGCCACGGGCAATCCGGGGCAGGTCAATTATGTTGCCTCAAAGGCGGGTCTGGTGGGCATGTCCAAGGCATTGGCACAGGAACTGGCCTCGCGCGGCATCACAGTAAATTGCGTGGCCCCCGGGTTCATTGCCTCTCCCATGACTGATACCCTGACGGACGCGCAAAAGGACGACATTAATCGAAAGATTCCTGCTGGAAAAATGGGCGCAGGCGAAGATATCGGTGCGGCTGTGACTTATCTTGCCAGTAACGAAGCATCTTATGTCACAGGACAGACGCTGCACGTGAACGGCGGCATGGCGATGATCAGTTAGGACCACTTGAAATGTCCTTCAGCCTTTTCCTGATGGCGATGGTCGCAAACCCTCAACCGCCTTTGCCAACGGACGGATTGTTGACGGTCGAAAATCTCGATTGTGTGAGTAAGAAAGTTTCGGCAGATCAGGCGCAATCTTATTATGCCATGGCACGCAAGGGCAAAGAAATTGATGCCTTTCAATCTGCCAGTACGCTGACAAAGGCCTGTCAGGCCAAATATGGCTGGACCGATATCCAGACCCGGAGCGCATTCAGGATTTCCATGATGGATGGTTGGCTGCTGCAGGAGGGCTTAGTCGGAAAAATTCAGGCTTTGGGTGATTTCAAGCCATTTCTGGACCGATATTATCGCGATAATGTGAAGCCAACGGGTCGGTATATGCTGGAGGATGTCTTCCTATCCGGCAAAATGGACAAGGATTTGACCGCGGCAGGCTATCCGGAAGACAAGGAATTGCGTGAACTGGCGTATAATTATTGGGAATGGCGCGGTGCGCTTTTCGGTATCGAGGAAGATTTTCGGAACGGCGAACTGCGACAATAGCCAGTAATGTTATACATACATTCACAAAGCCGCGCTTGCCCTCTTGCAAGCGGCGCGCCATGCCACTAGGACAAAATGGAAATTAATACCAAAGAAGAAGGAACTCTCATGAGTGAGACTGCAGACCGCGTAAAAAAGATTGTTGTTGAGCATCTCGGCGTTGAAGCCGACAAAGTGACCGAAGAAGCGGCATTCATCGATGATCTGGGCGCTGACAGCCTCGACATTGTTGAGCTTGTGATGGCTTTTGAAGAAGAATTCAGCGTCGAAATTCCTGACGATGCAGCTGAAAAAATCGCCACCGTCAAAGACGCGATTGATTTCATCGACAACAATAAGGGCTAATTGATTTTGGAATGCAGCCTGATATCCGGGCTGCTATTCCGGGGCCAATGATCGCTAAATGATTACAAAGCGGCTCACCGGCCTGGGAAGCATTTCCTGAACCGGTGGCCGCTTTTGAATTGGGGCTTAGCTAAGCCTGAGATAAGGAGCAGAACATGCGTCGTGTTGTAGTGACCGGACTGGGTTTGGTAACGCCTCTTGGCGGAGATGTAGAAACAAGTTGGAGCAATATTCTGGCTTCGAAATCCGGTGCCGGGAAGATCACGCGCTTTGATGCTTCCGATCAGAAATGCCACATTGCCTGTGAAGTCAAACCCGCCGACCATGAATATGGTTTCGATCCCAATTTGCGCGTCGATCACAAGGTTCAGCGTCAGGTTGATCCGTTCATTGTTTACGGCATTGATGCTGCAGGACAGGCATTGGAAGATGCTGGCCTGACCGAGATGAGCGATGAGGATAAACTGCGTACCGGTTGCTCTATTGGCTCAGGTATTGGCGGATTGCCGGGGATTGAGAAAGAATCACTCGTTCTCCATGAGCGCGGTCCGGGCCGCGTTAGTCCGCATTTTGTGCATGGGCGGCTGATCAATCTGATCTCTGGTCAGGTTTCGATTAAATATGGCCTGATGGGCCCCAATCATGCCGTCGTCACAGCCTGTTCTACAGGGGCGCACAGCATTGGTGATGCAGCCCGGATGATTGCGCTGGATGATGCCGACGTGATGTTGGCTGGCGGCGCAGAAGCGACAATTTGCCCGATTGGTATCGCGGGGTTTGCGCAGGCCAAGGCGCTGTCCACAAAACGCAATGATGATCCGACAGCGGCGTCTCGGCCTTATGACAAAGACCGCGATGGTTTTGTCATGGGCGAGGGCGCCGGCGTGGTTGTTCTGGAAGAATATGAGCGGGCCAAGGCACGCGGCGCGAATATCTATGCCGAAGTTGTTGGTTACGGCCTTTCTGGTGATGCCCATCACGTAACGGCGCCGCATCCTGATGGCGTAGGTGCTTATCGTTCCATGGAAATGGCACTGAAACGCTCTGGTCTGACCACGGCGGATATTGATTATGTCAATGCGCATGGCACCTCGACCATGGCGGATGTGCTGGAACTGGCCGCCGTACGCCGCCTGTTCGGCGATGACATCGCGACCATGTCGATGAGTTCGACGAAATCCGCCATTGGCCATTTGCTTGGCGGTGCCGGTGCTGTGGAGGCGATTTTCTCTATCCTTGCACTACGCGACCAGACCGTGCCGCCGACATTGAATCTGGATGATCCGGAGGAAAGCTGTGCTGACGTTGATCTAGTGCCGCATGTCGCGAAAAAGCGCGAAGTCAAGGCGGTGCTTAGCAACAGCTTCGGCTTTGGCGGCACCAATGCCAGCGTCATCATGAAGGCGGTATAGAGCTATCATGCGGCGCTTCGGTTGCCTGATCCTGATTATTGCAACGGTTATCGTTGGCCTGATGGCGGGCAACTTTATTTACGGTTGGAACGCTGGCGGACCGCTGGAAAATGAACGTCAAATTATTATCAAGGCGGGCTCCAGCCTTGGCATGGCAGCCAACACCCTAGAGGAAGAGGGAGCGATCAAGTCCGCCGATGCTTTCCTCAATCGCGCCAAGATTTTCGGTGGATCCGAACCGATAAAGGCCGGCGAATTTGTTATTCCTGCTGGTGCCAGCAATGCTTCAATCTTGAGCATCCTGCAGGGCGGAAAAACAGTGCAACGACTTATCACCATTCCAGAGGGTACGCCGTCCATCATCGTGCATGAAAAGCTGATGGCGGAAAAACTGCTGACCGGTGACATCTCGGTCCCGGCGGAAGGGTCGATATTGCCCGACAGCTATAGTTTTGAGCGCGGTGAAAAGCGGGCAGCTGTGGTCGGGCGCATGCAAAAAGCGATGAAGGATACGATGGCCGAGCTATGGCCCAAAAAGACGGCTGCCAGTGTCGTGAAGACCCCGGAAGAGGCGATCATATTGGCGGCGATTGTCGAAAAAGAAACAGCTCTGGCTCGCGAGCGGCGGACTGTTGCTGCGGTATATAGTAACCGGGTTACACGCAATATGATGTTGCAGGCTGATCCGACGATTATCTATCCGATTACAAAGGGCAAGCCGCTGGGACGCCGCATAAGACAATCCGAAATTGCCGCGGTAAACGACTATAATACATATTCGATGGTTGGGTTGCCCAAAGGCCCCATTGCCAATCCTGGTCGTGCGTCGATTGAAGCCGTGCTCAACCCGGCCAAAAGTGATTTTCTGTTCTTTGTGGCAGACGGCAAAGGCGGGCATGTTTTTGCCAAAACACTAGCTGAGCACAATGCCAATGTCGAAAAATGGTTCGCGATCCGCCGCCAACGGGGCGAGATGTAGGAAAAATTTATGGCAGGTGTCTTGATCAGTAGTTTTATGACATCGATACTGGTTTTTTTTGGGCCTCAATCGCTCGATAGCTCTGATAAAATGCCTGATGAAAAGGTTCAAACCTCTCCGGATGAGCGGGATTCTGAAGCATCGCAAAAACTGCTGGGGCGCTATTATTTGCGCGGTGCAATGGAAACTGCCTCAGGCTTGCAATTGGCAGAAGATCGCAGTTTTCTATGGTATCTGAGCGTTGGAGCTCTGGACATTTTGACAGGTGGTCGCTGGAGCCATCAAGAGGGCCAGGTAACACTGGTCTATGATCCGCCCAAAGAAGGCGCACGATATGACCCTCTCGGTACGGTGATCATGAAAATCGAGGGTGATAATCTCGTTCCGCCGGGCAATATGAGCGGCGGCGTATACGTAAAAGCAAAGCCCCGACCCGAGAGTGAGTGAGTCGCGTCAGTCTTCTTTGCTGTTGACGCCCGCGGCTACAACAATGAGCCCCGCGTCGACC
Source organism: Parasphingorhabdus sp. (assembly GCF_039977335.1). GTDB lineage: Bacteria > Pseudomonadota > Alphaproteobacteria > Sphingomonadales > Sphingomonadaceae > Parasphingorhabdus. The sequence goes on from NZ_JBDWDI010000004.1 coordinate 10,833, forward strand.
ATTTTCTGATCTTCCACACCATCTGTGGGCATCACCACCATTCTGAGCCCCGACCTGCCATCTTCATCAGGCGCACGCCATGACATCGTATGGAGCGGTGAAAAAGGTCCGGGCATATCGTTTTTGGTCATACCAGCGGCATCGGCGCGCTTGGACAGTCTTTCAGGAAAACCGGCCCGTTCGACCCCTAGCATCATCGGTCGGTCGGAAGGCCGTGATGTGAGGAGGATGCAGTAACGATCCTCACTATCCTCTCCCCAAGCGACGACATAGCGGTCGGAAAAAAGATGATAAACTGGTCCGCTCTCGGCGTAGCGAGCGCGCAGCATATCTTTGCCTTTGGCGGTAATGGGTAACAGCGTCAAACCTTCAAAAGGTGCAACATCCTTGTAGACGAAGCTGAGACAATCATCGAAAATGATCCGCATAACTGTCGGTTCATTGTCTTCTATTGCTTGCGGCTCAGATGCGGATACCGATGGGCTAGCTAGAATAGATCCCAACAGGGTTAGTCCCGCCCATTTTGATCTTTGCATATCAATTGCACTCCATGCCCAATCCTGAGCATATCACGAATATGATCAGTAGTTAAAGCGGGTCGCCAAGCTATCCCGAGCTTCCTGATATTCGGAAATCAGAATATCTACCATATCCTGAACCGACCGGACCTCATCAATGGCACCGATGCCCTGACCACTGCCCCAGATATCTTTCCAGGCCTTTTTCTCGGTATTGCCACCGGAACCGAAGTTCATCGTCTTATAGTCACCTTGCGGAAGGTCATCGGGATCGAGACCGGCATTTTCAATCGAACCGCGCAGATAGTTGCCGCTGACGCCAGTAAACAGGTCGGAATAGACAATGTCCTTTGCGCGTCCTTCGACAATACCGTCTTTATAGCCTTGATCGGCATTGGCTTCCTTGGTCGCGATAAAGGCAGAACCCATATAGCCGAAATCAGCGCCCATGGCTTGGGCGCCCAAGATGGAGGCGCCGCAACCGATGGAACCAGACAGCGCGACGGGACCGTCGAACCACTGACGAATTTCCTGCATCAGCGCGAAAGGAGAGATAACGCCCGCATGGCCGCCAGCGCCCGCAGCGACCGGGATCAGGCCGTCGGCGCCTTTTTCAATCGCTTTATGGGCGAAACGGTCGTTGATAATGTCGTGCATGGTGATGCCGCCCCAGCCATGAACGGCGGTGTTGAGATCTTCAATGGCACCCAATGACGTGATGATCAGCGGTACTTTCCACTTTTCGCAAGTTGCCATGTCCTGATCCAAACGATCGTTGGATTTATGGACAATCTGATTCACGGCAAAAGGCGCAGCAGGCTTGTCGGGATTGTCCCGGTTCCATGCGGCCAGTTCTTCGGTAATCTGGTGCATCCACTCATCGAGCAGAGTTTGTGGCCGCGCATTGAGGGCAGGGAAGGAACCAACGATACCGGCTTTACACTGCGCTATGACCAATTCCGGGCCCGATACGATAAAAAGAGGTGAACCGATAAGCGGCAGGCGAAGATTGTCGAATATGGCAGGTAAAGTCATAAGGTCCCCAATAGAAAAGGCTAAACAGAAAAGCTTAGAAGTCCGACATACCGAAAGCGGCAGCGGATTCCACTGTTATTTTAATCGATTGCTTAATCTAGGCGTTAAATCCGGTTTACGGCGCTGAGTAACGCTTCAACCGAGGCTCGTGCAACGTCGCTGTTGATCCCGACGCCATAGAATTCCTGACCATCACCCGTCTTGCATTCGACATAGGCTGCTGCCTGTGCATCTTTGCCCGATCCCAGCGCATGTTCCTGATAATCCATGATTTCCAGCGTGATGCCAAGCGAAGAGGTGAGGGCGTCGACGACGCTAGATATCAGGCCATTGCCGCGACCACTGACCGAAGTCTCTCCGTCCGGTCCCTTAACCTTGCCGACAAAGATACGTTCACCGCCTGTCTGGCTCTCCTGATAATCGATCAGGCTATACTTGCCGCTGCCGTCAAGATGATATCGTTTTTGGAAAGCGCCCCAGATATCCTCGGACGACAATTCTCGGCTTGTCTCGTCGGCCAACTCCTGCACCGTGCGGCTAAAATTGGCTTGCAAGCGCTTGGGCAGCTTCAACCCCTGATCCTGTTCCAATATCCAGGCGATCCCGCCTTTGCCGGACTGGCTGTTGACGCGGATCACCGCCTCATAGTCACGGCCAATGTCACGCGGATCAATCGGCAGATAAGGAACATTCCACAACTCGTCATTGCGCTGTTCCTGCGCCGCAAAACCCTTTTTGATTGCGTCCTGATGGGAACCGGAAAATGCGGTAAAGACCAGCTCACCGGCATAGGGATGCCGCTCTGGCACGGGGAGTTGATTACAATATTCCACGGTGTTGACGATTTCATCCATATCGGAAAAATCAAGTTTCGGGTCAACGCCCTGCGTGTACATATTGAGGCCCAGCGTCACCAGATCGACATTACCGGTACGCTCGCCATTGCCGAACAGACAACCTTCCACGCGGTCCGCCCCAGCCATCAAGCCGAGTTCCGATGCCGCAATGCCAGAACCACGATCATTATGTGTGTGGAGGCTGACCACAACGTGATCGCGCTTGCTGATATGCTTGCACATCCATTCCACCTGATCGGCATAGATATTGGGTGTGGAAGCTTCGACCGTCGCAGGGAGGTTGAGGATCAGCGGTTTTTCAGCCGTCGGCTCAATAATATCCATCACCACTTCGCAGACTTCCAGACTGAAATCGATCTCTGCGGTGGAGAATGTTTCCGGCGAATATTCAAAATGCCAGTCGGTGTCAGGATATTTTTCCGCTTGTTCACGCAGGATTGTCGCGCCTTCTTTGGCGATATCCTTGACGCCTTCTTTGCCCAACTTGAACACAACGTCCCGCCACGCCGGGGATACGGCATTATAGAGATGAACAATGGCCTGTTTGGCGCCTTCGAGGCTGGCGAAGCTGGTTTCGATCAGGTCACGACGCGACTGGGTCAGCACCTGCACCATGACATCGTCGGGAATGCTGCCTGATTTCACGAGGCCCGAGATAAAATCAAAATCTGTTGCCCCTGCTGAAGGAAAGCCGACTTCAATTTCCTTGATCCCGATTTTGACCAGCAGATCAAAGAAACGCTGCTTCTTTTGCGCATCCATCGGATCGATCAGCGCCTGATTACCATCCCGCAGATCGGTGGAAAGCCATCGCGGGGCTTTTTCTATGGTACGGGACGGCCATTGCCGGTCAGGCAAATCAATCTGGCCAAAGGGGTGATATTTTTGGGATGGAATAGGATGCATGGTCGATACTCTTATGCTGCAAGCCATTTCGCGCAAGGCGGAAATTGCTAGTTAATTTCAATTTTCTGAAAAAATAATCCCTTAGACGGGGCCGCCGCATCATGCAGCAGCACAGCTACGCCTAAGGGCGCATAAGTCGGTGTAGCTCTAGGTTTGAGACACTTGCCATAACCATTGTTCATATCTTTTGCGGTGCAAAAATCAACCATGCAGGTGAATTTATTTTGCGGTCGGTGAAACTTTTTTGCCCAACCTCGCGAAACCATCAACGAGCATGACGGCTCAACGAAATTATTTTTACCCTCCATCACATGAACTTAAATCTTACCAAGGATCAAAAAATGAAAAACTTCATTGTACCATTGGCCCTAGCACTGGCCGCGACCACCGGAACCTTCGCTCTTCCAATTGACGCGGCCATCGCTGGCCCAACCTACACCGGCGTAAAAGGCGGTAACACAGCAGTTGGCGGCTATGACGTCACCTCTTACTTCACTGGAAATGGTGTTCCAGTCAAAGGCAGCAAGGCGCATAAAGTGACCTACAAGGGCGCTGACTATTTTTTCAGTAACGCCGCCAACGCCAAAAAATTCAAAGGAAAGCCAGCACAATTTGCACCACAATATGGTGGTCACTGTGCATGGGCTCTTTCCCGTGGTTCGCTCGCACCGGGTGATCCGCTGGTCTACAAATTGGTGAACGGAAAACTCTATTTCAACGTTAATAAACAGGTTCAGAAAAACTGGCTGACCGACATTGCCGGATTCATCAAAAAGGCCGACATCCAATGGCCGAAATTCCCGGATGATGCCAAATTTGGCGGTTGATCCGGTCCCCTATTCGTCACGTAAACTTCAAACTTAGACTGAAAACTCAAAGGAAAATATCATGAATAATCAACGCAAACTCTCCGCAATGCTTGCTGTCATGGGCGGCCTGTCTCTTGCAACTCCTTCCGCAGCTCTTGCTACCTGTACGGCTGCTGCTCCGGCGGCCCAGGCTGCTTGTAGCGCCTGTGCAGCGGCGGCATGTGCCGCATCTTGCGGGGCTTGTGCCGCAGCGGCCTGTGGAGCGTGCGCAGCCGCAGACTGTTCCGCCGCCGCATGTGCCGCATATGCCGGAGCCTGCGCTGCTCAACCCGCCGCTTGTGGTGCATGTGCCGCCGCCTGTGCACCTCAATAATTAACAGTAGTTTGAGGGGGTTAGGTTGTGTTAAGAAACAACTCCCCCTCAGTTAAATTGCTTTAAAGGACTTACCAATGAACAAAACATTTCTAGCAGCGATCATGATGGCCACACTGCCGATCGCTTGTTCAGCCCCTTCGTCTGAAACGGCAGAGACAACAGAAACGGTTGAAGCTGCGATCGCAGAAGTTTCCGACGATATGAAACTCCCCGTCTTCACCGGTCCTGCTGGATCTGAAAATGTTGCTGTCAGCGGTTATGACGCGGTCAGCTATTTTGAAGGCGACGGTGTGCCGGTTGAAGGCAGCAAAGACCATCGCGTTAAATATAACGGCGTTGAATATCATTTCGCTTCTGCAGAAAATGCAGCGAAATTCCAAGCTGAGCCAGCCAAGTTTGCTCCCCAATATGGCGGACACTGTGCTTGGGCTGCATCTCGCGGTAAGCTCGCCTCCGGTGATCCAACACTCTACGCAATTGTCGACGGCAAGCTGTACCTGAATTTCAATCAGAAGGTTCAGGATACCTGGAACGAAGATATCCCCGGCTTCATCGAGAAAGCTGACAAGGCGTTTCCCGAAATTCCTGCGGATGCGCGTTACGACGACGCTTAATCGCGAAACCAATAATCATGAAAAGGCGGTGGAACATTGTTCTGCCGCCTTTTTTTGTTTTGAGGATAGGTGAAAATTAACGGATACCGATTAAGCTCGCTCTCCCAAGAGTTTATAGGGTTGATTATGTACAGGCTCGTCTACATCAGCACACCAAAGCAGGATATCAGCCGAGTAGAAGTGGCAAGTATTTTGCGGGCTGGCCGCAAGAATAATGTTAAAAATGGCATTACCGGGCTGTTGATACAGGACCGGCGGCGCTTTCTGCAGTATTTGGAAGGCGAACAGACAGATGTGGAACAGACATTTGCTCGCATATCGAACGACCGGCGGCATTCGGCCATAATCCCGCTAAAAAGCGGTTATATTGGTCGCCGCCAATTTCCAAAATGGGAAATGGCTTCGAAATATGTCGATGCTGAAACCGACCTCTTACCAGTTGTTAGAGAGTTGGTGAGAGACTGTGATCGTGATGTGGCGAGTGAGTTAATGAGCTTCGCCGAAGCACGAGACCGCGCCGCATAGCTTTTACAGCTGACGCAGGCACGGTCTGGTATGTTGGCTTAGTTCTTTGCTTTATCGACCAATTGATTAGCACCAATCCATGGCATCATAGCGCGAAGCTCTGCACCGGTTTTCTCGATTGGATGCGCTTCGGCCTGTTTCCGGGCTGCCTTCAATTCTGGCTGGCCAGCACGATTATCGAGCACGAAGTCTTTGACGAAACGACCAGACTGAATGTCGGCCAATACACGTTTCATTTCCGCTTTCGTCTCATCGGTGATAATCCGCGGACCGGTTGTGATATCGCCATATTCAGCAGTGTTGGAGATGGAATAGCGCATGTTTGCAATTCCGCCTTCATAAAGCAGGTCAACAATCAGCTTGGTTTCGTGCAGACACTCGAAATAAGCCATTTCAGGGGCATAACCAGCTTCGGTCAGGGTTTCGAAGCCTGCCTGGATCAGATGGGTGATACCGCCGCATAGGACTGCTTGCTCACCGAATAGGTCGGTTTCACACTCTTCGCGGAAATTCGTTTCGATAATGCCTGAGCGACCGCCGCCAACGCCGGAAGCATAGGCGAGGGCAACATCATGGGCATTGCCGCTCTTGTCGGCGTGGATAGCGACAAGGCAAGGAACACCGCCACCGCGCTGATATTCGCTGCGTACCGTGTGGCCGGGGCCTTTTGGTGCGATCATGATGACGTCGAGATCGTCGCGCGGTTCTATCAGGCCGAAATGTACGTTGAGGCCATGAGCGAAGGCGAGGGCGGCGCCCGGTTTCATATTGTCGTGATAATCTGCGGCATAGATGGCGGCCTGATGCTCATCTGGTGCCAGGATCATAACAATATCGGCCCAAGCGGCGGCGTCTGCGTTGCTGAGCACTTTGAAATCAGCGCCTTCGGCCTTTTTAGCGGTCGCTGAACCTTCACGCAGAGCAATCGCGACTTCTTTGACGCCGCTGTCGCGCAGGTTTTGTGCGTGGGCATGACCTTGGCTGCCATAGCCGACAATCGCGATTTTCTTGTCTTTGATAAGGCCTAAGTCGGCATCTGCGTCATAATAGACTTTCATTTTTCTTCCTTATATTCAGATATATAGAGCAGTGAATGTAACAATTCCAACGCTGGACAAGATGATCCAGCCTGGATGTTTGAATTTAGCTAAAACCGCGTTGGCGGTACCAAGGCAGACGAAGGTTACCGCTATGGCCGCTAACAAGATGTCGTTGCCATTGGTGAAATCGCCAGCGACTAGCGCCAGATATAGTGCAATCAGCAGGAGCAGGGCCGTTGTTGAATGCCAACCGAAATAGATAATCGCCCGCCATGTCGGATCAGACAATATTTCGGTGTTTTCTTTTAACAGGGGTCCAATGAGCGCTTTCTGACCGGCTATCGAATGAAACAGTGCCAGAATGACTATTATGCCAGCTGCAATAAAGAGGAGCGTACCGCTCATGCCGAATCTGGTCCCCGGCCAATGGCGACAACGCCGGTCCGGCCAACTTCAACCAATCCAACTTCACGCATCAGTCCAACAAATGTCTGAATTTTGTCAGGAGCTCCGGTAATCTCGAAGACAAAGCTCTCGGTCGTCGCATCAACGACGCGTGCACGATAAACATCAGCGAGACGCATAGCTTCGATACGATTTTCACCTTTGCCCGCGACTTTAACCAACGCCAGCTCGCGCTGCACATGGGGACCTGCTTCGGTCAAGTCACGGACACTGTGCACGGGAACCAACCGATCGAGCTGCGCAATAATCTGCTCAATCACATGCGGCGGGCCATTGGTGGCAATCGTAATCCGGCTGATTGCGTGGTCAGCGCTGATGTCGGCCACGGTCAGGCTTTCAATATTATAACCGCGCGCGGTAAACATACCGGCGATGCGGGCCAATATGCCTGCTTCATTGTCAACCAATACCGCGAGAACGTGGCGTTCGACTTGCTCTTCTTTGATATGCATTATACCAGCGCCTTTGCGTTATCGTCCATCGTGCCTTTGACATCTTCGGGTGTCAGCAGCATTTCGGTATGGGCGGCTCCAGACGGGATCATCGGGAAACAATTGGCCAGTTTCGCGACGCGGCAGTCGACCAATACTGGTCCATCGGTTTCGAGCATTTTCTGGATACCGGCTTCTAGGTCAGCAGGATCTTCAATCAAGATACCGGTCCAGCCGTAGCTTTCAGCTAACTTGATAAAGTCTGGGAGACTATCGGAATAACTGTTTGAATAACGGCTTTCATAGGTCAGTTCCTGCCATTGCCGGACCATACCCATATATTCGTTATTGAGGATGAAAATCTTCACGGGCAGGCGATATTGGCTCGCCGTACCCAGTTCCTGAATATTCATCTGGATGGACGCTTCACCGGCAATATCAATAACCAGAGCGTCGGGATCACCCAGCTGCGCACCAATGGCTGCGGGCAGGCCATAGCCCATGGTGCCCAGACCACCGCTGGTCAGCCATTTATTGGGTTTCTCAAAATCAAAATGTTGCGCCGCCCACATTTGGTGCTGGCCAACTTCGGTGGTGATAATCGGATGACGCTCATGTGTAGCGTCCCATAGTTTCCGAATAGCCTCTTGCGGCATGATTTCGGTCTTGCTTTCCGGATAATCAAGACAATTGGTCGCGCGCCAGCCTTTGATCCGCGCCCACCATTCTTCATAATCAGGAGCGCTGAACTTCCGGCCTTTGAGGACCGCGAGCAATTGTTCCATCACCCGGCCAACATCGCCAATAACTGGGAGATCAACGCGGATTGTTTTGTTCACGGACGACCGATCAATATCGACGTGGATTTTCTTGCTATTGGGGGAGAAAGCATCGATCCGGCCTGTAATCCGGTCATCAAAGCGTGCGCCCAAGCAGACGACAAGATCGGCCCTATTCATAGCCATATTGGCTTCATAGGTGCCGTGCATGCCAAGCATACCTAGCCATTGTTCGGAAGCCGCGGGAAAAGCACCAAGGCCCATGAGCGTTGATGTCACTGGCGCGCCCAGAAGTTTTGCCAGTTCGCGCAAGGTTTCACTGGCTTTCGGGCCACTGTTGATGATGCCGCCGCCGGTATAGAGTATCGGCGCTTTGGCCTGCATGATCATCTCAGCAGCTTCGTTTATGGCTTTGAAATCGCCATCAACTTGCGGCTGATAACGGGAGTTTACTTTTCCGTTATGAGAGCGGAATTCAGCCTCCGCGACCTGAACATTTTTTGGAATATCGACAACAACAGGTCCGGGACGGCCTTCCGTTGCGATATGGAATGCCTCATTCAAAGTACCAGCCAGATCAGATGGCTGCTTCACCAGATAATTATGTTTGGTGCAGTGGCGCGTAATGCCAACCGTGTCCGCTTCCTGAAAAGCATCCGAACCGATCAGATTTGTGGCAACTTGACCGGTAATCACAACCATGGGGATGGAATCCATCAAAGCATCGGTGATGCCGGTAACCGCATTGGTCGCGCCGGGGCCGGATGTGACCAGAACAACGCCGGGTTTACCAGTTGAACGCGCATAGCCTTCCGCGGCATGGGTTGCGGCTTGCTCATGGCGGACAAGAATATGTTTTATCTTGGGATGATCATAAAGCGCATCGTAAATCGGTAGCACAGCGCCGCCGGGATAGCCGAATACAGTGTCGACACCCAGATCAAGCAGCGTTTGAACCAATATTTCTGCACCGCTTTTTTCGGCCACTTTAAGCTCCATTACCATAGTTAAACCCGCGGGTGGGCGGGCGTTTGATAGGCGATGCTGCACTGCAAGGCAATCTACAAGATTAGGCGCAGCATCCGCTCGAACTGGGCGGCGCTACATATTTATATATATTATGTCAAGGATGATTATTGTAATAATCTAACAATATTATTAAGATTATCATTATTTATATTCTCATCCCAGCGTGGCCAATTGGCCGGACATTGATTGCGAAACCAGGTATATTGGCGTTTCGCATATTGGCGGGTAGCGGCCATGGTCTGCGCCGCAGCTTCCTCCTGACTGCTATCTCCCTTAATCATTGCGATAATCTCTGGAACGCCGATCGCGCGCATGACCGGGCAATCTTTCGCCAAATTCCGATCTAGCAGCTGCGCGACTTCGTCGCGGGCGCCACTATCCAGCATGATCTGAAACCGGCGATCGCAGCGTTCATAAAGCCAGTCTCGTGGCGGGAGTAGGACCAGCGGATGCAAAACTATCTGGTCAGCTATGCCGCCGGCCATATGAGCGTGCCAATAATCCATAGGCTTACCGGATGACCGCACAACTTCCAGGGCGCGCATGATCCGGCTCGAATCACGGGGTTTTAATTTCCCGGCAGATACGGGATCTTCTTCGAGCAGGACTTCATAAGCATCCGCGACCTCCAGATCGCGCACTTGCGCGCGAACGGCGGGGTCAATTTCGGGAATGGGCGCAATACCATCCAGTAGCGTTCGGACATAAAGCCCCGTACCGCCAACCAATATCGGCAACTCGTCGCGATCATGGGCGGCGGCTATCTCTGCCTTTGCATCGCTGGCCCAACGAGCGGCGGAACAGGTGTCTGCACCGTCAATATAGCCGTAGAGCCTATGCGTTATGCCTTCCATTTCCTCTTCGCTCGGCCGCGCACTGAGGACTTGCAGATCAGCATAAACCTGAGCACTGTCCGCATTGATGACCACAGAGGGTTGCTTTTTGGCGAGCTCCAGTGCCAATGCGGATTTGCCGCTGGCCGTTGGGCCAACGATCAACGCCACGTCCTTTTTATCTTTTGGCTTTTTATCTTTCGGAGAATATATGCTCATCGCCACGCTAATAGCAGCAGATCAGTTGCAAAAGGGAGAGCTAAGTTCGGCTGCCGATCGATTGGTAGATGCGGGCGGGCAAATTACCCGCACAGGAGATATTATCGACGGTAAGGTGGCCGATATTTTCTTTGATGGTGACTTGGCGGCGGCGCGGCATGCATTGCCGATAACAAGTGCTGCGATAGATTTTGTCGTCCAGCCTGCCGAGAATCGCGAGAAAAAGCTGCTGATATCCGACATGGATAGCACGATGATCACGGTCGAGTGTATCGATGAACTGGCAAGCTATGCGGGTATTAAGGACCAGATCGTGGAGATTACCGAACGCGCGATGCTTGGTGAGCTTGATTTTGAAGAAGCACTTAGGGGCAGGGTGGCTCTGCTCGCAGGGCTTGATCTTTCGGCAATTGATCGGTGCCTTGATGAAAAAGTCAAAATCATGCCAGGCGCTGAAATACTGGTTCAAACCATGGCTGCGCGGGGAGCAAAGACTATTTTGGTCTCTGGCGGTTTCACCAGATTCGCTGATCCCGTTGCAAAAACCATCGGGTTCGACACTGCAGTGGCAAATATATTGGCCGAAGCAGACGGAAATTTGACCGGCAAATTAGACGGGGCGGTCGTCGACGCGCAAAGGAAAGCCGAATTGCTGCAGCATAGCGCCCAGTCTGCAGGACTTTTGCTAGATCAGTGTATGGCTGTGGGCGACGGCGCCAATGACATACCGATGATCGCTATGGCTGGCATGGGCGTGGCCTATCACGCCAAGCCAAAGGCAGCCGCTGCGGCTGATGCAGCCATCAAGCATAACGACCTCAGCGCGCTGCTGTATATACAGGGTATTGGATCGGCTGATTGGGCAGCAAGCTAAGCTAGACGCTTAGCTCAAATTATCGGGACTTTACGATACAGTCATTGCCAGAGGCTTTGACGGAGCCGCAAACCTTGCTTGCTTGCGCCTTGGTAGCAAAGGGCCCCGCTTGCAATCGGGTAATTTTACCAGCAGCAACCAGATAAGGTTGCAAACTGTTCAAGGCGGAAACTCGTTTTTCCAGATTGTTCCAGAGCACCTTGGCTTTGTTCTGATCACCAAAGGCTCCCAGTTGAACGCGCCAATTGCCAGTAGCGGCTGTGCGCACCGGTGCTGGGGCCGGTTTCTTGACAGGTGTTGCTACTACAGGGGCAGGTGCCGGTTTAACCACTGGAGGCGCGACCGGTTTTGGCGTTGGCAGTGGCGTTGGCGTTGGCGTTGGTGCCGGGACGGGAGCTGGCGTGATAGCTTTTGAGGCAGGCAATTGGGCGGTTTGAATCGCTCCGCTCGACGGCGCTGCTCTCAAACCGCCGACTTGCGCCGTGCGGACGCGCTTTTCATTTTCTTCCATTTGACCGGCCAGTTGTATGGCGCTGCGCCGTTGATCGAGTGGAATATATTTGTCCATTTGCGCCATATTGGATGTCGCTTGCGGCAAACCGGCAGCAGAAGCGCGAGTCATCAAGGCGTAAGCCTTGATCCAATCCTTTTCGACAAAATCACCATTAAAATGTCCGGTACCCAATACATATTGCGCGCGCGGCTCACCGCGATTGGCGGAGGCCTGCAAATAGGGCAGGGCGTCTTTGCGGCGCTTATTCTGGAACAGGATGAGGCCATAATTATCACTGGCTTGCAGGTGACCTTGATCGGCGGCCTTTTTATAGTAGCTTTCCGCCTTGACCAAATCCATTGGTACACCGCGGCCCAGCTTATAGGCCTGCGCCATATTAAATTGTGCGTCCGCGTCGCCAGCGTTTGCCGGATCGCGCCATTCGGCAACAGCAGCTTTATAGTCACCGCGACCCCAGGCATCTACGCCATCCTTAACGTCCGCAAATGCAGGCGTTGCCAATCCGAAGATGGCGGAAACCATTAATAGGTGGCGTGCTGTTTTGGAATTTTTCATGCGTTAGGCCCTTGGTCTGCAATTTTTGAGGACATCATATTATCCGTAATTTGTCCTTAACGCCAATTTGCAAATTATTCGTAACCTTGTTCAAAAAAACCAATGGCATCCGATTCCCAATCTAACGCCGTGTAAAATAGTATTTGGGCTCCGAAAAAACATCACAATGTTGTTAACCCTATTTTAGCCCTGTTCTGTCAGAGAAGGCGATGAACGTAATTCAGACGTCCTGATCAACCCGAGAAGAGACTAAGGGGAATAGAGTGCGAGTTCTAGCAATGGCATCCCAAAAAGGTGGTTCCGGCAAAACAACTTTGTCGGGCCATTTGGCCGTACAAGCGCAATTGGCCGGAGCTGGCCCAGTTGTCCTGATTGATATCGATCCACAAGGCTCGTTGGCCGATTGGTGGAACGAACGTGAAGCGGAATTGCCTGCATTCGCACAAACCACGGTCTCGCGTTTGGCTGCAGATCTCGCGATATTGCGTCAACAGGGTTTTAAGCTAGCCGTTATTGATACGCCGCCAGCCATTACCATGGCGATCCAGTCGGTGATCTCGGTCGCAGAACTCATTGTCATCCCAACGCGTCCCAGCCCGCATGATCTGCGTGCCGTGGGCGCTACGGTTGATCTTTGTGAGCGCGCTGGCAAGCCGCTTCTATTTGTTGTTAACGGCGCTACGCCGAAAGCGAAAATCACCTCGGAAGCCGCAGTTGCCCTGTCACAACATGGCACCGTTGCTCCGATTACCGTTCATCATCGTACCGATTTTGCCGGATCGATGATTGATGGTCGTACCGTTATGGAAGTCGATCCTGACGGTCGTTCTTCTCAGGAAATCCAGCAGCTTTGGGGTTATATCTCTGACCGGTTGGAGAAAAATTTCCGCCGCACCGTATTTTCATCACCTGCCATGGCGCCGACGACCAGCGTCGCCGCCTCGCGTCCGGGAAGTAATTTCGGACGCCGGGTCATCGGGTCCTAATGGGAGGAGCAGAGAATATGAGCGAACCTAAACCATTAGCATCCCTGTCATCCTCTCTTCTGGCACGTAAAGGCGGTGCAAAACCAGCCATGCGACGCCAGGGAATGGCTGTTCCGTCGGAGCCTGATCACGAAAATGAAGATCTGGGCTGGAACGACATGGGTTATGACACCAATCCTGATCACGAAGCTACTCCAGCCGGCTCACAAGGCCCTGTTGATGCGGATCAGTACCATTACAATCCTTTGGCAGGAGCGATTCCTGACGTTGTTCCAGCGGTCAAGAAACAGCAGGAAGAAATTGCTGCAAAACTCAGCCAGCATCCAAAACGCGAAGAGGTCGTGGCCGAACCAGAGCCAGTACAACAGGCAAAGCCGGTTTCGGCAGAACCCGTTGTTCCAGTTCCACTTTCAATTTCTCGCGAAGTAGCTCCCGTTGCTGAAAGTTCCAGCATTGGCGTTGCACCTCCACCGCGCAAAAAGGCAGCTGAAGCCAAGAATGCTACAAAAACACGTCGTCCAGCACAGAAGTCGCGGACACGCAAAGCGAAAGCCGCGTTTACCTTACGGTTGGACGCTGACAGGCACCTAAAACTGCGGTTGGCGACGGCTGTGAAGAATGTTTCTGCACAGCAGTTGGTAACCAAAGCCGTGGATGAATATTTGAGGTCTATCCCCGAACTTGAAGACTTAGCAGAGCGCATTCCGTCACGCGGCGCTGCTTAAACTGAAGATATAGAATTTAATTGCGAGGGCATTGAAATGAAACGCGATACGATATTGAAACTGGCCGCTTCGACCATGGTTATTACAACAACCCTGACCGGTTGTGGTCCATTTGGAGGTGGTTCGGTCGCATCTTCATCGAGCAAACCGGCTACGGTTAAAGATGGCGCGAAATATGCCAAAAAAGCTGAAAAGGCTTTGCGTAAGGGCCAGGTTGAGAAAGCCATAGCTTTTGCAGAGCGGTCTGTTGCCGGTGTGGGCAGCGATCCTGAAACACGGGCATTGCTTGGTCAGTCTTATATGGCTGCTGGCCGTTTCTATTCCGCGGAACGTAGTTTTCTGGATGCGATGGAACTGGGACAAAACGATGCGCGCACCATTTTGAGCCTGAGCCTGTCGCAATTGGCCCAAGGTAAAGCCAATAAAGCGAAGCAGCTGATTGAGAATAACCGTCAGTCCATTCCAACCGCCGACTATGGTCTGGCATTGGCTCTGACAGGTGATTCCAAAGCCGCCATTGCTACGTTGGAAGAAGCTATCCGCAGTTCCAACGTAACCGGCCGTACCCGCCAGAATCTGGGCCTTGCCTATGCTTTGGATGGCCGTTGGAAAGAAGCCAAATTAATGGCGATGCAAGATATGACACCGGCTACTGTCGACAATCGTATCATGCAATGGGCGCAAATGGCCCGTCCCGGTGCCTATGAAGTGCGTGTTGCTTCTTTGTTGAATGTAGAGCCAGTTGCTAATGATCCGGGTCAACCGGTTCGTCTCGCGCTGAACGCGGCGCCAGCTATGCCAGCTGTTGCAGCAGCAACGCCTGCACAAGATTATAACCGCGAAGTCGCCAGCTTTGATCGCGATACACCATTGCCAGCCGTTGGCCCTGCGCCAGTAGCTGATTCCGAGGTCGATTTCATGGCCAAGGAAAACAACGTCAAAGTGACCAAAGTTGCCGTTCCAGCCAGCAAACCTGCTGTGAAGGCCCCTGTTGCAAAGCCAGCACCTATTGCTCCTAAGAAGAAATTCATAGTGGAAGCTCCTGCTGCAAAGCCAGCGGTAACAAAACCAGTTTCGGTTGAAAGTGCAGCGATACAGGCTATCTCGGCTGTGAAGCCAGTGATGCAGAAAGTTGCTTTCACACCGCGGGCACGGTCGATTTCTGGTAGCAAGCACCTTGTTCAACTCGGTGTATTTTCTTCACCTGAGAACGTGAAGCGTGCTTGGGGCATCCTGTCTGCACAGAATAAGGATCTGGCATCTTTCCAACATGCAAGCTCGACAATTCAGCGGAACGGTAAAACGCTTTATCGTCTCGCCGCTATGGGCTTCGGCAACGAACAGTCTGCTAAAGACATGTGCGTCGGCATCAAGGCCAATGGCGGTGCTTGCATCGTGCGCAATGTGAAGAATGTTCGCCCAACTCAGATGGCTAACAAAGCACCACGGAAACTAGCCGCGCGCTAAAGTTTCCAAAAATTAAGTTTCATTGGGGCGGGAAAGCTAAAGTGCTTTTCCGCCCTTATATATGGCGCGCACCCGACCTTGCACGGGCAGCTTGTCAAAAGGGGTGTTGCCAGCAGATGCTGCCATCTTGCGCGTATCAACCTGCCACGGTGCCTCCTGATCGATCAAAATCAGGTCTGCTTCGTAGCCTTTCGCGATCTGCCCGGCTTCCACGCCCAATATCTTGGCGGGTGTTGTCGAAAGCAGTTCAAACAGGCGGTGGATATTGATCAGCCCGTCTCGAACGAGGTTGAGCGAGAGCGCCAATAATGTTTCTGCACCTGCTGTACCGGATTGGGCCTCGGCAAATGGCAAACGCTTGTCTTCAGGGCCGCGGGGGTCATGGCCAGAGGAAATGACGTCTATCGTGCCATCCTTAATCGCGTCCAGACAAGCTTGCCGATCTTCTTCGCTACGCAAGGGCGGCGACAGTTTTGCAAAGGTTCTAAAGTCGCTGGTGGCAATATCGGACAGGAATAGGTGGGCCGGAGTGATCCCGCATGTCACTGGCAAGCCTTCAGCTTTTGCGGCGCGAATCAGATCAAGACCTTGGGCCGTCGTTACTTGCCGAAAATGCACGTGAGCGCCACTTTCCCGAACCAGTGCGATATCACGAGCGATAGACAGCGCTTCCGCCGACGCTGGCGCGCTGGACAGGCCCAAGCGGGTCGCCGTTTCGCCAGCGGTTGCAACGGCGCCTGCGGTCAGACCGCTATCTTCGCTATGTACAATCACTGGCATATCCAGTGAATGGCAATAGTGCAGAAGCTTGAGCATGATACCGCTATCGGCGATCCAGCTTCTACCGGTGGCGACAGCACGAGCACCCGCTTGTTTCATCAGACCGATTTCTGCCAGTTCGGTGCCTTTCAGTCCTTTTGTGGCAGCGGCGAGGGGATGAGACCAAAGGTCTGGCTTTCCTTCCGATGCGTTATGTTTGATCATCGCAGGCAAATCGAGCACCGGCGACTGATCCGGCATCAGGGCTGCGCGCGTGATACCGCCATAGTGAAACGCCGGTTTGTCGATCGCAAAAACACCGAGGTCGATGATTCCGGGAGCAAGCAAATGCCCCGTGCAGTCAACGATATCATGATCCTGCCCGTCTATGTCCAGACCAACTTCACAAATATGGTCGCCCGCTATGCTGACCTGAACCGGCTCCGGCAATTCGGCTCCGGGGCGCAAGACCTGGGCATTGATAAAAAGCTTTTTCATGACCAGCCCTTCACGCCACGAGATCTTCGGGTCAGAACGTCTAGGCATGCCATTCGGACGGCGACCCCCATTTCAACTTGTTCGGTAATGGTCGATCGATCGGGATCGTCGGCTATATCACTGCTAATCTCGACGCCGCGATTCATAGGTCCGGGGTGCATCACCAATGCATCAGGTTTTGCCACAGCAAGGCGTTCTCTGGTCAAACCATAAAGGTGATGAAATTCTCTTGGGCTGGGAATAAAATCACCGTTCATACGTTCGCTTTGAAGCCGGAGCATCATCACAACATCTGCACCTTCAAGAGCTTCATCGAAATTTGAAAAAGCTTCAACATTCATGCGATCGAGAGCTGCTGGCAAAAGCGAGGTTGGCGCGCACACTCTTACCTTTGCGCCCAAGGTCGTCAGGCAATAGATATTAGAGCGGGCCACGCGGCTATGCATAACATCACCGCAAATAGTCACGGTCAGGCCGCTAATATCCCCTTTGCGGCGCTGGATAGTAAGCGCGTCGAGCAGGGCTTGTGTGGGATGCTCATGACTACCATCGCCAGCATTGAGGACAGGGCAGTCCACTTTGTCAGCAATCAGCTGCACCGCGCCAGAGCTGGCATGGCGAATCACGATAGCATCGGCACGCATCGCATTGAGCGTTACCGCTGTATCAATCAACGTTTCGCCCTTTTTAACGCTGGATTGCGCTGCATGCATATTGACCACGTCCGCGCCCATTCTTTTGCCGGCAATCTCGAAAGACAGCAGCGTGCGCGTACTATTCTCGAAAAAAGCATTGATGACCGTCAGGCCGTCAAGCCGGTCGGCATGTTTGCTGGATTGGCGGTTCAGATCGACCCATTGCTCCGCCTCTTTCAGGAGAAATAATATCTCCCACGGCTGCAATCCGGCGATACCCAATAGATGGCGATGTGGAAAAGCGTCCGATCCAGCGGGAAACTGATGTCCGGCGGTCTGCCCTGTGGTCGGCGGTGAACCTGTTTGCTGCGATGTCATTAAAGCCAGCCCTATAGAGCCATCATTCTATCGCGGCAAGCCCGTCAATCGCTCCCTGCAATATATAAGCGGCTGCCATTTGATCGACCACTTCGCTGCGGCGTTTCCGGCTGACATCGGCGGCAATCAGATCGCGTGTAACCGCCTGTGTGCTCCAGCGTTCGTCCCACAATAATATCGGCAGTCCAACGGGCCGTAAATTTTGCGCGAAGGATTTGGCTGCCTGTGTCTGTTTGCTCTGGCTGCCGTCCAGATTAAGCGGCAGGCCAACGACAAACCCGGTGACATATTGGTTCGCAATGACGGCCTTGATTCGTTCGAGATCTTTCGAGAATTTGCGTCGTTCTATTGTCTCGGCAGCCGTTGCGATCATCCACTGGGCATCGCACAGCGCCATACCCACGGTTTTGGTCCCGACATCAAGGCCAAGCAAGCGTCCGCCATTGGGCAGGGCTGCGCGAAAAGCCTTCCGGTCGTCTGTCATTAACGCGAGAGAAATGCAGTCATCCTTTTCATCACATCCTCGCGGACGTTACGCCAGAACAGGCTGTAATCATAGACGTGATAATTATTGCCGGGCAGGGTGTAGGGACCCAGATCAGGCGGATCGCCGATGAGCAGGAAACCGCGATCATCGCAGCGCGCAGGAACAGCACCCTCAACCAGTGTCGCATCGCTCAGCTCATCATTGGGGACCAATGTTCCCAGATTGAGTTCCGCGGCTGATTCGGAATTGATGTTGCCATTGATCGGGTTGCTGCACAGCAATTGAGTGTCTTTGCGTGGCTCACCGTTAAACCCGATAGTTGTGTCGTAAACCTCAATGATTCGGCCATAATCAGCGGGTTCGGCAAAGCTTTCCCAACTCAACAGGCAATTGGACTGGTCGGCAGCTTCGCACACGTCGAGACCCAAGGCCGGAACGTCTGCTTCAACCGATACCGGCCAGCCGACGACATAAGCCGCGACGATCCGGTTTGCCAGCGGCGTGCCAGCTACCCGGTCTTTCAGCAAATTAGTCAGATGCAAGCTACCTTGGCTATGACCCGCCAATATGATCGGGCGATCATCGGGGACTTCGCGGATGAAATAGTCGAAGGCGATTAGGACATCCTGATAAGCTGCATCCAGAGCTTGCTCTCCTTCTTTCTTCTCTGTCAGAAAAGCGCCGAGCGTAGCTTGACGGTAACGTGGGGCCCAAACATCCCCGGCTTTGTTAAAGGCGCTTGCCTGTCCCCGAAGGAAGATTTTCGTACGATCTTCTGTTTCTTTATGCCCGAGAGGCGCATTCCATTTTGATTTGTCGATAAAAGATGTCGGATGGACAAAGAATATCGCCGCTCGCTCGTCATCTCTAGGTGCGCTTCCTGTCGGCTCATAG
Source organism: Parasphingorhabdus sp. (assembly GCF_039977335.1). Taxonomy (GTDB): domain Bacteria; phylum Pseudomonadota; class Alphaproteobacteria; order Sphingomonadales; family Sphingomonadaceae; genus Parasphingorhabdus. Next base: position 30,041 of record NZ_JBDWDI010000004.1, read on the forward strand.
CCTTGCGGCAGCCACAGGGCCGGATTGCCTTTTTTTATCTCGGGCCGCGCATACCACATTGAAACATCAGCATAAATACTGTCTTCCAACACTTCTTGGGCTTGAAATTCGGTATCAGGCACGAATACAACTTCGGCCAGTTCTTCTCCATAGACGTTCAAGATGAACGCGCCCGCGATGACCAATACGATCATGACTGCAACGAAATAGAGAAACTTACGTACCAATTATTTTACTCCAATTTGGGCTTATGCCGCTCATTCACCTTGAAGCGGCCTCGCGCCAATGCTAGCGGCGCGAAGTACACAATCATTGCGCCCTTACCCGAAAAAAGATGAACCGATAAAGAATGAATCATGTCAGTCGATAAAGAAACCGTCAAAAAGATCGCAAGCCTGTCTCGGATCGCCGTAACTGAGGCAGAAGCCGACGCATTGGTGCCAGAGCTCAACAATATCCTCGGATGGGTAGAACAATTGAGCGAAGTGGATTGCTCCAACGTCGAACCAATGACCGCGGTAATCCCCAATAAGCTGCGCTTGCGCGATGATGTTGTGACCGATGGCGCAGTTCGCGACAAGGTGCTCGCCAATGCGCCAGCGGCGGAACATGGCTTCTTTGCCGTACCGAAGGTGATCGAATAATGGCTGAGATTTTTGAACTGGGCATTGCGGGCATCCGCAGCGGTGTGGCTTCGGGCGATTTTACCGCCAAGGAAGTGGCCGAGACATTCATATCGCGGGTTAGTGCAGCGAAATCATTAAATGCGGTTCTGGTGGAGACGCCAGACCACGCGCTGGCTGCAGCGGAAGCGACCGATAAAGCCAAAGCGGCGGGCGAAGTGCTTGGAAAAATGGCGGGCGTGCCGATTGGCATGAAAGACCTGTTCTGTACCGAAGGCGTTGCAACGACGGCAGGTAGCTTGATTCTCGACGGGTTTACCCCGCAATATGAATCAACCGTGTCGGCTAATCTGTTCAAGGCTGGCGCAGGGATGCTGGGCAAACTGAATATGGACCAGTTTGCTATGGGCTCTTCCAATGAAACCAGTGCATTCGGCAATGTGATTTCACCATGGCGCCGCAATGATGGCGGCAATACAGATTTGGCTCCTGGCGGTTCCTCGGGCGGCAGCGCAGCTGTGGTTTCGGGGCGGATCTGTCCAGCAGCAACCGGTACCGATACCGGCGGGTCTATCCGTCAGCCAGCGGCATTTGTGGGTATTACCGGATTTAAACCTACTTACGGTCGTTGCTCACGTTGGGGCACGATTGCCTTTGCCAGTTCGCTCGATCAGGCAGGACCTATGGCTCATGACGTTCGCGATTGTGCGATCATGCTGGAATCGATGGCGGGCTTTGATCCCAAAGATTCAACCTCGCTCGATCTGCCAGTTCCTGAATGGGAAGCGGGCCTGAAAAGCGATCTTGCAGGCAAACGTATCGGTATCCCGAAGGAATATCGCGTCGATAATATGCCGCCAGAAATTGATGCTTTGTGGCAACAGGGGATCGAGTGGCTCAAAGATGCGGGCGCGAAAATCGTCGACGTGTCGCTGCCGCATACGAAATATGCTCTGCCCGCTTATTATATCATCGCGCCAGCAGAGGCGTCGTCCAATCTCGCGCGCTATGATGGCGTGCGTTATGGCATGCGCGATCTGCCGGATGGGGCAGGGCTGCAGGACATGTATGCAGCGACCCGCGAATCCGGCTTTGGCCCAGAGGTGAAGCGCCGGATCATGATCGGCACCTATGTGCTGTCGGCGGGCTATTATGACGCTTATTACACACAGGCGCAGAAAGTGCGGACGTTGATTTCGCAGGATTTCGACAAGGCCTGGGAAAGCTGCGACCTGCTGCTGACACCAACTGCACCCAGCGCGGCCTTTGGATTGGGTGATAAAAGCGATGATCCGCTGGCCATGTATCTGAACGATGTGTTCACGGTACCGAGCAGCTTGGCGGGATTGCCAGCTATATCCGTTCCAGCTGGACTGGACGGGCAGGGGCTTCCTTTGGGATTGCAGATTATTGGTAAGGCACTGGACGAACAGAGCGTGTTTAACGCGGGTCTTGCTTTAGAAGAACGAGCCGGCTTTGTAGCGAAGCCGGAGCAGTGGTGGTGAGTATGACTGAATCAACCTACAGAATCCAGGGCTCAACGGGTGAATGGGAGGTCGTAATCGGCCTTGAAGTTCATGCGCAGATAACCTCCAATGCAAAACTGTTCTCTGGTGCATCCACCGAATTTGGCGCAGAACCGAACACGCAGGTAAGCCTTGTCGACGCGGCAATGCCCGGCATGCTGCCCGTGCTGAATAAGGAATGTGTCCGTCAGGCCGTGCGCACGGGCTTGGCGATTAACGCGCAGATTAACAAATATTCGCGTTTTGACCGGAAAAATTATTTCTACGCCGATTTGCCGCAGGGCTATCAGATTTCCCAGCTTTATCACCCGATTGTTGGTGAAGGAAAAGTCGAGATTTCGCTTGATGAGAAAGATCCTGATGCTCATGGCAAAACCGTAGGTGTTGAGCGTATCCATATTGAGCAGGACGCCGGCAAGTTGATGCATGATCAGCATCCAACAATGAGCTATGTCGATCTGAACCGCTGCGGCGTGGCGTTGATGGAAATTGTATCCATGCCGGATATGACATCGCCCAAAGAAGCAGCGGCTTATGTCCGTAAGCTCAGATCAATTCTCCGTTATGTTGGCAGCTGTGACGGCAATATGGAACAGGGTAGCATGCGCGCCGACGTCAATGTTTCCGTCCGTAAACCCGGCGACGAACTAGGTATTCGGACAGAAACGAAAAACGTTAACTCTCTGCGCTTCATTCAACAGGTCATCGAATATGAAGCCCAGCGTCAGGTCGATGTTTTGGAAGAAGGCGGTGAAATTGTTCAGGAAACCCGCCTGTTTGACCCCGACAAGAACGAAACCCGATCCATGCGCTCCAAAGAAGATGCGCATGATTATCGCTATTTCCCGGACCCGGATCTGCTTCCGCTGGAGTTGGAAGATGACTTTATCTTCGATTGCAAAGCGAGTCTGCCCGAGCTTCCGGACGAAAAGCGGGCACGGTACAAAAATGTTCTGGGCCTAAGCGCCTATAACGCTGCCGTTCTTACCGCCGAGCATGAAACCGCTCTATGGTTCGAAGAATTGCTGGAAACCACCGACGAGCCTGAGAAAATAGCGAGTTCAGCGGCTAATTGGTTGACCTCCGAACTATTCGGTGCGCTGAATAAAATGGGGCTATCTATCGAACAAAGCCCTGTTTCACCGCAGCAGGCTGCAGAACTTCTTGGACTGATCGCAGATGGCACAATTTCAGGAAAAATCGCCAAGCAGGTGTTCGAGATCATGCTCGAGACCGGCAATGGAGCAGCCAAAATCGTCGAAGAAAAGGGCCTTAAACAAGAATCTGACACGGGCGCGATCGAGAAAGTCATTGCTGACGTCATGGCGGCAAATGAAGATAAAGTTGCCGAATATCGCGGTGGTAAGGATAAATTGTTCGGATTTTTTGTCGGCCAAACTATGAAAGCGATGCAAGGGAAGGCCAATCCACAGGTTGTGAATGAGCTTTTGAAAAAGACGCTCGGTCCAGCAGGTTAATCGGGCAGGATAGAATAGCGACGCGAACGCGCAAAGTGGGCTTGCCCTTTGGGCAGTGATCCGCTAGGCGCACGCGTCAATCAAAATTCGATAGTGTTTGACGGTGGAACTCGTGCGGGCGTGGCGGAATTGGTAGACGCGCCAGATTTAGGTTCTGGTATCTTCGGGTGTGGGGGTTCGAGTCCCTTCGCCCGCACCAAATTCACCGAAAAACAGATCGAAATAGAAATAATGAAGGCATTAAAGGGTAATCATGCAGATTGTTGAAACGCTGAACGAAGGTCTGAAACGGGCCTATGACATCAAAATCTCCGCGAAGGACATCGAAACGCGTGTGGATAATGAGGTCAAGAAACTGGCTCCTCAGGTCAATATGCCGGGTTTCCGTAAAGGCAAAGTTCCAGTGAATCTGGTTCGCAAGATGCATAATGATGCCTTGATGCAGGATGCTCTGAGCAGCACCGTGCAGGAAAGCGTTGAAAAAACTATCGCCGATAATAAGCTGCGTCCCGCTATGCAGCCCAGTGTTACGCTGGCTGATGGCTACGAAGCCGGTAAAGATGCTGAAGTTAAAGTTGAGCTAGAGATTTTACCTGAAGTTCCGACACCATCCGTTGATGATATCAAGCTGGAGCGCTTGCAGGTCGAAGCGGACGAGAAAACGGTTCAGGAATCACTTGAGAAATTTGCTGAAAGTCAGAAGCAGTTTGAAACGGCTGCCAAGAGCCACAAAGCCAAAATCGGTGACCAGTGTCTGATCGACTTTGAAGGTAAAGTCGACGGCGTGCCATTTGATGGTGGTAAAGGCGAGGGCATGGCGATTGAGCTTGGTTCTGGCCGCCTGATCCCTGGTTTTGAAGACCAGTTGGTTGGCAAAAAAGCCAATGACGAAGTGCTGGTTAAAGTGACCTTCCCGGAAGACTATAATGTTGAGACCCTGAAGGGCAAAGATGCGACATTTGATGTTGTTATCGGTGAAGTGCAGACGGCCAAAGCGTCGAAAGCTGATGATGAAATGGCGAAAGCCATGGGCCTTGAAGGTCTCGAGCAGCTTACGGAATTGCTCAAAGGTCAGATCGAGCAAGAGCTTAACGGCCTTACCCGCACGCATATGAAGCGCAAATTGCTCGACCAATTGGCTGCGTCGCATGATTTTGAAGTACCACCAACCATGGTGGAAGCCGAGTTCAACCAGATTTGGCAGCAGCTGGAACAGGAAGCCGCTCAGGAAGAAGATCCAGAAGCTGCGAAGAAAGAGATGGAAGACGAGAAGGACGAGTATCGCGAGATCGCCGTCCGCCGGGTTCGCCTTGGTCTGCTCCTTTCCGAAATTGGACAAGCCAATGGTGTGGAAGTCAGCCAGCAGGAAATGTCCATGTTGATCCAGCAGGCAGCCCAGCAATATCGCGAAGAAGACCGCCAGCGGTTCGTGGAATATATCCAGCAAGACCAGATGGCTGCTGCCCAGCTTCGTGCACCAATGTACGAAGACAAGGTCGTCGACTTCCTGTTCGAAAAAGCTGAAATTACCGACAAGACGGTAACCCGCGAACAGTTGGAAGAGGCCATCGAGGCGGAAGACGAAGCAGAAGCCAAGCCAGCTAAGAAAAAGGCGCCGGCGAAAAAGGCTGCTGCCAAGAAGCCAGCGGCCAAAAAGCCGGCAGCGAAGAAGCCAGCCGCAAAAGCAGCACCTGCTAAAAAAGCAGCTGACAAAGCGCCAGCCAAAAAGGCTCCAGCCAAGAAAGCTCCGGCGAAAAAGCCTGCTGCTAAGAAGCCAGCAGCCAAGAAACCTGCAGCGAAAAAATAATTTTCAATTTATAAACTAGCCGGAAATGCCCGAATATGCGGGGCATTTCCGGCTAGTGATACTCACGGCGGCGTTAAAAGCTTACTTCGCTCGCCTTGTTGATGACAGTGCCTAATATCCCATATTCTTTGGCCTCATCAGTCGACATCCAATAGTCCCGGTCAATATCTTCAAGCACGCGGTCAATCTTCTGACCGGTCGCTTCCGCTATTTTTTGGGCTATTCTTTCTCGCATTTTTACGATTTCCTCGGCTTGAATCGCAATATCCGAGGCCTTGCCGCCTGCTCCGCCAGAGGGCTGATGGATAAGAAAACGCGTATTGGGCAAGCAAAAGCGCTGTTTTGCAGGAACCCCGAGAAAAATGTGGGTCGCGATGCTGGCCACCCAGCCCGTACCGATCACAGCCACGGGAGCGCTAATATATTCGATAAGGTCGTGAATTGTATCGCCCGACTCCACATGCCCGCCCGGTGAATTGATGAGCAAGCGGATGGGTTCGTCGCTGATATGGTCGAGATATAGCATTTGTGCTGAAACCCGCTCCGCCAGTTTTTGATCGACACCGCCGAAAATCATCACTGTTCGCGTTTCTAGCAGCCGTTTCATCATGAAGGCCATTGGGTCACCCGCGCCATTATCTTCTTCGGCTTGAAATTCGGGGATGGATGGCGAGTATGAAGGCATAAATTTCTCCTGAAGAACGGGATTGTTTTGATCTTTTACGTTCATAGCGAGCGGGCAATTGATGCGCAACGGCATCAAATTATCAATATCGTCTGGAAAAAATCCTTAATCGACTTGAACATTGTTTAAGATACACCGATGTAGGGCTCAACGGGTGGGGACTCCGTTTGACGGCGCTCCCTATTTTTAAATCCTGACTTTTACAGAAGGCACAAAACTACCATGCATGATCCGATCGTCGACGCTCTTGTTCCCGTCGTTATTGAACAATCCAACCGCGGAGAGCGCAGCTTTGACATTTTCTCGCGGTTACTGCGGGAGCGCATCGTCTTTGTAACTGGTCAGGTTGAGGACGGAATGGCCTCGATCATTACCGCCCAGCTATTGTTTCTGGAGTCGGAAAATCCAAAGAAGGACATTTACCTCTATATCAACTCACCAGGCGGCGTTGTGACTGCTGGCATGGCGATCCATGACACGATGCAATATATCCGTCCTCGTGTTGGCACGGTTTGTGTCGGTCAAGCGGCTTCTATGGGCAGCTTCCTGCTTGCTTCCGGTGAACCCGGGATGCGCATGGCAACAACCAATGCCCGTATCATGGTGCATCAGCCTTCTGGCGGCGCACAGGGCATGGCATCCGACATTGAAATTCAGGCGAAAGAAATCTTGCGGATTCGCAGCCGTATGAATGAGCTCTATGCGAAATATACCGGTAAGCCGATTAAAGAGATCGAAAAGGCGATGGATCGTGATACGTTCCTGGAAGCCGATGAAGCTAAGGCTTTTGGAATTGTTGACGAAGTATACGATAAACGGCCAAAGCCTGCTGATGAAGATGCTAAATAAGGCGTTATCGCGGGCCTAAATGAAAATTAAGCCGCTTTTGATAGACTTATCACCTGCTGTTAAGGACGCTAAAAAAAGCGGTAGCATTTTGTATTTTGAGGGTTAGATTGCTGTTTCTAGCCTATTTTTAAGGACTTTTTATGACGAAATTGACGGGATCTGATTCGAAGAGCACGCTGTACTGCTCGTTCTGCGGAAAGTCCCAACATGAAGTCCGCAAGCTGATTGCTGGACCTACCGTTTTCATTTGCGATGAATGTGTTGAGCTTTGCAACGACATTATCCGCGAAGAAACCAAAGGCGCAATTACCGGCAAAAAAGATGGTGAAGTGCCATCGCCGCAGGAAATCTGTGATGTCTTGAACGACTATGTGATTGGTCAGGACCGGGCGAAGCGCGTGCTGTCTGTGGCTGTTCACAACCACTATAAACGTCTCAACCATGCCGCGAAATCTGGCGATATTGAGCTGGCGAAATCGAACATTCTGCTCGTTGGGCCTACTGGCTGTGGTAAAACGCTTCTGGCGCAGACTCTGGCGAAAACCTTTGATGTACCTTTCACAATGGCTGACGCCACGACATTGACCGAAGCCGGTTATGTTGGTGAGGATGTCGAGAATATCATCCTGAAACTGCTGCAATCGTCCGACTATAATGTTGAGAAAGCGCAGCGCGGCATCGTATATATCGATGAAATCGACAAAATCAGCCGTAAGGCGGAAAATCCCTCCATTACCCGCGATGTATCAGGTGAGGGCGTTCAGCAGGCCTTGTTGAAGCTTATGGAAGGCACAACCGCCAGTGTTCCACCGCAGGGTGGCCGTAAGCATCCACAGCAGGAATTCCTGCAAGTGGATACAACAAACATCTTGTTCATTTGTGGCGGTGCTTTTGCTGGCCTGGAAAAGATCATTGGTGACCGCTTGGAAGCCAAATCAATCGGCTTTGGCGCCCATGTCGCGGCACCGGAAGAACGCAAGATTGGCAAGCTGCTGGCCGATGGCGAGCCAGAGGATCTTTTGAAATTCGGGCTTATTCCTGAGTTTGTTGGTCGTTTGCCAGTCATTGCAACGCTGGAAGACCTCGATATCGATGCGCTGGTTCAGATTTTACAGGAACCGAAAAACGCACTGGTCAAACAATATGCAAAACTGTTTGAACTGGAAGATGTTGGCCTGACTTTCACCGACGATGCGCTTGTCGCGATTGGTAATAAAGCAATCGAACGGAAAACCGGCGCACGTGGCCTTCGGTCCATCGTTGAGAACATCCTGCTGGATACCATGTTCGACCTTCCTGATCTGGAAGGTGTTGATGAGATTGTTATCGACAAGGATGTGGTCGCTGGAACCAAAGAGCCGGTGAAGGTGATTGCGAAGAGCAGCAAAGCCAAGAAGGAAGACGCGGCTTAGTTCTTAGGTCATTCCTTCAGAAGCGCAGACTTTATTTAGCGCTTCTTTATGTCTGCTTTATACCGAAAGCGGACAATAAGATCGGCTCAACTTAAAGTCATATTGAAGCCTTCGGTATATTCTCTGCGAATTGAGCTGCGCCGTTATGTGATCGATGCCATGGTGGGGCAGAAGCCATCCAAATGTCGGCTTCGACAGCAAAACCCGACGGATCTTCGAGAGCACCAACTTTTATCGCGATAAGTTCAGGATTGCTGTCAGGGCGTGAAAAAATTTGCACGCCACAATTGTCACAAAAAAAAGTGCCGCCGTTATGAGAGTTTGCCTTGAAACATTTCGGGCTGCCTTGTTCTATCGTAAATTCAATGCTTTCGAAAACCCATGTTAAGTTGGCAGCTCCACCCGATGCGTATTGGCAGTCGCGGCAATGACATGCGACTCCCCCCAACGGTTCTCCCGCAATGCTGAATTTAATTGCTCCACATCGACAGCCTCCCGTTCGCATTTCAGCCCCCTAGTTGGTTCAAAAAATCCAGCGATGATTATCAACGAATTTTGACGGAAGTATGAATAAACTCGCCTTGAATAAGGCCAGAGCCGGTAGGATCACGATGCCCATGGCTGCATATCCCGACAGCGGACACTAGGAGCAACCAAATTATAAAATCAATCTTTTCGATTGTTGATGGATGGGTTAGCTTTGGTTCGTTATGGAACTAACGACCCAGCGTTTGTTGATCAGAACGTTCAAAAGAGAGGACGTTGATCAATACGCTGACATAGTCGCCGATTGGAACGTCGTACGTTTCTTGGGTAACGGCGAACCTCACAGCCGTGAACGAGCACAAAATTACGTTTTTGATTGCATTGCGCGTGAGAAGGCATCGGGAATTTCCCGCTATGCCGTTTTGTTAAAAAATTCGGAAAAATTGATAGGATTCAGCGGCTTCAAACAAATGGAGGGATACGTTGACTTTGGATATCGGTTCGCATTCGATCAATGGCGGCACGGGATTGCCACCGAAGCAGGTCGAGCCGTGATCAACTTCGGTTTCAATAAGTTCCAAATTGATCAAATTATAGCAGGCGTAATGCCCGAAAATCTCTCGTCGATGAAAGTCCTCGATAAGCTTGGGTTCTCAAAGCATACCGACGCACAGAACTTTGATAAAAAATTCAGATGGTATGTCTTGCCTAGGTCCAAAGTCGTTTAGTTTCCGAACAATACTAATGTCCGCTTTTGCGCCCAAAGCGGACATTAGCAACCGCCAAAGAGCTACTCATAAACGCAGTTATCCAATCCTTCACGCTTCACCACATTAATCCGCGCCGCAATCGTATTGCCATAACGCCGTGTAAAGCCGCTCGCGCTGATAACGGCGCGTTTCTTGGGTAGGGGCAGGGCGGCTGCAATACGTGCGGCTTCGATCTTGGTCAGTTCTGAGGCGTCTTTCTTGAAATAGCGCTGGGCACCGGCTTGCGCGCCATATGTCCCTATCCCGGTCTCGGCGACATTGAGATAGACCTCCATAATTCGTTTCTTGCCCCAGATTTTCTCGATCAGGAATGTGAAATAGGCCTCCAACCCCTTGCGGAAATAGCCGCCCCCTTGCCAGAGAAAGACATTTTTCGCGGTTTGCTGGGATATCGTGGAGCCGCCGCGGATACGGCCTCCCTGGGCATTGCGCTTGATGGCCGAGCGTATGGCTTCGCGATCAAAGCCGTCATGGCTGCAAAATTTGCTGTCTTCGGCCGCGATGACCGCGCGCGCAAGATTGGGGGATATGGATTCCAGCGGTTCCCAATCCTTGGTAATGCTGCTTTCGTCCATGATCATTGTTGCGGTGATCGGTGGCGGCACGAAGGCCAGTAATCCGACCCAGGCAATGGTTATTAACAGGAAATAGATGATCAGCCGGAAAAGCAGCTTGATGAGGCGCAAGGGCAGGCCTTTTGTTTTTCGGCGGGATTTTGTTGCCATGACTATCAGATAATGAAAAAGCGCCCCGAAAACAAATGCTGTTTCGGGGCGCTAAAACCTTTAGAAATTGTTGGAAGTTGAAGAATCAACCCGCTGTAAGCAGTTGTTTTTCTCCAGCAATACGCAGCATCGCTTTTTGCAGCTTCTCAAATGCACGCACTTCAATCTGGCGAATCCGTTCGCGGCTGACTTCATAGACCTTGCTCAGGTCTTCCAGCGTCTTTGGATCTTCCGACAACCGCCGTTCAGCAAGGATATGCTGTTCGCGTTCGTTGAGCGATTCCATTGCTTCGGTCAGCATATCGTGGCGGAAATCAGCTTCCTGCGCGTCAGCAATTTGCTGATCATGCAGTGGACCGTCATCTTCGAGCGTATCCTGCCACTGAGCGCCTTCGCCATCTTCTGACAAAGTTACGTTGAGCGAAGCATCGCCGCCCATGGACATGCGGCGGTTCATATTGACCACTTCATGCTCAGCAACGCCCAGATCGGTGGAAATCTTGTTCACGTCTTCGGGTGACAAATCGCCGTCTTCAAAGGCTTCGAGATTGTTTTTCATCCGGCGCAGGTTGAAGAAAAGCTTCTTCTGCGCGGCGGTTGTACCCATTTTTACGAGGCTCCAGCTACGCAATACATATTCCTGTATCGACGCGCGGATCCACCACATGGCATAGGTTGCCAGGCGGAAGCCTCTATCGGGTTCAAATTTCTTGACGCCCTGCATCAAGCCGACATTGCCTTCGGAAATCAAATCCGAGACGGGCAGGCCATAGCCGCGAAAGCCCATGGCGATTTTGGCCACGAGTCGCAGGTGAGACGTTACTAGCTGAGCCGCTGCTTCCTGATCTTTATGTTCAGAATAGCGTTTCGCCAGCATATATTCTTGTTCGGGTTTCAATAACGGAAATTTACGGACTTCCGAAAGATAACGGTTCAGGCTCGCGTCCCCCCCTAAGGCAGGGATTTTTGCCGGAACATTGCTATTATTAGCCATTTTTGTTCCTTCTCTGGTTTGCCGCCGGGCCTCATCAAGCACCCATTGGTCTCATTCCATATAGTATCTAATATCTATACACGCAACTTACTGAATAGTTCCTGCATATCGGGTGGAAAGTTACAGTTAAATAACAATTTTTCATCCGTTATGGGGTGAACAAATCCAAGAATAGCAGCATGTAGGGCCTGCCGGCAAAATCGAATATCTTTTCTGCCGGAAAGCAATGATTTTCGACGAGTACCATATAGCGGGTCGCCGATAAGACTATACCCGATATGGGACATATGGACCCGCACCTGATGGGTGCGCCCTGTTTCCAGAGTACATTCGACCAAAGTGGCACCATTTAGGGGTTCCTTGGTCGTATAATGGGTCATGGCCGGCTTGCCTTTATCATCACCTACAACAGCCATTTTCTTGCGATCAACGTTACTGCGCCCAATATTGCCTTCAATCGTCGCCGAATGCGGATTCGGACGCCCATTGCAAATAGCTAGATAGCGCCGCTCGATATCATGGGCCGCAAATAAAGCGGTCAGGCCCTGATGGGCTTTGTCGGTTTTGGCCGCTACCATCAATCCGGAAGTATCCTTATCGATCCGGTGGACAATCCCGGGGCGCGTCACCCCGCCAATACCGGATAACTGGCCTTTGCAATGATGGAGCAGGGCGTTGACCAACGTGCCATCGGGGTGACCAGCGGCAGGGTGGACCACGAGGCCCGCTGGTTTGTTGACGACGATCAGATGATCATCTTCAAATACCACATCCAGCGGGATATCTTGCGGTTGGGCTGGGCCTTCAATCGGGGCGGGTACGGTCAGCGCAAAGGCCTTGCCAGCACATTTCTTGGACGCGGGATCGGTACAGGTTGCGCCATCGATCAGCAGATTACCGCTGGTGATCAGGTTTTTGATGCGCTCACGGGATAGATCATCGAGAAAGCCAGCCAAGGCTGCGTCGAGCCGCTGTTTCTTCTCTGTTTCGGGCACTATGCCGGATTTTATGGATTGCCCCGCTGTCATCGCCTAGATGTGGGCTATGAAACTGGTGTTATCAAGCGCGATATTGGATGATTTGCAGGAACTTGCCCGTCAAGCAGCTCCAGAGGAGGTTTGCGGATTACTATTTGGCTATAATAGGACAGTTTCCAGCTTTAAGGCGACAAAGAATGTTGCGGAAAATCCCCTGCGTCATTTTGAAATCCATCCCTCTGACCTAATCGCTGCCGAACGGGCGATGCGGGATGGCGGACCAAATATCATCGGCTACTATCATTCCCATCCTTCGGGCAGCGTGCGGCCTTCAAAAACTGATGCTGTCATGGCAGCAGCAGATGATCGGATATGGCTTATCGTCGATGGTCAGCAAGCTGCGGCATGGCGGGCGGTCCAAAAGGGCGAAATATATGATCGGTTTGATCCAATCACCCTTGATTGCCAAAGCACAAACGGCCAAACAGCGGTCAATTGAGTTTTCATAAGTTAAGGGCCCATTCCCATGTCTGAATCCGGTGTCGATCTCGCTGCATTGCTTTGCTCCAAATTATGCCATGACCTATTGAGCCCAGTCGGTGCGATTAACAATGGACTGGAGCTGCTGGAAGATGAAACGGATCCGGAAATGCGCGACCGTTGCCTTGATCTACTCGCGGATAGCGCCCGGGCATCAGCGGACAAGCTGAAATATTTCCGGTTGGCCTTTGGAGCAGCAGGCGGATTTGGGGATGAAGTTGATCCTGCCGAAGCGAAACAACTGGTTGAAAGCCTGGTCGGTGATCAGGGCAAAATCACTTTGGGGTGGGCCGTACAAGACGGAACATTGCCGAAAAAGGCGATCAAGATATTGCTCAACCTCGCGCTGATTGCCAGAGAAGCACTGGTTCGCGGCGGGCAATTGGACGTGGGGGCAGAGCAGGGCGATAACGGTATCGAAGTGGTTGTCCGTGCTGAAGGCCCGAAAATCGCTCTGGATGATGGTATTCGCGCTGCATTGGAAGGCACGTTACCGCAGTCGGAACTGACCGCTCGCACGGCCGCTGCATGGATGTCGCGTGAGCTGTCTTGTGAGAATGGCGGCGATTTGCGGGTCTCGCCACAATCCGGTACCGAGCTCCTATTAGGTGCGATTGTCACTTGATTGCAGTGATTGAGGGAGGGCATTGACCATGGACATGATCTGGACGCCTTCTCCTAATTTTGACGAGCGCAAGCTACCGGTTAGCATCTTGGTCATGCACTATACGGGTATGAAAGACGCAGCGTCGGCAATTGGTTGGCTCGCCAATCCCGATGCCAAGGTATCTGCTCATTATGTGGTGACCGAGGACGGTCAGGTTGTCAGCATGGTGAAAGAAGAACAGCGCGCCTGGCATGCCGGGCGTGGCTATTGGCGCGGTATTGAAGACGTGAACAGCGCGAGCATCGGTATTGAAATCGTCAATCCGGGCCATGAATGGGGTTATGTGCCGTTTCCTGAGGAACAAATGGATGCGGTGACGCGGCTCGCGCATGATATTGTCAAACGCCATGACATCGTACCGTCCAATGTGATCGGGCATAGCGATCTGGCGCCTGCGCGAAAGCAGGATCCGGGCGAGCTATTCGATTGGGACCGGCTTGCCAGACATGGCATTGCGCTAAAAAAACCATCTTTGAACCGGGGTGAACCACCGTGGACGGATGGCGGTTTCATGCTGGCGCTGGAGCGTTTTGGCTATGATATTACCGCCGAGAAGGACGCGGTTGTCGCTTTTCAGCGGCGCTTTCGCCCAAAAAACATCGATGGTGTCATCGATGGTGAATGTCGTGCGCTATTATTATCTTTAATGCTCGACAGAGAGCGCGGAATCACTAAATAGAGCGCACCAGAGGGTCGGCCAGTCGCGGGAATATGCAAATATTCGCGAGGAAAGTCCGGGCTCCACGATTTAAAGGTGCCGGATAACGTCCGGCGGGCAGGGGAGAGATCGCCTGTTCAGGGACAGTGCAACAGAAAGCAGGTCGCGACGCCTTCGGGCCCGTGACGTTGAAAGGGTGCGGTAAGAGCGCACCGCGGATTTGGCAACAGATCTGGCACGGTAAACCCCACCTGGAGCAAAACCAAATAGGGGCGGCATATGGCTATTTCGGCCTGCAGCCCGGGTTGGTTGCTAGAGCGGCGCAGCAATGCATCGCCGAGATGAATGACTGGCTATTCTTCGCAAGAAGATGGACAGAACCCGGCTTACAGACCCTCTGGTATTCTCGGCCAAAAGGCCATTTTGAATCAGTAGTACATCTTCGAAACCAATGACCGCATTATCCCGAAAGCGGACAATGAAAAATGTTCAAGACAACTAAATGTGGTTGCTTGACGCTAAACAATGGAGCCAAACCCTTTGTGATCATGTTCCGAGCTTGTGTCCAAAAACTTACGCGCCAAAGCAAAGTCCGAATTCTTGCAAATCACAAATTGTTTAGCATAATTCATTTGAAGTGAGTTATAGAAATCCATATTGTTAGTGTCGCAAAGTATCGGCGTTCCGCTGTCGAAATTGGTAATCAACTCTGTCACTGGCGTTACGATACAATCGGCATATTCTAGGTATTCTTTCATTTGCAACATTGTAATTTTTCCGGCTGTAACACCTGAAAACGCTGTTGCCTTGGCTTCTTTAGCCTGCTGAATCTGGGTTTTCCGCAATCCCTCAATGATAGAAGGGCACCATGCACAAAGCATCAATTTTGACGATAGCGGCATATATAGTTCTATGCCCGTTACGCTTAAACCTATGTTTCCCAAGAAATCTGATCTCGGTTTGAGAGAGTTGTGAAGGCTGACGGGATTGTCGCCTAAATAGAAAGCACGGCCTGCTGGGGCAGACATCAGAAAAAAATCCTTTCCCGCGATTATTTCAGTGAATTCTTTTATCGAGCTTTGTATAAAATCAATATGCTGAACCTTCAGGTCATCTTCGGTCGACGGCGCATAACCAAGTCCACTGATGTCTTCGAGTGTTTGCCCATCCTTGCACAATTTATCCGACAATTGTTGCTCTAGTTCTAAAAACCTATCGCGTGATGCGCGTGTTCTGAGAAACTGGAAGGCCAAAAAAAAAACCAAATATGATCGTTCTTCGTCACTCCTGTTCAGTTTACCCTGCTTAACGATCCGACTATACGTCTCAATAATGAGATCTTCCATTTTGCCAGCTACGCCTTCGAAGCTGGCAAAGTGATCATCGTCCACCGCAAATTCGTGAAATCTACGTTCCGCCATTATGTTTTTGATTTGAGTTATAAAGCCGCGACCGGTCGACTTTTCAAAAACTGACACTCTCTCCTTGTCTTCATTCTGGAGAAAGTTTCGTAGAATGAATTTGGGAACATAATGCTGGTTTTGCGCACCATCTGTAGAGTTTTTATCGGAAGACATTGCGTGTTTGCATAACCCACGGGTCGGTTAACGACCAGAATTTTCTTACTAGCATCCATTAAGGTTGGTGTCCGTTTTTGCGCCCATAGCGGACATCATAAAATTACCGCTGGCAGTGATCCCGTAGCCTTGCTAAAAGTCGCAAATGCCAAAAGCAAAACGATCCGACAATTGGGGGTTTCCCCGCTGGGGCAGCTATGAAAGCTCTCGTGAAGCGCAGCAGGTCAAGCTGTGCGACCGCCATGGTTGTAACGAGGCCGGTAATTGCCCAGCGCCCAAGTCACCAAATAGCCCGGAAAAGTGGTTTTTCTGCCAAACTCACGCAGCCGAATATAACCGCGGTTGGGATTATTTCGAAGGCTTGGACAAAGAAGAACGTAAGAAGCGTGAAGCCGACGAACAGCGCGATGCCAATGCCTATCAGGAAGCGAAACATTATAGCTGGATGGGATCAGGCGATGGCAGTCGGTCCCGTGACGAGATGACCGCGCTGGAAATTTTTGACCTGACACCCGATGTTGATTTTGAAGCGGTGAAAAAAGCCTGGCGCGCGATGGCCAAGGAATTTCATCCTGACGTTAATCCGGGTGATGAAGAGGCTGCGAAAAAGTTTCAAGCAGCGCAGGCGGCTTTTGATGTCTTGAAAATTGCCGAAGAACGGCGGGTCTGGAAGCCGGTTTAAGGTTCCTCAGATATCTCGGTATTTTTGTTCATCCGGCTTTGTAATTCGGTGATCTCTTCTATCGTATATCCGCCAGAAACCTGTGCCGTTCGCCCGTATATATACTCATTTAATACTGGCGTACTCAACAGCTTATCTTCGAAGCAAAAGGCAAATTTCTTCCCAATGCGGCCTTTCTGAACGGCGGCAAATTTGTCGTAACCGGTCTCAGAAAATTCGATATTTAATACAGGTTCGTTCGAATATGAACCAAAGCCCATCCCGGCATATTTGATATCTGAAGCGACAAGCCGAAGCTCGAAATTCCGAACGGGTTGCGCCGAACAGTCATGCTCATAACCGGGTTCTTCTACTTCAACATCTGAAGCATCTGGTCCTGCCATAAGGAGCAAGGCAGTCCAAATCATGACTTATATCGTTCCGCCGTTTCATTGATCAGTGCGATCATGTTCGGTATGCCTTGGGTGCGATTAGAACTGAGCTGGTTTTTCAAATCAAACGGAGCCAGTTTTTCCGCAATATCTGTTTTAAGAACAGCATTAATCCCTTGGTCCTGAACGGTTTCGAGGACCAGTGCGATAATACCCTTAGTAATGGCGGCATTGCTGTCGGCGAGAAAATGCAACCGGCCATCGTCTAACTGCGTCGGATAAACCCAGACCGAGGCGGAGCAGCCGCGTACCAAAGTTGCATCGGTTTTGAGGGCATCTGGCATGGTTTCGAGTTCCTTGCCTAGATTAATTAGAAGCCGATATCGGTCATCAGCTTCCAGAAATTCATATTCTTCTACAAGATCGTCTATTTTGCTCATCCCCGCCCGCTAGCAGGGCAGGAGATTCGCGTCATCCCTTTTTAGGGTCGGTTGTTAAAGCTCCACTCCGGCGGCAATTGCTTCCAACTTGCGGATGCGTTCCTTGAGGTCCGCAACTTCGATACGAGAGGTCGCACTGGGGGGATTTTCGTCGCGCTGTTGTTCCAATTCCTTGGTTTTGAGCGCGATCCAGTCGCGCCATCCACGCAAGGCGATCAGCGATACGGCTGTAAGGCCAATCAAGGTAAAGGCCGCAGTCATCAGGTAAAAACTGGGTTCTGGCATGATGCTATCCTTCTTCTCTTCCTGCTTTCTTGAGGAACCGTCCTATTGGTTCCGCAATTTCTCAATTTCATTTTCAAGTTCACGAGCGCCGCGATCATCGGTGGCAATTTTTTCCAGAACGGCGACTCGTTCCTTGAGATATTTAACCTCTTCGCGAAGCCGTCCGGCATCGGGGTCGACCATGGTAACAGGGTTGCCCTCTTCGTCTGAAGCAATGCCATGCTTGGCCTGAATGCGGGTACTGACTACCTTCCCGACCGTGATGACGATGATGATGGCTACAACCATTTCAAACGGGTTCATTTATTCTCTTCCCTCCAGTTTCTTGTTTGCTCAGCTGTCTCTCAGCTTCGCGATTTCACTCTCAAGTTCGCGAGCGCCGCGCTCATCGGTCACTATTTTTTCCAACGTAGCTACGCGCTCTTTCAGATATTTCATGTCTTCGTTCATCCGCCGACCGTCTTCGTTTTGTGGCGCGTTTTTGCCGAGCAGAAGCAGTTCTTTCTGCTTGTCCACCATATTGCTCTGATGGCGGGTCCAAATCCAAAGACCACCAAGGCCAAAAGGGGCCAAGGGGATGAGTAAGGCTAACCAATCCATTAGTTCAGTTCCTTCACTTCAGGCTGATCGCGAAGATCTTCAATCTGACCGGCTAAATCAACGCCCTTGTCCGTAACAATCCTTTCCAACACGCGGACGCGCTGTTCCAGTTTTGCATTATTGGCTGCATATTGCGCTGCTTTCTCGGCCGAAATCTCGGACTGCATCTTCATCATCTTTTGTTGATGACTGGTCCAGATTGCGAATACGCCTACGCCAATGCCGGCAAAGGGGATCAATAGGGCTAAATATTCTATCATTTTGATCTCCTCAATTCTTGGGTGCGCGTAGCGCTTCGATTTCGTTCGTCAGTCTGTGGCTGTCGTCAGTCACGATCCGCTCGACATTCGCGAGGCGGTCTTTCATCGATCCAACTTCAGCGCGAAGCTCTGCATTTTCGGTCGTTAGCAATTTGACTCGTTCGACCGCTTCCTGATCCGTTTTGGGATGGAGCGCATTACCCCAGCTCCCTTCAAGCGGATATCCGTTTTTGATCCGCATCCAGGTTGTCACCACCCAACCGGTAACCGCAAAGCCGACAATTACGGAGGCGTAGGGTAGTATTTCCAATATGAATGCTGCCTTGTCCGGTTCCATCAACCCTTCTCCCGCAATGCTTCTATTTCATCTGCTGTCCGTTTGGCAGGATCGGTAGCGATCCGTTCCAGTACAGCAAGGCGCTCTTGCAGCCGGTCAATTTTGCCGACCAGTTCTTCATTCTCATTGGAAAGCAACTCGATTTTGCGTTCGGCCTTCGGATCGCCCCTATCGGTTGTTCCGCCCCATTCATCTTCGAGTGGGTAGCCATGTTTTGCTCTGATCCAGTTGTTGATAATCCAGCCAGCATAGCAAACTGCGATGATAGCGATTACAAATCCCGGTCCACCCCAATTCATATTAACCTCCTTAAATCTCTTATATCTCTTAGCGCAGTTGCTCAATCTCGTTCGAGAGCGCGCTGTTGTTGCTTGTATAGTACATTTCCATGTCGGCCAGGCGGCGATCTATCTCGCGGAACCGTGATTTCACGTCGCGTGCTGTCCGGCGAGGGGATTGGCGAACACCTTGCCAGAATTCCCGTTCTTCTTTGTCGCCATATAGTTCCATTGGTTTCGCATCAGCAGATTTTGCGGCGATCCAATAAGCGATCAAGGTCCAAGGAAAAGCAAATGTTACGGTTGCTATGACAGCTGCCAATCTGACCCATACGACGTTGATGCCGGTATAGTCCGATATTCCGGCACAAACACCACTCCATTTGGCTCGTTTTTTATCAAGATAAAATTTCGTCCTTGTAGAAGTCATGTTCAGCGCCTCTCTTTTTTCAAAAGGTTATCGAAGTTTTCAAGTGTCGGTTTAGGGTCATTGCTTGCGCCCGGTAGCGCCGATTGACGCCAGTCAGGATTATCTGCAGCCATGATCCGCTCAATCGTTTCCATCCGGTCATCCAGCTTGCGAGCCATGCTGTGTAATTCGTCCAGTAGTTGCTCGTCTTCATTGGTGATGGTCGCAGCGGTCTTCCATTTGGTAACATAGTGAAAGATGATCCAGGGCAGGCCGATAAAGAGCATCCCGACAACAAATATCGGTACGAGTATGTTTTCCATTATTTGTCACCTTTCTTCATGGCCGCCTTCATGGCTTCCAGTTCATCATCAACCTTGTCGCTGCTTTCCAGAGCGGCAATCTGGTTTTCTAGCGTATTCGGCTCACCGCCCATATCCAGGGCATCGGCGCGGCCTTCGGCATAATCTACCTGGCGCTCCAGATATTCAAATTTGGAAAATGCATCCTGAACTTTGTCGCCATTATACATCTCGCGAATTTTATAGCGGTTCTCAGCGCTTTCTAGGCGATTGACCAGGCTGCTCTGACGAGAGCGTGCTTCCTGCAGTTTCTTTTGCAGCTTGGCGATATCGCCTTCCGAAGCGCGCAGGGCGTCATCCAGTACCTGAATTTCCACCGTTAGCTGTTCGGCCATATCAGAGGCCTTCCGTTTTTCAATCAATGCCGCTTTGGCAAGATCTTCGCGATCCTTGGACAGAGCCAATTGTGCTTTTTCATTCCAATCTTCGGTGAGCTGGTTCAGCTTATCAATATGCCGGCGCATTTCCTTTTGATCAGCAATCGTGCGAGCAGCAGAGGCGCGGACTTCGACAAGGGTTTCTTCCATTTCCAGGATGATCATGCGGATCAGTTTTGACGGGTCCTCCGCCTTGTCCAGCATGTCTGTGACATTGGCAGCGATGATATCGCGTGTTCTTGAAAAAATACCCATGGTTAAACTCCGGTAGTTGCTAGCGTTGTGCCTGGAATGGTTCGAACGTTCAGGCTGGTCTTCAATAAATTCTACGTCTTCAATCTGGAAAGGTGGCCGGGACCGTACTTCGGCAAGGGGAAATGAAGGGGTCCCGGCCATTTCGCCTGTCACGCCTTGTAGCTGACAGTAGGGGAAATTGTACCATCTTCGGAGATGGTCGGGCCTTGCGCTTCGGCAGGGCCCACGGCGCTGATCAAAATCGTCAAGCTGAAAAGCAAGACGGAAATGATCGCAGAAACATCGGTTCTGCTCAAATTTGCAAATTTGCTTGTTTTTGTGGTTGCTGACATTTTGTCCTCCGATTGGTCGATCTCAAGTCCCTTGCGGGTTCGAAACTAACATTGCAGGAGGCGTGCCAGTTTTATAAAGTACTGAAATATAAAGATAATATAAATTTTTACCAAAATGAATATGGTATTAATTGCTATTTAATGGGAATTTGCACTATATATTGGTCATGGAACGCGAAAATCAGTTTATCGGGGAGTCTGGGGCTTTCCTTGATGCCGTCGAAAAAGCAAGCCGGGCGGCCACTCTGGACCGTCCTGTCCTTGTTATCGGGGAGCGCGGCACAGGTAAAGAGCTGATCGCGGAACGTCTCCATCGCTTGAGTATGCGTTGGGATGGTCCTTTGGTGACATTAAACTGCGCTGCCATGCCTGAAACGCTGATCGAGGCGGAATTATTCGGCCATGAAGCAGGCGCTTTTACGGGGGCGACCAAAAACAGGGTGGGGCGTTTTGAAGAAGCGGATGGCGGCACCTTGTTTCTCGACGAACTGGGTACTTTGTCTTCGGCAGCACAGGAACGATTGCTGCGTGCGGTAGAATATGGCGAGATTACGCGTATTGGTTCCTCAAGACCGCAGCGCGTGGATGTGCGGATTGTTGCGGCAACCAATGCTGATCTTCCCAAAATGGCTGATGAAGGAAAATTCCGGGCAGATTTGCTTGATCGGCTGTCCTTCGAAGTCGTGACGCTGCCGCCGCTGCGATATCGTGAGGGCGATGTTCCGGTGCTGGCCGACTATTTTGGACGGCGCATGGCTGCGGAGCTGGAATGGGAGCAATGGCCCGGTTTCGGACAACTTGCCTCCGAAGCGCTGGGACGCCATCAATGGCCCGGCAATGTTCGCGAGTTGCGCAATGTGATCGAACGCGCTGTTTATCAATGGGGTGATTATACGCGGGCTGTTGACCATATTGTCTTTGATCCGTTTGAATCGCCGTGGAAGCCCAAAGAAATGCCATCGCTGCAAACACAGCCCGCTGAGGCTGATCACGCGCCTGACAAAATCGAGGAGGTTCCAGCGCCTGCTGCTCCTGCCGCGGAACCGACTTATGCAGCGGTAGATGATATGAAGGAAGCCGTGGAAGCCTTCGAAAAACGCATATTGGAGGCCGCTTTGGCGAAATCACGTTATAACCAGCGGCAAACCGCCAAAGCGCTCAATCTGACCTACGACCAATTGCGCCATTCCCTGAAACGCCACGACCTATTGGGGTAGCTATTTGTTAGCATTACGGTCTTAGCCTCACACCATGCTTCCCTTGAACCGGGCCTTGAACCGGGGCAGGCAATGATTACGTAAATATCTGTTACATTGGGATGTGAGGGCATTATATGAGCGAAGGCGTTGAGACGGCGGCGAAACGGACTTTATGGTCCCGGGCCGAAGAAATGGCCCGCAAAGCGCCACCTGAACGCAATCGCTATGTCGATTTCCTGCGTGCCTTTTCAATCCTTGCTGTTGTGGTCGGCCATTGGCTGGTCGCGGCCCCTTATATCGAAGACGGTGCCGTTCAGGGTGGTCATCTGCTTGGCATATTGCCTTGGACGCAATGGCTGACCTGGGGTTTTCAGGTGATGCCGATTTTCTTCCTTGTCGGGGGCTTTTCCCATGCACTGTCCTGGTCTGCCAACCAGCGGAAAGATGGCAGCTATGCAGGCTGGTTTACCGGACGATTGCGACGCCTGATCAACCCGGTCCTCCCGCTTTTTCTGATTTGGACTGGTTTTGCCTTGTTTGGCACAGCAATGGGCGTGGACCGGAAGATCGTTGAGCTTGCTGCCCAACTGGCCCTGATTCCAGTATGGTTCCTAGCTGTCTATCTTATGGTCAGCGCAGTGGTCCCGTTGACCCATGCGGCGTGGAAACGCTTTGGCATGGCCTCTTTCTGGGGTCTCCTAGCTGGCGCGGTCTTGATCGATGCCGCGACTTTCATGCTCCAAATAGCTCATGTGAATTTTGTGAACTTTGCCTTTGTCTGGCTGGCCGTACATCAGCTTGGCTATGCATGGAGTGAAGGTTATTTTTCCAACCCCACAAAGGCTTTGGCATGGGGCATTGGCGGTTTGACGGCACTGGGATTGCTGGTCGGCTTCGGCCTTTATCCTGTTGCGATGATAGGCGTACCCGGCGAACCAGTGAGCAACAGTATGCCTCCGACCATCGCCCTGTTAGCGCTTGGCATTGCGCAAACCGGTATTGCGCTCGCATTGGAACCGATAGCTCGGCGCATGCTGGACAACCTGAAAATCTGGACCGGCGTCGTGCTGGTCAACGGCATGATCATGACCACCTATCTCTGGCATTTAACGGCCTTTGTCTTCGTCATGGTTGCGGCCTGGCTGCTGGGCGGAGTTGGTCTGGAAGTCGCTCCTGGAAGCGGTGCCTGGTGGTTTGCGCGACCAATATGGTTTGCGCTTTACATCGCAGCTTTGCTCCCACTGATTATGATCTTTGCGAAATATGAGCAAGCTGGAGCCGGCGGAGGGGGCGATAGAGATGATCTCCCACACTGGCGGCTAATTGTCGGTTTGCTGTTCGTTTGCGCTGGCCTAGCGTCCACTGCGGCAATTAGTATTGCAAGTCCGCTGGGTGTGACAGGTGTTCGTCTATGGGTTGTTGCCATGCCATTTATCGGTGCAGCCTTTATCGGCTTTGGCCCGGCCCATAAGTTGGCAAAGCGGCTTAGTTAGTTCTGGTCACCGACAAACAAGCCAAAAAAAAGAGGGCTGCAAAGCCCTCTTTCCGTAATCGTTTGTATCCAGATTAGCCGCCGAGATTGGCATTCACCATGCAATAGAGCATCGGCAAGGACAGCAGAGTATTGGTCCGCGATGCCGCCAATGCGATTTTGGCTGCAGAGGCCTTCGCATCCGCATCTGCTTCAACCATGCCGAGAACCTTCTTCTGGTTTGGCCAGATAAGGAACCAGACGTTAAAAGCCATGACCAGCGCCATCCACATACCAATACCGATTAGCAGATAACCTTCCTGCAGAAGCAGCGCCTGGGTTAGATAGCCAGTCAGATGTGCGACGACCAATCCGGTAATGACGGTGAACAAAGCGGCCCAGCGGAAATAGAACAGAGCGCTCGGTGCGATATGCTTGGACACCGCCGGTTTAGCTTCGTCTGGAATATTAGGCATTTGCGGGACTTGAACAAAGTTAAAATAGTAAAGCAGGCCGATCCACAGAACGCCGAAAAATGTGTGCAGCCAGCGGAAAAGACCGTTGGCTTGATCACCGAGTGGCCCAATCCCAACAATGACCAAAATGGCGAGCAAAAGGCCCACCAACATCACCAAATTCAAATTTCCAAAAAACTTCGCCATTTTCTTCTTCCCCCAAAAAAGCTTGTAACAATGCTGTAATATTATGCCTTCAAGCCGTTTTTGTCACGGAAAAACACTGTTACTTGTGCTCATGCTCTAAAGGGCAGTTGCTCACGGACCCTTTTGACACCATATGCGCTGTCTGAAAGTCATTCTAACCATGGAGAAAATTCTCAATGTCCTTTGAACTCCCCCCGTTACCTTATGCGAAAACTGCTTTTGGAGAGTTAATCTCTGAAGCCACATTCAATTTTCACCATGGCAAACATCACAACGCCTATGTGACCAAAACCAACGATGCGATCGCAGGAACGGATCATGCCGGCAAAAAACTGTCAGAGATCATCAAAGCCTCTGATGGCGGTTTGTTCAACAATTCCGCACAGGTCTGGAACCACAGCTTTTACTGGCTGTGCCTAAGCCCTGAAAAGAAAGAAATGCCTGCAGAGCTGAAAAGCCGCATTGAAGCTGATTTTGGTTCGGTCGAAGACTTTAAAGAAAAGTTCAAGGCCGAAGCTACCGGTCACTTTGCCAGCGGTTGGGCATGGTTGGTGCTAAACGGTGACAAGCTGGAGATCACCTCTCTGCATGACGCTGATAGCCCCGTTGCGCATGATATGAAGCCGCTGCTGACCATCGATGTGTGGGAACATGCTTATTATCTGGACTATCAAAATGCGCGTCCGGACTATGTTTCCGCTTTGCTCGATAATGCGATTGATTGGGATTTTGTGGCCCAAAATCTCGACGGTGAAGGTGTGAGCCGCGCCGATCAGGGCTAAACACTTTATTCAAAAGAATAGAGAGCCGCGCTCCACCTAGTGTGGGGCGCGGTTTTTATTTGGAAGCCGTTTCCTCTGCTTCATCGTCCTGCCCAAGGTCCAGACCGTGGCGCATCAACATCGGCACATTGGCGATCGCGAAAATGAAGGACAAGATAGTGATGCCCCATACTTTCAGTGTAAGCCATAGGTCAAAACTGAGAGTCATTCGCATGGCCTCGTTGAGCAACGCCATGGCTACAAAAAATATCGCCCAATTGCGTGATAATTTTAACCAGCCTTCGTCTGAAAGCCCTTCATAGGCGGCTTGCAGCAGATATTTGAGCATCGCCTTGCCGCGCAATAATCCAACACCCAATATAACCGCAAAGCCGGTATAAATGATGGTAGGCTTGATCTGGATGAAGCGCGGATCGTTGAAATAGATGGTCAGAGCGCCAAATCCAATGACCAACACCGCAGAGAGCCAGAGCATCGGGGAAATTTTGCCGATCTTCCATTTTGATATGATCACGGCGATCAGGATGGCTGCCATGAAGGCAGCGGTCCCGGCAATGATACCAGAGAATTTGTAAGCCAGAAAAAATACCAACAGCGGCCCGAAGTCGAGGGCGAAACCCAAGCCCTTATTTTCCTTCTTGGGCTCTACGTTAATGACGTCATCGCTCATTCTTCGATTCCTGCTATTGCTGCGGCCAGATCATTGGCATCAAATGGCCGCAAATCTTCCATTGTTTCTCCGACACCAATAGCATGGATTGGCATTTCAAACTGCTTGGCTGCGGCGACAAGGACACCGCCCCGCGCGGTCCCATCCAATTTGGTCATGATTAAGCCGGTCACCTTTGCCACTTCCTTAAATACTTCAATCTGGGACAGAGCATTTTGTCCTGTCGTCGCATCCAGTACCAGAACGACATCATGTGGAGCCTCTGGATTAAGCCGTCCCAAGACCCGCCGGATCTTGTCTAGTTCATCCATCAACTCTGTACGGTTTTGCAAGCGTCCGGCTGTATCGACAATTAACACGTCGATGCCGGTGGCAGTGGCCTGTTTGACGCCCTCATAGACGATGCTGGCACTATCGCCGCCTTCTTTGCCGCTGATAATCGGAACGCCTAGCCGTTCGGCCCAGACTTTCAATTGTCCTATGGCCGCGGCCCGAAAAGTGTCTCCGGCGGCCAGCATCACGCCATAATCCTGCTCCAGAAACAGATGTGCGAGTTTGGCGATCGTGGTAGTTTTGCCAGAGCCATTAACTCCGATCACCAATATCACCTGAGGACGAGGGAAGGCATCGATTTCCAGCGGCACAGCTACCGGCTCCAATATCCCTGCAATTTCCGACTGGATGATTTCACGGACTGCATGTTCGCTAAGCCCTTTCTCAAAACGCTCGTTGGAGAGTTTCTCGCGGATAGCGGCGGCTGTTGCCGGGCCAAGATCTGAAATGATTAATGCGTCTTCGATTTCATCAAGGGTCGCATCGTCCAGCTTGGCCTTGGTCACAAGACCTGTCAGATTCTCGGTGAGACGGCCTGATGTCTTGCTGAAGCCGCCGAACAGACGGTCCTTCCATCCCGGTTTTTCACTCATATAATTTTTCTTCCGATCAGGTTACGGCCATCGGATGCAATGACTTCTACTGGGATGATTTGGCCTTCTGGCATGGTTTCTTCAAAGCTTATATGGGCAAAATTTTCCGCATATCCAGCTTTGCCATTTAACTCGCACAAGATATTTTGACGTGTACCGACCAGATTGTCGCGCCAGACCTGCGCCTTTTCGTTGACCGTTTGCCGTAAGATCTTCGCACGTTCCTTGATGATGGCGCCATCAACTTGCGGCATTTTGGTGGCGGGCGTGCCCTGTCGCGGCGAATAAGGAAATATATGGCCATGAATGACGTCACATTGGTCGATAATATCGACACTATTGGCAAACATATCGCCGGTTTCGGTGGGGAAGCCCGCAATGATATCAGCACCTATGGCAATTTCAGAGCGTTTCTCCTTCAGGCGCGCAACCAATTCTATGGCTTGCTCTCGGCTGTGGCGGCGCTTCATCCGTTTGAGGATCATATTGTCGCCAGATTGTAGCGAGAGATGCACATGGGGCATCATCCGGCTTTCGCCGGTCAGAATGTCAAACAGGCGCTCATCAATTTCTACGCCATCAACTGACGACAACCGCAACCGTTTAAGCGCAGGAACATGGTTCAAAACCCGTTCAACGAGCAGCCCCAGGCTAGGATTTCCTGGCAGATCAGGGCCATAGCTGGTCACATCAACACCGGTTAGAACAACCTCGTTAAAGCCTTTGTCGACTAAAGCTTTGACTTGATCGACCACTTGACCTGCTGGCACTGATCGGCTGTTGCCGCGGCCGTAAGGAATGATGCAAAAGGTGCAGCGGTGGTCACAGCCATTTTGTACCTCGACAAAGGCTCTGGATCGCTCGGCAAAGGCACTGACCATATGCGGCGCAGTTTCCTTGACCTGCATGATGTCGGAGACACGGATGTCTGGCCGGTTCGTTTCCAGACCAAATTTGAAATTATCCGCGTCATATTTGTCGAAATTGCCGACGACGCCAGATGTTTCAGGCATATTGGCAAACATGTCGGGATCAACCTGCGCAGCACAGCCTGTTACGACGACGGTTTTATCGGGGTTGTCCCGCTTGGCCCGTCTGACGGCTTGGCGGGTCTGGCGCACCGCTTCATTGGTCACTGCACAGCTATTGACGATGATAAGTTCATCCGCATTGACCTTGGATGCATTGATGCGCTGACGAATTGCTTCGCTTTCCGCGATATTCAGGCGGCATCCCATGCTGATGATATCTGGACCACTCATCCAAAATCATCCCAATTGGCTTCGCCAAAAAAGACATATGTGGTGGGACCCTGCATCATGATGGGGCCGCCATCCTGCCATGACAAAACAAGCTTTCCGCCGGGCAGATGGACGTTGACAGGGCTTTGCACCAATCCGCGCTTGATCGCCGCCACAGCGGTTGCGCAGGCCCCTGTACCGCAAGCGCGGGTTAGACCGACGCCGCGTTCCCAGACGCGTAAGTGGATATCGTTACCGTTTATATGCGCGACATTCACATTCACGCGTTCCGGAAATAGGGGATCAACCTCGATCATCGGCCCTAGGCGATCAAGTTCGACAGCATCGCTATCCTCTACAAAGAAAATAACATGGGGATTACCGACATTGACGGCTGCAGGATCCTGCAAATCTTCCCAGCCGACCGGCATATGCAGCGTATCCATGGCATAGGCGAGGGGGATGGTGTTCCAATCGAAACGGGGGTTCCCCATGTCGACGATCGCGCCCTCATCGGTCACCTGGCCAGAAATCATTCCGCCATCTGTTTCGATGGATGTTCCATCACCGAGCAATTTTACGACGCAGCGCGTCGCGTTACCGCAAGCCTCAACCTCACCGCCATCTGCATTATAAATTTGCATCCGGACATCAGCTTTGTCGGATGGCTTCAAAATGATCAGCTGATCGCAGCCAATACCATGGTGTCGATGTGCGATGGCCGCGGCTTTTGCCGGCGGCATGGTCAAAGAATTCGATATTTCAGGCGCGCGCGCATCGATAATGACAAAGTCATTGCCCAATCCATGCATTTTGTGAAATTGCCCGCGTGTCATGATGGGCGATTTAGGGGGGCAGGCCTACCAAGTCCAGCATTTCGAACATTGGTGCTATATCAGGCGGTCCTGACAAACCACTTTTGAGGCCTAACCGGCTTTCCGATGCTCTTCCGGCTTTTGTTCGACGATTTCCTCAACGGCTTCTTCGGGCTGTTCTGGCAGCAAATTCCGCTCTGCCAATACTTTCCGGGTTTGTAGCGTGGAAAGAGGGCGGCCGTAGTGCCAACCTTGACCTTTGGAACAGCCGATATTGCGCAATTCGTCTTCAATCGCCTTATCTTCAATGCCTTCAGCAGTGATTGGCATGCCAAGGCTCTCGCCAAGGCTGGTAATGGCTTTCACAATCGCTGCGCTTTCCGGGTTTTCCAAGATCGACGTAACAAAACTGCGGTCAATCTTGATCCGATCAAATGGCAAAGCGCGAAGGTGGGCCAGCGAACTATAGCCGGTACCAAAGTCATCGAGCGCGATGCTGATGCCCTGGTTCTTGAGGCTACCCACAATGGACTGCGCAAGGCTGAGATTTTCAAACAGCGAGCTTTCGGTAATCTCAATTTCAAGTCGATTTGACTGGAAGCCGGTTTCCACGAGTAGTTTGACGATTTTCTGAGCGAGCCAAGGGTCCAGCAACTGTACAGGAGAAATATTTACCGAAACGGTGAGGCTTGGATCCCAGTGTTTTGCGTCTTCAAAGCACTGGCGCATCACACTGAGCGACAAGTCACCAATCATTCCGGTTTCTTCGGCAATAGGAATGAATACCTCTGGTGATACCAGACCTTGTGTCGGCGATTCCCAGCGTGCGAGCATCTCGAAGCCTGTCAGTTTTCCTGTCGCAAGATCAATTTGCTGCTCGTAGTAAGGTACAAATTCACCTGCTGGAATACCCCGGCGCATGCCCGATTCAATGGTGTTGCGGGTCTGCAGTTCTTGTTCCATCGATACATCGAACCAGCAGAACCGGTTCCGGCCTTGCTTTTTTGAATTGTACATTGCGATGTCGGCGCGTTTCATGAGCACATCGACGCCTTGGGATTCAAAATCAAAGCGCGATATACCGATAGAGGTAGTGACCACCAGATGATTGCCATTTTCCACAATTGGCATCGCGATGCTGTCAATCAGGTCATCGGCAATGCGGTCTACGAGCTCTGGTTGGTCTGGATCAAAGACAAAAGCACACGCAAATTCATCACCACCAAGCCGGGCCAATAGATTATTGGGCGGAATGACGTTGGAAATTCGTGCCGCGACTTCTCTCAGCACAATGTCACCGGCACTATGGCCGTGCACATCATTGACAGTTTTGAAATTGTCGAGATCGAGCATTAGAAACGCTGTGCTCTTGTTTTTGCGCTGCGCGGTCGCAATCATTTTGGTTGTTTTTTCAGACAAAGTCCGGCGATTTAAAAATCCGGTCAGTGGGTCTGTAGCTGCAAGTGAATGGGCGCGTTCTTCTGCTGCAGTCCGCTCGACCACTTCAGCAGACAAATCGCGATAACGGCGCCAGCCAAATAATATCAGTGCGATATTCAGCAAAAATGCTGAAACAAGCATCTTGTCAGTGCCGCCGCCATATCCAGAGATAGATGCAATCGCTTCGGTGATGACCGTGCCGCCGGTTCCGACAAACATCAAAATCGCAAAGATCACGATCAGGCTGGTAACAACATCGCGACGCGCTGATACAGCATGTTTGTTGGCTGATTTGACGCTATTCTCTTCCGACATATTTTGCCCCATGACGGTTTCCCAAAACTTTTCAGCGTGCCTATTGCATTCATAATCCTCAATTTCCGGTTAACATTACTTAATTTAGGGGATTTAGAGGGTTGCGGGGCGGTGTCAGATCGACTAATGGCACGGCAAATAGAGAGACATATTGTCTCATGTTTTTAGTTTCGAGTTCAAAAAACTCACACGTCGGTTAGCGAGGTTTCGCCCACCGGCGTTTTTTGCGTTGAGCGGTTTTGGGCTTTTTTAGCCTGATTTCAGCCGGTTTGAGAGAAAGGAAGACGCCATGTTTGACAAGTTAAGCGACCGGCTCGGCGGCGTCTTTGACAAACTGCGTGGCCGCGGGGCGCTAAAAGAAGAAGACGTTCGCGGCGCGATGCGCGAAGTGCGGATTGCTTTGCTGGAGGCTGATGTTGCGCTTCCGGTTGTAAAGGATTTCGTTGAAAAAGTAACAGAACAGGCGGTCGGCCAGTCGGTTCTCAAGTCCATCACACCCGGCCAGCAGGTCGTCAAGATCGTCAACGACGGTCTGGCGGACATGCTGGGTGCTGAAGTTAGTGGTCTTGATCTGGCTGTTACCCCACCGGCGATCATTATGATGGTTGGTTTGCAAGGGTCGGGTAAAACGACGACCACGGCGAAGATCGCTAAGCGGCTCAAAGACAAAGAGAATAAGAAGGTCATGATGGCCTCACTTGATGTCAATCGCCCCGCAGCGCAAGAACAACTGGCCGTGTTGGGCGAGCAGATTGAAGCCGCGACCTTGCCTATTGTCGAAGGCCAACAGCCCGTTGAGATAGCCAAACGCGCTTTGCAGGCAGCCAAATTGCAAGGTTTCGACGTGTTGATGCTCGATACCGCAGGCCGCTTGCATGTCGATCAACAGCTAATGGATGAGATGAAGGCTGTAGCTGACGTCTCCAAGCCACAGGAAACATTGCTGGTCGTCGATGCTTTGACCGGTCAGGATGCGGTGAATGTTGCAACCAACTTCTCCGAACAAGTTGATCTTAGTGGTGTGATCCTGACGCGGATGGACGGCGATGCACGCGGTGGTGCAGCGCTTTCGATGCGCGCGGTTACCGGCAAGCCGATAAAATTTGTGGGTATCGGCGAGAAAATTGACGCGCTGGAAGAATTTCACCCTGAGCGCGTTGCGGGCCGTATCCTTGGGATGGGCGATGTTGTCAGTCTGGTCGAAAAGGCTGCTGCAACTGTCGACAAGGAAGAGTCCGAAGCACTGGCCGAGAAAATGGCCAAGGGGCAGTTTGACCTCAACGATTTGCGGTCGCAGCTACGCCAGATGACCAAAATGGGCGGTCTGGGTGCGCTAGCCTCAATGATGCCGGGGATGAAAAAAGCCAAGGCAGCTATGGCTGGCGGCGCGATGGACGACAAGGTTCTGGTGCGCATGGACGCGATTATCGGATCCATGACCAAGCAGGAACGGGTTCGCCCGGGCTTGCTCAACGCGAAACGCAAAGTGCGGGTTGCCAAAGGCTCCGGCACCACGGTGCAGGACGTTAACAAGCTCCTGAAAATGCATCAGGAAATGTCCAAGGCGATGAAGAAGATCAAGAAAATGGGAGGTTTGAAAGGGCTGGCATCCATGTTCGGCGGAGGCGGCGGCGCTGCTGGCGCGGGCATGGGCGGTCAAAATGGCGGTATGGGCGGAATGCCTGGACTGCCGGATATGTCCCCTGGCGGACTACCACCGGACTTAGCGAATTTGTTGAATAAGAAGAAATAGTTTTAGAAATTAAGTTTATTATATTGTTTTAGAAAGGTTTATTTATGTCAGTAGCAATGAGAATGGCCCGCGGTGGCTCCAAGAAACGTCCCTATTATAAAATTGTGATCGCGGATATCCGCGCTCCACGGGACGGCAAGTTTATCGAGCGTATCGGTAGCTATAACCCGCTACTCGCCAAAGATGACGAAAAGCGCGTTATTTTGGATCTGGATCGTGCGAAACATTGGTTGAGCGTTGGTGCCCAGCCTTCCGATCGTGTTTCTCGTTTCCTGGATGCCGCCGGTTTGATGAAGCGCGAAGCGCGTAACAACCCGAATAAAGCCAAGCCAGGCGAGAAAGCCACTGAGCGTTTGGAAGAAAAAGCTGAAAAAGCTGCTGCCGCAGAGGAAGCTGCGAAAGAAGCGGCTGCCGCTCCTGCAGAAGAAGCACCAGTTGAAGAAGCTGCAGCGGAAACACCTGCAGAAGAAACACCAGCCGCTGAAGAAGCTGCTGAAGCACCAGCTGAAGAAGTAAAAGCCGAGGAAGCACCCGCTGAGGAAGCTAAGGCGGAAGAAGCGACTGAAGAAAAGTCCGAGGGTTAATCCTTGGCCAGTGTTGATCCGGACACGTCTGTCCCTCTTGCCGTCATTATTGGCGCGCACGGGGTGACCGGCGAGGTCCGGCTCAAACTTTTCTGTGAGAGTCTCGATAGTCTCAAGCAGTATAAAATCTACAACAGCGGGAAACTAACGCTGAAGTCCGTCAAACCGCACAAAATGGGCGCGATTGCACGGATTGCCGAAATTACCGACCGCAACGGAGCCGAAGCTGCTCGCGGCACAGAACTCAACGTCCCACGCTCCGCTTTGCCGGATCTCGATGAGGACGAATTCTACCATATAGATATTATTGGTCTGCGCTGTGTCTCTGACAATGGCGAGGAACTGGGCAAAATTTTCGCCATCTATGAATTTGGTGCAGGCGATGTGATCGAAATTGAGCGCGCCAGTGGCAAGAAATTCATGGTGCCGGTAGGTGCTATTGATATGCGCAATGATCCGGCCATTGTGCTGTCGGATTTTGTCGAGCCATGACCGGCCCGATATTCTTCATAGTGATGATGGTTGTCGTGGTTACACTTCCGTCCATTGTCGGTTGGAAACTAAGTAAGAAATATCAGCAATTTGGTCGAATGGCGGCAACGGCATTGGCCGGGCAGTTAATCATGACACCGGTAATATTGTGGCTTGCCTACTCTGAAGATCGCAACTTTGGCGAAAACCCTTTGAAAGCTGTGACAATATATGCCGCTATGGCGCTGATGATCTCGATTATGACCTTTGTTATCCTAGAGATCAAAAACACGCGGAAGGGCAAATGATCTGCAGTGCCCAATTTTTTGAATTCTCGTCAGAAGTAGCTTTCGGATCGCCCGACACTTGTATGACGCTTCAGCAACTGGAGACCAGCAAATGGAATTGATCTTTGCCTTGGCGCTGCTTTTCATCCTGTCGATTTTCACGGCGTCTCTTGTTCAGCGCCTCTTCCCCCTGTTATCTGACCGGAGCCGGTGGCTCATATCAGGCGTTTTGAATATGGCCATGATAGTAACAGTGATTGCTGCTATTATCGCTTTCCGAGAAACCAGTTTTCACGCTGACATGCAGAGTAGTTTGCTGATTGGCTTCGGTCTTGTTTTGGCCCCTGTCGGTTTTATCCTCGGAGCGTTCATGTCCAAGAAAATGCAGAAACGGGGAAAGTGATGGAATTTACCGCCCAAATCCTAACGCTATACCCCGAAATGTTCCCCGGACCGCTCGGCACATCTTTGGCGGGCAGGGCGCTGGAAGAGGGCAAATGGTCCTGCAATCCCATCCAGATGCGCGACTTTGCAACGGACAAGCATAAATCGGTAGATGACACGCCAGCGGGCGGCGGTGCGGGTATGGTTTTGCGGGCTGACGTCATGGCATCGGCAGTCGATCATGCGCTGGAACAGCAACCAGATGCTCCGATCTTGGCGATGACACCTCGGGGAAAACCGCTAAAGCAGGCGCGTGTGCGGGAATTATCTGCTGGCCCCGGTGTCACCATTCTCTGCGGTCGTTTCGAAGGATTTGATGAGCGGATTTTCGATGCAAGGCCGATTGAAGAGGTCTCGATCGGTGATTATATCCTCTCTGGCGGAGAAATGGGTGCTTTGGTGCTTTTAGACGCTTGCATTCGGCTGCTTCCCGGGGTAATGGGCGCGTCTTCTAGCGGAGATGACGAGAGTTTCGAAACCGGACTTTTGGAATATCCGCAGTTTACCCGACCTCAGAAATGGGAAGGGCGTATTATCCCTGAAGTCTTGCGATCGGGGGATCATGCGAAAATAGCTGCTTGGCGGAAACAAAGAGCAGAGGAAGATACACGGCTAAGGCGGCCCGATTTATGGGAGCATCACAGGGATGTTCCGGATCAGTCGCCCTCTGGTGCGCGAGGACAGAAAAAGGAAGATCGGTCATGAACCTGATCCAAACACTTGAGAAAGAAGCTGTAGAAGCATTTGCAGCCTCTAAAGATATCCCGGAATTTCGCGCTGGCGACACGCTGCGCATCGGTGTTCGCGTTGTTGAAGGCGAGCGCGTTCGTACCCAGAATTTTGAAGGTGTGTGCATCGCACGGACCAGCCGCGGCATGGGCTCCAACTTTACCGTACGGAAAATTTCCTTCGGTGAAGGCGTTGAGCGTGTGTTCCCGCTTTATTCACCAAATATTGAATCGATCACAGTGGTCCGCCGGGGTGTCGTTCGTCGTGCTAAACTTTACTATCTGCGCGGCCGTACAGGTAAACGGGCACGTATTGCGGAACGCCGCGTGAACCAGCCAGCCAAAGGCGCTGAAGCGAAATAAGAAAAGCTTCATAACAAATTCAGGCAGCCGGTTCTCCCCACAAGGAAAACCGGCTGTTTTCATATTCAGCACAGGAAAAGTTTCATGGGTTACAAAGTTGCAGTTGTTGGAGCGACCGGAAATGTCGGGCGCGAAATGCTGACCATCCTCGCCGAGCGGGAATTCCCGATTGATGAAATTGCCGCAGTGGCCTCATCGCGATCCCATGGGACCGAAGTCGAGTTGGGTGATACCGGCAAGATGCTGAAGGTCCAGAATATCGAGCATTTTGACTTTTCAGGATGGGATATGGCGCTTTTCGCTGCCGGTTCCGGTCCGACCAAGGAATATGCGCCCAAAGCGGCTGCCGCCGGCTGTGTGGTGATCGACAATAGCTCGCTATACCGGATGGACCCAGACGTGCCGCTGATTGTGCCGGAAGTGAACCCTGATGCGATTGAAGGCTATAAAGCGCGCAACATCATCGCCAATCCCAATTGCTCGACCGCGCAGATGGTGGTGGCGTTGAAGCCGCTTCATGACGTCGCGAAGATTAAGCGCGTCGTTGTGTCGACCTATCAGTCCGTGTCCGGTGCAGGCAAAGGCGGCATGGACGAACTGTTCGAGCAATCCCGCGCGATTTTTGTGGGTGATCCCAAGGAAAACCAGGTCTTCACCAAGCAGATAGCGTTTAACGTGATTCCGCATATTGACGTCTTCCTTGACGATGGTTCGACCAAGGAAGAATGGAAAATGGTCGTCGAGACAAAGAAAATCCTCGATCCCAAGATCAAGCTGACCGCGACCTGCGTGCGCGTGCCGGTTTTTGTCGGCCACAGTGAAGCGATCCATATCGAATTTGAGAATGAAATTTCTGCCAAAAAGGCCCAAGAAATCCTGCGCGAAGCACCAGGTATCATGCTCGTCGATAAGCGTGAGGACGAAGGTTATACGACTCCGGTTGAGTGCGTCGGCGACAGCGCTACCTATATCAGCCGCGTCCGCGAAGATCCGACTGTGGACAACGGCCTGATCATCTGGTGCGTATCCGATAACCTGCGCAAGGGCGCGGCGTTGAATGCGGTGCAGATTGCCGAGCTACTAGGACGGAAGCATTTGCAAAAGGGCTAAATCACTGAGCGACCTCTGTTGGTCGCACCTATATTGAAACTGTAACAAAGCTCCTTCAATCCTGCCGTGGTTGAGGGAGTTTTTGTGTGAACCATATTTTGATTCGTGCCGTTTGGTTATTCGTTATTGCTATCGGTTTAGCCTATCCTGTCATAGCGTCGGAAGCGGCGAAACGCACTCCAGAAAACTGGATATTCATCGGTGGTGACAATCCCGCCACCCATATCGATCTGCTAAAGCACGCTTACATTTCGGGCGTTCAAGTTATTCATAGCTGGAAATCATTGGAACCAGAGAAGGATCGCTATGATTTTTCGCGCATTGATCGCGATCTGGAGCTGCTTGAGCCGCTCGGCAAAAAACTTTTCCTGCAGATACAGGACCGCTTCTTCTTTCCTACCCATCGGAATATTCCCGATTATGTTCTAACGGATCCGATCTACGACGGTGGTCTAGTGCGGCAGGATGACAATGCTGGCGAAGGTAAGAAACAAGGTTCTGGTTGGGTGACTATCCAGTGGAACTCAAAAGTGCGGGCTCGGTATCAGAAACTGTTGCGGGCGTTAGGGGAACGCTATGATGGCAAGCTATTTGGTATAAATCTACCGGAAACAGCTATTGAAGTGCGGAACAATTCCGAGAATAAGGGTTTTGACTGCGACGCCTATTTTGCGGCGCAGATTGAAAATCTCGGAGTTGCAAAACAGGCCTTTCCGAAATCCCATGTCGTGCAATATGTCAATTTCTGGCCATGCGAGTGGAACAACGACCGCAAATATATGGAGCGAACGTTCGACTTCGCTAAGGCCAATGGCATCGGCTTGGGCGGCCCGGATATCATTCCTTACCGCCGCGGTCAGATGAAAAACTCCTATCCGTTTTTCAACCGCTATCAGGATGATCTGCCGCTCATCGCCATGGCAGTGCAGGGGCCGACGCTGACCTATACCAACCCCAAAACAGGCAAGAAATTCACCCGGGCGGAGTTTCAGGATTACGCGGCAGATTATCTCGGCGTCGATATCATTTTCTGGACCGTTGAGTCGTCTTGGTTGAAGGAAAAGCCTTAAACGGTTCCTGGCTTGCCATCTGCAATTCCGCCAATCATAAGAGCGCACATGAAGCGTTAACGGGAGTGGATGATGACATTGCAAGCAGACGTATATTGGTCCTTCCGGTCCCCCTATAGTTATCTCGCAACACGCCGCTATGTCGCGCTGACGCAGAAATATGACCTCAAAATCAATCAGCGTTTCGTTTATCCGCTGGCCATTCGCGAACCGGATTTCTTTGAGAAAAACCATCCCAACTGGTTGGGCTATGTGTTCAAGGATATTTTCCGTGTGGCGCAGTTTATGGATATCCCGATGATGCCGCCCAATCCTGATCCGATCATACAGGATATCGCAACCCGCAAGATTGCCGAGGATCAGCCGCATATTTTTCTGCTCACCCGGATGGGGCAGGCGGCTTCGCGGCGCGGTAAGGGGCTGGAATTTGCCGACGAGGTGTCCCGCCTTATCTGGGGTGGGGTGCAGGGTTGGAACGAGGGCGATCATCTGGAACAAGCGGCCACGCGCGCCGGGCTTGATCTCTCGGAACTCAAGACAGAGGCCGAAGCCAATCCGGAGGAACTGGATAGCGAGATTGCTGGCAATCAGAAAGCGCTGGAGGTCGCCGGTCACTGGGGCGTTCCGACTTTGGTGTTCGAGGGCGAGCCGTTTTTCGGGCAGGACCGGATTGATCTTGCGGTTTGGCGGATGCAGCAAAAGGGCTTAGCCAAGCGCTGATAATTCCCTTTCCTACAATATCGAAAACGCTTAG
Source organism: Parasphingorhabdus sp. (assembly GCF_039977335.1). Lineage (GTDB taxonomy): Bacteria > Pseudomonadota > Alphaproteobacteria > Sphingomonadales > Sphingomonadaceae > Parasphingorhabdus. Next base: position 67,888 of record NZ_JBDWDI010000004.1, read on the forward strand.
CTTGATCGAATGGCAAACTGGTTCTCTGCTCCCACTCGGTTCAACGACAATGATATTCGCTTCAACCGAATTTCACCCCCAATTTGCGTATCTTTTGTAGAATTTCTCGGGCCGTAATTGAACTAGCACGAAAGGAGGGACTCGGTAATGGAAGGGACACTCACTGGTGGCTGCCTTTGCGGAGCGGTTCGTTACGAACTCAAACCGGGCTTCAGAATGCGGCCTTATGCCTGCCATTGCACCGATTGTCAGCGCCGGACCGGAAGCGCTTTCAGTCTGCACATGGGTATCATGGCAAAGGACCTGACCATCGAAGGTGAATTGAACGAAGGGAAATTTGTGCAACCCAGCGGTGCGATCAGCACCATCACAGGTTGCGCAAAATGTATGAGCCGAATTTGCGCGGCCCATGATCAAAGACCGGGGCTGGCAAGTATCCGGGTCGGAACACTCGATAACAGCAAGAATGTTAGCCCTGCCGCGCATTTTTGGGTGTCCAGCAAACAGCCATGGATCACTATTCCCGACGGCGTGCCGACGCTTGAGACGCAGCCCGGGTCCAGCGAGGAATGGCTGAAATATGTCGGCCCTGAATGAGTGAAACGCAAACAGGAGGTTGCCAATGCGGCGCTGTTCGTTATGCGTTTAACGGCCCAGTGCCGCCCGCTTATGCCTGTCATTGCGGGGAGTGCAAGAAACAGAGCGCCAGCGCCTTTTCAATGTCGATCCCGTTCACCTATGATGGCCTGACTGTGACCGGCACGCCAAAAATCCTTGAAACAACCGCACATAGCGGCAAACGGAAATATAACTATTTCTGCGGGAAATGCGGGACGCGGCTTTGGCACAGCGGAACCAATCCGCCGACGGCCATCACGCTAAAAGTCGGGACATTGGACCACTCGGCGGATATCACGCCCGTCGGCCATTTATGGGTTTCCAAAAAACAGACGGGTATCATGCTCGATCCGGAAACAGATCAACATCAGACACAGCCAGACGATGTGGTCGCCTGGCGCAGCAATTTGGGGCAATGACTGTGGAAGCAAAGAGTTGGGACTTCGCGTCCTTTGATGGCGTAAAGCTCAAAATTCATGAAATGGGAGAGGGACGAGCTGTCATCCTGCTGCACGGGCTATTTTCCAATGCAGAGACCAACTGGATAAAATTTGGCCAAGCTTCGGCATTGGCTAATGCAGGCTTTCGAGTGATCATGCCGGACCTGCGTGCGCATGGGCAGAGCGAAGCACCGCATGAAGAGACTGCCTATCCACAAGGTGTGCTGATCAAGGACGTTTTGGCGTTGATTGATCATCTCAACCTGCCAGATTATGATTTAGGCGGCTTCTCGCTCGGCGCTCGGACAACCGCCAAATTGCTTACCTCGGATATTCACCCGAAAAAGGCTATTTTGGCGGGCATGGGACTTGAGGGTCTGGCGGGCTGGGATAGGCGGCAGGGCTTTTTTCTCAAAGCAATTGAACTGCGCGATACGGCGAAGCGCGGCGACCCACACTGGATGGCGATCCAGTTTATGAAAAGCCAGAAAATTGATACGATCGCGGCGGCGCATTTATTGAAGACATTTTCCGATATGCAGCCAGAAGCGATTGCAACGATCACCACGCCAACACTGGTGCTATGCGGATCAGAAGATCGCGACAATGGCGACCCTGAGACACTGGCCAAACTGCTGCCGGACGGACAACATGTTGCCGTTCCCGGAACGCATATGAGTAGTGTAACGAAGCCGGAAATGGGGCAAGAAATGCTCCGGTTTTTAAAAGCGTAGGACAGGGGAGAGGGAAGACCGATGCCGAAATTTATAAGCTGGCGCAATTTCTGGATATTCTGGCTGGGGGGACTGGCTGTGTTTGTGTTTAATGTTGCGACCAGCGGACCGCTGATGACGGACGTGGCGCCTACCGGGATATTGGATCATCAAAGCGCAGCAACGGCCGAGCGGGTCAATGCAATTCAGCAAAGCTGGGCTGCTGCGGGGCAGATGAACTATGCCAAATGGTCTATGATCACGGATCTGGTTTTTATCGGACTCTATACCATTGGCGGAATTTTGGGCGGACGGCTATTGTGGCAGGAGGCGCGTTCTCCTTCGCTGAAGAAACTCGGGCTGGCCATGGTTCTCACTTATTTTCTATTCGGTGTGTTCGACTATGTCGAAACGATTAGCCAGATTACGCAAGTGTTACAGCAGCAAGGCAGCGATATGCTGGCCGGTATTGCCGCTTTTGCACGGCCGCCGAAAATACTGACCTGGATCATCGGAACTGTTGGAATAATTGTTGCTTTGATCTGGCGCAGTCGGGAAAGACGCGCTTGACGGCCACGCAATAAAGTTTCAATTCATACTAAAATAACTGCCAGAGAGGATATATTTATGAAGATAGCTGGGAAAACAGCCGCTTCGATCATCGCCCTTGCTGCGATAGCATTTAGCGCCCCCGTTCATGCCAAACATCATGAAGGCGACGAAATGGCCGACAAGGCCAATCCTACGACTGAAGACGCCAAGAAATTCGTCGAAGAAACCGAGAAAAAGATGTTTGATTTCTCAGTCGATGCTGGCCGGATTTACTGGATCAATGCAACCTATATCACTGAAGATACCGATGCCTTGGCGGCGAAGGTTGGTGCTGAGGGAACCACCATGTCGGTGCAGGCTGCTATTGATGCAGCAAAATTCAACAATGTGACTGGGCTTGATGCGGTAACCACGCGCAAGCTCGATAAGCTGCGCGGTGGCATAGTTCTTCCCGCGCCAACAACCGAGGGCGCAGCAACAGAGCTGAACACAATCGCGACCAAATTGAACTCTGCCTATGGCAAGGGCAAAGGGACGCTAAACGGTAAGGAAATCAACGGCTCCGATATCGAAGCGGCCATGGGCACCAACCGTAACCCGGATGAGCTATCGGAAATGTGGGCAAGCTGGCACAGCAATGTCGGTGCGCCGATGAAAGACGATTATGCCCGCATGGTCGAGATTGCCAATCAAGGCGCTAAAGAACTAGGTTTTGCTGATGTCGGGGCAATGTGGCGCTCTGGTTATGATATGCCTGCAGATGATTTTGCCAAGCTGACAGACAAGTTGTGGAGCCAAGTGAAGCCCCTCTATGACGAACTGCATTGTTACACGCGGGACAAACTCAACGCGAAATATGGTGATGACGTTCAGGCCAAAACCGGTCCGATCCGTGCCGACCTGCTCGGTAATATGTGGGCACAGGAATGGGGCAATATCTATGATGTTGTCGCTCCCGAAGGCGCTGGTGACATTGGTTTCGATACGACCGAATTGCTAACTTCCAAGGGCTATGATGCCATGAAAATGGTCAAGGCCGGGGAGGGATTCTTCTCATCTCTTGGTTTTGATCCTCTTCCTGACACGTTCTACGCAAGGTCTCAGTTTACAAAGCCGGCAGACCGCGAAGTTGTTTGCCACGCTAGCGCGTGGGATATCGACAATGTTGACGATATCCGGATCAAAATGTGCATCAAGGTGAATGGCGACGATTTTGTCACGATCCACCATGAACTGGGACACAACTATTATCAGCGCGCCTATAACAAGCAGAGCTATTTGCATCTCGATGGTGCCAATGACGGTTTCCATGAAGCCATTGGTGATATGATCGCGCTGTCGATCACGCCGGAATATCTGGTGCAGGTTGGGCTGCTGGATGCAGACAAAGTGCCGAGCGAGGACAAAGATGTCGGATTGCTGTTACGGCAGGCGATGGATAAAGTTGCGTTTCTACCCTTTGGCTTGCTAGTCGATAAATGGCGTTGGCAGGTTTTCTCCGGCGATATCCAGCCAGCGGAATATACGCAGGCATGGCATGATCTGAAACGCCAATATCAGGGCATTACACCGCCGGTAGATCGTCCAGCGGACGCGTTCGACCCCGGTGCAAAATACCATATTCCGGGTAACACGCCTTATTCGCGCTATTTCCTAGCACGGATATTGCAGTTCCAATTCTACAAAGCCGCCTGTGATGCCGCAGGATGGGAAGGGCCACTTCATCGCTGTTCTTTTTATGGCAATAAGGAAGTGGGTGCGAAGCTGAACGCCATGCTGGAACTCGGCGCATCCAAGCCTTGGCCCGATGCGCTGGAAGCCTTTACCGGCACGCGCGAAATGGATGGATCAGCGATGATCAGCTATTTTGCGCCGCTAATGGACTGGCTGAAGGAAGAGAATAAAGGTAAATCCTGCGGTTGGTAGGCATTAAAAAACCGGCGGGGCATAGATGTTCCCGCCGGTTTTTGATGATTTAAATCGAATTAAAGCTGGTCGAGCATATAGTCGGCAGCGCTGACTTTAAAGTCGCCGGGTGCTTCGACGTTTAGCTCTTCGACAACACCGTCATTGATGATCATCGAAAAGCGCTGGCCACGGGTGCCCAGACCAAAGCCGGAACCATCCATTTCGAGGCCGATCGCTTTGGCAAAATCGCCGTTCCCATCAGCAAGCATGGTGACATCTTCGGAACCCGCATCTTTGTTCCAAGCGCCGAGAACGAATGCATCATTGACCGCAGTGCAGGCAATTTCATCGACGCCTTTCGCTTTCAGATCGGCGGCTTTTTCAACATAGCCCGGAAGATGCTTGGCTGAACAAGTAGGGGTATAAGCTCCAGGAACGGAGAATAATGCGACTTTTTTGCCCGCAAAATAGTCAGAGGAGCTGACTTGCTCAGGGCCATTTTCTGTTGCTTTTACGAGGTTTACCTCGGGTATTTTATCGCCTTTGTTGATCATATTGTCGCTCCTTTTGGGATCTTTTGGGAATATCTGTATGTCCTATGCATTTGTGGTGACAGCATCATGAAATTGCAAGCAATGTAATGATAATGTTCGGTTTATCGAATTTACCATGGGCAGGGCGTCATAACTCACTTATGCATTGGTAATGGAAGATCCCCTCTATTTCTCCGGTCAATTTCTACTTGCAACGCCTGGCATGGCCGATCCGAGATTTTCTCGCTCTATCATTGCCATCTGTTCTCATGATGAAAATGGAGCGTTGGGAATTAACATTGCGGAAACGTCTGAGGACATCAGCTTCCACGGGATTTTGGAGCAGTTTGACATCGAACCGCAGGAACTGAAGGATCGTAATGTCTTTGTCGGCGGTCCTGTCGAGATGCACCGGGGCTTCATTCTCCACAGTCTGGATTTCAATTTGTCAGACACGTTGCAAGTTGGTGATCGCTGGGGATTAAGCAGCTCTCTCGATATTTTGGGCGCTATCGCCAAGGATCGCGGACCAAAAAAATGGATCGCTGCGCTGGGCTATTCGGGTTGGGGAGCTGGCCAATTGGAGCAGGAGCTGACCCAGAACGGATGGTCGATCACGCCGGGAGAACCGGAATGGCTCTATGAGACAAGTGCCAAAGACAAATGGGAAATGGCTTGGAAGGCACAAGGCATCGACCCGAGCATGTTATCCGGCCAGTTTGGTAGTGCTTGAAAACCTAATACCTTTAATAAAGTTCTGATTATCGGTCAAAATTCATAATAATATAACAAATATAAAGACATCTTTATATTTGCTTCCAGAGCTTCAGGAAGCTAAGGAATGTCGCAACTGCTGCGCAGAATTTCCGGCGCGGCAATTCGTCTTTCAAGGAGAATGAACGTGGCTACTGCAGCAGATACAGCAAACCAAGATTATGTGATCAAGGATATTTCTCTCGCCGAGTTCGGCCGTAAGGAAATTGAGATTGCCGAAACCGAAATGCCTGGCCTGATGGCTTTGCGCGAAGAATTTGGCGCTGAGCAGCCTTTGAAAGGCGCACGGATTACCGGTTCGCTGCATATGACTATCCAGACGGCGGTTTTGATTGAAACGCTTCTCGCTCTCGGCGCGACTGTTCGTTGGGCTTCTTGCAACATTTTCTCAACCCAGGATCACGCGGCTGCGGCAATCGCTGCGGGTGGGACACCGGTTTTCGCAATCAAAGGCGAAACACTGGAAGAATATTGGGCGTATGTTGAGCGCATTTTTGATTGGGGACAGGATGAAACCTGTAACCTGATCCTTGACGATGGCGGCGATGCAACCATGTTTGCGCTTTGGGGTGCACGGGTTGAAGCGGGAGAAGAATTGTTTACTCCTGAGAACGAGGAAGAAGAGGTTTTCTGCGCGACACTGACACGTTTCTTGGCCGAACGCCCTGGTTATCTGACCAAAACCGTTGAAACCATCAAAGGTGTTTCAGAAGAAACCACGACCGGTGTTCACCGCCTTTATGAACTGGCGAAACAGGGTAAACTTCCTTTCCCTGCAATCAACGTGAATGACAGTGTCACCAAATCGAAATTCGATAACCTCTATGGCTGTAAAGAGTCGTTGGTGGATGCGATCCGCCGCGCGACCGACGTTATGTTGGCCGGCAAAGTAGCTTGCGTCGCTGGTTTCGGTGATGTTGGTAAAGGTTCGGCACAATCGCTTCGTAATGGCGGCGCGCGCGTACTTGTGACGGAAATCGACCCCATCTGTGCTTTACAGGCATCAATGGAAGGCTTCGAAGTCGTTACCATGGAAGAAGCAACCCAGCGGGCGGATATCTTTGTGACCACAACTGGTAACAAGGATGTGATCACGGTGGATCACATGCGGGACATGAAAGACCGTGCCATCGTCTGTAACATCGGCCACTTCGACAGTGAAATTCAGATTGCGGGCCTTCAGAATATGAAATGGTCAGAAATCAAGCCACAAGTTGACGAAGTCGAATTCCCGGATGGCAAAAAGCTCATCATTCTTGCGCAGGGGCGCTTGGTCAATCTTGGTTGTGCGACCGGTCACCCAAGCTTCGTGATGTCTGCTAGCTTCACCAACCAGGTGATGGCGCAGATCGAACTCTGGTTGCGGCCTGAACAATATAAGAATGACGTTTACGTGTTGCCGAAACATCTCGACGAGAAAGTAGCTGAGCTTCATCTCGCGAAATTGGGCGTGAAGCTGACCAAATTGACCAACGAGCAAGCTGATTATATCGGCGTGACAACGGAAGGCCCATTCAAGCCTGATCATTACCGCTATTAATGAAATGACCGGATGGGCCATAATCGGCTCATCCGGATTTTCTGGAACTTAGCGTGCCGTAAAACGCGTTTTGCTTTTATCCGGCTTCTTTGGGAAGCTCGGCCATTTATTTTGCGCCAGAGTTCTCAAGCTGGCTGATTTGATGCCGGCCTGCTTTTCATACATCCAATAGTTGCGCATGATGATCGAGACATAGCCGCGCGTTTCGACGTAGGGGATGCTCTCCATATAGAGCAGCGGATCATCATTATCTTGTATCTCGTTGTTCCAGCGCTGAACTGAACCCGGGCCTGCATTGTAAGCGGCAGCGACTTTTGGCAGTTTGCTGCCGGTAATCGATGAATTGCTTAGATATTCCAGGTAGGATTGCCCATATTCCAGGTTGGTTGATGGCTCGAGCAATTGAGACTTCTGAAACCGTCGTCCATTCGCGCGCGCAATATCACCCGCCGTCCCAGGGCGAACCTGCATCAGACCAATGGCATTTGCTGGGCTGACCGCTTTGCTGCGAAAAGCTGATTCCTGAAGCGTATGCGCATAGACTAAAGCTGGATCGACGCGCCATCCGCCATCTGGTTTCCATTTGGGGGCTGGGAAGCGCGCCTGCGCATCCGGCTTAAACCCGCGCGGCGCATGGTGCGCCAGCCACAATTGCGTGCGCGGTAAATTCAATTCGCGCGAGAGTTTCAAAAGGGCTGCATGATCATTGGAATCACCAATACGCGCCTGATGCCGCAACACTTCGTCGGCAAGACCTTCTTCACCGATTTCAACCAAGGCGATGGCGGACTTGACATTGTCGTGCCGCTTCAAGGTTTTCCAGTCACCCTTTGCAAATCCGGCACGGGATTTCATACTTGCGATATCCATACCCAATGTCTGTGCAGAAAGGAGGCCATAGAAACTGTCACTGCGCTTGGCCGCTGTTTGCAATTTGCCCTGTGCTTTTTGCGGCTGACCACAAACAATGTCGGAGCGTGCGCCCCAATAAAGCCCAGCGGCTTGCAAATCAGCATTAGCGGCACGTCGACCAACATTATCGAAAGCCGCACTGGCGGTTTGACAGTCTTTCAGGCGCCAAGAAGAGAGTCCTGCAACCCAATCGGCATGAACAACCCAAGGGCCACTTCCTTTTTGTGCCTTTTTCGCCATGCGCTGCGCTGATCGGTCATCATTTTCGATATAGTAAGACCAGGCAACCCGCTGTTCGAGCTCGGTTCGAGCGTCAGACGATAGGCCATCGGCTTTATTCGAGAGAAGCGCTTCGGCAGATTGTGGACTATCGTTCTTGATGAAACCCAAAATCTGCCCGCGAATTGCATTAGCACCATTGTCTGATTTTATCGAACCAGGCTTTTTTCGGATTGGCAGCCCTGGAACATAAGAAAGATTGCGGCGTTGCGGCAGATTGGGAAGCAGTTGCGCGCCCCGTTTCTTTGCCAATCGACCAAGTTGTGCCGCCTGCGGAATATGCGGCGCTTCATTGACCAAAACCAAAAGTGGCCCCAGTTCCGCACGTGGAGAATTTGCATCCAGAAAATATTCAGCCTGTGCGATCGATTTCAAAGGCCCTTTGGGCGCGTCGGCGATAAGGTTTTTTGCCGTATCCCATTGATTGCCGCCCATCGCCTTGAAGATAGCACGATAATGTTCGGACTGTTTCCGTTTTAATTGTGAAGGGATATCTTTCGCTACAGAAGAGCTTTTGAACAACACGGCCCCGCCATCCTGGGCCGCTACTGGAGCGATCGGAAGTGCTATAAACGCTGATGTCAGGGCAATTTTCAATTTTACCGGAAACTGATTTTTCACGAACTGGTGATCCTTGTAAGCAATTGCAAATCTTTCCACGCCTCCGCCTTGAATTCTGGTCTTTCGATCAAAATCCGCGGGTGAAAGGTCGCGATTGCCTCTATTTTGTATGAACTATGGTTAACAAATTGTTTATTCTTGCGGGCAGTGAGCAAATTCTCGTTAAAAAACAACCCGGATGGTGTGTCGCCAAAGAAGATAAGCCTCTGCGGTCGGACCAGCCCTATGTGATGTAGCATGCGTTTTTTTAACGCATCATGATATTGCGGATCAATACGGCCATCAAAGGAACGCCCTAAAGAGACGGAAGCAGAATAAGTTTTTTCCGAATCGCATCCAATAGCCTTCAGCATATTGGCCAATAGGGCTGCGCTTTTCTCAGAAAAGAGAGAATTTTGTGCTAAACTACCTTGTTCCGGCATTCCGACAATGACCATGATTTCAGGTTCAATCACGCCAGTAGGAAGCACATGATTTTGCGACCATCGCGCTTCAACCAATTTCTCAGGCACTGATAACCAAGCAAGAAATTGATCATGCTGCTTCGGATAATTTTCACTGCAGCTCTCGACGGAAGTACTTTCTTGGGCGGATTGTGGCTTGCTTTCCGTAGGGGCAATAGACTCGATTAGTTTTTGTTCTACAGGGAGCGTCGCCGGAGCGGTTTCTTCCAAAAGTGAGGCCGGCTCGCTGTTATAGTGCAAGTCAACACCCGCCAGGCTCCACCAGTCGCGAAGGCTTTCAATCTGCTCAGCAGGCGTGCTTTCAGCAGGTGCAGGTGTAGAAAAATTCATGTATACATAGAGTCATGAGTTGACGAATTGGTCAATTGGCGGGCAAGCATGTTTCTGTCCAAAGGGTTGCCGTTTGCGGTAGGGCGAATGTAAGAAAATGATATAGTGTTGAATACAGGAAAAATACGATGAGTGAACGAGAATCTATGCCTTATGACGTAGTCATTGTTGGTGGGGGACCAGCAGGACTAAGCGCGGCTATTCGATTTAAACAAATGGCTGATGAAGCTGGCAAAGATCTCTCTGTCTGTATTTTGGAAAAAGGCTCCGAAATTGGCGCCCATATATTGTCCGGCGCGGTCGTTGATCCCAAGGCTTTAGACGAATTGCTGCCCAATTGGCGCGACGAAGACTGCCCCATGGCGGCCGTTCCCGTTACCGATAATCAGCATTGGGTCCTGACTAAGAATAAGAAATTCTCCATTCCGCACATTTTTACACCGCCGTTCATGCATAATAAGGGAACCTATACAGGTTCGCTTGGGAACTTGTGTCGCTGGCTCGGTGAACGTGCCGAAAATATGGGCATCGAAATCTTCCCCGGATTTGCAGCCGCTGAAATCCTCTATAATGACGACGGTTCCGTTAAAGGCGTTGCCACCGGCGATATGGGCGTAGCGCGCGACGGCAGTCACAAGCCTGACTATCAACCGGGACTAGAGCTTCACGCAAAATATACTTTCTTTGCAGAGGGTGTGCGCGGACATCTAACAAAAATTCTGAAGAGTAAATTTGCGCTGGATACGGATAGCGAACCGCAGATTTACGGGCTTGGTATCAAGGAGCTTTGGGATATTGATCCTGACAAACATGTTCCCGGCCGCGTCATTCACAGTCAGGGTTGGCCATTGGGCGAAGGTTCTAATGGTGGTGGTTTTCTCTATCACCAAGCCGATAATCAAGTGGCACTGGGTTTTGTCACCTGGCTCAACTATGAAAACCCTTATTTGTCGCCGTTTGAGGAAATGCAGCGTTGGAAGCAGCATCCTGAAATCCGCAAGATTTTGGAAGGTGGCAAGCGCATTTCCTATGGCGCGCGCGCGATTAATGACGGTGGGTTCCAATCCGTACCAAAACTATTCTTCCCAGGCGGCGCGCTGATTGGCTGTTCCGCTGGCTTCGTGAACGTCCCACGGATCAAGGGTACGCATACGGCCATGAAAACAGGTATGATGGCGGCAGAAGCGGCTTTTGAAGCGATTGTGGCGGATCGTCAGAGCGACGAATTGGCGGCTTATGGCACGGCTTATGAGAACAGCTGGGTTCGCGAAGAGTTGCGCGTCGTTCGGAATGTTCTCCCGGCGGCTGAAAAATATGGTGATTTCCTGGGTTCAATCATTGCTGGCATCAATATGTGGGCTGAGAATTTCAAAATCAAAATGCCGTTCACGATGAAGCATCATCCGGATCACACACGGCTGAAGCGCGCAGAACATTGTGAACCTATAGAGTATCCAAAACCCGATGGCGTGATAAGCTTTGACCGTTTGTCTTCGGTATTCCTGTCCAATACCAATCATGAGGAAGATCAGCCGGTGCACTTGCAGCTCAAGGACGCATCCATGCCGGTAGATGTGAATCTACCAGTTTTTGCTGGTCCATCACAGCGTTACTGCCCGGCAGGGGTCTATGAATTTGTTGAGGATGACGCGGGCAATCCAAAATTCCAGATCAATGCGCAAAATTGTGTCCATTGCAAAACCTGTGATATCAAAGACCCGAACCAGAATATCAACTGGGTTGTACCCGAAGGTGGCGGAGGTCCCAATTACCCCAATATGTAAGATATCAGCTCTTGGCGTCCTGATTGCAGCTCTGGCTAGTGGCACCGCTAGTGCCAAACGTAGCGATGGTGCCGAAGGACTGAACCAATATGTTGAGGCGCGGTTGTCGGAATCGGTCGATCAGCCGGCAGTGGCAGCTTCCATCTATGCAGAATCACTCAAGAAACAGCCTGATAACCTGCTTCTTGCAAGCAAGACCTATGTGAAAGCTGTCGAAGCGGGGGATTTTGACCTTGCTGTCAAAGCCGTGCGCAGTCTCGATTTACGCGGTGAGGTTGATGCCGAAATGCCGCTTTTGCTGTTTGCAGACGCCTTTGCCCGCAATGATTATAAGGCGGCTGCGACGGCAACGGTTGAATTGGAAGCCTTAGGGAATTTTGCTTTTCTATCACCATTGCTGGACGCTTGGCTTGCCGATGCCACAGGGGATAACCCCCTGGTCGGGCTGGCGGCTGCCGAAAAAGACAAAACGGCCTCTTATTATCATCTGGAACAGTTCATCTTGCATGGATTGGCCCGCGGAAATGATGTCGACGTTATCCCACTGCTCGACAATTTAGTGGAAAAGAATGAAGCGCGAATGGGGCCTTTGCGGATCATTGCTGCCCGACATTTTTTGGCTAAAAAGGATCAAGAGCGCGCTGTTATGTTGTTGAAGGGCGAAAGAACAGGCCCGGAAATGAAAATGCTTCGGGACGTACGGTCCGGTAACATTAAAAAACTGGCGCAAAAGGTTAATACCGAGGTCGGTTTGGGTTTTCTCTTTCAAAGGCTGGCATCAGATTTAAATACTCAAAGAGCCTATTTTCTCGCCCTTGTCGGCGCGCAGGCCGCTGCCCAGGTTAACCCCAATAGCGACTATGGACATCTTGTTTTGGGTGATGCCCATGAAGACAGTCAAAACAGCTCATCTGCACGGTCTGAATTTAAACAGATACCCTATACCAGTGCCTATGCCTTGCTGGCGATCAGTAAAGAAGTTGCGAGCTATGCGGATGAGGAGGATTATGTCGGCGGTCAGGCAAGATTGGACGACCTAATTGCTCAGGATCCTGGCGCACCGGAATTGAGAGTGTTACTGGGGCAATTGTTCCAGATGAGCGGAGACCACAAAGCAGCTGCCAATGCTTTCAAACAAGCCATTACATTGGCCGAGAAGCGTAGTTTTTCAGACGCTCTTCTGGCAAGCTATTGGTTGTCGCTAGGTAGTGCGCAAGAGCAGGCAGGACTTTGGCCCGCTGGCTTGGAGTCCTTGAAGAAAGCCAATATGTTACAGCCTAATTCGGCGAGCATATTAAACTATCTCGGCTATGCGCAATTGGAACGCCGGGAAAACACCGTGTCGGCGATGGGTGCTATTCGAAAAGCCTATAAGATGCGCTCTTCTTCACCTGCAATTACGGACTCACTAGGATGGGCCTATTATATTATTGGTGAGCATGACAAAGCGGTAGGCTATCTAGAACGGGCGCGGGCCGGTGAACCACAAGATCCCACTATCAACGAACATTTGGGCGATGCCTATTGGGCCGTCGGGCGAAAATATGAAGCGCGATATGCCTGGAAATCCGCAAAATTATTCGCCGATGCCGAAGATGGCAAGCGGTTGGCGTCCAAAATTGATCTGGGGCTGCAAGCCGACCTTGTTTCTCCCTGATGCCGACCGACAGTGATACGTTTTGTGACAGTGAACTTGCCTGCGCAAAAATAAACCTTGCGCTGCATGTGCGCCGGCGACTGCCAGATGGATATCATGACATAGAGACAATATTTGCGTTTCTGGATTGCGGTGACGTCATATCAGTCGGAACCGGACAAGCCATTACATTGTTGATAGATGGCCCATTTTCTGATGGACTGAGCAATAGCAATAATCTGATCCTGGACGCTGCTCATCTTTTGGCCTCCCATGCCAATGTGGAAGCTGGCGCCCGGCTGCATTTGGAAAAATGCCTGCCAGTGGCGTCTGGCATTGGCGGCGGATCGGCGGATGCTGCAGCGACATTGCGATTGTTAAATCGTTTTTGGGAAACCGGACTTTCTCTGGAGGCGCTAGCGCAGCTTTCAGAACCCTTGGGAGCCGATATCCCCGCCTGCGTATTGAACCAAACATGTCGCGGGGAGGGTATTGGTCAGGATCTTGTGCCGTTAGAAAACGGGGCTTTGGAAGGCCATTATGCTTTGCTGGCGAATCCATTGGTTCCGGTATCTACAGCCATAGTGTTTCAAGACTGGGACGGTGTCGATCGTGGCGCTCTGCAGGACGGTGATCTGATGGATGCGGCGATAGCGGGCCGTAATGACTTGCAGAAGCCAGCAGGAAATCTTGCCCCTATCATCGCGGATATACTGTCTGAGTTGGGTAAAACGGAACCGGTTATGGCGCGGATGTCTGGATCAGGTGCAACCTGCTTTGGACTTTATGAAACAGAACAACTGGCCCTTGCAGCTAGAGAAGACATTGCTGCGATATTGCCTGACATTTGGACGATGGTTGGAGGATTAAAGTGACGGAGCCCTATGAAATATTTGGAGTGCCCCAAGAGCGTGGTGTCCTGATCGTTGTGGATCATGCATCCAACCATGTTCCTCCTGATATCGATCTTGGCATTGATCGGGCACTTCTTGAAGAGCATATCGCCTATGATATCGGTGTCGCCAATGTAGCTCGGTACATGTCTGAAACGCCCGGTTATCTTAGTATTTTGGGTACTGTGTCGCGGCTCGTCGTCGACCTTAATCGCTATCCCGAAGAAATTGGCGTCATTCCCAAGCAAAGCGATGGTATTGAAATTACGGGCAATGCAATTGATCGGGCAAAAAGAGAGGCCCGGCTTGATCGGTTTTTTCACCCTTATCATAACCGCGTGGCTGGACTGGTCCGTGATCTTGACCCCGTATTGATGCTTTTTCTGCACAGCTTCACGCCACAGCTTCGGACCAATGGTGCTGAATCCAGGCCATGGGAAGTTGGCGTTTTATACAATGAGTATGAAACGGCTTCGCGGCTGGCAATTCAGTTTCTTGAACAAGAAGAACTGGTTGTGGGTGATCAACAGCCTTATTCCGGCAAAGACCTCCATGCGACTATGAAGCGGCAGGCAGAAGATATCGGAAAAGCCTATACGGAAATCGAAATCCGGCAAGATATGGTTGCAGAAGAAACCGGTCAGCGCCGTTTTGCTGAAATATTGTTACGAACTTGCGATAAAATGCGAACAGGGCTTGCGTGAGCGGCACAGTTTTGGAAGGAGGATCGGCGATTATAACCACCTCTTTTGCAGGACCAAGAAATGACCCGGACCTTCGATAAATCCAATCTTCCCAGCCGCCATGTCAGTGTTGGCCCAGAGCGGGCGCCACAGCGCAGCTATTATTACGCGATGGGCATGACTGAGGAAGATATCGCAAAACCATTTGTCGGCATAGCCTCTGCCGGTAACGACAGCGCGCCTTGCAACACTTTGCTGGATGCGCAGGCTGATATGGCAAGAGAAGGCGTTATTGAAGCGGGCGGTACGCCGCGCCGGTTCAATACGATCACTGTGACCGATGGTATTGCCATGGGGCATCAGGGGATGAAATCCTCGCTCATATCGCGTGAAGTCATTGCTGACTCGGTGGAAGTCAGCGTGCGCGGCCATTGCTACGACGCATTGGTGACCTATGCTGGGTGCGACAAAAGCCTGCCCGGCATGATGATGGCAATGCTGCGGCTGAATGTGCCGTCGATTTTTGTCTATGGCGGCTCCATATTACCGGGCCGGTTCCACGATGAAGACGTCACCGTTGTCGATGTCTTTGAAGCCGTGGGACAACATAGTGCCGGAAACTGCCCATTGCAGGAACTGATCGAACTCGAGAAAGTGGCTTGCCCCGGACATGGTGCATGTGGCGGCCAGTTTACTGCCAATACCATGGCCTGTGTGGCCGAAGCGATTGGATTATCGTTGCCGAACAGCAACATGGCTCCAGCGCCTTATGAAACCCGCGATGCGATGGCTGTCGCGGCAGGACGTCAGGTTATGGACCTGATCGAATGGAATCTTCGGCCGCGTGATATCTGTACCAGAGACGCCTTTGTTAATGCCGCGCGTATTGTGGCCGCAACGGGGGGGTCAACCAACGCCGCGCTCCATCTGCCAGCCATGGCGAGCGAGGCGGGCATCGATTTTGACCTATTTGACGTGGCAGAAGCCTTTAAATCAACGCCCTATCTGGCTGACCTGAAACCTGGTGGGAAATATGTCGCGAGAGACATGCACAATGCTGGCGGCGTTTATATGCTGATGAAAACCATGATGGAAAATGATCTTCTAAATATCGATTGCATGACGGTTACCGGCAAGACGCTTGGTGAAAATATAGAAGAGATTACATGGAATAGTGACCAGAAGGTTATATATGATGTGAAGAATGCGATTACCGAAACCGGAGGTGTGGTTGGCCTGAAAGGCTCGCTCGCTCCGGAAGGCGCGATTGTTAAGGTTGCGGGCATGGCACGACTGCAATTTCGCGGCCCAGCTCAGATATTTGAATGTGAGGAAGATGCCTTTGCCGCCGTTGAAAAACGCGCAATTAAAGAAGGCTCGGTGATTGTCATTCGCAACGAAGGTCCGAAAGGCGGTCCGGGCATGCGCGAAATGCTGGCAACAACCGCAGCGCTTTATGGTCAGGGTATGGGCGAAAAAGTCGCTCTTATTACCGATGGCCGCTTCTCTGGCGCTACACGCGGCTTTTGTATCGGGCATGTCGGCCCCGAAGCAACCGATGGCGGCCCGATTGGCTTGGTAGAAGACGGCGATATCATCAATATCGATGCCGAAGCTGGCATAATCGACCTGGAAGTTGATGAGAAAACTCTGGAAGAAAGGCGTTCACGTTTCAAACCGCATGTGAGTGATTATGGGGCAGGTGCATTATGGCGTTATGCGCAAAATGTCGGTCCGGCCTATAAGGGGGCTGTGACTCACCCTGGAGCGAAAGCAGAAAAACATGTCTATGCGGATATTTAGCACTTGTGCTGCCCTATTGCTGGTAACCGCCTGCGGGAAGCCCGACAACGCAGTCTTGGCGGAAGCAGAGGAAAGTGCGGCAGCCCAAGCCGCTGACAATGGGAGCATCAAATGTGCCATCAACGGCGACAGTAATTTTACCGCAGGCTGTCAAACCGAGCGATTATCTGGTGAAAATGGTGTTACCATGATCGTCAGGCATCCTGATGGCGGTTTTCGCCGCTTTAAGGTGCTCACGGATGGCCGCGGACTGGAAGCCGCCGATGGTTCAGAGAAAGCCACGATTGAAATCGTCGAAGATGACAAGATTTTGGTGAGCGTGGGTTCGGACAAATATCTCATGACGGCACGAATGAAGACCGCTGACACAGCTGATGCGGCCAATGCAGCTGATGAGCCAGCACCACAAGCCGGGAATTAGGGACGATGCTCAATAATGGGCATATTCTTACAGCCACAGAAATGCAGGCCGCTGAGCGGGGTTTAATCGACAGCGGCACGTCGGTTATCGAACTGATGCGCCGAGCCGGTAGGGGCGCTGCCGACTATATCTGGCGGTCTGCGCCGCATATACCAACATTGGTATTATGCGGTCCGGGCAATAATGGCGGCGATGGTTATGTTATTGCTCAAACCCTTTTGGAAAAAGGCGCGGTGGTTAAAGTTGCAGCCAGTGGAGAGCCAACGACTGATGCGGCGCGAAATGCGAAATCCCTTTGGCAGGGAGAGATGCTGGCTTTGGAAGATGCCAAACCGGAGATGCAGTTTGTAGACTGTTTGTTTGGTACGGGGTTGAAACGGCCCGTTACTGGCAACCTATTGAACCACTATCAACGGCTGTATGACGGCGCGCATAGACGGGTAGCGATTGATCTACCGAGCGGTATTAAAACCGATACGGGATCGATGCTGAACCCTGTCTCGGAATATGATCTGACCATCGCGCTAGGGGCATTTAAACCCGCCCATTATCTGGCTCCAGCCTCTACGATCATGGGTGATTTGGTGGGTGTTGATATTGGCGTTCATGCCGCCTCGCAAATATGCTTGCTTGAACGCCCTACTATAAATCCACCTGCAAAGCTTGATCATAAATATACAAGAGGATTGGTCGCCGTCATCGCCGGGAAGATGCAGGGGGCGGCCAAACTGACCGCCTTGGCGGCGCAGCAATCGGGGGCCGGTTATGTGAAGATATTCGCCAGTTCCAATTTTTCGTCGCCTAATCACAGTATCGTGGTGGAATCCTATGAAGGACTGGATCAACTGCGCGCGCAATTGTCAGATGAAAGAATCGGTGTGATCGTTGTTGGACCGGGCCTGGGTCGTGATGCCGCCGCTGCAAATTTGTTGGATTTGGTTCTGGATAGTAAAAAGCCAGTTTTGCTGGATGCCGATGCTTTGGTTGTTTTGGGAAAAAGTGCGGCCAGTCGCCTGAATGATCGATCATTGCCCGTGATAGTAACACCCCATGCCGGAGAATTTGCGGCAATATCCGACGATAGTGAGACAGCTAAGACTGATCGAACAGTAAAACTGGCTACCGATAGCGGCGCTGTTGTCGTGCATAAAGGCAGCGATAGTGTGATAGCCAATCCAGAGGGTGATGTTGCTGTGGCGCAATCATCACCCAGTTGGCTGTCGACAGCCGGAACTGGAGACGTTCTCGCGGGCATGATCGCCGCGCGTTTTGCGAATGAGAAGGATGCTTTTCTGGCCGCAAAACAGGGTCAATGGCTCCATAGTCGGGCGGCCGCACTTGCTGGACCAAGTTTTTCGCCCGAGATACTGATTGATCATATCCCGAAAGCATTACAAGAGTGCCTATGAGCACTGAAACCGATCCGAATGTCATTTTGCGCGTCGCAGCCAAAGGGGATGGTGTGACCGCTGATGGCCGCCATGTCGCCTTTTCTGCGCCCCTAGACCAGCTGAATGAAGATGGCGGCCTGATAAAGGGACCACATCATGTCGAGCCGCCTTGTCAGCATTTTAAGGAATGCGGAGGCTGCAGCCTCCAACAGCTGGATGACGAAAGCTACGCGCAATTTGTAATTGATCGCGTTGCCTACGCGCTGGAGGGGCAGGGGCTAAGCGTCGGAACATTGCATCCGCCGCAGATTTCGAAACCGAAAAGCCGTATCCGCGCGAGCTTGCGGGCTGCAATGATGGGCAAAACCTTCAAACTGGGGTTCAGTGGCGCAGGCAGTCACCGGATTGTTGACCTCAAGCAATGTGAAATCATGCGACCGGAGCTTTTTGCAGCAATTGGACCTTTGCGAGATTTTCTCAAAACGGTGGCACGGCGTAAGCACGATATGAATGTCGAGATGAGCCTCGCTGATCAAGGTGTTGATCTGTGTATCAAAAATTATGAACCGGAAAATTTGGAGCAGCGAGAGGGTCTGGCGGCCTTTGCTCAGACCAATGGTCTGGCGCGCCTGTCCGTTGATAATGGCTATGGGCCGGAAACCCAGTGGGAGCCGGATCCGGTTACGGTCACATTTAACGGAATAGCGGTGGCTTTGCCGCATAACAGCTTTTTGCAGCCGACACATGATGGTAAGGCTGCGTTGGTGGCGGCAATGCTAGAAACCGTTGGTGATACCAAATTGGTCGCCGATCTGTTCGCTGGCCTGGGTACATTCACCTTCGCGCTGGGCGAAAATCGTAAGGTCTATGCTGCCGAAGGGTCTCGTGATGCCATCGGCGCCCTAAAAATGGCGGCAAATCTCTCTGGTCGTCAGATATTTACCGAGCATCGCGACTTGTTCAGGCGCCCGCTTAGTCCGGAAGAATTAAACCGTTTTGGTGCTGTGATACTGGACCCGCCGCGTGCCGGTGCACGGGATCAGATTGCCCAAATCGCGCAGTCAGGTGTCCCCAAGGTCTGCTATATAAGCTGCAATCCAGCGAGTTTTGCTCGCGATGCAAAACAGCTTTGTGATGCCGGTTACAAGCTGGATGCGTTGTGGCCGGTGGGACAGTTTCTATGGTCTACTCATGTGGAACTGGTTTCTAGCTTTTCGAAGAAATAGCCTGTTGTTGCTAGTCGTCAGACCAGTTCACACCGGCTTTTGATCGCGTATCAACCGTCAGGTCAAACACATCTGCTCTGGAATAATGACCGTCAACATCCAGTGCTGCCTTTGCTTCCTTGCTGGCATCCAGATCGATCTGAGCTGTTAATATGGTGTCCTGATCGCCTGCTTCTGCGAGCACAGTAGCATCGGGAGCGACAATGATGCTCTGGCCAAATTGCAGCGGGGCGTCAGGGATTTCCTTGAACAAGGCGAGTGCTTCGGCATTTCCGCCGACCAGTTTCAGACCTGCGAGCAAATCATCCCGATGCAGTAGGGTGCCGGCGGCTAGCACATGACATCCCCCTTCAAATGCATAATGGCGCGAAGCAATCTGATAGGTTTCGCGCACCGTAGGCCAGGCCGCAACATGGACATCTTCCCGCAAATTATGCATTGCCGCTCGTGCGAGTGGCATCCAATGTTCCCAGCAAATGAGGTTCCCCGCCCGGCCCCAATCGGCCTGATGCACGTTGATGGTCGAGCCATCACCGCGGTTCCAGATCAAGCGTTCTCCATGGGTTGGGACTAGTTTACGGTGATTCAGCACCGGCATGTCCGGGCGGAACAGCATTTGGTTGTTATACAGGCTGGAGCGCAACCGTTCATGCACACCGATGGAAATGCAGAGCTTCTTCGCGTCCGCCAGTTCCTGTAGTGGCGCCAATCGTGGGTCATTTTCGACAATCGCCTGATCCATCAGGATGCGGTGCAGCGCCTTGCTACCCGGATGATCCCACAAAGCGGCTCCCGGCGCTTCATCAAGCCAAATCGGATAGCCGCCGAGAAACGTCTCTCCAAATCCAACAAGCTGTGCGCCCTGGTCGCTGGCTTTGCGCGCCAACCCCACAACTTGGTCTATGCCCTTATCTATGCACAAGAGAACCGGTGCCGCCTGGACTATTGCGACATTCAAAAGATTGGGCATGGGAAAGACCGTTTCTGGTTAGTGGAACACCGCAAGCGCTGCGTGGATGGCCAGAGCGATAATACACAAGCTCGACAATGCAAATACCAAAAAGCGGTACATGATCTTGTTCACCGTCGCCTGGATCAAGCTGTGCAGGACCCGCAAGCCAACATAGGCCCATGCGATAGTGAGGTTCAGGCCATCGCCCTGTCCGACAAGCGCCAGGACAATGCACACGGCGTAGAACAACGTTGGCTCGGTTAGCAGGTGATTATAATTATGCGCTTTCCACTGCACTTCCGGTGGCAGCAGAGCGTCCAGACCGCCAGCGGTGGATTCCCGGCTCAGCTTGTCCGGATCGACCTGCGCTTTGTTCATCGCCGGAATGCGCGTGACATACATCCACAGCCACATCAGCATCGTCCACAGGATAAGCGCCACGACAGGCTGTAGAATAGGACTATTTTCCATTGTTATTCCCCCCAAAAAAGATCACACAAAAGTCGTGAAAAATGCATTCATTGCCATGATCAGCAGACAGATTGTCGATGTCACGAACAGCAGAAAGCGCACATTCACGAGATTGATCGTCGCCTGCCAGATGCTATGCGCGATCCGCAGTGCGACATAGGCCCAGGCCAGCCAAAGGTTGATTCCGGTCCCGGCCTCCGCAACCGCCAATATGATGACTGTCGCGTAAAATAGCGTCGGCTGTTCCATCAAATGGGTATAATTGTGGGACTTCCACGCGACCTTGTCCGGCATGTTCGGATCAATATCAGGCCCGCGTCCACCCGGCTTTGCCGTGATGTCTATGCCCATTTTCTTAGCTGCCGGAAGCCGTGTCCCGGCCATCCAGAAAAGCATGAAGATTGACCAGATGACCAGCAAAGCTGCTGGTGCCAATATCGCAGTGCTCATGATATCCTCCCAAATATTGGGCGGAACCTGCGTCACATATTGTAAATTGTCAAATGCAACTTAATCGGGCCACTAGGCGCCGGGGAAGGATACAACATTCTCACGGTCCGTCCGATCAAGATTCTCGCCGACATAGACGCTGGCCATTGGCTCATCCGCGACATCATAGTCATCAATCGATCCATAGCCGTTAAACTTGGTCCGCATCGCTGATCCATAAGCGCCGAGCATGCCAATTTCGATATAGTCGCCAGCCTTCACATCTTCGGGCAGCACAAAAGGTCCGGCCATATGATCCATGTCATCGCAGGTCGGGCCATAAAAGCTATATTCAGTCATTGCAGCATCATCGGAACAACTGCCAAGCCGCTGAACCGGAAAACGCCAGCCAATATGAGCAGCATCAAACAAAGTGCCATAAGCGCCATCATTGATATACAGCTCATTCCCGCGCCGCTGTTCCACTTTGACGATCAGCGAATTATATTCCGCCGCCAGCGCACGCCCCGGTTCACACCAAAGTTCAGCCGAATAGCTGATCGGCAGATCTTCAAACGTCCGATCAATCGCACTGAAATAGTGGTTCAGCGAAGGCGGCGCCATATCCGGATAGATAGACGGAAAGCCGCCGCCGACATTGACGATATCCACAGTAATGGATGCCTCGACAATCACCGTACGGACGCGTTCCAAAGCATGAACATAGGCAAGCGGCGTCATCGCCTGACTGCCGACGTGGAAACAAATTCCCAGCACATCAGCCACCTGACGCGCACGCATCAACAGTGCTTTGCTGTCATGGACATCAATGCCAAATTTTGAAGCCAAACTGATCTGCGCAAATTCCGAAGCAACCTTGATCCGAACACAAAGCGTCAAGTCTTCGGCATGATCTGTGGCGCGTTCAATCTTCTCAAGCTCTTCCATGGAATCGAGCGAGAACACGCGAACGCCATGATCATGATAGGCTTCGCGTATCACCGCTTCCGATTTGATCGGATGCATGAAGCACAAAACCGCTTCGGGCAGCGTGCTGTGAACCAGGCGCACCTCTTCAATTGACGCGACATCATAATGGGTCACGCCTTCACTGAACAACAACCGCAAAAGGGCAGGCGAGGGGTTTGCCTTAACGGCGTAAAGAGACTTGCCGGGAAATTGCTCGACAAAGTAACGTGCCGCGCGTCGCGCAGCGTGCGGGCGGTTCAGTAATACTGGAATGTCGGGGCAAAGAGCCTTCGTCAGCTCCTGCGCATCATGGAAATTGTGCAACTCAAGGGACCCCCTAGATTTTAAGATCGATTGAGCTGCCTTGCGGAATCACAAGTGCCATGGGGCAGCGGAGGCGGCTATATGGCCGATGTGACAATCTGTAAAGTCTCTATGGCCGATAAATATGGCACAAATGCGGAGATTTGTTGCGATGCAACAATTTTTGCGAGATTTTAGCTCAACCGATCCCGAAATTCGGTCCAGTCAAACTGCTTCACGCAGCGCAGATCATCAGTCTCGCTATTCCACAGCCAGATGGAGGGCAGGGGCACACCGTTAAACGTATTGGTCTTGACCATCGAATAATGGGCCTGATCGAGAAACGCGATCCGCTGGCCAACATGCGCAGGTTCCGGAAGCTGATAGTCGCCGATAATATCGCCGGCTAAACAGCTTGGTCCACCAAGTCTGATAGCTTCCCCGTCATTGGCTTCTCCAAGCATGGCAGGACGATATGGCGCTTCAATAACATCCGGCATATGGCAGGTGGCGGACAGGTCCGTGATACCAATGGGCATACCGTTCTCGAATAGGTCCAGTATCTCGCCGACCAATATCCCGGCATCAAGCGCGACCGCTTCACCCGGTTCGAGGTAAATTTCGCAGCCGGAGTTCGCTTTTAAGTTGGACAGGAATTGCAACAGCTCTTCGCGATCATAATCATCCCGCGTGATATGATGACCGCCGCCCAGATTGATCCAATCGAGCTGATCAAAATAGGGAGCAATCAGCGGTTCGATCTTGGCCCAGGTTTGTTCCAATGCATCGAAATTCTGCTCACAAAGATTGTGAAAATGAATGCCGGAAATAGCGTTGAAATGATCCGCCTGTAGCTGCGACACCGGAAATCCCAATCGACTATGCTGTTGGCTAGGGTCGTATTTTGGCGTTTCACCCAGCGCAATTTCAGGGTTCAAACGCAGACCAATGTCGCAGTCATCGAGACTCAAGACAGCTTCACTTTTCCATCTTTCAATCTGGGCCGGATTGTTGAACGTGACATGATCAGACAGGGCAGCGATCTCGACAAGGTCGTCCGCTTTATAGGCAGGTGAGTAAGTGCTGACAGAGCCTTTAAAATGCTCACTGGCGAGCTTCGCTTCCCAAAGCCCGGACGCGCAAAAACCGTCGAGATATTGATCGATCAGCGGTGCCAGGGACCACATAGAAAAAGCTTTAAGCGCAAGCAGCACTTTCGCACCGGACCGCGCCTTTACATCAGCCAATATCTCAAGGTTCAGACGAACAGCCGCTTCATCTACGACAAAGGAAGGCGAGGGAACCCGCGCCAGATCAAAATGCGCAAATGCGCCGGGATCGCCTGCCTTGGTTTCCATCTAGAATGCTAAGGGCCCGTCAAGCTCTTCGAGCGTCCAAGGTAAGCCATGTTCGTTCAGCATCTCCATAAACGGATCAGGGTCAAATTCTTCCATATTGAAGACTCCATCGCCGCTCCATTGCCCGGACAACATCAGCGCCGATCCAATCATTGCTGGCACGCCAGTTGTGTAGCTCACTCCCTGATTGCCGGTTTCTTCAAACGCGGCTTCGTGGCTGCAGATATTTTTGACGTAAAGGGTTTTCTGGACACCACCTTTTTCGCCGGTCGCAATCACCCCGATATTGGTGTTGCCTTTGGTCGTTTCGCCAAGGCTCGCTGGTTCGGGCAATACCGCTTTCAAAAATTGCAGTGGAATAATTTCATGGCCCTCATACTTGACTGGATCAATACGAGTCATGCCGACATTTTGCAGCACTTCCAGATGGGTGAGATAGGCATCACCAAAGGTCATCCAGAAGCGAATGCGCTTGATCTCCGGAATATGGGTTTTGAGGGATTCAATCTCTTCATGGTACATCAGATACATGTTCTTCGGGCCAACAGCCTCGAAATCAAATTCCTGTTTATGGGATAGAGCAGGTGTCTCAACCCATTCGCCATTTTCCCAATGACGGGCAGGAGCGGTCACTTCGCGGATATTAATTTCGGGATTGAAGTTGGTAGCGAAATGCTGGCCATGATCGCCGCCATTGCAATCCAATATATCGATCGTGTCGATCCGATCGAAATGGTGCTTCTTGAGCCATGACGTGAATATGGAGGTTACGCCAGGGTCAAAGCCCGACCCGAGCAACGCCATGATCCCGGCATCCTTGAAGCGATCCTGATAGTCCCATTGCCATTTATATTCGAACTTGGCTTCATCGCGTGGTTCATAATTGGCGGTATCGAGATAATCCGTCTTCGTGGCCAGACACGCGTCCATGATTGGCAAATCCTGATAGGGTAGCGCCAGATTGACCACTAGGGCAGGTTGCACCTTTTCGATCAGCGCCGTCATGGCGGGTACGTCATCCGCATCGATTTGGCCGGTTTCAATAGATACGCCCGTCCGTTCTTTCACGGACTCGGCAATGGCCTCACATTTGGAAACCGTACGACTGGCCAGCATGATCTCGGAAAACGGACCTGTTTCTGCGGCTATCAGCTGCGCCATCTTGTGCACTGCCACTGAACTGACACCGCCTGCACCAATCACCAGAACCTTGCTCATATCGCACACTCATTTTGCTAGAGGAATCGAGTAACCGCATATAGAAGGACGCCATGACAGAGCAATTACTTTTGGACCCGACCCGCAAACCAAGTGCAGCGGGGGTTGAACGGGCCGCAGGCAAGGTTTCCGATATTCTTCCGAAAACGCCTCTATTGCCATTGACCGTCGACGGCCAGACAATCTGGTGCAAGGCAGAATGTTTGCAACCTATCGGTGCCTTCAAGATACGCGGCGGATGGCATCGTCTGACCGATCTCACAGAAGAACAACGCAAGTGCGGTGTGGTGGCCTTTTCCAGCGGTAACCATGCGCAGGGTGTGGCCTGGGCGGCTGAGCGACTTGGGGTCAGGGCGACGATCATTATGCCTGCCGATGCCCCGCTGGCGAAACTGGAGAATACCAAGAGGTTGGGTGCGGAGGTGATCACCTATGACCGTCTGGCTGATTCCCGGGAAGAACTGGCGGCAGAACTGGCCGGCGAACGCGGCGCGGTTGTGGTTCCCAGCTTTGATGATCCGTGGATTATTGAAGGGCAGGGCAGCACCGGTGTCGAAATTCGGGAACAGATGATGGCTCAGGTGGGAGCACCTCCCGATCACCTGGTGGCCTGCTGTGGCGGTGGCGGGCTGGCTTCCGGTATATCATTGGTCAATCCTGAGGCCGCTATAACAGTTGTCGAACCGGAAGGCTGGGACGATATGAAGCGCTCGCTGGAAGGCGGCAGCATTGTTCCCGTACAGGACAATCCGCCGCCAACAGAATGTGACGCCTTACAGACCCTATTGGTTTCGCCCCTGACCTTTGATGTTCTGAAAGCACGTAACGCCAATGCTGTGGCCGTGACCAAGGCAGAAGTGCATCATGCGATGCGGGTTGCATTTGAAAAATTGCGTCTGGTCGTGGAGCCTGGCGGAGCGGTGGCATTGGCTGCGATATTGTCGGGCAAAGCCGCTGTGACTGACAGAACAGTGATTACAATTTCCGGCGGCAATGTCGATCCGGAAAGGTTTGTTGCGATAATAGGTGCTTGAATCTTTGGTAAATTGTCATAGTCTCTGCTGCGGAGAATATGCCCCAAACCAATGAAACAGATCGCGCCCGTGCGCAGCTCTCTGACCTTATCGGTCAGGCCGCCGGAGGTGACCGTCTGGCGTTTCAGGATATATATAATCTGACGTCGGCGAAACTTTTTGGCGTTTGTCTCCGTATCTTAAATGATCGCCAGGCATCGGAAGATGCGTTGCAGGATGCCTATGTCAAAATTTGGCGCAATGCACGGCGGTTTGATGCACGGCGCGCCAGTCCCATCACATGGCTGGCGACAATAGCTCGCAATACCGCAATTGATCGGAAACGATCAGGTGGCAATCGGGTGATGGTTTCGGATGATGCCATAAAGCACATGGCAGCGGATGAACAAAGTGCATTGGAAAGGTTAGAAAAGCAGGAAGGTGCGGATATTTTAAACAAATGCCTCGATAGTTTGGAAGCACGGCAGCGCAACGTGATCCGAACAGCTTTCTTTGAAGGGCATAGCTACAATGAATTGGCACAGAAGTTAGGCACGCCGTTAGGGACGGTAAAAAGCTGGGTTCGCCGGGGATTGAAGCGTTTGAAGGATTGCATGGACGATGGTTGAAGAAACAGATCCACGAAAGGATGGCGAAGCGCCAGATGATGTAACCCTAGCGGCTGAGCTGGTGCTTGGCCTACTTGATGGTGAAGAAAAGGCGGTGGCGCTGCGCAAACAATTGTCTGACCCAGAATTTGCACGGATAGTTGATGATTGGAACCAGCGGGTCGATCCGATGTTCCAGGAATTTCAAGAGGTTGAGCCGGCGTCCTCTGTTTGGGCCGGTATAGAAAGCCGTCTGGATGGCGGTTCGTCTGATGGCGCCGTGGTTCAAATGAAACGTTGGCGCACCGGAGCGATTGTCTCAGGTGCACTGGCCGCCTGTCTGGCGCTTGCACTTATTGTCGGTCCAGGCACCTTTGCGCCAACTTCCGAACCCCAATCTGTAGCGGTTGCGCAACTAACCGGAGACATTGAGGGCCTCGTCCTCGCGGTATCCTACAACCCTGAAACGGCCGAAATGCGGGTCGACGTAAACGGCATGCCGGAAACCGAAACCGCCCCGGAACTATGGATTGTCGGCAGCGACGGCATACCCCGTTCCCTGGGCCAAATAGGTCGCGACGGCATCAGCCAGATGACCGTACCCAGCGACCACCGCGAATTAATCAACTCCACGGCAACATTACAACTTTCAATGGAACCCCCATCCGAAACACCCCACGCTAAACAGACGGGAGAACCAGTTGCCAGCGGGAAAATAACAATTATTTGAACAATTTTGCATCCGTTGCAAAACTCACCCCGTAACTCCTCGCATATCCAGCTTCGGATATAAATTTTTAGGAGTTACCCCCATGAAATATGTTCGTTTTCCCAAAGTCGCTGTCGCCCTGGTCGGTTCGCTCGCGCTTGTAAGCGGTGGCAGTGCTTATGCGATGAAGCATCATGCTGAAATGTCTTCAGAGAATATTGTTGAAAAAGCCGTCAGCACCGATGATTTCTCAACTCTGGTAGCTGCAGTAACAGCCGCTGATCTCGCCGATACGCTCTCAAGCGATGGTCCTTTCACGGTGTTTGCACCGCTGAATTCTGCGTTTGCAAAGCTCCCTGCTGGCACAGTTGAAACGCTAGTGAAGCCAGAGAATAAAGGGACATTAACCTCAATCCTGACTTATCACGTCGTATCCGGTCGCTTCAAAGCGAAGGATGTAATGGGTTTGATCAAGAAGGCACCAGATGGCGTCGCGTCAATCCCAACGGTTCAAGGCGGCGTTCTGAAAGCCTCAATGGGAAGCGATGGCTCTTTGATGCTTACAGATGCAAAAGGCGGCACATCAAAGGTTGTGATGGCTGATGTGAACCAATCAAATGGCGTTATCCACGCAATTGATACGGTTGTTATGCCTTAATTTTTGAAATGTCGATCCCCCAATTGACCTGCAGAGCTTCGGTTCTGCAGGTCTTTTTTTTCTAAGTGATCATCTTTTTAAGCGTTGCAATCTGATCTGCCTCAGCCGCCGGTTTGTCGAGCCTGATTCTTGATATCCTTGGGAAACGCATCGCCAAACCTGATTTATGGCGCTTACTTTCATGAATTGAATCAAACGCGACTTCCAACACCATCGTTTTTTCGACTTCACGAACCGGCCCAAAACGATTGAGCGTATTTTGCCGAACAAACCGGTCGAGCATCTTTAGCTCTTCGTCGGTAAATCCTGAATAGGCTTTCCCGACCGGATATAGTTCTCCATCCTCTGTCCAGCACCCAAAAGTATAGTCAGAATAGAAGGATGATCTTTTGCCCGATCCGCGCTGCGCATACATCATCACGCAATCGGCGACTAAGGGATCGCGCTTCCATTTATACCACAGGCCTGTTTTACGGCCCGATATATAGGGACTATCTCTGCGCTTTAGCATCACGCCTTCGATCGCTGCGTCGCGCGCGCCCTCGCGAATTTCACTGAGATGGTCAAAGTCTCGCGCTTCCAATAATTTGGATATGTCGAACCGCTCGGGATTCAATTTGGGTACAAATA
This sequence comes from Parasphingorhabdus sp., assembly GCF_039977335.1. Lineage (GTDB taxonomy): Bacteria > Pseudomonadota > Alphaproteobacteria > Sphingomonadales > Sphingomonadaceae > Parasphingorhabdus. The sequence continues at coordinate 96,727 of NZ_JBDWDI010000004.1, forward strand.
GTTCCAGTTTTTCACGGCGATCAGTCCAACTTTGTTCGCGCAGGTCGATTTCACCATCAAATAGAAAGTCATACAGGCGGACAAATGCGGGGTATTTTGCCAACATTTTTGCCGAGACCTTTTTACGCCCTAACCTTTGTTGAAGAGCATTAAAGCTCGCTGCCTCGCCACCTTGGAATTCCCCGCGTACCAATAGCTCACCGTCCACAACGGCCACTGATTTGTATGCTTGTGCAACGTCTGGAAAGGCTGATGTAATATCATCACCGCCGCGGCTGAATAGTCGGGTATCTTGTCCGGTCCCAACAATTTGAATGCGGATACCATCCCATTTCCATTCAGCAACATAATCCATCAGATCAAGTGTTTTATTCTCCAAGGGATGGGCCAACATAAATGGTCTGAAAAAAGGAATTCCGGTTAAATCCGGACGATCAGCCTTGCCTTCTCCCCAGTCGAATAATTCGGAATAGGGAGGAGCGATAGCATGCCAAACTTCTTCAACATCTTCGACAACCATATCAAAAGCCTGAGCGAAAGCGGTTTTAGCAAGTCTTGCAGAAACGCCGACCCGCAATCCGCCTGTTGCAAGTTTTAGTAATGCGTAACGTTCGTTAGGACCCATATGGTCCATGAAATTGGCTAGTAGTACTGGCGCATCGGCCCGGCTGACAGTAGCCAATTCATCTACAATCTGACTGACAGTTGGCATCGTGTTGACCGATTGATCGATATTTTCGGGCCAGATTAGTGCCACTGTTTCGGCAGTGTCACCAACAAAATCACGGCTTAATCGAAAGAGGGTCTCGTCAACCCGCTCCATCGCCATATTGCGCACTGCGGATGCCTTAACGGTTGGAAAATCAAGCTCTCCGGTTAGTGCGGCAAGTACCCATCCACGGTCGGGATCAGGAGCCTGTTTCAGATAATCGCTGATCAGTCGCAACTTGCCATTGCGAGATCGGGTATAGATTAGGTTATCAAGAAGGTCTGAGAAAGCCTGCATAGTTCAATCATCTTCCTCTTCACGTCCAACCATTTCTAGCGCTCTCGCTTTCATTTGATTGAGCGCACACCAATGCACTAGGGCATCTTCCCGGCCATGGGTCACCCAAGTTTCGGATGGAGAGACATCTTTGATCGTCTGGGTTAGTTCGTCCCAATCCGCATGATCGGACATGATTAGTGGCAACTCGACATTGCGCTGGCGAGCCCGCTGCCGCACCCGCATCCAACCTGAAGCCATGGCGGTTATCGGATCAGGCAACCGGCGGCTCCAGCGATCATTCAGGGCGGAGGGAGGGGCTATTATGATTTGCCCGCGCATTACCTCCTTTTCTGTTTCCATAACCGAGTGGATATCTCCCAGGTTAACGCCCAAATCCTGATACAGGTGACACATTTTTTCCAAAGCACCATGGAGGTATATTGGATCGTGATATCCTGCTGTTCTTAGCTCGCCGATAACCCGTTGTGCCTTACCCAAAGCATAAGCACCCACCAAGATGCAGCGATCGGGATTTCTATTTTTTGCTGACAAAATCTTCTGGATCTCGACAGCTGTGTCAGGGTGTTTGAATACCGGTAACCCGAACGTGGCTTCGGTTATAAAAATATCACATGGAATGACTTCAAATGGAGCGCAAGTAGGATCAGTTCGCCGCTTATAATCTCCAGTCGCAACAACACGCTCGCCTTGATATTCCATCAATATTTGCGCTGAACCCAGAACATGGCCGGCTGAATGGTAACTGATTTTTACCCCGCCAAGCTCAAAGCCTTCGCCATAGGCTACCGGCTCCCCGGAACTGATGCCATAGCGAAGATTCATGATCGCTAGGGTTTCTGGAGTAGCCCAAACTTTCTCATGGCCGCCACGTGCGTGATCCGCGTGACCGTGGGTCACTAAAGCACGTTTGACCGCCCGAGACGGATCAATCCATGCGTCTGCTGGTTTTACATAAATGCCGTGGGAATACGGTTCTATCCAATGGGCTGCGGTGGTCATGCCCATTTATAGCGTTGAAAAACAAAAAAGTTCCAGCGAAACGAGATCAAGCTGCGAGTTGCAGTTCCATCCGGCTCCAGATCTCAACCAAAGCTTTGGTCAAGTCAGCCATCATTTCTTCGGAATGGACTGGTCCTGGAGTAAAGCGCAATCGCTCCAATCCCCGCGGTACTGTGGGATAGTTAATTGGCTGCACATAAACGCCGTATTCGGCCAACAGAATATCACTGATTTTTTTGGCTTTGATCGGGTCGCCAACTAGCAATGGCACAATATGGGTTGTGGATCCCATAACGGGCAGACCAGCATCGGAGAACATATCTTTCAACGTCTGAGCGGCCGCCTGTTGGCCATCGCGCTCTGCGTTAGACTGTTTTAGATGGCGGACACTTGCCAACGCACCGGCAACCAGAACGGGTGACAGGCTAGTAGTAAAGATGAATCCAGGGGCATAGGATCGAATCACATCAATGATTTTTTGATCAGCTGTGATGTAGCCTCCCATAACACCAACGGCTTTCGCTAAGGTGCCTTCGATAATAGTGATACGGTCAGCAGCGCCATCGCGCTCGGAAATACCGCCACCATGTTCACCATACATGCCTACAGCATGGACTTCATCGCAATAGGTGAGAGCGTTATATTTATCAGCAAGATCACAAATGGCGTGAAGCGGAGCCACATCGCCATCCATCGAATAGATGCTCTCAAACGCTATTAATTTAGGTGCATTTGGATCTTCGGCCGCTAGAAGTTCTTCGAGATGTTCCAAGTCATTATGCCGGAAAACACGCTTTTCACAGCCGCTATTTTTTATGCCTGCGATCATCGAAGCGTGGTTGAGTTCGTCTGAAAAAATTATGCAGCCTGGCAGGATTTTGGTCAGTGTCGAAAGCGTCGCTTCGTTAGAAACATAGCCAGAGGTAAACAACAAGGCGCCGGATTTACCGTGAAGATCAGCCAGTTCGCTCTCGAGCTGTACATGATAATGGGTATTGCCGCCAATATTGCGCGTACCGCCCGAACCAGCACCGACATCATGCAGTGCTTCTTCCATTGCTGCAATCACATCGGGGTGTTGCCCCATCGCAAGATAGTCATTGGAGCACCAGACAGTTACTGGCTTTGGCCCATTGTGATGAGCGAAGCAGCGGGCGTTTGGAAAAGTGCCTTTGTTCCGCAAAATATCGATAAAAACCCGATAGCGGCCTTCGCTGTGAAGGCGGTCAATCGCTTGAGAAAAAACCTTATCGTAGTTCACGTTACACCATTCCCTGTGTCATTCTTTTACCAAGCGATCCCTCTGAAACGGCCATTAACGACCTTTTTGCAGAATTTCCAGCGCGAACCATTCGCAATAAGGCGTTCTGCTAGAGTACTTCTAATTTTGTTAGACCAAATTCATCAAGCGTCTTACGATAGGGCTCTAGTTGAGATAGTGTGCCGGTTGTAACAAAGGTGCCGTTTTCAGCGGTTTCTGGCCAATTTGTTTCACCAGTGAGATAGGTAATTCGTCTCGCAATCCCTTGTGATCCATCGATAAATTGAATGGGTCTAACAAAAGATTTTTGCAACTCTTCTTGCACCAAAGGAAAGTGCGTGCAGGCTAATATAACAGTGTCGATCTCGTCACCATGCTGTTGATCTGTTAGTCCAGAAACGGCCGCATCGACAAGTTCTTGATTAGGTGCTTCGCCCCGTAATTTGGCTTCTGCTGCATTCACTAGGTCAGGAGCACCAAAGCGCAGTAGCTGTTTATCCTGAGCAAATTCGGCAGCTAGACGGTCGACATAAGGCTGACGGATCGTGGCACGGGTGCCGAGCAGACCAATCACACCGGTTTTTGTCATCTGACTGGCTGGCTTTATGGCGGGCACTGTCCCGACAACAGGTATGTCCAGGACGGATCGAACAACGTCAAGCGCTATGGTGGAGGCAGTATTGCATGCGATAGTAACCAATTGAGGATTGTAACGTTCGACAAGGCGGCCCAAGAGCAGGGGGATACGGGTGGAAAGCTCTTCTTCAGATTTCATGCCGTAGGGCATGCCGGCATAGTCAGCTGCGTATATGATGGGTGCAGTAGGTAGCAATTTCTGCGCTTCCCGCAGGATGGACAACCCGCCAACACCGGTGTCGAAAAACAAAAGTGGATCAGTCGCTTTTGTTCGATTGCCTGACATCACAGCACCTTTACACATGGTTAATTCACAGCATCAACTGTCTCGACTGATCCTACAACTGGTTGATCTTACCGGTTTTTACAACGCAAAAGCCTTGCCGAAACGCTTTCTTACAGATAGCCCACGGAAATCAAAGGGGATTTGGTACGATGCAATCCATGTGGATTGAACCGATTTTGGCTGTGTTCTTTGGCTATATGCTGGGGGCAATACCGTTTGGCCTTCTTTTAACAAAGTTAACGGGCGGCGGAGATCTTCGGGAAATTGGGTCCGGTAATATCGGAGCGACCAATGTTTTGCGGACGGGGAATAAGGCTGTTGCGGCGCTGACATTGTTACTGGATGTTGGCAAAGGGGCCGCAGCGGTGTTTGTTGCGGCGAATTTTGACAGCGGATTGGGCGTGCTGGCGGGAATGGGCGCGTTTTTGGGGCATCTTTACCCGGTTTGGCTGAAGTTCAAAGGTGGCAAAGGGGTTGCGACCTTACTCGGTATAGTTGCTGCTTTGGATCCTATATTGGGAATAGTGTTTGCCGTTGTGTGGCTCGGAACCCTGTTAATATTACGATATTCATCGGTTGGCGGCATGCTTGCATCTATTTCTGTACCGATAGCGGCGGTTATAGTTGGGCATTATTCATGGATACCTATGTTTATCGGATTTGCCCTGCTTGTAATCTGGAAGCACCGCGCTAATGTCGAGCGCCTGATGGCGGGCGAAGAACCCAAAGTCGGATCGTCCTGATTTCCCCTAACCGTTAAACGGTACGCATCATGAAAGATAATTTTGATCGACTTCGGTTGATTCGATCTGCCAATATCGGCCCGGTGAGCTATGTCCAACTCATCCGTCGCTATGGCTCGGCAGCCAACGCGCTGGAAATGCTGCCTGAACTGGCGGCAAGAGGCGGTGGCAGGGCGCCGCGTCTGTCCGACCGCGCTGCGATTGAACGGGAAATGGACAATGTGCAAAAGCTCGGCGCGAAATATCTATTTCTCGGTGATCCCAATTATCCCTATTTGCTCGCGGAATTAAGCAATGCCCCGCCAGCCATAATCTGGCGCGGCAATTTGGCGCTGCTCAGCCACCCCACAGTTGCCATTGTCGGTGCGCGCAACGCATCCGCAGCTGCTTGTCGTTTCGCAAGGGATTTGGCCAACAGCTTGATGGCTGAAGGCATTTCGGTTGTATCCGGTCTAGCACGGGGAATAGATACCGCAGCGCACCAGGGCGCGATCACGAAATCAACCATCGCTGTTATCGCTGGCGGTATAGACGTTCATTACCCGCCCGAAAATGAAGAGCTACAGCAAAAAATAGCGGAGGACGGTTTGCTGCTAGCAGAGCAACCACCCGGAACAGAACCAAAAGCCCGTCACTTTCCTTATCGGAACCGCATTATAGCTGGCATTTCAAAGGGCACAGTGGTCGTCGAAGCCGCTCCAAAATCAGGTTCACTCATTACCGCAAGATTAGCCGCTGAATCCGGGCGTCATGTTATGGCCGTCCCCGGTTCTCCGCTCGATCCGCGCTCCAGAGGGTGCAATGGCTTGATCCGGGAAGGCGCAATCCTGATCCAATCAGCAGAGGATGTTCTGGAATTGATCAGTCATTTCGATGACCATGCGGCGGGCGCGGATATTCGTTATGATCTTTTTGATACATCTCAGGATTCCTCGGCACTGAGGGAAACGCAAGCAGATGACATTGATGATGCCGCCCGCCAGTTCCTGACCGATTTGCTAAGCATAACGCCAGTGTCCATCGATGAACTGGTGAGGCAATCTGGCCTATCCGCTGCATCCGTGCAAATGATCCTGCTGGAACTGGAACTTGCAGGTCGATTGACACGCCACGCCGGAGCCCGCGTAAGTTTGCCCAGTTGAAATCCTATAAAATTAAGCTAAACGGCAATTTCGTTTATCAAGTGCTTGACGAACGTCCAATCTGTGTTCCAGCCTCGCGTGTGTACGTGAGACAAATGAAAATCGGAAATTATGCAATTAGTAATCGTTGAGTCACCCGCCAAAGCGAAAACAATCGAAAATTATCTGGGATCAGATTTCAAGGTGCTGGCCTCTTACGGCCACATCCGTGATCTACCGCCCAAAGATGGCTCTGTTGATCCTGATGATGGTTTTGCCATGCTGTGGCAGCCTTATGCGGACAAGACCAAGCAGCTTAAGGCGATTACGGACCTTTCGAAAAAAGCCACGCGCCTCATTCTCGCGACCGACCCTGACCGCGAAGGGGAAGCGATTAGCTGGCATGTGCAGGAAGTTTTGCGCAAAAAGAAAGCGCTTCCCGAAAAGGTCGACCGCGTAACCTTTAACGCCATCACAAAATCCGCCGTCACCGAAGCCATGGCGCATCCGCGAGCGTTGGATGACGATCTGATTGATGCCTATCGTGCGCGGCGCGCGCTCGATTATCTGGTGGGCTTCACGCTTTCACCGGTCTTGTGGCGCAAGCTGCCCGGAGCGAAATCTGCTGGTCGCGTGCAGTCGGTGGCTCTGCGTCTGATTGTCGAACGTGAGCGCGAAATAGAAGTCTTTAACCCGCAGGAATATTGGTCCGTCACATCGCAAATGGAGCAGGGCGGTCAGGCTTTTGAAGCACGGCTCACCATTCACCAGGGCAAAAAGCTCGGCAAAATGGACCTGTCGAATGAAGCCGAAGCGACGGCTGCCAAAACAGCGGTGGAAAACGGCCTGTTCACGATTGAAACCGTCGAGACCAAGCCGCTTACCCGCAACCCGCCGCCGCCGTTTACAACCTCGACCTTGCAACAGGAAGCGGCCCGTAAACTCGGCTATTCGGCCAGTCATACGATGCGGATTGCCCAGCAGCTCTATGAAGATGGCGGCATTACCTACATGCGTACTGATGGCGTGCAGATGGATGGCAGCGCCATTTCTGCCGCGCGCAAAGCGATATCCGATCGCTATGACGCCAGCTATGTTCCTGACAGTCCGCGGATCTATAAATCCAAAGCCAAAAATGCGCAGGAGGCCCATGAAGCCATCCGGCCTACCAGTTTTACCCGAGATACGATGGGCAGCGGCGATCATGCCAAACTTTACAGCCTGATCCTGAAACGTGCCATGGCCAGCCAAATGGCGGCAGCGCGTCTGGAACGCACCACCGTCGAAATGCTTGACGGTGCGGGCCAAACCGGACTGCGTGCTACGGGTCAAGTTGTGAAATTTCCCGGTTTCATGGCTCTTTATGAAGAGGGGCGCGACGACAAGAAAGATGAAGATGGTGGCTTGTTGCCGGCCATGTCTAAAGGCGATAGTCCGGCGAAAAAATCGGTCGAAGCCAATCAACATTTCACCCAGCCACCGCCGCGTTACAGCGAAGCCAGTCTGGTGAAAAAAATGGAAGAGCTCGGCATTGGCCGTCCTTCCACCTATGCCTCGATCATCAAGACGCTGAAAGACCGCGCTTATGTCCGTACCGAAGGAAATCGTTTCTTTGCAGAGGAAAGCGGGCGGCTTTTAACAGGATTTCTCGAAAGATTTTTCCAGCGCTATGTCGCTTATGAATATACAGCAGGGCTTGAGGACGAGCTGGATGACGTCAGCGGCGGACGTGCAGAATGGCAGAAAATTCTCGAAGCCTTCTGGCATGATTTCAAGCCCAAGACGGCGGAAGTCATGGAGAAATTGCCGTCCGAAGTCACCGCTGAACTCGACAAATTTCTTGAACCTTATTTGTTCCCGGAAAAAGAAGACGGAACCGATCCGCGCCTTTGTCCGCGCTGTAACGAAGGCAAGTTAGCCCTTCGTGGCGGCCGCTTTGGTGCCTTTGTCGCTTGTTCCAACTATCCCGAATGCAAGTTCACCCGGCGTTTTGCGCAAGGTGGCGGTGCCAATGCCGATGCGGATGAAGGTCCGGAAGATTTGGGCGTTGATCCGGATACGGATGAGAAAGTGACCAAAATGGTTGGTCGTTTCGGTCCCTATGTCCAGCGCGGCGAGGGCAAGGAAGCCAAACGCTCCTCGATCCCGAAAGATGTACCGGCGGAAGAATTTGGCCTGGAATGGGCTTTGAAATTGCTCTCGCTGCCTCGCGAAGTCGGTATGCATCCGGAATCAGGCAAAGAAGTAAACGCACAAATCGGCCGCTATGGCCCCTATTTGAGCCATGACGGCAAATCCGCACGACTTGAAAACACGATGGAAGTGTTTGAAATCGGCATGAATGCTGCCGTCGCGAAGCTCGCCGATGCTGCCAAAAATGGCAAAGGTGGCCGCCGGGGTGCTGAGCCACTCAAGATCATGGGTAAACACCCACGCACTGAGGAAGAAATCAAACTGATGGATGGCCGCTATGGCCCATATGTCACCGATGGCACAACCAATGCGTCCTTACCGAAAACCGTCAATAAGGACCAACTGACACTGGAAGAAGCGGCGCAGTTGATTGATGATCGTGCGGCCAAAGGTCCGGCGAAGAAACGGAAAAAGAAGGCGGCGCCCAAGAAGAAGGCTGCAGCTAAGAAAAAGCCGGCGGCAAAGAAGAAACCTGTGGCCAAAAAGAAACCTGTGGCCAAAAAGAAAGCGCCTGCGAAGGCTAAGGCGGAGTAATGAAGGTTTAGCGATCTGCTTGCTAATGCCCGCTATGGGCGCAAAGGCCGACGTTGCTAGATCTGTCAATTTTGGTTCGGCTCTATGGTATTAAAAGGCGATCAGTCTATTGGTTCGATACTACTGCAGCTGTGGAGTTTTCGAATATGCGGCGTGGTGCAGTTTTCGTGTTCACTGTCAAACCACACCGCAAGAGAATTGAAATGGACTAGTCGAAATGCCAAAGGTTAGTGTTGATACGCCCGCCATCGACCAAGATATCCTGAGCAGAAACAAATCCTGCGTCATCGCTCGCCAGAAACGCGACTACTGCGGCAACTTCCTCAGGGCGGCCTAGTCGTCCAGCTGGCGTTTGTGCTTCAATCCGTCCATGCATAACGCCGTCAAGAACACTTTCGGTCATGCCGGTTTCGATGACGCCGGGACTGACAGCATTTACCCGAATGCCCCGTGATGGCAGTAAAGTCGCCGTCATAGAACGGGTGAATTGCGATACGGCTGCTTTGGTCGCGGCATAGATAGACATGGCCTGATTGCCTTGAAATTGCGTCAAGGAAGAGGTGATAATGATCGACCCTCCATCAGCCATGAAAGGAAGCGCCTCTTGGGCCGAGAAATACACCCCTTTGATATTCGCGTTTACTATGCTGTCAAAGCTTGCCTCGGTGGTATCGCCCAAGATTGTCGAAGCGCCGGACCCTGCGTTTGCGAACAACGAATGGATTGCCCCAAACTTGTCATTAGCTAACTTAAAGAGGGATTTTAGGTCTTCTACTTCAGCAACATCGGCGCTCACAGTCAGCAGCCTGTCGCCAGCCTGCAGAGTTTCTGCTGCCGCTGCCAGATCTGTTTCCGAGCGCGCCGCAATAACCACATTTGCGCCTTCATCTAGAAACCGCGTGGCCGTGGCTAGGCCAATTCCTTTGCTTCCACCGGTAATGACGACTGTTTTATTTTGAAAACGTTTCATAATATCCTCGCTTGGTTGTGGAGCCTAGCGCTCCGTTGTGATGAGGAATTTCTAGCCAATTTCATTCAAATGGATTAGATTGCGTATAATTGTTTCACTATAAAGCTATTATTTATAATGTTATCTCATGTCTCACCATCCCTGACCGCTTTCATCAAAGCAGCAGAACTTGGCAGTTTTGCTGCGGCGGGACGAGAGATCGGCATTTCTCCAGCGGCCATCGGACAAAATATCAAACGGCTCGAAGACGGCTTTGGTGTGAAACTGTTTAATCGTACTACCCGAAAGATTAGCCTTACCCCCGAAGGCGAGCTGATATTCCGGCAAGCAAAAGGTCCGCTGGCTGCACTTGCCGACATTGAAGCGATAGTGGAGGAAAGCCGGGGCGTAGTATCTGGCCGGATCAGGGTATCTGCTCCGGCTTTTTTTGCGCGACGGCATTTAGCACCGATCATCAAGCAGTTTTCAGAGCTTCACCCGAAGGTTGAATTCGAGATTGATTCCAGTGATGCGGTACGAGATTTGGTCGATGATGCAATTGATATCAGTTTCCGCATCGGGACACCTGCCGATTCCACATTTATCGCGCGCCCGATATCGGATCTACAAATCCTTACGCTTGCTGCACCTTCATATTTGGCGCAGCAAGGCAAACCAGATACACTGGAGGCGCTTTCTGAGCATAGCTGTCTTCGTTACCGGTTCCCAAAAAACAGAGATTTCCTGCCTTGGACTTTTAAGAGTGAAGATGGCATTCAATATCTGAGTCCAAGCCAGCGCTTTGTCTTCAATGATCCGGAGATGCTGATTTCGGCAGCTATTTCCGGCTTGGGTCTGGTTCAGATGGATAGTCTCTATGCTGCCGACGCCCTTGAAAGCCGCTCGTTGGTGCCGGTCCTCACTGATTTTGTACCAAAGCTCTATTCACTACATCTCATATATCCATCGCGAGAACTGCGTCCCTTACGTATTCGGGCTTTCCTCGACTTTATAAATGGCAAGTTCCTCAGAGACTGCTTTTTGATAGAAGTTTGAAGTACCTTGAGATCGGAGCCGCTAACGTCCGCTTTCGGGATAAAGCAGTCATAAGCATAACCGCCGGCCCTACTTAACCCAATCCAACCCCATATCTTGATACAAGCTCTTATCTTCATCCCAATTCGCGCTGACTTTGACGTGGAGATAGAGATGGACGGTCTTGCCCAATATCTCGGATAGTTCCGCGCGCGCCTTTGCACCGATGTCCTTGATCTGATGCCCGCCTTTGCCGAGGATGATCGCGCGCTGGGTGGGTTTTTCGACCAGGATTTGCTGGTGGATTTCCAGCGAGCCGTCTGGGCGTTCCTTATATTGCTCCATCGCAATGGCGGTAGCATAGGGCAGTTCGGCGTGGAGCTGGCGGAAAACCTGTTCTCGTGTGATTTCTGCTGCCAAAAGCCGCTCGCTGGCGTCGGAGACCTGATCTTCGGGAAAATGCCAGGGGCCTTCCGGCATGGCGTCGACCAGATAGGCTTTTAGCTCGTCCAGCCCGTCACCTGTTTTGGCGCTAACAAAAAATGTCTCATTAAAGCCGCATAGGTCATTGAGTTTGGTGACATGGGTCAGCAATTTGTCCTTCGCGGCGATGTCGACCTTGTTCATAACCAGAATCAATTTTTCCGGACGGTGTTTGATCCGTTCCACGATCGACGTGACCTTGGGGCCAAGACCTGCGCGCGAATCCACCAGCATGACGATAATATCTGCATCTTCCGCGCCATCCCAGGCAGCGGAAACCATCGCCCGGTCAAGCCGCCGGCGTGGCTCGAATATGCCAGGCGTATCGACGAGGAGTAGCTGCGCCTCATCCTCAATCGCAATGCCCAAAAGCCGTGTCCGCGTGGTTTGCGGTTTGGAGCTGGTAATGGCGACTTTCTGACCGACCAGAGCATTGATCAAGGTTGATTTGCCTGCATTGGGCGCTCCGATTAGCGCGACTACACCGCATTTTTGGGTCATGTATATTTTTCCAGAAAGAGTTTCGCGGCGGTAGTTTCAGCGGTTTGGATGGAGGAGGCGGTGGCCTCGACTTCTCCGACCTTGTTGATACTGGCCTTCACCGTGAAGCGTAGATCATGATGCGGTCCGGTTTTTTCAACCAGTGCGTAAATTGGCATCTTCCGGTTATGGGCCGCGGCCCATTCCTGCAACGCTGATTTGGGATGCCGGATATCTTTCGCCATTCCTGAGATACGATCGCCCCAATATTTGAGAATAAACCGCTTCGCCGCATCCATCCCGTGATCAAGATAGATCGCGCCGATAAGTGACTCCATGACGTCACCCAGTACCTTCGCACTCTGCCGCGCACCATCATCCCGCGCCTGTTTCCCGAGTAGCAGATGGTCGGAAATCTCAAGTTCACGGGCAATCTCTCCGCAGACTTTTCCCGAAACAAGGCCATTGAGGCGCTGTGACAATTTGCCTTCCGGTTCTTTCGGAAACTCCTCGTAAAGCTGTGCCGCGATGATCAAGCCCAAGACGCGATCGCCAAGAAATTCAAGTCGCTGATAGTGGCCATCGCCAAAGCTACCATGGGTGAAAGCACGGATATAAAGCGTTTCGTCGCCCGGCTTCTTCCCCGTCAGTTTGGCAATCCACTCCAGAAACGCAGCTTTATTCAAAATTCTCTCCAATGCGATCCCACCGTGCGGCACTAAACCAGGTCCATGGCTTGATCCATTCCGCAGACCCATCGGTTGAGAATACCGACACCAACGCACGTCCTACCAGATTTTCCTGCGGGACCATACCTATGGCTTGTCCTTCTACGGCAGGGAAACGGCTATCCGCGCTACGATCGCGGTTATCACCCATAAGGAACATGTGACCATCAGGTACGACGAAACTTTCGGTATTGTCGCCTACAGAGGCTTCGTTGACGTCCAATATCTTATAGCTCCTTCCGTTGGGCAATGTCTCTTGAAACTGCGGATAGCGACAAATTCGTTCGCCATCGCCGTTGGTTGTTTCGAAATAAGTCGCATAACAAGGGCTGTTGAGGGACACCAGATGAGTGTAATCATCGATTTTTTTACGCTCGACCGGAACACCATTGATCGATACGACACCATTCGTGACCTGAATTATATCTCCCGATAGACCAATGACCCGTTTGATATAATCATCATTGCCACTAGGCGGCGCCTTGAAGACGACCACATCGCCCGGTTCCGGTTTATTGGCCAATATCCGACCCGGGATTACGGGTACGCTAAACGGCATGCTATATTTGGAGTAACCATAAGGCCATTTTGCAACGAGCAGATAATCACCAACCATCAGACGAGGCTGCATCGATTCCGACGGGATATTGAAAGGCGATACGATGAAGCTGCGCAAAATCATGACGAATAACGCCAATTTTACTAGGAATATCATGAAATCAGCGGTTTCGGAGCGCTCAGCGGTTTTATCTTTCATCGCGCCCCTTTGCTGATAATGGCACGTGCGGTCAAGAGACAGTATTTAACGACAATATCCAGTGATTTAAGCTTGTTCACAAGATGGACGCAAGATAGAGCTATAACCGCATATATGGGGCGTATAGATCATTGAAAATAACAAGAAAGAATGTGCTTTGGATCATTGGAATGCGATAGAAACCCAACCTGTATCAACGTTAAAACCCCTGTTCGACGCTGATCCCGATCGCGTCGCCAAGATGAGTTTTGAACAATCCGGCATATATTTCGATTTTTCCAAGACACATATGGACAGTGCTGTGCTGGAGAATTTCCAGAAACTAGCTGCTGATAAAGGTCTTTTCGATCAAATTGAATCGCTAACCAGCGGTGGCACCATCAATATCAGTGAAGGCCGCGCAGCAGAGCATACGGGAGAACGGGGGATTGGTTCCGAGACTAGTGTTGAAAATGCTCAATTGCTCAGGAACCGGATGCAGGGATTGGTTCAGGCCATAGATGAAGGGGCGCTCGGCGATATAGAATATATCATCCATCTTGGAATTGGTGGGTCCGCATTGGGACCAGAACTGCTTCTCAAAGCTCTGAAAATCGGCGATGAAAGATATGAAACTGCAGTCATCTCGAATATTGATGGTTGCGCGGTGGAACCAGTGCTGGAGCGTTTTGATGCACATAAAACATTGCTGGTTATCGCTTCTAAAAGCTTCACTACGGCAGAAACCTTCCTGAACGCACGCTCGGTGACTGATTGGATGGCCGAACAGGGCGTATCCGATCCCTTCGGCAAGATCGTTGCATTGACCGCCATGCCGGAAAAGGCGGTCGAATGGGGCATTGATGAAAGCCGCATACTGCCCTTTTCAGAGACTGTTGGTGGACGCTATTCGCTGTGGTCCTCTATTGGATTCAGCGTCGCTCTAACGCTAGGCAGTGAAATTTTCGACGACCTGCTGGCGGGTGCGGCGGAAATGGATCAGCATTTCAAAGACGCACCCTTTGATCAGAATATCCCGGTCATTGCTGCCTTTGGTGATCAATATTATAGTCAAGTTCGAGGCTGCGAGACGCGCGCAGTATTTGCCTATGATGAGCGCCTAGGTTTGTTGCCCGACTATCTCCAGCAGCTCGAAATGGAGAGTAATGGTAAGTCGGTTTTGGCCGACGGGAAGCCGTTGGACCGTCACAGCAGTCCTATTGTCTGGGGCGGGGTAGGGACTGATGCCCAGCACGCCGTTTTCCAACTGCTTCACCAAGGCACACATCTGGTACCGGTTGAATTTCTAGCGGTGATTGAACCGGGTCATTCACTGGCGGCTGAACATCATCAAGGCTTATTGCTCAATTGCTTTGCGCAGGGTGCCGCACTGATGGCCGGCAAAACATCCAATGATAGTAATCGAAATTATCCGGGTGACAGACCGTCAACGACCCTATTACTAGACGATCTAGACGGACGAACATTGGGGGCGCTCATCGCCTTTTACGAGCACCGCACTTTCGCAAATGCTGTACTCTTGGGCATTAATCCCTTTGATCAGTTTGGTGTCGAACTGGGCAAGGAAATGGCCAATGCGCTTTTGGCAGGTGATGGTAACCAAATGGACGCTTCGACCGAAACACTAAAAAACCGGGCATTTCCTGCCTGAGTTATCAAGGGAAATATAATGTCGGAATATGATTATGACCTGTTCGTCATCGGCGCAGGCTCAGGCGGAACCAGAGCAGCACGGGTGTCCGCATCCTATGGCGCAAAAGTAGCCGTTGCCGAAGAATATCGTGTTGGCGGCACCTGTGTTATCCGCGGCTGTGTGCCGAAAAAGATGCTGGTTTACGGTTCACATTTTTCGGAAGATCTGGAAGATGGCAAGAATTTTGGCTGGACTTGGGAAAATGCCAAGTTCGATTGGACAAAATTACGCGATCATATTTTGTCCGACGTTGATCGGCTCAATAGCGCTTATACGCAGACATTGAACAATCATGATGTTGAAATCATTTTGGAGCGTGCCGAGATTGTTGGCCCGCATGAGGTCAAGCTTGCGAGCGGCAAGACCGTGACAGCCAAATATATATTGGTTGCAGTCGGCGCATGGCCGGATGTCGCGGAATTCCCTGGCAGCGAACATATGCTGACCTCCAATGAGATGTTTCATCTCGAGAAGTTGCCTGAAACCGTGATCATCTCTGGTGGTGGTTATATTGCCAATGAATTTGCCGGAATTTTCAATGGACTTGGCAGCGAAGTCTTCGTCGTCAACCGTTCGGATGTGATTTTGCGGGGCTATGATGAAAGCCTGCGCGACCGTTTGCTTCAGATTGCGATGACCAAGGGTATAAATTACAAATTCAACTGCACGTTCGATAAGATCGAAAAGCGCGAAGATGGTGCTCTGGATGTCTATATGGATGGCAAGCCAGCGATGCGGGCTGATGTGGTCCTAGCTGCTACTGGTCGACGTCCGAAAATTGACGGGCTCGGTTTGGAAAATGCCGGTGTTGAAACCAATGAAAAGGGCGCGATCAAGGTTGACGAATATAGCCGGACCAACGTCGACTCCATCTATGCTGTTGGCGATGTGACAGACCGTGTTCAACTGACCCCGGTTGCCATTCGCGAAGGACAGGCTTTTGCTGACACGGTGTTTAACGATACGCCGAGGACCGTTGACTATAGCTGCATTCCATCAGCGGTTTTTTCCCAACCACCAATTGCTTCTGTTGGTTTGACCGAAGGCGAGGCGCGGACAAAATATGGAAATATTAAAGTCTATTCCTCGGATTTCCGAGCGATGCGTAATGCTTTTGCCGATCGCCCCGAACGCAGTCTCTATAAAATGATCGTAGAGGCCACCAGTGAGAAGATACTCGGTCTGCATATGATTGGGCCAGATGCCCCGGAGATTTTGCAGGCAGCAGCGGTGGCCGTCAAAGCAGGTCTGACCAAGCAAGCCTTTGACGACACGGTGGCTTTGCATCCCAGCATGGCCGAGGAACTAGTGCTGTTTAAATAGGGTAACGCTACGGAAAGAGCCGTTTCAATAGAAACTTAATTGATCGATTAATTTTTATTGACGATTGCATAATCCTCCGTGCATTGGCTAGGGACGTTTCCGTAGCCAAATCACAGTTCCAATCATCTTGGGGGATTCATGCAGACGATTATCGAGCAACTCGAAGCGAAGCGCGCCGAGGCCCATCTAGGCGGCGGCCAAAAGCGGATTGATTCCCAGCATGCCAAGGGCAAGCTGACCGCTCGCGAACGGATTGAAGTGTTGCTTGATGAAGGCTCGTTTGAAGAGATTGATACCTATGTCGAGCATAATTGCGTCGATTTCGGCATGGAGGAGACGAAGATACCGGGCGATGGTGTTGTCACCGGTTCCGGTACGATAAACGGCCGCCTGGTTTTCGTTTTCAGTCAGGATTTTACGGTTTTTGGCGGTTCGCTGTCCGAACGCCATGCCGAAAAAATCTGCAAGATTCTCGAGAATGCTATGAAAGTGGGCGCTCCGGTCATTGGCATTAATGACAGCGGCGGTGCGCGTATTCAAGAAGGCGTGGCATCGCTTGGCGGATATGCCGATGTATTCCAGCGCAATGTGTTGGCTAGCGGAGTGATCCCCCAGCTCAGTCTGATCATGGGACCATGTGCCGGTGGTGCTGTTTATTCGCCGGCCATGACCGACTTTATCTTCATGGTGAAAGACAGCAGCTATATGTTTGTCACAGGCCCAGACGTTGTGAAGACGGTGACCAACGAAATTGTGACGCAGGAAGAATTGGGCGGTGCGATAACCCATACGACCAAAACCAGCGTTGCCGATGTTGCCTATGATAATGATATTGAAGCACTGCTCGCGGCGCGTGATTTCATTGATTATATGCCGCTCAGCAACCGCGAAGAAGTGCCAGAGCGGCCAACCGCTGATCCTTGGGATCGGTTGGAAGACAGTCTCGACACGCTGATCCCGGCCAATGCCAACCAGCCTTATGATATGCATGAGGTTATCCAGAAAATGGTTGATGAAGGCGAGTTTTTTGAAATTCAACCCGCCCATGCGGCGAATATCATTTGCGGCTTTGGCCGGATGGAAGGTCAAACCGTTGGCGTGGTTGCGAACCAGCCCATGGTGCTGGCAGGTTGCCTAGATATTAACGCATCCAAAAAGGCAGCGCGCTTTGTCCGCTATTGCGATGCGTTTAACATTCCGATTGTGACTTTGGTCGATGTCCCCGGCTTTCTCCCCGGCACATCGCAGGAGCATAATGGCATTATCAAACATGGTGCAAAACTGCTCTTCGCTTATGCCGAGGCAACCGTGCCCAAAATTACCATCATCACCCGCAAAGCCTATGGTGGTGCTTATGACGTCATGGCGTCGAAACATTTGCGCGGCGATCTAAACTATGCCTGGCCAACCGCGGAAATCGCGGTGATGGGTGCCAAAGGGGCAGTCGAGATTATCTTCCGCGGCAAGACCGAAGAGGAAATTGCCGAAAAAACCAAGGAATATGAAGACCGCTTCGCCAATCCATTTATCGCGGCACAAAAGGGTTTTGTTGATGAGGTGATCATGCCGCATTCTACTAGGCGTCGGGTCGCGTTAGGATTACGAAAGCTGCGGAACAAGCAGCTTGAGAATCCGTGGAAGAAGCATGACAATATTCCGTTGTGAGGGCTAGAATATGCCAACAGGATTAGTAGCCCTTCTCGACGACGTTGCAGCCATTGCAAAGGTCGCTGCCGCATCGCTTGATGATATTGGCGCGGCCGCTGCGCGTGCAGGAACCAAATCTGCAGGAGTGGTCATCGATGATGCCGCTGTAACACCGCAATATGTGACCGGGTTCAGTCCGTCGCGTGAATTGCCGATGATCTGGAAGATCGCCAAAGGATCGATCAAGAACAAGCTTTTGTTCCTGCTGCCCGCAGCCGTTCTGCTTGGTCAGTTTGCACCGTTTCTGATCCCGATCATCCTGATCCTTGGCGGTCTGTTCCTCTGTTATGAAGCCGCCGAGAAGGTGCTGGAATGGCTGCATGTGGATGAGACCACCAAGCATGACAAACCCGCCATTGTCGAAGGCCCTGGCCGCGAGGACGAGATGGTTTCCGGCGCAATTCGCACCGATTTCATCCTGTCTGCAGAGATTATGGCCATTGCCCTGTCCGAGGTTACCGATGAAGTCTGGTGGCAACAGGGAATCATTCTCGCGCTGATCGGTATCGTGATAACAGTGGGCGTCTATGGCACGGTCGCCCTGATCGTGAAAATGGATGATGTCGGGCTGCATCTGGCGACCGAAAATGATGGATTTGTCGCTTCCTTTGGGCGCGGTCTGGTGGCGTTCATGCCGAAATTGCTAACCACTATCTCGATTATCGGGACGCTGGCCATGGCATGGGTTGGCGGCGGCTTGCTGGTGCATAATATCGCTGCGGTAGGCTGGCATGGCCCCGAGCATCTTATTGATGTCATTTCGCATCCGCTGGTAGGCCTGTTCCCTGAAACGGCTCAGCTATTTGCCAGCGGAATTAGCTTTGCGATATTGTCCGGTATAATAGGTGTTGCCATTGGCGCCGTGATTGCACCGCTGGTCCATAAGATCATTCCGCATGGAAAAGCACATTAATGGCCAAATATCTGTCATTATTGCATGCTGTCGCTCTTCTTGCTGAAAAAGTCCGATGAACATCAGCGCGGAAACTTTTCCATATTTCCTGTTCGCAGCAGCCTTCATGCTTTGTCTGTCATGGATAAGCGGCCGGCAATCGGACACAGTGAATATCGAATATGAGATTGTCTCCAAGGATGAAGATAAAGATCTATATGAGTTTGGGCAGTGGTGGAAATTGATCATGGCCGCTATTCTGGTGGCAATAGGAATTTGGAGCGGATTGGACTAAAATATGAAACTAGGCCGCCTGAACCATATCGGCGTCGTCACACCATCCATCCCTGATAGCATCGCCCATTGGCGTGATGTCATGGGCGCGACGAAAATCCATGATCCATTTGACCTGCCAGCACAGGGTGTGAAGGTCTGCTTCGTTGATACGCCAGCAGATGGCCCCACCAACGGGACCCAGATCGAACTTATCGAGCCGCTTGGTGAGGATAGTCCTATCCACGGTTTTATTGCCAAAAATCCGCTTGGCGGTCAGCATCATATCTGTTTCGAGGTGCCAGAAATCCACGCCGCCAAGGTAGAATTTGAAGCGATGGGCAAACGTGTGTTGGGCGAACCGCGCATTGGCGCACATGGAACACTTATCTTTTTTGTGCATCCCAAGGATATGGGCGGGATGCTAACCGAGATTATGGAAACACCAAAGGATCATTGATCCGTCTAACCAAAACAAAAATAAAGTTGATCCGGAACCAATCGGGCTGACGTCACTCAAAGGGACAAAGTATGGAATTCGAGAATATCAAACTGGACATTGCCGATCAGGTGGCAACGATCACGCTGAACCAGCCAACACGCCTGAACGCTTGCTCCCTCGACATGGCGGATGAGATTAATTTGGCGCTGGACAAGCTGGAAGATGCGCGCGCCGTTATCATCACTGGCGAAGGGCGTGCCTTTTGTGCCGGGGCCGACCTCCAAGCCAAGGGCGGCGACAGCGCGCTATCCGGCGGGCAGGGCTCTTATGCAGCACTGAACCAGCATTATAACCCGTTGATGTTGAAGCTTGCAAAGCTTGATATTCCCACCGTAACGGCAGTTAACGGCCCAGCAGCGGGTGTTGGCTGCTCCATTGCATTGGCCAGTGATTTCGCCATTGCCGGAAAATCCGCCTATTTCTTGCAAGCGTTCGTCAATATCGGCCTCGTACCCGATGGCGGCGCAAGCTGGATGCTAACCCGGCTTGTCGGCAAGGCGCGAGCGACCGAGATGATGATGCTTGGCGAAAAAATTCCCGGTGAAAAAGCCGCAGATTGGGGATTGGTCTATAAATGCGTAGACGATGAGGCCTTGATGGATGAAGCACGCACGCTGGCCAAACGGCTTGCCGGCGGTCCAACTGTCGCGTTGGGTGTCATGCGTCAAAATCTGGCCGCGGCGCTTGAAAGTGACTATAGTTCGGCTCTGCTAAAAGAAGCCGAAGGACAGCGATTGGCCGGTGACAGTAAAGATGCACGCGAAGGTGCGATATCCTTCCTACAGAAACGGAAAGCCGAATTTAAGGGCGAATAATGACTGATAAACCGACGATAGAAGACTGGAACGCACTCGCTGACAAAGAGGTCAAAGGGCGCGACCTGACTTGGGAAACGCCAGAGGGTATTGCCGTCAAACCGCTATATACTGCGGACGATGCTGGCGATCCTGGTCTTCCTGGTTTCGGGCCTTTTACACGCGGTGTGAAAGCCAGCATGTATGCGGGGCGTCCTTGGACCATCCGTCAATATGCCGGTTTTTCAACCGCTGAGGAATCGAACGCCTTCTATCGCCGCAATCTGGCTGCGGGTCAGAAAGGTCTGTCGGTTGCTTTCGACCTCGCAACCCACCGCGGTTATGACAGTGATCATCCGCGTGTCGTCGGCGATGTGGGCAAGGCTGGCGTGGCGATTGACAGTATCGAGGATATGAAAATCCTGTTCGATGGTATTCCGCTTGATACTATGTCGGTGTCCATGACGATGAACGGCGCGGTGATCCCATGTCTCGCTTTCTATATTGTCGCAGCGGAAGAGCAGGGCGTGTCACAGGATAAGCTCGCCGGCACGATCCAGAACGACATTCTCAAAGAGTTCATGGTCCGCAATACCTATATCTATCCGCCTGCGCCATCGATGCGGATTATCTCGGACATTATCGCTTATACGTCCGAGCATATGCCAAAGTTTAACAGCATTTCGATCAGTGGCTATCATATGCATGAAGCCGGTGCGACGGCAGTGCAGGAGCTGGCGTTCACGATTGCTGATGGCCGCGAATATGCCAAACAAGCGATGGCTACAGGCCTTGGTATCGATGCTTTTGCAGGCCGTCTGAGCTTCTTTTTCGGCATCGGGATGAATTTCTTCATGGAAGTCGCCAAGTTGCGGGCAGCACGGTCCTTGTGGCATCGGGTTATGACTGACCTCGGCGCCCAATCGGAACGCTCCAAAATGCTGCGCACACATTGCCAGACATCTGGCGTGTCGCTCACCGAGCAGGATCCTTACAATAATGTTATTCGCACAACCATTGAGGCGATGGCCGCGACATTGGGCGGAACCCAATCGCTCCACACCAACGCACTGGATGAAGCCATCGCGCTTCCCACCGACTTTTCAGCTCGCATCGCCCGCAACACGCAAATTGTTTTGCAGGAAGAAGCTGGTATTACCAAGGTCGTCGATCCGCTCGGCGGCAGCTATTATGTCGAAGCTCTGACGGATGAGCTGGTTGAAAAGGCCTGGGAGATTATCGAACGGGTCGAAAGTGAAGGCGGCATGGCCAAGGCGGTTGCCGATGGTTGGCCCAAGGGCATGATCGAGGAAGCCGCTGCCGGTCGTCAGGCGCGGGTCGATAAAGGCGACGATGTGATTGTCGGCGTGAACAAATATACACTGGAAGACGAAGATCAGCTCGAAACGCTCGATATTGACAATGATAAAGTGCGGCACGGTCAAATTGCACGTCTTGATAAGATGCGCAAAGAGCGGGATGAAGATGCATGTCAGGCTGCTCTAAAAGCCATTACAGAAGGCGCCAAAACCGATGGCAATATGCTTTCCCTCGCTGTTGATGCTGCGCGCAAACGCGCTTCTCTCGGCGAAATATCTGATGCGATGGAAGCAGCTTTCGGCCGTTATGCAACCAAGCCAACACCGGTAAAAGGCATTTACGGGGCGGCCTATGAGGGTGACCCCCAATATGCACTGGTGGTGGATGGTGTCGATGCCGTGTCACAGCGCCTCGGCCGCAAGCCTAAAATCCTTGTCGCCAAAATGGGACAGGATGGCCATGATCGCGGTGCCAACGTCGTTTCCAGCGCCTTTACCGATATGGGTTTTGATGTGATTTCCGGGCCTTTGTTCCAGACACCCGGCGAAACGCGCGATCTGGCTCTGTCGGAAAATGTTGATGCTGTGGGGGCCTCCAGTCTTGCTGCTGGTCACAAGACGCTTATCCCTGAACTGGTTCAGATGCTGCGCGATTCGGGACGCAGCGATATCAAGGTTTTCGCCGGCGGTGTTATACCGCCACAGGACTATGAATTCCTCCGTAAATCGGGTGTTGTCGGAATCTATGGACCGGGGAGCAATATTGTGGAATGTGCCGCAGATATATTGCGCCTGTTAGGCCATAATATGCCACCCGAGACCGAGGAAGCCGCTGAATGAACGACCCCGAGACAATGTCCCCCGAAAACGAAAATATTGTAAGACAAGACTGGTCGCGTGAAGAAATTGCCGACCTGTTCAACCTTTCCTTTGACGAACTGCTATTCCGGGCCGCCACAGTCCATCGGCAGCATCACACCCCCGGTCAGGTTCAACTGTCCACATTGCTGTCGATCAAAACCGGCGGATGTCCTGAAGATTGCGGCTATTGTAACCAGTCCGCTCATGCTGAAAGCGGTTTAAAGGCAGAAAAGCTGCTTGATGTGCGCTCGGTGCTCCAGACCGCAGCCCAAGCAAAAGATCGCGGCTCATCGCGTTTCTGCATGGGTGCAGCATGGCGCAACCCCAAAGACCGTGACATGCCCGCGATCATCGAAATGGTCAAAGGCGTCCGCCAAATGGGTATGGAAACCTGCATGACGCTGGGCATGTTGAGCAAGAAACAGTCCGAGATGCTCTCAGACGCGGGGCTGGATTATTATAATCATAATATCGATAGTTCTCCGGAATATTATGAGAAGGTCATTACCACACGCACATTCGATGATCGTCTCGAAACGCTCGAAAACGTCCGTACCAGCGGAATCAACGTTTGCTCTGGCGGAATTGTCGGTATGGGCGAAACGCGCGAAGACCGGGTCGGATTTGTCCATGCACTGGCGACCTTGCCAAAGCATCCGGAGAGTGTTCCTGTGAATGCACTGGTTCCTGTCAAAGGTACAGTGCTTGGTGACATGCTAGCCGATACACCGTTGGCGAAGATTGATGATATCGAGTTTGTTCGGACGATTGCGGTGGCTCGGATTACGATGCCTGCCTCGATGGTGCGCTTGTCCGCTGGACGAGAATCCATGTCGGAAAGCACGCAGGCCCTGTGCTTTATGGCAGGAGCGAACAGCATATTTACCGGTGATAAATTGCTGACGACCGGCAATGCGGGCGATGATGCGGATGAAGCGATGTTCGAGAAACTGGGGCTGGTTCCGATGGAAGCGGAGCCAAGGGATAACACGTTGGAGGCGGCTGAGTGATCTCAAACCGTGTCTTTCTAAAAGTGTTTGTGGCGGTCGCCATCGGAATTTTATGGTTTGGCTTGGTTACAGCTTTCTTGATGTTTTCAAATTCTCAGTTGGGTGGCTGCAAAAATGCACTTGAGATGGAAATTGCAAACGGAGAGTGCAGCAAACCATCATTGTTGTTTTTAGCTTCTATCATCCTGCCCTATTTGCTTTCCATTTTTGTGATTATTCGCGAGAAAAAATAAATTATGTTCAAAAAAATACTAATCGCCAATCGTGGTGAAATTGCTTGCCGGGTCATTCGCACGGCCCAAAAAATGGGTATCAAGACAGTCGCTGTCTATTCCGATGCCGATGCGCGCGCACCGCATGTGCAGATGGCGGATGAGGCTGTGCATATCGGACCTTCGCCCGCAGCGGAATCCTATTTGATTGCGGACAAGATTATCGCGGCCTGTAAAGAAACTGGCGCAGAAGCCGTGCATCCGGGCTATGGTTTTCTGTCCGAACGGACCAGTTTCCCAGAGCAATTGGCCGAAAATGACATTGCCTTTATTGGGCCGCCACCCAATGCCATCGCGGCGATGGGCGACAAGATTGAGTCCAAGAAGTTGGCCGAAAAGGCGGGCGTTAGCGTTGTTCCCGGGCATATTGGTGAAATTGACGATACCGAACACGCGGTCGAAATTGCCGGAGGCATTGGCTATCCGGTGATGATGAAAGCCAGCGCTGGCGGTGGCGGTAAGGGCATGCGTCTCGCTTGGTCCGAAAAGGATGTCCGCGAAGGCTTTGAAGCCACGAAGCGTGAAGGGCTTGCGAGTTTCGGCGATGACCGTGTTTTTATCGAGAAATTTATCGAACAGCCTCGCCACATTGAAATTCAGGTGCTCGGCGATAAACATGGCAATGTGATTTATCTGGGTGAGCGTGAATGTTCGATCCAGCGCCGCCATCAAAAAGTCGTTGAAGAGGCACCATCGCCCTTCGTTGATCCCGAGATGCGCAAAAAAATGGGCGAACAGGCGGTCGCTTTGTCGCAGGCTGTTGGTTATCACAGCGCCGGTACGGTCGAGTTGATTGTCGGAGCGGACAAGGGCTTCTACTTCCTTGAAATGAACACCCGGCTTCAGGTCGAACATCCGGTGACCGAGTATATTACCGGACTTGATCTGGTCGAACAGATGATCCGCGTCGCTTATGGCGAGAAACTACCGCTGACGCAGGACGAGGTGACTCTTACCGGTTGGGCCGTTGAAAACCGGGTTTATGCCGAAGATCCTTATCGCAATTTCCTGCCATCCACAGGCCGTCTGGTAAAATATAATCCGCCAGAAGCCGAAGAAGGCATTCGTGTGGACGATGGAGTTGCAGAGGGCGGCGAAGTGTCAATCTTCTATGATCCGATGATTGCCAAACTGATCACCTACGGTGAAACTCGCATTGAGGCAATTGATCGTCAAATTGATGCGCTGAACCGGTTCGAGATTACTGGCCCAGGCCACAATATCGATTTTCTCTCAGCGCTAATGCAGCATGATCGCTTCCGCGAAGGTAATATCACGACCAATTTCATTGCCGAGGAATATCCTGATGGCTTTCAGGGCGCTCCTGCATCTGAAGACCTGCTCCGCAATCTTGCCGCTATCGCTGCTTTTGCGGCAACTGCCCATGCTGATCGCGCCCGCCGGATTGACAATCAATTGGGACAGCGTTTGCAGGCCCCAGCTGACTGGGAAGTTAGAATTGGTGACAGCGTTCAGCAGGTTTCTGTTTCCGAAGATGGTATCGTGGTGGATGACAAGGACGTAGATTTGTCGGTCGCCTATACGCCAGGAGACAGTCTCATGCTGGCGAGCATTGGCGAGGAACCGCTCTCGGTTAAAATTTCCAAAACCGCCAATGGCTTTGCGCTGAACACGCATGGCGCAACCCACAAGGTGCAAGTCTTACCCGCTCATATCGCTCAGCATGCCGTGCACATGATCGAGAAGATTCCACCGGATCTTTCAAAATATCTGCTTTGCCCGATGCCAGGGCTTCTCGTCGCGCTTCATGTGAAAGAAGGCGATAAGGTCGAAGAAGGGCAGCCGCTGGCCGTTGTTGAAGCCATGAAGATGGAAAATATTCTACGAGCAGAGAAAAATGCGATCGTTAAATCGGTTGAGGCGGAACAAGGGGATAGCCTTGCCGTCAATGCAGTGATACTCGAACTGGAATAATCAAAATCGCCTTGGGGAGGGCAAATATGGCCAGTGAGGCAGGCGTTGCAATGAAACGCGAACCAACCGACAAGGAAATCCGGCTCGTTATCGGCGCCTCGTCCGCCGGCACCATCTTCGAATGGTATGATTTCTTTATCTACGGAACTTTGTTCTACATTATCGGCCCGACCTTTTTTCCGAGTGGTAATGAAACACTTGAAATTCTGATGGTCTGGGCAACCTTCGCGATCGGCTTTGGTTTTCGCCCAGTGGGAGCGGTATTGTTCGGCTTTCTGGGAGATCGACTGGGACGTAAATATACGTTTCTGGTCACCGTCACCTTGATGGGGATTGCAACCGCTGGTGTCGGCCTGATCCCAAGCGCTGAAACCATTGGACTGACTGCCCCGGCCATCGTGATTTTCCTGCGTATTTTGCAAGGACTGGCGCTTGGCGGGGAATATGGCGGTGCTGCCATCTATGTCGCCGAACATGCCCCAACAGAGAAACGCGGCTATTATACCAGCTATATTCAGGCCAGCGTAGCTGGCGGCTTCGTGCTGTCCATTGGTGTGGTCTTGGCTTGTCGCTTCCTGATTCCAACCGAGGTATTCAATGAATGGGGCTGGCGTATACCGTTCCTGCTCTCAATCATATTGCTCGGCATTTCACTTTGGATGCGGCTAAAATTGAATGAGAGTCCGGTTTTTCAAGCGATGAAGGCTGAGGGAAAAACCTCCAAGAACCCGTTTACCGAAAGCTTTTCCTATCCCGGTAACAAGAAACGGATCTTCGTCGCCCTGTTCGGGATTACCGGAATACTGACTACCATATGGTATACGGCCTTTTTCTCCGGCATGTCCTTTCTGCGCGGACCAATGAATGTCGATGATCTAACGGTTGACCTGATCCTGTTCTTTGCCGGTTTGATTGCCATGTCTTTCTATCTGGTAGTCGGCAAATGGTCGGATAGAGTGGGACGAAAAAAGCCAATCATAGTTGGTGCGATCCTGTCACTGCTACTTCTTTTTCCGTCCTTTTGGGGCTTGGGGCAACTCGCCAATCCGGGGCTGTCGGCGGCTTCGGAAGCGACACCGGTTCGTGTAGAAGGCACTGCTTGCAGCACCGATCCTTTTGCTGAGCTGTTTAATCGTGAACAAAGTGACTGCGGCAAGATTCTGGAGACCCTGACGGCATCCGGCGTCGCATATTCTGTCACTGATGCATCGGAGTTAAAGCTCTTCGCCGGCAGTGCGGAGATAGCAGTCGAGGCTGCTTGGCTCAGCGATAGCGGTGCGCGCCGGGATGGCATTCGTGGCGCACTCAGTGCGTCAGGCTTCGATTTTGTCGAGCAACAACCCGGAGCCATGCGCATATTGGGCATTGTCGCTATATTGCTCGTTTTGGGGGCACTTAGTGCGCTTACTTACGGATCAGTTGCGGCACTGCTAGCCGAAATGTTTCCTCCAAAAATCCGCTATAGCTCCATGTCGATACCCTATCATATCGGAGCGGGATATCTCGGCGGTTTCCTGCCCTTGATTGCGGGTTATATCGTTGCGCGTTCGGGTGATGTTTATTCGGGGCTCTGGTATACATGGGTGGTCGTTGCCTTTGGTGTTATTGTGGCGTGGTGGGGCATTCCTGATGATCCGGAAGCGGCACTCGACGAAGCGGAATAAACAGACTATCGCCGCATGATGAGCGATAAAGTCATTGATATTCCGGCAACCGCACGGCTGCGCCTGGACGGCGAGGCGCTAGTGGCCAATTGGCGTGCCCTGGATGATATGAGCGGCGCTGCCAGTACTGGAGCAGCCATTAAAGCCAATGCTTATGGCCTCGGCGCTGTGGAAGTTGTTCGACGCCTACAGTCGGCAGGATGCCGGGATTTCTACGTTGCCAATTGGCAGGAAGCTCGTGAGATCGAAGCTTCTGTGGAAGAGGGCACTCGTATCTCTGTTTTGAACGGTGTGCGTCCGGATGATATGCAATATGCAATGGGTTCGCTGGCTAAACCTGTATTGAACAGCGTGGAACAAGTATATCGGTGGCAAGAAACGGGGCTTCCTTGCGATTTAATGATCAACAGCGGCATGAATCGACTGGGGATTAATCCAGCGGATATTGAACAATATGACTGGAACGGCCTGGATATCGATATCGTTATGAGCCATCTGGCTTCTGCTGACGAAGATGTCCCGCAAAATGCAGATCAGTTGAATCAATTTGACAGCGTGCTGCAATATGTCTCCGGGAAGCGCGCAAGCCTAAGCAACAGTGCTGGCATTGCTTTGGGGCAAGCCTATCATTTTGACTGCACCCGGCCCGGGCTGTCTCTTTATGGCGGAAAGCAGCGTCCCGAACTTTCTGCGGCAATCAAGCAAGTGGTGTTCCCGGAAACGCAAATCTTGCAAGTGCGGGAACTGCAGGTTGGAGATAAAGTTGGTTATAACGCTAAATATACCGCTGAACGGGATCATCCAATTGCGATATTGGCGATGGGTTATGCCGATGGATATCTCCGCGGATTCTCAAATACGGGCCTGTTTCTGAGAGGCCAAACAAAACTCCCGGTCCTTGGTCGCGTGTCAATGGATCTAATCGCGATCGATATATCCGGCGCTTCCGATCTCGGGGAATCTGACTGGGTGACGGCGCAATATGATTTGCCGACAGCTTCACGCCAGTCCGGACTTTCCCAATATGAGTTGATCACGGGCCTCGGCAATCGCTATTCCCGTTATTGGGTCTAAACTGTGCAGTTGCCATATCGCATGCGCACATGAATTAAGTGGCCAAATTCTGCGCGAGTTGCATTATGATCAACTCGCTTGGCGGCTTTAGTTGCGGCGATGCACAATTTTGTCTACTGCTAAGGTAACACTAAGTATTTTGAAGGCATATCGTCGCAAAATCACAAAATAACGCGATATGGTTCACAGGAGATAACATGGCAAAGACGAAAAAGGGCGATCCGGATGGCCCAATCACAATTAAAAAATATGCCAACCGTCGGCTTTATAATACACAGACATCCAATTATATTACGCTAGATTTCCTAGCAGAAATGACCCGGGATGATGTGGATTTTGTAGTTGTCGATGCCAAGACTGGTGATGACATTACGCATAATGTCCTGACACAGATTATCGTCGACGAGGAAAGCAGCGGGCAAAATATGCTCCCGGTCAATTTCCTGCGTCAGCTTATCTCCATGTATGGTAACAGCATGCAGTCACTGATGCCGTCCTATCTTGAAGCATCAATGGACAATTTCCGCAAAAACCAAAAACAGTTTCAAGAAGCTGTCGAAGGCGCACTAAACAAAAATCCGTTGGGTCAAATGGCTGTTAAAAACCAAAAGCAGTTTCAGGAAGCCATAGAAAACGCCTTGAAATCTAGCCCGCTCGGCAATGTCGTGGAAAAAGCGCTAAACCCTCTGGGACTTGGCGATAAGACCGCCTCTAACGATGAAGAGCCGGAGCCGGAAGAGGAAGAAATATCCGCAAAAGATATTGAGATCATGGAACTCAAACAGCAGCTTGCCGATATTCAATCGAAGATCGATAATCTCGACGATTGATTTAACCTCCGGGTCACTGAATTTTTGAAACTTTTCCGACAGGAACCGAATACGTGAAGAAAAACGCTCTATCCGTAACCAGAGAAGCTGACTTTTCAGCCTGGTACCAACAGCTTATTGCCGAAGCCGATTTGGCCGAAGAATCCGGTGTCCGCGGCTGTATGGTCATGCGGCCGTGGGGCTATGGTATTTGGGAACGGGTACAGTTTTTGATGGATCAGCGGATCAAGGCGACCGGCCATGAAAATTGCTATTTCCCACTATTCATCCCGCTCAGTTACTTTGCCAAGGAAGCTGAGCATGTCGATGGTTTTGCTAAAGAAATGGCGGTCGTCACCCATCACCGATTGATGAAAGATGATGCTGACGGTCTTGTAGTTGACCCAGAGGCAAAACTGGAAGAACCTTTGGTTGTTCGGCCTACCTCAGAAACAGTGATCGGCACCTCATTTTCTAAGTGGGTCCAGAGCTGGCGCGATTTGCCAGTGATGATCAATCAATGGGCCAATGTTGTGCGCTGGGAAATGCGGACGCGGATGTTCCTGCGCACGAGTGAATTTCTTTGGCAAGAAGGCCATACGGCCCACGCTACGCGCGATGAAGCGATGGAAGAGACACTAGACATATTGGAAATGTATCGCAGCTTCTCTGAAGATGTGCTGGCCATGCCGGTCGTTGCTGGAGAGAAGCCGGAAAATGAACGTTTCCCGGGTGCTGACGCGACCTATTCCATCGAAGCAATGATGCAGGATGGTAAGGCATTGCAAGCCGGTACGTCGCATTTTCTGGGACAGACTTTTTCCAAAGCTCAGAATATCCGTTATCAGGACAAAGAAGGGCAATTCCAGTTCGCCTATACGACGAGTTGGGGCACTTCGACACGTCTCATCGGCGGTGTGATCATGACGCATGGCGACGATGATGGCCTGCGCGTGCCGCCGCTTATTGCGCCTTATCAAGTGGTCATCATTCCCATGCTGCGTGATAAGCCTGAGGATGAAGAGGTTCTCAATTTCTGTACCGCGCTTACGAAACAACTATCCGGACTCCGGGCTTTTGATGAGAATGTTCGGGTGAAGCTAGACAAAAGCGGTGCTAAGGCTTCCAATAAACGCTGGGCCTGGGTCAAGAAGGGCGCGCCGCTTATCCTCGAGATTGGGCCGCGAGATGTCGCGGAAGGCAATGTATCAGCTCTTCGCCGGGATGCTCTGTACAAGGACAACGGCAAGCTGGATTCCCAGATTCTTGCGAAAGATGCTTTTGCCGAACAGGTCCCTGCCTTTCTGGAGGAAATTCAAACCAAATTGCACGGTGAAGCCAAGCAACGACTGGATAGCAATATTACGCGCGGAATGAATGAATTTGCGGATGTTCAAAAATTCTACAAAGAGAACAAGAAATATCCCGGTTGGCTGGAAGTGCAATGGTGCCGGGCAACAGGTGAAGAGCTTGATCAGATTGAAGAGCGTCTGAAAAAACTCAAGCTTACTTTCCGTAACGTACCGAACGAAGCGGCTGCGGTTGATGGCAATTGCATATTTACTGGCAAGCCAGCCGTCGAACGGATCCTCATCGGCAAAGCTTATTAATGGCGAAATCGTCCAAATCTCATAAGCCGAGACAGGTTCCATCGCGCAAACAGATATTGGATTTTATCGAAAAGTCGGACCAACCCGCCGGTAAACGTGAGATCGCGAAAGCCTTTCGCTTACGCGGGGCAGATAAAATAGCGTTGAAAGCCTTGCTGAAAGACATGGCTGACGAAGGCTTGATCGACAGCACACCGGGCCGTGCCTTCCACAAAATGGGCGGCATTCCAAAGGTCACCGTGCTCAAAATTGTCGAGATCGATGGCAATGAAGCGATTGGCGTGCCGGAACGTTGGGAGGCCGAGGCCCCGGCTCCGCGGCTTCGTATTAAGGAACGCGGCCGCCGTGCGGCTTTGGCAGTTGGTGACCGGATTCTCGCGCGCACAGAAGAACGTGGTCAGGGGCATATCGCCTTTATGATGAAGAAAATTGCTCAAAGTAGCGATATGCTGATGGGAGTGATAGAAAAGGATGAGCGGGACCGGTTTTGGCTAAAGCCGGTGGATCGGAAAATCAGGCGCAGTACGGCAATATCCGATCTGGGTGAAGCGGAAGTCGGCAACTTGGTTCTTGCAGAACCTATTGGCCGTGGCAGTCAGATTAAAGCGCGGGTCAAAGAGGTGCTGGGCGATCCCTTCGCACCAAAATCATTCAGCCTGATCGCCATCCATAAATATGAAATTCCGCAGGTATTTCCATCTGATGTTCTGGATGAAGCAGAACAGGCAACCAAGCTGGAACTCAGCAAAGAGGACAGGGAAGATCTCACCGATCTGCCAATTGTTGCTATTGACCCAGCAGATGCGCGTGATCATGACGATGCGATCTGGGCAGCGCCAGATGATGATGCGGACAATATTGGTGGGTTCAAGGCGATTGTCGCCATTGCCGACGTATCCTTCTATGTCCGCAGCGGCAGCAAACTTGACCGCGAGGCTTATAAGCGCGGCAACAGTGTTTACTTCCCGGACCGGGTTGTTCCGATGCTGCCGGAAGCGCTGTCTACCGATGTGTGCTCGCTCAAACAGAATGTCGACCGTGCCGCCTTGGCGTGCCATCTAAAAATCGATACCAAGGGCAAAGTCATTTCCTCTCGCTTTACACGCTCGATTGTTCGACTGACCGGCAATATCGCTTATGAAGATGCGCAGGCGGCGATGGATGGTAAATTGGACCATCCTATGAAGGCGAGTGCCCTTGAACCGCTCTGGGCCTGCTGGAAATTGCTCGCAAAAGCTAGAGATGGCAGAGAACCGCTTAACCTCGATTTACCGGAAAAGCGGGTCGTTCTCGATGATCAGGGCCGGATTGCGGAGATTGCTACACGGGAACGTCTCGACGCACACCGTCTGGTTGAAGACTATATGATCGCAGCCAATGTCGCTGCGGCGAAGATGTTGGAATCCAAGAAATCACCACTTATTTACCGGGTCCATGAAACACCTTCTCGCGAAAAACTGATCGCGCTGAAAGACTATCTGAAGAGCTTTGATGTCAGTTTTGCGATGGGGCAGGTGATCAAGCCGTCCGTATTCAATCGCCTAATCGAACAAGTGGGCGAGGCGGAAATTTTGCCGCTGGTCATGGAACAAATATTACGAAGTCAGACACAAGCCTATTATGGTGCCACCAATATGGGGCATTTCGGGCTTTCGCTGGGCAGCTATGCGCACTTTACCAGCCCCATTCGCCGCTATGCCGACCTGATAGTGCACCGTGCATTGGTCAGTGGCTGCAAATTGGAACAACCCAAACCAGTCAATGATCTAACCCCTGCGGCAAGCGGGTTGAGCAAAGACATGGCTGATAAACTGGATATGATATCAGAGAAGATCAGCCAGTTGGAACGGCGTGCGATGATGGCAGAACGCGAAACGGTTGATCGCTATATCTCTGCGCACTTATCTGATCATGTCGGTCAGGTTCTCAAATGCCGGATTACCGGTGTCCAGAATTTTGGTTTTTTCGCTACAGTTGAAGAACTGGGCGGAGACGGCCTTGTCCCGGTCCGGACATTGGGTGTGGAACGGTTCGACTATGATGAACAAAAGCAACAGTTGGAAGGCGTTGAAACAGGTGTGACCTATAATATCGGGCAAAAGCTCGATTTGCGTCTGGTGGAGGCCAATGCGGCAACCGGAAGCCTGCTCTTCGAACTGGCTGAGGGTGCCAATCACATGTCTGGCCGCTACGAACCCCGGCGAGGCCGCAGCGGGCCTAAGGGAAAGGCGCATCGCAAAGGGAAGCGCGGGCGCCCCGCAAATATTCGTCATCGAAGCCGATAATGTAACCGGATAGATACGGCGCGCGAATAAGCGGGGTATAATCATAAAAGGATATCCCGATGACCAGCCTGATACCGACTCAACCCGTTCCGGATTTCACTGTGCCCATGACCGATGGCGGCCAGTTCCAATTGAGCCAGCGCGCCGGCGATAATTTCACATTGCTGCTATTCTATCGCGGTCTGCATTGCCCGATCTGCAAAGGGCAGTTGCGTGACCTTCAACGTAAGCTTGGTGATTTTGCTGAACGCGGCGTCACGGCTGTTGCAATCAGTATGGATGACCAAAAGCGCGCGCAAAAATCGGCGGATGACTGGGGCATAGACGAACTCATGCTCGGCTATGGGTTGAGCGAAAACATAGCTCGCGAACTTGGTCTTTATATTTCTGCTGGACGCCCAGACAGCCCGGAACCGACGATATTCTCCGAGCCCGCACTGTTTTTGGTACGCCCCGACCAGTCTCTCTATTTCGCGAGCGTTCAAAGCATGCCGTTCACGCGGCCGCCGCTCGATCAGTTGATGATGGGTATCGATTATGCGCTGGCCAATGATTATCCGGCGCGCGGCGAATTGAGTTAGGCTCTTAGCTTAACCGATCAATCTCTTCCTTGCTCAGTGATCCAGGTACAACCATCACCGGGCAGGGAAGGGTACCTGCTTCTGTCGCGGCGAAATGCGTTACCAATGGGCCAGGAGTACCGTTACCGGCAGCGCCGAGAACGAGCGCGGCCAAGCCATCAATTTCATCCATCAATTTCCGGACGTCCTTGGCACCTTTACCTTCCTTGACGGTGATAGAGGGGCGGATTCCGGTTTCCTCAAACAAAGTCCCGGCAGCGCTCGAAACTAACGCTTCGGCGCGGTTCTTTGCTTCCTCTTCTAATGTGGCTTGAACCCCGCCCCAGGCGACAAATCCTTCGCTCTCCACCAACGCCAAAATGTGCAAGGCACCATTTGTTTTCATCGCACGGCGTGAAGCAAATCGAAGCGCAATGCTCGCCTCTTCCGTCTCATCAATAACCACCAGGTAAGTACGCATGAAAACTCCCCAACTGACTGCGCAATTTTACTATTAAAACCATGCTTGCGATAAAAGCCTGTGATATGCAAGATTTACACAGCTTGCGCTTTCCTGTGATTTGCGCATAAACGCCTGCAACGTTGATATAGAATAAGGGTTTTCTCTCCATGCCGATCAACCTCCAAATGCCTGCATTGTCTCCGACAATGGAAGAAGGGACATTAGCCAAATGGCTGGTAAAAGAAGGAGATGAGGTCGCTTCGGGCGATTTGCTGGCGGAGATTGAGACCGATAAGGCGACGATGGAATTTGAGGCGGTCGATGAAGGTACGATTGCGAAGATCGTTGTTGCCGAGGGTACCGATAATGTCAAAGTCGGAGACGTCATCGCGATTATCGCTGAAGAGGGTGAGGATGTTTCGGCGGCTTCGAAAGGTGACGAAAGTTCCGTGGGTAAGCCCAAAGCGGAACCGGTGGCTGAGAAAGCCGCCGCAAAACCTGCACCTGCACCACAAAAGGTTGCCGAACCCGCACCGGAAGTTGCTCCGAAGGTTACGCCTTCACCCTCCGATGGTGACCGCATTAAGGTTAGTCCGTTGGCCCGCCGCTTGGCCGAGCAAAAGGGCGTTGATTTGGGCGCCCTAAGCGGTTCGGGTCCCGGTGGCCGCATTATTAAGGCCGATATTGATGCAGCCGAAGGTGGCACTGCACCGGTTAAAAGCGAAGCAACCGCGCCAGCCCCAGCGGCTACCGCGGCCCCGGCACCAGCGGCGAATGATTTCGATATCCCGCATACGACCGAAAAACTGTCCGGCATGCGCAAGACCATTGCCCGCCGCCTGACCGAAGCAAAGCAGACCATACCGCATATCTATCTCACCGTGGATATCCAGCTCGACAAGCTGCTCAAGCTGCGCAGCGAGCTCAATGCAACACTGGAATCGCGCGGAGTGAAGCTGTCGGTCAATGATCTACTGATTAAGGCACAGGCGGTTTCATTGATGCAGGTGCCGAAATGCAATGTCTCGATTGACGGGGATCAGCTCAAGACCTTTGAACGCGCCGATATTTCGGTCGCAGTCAGCATTCCCGGCGGCCTTATCACTCCGATCATTACTAGCGCCGACACCAAATCGCTCAGCGTCATTTCGACCGAGATGAAAGATCTTGCGGGCCGTGCCAAGGACGGCAAGCTGAAGATGCACGAATATCAGGGCGGCACCGCCAGCATTTCCAATATGGGTATGTTCGGCATCAAGAATTTCGACGCGGTGATCAATCCGCCGCAAGCCATGATCATGGCCATCGGGTCAGGGCAGAAGCGTCCGCATGTGATTGACGATAGCCTGCAAATCGCGACCATCATGAGCGCAACCGGCAGTTTCGACCACCGCGCGATTGATGGCGCAGATGGCGCGCAGTTGATGCAGGTGTTTAAAGAGCTGGTGGAGAACCCGTTGGGGATGTTGGCTTGAGCAAGAATCATTTGTATCTGAGAGTAGCTCGAAACGCTGTTGGTTTCATTTTGCTCATCATTTGCCCCTTGTTGACTATCCTTGGACTGTTGGGCGCCTTCCTTGTCCAACACGAAGAAGACAACGTGGTATTTTTTTTGCTAAGTTTTGGGTTCTTGGGAACAGTAGTAGGTGGTGCGATCATTCTCAAGGGTCGCCAGAATTCAATTGATAAAAGTGATAAGTCCCTAGCTTACGGATGCTTTACCGCGCTGGCTCTACTATTTCTTTTTTGGATCATCCCCGGTAGCCGCTTTGGCTTTTAGCGCTTCTTCCCTTGGGGGAGAGGAGAAAAATGAAGGAAAAAAATGGCAAAATCTTACGACCTCATCGTTCTCGGTTCCGGCCCCGGTGGCTATGTCGCGGCAATCCGCGCCTCGCAACTCGGCCTGAAAACCGCCATAGTAGAACGCGAAAATCTCGGCGGCATCTGCCTAAACTGGGGCTGCATACCAACCAAGGCACTCCTGCGCTCGGCAGAAGTGTTCCACAATATGAAACACGCTGCGGACTATGGTCTGGCGGCAGAGAATATCAGCGCGGATATTGATGCGGTGGTCAAACGCTCGCGCGGGGTGGCGAGCCAGCTTAACAAGGGCGTCACTGGCCTGATGAAGAAGAATAAGATCGACGTCATTATGGGCGACGGCAAGATAGTCGAAAAAGGCAAGGTCGCAGTCAAAACCGACAAGGGCGAGGAAGAACTCACTGCCAAGAATATCATCATCGCCACCGGTGCGCGGGCGCGGGACCTGCCGTTTGCCAAGGCAGACGGCAAGCGCATCTGGACCTATCGCCACGCCATGACGCCGCCAGAAATGCCTAAGAAACTGCTGGTTATCGGCTCTGGCGCGATTGGCATTGAATTTGCGAGCTTCTACAACGACATGGGCGCGGATGTTACCGTCGTTGAGATGATGGACCGCGTTGTTCCGGTGGAAGACGAAGAAATCTCAAAATTCCTTGAGAAATCGCTGAAAAAACAGGGAATGACGATCATGACCGGTGCTGGTGTCAAAAGCATTGATGCAGGCGCGAAGGGCGTGAAAGCGGAGATTGAGGATAGCAAGGGCAAGGTCCAAAAGCTGGAATTCAGCCATGTCATCGTCGCAGTGGGTATCCAGCCCAATGTCGAAACTGTCGGGCTTGACGAGCTCGGTATCGAACCGGATGAGCGTTTTCATATCAAAACCGACTCCATGTGCCGGACCAATGTCGAAGGCATTTATGCCATTGGTGACGTCACCGGCGGACCGTGGCTTGCCCATAAGGCCAGTCATGAAGGCGTTATTGCGGTAGAGGCTATTGCTGGCGGCCATCCGCACGCGATGGATATCAACAATATCCCCGGCTGTACCTATTGCCATCCTCAGATCGCCAGTGTCGGCCTGACCGAAGCCAAGGCCAAGGAAGCGGGTCATGACGTCAAAGTCGGCAATTTCCCTTTCATTGGCAATGGCAAGGCGATTGCACTGGGCGAGACAGAAGGTTTTATCAAAACCGTGTTCGATGCGAAAACCGGCGAATTGCTTGGCGCGCATATGATCGGCGCGGAAGTCACCGAGCTGATCCAGGGCTATACCGTAGGCAAAACGCTGGAAACGACGGAAGCGGAATTGATGAACACCGTCTTCCCGCATCCGACTCTAAGCGAAATGATGCATGAAAGTGTACTCGATGCCTATGAGCGGGTTTTGCATATGTAGGACATTGCTTCTCTCCCCTTGAGGGAGAGAAAAGACTTGGCTTGGCAATTTATTGACTTAGCAAGTCTTAGAGAGGGGTGGGCGGCAATCATTGCCGTTGCGCTTAGACGCCACCCCTCACCGACTACGACTAAGCTCCTGCGGTGCTAAGTCTTCGTTGTCCTCTCCCTCAAGGGGAGAGGAGTTAAGAAGGGGAACAATCGATGAATCCGATCAAAGGCTTACTGGCACTATCTCTTACCATCTCTGCGACTGCCAATGCGGAGACCATCGTCTATACGGCTGACCGGATGCTGGATGTGGACAGTGGCCAGATGATCGAGAACCCTGTCATCATCGTCACCAATGGCAAGATTGCCCGGGTCACTAATCAGAATGATCCTGTTGAACCCGCAGATGCCAGAACCGTGGCGCTGGGCGATGTCACAATCCTGCCCGGTCTGATCGACATGCATGTCCATCTCGACGCCAATCCGCTTTATGGCGGCTATAGCAGCCTGCAATTTACCGACCAGTTTTTCACCGTCCAGGGCGTCGCCAATGCTCGAGCGATGCTGGAGGCCGGTTTTACCAGCGTCCGCAATATCGGTTCCGATAACTACTCGGACATCGCGTATAAGCAGGCGATTGATGAAGGATTGATCGCCGGGCCGCGGATTACACCTGCTGGCTATTCCCTCGGCGCCACGGGCGGCCATTGCGATCAGACGTTCCTGCCGCCCTCGTTCAAGGCCAAATCGCCGGCCGTCGGAGATGGCCCCACGGAACTGCGCAAAAAGGTGCGGGAACAGCGCAAATATGGCGCAGAGGTCATCAAGGTTTGTGCGACCGGCGGCGTATTCTCCCGCAATACCGAGCCGGGACAGCAGCAATTGTCTCTGGAGGAACTCAGCGCGATTGTTGATGAAGCCAAGCTATGGGGCCTGAAAACAGCCGCCCATGCTCATGGCGCTGCCGGGATCAAGACGGCCATCCGCGCTGGTTTCACAACCATCGAGCATGCCAGCCTGGTCGACAAAGAGGGCATTGATCTCGCCCGTAAGAACGGCACCTATTTCGGGATGGATATTTTCAACACCGAATATACCCAGTCGGAAGGTAAGAAAAACGGGGTGTTGGAGGAAAACCTTCTCAAAGATCGTCAGATTGCCCAGCTGCAACGTGACAATTTTCGTGCCGCACATCAGGCGGGTGTAAAAATGGTCTTCAGCTCAGATGCCGGCGTCATGCCGCACGGTATTGCGGGCGGGCAGTTTAAGATCATGGTCGATTACGGCATGACACCGCTGCAAGCTATTCGTGCGGCTACGATTAACGCTGCGGATGCGCTTGGCAAAGCGGATCAGGTTGGGCGATTAAAGGCGGGATATCATGCAGACTTTATCGCCGTTGATGGTGATCCGCTCGCCAATGTGCAGGAATTGGAAGATGTTGATGTCGTCATCAAGGGCGGCGAGATAGTGAAAGGTCCATAGGATGGCCAAGGGCACCCATGATTATGTCGAGGATCCTCGCAACGAAACCATATTGATCAACGTCAACGGTACAATAACGCCGCGGGCCGAGGCCATGGTGTCGGTATTTGATAGCGGTTTCATGCTCGGTGACGGGGTTTGGGAAGGGCTGCGCGTGCATAAGGGCCAGATTGCGTTTCTGGACGCGCATATGGACCGGCTGTTTGAAGGAGCAAAAGCTATCGCGATGGATATCGGGATCAGCCGCGAGCAATTGGTTGCGCGCCTTTATGAGACCATTGAGGCCAATGGTATGACCGGCTGTCACATCCGCTTGATGGTGACGCGCGGTATTCGCTCCACGCCTTATCAGGACCCTCGAGTGATCATTTCACCGGCAACCATTGTTATCATTCCGGAATATAAAGAAGCGCTGCCCAGTACGGTGGAAAACGGCATCCGACTGTTTACCGTTCATGTCCGCCGCGGCGATCCCGCGGTTCAGGATCCAAAACTTAACTCGCACAGCAAGCTTAACTGCATAACCGCTTGTATTCAGGCGACACAGGCCGGGGCGGATGAAGCGCTAATGCTCGATCCGCAGGGCTTTGTCGCGACCTGTAACAGCACGCATTTCTTCATCGTCCGCAAAGGTGAGGTCTGGACCAGCAGCGGTGATTATTGCCTTGGCGGGATTACCCGGAGCAACGTCATCAAGCTGTGCCGAGAGAATGATATTCCTGTGTTTGAGAAGAATTTCTCGCTGACCGATGTTTATGGCGCGGATGAAGCCTTTGTTACCGGGACTTTTGCAGGCGTTGTGCCCGCCACCGAGGTCGATGGGCGCGTATTGAGCAAGGGCAGGGGACCAATGGTTGAGCGGCTGCAAGCGCTTTATAAAGGTCTCATCGAAAGCGACACGGCGGCATGACGTCACGGCCTGTTCGCATCGCCATGTGGTCGGGGCCGCGCAATATATCTACCGCGATGATGCGCAGTTTTGGCAGCCGGTCGGATTGCGCAGTGACGGATGAGCCCTTTTATGGGGCATTCCTGAAAAAAACCGGTGTACGGCAACCGATGGCCGATCAGATTATCGCATCGATGGATTGCGATTGGACCTCTGTTAAGGGCGCGA
Organism: Parasphingorhabdus sp.; assembly: GCF_039977335.1. Classification (GTDB taxonomy): domain Bacteria; phylum Pseudomonadota; class Alphaproteobacteria; order Sphingomonadales; family Sphingomonadaceae; genus Parasphingorhabdus. The sequence continues at coordinate 136,799 of NZ_JBDWDI010000004.1, forward strand.
TGCGCGGGCCAGTGCCAGAGGGCAGGGATGTCTGGTACCAGAAGCATATGCCGCATCATATGGTGGATGATGTCTCGATCGCGGACTTTCCGGATCACCGGCACGCATTCCTAATCCGCGACCCGGATCATGTTGTTGCAAGCTACGCCGCCAAACGCGTCGAAGTGACGCCCGATGATCTCGGCTATGAGCGGCAGGTCAGTTATTTGGATCAAGCTGCTCAGTTGACCGGAGAAGCGCCCATCGTGCTGGATAGTGCTGATATATTGCAGAATCCGTCTGGTTGTTTGAGATCGCTATGTGATGCGCTTGGTATCGCGTGGGATCCCGCGATGCTTTCTTGGCAACCAGGGGCGCGACCGACAGATGGAATATGGGCTTCTCATTGGTATAATCGCGTGGTGGACACGACCACGTTCGCGCCTCCTAAAGATGGCAAGCCGACACTGACAGATGCACAGCAACGAGTCGCAGATCAATGCCGCAAGTTTTACAATCAATTATCAAACTATCGGCTCAAGATTCTCGGATAGTTGGTAAATAATCTTAGATTTCCCTTGGTTTCGAGCGAGAGGTGCTCCTCACTCCCCAGCGGAATTTTCATAGCGCAGAACCAGAAAAATATGATATGTTGAAGCATATTTTTAGGAGGTTCTTATGTTTATATTATATAGTGTCGCCCTCTTAACCACCGCTGCTACCGGTATGGCTGATACAGAAACTAGCAGGGTAAATTACTCCAACTGTTTGACTGATTTTACGATTACGCATCTAGACCAGAAAACGGAACGCCGGGCGTTCGTAAAAGCGGCAGCAGATGCTTGTCCGGATGAGCGCAGCGCAATGATCGCCGCCATGAAAAAGGATGAGTTGGACTTTGGCAGCACGGAACAAGAAGCCACAGACTATGCCAATGAAGAAGCAGATGGCGTCTTGTTTGCCTTTAGAGATGGGTACTCCGGCTATATGAACTCGAGTACCCGGCCAGTAAAGGAATAGGCCAAGACCGCTCTAATCGACAATTATCTGCGATGTCGACCGTGATTTCGGAGGCGTTACGGGGCGTCAAGCCGACTTGGCAAGGGCCGGTACTCCGCTATCGCTCTCTTCGAGCCGTTCTTTACGTTTGGCAGCAACGGCAGCCCGTTTGGTGATTTTTCTATGGGTGATGAGGCCTGCCAACATACCCGTGGCGATGGCCAGCATATATTGAATGACCCATGTCAGCATGACCCATTCATAGAAGCTATGCAGCGCAAAGATGATCAATGTCACGCCAATACCAACCGCCATATCGCCTCTGGGGTCACCACGGTTGCTCCAGGCAAATCTGAAAGCCGCGATAATCGGCACGGATATCAATAATATGAAACAGAGTAGCCCAATAAAACCCGTCTCAGCAGCAACTAGCAAATAGCTGTTATGCACGGGTGCCGAACGGCTTCCCCTGTTCCAGATCACTCCAGCTTTTTGAGAATATCCTTCTGTATTGGCGATAACGACATATTGATTGGCGCCAATACCCATGGGATGGTCAGCCCAAATCATTTTAGCGGCGCGCTCAAAAGCTTGCCTTTCTTCGTTACTGCCCTCGGTCGACGTTATCGCAAAGCGTTGCTGCAAAGAGGCAACCGCGATTGGTGTGGCGATCGCGAGGACAACCAATCCGATAACGGCTACCTTGGTTTTTCGCGCCGACGGTTTGCGAACCATCGAAAGGAAGATAATAAGCATGACGCCAATGCCAGCAAGTCCAATCGTCGCCCGCGACGCACCAAATGCTACGACAATCAAGCCAGCTATCACACCCAACAGCGGTAATTTTGCTTTTTTCGTCGCCATGAGCATAGCCAGGGAAGGGTAGAGCGCAAAGTGGGTCGCTACACCCAAGAGGTTTTGATGCCCCATAGTTCCGCTGGCCTGGACCACACCGGAAAGCTTCTGACTGATGGAGAAACCTGCTTGCAAGGTTATTCCGCAAACCAAACCGGCAATGATCATCTTGGGACCGTCTTTAGTCATGGCAATATTCGCTACGGCCCAGAATACCAGCAGCACTGTGCCTAATTGCCAAGCGTAGAAGAAAGAAGCCTGCGGATTGTTAGAAAACAGGATCGATAGAGAGGCGGCCCCTATATAGGCGATAAAAAGTGCGGTGAACGGAAAAACCATTGGAGATCGTCGGCTTCTGATGACAATGGCCAAGGCCAAAGCGTCCAACAGTGTTATAACCACCCCTTTTGTCTGCCCCGGCCAGGTTGCCCAACTGATTATCGCAGCGTCCAAATTCCAGGCAGATATGACAAAGGGCAGAAAACCAACCGCAAAGTAAAGATAGCGCCGATATCTAGCGTTCTGTTGGAGCAGAACCATAAAAACTGGCACGGAAAAAATGATCACTGCTAAAGCAACGAATCTCATGACCTATATTTTCCTTCGCAGACCAGTGATTTTTTGATTTCACACCTATAAAGGCAGTCAGTTAACGCATATCCCAAAAAAATCCATCTCGCTTTTAGCACGGGCAAGCGTTTGAAATCAAAATTAGCATCAAAATATCCTTATCTGAACAGCCATAATATTTACAGCACTGTAAAGGAAAATTGATTTCTTTCGTAACAACTTAGTAGATTTTGAAATCTCTTTTTGCTCACATATGTAACATAATCACAGTGTGTCTCGAAATGGCACATCGTTGAAGGTCTAATATGGAAAATTGCACTGAAACAACTGTTATCAAAAGATAAATAGCGAGACGAGATGATGGATTTCAGGGCTATCAGCCATAATTGTAATAAATTCCGACAGTCAAAAGTAAATTATTGATAGACCAAAAATCCCATTGACTCTCCCCATAGAATGGCTGTTAACTTGTTGTTAACGCCTATCCTGGCGCGAATCTATGGGGAAGATTTATGAAAACAGCAAAACTACTACTTGCTGGCGCTGCACTTTTTGCACTGCCACTTTCAACTGCACCAGCTAGTGCACTTACGATTGTGTTGAATAACACCGGCGGTGTTGAAACCAACACTCAGGCTTATGCGGGCTTTGTCGCAGCTGCACGGTATTGGGAAAGTGTATTTACAAATGATGTTACGATTAACATCGATGTTGGTTTCCAAGCGTTGCGCCCAGGCGTATTAGCTCAGGCAGGAAGTAATAGCTCCGGCGTTTTGGTTGGTGACTTTTTGGACACGCTTCGGGCAACCGGAACTACCAATTTAGATGCCCAAGCGGTATTCCCGAACTTGGTAGCGTCGCAATTTGAAAATGATGATGGTAGCAACATTTTAGGCGTAAATGCCTTGATTTCCGCTCCAAATGCCAATGGCGGCGGCGTGGCTTTGCCATTGAGCCGAACACTGGATGCAGATGGTAGTGCCAATAACGTTGTATTGGATGCAAACACAGCCAATTTGAAAGCGGTTGGTCTTCTGGGCGATGACGGTACGTCAGATGCAAGTATTACTTTCAGTAACGAATTTGCTTTTGACTTTGACCCGACCGACGGTGTCGCAGCCGGCGCGTTCGATTTTGTTGGTATCGCTATTCACGAAATCGGCCATGCTCTTGGTTATGTATCCGGTGTAGATACGTATGATTTTGTGGCTGGCAACCCTGACGATTTTGGGAATCTTGATCTAAACCCATTCCGTATCATGAGTCCTTTAGATCTGTTCCGTTATAGCGAACTAAGTGACCAGCTTGGCGTTCTCGATTGGGCTGTTGGCGGAGTAGATGGTGAAGCACCATATTTCTCAATCGACGGTGGCGCGAATAGCTTGTTTGGAGATGCTTTCTACTCGACAGGCTCTTTTGAAGGCGACGGCCGTCAAGCCAGTCACTGGTTGGATGTTGGTCCTGGCGAAGTCCAACGTGGCATCATGGATCCAACCATTGGGCGAGGCTCAAACAGCATCATTACCGCTCTTGACCTTGCTTCATTTGACGCATTTGGCTGGAACTTGAACTTTGATGTTTTGGCGAACTCCGACTACGCTTTTAACACCAACAATATTAACGTTGCGGCTGTTCCTGAGCCAGCAACCTGGGGTATGATGATACTCGGGTTCGGCATGGTCGGTGGTGCTTTGCGTCGCCGTCGCAAAACAGTGAATGTGAAACCTGCTCTCGCCTAAATCGAGACCAGTTTCAAAACAGAAACCCGCTGGCGCAAGCTAGCGGGTTTTTTGTTGGTAACGATATATTCGACATATGATGACAATGCACTTTAACGTAGTGCTTTTTTTTGTGATACATCACTTAAAGCATGCGATAGAGCAATGATCATGTTGGGACAGACGAGAGCAAAGGGATAGCAATGGTTTCTCGTCAAATGATGTCCCAAATCACTTGGGTAGCGGGCTCCTATGGGGCTTCCCAAGGGCTACGCCTCTTCACAAATATTGTTCTCGCGCGCTTATTGGCTCCGCAACTTTTTGGCGTGATGCTAGTCGTCAATACCCTTCGCACTGGTATCGAGTTGTTGTCCGACGTTGGCATCGGCCAGAATATCGTCAGCAATCGTAAGGGCGATCAACCGGACTTTTACAACACAGCTTGGACAATTCAAATCATCCGCGGCCTGTTGCTTTTTGCGATCGGCCTATTGCTAGCTCGGCCTTTGGCGGAATTTTATGATAGCGATCAATTGATTGAAATCATTCCTATTATATCAGTCGTATTTTTACTCACCGGTATTCAGTCCCCTTCGCGCTTCATTCTTCAAAAGCGCCAAGCCGTAAAAGCAATTGCATTATTTGATGTGTTTATTGCGGCTGTTTCGGCCATTGTTCACATTGCCTTGGCGCTCTACTCTCCCACCATCTGGGCTTTGGTGGCCGGTTTGATCATTGCTACATCCATTTCGACCACGGCAAGCTTCTTCCTTATCGATTTTCGTATCCACCGGATCAAGATTTCCCGCGAACATGTCAGGGCGATAATTTCATTTGGAAAATGGGTATTTGCGTCTTCGGTCGTCTTTTTCCTGGCGATGAATTTCGACCGGCTCTATTTTGCGAAGGAAATTCCGTTCGCTATTTTAGGTATTTACGGCATAGCGCGGACATTTTCTGACATGATCGGTATGTTGGTCCAGCGCGTTGGCGCCATGATGATTTTTCCCAAAGTAGCCGCATTTGCAAAAGAACGCTCCGAACTGCGCCCTGCCATAGCCGGTTTGCGAATGAAAGCCTTGCTGGCCACGGCGTGTGGGCTCTCATTAATCGTAGCGCTTTCTGATGTTGTCATTCTTGTACTTTATGATGATCGTTATATTGCGGCTGCGTTCATGCTCCCGATTTTGATGGCTGGGACTTGGTTCTCAATCCTCTCGACGATGGGAGAGTCTTTCATGTTGGGTATCGGCAAGTCGGTCCATAGCGCCCAGGCTAATTTTGCCAAATTGCTTTGGCTGGTCATTGCTGTACCATTGGCACTCATTTATTTCGGTTTTGTCGCTGCACTTTGCGTCATCGCGGTTGCCGATCTTTTTCGGTATATTTCTTTGTCTTTCTCACAATGGAAGGAAGGCCTTTCTTTCCTGAAACAAGACCTTGCATTGCTTAGCCTTTTCGCATTCCTTGTCGTGATGTGGCGCTATATTTTCATGCAATTAGGACTTGTGGCAGATATAGGCACTTGGCTGGAATATGGGGGCATGATCAATGGCTGATCCAAAACGACCGATCACCAAAGACATGGATAGACAAAACTCCGACAAAATGAAGGGCAGGGTGGGTATAGTTGCGATCGGTCGCAATGAAGGTGAACGGCTGATCCAATGTCTCGATTCTCTAGCGCCTTTCGGCCTACCCGTCGTTTATGTTGATTCAGCTTCCACAGATGACAGTCCGGCAGCAGCTAAAGATCGCGGCGCTGATGTTCTTGATCTGGATCTGACAACCCCATTTACGGCAGCCCGTGCTCGAAATGAGGGTTTTGAACGATTGCGTTCGATCGCACCCGAGATTGATTACGTGCAGTTTGTTGATGGCGATTGCGAGGTTGAAGGCGGTTGGTTTGCGGCCGCTGTCGATTTTCTTGACCAACATGCCGACATTTCGGTCGTCTGTGGGCGTCGGCGAGAGCGGTTTCCGGATGCTTCCTTCTACAACAAGATTTGCGATCTTGAGTGGAATACAGCCATCGGAGAAAGCGATGCATGCGGCGGGGATGCCTTGATGCGGGTCAGCTCCCTTGTCGCTGTGGACGGATATGACAGCAGCGTGATAGCCGGCGAAGAACCGGAGTTATGCAACCGTATGCGCGCCAAGGGCATGAAAATCTGGCGCATCGATCAACCTATGACAATCCATGACGCAGCTATGCATCATTTTCGGCAATGGTGGCTGCGTGCCGTACGCAGTGGTTTCGGATATGCACAAGTGTGGTGGACAACACGCCGAACTGGTAAAGCATTATATGGTAGGGAGGTTGCTCGGGCGATATTCTGGGCGGTGCTTTTGCCGCTCTTCTTCATTGCAAGTGCGCTCTTCAATCCGCTTTTTCTAGTAATACTTCCTTGCATTTATGCTGCGCAAGTTGCTCGAATTGCCTTGAGACAAGGGGGCAATCAAAGTTTTTCATGGAAACTAGCGGCGCTTAATATCGGGGGAAAGTTCGGTGAAACGCTGGGTATATTCCGCTTCATTATCCGTGCTCTAAAAGGCCAACAAGGCGGTGCTATTTTTTATAAATAGCCGACACTGCCAGTCAGACTAGCTGTAAAGCGTAAATTTAAAGCCGAAATTGCGGTATCTTCTTTACCCCGGCCATTTGCAGATGCCATAGAAATCAAATATTTACTCCCGTACGGACAGCAGCCATGATTTTCGATCAGTTTGACAGTATCCGAATTATCAACCTACCATATCGTACCGACCGCCGTGCCGAGATGGAGGGCGAATTGTCACGTTTGGGTCTCCTCGATGATCCGCGTGTCGCTTTTTTTAATGCGTTCCAATTTGAAGATGCCGGGACATTTAGCTCTCCTGGCGCACGCGGCGTTTATCAAAGCCATTTGGCCATATTGGAAGAAGCAGCAAATAACGGACATCGGGTGCTAATCCTTGAGGATGATTGTGACTTCATCCCAGAAGCAAGCTCCTATGCGCCACAGCAGCCATGGTCGATCTTTTATGGAGGTTACGAAGCCAGCGATCCCTCTAATCTTATGGCGAGTGATATTATTGGCGCGCATATGATGGGATTCTCACCGGAAACGGCTACACATCTCGTGGATTATCTCAAAAATCTGAAATATGAAGGCATGCACCCGCCAATTGACGGAGCGTATATATGGTATCGCCGCTCTTTTCCCGAAGTTGACACACTGTTTGCGGAGCCAGCTTTGGGTAACCAGCGTCCATCACGAACGGACATTGCCGAACTTCGCTTTTTCGACAAAATCCCGATAGTGCGTGATTTTGTCCGTGTTGCCCGCAAGATAAAGCGAACCTTGCAGCGATAACTTATAAGGACCGTTAGTAAGACGTGTCCACATCATGTTTTTTGCACGCCAGATCAATATATGAACCAGGGGCAGGGGGTTTATCGAACAACCCCACCAAGCGGCTGTGCCACATATGCACCGCAACCGTATCGTCTTCGAGCATAGCCTCTACAACCTCGGCTGGCTCATACAAGTCTCGCGCGTCTTTCCAGCGCACCGGATAAAAAACGCTCGGTGGCTTGGCATATTGTTCAAGTTTGTTTTTCTGGATAACATGCGTGACGAGGCCAGAGGAATAGGTGCCCCATGGCATTTCATCCAACCCGATCGGTCCCTTAGTCAGTCGTTGCCAATAGAAAGCCAACGATCTTTTGGGGCCAAACCATGGTGGCCGGGTATTGGGTTGCGGTATCGAATTGAGGTCCGAAACCATTGCTGACCCCTCAGGAGCCAAGAGAACAGCGTTATTGACCCAGCCTTCATATTCCCAGCAAAAGACATGATCTGCATCGAAATCCAAGGGTTTCAGAAAATAGAAATCCATATCGACCCAGTAACCAAGGCCTTGGGCCAGCAGTTCATAGCGCCAAAAATTTGCTCCCAATGCAACTGACCCGGTATCTGCATAGGTAAGCAAGCGGTCACGCGGCATAACTTCAGCAGCATTGCGCAGTTCGATGCCATCCGGCACGCCTTCTAGATTTTCAGGCTCATAGGACCAAAGCGTAAACTTATGTCCAACAGCCAAAGCAGACTGCAAGCACAGGCGCTCTAGATAACTGAGTTTGTTTCCGACCCAGAGAGAGTTAAGTTGTTCTAATGCCAAGATGATACTCCACCAAAAACCAATAGCAATTGCGCTTTTCTATACATTGTGGGGAAGATGTGTCGATGCGCTTTTTCCTCAAAGCTTCACGATAACGCGGTTACCAGAAAACAAACTTAACTTTACGTGACAGAAATAGAATTTAAGTTAACATCTCTGTAAATCATTCTGATTACATCTTGGGCAAAGGTTACATTCCGATATGTCGAAGCATCCGCAAATAATTGTTGACCTGCGCGCACTCTGGCGGGCTGCTAGACTACGAGGGCTTTCCGGTTCGAGCGACTTCACTATCCCCGATCAACCGGCATTTGATCCTGAATTTGAGGATCTGTTTCGTGAAAAAATACAACATGCGCGATATTATCTGGAATTTGGTTCCGGTGCCTCGACAGTTTTAGCCGCTAAGGCGGGGGTGGAAACCGTTTGCGTCGAAAGTGATCGCAAATATGCTGACGCGGTTCTGAAGAAAGTCGGCTCCGACGCGCCTGTCACCATCATATATAGTGATATTGGCCTAACCGAAGAATGGGGCTATCCGGTTTTTACTCGTCCATCGACGGCTAAGCATGCCCGGTGGAAGAACTATACCAGGAAAGCCTTTGCTGAGGTTGGAAGCGCCGAAAAATTTCCTGACATGATCCTGGTGGACGGTCGATTTCGTGTAGCATGTGCTTTAGCATCTGCCTATCACGCTCAAAAAGCCAAGGCCAACTGCGCACTGTATATTGATGATTATGTTGGAAGATCCCACTATGAGCAGGTCGAGGATTTTCTGGGAACGCCAACTATTGTTGGCAGAACGGCTTGTTTCTCGATCGCGCCGGGATCTCTCAAACAAGACATTACTGAAGATGTGATTGACGAAGTCCATAAGGATTTTCGCTGAGTTGTACTTGGCCGGCAGTGATGCAGGTTGAAATTCTGAATAAGGTCGCTAGCAACCAGATTCAATCAGAATAATATTTGCTATATTCCGATCCACCATAACCATAGCCATAGGGGTCTATGAGACCACCGACATAGCGGTTCAACACGGTGCCAAGGCAGGGTGTAGGTTTCAGCAAAGCCACCGTATTGTTCATCTGCTTCTTGGTCGTAATGCCTTGTTCGATGATCAGCATATAGGCATCGAGATACTGGGCAATCATGATTGTATCGTCGTTGGCAAATGCGGGCGGTAGATCGCAAATTACAATGACGTCATCTGGCAGGTTTTTTATGGCCCCCATCAATGCGTCAAACCGTTTACCCGCTAACAATTCCGCAGAATTGGTTTTTACGCGGTAACATGGAAAAATGGTCAGATTGCTGTCACCGATACGGCGACCAACCGATTGCAAATCGTCTGTTTTGCCTGCAAGATATTCACCAAGGCCGGTCTTTCCTTCGATACCCAAAGCCTCTGCCAAAGACCCGCGGCGTAGATCAAAATCAAACAGATAGATTTTTTTGTCTGACAAGCGCGATAGGGCCGCGGCCAAATTCATGGACAGAAATGATTTGCCGGCCGCTGGCGTTGCCGACGTCATACCAAAAAGGTTCCAATCATTGGCCTCAAGAGCCTTCACGACTTGTGACCGTAACAGATTGAAGGGCCGTGAACGGATATCATTGCCGTCAAAACCTACAATATGATTGGTTTCCAATGTTGCCTCATCGGGCACAAGCGCTTCCAGCTGCGATGGATTGGGGATCACAACGGGGCCTGAAAGATCAGATGTTTTATCAGTAGTGTTGAGCACTGGGCATTATCCAAAATATGAGGAAATATGGTCGCTTAAAACTCTTCAGCATGCGCTTCGCGGCGCCGAAAAGGCCAGAAACTAAAACCAGATTTGTCTTCGTTTATCTCTTTTATGGTGGGAACAACAACCATCGGAGCCGCTCCCATAGCATTTGATATCGTCTTCGGATCACGAATCGGCTGCAAAAACAATTCTGTCCCGAACACGAGCAGAAAGCCAAGGGCCAGTCCAGCGCCCAGACCGCCGCCTGAAAGCAACAGCCAATCAGGTGAAGATGGTTGATCAGGAATGACGGGCGGGTCAATTACGGAGAGTCTTTCACCCATTTGCTCGTTTTCAGCCTTCACGCCTGCCTGTGCCGCCAAAAGACGATTGGAGACGCCTTGATATTGCTCGTTCAGGCCATTGAGTCGTTGCTGCAACTGTTCGATCTGCTGCAAGACAATAGGTGCTTTTGCCTGCGCGTTAAGCGACGCAGACATGCGGGCATTTTCCTGGGCCTTGGTAGAACGCAAAGTTGCTATTTGGGTGTTGTTAAAAGCAATTTGCTGATTGATTTTATCGACCGGCAACTTGGCTAGGTTCTGATCAGCCAATGATTGCGCTTCTGCCAATCTTTGCTTGGCAATGACAACATCCGGATGGTTGTCGGAATAAATAGCTTTCGCATTAGCCAATTGCTGTTCCGCCGACGCAACGACAGGGTCACGGTTGGATGATTTTAATGCATCCTCCCGCTGAGACACAAGCTGAGAATTCTCTCGCTGCAGAGCTGCAATCTGTACATCATATCCGCCGCCACCGCCGCCAAACATCACTCCGCTATTGCCTAACACGTTACCGTTTTGGGCTTTGATTGTTGCGATTTGACCTTCGAGCGTCTGTATCTGAGCGTCCAAACCAGCAGCCTGGTCCACCAAAAACTCTTCCGTACTGCTGGCCTGCTCGGAATTCACTGTAGAATCCAATTGCAGAATTTGCTCAGTTAAATCCTGAGCGACGCTCTGCGCTTTTACTGGATCCGAATATTCGTACCCCAATGCAAATGCGATAGTGGCGCTTTGACCACTGCGCATCCGCTGCACTTCCGCAGTCATCGGCACAATCTCGACCGATTCCCGCATATTCTCGACGATTTCCGACAAAGGATCGCTGCCCCGCTCGGAGCTATAGAGCTCATATTTGTTTATAAGCTCAATCAAACCAGGACGACTGAGTACTTGCTGACGAATACGAGCAATACGACGATCCACGATTTCATTGGCTCCGTCGCCAGCAACATCATCAGGTAGTTGCGAAGACTGTACCAGCAATATTGCCTGCGATCTGTAAACGGTTGGTAGCAGAAAATAGGCTGCAACACCGGCTACTGCGCATAGCAGAAGCGGAATTATGAAAAGCCATTTGCGTTGCCATAAAATGACGGGAATCTGGGATAAAAAGTTACCGCCTTCAGATTCTTGTTCGTCAAGTTCGTCAATATTCATCGATTGTTACCAAATGTTAGCCGGATGCCAATGCTCACCTGAGTATTTGCTTTGCGGTTTATAGCGTCTTGATAGGAGTCGGAATAGCCAAAGGATACAAATCCCGTGAATCTTTCGCGAAATTTATGGTTGAAGGTCACCGAAGTGCGAAGATAGTCAAAATCTTCTGACACACCCACGACGGAATTTGATGACCGGGAATAACTTCCGTTCAAGCTGATACTGTCATCGCGATTGAGCTTCTGACTATAACCAAGATTGAAAGATGTCTGCGAACGTACCCCATCAAAAGATGTAGGCAGGGTCTGCCGGCTCGCACCAAAGCACAAGCTGTTGTTATCAATCTCCCGGCAAATGTCGAAGGATGCCGCCAAATCAGATGTTTTCGTGGTTCCAAGGATGTTTTTTGACCTTGCGAACGAAACACCGGCAGATGCCGAGATGGTAAAATCTTCGGATATCTGATGAGAAATATTCAAAGAAGGCGTTATGATCGAGGAATCTCCGGTCCTTTGACCCAAGTAATTCACCTGGCTGAATCCAAGGGACGCACCGACTGATGTTCGATCGGATAGAACCCGTGAATAGCCAATATTCTGGTTGAATGAATTGAACTCATCCTGAACCGCAGAATCAGCAAAACGGATTGCCGTTGCTCCTGCATCGACGCTGATACTGTCTAGCTCCGAGAAGCTATGGGAGAGGCCCAAGCCCCCCTGAAAGCTATGGCGACGTTGGTTAAGGCCATTGAGCGCGATGTCATCCGCGATGGTTGGCAGAAAATTATCGTCGATTACATCAGGTGGATTAAAGAAAGCGTCGTTCACACCCACGATGCTGCCACGATATCCCAAACGACCACGCAATTGCGTTCGTTCCGAAAGACCATGTTCGACGCTTCCGTTCACACCAAAGCTATTATTGGTTCTGAAATCTCGTTCATATTCTTCAATCCGGGCAAAACCGCGCAAGTTGAATGTCGTCGCGGCTTCCGTAATTCTAAGCCGAGGTGCGACACTTATCGACCCGCTAGCGGTTGACTGGACAGGACCATTTTCCAGATAAGGATTGGTCGATGCCCCTGCGCCGATAGAAACATCGGTCACAAATTCGGTCTCTGCCATTGCTGGTGTAGCGCAAAGCATTGTTCCAGCCACTAAGCCTAGCTGGCGCGTGTAATATGTAGATCTATGCAAGTTCTTACTCCCCCACGGATATTTCGTCTAAGGCACGATAACCGTATCGCCTGTCTGAATAGTCGGAATGGCACGCCTGGAAACGGCCTTAGCTGCGCCGCTACGTTTAAACAAACCGCCCAAGCTTGCTCGAATAGTCGTCAATCCGGTTGGCGTTTTGCGAACGATCGATATGCCATCTAGGTCGGCAAACTGGCTGGGACCGCCTGCCAAACTTAACGCCTCCAGCAAATTTACATAGCGCCCTGGCGTAAAGCTACCGGGGGAATTTACGCGGCCCATAACAGAGAACTGCAAACCGGACGGGGTGCTCACAGATACTGTCACTTGAGGGACTTGGCCGCGATATTGATTTTCAAGGCCTTTGCTAACCACCGCCTCTATTTCATAAGGCAGCTTACCTTCTGCTTCTATCCTGCCAACTAGTGGGAAAGAAAAGGTGCCGTCTGGGAGTACACGTATCTGCCGTTGCAGTCGTTCTTCGCCCCAAACATAAACTTCAATATCATCTCCGGCATTAATCCGATAGGCCGCCTGATTGGGTGTCGCAGTAACAGCTCCATTTGTCTCTGGCGCAGCAGATTGCGCATTGGCCGAAACTGCAACAAGCGCAAAAATCACGGCCATTAATAATTTCTTCATTGATACTACTCATCCATCATTTCAACTTCACAGCGGCGTGCTATATAGCCTAAAGCTTAAGCTTGCCACCGCAAAAGACAGGATTTCCTTGAAAAAGGCCAGTCTTAACCATGTATTTTGTTGGTTTATCGCACCATTTGCCTTTTTGAACTGTGACACTTTATTATCATGAAACGAAACATTTTATCGTTAATATTGCCGATTCGAAAAATCCAGACCATGGTTCTGGTCGGTTTTCTCTCGTTCGCGCTGGGCGGATGCGATTCTGCTTCCGAAAGCGCCGCAAAATCAGGCGCAGAGGCACAGCAACTGTTTGACAAGCGAAATTTCTATGGAGCGCGCAAAGCGATTACAGAAGCATTGACTGCGCGAGACGATGATCCCAAGCTTCACATACTCAAAGGGCGTATTGAGCTCGCGTCCGGTAGACCTACCGATGCTTTTTTGGCCTATTCTGACGCGCTATCTTTGGAGGCAACCAATCCCGAAGCTCTTCAAGCGGTATCACAACTAGGTCTGCAAACCGGCCATTTAAGAGAAGCCGAGCGGGCTGCTGACACAATGTTGTCCTTTTCTCCGGAACTACCAGAAGCTCTACTAACCAAAGGTTTGATTGCACTTGTTAAGCGCAAACATAAAGATGCACTGGGATTTTCCGAACGGATTTTGGTCGCCCGGCCAGGTGATGAAGCGGGAACTATATTAATGGCTCGAACACTGGCTCTAACCGACAGGACCAACGAGGCCCTCGACTTGTTGCAAAATTCTGCTGTTGATAAAAATTACACTGAAGGTGTCGATATGACACTTGTCGAACTTTACCGCGAGACTAGTAACCTCCCGGAAATGAGAGCTACTTTTCAAAGACTGATGAGCCGCAGGCCAGAGGATGTGGCGCTGCCGATTGATTATGCCAACACGCTCTATAAATCAGGAGAAGATGCAGAGGCGCGCGCATTGATTGAGGGGCTATTGCGCAAGAAACTAACCGAAAGCTGGGTATTGACTATGATCACTGGCTTGTGGCTGGAATATGATCCAAGTTCGCCCAACGAAAACCTTTTGGCCTTTCTGTCAAAAGAGGGCTCGCTTGAGTCTCGTATCGCTATCTCCCGCTACCTTCTTGCAATAGGTAAGCCATCGGAAGCAAACCGGATATTACGTTCCGTTTCCACCCAAGTTTCACTTGAAGCTAGCGCACTTTACGCTCGAACTCTTTACGAAATAGGACAAACCAACGAAGCCGAAAAATTTGCTTCTGTTATATTGGAAGAAGATGAAACCAATGGCGATGCCTTGCTGGTTCGGGTCAAGCAGTCTTTGGCAAGCGACAATTTTGCAAAGGCAATAAACGATGCTCAAATCGTTGTCCGGGACAATCCAAAATTGCGCTCTGGCTATCTAAGCCTTATCGAAATCTATTCTGCGAAAAACGATAAAAGCAGTGTTAAGCGGGTATTTGCCGATGCCGCCAAGCAGCTACCCCAAGACCCGGTTCTTTTTGGTGCATATACCAAATATCTTTTGGATAATGATGATGGGGTCCGTGCAACCACAGTGGCGCGCTCTTTTGCAAGGGACACGCCCGCTTCAATCAATGCATGGCGGTTATATAAGGATACGTGTACAAAAGCTGGTCTGGAGCGATGCAAGCTTGACGCCAGTACAGGCGAAAATGTGGCCAACACCATTTATGCGATAGATTTACCACCCGGAGCACCGCCCACCCGCGGGTTGTTTGGACGTCTGAACTAATGTCGGGTCTGACCGAGCAAGGCCGGAATGCCTTCGCGCCTCCTACTCCAGTCACTACGACAGCATTTCTAGGCATTGATATTGCTCCGCTGGATCTGCCGCAGGCCCTCAATGCCATTGGCGATATGGCACAAGATGATAAGTTTTCTTATGTGGTTACCCCCAATGTCGACCATTTCGTTAATCTATATCCAGAAATACCGGATTCCCGCAGCACCGCCTTTCGCGAGGCATATAGCGCGGCATCCTTGACGTTATGTGACAGTCGGATTGTTCGGGCCTTGGCACGCTTTGTAGGTATAGACTTAACCGTTGTCCCGGGAAGCGACCTGACAGCCTCTCTTTTCCAAACCCAGTTAGGGCAGGGCGATCGGGTTGCAATTATTGGCGGCGACGAAAGCTTACTTAGTGATCTTTCCCGGCTATTCCCCGCGCCGACGTACACGCAGCATATCCCTCCCATGGGTGTTCTTAACAGACCGCAAGCGATGACGGACATCGTAGACTTTGTCGGAAATTCCAAAGCCCATTACATCCTATTTGCAATTGGCGCGCCGCAAAGCGAAATTATTGCGTATCAGTGCCAACAATCGGGCAAATGCTCCGGCGTGGGGTTATGCATCGGTGCTTCACTAGAATTCATAACATCGGTCAAGAAACGCGCGCCAGTTTGGATGCAAAAAGCCGGACTCGAATGGTCTTTCAGACTTTTCAGCGAACCCTCTCGCCTGTGGCGCCGCTATCTCGTTGAGGGCCCCAGAATCTTCAAAATATTTCTAGATCATAATAAATCAGGCAAACGCTAGTCATCTTTGGCGTCAGATAAGACGCCTTCCCCAGATCGCCGTGTTCTTATCCAACGGGTTTCGCTGCCACGCAGAAGTTTGAGATAAACCGGAATTTTCCAAAGAATATAAATCGGTATTCTCATCAAGGCTCCAAGAGACAAAACCTGTCTTCCTTCCAAAAGCCAGGCGCTAATGGTCATGATTATGGCAGCGACAACTATTGCCAGCAGCAGCACAAAGGGCAGGGGTGTGCTACCCAGATAAGCAGCACCGGCCAGTACAAATAAAACCCCGATGCCCATAGCCATCAGCAGCGCGAGGGGTGGCACTAAAAGGTGCAATCCAAGAAAAACCTCTGCCTTTGAGATTTTCCGGATTCCGGAAGCAATCAGTGGAATGGCTTGACGCCTGGCCGTCGCCAGAAAACCATGTTCCCATCGGGTTCGTTGGACCAAAGTATCTTCTTCTGCGGCAGCGTCACTGGAGACACCAGCGGTCTCGAGAAAAATGGGTGCATGTCCTTGCTGGGTAATAGCTACGCCGAGCGCTAAGTCTTCAGCAAGATCGCTCTTGGCCAACGGAGCTGTCGCAAAAATCGACCATGGGAAAGCCATGCCCGTACCCGTCAACAATGCAGCTCCGCCAAGTCTGGTCATTCCTCGCTGTCTAACGAGATTTTTCACCAACATGGCGAAATTTGATATTTGAACGACAGGCGGGGCCTCAGATTCACTATGAATGAGATTGGTCGCTTGGACCGGAACAGATTTACTCGTGGCAGCAAATGCCAATTTTGCAGCACTATTGGCACTCAGCGTACAATCTGCATCCAGAACAATCACGCAATCGGGCGGATCAGTCGCTAAAATGTCTCGGCCAAAAGCCAAAGCATGTCCTTTGCCGCGACATGTCTCATCGGTCCGCTCTGCGACTTCTGCGCCGGTTTTTCGAGCCAGTTCAGCCGTATCATCACTGCAATTGTCGGCCACCACCAGGATGCGTGTTCCTGCCGGTACATTATCGCGCAGCGCTTCAATAGTCCGCGTTATGATTGATGCCTCGTTATGCGCCGGTATCAATATGGCTGTTTTGGGATTTTCATCGTGCGTTCCTGGCTCAGTTTTGTCTAGGTTCCGGCTACGAAACAGACCAAAGACTAGTTCCAAAACATAGATAGCGAACAGGAGAACAAACGGAATCGCCAGAAGCCAAGACATGATCGACAACCCATGTTCCAAACCGGTCATATATTGCCACTACTCTCATGCGAAGGATTGGCTTCCGCTGCATTTCCGTGATGATGGAAGCCGGGATCAGGTGGTGGATCAAATATTCTTTGCTGACCTTGATTGTTATAGCCGTTGGTCGGTTTCAATTGCCGACCGTCTCCCAATTCACCTCCGGAACAGTTGAGCAGCTTGTTGATGCAGTGCGCCGTCCAAAGAGCTAGCGCTTCATCATCCCAAGCCCCGAACCAGTCGGTATGAAAGGTTGAACCGGGTTTTGCCGGTTTCATCCCCGGCATATAGTCAGAAGATAGATGCCAGCTCGGATTTTCAGGCTCCCATGTTCCAGAACGATCTAACGTCTCGTCCACGTCATACCACGCTCCCAAGGTGAATGTTGGCATTCTGTAAGGGTGCGTCTTGGGACATCTCGCTTTACCGTCATTTCCATATTTACGATAGGCAACATGTGAACGATGATCAGTGCTATCAAGATTTTTGCCATCCCAGCAATCGGGAGCGCTTATCAACGCTCCGATTTTCGCGCCGGTTGGACAATATTGAGCAGCGGTAACTATATCTGGATAGGTTCCCGATTTCGCGCCTGGCCCATAACAGTTAAAATACCCTTTGCCTGTTTTCTTTCCTGATTCATTCAACATGTCATGACCAAAAATGAAACGAAGCCCGCGTGGGATGCTGATACATATATTTTTTGGCTTCTTACCGCGGCTCAGACAATTCGGTGAGGAAGCCGGGATGCGTTTGTAATAGATGCTGACGTAACGCGGTTTCACAACCTGCCCACGGCCATTCATCATTGCTGGCATCCAATAGGCAGACCTATTCAAGCGGTTGTTACATGTGCTGTTGCCCGTTTTGCGAAGGCTTTCATAAGTAGAGTGAGCGTCGGCTTCGGTGTTTCCGAAAAACTGGTGTAAATGCGATTTACCGGGCTGTCCTGGATAGACAATCGGATCGTCGTAGCTGAGTTGGCCTGGACTGCACAGGAAGCGAAAGGCGCCAACAACATCTGGCGCAGCGCTTTTGGGGATTTTTCCACTACCCCAACCGGCAACATATTCCGGTTCGACATCAAAATTGCTGGGGACAGAAGGAAGCTCTACACCCTGCGGCATAGGGGCTTGATCTGCCAGCGAAGGGCCAGCGCCAAATATCAAGCCGAATGCTAGAACTGTCCTCAAAAAATATAAGATTGCACAGTTGCCCTTCATGCCTGCCGTTATCGGATGCGCAACGACGTAACAAATCCGCTTTGCGCCGTCACGATGATTATGCATTACCAAAACAGAGAATATTCTAATTTTTCAATGAGTGCGGATTAAATATATCATCACTATTGCTAGCTACGATAGCCCCCTGTATCGAACATCGCATTGATTTCACCGGAGATATTGGCATGAGCCGCGACTATTTTTTACAAAAACGAGTACTGGTTACCGGTGGTTGTGGCTTTTTGGGTTCACACCTGATCGATCGGCTGATCGAACAAGGTCATGAAGTGCTCTGCGTCGACAACCTATTTACGGGCTCGAAAAGCAATATCGCGCATTTGCTGCAGCATCCCCGTTTCGAGTTTATGCGGCATGATATTTGCCTGCCTCTATTCGTCGAGGTGGACGAGATTTATAACCTTGCCTGTCCGGCTTCGCCAATCCACTATCAACATGATCCTGTGCAGACCACTAAGGTTTCCGTTCATGGCGCCATAAATATGCTTGGCCTTGCCAAGCGTCTGAAATGCCGAATTTTACAGGCATCAACCAGTGAGGTCTATGGTGATCCAGTGGTACATCCCCAGACCGAGGATTATTGGGGCAACGTCAATCCAATCGGTATCCGTTCCTGCTATGATGAGGGTAAGCGCTGTGCGGAAACTCTATTCTTCGACTATAATCGGCAGCACAATATCGAGATAAAGGTTGCCCGGATTTTCAACACTTATGGGCCCCGCATGCATCCTTCCGATGGCCGGGTTGTTTCTAATTTCATCATGCAAGCCATAAGAGGTGAAGATATTACGATCTTCGGCAATGGCAGCCAGACCCGGAGCTTCTGCTATGTCGATGATCTGGTCGATGGTTTGATGAAATTGATGAACAGCCGTGATGGATTTACCGGACCAGTAAATATCGGTAACCCCAATGAATTTTCTATCAGAGAGCTGGCAGAATTGGTCGTAGAAATGACCGATTCTGGATCAAAAATCATCGACTTGCCGCTGCCGCAAGATGATCCCAAACAGCGACAACCGAATATTGGCCTGGCCAAATCCGAACTGGGTTGGGAACCCTCTATCGAATTGAAACAAGGTCTGGAAAAAACGATAGCCTATTTCGAAGGCCTCGACACAATACCTGCTCAGGCCTGATCACTCATTAATTTTGTCAGATATTCCCGATATTGACGCGCAATATTGGACCAAGCAAAGCTGGCTGCGCGCTCCGATATCTTAGCGGGTGCTGCTTCTCTCGCGGTCAATGCATCTGCTAGCGCTTTTGTGACAGATGGGATATTTTCGGTATCAACCAAAAATTCTTCATCTCCGACAATCCAGCGCAGACGCGGCGTATCGTGACCAACAATCGGCAAACCGCAAGCCATGGCTTCCGGAAAAACATTCCCGAAAGATTCGAGCAGCGACATATGCAAGAAAACATCAGCCGACTGATAGAGTGTCGGCATTTGATCGGGCGTCACAGTTAGTTGAGTGAAACGGCCAGGCAGCAATTCTTCTGCTAATGCCTTTACTTGTTCACGCATCGGTCCATCGCCAGCAACCACGAGATGTGCATCCTCCATTGGTGCGACCGATCTGATGCCGTCCATTACGCGTTTGGTTGGAATAAGAGCGCTCACCATCAGAACGATTTTACGATTTGCTGGGAACCCCATTGCAGCCTTGTCGCCAGATCTCAGCTTGAAACGGTCAATTGAGATTCCATTGGGAATAAGCGCGCAATTCCAACGATCTTTATTGGTTTCGTAATAATCTGGATTAGTACACACTAGGCCGTCGCAGGAAAAGAAACGATATTCTGCGTCGTTGGAAACCGCTGGCCATTCGCCATTTTGAGTGATGAACAAGTTCAGTGGTTTTTTTCCGCCAATAACGGGCCGACGCAGAACCATATTGGTAAAGGGAAAGGAACAGGTCAGCACTGCATCGAAATCCGACGGCCGATATCGCAGGGCCAGATTGGCAGCAAAGGTGGCTTCTTCATAAACTGTTTCGCTACGAAAGAGTGGAATGAAAGGGAATTTCTCGAAGTTTTCGCGGCGAATAGAACTGGCATGTATGAATTTATAAGGATCATCTGGCCGCGCTTGCCCGGATCCGATGACGGTCACGTCATCTCCTGTTCTCGCTAGCTCTGCTGCAACAGATAAAAGGGCAATTTCTGCACCGCGTTCGTATTTGTGAAAGCCCGGCAGAGCGAATAACAATCTCATTATAGCCAAATCCCCGATATTTCAGGCCTCGTTACCGGAACGGCCGATGAAATCAAACGCGTTAATTATCTTTTAGACTGGGATTTGAGCGACAAGCAATGGCTATCAAAGCCGCCGTCACGGCGACGAAAGCCATCGCCACCCACATCCAGGCAATCACCATTATACCTCCCGATATATGGTAGAGCAGGGCATCAACCTGATGGAACGAAATAAGCTCTAAAACGAACAACAATAATAGGATTACTGTCGCCATTATCGCAGCAAAGTGATTTTTTGGCAGTGGCCCCAGTTTACTTTTTGATATGCGATATAGTGCTGGCAATATCAGCACGCACGCCATTAAAAATGCCACTAACATCCATTGTATTGAAGCCCGCTCGTCATAGAAATCCGCCGACTGCATGACGTCATTAACTGTCATGCGGAGCCCGTGCCGCAATCCAACGACCAATTCCAATGCGAAGACCAGATAGATGATCGCGAGCCATGGCCAGATGACCCGATTGGTCATGCGTCCAGCCAGCAAACAACTTAAAAAGGTCGCCAGAAACGCAAATATTCCAACGGCCTGAGTAGGATTTTCGAATAGCGACATTTTGTCTCTATAGCCTATAGAGAGGAGCAAGATGCAATAGGTGGGAAGAAACCGATGAGTGCAATATCGATGACTTATATTGCGTTCTTTCTGCTGGGTATAGCAACCTTCGCAGTCCTGACGCCACAAAGAGCTGTTGCCGTGGTCTACATCTCAGGTCTTTTGTTCCTTCCGGTTTCCAACTATCCATCATTGCCTACCGGCATTTCAGATACGGCAAGCATAGGCTCCTATCAGATCATGACTTTGGCCCTGCCAGCTGACAGTCTTTTGAACAAAGCCTTGATAGCAGCGATAACAGCACTGGTTGGTGCCATACTATTTGATGTCCGAAAATTCGTATATTTCCGTCCGACACTAATCGACCTTCCTATGGTCGGTTGGTGCCTATGGCCGCTCATTCAATCTTTTTTTGTAGATGCTCGACCTGCCGGCTGGATATCGAGCATTTATATTTTTGCCGTCTGGGGCGCGCCCTGGCTACTTGGACGAGTATATTTTCATGAGCGGGCAGGGCGACTAGTCATGACTGATGTAGTGGTAGGTGCCACTTTGTTACTCCTGCCGATCGCTATCATTGAAGGGGTTTCGGGGCAGCGTATTTACGAGTGGTTTTTTGGCCAGCATCCCTTTGCTAACGTAGGAACTGAAAGATATTTTGGATATCGACCGCTCGCCATGTTTGAAGATGGTAACCAATATGGGTTGTGGGTATGTTGCACTGCATTGCTAGCGGTATGGCGCCTCAAAAGTTTATCAAAAGAAAATGCCAGATTGTGGCGCATAGTTGCCGCGGTCACGTTATGCATGATGGCAATTGCGGCCCAATCTATTGGCGCTTTGCTACTAATGTTCGCCGGCATGATAATGCTCCATTCTGAGAAGCTTTTACATTATTCTCGGAAAGCAATCGTGCCAGCTTTGTTCTTAATTTCTTTTGGACTGATTGTTTATGGAAGTGGCGTTCTTCCCCTTAGGTCTATCGCAAAAGAAACTGTTGTCGGACAAGTTGCCCTGGATGCCTTGCGTGCGACGGGCCGCAGTTCATTCTCGTGGAGAATATCGCAAGATCAACAAACAATACCCCAGATTCGAGAATATCTGCTGGTAGGTAGCGGATATTGGGATTGGTGGCGGGAGCTTGGTCGACGCCCTTGGGGCTTGCTTTTGTTGCTCGTGGGCCAATTTGGCCTGATTGGAATAGTGCTTGCACTCGGGTCACCAGTTACCGCCATGGTATCACGATTGCGTGATCCTCCATTCGTTCAAACAGAACCGACAGAGCTTCAACAGCCAAAACGTGGCTCTTCCTCAGTATTAGCCTTCACCATAATCGTGACGATCATGTTGACGGATGCGCTATTAAATGCCTTCATATTCCTTCCGGCACTAATGTTTGCTGGAAGCTTCGTGCGCTATACCGATATAGAAAAGGAAAAGGCTTAGCCTGCGGGTACTTCAACGGCCTCTTTAATAATGTCAGGCGTATCGGCTGCTTCTCCCTTTTCCGCAGGTGGAGCAAAACCAGATTGATAAGTGATTTCAGCTTTGGCTTTTGCTTCCGACAGCCGTTGTTTCATAATCTTTGCCATCTCTTCATTGCGGATGGCCTTCACTGCAACCGGTCCAGCTTGTTCGGCATTATATGGTACTTTTTGCTGCGCCTTGATCACGCTGGCAGTCACGGTTCCACCGGTTGGAATCACAAAAGGCTCGCCTGGTGCCAGCGAAACAATCTGCGCCATCATTGCGGGCGGCACTTGAACGGAATCCATCTGTGCGGATTTACGCGCAAATTTTATGCCCATTCCGGTCAAAATCTTTTCAACATCAGCCAGGGTTTGCGCCACTTCTAATTGCTTTAAATCACCGAGATCGGCTGGCGCAGGGAAAATTATCTGATCAACCGCATAAACTGTGCGATTTGCAAAGGTAAATGGATTGGCTTCTGTATAGCGATCGATCGCTGCTTGATCAGGAACCTTAATCGTTGTGCCGGCTTTGTCTGCATACATGCGGACCAGCAAAGCCTCGCTCAACTGGCGTTGACGGATAAGATATGAAGGATCTTGATCAATACCACTTTCTTTGGCTGCTTGAGACAGCAACCGGCGATCAACAATTTGCTGCAACGCTTGTTGCTGGAGAAGTTCCTTGTCCGCACCTTCAGGGATATTCGCTTCGCTCAACGCAGCATTAATCTCTTGCAACGTCACTTCTTCACCATTCACAATAGCTGCCACTTGGCCTTCGGCTGTTTTTTCGCAACCCGTCAGCACCATAGCGCTTGCAGTCATGCAAATTAGAGCACTTTTTTTGACAGATATTATGTTCAACATGGTTACTTCTCCCGGAGTTTTGTCCAGTAAAAAGACAAAACGAATCATTGGCTTGTTAGACGACCCATAAAAATATACAGCTGCATGCATAGCAACGGAGGACTGAATTGGAAACCATTTACGATTGGCTGACAGTCGCAATTTTTGGGGGTTTGATTGTGTTATTTCTTGACCGCTCGGTCGAGGACGATCCCCCAGATCATCTGTGGCAATATCTTGTTGCATCAGTTGGCTGTGCCGGTGCCAATTATCTTGGCAATGAAGGTTATCAATTTGCTGCTGTCGCGGTTATCGCCACAGTTATTACCTTCATCATGATGGTTCTGAAACCGTTTGATAAATTCAACAAGCCTGAGGAATAGGGGCTCGTTTCAACAGAAATTGAAACGCGGATATAGTTAGGCTTTTATTCCACTCAGCAGAGCTCTGCCCTGTTTGTTCATCGTGCGATTCAATTCTGCTGCAAATTTCGATAGATGTGGCATCGCTTCTTCAAAGGTTGGCGCTATCATAGAAGCTCTGACCAACACGCCGTCTGGGATAACTCCATTCAGGTTAGCCTTTACAACGGCCAATCTTTGCTGGCTCCAAGTCAAGGGGAACTCGTTTCCAACCCGGGTCCAGTAGAGCACATGCTCCGTGCGTTCCCGACCAGTAGCAGTAAAGACGTTTGCAGGAATGCTGCCACCCAGACCGTTTTCGATATCCACTGGGCGGGTTGGCGTTAGATTATACCCTCCCGCAGGATAGCATATTTCGGGGCGGTGTACCTGCAGCACGCCGTCTTGAGTGTTACTGTAGGCGGTCAAAAACATGATAGCTGGGTCAGCTGGCGCGGAATACACCCGGGTAACAAGATTGTCATATAATCGATCAGAAAGCGCATCAGGGGGAGGAAGCACCACGCCACTCGATGTTCTAAACTGCCAGGACCCAATTGTCTCAGGTATCAATTTTTCAAAGTCTTCTTTTTCAACTACAGGAAATGCCACCTGCGGTGTTCGAGCATAAGCCATGCCAGCGGCCAGACAAAAGGCTCCGCCCATGATCAAATGACGACGATTAACCAGCGAGTTTTTATACACTGCATCGTCTGATGGCTCTACCGCTATTGGTGCTTCAACGGTCATACCGCTGCTCCCTTATTTTGGAATCGGCGCCAAATAGGCTCCAATACACTGTCGATCGCAAAGATCGTCAAAACTGCGATCATGAACATTGTGATACCAGCAAAGTTATGCATAAACCCTTGGGCAGCAGCCTCGCCAGAATAATATGTCAGCAAGATAAGTATGAGAACCCGGATGAAATTGGCGATAATAGCAACGGGAATGATCATCGTACTTAACAGCACTGCATAGCGCCAATCTGCCTGATGCCGGATATATATATAGAATAGCGAGATTGCCGATAACGAGACGAGAGAATTAAGGCCGGAACAGGCCGCTGCGACCAACAATTGATATTGGCCGATTTGAATCATCACACCTGCGCCACCAATCGGATATCCCAACATGTGCAGGAAACTAATCGCAGCTTGAGAAATCAGAATTTTCAGCGGCTGGGTTATGAGGGCAATAAGCGTGTCAGGTGGTGGAAAGACGAACAGCATATAGAACAGAGGAAACCACATCAGTTTCATCGCGTTGCGTCCTACTAAGCTGTAAAGCGCTATCAGCACCAAGCTATACATTAAATAGCCTTCAATCTCTACAATCTGGGTAATTCGGGCGAACAGGAACAACGGCAAGCATATCGTCGCAAGCAACAAGATAGGTAAGGTGGGGCCGGGCACCATGAACGGCTTTGCAACCAACCATCGTCTGCGCAGCAGCCACAAGCCTGTAAAAAGAACGATTGGACCATGGGCACCAGTCTCTTGTGACCAGCTCTCTTGAGAGACAAACATCATTGTCGGAATAATGATGGCAACGAGCCCAACAGCCAGCAAAATGCTGGAAAAGTTCATGGAGGGCAGGGCAAAGCGTGCTGTTGTACTACTCGTCATATCAGTTAATCTCTGCCAATAATGTTGCGCAAATTCCGTTAAAGCCAGCGTCTATTGGCTGATCATATCCACCATCCCAAAGAACACGATACTGACGGTAGATGTTCATGTTTATCCTTTAAACCGTAAAATGCAGAAGCTTATACTGCTTTGTAAATTGAGGCCGTATCATATTCAGAAAGCAGATTCCAGAAATACAGGCGCCCGTAAAAGCCCAAGTCATACCTGTGCTAATTCGATA
This sequence comes from Parasphingorhabdus sp., assembly GCF_039977335.1. Classification (GTDB taxonomy): domain Bacteria; phylum Pseudomonadota; class Alphaproteobacteria; order Sphingomonadales; family Sphingomonadaceae; genus Parasphingorhabdus. The sequence continues at coordinate 162,586 of NZ_JBDWDI010000004.1, forward strand.
CAATATCCTACAAAATTGTTGATTGGCTAAGCTATCTTCGGCGAGGTAAAGTTTATATAGTTCATGAAAGCTCACGAGATGTAAATTGATTGCACCCTGTTTGTTTTCGTCGCTATTCAAGTGTAATGGGCCGCTACACATAATTGGTAAGGGTCATATGCGATTCATTTCGCCGAATGTTAGAGCAAATGAAATTAACAAACGCAGATCAAAAGCCACAAGAAAGTAGTCGCCCCGCTAGAAATTGGAGAAAGCGTTGGCGAACCTTGATGTTGTTCATCGTTCTGTTTTGCCTGATACCGCTAGCGGGTCTTTTTCTCTCTTCCAGCTCCATCTTCGACCAAGAAAACGATTCATCGAAAACCAGTGCTTCCGTCGCGATTGATCCTCCAACAGGAGATTCAGTGTCTTCCCTACCGGGATTGCCGAATGCCGTTTCGGACGTTGCCGAAGGGTTGAGCTTAAACCTAAGTGCCGAAGATGCCAAAAAACTGAACAGCGCTGTACCGGAATCAAATGAGAAAATTGTCCCCGCGCGGCCATTTGTTGTGCCAACCACTGTTGCCTCGCAACTATCCCGCAGTACTGCCATCAACTGCCTTACTTCTGCAATTTATTATGAAGCCGCAAGCGAAGCAGAGCAGGGACAAAGAGCCGTTGCACAAGTTGTCTTAAACCGCGTCCGGCATCCAGCTTACCCTAATAATGTTTGCGGCGTCATTTTTCAGGGATCTGAACGCTCAACCGGATGTCAATTTTCGTTTACGTGCGATGGATCACTTGCTCGCAAACCAATTGCGGCCATTTGGCAAAAGGCTGAAAAATTGGCAGCGAATGCGATATCAGGTGCCGTAGAGCCAAGCGTTGGTACAGCAACTCACTATCATACTGTCTGGATCGTGCCCTATTGGGCGAAAAATCTCGATAAAGTCAAAACCGTTGGTTCACATATCTTTTATCGCTGGTCCGGCTATTGGGGCAAGCGCCCCGCGTTTTCCCAGCAATATATTGGCGAAGACCTCTCGGAAACGGGGAGTACAGATGATGAAGGTGACGCCATGACGGAATATGTCCAAGACGAGCAAACATCAGATGACCAATCCAACTACGTTTCTGAGATAGACCCTATTCTCACACCAAAGTTTGAGGCAGCGCCAAGTGTCACTTCCATCCCAAGCCAATCTGGCATTGCGGCGGATGATAATGAAAGTCCACTTGCCGCAGATGATAACAACGGTACTTTGATTCTAGACTAAAATACCATGGCGAAAGCAGCAGAGTGGATCCCCATTCGTTTTAAATTCGTGTAAAAAGTCGTGAAAACCCTAGACTTACCGGTCTGAGGTCGATATTCGCCCGTGTTCTCAAGGGTGTGCAGTATGGTAGCAAAAACGAAAATCGGGTTTCTGGCGGCAATACGTGGTAATATTATACCAGTTGCCGTCACATTTGCCCTATTCATTTTTCTGTTCCTCTTACCGCAGTCTGTATTCTACCGCGGACTGATATCGGTTCTGGCTGAATGGCAATTTGCTTGGTTTGGAAACTATCTTCCTATTTTAACTGTGATTTTGCCGGTCATTTTACTGACGATATTATTGATCCTGATCCTTTGGTTGATATTTCGTTTGCGGAGCAAAGATAAGGAGCATCAGCAAGAACTCTCCTTGGCAGAACAAGGAAAAGCTGCGCTCAGCAAAGCTCGTCTGGCAATGCTTAGTTTTTTCGCTCTAGCTGCATTCTCGCTGGTTGCAATGATTGTGACATTGGGTTTGATGATGGCCCTCCCCAACGAGAGCGGCAAAGCTCAAAAAATTAGTGTTGGAAGCATACCATTTGCTGAGCCCAAAGAGGGTAGGGCAGAGCTGGATGGCGTCCTTGATTGGCAAAAACTGGCGACGATCAAGCGCAACCTGGTTTTCGCGAGCCAACGGACATATTTCATACCAATTGTTAGCCAAATCGCTGACCGGAAATCCACCCGGTATTTTGTTCAAGTATTTCGTCCGGAATTCGTTTTGCCAAGGAACCAAATGCCTGACCGAGCTCCTGAACGAGAGCATCTTTTAGAATTAGGAGTGATTACGCCAACCAAAGATGGACCTAGCGGCTTGGTAAACGGCGTGCTGCGGCAAGATGGTCTACCAGAAGAAATCGTTTTGCTTTACGAAAAAGCAGGCTTGAAAGTGCATCCCGATCACTACGTTCTTTACCGCAGTACATCAGACATGCGGTGGCCTTATTGGGGAGCGGCTTGGGCATTTTTCCTGTTTGGAATTTGTGCTCTGCTGATTGGGCTCTACCAGAAACGACAGCGTAAACGCTTGAAAGATGGTATCGAGGCTCTTTGATATATTAATTCACCGTTTACCTTCTTGTTGAAGGCTTCTCAAATAGCCATTCCGCTATTGCGGTCTAATGTTTTCGCAACCTATCAATATGCTTTTGAGCAGCTTGACGCTTTTTGGCGCGATGCTGGCTGCGTTGCAGACATTGATATTTTCAACAGCACCTTCTGCATCTGCGCTAACTGCGTCATTGACGATTAATACACCGCCAGTTGAAAGCAATGGGGTGCCAAGTAAGCATCTCGTAAATCGCGCGCCGGACGGTCTTTTTTATGTCGATGGGACCATCAACGGCGTTCCTATAAAATTTGCGGTTGATACCGGCGCATCCGTTGTGGTTCTCAATGAAATTGATGCTGAAAGAGTCGGTTTACAATCGCAGCAAGCATTAACCCATCAAATTAGAACAGCTGCGGGTTATAGCGCGATGAAATGGTCAAAAGCCGACGAACTTGTGATTGCCGGCAAAAAGCTCAAAGAAATCGATATTGCCATCATGAATGGCGGTCCAAAAGTTTCTCTTTTGGGACTGAATGCACTGTCACGTTTTGAAATGATGACAATCAAAAAAGATCAACTCATTATTGAGTAGGCCGCTTCAAGATGTTGTCAGATTACCCTATATAGCGGAATTTTTCCGCCGACGGCGACGCAATACTGAACCAATCATCGTAAAACCGAAGATAAACATCGCCCACGTCATGGGTTCAGGAACTGGCGATATAATCGGTGGGTCAGCCGGAGGATCTGATACAGGCGGCTCTTCCACAGGTGGATCAATCACGGGGTCAGGATTGTTCAAAGTTCCCGGACTACCGCCACCTGAGCCGCCTCCAACTCCGCCTGGATTGCCAGGGTTATTGCGGGGAGCGATGCCACTGCCACCAGAACCAGGATTTAAGATGCTTCCAGGAACTGTTTGAGCGTCGGCCAATTCTGTTGGTAACTCACCAAATTGAGGGACAGCGGCTGTTGGAGTATTTCCATCACCCGTCTGTGGCGCGACATTTCGTGGATCAGATGGAATAAATCGCGACCTAAGCCTACGCTGTGGATCGCCATTTCCAAAATTCAAGAAGCGATTTAGTAATTCATCTGCCCCGCCAATGGTAAGATAGGTGACGGGCAATTTTTCAGCGACTGCCGTAAATACAAAGGGTGTCTCAGTTTCCGGAACCCACATCGCACGATCGTTATATGGAAAAACCGATGCCAAACCAATCGCGGAACCAAATATTATAATGGCAGCACGGCGACGGCGATTGGCAGATGCGATCAATCCGCTCAGATTATCTGACAAAACTCAATTCCCTGATACGACAGACTAAAGCCGTCTTATTAATATTACCAAATTGTTAACTAGCCAGATTTCCCAATTTTTGCAATGCCGTTTACCAAAGTCGGCTATTTAAAATGTACTTTGTTGTAAAATCCTCTCTTCTTAGCTGTTAGCTGTGCGAAGGCCGACCATAACCCCCCCCTTTTTTCTGCAGTGCCGTCATTGTTGAGGTGAGGGTTTACTAAGCTGCGCATGAGTTATTGTATTTTACGGTCGATAAAACGCCCAACTTCTGTCCCATATCTGGACGTTTACTCTTAAGCCACCGGCACACGCCTAAAAAGGTAAACAAAAGGTTTACGAATCAACGATAACAGCATAACAACCGAATGAGGTCGTATTATTCACCAAGTGGTAAAACAGTTGGTACAACACAGGTTTAAATTTTATGTCGCTAAAAAATTTCGCAAAAGCCGTAGGGCTAGGGGCTTTACTTTGCTCGACGTCGGCTAATGCTGCTATCATTCTTTCTTATGCGCCAGGCAATGCTGTATATAGTGGCGCGACTCCTGTCATCGATTTTGAGTCGCCAACGCCTGAGTTTACCGGCGCCGTTGTATCCGGAACTGTTTCAGGAGAGTTTACGGAGCCACTGGGAGCTTCAGGTAATTATGGCTCCGTTGGGCCATTACTTGGCACACCGGAAACACTTGATCTGAGCGGCATTCCCGGGGATTTGGCTGCAATAAGTTTCATTTGGGGCTCGGTTGACTTCAACAACTTTTTTAACGTCCTCGATGCGAGTGATAATGTCATCTTTTCTTTGACGGGCAAACAGCTTCTCGATTTTGGCGCCCCCGGTGGTCTACCTTACACAACAGAAGAACTGAACCCAATTGTAACGATTAGTTTCACCGACGGCGATCTCGGGTTAGCCAAAAAGTTGGAGTTCTCGTCCACTAAAAACTCTTTTGAGTTTGACAATTTTGCTGTGAATGCTGTGCCCGAGCCAGCAACATGGGCGTTTATGATTTTTGGTTTTGGTGCGATTGGTACAGCGATGCGCCGTCGTCGGTCCAATAAACCTGCTCTCAAGTTCGCTTAAAATACTCAAGATTAAATTTTCGAAAAGGGCTGGTCCAATCGGACCGGCCCTTTTTCGTTTGTTTGGAAGACAAATGACTAGAGCAGAGGCGACATCCATATGGTTGGCCCCGATCGTTATTTTTCTTAAATTTCATTGCATTAACTATTGGGAAACCAATTCCAGCGCAAAACTGCGTTTGGAGAACCAATATGCATGCACAAAAAATTCGATACGACGACTCGTTTATTGCTGATGGTGAGCAAAAGAAGTCATCGAATACCGGGAACTTTGCGTCATTGGCCGCACCGTCTGCAAACCATGTTCCGTCGCCGGCGCGACAACTCCAACAACAACTGGAAGAGCAGTATAGTGATACCGTTACCGCTAAATCGGTAGAAAAATATAGCGCGCTTACAAGCTTATCGATCATAATCGGCAGCTGTTTATTTCTCTGGACTGGCATGATTGCGCTGGGCCTATTTATTTACCGCTAGGTCATATTAAAGCGCGCTGGTGCTTTATTCTTTGCAAAATACCGGAAAACTTCAGAATAAATTTGCATATCATCCTCATTTTGATCCATATCGAAAAGAGAGGGGCTTTTATTTGCCTTTAGCCTCTCAAAAATGAGCCGGTTCTTCAGCCGATAGAAAACGCACAACGCGTATATGGGCAAGCTTGATGCACCAGCTTTTAAGCGAGGGGTCGTGCAAATATGGCAGTGTCAATTCAATCTGACGAAAATAATGGCCGTGATGTAGAAATTGTCTCAAATCGGGAAACGAGAGCGGATAAACTCTTAATGGCTCTTTCGCGCTATGTCGGTTATTTGGGGCTTTTCGGCGCTTTAACAGCTCTAGCCTGGCTCTTATTTCTATAAAAATTCAAATATATCATTGAGTTGCGAGATTTGGGTTAACAAACCATTAGTTTGTGGCCTTCTGGCTCATTTTGCTCTATCCAAAAATGGGTTGCACAGACTTGTAATGATAGATGGTGCGTTAGTTGGACGAGAGTTACCCTTTTTCAGGACAGCGATTAGATGGCGGGACAACGGAACGTTGGTCTCTAAAATCCGTTCGCCTTTCCCTATATGTACTTCTGCAATTTCTTGATGTCATCGCAATTGTTGTTGGCTTTTTAATGGCCAGCTTTTTGCGCGAAGATAAATGGCTATCACCGCAAGGGTACCATATCGTCTTGTTAGTGATTCCTATTTTCATGATGTTTGCCTTCACGCGGGACTCATACTCCATTGGATCTTTGAGAAGCCTTTCAGAAAGCGTTCGACGGCCATTTTCTGCGTTATTCGCGACGGCATTGATCGTGATGATGTTCACCTTTTTCTCTCAAACAGGGACAGACATATCCCGCTTGGCTTTCGCTTTTGCATTTGCTGCAAGCGCAGCATTACTCGCCGCCGGCCGGCTCATTGTGCATCAAATAGTTTGGTGGAAACTTCGCGGGATCGTTATAGATCAGTTGCTGATTCTAGATGGCGTGCCACCGATCACCTTTGAGAAGGGCATGTATTGCGTAGATGCCCAGGCTGAAAAACTATATCCAGACCCGATGGATCCCCATATGCTTTCGCACTTGTCAGAAGTAGTAAAAGGCTATGATCGCATCATAGTTGCCTGCACAAGAGAGCGTAGATCTGACTGGGCCCTATTTCTCAAAGGTTCTGACGTTACGGGCGAATTGCTGGTAAGCGGTGCCAATAACCTTGGCGCAATTGGCTTGGGTGATTTTGATGGTAATGACACATTGGTCGTTTCCAGAGGCACATTGAGCCTTGTTAATCGATTGAAAAAGCGTGCTTTCGACCTTGCAATCACTATCCCGCTCCTTATTTTTCTAGCGCCACTGCTTGTGGTTGTAGCCATTGCGATAAAATTGGACAGTCCCGGCCCGATTTTGTTCCGGCAACCGAGGGTCGGGCAGGGGAACCGTATTTTCAACATCTACAAGTTTCGCAGCATGCAGGCGGAAAATGGGGATAAAAATGGGGATCAATCCACACAATGGAATGATCAAAGGATAACGCGGGTTGGTCACTTCATTCGCAGAACTAGCATTGATGAATTGCCGCAGCTTGTGAATGTCCTGCGGAGCGAGATGAGTGTCGTCGGTCCACGGCCCCACGCGTTAGGTTCTTTGGCTGGCGATAAGCTTTTTTGGGAGATTAACCAGCGTTATTGGCTGCGTCATGCCCTTAAACCAGGGATTACCGGTCTAGCTCAAATTAGAGGTTTTCGCGGTGCTACCGACCGCCAAGAGGATCTTGAGGCAAGACTCCAATCCGATCTGGAATATCTGGAAGGGTGGAGAATGTGGCGCGATGTCACGATATTGTTTGGCACCGCGAAGGTGCTCGTCCATCCGAATGCTTACTAGATAGAAGCGATTAACCAGATCAGCGCGGGATCATAGTTCGAAACTTGCCTACGCGTTCAGACCACCGTGTCAGCATTTTCGTCATTGGCGCCTCTATTCTCAAGTGGAATATATGTGATACGCAAACCGCTATGGCGGTAAATATGGCTGTCATGACCAAGATCGGTATGAACGAAAGTCCTGCTGCCTTTGACACAGTTATTAACAGTGTAATGATCAAGATATGCGCCAGATAGAGCGTATATGAGCTATCCCCCAAGGGCGACAACTTCTCTACAAATTGCGGAAGATGATATTGCTCCATGATCACAACACCCAATATCAGAAATGCGCTTGGGATTCCCCAAATAATGATGCTGGGGAGGCTCTCATAACCGATTGCCACGCCTGCTCCAAACAAGCCTAACGAACAGATGGTAGCAATTACGCCAATCCATCTCGGTAGTTTCCTATTTATGGTAAGATACCCAATCCACGCACCGAATATAAACTCGATCAAAAGGCTGCTGGTCAACATTGCCAGGGGCTGCTGGAATGGCCCCACAACGACACCAAAGACAATCATCAGAGAGAAAACGACCGATAACATGAATATGCCGCGGAAAAGCCCGAACAGCATGGCTACACCAAATATCAGATAAAAATACATTTCAAATGACAAAGTCCATGCTGGCCCAATGATCAATGGCGCGTTGCCGGGGATCAGCAACAATGCTGCTATCAGTTCATAAGCGGAAAAATCATAACCGGGCCCCATGATTGAATTTACCAGTATGTAGAGCGCGGCCAACAGCCAGTAAATTGGATAGATTCTGATGATCCGCTTTTTGAAGAAGCGTGGAGCATCAAAACTCTTGCCTGGGCGGGAATTGGTCAACACCATTATATATCCGCTTATGACGAAAAATATATGGACACCGACCGCACCGAAACCGAACAGATAGAGTTCGTAGCTATCGGCAGGTGAGGGTAGTAATCGACTAGAAATCGCAAGATGTGCATGGAAGAGAACGACCAAGCTTGCAGCGACAAAACGCAAAAACTGGATCGAATGAATTTTGCGCTTATCGTCTGGCATCGCTGTTCCCCACTAAGCGCCCTGAATCGAACTGCCCGATTTTGGCAGAAACTTTATATGCTCTAAGCGCTAAAGTTAAACACCTGCAACCCCAGCTTTTTAAACGTGCCAATATGGAAATTAGATAATATCGGCTTTACATAATGATGAGAACCGGAATCCAATGGCTAATTCTGGAATATTTCGTCGTAAGCGGGCGCAATTTTTCTCGCCGTATGGACGGATAGGTGATTGTGATCAAAAAACACGGCATCGCTTCCATCAACAATTGGGCAATTTTTCTTGTCACATAGCATTTCATGCGGCCAGATAAACCTAACCGGTTGTCTTTCGGAGAGTTCGGCAAACATAGCCAGAATGACTGCATGTCTGCTTTCATAACTTTCTAGAGAAATATTCTCATCGACATCCTGAAGACCCAAATTCCGAAGATAGAGCCTGTAAGGGACGTTGAAATTCGGTTCAGGGACTGGCCCAACAATATAGATTTTCTTCCCTTTGCCGATAAGCTCTTCAACAAGATTGGTGAAACCACGTATGAATATCTGTCGATTATCTTGATTTTGCGCTGCTTCACCCAACTCATCTTTCAGCAAAATCTGCACATCACCTTCTGCTGGGTTATGAGCCTCACCTATACGCCAATTCGTCCAACGCGATGAGAAAACTATGGTTTCCAACTCTTCGTTGCTACTAGCCATTTCTAGCATTTTGGCATTGTAATCGTCGCAAAATTGGTACGATGGGCTAGACGTCAATTCACTCGTCGCGCGAATGGTGAAATCCGAACCAGGGGGACAGTCCGCTGTCGCGGCAAAGAGAAAAGACTGGTTATTACCAAGTGCAGCACTTTCCATCGAGGTCGCCGTTACCATGGCATGGGAATCGCCCCAGAGCAGTACATTTGGAACTTGGCTTTTGTTTCCCAATAGACATGCGTCAACCGGATCAACGATGATATTGTCGAGGCTCATACAAGTTTTGGGATGCCTTGTTTCATCATCGCTGACGCGGACATATTTGTCGGACCGTTCGTCAAGCCGTGATGGCACTCCTTGATAGGCATAGATTGTGTAAGATGAGATAGTGACCAAAATCAGGCCCATCACGGCAACAGGAACGGCAAAGCTCTTGCTGTCGCTCTGCTGCCGTCTCCTCCTGAAAGGACGTTCGACAAACTTCAAAGACAGCAATGACAATACAAGTGACAGCATGCACACCAGCAATGCTTCCACTGTCCCAAGCTCGCCACCGCGGGCATAGATCGCAAAGGCCAGCAAGGGAAAGTGCCAAAGATATAATGAATAAGATGCTTGCCCGCACAGAGTAAAAGGCCGCGACGACAATAGTTGATGAATGAAACCGCCGCCTGTCTTTCCGCTCCAGATAATCAACGCGGCACCAATCGTCGGCGGTAATGCAGCAATACCAGGAAAAACAGTCTTATCGGTATAAGTAAAAATCGGGACGATGATTAATATCACCCCTAAGAAGGCAGCGCCTTTCTGTATCAGCGGGGACCTAATATCGCGAACAATGCCCAGTGCAAGCAGTGCTCCGATAAGGAGTTCCCAGGCTCGCGTTGGCAAAAGATAAAAGGTTGCGCTTTGTTTGTAGAAAACCAAAATCGATGCCGCCAAGAATGAAAGGACAGCGACGGCCGACAAGAGCGGTATTTTTTTGTAATGTGCCCTTGCCAAAAATATCATCAGTAATGGAAAGAATATGTAAAACTGCTCTTCCACTGCCAGCGACCAGGTATGCAACATCGGCGCTTCTATGGATTCCGTCGCAAAATAGTTGGTACTTTTCCAAAAATAGATGTTTGAAACAAAGAACGACGCCGCAACGATGCTTAAAGCCATGTCGCTGAATTCAGTGGGCCTCTGAAGAAAATAGCCAATCGCCAAGGAGGCCGCGAAAACAACAACCAGCGCCGGGAATATTCGCCTGATCCTCCTTTCATAAAAACTTATGATCGAAAATTGCTGTTTCTCGAGGTCTGACTGGATCACGGTGGTAATGAGAAAGCCCGAAATCACGAAGAAAACATCAACGCCGATAAAACCGCCGCTGAAACCGGCAATACCAGCGTGATATAATACCACTGGAACCACCGCTACCGTTCTCAGTCCATCAATATCCGCCCGGTAACGCATTGTTTTAAATTCCAATCTTACAATCGGGCACGGTATTATTTGACATGAGTTTTGAAAAGCAAAAACTACTGTTACAGCCTTTGAAAACAGGCATGTCCCGTTTGTAGACTGTCTGCCAAAGAACCTTATCTTTAGGTCACACAAAGGTGGAAGAGTTTTGGGGAGTAATGAAATGGCTGGCGGACAGGGTGGGATTCGAACCCACGGAGAGCTTGCACCCTCGCCGGTTTTCAAGACCGGTGCATTCGACCACTCTGCCACCTGTCCGCGCTAGCCGAAAGGCCTACTAGCGTCCTCCCTTCAAAAGCGCAAAGATTTTTATAGCGAAAAATCCTAACGTTATCAGACACGCCGATATCAAAAATCTGAACTGACTCGAAAAGCTATGTTATAGCGTGTCATCCGCCAGTTTATCAGATAGCTGGTTTCTGAATTGCGACATTTAGGGATTCCCCTGAGGTTGAGTTTGTGCGACAACATATTGAAGAAGGGAAGCTTTTTATGCGTTTCACCACTGCGATTGCTATTAGCGCACTTGCATTTCTGACTATACCGTCCAGCCCCAGCAACAATAGCGCTGTCGCGCAGTCGGCGACAGGCTTTGACAATTATATGCAAGAGGTTGGCCGTAAAGCCTTGCAACAGGGGGTCAGCCAGAGAACTTTGGACAGAGTTTTACCGAGCCTTTCCTATAACCCTCGTGTAATTCAGCTAGATCAATCGCAACCGGGCGGGCGCCCTAATAGTGCTATCCCACCGTTTGCACCGTATAAACGCCGTCATGTCGATGCTGCGAGGATTAACGGCGGACAAGCTAAATATCGCCAGCTCGTTTCAAAACTGACTGAGGTAGAACGCGAAACAGGTGTTCCCGGCTCAATGATCATGGCCATTTATGGGCATGAGACAAATTACGGACGGATTACTGGTAACTTCGATATACCTAGAGCGCTGGCGACATTGGCTTATGAAGGCCGTAGACGCACTTTGTTTGAAGCAGAGTTTTTGGCTGTGCTGAAGATGATCGATAATGGTGTTCCGCAATCTGCGATGAAGGGCAGTTGGGCAGGGGCAATGGGAAAACCCCAATTCCTTCCATCAGTATATCTCAAATTGGCAAAAGATGGCAGCGGCGATGGCTATGCCGACATCTGGAACAGCGAATATGATGCCGTCGCGTCAATCGCCAATTACTTCGTCAATGCCGGTTGGAGAAGAGGGGAGCCATGGGGAATTGCTGTTCGCGTCCCAACATCGCTCAATCGTTCAGCGGTTAAGAACAAAACGAAAGCTGTTCGATGCCCCCGCGTCCATGAACGCCATAGCCAATGGAAAAACATGGCAGAATGGCGATCGCTAGGTGTTGTTCCGACAACTGGGCGAAGGCTTAAAGATGCTACTATGGCAACGCTACTCGAGCCTGACGGCCCTGGAAAAACGGCATATCTACTCACCGGCAATTACCGTGTGATATTAGACTATAATTGTTCAAATTTTTATGGGTTATCAGTGGGGTTATTGGCAGATGAAATTCGCAGGTAAACTGTTTCAGGCAGTCACACTTACGGCCCTTCTCGCCAGTTGCGGAACAATTGATGGCGTCAATGACAATGCCGATAACCGAATGCCTCCCGCTCCTTCGGCATCGGACATTGCTGGCGTATCAGACTTTCCGGTAAAGATTGGAAACCCCTATAAGGTTGCCGGTAAAACCTATACGCCGGCAGATGCCGCTAGCTATGACGAAGTCGGCTATGCCAGTTGGTATGGACAGGAACTTGCGGGAAATTCAACGGCTAATGGCGAACTCTTCAATCCTGACGGGATTAGTGCTGCACACAAAACACTGCCTCTACCAACCTATGTAGAGGTTACAACTCTAGATACAGGTCGAACAATCCTTGTCCGGATAAATGACCGTGGGCCGTTTGCAAATGACCGCTTGATCGATTTATCACATGGTGCGGCCAAACGGCTTGGCATTGATCGTCAAGGCGTGGCCGGAGTGCGTGTCCGGAAAGTGAATCCCAACGAACAAGAACGTGCGGTGCTTCGTACCGGTGCTGCCGCGACACAGCGCATAGACACTCCCGATTCATTGCTATCCATCCTCAGGAAAAACCTCTCCAAACTCCCTACCGCTAAAACACCGGTACGGCAGGTGTCTGCTCCAACTGCTGCAGCGCCGGTCAATAACACCGGGGTTGGGGCTTCTTACGTTCCAACATCTGGCGGCACGCCTGTATCATCGGGCAATCAAGACGGTAAATTCATTGTCGAGCAGGCAGGACGGCCGACCGTCTCGCAGAAAAGGTCGCCTACAGCTAAAGCAGCGGCAATATCAGGTAAATATGTCGTGCAGGTTGCTGCCTTCTCGAATAAAAAACGTGCCGATGCGATGGCGCGGAAAATTGGTGCTAAAGTAGTGTCCGATGGAGCTCGCAATATATGGAGGGTTCGCTATGGGCCTTATGCCAATGCCAATGACGCCAAAGCGGGACTCGCACAGGCGCAAAAGCGCGGCTATAACGACGCGAGAATCCTGCGCGCAAATTAGTTCGGTGCAGGATGCCATATCTAATTTGAAACCGGGATATTGATGAACAAGATTTTTTGGGCTTCATTGCCACTTATTGCCGTTTCGTCTGCTGTTATAGCGGCACCTAAATATCAAACGGAAGCACCTATTGCTTATATGACTGACCTGTCGTCGGGTGCAATTTTGTTCGAGAAAAACGCTGACAAACAAATTCCGCCTGCATCCATGGCTAAAATGATGACGGTCTATGTGGCGTTTGATCAGATTGCCAAAGGCAAATTAAAACTGGATGAGAAGGTCAATATCCAACGCGCTACATGGCAGAAATGGCAAGGGCAGGGGTCAACCATGTTCCTTGGCGTGAATGACAAGCCGACGGTAAAAGATTTGCTTCACGGGGTCATTACCCTCTCGGGAAATGACTCCAGCGTTGTTCTTTCCGAAGCAATTGCCGGTACTGAAGAAAATTTTGCGGACATCATGACCAAAACCGCAAAACGCATCGGTATGAAAAATAGCCGGTTCGGGAACAGTACCGGTTGGCCTGACGAAGGCAAAACAATGGTGACCGCCCGGGACCTTGGTACGCTAGGCAAACGCCTTTCCGACGACTTTCCAAAGCTTTACAAAGATTTCTTTGGGCTGACGGAGTTTACGTGGGGCAAAACAAATAGTGGTGATCCGATAACGCAACCCAATCGCAATCCTCTACTCGGAAAGATTGCCGGCGCAGATGGCCTGAAAACTGGCCACACAGAAGAAGCTGGCTTTGGTTTTACCGGCTCAGCGGAACAAAATGGGCGACGGATCGTCTCTGTTCTGGCTGGGCTGAACACCTATGGTGGCAGAAGCAACGAATCCGTTAAGTTCATGAATTGGGGATTTAACGCTTGGGAGACAAAGGCGTTATTCAAAAAAGGTGCCAAAGTCCAAAGCGCAGACGTTCAGTTGGGCGATTCCTCCTCGGTTGATTTAGTCGCTCCAAAGGATCTTTTTACAACGTTACCAAAGGGTTCTGACAGTAATTTCTCGATGAAGGTGCGTTATAACGGGCCAATTAAAGCGCCCATCACAAAAGGTCAGCAGATAGCAACCTTGATTGTTTCTACCGGAGATGCAGGCACCCAATCCATGCCGCTGGTTGCGGCAGAAACAATAGATGAGGCTGGGTTTTTTGGGCGCGTCTGGGCTGGATTGAAATCATTATTTGGTCTGGGATAGAAGAATGACAGGTCGTTTCATAAGTCTAGAAGGCGGAGAGGGCACCGGTAAGTCCACGCAGGCAAAAGCCTTGGCCCAGTCTCTCGAAAGTAATGGTATTACGGTTCATCTCACTCGCGAACCCGGCGGCACTCCAGGCGCAGAGGTGATCCGCAACCTATTGCTGACTGGGCATGAAGATAAATGGAACATGCGGACCGAAGCATTGCTATTTGCCGCTGCACGGGCCGAACATTGTCAGTCATTGATAGAGCCGGCCCTTAAGAAGGGTGAGTGGATTATAAGTGATCGTTTCATCGACAGCAGCCGAGCCTATCAAAGCGTTAGCGGACAATTGAACGACGAAGACATTATGGCCTTGCACAAAGTGGGTAGTCGCGGCCTCATGCCTGATCGTACATTCATCCTTGATCTGCCCGAGGAAGTGGCTGCACGTCGCGCTGATGCCCGGGATCGCGGTGATAGCGACCGCATTGGTGGCCGCGATAGCGACTATCATCATTCTGTCATGGCAAAATTTCGCGAATATGCAGAAGATGAACCCAATCGTGTCAGATTGATCGATGCTGCAATGTCTCCGAAGGATGTTACAGCGAATTTGCTGCATAATCTAAGCGATTTGCTGGGTTGACGGCATGACGTCATTATTAGGCCATGACAAAGCACAGCGCATATTCCGCCAGTCTTTTGATAAAGGAACGCTGCACCATGCCTGGATATTGGCGGGATCAAAAGGGCTCGGAAAAGCAGGTTTTGCTAAACAAGCAGCCCAGTTTTTACTGGATTCTAACGCAGCGACTGTAGGTACCGGCGAAGGCTTTGATCTTGATGATATGAGCCAAAGTGCTAGACTCTTGGCCGCTGGTTCTCATCCAGATTTCAGGCTCGTACAACGCGGTGGAAAAACGGACAAAGAAGAGAAAAAAGCACGCGAAGACGGCCTAGCTTCTCTTGAGGAACATGAACTCAAACGCAACATCTCAATTGCTCAGATTCGAAATCTACAATCGCTATTTGCGACGCAAGCTTCAATTTCACGTTATCGCGTCGTTGTCATTGACGCGATTGATGATCTTGAGCGCGGCGGCGCCAATGCATTGCTCAAAAGCCTCGAGGAACCGCCAAAAGACACGGTATTTCTATTGGTTAGTCATACACCGGAACGCTTGCTTCCAACGATAAGGTCACGTTGTCAGATATTACGCTTTGATCCATTGAGCGATGATCAGATGCAGCAAGCCCTTTCCGCCGTAGCTCCAAAATTGGAACAGCCGGAGCTCGATGCCTTGATTGCCGCCGGCGAAGGTGCT
The DNA here is from genome assembly GCF_039977335.1 of Parasphingorhabdus sp. Lineage (GTDB taxonomy): Bacteria > Pseudomonadota > Alphaproteobacteria > Sphingomonadales > Sphingomonadaceae > Parasphingorhabdus. Next base: position 178,004 of record NZ_JBDWDI010000004.1, read on the forward strand.
CCAGGCAAAGCTCTGCAATATATTGACGCCGGCCTCGCTGAATTGGAGAATCTTGCGCGCGATATCATGCGAACCGGGGACAAGAATAACCAAATTAAGAGCGACTTAGCGCGTAAATTATCATTAAAAGCCGCAACGCCGCGGTATCAGGCTTTTTTATCCCGTGCTCCCAGCTTGATAGCGCAGCATATTAAGGCTGAAGGATCCAGAGCTGCAACCAGGGCTTCAGGTAAGGCCATCGACACTTGGCAGGAGGCGAGCAATTTGGCTGCTATGGCTATTCCGAAAGCACTTGATAGTCAGGCGGTGATATTTCGCCTCGGTAGCTTGATGGGATCGCTTGCCGAACCCGACATGCGCGCATAAAGAGAAGCGATATTCGGTAGTTTTTTGCCGGGATTCGAGAAAGCAATTCATGTCCAAGCCTTTTTACATCACGACTGCTATAAGCTACCCCAATGGTCCGCCGCATATTGGCCATGCTTATGAAGCCATTGCTACCGACGCAATTGCAAGGTTCCAGCGTCTGTCAGGACGTGACGTGCGCTTTCAGACGGGGACTGACGAGCACGGCTTGAAAATGGCGCAAGCTGCCGCAACAAAAGGTATCGCACCTCAAGAACTGGCCGATGAAATGGCTAATCAATTCATTGTGATGTGCGATAAACTTAACATCTCATACGATCAGTTTATCCGTACTACTGAAGTCGATCACCACAAAGCAAGTCAAGCTATTTGGCAGGCCATGGCGGACAAGGATGACCTTTATCTCGATAAATATGAGGGTTGGTATTCTGTTCGCGACGAAGCTTATTATGACGAAAGTGAGTTGATTGAGGTTGAAGGCGAGGGGGGAGCAAAAGAAAAGCTGTCACCCCAAGGCACGCCCGTTGAGTGGACTGTTGAAGAAAGTTGGTTTTTCCGGCTCTCCAAATATCAGGAGCCTTTGCTCAAACTCTTCAAAGACAATCCAGAATTTCTAAAACCGGATAGTCGCCGCAACGAGATGATCAAATTCGTTGAAGGCGGTTTGAACGATCTTTCTATATCCCGCACTAGTTTTGACTGGGGTGTGAAGGTTCCGGGCAGCGAAAATCATGTCATGTATGTTTGGGTCGATGCCTTGACCAACTATCTCACAGGGCTCGGTTTTCCGAAAAAAAACGACCTCTATCCCAAATATTGGAACGAGGGCGGCGATATCGCGCATATTATTGGTAAGGATATTGTGCGCTTCCATACCATTTACTGGCCGGCCTTCCTGATGAGCGCGAATTTGCCGCTTCCCAAGCAGGTATTCGGTCATGGTTTCCTGCTTAATCGCGGGCAGAAAATGTCAAAATCAGTCGGTAATGTGGTCGATCCGATCGCGTTGGCCGATGCTTTTGGCGTTGATCAATTACGCTATTTCCTGCTGTCAGAGGTCATTTTTGGCAAGGATGGCAGCTATTCCGCAGAAATGATCGTCACCAAGACCAATGCCGATCTTGCCAATAATTTCGGTAACCTCGCGCAACGCAGCCTGTCGATGATTGCCAAAAATTGCGAAGGCAAAGTGCCTGTAGCCGGTCCAAAAACCGAAGCAGAAGAACAGCTTATCGGTGATTTGACAGCTTGTTTCACCAATATGACGACGCTCATGGAAAATGGCGAATATCCCATCCATGCAGCTATTGATCTGCTCCGCGAGCGGCTTAGCGCGACCAATCAATATTTTGCCGATCAGGCGCCATGGGCGTTGCGCAAAACTGATCCTGGACGGGCCGATACGGTGCTATATTACACTGCGGAATCCATCCGTCAGCTGGCGATCATGCTGCGTTGGGTGATTCCGGAAAGCTGCGATAAAATGCTCGATCTATTGGCACAAGATGCTGATAAAAGAGACTTTAATCATATGACGAATGCTATTGAACCTGGTTTAGCACTGCCTACGCCTAGCGGGATATTCCCTCGCCTGGAAATGCCAGCGGCCGAAGGGGAGGGGTGATCGCCGATGCTTGTCGATAGTCACTGTCATCTCAACTATAAGGGCCTGATCGAAGAGCAGGGCGCTGTGCTCGATCGTGCCCGCGAAAGCGGTGTCACCGCTATGCTCAACATCTCTACCCGTGAGAGCGAATGGCGGGATATCGTTGCGACAGCGGAGCGTGAAAATGACGTCTGGTCCAGCATTGGCATTCATCCCCATGAAGCGGATGCACATCCCGATATTGATCTAGCGAAGCTCGTCGACGAAGCGCAGCACCAGCGTGTTGTTGCTATTGGAGAAACGGGCCTCGACTATTATTATGATCATAGCGACCGTGACCGCCAGAGGCAGAGCTTTCGTACCCATATTCACGCTGCGCGAGAAACCGGTTTACCAATTATCGTACACACTCGCGATGCTGAGGATGATACGGTTTCAATCATGGCAGAAGAAATGGAGCAGGGCGCTTATACTGGCGTCATCCACTGCTTTACTGCTAGTGAAGATTTCGCCCATAAGGCACTGAATTTGGGTCTTTACATTTCCATTTCCGGTATCGTGACATTTAAAAATGCCAAGGATCTCCAGTCCACAGCAGCGAAACTACCAATAGATCGCCTATTGGTGGAAACCGACGCCCCGTTTCTAGCGCCTGTTCCTCATCGCGGCAAGACCGGCGAGCCAGCCTTTGTAGCCGACACTGCGAAGTTTCTCGCCGAACTGCGGGGTGAAGATTATTCTGAGCTTTGCGAAACAACAGCACAAAACTTCTACCGCTTGTTCAACAAGGCGCACCCATAAACTTGTCGATGAAACTCACCATCCTAGGTTGTGGCACATCTTCTGGCGTACCGCGGATCGGTAATGATTGGGGCGATTGCGATCCCAATGAACCGAAAAACCGGCGGAGCAGGGTTTCTATCATCGTGGAAAGTCCCACAACACGCATCCTGGTAGACACATCGCCCGATCTGCGAAACCAATTTCTGGATTGTGATATAGACACAATTGATCATGTTATTTGGACTCACGATCATGCCGATCATTGTCACGGTATTGACGACTTGCGGCAGGTTTTTCAGAAGAAACGTGAACCAATCTCGGCTTATGCGCGTTCATTTGCTCTGGAAAGTCTTAAGCAACGCTTCGCCTATGCATTTGAAGGCCATAAATATTATCCGTCTATTTGCGACGGGCGCTTGCTGGAAACAGAAACAGAAATTGGTGATATCGTTGTTAAAACCGTCGATATGCCTCATGGCGGCATATCGTCCGCCGGATTATGCTTCGAGCATAACGGAAAATCTATTTCCTATGCGACAGACTTTGGTGAAGTTACTGATAATATGCGAGAAACGTTCAAGGGTAGTGATATCTTTGTAGTAGATGCTTTGCGTGAAAAGCCGCATCCAACCCATGCTCATTTAGATATGACGCTAGATTTTATAGGCGCAGTAAAGCCGAATTTAAGCTTACTCACGCATATGGACAAGTCGATGGATTATAAGCAACTCTGTTCGATATTACCCAAAGATATCCAACCCGCTTATGACGGACTTGTGATAGAGACATAGACGTGACGGAAGATCAAAATATCAATCTTGTTTTCGCGATCGGCGCGTTGGTGCTTGTTGCAAGTGCGCTATTTTCGCGTCGCATCGGCTTAGGTGAGATTGTCCGGTCTGTATTGAGTTGGATCGCCATATTTGCGATATTCATAGTGATCTTTTCTTATCAGCATGAGATAGTTGGCGTTTGGAACAAGGTAACTGGAGAATTGACCGGTGCCAATGACCAACAAGTCGTCGGCGATACATTGAAAATACGCCGGTCACCAGATGGCCATTATTGGGCGGATGCAGAAGTTAATGGGATGCCTGTTCGATTTTTGATAGATAGCGGCGCTACGACGACCGCCATGACACTCAAAACCGCGCAAGCAGCAAATATTGATATCAACGAAGGCGGTTTTCCGACTTATTTGAATACGGCGAACGGCACAGTAGAAGCACAGCGGGGCACCATTCAATCGTTACGCGTTGGGCCAATGACGGCATTGGAATTGCCGGTTGTAGTTGCTGAAGCGTTTGGAGATTCAAACGTACTCGGAATGAATTTTCTCTCTGAAATGAAAAGTTGGAGAGTAGAACAGGGAGAAATGATCCTAGAACCTCCCGCACGTTCACGACAGTAATAATTTAACATAATATATATTATCAACCTAATTGATATGTAGGACCTATTAGAAACGATACGGTTGCCCCTCACCCTTTGGTTCAACTTTTCCGTGGCTTTTTCGGACCATACTGAGATGTGGTGCAAACGAGCCTCCATCGCACAATCAAGGAAACAGCTAGTTGGCGACGGTTCTCGGATATATCCGAGCGGTTCGACACGCTGCTTAGCAATTCCCTAACGGTATCTATCTGGCCATCAACGCCCCATGTCTCTCTGAATGGTTCGGCTTGCCATATAAAAGTGAAAAACAGACCAGATATAGAGACATTTGAAGATGATCATGGACCACTGAAGGCCCTCAGCATTAGCTGTGTCGCACGCGGCTTGAGCGGTTGAAGCCAGATTGGTTGCCTTGCATGCGTCTAATGTCAGCGTGGGATCAATGCCAGACAAGAACGTCGAATTTAATATGGTCGAAAGCCCGCCGATAAGCGGTGGACCAAGGCCGTAGCCCAATAAATTGACAATGAATAACGTTATGGCCACTGCCGTCGCTCGCATCCGGCTATCCACTACGCCGCTAGGCACCGCATATAGCGGGCAAAGATACGTATATAGCAGCATCTGACCGACCATCATCAGCGGTACAGCTAGCCACAGAGACTCCGCCAAATAGCCAGTTACATGCATGGGTATGACCCCAATTAGAGCAAGCATCGGTATCCAGGCCAAAGCTTTTGGAAAACGCTCCGAAAATTTGTCCGCCAAAAAGCCAGACATATAGGTCCCGATCGAGGCCATGACCGCTAGCGCCATTGCGATTTTCACCGAAGCGTCAAATATCGACAATTCATGCGTGCGGATTAGGAAGGATACCAAAAACTGGCCAACACCATAGTTGACGAACGATGCGATGGTAACACCCATCGTCACATGCCAATAGGATGGCTTCTTTGACAAAATTTTGAGCACTTCGCCAAAGCCAACCTGATCTTTGTTCTGCATCTCAGGTGGATCGGTGTAGCCACGCGGCGGTTCCTTGATCGTCATTTTTACGAACATAGCGACGATAATGCCGGGAATGCCGACCACGACAAAGGCGACACGCCAACCTTCGATATTCTGCCAATCCAGAATATTTGCTGCCCATGTCCAGTTCCAGCTGGTCAGCAACGCACCGATGGTCGCACCATCCAGACTGCCGACAATAAAGCCGCCGAAGACATAGGCCACCATACCGCCGAGAGGAATGCCCAGCGCATAGACAGAAACCGCGGTTGAGCGTTCGGCTGGGACAAAATAGTCCGCGATGATGGAATTGGCTGGCGGTGAACAACCGGCTTCCCCAATGCTGACGCCAATACGGAAAATAAACAACGCAATAAAACTGGTTGCAAACCCGCATAAAACGGTCATCAGGCTCCAAAGCGCCACCGACGCAGCAATAATCCAGACCCGGTGATGTTTTTCCGAGAAACGAGCAATAGGAATGCCGACAAATGTATAAAGGATCGCAAAAGCGGGACCACCAAGCAGCCCCATCTGCCAATCCTCGACCCCGAATGTTTCCTTGATGGGTTCGGTGAGGATGTTGATTATCGTGCGGTCGATGAAGTTGAAGACGTAAACCGTCAACAAAATCCCCAATATATAATTCCGATAACTGCGGCTGCCATATCCCGTTTCGGGCGTTCCATGACTGTCAGTTTGAGAGATGCTGCTTGCTGTAGCTTCGGCCAAATTCCAACTCCTGCAATATTTCCCAACTGATAGTTATCTATGGGTTTTTTGCACGATACCGAATTTTCAACTATTGTATATTCTATTATCTATATCTGATTTCGGGACTAAGCGGACATCTGTCTTGGACACGAAAGTGTACAAGGGCAAATGACGAGAGCTCCACTCTACCCTGCCCTTTCAGCAATCAGATTCACTGCTCAAAAAGCTCTACAACAACAGTTCAATGATAGGGTTTGCGTCTGTTTTGCGCCTGTAAACTAGCACTTTCTTAATCGTCACAGCGCATAAAATTAAAACCACGGTTCACAAAGCTGTAATAATCATTATACCAGCGCACGTTTTGAAGGCCAATATCGCAGGGGGCAACTTTTTGGCTTTGCAATGGGTTCGATAGGTCACTTACCGGTCGGATGTGTTTTTCCCTAGAATTTTAACAGAAACCACAAGAGGGTTATTTGATTTATTTAAAAACGGGCGCATCGCTTGCGGTCATCGCAGCTTTGGGCTGTGCATCGGCGCAAGCTCAAGAAACAGTTTACAACGAAGAACAAAAGGGCGTACAGGAAATTGTAGTTACGGCGACAAAACGTAGCGCAGATTTGCAAGATGTTGCGGTCGCTGTGCAGGCTTTGGGTGAAGAAACACTCGATCAGCTGGGCGTTACGGTCTTTGACGATTATCTCCAACAACTACCCGGCGTTACAGCTGGCGGCGGCGGTCCTGGTCAGAGCACGATCTATATTCGCGGTCTGGCATCGACTACACCCAACCTGACAACCGCTGGCGTCGCCGGCCTGGCTCCCAACGTGGCGCTTTATCTTGACGAGCAGCCGGTATCACAGCCGGGCCGTAACCTTGATGTTTATGCAGCCGATTTGGAACGCGTTGAGGTCCTGTCCGGGCCGCAGGGCACGTTATTCGGCGCTAGCTCGCAAGCGGGCACGGTGCGTCTGATCACCAACAAACCTGTCATCGGGCAGTTCCAATTCAAAGCGAAAGCTGGCGTTTCGTTCACCAAAAGCGGTGACCCAAGCAATAATATCGAAGCGATGGTGAACATTCCTGTTACCGATCGTTTCGCCATTCGTGCCGTAGGTTATTATGACAACAAGGGTGGTTATATCGACAATGTTGCGGGCACTCGCAGCACCGCCGAAAGCGCGCGTTTTCGTGCCGCTGGAACCGTCCGCGACAATGGCGTTCCTGTGAATGCCAACCGCGGCGGTTTGCAAGCGGGTGCTGATCTAAGCAGCGTAAACTTCATACTGGCTGACAATAGCGCTCTGGCCGAGAAGAATTTCAACGACACCCAATATCTTGGCTTCCGGGTCAGCGGTAAATATGAATTTTCCGATGACTGGAGTCTGACCGTCGCTCATGCCCGTCAGGGTCTGGATTCCGACGGCGTTTTCTTTGAAGACCCTACGCTGGGTGATCTGGAAATCGAACGTTTTGAACGCGATGAGGTCGAAGATGATTTCAGCAATACCAGCTGGACACTGGAAGGCCGGATTGGCGCGTTGGAACTGGTTTACACCGGTGCTTATACCAAGCGTGAGACATCGCAGCGGGTTGATTATTCCGACTATCTGTTTGTTGGCCAATATCTGCCCTACTATATCTGTGACGGGTCGGTTTCCTATCCAGGCGCCGCTCCGACAGGCACCTGTCAGGCACCCAATTTGTTCGTGAATTCCCGTACAGAAACCGAAGCAATGACGCATGAACTGCGCTTCAATACGCCGGAAGATTATCCGATCCGGTTGACGGCTGGCGGTTTTTACAGCGATCTGGAGCTGTTGGAGTTAAACGACTTCACTTATCCCGGCAGCACGGCGATCGATTTGTTCGGTGGTTCTTTCCCGCCCAATTTCTCACAGCCCAATGCATTTATCTCGGATACCAACGCTTATCCTGCAGGAGTGATATTCCGTAACGATATCCGCCGGACCGACAAGCAATTCGGCATATTTGGCGAAGCAACCTATGATATTTCGGATCAGTTCGCTGTCACCCTTGGTGCGCGCTATTATGACGTTGAAGTGGATCTGGAAGGCAGTGCTAACTCGTCTTTCTGTAATTCGAGCGGCGTAGACGAAAATGCCTTTGGTACGAACATCAGCGATCTTTATGATGGCGATGGCAGCTTCACATTCATCGGCAGTTGTAATGATGCCTTGCGCCAAACTTTTACACTCGGCCAATCGGTAGCAGATATTCAAGCAGCCGGGTTAAGTGCAGCACAGGCGCAGCAAGTGTTCAATGCATTGAACGCACCTGACAAAGCGACGACCGACGGCTTTATCTTCAAGGCCAACCTGACATGGACGCCAACCGACGATTTGCTATTCTATGCAACTTACTCCGAAGGCTTTCGGCCTGGACTGTTAAACCGTCCCGGCGGTGCGCAAGGCCCTAATGGCTTTAATGTACCGTTCGTGTTGGATACCGATGATGTGACCAACTATGAAATTGGTTGGAAAACGTCATTGTTCGACAATCAGGTGCGCTTCAATGGTAATGCCTTCTTTGTGGATATTCAGAATCTGCAAACCACCATCCTCGATCCGTCGATCACCAACTTGTTCTTCTCGGACAATGCGGCAGACGCAGAAATTAAAGGTGTCGAGGCTGATATCACCATAGCGCCTTATTCTCTGGATGGTTTAACGGTCAGCGCGGCTTTCTCGATCTTGGATACTGAAATTACTGATGTTCTGACACCGACCAATGACGTGGTTGAAGGCCGCAGTCTCGCCTTTGCTCCTAGTTTTCAGGGTAATTTACGGGCCCGCTATGAATGGAATATCTTTGGTGATTGGACCGCTCATGTCCAGCCACAGGTCACCCACTCTGCATCGGCAGCGACTGACATTATCGAGATTAACCGGATTAATCTGGACAGCTGGACAACATTTGCTCTGTCCGCTGGTATCACCGATGACAAATGGTCGTTCGAGATATTCGGCGAAAACCTGACTGACGAACGGGCTGAGGTTAGCGGCAATTTCGTTAATGATCGCGCACGCATCATTGTCAATCGCCCGCTGACTGTGGGTGCACGGGTTTCCTTCACCTATTAAGGTACAATACAACCGGGGGAGGCTAACCAGTTGGTGGGTCTCCCCTTTTTTGAAGGACGATATGCCGCGATTATATGTATGAAACTGGTCTTGATATCGCCGAACAGCTCAAACAGGCGCGCGCTCATATATATGAGGGGCGTTTTGAAGCGGCGCTGCAATGCGCCGCGGCGGTATTGCAGGATGAAGCAGTAAATATCGACGCACTCTACATGAAAGCGGTTTGCGAACGCTATCTGGGGAAATATGACACAGCTCTGGCGAGCGTTGACCGGCTGAAAGGCTTATCGCCTGATTTTGGCCGCGCGTATCAGGAAGAGGGGCATATTTTCAAAGCCATGGGCGATGATGAAAGGGCCATGACCGCTTATCGTCGAGCCTGCCAGTGTAATCCCGCGCTGCAAGCCAGTTGGAAAGCGCAAGGCGATATTCTCGAAAGCTGGGGCCGGCGAGATGCCGCATCAGAAATGCGCGGACAGGAACAACGTATAGCTACCATGCCCAAACCCTTGGTCGCGGTGTCCCATCTTTTGCACGAGGGCAAGCTGATCAAAGCGGAAAATGCTTGCCGGCACTTCCTGCAAAAAAATCCCAAAAATGTTGAAGGGATGCGATTGCTGGCGGATATCGGCGCGCGTTTGGGTATCTTGGAGGATGCCGATTTTTTACTCGAAAGCGCGATTGAATTTGAACCTGATAACATTCAAGTGCGAATTGATTACATCCAGATCCTTCGCAAGCGTCAGAAATTTGCTGAAGCCCTTCAACAAAGCGAAGCGCTCTATCAGCGCGATCCTGAAAACCCGGTCTTCCAATCTCTTTTCGCGATCGAATCCATGCAGACCGGCGATTATCAACACGCTTTGGATTTGTTCGATAAAGTCTTGCAGAAGCTACCTGGCGATCCAGTCACTTTGACGTCCAGAGGACATGCGCTCAAAACTTTTGGCCGCCATGAGGAAGCCGTGCTCTCCTATCAAAAATCATTTGAATCAGACCCCGGCTATGGCGATGCCTATTATGGACTAGCCAACCTCAAGACCTATCACTTCAGAGACGAAGAACTCAGCCTGATGGAATCGCAGGAGCAGGGTAACCAGCTCAGCTATCAAAACCGTATCCATATCTGTTTTGCGTTAGGCAAAGCCTATGAGGACCGGAAGGATTATGACACATCCTTTGGCTATTATCAGCGCGGCAATGAACTGAAACGTGTGCAGTCGCGCTACGACGCCGATCAGATGACGGCGGAATTGAACAGCCAGATCAAAGCCTGCACGCCCGCATTGTTTGAACAGCAATCTGGTAAGGGACATGATGCACCCGATCCCATTTTCATATTGGGTCTGCCGCGTGCGGGCTCGACGTTGCTTGAGCAAATACTGGCATCGCACAGCCAGATTGATGGCACACTGGAACTGCCCAACATATTGTCCCTTGCGCACAGATTACGGCGACGGAAACAAGCGAGCAATGACTCGCTATATCCGGACAACCTCCAGGATCTCGATGCCGCTCAATTATGCGATATGGGCCAGGAGTTTATCGATAGCACCCGCATCCACCGGCAAGCTGCGCCCTATTTCATCGACAAAATGCCCAATAATTTTCGGCATATCGGCTTGATCAAACTGATTCTCCCGAACGCGAAAATCATTGATGCCCGGCGGGAACCCATGGCTTGCTGTTTTTCCGGTTTCAAGCAGCTGTTCGCAGAAGGTCAGGAATTCACCTACGGATTAAACGAAGTTGGCCGCTATTACAGCGATTATGTGCGCTTGATGGACCATTGGGAAATGGTGTTACCGGGCGCTGTGCTGCGCGTTCAGCATGAAGATGTTCTAGACGATCTGGAGGGGCAAGTGCGCCGGATGCTGGATTATCTCGGCCTGCCATTTGAACAGGCCTGTATCGACTTTTACAAGACGAAACGCGCGGTTCGTACCGCCAGTTCCGAACAGGTGCGCCAACCCATTACCAAAGCCAGCGTCGATCTATGGCGTTATTATGAATCACATTTGCAGCCGCTGAAAGAAGCGCTGGGACGCAATTATTTGGAGCCTCAACAGTGAGCGGAACGGAAACAGCAACGGCCAATGCGGCGGTGGATGTAATCGAGATTAATTATGAAACCGATTATGAAGCCGGTCAGGATAATGTAAATCCATTCGGGCTGGAGATGCATAATCCAGTGTTTTTTGTCAGCGCCGCGCTGACCATAGCATTTGTCGTGTTGACGCTGTCATTTCCGGAAACGGCCAAGACCGGACTAGAGGCGACTAAGGCTTGGACGCTGGAATATTTTGATTGGTTCTTTGTTATTGCGTCTAACTTCGTTCTGCTTTTCTGCGTTGCAGTTGCCCTCTCCCCCTTAGGTAAAATTCGTCTAGGTGGGTCAGAGGCTAAGACGGAATTTGGAACCGCATCCTGGATTGCTATGCTGTTCTCAGCTGGCATCGGTATCGGTATGGTTTTTTACGGTTCGGCCGAGCCTGTGGCCTATTATACAGATTGGGGCGGCACACCGCTTAACATGGAACCGCGTACGCCTGAGGCGATGCGCCTGGCGCTTGGTGCCACGGTGTTTCACTGGGGCCTGACACCTTGGGCCATTTATGCGGTTATTGGTCTGGCTCTCGCCTTTTTTGCCTTTAACAAGGGGCTGCCGCTGACCATTCGTTCCGCCTTTTATCCCCTATTGGGCGAACGCATCTGGGGCTGGCCCGGCCATTTTATTGATATTCTTGCAGTCATTGCAACCATGTTCGGGTTGGCCACATCTCTGGGCCTAGGCGCACAGCAAGCCGCGACCGGCCTATCGTTTCTATTTGGTATAGAGGCCAATTTAACCTCTCAATTGTTGCTGATCGCAGTCATTACCGGGCTGGCTATCGTTTCGGTCGTGCGCGGAATGGATGGCGGCATAAAATTGCTGAGCAACATCAACATGGTTCTGGCAGCTGCTCTGCTGGCCTTTGTTTTTGTCGCAGGGCCGACGCTGAAGATATTCACCGGCTTTGGTACCGCTATCGCAAGCTATGCCGAATATGCCATCCCGCTCAGCGATTGGACGAGCCGGGAAGACAAGGCCTGGTATCATGGCTGGACGATCTTCTATTGGGCCTGGTGGGTGAGCTGGTCTCCTTTTGTAGGCATGTTCATTGCGCGTATTTCCAGAGGCCGCACCATTAGGGAATTTTTGGCAGTGGTCCTCATCGTGCCTGTGATTGTCGCAATCATATGGTTCACAACATTTGGCGTGACAGCAATTGAGCAAATCAAAGACGGTATCGGTCAGTTGCCCGCCGGGATCAGCGAAGCGCCACTGGTGCTTTTCCAGATGCTCGAGAATATGCCAATACCGTATATCGCTTCTTCCCTTGCGATCATTTTGTTGATCGTATTTTTTGTGACCTCATCGGATTCCGGCTCGTTGGTCATTGATGCGATAACGGCTGGCGGCAAAACAGATGCTCACGTTTCACAACGTATTTTCTGGGCGATATTGCAAGGCTTGGTCGCGGCAGCATTACTGGTCGGCGGTGGTGCCAGTGCACTGGGAGCGATGCAGGCGGGAACGATTGCCAGCGGCCTGCCGTTCACACTCGTTTTACTCGTATGTTGCTACAGCCTGTTCAAGGGTTTGATGTCAGAATATGCTATCCTGAAAACCAGAAGCGGTGCCGTTTGACGAAAAGTTGATTTTTCGTCCCTCGTCACCTCTCGTTCGATAATTAGAATCAAACCTCTTTTTCTGCGATGGACCTGTGCCGAAACACATCATCTAACATCTTGAAAAAACCCGGCGTCGCCGCTCCTATTGCCGGGCTATTTTTTCTTGCGGAAAGCAGGCGTTCGATGACATGAGAAAACCTGTGTTCAAACGGACGCCAACAGTAATATCAGAATGGATAGCTCAGTGATTACTCGCCTCCTTGAAGTTATGCGGCGCCTACGCGATCCCAAAACCGGGTGTGAATGGGATACGGTTCAAACCTTTCAAACCATCGCGCCTTATACAATTGAAGAAGCCTATGAAGTTGCCGACGCTATTCAACGTAACGATATCGAAGCACTGAAAGACGAATTGGGAGACTTGCTGCTACAAGTCGTTTTTCATAGCCAGATCGCATCAGACGAAGGCCATTTCGTATTTGATGATGTGGTCGATGTAATATGCGAAAAAATGATCCGACGGCATCCGCACATATTTGGTGAAGCTCAAGATACTCCGGGTTGGGAAGAGATAAAAGCCAAAGAGCGATCGGAAACTGGGAATTCGAGCGCATTGGATGGTGTCGCATTGGCTCTCCCCGCCCTGTTACGTGCGCAAAAAATACAAAAACGTGCAGCACGAGTTGGCTTCGATTGGCCCGACAAGGTGCCAGTGAAAGCAAAATTGCTAGAAGAGCTTGATGAAGTGGAACAGGCTGAAACCAAAGAGCATATCCATGAAGAGATTGGAGACCTGCTCTTCTCGGCCGTTAACCTAGCGCGTCACTATGGTGTCGATGCAGAGCGGGCACTTACCGACGCTACAGGGAAATTCTCACAGCGGTTCAACAAGGTAGAAAGCTCTGTTACTCGAGATATGAAAGATATGTCGATTGATGAGCTGGAAGAAGAATGGCAAAAGGCGAAATCTTCATCCTAAAGCGCGTGAAATCGCCCCCAATTCCGATTGGACATTTGTACAGCTATAACCCAATTATCATTGGCTTGTTCCGATTCCAAAACGCGGCCATGTTCATGCAGCCATGCCAATCGCCTACCATCAGATACTGGCAGCGTAACTGTTTCAACATTATGATTGCGCGACAAATTTTCTGTCACCATTTCTATGAGTGCATCGATACCCTGCCCCGTTACGGCTGACATAAGGCAGACATTGTCAGGTATATGCTCTGGTAATTTAACTGATTCCGGATCATCAGTATCGATCAAATCAATCTTGTTCCAAGCTTCGATGATCGGGGCCCCCTCCCCATCTTGCAACTCGACCCCTAATTCCATCAATATTTGTTCGACATCACTCGCCTGCCCATCGCTGGAAGAGTGCGAGATATCTCTTACATGGATAATCACGTCCGCCGCAGTCACTTCTTCGAGCGTGGCTCGGAAGGCTGCTACCAATTGCGTGGGTAGATCAGATACAAATCCCACTGTGTCAGACATTATTGCCTTGTCATAACCTGGCAAAGGAAATTGACGCATTGTTGGATCCAGAGTCGCGAACAACAAGTCCTCCGCAAATACATCGGCACCAGTCAAACGATTGAAAAGGGTAGACTTGCCTGCATTTGTATATCCTACAAGCGCTATGACCGGCCATGGTGCTTTCTGACGTCGTGATCGATGCAACGTCCGGGTTTTTCTCAAATGAGAGAGGTCTTTGCGCAATTTGGCCATACGATCTCGGATCATCCTGCGGTCCGATTCGATCTGGGTCTCGCCCGGACCTCCTAGAAAGCCGAAACCACCACGCTGCCGTTCCAAGTGGGTCCAGCTACGTACCAAGCGCCCGGCTTGATAATCGAGATGCGCCAATTCCACCTGCAGGCGTCCTTCAGCAGTTGCCGCTCTGGCGCCAAAAATCTCTAGAATCAGGCCAGTTCGGTCGATTACTTTGACCTTCAACTCTTCTTCGAGATTGCGTTGCTGTATCGCACTTAGAGTGCCATCAACAATCAGTATATTGGCGTTTTCCTGCGCCAATATGGTCTTGATTTGTCCGACCTGTCCGGACCCGAACAAAGTTCCTGGTTTTGGCGCGCGAACTGTAAAATATCGCGCAGATGTCGTTTCCAAACCGATTGCTAGAGCAAGGCCAACAGCTTCCTCTAACCTGTAATCCAGAGCATTTTGATTAAGCGCTCCTAAATCAGGATGAACAATGACAGCGAGATCTTTGGTCCCATCCAGCTCGTTTTTTTCAAATGGTATCAATGGGAGCCGTCATCTGTGTTGTTGTAATCGGCCAAATTGATAGCACCGCTAGGTTGAATTGTAGATATGGCATGCTTGTAGACCAGTTGCGCGAGACCTTCTCGTTCCAGCAATATACAGAACAGGTCATATGCTGCCACTTCACCCTGAAGCATCACACCGTTCACAAGGAACATTGTCACGGGATCATTGCTGTCGCGAACAGCTGTCAGAAACACTTCCTGCAAAACGCCGTTTTTGGCTTTGGCGCGCTCCATCAGATCAGAAAACGCCTGCATGTCGAGGCTTTGCGATGGCATGATAGTAGAGATGGCATGTTTGTAGACCAATTGTGATTGACCATCGCGACGCAACAGCACAGAAAAATTATCAAACCAAGTGACAATGCCCTGTAATTTTACACCCTTTACCAAAAACATCGTTACCGGCATTTTTGATTTACGGAGAGAATTTAAGAAGAGATCTTGTAAGTTATTTGATTTATCGGTCATTTTTGACTTCCGGTTTTTGGCAGCGCGAAGGCCGCAGACAGTTTCTAAATTGCGGCCTTAGGTCGTTGGGGGAGCCGCGTAACAGACATATATGAATTCGTTGCTGAAGCTACAACAGCAATCGGACAACAGGCTATTCGACGCTCTGTTTCTTTTTCGCTGCCAACCCTAGGATTTTGAGCTTTCTGTGTAACGCAGAGCGTTCCATCCCAATAAAATTGGCCGTTTTGGATATATTTCCAGAGAATCTTCTAATCTGGACTTTCAGATACTCTCGCTCAAAACTTTCCCGTGCTTCCCGCAACGGAGAGCCCATTAATGATGCGACGCCCTGATCCAAATCATCGTCATTACCCAATATTTCCGGCGGCAACATCTCAACTTCAATTTTGGCAAAATTGTCTTTGGGCGCCAAAATGATTGTTCGTTCTATGACATTACGCAATTGGCGAACATTGCCGGGCCAATCGCAAGCCTGCAGTGCGGCCATGGCTTCCGTAGAAATTTCTGGCGGGTTCAGGCGCTGGTCAGCGGCAAAACGGGCTGAATAGTGCTCTACCAATGTAGGGATATCTTCACGACGTTGGTTAAGGGGAGGCAATTCGACTGGTACCACATTCAGCCGGTAGAAAAGGTCTTCACGAAAACGTTTTTCCTGAATCTCTTCATCGAGATTCCGCGACGTTGCCGATACTACTCTTACATCTACCTTTACGCGTTGGGTACCACCGAGCCGAACGAAACTCTGCTCGGTCAAGACGCGTAGAATCTTGCCTTGGGTGTCCAGCGGCATGTCAGCGACTTCATCAATGAACAATGTTCCGCCATGAGCTTCCTCCAGCAAACCAATTTTTTCGACAACACCGCTTTTCTCGGTTCCAAATAGCTCCTCTTCAACACTTTCCGGAGACAAGCGAGCTGCACTGATCGTCACAAATGGCGCATTGGCACGCGTGCTCCAATTGTGCATCAGGCGTCCGGCAACTTCCTTGCCAACACCTGCCGGTCCGGAAATGAGCAACCGACTGCCCGTACCGGCAACCCGCTTCAGCGTCGCGCGCACGGCATTGACTGCAGGACTATTACCCGTGAGCTCATCGGCAAACCCGACCCGCGCTTTCAATATCTCATTCTCGCGGCGCAGACTTTCGGTCTCAGTAGCTCTCGCAACCAAGTGCATGAGATGCTCTGCTTCAAACGGCTTTTCGATAAAGTCTACCGCACCCTGAGAAATCGCTGCCACGGCCGTATCAATATTTCCATGTCCGGAAATCACAATAACTGGTAATTTTGCATCTATTTTCTTGATCTCAGTCAGAAGCTCGAGCCCGTCCAGACGAGAACCTCTCAACCAGACGTCGAGCAACACGAGAGACGGCTTGCGCTCCTTAACTGCTGCCAGCGCAGAATCGCTATCGCCCGCCACTCGGGTTTCATAGCCATCATCCTCTAAAACACCGGATATTAACTCACGAATATCCGGTTCATCATCAACAATCAGTATATCTAATGCCATATCTTCGACCTCTAAATTGGGGGTAATTTATCTGCTTGCGGACGCTTGCTGTCCTTTGTTGGGCTTGCTGTTCCGATGGATTGTTTCGACTGACCTACAGTCGAGCTATCTTGTATTGAGCCGTCTGCCAGACGCTCCAGCTTCTCGGGACTAAGCGTTATTGTGACACGCGTGCCACTCCCCTCGTCCACCGGCTGAGAGTCCGTGAAGGCGATCGTGCCAAAATGCTCTTCTATAATTTTCTTCACTATGGCTAAGCCAAGACCCGTGCCCTTATCTCGAGTCGTCATATAAGGTTCTACAATACGTTCACGTTCGTCAGGCAGACCGATACCATTATCATCCAATTGGATTTCTATATCGCCTTCACGTCGACGGACAGCCATGTTTATCCGACCATCTTCATATGAGAAGTCAGCATTTCCTTCTGCCTTTTGTTCAATGGCTTCGACAGCATTCTTGACGATGTTCGTCAGCGCTTGCCCTAACTGTCTGCGATCGCATACCAAGGACGACTTTTGATCGTCCGCTTCAAACCGGAATTGAATTTTGGGATGAGCAACTTCTTGCAAGAAGACTGCTTGTTTTACGATATCAGCAATGTTTTCTTCGCGAAAAACAGGTTTTGGCATCCGGGCAAAAGAAGAAAACTCATCAACAATATTCCGCAAGTCACCAACTTGACGAACAATTGTACCGGTTAACTGAGAGAAAACTGGGGCGCCTTCATCAATATTTTTTCCGAAGCGCCTCTGTAGTCTCTCAGCCGCCAGCTGTATGGGCGTAAGCGGATTCTTAATTTCATGCGCTATCCTACGTGCCACGTCTGACCAGGCAGCCCGGCGCTGATCCAAAAGCCGTTGCGTAATATCTTCGAACGTAATCACGTGACCCGACGTTCCACTGACAATTTTGACCTCCAGAGTGCGAACTTCATTGCTCGACGAAAACTGGATGATCGAATTTTCAACGCCATCGTCAATCAGGGCGGCAAACTCAGGCGCGACTTCAGATATTTGCGATTCAAGAAGATTTTCATTTTGTCTAGCAAGCAAAGCCTGTGCGCGAGAATTAAACAAACTAACACGCCCCGATTGATCCAGACTAATTATGCCAGCAGTTACAGATTCCAGTACTGTTTCGATAAAGGCACGCCGACTACCCAATTGTTCATTGGCTGTTAGCAAGGCTGTTGTTTGGGTCTCCAAGCGCTCCGTCATCCGGTTAAACGCCCTGCCCAACGTGCCTATCTCGTCCTTCTCAACAGGTGCAGGTACTCGGGTTGCCAAATCTCCTTCCGTGATCCGCTTTGCGGCATGAACCAATTCGCCTACCGGCCTCACCATTCGGTCGGCAACAGCAAGTGCAATCCATAACGCAAAACCAACAATGAAGAGAGACACTAGAAACAATGCGATGTTGAACTGCAGCTGCAGGCTACGGGAACGGGTGAACAGATTATCATAATCCTCAAGGACGGACTGCGCCCGCTCCCATTGACTAAGGGCCAACATATCTGAGTCACGCGCGGCATAGAGAAAAATACGCGAATCCAAATCCAGTGCCGTCACTGCTTCGATCTTGTTTGGCTTTGCAGTAACCACATAATTCTGCCCATTGAGCAACTGGCCAATAACATCCTCAGATATCTTTGTGTCTTGGTCTCCGTCGTCAGGGTTCACTGCTGCTGCTGTGCGTGCAACATCATCTTGGCCATATTGTATAATCGCAGATTCATTTAACTTTCGGGTAAGCACCTGAAAGGAATAGTTTTCTGCAAATTCAGGATGATTGATACCTTTTTCGGCCAGAAAGCTGCGCAGGTCACTTGCCATGGTGATAGTTTCTTCGCCGACATCTTTCCTGTTCTGATCGTAATATCCACGTGCCAGACTGTTGGCATTTTCCAACATTCCTCGCGCACGGTCGGAAAACCAAAATTCGACACCATATTGAAAAAGCAACGATGCAAAGATCACCACCAGCAACATTGGGATGCTGGCCACTAGAGAAAACAGAGCAACGAGGCGCACGTGCAAACGGCCACTGCTTCCGACCGCTGATTTTGCCGCCCTGCCCTTGGCCATCCGCCGACCCAGCAATACCAGAAGAATGATTGCTGGAATTAGATTTGCTACCAGCAAAGCCGCTGTCAGAGGGGGCGAGATAAAATCGGTTCGACCCGATTGAGAACTTAAAAGAGCATAGCTTCCCGCTGCCATAGCGAGAAAAACAAATATCACGCTCCACTCAACCCGTTTCATCGCTTTATCATCTTCAGAGAGAAGCGATAACCTCCTCAGCCACGCTGGAGATCGCTTTTCAAGAGTGGGCTGCGGAACATTCATTGTTGCCTTGATACAACAGATTCGTTGTAAAAACAGCACAAATGGAGCAAAAATGTCACGCTTTAGCGCATGAAAGAGTCAGTTCATCGCGATTGCGCTGGGTCAATGTCATACTCGGTCAGTTTTTTCCGCAAGGTGTTTCGGTTGATACCGAGCAAGCTAGCTGCCTTGATCTGATTGCCATTTGCTTTGCGTAATATTTCTTCCAACACCGGGCGTTCAAATTTCTCCAAAGCCCTCATATAAAGAGAAGTATTTTGATCTTTTTCCGCCATCAAGTCACCCAAAATTGCTTTCACACGATCCGAGAATCCGGATTCTGTAATCTGACCTTGTTCATCGCTTTGTTCGGATTGTATGATCTGCCTTACAGCTGTTTCGGAAAGCTCTTCTTCGCGAGCAGTGACGACAAGTCGATATATAAGGTTTTTCAGTTCTCTGACATTTCCTCGCCAACTATGGCGGGACAGCAACTCCATACCATCAGTTGTCAAAACCTTCTTTGGAAGGCCATCGGAAACGGCAAGATTGAGGAAATGATTAGCCAATGCTGGAACATCGCTGACTCGATCACGCAGCGGTGGTAATTCTATGGGCACGACGTTGATCCGATAATACAGATCTTCTCGGAATTTACCGTCTTCAATGAGTTTTACGAAATCCTGATTGGTTGCCGCAATTATCCGAACATCGAGTTTGATCGTCCCCCTGCCGCCTACTCGATTAATCTCGCCGGACTGCAAAGCCCGCAACAACCTTGTCTGAGCATGCATTGGCATATCGCCAATCTCGTCCAGAAAAAGTGTCCCCCCCTGCGCTTGTTCAAATTTACCTGCAGCGCTGCTCACAGCGCCGGTGAATGCACCTTTTTCGTGACCAAATAA
Organism: Parasphingorhabdus sp.; assembly: GCF_039977335.1. GTDB lineage: Bacteria > Pseudomonadota > Alphaproteobacteria > Sphingomonadales > Sphingomonadaceae > Parasphingorhabdus. The sequence goes on from NZ_JBDWDI010000004.1 coordinate 198,165, forward strand.
TTCAGCTTCGATAAGGTCCGTGGGAATCGCAGCCATATTAACCGGGATAAATGGTCCGGCTTTACGATGCCCCAAAGTATGAATAGCCTCAGCAACTAACTCTTTACCGGTGCCAGATTCACCCAAAATGAGTACTGAAAGATCGTTGCGCAAGAGCCTAGCGATCATTCGGTAAACCTCTTGCATCGCTGGACTACGGCCAACCAATGGAAGATTATCTTCCTCTAAGTTTTCTGTCGAAAGTCCGGAACTGCGCGGTTTCATAGCTTGTTGCACAACCTCGACCAGTTCATCGAGATCAAAGGGTTTGGGAAAATATTCAAACGCGCCCGTTTCGGATGCACGGACTGCAGTATTCAAAGTATTTTGGGCAGATATTACGATTATGGGTAGATCTGGATCTCGCGCCTTCACGGCGTCCAAAGTAGCAATCCCGTCTTCTTCACCCAAACCGACATCTGTGACCAGTAGGTCATATTTGCCGCTAGCAAGCAGTGCATCTCGATCCCCAACCGATTTGCAACTGTCAACGGCCATGCCTTCAGCCTTTAATGCGGTCGAAATAATATGACTGACTGACGGATCATCTTCGACCAATAAAACGGTTTGCTTAACCATCGAACTATCCTTGCTTCGCTACCGGTAAAAACAGTATGAACTGAGTATCCTTTGCATCGCCTGCCCGTTCATAGCGTACCCGTCCGTTCATATCGCTCATCAATTTCCGAACCAACGCCAATCCAAGCCCCTGCCCTTCCCTTTTGGTGGACACAAAAGGAGAAAAAATTTCTTGCTCAAGCTCCTTGGGAACTCCCGGGCCATTATCTTTGATAATGATCTCCACTGGTAACCGGAACATTTGCTCTGAACCATGAACGGAAAGGGAAGCTCCAAAACTATAACGGGTGGTGACCTCTATACTAGAGGTTTCGATGTCTTTTGTGGCGTCTACTGCATTGGACAAAAGGTTTGTTAAAACCTGCATCATCGCATCAGGGTCTACTAGAACCTCAGGTAAGGACGGATCAAACCGGTCCTTTATCTCAATGTCTCCGCCATAAGCGGTGACGATCGATTGTCTGGCGCGGTCAATCAAAGAATGTATGTTAACGGCCTCTACATTAGCAGGTTGTTTGGTAGAAAGACTCTGCATCCGATCTAGTAATTTTGCGATCCGCTCAACTTCACCCTTTATCATATGGGTTAACGGCCTCTGATCCTCTGCAAGGGAACGATCCAAAAGTTGTGCCGCACCTTTTATGGCAGCAAGCGGGTTCTTGATCTCATGTCCCAAAATATCAGGAGCACGCACCGAAAACGGCTCTTGCTCGCTCGACGGCTTTTCAGCAATAGGCCCGCCTGCTGGGAGCGGGGCAATTGAAACAATGCGCCAGCGTTGATCGGCTGGCACCGTGTGAATATCAAAGTTCACAAGTCCAGCGTCGCGGCCCTTCAAACTGATAGGAATGCGACGCGCTGCCATATTCGCATCCTTGTCAACCAAGGCTTTGACCAAGCGATCATCATGAAACTGAATGTGATCCGAAACATGTGCGCCAATCAAATGCCTGGCACTTTGACCCAAAAAGCTCTCCGCAACAGGGTTCACTTTTGCAATCTGATGATGCTCATCAATGATCAGTAATGCGTCTGGTAAGCCAGCAAATATCTGTTCTGCCGACGGCAAGTCCGTCATCAGGCAGCCGCTTTTTCGAGCCAAGGAGCGTAAAAGTCTCGCAACATGGCAAGTACTTTTGATGCATCCATTTCCTTATTTGCTTGGTTCCGGAAATCCGCGGATCCCGGAAGTCCCTTGGTGTACCAGCCAATATGTTTGCGCGCGACTTTCACGCCGATATCTTCTCCATAAAGATCCAGCATGGCACGATAATGTTCTTCCAGAACCGCATATTGCGACTGTAGATCAGGATCGGCGAGCGTAGTCCCATGTTCAAACCAGTGCATCACCTGTCCTAACAACCAAGGCTTCCCATAAGCGCCACGCCCAATCATCAGACCGTCCGCTCCGCTTTCTGCTAAGGCCCGTTCACAATCATCAATGGTACAAATATCGCCATTGACGATGACCGGAACTGAAACCGCGTCCTTTACCTGCTTCACGAAAGTCCAATCGGCGCTGCCTTTATACATCTGGCAACGCGTCCGGCCATGCACCGTGATCATCTTTGCGCCGAGATCTTCGGCAATATGAGCTAGTTCGGGCGCATTCAGGCTATTATGATCCCAGCCCATCCGCATTTTCACAGTCACCGGAACATTCACAGCCTTTACAGTTGCTTTGATAAGGGCTGCGGCGAGTGGCAGATCCCGCATCAACGCAGAACCGGCATCACCGTTTACAACCTTTTTGACAGGGCAACCCATGTTTATATCAATAATTTGCGCGCCGCGATCTTCGTTTAGCTTGGCCGCCTCTGCCATGGCTTCCGGCGAACAACCAGCCAGTTGCATCGACACAGGTTCTTCAGTGGGATCCCATGCGCATTTTTGTAAAGACTGGCGCGTTTCGCGGATCATCGCTTGACTCGCGATCATTTCGGTCACGTTCAAACCAGAACCAAAGCGCCGCACCAGTTTTCGGAACGGCAGATCGGTCACACCAGTCATAGGCGCCAGCAATACCGGGCTGTTGATTGTGATCTTGTCAATCGAGATGGGTTTCAATGTCATGTCATATGCCTAGAATTTAAGCAGCCTTTATCGTCAAAGCGACTGGCAGGCAAGAAAGGACTGGGCTAGATCACCCGAATGAGTGATTCTACCGTCTCTAACCAAGGAAACCATGCCCTGATTGTCGCCGCTGGCCAGGGTGAACGGTCGGGATTGGGGCTGCCCAAGCAATTTGCTTTGGTCGATGGACAACCAATGGTTCGTCACAGTGCGGCCAGCTTTCTTGATTATCAGGATATCTCCAAACTTTGGATCGTAATCGGGGATGGCCAGGAAGAAAAACTGGCCGAAGCGTTGGCCGGATTGCCAGGTTATGAAGTCGTGATCGGAGGAGCTGCTCGTCAGGACAGCGTGCGCAATGGTTTGTCAGCCATAGCCGCAGCTGGCGGCGCAAAAAATGTCTTGATCCATGACGCTGCCCGCCCATTCTTATCGCATATGATGATTGATAGTCTGCTCTCTTCTTTGGAACGGGAAACTGCTGCGATTCCTGTACTATCGACGATTGATACGACAATAAATATCGATAATGGCTATGCAGCAGACACTTTGGATCGCGGTAGATTGTGGCGCGTGCAAACACCTCAAGCTTTTCATTTTGAGGAACTGGTACAGGCTCATGCTATCTGGCCAAAAAACAGCGATGCGAGCGATGACGCTCAAATCTTCAAAGCCGCCGGACATCAAATAGCGGTTGTCGACGGCGACGAAAAACTCAACAAATATACTACAGCATCCGACTTCGCTAAACCATCAGGGCAGAATATGACACAGATACGTACCGGTATGGGTTTTGATGTCCACCAACTCGCTGCTGGTGAAGAGCTTTGGTTAGGTGGGTTGCAGATTGATCATGACAAGGGCCTTGCGGGGCATAGCGATGCTGACGTTCTCTTACATGCCCTGACCGATGCCCTACTGGGCGCCGCTGGTGCAGGAGATATTGGGGATCATTTTCCGCCCTCCGACCCGCAATGGCAAGGTGCCGCGTCTGATAAATTTGTCGAATTTGCCGCGTCGGTCATCAAACAGAAAGGTGGTCGCATCAATAATGTCGATATGACAGTGATTTGTGAGGCCCCCAAAATCAAACCGCGCCGGGATGCGATGCGACAGAATATCGCAAAAATGCTAGACATTCCAGTAGATCAGGTCAGTGTTAAAGCGACAACAACTGAAAGATTGGGCTTTACCGGGCGCGGAGAAGGCATTGCAGCGCAAGCCGTTGCAACAATATCGATGGAGTAAGAGTAATGTTCAAAAAAATATCGGCCGCATCGGCCATGATCGCCCTTACAAGTGCAACGTCGTTGCAAGCGGCAGAAACCAAGCAGTGCATCCCGGCGGAAACGGCGGAATCACTTATAACTTATGTTTTGCCGGGCGCTTTGGGTGCGGTGAGAACAAAATGTTCAGCAAGTCTTCCTGCTACTGCTGCATTGCTTCAGGTCGATTCAGAGCAGATGCGGCGATATGAAGCAGACTCTCAAAAAGCTTGGCCAGAAGCAAGCACCGCTATCGGATTATTGGTTGGACAGGATTTGCCTGAAAATATGGAAATGGATGCCATGCGTCCATTTGTCGACGCCATGATTCCTGCTATGCTGGCACAGGAAATCAAACCTAAAGACTGTCCTACAATCGATAAGGTTTATGACCTACTGGAACCAATGCCGACGTCGAATCTCGCAAGCCTCACCGTGATGCTGGCGCAGCTAGGCAGTAACGATAGCGAGAGCAGCCGAAAAGATCCGTTCAATATTTGCAAAGCACCCTCCTGATAGGCTAGCGGGGCCGCATGCAAAATCTATTGCCAGAAAAACTCGTCAATTTGGCGGAACAGGTTGTTGACGCCAATCGCAAAGCTGGTCGCCGCGTCGCTGTTGCGGAGAGTTGCACCGGCGGATTGGTTGCAGCAGCGCTCACTGAAATTACCGGCAGCAGCGATGTTTTTGAATGCGGGTTCAATACGTATTCGAACGAAGCCAAGCAAAAAATGTTAGATGTAAGTGATGACATGCTTGAAACATTTGGCGCTGTATCCATCGCTGTTGCCTGGGGTATGGCCCGGGGAGCTTTGGAAAAATCAGAATGCGATGTGGCAGTAGCCATTACCGGCGTCGCAGGACCTGGGGGCGGGACCGAAAAAAAGCCTGTCGGAACAGTGGTGTTTGCCAAAGCTGAAAAAGGGAAAAGTATAGATGACGTTGTGGCTGATCGCCATAATTTCGGCTCCGACAAAAGTCGGGCGGATATACGGCTTCAAGCTGCGCTAGTAGCGCTTGAACTATTGCTGCCAGATACATCTGAGTAGTTGCTGCCGTAAATATCACCGGCGCGCTCTTCAAACGCACTGGTCATTTTATGCAAGGCTTTTGCAAACATCTGCCCCGCGAGTTTTTCGAACATCCGGTTCTTGAAAGTAAACTCCACGTAGAAATCGACATTACTGCCGCCGCCATCAAGCTCCCGAAAAACCCATTCGTTGTGGAGTTGCTTGAGTGGCCCATCCAGATAGTCAACCTCGATTGTCCGGTTCGCGGGATCTTTAACCACACGAGAGGCAAACTGCTCGCGTAGTCCCTTAAAGCCCACAATCATATCAGCAACCATTTCGGTATGGCTATCACAACGTATCCGCGTTCCCACAACCCACGGCAGAAATTCCTCATAGCGTCCAACATCAGCGACAAGTGCATACATTTGGGCGGCACTATAAGGAAGTTGGCGGGTCTCTCTATGCGCCGGCACGGGCTAGCTTTTCCTCACGGGCCTGACGCATTTTTGCGAAATCATCGCCCGCATGATAGCTGGACCGGGTCAGCGGGCTGGAAGCAACCAGCAAGAAACCTTTAGCTCTTGCAATAGACGCATAGGCATCAAAGGCTTGCGGAGTGACAAATTCATCCACCTTCACATGCTTGGGTGTAGGTTGGAGATATTGGCCCATGGTCAGGAAGTCGATATCGGCAGACCGCATATCATCCATCACCTGATGCACCTCAAGCCGCTGTTCGCTCAGGCCCAGCATAATACCAGATTTGGTAAAAATAGAAGGATCGAGCCGCTTCACCTGCTCCAAAAGACGCAGCGATGCGTAGTAGCGCGCACCGGGCCGAATATTCGGATAGAGCCGCGGCACAGTCTCCAGATTATGGTTATATACATCAGGTCGGGCCTTAACAATCGCCTCTACCGCGGCGTCCGCCTTGTTACGGAAGTCCGGAGTCAAAATCTCGATTGTCGTATCTGGTGTCGTCCGGCGTAGGGCTTCGATCACTTTTACAAACTGGCTGGCACCGCCATCGGGCAGATCATCACGGTCCACCGAGGTAATTACAATATGTTCCAAGCCCAATTTCGCAGCAGCATCTGCTGTGTGCTGAGGTTCCAGCGGATCAACCTGCATCGGCATGCCAGTTTTAACATTGCAAAAAGCACATGCCCGCGTGCAGACATCGCCCAAAATCATGACCGTCGCATGTTTCTTGGTCCAGCATTCGCCAATATTCGGGCAAGCAGCCTCTTCACACACCGTGTTGAGTTTATGCTCACGCATGAGCTTGCGGGTTTCTTCAAACCCTTTTCCCATTGGTGCTTTGACGCGAATCCAGTCAGGCTTGCGTTGACGAACAGGTTTCCCGGACGGAGGTGGTATTTTCGTGATTTCGTTCATTTCTATCAAATAGCGATGACTAGCGCGCTTGCCAACCGCGATATGACTGCTAATCCCGATATCACCTGATTAGATAGTGGGTTTCCATGATCATCGATACACTGACTTCCCCCGTCATCCTGTTCTTCATTCTCGGTTTTTTGGCTGCCGTCATCCGTTCTGACCTCGCCATTCCGGAAGCCTTTGCCAAAGCTATGTCTATTTACCTGATGGCTGCCATTGGCCTGAAAGGTGGTGTGGAGGTCGCATCAACCGGCTTCTCTGTGGATTTGGCTGCTGCGGCCGTTTCCGGGATATTTCTCGGGTTTACCCTTCCCGTCCTTGCCTTTTTCCTGCTCCGGTCTTTCGCCAAGCTGGATGCGATAGATTCCGGCGCCGTTGCTGCCCACTATGGTTCCGTCAGCGTTGTAACCTTTGTCACCGCTATAGAATTGCTTACCGCACAAGGTATTCGCCCAGATGGTTTCATGGTTGGCGTCATGGCGTTGATGGAGATGCCTGCCATCATCACTGGTTTGCTCCTTGCCAGAGCCTTCTCGAAAAGGCTGGAAGAGGATAGTCCGGAAGGCGGTGGTCCGGGTTCTAACTTGATGCACGAGGTGCTGACCAACGGATCCGTCGTGCTGTTGCTGGGCGCTTTCATTATTGGTTTTGTCGCTGGTGCAGAGGGTTTTGCGCCGATTAAGCCGTTATTTGAAGTCGGCTTTAAGGGCGTTTTATGCCTATTCTTACTCGACATGGGACTGATCGCGGCCCGACGACTGCTTGAAACCCGTAAGATTACCATTCCGTTGGCGACACTCGCTATATTGCTACCAATCATCAACGGAACTATCGGAACGGTCGTCGGAACCCTGATCGGCCTTGATCCTGGCTCAGCCGCCATATTGGGTGTCTTATGCGCCAGTGCGTCCTATATCGCGGTTCCAGCGGCGATGCGCCTTGCCCTGCCTCAGGCCGATCCAGGCATCTATTTGGCCATGTCGCTTGGTATCACCTTTCCTTTCAACATCCTGTTCGGTATTTCTCTGTTTGCCGCAATCGCAAAATTTCTGGGGTAGAATATGGTCGCCACTGTCCAACGCAAACGTATCGAAATACTGGTCGACACACCACTGGTGCCCAAGATAATCGGCTATGCGAAGCAAGTCGATATTTCCGGTTGGAGTGCCATCAAAATTGCTTCCGGTGGCGGCCGCGATGGCCGATGGCAGCATGATGAAATTACCGGAGCCGCAGCAAAATCAATTATTCTGATGATTGCGAGCGAAGAAAAAGCTCAACAGTTGACGGATGCGCTGGCACCGCTACTGGACAGTCATAGTTTGTTATTGACCATCGCAAATGTGGAGGTCGTCCGGGGGGATCGCTTTTAATGTCAGAATTTCATGCACTGCTAGATGGATATAAACGTTTTCGGGAAGATTCTTACCCCAAACAACGGGCTCGTTATGATGCTTTGTCCAAAGAGGGCCAGGCACCGCCAATCATGGTAATCTCCTGCTGTGACAGTCGAGTTGACCCCGCAACAATTTTCGACACCAGCCCTGGTCAGATGTTTGCGCTGCGTAATGTTGCTAATTTGGTCCCACCTTATGACGATAGTGGCGGAATGCACGGGGCATCGGCTGCCATAGAATTTGGTGTCACAGGCTTGAACGTCAAGCATATTGTCGTTCTCGGCCATGGCCAATGCGGCGGTATTGATGCTGCGTTGAAAGGCGGAGAGCTAGGAGAATCGAATCACAGCTTCATTGACGAGTGGATGTCTATCATAACCGAAGCACGCGACGATGTGGTGGCCGCAGCCCCAACCAACCCCCAAAGGGAACTGGAGTTAGAGGCAATCAAAGTCAGTCTGAACAATCTCCGTAGTTTTCCATTTATCGCTGAACGTGAAGCGAAAGGAGAGATTAAACTCCATGGCGCTTGGTATGCAATTGGAGAAGCGACTTTGTTCACTCTCGACGAAGCAACTGGTGAGTTTGAAGCGGTAGAATGACAGGCGGTCTCGAAATGCCTTTTCTCAATGACCTACAGCTATCTTGGGAAGAGGCTTGGCGGCTGCTAATTGACGGATCACAAAACCGCAAATCTCCGTTGCATACGCCAACCGTAGCGACGATCCGAGACAATCACACGCCCAGCCAACGTATCATGGTGTTGCGGGAAGCGGATCGTGACAGTCGAACTCTTCGATTCAACACCGATTACCGGGCTTCCAAGGTTGCTGACATTGGCCATAGTGATTCGGTTTCAATCCTTTGCTATCATCCAGAAGCCAAAGTCCAATTGCGCTTGTCTGGTAGCGGACAGATCGATCAGGGCAGCCCAGCGTGTGACGCAGCCTGGGATGAAGCAACACTCTATGGAAAACGTTGTTACCTTGCCTACCCTGCGCCCGGTAGTTCCGTTGATACGCCCACTTCCGGCCTTGATCCTGAGGTAGAAGGTCGTAAGCCGGAAGGCTTCGAGGTAGCCCCTGCTCGCGATAATTTTGCGATATTGTTGGCCGATATCGAACAGATCGAGTGGCTTTATCTCGCTCATACCGGACACCGGCGAGCGCTATTTTCTTGGGATGGTGGTGAAAAATGCTGGAGCAGCCAATGGCTGGTACCGTGAGGGAGATAAAGCCAGCTTGTCTTATTTCTGCTTGTACCTGCCCTTCCCTGGGTTCATCACAGCAAATATGACAAAATCACATAATGATAACATTGCCTTGCTGATTGATGCAGATAATGCCAGCCATGCAGGGTTAGACCCAGTTTTAACTGCGTTGGCCGAACTGGGAACCGTCAATATCCGCCGTGCCTATGGAAATTGGAACAAGCAGTCGCTCAAGGGCTGGTCCAATATATTGCACAAATATGGTATCGAACCGCAACAGCAATTCGATATAACCAAGGGCAAAAACGCAACGGATATGAAGATGACCATCGACGCGATGGATATGTTATTCCGCGGCAATATCGGTGGCTTTGGAATCATGAGCAGCGACAGCGACTTCATGCCTCTGGCCATGCGCATCCGGCAAGACGGCTTGCCTGTCTACGGATTTGGCAGCGCCAAGACACCAGAAGGCTTCAGGCAGGCATGCAGCCGCTTTATCGATGTAGATGCGCTTATCAAAGCCGAGACGACAGATGATAGCGGCAAGGTCGATGATGAACTGTTAAAGCTTTTGATCGATGCTTACATGGCTAGTTCTCGAGATGAGAAAGGCTTTGCAAGCCTTAGCGAAGTCGGCAAGATTGCGGGAAACAGATCAAGCTTTGACGTCCGAAACTATGGTTTTACCAAACTGGTCGACATGTTCGACGCCGTATCAATCTTTGATATCCAACGCCGCGAAGGAGGCGGTGTTTGGGTGAAGCGATTGCGATAGACACCTGTGGAAACCGGAACCTTAATCTCACTCGCTCTGTATTTTGTTGGCATGATCGCCATCGGCTTTTACGCATGGAGAAAATCAACGGATAGCAGCGAAGGCTATCTACTCGGCGGACGTCAACTCAGTCCAGCGGTTGCGGCACTATCCGCTGGCGCTTCAGATATGTCTGGCTGGCTTTTATTGGGCCTGCCGGGCGCACTTTACGCGACTGGACTGGTCGAGGCATGGATCGGAATCGGACTTTTCGTCGGCGCGCTAGTCAACTGGATAGTCGTCGCACCCCGCCTGCGCGAACAGACCGAAAAACTGGGCAATGCACTCACCATCCCTCAATTTCTCGCCAACCGTTTTCCTGACAAGGCCTTGGCTCTACGCGTAACATCGGCAATCATCATCGTTCTCTTTTTCGCGGTCTACACCGCTGCAGGGTTAGTCGGTGGCGGAAAACTGTTTGAGAGCAGTTTTGCCGGCTTATTTGGCCAGGCCGGTATGAGCGACTACATGCTGGGCATCTGGATAACTGCCGGTGTGGTACTCGCCTATACAATGATCGGCGGGTTTCTGGCAGTCAGCCTGACTGACTTTGTTCAGGGCTGCATAATGGTCGTGGCATTGGTACTAATGCCATTGGTGGTGCTGAGTAACGATGGCGGTATCTCGGCCGTGGCATCTGAACTCAGCGCGATTGACCCCAGCTACTTAAGCTTGACTGCCGGACTATCGTTCGTTGGTTTTCTTTCAGCTGTAACCTGGGGGCTGGGCTATTTTGGACAGCCGCATATTATCGTACGCTTCATGGCAATCCGTTCGGTCGCAGAGGTACCTAAAGCGCGCAATATCGGAATGAGTTGGATGGGCGTGGCGCTACTCGGAGCTATTGGAGTGGGGATTACTGGCCGCGCTTATATCGAGATGAATGAGCTTGTACTCGACGACCCCGAGACAATCTTCATCTTGCTTGCCAATACACTGTTTCATCCCTTGATTACGGGTTTTCTATTGGCCGCTTTGCTCGCAGCAATTATGAGTACAATCAGTTCCCAACTACTCGTTTCTTCCAGTTCGTTGACCGAGGATTTCTATCGCTTATTCTTGCGCAAACAGGCCAGCGAGCGAGAAACAGTTAATGTCGGACGGTTATTTGTCGCCGTGGTTGCCTTGCTCGCTATCGTGATCGCCAGCGATCCGGGTAGTCAAGTCCTGGGGCTCGTAAGCAATGCTTGGGCTGGTTTTGGTGCTGCTTTCGGACCATTGATATTGCTTTCGCTGACTTGGAAAAAAATGACCGGTGCAGGCGCGGTAGCTGGACTGGTAACCGGAGCAGCCGTGGTAATTACTTGGATAGCGCTTGGCTGGAACGCAGATTTTATGGGTGGCCCGGGAGTTTACGAGATTATTCCGGGTTTTATGATGGCAATGGCAGCAATAGTTGCTACTAGTAAACTCTCAATTCGTCAGACAGCCGGTGCAGAAGCACCCTGAGGCTTCCTAAATCGACTGCGCTGTAGAGAATTTTCATCTTGATCACGGAAAACTCTCGCGCTGAACGGCTATTTCCATTTAACCAGTTTTAATCCGGCCAGCATCCCGTTGGCTTCTCTGGCATCCCGAATTTCAGTAAAGTCAGGCTTACCCTGGAGCGCACCCATATTAATTTTCATATCGAGAAGCGCCATTTCACCTTCAGCCAAGTTTAGTTCATGAGAAACGGCAGCCGATTTACTGCCGCTCGACATTTGCGCCGTGACTTCATGTGCGCCCGGCTCAACTTCCGCCATCAGGAAGTACTTGCTGCGGATCTGGCTATTAAACTGATCGCCAATGGTGATGTTCATGCCCTGTTGCCCAGCCACAAAGCCCTTACGCATCACATATATCCGGGCTTTCCCGGTAGCGGGGATCATTTTCATGGCTTCAGCCGTTTCCGCTGGATCAGCCTTTTCGCCTGACTTATTGCGCATAAGAATGACGACCACAAAAATAATTAGTGGAATGAGCAACCACGCGAAACCAGAAAACTGCAAACCCAAAAACAAGCCGATGATGATAGCTCCGGCGAAAATTCCAATATTTAGCGGTGTCATTTTCATGGTTTATATCCCCGATTTCGATAGATTGAATATATTAGCGAGTTAGTTTTTTGTAAGCAACGCGCGTCGGACGGTCGGCGGCATCACCAAGACGACGGCGCTTATCCTCTTCGTAACTCTCAAAGTTTCCTTCAAACCATTCCACATGGCTATCGCCTTCAAAGGCCAAGATATGCGTCGCAAGCCGATCAAGGAAGAAGCGGTCATGCGAGATAACCACGGCGCAGCCAGCAAAAGTTTCCAAAGCATCTTCGAGGGCGCGAAGGGTTTCGACGTCAAGATCGTTGGTTGGCTCATCGAGCAGCAGCACGTTGCCGCCTTCTTTCAGCATTTTCGCCAAATGCACGCGGTTGCGTTCACCGCCGGATAGCTGGCCGACTTTCTTCTGTTGATCAGTGCCTTTGAAGTTAAACGCTCCAACATAGGCCCGGGTCTGCACTTCGTTTTTACCGAATGTGAAGAAGTCATGGCCGCCGGAAATTTCTTCCCAGATATTTTTCGATGCATCGAGCGTATCGCGACTTTGATCAACATAGCCTAATTTCACGGTATCACCGAGTTCGAGCGACCCACTATCTGGTGTTTCCTGCCCCGTGATGATCCGGAAAAGCGTGGTTTTACCCGCGCCGTTCGCCCCGATAATGCCGACTATACCACCAGGCGGCAGCGAAAATTCGAGATTTTCGAAAAGCAACTTATCGCCGTAAGCTTTGGTCAAACCTTTAGCCTCAATAACCTTGGAACCAAGCCGTTCCGGTGTCTGGATCAATATCTGCGCTTTGCCAACTTGGCGGGTTTCCTGCGCTGCCACAAGATCATCGAACGATTTGATACGGGCCTTAGACTTGGTTTGCCGTGCCTTGGGAGACTGCCGCATCCATTGCAATTCGCTTTCGATCGCCTTCTGGCGGCTTTTGTCTTCCCGCTCTTCTTGCTCCATCCGTTTGGCCTTGGCGTCAAGCCAGTTGGAATAGTTCCCTTCAAACGGAATACCGCGACCGCGATCAATTTCCAGCACCCAGTTCACAACATTGTCCAAAAAGTAGCGGTCATGGGTAACGAGAATGACATTGCCGGCATAATCGATCAAATGCTTCTCAAGCCACGCAACGCTCTCTGCATCAAGGTGGTTGGTCGGCTCATCGAGCATCAGAATTTCGGGCTTATCGAGCAGTAAGCGGCATAGGGCCACACGGCGCTTCTCACCGCCGGATAGATCGGTTACCGGACTATCGCCTGGCGGACAGCGCAACGCTTCCATCGCTATTTCCAGCTGATTATCCAAAGTCCAGCCATCAACCGCATCGATTTTCTCTTGCAGCGTGCCCATTTCTTCCATCAAAGCATCAAAATCGGCATCTTCCGGTGGGTCACCCATGATGGTGGAAATCTCGTTGAAACGCTCCACAAGATCCGCAACAGGACGCACACCGTCCATAACATTCTCTTTGACGGTCTTGGTTTCATCTAGTTCGGGTTCCTGAGCGAGATAGCCAACACGAATGCCTTCGCCTGCCCAAGCTTCGCCTTGAAATTCGTCGTCCTGCCCGGCCATGATTTTCATCAGGGTCGATTTACCGGCACCATTCTTACCAATGATTGCGATTTTCGTGCCAGGTAGAAACTGAAGGTGAATATTGTCGAGCACTGGCTTGGGCGCTCCGGGGAAGGTCTTGGTCAGACCTTTCATGACATAGCTATATTGGACGGCCATCTGGCGGTATCCTTTGACTTCAATGTGGTTAGATTTGCGCACCGCCTAGCGAAATGAGCGGCAACTCGCAAGAGAGCATTGGCAAACAGCAAAAGGCAAGTTAGGCAGTGGCCTATGACAAAAACATCAATCTTGCTCGCGAGCGTATCAACGCTTCTATTTTCCACAGCAGCTCTCGCTGATTCACATGATCCAGCATCTATTCAAACAGAGGCACTGCAAGACAGTCTCGCCTATGAGATAACGGAAGGCCTTACTACAGAAGTTGGTCCGCGGCAGGCCGGAACTGAGGCAGAGGCGCGCGCTCGTGATTGGTCTGTTAAAAAACTGAAAGCTCTAGGTTTCCAGAATGTTCGCAACGAACCGTTCATGATGCCTACCTGGGTAAGAGGCGCAGAAACTGCGGAAGTAACGGCTCCCTACCCCCAAAAATTTCATGTGACGGCACTGGGTAATAGCGCGAGCACAGGAGAGGCAGGGATCGAGGCTGAAGTCGCCTATTTCGATTCCCTTGCAGCCATGCAGGCAGTGCCCGACGGCAGCCTGGCCGGCAAAATTGCATTTGTGACTCACGACATGCACCGGACCCAAGATGGATCCAGCTATGGTGCTTATGGACCTGTACGTTGGATTGGACCTAGCGTAGCCTCTAAAAAGGGAGCGGTGGCCTATGTAATCAAATCCATTGGGACCGATTACCACCGCAATCCTCATACCGGAAACATGAATTTTCAGGAAGGCGTCAAGCCAATACCGGCAGGGGCGCTATCACTTCCTGATGCTGACAATCTTGAGCGCATGATCAAGCTGGGTAAGCCGGTGACAATGAAACTGGTAATGACGCCTAGGAACATCGGTGAGCAAGAGTCCGGTAATGTCATAGCGGAAGTTACCGGGCGTGATCCTTCGAAAGGCATGATTCTGATCGCTTGTCATCTTGACAGCTGGGATCTCTCAACAGGTGCTTTCGATGATGCTGCAGGATGCGGCATCGTGACAGCAGCAGCCAAACATATCATGGATCATGGCAAACCACTGCGTACGATCCGTATCTTATGGGCAGGCGCGGAAGAAGTCGGCCTATGGGGTGGCAAAGCTTATGCGAAGGCTCATACAAGCAGTAAGCATGCAATCGCGATGGAATCCGATTTCGGTGCTGACAATGTCTGGCGGGTAGAATTTAATTTGCCGGACGATACGGGAAATCTCCAAAAACAAATTTCTCAGGCACTCTTACCCCTGGGCATCGGCGCTACGGGCCCAGCAGCTACAGGTGGTGCGGATGTGCGTGATATTATCGCTAGCAACAATCTCGCCGTGATTGATCTACAACAAAATGGCACACGCTATTTCGATCTCCACCACACACCTGATGACACTTTGGACAAGATCGACCCGAAACAATTGCGCCAGAATGTTGCAGCATGGAGCACCGTATTGTCGATTATTGCCAATAGCGATGTCGATTTCACTATGCCGGCCAAAGAATAGCATATGCGAAACCTTTGGACCCTTGTCATAGGCTTAGCCCTCCTTAGCGCCTGCTCTGATGCGCCATCGGAAACAGAGGGCGAAGAAGAAGTTACGGCGATTGAAAAGCAAATTGAAGGCGACGCCAAATCATTGGAAGCTGCAGCGGATGAAGCTGTCAAAGAGCTAAAATCCGAAATCGAAGCAGATTTGTCAGATGATGGGGTATCAACTCCAGACATATCCGCTCCAACTACCAGCTGACACCAAATCTTTACAAGAAGCGCGACGCCGCCCTTGCAGAATCGTTAAAATATGGCAGTTCTCATTAACCATATATCGCTATCCCGGTTTAGCGCAGGGCGACTATGTTCTTATTGCCGGACAAGTGCTGGTGCTGCTTGCCGGCCCTCTTTCCGGTAAATTTTGGAGAGCGAAATATGATTTACGGCGATTCATTACATATCGATGCCCATGTTAAACAGAGCAATTCGGCGGCGATTCCGTGCATTGTGACGACGATTTCCGATACTATCATCAAGATAGAATGCGCGGCTGAGCTTAATCCGGACATCGGACTCACGCTAAAAATACCCGAAATGAATATATTGACGGCCAGTCTGCTTTGGAAAAAACACGACGAATATGGGTGTCAGATCGACTATACATTCCATCCGGCGGTCATCAAAAGCATGATGGAACGGTTGGACCGCAAACGCATGGTCGCGCACGCTTGCTGAAAATATAAAAAGGCTAGCGATCCTTGCGCCGTCTAACCTTTCGCTCCCTACGTATTAGGAAAAAACCAGCAATGCATATTGCTACCAGCAATGCTATTAAACCATATCCAATCAATAGCTTAATGGGCATATAAACTCTCCAAACGCCCCGTCCAGATCACTATATACAGAAGGCTTGTAACTGTCGGTAAAATCAAAAAGAAATATGTGATATTTGCTAAATTCGCCCGCACAACCTTAGTTACAGCCTTTGCTGCAGCATTAAGCAAAACTTCGCATGAACTTAGGGATTTTTCGGTCGCCATTTTCTCTGATTGGTTTCAATCCGAGAAAATGGTCGGGGAGACAGGATTCGAACCTGCGACCCCCTGGTCCCAAACCAGGTGCGCTACCAGCCTGCGCCACTCCCCGACGCGCGCTTCCCCTAAGCTGTGAGCTAGGGAAAAGCAAAAGGTTTTTGCGTCTTTTTTGACCTAACGTAAAAAGGACGACCTGTCGCCCTGTTTCAAGCAAGGTTGGTGGGCCCGGAGGGACTCGAACCCCCGACCTAGCCGTTATGAGCGGCCAGCTCTAACCAACTGAGCTACAGGCCCCAGAACAACCGCATTCTAGAAAATGCCGCTCTTCAAGGATCGCTGCGATAGCGGAAGCATTGATGATTTGGCAAGCAGCTAAAACAAATAAATAACCACACCCCAATACCGGCAAGATTCAATTCCCGTATCTGCCTCTATTTGTGGGGCAAGGATGTAGCTGTCATTAAATCGTCAATGCCAATCGGTGACACCCCTCTTTCCAGCAAATGATCGATAATGGCTCGCCACCAGTCGTAAAAACGATCGAGATCACCACTCGTTTGCACATAGGGCGTGTGGCCAGGCGATAAGGAGGGCGAATGGAAAGAGAAAACCAGTAATTTCAGCTGATCATCCAGCGCAACGTCGATGGCTTCTTTGGCTTCTCTTGCAGACACGCCTTCGGGTGTTAACGGAATGCGCTCAAGCATCTTCGATTTTGACAAGAATGCCCTGAGTAAGCCTGATCGATTGAAGCTTGGCGACAGTAAATCAGCCTGCTTGCGTAAGAGGCCTGAAAACACCGTTGTCAAAGGCAATTCCAGAAGATGGTGATTTTGATCGAGCCAAAAAGGTTTAGGACCGATATGAGCGAAATCAGGTCCTGACTCATCACTATAGTCAAAACGGGAACGCACACTGCTGTCGATGGCAAATCCATGCTTCAACAGGATGTCTATGGTGTTTGGACCAACACCATAGCGCCCTGCCCGATATATTGTCGGACGCTTCCCTATTTTGTCTTCGAGAATATCCCTCAGCTTTATTATCTTTTTTTCTTCAAGTTCTTTGGGAAGGTTGCCCGCAAAGCTATTGTGGTTATTTAATTCTTCTTCAAATGGTGGATTAATCCAAGGATGCATATGCACGCCAACAGAAGCGCTATCATTCTTGACGGCAGATTTGAGGAAAGCAGCCGCCTCATCGTTTTGGACAATCGAATAATCAACGAAATATACTGGCTTGATGCCGTATTTCTCAACGAATGATTGAAAACGCTCAAGCTTGCCAACGGATACATTTGTATGCCCACTGCGCTGAAACGGTCCATCCCAGTCAAATTCTTCTTCAGTATCGATACTGATCAAAAACCGGCACCCAAGATCATCGGGCCATGCAATGTGGCTTTTAATTCTAAAGCTGTCAGTGGCTTGTTTCACGTTCGCAAACACAGCGGCCCCGCTTTTTTAAGATCAACCGATCAAGTTCGGCTATTCTAATTCTGTTTCCCTGAGACCAATTTCGCTAGTCGCAGCCGCAGGCAGGGTCAAGCCTATCCGATCATCGGAAATCGTTAAAGCCCCGTTTGCCGATTGAGCCAAATTTCGGACCAAGCGAAGAGAAAAGCCGAGTCCTAAAAGTGGAGTATCCGCGCTATCCCCTTCGATACCCTGGGAAGGGTCCAGCAATTGTTCTTCGGCAATTCCCTTGATCCGTGAAGGACGGGAAAGGCTAAAATAATTTACTGGCTGCCCGCCAATTTGCGTTCGTAAATCAGCGTTCAGCTCTTCACCATTTTCGCAGGCAATAATGGCTGCAGACAAAAGTCTAGCAAAGATGCGTTCGACCGATTCACTGTCTAGCGCAAAAGGTCGCACTGGCTCCGCCTTATTTATATGAAGGTCAACCGATTTGCTATCTGTCAGGCTCTGTAAACGCTGTGCGAGACGTTCCAACAACCAATCCGGTTCTGTCAGTCCCGATACAGTTTCCATCTGCCCCGCATCAATTTTGGCGGCGATATCAATATCTTCAAAACCGGTAAGTAAACGCTGCGCTTCGTCTGTGATACTGCGCGATAAAGTGCGATATTCGAAGGATGCTGGGCCAAATAATTGTTGCTCGATTATCTCGCTAAAACCGATGATTGCGTTAAGCGGCGTCCGCAACTCGTGGATGAGTTGCTGCAATTGTTCGCGCCGTTCTACATCAAGATCATTGTGACCGGCATCTTCGGCGGCGTTGGGGCGCCGCATCACACCGCGATACCCTTTAAACCTTCCTGTCTCGTCACCAAAATAAGGGATGGCCGACATACGCCAGTCTCCGGCGACAATCGGGGCTCCACAAAGCCGCATTCGCGCATTTTCCAGCGGCATCCTCTGACGAAATGCGGCCGCACCATATGCATCAGGGCCCGGTCCATCATCGAAAGTGGGTTCCGCGATGGTTACACCAACGATCGCCCCTTTTGGCGGACCTTCCGCCCATATAATGGTGCCACTATCGTCGGTTTCAAAATTTATCGCATCAATGGCTTCAACGAAATAGCTTCGGTGCTCCAAATCCTGAAGCGGTGTATCGACAGACCTTTTCTTTTGATAGTCAGCAATCTTGGCTACCAGCGCGCTGATTTGCGATGCTTCTTCCATTTCAGGTTCAGCAGATTCATCGACGACATCTTCAATGCTGGTATCTTTAACAAGAACCAGAATTCCCGATGACCCGTTCTTTTCTGATACATCATTGGCCAACAACTCTTTGGTTAGCGCGCCCAAATCTGATCGCGCTTTGAGTACCTGCTGACCATGAGGCGATAGCTGTGGGATCACATCTATCCACTCTTCATCCAATAAATCGGCCGCAATAATAGCGGCTTCACAAATCTGATCAGTATCAGCACAAAGATAGACCAAAAGCGGTGCAGATCGCAGTCGCCCGTTCAGCGCCTTAACTGCGGCCATGCGGTCTGCTTCATCTACCCGGTCATGCAAATCACGCAGCCGCGTCAAGCCAGATTGAACATCACTATTTACTAGCTGTCCGGGTTTCTGCGCCATCAGATCAGCCACTTGACGCCATTGCAAAGCCGCAGCAGTCCCTTCTGGAAAAGCCCCCTTGAGTACAGTTTTCAGGCGATCATCGTAGCGCAATTTTTGTTCCGGGACTTTGAGTTTTTGAATTGTTAACAAACTGATAACCGCAATATTTCTAAACCGTAAGCCCCGAAAACGCCGCGTCACAATGTGGGACAAGTAAGCAGCCATTGCGCGAACTACTAATTATATTATACCAATATCATGATTCGCGAACGGAAATTGCAAATACTATGGCTGACATAACTTTGGACGAGATTGACTTACAGATTCTGGAACGGCTTCAGAATGAAGGGCGCATCACTAATGTAGAGCTAGCCCAAAGCGTTGGATTAACCGCTCCTCCTTGTTTGCGGCGGATGCGGGCTTTGGAAGATAGCGGCATTATCACTGACTATCACGCGGCTATCGATCCCGCAAAAATGGGCTTCACTATAACTGTTTTTGCCATGGTAAGCCTCAAGAGTCAGGCAGAATCAGATCTTCAGGCGTTTGAAGAACATGTAGAAAAGCTACCCGAAGTTCGCGAATGCTACATGCTCAATGGTGAAATTGACTTCATGCTGAAGGTGGTCGCAAAAGACCTCCAGGAATTCCAGAAATTTTTAACCAGCGAACTGACCTCGGCTCCCAATGTTGCCAGCGTAAAAACATCACTTACGATTCGTTCTGCCAAGAACCTGCCTGGCGTTCCAATACAAGAATAACCGTCCTTACGGTCGCGCATAAAAAAGGGCGCGTGAAGCGCCCTTTTTCCAATTTCAAGTTATAGCCGTTAGCTTGCAGTTGGTGCAGGCTGTAGTGTAGTGGATCCAGCGCCTTGCTGATCAATCCACAAGGACCAGAAATCGGCAATGCTCTTTCGCGTTCCTGTCACGCTGGAGAACGCTTGCTTTGCTCCACTCCAGTTATTTTGTCCGACTTGGGCAATACCAAGTCCCATTTGAGCACGGGCCATATCAACACCGCCTTTGGTAATTGCGGATTGATACAAGCCTGCCGCTTTCGCATAGTCACCATAGCCCAACAGCGCATCAGCAGTTGCCAGCGCTATTTTACCATTGGCAGATTTGTTTGCATCGCGTTCAGAAGCACCAAGACTTGCTTTATCGGCAGCGACCGATCCACGGGCTGCAGCTAGTGTTTCTCGTACATAGCTACTGGATGATGGAACATCGCCTTTGGCTAGTCCCTCCTCTAACAATGAAACAACTTCGCCTGGCAGTCTGCGAGGATCAGCAGCGTCAGCATATTCAAAATAATCCCGTTCGCTCTCCATCGCGTCTGCTTTGCGCATCAACCGCATGAGTTCAAGATTCTCTTGGTTCGTTAGTTTCGGATTTGCGGAGTCCCGATAAACAGAAAGAGCGGCACGCCAATTTTCGCCAGTCGGATAAGCTTCGACAAGTTTATAAGTCCACTTGCCAGCAGCACCGTTGACGTTGTTTTTCATCGCCATGCCAGCGCCGCGCCGATACCAGTCTTGAGGCGCCTTGGCGCCATTGGCCTTTTCAGCCTCTAGTGCACGATCCAACGCCCCCAAGCCTTCTTGAATTTTATTCTCTTTGAAATAGGCTTCCGCGATCAACGCACCAATATTATTCTGGCGATAACCAGCATCGAAAGCCTGCTGAAGCTTTTGCTGTGCCTCAGCATAGCGGCCAGCGGAATATGCAAAATTACCCGAGAAAAACAGGAAAGATGGCTGCTGTTCGGCCGACGTTTTGCCGCTGGCGAGTGAAGCATTAATACCTTTTTCTTGTAGGTCTGTATCTTTCAGGGTCGTTCCCAACTGAATAGCAAGTTGACCGGCTACAAACTGGTCATCAGCAGCCAGGGGTTCCGCGAGAAGCGCTTCTACAAGAGGCCTGGCCGTGGCTGGCGCTTCACTGCCCATAGCTTCTTGAATAGCCGCCACTTTAGGCCTGACCTCTTTGCTTATCTTAACTTCAGATTCCTTGCTCTTTTTCTTCTTTTTCTGGGCATGCGCCTCTTGCGGCACGGCCGATACGGCTAATGTTCCAGCAGCAGCAAGAGCAACAGCCATAGAAAAATGAGATAGAAAACGCATAAAATTCCTCCGAATAAAAACTTTGTTGATACCGAACCGGTGCAATGGTCCCGAATATGGTTGCACCATAAACTGTCTTGGCTTTATTACCAAGTTTCACATGCTTTTATAGGGTGAATCCGCTGAATAGTGGTTGAACGGCGACATCTAAAACCGCAGTCCAGCGTCGATAAATTGTATAAGGGTGTAAATTCCCGAAATTATGAGGTTAGTATAACGTGATTGCCATTATCTCACCCGCCAAGTCATTAGATTTTGATAGCGCCCTTCCCGAGCATCAATCGACCAAAAACCGGTTCCCCGAGGAAACTGCTAGATTGGCTGGGGCCATATCAAACCTTACCAAAAAGAAGCTTAAGTCGATAATGCCGGTCTCCGACAATCTCATTGATCTCAACCACGGCCGCTACAGCCAGTTTTTTGATCAGACGGAACGCTCCGCGATCTTCGCGTATAATGGCGATGTTTATACCGGCTTTGAAGCGCAAAGCCTGAGCAAGGAAGGACTGGACTTTGCGCAGGGCCATTTGCGGATCCTTTCTGGTCTCTACGGCCTCTTACGACCCTTTGACCCTATCAGGCCCCACCGCCTTGAAATGGGCACCAAGTGGGCGCCCCGTTACAAAAAACTGACCGATTTTTGGAAGGACAAGATTGCTACAGAGTTATCCAAAGACCTTGATGAAACGAACGAACGCGTAATCGTAAATCTGGCGAGCAATGAATATTGGGCAGCTGTTAAGCCGCACACCGACAAATTAGATGCGCGGATTATCGAGGTTGATTTCCGTAAAGATGATCCGAACGGCCCCAAGTTCGTCAGCTTTGAAGCCAAACGCGCGCGCGGCATGATGGCGCGCTATATATGCGAAAACCACCTGCAAAGTGCCGAAGCGCTCAAAGGGTTTGATAGCGATGGTTATCAATTTGATGCTGAAGCCAGCACAGAGAGCAGCCTGCGCTTCGTGCGCTCATGACTGGCAAAACAGCTGTCGTCATAGGTGCTTCCGGCGGCATTGGGAGCGCTATGGCCGATATGCTGGAGCAAGAAGATGAATATACTCGGGTCATCCGCTTCTCACGCGGGAATGATGGTCCCGTATCATTAGATCTCAAATCCGAAGACTCCATTGCATCAGCAGCGATATGGCTCAAGCAACAGGATATCAGCCCCGATCTGGTCTTTGTCGCCACCGGGCTGCTCCACAGCGGTCAAAAAGGCCCTGAGAAGAGTATGAGGGAGCTAGACACTGACTGGATGCTCGAAAACTATCAGATCAACACTATAGGCCCTGCCCTGATTGCCAAACACTTCCTGTCGTTGATGCCAAAAGACAAGATTATCAAGTTTGCAGCCATATCGGCCCGCGTCGGCAGCATTTCGGACAATCGGTTGGGCGGATGGTATGGCTATCGCGCAGCTAAAGCGGCACTCAACATGATGATCCGAAATATGTCGATCGAATGGGCGCGCAAGAACAAGCGCAGCATTATTGTTGCCCTGCATCCTGGCACGGTGGACACAGGCCTTAGCAAGCCATTTCAAAGCAACGTTCCGCCCGGAAAGCTCTTCGACCCGGAGCGCGCGGCACTGCAACTACTCGACGTTCTGGATGGCTTGAAACCGGTTGATAGTGGCAAGATTTTTGCTTGGGATGGTGAGGAAATCAAACCCTGAAATCTGCCGCTGTTTTTTAATGTAAATTCAGCCTGAAAAGCTGGCTTTTACAAGCCACTTCCCCTAAAAGAATCACAATAAAAGAAACCAGCAAAAACCCAAGTAAAAAGGCCCGTTTGTGAACGAACAAACCACTGCTCCAGAACCGTCTGATATTGAACCTATTGATATCGTCGATGAAATGAAATCCAGCTACATGGATTATGCCATGTCCGTGATTGTCAGCCGCGCGCTGCCCGATGTCCGGGATGGCCTGAAGCCGGTTCACCGGCGAATATTATTTTCATCCCAAGAAGGCGGCTTCGTTGCTGGACGCCCTTATCGCAAATGCGCCAAAATTGTCGGCGATGTGATGGGCAATTATCACCCCCACGGCGACAGCGCGATTTATATGGCTTTGGCGCGGATGACGCAGGACTGGTCAATGCGCGTGCCGCTGATCGATGGTCAGGGTAATTTCGGTTCGATGGACCCCGATATGCCTGCATCAATGCGGTATACAGAGGCACGGTTGAACAAGGTGGCCAACAGCCTGCTCAACGATCTCGACAAGGATACCGTCGATTTTGTCGATAATTATGACGGCAGCCGCAGAGAACCCTCGGTTCTGCCTGCCCGCTTCCCCAACCTGTTGGTCAATGGCGCGGGCGGTATCGCTGTCGGCATGGCAACCAATATCCCGCCACATAATCTCGGCGAGGTGATCACCGCTTGTCTCGCTTATATGGATAATTCAGGGATTACAGTTGACGAACTGATCGACATTATTCCTGGCCCTGATTTTCCAACGGCACCTTTGATATTGGGTCAATCCGGTGCCAAATCAGCCTATAAAGAGGGGCGCGGATCGATCATGATGCGCGCGCGTCATGAAATTGAAGAAGGACGCGGCGACAAACGTTCCATTGTTCTGACTTCCATTCCTTTTCAAGTTGGCAAGTCAGGTCTCGTCGAGAAAATTGCCGAAGCAGCCAAAGACAAGCGGATTGAAGGCGTTTCCGACATTCGCGATGAATCAAGCCGTGCCGGTGTCCGCGTCGTTATCGACCTGAAACGTGATGCTACCGCTGACGTGGTGCTAAACCAGATCTGGCGCTTCACCCCCGCCCAATCGAGTTTTCCCGCTAATATGCTGGCGATTCGTGGTGGTCGGCCCGAAGTACTCAACCTACGCGACATAATCGAAGCGTTCGTCAAATTCCGCGAAGAAGTCATTACCCGCCGAACCAAGTTTGAACTGAATAAAGCCCGTGAACGCGCGCATGTCTTGCTCGGGTTGGTCGTAGCGGTCACCAATATGGATGAAGTGGTTCGTATCATTCGCGGATCATCAACCCCTGTGGAAGCTCGAGAGTCCTTGTTGGCCCGGGAATGGCCGATTGCCGAAATTGCTGGCTATATCAAACTGGTCGAAGCAACTGAAACCGAGGTTGAGGGCGATATTTACAAGCTCTCTGCCATTCAGGTCAAAGCGATATTGGATCTACGCCTGCAGAAACTGACTGCTCTTGGCCGTGAAGAAATTGGTGATGAATTAAAAGAGCTTGCAAGCGCTATTGAAGAATACCTCTCAATATTGGCCGACCGCGTCAAACTCTATGCCGTGATGCGGGAAGAGCTGGAAACGGTACGCGATGAATTTGCGACGCCGCGTGTCAGTGAAATTACCGCCGCCTGGGATGGTCTAGAAGACGAAGACCTGATGGAACGTGCGGAAATGGTCGTGACTGTGACTCATGGCGGCTACATCAAACGGACACCGCTGGACACCTTCCGGGCGCAGCGCCGCGGTGGCAAAGGCCGGGCAGGAATGGCGACCAAGGACGAGGACGCGATTACCGAATTGTTCGTCACATCAACGCATACGCCGGTGCTGTTTTTCTCTACTCACGGCAAGGTTTACCGCCTGAAAGTCTGGAAATTGCCAGAAGGCGGGCCTCAGACCAAAGGACGACCGATGGTCAACCTGTTGCCGCTGGCTGAGGGGGAAACCATTTCAACCGTTCTTCCATTGCCGGAAGATGAAGCGGAATGGGGTTCTTTGCATGTAATGTTCGCAACGGCAAAGGGCAGCGTGCGGCGTAACAGCATGGATAGTTTCACCAACGTCCCATCCAACGGCAAATTTGCTATGAAATTTGATGAGGATAGCGACGATCACCTGATCGGCGTGGAATTGCTCACTGATGATGATGATGTGTTGTTGGCAACCAAGAACGGCAAAGCGATCCGTTTTGCCGGAGATGCCGTGCGGTCTTTCCAAAGCCGCACATCTACCGGCGTCCGTGGGATTGCGCTGAAAGATGATGACGAAGTGATTTCCCTATCCGTATTGCGCGGGTTTGAGGCTACAACCGAGGAACGTGACGCTTATTTGAAAGCCGCGCCTTGGAAAGAGAATGAAAACACGTCCGAACTTTCTTCCGAGCGTTTGGCCGAGTTCTCGGAAACTGAAGACTTTATCCTGACGGTCTGCGCCAATGGCTATGGCAAGCGCTCAAGCGCCTTTGAATATCGCCAATCCGGACGCGGTGGTCAGGGCATATTGAATATCGACAATATCAAGCGCAACGGGACGGTAATCGCCAGCTTTGAGGCCAAGAATGAAGAACAGATCATGCTGGTCACCGACCAAGCCAAGCTGATTCGCATGAAAGTCGCGGACATGCGTGTGATTGGGCGTAATAGCTCGGGCGTAAAGCTCTTTGATGTCTCACCGGGTGAAACGGTGGTTGGCGCGGCCAAGATCGATGAAGAAGATGAACCGGAAAACGAAGCGGAGGAGTTGGTCGCCGAGGAATTAGCGGCTGATACTACACCAGAAACTTCCGCAGAATCCGAAACCGGAGATGACCCCGAAACATGACTGCCAGCGCGCCGAGCTTTTCAGTTAAAGACGGCGCGCTGAGCTGGCCAGAAATTGCGGATATGCGGGAACGCATCTACCCGCCTGAAAAACTTATCAACACACCAATGCACGGCATTGAATGGTCATATGCACAAAGACGCGTGTTGCTATATGCTGACAATGCCGTTCGAGCTGTAGCAGGCATCCATGAACGCGAAGTCTTGTGTGACGGCCACAAAACGGCGGTTGCGGGCATCGGTGGCGTCATGACTGAGCCTGAATTTCAGGGTCAAGGCTATGGCAAACAGGTCATGCTTCATCTGATGGATTTATTGCGAACCGAAGCCAATTGCGCCTTTGGCCTTTTGTTCTGCGAAGATCATAACACTGCTTTTTACGATAAACTGGGCTGGACTCCGTTTGAAGGCGACCTTGTAGTTGAACAATATGGCAAAAGCGGTCCATTTGCGTTTAGGAATACCATGGTGCTACCCATTTCCAAACCGGCCCAGATTAAGGGCCATATCGATTTATGCGGGCTTCCTTGGTGAAACCCTGCCACTTATTCGGGGATTGAGGAGAGGATCATATGTCCATCATTGCCACACCTTCTGGCCAGGCCTGTGGGGCCACTGTTACTGGAATTGACCTGTCAGGGCCACTAAATGACAAACAAGTGGCCGAAATCCGTGCCGCTTGGCTGGAGCATCATGTATTGTCCTTTCCGGGGCAAGACATGTCCGATGATGATCTCGAACGCTTTACGCTCTACTTTGGCGGCTTTGGCCATGATCCGTTTTTCGATCCGATTGAGGGTCGTGAACATATCGCTGCGATCCGCCGGGATGCAGATGAAACATCACCGCTTTTTGCCGAAAACTGGCATAGTGACTGGAGTTTTCAGGAGCATCCGCCTGCTGGTACCTGCCTGCGGGGCATCACAATACCGCCTTCTGGAGGCGACACGCTATTTGCCAATCAACATGCGGCACTTGACGTCATGCCGTCAGAGATGCGTGCGAAACTGGAAGGCAAGATCGCCATCCACAGCGCCAAAATGGCTTATGCGCCCGATGGGGCTTATGGTGAAAAGGATGAAGGCCGCAGTATGGCTATTCGTCCGGACGAATCTGCGCGAGAAACTCAGCTTCATCCGCTCATTCGTGCCCACCCAGAAACTGGCAGGCCTGGCCTGTTCAGCTGCATGGGCTATATTATCGGATTTGAGGGCATGACGCAGCAGGAAGCCCTACCCCTGTTAACCGAGCTTTATGCTTGGCAAAGTCGCGATGAGTTTGTCTATCGGCATAAGTGGGAGCCGGGAATGCTGGTGATGTGGGACAATCGCTCGGTGCTCCACTGTGCTACCGGTGGCTATGAAGGCCACGACAGACTGCTCCACCGAACTACTATAGCAGCCAGTAACTGATATCAGGGGTTTGGCACCGCCATCTCTTTACGCAAAGTCCGCACTACGCCGGTCACAATCAAAAACTGCCCGACATAATAAAGCGGCCATATGGTCCAATCTGGAATAACTGAATTTTCTAAAAATCCCATTCTGGAAAAGATAAATAGGTCAGAAATAATGAACATTAGCGCACCAATACCAACGCGATAGCGCGGAAAGCTGCTAGTCCATGCCATTGCTGCCATGACCGCTAGAAACAGGCTGTAAATCGCAAGGCCAAGAGCTTCCGTTCGATCAAAGGGTAGCGACCATGCGATGAACATAGTGATCGGAACCAATAATATGGCGAAGGTTTTTTGGCTGAAAGAGGTTTTTTCCCGCCGATGTCGGGCATAAAGCCAGATCGCAATACAATGACCGACGATGAAAGCGCCTGCCCCCGCCATGAGGTCAAATTCAATCAGCATATCGCCCAAAGCACCAAAGGCCATAACGGCAGCAATCAATCTACCTTCAAAATTATGCGCTCGCCGCATGGCATAGACGGCAAGAAAGCCAACCCCTGCCCCTTTCCAGAACATCAGGTACATGCCCGGTATATTGCCGTCTTTCACAAAGAAATAGCTGATACCAAACAACAGGCTCAGCAATAAATAGGGACGAGACTCAATGATCGCGCGTTTCATTCCACCCGCCTATCACGCTCTCCCACTCTCTGCCAGATTGACTTTTGCAATTTCCGGCAACACAGAGACGCCATGACACAGGTACATATTATTGGTGGCGGCCTCGCCGGATCAGAAGCAGCATGGCAATTGGCAGAAGCAGGCATAAAAGTGCGCTTGTCCGAAATGCGTGGCAGCGGCGATATGACGCCCGCGCATCAAACGGACGGATTGGCTGAACTGGTCTGCTCCAACAGCTTCCGGTCCGATGATGCTGAGAAAAATGCGGTTGGCTTGCTCCATGCAGAAATGCGCGATCTGGGCTCAATCATCATAGGCGAAGGCGACAAAAACCGCCTGCCCGCAGGTTCCGCTCTGGCGGTGGATCGCGATCATTTCTCTGATGGTGTGACCAAAGCACTCAGCGAACATCCAAATATTGAAATTGTCCGCGAACGGATCGACCAATTGCCCGAAAGCGGTTTGACCATTGTAGCGACCGGGCCGCTCACCGCCATGACGCTGGCACAAAGCATTGGTGCAGCAACCGGGGAAGATTCTCTGGCGTTTTTCGACGCCATTGCGCCGATTGCTCATAAAGACAGCATCAATATGGATATCGCATGGATGCAGTCCCGCTGGGACAAAATCGGTCCGGAAGGTGATGGCAAGGACTATATCAACTGCCCGATGAATCGACAGCAATATGAAGCCTTCATCCAGGGGTTGCTGGAGGGCGAAAAGACCGATTTCAAGGAATGGGAGAAAAACACACCCTATTTCGAAGGTTGTATGCCAATTGAAGTCATGGCGTCACGTGGTCCCGAAACCCTGCGCTTTGGACCGATGAAGCCCGTCGGCCTGACCAATGCACATACAGGCGAAAGTGCTTATGCTGTGGTTCAGTTGCGCCAGGATAATGCCCTCGGCACTTTATGGAATATGGTCGGGTTTCAAACCAAACTGAAATATGGCGCGCAAGCAGAATTGTTGCGATCTATTCCAGGTCTTGAAAATGCAGAATTTGCACGGATGGGGGGACTGCACCGGAACACGTTCATCAACGCACCCAAATTACTCGATCGGGAAATGCGTCTCAAAAAGGCACCGCATATCCGCTTTGCTGGTCAGATTACCGGCTGCGAAGGTTATGTAGAAAGTGCCGCAGTTGGGCTAATGGTCGGGCGCATGGTAGCAGCGGAAATTAGGGGCGAACCTTTCGCCTATCCACCACAGACAACCGCCTTTGGTGCGTTACTGTCTCATATTACCGGCGGTGCGGATGCGCGGGACTATCAACCAATGAACGTCAATTTCGGTCTTTTCCCACCGTTTGAGCAGCGTGTAAAAAAGAAAGAGCGAAAAGAAGCTTACACCGCGCGTGCCCGCAAAGACTTTGCGGATTGGCGACAATTATCAACTGGAGAGCCGCAAGCCGCCTAGGTTTGAACCTCTAACATTTACATCGGGCCGCTTTGCGCTTCGGTCGTGTTGTCCGGAATTCCTCTCTTGTTAACTGGCCATCTCCGTCTTTGTCCGCTCCGGCGAAACGATCGCTGGTTGCCACCGCCCATTCTTCAAAAGTCAGTAAATTATCACCATTCTTATCTAGGGCTTTGAATGCTTTGGTGCGGCTACTCATCAGTTCAAGCCGCGTGATAACTTCATCGCGATTGCGATCATAGCGATTGAATCGCCGTTCTTCCCGAGACGCTTTATAAGCTTTCGGAGGGGTTGGTGGTGGGGGACCAACAGCCGGAGCATTTTCATCGGCTTCTGGCAAACCCTCTGGCTCGCTCTGTTCCGGCGGCGGTGGTGGTGGTGCGTCTGGAAACACAACTTCCTGCCCGTTGGCGCCAATCCAGAAAAACAAGCCGGCGGCCATCAACAGCATCATAGTTCCAGCACCGGCGACATATCGTTTCATGTGCCGCCTGCTCCTTACCGCTATTTCGTCTGGTGTTAACAGCCGGTAACGCCGTGCCAGATGATCTTACTAGCGACCCTTGGCCGATAAAGATCGGCTGTTAACGAACCTTTTGTGGCATCGCTTTGTGCCAATTTACAGAAAATTGAGAGCGGCCGACCGCTACTGTCAAAATGAACCGACGGCGCGCGTTCAAAAAGTCTTTGGCATTTATCAAAAGCCTGCTCGCGCATATCAGGATCACTACAATGGCGCGCAAAATCCCAAAGTGCCCAGCCTTGCGCCACGGTTTTCTGATCATCAGTCAGATTATCATTGCCTCGAAGTGCAAACTGGAAGACCCCTTCTCCTCGTTTCGCAGCATATTGGTCAAATTGCCGGCAATCCCAAGGAAAGTCATCCAGCAGAAACTCCCAACCTTCCAATAAGTCCAATAAGGGTGTCAGATCGGTTCCTTGCCGCTCCGCTTGGTTTATCAACGCAACCAGCGGTTCCCCCTTCGGTCGCTCCGCGGCAGCCTTGGTTAAAATATCGCGCCACCAGGTTAACCGCATTTGTCCAATCAATGTTTCGGAGGTGGACCGGATAACCTCCGCCAATCTCGAATCCAGTGCAAAAGCAAGTGCATAGCGCGCGCGATCAGGGCGTTTTGCATAGGCCAAAACCAATCGTCGCAACGGATCCAATTGTAAAAGCGCGTCATTCATAGCGACGCCGTCGCCAGTTTTCCGTCGAAAATCAAGGTAAAGATCGCTTTAACCAAAGCCTTTGGTCAGCCGCTAACCCTTTTCTCTCTATCAGACACGCTGAATTGAAATCTATCGACATGATTTGTTGACGCAAAAACAAGAGGCCAGGGGCATGGTTACTAACAACGAGAAAAAATTGCAGAAGTCATTTTTGCAAAAATTGCGGTCGGATACGACTGGTAATACCATAGCCATGGCGGCGGCAGCAATTTTCCCTATTGTAGGAGTTATTGGCGGCGGCGTTGATATTGGTCGTGGATATATGGCTAAAGCCCGATTGCAACAAGCATGTGACGCGGGTGCGTTGGCTGGACGTCGATCTATGACGGCTGATACGATGGAGGATGCTGACAAAGTTCAAGCGCGAAAGTTTTTTGATTTTAACTTTCCAGAGGGAAGCTTTGGTACGGACCCATTTGTAAAAATAAATGGCGAAGACAATCCTCGGTTCGTTGACGGTGTCGAACCAAGGACAGTTGATGGGTTCGCACAAACCCAAATTCCAACCACGTTGATGAAGGTTTTTGGCAACGACTATATGACAGTCAAAGTGTCCTGTGTGACACGTTTGGACGTCGGCAATGTCGACGTCATGATGGTGCTCGATTTGTCGGGATCGATGGACTGGAAGCCTAACGGACAAACCACCAGTGTCGAAACGGAAAAAAGAATTCATGGCCTTCGTGAAGCTGTGAAAGATTTCTACGGAACGCTCGGTACGGGCGGCGGCGGTGGAGCGGTGAACAATCAGATACGATATGGCTTCGTAAACTATAACTCTCATGTAAACGTCGGCGAACTTCTACACAAAGAAAACGCTGCCTGGCTCGTTGGCGGAACCGGCGTCGAAGCAGATGATCGTTGGTCATACCAAACCCGCCGGGGCACATGGGAGGTTCCGAATCCCAACTACATTCCGCCTGATCCCAATTATGATCCACGTACGGATTCTGCTGCTACGCCGATATCGACTACGACTGATACCGACTATGAGCTTTTGACCCAGTTAGATGGACCAGAATGCACGACACAATTTGGACAAAACCAAAGTGTGCCAGGGTATTGGACCGCAAATCCAAGTGGTAATCCAATCGTAACGCTTGATACAAGCGGCCAATATTCAGTGCTGACAACAGTAACCTATTCGTACCATAGTTGGGACGGTTCGACAGGTAATCCACCTTCGAATGCCGTTGGCTCAGCTTACTGGAAAGACTGTGAGCGCGAAGTTGTTACCGACGTCGAAACCTATGAAAAACAAGGTGGGAACGGTGAGCCCGAATTTATAACTGTCGATAAATGGCAATCCGATGCCGTCAGCTTTAGCGGCTGGGAATACGGGCAATTTACCCATGATGTCTCGGAATATGTTGCCTCGATTGATTCGAACGAAGATCCTGTTCAACGTCCGACAGAGAACGGTTTACGGCTTGATCGATGGGCCGGGTGTATTGAAGAACGCGATACAGACGCCACAATCACCAAGGATAGCACAGTTATAACCGATGCTGCGCTTGATCTGGATATCGATCTAGTACCCACCGATACAGCATCACGTTGGCGCCCGCTTTGGCCGGGTGTTGAGTATAAAAGAAACGGAGATAGTGTCGGAGGGTCGCAATGTACGACACCATCAAGACGCTTGGCTCAATATGACTCGATCACATCGCCGGGGCTCGATAGCAATGGAGATGAAGTGGGAGGAAATCTAACCACTTATATTGACAATTTGACCGCTACCGGCGCGACAAACCACACCATCGGAATGATCTGGGGTGCAAGACTGCTGTCCGAGAATGGCCTATTTGCTACCGAAAACCAATATACCGGAAACGGCTTTCCTATCGGTCGTCATCTCGTTTTCATGACCGATGGAGCGATGAACTTCAATGGCGATAGATATAATGTCTATGGTTACAATCAGCTGGATGGCAGGATTGCACCAACTGGGACAAACAACAACAATATGGATGACATTCAAGAAAATCGTTTTCAATTGATATGCCAAGCCATCCGCAACCAAGGTGTTACAATTTGGGTAGTCCAATTTGGTGTGAACAACGTCACCCAAGCCATGGAAGATTGTGCATCAAGTGCTGATCACGCCGCGCCGGCAACGGACAATGATTCGCTGCAGGCCGCATTTAGCAATATTGCCAAAACCATCGGCGGATTGAGGGTATCACAATGATCGATCGTAAAAAGCTCGAAAGCCTGTTTTGTAAGGATGAGGAAGGCGCCACGCTGATGGAATTCGGTTTGGTAGTAGGGCCCTTAATGATGATCCTACTGGGTGTGACGGACCTTGGTTATCAAGGATATTTGGACACACTCGCCAAGTCTAAATTGCATGAGATATCACGGCAAGCTTCGACCGGTGCGTTGACGGTAACTCAAATCGAGCAAAAGGTGGAAGAAGAGTTAAAACCGCTGCTGCTCAAAGGTGTCGAACCGAAAGTCTTTGTTAAAAGCTATTTCGATTTTACCAGCATTGGTAAACCTGAAAAGTTGCTTACGGATGACAATGGTGATGGAAACCTTGATCCAGGCGACTGCTATCTAGATGGCAATCGCAATGGTGAATTTGATGTGAACTTCGGTAATAGCGGTACTGGTGGACCCGATGACATTGTGAGTTACACGATTGAGATCGAGTCACCTCGCCTTTTCCCATTGGCAAAAATGTTCGGATGGAGCGAGACGATGAAAACCACAAACACCACCGCTGTTCGCAACCAGCCCTATGGCGATCAAACCGACGTCCCAGAAATATGTGAGCCTATCGTATGATTTACAACAACATTTTTGACTCATTAGAAAACGCAAAAAGTAAATTTAGCAAGCTTTCGCTTGTGAAAGACACCAGCGGCCTCGCTTTAGTCGAATTTGCCTTTACAGCACCGCTGCTACTAACATTTGGGTTAGGTGGTTTGGAAACAGCGAATCTAGCAATTGCTCACCTTCAGGTAAGCCAAGTTGCCATGTTGGCTGCGGATAACGCCTCACGCGTGCGAAGCACAATCGATGAGGCTGATATTCGTGAAATATTCACTGGCGTCCACCTTACCGGTAACAGCATCGACTTCTCACCAAACGCCAGAGTCATTTTGTCCAATTTAGAACATAACGGACTATTAGGTTCTGACGCCGGGCAGTGGATCCGTTGGCAAAGATGCTATGGTAGCAATACGAACTATACTTCCAACTATGGCGCCGAGGGCGATGGTCAGAACGATTCATCGCTTGCCGACGGCATTGGTCCAGTTGGAAAGAAAATCGAAGCCACAGCAGCAACTGCAGTAAATTTTGTCGAAGTAATATATGACTATAAGCCGCTCGTATCGGACAGAGTTTTCGGGAACGTGGTCATTCGATATCAAAGCGCTTTTGTGGCCCGAGAACGCGCTGACCATGCTTTGAGAAATGCAAGCGGCATCGCCAACTCTGACCTTTGGACATGTAATCGTTACGATACCATCAGCTAACGATAGCAAACCTTCTTAGCGGCTGCGATAATCCGATCACTGTCGATCAACGCTGCCTTCTCCAAGTTCGCAGCATAAGGGAGCGGGACATCTTCGTTGGTGACGCGTACAACTGGTGCGTCGAGGTTATCGAAGCCTTGCTCCATACAAACAGCGATAATCTCGCTGGCGATGGAACAGGTCGGCCAACCTTCTTCAGCAACCACCAAACGATTGGTTTTCGCAAGACTTGTCAAAACTGTTTCGGTGTCGAGTGGACGTAGCGTGCGCAAGTCGATGACTTCGGCATTAATCCCCTCGCCCGCTAGCGCGTCTGCTGCCTCCAACGCAAGGCCTACTCCAATGGAGTAACTTACGATTGTGACATCCGAGCCTTCACGCATGATCCGTGCTTTGCCAATAGGCAGGACATAATCTTCGATATCAGGAATTTCAAAAGAACGACCGTAAAGCAGTTCATTCTCCAGAAACACCACCGGATCAGGACATCGGATTGCAGCTTTCAGCAAGCCTTTGGCATCGGCAGCATCATAGGGCGCGATGACGATGAGGCCTGGAACACTCGCATACCATGGTCCGTAATTCTGGCTATGTTGTGCACCGACACGCGATGCAGCACCGTTTGGACCGCGAAAAACAATTGGGCAGCGCATCTGGCCGCCGGACATATAATTAGTCTTGGCTGCGGAATTAATGATGTGGTCAATCGCCTGCATCGCGAAGTTGAACGTCATGAATTCCACTATGGGTTTCAATCCCCCCATGGCCGCACCAGCACCAATGCCGGCAAAACCGTGTTCCGTGATAGGCGTATCTATTACCCGCTTAGCACCAAATTCATCCAGCAGACCTTGGGTTACTTTGTAAGCGCCCTGATACTCAGCGACTTCCTCGCCCATAACAAAGACGGCATCATCCGTCCGCATTTCTTCGGCCATGGCATCACGTAGCGCTTCACGGACAGTAATGGTGGCCATAGCCGTGCCTTCGGGAATGGCTGGATCATCAGCGCGAGACACAGGAGCAGCTGGAGCATCTTCCGGAGTTGGCTCTGGAGCAAGTTCGGTCGCTGCCTTAGGTGCCGGAGCTGGCGTTGATGCAGCGCTTTCTTCTTCATCTTCGCCGATCATCTCGGCAATAACTGTTCCGACCGCCACTTCATCTGTGCCGTCAGCAATTAAAATTTTGGAAATCACACCTTCATCGACCGCTTCAAATTCCATTGTGGCCTTATCAGTTTCAATCTCAGCCAAAATATCGCCGGAGCTTACTTCATCACCCTCTTTGACCAGCCATTTGGCAAGCGTACCTTCTTCCATCGTCGGCGACAGCGCGGGCATTTTCAATTCGATCGCCATTAATATTGCTCCACCAACACGTCAGTATAAAGTTCAGAAGCCTCTGGCTCGGGAGATTCCTCAGCAAAATCAGCCGCCTCCATCACAGTCTTCCGCACTTTTTTATCCAGTGCTTTCAGATCCTCTTCCTTGACGCCTTGTTTCATCAACATGGCTTTCACCTGCTCGATCGGATCGGATTTTTCACGAACGCCCTGCACCTCATCACGGCTGCGATATCTTGCCGGGTCGGACATCGAGTGACCGCGATAGCGATAAGTTTTGAGTTCCATCAAAACTGGCCCCTTGCCGCTGCGCACATATTTCAAGGCTTCTTCAACCGCGCCGCGCACCGCCAATACATCCATGCCATCAACCTGCATACCCGGAATGCGGAAACTTTCCCCGCGACGGTACAACTGGTCCTCCGATGAGGATCGATTGACGCTGGTCCCCATCGCATATTGATTATTCTCGATCACGAAAATGACTGGCAGTTTCCAAAGCTCCGCCATGTTGAAACTCTCGTAAACTTGCCCCTGGTTCGATGCGCCGTCTCCAAAATAGGCCAAGCAAACGCCGCCGTCTTCCTTATATTTATGTCCGAAAGCCAGACCTGTACCGAGCGACACCTGTGCACCGACGATCCCGTGCCCACCATAGAAACCATGCTCAACGGAGAACATGTGCATCGATCCGCCCTTACCTTTGGAAATACCGGATGCACGACCGGTTAACTCAGCCATGACAACATTAGGATCGATACCGCAAGCCAACATATGACCATGATCGCGGTAACCGGTAATCACACTGTCTTTCCCCGGCTCAATCGCCGATTGCAGTCCGGTCACGACAGCTTCCTGACCGATATAGAGATGACAGAAACCACCAATCAGACCGAGGCCATATAACTGCCCTGCCTTTTCTTCAAAGCGTCGGATGAGCAACATCTGCTCATAAAAGTCCATCAACTCAGTCTTGTTGGCTTTGTACATTGGCGTTTTTATTGTCGGCAATCGACTAGCCGCCTTTGCCGTTGTTTTCTTTGGCGCTCTTTTAACGGGCGCTTTTGATTTTGATGGGGCTTTCTGGGGAGATTTTGCCACGCTTGCAGTTTCCTGTCCTTCTGGTTTCACAACACCATAAACAGATAGGGCTAATTTCCCAAGCCTAATACGTTGGAAATAGCACAAAAAATTGAATTGGAAATCGGATGCTATTTTAGCGGAACGATAATCTCGTCCGGGTGAACAAAATTGCCTTCTTTGCGCAGCAATTCACCGACCAGATCAGGGTCAGCACCATTGGGATCAAGCAGCTCCACGCGGTTCTTCAACGCATCCCGCTCTGCTTCAAGAGCAGCAAGCTGTGTACCCCGTTCATCAAGCGTGGTACGATATTCGCCCCAAGCCAAAACTCCGGTCGGACCAAGCACCGCATAACCAGCAATGGCAAGCAGAGTCAGCAGCGCAAAGCCGGGTCCAAGCGCCGCTTTGATCAAACCACCAATTTTCTCTTTATGTGCCATATTTACTCTTGAATCAGAATATTGATTCGCTGGCAAGCGCATTAACACTTTTATTTCAAATTAGCTGTTTCAAGCCGTCGAAATGCCCTTTAGCCAAGACTATCTCAGGAAAAAATCGATCGCCCCGCATAATGTGCGACCGTATCGAGTTCTTCTTCAATCCGGATCAGTTGATTATATTTAGCGAGCCGGTCTGACCGTGCAAGGCTGCCTGTTTTGATCTGCCCACAATTTGTGGCGACTGCCAGATCAGCAATGGTCGCATCTTCGGTTTCGCCAGAACGGTGCGACATCACGGCCGTATAAGATGCATTATGCGCCATACGAACAGCTTCCAACGTTTCCGATAGCGTGCCAATTTGATTGACCTTCACCAGCAAACTATTGGCCAAGCCATCTTTAATGCCCTGTGACAGCCGCGCCGGATTGGTGACAAACAAATCATCTCCGACCAGTTGAACGGTATCGCCGACGGCATCAGTCAGCAGTTTCCAGCCTTCAAAATCATCTTCAGCCATGCCATCTTCGACCGATTTGATCGGGTAGTCTTTGCAAAGTTCCGCGAGATAATCAGACATTGCGGCAGGAGACAAAACCTTGTTCTCGCCAGAAATGTGGTATTCGCCGTCCTTGAAAAACTCGGTCGCAGCACAATCCAGTGCTAGAACAACTTCATCGCCAGCTTTGAAACCGGCCTTTTCAATCGATGCCATAACAAAATCAAGTGCGTCGCGGGTCGACCCTAGATTGGGTGCAAATCCGCCTTCATCACCGACGGCTGTCGCCAAGCCTTTTTCCGACAAGCCGGCTTTTAG
The DNA here is from genome assembly GCF_039977335.1 of Parasphingorhabdus sp. Lineage (GTDB taxonomy): Bacteria > Pseudomonadota > Alphaproteobacteria > Sphingomonadales > Sphingomonadaceae > Parasphingorhabdus. The sequence continues at coordinate 235,845 of NZ_JBDWDI010000004.1, forward strand.
CGTGTGAAAAATCTCTGACCCCCAACGTACTGCTTCCGCAATGCTGCCCGCGCCCACTGGCATGACCATGAATTCCTGAAAATCAATCGGATTGTCAGCATGCTCACCACCATTGATGATATTCATCATCGGTACCGGCAACACCCGAGCTGACACACCGCCGACATAACGATAAAGCGGGAGGCCACGCGCATCGGCAGCAGCCTTGGCCGCGGCAAGACTGACGCCCAATAGAGCATTGGCACCCAGACGGCTCTTATTCTCAGTGCCATCCAGCGTGATCATGACCGCATCTAGTTCTTCCTGATCTTCGGCGTCGATACCCAGCAGCGCATCGCTAATCTCTCCGTTAACAGCTTCAATAGCCTTGAGCACGCCCTTGCCGAGATATTTGCTCTTGTCGCCATCCCGCAATTCAACAGCTTCATAAGCACCGGTTGACGCACCCGATGGGACTGCTGCACGTCCAAAACTGCCATCTTCCAGCAATATGTCGACTTCAACAGTTGGATTGCCTCGGCTATCCAAAATCTGGCGGGCGTGAAGATCTAATATGGCTGTCATTTTCGGAAAGACTCCTGCGGAAGATTGCGTATCGCAAAGCCCTTATCGTCATGATAGGCTTGTGGCAATCGCCAGCTTTACAAAACGTGACATGAATACGGTGATTTACCCTTGAATCATAAGGATTAGACACCATCTGTGTTTAAGGGAAAAACCGATCGATAGCATTATCGATTACATTGAAATGGCAAGGGTTTTTGAGGAAGGAATTTTGAATATGGCCGCCGATCAAGGAAAGAAACCAGCAGCGCGCAAGACAACAGCCAAGAAACCGGCTGCAAAGAAGCCGGCAGCCAAACGCACTGCAGCCAAAAAATCTACGCCTGCCAAAGGGGTTAACGTTAAAAAGGCTACCAAGGCAAAACCATCTGCCCCGCTGAAAGCTGGAGCAACCCGCGCCGCCGCTTCCAAATCAAATGCTACAAGCGATCTGAAAGATCGTGCCATAGATAAAGCGCGCTCCACCGCCAATGATGGGAAGACCAAAGCTGGTGAAGCAATTGGCACTTTCAGCGAAATGATTGAGAATAGCGCAAAGACCATCGACGAAAATGTTGGTGAAAAATATGGCGACTATGCTCGCTCTGCCGCTGATGCGGTTTCTTCCTTTGCTGAGAAGGTCAATTCAAAAGATGTGGACGAAATGGTTGATGACGCACGCAGCTTTGTCCGCAAACGGCCTGCCGTTGCTATCGGCGCCGCTGCTGTTGTCGGCCTGCTTGTCTCACGCCTGATCAAGTCAGGGATGGATGATCGCAGCTAGAGTGTGTATCACCAATTCCAAATTGATCGCGATGGGTGATAATGTTGGACAGTAAGAATGCAGCGATAGAGGAAGCGATAGAGGATCAGCCGTCTCCAGATGAAGGTGAAACGGTGCAAACCGACGCGCCCGTATCCAGTACGGACGACAAACCACTCAAGCTGCAGGTCAGTGATCTGGTCGATGATGTCCGCAAGTTGGCGGAAGCAGAAATCGAATATTACCGCGTGAAATTATCCGTCAATATGGCGGCGACCAAGACCGTATTGGTTCTGTTCAGTGTCGCCATCATATTGGGGATTACCACTATGGTTGCCCTGATATTGGGAATTTTGTTGATATTATCACATTATTGGGGACCAGTAGCGGCAACGGGGCTGTTGACGGGTGGCGCTTTGCTGCTGACAACGGTTCTGATGACTATGGCAATAAAACGGGCGCGCAAACTACCTTTGGATGAAAATGATCAATGACCCAGAAAAATGATGATATCTTCAAGCTACGCAACCTTGCGATTGACAAAAAAGAAGCACGCGAAAACCTGAAGGAAGATATTTCCGAGACGAAAGAGCGCTTGCGACCGGCAAATCTTATTCAGGAAGCGAAGGACAAGGCCCTAGACCGCGTTCAAAAAACGGGTGAAAGCGCCTTGCAAGGGGTGAAAGACAACCCTGGAAAGGTCGCGTCAGTGGCCGCTGCTGCCGCATTGCTGGCGCTCCGCAAACCGTTGACCAACTATTTCACCAATCGCAAAGCCGCCAATGACGGCGAGAATGGTGCAGATTCCGAGGAGTGAGTGATGAGTAATTTGTCTGATAATATTGAAAAAGCGCGGGCCGCTTCCCGGGAACGACTGGAAAGTGCCAAAGAAATGGCTGGCGAAGGCACAGGAATAGCTTTGGAGAAAATGTCTGAAAGTAAGCAACGGGCTGCCGCCTTGTTGGGCGACGGTAAAGCGAAAGCCGCAGAAGGCGTAGCCGCGACCAAGCAAATGGCAAAAACCGCTGCGAATAAATCGGAAGAGACTATTACCAAAAGTCCACTAGCCGTGGTTGCCGGTGGATTGGCGCTTGGTGCGTTGGTCGGAGCCTTACTACCCAAGAGCAAAACCGAGACCAAATATGTCGGCGGTGCCGGTAAGAAGATCAATGAAACTGCCAAAAAAGCATATGTTGCGGCGAAAGAAGCAGGACAGGAGCAGATTGAAAATCTCGGTCTCGATAAAGACAGTGTGCAGGATCAAATCAAAGATCTGCTTGGCAAAGCCGCCGAAGCTGCTAAGAGCGCCGCCGAAGCCGCTACCGATGCGGTAAAATCGGAAAAACCAGGCAAATAATCCAAAGATTGGGGCACATATGAGCGAGCGCAGCAAAATTCATCTGGTAATGGGCGGACGGGTCAAGGATCCGCGCGGGCTTGATTTTGAGAATCTCGACCAAGTCGATCTTGTTGGTGTGTTTCCCAATTATGAAGAAGCCGAAGACGTCTGGCGCTCCAACGCTCAGCGTACGGTTGATGATGCCGAGATGAAATATGTTATCGTGCACCTGCACAAACTGCTCGAGCCGGAACTGCCCGCCGAAGACTGATTGCAATGATTAGGCGTTCTTGAAGCGCCATTGCAGCAAGGGCCGGGTCAGAACCAAGCCAGCAACAAATCCACCAATATGGGCAAAAATCGCGATACCGTTGAGGCTACCGCGTGAGGCAACGCCAATCATCAACTGGATACCGATCCAGGCCAATGTCAGCCATGCAATTCGCACGATATGGCCCGGAAATGGCCCGACAGGCTTCACCTCATTGCGCGCAAATAACAACGCATAAGCACCGATTATCGCTGATATTGCGCCACTCGCGCCAACCACTGGGATCACCGACTGGCCATTAACCGCAAATTCCGCTAGCGATGCTGCATAGGCGCCAACTACATAAAGAACCGCCATCAGCTGCGGCCCCAAAGCCTGCTCCACAAAACGCCCACAGAACAGCAGCATCAGCATATTAAACGCAATATGCATCAATCCGCCATGTAGAAAAGCAGAAGACATTGGTGTCAGCCATGCCGGGACCAACCCGCCCATGGCATCAAGCTCAGGCAGACCTTCCCCTAGCCGTATCGGGAAAAACCCCCCGCGCAGAACAGCTTCATCCTGCAATCCGGAAATCCATAACAACAGGTAGATCACGACATTGGCGATGATCAGCCCGTTGGTTAGTTTTCCGTTCGGCAGGTTCATATCAAATCAGATGAACTCGATTTTTTCGAGAAGATAATATTTGTCGCCCGCAGGAACGGTCACTTCAATTTCTTCGCCGACGCTGCGACCGATAAAGGCACGGCCAATCGGGCTGTTATAGCTGATTTTACCGACTTTCGCATCGGCCTCGGCCTGACCCACAAGCTGATATTTCACTGGCTTGTCATCTTCGTCGAGTAAGGTCAGCGTCGCACCAAATACGGCTTTGTCACCCGACAAGGTCGTCGGATCAATCACCTGTGCGCGGCTCAACTTATCCTCGATATCAGCAAGAGTCGCCTCGACCTGACCCTGACGCTCTTTTGCAGCGTGATATTCGGCATTTTCCGATAGATCACCATGGGCGCGCGCTTCCTCAATCGCATCAACAATGCGCGGCCGCTCTTCCTTGAGCGCCTTCAGCTCGGCTTCCAATTTGGCATGGCCCTCGGCCAGCATCGGTACTTTTTCTACAGCCATTTTTGGCCTTTCTTCGTCAATTCACAGCGGTTTTTAGCACCACTGCGTCAAAAATAGGTTCCCGGCGCCCCTCCCTGTGAAGGCTCGCCCGCAGTGTGACAGATTGTCGGGGATTTAAGTCTGCGAAGTCTTATAATAAGACTGAAGCGCACGAACTTCAAGAGTCTCATCACGCATGGCCGCAATTGCCTCCATCGCAGCAACACTTGCCGTCGCAGTTGTATAGTAAGGAATCTTGCCGTTCAGCGCCCCCGCCCGAATAGATTTGGAGTCTTTCAGCGACTGCCAGCCTTCGGTCGTGTTGAAAATCAGATCAACGTCGCTATCGATAATCCGGTCCACTATATGCGGCCGCCCCTCGGCTACTTTATTGATTTTTTCAACGGAAATGCCTCTTTCGCTGAGATAATCCGCAGTTCCGCTGGTCGCGATGATCTTGAAGCCCAATTTCTCTGCCAATCGCGCAGCTGGCTCAATCACTTTCTTGTCCGTTTCTTTCACAGAAACGAACAGCGTCCCGCCATCCGGCAAATGATTATTCGCACCCAGTTGCGCCTTGCCGAAAGCAATCGCAAAGCTCTTATCAATGCCCATAACTTCACCGGTAGACTTCATTTCTGGTGACAGTATCGGGTCAATGCCAGGGAAACGATTGAACGGAAAGACCGCTTCTTTCACAGCGATATAATCGATATGCCTATCAATTGATGGCAAGTCTTTGAGCTTCTCTCCCGCCATCACGCGCGACGCGATCTTGGCAATCGGCACACCAATAGCCTTGGCAACAAAAGGCACCGTCCGGCTGGCGCGCGGATTGACCTCAATGAGATAAACTTCGCCATCTTTTACGGCGAATTGAATGTTCATCAAACCGCGTACTTTCAAACCAAAGGCCAAAGCCTCTGCCTGGCGCTCCATTTCGGCAATAATCTCGTCAGAGAGATTATAGGGCGGGATGGTGCAAGCGCTGTCGCCGCTATGGACGCCGGCTTCCTCAATATGCTGGAGCACGCCACAAACAACGACTTCATCGCCGTCGCAAATCGCATCGACATCAACTTCAACCGCATCGCGGAGATATTGGTCGACCAGCACCGGACTATCGCCCGAAACCTGTACAGCTGTGTTGATATAATCTTCCAGTTGCGCTGGACCGTCGACAATTTCCATAGCACGACCACCAAGCACGAAACTAGGACGGATCAGCACCGGATAACCGATACGTTCAGCGATTTTCACCGCCTCTTCTTCTGTCCGGGCCATGCCATTTTCAGGCTGCTTCAACTTCAAATCATTGACCAGCTTCGCAAAACGTTCGCGGTCTTCGGCCAGATCAATGGCGTCTGGCGTTGTACCAAGGATCGGAATCCCCGCTTCTTCCAACGCATAAGCCAATTTCAACGGCGTTTGTCCGCCAAATTGGACAATCACACCGACCAATTCGCCCTTGCTCTGCTCCACAGTCAGAATTTCGAGTACATCTTCGGCAGTCAGTGGCTCAAAATAAAGCCGGTCGGACGTATCATAATCGGTCGAAACCGTCTCCGGATTGCAATTGACCATGATGGTTTCAAAGCCAGCATCGGCCAGCGCGAAACAGGCATGACAGCAGCAATAGTCAAACTCAATCCCCTGCCCGATCCGGTTCGGACCGCCGCCTAAAATCACGACTTTCCGACGATCAGAAGGCATGGCCTCATTTTCCGGCTCCCCGAAAATCGGCGCTTCATAGGTGGAGTACATATAGGGCGTCTTGGCCTCAAACTCCGCCGCGCAGGTATCGATCCGCTTGAATACGGGCCGGACGCCCAACTTGTGGCGCAATGCGCGCACTTCGGCCTCAGTTGTCGCGCCGGCCATGGCGGCAACGGCATCATGAACCAAGCCGTGTCCACCAGCAACCGCGCGCCCTGCCCCGCCAGCGACGTGGACAGCATCCACAGCCAGCTTCGCAAGCCGTTCATCGGAAAAGCCCATGGATTTGAGTTTGCGTAGCTCCTTTTCGTTATTGGGAAGGCCATTGTCCAATATGTCTGTTTCGGCATCGATAATTTCGCGAATGCGCGCCAAAAACCATGGATCATAATGAGCAATGTCAAAGATTTCTGTATCGCTAAAGCCCTCGCGCATCGCCTGCGCGGCTACCAACAGTCGGTCCGGCGTGGCGCGCGCCAGTTCGGCAGCAATCTCGTCTCGCGGCGCACCGATAAGGTCTTGGACCCGATTAAAACCATCTAATCCGGTTTCGAGGCCGCGCAGCGCCTTTTGCAGCGATTCATGGATATTGCGGCCAATGGCCATAACTTCACCGACGGATTTCATCGCGGTGGACAGCAAAGGCTCAGCGCCCTTGAATTTCTCGAACGCAAAGCGCGGAATTTTGGTTACTACATAATCGATGGTCGGTTCAAACGACGCAGGCGTCGCGCCGGTAATGTCGTTATCAATCTCATCGAGCGTGTAGCCAACAGCCAGCTTCGCCGCGACTTTGGCAATCGGGAAGCCGGTTGCCTTGGACGCCAGCGCAGAACTGCGCGAAACCCGCGGGTTCATTTCGATTACAACAAGCCGTCCATCCTTCGGATTGACTGCGAACTGTACGTTGGAACCGCCTGTTTCGACTCCTATTTCCCTCAGTACCGCCAAAGAAGCGTTGCGCATGATCTGATATTCTTTGTCGGTCAGCGTCAGCGCGGGGGCCACGGTGATCGAATCGCCAGTATGCACACCCATTGGGTCAACATTTTCGATAGAACAGATGATGATGCAGTTATCCGCTTTGTCGCGCACAACCTCCATCTCATATTCTTTCCAGCCTATGAGCGATTCATCGATCAGCACTTCATTGGTTGGAGAGGCTTCCAAAGATGTTCTGATAAAGTGAATAAACTCTTCGCGGTTATAAGCCACACCGCCGCCGGTGCCGCCCATGGTAAAGCTTGGCCGCATGATCGCGGGCAGCCCGATATCTTCAAGAATCTCCAGCGCTTGTTCTTCGCTATGCGCAACGGCAGAACGCGGACTTTCCAGACCGATTTTATCCATCGCAACTTTAAACTTCTCGCGATCTTCTGCTTTATCGATGGCTTCGGCATCCGCGCCGATCATCTGGACGTTATATTTTTCAAGAACACCCATTTTATTGAGCGTCAGCGCCGTGTTCAGTGCCGTCTGTCCGCCCATGGTCGGCAGAACCGCATCCGGGCGTTCTTTGGCGATAATCTTCTCAACAATTTCGGGCGTAATCGGTTCGACATAAGTCGCGTCCGCCATGTCGGGATCGGTCATGATCGTCGCCGGATTGGAGTTCACCAGGATGATCCGGTACCCCTCCTCTTTCAGCGCCTTACAGGCCTGTGTCCCCGAATAATCAAATTCGCAGGCCTGTCCGATAACAATCGGGCCAGCGCCAATGATCAGGATGGATTTTATGTCAGTTCTTTTGGGCATTATGCAGGATTCTCATCAGAAATCGGTCCATTCTCGTTACAGGCAAAACAACCCCAACCGTCATGATCAATGTCATAATCCTGCTCAATTTCAAGGCATTTGCGCGTCAGCTGTCGGATAGTTTCCTGCCGCGTATCGGCGTCGATTTGCAGCTCGATTTGCCACTCGCCCTCGTCCTTTTCGACCAAGGCTGATTGGAAACCGAGCTTTTTGGCGTCGTTTTTCAGCTTGTTCAGGTTCGCAACAGCCCCGACAAATTGCACATTAATCTCTCTGATCACATGCGCTAAATCGCCGCCTGCTGCCATATTCTCCAATATCTCGTCATCGGTCGCCCATTCTTGCGCCAGATATTCGGGATCAACGCTGCTCATTTTTCTGGCTCCTTGCTGTTCATGGCATCCTTGATCATCAGTTCGACCGGATTGGCAAGGATCATATCGGTATGGGCCGAGATAATCTTCGCCATACAATGCAGGCCATTTGATTCCGCAGATGGCGCAGACTCTGTCCGGCTCGCGATCGCACACATTTTGTTGCTATAGTCAGTTAAAGCCAGCTGCGCTTGCTCGACAAAGCCCTTATCGATACCGAGCATGTCCATTTCAGCGAAGACATTGATCATTACACCATCCAAGCGAGCAAGTTGCAAAGATACGTTCATCGCATCACAGGTTGTGCGCTGCCCGCCCGGCAAACCCGTAAAGTCAATCTGGTCATAACAGCTCTGGATATCTTCTTTCGCAGGCCACTTGCCATAGGGAGCAAGCGTGAAATCGATCCCATAGGTTCTGGCCCCCCGCATAGCGCAGTTGAACTTTTCGCCCAGTGCCGGATTGGGTAGCACCCATAAATAGCTGCCGGAACCGTCAGCAGCTTTGTCGTAAAGTACGACATTCTCATCCAACTTACATTCTTCACGAATGACACCGACATAGCGTTCCCCCGCCGATGGATATTCTTCGGCATGGGCAGCAGAACCAACAGAAATTGGCGTAATTAGCAGCGCCGCTATCGCAATCGCAGTGCCAAGCTTTGCCGATTTGCTCAGCATGGCGCAATTTCATGCGGGCGTTGGTGAGCGGTGAGCGGACCACCCGCCTCGACGACAAAACAAAAGCTCTCCCTGCCGGAATGGCAAAGAGAGCTTTTATATGATGATATATCCGGGTTTATTCGGCCGCCGATGAACTCTCGGCGCTTGGCAGTCCGTCCGACAGCATATCCCCAACCATTTCGCTGGCGCAGGCCTGCATGCTGCCCATCATGGCTTTTTCTGCATCCGCTACATTGGCGTCCTCGGGAATATCCTTGGTCATGCAGGTGCAGAGTTTTTCGGGGTCTACGGAGCCCGGAAAGCCATCCGCTTGCTTCATGCATTCCGTCATCGCTTGTTCTTTGACAGGGGTGCAAGCCGCGAACAAAATCGTGGCCGAAATTACGAGAAATTTCCGCATTATGTTTTTCCTTAATATTTGCGTAGATCTCATCACATAGAAAATGTGAATAGAACGGCACGAACCCTGCCCGATCCCCTTCGCAATTTTTAAGGTGGTTTGTCACTATTAGGATTTTACTCTTCCGGCCAATTTTTCATTATTTGCATGATTTATTTTTGTTTTTTACATTCCTGATCACCGCAGCATGTCGACGAATTTCTGAAACAAGTAAAAGCTGTCCTGCGGTCCGGGACTGGCCTCTGGATGATATTGTACACCAAAGGCGCGTTTTTCCTTGAATGATATGCCGCAATTGCTGCCGTCAAACAGGCTAGTGTGGGTTTCCTCTAAGGTATCGGGAAGCGTTGCGCTGTCGACCGCAAAACCATGGTTCATGCTGGTAATCTCAACCGTGCCGTCTTCATGTCTCTGCACCGGATGGTTGGCACCGCGATGCCCCTGAAACATTTTGACGGTCGCAGCACCAGCGGCCAGCGCCAGCATCTGATGGCCCAAACAGATGCCAAATATCGGTACATCCTTGTCGAGCAGCCCCTTGATCACCGGTACAGCATATTCACCCGTCGCCGCCGGATCACCAGGACCATTGGACAGAAACACCCCTGCTGGATCCAACGCCATGATGTCATCAAGCGTTGTTTGCGCAGGAACCACAGTAACTTTTGCGCCGGCCTTCACAAGGTTTCTAAAGATATTCCGCTTCGCACCAAAGTCCAAAGCAACAACATGCGGTCGTGACTCCATTTCATCGAATGGCGTATAGCCATGGCCAAGGCGCCAGACACCGCTGTCCCAAATCTTGGTCTGATGACCTGTAACCTCTACCGCCAGATCCATGCCCTCAAGCCCGGCCCAATCCCGTGCCTTTGCGAGCAGATCATCAATATCAAACTCACCATCAGGGTCATGTGCAATAACCGCATTGGGTGCGCCGGCTTCCCTGATCCGGCGCGTTAACGCCCGCGTATCAACACCGGCCAATCCAATGCGGCCATTGTCAGCCATCCATTGATCAAAGGGCTTGTTATTCCGGAAGCTGCTCGGCTCCGTAACGTCTTCGCGCACGATACAACCCAGCGCGTGCGGGTTATCGGCCTCAACATCCTCGTCATTGGTACCGACATTGCCGATATGGGGGAAGGTAAAGGTGACGATCTGCCCCGCATAGCTGGGGTCCGTCATGACCTCCTGATAGCCGGTCATCGCGGTGTTGAAACAGACTTCACCCACCGCAGAGCCAGTCGCGCCGAAGCCCCTGCCCCACACTATAGTGCCATCGGCCAATACCAATATCCCAGTGGCGCCCTTGGGAGCGGCGGGGATGCTGGTGTCGGTCATGGGCATTGTCCTTTAATATGGCGGGAGCCCCATGCTCCTGCGCTTCAAGCAAATTTCGCCGTGACTAGGTGTAGATTTTTGACGTCACAATCTATGAAAAAAAATAAGTTGCGGCTATGTTGGTAGCTTATTCCAAAATTACGGGGAACGCTATGATTCGCGATGACGTGAAAGCGGCACAAATTGCGGCCATGAAAGCTGGCGACAAGGATCGCACGGCTGCCACACGCGCCATGCTGGCAAAGATCAAGGACAAGGATATCGAGCTGCGCACCAAGGACAGCAAGCTCGATGACGATGTCATGGTCACCGACGTGCTCCAGAAAATGGCCAAGCAACGGCGCGAATCGATTGAGATGTTCGAATCGGGTGGCCGCGATGAATTGGCCAAGGGCGAGAGGATGGAGCTTGCCGTGATCGAGGAATTCCTGCCCACGCAGCTGAGCGAAGCCGACACGGCGGCGTTGATCGACGGAATCAAGACAGAACTTGGTGCGGAATCGATGAAAGATATGGGCCGAGTGATGGCGGAACTGAAATCTCGTCACGGCACCGAAATCGACATGAGCAAGGCTAGCGGCCTGGTAAAGGCAGCGCTCAGCTGATCCAAGGCTTATGACTCTTTCTCCGCAATGGCTTGATGAACTGCGCAGCCGGATCACTTTGTCCACGCTGATTGGCCGGACGGTGAAGGTGCAAAAGGCAGGGCGCGAGTTTAAGGCCTGCTGCCCGTTTCACAACGAGAAGACGCCAAGCTTTACCATCAACGATGAAAAAGGCTTCTACCATTGCTTTGGTTGCGGCGCGCATGGCGATGCGATCCGTTGGATGACTGACCAGCGCGGACTGGGGTTTATGGACGCGGTCAAAGACTTGGCCGCTGAAGCACAAATGGAAGTCCCTGCCCCTGATCCGCGCGCGGCACAGCGTCAGGAAGCCCGAGCAACATTGCATGACGTCATGGCCGCAGCACAGGATTGGTTTGTTACACAATTCAATGGAATTGAGGGCGCCGCCGCTCGGGAATACCTCAAAAATCGCGGTATTTCGGAGAAGACCATCCGCGAATTTGGCTTTGGTTTTGCGCCAGATTCACGCGGACGGCTCAAAGAAGCGCTGTCAGTTCATGGGGTCGACCAGTTGGTTGAGGCTGGACTGTTGATCAAGGTCGATGATCGCGATCCCTATGATCGTTTTCGCGGGCGATTGATGATCCCGATCCGCGATCCACGCGGCCGGGTCATTGCCTTTGGCGGACGGATATTGGGCGATGGCGAGCCTAAATATCTCAATTCTCCCGACACACCGTTGTTCGACAAGGGCCGCACGCTCTACAATCTGGATAAAGCCTCCCCTGCGTCACGTCAGACCGGGCGGATATTGGTGGTCGAAGGCTATATGGATGCCATTGCGCTGGCGCAGGCCGGTTTTGAGGATGTCGTGGCACCACTCGGCACCGCACTTACGGAACATCAAATCGAACGCATCTGGAAGATGGTGGAAGCGCCAATTCTCTGCTTTGATGGGGACAATGCCGGGCAAAAGGCGGCCATGCGCGGCGCGCTAAGGGCGCTACCGATCCTGCGCCCGTCTCACAGCCTGAATTTCATCGCCTTGCCGGCGGGACAAGACCCTGACGACCTGATTCGCTCCGATGGACCGCAAGCTTTTGCCGAATTGATCGACAAGCCACAAATGCTTGGTGACAAAATCTGGCAAGTCGAGTTTGAAGCTGAACCGCTCAACACACCAGAAACCAAAGCGGGCCTTAAAAAGCGTCTGTCCGATCATGTGCGCGACATTGCGGATCAGGACATTGCCCAGCATTATCGGCAAGATTTTCAAGAACGCTACGAAAATGCCTTTTTCGCAAAGCGCGATAGTCAACCGAGACGCGGGCCATTCGAACGCTCAAAGGGCGGATTCAAATCCCAATATGTTTCCTTCAAACCAATGGACGATACAAAATCCGTTTTGGTCGAAGGACATGACCTACGCATTGCCAAAGCCATATTGGGGGGATTGATCCGCCATCCTTCGCAGATTTCCAAGCATTTTGAAGAACTAACCGTGCTGCGTCTCGCCGATTCGCAGATGCAGGCCTTGCTGTCCGAGTTAATAGGTACGGCAATGCGTAAAGAAATGCTTGATATGCAGGCCCTTCTTACCATATTGGAACAGACAGATTGTTATAATGTCGCAAATGGGCTGTTACGGGCCGATGCGCTGAATTTCACTTTCAACCGCAAACTGCCAGATCCTGCCCCGTCGGATTATATCGAACGGGCGCAGAATGATTTGGCAGAAGCGATAAAAGTGATCACAGCGCGTCCCGGACTGGAAGCGGCTTTGGCGGAAGCAACACGGCGGGTGCAGGATAATCTTGATGAAGACAGCTATGCTGAGCAGCAACGATTGCGGCGGGCAAAGCAGGAATTTCATGAACGGTTGGTTGAGCTCACCCAGATTGACGATGTCGTGTGAATTGTGTGAACTTTGAAGATTAGTTTTTAATTTTAGGGGCCTTGAAACTTGGCAAGCAAAGCAAAAAAATCAGCGGTAACCGAAGATGCGCCGCTTATTGATATGAATGACTCAGCCGTTAAAAAGCTTCTCACGAAGGCAAAAAAACGCGGCTACCTAACGTACGACGAATTAAACACAGCCCTGCCGCAGGATCAGATGTCCAGCGAACAAATTGAAGACGTGATGTCATCCATTTCTGACATGGGCGTCAAAATCGTCGAAAATGACGATGAAGCCGCCGAAGAAATGGGCGGCGATGAAGTCGAATCCATTGACGGTTCCGATAAAGATAAAAAGACCACAGCAGCAGCGGCACCGAAAAAGGCCGCCGGCGACCGTACCGATGATCCGGTGCGCATGTATCTCCGCGAAATGGGCGCTGTCGAACTACTCAGCCGTGAGGGTGAAATTGCCATCGCCAAGCGTATTGAGGCTGGCCGCGATACCATGATCTGGGGCCTGTGTGAGAGCCCGACAACTTTCAACGCTATTATTGAATGGTCTACGGCCTTGAACGATGGCGAGATGCAGCTGCGTGAGATTCTTGATCTTGATGCCATGCTCTCCAAAGACCCTGTGCCGGAAAATCTTGAAGACGAAGATGATGATGACGGCGAAATCAGCGAGAAAACCGCGGGTCCTTCGTTCAAAGATGACGATGAAGTTGAAGATGAACCGGAAGCCGCTGAAGGCGAAGGCGATGATGAAGATGAACTGACCGAGCGCCGCACCAAGCGCGTTGTGGAAGAAGAGGAAGAGGATAACACGCTTTCTCTTGCTCAGATGGAAGAAGCGCTCAAACCAGAAGCTTTGGAAAAATTCGCGACCATCACGTCCGTATTCAAGAAATTCTCCAAATTGCAAAATACCCGGATGGAAGCCTTTGCCGTTGGTGATGATTTCCCCGCTGCATCAGAGAAAAAATATCACAACCTGCGCGAAGAGCTGACCGCTTTGGTTGAAAGTGTGCAATTCCACGCAAACAAGATCGAATTCCTTGTCGATCAACTTTACTCTTTTAACCGTCGCCTGACGGCACTGGGCGGCCAAATGCTTCGTTTAGCTGAGCGGCATAAGGTCCCGCGCCGCGCCTTTTTGGAAGGTTATGTCGGCCATGAACTGGATGATGGCTGGCTGGCAAGCATGGCCAAGACAGACAAAAAATGGGCAGCTTTTGCTGAGAAAGAAGCCGTTTCAGTCGAACGTATCCGCGCTGAGATTTCTGATATTTCGGCGGCAACCGGGACATCGCTCGAAGAATTCCGCCGCATCGTCAACATGGTGCAAAAAGGCGAGCGCGAGGCCCGTATTGCCAAGAAGGAAATGGTGGAGGCCAACTTGCGGCTCGTTATTTCCATCGCCAAGAAATATACCAATCGCGGCCTTCAATTCCTCGATCTGATTCAGGAAGGCAATATCGGCCTGATGAAAGCCGTCGATAAGTTTGAATATCGTCGTGGGTATAAATTCTCGACCTACGCAACCTGGTGGATTCGACAGGCGATCACACGATCAATCGCGGATCAGGCACGGACGATTCGTATTCCGGTCCATATGATCGAAACGATCAACAAATTGGTCCGCACGTCTCGTCAATTCCTTCATGAGCAAGGCCGTGAACCGACACCGGAAGAAATGGCGGAACGCCTGTCAATGCCACTTGAAAAAGTACGCAAGGTCATGAAAATCGCCAAAGAGCCGATCAGTTTGGAAACGCCTATTGGCGACGAAGAAGATTCGCATCTGGGTGATTTCATTGAAGATAAAAATGCGATCATCCCTGTCGATGCTGCGATTCAGGCCAATTTGAAAGAGACCGTAACACGGGTTCTGGCCAGCCTGACTCCTCGGGAAGAACGGGTTTTGCGTATGCGCTTTGGTATTGGCATGAACACTGATCACACATTGGAAGAAGTGGGACAGCAGTTCAGTGTGACGCGCGAACGTATTCGTCAGATCGAAGCAAAAGCGTTGCGGAAACTGAAACATCCTAGCCGCAGCCGAAAAATGCGCAGTTTTCTGGATCAATAAAGCCCAGATTCACAGGCTTTCTGATACTATGGTTTGCACTTAGCTAACGCGGCGTAAACCGGACCTTTAGAATTACGTTCTATATCCTGAATTCAATGAGGTTTGCCCGACTTGCAAAGGTCGGACGAATCAACCCGAACTCTTATGTGATGTGAGCGCAATGCCAGAAACCAGTTTAATACCATCCGCGCGACCGTCTCTGATGGATCACGTAATCGAACATGGCACGCAATCGGCCAGTTACGTCCAAGCAATTGACGATGATTTTTCCATTCTGGAAGGAATCGATATTGCCGATATTGCTCATTTTCTATGCGTGCTACACGGTCGTCATCCTGGTGTTGTGGACCATGCTGCAACCAAGACCGCAGATGTAGTCGCACGCGAATGGCTAGTTGAAGCCATGAATGGCTTCACAGCAGAAAGAGCCTTTCTGACCAGATTAACCGTCGCAGCGGGTCCGATATCAGGTGTTCGCACCGAAGATCAGAGCAATGCCACCGTTCTGGCACAGCGCAAAGCGCTGGAAATGCTCTCACAGTCTGATCGCAATGGTTGTGCCCTCGGTGCTTCTTTCGCATTGGTTCTGGATTGGCAGGCGATCCGGCCTCTGCTTGAACAAATCGCCATAAAGCTTGGCGTTGAACCACGTGCAGCAGTCCTGCCATCATCTGAAGCGACAACAGTCCTCAACGCTAAGTTGTCGCAATCCAGCTCGGTGGAACGGGCCATTAATTTCGGTGTCGACCAAATATTGACCCAGCATCGTGGTCTTTGGCAGCTGTTGGAAGCCCGCAGAAATGCGCGTAACGTGGACTGATCAGCGATATCGCATCTTTGTTTGATTAACTAAATGATTAACTTGCCTCAAAACGGCCTTTTCCCTATCGCTAATCCATTGACGTTTACGGCAAGGGATTATGGAATATGCGTTTTGACGGTACAAAAGACTATGTAGCAACCGATGATTTGAAGGTTGCGGTCAACGCTGCCGTTACGCTTCGCCGGCCCCTTTTGGTGAAGGGTGAACCAGGGACTGGTAAAACCGTCCTCGCTCACGAAATTGCCAAGGCAACCGGCGCGCCATTGATCGAATGGAATGTCAAATCGACAACCAAAGCGCATCAGGGACTCTATGAATATGACGCCGTTGCAAGGCTCCGCGATGGCCAGTTAGGCGACGAGCGGGTTCATGATATTTCCAACTACATCCGCAAAGGCAAACTCTGGGAAGCCTTTACCAGCAAGGAATTACCGGTCCTGTTGATCGATGAGATTGACAAGGCGGATATCGAATTTCCGAACGATTTGTTGCAGGAACTCGACCGCATGGAATTTCATGTTTACGAGACCAAAGAGACCATCAAAGCGGCGGAACGTCCGATTGTTGTTATAACGTCCAACAATGAAAAAGAACTGCCTGATGCATTCCTGCGCCGCTGTTTCTTCCACTATATCAAATTCCCTGATCGCGAGACGATGCAGGAAATTATCAACGTGCATTTCCCAGATATTCAAGGAATTTTGGTCAAAAAAGCGATGGATATTTTTTATGATGTCCGCGAAGTTCCTGGCCTCAAGAAGAAACCAAGCACATCCGAATTGCTCGATTGGTTGAAACTATTACTGGCCGAAGACATGCCGCTCGAAGTACTACAATCTCAGGATCCCAGTAAGGCGATTCCACCTTTGCACGGTGCATTGCTCAAAAACGAACAGGACGTCATGCTATTCGAACGCCTGGCATTCATGGCGAAGCGCGAAGCGCGCTAAACGGAGCGACAGTCAATGTTCTTCAACTTCATGGACGAACTCAGAGCTGCGGGCATAACCGCATCGCTAAAAGAACATCTGGTACTTCTGGAAGCATTGGACAAAGAGGTTATCCAGCGTAGTCCAGAAGAGTTCTATTATCTCTCCCGCGCAACTTTCGTTAAAGATGAAGGACTTTTGGATCGCTTTGATCAGGTTTTCTCCAAAGTCTTCAAAGGCATTGAAACCAGCTATGGTATGCAGGAAGAGGAAATCCCTCTTGACTGGCTCAAGGCGGTCGCCGAAAAATATCTCACCGAAGAAGAGATGGCAGAAGTCAAAAAGCTTGGTAGCTGGGATGAGATTATGGAGACGCTAAAAGAGCGTCTCGCCGAGCAAGAAAAACGTCATGAAGGTGGCAGCAAATGGATCGGCACCGGTGGCACCTCGCCTTATGGAAATAGCGGATATAATCCAGAGGGTGTTCGTATTGGTGGTGAAGGCGGCCAGAAGAAAGCCGTCAAAGTTTGGGACAAGCGTGAGTTCCAAAATCTCGACCATACAAAACAGCTCGGCACGCGCAATATCAAGGTGGCTATGCGCCGCCTGCGTCGGTTTGCTAGAGAAGGCTCGGCTGACGAGCTTGATATAAACAGCACAATCAACGGGACAGCCAAAAAGGGATGGCTAGACATCCATATGCGCCCGGAACGCCATAATGCTGTGAAATTGCTGTTATTTTTGGACGTCGGTGGATCGATGGATCCCTTCATCAAATTATGTGAAGAGCTTTTCTCCGCTGCAACGTCTGAATTCAAAAATCTCGAATTTTTCTATTTCCACAACTGTCTTTATGAAGGCGTATGGAAAGACAATCGGCGGCGTTTTTCAGAGCGGACCAACACATGGGATATTCTCCACAAATATGGTCATGATTATAAACTGATTTTTGTCGGTGATGCGTCGATGAGTCCCTATGAAATCACCCATCCGGGTGGTTCTGTTGAGCATTTTAACGAGGAAGCCGGCGTAACTTGGCTTCAACGGATGACCAATACTTATCCCGCTACAGCATGGCTCAATCCAGTGCCTGAAAAGCAATGGGGCTATTCGCAGAGCGTCAAAATCGTCAAGGAATTGATGAATGACCGGATGTATCCGCTTACACTGGAAGGCTTGAGCGACGCCATGAAGGAATTGACCCGCAAACACGGATCTTGAAGGCTTAAGCTTCGACCACCAGCAAAGTCGTTCCCTCATATTTTTCGGCCGTAGCATCGAAAAGCTCAGACAATTCAAACTGCCGATCTTCTACCACCACGTCTTTCAAGCCAGAAAGCTTGAATGTTCCAAGCTTCGGCTCGCGAGGCGGTTGCCCTTCCCGCTCGATTGTTACGGCATCAACATGCATTTCATCATGGCGCGTATAGAGGATGTGGGGTGCAAGCATAACTTGCATCCGATTATAGGTAGCGGTCACGCATTTCCTCAATGCAACGCCTTCAAAAAATTCTTTACTGGGTAACATCCGTGCAAAATATCAAAAATGTCGAACGACGCAAGAACTATGTTGCAATGCAGCATTGGCAATCCTTTGTCTAAAGCGGCCACCCCAGTTTCTGACAGCCCTCAAATATGCTAAGGAGAGAACAAGGAGGTTGCTGATGCACAAAATATTTTTGCTCACCACATTACCTTTGGTAGCCGCAGCGAATCCTGCTCACGCAGCGCCGCTCAACTCCGAATGTAAGGATCATGTTGAAAATATTGATCTAGACAAAACGGTCAAACCAACCGTGCGTTCGCTGGGCAGCGAACCGCCGGCAGCACAAATCGCAGCGGTTGACCGACGAATTGATAATTGTTCCGTTTTGGTTGTTATTAATCCGCAATTAGCTGGTGAGCCACGTTGGACAGCTCCCACCGAATCTCCAGCAGCAGAGAAATATCACACCTTTGCTGACTGAGCGTCAGTAAATCAGAAAATCTTTTAGCATCTGCCCCCACATCCGCTCATCCGGCGCGGTTATGGCTTCCAGATCATTCGCAATTGTTGACGGACTCTCGATCCATTCACGCAATCCAGGACCGCCGTTAATAACATCAAACGCCAGCTTGCCTTCTTCATATTCATAAGCAAAATCGCGCCAAAGCTCATATCCAAAATATAGTTTGCTGATTGCCTTGAGCGCCAATGCTTGCAACCGCCAAGGACGGAATTTGGCGTGATTGTAAGATGGACCTTCGGCATGAATCTGTACGCCATTACAAAGCATTCCAACATGTTTGTGAAAAGTTGGTTCAAACCAACATTCACGCAGGGTGCAACCTTCTAACCATTGCGGTGCCTTGCGCTGCATTTCAGCGATTACAGCCTTCGCATCAATATCCGGCGCACCAAATAGCTCAAGCGGCCGCGTAGTCCCTCGCCCTTCCGACAATGTCGTACCTTCCAACATCACTGTACCTGCATAGGCCCGCGCCATTGATAGATTGGGGGCATTGGGGCTTGGGTTGATCCAAATTCGATCGGTTGGCCAGCCTAAACCCGGGCCTTCCGGCTGCCATCCCTGCATTTCGACGACATGATATTCGACATCGAGATTGAAGTAGCTAACAAACCAGCGCCCCATTTCACCCATGGTCAGTCCGTGGCGCATTGGCATCGGCGCAGCACCGACAAAGCTTTCCCAACCTTCCTCTAGCATCATGCCCTCAATTGGACGGCCCGCCGGATTGGGACGATCAAGCACCCACACAGCTTTGCCATGCTCGGCCGCCGCCTCCAATATATAGCGCAAGGTCGTGATGAACGTATAAATTCGGCAACCTAGGTCCTGTAAATCGATCAGAATGATGTCGAAACTATCCATCATCTTCTTGGTCGGCCGGCGTACTTCGCCATAGAGGCTGAATATTGGAATTCCCAAAACCGGATCATCATAATCCGGTGATTCGATCATGTTATCCTGTTTGTCGCCACGCAGGCCATGTTGCGGTCCAAAAGCAGAACTTAACTCTATGCCATCGCACTGCGCCAGAGCATCCATCGAGTGAGTCAGGTTTTCGGTCACGGATGCCGGGTGCGCCAATAGTGCAATCCGTTTTCCGGCCAGCGGTGCACGCAATTCCGGTTCAGCGAGAAGTCGATCAATTCCAAATTTCATAAATTACCTGCTGCCTTCAGTTGATGCGTAAAGCAATCCCTGTGATGAAAATCCGGTTTACCGGGCGGGTGCGACAAAGCCCAATAGGATTTCGGGCCACTATTTTCAGCAATTACAGCCGAAAACGCAGCGTTAAGGGAAGCTTCTCCCCAGATATCAGGTAAGCCAAGAGTTACCTCCATTGCGAAATGAGAATCGCTCAAATCAAGCACAATATCGGGCGGCGTCGGCAATTGGAGATTTCGCATTCCATCACGATAGCCGGAAAACTGATAGGCAGCCCAGCGACTCGACGGCGAAAAGTTAAACTCACAATATCTGTTCGCTGATGATTCCTGAAGAAATAGCTCGAAACAGGTAGTTTCCCACAAACCGTCGGCACGCTGTGGGTTGGTCGAAACCGGCAAATCAAGGTCGTGAAGCAATCCCTCGGCATGATATCTCATCCACAAGCTGCCATGCGCCTGCCATTCATAGGTCAGCGAAATTTCGTCCACCACTGAAACAGGAGTCAATGGATGGCATTGCAGGTCTAAACGCATATTGCGAGTTTCCTCTGCTGCATGTAACGAACCACTCCATGACCAATTATCAATCTGATCTCCTGCGCTTACTGAATGATCGCGGCTATATCCACCAATTAACTGACGCAGATGGGCTGGATGAGCTCTCCAGTGAGACGGTTGTTCCCGGCTATATCGGATTTGATGCAACTGCCAACTCGCTACACGTTGGAAACCTTGTCTCCATCATGCTTTTGCGGCGCCTACAACAGGCTGGGCACAAGCCAATTGTTGTGATGGGTGGTGGGACAACAAAAGTCGGCGACCCTTCTGGCAAAGATGAAGTTCGCAAGCTGCTCGACAATGACGGAATCAATGCAAATATTGCATCGATAAGGTCCTGTTTCGAGCGGTTCTTGACCTTTGGTGATGGACCAACCGACGCTATCATGGTCAATAATGCTGATTGGTTGGATAGCCTCGAATATATTCCATTTCTCCGCGATGTCGGTCGCCATTTCACGATCAACCGGATGCTGACATTCGACTCAGTCAAATTGCGCCTTGATCGGGAACAACCCCTCACCTTCCTCGAATTTAATTATATGATATTGCAAGCTTATGATTTTCTTGAATTGTCGCGCCAGCACGCTTGTCGTTTGCAATTGGGCGGTTCAGATCAATGGGGCAACATCGTCAATGGGATCGAACTTGGCCGCCGCATAGACGGCGCAGAGCTTTTCGGCCTGACGACGCCTCTGATCACCAAGGCAGACGGCTCGAAAATGGGTAAATCTGTAGATGGTGCCATCTGGTTAAATGCCGATCGATTGAGCCCATATGACTATTGGCAATTCTGGCGCAATACCGACGATCGCGATGTTGGCAAATTCATGCGGCTATTTACCGATATCGATCTCGCTGAGATCATGCGGTTGGAAACCCTTGAAGGATCCGAAATCAATGAAGCCAAAAAAGTCCTCGCTGATGCAGCGACTGCTATGGCGCATGGCGAGGACGCAGCGAACAATGCGGCAAGTACTGCTCAAAAGACTTTTGAGCAAGGTCAGTCGGGTGGCGACCTGCCGGTGTTAGAGGTTTCCGATGAACAGATTTCAATCCTTAACGCCTTGGTTGATATTGGTTTCTGCGCATCCAAAGGAGAAGCAAAACGAATGATCGCAGGCGGCGGCGCGCGGATCGATGATGAGCAAGTTAAGGATGCCGGTACAATGGTTGCACTGGCGGACGTTGATGTCAAAATATCCGCTGGCAAGAAAAAGCACGGTCTGTTGCGGCGAACGTGATAAAAGTTTGAACATTGTTACGCTAATTTACCATTTGTTCGGAAAACTAAGTTAATGAAGGGTTTCACCGAACGACGGAGCGTCTGTAATGCCAAGCACATCGAAGCCAAAAGCACCAGAAATGCGTCGTGCGACGCGTTTTCCTGTTGACTTCGAAACGATTTGCGAAACTCGCAAAGACGGTGAGTTTTCGGTAAAATTGAGTAATATTTCAGCCCATGGGTGCCAGTTTATCCATGAAGTGGAGTTAAACAAAGGTGACCGGGTTGTCGTTCGTTTACCCGTCGCAGGACGTATTGAAGCGTTTTTGGTTTGGTCTCACAGTGGCCGATCTGGTTTTGAATTTGAACGGGTCATCCGCGAACCTGATTTCGTCGCATTGCTCGACCAAATGGGACATACGGATAGTTGATAAGGCTATCCGCTGCGGAGCAAACTCACTCCCCAGTCCCGCTCAAACAAATATAGAGCAATCCGCGCTGCTTGGCCGCGCTCACTATCCAACCCGCCATCACGGTCCAGCAGCAAGCGGGCATCATCGGTGGCCGCTGCAATTAATTGCGATATCTGGTCTGGCGTTGCTATCCGAAAACCGGCATCGCCAGATTGCCGGGTGCCAAGTAACTCTCCTGCACCACGCAAGCGCAGATCTTCTTCTGCGATTTTGAAACCGTCATTGGTTTCTCTCAACAGGGAAAGCCGAGCCCGTGCCGTTTCGCTGAGGGTGTCGCCACGCAAAAGTAAGCAATTGGATTTCACATCTCCCCTGCCCACGCGCCCGCGAAGTTGGTGAAGTTGGGCTAATCCAAAACGATCAGCGGCCTCGATAATCATCAAGCTTGCATTTGGCACATCGACCCCGACTTCAATCACTGTAGTCGCGACCAGCAATCGGATATCGCCTCGTTGAAAGCGCTCCATAACGGCGTCTTTCTCGGGGCCCTTCATCCGTCCATGAACCAGACCAACTTGATCGCCGAACCGCGCTTTCAAAACCGCCGCTCGTTCTTCGGCCGCGGCCAAGTCACTTTTCTCGCTTTCTTCCACCAATGGACAAACCCAGTAGGCTTGGCCATTTGCCGCGATATGCCTGGCAAGACCATCAACAACCTCTGGCAAGCGAGCGTCCGAAATGACTCTGGTTTCTATAGTCTGCCGACCCGGCGGGAGCTCGTCGATGCGCGAGACATCCATCTCGCCATATTGACTGAGGGTCAGCGTTCGCGGAATCGGAGTGGCCGTCATAGCTAGGAGATGCGGTGTATGATCCGCCTTCTGGGTCAGCATCAGGCGCTGAGAGACACCAAATTTATGCTGCTCGTCAATAATCGCCATAGCCAGTTTCTTATACTGCACTTTTTCCTGAAATATCGCGTGGGTGCCAACCAATATATCAATCGAACCATCGGCTAGTCCGATCAAAGTTGATTCCCTGATCTTGCCTTTGTCGCGTCCAGTCAGGATGGCAATGTTCACCGGCAGCCCGGTCAGCAGCTTTTGCAGACCTTCAAAATGCTGGCGTGCCAATATCTCGGTCGGGGCCAGAAAAGCGCCTTGATAACCAGCTTCAACCGCATTGAGCAACGCCATCAGCGCCACCAAGGTTTTCCCGGATCCCACATCGCCCTGTAACAACCTCAGCATCGGAGAAGATTGAGCCAGATCGCCTTCAATCTCTGAGATACAGCGTTTCTGTGCTCCAGTAAGTTCAAAAGGCAGATTGATCTGATCTCTTAAACGCCCGTCCCCCTGAATCGATACGCCTTTTTTGCGGCGATTGCTGGCCCGCACCAACATGAAAGCCAATTGATTGGCGAAAATCTCGTCATAAGCGAGCCGGTCTGATTGATCAGCGCTTTCCTGACCATGCAAGGAAGCAACATTCGTTCGCCAACCATCCCATTTCTTTGATTCCAGCAAGCTCGATTCAATCCATTCCGGTAGTTCCGGTGCCAATTCCACAGCTTGCGTGATCAATTGCCCCATCCGCTTGTTGCCTAGGCCGTCGGCCAAAGGATAAATCGGTTCTACCAGCGCGATATCTTTCTCTTCCGCCAGCTCCAACACATCCGGATGCAGCATCTGCAGCTCGTCACCATAGCGTTCCAACTTGCCGGATATGATCTTACTCTCACCTAGGGGAAGTAGCTTCCGTGGCCAGCCTGTATTTCTGCCAAAAAAGATCAGGCTTATATAATTGCCTTGCACATCTGTTGCCTGCACCCGAAACGGGCTGCGCGGACCGCCGCTACGATAATCGACTGGGGTCACTTCTGCGATTATTGTTAGACCGACATCTCCCTCATCCAACTCTTGCACGCGCTTTCGCCGCATCCAGTAACTGGGCTTATGATAGAGCAAATCTTTCACTCGCATCAGGCGCAGTTTTTCGAGCGGCTTGGCAAGGGCTTTGCCGACGCCTTTGAGCGACTGTGTTTCGCCAAATAATGGATTGAGTATCTCGGGCCGCATGTCTATCCGCCTATATACGCAAGCGGGGCCGATATACCAGAAAGACTCCGCACATCATTGCGTAACGACAAATCTTTAATCAGGAGCAGACATGGAACGCGAAGTCAGGCTGAAACGATTGCATTTTCGTAGCTGGCATCGTGGTACGCGCGAAGCCGACAATATGATTGGCGGGTTTTTCGATAAATGGGGTCAAAGTTGGACAGATGCCGAGATTAATTGGTTTGAGAAACTGCTGGAAGAAGAAGATGTCGATATAATGGCTTGGGCGATCGGCAAACAGCCGCCCCCTGCCCCATTTCAAACCAATCAAATGGTCGCTATGCAAAAGCTCGACTATTTCGATTTCACCAAATGAGCGCTCCGCAATCGAACTGAACAGAATATTTAAGTGTCATATCTAGATAAATTACTTTCCGCTGACAGCGGCTTAACGCTGGCCGGAGCCACGGCCGGTTATCGACCCTATTGTCTTGCAGATATCGCGGTTCAATCAGGCAGACGGACCGTATTTATCGCTACCGACGACGCTTCGATGAGTGCCGTGGCGCAAGCAGCTCGATATTTTCAACCCGAATTGGAAATCATCGAGTTTCCTGCCTGGGACTGCCTGCCTTATGACCGGGCATCGCCGGCACTCCATACCACATCAGAACGGTTGGCGGCCTTATCTCGTTTGGCCGAGCCTACATCAGATGGCCAATTGGTAATCACCACAGCCAATGCTGTTACCCAGCGTGTATTGGAACCAGCACGGATAAAGGAATTGGTTACGCGGCTTGCTCCCGGCAGCATGGTAGAGCAGGAGAAATTGATCTCCTTTCTCTATGCCAATGGATTCGTCCGGGTTGACACCGTGGCCGATAGCGGCGAATTTGCTGCGCGGGGTGGACTGATAGACCTTTTTCCACCCGGCGCCGATATGCCGCTACGCATCGATCTTTTTGGCGATGAGATCGAGACATTGCGCCAATTTGATCCGGCAGACCAACGCACAATTGGAAAAGTTGACGGATTCGATCTTCTCCCGGTTTCAGAGGTTTTGCTGGATGAGACCAGTATCACGCGCTTTCGCACACGCTATCGCGAGCTTTTTGGAGCCGTCGCTACCAGCGATCCTATATATCAATCCATATCCGAAGGCCGCAGGCTTTCTGGCATGGAACATTGGTTGCCGCTGATTGAGGATCGCCTGGTCAGTTTCTTCGATTATCTATCGGACGATGCAATCATTATTCGTGATTCGGCTGTAACAGCGGCGGCAGATGCGCAATTTGCTTCAATCGCCGATTACTACAAAAACCGCCAGGAAGCGGACAAAGCAAATTTGTCGAGCTACCGACCGTTAACACCGGACATGCTCTATCTCGAACCGTCAGACTGGCGGGCTCAACAGTCAAATGGCCCGATCCACGTTATCAGTGAATTTGACGAACCAGAGTCAGCATCCGTTCTCTCCTTGTCCGTATCGTCTCCACGCGATTTCTCTCCGGAACGCGCGCGAAACGAGAATATCTACAAAGCGCTGGCAGCACATCTCAATACACTGACAAAAGCCGGAACTACCGCAATAGTGGCGAGCTACAGTAACGGTTCACGGGCAAGACTGTTCGATTTGATTCAAGATCATGGCGTCAATACAGCGACGATTTGTGATGATTGGAAATCTTGCGGTGAAGCAGGCGCAACCGTCGCGTTGACCGTTTTGCCGATGGCCTCGGGATTCCGCGCCGAAAATATTGCGCTGCTTACCGAACAGGATATTTTCGGTGATCGGCTCGTACGCAAGTCAAAACGGCGCAAGAGCGGTGATGCTTTCATTGAAGAATTGTCGGCCCTCAGCCAGGGCGATCTGGTGGTTCATCTGGAACATGGCATCGGGCTTTATGAAGGTATTGTCTCAATTCCCGTCGGTGAAAGTCCGCATGACTGTGTGGCGTTAAAATATGCTGGCGGCGATAAACTATTTGTCCCGGTCGAGAATATCGACGTTCTTAGCCGCTATGGAGAAGGCGGCGAAACAGTTGTTCTCGATCGATTGGGCGGTGAAGGCTGGCAAAGGCGCAAGTCGAAGCTCAAAGAGCGCATTAGAGCGATCGCACATGAACTCCTGAAAACCGCTGCAGCGCGGGCGTTACAACCCGCCACACCTGCCCGAATGGAAGCGAGTGAGATGGCCGGTTTTGTTGATCGCTTTCCATATCAGGAAACCGACGATCAACAGCAAGCGATTGAAGAAGTGCTTGGCGATATGGCTTCTGGAAAAGCCATGGACCGTTTGGTCTGTGGTGACGTCGGGTTCGGCAAGACCGAAGTCGCCATGCGCGCCGCCTTCGCAGCTGCGATGGGAGGTATGCAGGTTGCCATTGTCGCGCCAACCACGTTGCTAGCACGCCAGCATTTTAGCAATTTTGAGGAGCGTTTCCGGCCTTTTCCAATCAATCTTGGTCGGTTATCGCGCCTGGTACCTGCTGCCGAGGCAAAAAAGACCAAAGAAGGTCTGACAAATGGCAAAATTGATATTGTCATTGGCACGCACGCATTGCTGGCTAAATCGATCGAGTTTCAACGGCTTGGTCTTATCATCGTAGATGAAGAACAAAAATTTGGTGTGACGCATAAAGAGCGGCTCAAGGCAATGAAAGCTGATGTCCACGTTCTAACGCTTACAGCAACACCTATCCCGCGCACATTACAAATGGCGATGACGGGATTACGCGAGCTGTCCGTTATTCAAACACCACCTGTCGATCGCTTGGCCGTGCGCACTTACGTGATGCCATGGGACCCGATCCCCTTACGCGAAGCATTAATGCGCGAACATTATCGTGGCGGGCAAAGCTTCATAGTTGTTCCACGCATTGCTGATCTGCCCGAAATTCAAGAGTTTCTGAAAGAATATGCACCCGATATCAGCTTCGTCGTCGCCCATGGCCAAATGCCTCCCGCACAAGTTGAAGAGAGGATGTCGGCCTTTTACGACAAAAAATATGATGTGCTTCTGGCGACAACCATTGTGGAAAGCGGCCTAGACATTCCCAGCGCGAACACCCTGATTATTCATCGTGCAGATCGCTTTGGCCTTGCTCAACTTTACCAATTGCGCGGCCGGGTCGGGCGTTCGAAGACGCGTGCATACGCCTATATGGTCACACCAAAAGACCGGATTGTGACCGAAAAGGCTGAAAAACGGTTAAAAATTCTCGGCGATCTGGACAGCCTTGGCGCAGGCTTTGAACTCGCGAGTCATGATCTCGACATTCGTGGTGCTGGCAATCTGCTTGGCGATGAGCAATCTGGGCATATCCGTGAAGTTGGTTTTGAACTCTATCAATCGATGCTGGAAGACGCGATTCTGGAAGCGAAAGCCAAAGGGGCAGGACTGGATTCCGTCGCCGAGAGCTTCTCGCCGCAAATTACGGTTGATGCACCAATTTTGATCCCAGAAAATTATGTGCCCGACCTATCACTCCGAATGGGCCTATATCGGCGCATGAACGGCCTTCAAACTCATCAGGAAATTCAAGCCTTTGCCGCGGAAATGATTGACCGGTTTGGGGATTTGCCAGTCGAAACCGACAACCTTCTCAAGCTGATGGAAATTAAAATGAACTGCGTTAAGGCTCATATCGCGAAGATCGAAATGGGCCCGAGAGGGGCCTTGGTCAGCTTTCACAACGATAAGTTCCCCAACGTTCCCGGCCTGCTCGCTTACGCCGAGCGTTTGAAAGGAACAGCCAAGATCAGGCCGGATAACAAGCTGTTTATTGAACGACGCTGGCGTGATCCGCGGTCACGGCTTCACGGCCTCACACAACTCAGCAATGGATTATCAAAATTGGCTCAGCAGAAACAAAGCTGATTTCATTCGCGTCAATTGCTCCGCAACGCGTATATTTCAAATTCTTCTGCTGAAATCGGCCCAGACCTCAGAAAGCCCTGAAAATACTCGCAACCTTGCTCTGCGAGCGTTGCCAGCTGTGCTTCTGTTTCGACGCCTTCGGCAATGACGGACAGATCCAGACTATGGGCCATTTCAATGATAGATTTCACGACCACCTGGTCTTTTGTCGAGCCACTGATATCCGCCGTCAAACCGCTATCAATCTTGAGATAATCTAGCGGCAGGTTCTTCAGATAGGAAAGACTGCTATAACCTGTCCCAAAATCGTCAATCGCGATACGTAGCCCTAGTTCTCTGAGCGCTCCAAGCCGTTGTGCAGCGCTTGTAATATCGCCAATTAACTCGCTTTCCGTTATCTCCAAGGTTGTTCGTGCCGCTTCAAACCCCGCATCTTCAATGCCCAGCATCATAGCTTTGAC
This sequence comes from Parasphingorhabdus sp., assembly GCF_039977335.1. Lineage (GTDB taxonomy): Bacteria > Pseudomonadota > Alphaproteobacteria > Sphingomonadales > Sphingomonadaceae > Parasphingorhabdus. Next base: position 264,221 of record NZ_JBDWDI010000004.1, read on the forward strand.
AAAGTCAGCATTGGCAATATCACCAGCAGTAACATTTATGGACAAGCGCAAGAAAGAGAGGCTCTCAGGCCAATGTGCCGCTGTTTTAAAGGCTAGCTTGTGGATATGCGAAGACAGTAATTCCATTAAACCAGCGCGCTCTGCTACTGAGAACAGCGTCGCGGCACCCAAAAAGCCGAGCTCCGGATGGTTCCAACGCGCCAAAGCTTCGGCGCCTGTCAATTGCCCGGTGTCCACCTTAATTTGCGGTTGTAGAGCGATTGTTATGTCACCACGCTCAAATGCATGGAGCAAATCAGCCTCTAACTGCTGCTCCAGCAGTATGTTCTTTTCCGACGAGGCGCTGATCTTCAATGGCAATGCATCGGAAGCCATCGCTTCTGCTAAAGCAAGTGTTGCTTGCCTAATGAGCAAAGTTTCATCCGCAGAGTCGCCTGCAATCGCTACCCCCGCCCGCGCGACTAATCCTATCTCACGCGCTTCAACAGAAATCGGTTCAAAGACGCGGCCGAGCAATTTTTCGGTATAGCGCTCAAGATTTTGTACTAAACCCTCTCGGTCGTGCTCGAAATCCATAACCACAACAAAATTTTGCCCATCCATCCTGGCCACCAGACAATCATCGGCAGAATGATCGATCGTTTCAGTGATTAGTCGTTGGCCGATGCGGCGCATAATCTCGTCGCCAATAGCACGTCCATAGGCTGCGTTGATCGTCGCAAAATTCTTCAGACCAAACATGATCAAGCCAAGACTACGTCCGGTCTCAAGGCGACAGCGCATCCAATTTCTAGCCGCAGAACCGTTTCTCAGGCCCGATAACAGATCTCGCCCAGTCCAACCAAGCTCCGCATCATTGTCTACAATATACTCCAAACGGCCATGAATGCGCTCGCCCGAATCATGCAGATGATGGATAATTTTATCGCCATTCCTTACATGTGCGATGGCGGTCTGGGCAGCTCCAGAGCGCAGACGTCCCATCGCCCCCCGAACACGGGCGCGTTCTTCGACTGACAGCAATCGATAAATTCCAGTGGTTGGGTAAGTGTCGAAATCAACTTCAGGCATATTCGATTTCAATTTCTCACTAACCCAGTTCTTACTGATATCGCCCTTCGAAAATGACCATTGTTCTCCAACTTGTGTCAGTAGCCTATTGAGATCATGCGTAGCTTCCGCTCCGCCATGTACATTCTCAACATAACGATAAGCAAAGTTTATGGCCTGCTCGAGATTGGCTTGAGGATTGGCAATATCCAAAAAATGAGTGGCCCCGGCATGGTAACATTTTGCAGCAATATCGTCCTGCGCTCCTCCATCCGCTAAGGCGAGAATCGCGATCCCGGAGTTTTCATCCAGATTAGCCAAATCGACAATTGCAGCCAGCCCATCATCAACCGCATCGCGCAAGTCAATCATTGCAATCAAGGCGTTAGACGACAAAAAACGACCTCTTAGACGATCTTTACGCCGAGCCGAACTCACGTGCCAACCACCAGCAGAAATTCTTGCAGCCAGGGGATCCCGGTCATGAAAGGACAATAGAAACAGGTTTTTTATAGCTGCTTGTCCCGATAATGATTGCGACTTTTGAATGACTTTTGGTTTCCCTGTTTCGTAATATTTGCCGCTTTAACGAACAACAAAATCCCTATCCTTTTCCATAGCGGCTAAATCTTTATAGGCCGTTGCTTGCATCTGAACAAAACGCTAGGATTTTTACCAGCAATTTCACGGGATATGATGATGTTCGACGGATTTGGCCGTAAAATAGACTATCTAAGAATATCGGTTACCGACCGCTGCAATTTTCGCTGCCAATATTGCATGTCGGAAAAAATGACTTTTATGCCGAAATCCGAGCTACTCACATTGGAAGAAATCACACTGATTGCCGAGCGTTTCATCGGTCATGGCGTGAGAAAAATTCGGCTTACGGGCGGTGAACCCTTGGTCAGACGTGATATGAGCGAAGTGATCCAAAGGCTTGGACGCAAAGTTAAATCTGGTGAGTTAGAAGAATTAACTCTTACGACAAATGGAACACTGCTGAGCGAATATGCCAGTCATTTGGCCACGCATAATGTACGGCGCATAAATGTCAGCATGGATACGCTTGATCCCACCGATTTCGCAGAGATTACCCGTGGCGGAAAAGTGGAACAGGTTCTCGACGGTATTGATGCCGCAAAGCAGGCCGGGATCCAGATCAAAATCAATATGGTGGCGTTGCGCGGATTTAATCAAGATGCTTTATTACCCATGGCAGAATATTGCGCCAGAAACGGGCATGATCTGACAATCATTGAAACGATGCCATTGGGTGATGTTGGAGCGGACAGAAAACTGGAACATATTCCCGTAGAGGAATTTACAGCACCCTTATTGAAACAATATTCATCCAATCCAATTGACCACGAAAGTGCTGGACCAGCTCGTTATCTGGCCGTTGAGCCCTTGGGACTACGCCTTGGCTTGATAACGCCACTCAGTCAGAATTTCTGTGATAATTGCAATCGCTTACGCCTAACAACAGATGGCAAGATATTTATGTGCCTTGGTCACAATGCGCATGTTGATTTACGCGCCGCAGTACGCGATGAAGGCATTGAGGCTGTTGATCGGTTGCTTCAAAAGGCTTTGAAGCTCAAACCGTTACGACATGATTTTAATGCGCAGTTAGACGGGTCCGCAGAGATATTGGAGCGTCATATGAACGTCACGGGCGGATGAGTGAATCAAAATGGGCACTGGTCGTGTCACCTACCCCGCAAGCACAGGAAGCGGGCGAAAAGCTCAAACCATTGATGGAGTGGGTTCCGATTGAAGAAGCGGATCAGGCTGTCGTTCTCGGCGGCGACGGCTTTATGCTGCAAACACTGCATCAAATGCTCAATCGTCGGAAAATCATGCCAGTATATGGGATGAACCTGGGCACAGTGGGTTTCCTGATGAACAACTGGCATGAAGATGATCTGGTTCGGCGCATTGAGGGTGCGCGGCCGTTCAAGGTTCGTCCGCTCAAAATGGAAGTTGAAACAATTTCTGGCGCCAATTTTGTGCTGCCAGCGATTAATGAAGTTTCCCTGCTAAGAGAGACACGCCAAACCGCAAAACTTGAAATTCAGGTCAACAACCGAATCATGTTGGAAGAACTGGTTTGCGATGGCGTGTTAATCGCGACGCCAGCGGGCTCAACGGCCTATAATCTGTCAGCCAACGGACCAATATTGCCCTTAGGTTCAAATTTGTTAGCCCTCACACCGATCAGTCCGTTCCGCCCACGGCGATGGAAAGGGGCCATTTTACCAGACAAAATGCCGATCAGCATTAAAGTACTAAACGCCGAAAAACGACCAGTCAGCGCGGTTGGTGACCAACAGGAAGTCCGTGATGTTGCCAAGGTGACGATCTCCATTGACCGCAATCAGACACTCACGATGCTGTTTGATCCAGAACATGCTTTGGATGATCGGATAGCTATGGAACAATTTGTTGTTTGATGACTTGCCGGGTGCGAATGACGTTGCTATAGCCGCGCTCGTTGTGATGCAAATCGCTTCTATTCCCCGGTAGCTCAGTGGTAGAGCAATCGACTGTTAATCGATTGGCCGATGGTTCGAATCCGTCCCGGGGAGCCATTTTTTCTTTTCCTACATTCGCAATATACTCAGTCCGCAAAACATCTTGCGGTCAGGTGCTCGCATCTATCTAGCCAAATTGCTGCCAGAGGATGCGTATTGCTACGTAGAGAATCAACAGCGCCGTCAGTCGCTGAATCCATTGTTCCGGTAGTATTTTACTTGCCAGAAAACTGCCGATTTGTCCGCCAATAAGCACAGCAACAAAAAGCGGCCAATAGGATAATATTATACCGCCGCCCTGCTCCCATTGGGATTTCATAAGCTGCCCAACAAGGCCGCTGATCGAGTTCACGAGAATGAATATACTCGCAGTAGCCGCTATCCTGCGGCTATCTGACCAGTTCGTAAGAAACAAAAGCGGCGCGAGGAATATGCCGCCACCAATCCCTACCATTCCGGAGATAAATCCAATTGCTCCGCCGGCAGTTGGCGCGAACCATATCTGCTGTGTCTGCGTTGAATGCGATGCGGCTTGACGATTGCGATAAAGCGGCTCTGCCAAGAGTAAAAGCCCGGCAACGACTAATGAAATGCCCAATAAGATCAGAAAGCTATCACGATCAATTACCAGGCGGCCACCTGCCCATGCAGCGGGCACCGATAACAGCAAGATCGGCCAAATCCGCAGCCAATCAATTAATCCGCGCGCGTGAAACCGCAAGCTACCGCCCATAACCACAATGATATTGCAGACCAGAGCGATAATCGGCAGCGTCCGATAGTCGATATCGGCCAGTGTAAGCAGCGCGATGTAAGTAGAGCCACCTCCAAAACCGACAGATGCGTAAAGCACAGCTGTCAGAAAAAAGAGCAATGCGAGACCGGCAATGCCAAAAGCCATGTCAGGTCTCGCCCAGCACGCGGCTCACCGGATCAATATTTACCGTGGCAATGCTTATACTTGCGACCAGAACCGCATGGACATGGCGCGTTACGACTGACTCCATCAAAATTGACATCATTGGGCGCCGCGCCGCCGGACTGACGTGGCGGTAGCGTCGAGGAAACCGTACCCAATGTGCCACCATCGATGTCATCGCTGTTATCTTCGCCGGTAAGCGGATCGATGTGCGTCGTCAGGAAATCTGGTAGTTCCGGCAATTCTGGTACTTCGATTTCTTCCTGACGATGGAACTGGCTCACCGCGATGGTTTTCGTCACGCTCTCACGGATGACTTCCAACATGCGTTCGAATAAGCCGAAGGCTTCTTTCTTATACTCATCCAACGGTTTTTTCTGGGCGTAAGCGCGCAGGAACACCACCTGTCGCAGCGCATCCAGAGTAGCCAGATGCTCTTTCCAGTTATGGTCGAGCGATTCTAGGAGGATGGATTTTTCAATCTGCACCCAGATTTCCGGATCAATCTGTTCCACTTTTGCGTTGAAATCGGCATCGGCCAATTCGGCAATCCGCGTCTCAAGAATTTCCGGCTCAACGGCATCTTCTTGAAGCCAAGCATCGATATCGGGTGTGAGGCCAAAAACCGTTTCCACCCGCGTTTTGAGTGTTTCCGTCTCCCATTGCTCCGGATAGCTGCCCGGAGGACAGCTGTCGGCAACAATGGCGTTTACCGTTTCAAGACGCATATCCTCAACAACATCACCAACCGTTTCGGCATCCATGATTTCGGCGCGTTGTTCGTAGATCACTTTCCGCTGGTCGTTCATTACGTCATCATATTCAACGACTTGCTTCCGCGCTTCGTAATTGCGCGCTTCGACTTTTTTCTGTGCCGTCTCAATGGCTTTCGAAAGCCATTTACCACCAATAGCTTCGCCATCTTCAAGATTTTTGTTCATCATTTTGGCGAACATCGTCTCGGTACCAAAGATACGTAGGAGATCATCTTCCAGGCAGAGATAGAAGCGGCTGAGGCCCGGATCACCTTGACGACCGGAACGGCCACGTAGCTGGTTATCAATACGGCGGCTTTCATGCCGTTCTGTACCCAATACAAACAAACCACCCGCAGCACGAACCTCTTCGCGCAGCGCACGGACTTCTTCCTCGATCTTGGCAATGGCCTTATCGCGCTCAGGACCTTCTTCTATATCGGCGAGTTCTTGTTCGACGCGAAAATCAATATTGCCGCCTAGCTGAATATCCGTGCCGCGGCCTGCCATATTGGTTGCGATGGTCACTGCACCGGGGCTACCGGCCTGCGCAACAATATGCGCTTCCTGCTCATGAAAACGCGCATTCAGCACATTATGCGTCACGTCTTCTTTTTTCAGAAAATCCGACAAAAGCTCTGATTTCTCGATCGAAACCGTACCAACAAGCACGGGCTGACCTTTGTCACTATGTTCTTTGATTTTCTTTGCGATCGCTGCGAATTTATCGATCGTATTTTTATAAAATTCGTCGTTCTCGTCGAGCCGCTGGATCGGCTTATTGGTCGGAATTGTAACAACATTCATCTTATAAATTTCAAAGAATTCTGCTGCTTCCGTCGCTGCTGTACCGGTCATACCCGACAATTTTGGATACATCCGGAAATAGTTCTGGAACGTGATGGATGCCATCGTCTGGTTCTCAGGTTCGATCTGAACACCTTCTTTCGCCTCCACCGCTTGATGCAGTCCATTGGACCAACGGCGACCATCCATCATACGGCCAGTAAACTCATCGATAATGACGACTTTGCCGTCCTTGACGATGTAGTCCGTGTCCCGCTTGCGCATGACATTAGCCATCAAAGCCTGGTTCAGGTGGTGAACAACTTGGGTATTTTCAAAATCATAGAGGTTATTGCCTTCCAACAACCCTGCCTCTTCCAACAAGCGTTCGGCTTTCTCAGTTCCCTCTTCAGTCAGCGATATTTGGCGACTTTTCTCGTCTTTTTCATAGTCTTCTTCGGTAATGTTCTGAACAACCTCGTTCACCGAAACATAAAGCTCTGACTTGTCGTCCGTCGGTCCAGAAATAATCAACGGCGTCCGCGCTTCGTCGATCAGAATTGAATCCACCTCATCAACAATCGCGAAATTGAACGGCCGTTGGACCATCTGGCCGCGATCATGTTTCATATTGTCGCGCAGATAATCGAAGCCAAATTCATTATTGGTTCCGTAGGTGATATCGGCGGCATAAGCCTCACGTCGTTGTTCTTCGCTGATGTTGGGAATGATTGTGCCGAGGCTCATGCCAAGGAAATTATAGACCTGACTCATCCATTCGCCATCGCGGCGGGCAAGATAGTCATTCACGGTAACAACATGAACGCCCTTCCCTTCGATCGCATTAAGGTAACAAGCCAGCGTTGCGACCAGAGTTTTACCTTCACCGGTCCGCATCTCGGAAATTTCACCGCGATGCAATACGATTCCGCCAACCATCTGCACATCATAATGACGCTGTCCCAAGGTACGTTTCGCTGCTTCACGCACAACTGCAAATGCTTCCGGCAAGATGTCATCCAGCGTCTCGCCATTGGCTACCCGCTCCCGGAAATATGGCGTTTTGGCCGCCAGTTCTTCATCGCTAAGCGGCTCAATTTCTGGTTCGAAAGCGTTGATCTTATCAACCACTTTCATGATGGATTTAACGTAACGGTCGTTAGAAGACCCGAAAAGGGATTTGGCAAAGCCGCCGATCATGATGATTTCCGATATTTCTTATGGTGTTGAGCGAAATTAACGCTCAGTCTTGTCTGCATTTGGGGACGATTGGGGACAATTCAATGCGAGTGATTGTCCAGAAGACGGCTAAGGTGCGCCTTCTTCATGCTCCAGCTTGTCACCAATGGTCGAAAGGACCGGCAATACCGACCACACAGAAGTGGTATCGCGGCCGCCAGACACACGAACTGCAAAGGGTGTTTCGCTCTGAATGAAGGCCCGGGCAGCTTTGTTCCAGTCTGATGGCGTCGCCAATTCAGCCTCGGATGCGACTTCATTGCCAGTCGTCTCTGTTGCCATAGCAGTAGCCGGCGCATTAACGCCCACTGCATTGAAAAGCAGCAACATAAAACTTGCAATATAGACGTTCATCAATAAGCCCTGTGAGAAGAACTTCGCTTTAGCAAACCAATAGATAAAGGCAAGTTAAGTGTCAGAAACTATATCGCCCCTTGCTCCCGCAGATATCCCAGAGCTCCCGGAAATTTCGGGCGTCACCTGTCGCATCGCTCAGGCGCGGTACAAGGAATGGGATCGCTGTGACCTCACTTATGTAGAACTGATCGGCGGCACATCAGTCGCGGGCGTGCTAACCCAAAGCAAATGTCCGTCCACAGAGGTGGAGTGGTGCCGCAAAGCCTTGCCGGGTGGCAAGGCACGGGCGCTGGTCGTTAATGCCGGTAACGCAAATGCCTTTACCGGTGCGCGCGGTATGGAAGCGGTGCAACGGATATTATCGCTCACCAGCGATCATTTGGGTTGCACCGAGGAAGAGATATTCGTCTCCTCTACCGGCGTGATCGGTGAACCTTTGCCCAAAGACCGGGCTGAAGCTGGGTTAAACGCCGCTTTCACCGCCGCGCCTTGTAGCTGGGAAGAGGCTGCCGCGACGATTATGACAACCGATACCTTCCCCAAAATGGCGACCACGAGCGCCATTATCGGCGGAAAGACCGTTCATCTGAATGGTATTATTAAAGGATCCGGGATGATCGCGCCGGATATGGCTACGATGCTCGGCTATATTTTTACCGATGCGACTGTGGATGCTGGCTTGCTGCAGGAAATGCTGAATGCAGCGACTGCGAAAAGCTTCAACTGCATCACCGTCGATAGTGATACATCAACCAGTGACACTGTCTTGGTCTTTGCCACAGGGCAAAATGAAGCCCCTGCCCTTGAGACATTTGACGACGGCGGTGCAGATGCGTTTCAAGCGGCCTTGAGCGATTTGTGCATGCAATTAGCCCATCTCGTGGTCTGTGATGGTGAAGGTGCCAGCAAGTTTATCGAAATTGCAGTGACCGGAGCGCAAAATGATGAAAGCGCCAAGCGTATCGCTCTCTCGGTCGCCAATTCACCACTGGTCAAAACCGCGATTGCCGGAGAAGACGCCAATTGGGGCCGTGTGGTCATGGCGGTCGGTAAAGCCGGAGAGCCAGCAGACCGCGACAGATTGTCTATCGGATTTGGCGGCACCACCGTTGCGCGCGATGGCCTGGTTATACCTGATTATGACGAAGCTCCGGTCGCAGAACACCTGAAAGGCGACGTAATTGACATCAGCGTTGATATCGGGATCGGTAAGGGTCAGGCCACCGTCTGGACCTGTGACCTGACCCACGGATATATCTCAATCAACGCCGACTACAGGAGCTAAGATGACCGAAGTCTTATTGCATCACTATGAAAACTCCCCCTTTGGACAGGCCATGCGGCTTGCCTTGGGTTTGAAGGGCATAGACTGGAAGTCTGTCCAGCAGCCTGACATTTGCCCTAAACCCGACCTGAGCGCCCTGACCGGCGGTTATGAACGCATTCCGGTGCTGCAAATCGGATCGGAAATCTATTGCGACACAGCCGTCATCGTCGACGCGCTGGAAGCATTTAAACCTGAACCGAGCCTCTATCCAAAGCCCCTCGGCTTTGCCGGTCGGATGATTGCTTTATGGTCAGGCGGCCTGTGGTTCATGCCAGCGGTGGGGGTCGCTCTGGGTACCAATCCTGAAATTGTCAGTGATGAATTTTGGGAAGATCGTGCCAAGCGTTTCGGAATGGACCGCCGGAAATTCTTGCCAATGGTACCCCATCTGACGGGGCAGTTTGATGCCGGCGCGGCATTGGTCGCCGAAACGCTGGCTGATGGTCGGGACTATATTAGCGGCGATACAGCCGGTCACGCAGACTTGATGCTATATATGAATATTCGCTTCGCCAGCTTTGCTGGTAAAAAGCCATCGGACTTTGGTGCTGATGTTACCGCCTGGTATGATCGGATCGACTCAATAGGCTATGGCAATTTCGAGGAATGGACGGGGCAGCAGGCGATCGACTATGCCAAGGCATCACAACCCGTAAGCGGTGGAACGGTGGATCCTGCATCCGGTTTTTCAGCCGGTGACAAGGTTTCCGTTAAAACTGAAACGCCGGATCCAGCGGCTGTCATCGGTACATTGATGGGCCTCAATGATCGAGAGATCATTATCAAACGAGAGGATGATCAAGTCGGTTCTTTGCACGTGCATTTCCCACGTCTGGGTCAGGTTTTGTCCCCCGCATGATCCATTCCGCCCTTAATCTGTCGGTACAGAATATCCTTAGGGATGTGGCGAAAGAAGTCGTGCTCCCGCATTATCAAAATCTCAAGACTGCGGATATTGAGGAGAAGTCGCCAGGCGATCTGGTGACTGTGGCTGACAAGTTGAGCGAAGAGATGCTCAGTGAGAAGCTAGGCGCCCTCCTTCCCGATGCCGCTATTGTGGGTGAAGAGGCCAGCGCCGCCGATCCGTCGGTCATGGATCATCTGGGTGATAATCAGGCTTGGATTATTGATCCGATTGATGGAACCGGCAATTTTGCAGCAGGCAAGCCCCCTTTCGGAATGATAGTCGCGCTGTCGGAGGAAAATGAAACCGTTGCTGGCTGGCTTTATGATCCTCTGAAGGATCGGCTGTGTTACGCCGCGAAAGGGCAAGGCGCGTTCATCAATGGCGAAAAGCTTAGCGTATCGGCCGATCCAGATGGCAAACCGGTGGCTGCTTTGGCCACTGGCTTCATGACGTCAGAGCAGCGGGACAAGCTTTTGGCCGCGGCTGACGGGCATTATGAGATTGTGGATATTCCGCGCTGTGCGGCGGAGCAATATCCGCGATTAGCGCTCGGTACCAACCATATTTCAACTTTTGAACGCAGCTTGCCCTGGGATCATGCCGCGGGCATATTGTTCCTGAACAAAGCGGGTGGGAAAGCCGCTCGCTGGAATGGCGATGCCTATCGGCCTGCGGATCGCAAAACCGGATTGCTCGGGGCCTCATCGCCTAAATTGTGGGATGAGGCCGCCGAGCGTCTGGGGGATGTTCTTAGCGATTAAGCCAGTCAATAATTAGGCTGGCAGGCTTTCTTCAAGCCAGGATTTGAGCTGGCTCTTGGGCGCTGCGCCGACTTTGGTTTCAACCGGCTCACCATTGTTGAACAGGATCATTGTCGGAATGCCGCGCACGCCATATTTGCCTGGCGCATCCGGGCTGTCATCAATGTTAAGCTTGGCGATGGTCACCTGTTCGCCCAATTCATCGCTGATTTCTTCCAGCGCAGGACCGATCATCTTACAGGGGCCGCACCATTCCGCCCAAAAATCGACAAGCACGGGGCCGTCGGCTTTCAGGACATCTTGTTCAAAACTCTCATCGGTAATTGCTTTGGTAGCCATAGGGAATCTCCTTTGCTTGTTTGAATGTAATCTAGGCTCGCATGACCCATTGCTCAAGTCTTTGCCCGAAAAGGATTTTCATGGGCGCTCCAAGTCTGTCTTGTTCGCCGGCTTGTGCCGTTCGATCAGATCGGCAGAAAGCTGAAGCAAAATTGGCCCCTGCGTATACAGTAGAGCCGCCTTGATAGGGCGGCCGGGGAATATCTTCTCCAGAGCAGCGACATAGGCGGCCATTTGACGCAGATAGGCGCGCGGCGATTGCGCTGCCTCTTTCGGCACAGCACGACCAGTTTTGAAATCAACGACAGTGATCAGATCATCCGTCACCAGCAAGCGATCCACGGTTCCGGAAACGACATGCTGATCGACAACCGCAGCGATCGGCGCCTCGGCAAAACTATCGGGCGAGAACAACGCCGACCAATCGGGATTATCCAACACCGTTTGTACTGTATCAATCAGGCTCCGACGTTGCCCCGGATCGGTTATCTGCTTTTGCTTCAACAACCAGCTATCCGCCACTTCGAACCGCTTTCCGGGGGCAATATCGGGCAATCGTTCAAACAGGCTGTGGAGCAGCTTTCCGCGCTGCGCTGCATCACGCATGATCTGGTCCGGTGGCGGATTAGCGGCATCATCGGGACCAAGGTCAGATGGCGTTAGCGGACGGGGTGGTCGTGCTTCCTTGGGCGCCGGAGCGAATAGCCACTCGGGCAACATCTCAGGCTCCTCACCCACCGAAACGCCACTTTTTTTTGCACCAATGACGGGACTTTCAGATGGGTTATCAACAATATAGCGCCTTTCGGCCAACCAACGCACATTGTCTGTCCAATCCGTCTCGAGTCCGGCCAATCCCCTTTCAACCGCAGCATACCAGCTGCGCTCCGGCACTTCACCGCGCGCTTTGGGGCCCAAAATGCCGGTGACAACCAAATGTTCTTCCGCCCGCGTCATCGCGACATAGAGCAACCGCCAATGTTCCTCCATATCCCGCGCATCGGCCAAGGTGGCGTAGGCATCCAGCAACCCCACCCGCTCTGCCTTGCGAACCGGGACGACTGGAAATTCCGGCTCCCCTTTCGGCCTGTCGGGGTCAGGTATCTCAAAACCACCGCTTTTCTTGTTCGCCGGATCAAACGTCGCGTTGGCTAGGATGACAAGAGGAGCCTGCAAACCCTTGGCACCATGGACCGTCATCAAGCGCACTTCGTTGCCGCCTTCTACTTGGTCCCGCTTGATCTCAACATCACCGCGATCGAACCAGTCGAGAAAGCCTTGCAACGTCGGGATATGATCTTGCTCAAAAGCCAGAGCGGTGTTCAGCAATTCCTCCAAGGGGTCCAGCGCGGCATGACTGAGCCGTGCCGTTAATTTCTTACGCCCCTCCATCGGTCCGGAAGTAATCATTTCCATAAACTGATAAGGCGTGTTGAAATCGGCCATTTTGAGCAATGTCCGCAAAGGTTCGATATGCTCTGCGACATCAGCCTGCGTCCGCAAAAATTCCCACAAGCTTTTGTCTTTATTGGCATCACCGCGATATCCTCGCGCCATTAAGTCTTCCTGCGTCCAACCCAAAAGCGGTGAGACCAATAATGACGCCAAGTTTAGATCATCATTCGGCTGCAACACAAAGCGGATCGCCGCCAGCATGTCCTGCACAACCAAAGGTTGATTCAGCCTAATCCGGTCAATCCCAGCGACAGGTACATTTTCTGCAAATAGACGCGCCACGATCAACGCACTCAAATCATCCCGCTTGCTGACCAGGATCATGATATCCTTGGGTTCCAGCGGGCGGTCTTGCTGGCTTAACCAAAGCGGGCTCTTAGGAGAGAGCCATTCTTTAATCTGAATTGCAAGCTTTTGGGCAAAAACACGTTTTTCATCACTCAGCCAGTTTTCTTCTTCATCAGCATTGCTAACCGCACCATGGGCAACGGGTCTCCACAATCGGACACTTCCGGACTTTCCGTCATAGTTGCTTTCGTGTCTGGGAATGGGCTGATCGAGCCCCAATTCCTTTTCGCCAATATGGTCGAGCACCTGATCGACCACCTCAAGCACAGGCGGCGTCGAACGGAAGCTACGGTCGAGCGACAAATCGCCAAAGGCACGTCCTGATGCTTCTGCACGCGCAAAGAAATCATCGCGCGCACTGACATAGTTATAGGGGCTGGTACCTTGAAAACCAAAAATTGCCTGTTTGAAGTCACCAACCGTAAACAACGTACGGATTTTTTCGGCACTGGCACCCAATCCAGCAAAAAACTCGCCAGCCAAAGCCCTTACGATATCCCATTGCGCAAGGTTGGTATCCTGCGCTTCGTCGACCAATATATGATCGGTGCGTTGATCCAGTTTGTAGCGGATCCATTCCGCCATATTGCCTTGATTGAGCAATTTCGCGGTCATCCGGATCATGTCATCAAAATCGACCACGCCATTGAGCTTTTTAGCGTCTTTATAGCGGTGATAGAAAGCGCGACCGGCATCCAATGCGCCTGCGAACAGGTCTGCATAATCAAACAACGCCTTGGTTTCGATCAACTGGCGGCAATGATCATATAGCGCAACGCTGAGTTCCTCATATTGCGGCGCAACCTTTGCCAATCCCTTTGGAACGGACCGCCATTCGCCATCAGCCTTCGCCCATATCTTGTGAAGTTCCGGCAATAAGGTCGCTCGCTGCGCAATATCGGCCGCGATCCAGGTCTGTATCTGGGCAACATATCCCGTCGCTGTCTTGGTGCCCCAAGCCGCCAAAGCGTCGATCATATGTTGCAGACTTGCAGTATCAAACAGATCATCACCACATTGCTGTTCCAGCCAGTTTTGTGCGTCGCCGTCCAAGGACAAATTTAACAAGCGCCGGACAAAAGGAAGAACGGCACTCGGCAGATTCTCCATGGCTTCTGCTTTGGAGGCACATGTCAGAAGATATTTTTCTGCCTCTTCCTCACCCATTCTAATACTCAGTGCCTGAATGGCCTGAATGATAGCGATATTTCCAGCGGCTTCCTCTTCTAGCAGCAAATCACCCAAAGCCTGCCGCGCCAATATCTTTTGGTTGCGCTCTTCAATTGGTTTGAACAGAGCCGGAATGGCTGCCTCTTCAGGGAAACTCGTGAGCAGCGCCTGACAAAAGCTGTGGATCGTCATGATCCGCAGCCCGCCGCCGCGCGCATCCAAAACCCGTGCGAAAAGGGTTCTGGCATATTCGCGTGTTTCGGGGCTCACTGGCGCACCGATGGCCGACAGATCAGCGGCCAGACTCGCATCATCAAGTCGGACCCAACTGGCGAGCTGGCGATGAATACGATCCGCCATCTCGGCCGCGCCTGCCTTAGTGAAGGTTAGGCATAATATATGTTCTGGATCGACATTCTCACGCAGCAAGAGCCGGAAAACGCGCGCTGTTAAGACCTGCGTTTTTCCGGTACCGGCGGATGCACTCAGCCAGATATTCTCATCAGGCTGTACTGCATCATTTTGCTTGTCAGCGAGTGGATATAGAACGGGATGACTGGTGGAAGCCTTACCCATGATCGCCCTCCCCCGCAGCTATTACCGATCGGCCATACCATTCCTCAAGCCGCATCAGCTGATCATAATCCCCATAAGGCGCATATTCAGGATGCAGCTTGGCAATCATGGGTTCGTTGCCCAGAATATAGTTGTTCACGGCATCCGTGAACGCCGCCACTGCATGATTGACGACCTGATCGGTCTCGATTCTATCTGGGCTGCGCGGGTTGGTCGGCGTCGCGATATAACCGAAACTGTCCTTCCCGCCCTGTTTCGCCAGCGACCAATATTCAAAACCACTCGCGTTGCCGGACAGTCCACCAAAATCGCCGCGTTCGGCAATGGCGCCGAGCAATCCAAGTTGCAGCGAGAACCCTTCTTTCACGGCCTTGTTCGAAGGGGGACCACCGGTTTTATAATCGATGATTCCCAATCCACCGTCAGGCATTCGATCAATCCGGTCGGCGACGCCAAACAGATCAATACCCGCAATATGTGCGGCTCCTTTCTGCTCGGATTTCAAAGGTAAGCGCTGGTTTTCGCCTTGTTGCACGACCGTTTCCGCCACCCACAACAAACCTTCCATCAATCGCGGCGCCCATAATGTCCGCATCAGCGGATGGGAGGAACGCTCGTTGAGAAATTCCAGTGCCCGGCGCTTTAGCGCGTCGGGGTCATAGTCATCTTCTTTCGCCCAGCGGTCCAAAATATCGTGAATGATCGAACCGCGCCACGCTGGACTTGGTTCAGCATCAATCATATCGAGCGATCCCAAGCCCATGATCTTTAGGGCATAAAACGCATAGGGATCGGCAATCAAACGATCCACATTGGTCACCGACAGTTTGACCAACCGCTGTTCCGCACTGGGTTCCGGTGCGGGTTGTTCTATACGGATCAATATATCAGGTTGATCAATCTCTTTCGCCAAATGTTGAGCGGAGAGATGTTCTTTCAGATTGTCTCCGCACATTGCTTTCAGCCGCAGCAAAAAGCGAGAGGCAATAGCTGGACCGGAGCCATCGCGCTCGGCCCTCGTCAGTATGACATTCTGGGCGCCCATAGCGCCGACAAGATCGTGCGCCGACAGACCGATTTGTCTTTCCTGGGCTGGTAGGCCGAGAGACTTGCGTACCATCGGAGCAAGCCAGGGATCGGGGGTAATGGCCTGCGGCCAGCTACCTTCATTGAGACCGCAACAGATAACGAGCTCCGCCTGTTGCAAACGCGCTTCCAGCAATCCGTAAAGCGCGATACGCGGATGCCCGGCATAGGGCGGACGAACGGGCATATCCGACAAGAAAGTTTCAAAATAGCTGGCGATTTCTGACGGTTGAATTTTCCTTGGCCCCAATGCCGCCCGTTCTTCCATATCGGACAGAAAATCGGCCAGTTGGCGTCCGGCTGGGCCAGCCCATAGCTGCCCATTGGTTAGTCGATCAGCGAGAGCCCGAATTTCGGCCAATATAGTCGGCCAATCCATCGCGCCGCTAAGCGCCTCTGCTGCCGATTCAAAAATATTGCGGGTGTTTTGCCACCACGGATTGAGCTCGTCACGCAAAGCCTTGGTTCTATGATTTTCGCCATGGAACAGACTATCGAGACCAGAAAGACCCGGTGCAGGTCGAGGGCCGCGCATGAGCAAGTCAAGTTTGCGCACCGCCGCAAGCCATTCCAAACGCTCTTCCCCTGCCATGACCAGCGGATGTTTCAACAGAGCCAGAAATTCAGCGGGTGGAAATCCATCTGTCACAGCAGATAGCAGGGCAAGAAAAACCACGCCTTCCGGCTTTTTCGATAACGGCTGACCTGCCGTATCATCAGCCGTTATCGTCCAGCGTTCAAGATGCGCTGATATCCGACCAGCCAGCGCGCGGTCTGGCGTGACAATCGCCACACGGCGTTCCGGTGTTTCGAGGGCTTCTCGGGCCAATAAAGCTACCACTTGCGCTTCCTCGGCGCTGTTCCTTGCTTCCACAAGCTGCACGCCTGCCAGGCTACGCTCATTCGTCTCCAATGATTGCCAGCGTGATGTCAGTTTAGGGATTGTGAAAGCATTGCTCAGCGCCCGGCTTCGCTTTGCTGCCGCGCCGCTCGGTCCCGTCCGTGGCCAGCGAGATATTTCGCCGCGCGCGATGGACATGCGTTCCAGCAGCAATTTCATGTGATATTGCGGATGGGTTTCCTGTGCTCGCTCGGCACGGCCGATGGCTTCATCCTGCTCGAACGGGCCCAACATCTCCCATTCATCATCGGCCATGACCATATCCAGATCTGGCAACACAACCATGCCATTTTCAAGAAACGCTATGGCACGCAGAAAACGCGCAATGGCTGGCGCAGACGTTGTAATACCAGCTGCGACAACAAAGTGCCGGGGTGGATTGGTGTTCCAGCTTTTGACGCTTTGATCGAAAAGAGCGTTGCGGCGGGCCGCCTCATCAACCAGCCCCATATTGTTCAACTGCTCTTGCCACTTTTCCGCAATCAACCGGAAGAAGGACAGGGATTTTTGCCAATGGCCGGAAAGCTCGGGTTCGACTTCAATGTCAAATAACTGCTTCAGGGCAATTTCTTCGACCGTCAGCTGGTCCAGTGTTCGCGCAAATTCACGGGCCAGCCGCAGCGCTTCTTTCGCCAATATCGGGCTACCCATTGCCACGCTTTCGCGTTCAATCAGTCGCGCTATTGTCAATAACCGGTCAAGGGGATCAATTGCAGGAGGGATATCCAGCGCCAGCTCGCCGCGATCGAGCGCGACGCCAATTGATTCATCCAGCTCCAGATCACCAATCACCGCCATTTGTGGTAGTAAAAGGCCGTTTTCGCTGAGCCTGACAAAAGCATCATGCACCGCTCGCCGCGCACGGTTATTAGGCAATATTATCAGGCCGCGAGCCAATTCCAGAGGATTTTTTGCAAACCGATCAATCAACCCCTGCGCTAACGCATCCGCAAATCCGCCATGCGCGGCTATGTTATATACTTCAGGCGCCGACCGCCGGGTCATACCGGCCTAAACACGTGTTAATGCCGCCTCAGTCGGAGCAATCGCATCAGGCGAGCCAACCTCGAACCAGTTCCCTTCATGGACCAGCCCAA
Organism: Parasphingorhabdus sp.; assembly: GCF_039977335.1. Classification (GTDB taxonomy): domain Bacteria; phylum Pseudomonadota; class Alphaproteobacteria; order Sphingomonadales; family Sphingomonadaceae; genus Parasphingorhabdus. The sequence goes on from NZ_JBDWDI010000004.1 coordinate 281,831, forward strand.
AGAGCCGCTCCTCCTCTATCGCCCTGCTCCACAAAATATTGGTCGAAAAAGGCCCTTCCGGCGCATCGCGCAGCAGGCGTTTGGAAAGAAGCTGGATGCCTGTATAGATGAAAGGCGCTTGGCGATCCGGCAAGCGCCGCGAAACCCGGCCATGGTCATCGAGCTTAAAGTCACCAGAACCTTTGTAGTTATGCGCTGAGCTTTGCGGTACCAACAACAATAGGGCATCCATTTCTGTGTCGTCCCAGCGCTCTTCCAATCTCTGCAAACTATTGGTTGGTCCGTCAGTCCAAAGATTATCGCTGTTTATGGAAAAAAACCTATCCTCATCGATAAGCGATGCGGCCTGTACCATACCGCCGCCGGTTTCCATCAACTGCGCCCGTTCGTCCGAAATCCTGATATCAAAGGGATAATTAACCGCGTTGAGATGCGCTTCCAAAGCATCCGGTAAATAGTGCGCATTCACCACGACCTTCATCACCCCCGCTTCCCACAGCTTATCAAGACAATGATCGATCATCGCTTTGCCTGCCACTTTCACAAGCGGCTTAGGGCGGGTTGCGGTTAGCGGCCGCATGCGCTTTCCAAGACCAGCGGCCATGACCATCGCGGTTTCGACCTTGCTCATGCCTGTGCCGCCACAATTGGTTTGCTCCGGACATCATCGGGAATATTTTGATCAAACCATACTGCAACAGGAGCAAGGTCGGAATGAGCAAGATCTTTTTCCAGCAATCGCCACATCCTCGGCAGGAAATCAAGATAGCGTGCTTTACCATCTCTGGCATAGAGCCGGGTAAAGATGCCGATAATCTTCGTGTTTCGTTGCGCGCCTAAAATGGCATAATGGCTGCGAAACTGGCTTGCTTCCCTTTCCGACAGACCATCAAGATAATATTGCAGCATCGCCTCTTCCAAAACATCCGATACATCGCGGCGAGCATCCTGCAACATTGATACAAGGTCATAGGCTGCGTGGCCCGCAAGAGCATCTTGAAAGTCTAGAAGCCCCAGACGATCATCATCCAACAACATGATGTTTTCAGCATGATAATCGCGCAGGACAGTCACCGGCGACGTCTGGGAAGCGATCACTGGCTCTAACACGGCTTGCCATGCATCAACAAAACCGGTCAGATCCACATCCAGTGATTGCACAGGACAATACCATTCGGGAAGCAGGTTAACCTCTCTCAAATATTGCTCCCAGTCATAATGCGGTAAATCGGCAGCAGGCTTTTGATGCAGCGCCTTTATGAGATCAATGGTCTGCCGATAAATCGCCTCTTCATCTTCCGGATGATGATCAAGATGTTCCCGCATCCGATGGTCACCGAAATCCTCCAGTAGAACCAGGCCGTGCGTTAGATCCTCCCCAAAAATTTCCGGTGCAGCAAATTGCTGAGCTTTCAAATGCCGTGCAATATGAATGAAGGGACGCGGATCTTCATGTGGCGGCGGTGCGTCCATTAATATCGCCTTGCGATCCCCGGCGATCACCCGAAAATAGCGACGAAAAGATGCATCTCCGGCCACGGGCAATATCTCCGCCCCTTCCCAGCCGTGATCATTCAAAAAATCCTTCGCCGCGGCGGGTGGTGTCATGTTATTGGCCATCTGTCTTTCCAAGCGGTACCAGCTGTCCAAGTCAACCGGCGACTATCATCATTTTGTATTTCTAACGTAATTTGCAGACCATCGGTCCAGAATTTATCCGGCATTCGATCTGGCCATTCGGCAATAATTGCACCGTCATTCAAGATATCGTCTAACCCGAGTTCCTGAATTTCATCCGCATCCTCGATCCGATAAAAATCCACATGGGCTACTGGCAGTTGTACGTCTGGTTTTTCATATTGCTGGACGATGGCAAAGGTTGGACTGGGAACATCATCCTCAAAGCCCAAGCCGCGCAATATGCCGCGAGCCAACGACGTTTTTCCTGCTCCTAGAGTTCCGGACAAGGCGATCTTGTCACCCGGCTGCAACATGCCGGCGAGCTGTTTACCTAAAGCCATAGTCGCTGTTTCGCTGTCCAAAATCACGATATGCCCCGCTTACTGTCGCGGAAGATGAATGGTGACCAACGTTCCCTGACCAGGTTCCGAGGTCAGAGTAAGTTCACCGCCATGAGCAAGCAATAATTGCCGGGCGAGTGGAAGGCCAAGCCCGCCGACTGTCTCACCGGTTTTCTTGCGCGACCGCGCAAAACTATCAAATGCTTTGGATTGCTGCCCCGCGCTCATGCCCGGACCATTATCGGAAATATGGATGACGGCCTGTTTCACATTGCCGCTACCGTTAATCAACAAACGCCCGTCTTCGCCCGTATAGCGGATGCTGTTATCTACAATCTGTCCGATCGCTTGGGACAGGCGTTTTCTATCGGCCAAGGCTGATCCCAGCGTGTCATCAAGCTGCAATTCCAGCTCAATATTCTTGGCTTGTGCATCGTCGGCATATTGCTCTGCGACACCCTTTACCAGTTGGTTAAGGTTCACCTTCTCCTTGGCAATCGGCAAGGCCCCTGCCTCACTCTGGCTGAGGTCGAGAACGTTATCAATCTGCATTCCAAGCCGTTTGACCGATTGCAGGATCGCCCTAGCATATTCATGGCCCTGTTCGGTTAATGGCCCCGCCACTTCATTGTCCAGCAATTCAGCAAAGCCGCCGATTGACGTCAGTGGGGTCCGGAATTCATAACTCATATTGGACAGGAACGAAGCCTTGATCGAGTCCGCCTCTACCAGCGCTTCATTCCGTTCGCGCAGTGCCAGCTCGATCCGCCGGCTATCCGATATGTCGAGCATAGTGAATAATGCATTGCCATCAGGCAGCGGTATTGCCGCATATTGAAAACGACGCCCGTCGGCAAAGGTCATTTGACCGCTTTGTTGTTCCCGTTCAGACGTCGCAGCACGAACCATCGCGCGGACTTCGGAAATCCGGGCCGGCTGTTTCAACTGCACGGCCATTTTTTGCATTAGCGTATCAACACGAGGATGTTTGCCCAATTCCTCTTCATCGAGGTTCCAAATGCTGGCAAACTGATGGTTCCAGATGTTGAGCTTGCCGTCGGCGGCAAAGACAGCCACAGATTCAAACAGATTGTCAAACGTCGCCGTTCGTACGCGCAGCAGTGTATCGCGCGCACTAGCCAATTGAACCTGTTCAGTGCGATCCTCGATGATCATCAAGAGGCCGCCATCGGGGGTAGGATTGGCAATAACTCGCAAATGCGTACCGTCGGCCAATAGCCAATTTTCTTCGATTGAGCCGGTAGATTTGAACCATTCCGTGCGTTCTTCCCGCCATTCCGGGAAATCGCGCACATCGGGAATACGGTTCATCTCGCGCATACGGTCTAGCACGCGCGGAAATTCCGGTCGTTCTGCTATCCATTGCTGACGCATCGAAAAGATCCGCTGAAACGGGAGATTGCAAAATTGCAAAGATTTATCGGCGTCGAACTGCACCACAGCAGCGGATATTTTATCGAGCATGTCACGCTGCGATTCGTTGAACCGTCTTTGCTCTTTGCGTGAATCTATCAGCTCCTGAATGTCAATCGCATAGCCCGCTATGCCTGATTTACCCAGCGGCACATCAACCACCTGCGTGGTGCGACGCTGTCCACCAATTGTGGTGGCAACAACGCGTTCATGGGGTTCGCCTTTCTCTTTGGCTTGTGCAGCCGCGTCTTGCGGACTGACCCCATTAATCGTCTCGACTAGCTCAATGCCCTCTTCGACAACTTGCGCACCGTCTTCAGCGTCCACCGCCCTTACATAGGCGCTATTCACCAATGTTAGCTGCAAGTCGCGGGACCGATGCCACATCGGCACAGGTGCAGCCTCAATCAAAGCTGAGAGCGCATCGAAAGCAGCATGCGCCTCTTCATTTTCGGCGCGCAGCTTTTCGATCTGACCCTGGCTATCCGTCGCATCGAATATCCAAAGCAACGCGCTGCCATTGGGTGCTATTTTCTGATCAGCCAGTCCGCCGCGAATATATAGCGCCTTGTCCGATCCTGCGACCTTGATCGCCCTGGCAAAGCTGCTTCCCGATTTTTGGGCAAGATTTACGTCCTGCGTCAATCCTTCAAGGTCGGCACGGCTCATCCCCGCATCATTACTGTGAAGTTCGGAGATATGGGCAGGCAAATAATCGAAACCCAGCCAGTGCATCAATCGCTGTGATGCCTCCAATTTTCCATCCGACCGGACCAATAAGGGCAGCGCTGGCGATGTTTCAAGCAGGCGCCCAAGACGACCGGATTGACGCATAGTGGCCGCAGCTTTTTTCTTCATCGCCAGACCAGTCCACACCGCCCATGCAGACGCACCCAACCAGACGGCGAGAATCAAGCCCAATATCACTGCGGTTAAGTCCGGAACGTTCGACATTATTACAAGCGATTAGACGGTTAGAGCACCGGCGAAAAGCCCCTATTCTTTATGGCTTATAAAAGTCGGATAATATGGGTTATAAAGCAGCCGAAAAATCATAGGAGAAAACAATGCCTATAGACGAAAGCCGGACGTTTAAGCCGATAAATATCGCTCTTTTGACGGTATCTGACACCCGTTCTCTCAAGGAAGACACTTCTGGAGACATATTGGCTGACCGTATCGCCGGCAAAGGTCACACTCTGATCTATCGCAACCTTATTCGCGACGAGAAATCCAAAATTATCGCACAATTGCATCAATGGATTGATGAAGAAGCCGTTGATGCAATCATTACCACTGGCGGCACCGGCCTTACCGGGCGTGATATTACGCCAGAGGCGCTTGATGCTGTCAAAGACAAGGATATACCGGGCTTTGGTGAACTGTTTCGCTGGTTAAGCTATGAAAAAATCGGTACCTCAACCGTCCAATCCCGCGCCTGCGCTGTTGTCTCCAGAGGTACTTATATATTCGCTCTACCGGGCTCCAATGGTGCAGTCAAAGATGGCTGGAATGGGATATTGGATACGCAACTCGATAGCCGCCATCGTCCCTGCAATTTTGTCGAACTAATGCCTAGATTACTCGAAAAATAGAAGTTTGTTCTTTTTTTGTTCTCATGCTATATCGGGTGCATGGAACAGAATGAAAGGCCGGTTCTGCCCGCTCGGAAAGGGCGCGGCGCGGTTACAAACAGTGAAAGTCATCGATTCAATTTACCCAGTCGCGAGGCCGATGGCGACTGGCTGGATGATCGTGAGGCATTAGGCGATGCCCCAACAAAACTGCGCACCCAAGTTACGACCGAAGTTCCCAAATCCATATTGAGCTTCAACAAATCTCCAGACATTCCTTTTGACCGTTCGATAAACGCCTATCGCGGATGCGAGCATGGATGTGTCTATTGCTATGCGCGCCCTACCCATGCCTATCATGATCTGTCGCCCGGTCTCGATTTCGAAACAAAGCTGTTTGCCAAACCCAATGCCGCAATATTGCTCCGAGAGACATTGGCCAAACCAAAATATCGGCCGGCGCCCATTGCAATAGGAACGAATACCGATCCCTATCAACCAATTGAAAAGCGTTATCGTATCACCCGCGCTATATTGGAAGTGATGTTGGAAACCAGACATCCGGTCGGGATCACCACCAAATCTGACAAAGTGATTGACGATAGCGAGACTTTGGCAGCCCTGGCGGAGCTTGGCCTGACTGCTGTTGCCATCTCTGTCACGACCTTGGAGTCCCGCACAGCGCGTCTGCTTGAACCACGCGCGCCTTCGCCCATAAAACGACTATCTGCTGTCAGCCATTTGCGGGCCCTTGATATCCCGGTGCATGTTAATATTGCCCCTGTTATCCCTGCTATTACCGATCACGAGATAGAGGCAATTGTAGAAGCCGCAGCAGACCATGGCGCACAAAGCGTATCAATCATTCCCGTACGCCTGCCCCATGAGGTTGCCCCTCTATTCGAACAATGGCTCGAAGCCCATTTTCCAGATCGCAAGCAAAAGGTCATGAGCATCATAGCATCACTGCGTAGCGGCAAGAAAAATGATCCCGATTTCCATAGCCGAATGAAAGGCCAAGGCCCTTGGGCAGAATTGCTGCACCACCGCGTCGATATAGCAGCTCGCAAGCATGGCCTCGGCAAAGCCAAATTCGCACTGCGCACGGACCTCTTCCGACGCCCAGTGGTCAAAGGCAGTCAGATGGAATTATTCTAAGACTCTATGAGCCCTGCAATTTCAGGTGCTTTGCAAACCAACGGTCCATTTCCTGACGAACTCTTTGCTGGTGCTCTATCAGGTAGTGCGATCCGCCATTGATCAGCAATAGCTCATAAGGCCGATTGAGAGCATCAAGCTTACGCGCCATTGCAATGGAATTCCATGCTTCCACACGCTGATCAGCTGTACCATGCAGCAAATAGATAGGAGTTTTTGTTGATAGTTTCTCTGGCCAAAATAGGGGCGAGAGCGGTCTCAAGGCTGCATCCTTGTCGGCTGCATAAGCATCAACAACGTCTGGATAAACAAATTCATCAAACTCTGCGCGGCGCTTCGAATTCAAATGATCAGTGCGTGCGCCAATAAAAAACGCTGCATCTATTATATCAGTCACAGCCAGAACCCGATAGCCAAGGCCAGCGCCGCGGGAGAAACCCCACAGCCCAATTTTCTCTTCATCTGCTTCCGGCAACCCCTGTGCCATCTTTATCAGATTCATGAGATCGGCACGATCACCAACCCCCAAATTGGGCCAACCTTCACTCCCGCCTTCGCCGCGAAAAGTAGATGCGACAACAATATATCCTTGTTCAGCTAAACGATGGAATTCCAGAATCTCGAAAAACGTAATCTTGCCCCATTGCGCAACACCGCCATGAGCAAACAAGATGATAGGAAGCGGCTTTATAACTTTTGCAGGACGAACCAAAATAGATTTTATGCGCAAACCATCGCTTAAATACTCAATCCGCTCCGCTTGCACTGTCTGATTACTGGCATATCGTTCATAGTCTTGCTGCGGAACCAATTGCTTCATTTGAGCTGCGTGCCAGGCTGGATCAGGAGCTCTATCGGAAAACTCCAACCACTTTTCATAAGTCGCGAAAGGAAAATCATAGGCTTCGCGGGAAACTATGGCGCCATCCTCTGCATAGGCAGACTGTGTGCCGGATAATGCAAGGATCAATGTGAGAAAGACTACCGTCAATATTCGATTTAAACTCACTAGCATAATCCCGTATAAGTTATGTTATACCATAACTATAAATATCACTTCCGTCCTATCAATAAAAATGAAACTCAACTCATCGCTAAAATGCAGCAACCGCACCTGAATAGAGCCGTCTTGGATTGAAGTGAAAAAATTGCATTGAGGCGCTTCGATTTAGAGTAGAAGATGAATTCACGCTTTCGCAGTCAAACGCGAAATAATTCTACAAACCTATGAGCATCTCACATGACCAAAAAACAGAATGTCACCTACGCAAGCTATCTTACCCTCGACACCCTTCTTTCCGCTCAGCATCCGCAGTCAGATCTGGATGACGAGATGCTGTTCATCGTCATTCACCAAACCAAAGAATTGTGGTTGAAACAGATTATCCGGGAGCTGCATCTCGCCATATCGCAAATCGCCAATGATGCATTGGTTCCAGCCTATAAGGCGCTGGCCCGGGTCAGCCGGATTCAAGCCGTGATGACCTTAAGCTGGGATGTGCTTTCCACCATGACGCCCAGTGACTATAGCCGCTTCCGCCATGTATTGGGCGCCAGTTCCGGCTTTCAATCGGATCAATTCCGCACGGTCGAATATTTGCTGGGCCTGAAGGACAAGGCTTTTCTGAAATATCAAGATGACCGGCCCGAAGCACAGGCCGCCATGCAGACCGCGTTAGACCAACCCAGTCTGTGGGATCATGCCATTGCCGCGCTCGCAAGGGCAGGCTTTGCAATCCCATCCGCTATTCTCGAACGTGATTTCAGCCAGTCCCACGTTGCCTCGCCTGAAGTCGAAGCGGCGTTCCTTGAAGTATATCGCGACACCGAACGCTATTGGGAGCTCTATCAGCTCGCCGAAAAACTGGTCGATCTCGATGACGCGATGGCGACCTGGCGGCACAAGCATGTTTTGACCGTGGAGCGGATCATTGGCGGCAAAATGGGAACCGGAGGAACCGCTGGCGTATCCTATCTGCAATCCACCCTGCCCAAGCGCGCTTTTCCGGAACTCTGGTCGCTGCGCACCGCATTATGAATTGGAAGCCCTTCTTTTCCAAGGCCCTGAATGCCGATCCCACGCGCTTGCATTTTGCGGCTCATAGCCATCACCTTTGGCCCAATGCCGCTTATGACGGCCATATGGCAACTTGTAATGACGCCATGGAATTAGCTGATCATAAGTGGGAAAAGATAATGGGGCCGGTTTGGGCAGAGGCACAAGCCCATGTAGCAGCCGAACTCAACCTGCCCAACCCGCAGACTATCGCCTTTGCACCAAATACGCATGATTTCCTTGTCCGTATTCTGTCCGCCATTCCGACCCGTCCGGTTCGCGTTCTTACAACTGATGGTGAATTTCACAGCTTCTGCCGACAGATGGATCGCTGGGCAGAAAATGGTGATGTGATCGTCGAGCCAGTCGCCGCTGATAGCTTAGTGGAAAAAGCGCTGGCCGGTGGTCATGATCTAATTTTCGCAAGCCATGTCTTGTTTAACTCCGGTACAGTCTTGGACGACATTGACCAGCTGGCGAAACTTGCACGTCCAGAAGGGCCGTGGGTGGTGATCGACGGTTATCACGGGTTCATGGCGCTAGAAACCGATCTGTCAGCCTTCGCTGATGATATCTTCTACATGTCTGGCGGATATAAATATGCGATGGCAGGAGAAGGTGTTTGCTTCCTCCACGCATCACCCGGATATGCACCAAGACCGACTATAACCGGCTGGTACGCTGCATTTGATGACCTGGCTCTTCCTCCCGGAGAAATCGGCTATGCCCCGGATGGCCGAAGGTTTTTGGGCAGCACATTTGATCCGTCAGGCCTTTATCGATTCAATGCGGTTCAAACGATGTTGTCGGAGGAAGGCCTATCAACTAGTGTTATCTCCGAGCATGTTTCAGCATTGCAAAGCTATTTTATCGAGCGAAACCCGCTACCAGAAATGGAATTGCTCAACCCACTTGATGGGAATCTACATGCTCGATTTCTTGCATATAGGGGCAAGAACGCATCGTTGATGCATGCCGCTTTGACAGACCACCATATCGTGACAGATGTCCGCGGCGACGTTCTGCGGATCGGTTTTGCAATCTATCATGACGCAGATGATGTTGAACATTTGGTCGGGATGATTCGGCGAATATATATGTCAGCGTAGGCTTTGGGCGCTACATGCCTAAATTCATACATTGTCCGATTTGCATCACGAGCATAAGCATATTCTAAGGGATTACTTTCATTTGGAGTAGTTGTGCTCTGGGCATCATTAACCTGCTTCGCCTACCTCCAGAAACTTCGCATAGCCCGGAGTGTCGAGGCCCTGTTAGGGTAGATCAAAATATTGTATAGCTGATGGATCAAACGCAAAATAATGAACATGATCAATTTACTAAGCGGCGGCTGTTGATGTTAACTTGAATTTGCCATCGAATGGCTGCTCACTATGCTGGATGCTATACAACAGAAACCAGCCCATGATATCAAAAGTTAAGAGGAGTTTTGATGCCAAGACCTGCCATTACCCCAGAGCAGCGCCTTGAGACACGCGAACGTATTCGGGCGGCTGCGGCTACGTTGGTGCGGCGGGGTAATCCAGAAAGCATCACCATTCGGGCTGTTGCCAAGCAGGCGGGTGTATCGGTTGGGACGATCTATAAATATTTTGCTGATATTTCAGATCTTGGCCGTTCCCTTTGGCAAGAACCTGTTGAAGCATTACGTGGGCAAATGTTGGACATTGTCAGAAAAACTGATGATCCCGTCGCCAGAATACGGGCTCTGTTGCAAGAATATGCAGATTTTGCCCGGGACAAAGAAAGAGTATTTCGAGGGGCCTTCCTTTATGTGCGCCCTGAAACAAGGCCGAAGCCGGATGCGATAGCATTGGAAGAAGAACCATTTTTTCAACATCTTCAGGCAGCGATTTTAGAAGGTCAGAAAAGCGGCGTCATTATTGATGGTAATGCAAAGACGCTGGCTCAATTGCTTTGGGCAGCGTTGCATGGCGCGCTTGCCCTACCGAATAATATCGAAACCATTGCCTTTGACCCGCCGAAAAAAATGGCTGACGAAATGATCGATTCCATCATGGTGATGATCGACAAGCGTTGAGCGGATAATAAACGGTATCACTCTCCCGAACTTCCATATGCAATATTGACATTGCATCGGCGCTTGAATAATGAACATGTTCATTATATAACTGACTTCAGCAAAATCTGAAGATTGAGAGATGTTCATGACGGCGTTAAAATCAGCTTCCGAAATGCCCTCAGGGGAAATGCAGAGATCGGAGTTTGCGGAGGAATTATCCAAAGAGAAACGATATCAAAACCGATCCTTGCCGCCGCGTGCGCGAACAGCGCGTCTGCTGGAAAAATGGGTGGGGATGCCGCTCAATATTGTTGAGGCATTTGGATCTTATGTAATTGTAAGGCCGATGAACTGGGCGCTGCGGCATTTTGACGGGCTTTCGTACAAGCTCGAGGGGACGTTGCTCCGGCGCGTTCTGCAGCATGTGATCTTCCCGGCCACGCTGCTATTTTCGCTCGTTTTCGGATTTTACCTGGCAGGCAACAAGGTGACGTTTGACTCGATATTGACGCTGGCACTCGTGCCCGTAGTCATCGGTCTTTATGTCGCACCGCTGGAGCGATTAATGCCATTCAGCAGAAACTGGCTGGAAGGTGGCAATGACACCTCGGTCGATCTCATGATGTTTGTCTCCGGCGCCTTTTGGAATGGCTTTGCCAAATATCTGATGCAGGTGCTCTTCATCGTGAGCCTGGTTGAAATATTGGAGCCATTGGGCCATGGCCTCTGGCCATCATATCTGCCCGGTGTTGTACAGGTTTTCCTGTTCATTCTGGTCAAGGATTTCTTCCGCTATTGGCTGCATCGCGCAATGCATGAAGTGCCATTTTTGTGGCGGTTTCACGCAGCACATCATTCCGTAAAACGCTTATACTGGCTCAACGGTATCCGCAGTCACCCGATAGAGGTGGCCGGACAGGCGATCCTCTTTGCGATCCCTTATGCCCTGCTGCAGCCCTCAGCCGAGATCATCATGGTGTCCATTCTCATGCAGCTGAGCATCGGTATATTCCAGCACAGCAATATCGATCTGAAACTGGGCTTTTGGGAATATATCTTCTCGATTGGCGACAATCACCGCTATCACCACTATCCCAACAAGGAAGTAGGCGATTCCAACTATGGCGGCGAGTTTATTGTCTGGGATATATTATTTGGCACTTTCCATAAGGTGAAAGGCGAGCGTCCGCATGATCAGATCGGAATTGGCACAGCGCCTAACTATCCGATGACTATGGCAGGGTTGCTTATCGCACCGTTTTTGCCAGACCAAAAGGTGTTTGGCTCCCGGACCAGCGAAACTACTGACAGCCGTCCGAACAATGGATCCACTATGGCAACTCTCAAGTCGTCTGTACGAGAATGAAAAGCGTTCACTTTCAGGATGACGCGATCGTAAGAAAAAACTCCTTTCCTACACACCCGCAATCATGCCACATCTCATGGTGGCTCTTTGAAACTTGAATCCACGCCCATCACATTTTTTGCTGACAATCGGTCGATTTTTTCAGGTCGATTCAGTGTCGAAAGCGTATAATCTTTATGAAACGCCCCTCCAATATGAACGAATCACCAGACGGCACGGCTTGAGCTGATCATCGCATGTCCGACGGCCAGCCATGTCTTTTCGAATAAATTGATGCCCGAATTTAGGCGTCAGTAAGGCTCTTCAGCTTATAGCCTTTATACTCATCACGAAGTGCTCGTTTCAGGATCTTGCCGGTCGCCGTATGGGGTAATTCATCGATGAATTTCACTTCATCAGGCAACCACCATTTGGCTACCTTATCAGCCAGATAAGCAAGGACATCTTCTTGGCTCACATCCGCGTCGGGTTTCTTGACCACCAACAGCAAGGGGCGCTCATCCCATTTCGGATGATAGACGCCAACAGCGGCAGCCTCCGCTACACCTGGACAGCCCACAGCCGCATTTTCCAGTTCGATCGAGCTGATCCACTCGCCGCCTGATTTGATGACGTCTTTGGCACGATCCGTGATTTGCATCGTACCGTCAGGATGGAGCACGGCAACATCGCCGGTGTCGAACCAAAGATCATCTTCGACCGCATCTTCATCAGCTCGGTAGTAGCGCTGAATGATCCAAGGGCCCTTTATTTCAAGCGTCCCACTGGATTCTCCATCGCGCGGCAGAATATTACCCTTATCGTCCACAACGCGCAGCTCAACGCCAAAAGGTGGCCGTCCCTGTTTACAGATAACATCTACCTGCTCATCGAAACTGAGGTCATCCCAATTGGCAGGAAGTGAGCCAGCGGTCCCAATCGGAGAGGTCTCCGTCATGCCCCAGGCATGGGCAACCCGCATACCGTTTTTCATCAACCGCTCGATCATCGAACGCGGACAGGCCGAGCCGCCAATGGTAATCACCTGCAACGCGCCATAGTCACCGCCATTAGCGTCCATATCGGCAAACATAGAAAGCCAGACCGTTGGTACGCCTGCACTATGGGTCACGCCTTCTTCACGGATGAGTTTCCACAAGACCGGCGCTTCGTTGCTGGCCGAGAATACCATTTTCGCCCCAACTGCCGCACATGCAAAAGGCAACCCCCAAGCATTGGCGTGGAACATGGGAACAACCGGCAACATTACCGATCGGGTGGCCAAATCCATGATATCTGGCTGCACCTCGGTCAGAGCATGCAAGACATTCGAGCGGTGTTCATAAAGAACACCCTTGGGATTGCCGGTGGTGCCGCTGGTATAACAAAGACCGCACGGATCATTTTCATCCACATCGACCCAATCAAAATTACCGTCTTCCGCATCAACCAGCTCGCGGAAAGTCGGATAATCGCCCTTCTCTCCGTCAAACTGGATGTAATGTTCAACAGTTTTCAGTTGCGGCTTCAGCATTTCAATAATCGGCGTAAACATCTTGTCGAACAGCAAGACCCGGTCTTCGGCGTGGTTGATGATATAGACCAACTGCTCTTCAAACAGGCGCGGGTTAACCGTGTGGAGAATACCGCCAATGCCTGCAGAGCCGTACCAGCTGATCAAATGATGAGCATGGTTCATCGCTATCGTTGCGATCCGGTCGCCCTTTTTCATGCCAAGCCGTTGCAGTGCTTGCGAGAACTTTCGCGCATCCTGCCCAATTTCACCCCAATTGCTGCGGGTGAGCGAGCCATCGGCCCAATAACTAACAATCTCTCGCGTGGTATGTTCCCGCGCCGCATGATCTATCAAATTGGTGATTTTGAGCGCACTGCCCTGCATAGCTCCAGCCATTAGTCTCTCCCGATAATTATTTGGCTGTTTTTTGACTGAAACGGCTCAGCTTACAAGCCTTAAATTGGGTCGGCGATGACGAACGGGCCGAGATCCAGTAGCTGGCCCCAAGCGAATATTCTGCAGTCCAGTAATATGACCGAGTGTTTCAGCCACTTGCGCGTCCAGCTGAAAAGATCGGCCGAGGCAGATATGAGCGACTTCGCCGTCAAAGCTTGGCACAGCAGCAATAAGCTCGCTCTTCCCGCCAGTCAGGGGTCCTAGGAAATTCTTCAGTTCCTGCAACCCATCCAGATTAAGCACATCAAGCTCCATCCGGGTACGTGTAGTTTTTTCCAGCCCATCCATGGCTTGTGCCCGGCGAATAGCAACACGCGGGCTTTCATCGTCGGAGCGTTGATCGAGTTCAACATTGAGCAGAGCGCAGCTACCTTCCTTGGCCATTTCCGCCAACAGCTCGCATTGCTCTTCCTCAAAGCAGCTACCAGAAAATTGGCCGCTGCTATCCGACAAATCCACAAGCACAAACCGTTTGCCACGCTTGCTCTCGCGCCAGCGCACACCCTCGATCAGAGCCGCCATCACAGCTGGCTTACGTTGTCCTTCAGCGATGGGCCCCTCTTCACATAAGGCTGCATAGGTCATCGCCCCATGAGAAGACGTAACAGCTTGAAACTGGGTTACCGGATGGGATGCAAAGTAAAAGCCGTAGGCATCTCGCTCACGCAACATGATTTCGCTCAGGTTCCAATTGCTGTTCGCTGGCAAGCGGATCGCCTGCATATCACCGCTACCGCCTTCACCAAACAACCCGCCCTGCCCGCTGGTTCGTGCTTCTGCCGCGCTATTGGCGACGGATAGCAACATGTCCGCCCCTTCGTAAACGGCCGCGCGATTGGGTTCCATTTCGTCAAATGCCCCTGCGGCGGCAAGGCTTTCAATCTGCCTTTTGTTCATCCCTGATGGATCGACACGGTTTGCAAAGTCATCCATGGATTGGAACGGTCCAGCTGCAGCACGTTCAGCGGCCAGCGATTGCATCGCCTTCTCGCCAACATTTTTCAGCCCTGCCAAAGCATAGCGTACAGCAAGTAAAGAGCCTTCCTGCTCTTCGACCGCAAACGATGGCCGACTTTTATTGATCGATGGAGGTAATATCGTCACGCCAAGGCGCTTCATATCATCGACAAAGATGCTGAGCTTGTCACTCTGATGCATATCAAAGCACATGGATGCGGCATAAAATTCATTTGGATAATGCGCCTTGAGCCAAGCCGTCTGATAGGCCAGTAAAGCATAAGCTGCGGCGTGACTCTTGTTGAAACCATAACCGGCAAATTTATCGATCAAGTCGAATAGCTCATTGGCCTTCTGACTTTCAACGTCATTTTTGGCGGCACCTTCAACAAAAATGCTGCGCTGCTTATCCATTTCTGACTGAATTTTCTTACCCATCGCGCGACGCAACATATCCGCTTCGCCCAGCGAATAGCCGGCAATGACTTGCGCTGCTTGCATCACCTGTTCCTGATAGACAATGATTCCGTAAGTCTCTTTCAGGATGTCCTCGAGCAACGGATGGGGATAAGCCAATTCCGCTCGCCCGTTCTTGCGGTCGCCAAACAATGGAATATTATCCATCGGGCCGGGGCGATAAAGCGATACAAGTGCGATAATATCGCCAAAATTAGTGGGTTTCACCGCCGCCAGCGTCCGTCGCATCCCTTCGGATTCGAGCTGAAACACACCAACAGTATCGCCGCGTTGCAGCAACTCGAACACTTTGGGATCATCCCAAGCCAAAGTCGACAGATCCACGTCGATATTGCGTTCAGCGAGCAGTTCGACTGCCTTCTTCAAGACAGAGAGCGTCTTCAAACCCAAAAAATCGAACTTCACTAAACCGGCTTGTTCAACGAATTTCATATCGAATTGAGTGACCGGCAAATCCGACCGCGGATCACGATATAGCGGCACCAATTGATCAAGCGGTCGATCACCAATAACCACACCAGCAGCATGAGTAGAGCTGTGCCGCGGAAGACCCTCCAGTTTCATTGCGAGATCAAACAGGCGCTTTACATCAGCCTGCTTATAGTCCTGCGCCAGCTCAGAAATACCATTAAGAGCTCTTTTCAAATCCCATGGATCCGTCGGATGGTTGGGCACCAATTTGGTCAACCGATCCACTTGACCATATGGCATTTGCAAAACGCGGCCAACGTCACGCAAAACTGCCCGTGCCTTCAGTTTACCGAAAGTAATGATCTGAGCGACCTGCCCGGTACCATATTTCTCCTGCACATAGCGGATCACCTCGCCGCGGCGGGTTTCGCAGAAATCGATATCAAAGTCCGGCATCGACACACGTTCCGGGTTGAGGAATCGTTCAAACAACAGACCCAATTTGATCGGATCGAGATCGGTAATCGTCAGGGCCCAGGCAACAACCGAACCGGCACCAGAGCCGCGTCCCGGCCCCACCGGTATATCCTGATCCTTTGCCCATTTGATAAAGTCAGCAACGATCAGAAAATAGCCCGGAAACCCCATATTGACGATAACGTCGATTTCAAAATCAAGCCGGTCAAAATATTCCTGACGCTCCGCTCCTTCAATGCCGCCAACATGGGCAAGACGGTCTTCTAGGCCTACTGTTGCATCACGGCGTAACTGTTCAGCCTCACCGGCCAGATCGCCAGCCAAACTTGGCAAAATCGGATCGCGGCGCGGCGGTGAATAGGCGCACCGTTTTGCGATAACTAACGTGTTTTCAAGTGCTTCCGGCAGGTCAGAGAATAGATCCTCCATGACCATATCGCTTTTTATCCATAGATGCGGAGATGGCTTGTCGCGGTCGTCATTTTCAACATAGGCAGAACTGGCGATGCATTTCATCGCATCATGCGCCTCATGGAAATCTGGCTCGGCAAAACAACTGGGATTAGTGGCGACCAGCGGAATATTGCGGTTCATGGCCAATGTAATCAGACCAGCTTCAGCGGCCATTTCAATGGGATCATCGCGGCGGGACAGCTCGATATATAGACGATCAGGGAAATATTGCTGCAGCAGCGACAGATAAGCTTCCGCCTCCGACTGCTGCTCTTCCGCAAGCAATCGGGTGACTGCGCCCTCACCGCCGCCAGTCAGCGCCAAAAGGCCGGCATTGTGCTGCTCGAGCATTTCTAGCCGGATATGAGCATCCTGTTCCGCCGGGCGCTCCAGATGAGAGGCTGATACTAGCCGGCAGAGATTTTGATATCCATGTTCGTCCTGGGCATATAGCGCGATCCAGTCGAGCACCGGCTTACCGCTTTCAGTGCTACCAGGACGGGCAACTCTCAGGAAACAGCCGGTGATCGGTTGAACGCCATTGGCGCGGCAGCCATCATCAAATGCCATCGAAGCAAATAGACCAATGCGGTCGGTCAGTGCGATCGCCGGAAAGCCACGTTCTTTGGCCGCAGCGCCAATCGCCTTTGGCTCCATCGCGCCGTCCAAAATGGTGTAGGCGGAAAAAGAGCGCAAATGAACGAAGGGAATCCGAGACATGATCAAACTCTAGCGCGAACCAAAAGTTTTGACCACGGCCAGATCACATGAGTGCGACCTATCGACCAGTTTTCCACAACTAGTTGAGAATTTTGCTAAAGGAGCGCTTCGATCTCGCTCTTTAACTGCTCCGGTTTCACCGCTGGTCCGTGTCGAGCCACAACCGCTCCATCACGATCGACAAGAAATTTGGTGAAATTCCATTTGATTCGCGATCCCAACAGACCAGATTTTTCAGACTTCAGATGATCCCACAAGGGATCGGCATCCTTGCCGTTAACGTCAATTTTTCCCATCAACGGAAAACTGACATCATAGTTTAATGTACAGAAATTCTTGATTTCTTCTGCGTCACCGGGTTCCTGATGGCCAAATTGATTGCATGGAAAGGCTAATATTTCCAAGCCCTTGTCAGCATATTCTTTGTGAAGTTTCTCTAACCCCTCATATTGCGGCGTGAACCCGCATTTTGATGCTGTGTTTACGATGAGCAAAACCTTGCCCTTATATTTGGAAAGGTCCGACATCGAACCATCTGCCTGCTTAATTTCAAATTCTGTAATTTGCATAGATGCACCCCGTTCTTTGCAATTTTTCCCCGATGATGAGCATCAGATTGATAGTCGCCTGCTAAATGTCAAAGCCTATCTCGCTTCATTTTGAAAACACTAGCTTAATAATCCGTCATGCAGTCGGACGACGCGGTCCATCTTGGCGGCCAAACGCTCATTATGGGTTGCGATTAGTGCAGCACTACCCTCTTCGCGAACCAAAGACATAAGCTCAGCCAGCACAATATCCGCCGTCGTTTCGTCAAGATTTCCTGTTGGCTCATCGGCCAGCACCAGTTTCGGTGCATTTGCTAGGGCTCGCGCAACGGCAACGCGCTGTTGCTCACCTCCCGACAATTTGCTGGGCTTGTGATCTAATCGCTCGCCAAGCCCTAAACTGCAAAGCAGAGATTCTGCTCGCTCGTCTGCCTCTGTTTGCGATGTCCCAGCAATAAGCTGCGGCATCACCACATTTTCTTCCGCTGAAAAATCAGGCAGCAAATGATGGAATTGATACACGAAGCCCAACAATTCCCGGCGAATTCGGGTATGTCCGCTCGCCGACATTTGCGCCGTTTCTTCACCATCGAGCTTTATGGATCCTTCAAACCCGCCTTCAAGTAAACCAACGGCTTGCAGCAAGGTTGATTTTCCCGAACCCGATGGACCCAGCAGCGCGACGATTTCATTAGATCGAATATCCAGATCTACGCCTTTCAGTACGTCAATCTGCACGTCACCTTGCTTAAAGCTACGCTTTACGCTGCGAAGTTCAACAACCTTATTACCCATATCATTCATAGCGGAGTACCTGCACAGGATCAGTGCTAGCCGCCTTATAGGCGGGATATAGAGTTGCTAGGAAGCTAAACAACAGTGCAAGCATCGCTATACCAAACACCTCCATTGGATCTGTTCTAGCTGGTAACTCTGTTAAAAAGCGTATTGATGGATCCCAAAGATTTTGACCCGTGATCATCTGGACAAAATTTATTACATTTTGCCGAAAATATATAGCGATCAATCCCAATATTATCCCTGCCGCTATTCCAAGCGCGCCAATTGATGTTCCCACGGTCACAAATATTCTCGTCAACGAGGCGCGCGATGCGCCCATTGTTCGCAAGATTGCAATGTCTCTGGTTTTTGCGCGGACCAGCATGATCAGCGATGACAAGATATTAAACACCGCCACCAAAATGATGATAGATAAAATAACAAACATCACCACGCGTTCAATTTGCAGCGTCTCAAACAGAGAAGCGTTCATAGACTTCCAGTCGGTAATCACTGCGCGGTCTGCCACTTTAGGATATATTGGTGAAAGAATTTCCGCGACATTGTCAGCATTGTTGGTTTTAATCTCAATCATGCCAATTTGATCACCCAACAGCATCAAAGTCTGTGCGTCTTTCATCGGCATTATAACAAAGGCCTTGTCATAATCATAAACGCCGACCTCAAATATCGCGGCTACCTCATAGGATATTTCTCGCGGTACAGTGCCAAAAGGTGTGGTCCTTCCTTGAGGATTAATCACTGTTATCTGACTACCAAGCTGGGCACCTAGAGTTGTAGCCAATCGGCTTCCAATACCGACACGTCCTGCTTCAGGTTCCAACCGTGCCAGATCGCCTGCGACCGTTTTCCCTTTTAGCGTCTCATTGTCCAGAATATCAGGCACAAGCATCCCACGCACCAAAATGGCTTCTACACGTCCGTTGAAGGTCGTGAGCAATGGTTGCTCTATAAGGGGAGAAGCTGATACGACGCCTTCAGTCTCTCTGACATCATCAAGCAAATCGCGCCAGTCGGGAAGCCGTCCGCCATAGCCTTGAATCACGGCATGACCGTTTAAACCCACGATTTTGTCGAATAATTCGGCGCGAAAACCGTTCATCACACTCATAACAACGATAAGGGCGGCCACGCCAAGCATAACCGCTACAAGACTGATGCTTGCCACGAGAAAAATAAAACCCTCGCCCTTTCCAGGCAGAAGGTAACGTTTTGCGATGACCCATTCATAACGGGATAGAAGCATAGGAGTTTGATCTTCCTGAAAAACTATTGTGGCTTTACGGTCGCGAAGCGGCGCAGGCAAGAGTGATGCTGGCTAAAATGCTGTGGCTATTATGACACAAGCCTGAACCAATATTGCATATTTGTGAAAATTTGCATGACAATAGCGGCCAGCGCGATCACAGATAGTGGCAGAATCAATTACCACATAAAGGTCATGGTTCAGGGATCCTTTCTGGTTCCGTCGGATGTTGGGGGACAAACGGCGTTGAATAAGACAGGAAAACAGGGGGACGATATTATCGTCACCATTTTCGCCCGGAGTCAGAAATGGCTCCGGGCGTTTTTGTTTTTGGAATTTTCCCCGGCATATATAGCCTCTTGAAATCACGAAATATGATAATATCTTGGTTTAGCGAGATGCCATTTTGGATTTCGCCATACAAAACCGGGCGCCTTTATGGGTCCACATTTTAATTGCTCATTTGAGGATAAAGATATGAATCGTTTTGATTTTACCCCCTACCGCCGCTCAACCGTTGGTTTTGACCGGCTTTTTGATTTGCTTGAGAATAATGCTCGTGCTCAGCAATCTGAAAATTACCCCCCATTTAACATAGAGCGCAGCGGTGAAGACCATTATCGGATCACACTTGCTGTCGCTGGTTTCAAAGATGATGAAATTGAAATCACTGCACAGCAGAACCTGCTGCTTGTAGCCGGCAATAAAGGTTCTGACGAAAATGAAGGAAAGCAATTCCTGCATATGGGAATCGCGAACCGCAATTTTGAACGTCGCTTCGAGCTTGCCGACTTTGTTCGAGTGGACAATGCCGTGTTAAGCGATGGCCTGCTTGCAATCGATCTGGTGCGGGAAATTCCGGATGCGATGAAACCCCAGAAAATAGCCATTAATGCTGGCGATAACGTGACCAAGATTGATCACAAATCTGACGAGTCCAGCGATAAGGCTGCTTAAGCCTAAGCACCAACTTTTACAGAAGGCAGCCAAATATTTTGGCTGCCTTTTTTGCGTCTGCGTTTAGAGCAAAAAAATGGGGCAGCCGGATGAGGATCCGACTACCCCTGACACCCGCGTGGTGTCACTCTTGACGAAATTAGCCCGGGTCGCAAATGGCCAACTTCATTCAAGAATCTGCATTGGCAATGTTGGAAAGAGTGGCGTGATTCAATATCCGCACTTTCCCGCTTTCAACCGAAACGATGCCATCTTCTGACCAGGTTGAAAGTTGCCGATTAATATGTTCCCGCGACATCCCGGCAAAATTGCCAAGCTCGCTTTGACTTAAATCCAGTTTTAAACGCCCCTCTTCTGCGCCAACCACTGACAATCTCAATAGGTAGCGCGCTAACCGGGGCCCTGATGTATAGGCCCGGTCTCCCTCGATCATCGTATTGGCCGTCCGAATGCGGTTTGCCATGACCTTAAGTAACCGTAATGCCATATTTTTATGCTTTTTCAAAATTTCTTCAAAAGCAGCGCGTGTAATCGTTAGTGCTGTAGTCAGTTCAATCGCCGTCACACTGGCCGTTCTCTCGCCACCATCAAGCAATGCTATCTCACCCAAAACCTGACCGGGCTCGGCATAATCCAGGACGATTTCATGGCCATTGCTGGCGATCAGACTGGTCCGCGCATTGCCCGATAATAATATCAGTAATGAGTTTCCAGGATCGCCCTGCATGATCAAATCATCCCCTTTTTCATATTGCACGAAATGCCCGCGCAATATCAAATCTGCTAATTCCGCCTCGTCACAATCCGCGAACAGACTATGCTCAGCCAATATGCCTGCAAGTTCGTCGGCTTTCACTAGTTTAGTCCCATCCCAAATCACTTGCATCTGTTAACTGATTGATAACCAGTTTTCGTTGCTTGGATGTGACAATAGTCACTTGGTGTAAAAAGGATTGGATAAATTAGACAAGTCGGCTTTGTTTTACCGCAGCAGCGATAAAAGAAGCAAAAAGGGGATGCGGATCAAAGGGTTTGCTCTTTAATTCGGGGTGATATTGTACGCCAACAAACCAGCTATGGTCGGGACGTTCGACAATCTCTGGAAGCTCGCCATCGGGCGACATGCCTGAGAATATAAGGCCAGTTTGTTCAAGCTGTTCCACATAGCCTTTATTAACTTCATAGCGGTGGCGATGCCGCTCGCTAATCACGTCGGAACCGTAGATCTCGCTGACTTTAGCCCCCTGTTGTAAGCGCGCTTCATAGGCGCCAAGCCGCATGGTTCCGCCCAAATCACCACCCGACTCGCGTTTTTGCAAACCTTCTTCGGTCATCCACTCGGTTATCAGTCCAACAATGGGTTCCGCAGTTTCACCAAATTCAGTTGTTGAGGCTGCACCGATTCCTGCTTGGTTTCGCGCCGCTTCGACACAGGCCATTTGCATGCCTAGACAAATGCCGAAAAATGGGACATCATGTTCCCGTGCGAAACGCACAGAACCAATTTTGCCTTCACTGCCCCGTTCTCCGAATCCGCCTGGCACCAAAATGGCGTGTAATGGCTCCAAATTAGCGGCAAGATCACTTTCATCTTCAAAAAGCTCTGCATCGAGCCAGCGCACTTGAACTTTTACGCGATTCGCGAGGCCGCCATGGAAAAGGGCTTCTTGAAGAGATTTGTACGCATCCTGCAGGCCAACATATTTCCCGACGACACCAACAATCACTTCGCCTTCGGGGTTCTCGATCCGCTCCATCACATCGTTCCAACGGGTCAGATCTGGCTCGGGTGCGTTAATAATGCCGAATGCGTTCAAGACTTCCCTATCAAGACCCTGCTCGTGATATTGCAGGGGAACATTGTAAATACTGCTAGCATCAAGTGCTGGGATAACGGCTTCCTTACGCACGTTGCAGAATTGTGCGATTTTGGCGCGCTCACCGTCCGGCAAATCATGTTCGCAGCGACAGAGCAATATATCCGGCTGAATTCCCAGTGACGTCAATTCCCGCACGCTATGCTGGGTCGGTTTCGTCTTCAACTCGCCGGCGGCCGCAATATAGGGCACTAGCGTCACATGAACCGAAATCGCGTTGGCGCGGCCTACCTTGTTGCGCAGTTGCCGAATCGCTTCAATAAACGGCAAGCTTTCAATATCGCCGACCGTGCCGCCAATTTCACAGAGCACGAAGTCAATTCCATCGAGCTTATCCTGCGCAAATTCCTGAATAGCGTCGGTCACATGCGGAATTACCTGTACTGTAGCGCCGAGATAGTCGCCGCGGCGCTCCTTGGTGATGATCGATTGATAGATTCGCCCCGAGGTCACATTGTCGGATTGTAGCGATGGAACGCCGGTAAACCGTTCATAATGGCCGAGGTCCAGATCCGTTTCCGCACCATCGTCGGTCACATAGACTTCACCATGCTGATAAGGGGACATCGTACCCGGGTCGACGTTCAGATAGGGATCCAACTTGCGGATTCGTACCGAATATCCACGTGCTTGAAGAAGCGCGCCGAGGCTCGCTGCCATGAGACCTTTGCCAAGTGAGGAGACCACACCGCCGGTAATAAAAATATATCGCGCCATGGGAGGAAAGGCTTAAGGCGTGTCGGGCCGAAATGGCAAGCGTGCGAATCCGAAAAAGCGAAATTTATTTTCAATCGGTACTAAATTTTACGTGGTCGCCAGGCGCCACCATAAAATATTACTGATCGAGTGGAACCGCTCCGTCAGCAGCCGCTGGCGCTTCTTCGGTTGCTCCATCAGCCTGAGCCGCAGCAGCAGCCAGTGGATCATCACCAACCAACGGCACAGCATCGGCTGGTGCAGCAGGTGCCACAGGAATGCTGGTATCGCGCTCTAAAGTCTGATCAATCGTCGATGGCTGTCCTTCGGAAGCGGCCAAAAAGGCCAAAGAAATCGACAAAACCACAAATAGAACAGCCAGCACTGTGGTTGTCCGTGTAAGCAAGTCTGCAGCACCGCGCGCAGACATCATGCCGGATGGACTTCCACCAACTCCCAATCCACCGCCTTCTGACCGCTGCATCAAAATAACGCCAACAAGAGCGGCTGCGACAATCGCCTGAACAACGGTGAGAAATAGAAACATAACTAGGTCCGAACGTAATGGTTTAACTGTGAGCAGCGCACATAGCGATTGGGCGGCACGAGTTCAAGCGGTGAAACAGCTTGTCTGCCACACGCCGCCAATCGCTGGATCGAACCATGCAGACCCAACGCCGATAACTATTCATGCTAGAAAGCCTATCCTGTAGGACAGAATTATCTGCTTTGATAAATTTGACGATAGCGGACGAAGTTTACAACATGCACATAGTCTTTTCGGCATCCATCACGGCTTGAACATTATTCCAAAGTTCACACAATTCTCACCCCTCTTGCGCACGCGAAAGATTGAGCAATTAGATGGACTTCCAACCGATTGAGCCATTTTTCAAAATCAATTTCCCTCGTCCAACATACGAACAATAATTCTAGACCAAGCGACGGTTGTAGGAAAGATCACATTGATATTTTGAGCATCGACTACATATGTAGTTTATCGACAATCCTGCGCCCTTCATCGATTAAGTCCAGATGGATCATTTACATTCTATCTTCGATTGGTATCCGCCGAAACCATCGCCGACCCTCCTATCGTAAAGGCTCTCTTCCATGAAAATGATTTCTGCTCTCTTATTTTCCTCTGCCCTGACCGGCCTCGCCTATCCCAACGGGGCAATTGCATCAGCGTCACCAAATGACTCTGAGGCCTCAGAAAATCAGTACAGCAAGCAGCAAAAAACAGCCTTTGGCTCATGGGGCATAGGCCTTCAAAATATCGATCCCGCCACAAAGCCTGGAGATGATTTCTTCCGCCATGTGAATGGAAGCTGGTTGGACACGATCAAACGCCCCGCTGGTCGCGCATCTTGGAGCGAGTTTAACGCGCTTGCAGCCGACACTAATGCGTATACTCAAACCATCATTGATGATGCGATTACCGCATCTTCGCTAGACAATTCACCGCTGCAACGCGTTGGTGATTTATACCGTGCTTTCATCGACACCTCAGCGATGGATGCAAAGGGTCTAAAACCGATACAAGCCGACCTTGACGCTATACAATCCGCTAAAAATCATGAAGATATAGCGCGCTGGATGGCAGATCCGCGCGCGCATTCGATTTCTGGAATCACGTCTTGGCTCGATCCAGAAAATCCGTCTCGTCATATAATTTATCTGGATCAGATTGAGTTTAGTCAGGGTATGCTCGGCCTGCCAACCAAAACCCATTATGTAAGCGATGAAGCACCTTATCCGGCGCACCGCACAGCCTATATCGGTCATATCGAGAAGATGTTGAAGATTGCGGGGTTTGCGCAAGCACGCAAGCGAGCGGAGGCCGTTGTGGCGCTCGAAATCGCACTTGCTGAACGCAGCTGGGATCAAGAAAAGCTTCGCCAGCGCACAGCCAATATCAACGTCATGCCGCGATCCGCGCTGGAGAGTTTTGCTCCCGGGTTCCCATGGACTGTTTTCATGACCGCTCGCGGTGTCAATGATACACCAACTATCAACATCGGTACCGATACCGCCATCCAATCAATCGCCAAATTATTCCGTGAAATACCTGTTGACACATGGCGCGATTATCTGAGTTATCATTGGATCAAAACGCACAAGGACCTATTGCCAACAACGGTCACCGAAGAATGGTTTGCATTTTATGGAACCCAATTACGCGGTATTGAATCCCCTACACCGCTCGACAAAAGAGCGGTGCGATATGCCAATCGGCAGCTTGGGCAACAAATCGGACAAATATATGCGCAGCGTCATTTTCCCGAGAATTATCGGGCGAAAATGGAAGAACTGGTGGGCTATCTTCGGTCTGCCTTCGTTGAAAAACTAAGTGAAGCAAGCTGGATGGATGAACCCACCCGGCGCGAAGCTTTGACCAAAATCTCTACAATGGAACTGGCAGTGGGATATCCCGGTGCCTGGAGAAACCGCGATGGCCTTGTCATTCGCGCCGATGATCCGGTCGGCAATTATAAACGCATATTGGAGCAGAACTGGCAGCACGAGCGCGCGTTACTGGGTGGTCCTTATCCCTCAGGCAAATGGTGGATGAATGCACAAACCGTCGATGCCTCGTTCAGTCCGCAACTCAACCGGATCACTTTTCCTGCCGGCATTCTACAACCACCGTTTTTCAACCCTGACGCTGATCCAGCAGTCAATTTCGGTGCCATTGGTGCCATCATTGGACATGAAATGGGGCACGGCTTTGATGACCAAGGCTCTGGCTTCGATGCCAAAGGAAAGGCCCGGCAATGGTGGAGTGATGCTACACGGGCAGAATATGCAAAACGCGTAAAAGCGCTCTCCGACCAATATAGCGAATTTAAACCCCTGCCCGACACGCCGATAAATGGCGCGCAGACCGTGGGTGAAAATATGGGAGACCTAATAGGCCTATCCATCGCCCTGCGTGCTTATGAGATTTTTGCAAAGGAACAAAAGCTCTCACTCAGCACAACACGTGATGGCTATACTGGTTATCAGCGCTTCTTCATGGGCTGGGCACAGGCCCATCGCGCAGTTTATAGCGAAAAAGGACTGCGCGAAGAGCTAGTACGCAGCTTTCATTCACCACACCCCTATCGCGTTAACGGAGTCGTGCGTAATATGGATAGCTGGTACAAAGCCTTCGGCGTTGGTCCTGATCATAAGCTCTATCTGGCGCCTGAGCAGCGTGTTCGTTTCTGGTGAAAAACCATCGGTTTCCCAAAGATCTGATCCAAGACGTAAGTCTATAGATCCGAAATCAATGATTTTGAGGATAGATGAACCTGATCTATCGATCATTTTTACCACGGCTCGTAAAACTAAATCGGGCCTCTGATACTCAATGCATCGTATCTCCGATTACATCGACATCATAATTATTTCTTCTGTGGCTAAGCTGCAGCAGCCGCTTCGATAATCGGTCCGAATTTCTCTGCAGTCAGACTGGCTCCGCCGACAAGGCCGCCGTCGACATTAGGAACCGCCAGCAGTTCTGCTGCATTCCCACCATTCATCGATCCGCCATAGAGAATACGAACGGCATCGGCGCCCTCACCCATCAAACTGGCCAACTTCTCGCGAATGGCCGCATGCATTTCTTCGACATCAGAGGCTTCGGGCACCCGGCCTGTGCCGATGGCCCAGACGGGCTCATAAGCGATGGTGAGCCATGTTGCAGCGGCATTATCAGGAAACGATCCCGCTAGCTGACCGCAGACAACATCAACCGCTTTTCCGGCATCGCGTTCTTCTTCGGTTTCGCCAACACAGATAATGGCACCCAGTCCGCTAGCATGCACCGCTTCCGCTTTGGCTTTGACATCGACATCGGTTTCATGCTGATCGGCGCGGCGTTCGCTGTGACCCAATATTGAAAAACTGGCCCCGGCCTGTTTAATCATCGCAGCAGAAACACAGCCGGTATGAGCGCCCTTTTCACTGAAATGGCAATCCTGTGCGCCAATAGCAAAGACCGAATTTTGAGACACGGCAGGCGCAATCAAAGTAGCCGGCGGGCAAATGGCGGCATCGACCGAAGGATGGTCCGCTGCAATGGACGCAATGTCAGCAATGTCAGACAATTGATCATTCAGACCGTTCATTTTCCAATTGCCTACAATATATTTGCGATTAGCCATATTCTCTCCGCCCGTTGTTGATGCTTTACGCTCCCGCTAACAAATTCCGACACGCCTGCCAAACAGGTTTCAGAAGAACAGCTTTTAATTTGCCCGTTCCCCTTTTGCTTGAACGAAAAACGCAAGCCGCCTAAAGCATCAAAAAACCCATTAGTTCTAACAGAATTGCAATATTCTTATGATTACATTTTTCCGCAATATTTTTTCGTCTAAAATCGGCCTGTTCCTAACGATGTGTTTCGTTGCACTGATCGCCGTTGCCTTTGCATCGGCAGACGTTACCGGTTCAGGCGCCTTTGGCGGTGTCACTGGATCTGGCACCGCAGCACAGGTCGGCGATTCAAAACTGACTACGTCCGAGCTGAGCCAGTCCGTCAACAACGCCTTTCGTGCGGAACAACGGGAAAATACCGGACTGGACCTCAAAACCTATGTTGAAGGCGGCGGGTTTGACGGCATATTGGACCGTCTGATCAACAGTTTTTCGATTGCTGCATTTGGCAATAAATATGGCATGACAGCGGGCAAACGATTGGTCGATGGTGAAATTGCAGGGATATCGTCCTTTCAAGGCGCGGATGGACAATTTAGTGAAGAAAATTTCCGCCGAGCATTGCAACAGCAAGGCATTAAAGAACAGCAACTGCGCGACGATTTTACCCGCAATTTGCTGGCAGACCAATTGCTCCCAGTGGCTGGTTTTGGCGCATCGGTGCCGCAAAAACTGGTAACACCTTATGCGTCCCTATTGCTCGAAGCCCGTCAGGGGCAAATTGCGATTATTCCATCCGCTGCATTTATCGACAATACCACACCAGCAGATGCCGCTCTGGCCGCATTCTATAGCAAAAACGGATCTCGCTATACGATCCCGGAACGCCGCACGATAAGCTATGCGATCTTCTCCAAAGAGCGGTTTAACGACAAGATTCAACCGACCGAACAAGAAATCCAGGGGCAATATAATCTCGACAAAGCAAAATATGCGGCAAGCGAAACTCGTAATATCGATCAAGTGATTTTGCCTACACAGGCCGCAGCTCAGGCGCTGGCTGACAAAATTTCCGGCGGCGATTCCATTGCAGCAGCCGCACAATCCGTCGGACTGTCGGTCGCGGAAGTTGGATCAGTTAGCAAGCCTGCTCTGGCCGGTACGGCTTCTCAGGCGGTTGCAGACGCCGTCTTTTCCGCGACATCAGGCGGTGTTTCTGCCCCGGCGCAAAGTGCGCTCGGCTGGCATATCGCAAAAATTAATGATGTAACAAAAGTCCCTGCTCAAACACTCGATCAGGTGCGCGCGACGATTGTTGCCGAGTTAAGCCGCGATAAAATTGATGAAGCGCTGGCTGAACTGACGGTTTCAATGGAAGACGAGTTTGCCGGAGGATCAACTCTGGAAGATGTGGCCAACGCAGAAGAACTTAAGATTGAGTCCACCCCAGCTTTGCTGGCCAACGGGCAAAATCCTGAAGATCAAAATTATCGTCCGATCCCTGAAATGCAGCGCATTCTTCCTGTTGCTTTTTCATTGGAAGAAGATTCCGATCCGCAAGTTGTAGAGATTATTCCTGGCCAGCAATATGCGATCCTCGATGTCACCGATATAGCCGAAGCAGCGCCGCCGCCACTCAACAAGATTAAACCGATCGTAACACGCGATTATATGTTGGATGAAGGCTCCAAAAAAGCCAAAGTCATTGCCGATCAGATAGCCAAAGAGGTCAGCGGCGGTACTGCTCTTTCTAAAGCAGTTGCCAATGCGAAGGTAAAATTGCCCAATATCGAAGCGGTCAAAAGCACGCGTGCCGAACTTGCCAGGCAAAGTCAGCAGGGACAGGTGCCGCCGCCATTGACGCTGATGTTCAGCATGGCAGAAAACACAGCTAAAACGCTTAAAGCGCCTCAGGATCAAGGCTGGTTTGTAGTCAATCTCAACAATATTGATCGCGGTGATGCCTCCGAGCGCACAGATTTGCTGAATGCCACTCGAGGACAGTTTAAACAGGTGTTCGGTAACGAATATACGGAACAATTTATCAACGCGATGAAACAGGATGTCGGCGTCGAAAGAAATGAAAGCGCCCTCACTGCCCTGAAAAATCAGCTGACGGGCCGCAACTAAATGGCTCTTTTTTGTCTGTCTTTCGATTGATGCCGAAAAGCTTTGGCATTGAAGCTGCACAAAAAGCGTTAGAAACAGGCAAGCCCGCGCTGGTCTGGCGCAAACAGGTTGCGGATACGGATACGCCAGTGTCGGCTGCACTGAAACTTATGGAAGCCGAGCGTGGAGATTTTCTGCTCGAATCCGTTGAAGGTGGTGAAACCCGCGGGCGCCATAGCCTGATCGGCCTCGCTCCCGACCTTGTATTTCGCGCCGATGATGAGCAGGCTGCGATCAATCCGCATTGGTTGACTGATCGTGACGCGTTTGAGCCAGAACAAGCTGGCAGTCTCGATGCCCTACGCACTTTGGTTAAGCGGTGCCAAATGGATGTTCCGGAAGGTCTACCAAGTGCGCTTGCCTGTTTAGTGGGCTATTTCGGTTATGAGACGATTGGATTAGTTGAAAAACTGCCAAGAGCGGCGGATTCCGAATTGGATTTGCCCGATATGTTGTTCGTCCGTCCGACCGTAATCGTAATTTTTGATCGGTTAGCGGATGAGATGTTTCTTGTCGCTCCGGTTTGGCCGGAAACATCTGGTGATGCGAAAAGCAAGATTGCTAGCGCGGAAGAACGACTGGATGAAGTCGAGCGTCAGATTGCGGCTCCCGTCCCGGCATTAACGGCAGAATATAAAGACCTCACCCCGGATAATCTCGCTTTCGAACCGAAACTGAGTCCAGAGCAATATGAGGATATGGTGCTCCGCGCCAAAGACTATATTCAAGCGGGTGACATTTTCCAGGTGGTATTGGCACAGCGATTTACGGCTCCCTTTGCCTTGCCACCCGTCGAGCTTTACCGCGCATTGCGGAGAATAAACCCTTCTCCTTTCTTGTTTTTTCTCGACTTGCCGGGCTTTGCGCTTATCGGGTCCAGTCCCGAAATTCTGGTGCGCGCCCGTGATGGAGAGGTCACGATCCGCCCGATTGCCGGAACCCGCCCGCGCGGCGCCAATGCCGCCGAGGACAAAACCAATCGCAGCAGCCTACTCGCCGATCCCAAGGAACGTGCCGAGCATCTGATGCTGCTGGATCTTGGTCGCAACGATGTAGGCCGGGTGAGCGCTGCCAATAGCGTGGAGGTAACAGACAGCTATACGGTCGAGTTTTACAGCCATGTCATGCATATTGTTTCCAACGTTGTCGGCGAACTGGCACCGGACAAGGATGCACTCGACGCCCTGTTCGCCGGTTTTCCAGCGGGTACGGTGAGCGGCGCACCAAAAGTTAGAGCTTGCCAAATCATCGCCGAGTTAGAACCCGAAACCCGCGGCGCTTATGCCGGCGGCGTTGGCTATTTCTCTCCCGATGGCAGTATGGATAGCTGCATCGTCTTGCGCACCGGTATCGTCAAAGACGGTATGCTCCATGTCCAGGCAGGCGCCGGCATCGTCGCAGATAGCGACCCAACCTATGAACTGCGCGAATGTGAGGCAAAATCAGGCGCCTTGCTAGCGGCCGCAAAAGAAGCGCTGCGACGCGCACAAGATGTGGGCTTTGGGCAATAGGGTGATTTGATGGCACCGGAATATAGGTATCCGTTTTAGCATAAAAGCGGACGTTTGGATTTGCGAGTGGATTCCAGTCATATCTGAAATATAATGCTTGCTTAGGGTTTGAGGAGGCGAAATGCGATGACAGCTAAGTATGACAGCATAGGCATCAATTATTCGGAGCTTCGTAAGCCGGATCTCAGGATCGCAACTTTAATCGATAACGCACTTGGTGCTGCGGAAACTGTTCTGAATGTTGGTGCGGGAACCGGTTCTTATGAACCTACAAATCGTAACGTAACGGCCTTAGAGCCTTCAGCGGAGATGATAAATCAGCGCGATCGATCAGCTGCACCTGCGATTCAAGGGTACGCGGATGATCTGCCTTTTGACGACAACCAATTCGATGCCTCGATGGCAATTCTGACAATTCATCATTGGCCTGACAAGAAAAAGGGACTGCAAGAAATGCGCCGTGTAACTCGCGGCGCGATCATTCTTCTGACTTTCGATCCGTCACATCGTGGATCTTGGCTGACAGACTATCTTCCAGAGTTAGTGGCTCTGGATGAAGCTCAAATGCCTGCCATGTCAGATTATGCACGTTGGTTGGGTGACGTGGAAATTGTGCCTGTTCCAATACCTCACGATTGTACCGACGGTTTTCTCTACGCATATTGGCGAAGACCCGCTGCCTATTTGGATGCGCGAATAAGGGCTGGCTCGTCCTCTTTTTGGGCGATTGAGAATGCTGCTCAGGGCATCAATAAATTGGCAGAAGACTTAGAAAATGGTGAATGGGAACGACGCTATGCCGATATTTTGGCGCTTGACGCGATTGATGCAGGTTACCGTCTCGTCATAGCAGCCTAATGTTTTATACATTTCAAATGCTAGCTTTCGGGATAGAGCAGTCACCTATAATTCAAAAAACGAGGTAGAAAAAAGCTTCTCACAACACCGAAAATTGCGGGACCTATTCCAGCATTTTGGGTGCTTCTTTCTGAAGCTTTTCCTTAATCTTGTTGGCAAACATCGCAAGCAATGGGGGTAGATCGAAAATGGCGTAGACCTCGTCTTCGCGCACTTGCATCTCGCCGCCAATTCGTTGGCCCATGGCTTCCAATGTGCAGTGCATGGTGTCGCCTTCCCAATGATGGTCGGTCACGGTCGCTCCGGGTACGGATTCGCTTAGCGTATGGACGCCGTTGCCGATGCGGCTGCGGGCCTCTGTCAGTCCCAAACTATGTGCTATCGTAACGGTTACCGGCTGACCCATGAAATAATCTCCCCTGCCCCATCAATATCATCCGGATTTCCTTCGTCAAACCATCTGCTTGATAGTCGGCAGAAAAACTTGGCCTGTCGCGATTTTATCATTAGGCAGCATCACATGATTTTGGTTATCGACAATTATGACAGCTTCACATTCAATCTGGTCCACTACCTGATGGAACTGGGCGCAGATGTGCGGGTCGAACGCAATGATGCAATGAGCGCGCATGATGCACTCGCAACCGGCGCTGATGCTTTTTTAATTTCGCCGGGACCATGTACACCCAATGAAGCTGGCATATCGCTGGATCTGGTGGCCGCCTGCGCTGATGCTGTGAAACCACTGCTTGGTGTTTGCCTGGGTCATCAAAGCATTGGTCAGCATTTTGGCGGCAAAGTCGTGCGCGGCGGCTTGATGCACGGCAAGACATCGCCGGTAACGCACGACGATAGCGGCGTGTTTCATGGCATTCCTTCGCCTTATACCGCCACTCGCTATCATTCCTTGATTGTGGAAGACATTCCCGAATGTCTTCCGATTAACGCCACGGCAGAAGATGGATCTGTCATGGGTTTCCGTCACGAAACTCTTCCCATTCATGGCGTACAATTTCACCCGGAAAGCATCGCCACTGAATATGGCCATGAGCTGCTAGCCAATTTCATGGAGCTCGCTGGCATGACACCAAAGAAAATCGCATGACCGAAAAACTGATCTTCACGCCCACTGAGGAAGATTTGCGTTCCGCCTATGGACTGCATATAAAACAATTGGGTTTGAAACGGGTCCTCTACTTGCTGCTCTTTGGACTGACCGTTGGTGTCATCATGGCTGCGTTCGATGGCTTTGATGATGTACCAAAAGCGCTTGGATTGATTGCGGGCATGACGATCTGGGCCGGTATTGTAGCGCTGATCATGACGATCATGATTCCGGTATGGTGGGTTCCTCGCCTTGCCAAGAAAATCTACAAGCAACAAAAAGACTTGCGGCTGGAAACCACCAGCTGGTGGGATGATGAGAAGCTACATTCCAAAAATGAGCAAGGTCAATCGCACTTAACCTTTGCGGACATGGTCAAATGGCGAGCAGACGACAAAGTTGTTTTGCTCTATCGTTCCGATCACATGTTCAATTTTCTTCCTGCGCGCATATTTAAAGACGAAGCGCACAGGAATGGATTGGTCCGCCGGCTTCAAGATGCCGGCCTGCCGGGAGAGGATAAATCATGACGGCTCTTCCCAATCCCCAAACCCCGCTTTCAGAATCTGATGCTCTTGATGCATTTGCAGCGATATTGGATGGCAAAGTGGATGGAGAGGCCATCAGCGCTTTTCTCATCACACTTGCTGATCGCGGGGAAACAGCAACCGAGATTGCCGCCGCCGTTCAGGAAATGCGCGCACGCATGGTTGCTGTCGATGCTCCTGCTGGCGCGATTGATGTCTGCGGGACCGGCGGCGATGGTAGCCACAGCCTGAACATCTCCACCGCGACGGCTTTGGTCGTTGCGGCTTGCGACATCCCGATGGCCAAACATGGCAACCGCGCTGCGTCGAGCAAATCGGGAGCTGCGGATACATTGGAAGCTCTGGGCCTTGACCTTGCCAAGGCAGCGACAGGCGGCGAGCAATCATTGCGCGAAATAGGCATCGCCTTTTTCTTTGCACCCAATCATCATCCAGCGCTGGGCCCGCTGGCGCCCATTCGTAAAGCCATTGGCCGCCGGACTATCTTCAACCTGCTTGGCCCGCTATGCAATCCGGCGCGCGTCAAGCGGCAGTTAATCGGCGTTGCGTCGCCAGACCTGGTGGAGACCTATGCCGAAGCGGCAGCGCAACTGGGTTATGAAAAAATCATGATCGTTTCGGGCGAAGAAGGTCTGGACGAGCTTAGCATTTCCGGGCCTTCCAAACTGGCGATTGTTGAGGGGCAATCAGTCACACACAGCCGCATCGCACCAGAGGATTTGGGACTGTCGCGTCATGGCGCCGATTCTATTAAAGGCGGTGATGCCCAATATAATGCCGCGGCTCTGCGCGATCTATTGCAAGGAGAACCGTCTGCTTACCGCGATGCCGTAGTGTTGAATAGCGCCGCTGCGTTAATGATCGCCGGTGAAGTCGATAGCTGGGAAACAGGAGTCGAAGAAGCGGGTGAAGCGCTCGATAAAGGGTTGGCCAATGCCTTGCTCAACTGCTGGATCGCCAATCAATGAGGCATGGTCAATGAACAAGCTCACCGAAATATGTTTGGCCAAGCGCGACCATGTGCGCAAGCGCCAGTCCGATATCTCCAGTTCAGCCATGCACGATCAGGTGCGCCATCAGGCAGCGCCGCGCGGCTTTATAAAGGCGATTGAGGAAAAGGCAGCGGAGGGCTTTGCACTGATCGCCGAAATCAAGAAAGCGAGCCCGTCGAAAGGGTTGATCCGCGAAGATTTCCATGCGCCGAACCATGCACGTGCTTATGAAGCCGGCGGAGCAGCATGCTTATCGGTGCTGACGGATGTTCCTTATTTTCAGGGGGCAGACGAATATCTGGTTGCGGCGCAAACCGCTTGTTCCCTGCCCTGCTTGCGCAAGGATTTCATGATCGATCCATGGCAAGTGGAAGAATCGCGTGCACTGGGTGCTGATGCAATTTTAATCATTATGGCCGCGCTTGATGATGGGCTGGCGCTAGAAATTGAGGCGACGGCGACGGCATTGGGCATGGATGCATTGATCGAAGTGCATGACGAGCAAGAACTGGAGCGTGCACTAAGCCTGAAATCCCGCCTTTTGGGCATTAACAACCGCAATCTCAAAACCTTCGAAACCAGTCTGGAGCAAACAGAACGGCTATCCAAGCTGGTCCCGGATGATCGAATTATGGTTTCAGAAAGCGGCATTTTCACGCATGATGATTGCGAGCGACTATCTCAATGTGGCGCGCGCACTTTTCTTGTCGGGGAATCACTTATGCGGCAAGATGATGTCGAAGTGGCTACCCGACAGCTTTTGACAGGCAGTGAGGCATAGATGAGTAAACTCACCCATATTGATGGCGACGGCGCAGCCCATATGGTCGACGTGTCGGCCAAGAATGAAACGACCCGCGAGGCACGCGCCGAGGGTATCATCCAGATGGCACCGGAAGTGCTCGAAGCAATTAAAGCCAATGCGATGAAAAAAGGTGATGTGCTGGCCACTGCCCGAATTGCCGGAATCATGGCAGCCAAAAAAACCAGCGACCTTATCCCGCTTTGCCACCCGCTGGCACTTAGCAAAGTTGCGGTAGAATTTGAATTTCTGGAAAATGGAATCAGGATCGAAGCAATGGCACGCTTAACAGGTAAAACCGGCGTTGAAATGGAAGCTCTTACCGCCGTTTCTACCGCGCTTTTGACTGTCTATGACATGTCGAAAGCCATGCAGAAAGATATGCTGATCAGCGATATTCGATTGCTCTACAAATCGGGCGGTAAATCCGGAGACTGGACAGCCGAATGAAGCCATTGCTGCCCCTGGATGAAGCACAACAGCGTTTAATTACCATGGCGGAGCGGTTGCGATCAGAAACGGTGCCGGTCGGCGAGGCACTTGGTCGTTATCTCGCCGAAGACCTCATAGCAAAACGCAGCCAACCCGCCGCTGATATGTCGGCAATGGATGGCTATGCCATTGCCTTTGAAGACCGTGCCGGACCTTGGCAACTGGTCGGAGAATGCAAAGCCGGAAGTCCTCCCTGCCCGCCGATTCAGCCCGGTCAGGCGGCGCGAATTTTTACCGGAGCTCTACTGCCAGATGGTGCAGATACCGTCGTGATGCAGGAAAATGTCAAAACAGATGGTGCGACAATCAAACTGATTGAAGAGCCATCACCTGTCAAAGGCCGTCATGTCCGCCATGCAAGCGGGGACTTTAAGGTCGGCGATATTGCCTTGAAAGCCGGTACACACCTCAACGCCGCCGCTTTGGGACATGCTGTCATCGCTGGTGCTGGTAACCTCTCCGTTGGCCGTTCTCCGAAAATTGCGGTCCTTTCTACCGGAGATGAGCTCGTCGCACCCGGCGCGGATACGCAGCCACATCAGATACCGGCCAGCAATGATGTCATGATAACCGCCATGTTGGACCGGCTACCTGCCCGATCCCGTTCGATCAGCCGGATCAAAGACGATATGGAGAGCCTGTGTGCTGCGCTGGAAAGCGCCAGGGATTGTGATATAATCGTTACTATCGGCGGTGCCTCAGTGGGCGATCATGATCTGGTTGCGCCCGCTTTCAAGCAGCTTGGCGGCAAAACAGATTTCTGGAAAATCGCAATGAAACCGGGCAAACCGCTCATGGCCGGAACGCTTGGTGATAGTCTTGTTGTTGCTCTGCCCGGCAACCCTGGCTCTGCCTTTGTCACCGCGACATTGTTCCTGATACCCCTCATCCGATATCTCGCTGGTGCGGCACATTATATGCCGACAATGCAAAGCGCGATAACAAATACCTTGTTGCCAGCAACAAATCAGCGGGCAGAGTTCCTGAGAGCAAAAGCGGATGGTTCCGGCATAACCGCCTTCAATAGTCAGGACAGCGCCAAGCTTTCCATTCTGGCTGCGGCCAATGCCCTGCTCTATCGGCCAGCCCACAGCCCGGAGCAGGAAAAAGGTGCGAAAGTTTCCTATATAGAGATCTGAATTGACTTGACTTAACCCTATTTGTTTCATAATTGTTCTTTATTCGTTCCCGATAAGGACATGAAATATGCTCACACCGAAACAACATGAACTGCTATGCTTCATTCATAATAGCTTGGAAGATTCTGGCGTTTCCCCCTCTTTCGAAGAAATGAAGGACGCGTTGGGCTTAAAATCCAAATCTGGCGTCCATCGGTTGATCAGCGCTTTGGAAGAACGCGGTTTTTTGCGGCGACTACCCAATCGCGCACGGGCCTTGGAAGTCACTAAACTTCCTGAGGGCGGAAATTTGAAACCAGCCCCATCCAATGTCGTCAATATCATGCCCGATACGGCTCGCTCTGCCCCATTGAAAGAGATTCCGGTTGCTTCCAATGATGTGATCGAAATCCCGCTTCATGGTAAGATTGCCGCTGGCGTTCCGATCGAAGCCCTTGAAGGTCAGTCTGCTCTGAGTGTTCCAGCAGCCCTTTTGGGATCAGGGGAACATTATGCGCTGGAAGTATCCGGCGATTCGATGATTGATGCAGGCATCCTGGACGGTGACTATGCGCTCATCCAGCGTACCGAGACCGCACGCAATGGCGAAATTGTTGTGGCTCTTGTCCATGATGAAGAAGCCACACTTAAATATCTGTTCAAGGATAGCGGTCAGGTTCGTCTTGATCCTGCAAATCCTGCCTATGAGCCGCAGATATTTGGTGCCGGTGAAGTTCGCATACAAGGGAAAATGGCTGGGTTATTGCGGCGCTATAACTGAACCGTTGCTAGTCCTATCCGACGTTACCCTTTTCCGCGCTGGTTTTTTAGGATCCTTGAAACGCGTCCATGGGTGACGCCCCGTATGGTTTAGCACAGTCGTGATCTGATGGCTTTCAAGGTCGATTGTCATCCCGCCGACTTGTTGCAAAAGCGTACGATCTGCCTTTATCCAGCGCGGTTGGCAGCTGGTTGGAAGGCGCCGTTCACTTATGACGATATCGGCCCGGCGGCAGGCGGCGGATAGAGCCAATGCAGGAATATAATAAGAGCTACGCGTCGCCACAATTGCCCAGGCTCTATCGGAGGTTTCAACTATAGCCGTGCAGCTATCTGCATTGCATTGGGCATTGGGCCAATCTTCCAGCGCCATGGCGTCTCCATCTACGCCAGCATTTTCCAAAAGCATGTCGCGCACGAAGCCGCTTCGACTGGTCCGCAGCATGGCAAGCTCTCCAGTTTGATTGCGAATGCCGACATGACGGCCATCACCGGAAATATATATGTCTGGCGGACGGGTCGTAAGCACAATCAGTGTCCCGCAACATAGGGGTAAAAGCCCCCACATCCGCCAACGCTGACTCCAAAGCGCCAACCATAGACCGCCGAAAACCAACAGCCCGAAAGCCGCCAATGGCATAGTCGGCATCATCGTGACGGATCCGGGGCTGCTGGACACATAATGGGCCAGTACCAAAAGGCTGTTGAGCGCTTTTTCGCAAATCCACCAGATAGGAGCCCCTAACCCTATCGTATCAAGCAACAATGCCAGCGCTTCGAGTGGCATGATGACAAATGTCGTAAGAGGGATTGCAACAATATTTGCCAAAGCGCCGTAAATTCCAGCTTTGTGAAAATGAAAGAGGGCGATCGGCATCAGCGCCAGTTCCACAACAAGCCCCGTCAAGAAAAGAGCTACAATGGCTCTTCCAAATCGCTTCCAGAACGCCTCGCCCCTCCGGGTAAAGAGAGATTGAATTTTAGGTTGCGTATGAAGCGCTATAATAGCGGTAACTGCCGCAAAGCTGAGTTGAAAACTGGGGCCAATCAAAGATTCTGGCCATATGATGAGGACCAACAATGCGCCTGCGGCCACCATCCGAAGCGTGATAGCGCTTCGACCAATGATCAGAGCTGCTAATACAAGCAATGCGGCGATACAGGCCCGAATGGTTGGCACTTGTGCACCGGTCAGCAATGTATAGGTCAGCGCCGCCACCGCCGCGCAACTGGCAGCAACTATCGGCAGCGGAACGCGCAAAGCCAGGGGCGGAAACAAAGCCAATAACCGCATCACCAGCAAATAAACCGCACCAACTACTGCGGTCACATGCAGCCCGCTGATCGATAGAAGATGCGCGAGACCGCTGCGGCGCATGGCCTCGGCGTCTTCGTCACTAATCGCTCCACGATCGCCAGTTGCAAGCGTCGCACCTATGGCTCCTGCGCCGCCTTCCATTTGCGATTGGATATGGTTTGACAGCCGCTGGCGATATTCTGGTAGAGCGGAGACTGGTCCCCATAGGGGTTCCGCTGGCCGGACAACCTTTATGTCTCCCAATGCTTGACCGGTCGCCCCCAATCCCATGAACCAGGCACGGCGGGAAAAATCATAAGCACTAGGTAAGGACGCCATGGCCGGCGGCATCAGTCGTGCTCGCAATCGAATAACAGCACCAGCCTCCAATTCGACGGCCGCTCTATCCATGGGTACATTCACCCGAACTCGCGGTGGCAGGCCTTGTTTCTCATGCGTATCAAGCGTCAAACGAACCATATCGCGCGCGCTCAGAACTTCGGTCTTTTCTATCTCGGCATAGAATGATGTTACCACGGGGCGTTCTAGGACCGGTGACGCAACAGACCAAGAGCGTAGCCATATTATCAGGCAACCGGCACCAACTGATAAAAGAAACCAGAAGATCGCTGACCCGACCCGCGTCCCCTGCCCCGTCAGTTTGACAAAAACAGCCAAACCCGCGCAAAGCGCGATAACAGCGCTCCATAAATAAGAATCAGCCAGTAAAAACCAGATCGTGATTCCCGTACCCAGTCCGACTGGTATCCACAGAGGCAGCTGGTCACGTTCCTTTTCCAGCTGGGATTCCAGCTGTCCAAAAATTTGCGAATTTCTAAGATATTCAGGCAATTGTCGTGCGCGAAACAGCATGCTAAGGGCCTTGCCAACACCATCAGTGATGGTGGCCCTTTTTATATTTTCATGCGCTACGTCAGAGCTATCTAGATCAAAGCTACTCTGCATCGTTTTTGCGTAACACAGGATGAAATCAAGCGTGACTCTTAAAGAAACCGATCCAGTCGTCACACGTTTTGCCCCGTCTCCGACGGGCTTTTTGCATATCGGGGGCGCACGTACCGCGATGTTCAACTGGCTGTTTGCCAGACATCATGGCGGCAAAGCGCTTTTGAGGATCGAAGATACCGACAAGGCGCGTTCCACCCAGGAAGCGATTGATGCGATTTTGGAAGGACTTGATTGGCTGGGTCTCGATTGGGATGACGAGCCAGTTTTCCAATCTGAACGCGCCGCCCGCCATGCCGAAGTTACGCATGAACTACTCGCGGCAGGCAATGCCTATAAGTGTTTTGCAACACCGGAAGAATTGGCTGCGATGCGGGAACAGCAAAAGGCTGAAAAGAAACCAATGCGCTATGATGGTCGTTGGCGAGATCGTGATCCATCTGAAGCACCCGAAGGTGCCCCCTATGTTATCCGGCTCAAGACGGAAACTGGCGGCAAGATGACTGTTACCGATGCCGTTCAGGGCGAAGTTTCGGTTCAGAATAGCGAAATCGATGACTTCATTCTCCTCCGCTCCGACGGAACGCCGACCTATATGTTGGCAGTTGTGGTTGATGACCATGATATGGGCGTCACCCATTTGATCCGCGGGGATGATCATCTCAACAATGCGTTCCGACAGCTTGCGATGATCCGCGCGATGGGTTGGAAAGAACCAACTTATGCGCATATTCCTCTCATCCACGGCAATGATGGGGCAAAGCTTTCTAAACGGCATGGAGCCCTTGGCGTCGAAGCTTATCGCGACATGGGGATCATGTCGGACGCGATGTTCAATTATCTGCTGCGGCTTGGTTGGGGTCATGGTGATGACGAGATCATCTCACGCGCTCAGGCAACTGAATGGTTTGGTCTTTCCGGGGTTGGAAAATCGCCTTCACGCTTTGATGCTAAGAAGCTGCAAAATCTTAACGGCCAATATATTCGTGAGGCTGATGACAAAGCGCTTGTCACTCTTACAACGCCTTGGATTGAAGAAGAATTGGGAACAAAATTGTCACCTGCCGATGGCGATTTGTTGGCGCAAGCGATGCCGGTTTTGAAAAGCCGTGCAAAAAACCTTATCGAATTGGCTAATAATAGCCTTTTTCTCTATAAAAAACGACCACTTGACCTCGACGAGAAGGCACAATCTCTGCTAGATGCTGACGCACGGCAGCTGCTTGAATCGATTCACTCCACTTTGGCCGACCTTGACGACTGGACGCTTGAGGCCACAGAAGACCGAGTGAAGGCAATAGCGGAAGCCGCCGAATTGGGGTTAGGAAAGCTTGCACAACCTATGCGGGCCGCTCTAACGGGAAGTACCAGTTCACCCGGAATTTTTGACGTGCTGATACTCTTGGGCAAGGAAGAGTCATTGGATCGTCTTGCAGATCAAATAAAATAACCTGAATTTCTCAGGAGCAGAAAGGACAATATTGTGGGCAACAATAGCGCATCATTCGGCCTAGGTGGCGAGAACTACGAATTTCCCGTCATGCAGGGCACCGAAGGACCGGATGTCGTAGATATTCGGAAACTTTACGGGCAAACTGGTGCCTTCACCTACGATCCCGGCTTCAAATCAACGGCCAGCTGCGAATCAGAATTGACGTTTATCGATGGCGGTGAAGGGGTCTTACTGCATCGTGGTTATCCCATTGGCCAATTGGCTGAAAAAAGCAGCTTCATGGAAGTGGCTCACCTGCTCTTGCGCGGCGAGCTTCCAACCACAGATGAATATGCAGATTTCACGAACACGATCACGCGCCACACGATGCTGCATGATCAATTTTCAACTTTCTACAATGGCTTTCGCCGTGATGCCCACCCGATGGCGATCATGTGTGGTGTAGTAGGTGCTCTTTCTGCTTTCTATCATGACAGCACCGATATCAGCGATCCAGAACAACGGATGATTGCAAGCCACCGGCTGATCGCAAAAATGCCGACCATCGCGGCGATGGCGTATAAATATGCCGTCGGCCAACCCTTCATGCATCCCGATAACAGCCTGTCCTATACGGGTAATTTCCTGCGCATGACCTTTGGTGTTCCGGCTGAAGAATATGAAGTGAACCCGGTAATCGAAAAAGCAATGGACCGGATTTTCATCCTTCATGCTGATCACGAACAAAATGCTTCGACATCCACCGTGCGGCTAGCTGGTTCTTCTGGTGCCAATCCTTTTGCTTGCATTGCAGCCGGTATTGCATGTCTCTGGGGCCCCGCTCATGGTGGTGCCAACGAGGCGGCGCTCAATATGCTCCACGAAATCGGACATCCGGACCGTATTCCTGAATATATCGCCCGCGCCAAAGATAAAAATGATCCATTCCGCCTTATGGGCTTTGGTCATCGTGTATATAAGAATCACGATCCCCGCGCGACAGTCATGCAGAAAACCGTTCGCGAAGTGTTTGATGCACTGAAAGTGTCTGACCCAGTTTTCGAAGTTGCTCTGCAATTAGAAGAAATGGCGCTCAACGATCCTTATTTCATTGAGAAGAAGCTCTTCCCGAACGTAGACTTCTATTCTGGCATCATTCTCTCGGCTATCGGTTTCCCGACCTCCATGTTCACCGCACTCTTTGCGCTGGCACGGACAGTTGGCTGGGTTGCACAGTGGAACGAAATGATTTCTGATCCCGGTCAGGTCATCGGGCGTCCTCGTCAGCTTTACACCGGCCCAACACAGCGTGACTATGTGGAAATTGGCAACCGGTAGTCCCCGCAAATTATGAAATAGAAAAGGGAGCTTAACCGCTCCCTTTTTTTGTGCCTAAACGCTTCGCGAAGGAAGGCTGAGCTTGAAGGTGGAGCCTTTACCAACGGAGCTTTCTACTGTCAGGCTGCCATCCATGGCGTTGGCCAGACGGCGTGAAATGAACAAACCCAGTCCGCTTCCGCCATCGCCGGAACGCCCTAGTCTTTCAAATTTTTCAAATATGCGCTGCTGATCATCCTCCGCAATCCCATCACCTTGATCGCGCACAGTGACTGCAGAGAATTCGTCTTCTGATGCCACCTGTAACTTTATCACGGAACCGTCGGGCGAATAGCGGATCGCATTACCGATTAAGTTCACCAAAATTTGCAAAACCCTACGAAATTCGCCCTTTACCGGCATTTCGATGTCTTTTTCGGGCAGATCAATCCGGATTTGATGATCCGCAGCTTTGACTGCAAGCAACCCTGCAGCCCGATGGGAAAGGTCAACCAGATCAATATCATCAGCCGCAACCGAAAAACTTGTGCGCTGAATCGCCTCCAAATCAGACAGGTCATTGACCAGATCCATCAAATGGCGGCCAGCAGATGCGATATCTTTCGCATAGTCCGAGTAATCGCCGCGCAATGGACCTTCTAAACGGCCGCCGATTGTTTCAGCATTGGCGATAATCTTGCCCAATGGCTGGCGCAAAGCAGGGCCGAGCTGCGAACCGAACAGGGAATCACTGATAAGGTCCCCTTGGTCAAAGCCCGTTCCGGCCTCATTGCTATTTTCTTTTGCCGCCCGCTCTTCATCGAGTTCGAGTGAAAATCGATAGCCGGAGAAGAGCCCTTCGTTATCGATAAGCGGTTGGCCCGAAAGGGTATAGAAAGACTGCTTACCATGCCTCTGGCGGACATGCTGGCCGCGCACAGGCTGGCGCTCCGAGATGGACTCTACCAACACACTTTGCTTTGACGGCTCCACAAAGTCGAGAACATCCAAAAGGGAATGGCCAATATAATTTTCAACCGCGTCCAGATCACCCGGCAAAGCCAAGGCCATGATCCGCAAGGAAGCATCGGTACGGATGGCCCCTCGCCCGTTTAACCGGTCAAAGTCACGGCGACGGCCAAACTCTTCACGATTTGTCGAAGGCGCCGGCGATTCTTTCCAGTCGATAATACTGATCGCAATGGCACCGTCTTGCCCATCCCGGTGCAGCCGGATTTCCACCCACATGCTGATCAAATTTTCTTCATCGGCGGCTTGCACCGAACGCGACAGGTTCATGTCGAGCTGACGGCTCAATCGGCAAAGGTTCAAAAGCTGCGGAATGGCCAGCGGACCACCTTCATATCCACCACAATGCAAATGCAAACGCAGCAAGGGCGGATCGGCCGAGATCAGACGGCCATCGGCATCTAGTTGCCCACGCACGGGCTCGGCCAGATTACCAGACACAGTCATTAAGCAGGCAAGCCCGAAAGATGCGCATTCAAAAGGTCTTGCGCGTTCTGATAGAGCGTATTGGCGGACCAATCGGAAACGAGTGCCGTTGCTTTTTCTACATCAATTTCATCGTAGGAAGCACGAGTAAGCAATTGCCCTCCGCCGTCCAAAGCGCTGAAAATCGATAATGCATGGTCCAGCGGAAGCCTTATGGCGCGCATAGTCAAAACCAATCGCACCATATTGGGTTCAGCTGTAAACAATATTAACTGGTCGACGGATAGCCCGGAGCGCCGCGCCAGGCGGGCAAGAAACAAGTCCAGACCGTCATGCATCGGGTGCAGATTTTGCTCGCTTCCCTCCGCTTGATCAACAAGTTGCGCTAGTCTCTGCGCCCGACTCTGAGTCCCAATCCCTTCGTCATGCTGACCCAGCAATTTTTCCGTAGCCTTTTTGAGTTCCTGACCTTCATCGCCCGACAATTTTTGCAAGGCTGCGGTTATAGGCCATGCCAGTGCGAATAATATCTCCGCTGGCAAGTTGGTAATCTGAGCTTGAAGGGAACCAGACCCGACATTGTCCCGGCTCTGCGCAACCAGCAAAGCCATTGCGGCGTCGGCAATCGAGGCATCGTCATCGTCAAGATAGC
Source organism: Parasphingorhabdus sp. (assembly GCF_039977335.1). Taxonomy (GTDB): domain Bacteria; phylum Pseudomonadota; class Alphaproteobacteria; order Sphingomonadales; family Sphingomonadaceae; genus Parasphingorhabdus. The sequence continues at coordinate 326,692 of NZ_JBDWDI010000004.1, forward strand.
GGGTTAAAACTGATTCAAGATCCGCTTGCGATATTTTCTGCAATAGGCGCGCACTCAGCTCCGCTCGTTGGACGGAAGTAAAAACATTATCGAGCACGGTTTTGCTGCCGAGCAGGCCTGCATTTTGGAGCAACGCATAGCTATGAACTCTGCCGCTATTTCCAATCTCGATAATGGTGTCCTGCTGCATACCAAAATCTTTGGTCGCGATCATGCAAATTTCAGTTTCGATTTCTTGAACGATCATGCGCAGATATTGGCGGCCATTGGACAGCATCCGATCAGTCAGAATAACGTCGGATTTCGGAAATAAAGCAGACGCGAGATCATCAGATATGTAAGCACTGGAAGTGCCTATCGCAGCAGCTTGCTGGACAAGTCCAATGCCTGGATTTCGATCCATTGAAAAATCTCGTTTGGCCATAGAGTTACCCCTAGGCTAATGTGGTTAATATCTGGCTAAGTGCAACATCCGCTATTTGATAGGATTTGAACGCGATTCTTTGACCATATGATCACGTTGCCCAACGATGAAAAACAGAAGACAGAACAGCGCAGAGAAATAGAGCCCTATCGAAAAAGCGCCCAAAGCTGTTGCCAGGAATAAAATAAGCAAAATCAATGGGGTATCAGGTATGATCACACTGATGCGGCTATTTTCCGATTGTGTGAAGATTAGCCACAGATTTCCGAACAGCAGAAGCAATATCGTTATATCTGCGAATAGTGAGTCAGCGCTCGCCTGACGGAAGACCGCAACTGTCAAGACAATAGCTGCGAGTAGACGGAAACACAGACCCATCAAATCGGTTTTGCGATCCTGCGAAGAAAGGATCGAAATCCGATCATGGAGAACATGCACAATAGATGCGACAAACAGCAGGCCAAGCGACAGAACCGGCCAACTCAGCAAACCCAACACAAGCGCAACCATAGCGGCACCTAAGCTGGCGAACCCGCTATAGGTTTTTGCGCTTGGCGATTTCCAAAGCAACGGGATGATCTTTCGCATAGGCGGCCAGATGAGGAACCGATCCAATAGATTTTGCTTGGGCAGCTCCATCCCACGCAGCTGCCTTGCGGCATAAGCTGTGCTCTCTTCAGCATGTAGTAGTTGCGGCACAGCGTCCGCCTGCATGTCTGCGTCAGAAACAAGCTCGCGTTTGCATTCCGCCTGTACTGCCGTCCGAAGCAATGCCGATCCGATATCCCAATCATCGGGAATTTCAGCTATTTCTGCCAAACGCTCGGCTTTCAAAAGTGCAATACCAAGCCATCTGTGGGTCAAGTCGATACGCTCAAAATTCTCATAATTATCAGCGTTGGAGACGACGTAGATCAGCTCATCAGATTGCCTAGATAACTTCTGTTCAATCGAACGATCGGGAAAAACTCCATCGCTAAGGAAGATCAAATCTTCGCCCTGCGACTTATAATCCTGCAAATCCTTGGCGTTACGAACAATGTCGACTTTGATGTCACTATTTTTCAACCCGTCAGCATATTGCAGGAGATCACCATATATTGTTGGGCTCAACAAAATAATCTTCTCTGCGCCCATTTGCCTAGCCGACTGCACCTGCCGTGACAGAATATTGCTGTTGAACAGAGGAAGCAGGCCAGCAGGCTTATTTCCCGCAGAATTCTCGGCTGATAATGAAATTAGTGCCAGTCTCAATGAAATATCCCAAATAGCTAGCCGAACGACTTAAGCTTCATATAGGATTTTCAGCAGTAGCATAAAAGCGATATCTGCTGGCAGTGTGTCACTGATATTCGGTCCAACTAGTCGCGATGATCTTCGATCGTCGCAATCGCTTGTTCAAGCCTTCTCAGCACTGTTGGCTCACCCGGGGCAGCCGTTGCCGCCTCCTCCGCCAATATAAGAACCTGCGTTGCTCCGAAACTGGCTGCCAGCCCTTTCAGGCGCCATGCGGCGTATTGCCAATTGGCATCACAACGTGCCCGATGCAGCAAATCAACTTGCCGTTTCGCGCTTTCCAAAAAGGCTGTGCGTAGCTCGGCGATAAGCGACTGATCGTCACCTACAGCTGCGGCCAATGCCGCGTCGAGCGCTCCGTAATCAAATGACATGAGGCTTTTCTAAGGTGCCATGGTTAACTTATAGTTTCTCCCGGCGACATTTAATGGTAAATGAGAATCATGACAGGTGGATCAAAAATTATCGGAATCAGGCGTGACCGGGGCACGGAGCCTCATATGGAGCATGTCGAAATTGACGAAACAGATGGCGACGAAGCCCTCGAGCTTAGCGATGAAGATCGCGAGAGTGTCGAGGAAATCGATGCAGATCAACAAGTTGATGAGCTCAGTGGCGATGATGACTGGAGCCACTATGCGGATGAGGATGTTGGCCCCTCTTCAAAAGCCCACTATATAGCCCCGACGCTATTGGGTTTTTCCATGGCGATTTGGACCGGCTTGTTCCTTTGGGTCTATCGCGACATTTTTACCACGGTTCCCTCCATGAAAGGCGGAATCGATCTCTTCTCGCAATATTGCATGCCTGTAGTGATGCTAACCATCTTGTATCTCCTCTACATGAGAAACAGCACGCGGGAGGCAAAACGCTTTGATGATGTCGGATCGTCTTTGCGCGCAGAATCCGAACAACTGGAATATCGCTTGAAGACAGTGAATAATGAACTGGCGATGGCGCGCGAGTTCCTTGCTGGTGAAACGAGAGAGTTGGAAACATTAGGCAGCCAGTCTTCTGAGAAATTGAACAGTGCGGCGAGCAACATCAAATCTGCTCTGAGCGATGGCTTGTCCAAAATGAAGAAATTGGATGATGTTGGCGGGGCGGCCTATAAGAATCTTGAACAGCTGCGTGAGCATCTACCTGTCGTGATAAACACCGCCAAAGATGTGACAAACCAAATCGGGAATTCAGGCCGATCTGCACAAGCTGAAATTGCCGCCATGGTCACCACGCTCAAGCGCGTGGGAGATGTGGGAACGGCTGCCAAGCAAAGTCTGGATGAACTGACTCAACGGTCCGAAGAATCGCTCGACAACCTTGCGACGACCGCCGATGACATCAAAAAGAAATTTATTGTCCAATTGGCTGAGGCTGAAACCGGCACCAATCGCATCGCAGGCGTTTTGAAAAATGCGTCCGCAGAAGTAATCGAAGCGCTCCACGAAACGCGCGCCGAACTGGCAACTGAGACTTCGGAAAGCTCACAGGCAATCAAGGCCGATCTCGCAGCATTGGAAGAGACAATGACCAGTGTCGGCAAGGCTGCGGATGATGAAGAGGCCCGCCTGAAAGAGTTGGTTGCGGAGCTCAATGAAAACATAGTCGAAATTTCCACTCAAGTGGAAACGCTCGACAATGAAAGCGGCGAGAAGACCGCCAAACTTGCCTTCGCCATGACGGCGCTTGAACAGAATAGCAGCGCACTCAAAAAATCCATTGAAGAAGGCCATGGCACTGCTGATGGCATGATTGAGCGGATTGAACAGCTGATGGTGGCGCTTGATAGCAGTGCCCGTGAGCTTGATGAAACGCTACCTGCGGCCTTTGAGCGAATGAATGCGAAAACAGAAGATAGTTTTGCCTCATTCAGCCGGATGTCCGAAGAAGCATCGAAAGTCGGTACAGTAACCGAAGAGGTCACGGCGAAAATTGAAAAATCAGATGAAGCCATTGAAGAGCAGCGTGCGAAGCTCGCGAAGCTTAGTCATGATGGAAATATTGCAACCGATAATGTTCTTGGGAAAATCGAAGGTCTAGCAAAAGAATTACAGGAAGTTCGTGATCAAAATGAAGCTTTGGCCGAAAGCGCCGGAGAAAAACTCATTAGCGCCCTGCTTCGCGTGAAAGAAACTGCGCGACAGGCATCGGAACATTCTCGCGAAGCACTGGAAAACTCGATATCCGGCTCTGCCGAAGCATTTGAGAAAGTAAGCGAGGAAGCGCTGAACAAGATCATCGACGAGAAGATCACGTCGATTGCGCCCAAGCTCGAAAAGGCCGTCTCCAATGCCGTGGCCACGACAGAGTCGACAGCAGGACACCTGACCAATCAGCTCAACACTATTGAAGAAATGACGGTCAAGCTCGAACAGCGGATATTGTTCGCCAAAGAAAAGGCCGAGCAGAGCAGCGAAGAGAATTTCACGCGCCGTGTTGCATCGCTTACGGAATCGCTAAACTCTACAGCAATCGATGTGACCAAGCTGCTGTCGAATGAGGTAACGGACACCGAATGGGCCGCTTATCTCAAAGGGGACCGCGGTATATTTACGCGCCGCGCCGTGCGCTTGCTGGATGCCGGTGAAGTCCGGGAGATACTGTCAGAATATGACAGCAATTCCGAGTTCCGTGAACATGTGAACCGCTACATCCATGATTTCGAAACCATGCTTCGCGGCGTACTTGCGACCCGCGATGGCAGTGCGGTCAGCGTTACCTTGCTGTCATCGGACATCGGTAAGCTCTACGTCGCATTGGCACAGGCAATTGAGCGCCTTCGCAGTTAACTGGACCGGCTAACTATAGCCCCATACGTTCGATACTTCCGAAAAAGTCGATATCTTCGACGGTGATCCATTGGTTGGTATAGTTGAAATAAAATAGCACAAACGCGAATGTTGCGAGCAACGTCGTGTACAATAAGACCCTGCCCGGCTTGAAATTTGTCGGAGCGCCATCGGCTTGTCCCCTGACCATTTCAGCACCTGTTTCCGCATAGCTGCGTATCCCAAAGGGCAGAATGATGAAGGCAGAAATCACCCAAAACAGAACATATATGGCAATTACAGATGTCCATTCCATAAGGTTAGGCCTCGACCACCAACACCGCGACAATGGGCTTCTTCCCGGTCCATTCGGTCGCGCTGCGCCGAACCATCAATCGAACTTCTTCCGAAAAACGATCAATATCGCCAATTGGCTTCTTAAATGTCTTGGCAATTTTATCACAAATCTCATCCAGGAAATCTTCTTCATCTTCTTCCAAAGGAACACCTGATAGCCGAAGCAACGGTTGACCCGAAATTTTGCCCTTGGCATTCAGCCCTATCGCCACAGAAATCATACCATTATAGGCGATTTTCCGTCGCTCGTTAAGCGTCTTGCCATCCGCAGGAATGATAACATCGCCATCAACGACCAGTCGCCCGGTTCGTTCTTGACGCAGGATTTTCGGTCCATCGGGAGCCAAGCGAACAACATCACCATTTTGCTGGAATATCGTTTGGGGGACACCCTGCTCATCGGCAAAGCGCGCTTGTTCCTTCATATGCCGAACTTCACCATGGACCGGCACCAATATCTCCGGACGGATCCATTTATACATTTCGGCCAATTCTGGACGGCCAGGATGACCCGACACATGGATATGCTCCTGCCGATCGGTAATCATAACGACACCTTTGGCGGCCAGCTGATTCTGAATGCGGCCAATGGCAATTTCATTACCGGGTATCTGTTTGGAGGAGAACAAGACGTGGTCTCCTTCCGTCAATTTAATCTTGTGCGTATCGCCCGCAATACGGCCGAGTGCAGCCCGCGCTTCGCCCTGCCCGCCTGTCGCGATAATCATGATCTCGTCGCGCGGGATATTCATTGCATCATCGAAACTAACGGTAGGAGGAAAGTCTTTCAGGTAACCATTTTCACGCGAGTTTTCGATCATGCGATCAAGTGATCGCCCAGCAACGCATAACTGCCGTCCGGAATGTTTCGCCACTTCACCAAGAGTTTGAAGCCGTGCCGCGTTAGAGGCAAATGTCGTCACCAAAACTCGATTATCGAGATTTTCAACGACACGCATCAAGTTACGATACACATCCCCTTCGGACCCGGATGGAGCATCGTTAAAGACGTTTGTAGAATCGCAAACCATCGCCAATATGCCTTCATCACCAACGGCGCTGAACTGCTCCGGCGTTGACGGCACCCCCAGCATGGGTTCATCATCCAACTTCCAGTCGCCGGTATGAAATATCTTACCATAAGGCGTATCGATCAGAAGCGCATTGCCTTCTGCAATGCTGTGCGCAATCGGCAAATAACGGAATCCAAAAGGTCCAAGGTCGAAACTGCCTTCATTTGGAATGATGTTCAGTTCTACGTCATTTTCCAGGCCCGCTTCTTCCAGCTTGCGCCGTATCAAACCCGCCGTAAAAGGTGTCGCATAAAGCGGGACATCCAGTTCACCAGCGAAATAGGGAATCGCCCCAATATGATCTTCATGACCATGAGTCAGAACTATCCCCAGTAGGTTCTTCGACTGTTTTTCAATAAATTCCAGATCGGGCAAAATCAGGTCAATACCAGGATAGCCCGGATCGGAAAACGTCATGCCCAAGTCCACCATGACCCATTTGCCATCGCAACCATAAAGATTGACGTTCATGCCAATCTCCGCTGACCCGCCAAGAGCCAGGAAGAGAAGTTCGTTTTTTGGTTTTATCATTAGGTGTTGGTTGCTCTCTGGTAGAGGATTAACAGTCCGCGCAAGGTAAGGTCGGACTCAAGATGATCAAATACGTCCGTATGTTCATCAAATAGCACGGAAAGACCGCCCGTCGCTATGACTTTGGTAGGGCGCCCTATTTGCACTTTCGTGCGCTGCACCAGCCCCTCGATCATTCCGACATAGCCCCAGAAGATACCGATCAGCATCTGACTCTCTGTCGTGCGTCCAATGACATTGTCATCGTCTGGCGCTTCCAACGCAATGCGCGGCAATTGTGCTGTTTTACCGACCAAAGCATCAAGCGACAGGTTTATACCGGGCGCAATCACACCCCCTTTATAAGCACCGTCATAATCTGCGACATCAAAAGTCGTGGCCGTGCCAAAGTCGATAATCACGATATCCTGCTTATAGGTCTCATGCGCAGCGATGATGTTGAGCACCCGGTCAGCTCCAACCGTATCCGGTTGTGCCACATCCAGCGCAACGCCCCACTCTGCATCTCCGCGTCCGGCGACAAGCGGCGTTACACCGAAATATTTCTCAGACAAAACAGTCAGATTGTGCAGCGCCCGCGGGACCACCGTGCCAATAATCACCGCATCGACGGCATCTAAACCCAAATCATTCAGTTCCAGCAACTGTCGCAGCCAAACGACATACTCATCAGCAGTTCGGCGAGGATCCGTGGCAATCCGCCAACGGGCCTTGATTTCAGAGCCATCGAAAAGTGCAAACACGACATTGGTATTACCGGCATCTATAGCGAGCAGCATTATTGACCCTTTCTTCTATCCGACATTTACGTCGCCGGCATGTATATCGATAAGCGTTCCATCATGCTTTCTCAAGCGCAGTGCACCGTCACTAGAAAGACCGGCATATTCGCCCTCCAAGGGCTGCCCATTGGCATCACTGGTCGATAAGCGCGTTCCGAGCGGGTGTGCCCGTTTCTGCCAAGCATCCAATATACTCGTCAAACCCGATTGCCGCCATTCGACAAGCGTTTCGGCGAAATACCCCGCGAGCGATTCCAGTAATGATCCTGGCGCTAATGCAGGGTCACTTCCTTCGTTATGCAGGCTCGTCACAATACGGCCGTCCAATTCTGGAGCCACAGAGACATTCACTCCAATGCCAACAACGACAGCGTCGCCAGCGCGTTCCAGTAAAATACCGCAAATCTTCAAGCCAGAAACCAAAATATCATTCGGCCATTTCAACCAAAAATCGTCGTGGGGGAGATGCGTGCCAATCGCTTTATGTACGGCCAATGCAGCGACAAAAGACAAACTTGATGGAGCCGGGTCGTCGCGGCGGCAGCGCACCAACGTGCTGCAATAAAGATTGCCTTCTGGGCTTTCCCATTTGCGGCCCAATCGGCCAATACCTCCGCTCTGTTTTTCAGCCCGGAGCCAAAGCCCCTCATCGGCACCGCCAAGGGCGCGCGTTTTCATGTCCGCATTAGTTGATGCGGTCTGAGCTATAGTCTCGATATTGAAGGTCAGAATAAAGCCTGAGCCGCGGTCGCTGTTACAGGCGCCAGAACCGGAATGGCCAGATAACCGAGCGGTGAAACCGCCAAGGCCATCAGCGCTATCAAACCATTTTCAGTCTTGTGACCTGTCTGAACAATCTCGCCGGACGGATCATCGAAATAGATGATTTTGACGACTTTGATATAATAGAAAGCGCCAATAACCGATGCAGCAATACCGATCACCGCCAGCGGCAACATGCCCGCAGCGACAGCGGCATCAAAGACTAGAAACTTGCCCCAGAAACCGAATAGCGGCGGAATACCTGCCAGCGAGAACATGAACACAGCGAAAGCCGCTGCCAGGCCTGGACGCGTTTGTGAAAGACCGGCCAAGCTTGATAGTGATTCAAGTTGTTTTCCATCGGCATCCCGCATTTCCATAACGCAAATGAAGCTTCCCAGTGTCATGGCAACATAGATCACAAGATAGAAAAGCATGGCGGAAATGCCCTGCGCTGTGCCGGCAGCTAAGCCGATTAACAGAAAACCGACATTGTTAATCGAACTGAAGGCAAGCAACCGTTTGATATTTTGCTGACCAATGGCTGCAACCGCGCCAAGAACAATCGAAGCCAGTGCCACAAAGACGATAATCTGCTGCCACGTTGAAGTCTGGCCACCAAAGGCGTCGATAATCACCCGCACGGTGAGCGCGATGGCAGCCACTTTTGGCGCACTTGCGAAAAAGGCAGTAACCGGTGTTGGAGCGCCTTCATAAACATCCGGCGTCCACATATGGAAAGGCACAGCGCTGATCTTAAACGCCAAACCGGCAAGCACCAGCACTACTCCGATTAACGGGCCGGTAGAAAGCTTACCCGTCAAAGTATCGCCAATGACCGAGAAGCTGGTTGAGCCCGCGAAGCCATAGACAAGCGAAATTCCGAATAACAGCATCCCGCTGGCCAAAGCGCCCAGAACAAAATATTTCAATCCGGCTTCGGATGACCGCACATCATTGCGGATGAAGCTCGCCATTACATAAGCGGACAGGCTGTTAAGCTCTAGCCCGATATAGAGCGTCATCATGTCGACAGCCGATACCATCATGCCCATACCGATGGTAGCAAATAAGATCAGCACCGGATATTCCGGGCGATAAGCGCCGCTATCCTTGAAAAAGCGCGGAGCCACAATCAACGATATAATCGCCGCGAAATAGATCAGCAGTTTCGCGAAACTGCCGAAGCCATCCATACGATAGAGGCCGTAAAATGCATCTCCGCCAAATTCAAAGGAAGGGTTCGTCAGAAATTCCAACGCATAGGCGGACGCACCAAACAGAGCCGCCACAGAGAGGATCGTAACCAACCGCGCCGATTTGACGCCGCCAAAAGCCGCGACCAGCAGCAAAATCAGACTACTTACCGTCAGGATGATCTCGGGCAGCGTAAATATCAGTGAAAGTCTATAGTCCATTAGTGCGACTCCCCATGACCAGCTTCTGTTTCATGGGTCGTTCCGGCTTTTGCTTGCCCCATTTTCAAATGTGCATCCCCCTCTGGCGCGGCGCGGTCAATTCGGGCGACGAGCGCTCCGACATCCCCACGGATCGGTGCCAGGAAGCTTTCCGGATAGACACCCATCCACATCACTGCCGCCGCAATAGGTGCCAACAGTGCCATTTCACGGGCAGAAAGATCAGGCATGGCTTTGACATCTTCATGCACCAGCTCGCCAAAAGCGACCCGGCGATAGAGGTATAACATGTAACCCGCGCCCAATATTATTCCGGTCGTCGCGACCAGCGTGACCCAGCTATTCACCTTGTAGAGACCTACAAGCGAGAGAAACTCACCCACAAAACCGCTGGTTCCCGGCAAACCGATGGAAGCCATTGTGAACAGCATGAACAGGACTGCATATTTCGGCATGTTGATCGAAAGCCCACCATAACGATCTATTTCTCTTGTATGCAGGCGATCATATATCACCCCAACACAAAGGAAGAGCGCGCCCGATACCAGACCGTGGCTCAGCATAACAATGATCGCACCTTCGATGCCTTGACGGTTAAAGGCGAATAGCCCCAGCGTCACAATAGCCATATGGGCGACAGATGAATAGGCGATCAGCTTCTTCATATCCTGCTGCACCAGCGCAACCAACGACGTATAAATTACTGCAACCATCGACAGGCCAAAGATCAGCCAGATAAATTGCTCGGAAGCTTCAGGGAACATCGGGATCGAGAAACGCAGGAAGCCATAGCCGCCCATTTTCAGCAACACGCCCGCCAATATCACGGAACCGGCAGTTGGTGCCTGAACGTGTGCATCAGGGAGCCATGTATGAACCGGCCACATCGGCATTTTGACCGCGAAGCTGGCGAAGAACGCTAGCCAGAGCCAAGTCTGGGCCTCGGGCGCAAAATCATAGTTTAGCAAGGTTGGGATATCGCTGGTTCCAGCATCCTGAACCATCCACAGCATAGCGATCAGCATCACAACGGAACCGAGCAATGTGTAGAGGAAGAATTTGTAACTCGCGTAGATCCGGTTTGCACCGCCCCAGATACCGATGATCAGATACATCGGGATCAGGCCAGCCTCGAACAGGATGTAGAACAGGAATATATCCTGCGCGGCAAACACGCCGATCATCAGCACTTCCATGAATAGGAAAGCCGCCATATACTCACCGACGCGGTCCTTGATCGACTCCCAGCTGGCGCCGATACAGATCGGCATCAGGAACACGGTGAGCATGATCAGCATCATGGAAATACCGTCTATGCCCAGGGCCCAGGCAAAGTTGCCGAACATTTCCACCCGTTCAACATACTGCCATTGCGGACCGCCAATATCGTAATTGGCCCAAAGAACGACACCAAGAGCGAACAGTACCAGCGTCGTAACAAGCGCCAATAGCCGTGCGGCCTGTGCGTTTAGGAAAAGACAAATGATCGCGGCCAGCATCGGCAGACCCATCATCAGCGACAGGATTGGGAAATCAAGCTGGTTCATCAGTTCGCTCCCCGCACAATAAGCCACGTCACTGCAGCCGCCAATCCCAGCAGCATGACAAGCGCATAGCTATAGAGATATCCGGTTTGGAATTTCTTCGCGATACCTGCACCGCTAGCGACAACCGCTGCGACGCCATTAGGACCAAAGCGATCAATCGTGCCTTCATCGCCCGTTTTCCAAAACAGCCGGCCAAACCAGAAAGCAGGACGGACAAAGATGAGGTCATACAACTCGTCAAAATACCATTTGTTGAAGAAGAAATTATAGACCGGCTGGAAGGTCGCAGCGAGACGCGCTGGACGATCTTTCCCGCGGAAATACATCAAAAATGCGGTTGTCAGACCGATCAGCATGGCAAAGGTCGAAGACAGTTTAACAGCGTAGGGAACCTCGTGAATCGCATGCATTAACCCGCGATCAAACGCCAAACTTCCAGCCCAGAACCGATATCCGTCCGTCGCGTCAATAAAGCTATAGTGGAAAATATAACCCGCTGCGATGGCGCCTAGAGAAAGGACACCCAGAGGAATTAACATCGAAAGTGGGCTTTCATGAGGATGGTAACCACCGGTTGAATCTTCGGCCGTTTCCGGCGTCTTATGCACACTATGTTGAATATGCTCAGACTGAATCCAGCGCGGCGTGCCCCAGAAGGTCAAGAACATCAGCCGCCAGCTATAGAAGCTTGTCAGCAATGCCGCGAGCACGCCGATAGCAAAGGCGAACTGACCAGTGCTGGTACCACTTGCATATGCCGCTTCAATAATTGCATCTTTTGAGAAAAAGCCAGCAAAGCCCAATGCCGGGATAGCACCAATATGAATAATACCGACACCCGTAATCGCCAGCGTCCCTGCCATCATAGCCCAGAAGGTCAGTGGAATTTCTTTCCGCAAGCCGCCATAATAGCGCATGTCCTGCTCGTGATGCATCGCGTGGATCACCGAGCCGGCACCAAGGAACAAAAGCGCCTTGAAGAAAGCGTGGGTGAACAGATGGAACATCGCTGCGCTATAGGCTCCCACGCCAGCGGCAAAGAACATATAGCCGAGCTGTGAGCAGGTGGAATAAGCAATCACGCGCTTGATATCGGTTTGGACAAGACCGACCGTTGCCGCAAAAATCGCGGTAGAGGCACCGACCACGGTAACGACCGCCAGAGCCACTTCGCTTGTTTCAAACATGGGCGACAGGCGGCAAACCATGAAGACACCCGCAGTAACCATCGTCGCTGCGTGGATCAGCGCAGAAACAGGTGTCGGCCCTTCCATCGCGTCCGGTAGCCAGGTGTGCAGACCCAATTGCGCAGACTTGCCCATTGCGCCGACAAACAACAGAAGACAAAGGATTGTCATTGTATCAAGCCGCATACCGGCAAAGGTAATTGTCGATCCCGCCATCGCCGGTGCAGCTTCCAGAATTTCGGGAATGGATACCGTTCCGAAAACCAGGAAGGTTCCGAAAATGCCTAGCATGAAGCCGAGGTCACCAACGCGGTTGACGACAAAGGCTTTAATCGCCGCCGCGCTTGCGCTCGGTTTCTTGAACCAGAAACCGATCAGCAGATAGGATGCAAGGCCAACCCCTTCCCAACCGAAGAACATCTGGACCAGATTATCGGCCGTCACCAGCATCAACATGGCGAAGGTAAACAACGACAAATAAGCGAAAAACCTGGGTTGATCGGGATCTTCATCCATATAGCCCCAGCTATAAAGGTGGACTAAGGCCGAAACCGTTGTGACCACAACCAGCATCACAGCGGTTAGTGCATCGACCCGCAATGCCCATTCAAAATTCAAATCGCCCGACTGCACCCATGTCAGTACCGGTACCACCTCGGCCGCCCGCGCGAGCATGATATAGTCGATAAAGACCGGCCAGCTCAGCGCACAAGAAACGAATAAAGCCCCGGTTGTAACGAATTTTGCCGGGACATTGCCAATCATGCGATTGCCAAAGCCTGCGACTATTGCTGCCAGCAAGGGCAGGAAAACGATAAGCTGGATCGTCAAGTCCTTAACCCTTCATCCGGTTGACATCATCAACGGCGATTGTGCCGCGCTGACGGAAATAGATAACCAATATAGCAAGCCCGATTGCCGCTTCGCCCGCTGCAACCGTAAGCACCAACATTGCGAAGACCTGACCCGTCATATCACCCAGAAAAGCGCTAAAAGCGACGAGGTTCAGGTTTACAGCGAGCAAGATCAATTCAATCGCCATCAGGATGATGATGATATTCTTTCTATTCAGGAAAATACCAAGCATCCCCATCACGAACAGGATGGAACTGACCACCAGATAATGTTCTACGCCGATCATAGCTCGACCCCCTTGCCCACTTCGGGCTGTGTATTGCGCGTGGCGTCTTCTGGACGCCGTCTGACTTGCTCTTGAATATTCTGAACCCGGACGCCGCCGCGCTTCCGATTGGTAAGAACAATGGCGCCAACCATGGCAACCAGCAGGATCATGCCAGCGGCTTCAAACAAAAAGACATATTTTGTGAAGAGCAACGTGCCCAACGCTTCGATATTGGAAGGCCCACCCGCCGGAGGTCCGACGACCGCATTGGCTTCGCCCATGCCAGCAGAGGACCAGGACAGCGCGCCAAAAATGACAAATTCTGCGGCCAGAATCAAAGCCAGTAACAAACCTAGTGGCAGGTTTTTCATAAACCCGGCGCGCAGTTCCGAAAAATCAATGTCGAGCATCATCACAACGAACAGGAACAGGACCGCCACGGCGCCGACATAGACGATGATCAGCAAAGCCGCGATAAATTCCGCGCCCACCAGCAACATCAATCCAGCAGCATTAAAAAACGCGAGAATCAGCCACAAAACGCTGTGCACAGGATTACGCGCAAAGATGCAAAAGGCGGCGCTGGCAATGACGACCGATGCGAACAGATAGAAAGCAAATATTTGCATTATAACGGTTTCCGTAACCCCCTTAGAATCCTGTCAGCGCCTTAACGATAGGGCGCGTCGGCGGCAAGGTTGGATGCGATGGCTCGCTCCCATTTGTCACCATTTTCAAGCAGTTTAGCTTTGTCGTAAATAAGTTCTTCGCGTGTCTCGGTCGAATATTCAAAATTCGGTCCTTCTACGACCGCATCCACTGGACAAGCTTCCTGACAGAAGCCGCAGTAAATGCACTTGGTCATATCAATATCGTAACGCGTCGTCCGCCGGCTGCCATCTTCGCGTGGCTCAGCCTCGATCGTGATCGCCTGCGCCGGACAAACAGCTTCGCAAAGCTTGCAAGCAATGCAGCGTTCTTCTCCATTGGGATAGCGACGCAGCACATGCTCCCCCCGGAACCGCGGTGAAATCGGGTTCTTCTCATAGGGATAGTTGATCGTCTTCTTCTTCTTGAAGAAATATTTCAACGTCAACGCATGCGCCAATATGATCTCGTATAGCGTGAACGCTTTTATGATTTCCCATATTCTCATAGCGGCCACCCAAATTTGTCAATCATTACATATCCGCTGACCAGAAAGACCCAGAACAGGCTGATTGGCAGGAATACTTTCCAACCCAAACGCATGAGCTGATCATAACGATACCGTGGAACGGTGGCCCATGCCCAACCGAAGATGAAGAAGAAGAAGAATATCTTTCCAAGCAACCAAAATATTCCGGGAATATCGAACCATGGAATCCAGTCCACATCAAGCGGGGGCAACCAGCCACCCCAGAACAGGATCACATTGAGTGCGCACATCAAAAGGATATTGGCATATTCACCCAGCCAGAACAGGGCGAAGGACATGGAAGAATATTCGGTCTGATACCCGGCTACCAATTCGCTCTCTGCTTCCGTCAAATCAAAAGGTGCGCGCGCCGTTTCCGCCATCGAACTGATGAGGAACATCACCGCCATTGGAAATAACAGCGGGTTGAGGCCATAGGCGTTTACAACCCCGAAAATATGGCCTTCTTGCGCCTTGATAATCTCATTGAGATTGAAGGTACCAGCGAACAATACCACTGAAATCAGGATGAAGCCGATGGAAACTTCATAAGAAATCATCTGTGCGGCGGCGCGCATGGCTGAGAAAAACGGATATTTGGAGTTACTCGCCCAACCCGAGATCACCACACCATAAACACCAAGCGAGCTTATCGCGAGAATGTAAAGCAAGCCGATATTAATGTTAGCGAGGACCATTTCCTCGCTAAACGGGATGACGGCCCAAGCCAGCAAAGCCACGGTAAACGTAATAATAGGCGCCAGCAGGAACAGCCCTTTATTGGCTCCGGACGGAATAATCGTTTCCTGAAGAAACACCTTCAAACCGTCAGCGAAACTCTGCAACAAACCGAAGGGTCCGACGACATTAGGACCGCGACGCAGCGCCACAGCCGCAATAATCTTGCGATCAACGTAGATGATCATCGCCACAGCCAACATCAGCGGGAGCGCAATAAGCAGGATCAAAGAAAGCGTGGCAACAAACCAGCCGAGCTCTGGACCAAGAAAAGTGGATTGGAGATATTCGGTCATTCTGCCGCCTCCAGCATATCATCACCGTGCAGCAATTCTGCCGAACAGCGCTGCATCGTCGCGCTGGCGCGGGCGATGCTGTTGGTCAGGTAGAAATCCTTAATCGGATGCACGCCCTGCCCTTTAGGCTTGTCTGGCAATCCCGATGGCGGCGCCCATTCGAACGGTACCAGACCTTCTTCGGCCATTTCAGGATGGTCCTTGAACATTTTGCCGCGCAGCTCTTCAAAGCTGTCAAACGGCAGTGTTTTGCCCATCACGTCAGACAGGGCCCGCAAAATGCTCCAATCTTCACGCGCATCGCCGGGAGCAAATATCGCTTTATTGGAGCGCTGCACACGGCCTTCCAAATTGACATAAGTGCCATTTTTCTCGGTATAGGCTGCAGCTGGCAGGATAACATCCGCTGCATGCGCACCGGCATCACCATGATGACCGATATAAACTTTGAAGCTTTTCTCAAACGCATCGTAGTTCATTTCATCCGCGCCGAGCGAGAAGAGCAACTTAGGTTTCTTCGCAGCAATTGCTTTGATCCCACCATCATAAGCGTAACCAAGCATCAAGCCACCGGTGCGGGAAGCACCGATATGCAGAACATTGAACCCGTTCCAGTCATCGCGAACCAGCTTATATTTCGTAGCGAGTTTCAAAGCTGCGCCATGCGCACCCTCAACACTCAAAGCACCGCCGCCTAGGATAAGCGCCGGCTTCTCAGCATTTTTTAGTGCATCCGCTACCGCTTTGGGAAGCTTGGCCAGCAAGCCCATATCATCACCCAGCCATTCCACCGGATAGGTTTGATCTGCCTCTGGTCCAATGCCAAAGACTTTCGCACCGCCCTTGCGCACCGCCTTGCGGATACGCGTGTTGACCAGTGACGCTTCCCAGCGCGGGTTGGTGGACACCAAAACGATCACATCGGCATCTTCGATACCAGCGATGGTCGTATTAAAGTTCACTGCAGCCAAATTGGATACGTCATAAGACAGACCGGTTTGGCGGCCTTCCAACATGTCCGACCGCATCGATTTCAGCAGCCGCTTGGTTGCATACATGGTTTCGCAATCGACCAGATCACCGGCAATGGCGGCCACGGAACTGCCTGCCTTGACCGCCGCAATAGCTTCAAAGGCTTCGTTCCAACTCGCGGGCATCACTTTATCGTCGCGGCGGATATAGGGTTTGTCGAGGCGGCGCTTCATCAAGCCATCGACCGCATGACGCGTCTTGTCGGTCGCCCATTCCTCGTTCACGTCATCATTGACGCGCGGCAATGCGCGCAGCACTTCGCGGCCACGGCTGTCGATGCGGATATTCGTGCCAACGCCGTCCATGACATCAATGCCCATGGTCTTCGTCAGCTCCCAAGGCCGCGCTTCAAAGGCATAAGGTTTACTGGTGAGCGCGCCAACGGGGCAAAGATCAACAACATTGCCGCTCAACTCACTATGCACTGCGCCTTCGAGATAAGAGGTAATCTCCATCCCCTCACCGCGTCCAATAGCACCAATTTCTTCCACGCCAGCCACTTCTTCGGCAAAGCGAACGCAGCGGGTGCAATGGATACAGCGGGTCATGATCGTCTTGACCACGGGACCCATATATTTCTCGGTCACCGCGCGCTTATTCTCGGCGTAGCGCGATCCGCCCTTGCCATAAGCCATGGCTTGATCCTGCAAGTCACACTCACCGCCCTGATCACAAATCGGGCAATCCAGCGGATGGTTGATGAGCAGAAACTCCATCACCCCTTCACGCGCCTTTTTGACCATTTCGCTATCGGTGCGGATTTCCTGGCCGTCGGCAGCGGGCAATGCACAGCTGGCCTGCGGTTTCGGCGGTCCGGGCTTCACTTCGACCAGACACATGCGACAGTTGCCAGCGATGCTAAGGCGTTCATGATAACAGAAACGCGGGATCTCCTTACCCGCAAGCTCAGCGGCCTGCAGCACAGTTGCACCTTGGGGAACCTCGAGTTCGATGCCATCTACGGTGACTTTAGGCATTAGTTTGCACCTTTCGAACTAGTTGTTTCCATGGAAATCCGCTCGACCAATCTGTAGTAGTTGAGCGCTATGGCTCCCCTCAACTGCATCATATCAAACGCCAAACCACCATGTTTTTCAGCACAAACGTTAAGCGCCGGCTTCAGGTCTTTGAATTTTAACCGTTCGGCATCACTAGACAATTTAGTGGACAAAAGATGCCGAACATCAACAGGGTTTTCTCTAGCAGTACACTCTCCGAAGATACTGAGAAGGTAATCAAGTTGTGCATGCTCCCAATTTTTTGCAACTTCCTTTTTCTTCTCAATTCCTCGCGCCTTAGCAACCAGTTTTTCAAACTTGGCTTTATCCGGTTTAGGCTGAGAAAGTGGTTCAACAGCGCTAAAATCATACGAGGCCATTAGAGAAACTTCTTTCGTGACAAAGCTTTCAGCCAATAGATATCGCAAAAGATCACGCGATAATTTCATTGATCCTGCATGATAGTTTGATCGCCTAAAACACACGTAGGCATCGCTGAAAAACGCGCGAAACTTCTTAAAATCATTTTCCTGATTGTCATAATGGAGCACATATTCTCTGGCCAACTTAGGCTCTCTTTCCGTCAAACAATCAGCGAATTTACCCATCAAAATCCGCGCTGCATCCCTACTCAAAGGCTCACCGCCCAACGTAGTCCGAGGTTGTGCGTCCACCGGAGAGACAAGCAACGAAGACAAAAGCAAAATGCACGCAGCCGCTAGAAAAAAAGTTTTCACGTAACTACTCACTCGGCCGCTTCCATTACTTCTGGCTGTGCGCCATTCTCACGTATCCGCCGCTCCATCTCTGGACGGAAATGGCGGATCAGGCCCTGTATCGGCCAGGCTGCTGCGTCACCGAGCGCGCAGATGGTGTGACCTTCAACCTGTTTGGTCACTTCATACAGCGTATCAATATCAGCAACATCCGCGTCGCCATCGCGCATCTTTTCCATCACGCGCCACATCCAGCCTGTGCCTTCGCGGCATGGGGTGCACTGGCCGCAACTTTCATGCTTGTAGAAATAACTGAGCCGCGAAATCGCACGGACGATGTCCGTGCTCTTGTCCATAACGATCACCGCTGCTGTACCAAGACCGGATTTGAGCGCGCTCAATCCGTCAAAATCCATCGGCGCGTCCATGATTTGTTCGGCAGGCACCAATGGCACCGAAGACCCACCCGGAATAACCGCGAGCAAATTGTCCCATCCGCCGGTTATGCCGCCGCAATGCTTCTCGATCATATCGCGAAACGGGATCGACATAGCTTCTTCGAAAACAGCAGGCTTTTCGACATGGCCAGAAACCTGAAACAGCTTCGTGCCGTGGTTATTTTCGCGCCCGAAGCTGGCGAACCAAGAAGCACCGCGCCGCAAGATCGTTGGAACAACCGCAATGGATTCCACATTGTTGACCGTTGTCGGGCAACCATAAAGGCCAGCACCCGCAGGAAATGGCGGCTTCAGGCGCGGTTGGCCTTTTTTACCTTCCAGGCTTTCGATCATCGCGGTTTCTTCGCCGCAAATATAAGCGCCTGCACCGCGGTGGACGAAGACGTCAAAATCATAGCCGGATTTGGCGGCGTTCTTACCAATCAGGCCAGCGTCATAGGCTTCCTTGACGGCCGCCTCCATGACCTTGGCTTCCATGATATATTCACCGCGAATATAGATGTAAGCAGCACGCGCCCGCATCGCGAAGCCGGCAATCAAAGCACCCTCGATCAGCTTGTGCGGATCATTGCGCAGAATTTCGCGATCTTTGCAGGAACCCGGTTCGGATTCATCGGCATTGATGACCAGAAAGCTCGGCCGGCCATCCGGAGACTCTTTCGGCATGAAGGACCATTTCAGGCCGGTTGGAAAACCCGCACCGCCGCGACCGCGCAGGCCGCTCTCCTTCATCTCGTTGATAATCTTGTCATTACCGCGCTTGATAATATCTGCGGTATTGTCCCAGTCACCGCGTTTTTGCGCCGCCTTCAGGTCCCATGACTGAAAGCCATAGACATTGGTAAAGATCCGGTCCTTGTCCTGCAGGAAATCAAAAGCCATTATTTTTTACTCCTGCGGCCCCAGAGACCACCTGCAACCGCAATGGCCACAACCGCCAGCGCGACCCATCCTGCATATCCGTCGAGCAGCATCTTACCACTCCTTCCGATAGTCATGATTGGCTTTGACCATCTCTTTCAAGACAACCGGACCGCCTTTGGGCTCACTAGTTTTGCGACCAGTTTGCGAACCAACCGGAATCTCTTTGCCGTCGGCCAGATCTTCCAAAATACGCGTCATGATATCGTAATCGAGATCTTCGTAATTATCGTCGTTAATCTGAACCATCGGCGCGTTGGAGCAATTGCCCATGCACTCGACCTCCGTCAGCGTGAACAGGCCGTCCGGTGTAGTCTTACCCTTGGCCATACCTTTGTTTTTACAGGCCGCCATAACATCATCGCTGCCGCGCAGCATGCACGGCGTTGTCCCACAAACCTGCACGTGAAAACGACCGACGGGCGCGAGATTGTACATGGTGTAGAAAGTCGCGACTTCATAAGCGCGCATATAAGGCATATCCAAATAGGCGGCGACATATTCGATCACCGGAACCGGCAACCAGCCTTGTGTTTTGGTATCCGCGCCAACCTGCCGCTGGGCCAGATCAAGCAAGGCCATAACCGCCGATTTCTGACGACCTTCCGGGTACTTCGCGATCTGCCATTTCGCGAGCTTCTCGTTCGCTGGCGTGAATTTAAAATCGCCCCATTTGGCGCGCACTTCAAGTTCATCAGGTATGTTTGGAGCTTCAGCCATCTAAATCACTTTTGTTTCGCGTATCAAAACGCGCTTCCCCGATTTCGTCCCAATGCTTTGAGAAATAGATATTCAACCAGAACCCGGCGACAATTATGCCCATGGTCATGGTAAGCAACAGGATGTTCCAGAACATGTTATCCGGCCGCCACAATTCCCAGAGCAACATGATGGCAACGATCACAAAGACCGTTGCGCCACCGCCGAGCGTCCAGCGCTTGGAGCTTTTGGGTGCATCAACCATGTCGTAACTTCCGTTCGAGATACCGCCCCGCATAAAGCCCGACAACTGCCGCGAAAGCCGTCGACAGTGTTTCCTTGAGACTGACTTCGCCGTGAAATGCCATAAGATAACCGGCCACAAGCGATGCAAAACCAGCGAACGCGGCGATAAAAATGATGATCTCGCGCCCGATCACCGGTCACACTCCCCGAACACGATATCCATCGCACCCAAAATGGCGGTGGCATCGGGCAGCATATGGCCTTTGGTCATAAAATCCATCGCCTGCAAATGCGAGAAGGCTGTTGGCCTGATCTTACAGCGATAAGGCTTGTTGCTGCCATCGCTGACCAGATATACGCCGAATTCACCCTTGGGGCTTTCGGTCGCTACATAGACTTCTCCAGCGGGAACGTGGAAGCCTTCGGTATAAAGTTTGAAATGATGGATTAATGCTTCCATCGACTGCTTCATCTCACCTCGTTTCGGAGGAACGATTTTGCGGTCGATGCTGGCAACGGGCCCGTCTGGCATTTCATTCAGGCACTGCCGCATGATCCGTGCAGATTGGCGCACTTCCTCGACCCGCACCATGAACCGGTCATAACAGTCACCGCGCGTGCCAACCGGCACTTCAAATTCCATGCGGTCGTAGACATCATAAGGCTGTGACTTGCGAAGGTCCCAAGCAATACCGCTGCCCCGGATCATCGGACCGGAAAAACCCCAGCGTACTGCGTCTTCTTTGGATACGGTCGCAATATCTACATTGCGCTGCTTGAAAATACGGTTGTCGATGACAAGGCTCATCGCATCTTCGAAAAAGGATGGAAACTCGTCCAGCCAATCGGCCATATCGGTGAGCAACTTCAGTGGGACATCCTGATGCACACCACCGGGACGGAACCAGGCGCTGTGCATACGGGCACCGCTGGCGCGCTCAAAAAAGGCCAGGCATTGCTCGCGAATTTCGAACACCCAGATATTCGGCGTCATTGCGCCAACATCCATGACATGCGCACCGATGTTGAGCATATGATTGCAGATACGGGTCAGTTCAGCGAACAACACCCGCAGATATTGACCGCGTAGAGGCACTTCGAGATCGAGCAACTTTTCAATCGCCAGCACATAGCTATGCTCCATCGCGAGCGGTGAACAATAATCCAACCGGTCAAAATAGGGCAAAGCCTGCAAATAGGTCTTGTTCTCGATCAGCTTTTCGGTGCCGCGGTGGAGCAAACCAACATGCGGATCGAGCCTTTCGACAACCTCACCGTCCAGTTCCATCACCAGCCGCAAAACACCATGCGCTGCGGGGTGTTGCGGACCAAAGTTGATCGTATAATTTTGGATCTCGACATCGCCGACCGTTGGGTCTGCCTCGTCGGTTATACCATCCATTTCATCAAGATAGTCAGCCATTATGTCTTGGCTCCCTTATCTTTGCCATCTTCCGGTTTCTCTTCGCCTTTTTCATCACCAGGCAAAATATAATCTGCGCCTTCCCATGGTGACATAAAGTCAAAACTGCGGAAATCCTGAGCGAGCTTCACCGGCTCATAGACCACGCGCTTAGCTTCCTCCGAATAGCGCATTTCGACATAGCCAGTCAGCGGGAAATCCTTGCGGAACGGATGCCCTTGAAAACCATAGTCGGTCAAGATGCGCCGTAAATCGGGATTGCCGTCAAATAACACGCCATAAAGATCGAACACTTCGCGTTCCAGCCAGCCTGCCACTTCCCAGATATGGGTCACAGTCGGCACCGGTGTATCTTCATCGGTTGTTACTTTGACACGAATGCGGTGATTTTTGGTCAGGCTGAGCAAGTGATAGCAAACCTCAAATCGCTCAGGCCGTTCGGGATAATCAACGCCAGCAATCTCGACGAGCTGCTGATATTCATGTTTGTCCCGCAACTTGTCCATGACAGTGGGCAGCTTCTTACGATCGACCGTAAAGCTGATCTCATCATATGCCTCAACCGTATCAAGTACGGCCGCGCCCAATGATTTGGCGAGTTTAGCAGCAACCCCTTCGTTGCTGGATATGACTGGGGCCCCGTTTGCCATATTAGCGCTCTAAAGTCCCGATGCGGCGGATTTTCCGCTGCAATTGCATGACCCCGTAAAGCAAAGCTTCTGCGGTCGGCGGACATCCAGGGACATAAATATCCACTGGCACGATCCGATCACAGCCGCGCACTACCGAATAACTATAGTGGTAATAGCCGCCGCCATTGGCACAGCTACCCATAGAGATCACATATTTCGGCTCCGACATCTGATCGTAAACCTTGCGCAACGCCGGTGCCATTTTATTACACAGCGTACCCGCCACAATCATCACATCCGATTGACGCGGGCTAGCACGCGGGGCGACGCCAAAACGTTCCATATCATAGCGCGGCATATTGACGTGGATCATCTCGACCGCACAACAAGCCAAACCAAAGGTCATCCACCAGAGCGAGCCTGTGCGTGCCCATTGGAATAGGTCTTCGGTAGACGTGACAAGAAAGCCCTTGTCATTCACTTCGGAATTCAGGTCTTTGAAAAACGCTTCATCCGGCTGCGTATTGGGGGCCATTGGCGTACCATCCGCATTCAGGATAACGTTGCTGGTAGTTTCTACTCCCAATCGAGCGCTCCCATTTTCCATTCGTAAATAAATCCAACCGTCAAGATGATCAGAAAGATCATCATTGATGACCAGCCAATCCAGCCGATTTGACCAAGCGATACGGCCCAAGGAAACAGAAAAGCTGCCTCCAGATCAAAAATGATGAACAAGATGGCGACGAGATAAAAGCGCACGTCAAATTGACTGCGAGAATCTTCAAAGGCCGGAAAACCACATTCATATTCAGACAGTTTTTCCGGATCTGGACTATGGGTTCCGGTCAATCGTGACACACCCATGGGCAGAAAAACAAACAGGGCAGAAAGGCTAAGAGCCACTGCTAGAAAAAGCAGGATCGGCGCATATTCGGAAAGATCGACCACAATAGACTCGTTTCTCTAAAATTCAGGGCCGCTTTTAGGGACAGGCTCGCCAAGCTGCAAGGATGAAATGGCTCGAATTGGCGGCATCTATCGCTGTTTACAGGTTAAAGTAGCGACCTAGCGAGAATTTTGTGCAGCTTGCTGTGGAGCGCTTCGTTCGCAGCGAGTATTTCGCGCTGTCCAATCGGCTGATCACCGCCCGTATAATCGCTCACAAAGCCGCCTGCTTCGCGGACCATCAAGATGCCTGCCGCAACATCCCAAACCTGCAAGTCCGCTTCCCAAAAACCGTCATAGCGACCGGCGGCCAACCAAGCGAGATCAAGAGATGCAGCGCCATTGCGGCGGATACCGGCCACTTGCGGTGCAATCGAACCGAAAATACGTGACCATTCGGCCAAGTCACCATGACCTTTAAAGGGAATGCCTGTTGCGATTAGTGCCTCGGACAAATCGCGCCGGGCAGACACCCGCAAACGTTTGTCACCGAGATAAGCGCCTTTGTCCATTTCCGCCCACCATGTCTGGTCGGAAACCGGCTCATAGATCAGACCACTGGTAATCTTTCCCCAGCCCTGTCCATCATAGGACCGTTCCTGCACAGCAATGGAAATCGCAAAATGCGGAATGCCGTGGAGAAAATTGCTGGTGCCGTCGAGTGGATCAACGATCCAGCGTGGCTTGCCCTCCTCGGCTTCAATCATGCCGCCTTCTTCGAGCACGAAGCCCCAACCCGGACGAACCTTCATCAACTCATCATAAAGAATGCGTTCCGACCGCATATCCGCTTTGGACACGAAATCAGCCGGGCCTTTTTTGGACACCTGAAGATGCTCTACTTCGCCAAAGTCGCGGCGCAGGCGTGATCCCGCCTTGCGCGCGGCGCGCTCCATGACGGTGATAAGGGCGGAATGTGCTGGCATGTAATCCTCTTACTGTGCCTTGCCGACATATTCGCGGGCGTAGACATCGACAATGATCCGCGTACCGGCCGAGATAAACGGCGGCACCATGACGCGAACCCCGTTATCGAGAACGGCAGGCTTGTAGCTGGAAGAAGCCGTCTGGCCTTTTACAACTGCATCGGCTTCGACAATTTCGGCTTCGATCTGGTCAGGCAACTGCACGGAAATTGGCTTCTCTTCATAAAGCTCAAGTTGAACATCCATACCATCCTGCAAAAACTCAACCGCATCGCCAAGCAAATCGGCAGGCAATGTGATCTGCTCGTAATTTTCCTTGTCCATGAAAGTCAGCATATCATCATCGGCAAAAAGATACTGAAACGTCTTGGTATCCAGACGAACTTTCTCCACCGTATCGGCGCTACGAAAGCGCACATTGGTTTTGCGGCCGTCGACTAGGTTCTTCATCTCAACCTGCATATAGGCGCCGCCTTTGCCAGGCTGCGTATGCTGAATCTTCGCAACCTTCCAAAGGCCGTTTTCATAATCCAATATGTTGCCGGGACGGATATCTACGCCGCTGATTTTCATGGAACGTCTCGCTTTCGGAAATCTTGTGTTGCGGCCCTCTATAACGGTCGAAGCATATAGGCAAGCATAGCGAAGACCCGATATGGCGATTTCATACAATACATTTTCCTAAGCGCGATCTACGCGGCAATTAATGGAAAACGTCACAGACTTGGTGTCGCCCGAAGAAACAACCGCTCCTGCTGCTGGTCTATTTAGCGGGATGATAACGCGCGCGCGCTGCCCTACGCCAACCTCTGTTGGCGGTTTTTTGAGTGAAATTGAACGCATGCCTCATTTCGGCATACCGTCCGAGGAGAGTTTCGTGAGAAACTTTCTGAAAGGGCGTAAAGTGTATTTTGTAGCAAAGTCCTAAATATTCAACGGCTGTCTTTTTCATACAATACTCTGCACTGACACCGATGTAATTAAGGGTCATGGGACAAGCAAACATCTTAGATCGCACCGCAAACCGACCAATGCCGGATACGGGTCAATGCAAGCCTGTTGCAGCAGGTTTATTTGGCTATTCCATTCGGGATGGCAGGACGGCTAGCTTCGTTCCACTACCCGGCTATGTGAGGGAGTTGGAACAATTACCCAATTTCGCGCTGCCTTCGATTGGCCGATTTGTCGCGCAATATGTTAGAAGCAATATTGGCGTGACCAGAAGCTCTTCCTGACCGCTATTAATCCGCCGACAATTTTGCGGTAAATCGCCTCACAGCATCCGCTGGACCTTTGGGATCATTCCAAACAGATCCACTAACCGCCAGGAAATCAGCGCCCGCATCAACCAGTGGCCTGCAATTGTCCGGTGTTATCCCGCCAATTGCGACACAGGGAATCTCCATCATCTTTGACCACCATTGCAGCACATCAAGCTCGGGCCGATGATGCGTTTCCTTGGTTTCGGTTGGGAAAAAGGCTCCAAAGGCGATATAGTTCGCACCGCCCTCCCCAGCCTCCATCGCCAGATGCCTGCTGTCGTGACAGGTAATGCCTATCTGTCCCTGATCCCCCAATTCCGCTCGCGCATCTTTCAGGTCATCGTCGCCCTGCCCCAAATGCACGCCGTCGGCGCCAAGGCGCTTGGCGAGTGCAACATCGTCATTCACAACGAAAGCAACATCATGCGCATCACAAATTTCTTTCAGCGGTTGGGCCAGTCGCGCTGCTTCATCCTGTTCCATATCTTTGACGCGAAACTGGAATGCAGCCACTGGGCCAGCTTCCAATGCAGATTGCAATTGCTCAGGAAAATCGCCGCCCACGTCGAGCGGTGAAATCAGATAGAGCTGACAAGATGGAATAGTCATATTCGTTAGCCTTTAATCATCCCGAACAATCCCCAAAAGAAAACCGTCCCATTTTTTCGAACCAACCGTCTGGATAGCCGTCGCATCGACCTTCGGGTGCTTTTGCAAAGCCGCATATAGTGCCCGGGTTCCCGGCACTTTGGGATCAGAACTATCAGGATCGATCACCTCGCCTTCCCGCACAACATTGTCAAAGACAAGCATTGCACCTGGCCGAGAGAGCCGGATTGCGTGGTCGAGATAAGCTGCGTAATTTTCTTTGTCCGCATCCACGAAGATAAAGTCGAACCGGGGCCTATCACTTTCTTCCAATGCCGCCAGCGAGCTGATCGCTTCGCCAACAATTATTTCAACTTTGTCCGACAGCCCCGCTCTTTCGATATTTGTACGGGCCAGCGCGGCATATTGTGGCTCCAGTTCCAATGAAACAAGGTGGCCATCATCAGGTAACGCGCGGGCTAGCGAAATCGCCGAATATCCCCCCAGCGTCCCGATTTCCAATATGTACTTCGCCCTGACGCCGCGCGCGAGTAGTTCCAGCATCCGGCCTTGGGCGGAGGAAACGTCAATAGCAGGAAGACCTTCACGCGCGTTGGCCGCCAAACAGGCGTCCAGAACCGGATCGTCACCGATCAAATGCTCGACGATATAGTCATCGACATCTGACCAGTTGGGATCGGATTTTGCCAAATGCTTTGCTCCTATACCTTTTCAGTCGAAGCCTTGTGAATCTGGTCAATGGCTCCGCCAAGCGAAGAATCAAATTCTTCATCGGTCATTGGGTGACGCAGGTCTTGTAGCAAGGCACGAGAGAAGCTCGCAATCATCCCTCGGTTCTTAGCAAGCTCGGAACAAGCCTCATCGCGCGAAAAACCACCGGAAAGGGCAACAACGCGGGCGACGCGAGGATGATCAACAAGCGGCGCATAGAGATTGGCTTGGGTAGGGATAGACAATTTTAGCATCACTTTGCGGTCTTCCGGCAACGCGTCGAGCTGCTTTGTGATCTCTTCGAGCAAGATAGCATCGCATTGGGCGCGCTCTGCGCTCTTGATGTTCACTTCAGGCTCAATCATCGGCATCAAGCCGTGATCCAGGATCTCGTTGCCAACCTCAAACTGCTGTTTGACGATGGCTGCTATGCCCGTTGGTGACGCGAGATTGATGACCGAACGCATCTTTGTACCAAACACACCTTTTGCCTTGGCGCGTTTCAGTAGTTCGCCAAGACCGGGGTTGGGTTTCATCATCTGAACGCCGTCGGCTTCATCTTCCAAACCTTTGTCCACTTTCAGGAACGGCACAACGCCGCGTTCCCAAAGCAATGCAGGCACAGGCTTTCCGCCCGCCTCGCCATCCATAGTTTTTTCAAACAGGATCGCGCCAATAACTTTGCCGCTGCCAAAACTTGGTGCGGTCACGATGCGGCTGCGCATGCCGTGGATCAGGGCAAACATCTCATCATCATTGGAAAAGGCATCTGCTTCGACGCCATATCCCGCCAGTGCTTTCGGGGTAGAACCACCGCTTTGGTCCAAAGCCGCGATAAAGCCAGCGCCATTTTCGATTTTGTCCATCATCTTCGGATCATGCATGAATTCTATCCTCGTTTAGTTAGATTGTTCGGCAAGAGTGTTGATATCCCGCCATATAATGCGCTCATTGGGAACAATGGTTCCATAAAGGTCTTTATCATCAATCCCGTCAGCTATGCCGCCAAGCCGGGTATATAGGCTTTTGGCGCGATCGTTTCCGACAACGACATGCAGCCATATCGTCTTCCGGCCATTTCTTTTTGCTGTTTCAGCGGCTGCCACAAGCAATTTGCGGCCAATGCCCTTGGACCGGCCGTCGCTACGAACATGAAGATTGTCGACATAGACCATCTCGTCATCCCAGGCGGCAACAAAGCCCTGAACTTGATCATCCTCGGCCACCAGTACGATATCCTGCGGGCCAATTTCCGCATTTCTCCAGCGCTCGGCCATCAATTCGGGGATCCGCTCATCCAGCAGTTCTGCGGGCAAATAGTCGCGATAGTTTTCCTGCCAGCTACGCGCATGGATTTCGGCGATTATCGGCCTGTCTTTATCTTCTGCAGGCCGAATATTCATTTTTGCAGAGCCTTTACACCCGGCAGGTCTTTGCCTTCCATCCATTCCAGGAAAGCGCCGCCAGCGGTCGAAACAAAGCTGAAATCGTCAGCCACACCGGCATGATTAAGCGCAGCAACCGTATCGCCGCCGCCAGCCACAGAGAGCAACGAGCCTTCTTTGGTAAGAGCAGCCGCCGTTTTTGCCAATGCTACAGTGGCCATATCAAAAGGCGGCGTCTCAAACGCGCCCATCGGGCCGTTCCAGACCAGTGTTTTACAGGTTTTCAGTACATCAGACAGCGCTTCGACTGCTGCCGGGCCAACGTCCAGGATCATTTCATCGGCCGCGACCTCATGCACATTCACGGTGCGGGTTGGCGGATTGGGCGCGAATTCTTTGGAGACCACAACGTCATAAGGCAGATGCACCGTGCAATCGGCCTTGTCGGCCGCTTCCAGGATTTCATTAGCCGTGTCGGTCAGGTCATGCTCGCACAGCGATTTGCCGACATCAACGCCGCGCGCAGCCAAAAATGTATTGGCCATGCCGCCGCCGATGATCAGATGGTCCACTTTTTCGACCATTTGACGCAAAACGTCGAGTTTGCTGGAGACTTTCGCTCCGCCAACAACGGCTACCACCGGATGCTCGGGATTCCCGAGCGCTTTATCAAGCGCACTTAGCTCCCGTTCCATGGAACGCCCTGCATAAGCTGGCAAATGTTCGGCCAAGCCAGCGGTCGTTACGTGCGCCCGGTGGGCGGCGGAGAAAGCATCATTGACGTAGAATTGACCAAAAGAGGCGATCGCCTTGGCCATGCCGGGATCGTTTTTCTCTTCGCCCGGGGCGAAACGGCTGTTTTCAACCACAACGATGCTGCCATTTGGCAAGGCGTCGATAGTATCGCGATCCGGCATTTGCATGAAACCAACATCGCGGCCCAGAACTTTAGCCAAAGGAGCGACCACTGGTTCCAGCGAATATTGCATATCCGCCTTTCCCTTTGGCCGTCCGAAATGGGCCAGCAACAAGACTTTTGCACCGCGATCAGCCAACTCGGTGACGGTCGGGACAACCGCTTTCAGCCGCGTATCGTCAGTAACCTTACCATCCGCCATCGGAACATTCAGGTCGACCCGAACGAGACCGGGCTTTCCTGACACATCCCCAATATCGTCCAGCGTTTTAAAATTGTTGCTAGCCATTGCTCAGAACCTTTCTGTTTAGAGCAAGCCTGCCATTACGCCCGCTGTGTCAATCATACGGTTGGAGAAGCCCCATTCATTGTCATACCAGCTGACAACGCGGACGAGCTTGCCGTCCATTACCGATGTTTCCAGGCTATCGACCGACGAGCTGGCAGGCTGATGGTTGAAATCGCTGGACACTAGCGGTTTGTCTTCAAAGACCAGCACACCGTTCATTGGCCCGTCAGCCGCGGCTTTCAGGGCCGCATTGATTTCTTCAACGCTGGTATCACGATTTGGCGTGAAGACCAGATCGACCAGACTGACATTCGGTGTTGGCACGCGAACCGAAGAGCCGTCGAGCTTGCCATTTAGCTCCGGCAGCACCAGACCAACCGCCCGGGCAGCGCCGGTAGTGGTCGGGATCATGTTCACTGCGCCAGCGCGGGCGCGGCGCATATCGCTGTGCATCTGATCGAGCATACGCTGGTCATTGGTATAGCTGTGAATTGTGGTCATGAAGCCGCGTTCAATACCAACCGCGTCGTTCAGCACCTTGGCAACCGGAGCGAGGCAGTTTGTCGTACAAGATGCATTAGAAACAATGACATCCGATGACGTCAATACGTCATGGTTCACCCCGTAAACGACCGTTTTCAAGTCACCTTTTGCCGGTGCAGAGATCAAAACGCGTTTTGCACCAGCATCAATATGAGGCTGCGCTGCTTCGACGGATTGGAAGAAGCCTGTGCATTCCAGAACGATATCAATGCCCATTTCGCCATGCGGTAGATTGCCAGGGTCACGTTCGGACGTGACGGCGATTTTCTTGCCGTTGACGGATATGCTGTTGCCATCAGCAGTTACTTCGCCCGGAAAACGGCCGTGGACGCTGTCATAACCAAACAAAAGCGCATTGGCGTCAGCATCAGCCAGATCGTTAATCGCAACCAGCTCAAGACCGCAGTCTGGGCGCTCGAGAATAGCGCGGGCTACCAAACGGCCGATGCGGCCAAATCCGTTAATTGCTACTTTTGTCATAGATGTTGCTCCTTTGAATTCCAGTTTCTAGCTGTTTTCAGCCCAGTTTTGTCATTATTTGCGGTGTAATTGCCTCTGCGGTGAGACCAAAATGCTCGAACAGATCGTTAATCGGTGCGGAGGCTCCGAAACTATCTATGCCAAAGCGCAGACCGTTCAACCCGGTATAGCGCTCCCAACCAAATGTCGTTCCGGCTTCGATGGAAACCCGCAAGATATCGTCACCACCTAGCAGTTCCGATTTATAATCGTCAGGCTGGGCATCGAATAATTCGGTACACGGCATGGAAACGACTTCGGCACCCACGCCCTTGGCCTCTAGCTGCGCTGCGACATCCATTGCCAGCGATACTTCAGAACCTGTGGCAACTAGGACCACCTTTTTGGCGTTTTCAGCCGACTTGATAGAATATGCGCCTTTTTCGCAGAGGTTTACGCTGACGTCATGGCGTAACGGCGGCAGGCCCTGACGGGTCAAAGCCAGCGTCGAAGGCCCATCAGAACGCTTGATGGCAAGCGCCCAGCACTCGGCTGTCTCGATTGCATCGGCAGGCCGGAAGACATGCATGTTCGGCATGAGGCGAAGGCTCTGGACATGCTCAATCGGCTGGTGAGTTGGCCCATCTTCGCCCAAACCGATGCTGTCATGGGTCATTACATAGATGGCACGGGTATTCTGAATGGCCGAAAGACGCATCGCGCCGCGGCAATAGTCGGTGAATACCAAAAATGTACCGCCATAAGGGATGATACCGCCATGCAGCGCCATGCCGTTCATCGCCGCTGCCATGCCAAATTCACGGATACCATAATAGATATAACGTCCAGAATAATCATCTTTAGTCAATGGTTTAGTAGACGAAGTTTTGGTATTGTTTGAACCCGTTAAGTCGGCACTGCCACCAACCATCTCAGGCAATGCGGCAGTAATCGCGCCCAATGCCATTTCCGAAGCCTTTCGGGTCGCAACCTTGGGTTGGTCCTTGGCGAGTTCCTCCAGATAGTCCTGCATCGCGCTGCTGTCCGGCAAAGCACCAGACATCCGGCGTTCAAATTCCGCCTGGTCGCTGTGGCCAGAAAGCCGTGCATTCCAGGCCTCATGCGCCGCAGCACCCTTTTCTCCCAAGGCAAGCCATGCCGCGCGAACATCGTCGGGAACGACGAAAGGTTCGTGATCCCATCCGAGCGCGTCGCGGGTTCCGGCGATTTCCTCATCACCAAGCGGTGCACCATGGGTGGCGGAAGTGCCCTGTTTCGTGGGCGCTCCATAACCAATCACGGTTTTGCACGCGATGAGCGAAGGCCGCGGATCGGCTTCTGCTTCTTTCAGCGCTTTGCGAATATCATCGAAATCATGCCCATCGCAGGACACGACATGCCAGCCAGAAGCCCGGTAACGCGCGGGAATATCCTCACTGGTGGACAATTCCGTGCCGCCATCAATGGTTATGCCATTGTCGTCCCACAGGACGTTAAGGCGGCCTAGCCCCAGATGTCCGCCCAAACCAACCGCTTCATGGTTGATAGCTTCCATCAGGCAGCCGTCGCCCGCAATGACCCAGGTTTTATGATCCACCAGATCGTCACCAAAATGCGCGTTCAAATGCCGCTCAGCAATCGCCATGCCGACAGCCATCGCAAATCCTTGGCCCAAAGGACCGGTTGTCGCCTCAACGCCTTCCAGCTTGAAATTTTCAGGGTGCCCCGCACAAGGCGACGATAATTGCCTGAAATCCTTGATATCCTGTAGGGTTGGGCGCTCATAGCCTGTCAGATGCAGGAGCGAATAAATCAACATCGATCCATGGCCTGCTGATAGTACAAACCGGTCGCGATCCGCCCATTTCGGCGCTTTCGGGTCGAATTTCAGAAAATCACTAAATAACACGGTTGCGACATCAGCCATACCCATGGGCATACCAGGATGGCCGCTATTGGCCGCTTGTACCGCGTCCATAGAGAGTGCGCGGATGGCATTTGCCATGGTTTTTTCAGAAACGGTCATAATATTTTCGGATCCCCCAGCTGTAGTCAAATGCAGTGATCAATTTATGACAACGGTGGACTTCGGAAATCTACCGATTCGCCAATTTGACACACCCTTTGCTGGCCTGCGCTCATATCGTCAAGGCTGCGCTTCACCGATCTCCTATTTACGCAACGGCCTGAGATTGTTACCAATGAAACACAATAACTTATATGTCGGAACCAAGTCATGGAAAATGAACGAGTGATCCTCGCGATAGGCCGCATTGAGCGAGCGCTCAGTCGCATAGAAGCGGCCAAGGTTGCCTCGTCTGATCCGCAGACCGATCCAGAGCTGGAAAAACGCCACGCTGCCCTTAAAGAAGAGATGAAACAAGCCATTCATACGATAGACGGGCTGATTGCCCGGCAGGAGCGCTGATATGGCGCAGGTAAAGCTAGAAATCGGCGGTCGGTCCTTCATGGTCACTTGTCAGGACGGCGAAGAAGAACATCTCGGCAAATTGGGCGCGATGGTGGACGCAAAAGCCGGGGAAGCTGGAGATCCCGCGGGGTTGACCGAGAGCCGGATGCTGCTGTTCACGTCGCTTTTGCTGGCAGACGAGTTGCACGGCACAAAAAATATGGAGCGCAATGAACCGGCTCCCCAACCCGCCATACCGCCAACTGCAAAACCTAAGAAAACCAACGATGCCGAAGATGAACGCGTTCTCCTCGCGCTCGAAAAACTGGCTGATCGCACAGAAGCCTTTGCAAACAGCCTTGAGCAGAGCAGCAATAATCCCTAGATAAGCGTTGACGGGTACTGCCTGATACGAGCTAGAAGCGAACATCCCTGAGGCGATATAACAACATAGGGAGCTGTCCCTGCCCGGATTGCGGATTTCTTTGGAAGTCGGGTCCGAAGCATATGGCGCCCACCTGACGTAATAGGCGTCAGAGGATTTTCCAGCAAACGACCTTGGCGGTCCCGTCACCTTTTCCCAAGAAAGATGATTTTTTGAATAGCTTAATTGAACAAAAGAAGAATTTACGTGAAGAGTATCGGCGACGTCGCGATGCTTTTCACAGTCAGTTGGATGCTGCGACACGCGGCTTGGCTTTCCGCCGGCCGGCATCGCCTTTGGCACGGTTGATTGAGCAAAGCGAAATCATCGCGCTATATAGCACTATGGGTTCAGAGGCGCCGACTGGGAAACTGACTGAATACTGCATTGAAATGGGAAAAATGGTCGCTTTTCCCTTAGTTACTGGTGATTCTCCGATGGAATTTCGTCATGTCGATAATGTCGATCTGTTAGAAAACGGTTTCAAAGATATACCCGAACCGAGCACCGACTGTCCGCTGGTCACCCCGGATCTGATCATTGCTCCTGTCCTTGCCTTTGACCGTTCCATGGGTAGACTTGGGCAAGGGGCTGGGCATTATGACCGGACATTTGAAAAATACCCGCAGGCGACGCGAGTAGGCCTTGCTTGGTCTGTCCAAGAAACCGATAATGTCCCCCTGCAACCCCATGACGTCACTTTAGAGATGATTGTCACAGAATCTGAAATAATTCAAAGAGTTAATAAGACGTCATGACTACAGAACCAGACGATAAAGCGCCCTATAATGCTCCAGATGCGCCGAATTGGCGCGCACCGGTTGGGATGATCTTGATGCTTGTCTTTATTCTGCTTTGGTGCGGCATTGTTGTCAGTATGATGGACTGGATCAGCGATCTGAACTTCTGGTTACAATTACCAATCTACATAGTAGCGGGGACT
The DNA here is from genome assembly GCF_039977335.1 of Parasphingorhabdus sp. Classification (GTDB taxonomy): domain Bacteria; phylum Pseudomonadota; class Alphaproteobacteria; order Sphingomonadales; family Sphingomonadaceae; genus Parasphingorhabdus. The sequence continues at coordinate 361,121 of NZ_JBDWDI010000004.1, forward strand.
ATCTGGATATATCCGATAAAACCGCTTCTGCTCTGGATAAATACCGGAAAATTCCGTTCCTGAACCGCCAATTGCCTTTTTGAGGCAATGGCGCGAGTGACGAGACTTGAACTCGCGACCTCCGGCGTGACAGGCCGGCGCTCTAACCAACTGAGCTACACCCGCTTAAGCGTCGACATACGTGCCGTGCTATGCAGTGGAGAAGCGCAAGTATAAGAGCTCTGCCTGACTGTCAACAACACTCTTGCAAAGATTCAAAGAAAATTCATCTGACGCTGATTTGATTATGAAAATCCAGGTGTCTGGTTGGTCGAATTGGCGTCAATTTGATCCAATCGGTCAAGCAAAATGCCTTGCTTTGAGAAAGCGCCATTTCGGATGTAAGCTTTACGGAATTTAACGAATGTTACAAATAGTTACGGTGAAAATTACGTTTACCAATCGGTAAGAAAGCCCTCAAAAATACCGCCATATCACTGTTTTTAAACACATTTAATCAAAATGACGGCAAAGACTTTTTGACGTCATCTTTACGAAATATTTGCCTTTTTCCTGCATATCAAATCCATGAATTGTGCACGAAAAACAAATTTGATCGGTCAAATCCGACCTGCGGGCGCGCTTGCAAGACGCGGCGCCATGACGCTAGCCCTAACGCTGTCCACGATGGCATTGGGGGCATTGGGCATGTCTGCGGCTCATGCCGCTGGCACGATAGCTGGCACGGATATTCTCAACACCGCGCAAGCCTCTTATGACGGACCAAGCGGGCCAGTCGTCATCGATTCCAACACGGTTACTATCACAGTTGACGAGTTGCTCGACGTTACGGTCGCATCAAGCGATCCGGGCGACATTGCTTCCGACAGCGGTGCCACGCAACAAGTTACGACCTATCAGGTCACCAACACGGGCAATGGCAATGAAGCCTTTACGCTTACAGCCGACACGGCCAAGGGTGGTGACGATTTCGATACCAGCAATGCGGTCATCTACATTGATACCAATGACAACGGCGTTTTTGATGTCGGTGTCGATACACTTTATTCGCCAGGGTCAAACGATCCGGTATTGGCGCCGGATTCCAGCGTCAACATCTTCATTCTGTCGGATATCCCGGTATCTGCGACGGACGGACAACGCGCCGAAGTAGAGTTATCAGCCGAGGCTGTTACTGGCAGCGGCACGCCCGGTACCAGTTTTGCCGGTCAAGGTGATGGCGGCGGCGATGCGGTCGTCGGTTCAACCGGCGCCGACGGCGAAGCTAGCAGTTTCTTCCTTATCCAGGCGGCCGAGGTTGCTTTGATTAAAAGCGCCACGGTGGTCGATCAATTTGGCGGCAATGAAGCGGTTCCAGGCGCGACCATTACCTATCAACTCGTCGCCACTGTCACGGGTTCAGGCAGCCTTACCAACCTGAATGTCACCGATGATATACCCGCCGATACCTCTTACACGGCCGAAAGCATCACTCTGGAAGGCGCAGCCCTGACGGACAGCGATGCCGACGCCGATGCAGGCTCCTTTGATGGCAGCGAGATTGCGGTCAGCCTTGGCACAGTAGCCGGTGGCCAGACCCGCACCATCACCTTCCAAGTAACGATAGATTGAGGAAAAGTTGATGAAAATCAATATCTTGAAGCGTCTGGCTATATTGGCTGCATTGGCGGTGCCGGTAATGGCTCCAAGCATGGCAATGGCTGCTAACAATGTTGCATTGTCCAGCGACGTTTTTGTCGAGCGTACGGTTGAAAAGCCGGATGGCAAAACTGCGGTCATGCTTGAAGCGCCAAAAACGGTGATTCCAGGCGATAATCTCGTCTTCGTCGTCAAATATAAGAATGTTGGCAGCACGCCAGCAACCGATTTCTCTGTCACCAACCCGCTCCCCAAAGCGGTCGCGTTCAATGGAACGTCTGATGGCACCGAAATTGTCTCCATTGACGGAGGCAAAAACTGGGGGCCGCTTTCGGCTCTTACCTATACGCGCGAAAATGGGGAGGTCCGCCCTGCCCTGATGAGCGATGTAACGCATATCAAGTGGAAATTTAATCGTTCTCTTTCAGTGGGTTCGGAAGGAAAACTTGTATTTCGCGGCACTGTAAAGTGACCGCAAACCGTATCGGATCGCCGCGGGGGTTGGGCGATCCACAATAGAGTGAAACAGGAGTACAGTAATGACCAGTAAACTGAAGCTTCTCGTTGCCACAGGTGCTGTGAGTGCCGCAATGCTGGGTGCAAACCCGGCTTTTGCTGCAGGAACAACCGCAGGCGACGCGATTACCAATAATGTTACCGTCAACTATCAGGTTGGCGGCGTATCGCAGACGGCTGAGACCGATTCAGACACGTTTACGGTTGACCGTAAGCTTGACCTGACTGTGTCGGAAGCCAATGGCGCGGCTCAGTCCGTAACGCCAGGCCAGACGGCAGGAGCGCCAAATCCGGCCTTCCTGACCTATACGGTGACCAACGATTCAAACGACGTGGTCGACTTTGAACTGAGCGCTGCACAGCAGACAACCGGCGCAGCCACGCCTTTCAGCGGCACCGATGACTTTGATGTCACCGGCCTGCTGATTTTCGTCGAATCCGGCGCAACTCCTGGCTATCAGCCAGCGGAAGATACCGCGACATTCATCGACGAGCTTGCTGAAGACGCAAACGCGACTGTCTATGTTGTTGGTAACATCCCATTGGGTCTCGCAACCGGCGATGCGGCAGGCGTTACGCTGACCGCAGCGATTAAAGAAGGCGATACCGGCGGAAGTCTTGGTGGTGATTATACCGTCAATGCTGGCGCAAACACCGAAGATGGTACCGTTAACGTTGCCAATATCGATAACGTGATCGTCAATGCTTCTGCTTCAGATACAGATAACTTCGTGATCAATGCTGCTAATGTCAGCGTTGTGAAATCAAGCGCGGTTCTCTGGGATCCAGTAAACGGTAGCACCAACCCGAAATCTATTCCGGGTGCGGTTATCGAATATTGTATCGCTGTGACCAACGCTACCGGCAGTGCAACCGCCACCAGCGTTAGCATTTCGGATGACATTTCCGCTCTGGACCTGTCTTTCTATGCGACGGCTCCGGGATCTGGACCAGCCACTATTCCGGCTGCGAACGGTGTCCGCTCTGCTCTGGCATGTGACGGCACGGGTACCAATGCCGATGCTGGCACGCTCGCAGAAGCTAGCGGTGTTATCTCCGGTGACCTCGGCGATGTCGCTGCAGGCGTTACCGAAACGCTGCTCTTCCGGGTAACGGTAGACTAGAAACTGAGGAAAGTGGCGGTTTACCGGACATTTCCGGTAGGCCGCCGCCTCCCCTTTTTTGGATGCGTTGGTTAACCAATCTCATTAAACCAGTCAGTCTGGCACTTGCTGCAGGAGCGATGATCGCGCCTGCCTCTATGGTTCCAGCGCACGCCCAAAGCTTCCCCCTTATAACTAATGTCGCAGAGGCGGAATGGGACGTTGGCAGTCAACGCCTGCAAACCCCGTCCAATCGCGTCGATATCCAGGTTGTCGCACCCCCAACAGTGCCGCCTGAGATCACATTATACCATTTTGATGATCCGCCAGGTGCGGAACAGCTTCGTCTTCCAGGTACCATCTGTAGAGGCTCCAGCGGCAATGTCCCCGTTGAGCTTCGCGGTGCATTTTCTGGAATCAATACCAATCCGGCTGCTATCGCCCCAACGAGTAGTATCCGTGCTGGAGAACCCCTGATTGTCTCAGTTGCTGCCCCAAACAGCAATCTGAACAGTGCCGCTATCGATAGTTTCGATATTGTGCTCACAACGCCTTCTGGCGACCGTGAGACCATCAATATCGTTGAAACCGAGGTCAATAGCGGCCGTTTCGTTGGCATGATCAATACCGCAGCGATACCGCCCGCGCCGGTCCAGAACGATTGCGTTCTGTCCGTGCAGCCCGGCGATCAGCTTAATGTCGGTATTGATGAGGTCAGCGGTAGTGCCATTGGCACAGTCGAAGTCGGGATTTTGATCGATCCCTTTGGTGAAACCTTTGACAGCGGCGACGGCGCCCCTGTTGATGGTACACGGGTGACGCTCATAGACGTCGCCACGGGCCTGCCAGCGGAAGTTTTCGGTGATGACGGCGTTTCTGTGTTCCCCAGCACAGTGATTTCCGGCGGATCCGTGACGGATAGCGGCGGCAATGTGTATAATTTTACCGAAGGTTTCTATCGCTTCCCGTTTGCCCGTCCCGGCCAGTACAGGCTGATCATAGAGCCGCCAGCGCCCTATACAGCGCCATCGGCGGCAACGCCTGAGGAGCTGCAAGGCTTCCGGCGCACGGACGGCCTGCCCTTCACTATTGTGGATGGCTCCTACGGCGGTATCATCACGCTGAATGACCCCGCACCTGTGCGGGTTGATGTCCCATTGGACAGGCCAGGCGTGCCGATAACCATCACCAAGACCACATCGACGACGATTGCGGTGCCAGGTGATGCGATACAATATCGGGTGACCGTGCAAAATAGCGATCCGGTGCGTACCACCGGCGCGATTACGATTGAGGACCAGCTGCCGAACGCCATGCGACTGCGCGTGGACACTGTTCGCTATAATGGCGCTCTCGTAACACCTATTGTGCAGCCCAATGGACAGAATTTTACGGTTAATGTGCCCGCTCTGCCCCCAGCAGGTAGCGGATTACTGACCTATTTGGCGGAAGTCCGCCAAGACGCCCAACCTGGCGATGCTATCAACACAGCTCAAGCACGCGACAATCGCGGTGCAGAGAGTCTAGTGACCAGTGTGCCTGTTCGCATCGAACGGGACGGTATTTCCGAAAGATTCACGATTATCGGCCGTATTACCGACGGCGGATGCGATGTTGACCCCCGAAAAGCCACCGGAATTGGCGGAATTCGGGTCATGTTGCAGGATAGCACCTATACCGTCACTGACGAAGACGGTCGTTATCATTTTGAGGGCATTAAGCCCGGCTTGCACGTCGTACAGGTCGATCCATCAACCTTCCCTGCCGATATGGCACCGATTAACTGCGCCCAGAACACACGCGCTGCTGGCAGCGACATTTCACGCTTTGTTGAAGGCCGGGGCGGCGCTCTGAAACGCGCAGATTTCCGTGCTCACAAGGTTGCTGCACGCGAAGTACAAGCAACTAAGACCTATCAGAAGCCCGAAATTCTCTCTGATCCGGAGGCCGCTGGCGCAGAGCGTAACTGGCTGGCCGGACAGGCTCCTGGAATCGGATGGGTTTTCCCGGAAACCGACTATAATCCTCGGGTTAAATCGCTGCGCGCTGCGGTCAAGCACCGTAAGGGCCAACGGGTCGAGCTTACGCTGAACGGCGAAAAGGTGAACCCACTGTCGTTTGAAGGAAAAGAAAAGAGCGCAACTGGTTCGGTACAGATCAGCATATGGCGCGGTTTGGACATTGAAAACCGCAAAAACACCCTTGTCGCGCGGGTTTTGGACAAAGATGGCAAGCTGGTCGAAGAACTGACCCGTGACGTCCATTATTCCGCCAGCCCGCTGCACGCTGAACTGCTGAAAGACAAATCCGTGCTGATCGCCGACGGTGTCACACGGCCACTTATCGCGGTGCGCCTGACCGATCGGGACGGCAAACCGGCGCATCACGGCGTAACCGGCGATTTCAGTGTTCCATCACCCTATATGCCGGCCATTGAGGTCGACGCGCAGCAGGCAAACCAGCTTTCCGGCCTGGAACGCGGTGCCCCTGTGTGGCGCGTAGAGGGCGATGACGGCATTGCCTATATCGAATTGGCTCCAACGACCGCTTCCGGCTCTGTCAGCATCACATTCCCGTTCCGGGATGGTGAAGTATCGCGCGAACAACGCATCGAAACATGGCTTGATCCCGGTGATCGTCCATGGACCGTTGTTGGCTTTGCCGCCGGAACCGTGGGTTTCAACACGCTCGACGAGCGTCTGGAAGACCTGACTGAGGATGATGACAATATCAATCTGGATGGTCGTGTAGCTCTCTATGCCAAGGGCCGTGTAACCGGAAAATGGCTGATGACCTTGTCTTACGATACCGACAAGGAAGAAGATGAAACCCGCTTTGCCGGCGTCATTGACCCGCGCCGATATTACACTGTTTATGCCGATCGTTCCGAGCAGCGCTACGACGCCGCATCGGTGCGCCGTCTGTATCTCAAGCTCGAACGGCCGCAATTTTATGCACTGTTCGGTGACTATGAGACCGGCATTAACGAACCGGAACTGGCGCGCTACCAGCGTGCGTTTAATGGCGTGAAAGCCGAATATCGCAGCGATCAGGTCAGTGCCCTCGCCTTTGGAGCGGATGCACCCAACCGGTTCCGCCGTGAAGAAATTCAGGGTAACGGCCTGTCTGGTCCTTATGCCCTCGCCACACGCGATATCATCGCCAATAGCGAGCGTATCACACTGGAAACTCGCGATCGTCTGCGCTCTGACCGGATTATCGAGCGCAAGGAGCTCACACGTCATATCGATTATGATATCGACTATCTTGCTGGATCATTGCATTTCCGCGAACCTATTCTCAGCCGCAGCAGCGGTCTGGATCCGCAATTCATCATCGCTGAATATGAAGTATTGGGCGTTGGTGGCCGTGATCTCAACACCGGTGGCCGTTTGACCTACGAGTCCAAGGACAAGAAGTTCAAAATCGGTGCGACCGCGATCCATGACGAGAATGAAACCGTCAAAAGCGACCTTTTGGGTGTGGATGTCCGCTATCGCCCCAATCTGAATACGGAATTCCGTGCAGAAGTCGCTTCCAGCGACAGCGAAAATAAGACCGCTGATGTGCTAAACGGAGAGCCGCGTCGTTCCGATAGTGCCGTGGCTTGGCTGGTTGAGGCCGAACATCATGGTTCGAAATTCGATGTACTCGCTTATGTCCGCCAACAATCCGCCGGTTTCGGTTTGGGTCAGCTCAATGCTGCCGAAAGCGGAACACGCAAATTTGGGATCGACACACGCGTCCGCCTGAGTGACAAACTTTCACTGGCTGCCAGCGGTTATCAGGAGAATTTCCTGACCACCAATGCTCGCCGGCGCTCCGGTACAGCCGAATTGGAATATCGCAGCGAGAAGACAGCCCTGCGCGCTGGTGTTGTCCATGCCGAAGACAGATTGTCTGATGGCAGCGTTAATCGCTCCACTCTGGCACGGCTCGGTGCGACGCAAAGACTGTTTGACGGCAAGCTGGAGCTCGACGCGCAAACCGAATTCGCATTGGGCGGACAGGATGAAAGTGTTGATTTTCCGGCGCGCCACAGTGTCACTGCGCGCTATGCGATCACCGATGACATCAAGCTGGTCGGCACATACGAGATTGCCGATGGCGAGAATATTGATGCACGCACCGCTCGCGTTGGTGTCGATGTCGCGCCATGGGACGGCGCCCGCGCCGTGGTTAGCGCCAATCAGCAAGAAATTACCGAGTTTGGACCACGTACCTTTGCGGCTTACGGACTGACGCAGAGCATTCCGCTCAACGACAAGTGGACGATTGATTTCTCACTCGACGGCAACGAAACCTTGGGGGGTTTTGACCGCAGCGATGTGATTAATGACGCACAGCCAGTCGCTTCAGGCGGTTTCCTGGGTAATGATGGTTCGCTGACGGAAGATTTCGTCGCTGTCACCGCCGGGGCGACCTTCAGAAACGATGACTGGAGCTGGGTATCGCGCGCAGAATATCGCGATGGTGATATCAGTGAACGTTATGGCTTCACCTCCGCTGTTTTGAAACAGATTGGTGAAGGCAGTTCTTTGGGAGCATTGGGCAGCATCTTTCACGCGAAAGATGAAACCGGAACCATTACGCAAGTGATCGAGGCAGAAGCCAGTTGGGCGCATCGCCCGGCCGACAGTCAATGGTCCTGGCTTGAAAAACTCGAGTTCCGCGAAGACAAAGTCCGCAATGCCGTCGCTGGCACGTCCGGACCGATTGGTGGCGCACCGTTGCTCGTCAACGGAAACGTCACTTCTCGTAGAATTATCAATAGTTTAAGCGTCAATTATACGCCGATTGACGCGGATGACGGCATCTTTACCGAAGCCGGAGAATATAGTTTCTTTTGGGGAAGCCGCTATGTTTTCGACAAATTTGGTGAAGATGATGTCAAAGGCTGGAGCAATGTGATCGGGGCGGACGTCAAGTTCGATCTATCCGATACCATTGACATCGGCGGACAGGCGACCGCGCGCATAGGCACTGATTTTGATACAATTGCCTATAGCGGGGGACCGAGCATCGGGATCACGCCATTTAAAAACGGCTATATCTCGCTCGGCTATAATGTGGTGGGTTTTGAAGACCGCGACTTTGAAGAAAGTCGCTATACCAGAGATGGGCCCTTCATCACCTTCCGCTTGAAATTTGATCAGCAAACGCTCGGGAATTTGGGGTTCTAGGGTATTTGCTGAACGAAAAGTCCTCTTTCAGGGGCACGACAAAACCAGCTGACATGGATCAGCGTGAAATTTAGCAGGCCAGAGCCTTTGGGGGGCAATGGGATTTGTTAAATTGGCCGCGCTATCAATCAGCGAACAACAGCACAGGTGTCTCAAGCAAATGCTTGAGCGCTTGCACATAGCTGGCGGCATCATAGCCGTCCACGACCCTGTGATCACACGAGATCGACAGATTCATGAGCTTGCGCGCCTGAATCTCGCCGTCAATGATCATGGGGCGCTCTACGATCTTATTAGGACCGATAATCGCAACCTGTGGGCGCTGAATCACGGGTGTAGTAGCGATACCGCCCAAGGGCCCCAGAGACGTCAATGTCAGCGTAGATCCTGACAATTCCTCGGGTTTCGCGCTCCCATCGCGTGCAGCAGCCGATAAACGGCCGATATCAGCGGCCAATTGCCATATATTCTTATCCTGAGCATCCCGTATAACGGGCACCATAAGCCCCTGATCGGTCTGTGTAGCCATTCCAAGGTGAACAGCGCCATGACGCGTCACAAGGCCAGCCTCGTCGTCATAGATGGCGTTTAGCATCGGAAATTGTGGCAATGATTTGCAGATCGCAACGATCATCAAAGGCAACATGGTGATCTTTGGACGGTCGCCGCGATTGGCATTGAGGTCCGCGCGCATGTCTTCTACCGCCGTCATATCAATCTCATCGACATAAGAAAAATGCGGAATATGACGCTTTGATTCAGCCATGTTCTGAGCGATCTTGCGACGCATGCCGATGACCTTGATCGTCTCGTCATTACGCTTCTGCGAGGCACCCGAAGGACGATAGCCCTGCCCGCTGCCATAACTAAGATAAGCATCCAGATCGCTGTGTCGGATATGCTCGCCCTGCGCTTTGACAAGGCTCAAATCGACACCCAGATCAGCGGCGCGCTTGCGCACTGCGGGGGTAGCCAGAACCTTTGCGGACGGCTTGGAATCAGCCGCCATGACGTCAGTTTCCGGTGGCTCAGGCGCTGGTTCGGGCGTTTTCGGTGGCGCAGCAGGAACAACCGGCTGTGCTTCAATTTTCTCTTTATTTTCAATCCTTTGAACCGACGTCACGGCGTCACGATTGCCAGAATCGGAGCCACTCTGGCCTTTCGCTTCTTCCGCTTCCACGGCATCTTCGCCAACTTCAGACTCTATCTGAACAAGCATCGATCCAATAGCAATGATATCGCCTTCTTCACCAGCAACAGCGATTACCGTTCCAGTCACCGGAGCTTCCATTTCAACGGTTGCTTTATCGGTCATCATGTCAGCAATCTGATCATCTTCTTCGACCCGATCACCGACCTTCACATGCCAAGCGACAATCTCTGCCTCGGCAATGCCTTCACCAATGTCAGGCAGGTTGAACGTGTAAATACTCATGATGTCAGCTCCCCGACTATCTTATCCAAAGCTTCCCCAATCCGAACCGGTCCCGGGAAATAAGCCCATTCCAACGAATGGGGGTAAGGCGTATCAAATCCAGTGACCCGCTCAATCGGCGCTTCGAGATGATAGAAGCACCGCTCCTGAACCAGAGCCGATAGCTCTGCACCAAAACCACTGGTACGGGTTGCTTCGTGAATGATCAAACAGCGTCCCGTCTTCTTCACCGACTCTTCAATGGTATCAATATCCAACGGTACGAGAGTTCGCAAATCGATCACCTCCGCGTCCACGCCATGTTCTTCGACCACAGCCTTGGCGACATGCACCATGGTGCCGTAAGCCAATATGGTCACGGCCTCGCCAGCCCGCACAATATTCGCCTTGCCAATCGGTATCTTGTAATAATCCTCGGGCACCTGAGACGCCTCAAATTTCGACCAAGGCTCAACCGGCTTATCATAATAGCCCGTGAACGGGCCGTTATAAATCCGTTTGGGCTCAAAGAACATCACTGGATCATTATCTTCAATCGCCGAAATCAAAAGGCCTTTTGCATCGTAAGGCGTTGAAGGAATAACGGTTTTCAAACCACAAACATGCGTAAACATGCTTTCCGGCGATTGGCTATGTGTCTGACCGCCAAATATACCACCACCGAACGGAGAACGCACAGTAATCGCACTGGTAAATTCAGCCGCCGACCGATAACGCAAGCGCGCCGCTTCCGACACCAACTGATCGAGTCCCGGGTAAATGTAGTCGGCAAACTGGATCTCTGGTACTGGCCGCATACCATAAGCCGCCATCCCTACCGCGACGCCGATAATCCCGCATTCGCTGATCGGTGTATCAAAGCAGCGCGTCTTGCCATGTTTCTCCTGAAGACCAGCTGTCGCCCTGAACACGCCACCGAAATAGCCGACATCTTCACCCATGACGACAACATCATCATCGCGCGCCATCATATTATCAAGGCCACTGTTAATGGCTTCTATCATGTTCATGGTTGTCATTATTTAGATGCCTCCGCATCTGGCCATTTGATTTCCCGTTCCTTATTGGCTTGCTCACTCTGTTCTTTCAGATGCCAAGGCATTTCCTCGAACACATCCTGGAACATAGTTTCAAACGGCTGGTGTAGACCATGGCCTAAAATACCGTTCTTCTCGGCCGCCTTGGTCGCCACTTTCACAGCGTCGATGCATTCTTTGTCGAGCGCCTCATGCTGCTCCTTGCTCCACACGCCGCGATGGATCAGATTGCGTTTCAGACGTGTAATCGGATCACCCAAAGGCCATTCCTCGCGTTCTTGAGCGCTACGATAGGCGCCTGGGTCATCTGATGTACTATGTGCGTCTGCTCGATAGGTGAAATGCTCGATCAATGTAGGGCCGTTGTTGGTTCGTGCCCGCTCGGCAGCCCATTGTGTTGCCGCATAAACAGCCAATGGATCATTACCGTCCACCCGCAAACCGGCGATGCCATAGCCAGCCGCCCTTGCAGCAAAAGTGGTTCGTTCTCCTCCCGCAAAACCCGAAAAGGAGGAGATAGCCCATTGGTTGTTCACAACATTCATGACAATCGGCGCATTATAAACCGTCGCAAATGTCATGGCACTGTGGAAATCGCCCTCAGCCGTAGAACCTTCACCACACCAAGTCGCTGCAATACGCGTATCGCCTTTGGCAGCGCTCGCCATTGCCCAGCCCACAGCTTGCGGATATTGGGTCGCCAAGTTGCCGGATATGGAGAAAAAACCAAGATCCCGAGAACAATACATGATCGGAAGCTGGCGACCTTTCAATTTATCTTCCCGGTTAGAGAAAATCTGATTGATCATATCCACCATCGGATAGCCGCGAACAAATAAAATGCCCTGCTGACGATAACTTGGAAAACACATATCATCGCTATGTAGCGCCATAGCGGCAGCAACGGACGTCGCTTCTTCACCAGTGCATTTCATATAGAAGCTGGTTTTGCCCTGCCGCTGCATCCGGTGAAGACGATCATCAAAAGCCCGGACCTGCGCCATGGTCTTGAGCATCTTCAGTAACGTGTCGTCGGAAAGCTTAGGATCCCATGGTCCAACCGCTTTATAATCATCATCCAATACGCGGACCATGTCATAAACCATCTCACGCATCTTTGCCGGATCGCTGTTTACATCAGGACGCGGCTGGTCACCTGCCTTGGGTATATCAACATCGCTATAATCAACTGGGTCACCCGGACGATATTTTGGTTCGGGAACATGCAGAGATAATGGCGGTAAATTGGTCTTGCTATTGTCATCAGCCATCCAAAATCTCCTGCTCCGCTGCCTTGCTGCAGCGCAATATTTATTTCAATCGTTTGTTATATTATTTCATCTTTCCAAAAAGGTCAATGTATCTGTCCTATAATCCCCAACAAAAAAGAGGGAGCAGATAACTGCCCCCTCTTTTCTGCATTATCGTAAAAGATGTCTATATCTAGAAGCGCACAGCCATGTTCACAACTGCCCGATCATCTCGATATATCTGCTGACCCATCCGGGTTTCAATTGCGGCACCAATGCTTAACGGGCCATTGATCAGCTTAAACCCGCCCTTCATCTCTCCATAAGACGCATCCTGCAATCCAATGGGCAAAGCGAACGGCAAGTTTTCGGCATCCAGGAACGTGACGCTAAAATTCGTGTCATTCCCGGAAATCCGGTTCACATAATCAAGTTTCATCTCAGGCTGGAACGACCATCCTGATGCAAAACCCATTTTTGTGTTGCCAGAGATTTTCAGGCCTACTTTAGCCTCCAAGCCGGCACGACTAATCTCATCCACAGCCATTGCGAGACTACCGGCATTATCGCGAAACCCGTCAACGCTGTAGGATGAATAACCGATACTGGCTCGCGGTGTCAGCAGCAAACCATCCACATCGATATTATAGCCCGCTTCAATTTCACTCGCGAATGCCAGAGAGCTGGTATTCAAATTGCTAAGTGCAGCGGCACTGGATACTCTGCTGTCAGAGTCAATCCGGGAATGCGACATGGAGGCTTGCCCACCAATGTAGAAGTTACCGCCAAGACGATAACTGCCATAGACCGACGCTTGATTGGTCTCAACATTCGCCAGACTGCCGCTCACTTGTTGGGCACCATCGGCATAGCCAAAGGCAGTTCCCAGCGTTGTGCGGTCATCGAGGCCAAATTCCAGTCCCATGGCAATATGCCAGCTTCCTTGCTTGTCCTGCCCAACGTTGCCACCAAAGGCCAATGCTGACTGGTTGTATCCAGCCGACATAAAGCCGCTCATATTCTCCGGCAGTTGAACGGCATTCCAGTTTGAAGACTGGTAGTTTCCGGCAAAGCTAAGTTGCGAAGCGGAACTATTCGTCAGCTGGCGATTATTCAAAACCCCCGGAGCACCGATGATCCTGATCTTGCCTTTCACGCCTTCTTTGGCACCCAGCAGCGATAGTCGATCAGAAACAAGGTTGCGCATAGCAGAGTTTTGTTGTTGATCGAGCGTCGTCGTACGACCTGCCTGCGAGGCCGACAGGCTTTGGAAGGTAGCGCTTAACTGGCCCACTTCCATGACATCAATCAACCCAAAGACATTACTCAAATCAGAGTAGGAATTGCCGCGAGCACCATCTAGTGCACGGCCAAATGCAAGAGAAAATGGGTTGGTGACACCGCCGCTGTTGAAGAAGTCAGAGAAGCGGAGAGCCCGCATCCTCGCGGTAACATTGTTCGGACCGTAAATCAGTTCCGGATAAAGAACACCAATCCTTCCAACAACATCATCAAAGGTATTTTCGACACCACCCTCGGCTGTGATGATTTCAAAGGTTTGACCAAACCGCGCGCTGTTGCGGCCAAAGGCATTTACCACAGCTGCGGTACCACCCAGCGAAATAATGCCAGAGTTGTCAGCATCGCCAATTACAGCCAGCTTGTCGTTGCCTCGCCGGCTCACATCAAAAATAGCCAATGTACCAGAAGCTAATATGACGTCGCCTGCGATTGTCAGAGTACCCTGGTTTCCAAAGTTACGGCCAGGCGCTATTGAACCATTGACAGACGTCAGGAATGTCGGATCAAACAATCCATCACCCGTCAACAGTCCCACACCAAGGAAGGCTTCTCCTGTTGTAAGGGTGCCCCGAAGATCGAGCCAACCTCCAGTCTGGGTATAATCGCCCCAAACCTTAAGATTCCCTCGCCTGCGAATATCGAGCCGTGCTGCACCTTCTATGTTCAGGCGGTCGATGGTTACGTCATCGCGCAGTCTTGTTGCTCCGTTTGCAGCCAATGTCACTTCATAGTAGCGGGCCCGAATGTCGGCTGATGGATCAGCAACTATGTTGTTTGGTACGAAATTGCGGCTACCGGGACCACCTTCGATAAAGACACTGTTGGGCGTTCCTTCATCAAAATCAACACTCAAGGTCGAGAGATCCAGACAATCATCCAGAAAGCAGACATTGCCAAATTTTGGAGTGTCGCCTGTAACGCCCGGTGCTTCAAAACCAGGGAGCGCATTAACGAGTTCACCATCAACACTGATGCCGTAATTCGGATCGATGTCCTGCACCCAATGGCGTGGATTCATCCAGTTGCGCGTTCCAGCACGGCTGGATGCATAAACATAGCTGTTGTTAGCTACGATCTGATCCCAGAAAAGATAAAGCGGCTGATAGAAGCTTTGCGTTCCATAAGATGAAAATGGTTGGAAGGTAAGCGCTGGATCAGGATCATCCTCAGAACCGAAAAACCGCGAACCGCCAGAAAGCACCGACGTAATCACTGGTGTATCGAATAGCTCATCCGCAACCAATGCGCTGCCGGAGTCGCCGCCCGCAGTTGTTCCTTCGCGTGGTAACGCAGCTCCATCATAGAGATCGAAATCGAACCGACCATTTTCTGAGTCAAAAGCTGCTTGACCTTCAGGACTATCAAAATCCGTGTTATACAGCGTTTGTGGCAAATTCGGATCGCCAGGGCCAAAGAGGAAGTTATTCCTGTCGTCCAGAGAGCTAGCGGATGAAATCATATTCTCCGCAATACGCCGTCGGAAATCGATGCCGAGATTGGATCCATCAGGTCCTAGTCCCCTTGCCCCGTAGCCGTTGATTACGCCGTGGGTTTCTTCTCTTAGCGGCGAGAATAAAAGGGTCCAAGTCGGGACGCCATCAGCATGGGTATCGAGTGTAGCGAGAGCAACATCTGCCTCCAGAAAGCCGGTTGGAATTGAGCGTTCATCATACCAGACCTGCTCCACATTATAGATATTGAAATCGACGTCAGTCTCATTAGCCACGCCACCATCAAGCCCGACCCAACGGCGCACAGCAGGGCGATTGTCTGCACTAAAACCAAAGGCTATTGCCGTACCGCCCGTTGCAAAGCCATAGCTTTCAGCTGCTTGGCTATTCACACAATGAGCCGCAAAAATAACTGTGCGAGGATTGATCAATGTTCCTGTACAAAGGCCCAGCCCAAATGAATCCTGGTCAGGCCGCGTGGTCATTTGTCCCACACCCGTCACATCAACAATATTATCAAAAACACCGACCGGGGGTGGATCGTCTAAAGTGAGATCATCTCGAATTACGATACTGGGAGCATTTTCAACCATTACCGGACGGGATTGGGCAGAATTATCTGCAACGTTCACCTCGGTTTGGGCTTGGGCAGTCGCCGCAAATCCAGCGACACAAGCCGTCGCAGATACTGTTACGAATAAGGCACGACTAATAGTTTGAAATGACATTTCAGCTCTCCCTAAAGTTGGTTGAACTACGCCTAACTACTAATTTTTGAGAATCCCCTGCGACTCGTCAAGATCGAATGATTATCATACTTTCTTGTAAACTTACATTCCTCCACTGGAATAAAGTTGCTCCATTTTGGTATGCAATAACCATTAAGAGTAATTTTGCAGCGGTTAGAGAAAGAACTCTTAAACTGCCACAGGCGCAGAAATATGGGATTGCGGTTCGTAATTCTGTACTTCAAAATCAGTAATCTGATAATCGAAAATCGAATTTGGCTTGCGCAGTATTGTGAATCTTGGGGTGCCAAACGGCTTGCGGGACAGCTGCTCCTCAACAAGCTCAGCGTGATTTAGATATAGATGTACATCACCGCCATTCCAAACCAGCTCACCTGCTTCCAGGTCACATTGTTGCGCGATCATGCGCAGCAGCAAAGCAGCAGAATAGATGTTAAACGCGAACCCAAGTCCAAGATCACAGCTACGTTGATAAAGAATGGCGGAAAGTTTGCCGTCAGATACGTAGAATTGATATGTCTTGTGACAAGGTGGTAAAGCCATCTCATCTAGTTCCGCGACATTCCATCCCGTAAAAATATGCCGCCGAGATCCCGGATTATTCTTTAGACTATCGATGAGCAACTTGATCTGATTGATACCGTTCTTTTCACGGCGATAGAGCCCCTCACCTGCTGGCGTATAACGCGGCCAATTGACCCATTGCGTTCCATAGACAGGCCCCAAATCGCCCCATTGATCAGCAAATGATTTATCGTCGATGATCCTCTGTTCAAAAACATCTCGACTGATTTCATCACCCGTTTCTTTGCGATATTTGTCTAATGGCCAATCCGTCCAAATATGAACTTTTTGCTCAACCAAAGATCGAATGTTGGTATCACCCGTCAGAAACCAAAGCATTTCCCGAGTAGCTGTTTTCCAGAAAACTCGCTTTGTCGTTAAAAGAGGGATGGCCTCCTCAGCAAGATCAAATCGCATGGTTGCGCCAAATACTGCCCGAGTGCCAACACCCGTACGGTCAACACGCTCGTCACCGCTTGTCCAAATATGACGCATCAGATCAAGATATTGCTGCTCATAGTGCTGGTCAGGATTCACAACGCTTACTCCAAAATATTCTTCGCGACGCTATACAGCAATCTCGCGTTCCTCAACCAAGCAATTGAACTTAATCGTCCGCAAGCAGAGCAGTTGGTCAGAATAGCTTCACATCAACCCGGCTAAATCGGCTCCAACATCTCCCTTCACTTCCTCCATAACCGGGAAAGTTGTTGTCTGATAAACACCCGGTAGATCGTTGATGCAATCTGTAAGGATCTCTCGATATTCCTCCATATTCCGGCAACGTACCTTGACAAGATAGTCAAAGCCGCCAGCCATCATATGGCATGACTGTATCGTGTCGATTTTTCGAACGGCCGCATTAAACTGTTCCAGATGCCGACGACTGGTTGCTTCAAGCTTTACCTGAATGAAGACCACATAGTTTTTACGTATCTTTCGCATATTCAAATGCGCATGATAGCCTGTAATATATCCGTCTTCCTCAAGACGTTTGAGGCGGATCTGACACGGTGTTTTCGATAATCCGACTTGTTCAGAAAGCGAAGAAAGTGAAAGCCGACCATCGGCCTGAACTGCTTTCAATATACGCCAATCAAATTTATCAAGATTCCTATCATCCATCTCTTTTCAGACCTTTCACCCTATTAATAATAAGTATATTAGTATATTTTTCTATATAAACTCGGTTTTAGATATTACTAACCTAATGACAGCCAATAAATTCGCAAGATGAATCAACAAACCTCTATCCATCCATCTAACCAAAAACTTCGTACTGCGATTTCGGCTGCGACTTGGCGCTGCGAAAACGCGTTGCAAGCGCAAATGCAAAAGGACCTGCAGCTGGACAGCACAACCTGGGAAAAAATATCGGCCAGCAGTAGCAGCTTGATAGAACAGCTACGTGCCAGCAAAAAACAGCCGTTAATCGATCAATTCCTAACCGAATATGGTCTCTCGAGTGACGAAGGTGTTCAACTTATGCGGTTAGCCGAGGCTTTATCTCGAACCACCGATCCCATCACGGCCAATGAACTCATCCGCGACAAATTGATCGGTCGGCGTTGGTTGTCCCACAGCGGGGCTGGCCATACGCTAGTGATGAGCCTTGCCGGGAGAGCATTGCATCTGACCGACAAATGGCTGCAATGGACTAGAAATGCCAGAAACCCTCTAACAAAAATAGGCGACGCCAAACTACGCTTTGCCACCCGGACGGCAATCAAGGCGCTTTCCTCTCAATTTGTGTTTGCCGAAACGCTCGATCAAGCATTGAAGCGCGTCAAGCAATATGGCCGACAGGGCTATGTTTTCTCGTTCGATATGCTCGGCGAAGCGGCACGCACGGAGGCGGATGCGGAAAAATATTATACCGCTTACGCCGACGCCTTGGACAAAGTCGCGCGCCACGCCCAATTTAATGACCCTCGCCTCAATCATGGGATTTCCATAAAGCTATCAGCCTTGCACCCACGATACGAATATGCACAGGCTGAACATGTTGTTCCGCTTATTGCCGCCAAGTTGCAAAGGCTTGCAATCAAGGCCCGCCAAGCGAATGTCCAGATCACCATCGATGCGGAAGAAGCTGAGCTGCTCGACATATCTATGGACGTGCTCGAAGCCATCATGGCCGATCCTGAACTAAAAGGATGGCAAGGCCTTGGCTTTGTCGTGCAAGCTTATCAGCGACGTGCCCTGCCCTTGCTTGACTGGTTAGCGGAAAAGGCACGACAATTTGAAGCGCCTCTTTTCATCCGGCTGGTAAAGGGCGCTTATTGGGATAGCGAAATAAAACGTGCCCAGGAAATGGGGCTGGAGAGCTATCCAGTATTCACGCGAAAGGAGATGACGGACCTCAGCTATCTGGCCTGCGCGCAAAAATTGTTAGACCATCCTGAATGCTTCCATCCGCAATTTGCGACGCATAACGCATATAGCATTGCGGCCATCCGCCAGTTGGCTGGTGCCGATCGAGCGATTGAGTTTCAGCGCCTCTTTGGCATGGGCCAACAATTGCACGACATTATATTGACCAAACCCAATGCCAGCAGCCGTATATATGCGCCCGTAGGCACACAAAAGGACCTTCTATCTTATCTGATCCGGCGGTTGCTGGAAAATGGAGCCAACAGTTCTTTCGTACATAAGCTTGCTGACCACGATGTTGAACTGTCCACGCTCACCCAAGATCCAACTACTGCGTTGGCACGATATCCTTCGGCTACGAACAACAATATTCCTGCGCCGCGCGGCTATTTGAATGATACTCGGGCAATCGCGGCGGGTTGGGACTTGTCCAATCCAGCGGTCCGGCAGCGCTTTCAAAAAGGCTTGGATCAAGCTGCCAATCATAGCTATCTTGCCACACCTATTGTCGCAGGCAAGGAAACCTCCGGGAGTGCACATCCCGTCAAAAATCCCGCCAGGTTCAACGAGCATGTTGGTGAAGTCATTTCAGCGGACAAGAAGCTTGCCGAAACCGCGATGGAAACTGCCAGCAAGGCATATAAATTCTGGTCCAGTCGCCCTACAGCTGAACGCGCTTCCGCATTGGAGAATGCCGCCGACTTGCTAGAAAAGCGCGCTGCAACTTTCCATTATCTTGCAATGAAGGAAGCCGGAAAAACATGGTCGGATGCCATAGATGAAGTGCGCGAAGCAGTGGATTTCTGCCGCTACTATGAACAGCAAATCAAGACCCCGTCTTTCGAAGATCGAAAAGCGTTAGGGGTAGCTGTCTGCATTTCTCCATGGAATTTTCCCTTGGCGATATTCCTCGGGCAGATCACGGCAGCGCTAGCCGCCGGGAATACCGTTGTAGCTAAACCTGCCGAACAAACTCCCCTCATCGCGACCGAGGCAGTGCGATTGTTACACGATGCTGGAATTGATCCAGCTGCGATTAACCTGGTTCTCGGTGATGGCGCTGATATCGGCGAAGCCTTGGTCTCTAACCCATCCGCAGCGACAGTAATCTTTACAGGTTCCACAGCGACGGCAAAACGTATAGCAAGCCGTCTTGCGAAAGATGGCCGCCCGCTTACGCCCCTGATCGCTGAGACGGGCGGCATTAATGCGATGATCGTCGATTCATCAGCACTCTTGGAACAAACTGTCGACGATGTTGTATCTTCCGCTTTTCAAAGCGCCGGACAACGCTGCTCCGCCTTGCGTATTTTGTGCATACAAGAGGATATCGCCGACGAGTTCAACAATCTGTTAAGCGGTGCAATGAACGCCTTGATAATCGGCAATCCCGATCAAATCGATTGCGATATCGGTCCAGTCATTGATGCTGGCGCAAAAGAGAATATCGTCAAACATATAGAGCGGCTGGACAAAGTTGGACGAAAAATCGGACAAACGCCCGAAGGCGATATCCAAGATGGCTATTTCATTCGCCCGGTCGCTTATGAGCTCGATCATTTTTCTGATATAGATCAAGAGATTTTCGGACCTGTGCTCCATATCGTTCGGTTCCCGGCCAGCGAAAAAAGCGATATGATTGACCAGGTCAACCAAAGTGGGTTTGGTTTAACACTTGGTATTCAGAGCAGGATTGAAAGCATATGCGATAACATGGCCAAAAAGGCCGATGTGGGTAACATTTACATTAATCGCAACCAGATTGGCGCTGTTGTAGGTGTTCAACCTTTCGGTGGTCAAGGACTGTCTGGAACAGGACCAAAGGCTGGCGGACCTCTCTATTTGCTCCGTCTGTCAAATAAGATGGGATCGGATACAGGCATTTCTAGAGCGCCGGTTGTCCCGACAGAAACTGACGGCCAAATCCTTTCCAACAAACTTTCCGAACCTGTCTCAAAAGGCCTCGCGGCTCATCGTCAGATTGATGACAATTTTCTACATAGAGATAGTGTCGGTGCTCTTTTGCAAGATATCGGCGGCGAGTTTGGAAAAATTATCGACCGAGAACTCGGGTCGAGAGATTCAATTTTCGCAAATGATATAGTCCTTGCATCACCGGCTGGAGAAACCAACTCCTATAGCATCCAGGGACGCGGTCTTATCATTTCGATGCTTCGGGATCCCAGAGATATTTTAACTGCATGTGCTCGTGCCATTGTGACCGGCAATAGCTTTCTTCAAATAGATCAAGACAGCGCGAACAAAAACATTGATCCATGGTTTGCGAGCATAAACCATGCGATCGGGATTGATAATTTCGTTCAACGTGCAGGATCCACGCTAGATGATATAACTGGCCAGTTGCAAAACAGACCGGTCGCAGCTCTTGTCGTCGAATCAAATGACCCTAATATTCCAGCAATTGGTAATGCTATCGCCGCGAGGAAAGGCGCTATCTTACCCATCCTAACCGTGGCTGATATGCACGACCGCTTTGTCCACGAGAAAACGGTTACTCGCAATATTGCGGCCGCCGGCGGGGATGTCTCGTTACTCAACGCTTGATTGTCATTACTTTCTGACGGTTTTTTACTTTTAAAACGTTAGATATCAAACAGCCACAATACCAAAATCGCGTTAACCTTATTTTGATTATCGCTGCGTAATGCAGCCCTATGACAACGCGCGTTCTCATTGTCGATGACCGGCCAACGAATCTCAGGATTTACGCCCAGTTTGTAACTATCATGGGGGAGAAATACTCCTCCGTGACATTTGCCGATCCCGTGGAAGCGCTGGAATGGCTGGGAAACAACAGCGCTGAGCTGCTAGTTGTGGACTACCGGATGCCGCAAATGAACGGCGCGGAATTCATAAAAAAAGTCCGTAAGATGTCGAATTGTAGTGACGTCCCGGCAATTGTCATCACGGCGCACCAGGACCGTGAATGTCGGTTATCCGCTTTGGATGCCGGCGCCACCGATTTCCTGCAAAGCCCCGTATCCCATGTAGAGTTCTGCAAACGCGCCATGTCGCTTTTGACCAAAAGCCAAAAAAGCGTCAATTTGCGGAAACGAGCATCCGAAATTGAACGAAAACACGCAGCACTCTCCGATGCCGTGGATCAAGGTGCTCCAGCAAGCAAAAGCATGTTGGAACAAATTATTGATACCATACCAATCATGATAAACGCCACGGATCGTTCTGGTCGGTGCCTGTTTACCAATGCCTATCAATCTGCACTATTTGATAAGACGCCAGATCAGATGGTTGGAAAAGATTTTGGTGAAATACTCGGCCCAGAGCTCGCCCTAAATTCGGAGCGCAGAAATAATAGTGTTCTGAAAACAGAACAGCCTATCCCCCATTATGAAGAAAAGTTCACCAGTGACGGCGTCGAACTTATCTTTCACTGCAACAAATCTCCGCTGTTAAACCATAATGGTGAGACCATCGGGGTGTTGACAACAGCGGTTGATATTACAGCACGAAAATTTGCGGAAGAACATCGCACCCATCTTGCTTTGCATGACATGTTGACCGGATTGCCCAATCGCGCGTTGCTAGCCGAGAAGGTTCGCAAAGCGATCGATACCTGCGAAAAAACCGGTCAAGAAGCAGCTTTGTTGCTGCTTGACCTTGATCGCTTCAAGGTGATCAACGACACACGCGGGCACCATAGCGGCGACACTTTGCTGCGTGAAGTGGCTGATCGGCTCCTTGAAATGATCGGCCCAGACGATTTCGCAGCCCGTATCGGCGGCGACGAATTTGCTATCATACTAGGCAAAGTAGATGGCGCTGATGCCATTAATTCGCGATGCACCAAAATATTGAAAGCCATCAATCAACCCTATTCCATAAGTGGTATCGAGCAAGTCATCGGCGCGAGTATTGGCGTGAGCTTGATACCAACCGATGGTAATGAATATGAAGAGTTACTGCGCCTCGCGGACCTCGCCATGTATGATGCAAAAGCCAATGGCCGCAATTGCCATCGTTTCTTCTCAGAAGGCATGAACCAGATTGCACAGGCTGATGCTGCTCTGGAAATAGAATTGCGTGACGCACTCGGCCAGGATCAGTTTGCCCTCGAGTATCAACCCATTGTTGACGCAAAGACCTTAAACTATGTCGGACTGGAAGCGTTGATCCGTTGGGATCACCCTACCCGTGGGCGTTTGCTGCCAGTACAATTTATCAGAGTTGCTGACGACACAGGTATCATGGATAGCTTGGGCAAATGGGTTATTGCCGAAGTGTGTAGGCAAATCCGGCAGTTTGCAGACGATGGTATCGATCTTCCACGGGTAGCAATAAATGTCTCCCCTCGCCAATTCCAGAACCAGAATGTCTGCGAAGAGATATTGAAAAATATCGAGAAAAACGGAATTGATCCGTCAAAAATCGTCGTTGAAATCACCGAAGAATTACTGCTGGATAACAATGATCACGTCCGTGAAACTTTGAACCGTTTGCGCAAAACTGGCGTGGGAATCTCTATCGATGACTTTGGTACGGGCTATTCATCGTTGCAATATCTTCGTGATCTGCCAGCCAACTGCCTGAAAATTGACCGGACTTTTATCTCTCGCATTGAGCAGTCTGCTGCTGATCGTGCCATTATTGGCACAATTTCACATCTCGCCCACGCACTTGATATGCGCGTCATCGCCGAGGGTGTTGAGAATGATGCACAGCTTGAACTGCTGCAAGTTTCGGGTGTTGACGAAATTCAAGGATTCAAAATTGCCCGGCCGCAGCGCGTTGAAGATTTACCAAAGCTATTCGGTATGGCGGCAAACCATACTTCCAGTGCTGTGGAAGGTTGAATAGGATGCTCTCATTTGGTCCGCGCTCGCAGCATAAAAGTTCAAGCCAATCCAAATCCCATCACCGCCACCACAGCAGCCATCATAATCATCATGGTGTAGCTGCACGAGACCGCGGTCGCGGCCGTGATCGGGAACGGGAAATGATCATAAACCGCCTGGTTTTGATCCTCATAACGCTTGCCATCTCGTTATTCCTGGGCGCCTCGCAAGATATTATGTTGGGATTCCAGCTGCACCTTATAGCAAGTTGGGCAATCTTTATCGCCTATCGCTTGAATCCTGGCCCCAGCAGTGCGAGGCGCGTTGTAGGGCTTGTGACCGATTTTGGGGTATCAACTTACCTTTTTGCGATCGGTGGCAGCGCCCTTGCAGCCCTCTATCCTTTATATCTTTGGGTGATATTGGGTTACGGCTTTCGCTTTGGCATCAAATGGTTGGCAATCGCAGCTGTTATGGGAACATTATCGTTTGGCTGGACAGTCTACAATGTTCCATTCTGGAAAGAAAATCTCTCGCTCTCTTTGGGCCTGCTAGTTGGACTAATCGTTATCCCAGGCTATTGTTCAACATTGATCAAGAAAATATCCCAAGCCACAAAAGAGGCGGAGGAAGCAAACAAAGCCAAAAGCCTTTTCTTGGCCAGCATCAGCCACGAATTACGGACACCGCTCAATGCTATCATTGGATATGGCACGCATTTGCTGGATATGAAACTGCCGGACGCGCAGCAACAAATGGTAAGTACAAGTGTATCTGCTGGTCAACATCTCCTGCACCTTATCAATCAGTTGTTGAATTTTGCGCGATCCGACACTCGGGAAGAGTTACCGGAACCAAAAACATTTAGTGTCGTTGATGTGCTTACCGAAGTCAGAGATATCATGCAGTTGGCGGCAAATGAGAAAGGCCTGACCATTCATTTACAAGCAGAAGCGATGAGTGATCAACCCATCTCGGGGCAGTTAGAATATATTCGCAACATATTGATCAATCTAACCAGCAACGCTGTGAAGTTCACAGAAACCGGTTCAATAACATTGAAGTGCGGAATAAATAGCGACGTCGATATCCCTGTGCTTTGGTGTTCTGTTACCGATACAGGCCCCGGTATTGAAGCCGAAGCACATGAAAAAATATTCGGCGTATTCCAGCAAGCCGATGAGAGCATCATCGACAATTTCGGTGGAACGGGTCTGGGGCTCGCCATCTGCAAGCAACTGGCCTTGCAAATGGGTGGTGATATCAGTTTGGAGAGTGCGGTCACGGAAGGCAGCACCTTTACGCTTACTTGTCCGGTCGATGCTATTGCCGAAATCGAAGAAATCTCAGATGAAGAAAGCTTCAGAATATTATCATTGGGTTTTGGACTGAGCGGTCCGGATATCTCAAAACAAGAGGCCAAAAAAGTCCATATTGATCATATTCAATGTGCAAAAAATGACAGGCTGGAAACGATTCTCAAAAATCGTGCTCTTGCCTCTTATGACCTAGCTCTACTTGACGATGAAATAGCCGAGCAACACAAGGATGATCCCATATTCTGGGACCATTTCCGCGACGCCAATCTGCCACCGGTCTTGTTGTCGAAAAATAGTGGCAGAAGTCTTGATGAAATTAAGTTACGCGCGGCGTTTGCATCTGTTTTACCGGCATCCCCGGATTTCGACGCGGTACGTAGCGTTGTTCAAATCGGCTGTTCATTCAACCGCACAAGCAAAAAACCAGAGGATGATCCTCAGCGCATTATCCGGACATCGGTTTCACTTGATGTACTGGTTGCCGATGATAACCGCACCAACCAGATGGTCTTGCAAACGATCCTCACCAACGCTGGCCACAAGGTTGTTGCTGTTTCTGATGGCGAGCAAGCATTGGATGAACTCGAGAAATATACCTTTGATATTGTATTTCTCGACGTCAACATGCCCAATATTGGCGGTATTGAATGTTGCAAATTATGGCGTCAGATCGAAGGTCCACGCAATCCTATCCCTATCATCGGCCTGACAGCTGATTCCACCGATGAGACAGAGAAGAAATGTCTCGACGCCGGTATGGACCTGCGCCTTACAAAACCGATTGAAGCAGGTGTTTTGCTGGACACGGTCGCGGAACAAACCGGTAATTTCCTCGAACCGGATACCGCCGATCCAGTTGGCGATATCGATCCATTTAATGTTGTTCGTTCAATCGGATCAAAATCGGCAGATAATCTAGAGCCGCCTATAGATGTGAAGCAGATGGATTATCTCAAATCGATCGGCGATGAAACCTTCGTCCAGTCAATAATCGACGCCTATATCGAAGACACATCAGACATCATGATTGCCTTTGAACGAGCGATAGAAGACGAAAATGTCGAAGAGTTCCGTTTCCACGCACATGCTTTCAAGAGCGGCGCAAATAATGTCGGAGCGAGCAGATTAGCTCAGATGTGTGGCCAACTCGAAGTCATCACCGAGCTGGATTTTACCGAACGACGCATTGAATATCTTGCGCAAATCAAGGAAGAGGTCTCACGGATCACTGACTTCTTGAACAAACCGGAAGCAGCTAAAACAGGCGATATTCAAGACGACTTTAGCGCAGCAGGCTATTATCGGTAGTCAGACAGCTTTAAGCGAGCGCTCTATTCTGCGTTCTTGAGCCGACGCCAAACGCTCCATTTTCCGCACATCAGCTTCTTCAAGATGTAGCGCTGTTTCAGCCCACATGTCGGTAATTTCAAGCAATTCGTCGATCGTTACCGGATTGGAAAGGCGCCGCGCCTTGTAGACAGCACGTTCGGCATGGAACCGTTTCTTGTTCTCTTTGGTATATTCAACAATCGCCTCTTCGCCCTTGCCATCCTCAGCCAGGATATCAACCACGCCCATGTCGTATAGCTCTTCGGCGGTGAACAATTTTCCTTCCAGAATAAATTTTTCTGTCTCACGGCGGCTAAGGCGCTGTCTAAGATAGCTATATGCCCCCATTCCCGGGAACAGATTAAACAAAATTTCTGGCAAGCCAAGTCGCGCACTTCGTTCTGCAACCAGAATATCAAACGCCAGGGCATGTTCAAAACCGCCACCCAATGCGTCTCCCTGAACTAAGGCCATCGTGATGATCGGAGCGCCAAAGCCTGTGCTATTGGCATATTGCATGTGAACACAAGTGCGCGCATATTTCTTCAGGGCACCCAGATCACGTCGCCTGATGCAATCAGCAAAATGCTTCAGATCACCGCCGAGATTGTAAATTCCCGGAGTATGAGAGCCACAAACAAAATACCGTAAAGGATCGACAGCGCGCCCAGCATCCATAGCATAATTTGTATGCACCCAATCCTGTACCAACTGGATTTCGTCACCTAGTTCATAGGTGTAACTAGGGCGGGATTTCTGGTTCATATAGCACCAGAAAATTTCATCGGATTTATCAAACCGCAGATCTATCTCGTTGAAATTCTGTGTAAGTATATCCTGTCCGAAACCATGCTGCGATATGATCAATGAATCGGTTCCATCAACGACCAAATCGGTCTCGATATCATTCACGGCTTGGCTTCTCAAATCCATATATACTCTCCACATAATCGGGGCTACGTCGAAACTCTGGCGTAACAATTCCCGAACTGCTTGGGACATATTTTTATGACACGCCCCAAAAAGAAGCAAGTAAAAGTCAAAGGATTAAATTACATCCTTAATGGACCTAAAAAAACACCAGTCTTTGGCGGCACTTAGTGGTAAATAACCGATTGTAAAATTTGGTAAAATTGGCAAATACTGCCAACAAAAAGTGGATATCAACTTGTCCTGCAACCATCTAATCTTGTTAATAAATAGCTGGTTCTTGTAGTTACTGTTAACCAGCTTCAGCCTCAGAACCCGCTGATGCACTGATCAAACCACGATAGGCCCGCACAGCAGATCTGGTTCCCTTCGTAACCTCAAAGACGTCCTCAGCGATGGGCATTGCCACATTATATTTTTTTGCTAGTGCCATTACTGTTGGAGCGCTTTTCACGCCCTCTGCGACCATGAGCATTTCTTCAATGATTTCATCAATATTGCGGCCTTTACCAAGCTCAACGCCGACATGCCTATTCCGGCTCAGCGGGCTGGTACAGGTTGCGATCATATCACCCATACCTGTCAAACCTGCAAATGTTTCCGGGCGTCCACCCATGGCGACGCCCAACCGGGTAATCTCAGCAAGACCGCGGGTGATCAGAGCAGAGCGGGTATTGTCCCCAGCTCCCAGTCCATCACCCATGCCGACAGCGATGGCGATGATGTTTTTCAATACCCCGCCTAATTCACATCCTAGCAGGTCGGTATTGGTGTAAACGCGAAACAGCCCTGAATGAAACAGCTGCTGCAACTGTTTGACAATAATCTCGTCTTCCATGGAGATAACGCTGGCGGCTGCCTGCCCCGCCATAATTTCCCGCGCCAGATTGGGGCCCGTCAATACGCCAACTGGGTGACCAGGCAGCACATCTTCAATGACTTCCGTCATGCGTTTGCCTGTGGATAGCTCCAGACCTTTGGTCAGGCTGATAACGGGAACCCAAGGTCGCAAATAAGATTTGGCTTCTTCAAGAACGCCGCGGAAATTATTTGACGGAATTCCCATAACAAGAACGTCGGCATCAGATACAGCCTCTCCAATATCGCCAGTAGCTTCTAGTGCTTCCGGTAATTCGGCATCAGGTAGGTATTTTCTGTTGCGACTATTTTCGTTAATGTCGCGAACGGTATCGCTATCTCTAGCCCACATCTTGATCGGTGCGTTGCGCGAAACCAAAGAAGCTACGGTCGTTCCCCAAGAACCGCCACCCAATAGTCCAACACGCAATTTCATAGCTTTTCCCCATTTTTCCGCGACTCCTCTTTTTAAGAAGCTCTATGCGACCAAACTGGCTGCAAATTTAATGTTTTGCAAGAAATGCCCGATGCACTGCGGCAGTCTCTTTTGGTTTCTCGATCATCGGAATATGGCCAGTCTCTTCAAAGATCACCGCCTCGCTGTCTCGGATTCCTTCATCTAGTACCGCAACACAGCTAACATCAATTAAGCGGTCATGACGCCCCCAGATAATCAAGCTTGGTGCCATCACTTCGCCAAGGCGGTCATTAAGGGGATGATTGATACCTGCACCAGCAATTTGCCAGAAAATCTTATCCAGAACTTCTCTGTGAGCTTCTGCCTCCGCAAAAAATATCTTTTTGAAGTTTTTGGGCATCGGTACAGGTTTATAGGAAACGAACGCCATGAGCCGATCGACATCCGCAACATTGCTCAAAGCTAAGGAATTCTCGCCTTTCTCAGCAGCAACGGCCAGTTCGCTCTTGTCTTCCCCCATTACACCGGCATTGTTGAACAATGTAAGCGAGGACACTTTATCGGGATATTCCATCGCAAATTGCAGAGCGATGAAGCCCCCCATACTATTGCCGCCAATATGACATTTCGTGATATTCATAGCGTCCAGAAATGCGTTTAGTCGATGCACTTGGGAGGAAATATCATAATCGCGATCGAGAGACCGGTTGTTCTCGCCAAAACCCGGCAAATCAGGCGCAATTAATCGATGATACTTTGTGATATGCGGCGCGTAAATGGACCAGTTATCCTTGTCCCCTCCAAAACCATGCAGCAAAACAACCGGCACACCGTCTCCTCGTCCACCTTCCAGAAAAGGCCAGACGTTGTCACCGACACGGACTGACTTTTGCCGTATCCCACCGCGCAGGCGCAGCATTGCGGTCATCAAGTCATAGAGCGCTTTTGGAAGTATGAAATAGGCGACCAAAACGGCCAATATTAAGGCGCCCAAAAAGTACAAAATGATCATCATTGCGAAATCCCCCCTATTCGCATCTACCGCCATTATCGCGTCAATATACGTTTAATCCAGTCGGTCATGTCGGTCAGTACCATGTCTTTTTCCGGTTCATTGAAAATCTCGTGAAACAGCTCAGGATAGATTCTCAACATTTTTTCTTCGGAACCTATATTCTCATTGAGAAATACCGATCCCTCCGGGGCAGTCAGGCTATCATTCTCACCGTGCAGCATCAACGTCGGCAGCGTGATCTTCGCCGCATGGCTTTGTACCAGCTCCATATTGGCCATCATTTCAGCAGCCAACCGGGCACTAATTTTGGTGCCAGACACCAGCGGATCAGCCAGATAGTCGGAAACAACCTTAGGGTCGCGGCTGACCCCGTTGGCATCCAGTGCGAGAACGCCCATTTTTGGCGCCGCTTTTGAAAGTATCTTGCTGAGCGCTTTCATGAAGGAAGACGGTTCTTCGGTGGCCTTTATCGCCGGACCGGACAATACAGCGGCGGTAAAACGAGACTGCTTCTTCAGCAAGTAAGTCGCGCCAATCAAACCGCCTAGACTATGACCCACCAATATCAACGGAAGCACCTTTTGCTCCTCTGGCAGCTCGTCGATTAGGGCATCGAGACCGTCATGATAGACTGAAAAATCCGGGACAAAACCATTGTCTCCACTCGACTTGCCGTGCCCCCAATGGTCTAGCGTGTGCACCGCCAGCCCGTGTTGCACACAATGTTCAGCAAAATAGCCATATCGCCCGCTATGCTCATCATAACCGTGGACCAATATGATGACCGCTTTGACAGCGCTTTCCGGAGTCCAGCTTTGGCAATAGAGTGAAGCTCCTGCTCCGGCAGACGAGGCCGCCAGCGTCAATGCCCCCTCTTGATGCCTCAAGCTATTTTCCTTTTCATCGCAACCATATGATCATGCGCCAATTCAGTTTCATATTCGAACAAGATGCGATCCAGTGTCTGGCTGATTTTCGTCTGCGTACGCACCATTTCGATCTTCGGCCACGTTGTACGCTCGCCAAGTTGAATTAGCTCGCCAATCTCTTCCATCGATAAATCACTGAGAATTTTCGCCGGACTCCAGAACATCGTTGGACGAATGACATTGATATCGCCGGTATAGTCCTGATTGATCACCGACAGCGTCATATTCGCCATACTGTTGAGCCGTGGAAAATAGGACAACGGTTTCTGCATGATCTCGACATTAGCATTGAGCCAAGCTTTCATTGTCGATGTCGTTGCATTTCTGATTGCAGAAATAGGGGTCTTTTGCTGTTTCACGTCGGTCGCAAAGGGCGTGATCAGCGGATTGGCTTGGCTGACGATATGATGATTAACCCCATAGAGCCTCCCGAGCCGTTTGGCTGGTAAGTCATGGGTTACCGAACCATCGACCCATTTTCGATTGGGCAAATAGGGCTTGCGCTCTCCAGTATGGTCCTTAGCCGCTAGTGTCACCGGCGGATAAACACCAGGAACAGCGCAGGACGCCATAACCGCTTCGCGAATATAGACATTAGGCGAAGCGATAGCATTCAACAGACGCGACGTCTGATGCTTTTCTGCTGGCGCAATAGAAACATTGAGGTGTCTTCCGGTAAGCTCATAAGCCTCTTGAAAAGTGAGATCAGGGATCATCGTCGCGATCCGTTCGCGAATTTCGTCGATTTTCAGGCGCCTTGTGCCACCAAATATGCTCAACCCCGTTTGCGCCGCTATTTCGTCCCGGCCATCTGTGACCAAGTTTTCAGGTTCAAAAAACGGGGGAATTTCGTTATCTACATGGGTGCTGATCAAAGCCCCGACTACAGACCCCCCGCTGGAACCGGACATGATGTGCGGCAAGAGCCCTTCGGACCAAAGTGATTTCACCACTCCCATATGAAAATAGAGAAAAGCACCCGATCCGCTCATCAAGAACGCAGAGCGGCCATAGCAATGCTGCGCCCGACGAAAGAAATCTAGCTTCTCTTCAAACGGTATATCATCAACCTTATCACTCGCC
Organism: Parasphingorhabdus sp.; assembly: GCF_039977335.1. Classification (GTDB taxonomy): domain Bacteria; phylum Pseudomonadota; class Alphaproteobacteria; order Sphingomonadales; family Sphingomonadaceae; genus Parasphingorhabdus. The sequence goes on from NZ_JBDWDI010000004.1 coordinate 392,417, forward strand.
AGATATTCCAGCGAATTTACAATAGCGTCGACATAATCTTGGATCAGTTGTTTGGTGCCAAATTTGGCTTTCTGGTGCAGGCGATCATTGCCCATGCCGTCCATATTTCCATGTATGCCCTCATTCAACGCATAGAGGAGGCCAGCATTGTCCTGGGCTTTCCAGAGTTTTGAGAGGCGTTTAAGGCGCCGGCGGATAGAAGCATTATCGAAATGCTTGCTCTCGTCAGACGCCTTCCATTTATCGACCCCAGTTGAGCGATCATGCGCAGCAGCGGCATCAGACCAGTCGGAATAATTTTCCGCCTGGGCCATCGCCTTTTCCATCTTCAAAGTGGTATTCAAAATCATAATTTACTCGCTTACTGTGAGACCGAATACACGCATCGTCGCAGAAAGACACCTGTTAACGGCGATTTCCAATAGTTATCCACTGCTTACTTCGCCTTATCCGATTGCGCTTTTCTTGGTGTTTTGGACACCCGCCGGTACATGACAGAGCCATCATTGGGCTGCGTAGCCTTTTTAGCAGGCGAGATTCTCGTCTTTGCTTTGCGTCTCCCAGCCCCTGGCTTTGCGGCCTTCAACTGGGCAAAGGCCGCTTCAATACACTCCCGGAAAAATTCAATGTCAGGCATAATTTTTCTGTCAGTGGTGATCGCAAAAGACATAGTGCCATTATAGCTGGGTGTTGCAATAAACAGCCCCATTCCATTGCCCAACGGCGCCATGCCATATTGATGGGTTAATTCTGCGCCATTCATATACATGGGCATTTGCGGACCCGGTACGTTGGAAATGAAGACATTGCTCATTTTCGGGGCAAACCGCTCACTGGTTAAAATTTTGGCAGCGCCAGCCATAGTCGCGCCGGGAATATGCTGGGTAAGGTCCGTCATAATCCGTGCACTCAACCCAGATTTAGCCGCCTTCGTTTCCCGGGTAGTGTTGCGAACCGCCTCCAATCGCTCCAATGGATTGGCAATATTGGTCCAAAGCTTGACCGTCATTGCAGTTATTTTGTTACCCGGGGTGTTTTCCTGACCATCCCGTTTCCGGGCGTTGACCGGAGCAACACCCACCAGCGTCTCTTTCGGCAATTCCTTATGCTTCATCAGATATTTACGCAGCGCACCACTACAAATGGTCAGTACGACATCGTTAATCGTTGCACCTTCCACTTTGGTGCGCATAGCTTTCAGCTCGTTCAAATCGAAACTGACGGCATCGAACATTTTATGCGGCGAAACAGTTCCATTAAACCGGGTCTCAGGAACAGCGAGACCACTGCCCTCCCCGCCACTAGATATGTTTTTTTGTGCTGCATCCCATAAGGTTGGAGTCAGCTTCAGTACAGCATTTGCTAGCTTCACCGGCGAAGTCAAGTTGCTCGAAACAGCGCGATTCATAACTTCCGAAGAAGATGGCACATCACCATAATCCCAATCGGAATGCGGCACCTCTATCGCCGGCGTGCCCTTCGTATCCCTGTCGCTAAGCGCAGTGAAAAAATATGCAGCTGATGCACCATCAATGGCGGCATGATGCACCCGCGTCAAAATTGCATAGCTACCCTTGCCGTAGCCTTTAACGCGGTCAAGCCCTTCGACCACATACATGTCCCACAGCGGACGGTTCATATCCATGGGTTTACTGAAATGGCGCGCCACATGGATACAAAATTGTCGCCAATCACCCGGCTCCGGCAGTCGCCCATGGGAAATATGGGCTTCTATGTCGAAATGTTCATCCTCAACCCAATAGGGATGATCAACATCAAACGGCAGACGATACAGCTTTCGCTTGAAAACCGGTGATATATGCTGCCGGCTGCGGACATGCTCGATAATGTCCTTGAAACGCACCTTCTTGGTAGGAGCACTTGATGGATCATAGACATAAATGGCCATGACATGAGTCAAGTTTTCCGGCGTCTGAATATAAAGGAACTGGGCGTCTTGGGCGCTAAGCTGATGCAACATATGCGGTTCCTCTATATCCTATGGTTCTAGTCAAAAATCTTGTCGGCTAGGCTCAGCACCTCAAGGCGCGATTTTTCCATTCGCCGCGACAATGCCCTGAATTTACGTAGCAAAGCCTTGCGTTTAGCTATAGTTTCTTCAGTCGTCTCGCCAGTCAGTCCTTGGCTGGCGGCCATCTTAAAGCCGTTTTCGAACAGGATTTTGCCAATCGACGCTTCACTTGTAATCCGTCGCAGCAAATAAGCCTGACGCCCCTCTTTAAGGGTCGCTTCTACACAGTGCTGTTTATCGATTGCCTCTCCCGGTTCCAACCGTGACAATATATCTAACACAACAGTATAGGATTCCACGAACGGCAGGAAAACAGCATGGCCGATTAGCGGCTGGAATCGATTGGTGAGGCTTTTCAGCAAAACCCCACCCTTATCCAACTTCATTTCCCAATCGGGACAAGCGCGAGTTAGTTCGGCTTCCAGATTTTTTCGATATTCTTCTTTGGGCGGATAGAAAAATTCAAATTTAAACAAATCACGTAAACGCTCGGTTTCGGCCCAGAATACGTCCTTGGCGACATTATCCTTGTCTTCTCGTGCCTTTAGCAGCGATAGTTCAATAATGGCCTTGTCGAGAAAATGATGAATTATGGAATTGCGGTAGTAGCTCGCCAAGGGATGTTTTTCGGGCTGAATCGCATAAACAGTACTTGATCCCTGATCATAACGTACAAACAGGCCGCTGTTGACCAGCGTATCAACTACTTTTTGAATGCCTTCCAAATTTTGCTTGGTCAGATCATCGCTAAACCGGATTTTGCGTTCTTGTGCCCATTCGACAAAGAAATTGATCACCGCGCGCAATTCATCTGCTGTCATTGCCCGGGGCGCTGTGCCGAGCAAGCTCAGGCACATTAGTGACGTCAATGTTAGCGGCGTAGCACGATTGGCTTCGACCGCCACTTCGAAGGCGATTTTCGACAATCCTATGCGATCATCCGGTTCTGGCGCTCGTTTGACCACGACTGGATCACCAAAATCAACATAGACCTTGCCCATAGGCTCACGCAGGCTGCGGAGGTAGCCGATAAACCAACTCAGCGATTCCGCCTTTTTAACACGTCCCGTTTGCTCGCTAGCATATTCTTCAACATCGCGGATCAGATCAAAACTGGTTACCACCGGGATGATGTGAACATTTTCGATATCATTCACATTGGCACTGTCCATGACATATTTCAGCAAGCCATAGCGTGGCGGCATCAATTTCCCGAGACGCGATCGCGTGCCTTCAAAAGCCCATGTCATCGGAAAACGTTTTTCCAGCAAATAACTAACGTAGTGACGCAACACCAACTTGTAGACTGGATTATTCTCAAAGCTGCGTCGAATAAAAATCGTTCCCGCACGACGTAGTACGAAGCCGAGGCCGAAAAAGTCGAGATTAATGCCGCCAAAAACATGCACCATTGGCAGGTCATTCTGATATGCCAGATCAGTGGGTGTCACCCCATCGATATAGGTTTTATGGGTAAACAGTAGCAATGTAGGATGATCACGCATTGTCTTACGTAACCGAGCCAACTCACTCTTTTTAAACACAACATCATCTTCATAGCCTTGCGACAGCATGAAACGGTCGAGTTTCGCCTTCATATCTATAAAGAAGGCACTCGGCCGCGCGATGAGCTCTTTCATATATTTGCTGGCTTCGTCGTATAGCGCCGTTTCAGACTTGTCGAGATCAGCTGCCAGCTCGGACATCGCCGCCCGGAATTTCGGACTTGTGCGCAGCCCATCGGCGACAAAACGCGGCACTTTATAACGCCGCCCGCGCAGACCGCGCTCTTCGATATCAAGGACGAGACCGGCTTGACGGACCACAAAACCGGCAAATTCATGCTCATTGTCACCTTGACCTTCAACGACATGATGCAGCTCGAAACGCTGCCTCAAGTCACCGATTGTTGCCGGTTGCCCGGTCAGGCAATGGGCACGACGCTTGTTACGAAGCAATATCGTACGGGCCCGAAAACTGCCTGGTGTTCTGGGATCACCGAACAGGGCGTGCCGCTTTTTTAAAGCCCGGCTCTTTTCAAAATTAGGTATTCTCCACGCGATACGCACCGGTATCACCAAGGTGTCTGGCTCTGCCTCCAATTTTCGCGTCAACTCTTTCAACCGCAAACGAGCGCGTTCATCAGATATCGGGAGACTGACCCAGTTTATTTCCCTGCCAGGTCCACCTTCGGCTAAGGAGGTGTGTAACCAGTCAAGAAGGTAGCGACGCTCGACACGGTTACGCGCATCAATGACAAATAGCTTTGGCCCCTGTGTCAGCAGAGGAACTGCCTTTGCTATTGCCGTTGATTCATCCATTCTGCCTCACTATTTTTTTGGACCGGATGGTTTTTTGGGTGGCGACTTCCGAGCCACCGCCTTTTTTCCCGCCGGTTTTCTAGCGGTTGTTTTTCCTGCTGTCGCCGTAACCGTTTTTTTGGCGGCCGAAGTTACTTTCTTTGGAACAACTTTTGCAGCTGGTCTTTTTTTGACCTTTACCGGCGTCACTTTCTTCACGGTTTTCCGACGGACCGCAGGTGTCGCGGCTTCAACCATTACCAAGTCTTCATCTGTTTGGCCAAGCGCCTCGAGGAACATACCACGGACCTCAGCAACATGATCATTCAAGGTTGTTTTCTTCCATTTGCTGGTATCAACCGGCGGCAGAATATCAACTTTCACGGTAGCCGGCCGCATTACAAACTCATTTTTAGGGGCGACATCGCCTGCATTGTGAATGACAATCGGAACCATTGGTACGCCAGCCTGCATGGCCAGATGGAAAGCACCTTTCTTGAACGGGCCTATTTTCGGAGACAGAGTCCGCGTTCCTTCTGGCGCGATGCAGATCGACTTTCCATCGATCTTGATGGCATCGATCAACGGTTCCATCGCCTTTATCGCGTTACGACCATCGGCGCGATCAACAAACACCGTCCCTGCCATTTCCATGACCTTACCAATAACCGGCGTGTCTTTAACTTCTTTCTTGGCGATCCCTCCTACATCCTTGCGCACCAGCTTGGCCATGATCATCACATCGGCTTTGCTCTGATGATTGAAAACAAAGATACAGGGTCGGTTCACCCAGAGATTTTCTTCGCCGCTAATATCCAGTTCAACGCCTGTAAGCGCGGTAGCAATATCACCGAACAGGCCAGTTGAGAAATTGGTCGCTTCACGTTGCGAGCCGGTCAATGCCCAAATGGGCAATCCAGCTACAAAGGAGGTAACCAGCGATCCTGTCGCATAAATAGTCCGTAGATAATCAACCGGTTTCCCCTGCCCGCGACTATCAAATTTCTGCAAGGGCCAACCACGTTCTTCAGCGACTTCTGTGAGCTTACTATTCGGGTTCAAAGGTCGCGGCTTCCCAACCCTTTCCAACAATTCAATATCGTCATAACTGTCAGAATAGAAATAGCTCTTTTTAAGATCGAGATTATGCTCTTTTGCTAGCCTTTCCGCCGCGATCACTTTGCCTTCGCCAAAACAAAGCGGACGAATGATATTCCCGGTAAACTCTCCGTTCTCGACTTCATATTGAGAACATAATACGTGTTCAATATTCAGATCACGTGCGGTAGGTTCAATTTGATAGATTGTCGCCGAAGAAACAATCGCCACCGTGTGCCCCTTGGCCATGTGGGCTTCGATCAAGTCTCGCGATTCTGGATAAACCTTACGCGCGATATGCTTCTGATAAAGCTCTTCGCCAAATTCGAAATAGCTATCCTCGGTTACGCCCTTCATGAATTTGGATGCCGCCATCATCAGACCGGAGAAGCCCATGCTCCCCATGCTATATTGCGCCATAACATTAGCGGTTTCGACCAACTCTTCAGCTGTCATTTCCCGACGTTTGATTTTTTCCCACAACATGGCGGTCGCAGAATATCCGGCAATAATCGTACCATCAAAATCGAATAGGGCAGCAATATGCGGCCCCTCAGGCGCCTTAAGCACATCCTGTAGATGAGAATCCCGATCAGCCATATTGTCCCTCAAATCATCTCGGCCCCCATGGCCGAAAAGCTATCCTGCCAAAAAAAAGCAACGTTTCACAGTCTTTATTGGCCGAGAAGGCGATTAGCTCACGATTTAAATATCCGTGTCCAGATTTGAACCAGTCACAGCCTTTAAGAAATTCGGCTCGAATCTTGACGAAAATCAAGAAAATAGAGCAAAATCTTATTGTTAGAGGCGAAAAAAGCACCCTGCAAAAAAACAAACGAACCAGAAATCTGCGCAGTTCTTTGGTTACATTGTTATTAATCCATCTTTTTGCGCACTGGTTAACAAACGACCCCTATTTCGTTCATTATAAGTTCGTGGGTGAACGGGGAACAAATGAAACGACCATCTAACTATCGCTCTAGCAAATTGGCTATTGCAACGATCATATTCGGGACGGCTGTGCCATCTGTGGCGCAAACCATTGATCCTGTCGTTGAAGCACCAGTTGTTAGCGCAAGCGAGCAGGCGCAAGGCGCTGCTACATCTGTAGATCAGGATCTGCGGCCGATTGTCCCAATGGGCGGCAGCATCGATCCCTTCTCAGGTAGTATTGATCCTTTTTCTGGTTCGCTTGATCCGTTTAGCGGTTCGATTGATCCTTTCGCTGGCAATATCAATCCATTTGAAGGCAATATCGATCCATTTTCCGGCAATCTGAATCCATTCCATGGAGAAATCAGAGCACTTTGGGGCGCTATTGATCCATTTGGTGGTAATGTTGATCCATTCGCGGGCAATGTTGACCCGTTTGCAGGCAATGTCGACCCCTTCTATGGCAATATTGACCCATTGGTTGGGCAAACAGATCCTCTAAGCGGCGTGGTACTGCCCAGCTATGTTGATATCAACTCCTTCTGGCACGAATTTGGTGCTAATTGGAGAGAAGTGAATCTTCTGGTTAACGAGATCCAATCAGAAGGAATTTCTTACGAGAGATACCAGGCCATTCAAACCCTAAGCAATCTGCTTATAACTCATTCTGAGACGGTTTGGGATGAAGCAATTTTGGCCAGAGAGGGCTCTTCCGCTAAATCTAGTTTCCTGACTCCTCTTCTAGCCAAATATGGTGTTTCCGCCAATAATCCGACGGGTTTGATAAACTTGACGCAAGCGCAACGCGCGCAATTGGTTACCGAATGGTATGATGGCCTTATGGGATATAGCGGCCACGACCATGTCGACCATTGGATGCGGACTATAAACTGGACTCCTGAGTTGACGAAAATTCAGGGAAGCGGTGCCGATAGCGTTATTGGTATTTTGGACTCTTCCATTGTCAATGACCCGGACCTGGAGGGCAATGTCTTCCATTCCGGCGGCTATCAAGCGCATGTTGGTGGACATGGTACAGGTGTGGCAAGTTTGCTCATTGCCGATCATGATGGTCTCGGTGTGATGGGCATCGCACCCAACGCTTCGGTGGCTACCTATAATCCATTTGATCATACTGGGAGTGCCTCTTGGGATGATATTCGCGCAGGTATCGTTTCCCTTAAAAGCGCAAACGCCAGCGTCATCAACATGTCGCTTGGTGTGTCGGGTTGGACATTGCACCCTGAATGGAACAATGTTTTCAACGATTCCGCTGTAGCAAGTGCCAGCAAAAACACCGTTTTTGTTATTGCCGCTGGCAATGACGGACTCACTCAAACACAGAATATTGAGTGGAAGGCAGTTAAAGATACTGGCTTGATTGTTGTCGGCTCGATTGACCCGCTGGGCAATATCTCCAGCATATCAAATCGTCCTGGTTCAACCTGCTTGTTAGAAAAGGGTGTTTGCAAAGGCGCATACCTGCGGGACCAGTTCATTGTGGCTCCAGGCGAACTTATCTTGTTGGCAGATGGCAACGGCGGCGTTACGCGCCGGTCTGGCACTTCTTTTGCCGCACCCTTGGTATCGGGCGCGATAACTTTACTCCATGATCGCTGGCCTTGGCTTGCCAAACATCCTGAAGAATCGGTCAGTATCATACTGGATTCGGCTCAAGACTTGGGCGCACCGGGCGTAGATGATGTTTATGGTGTCGGTTTGCTGGATGTGGAAGCATCGCAGTCACCGTTGGACTTTGGTTCTCTTGAAATTTATGAATATAGTTCTGGCCAGTTGACGTCACGTACTACAGCCGAAATTCTTCAAGGCGGAGTGGGCGATACTTGGGACACAGATGGCGTATTTCTAACAATGTTCGAGACAATCGGCGATACATATCGTGATTTTGTTGTACCATTTTCTGATCAACTTATTGGCCAGCAGTCGAGTGTTACGGGATCTGAGGAATATTTTCAGTCCTACATCACTGAGCGCTTTGTGGATTGGAATACCGGTCTGCCGAGCCTCAACGCCAGCGGCGGATTTACCGACGTAGCTAGCTATGCAAGTCCAAAACGCGAAGGTTGGAATTTTGCAATCTCGGCAAGCAATCCAACGCGTTATCTTACCAATGGCCGTCAAGGCGAATTACCGCATAGCGCAGTCAAATTTGGCGACGCGGCTGGCCAATTCTCATTCAACGCAGGTTATGGACAGGGCTCTATTGCATTGCTCGGGCAGCAATCTTTCGGTCTGACATCAGACTATGATACGGCAACCGGCGGCTTGAACCCTGTGCTGGGCCTTGCTTCTGGCGGAGGATTTCTTGACGCAGAGTTTGCGGTTGCGAAAAATACGAAAGTTGCGTTTGGTTTGACCCATCGGCGCCTTGATCATTCCGAAAACCAAGCGTTGACCGATGCCGAACGCGCGCAACTGCATGGCGCCAAAGACTATCAGGCGAGCGCATTCAACCTGCGTATGACACATAAACCGCTAAAGGCGGCGACAATAAGTGTCAGTTTCGCATCATTGAACGAAAAAGACGGCTTGCTTGGCGTGCAGTCTGCTCTTGAAAATGACCTCCGGTACGGCTCGAACAGCAAAACAATGACTGTCGGTGCTAGCCTTGATCTGCCACATGGTTTGAATATCGCTGCATCAGCAACTGCTGCAATGACCAAATCAAATGGTGGAACCAAGCAAAACCTGCGTACCGACGGTAATGTAAGAAGTTCAGCATATGCTTTCTCAATCGGCAAACAGGGATTGATGCGCAAAGACGATCGCCTGCGGTTGTCTTTCACCCAACCACTGCACGTAGAAAACGGCGCGCTGGAATATAGCGCGGTCGAAGTAATTGATCGTTCTACCGGTGAAATTGGATCTGTAACGCGTGACTTTAGTATCGCCGATAAAAACCGGCGTTTCACAGGGGAATTCCTCTATGCCACACCAGTTATGGGCGGCGGCGAATTCTCCTTATTCGGACGCGCGCAATATGATGCTTCTGCTAGTAACAATGTTAACGAAATAATAGCAGGTGGCGTGCTAACCCTCCCATTCTAAAAGATTTATCGGGGACAGAACGCGTAACCATGTTTGTCCCTGACTAGTCGGATTACTGAAGCGGGGGCTTATGGTGGGACGGAAAATAATTGCTGCTTTGATGTTTAGCTCTGCGCTAACCATTCCAGCTGTGCATGCACAAACAAAAACCGCACCGTCTGCATTTGAAGCGCAGATCGCAGACACTAAATCTTCCATGATGTCTAATCCTGGCAATGCACTGAAATCTGCTCGCAAAGCAGCGATAATTGCAAACGCTATGCCCGAGGAAGAAGCCGCATTGGCTATTGCGACTAGTCAATGGCTAGAAGGGGAAGCCCTTACGCGACTAAATAAACCGAAAGAGGCAACACCGGTAATCGCCAGCGCATTGAAAACTGTAGAGCGCGTTGCGCCCAGTACAAAGTTGAATGCCGATCTGCTGAAATCCTCAGCCGCGATTGCCATACAAACGGGTCGGGTAGAACAGGCCCTGCCCATGCTTTACGAAGCTTATCGGATATATGGCACGCTAGACCAAAAACGCAGCCAAGCGATCATATTGCATAATATCGGCTCGATCTATTATGAAGCCCGAGATTATCCTCGCGTACTCGACTATTATGATCAAGCTAAGTCGATTTATGCCGATGATCCAGCACTTAACCTTTCATCTTACAATAATCGTGGCAACGCCCACAGAGATATGGGTAAATTTGGCAAAGCTGAGATGGAATATGCCAAAGCGCTTGCTGTGGCAAAAGAAATGGACAGCCCGCTTCTGCAAACCCGGATATTGACCAATTTGGCTTTTGCCCAATATTCCCAAGGCGACCTCGCCAAAGCAGAGAAAACTACATTGGCCGGCCTAAGCATTGCTCAGGCCGGAGCGGCTGACTGGGAACCGTTCCTTTGGGGTACACGTGCAAAAATCGCACTGGCTGCAAATCGGCTCCCTGAAGCAGAGCGTTTTATACGCAAGGCTTTCAAGGGTGTGGATCTGCAAAGTTCAACAATGTCATATCGCGACTATCATTCAACCGCCTATCAGGTCTTCAGCGCGCTGGGGCGATACAAAGAAGCACTTAAGCATCTCGCTGCATTCAAGCGTCTCGACGACAATGGGCGTGAACTCGCCGCATCGACCAACTCAGCGTTGCTGGCAGCCCAGTTTGATGACGCTAATCGCGAGCTTGAAATTTCCAAACTAGAGGCAAAGCAAGCGCAACGTGAACTGCTGCTGGCCAAGTCACAGACAATTTTGCGTTATACAAGCCTAGTATTGGTGGTGGCGTTTGCCGTTATCGGCGCATTATTTTTTGCCGTGGTATCCGTCCGTCGCAGACGAAAAGCGGTTAGCGCAGTAAATGCAAAACTGTCGCATGCCGCCCGCCATGATCTGCTGACCGGCTTAGCCAATCGCCGCTACTACAGGGATCTATTGTCCGACGCACTTGTTAGTGCGCATGAAAATGGTGATCGTTGTGCTGTCATGCTGATCGACCTTGATCGTTTCAAGACCGTGAACGATACGCTCGGTCATAATATCGGCGATAAGCTTCTGTGCCATGTTGCAGAACTCCTGAAGCAAGCTGCTGGAGACAAAATTCACGCCGTGCGACTCGGCGGTGATGAATTTGCACTTGTGATTCCGAATATTGAAAATGACGGTGAAATTGAAAGGCTTGGTCAGAAGGTCATTGAGGATCTCTGTGGTACACATTCTATCAATGGAACTTCAGTCAATATTGGTGCTACCATTGGAATCGCGGTCGGTCCGCGAGATAGCGACGACGTTCAGACGCTTACTCGCTGCGCAGATCTAGCGCTTTACCATGGTAAAGAGTCGGGTCGCGGTCAATGCGTTCGATATCAGAAATTCATGCAGGTTGAAGCCGATGAACGGCACATTCTGGAAAATGATCTGCGAGATGCGCTGAAAAATGGTGACTTGTCCGTCGCTTATCAGTCGATTGTCGATGCCAATAGCGAAGAAGTCATCGGTTATGAGTCTCTCTTACGTTGGAACCATCCTACGCGCGGAGAGATTTCACCGACAATTTTCATTCCCATTGCCGAAGAGGCAAGGTTAATTGGCAATATCGGTGATTGGGTATTGCGGACTGCTTGCGCACAAGCAAAAAGCTGGCCCGATCACGTACGACTATCAGTCAATGTCTCGGCGCTTCAGGTTGAAGGCGGCGGCTTGGCCAACAATATAATCGGCGCGCTTGCCTCAAGCGGCCTCAGCCCTGAGCGCCTTGAACTCGAAGTAACCGAAAGTGTGTTTCTCGACAATCATGAGAAAACCGATGCGACGCTAGAAAGCTTGCGTTCGCTCGGTATCAATCTTGTATTGGACGATTTCGGCACTGGCTATTCCTCGCTTGGCTATCTGCGCCGCGCTAGCTTTTCGACCATTAAGATTGACCGAAGCTTCGTGAAATCCGCTACGCGTGGATCTACTGAAAGTCTGGCAATTATCCGTGCTATTGTTTCTATGGCACAAGAACTAGGGATGAAAACAACTGCCGAAGGCATTGAAAACATAAGAGAAATGGATGTCATGCGGGACCTTGGTTGCACACAATTACAAGGTTATTTGTTCTCGCGACCAACGGAATCAGTATCAAGCAAGCCTGATAGCGCTCGCGATATACCAGCCGTCATTCCTTTTTCTAATACCGAGTTAAAACGTAAAGCTGGTTGAACGGTTCAAATCACCCAACCTTGTTTGCGCACTTGCTGCCTAGTTATTCGCTTTACCCACTAGCGACGCATCCAAGCGGCTGAATACCAGAGCCACTTCTTCATGATCGTTACACGGATGCGCTTGCGGAGGATGCAATCGTATTTCTTTACGGGCTGCTCGATGGTGAACCGGCCAAAGTGGATGTGGTCAAGATGGTGCGGAAGAATGCAATCCTGCACCCCTATTCGATGTTCAACGAAGTTCGGCATCCTGATCGCCTCCAGCGGGGAATGGCCCATATTCTTGAACGCTTGCTGGACGGACGTTTAAAACCACGAATCAATGACCGCATCTTTACGATGAGCGACGCCATAGAAGCCTACCGATACATGCTCGCGGGCGAACAGGTCGGAAAGATTGTGGTGAAGGTAAGCGACTGAGGAAAATGGCCATAAAACTAGGTGCGGGTGTAAAGTAATATCCAGCAGAAATTAGGCGGGCCGAGATAGAAACTCAGCAGCTTAAAATGGTAGATTGCCACAATTGCTCTCTATATCATCCCCCGCAAAGGCCGCTTTCACAAATGGCAGCGTATCGCCGGTCGAACCCGGGACGACAGCACGGTGATCCAGCGTTGGGTATAGCGTTGATACGATAACCGATCCCGCCTTGCACGCCTGTTTGACGAAAGCTGCTTGCATACGTGGCGGAGTGTCTTTGTCTTTTGCGCCTGTACCAACGAAAGTCGGAACGGGCAGTTTGAGCTTGGGATATCCCATTTTGGAAAAAGCGGTAAAGAGATGCTCATCTGGCGCTTGTTTGAACACCCGGTTGTGGGTCAGTTTTTCGGCGACGACCCGTGCTTTTACGTCTTTGTGGCAGGTATTTTGAACGGATTGAGCAATGGGCATGACTTTATCCGAAACATAATCTGCCAGTTTGAAATCCCTATTGGTACGTTGGACCAAGGAGAGCGCGAGAAGATTATATCCTAACATGGGATCAACACGGTCTCGTGGACGACTTTCCTGCAGAGCAATCAAGGCCTCGGGAGAGAAAAATGGTACGCCTGTCGCCACAGCGCCGACGATGTTGACATCGGGCGCATAGTCAGCGGCATAGGCAGCGGTGGCTATGGCCGCGCCAGCGCCTTGAGATTGCCCAAACAGCACGACCTTGTTTGATACCGGAAAACCGGAGGATTGAACGGCCCGGATAATGTCGAGATTGCTGTAAGCTTCCGGGCGTGTGGCAAGATAAGGATGCGTGCCGGCGGTGCCCAAACCCTGATAGTCAGAAGCAACGACCGCATATCCGTTTTTCAGCCAGAATTCGAGATGGTCGCGATCCTGCTGCTGCCGACCATTCCATGATGGGGCGCAGATATCCGCTATTCCAACTGTGCCATGCGTCCATGCCATGAGCGGCCATCCGCCTGCTGGCGCTGTGCCTTCGGGCAGAAACAGGACGCCGGAAACAGGCAATACCGCCTCGCTATCCAACCCGTCGGTTGACGAATAGAGCAGACGGATATTCTTGGCTGCTCCGGGATTGGACTGTTGCGCGTTTAGCGGTTCCTTTTTCAAAAGAGCACCGGGCGCCGCCAAAGCGACTTCATAGCTGTAAAAATCCGAGAGATAGCTATCGCCCAGCGTCATGTTGGGCGGCGGACTAATCGCCGTTGCTGCTGGTCTTGTCTCGGCCATGGTTGAACAACCAGCCAATAACAAGCTGGATGCAAGGGCGATTATTTTCATACTATTCTTCATAAGCCTAGCTTCCTCTATTGATTGCTGTGCTGCTAACTGGATTTTGTATCACGAAAGGTAATTTTGCGCCCAAGTCTAGTCTTAGCCCATCATTCTGCTGGAGCAAAATCTGGGCCTGCTTCCATATGAGTTTGCTCACTAGTCTGCTTCAGCAAAAGAAAAACCACAATCAGGGCCGCCAAGCTGATTGTTACAGGCAAACCGGCAAAGCTCATTACTGCTTCCTGATAACGCCCAATATACGCTATGATTATACCGACGAGTAACGCACAATTTGCTGTTATCAACTGTCGTTTTGTAGCCTTCCGGCCAGAGCGGCTACCATATGCAATCATCGTCGCGAGCGACAGCCAAAATATCGCAACAAGCCCCAGGGCCGGAACCACATCCAGCAGCGCTACAAACAAGGTCAATGCCAACGCTGTTGGTGTACCCCAGATTATGCCTGCCCATGCCCCTTCCAGCCTAGGGGCTGGATCACCCTTCTCGCGCCGTTTGGTGAAATAAATCTTCAGTCCGGAAGCCACAATTACGCACAGACTGACACCAAATAGCAAATAGGCGAGTTTTACCGGTAAACCGCCCCAGTTGCCGAAATGCACATTATAGACAGAACCGATGATTTGCTGACCGATTGTGCCATCAGAAATACCGACATTTCCTTGATACTCGCCCGCTGCATTATAGGTATAATAGTCGCCGAAGATCAGCCGGTTATTATGCTTGCCGACTATTTGCGAATTTTGCCCGACAGTTCCGGGATCGTGCATGATAAAAAATGTTGGATCAATATCCGGAAAGGTTTTTTCGATGTGTTCGATTGGCTTGGTTATTGTTGCAATATTGGCCGGTGCAGCATTGGCCGCGGGCTCGCTGCCAAATATGGGGGCGAAGACATCCCCGGTCTCGCCATCAAATCCTGCGGCCGCGATGACAAAGGCAAGGACACTGGCAACGCCTAATATGGAGCCGGTTAGCGCATTGGAAAAATGGAAAGGCATGGTCCAAACGCTTAACCTGTTATGCAGATCGACGGTTGTTAGCCGCCCTGCTCCGCGCCGGAATGTGAAAGCGTCACGGAATATCCGGGGATGCGCAAGCACGCCGGATATCGACAACGCTATCAGCATGATCCCCAAAGCTCCTACGACCGTCAGCCCCAGCGTCTGCGGCATATGTAGATAATAATGCAGATCCAACAGAAACTGTGTCCAGGGGAATGATTCCTCGGCCACGATTTCACCATTTTCATCGGCGAAAAAAGCTTGGGTATCTGTTGTGATCACTGTCCTCGGCAAGTCTGTGCGCGGGAAGGTAACATAAAGGTGCGTTGTTGGCGTTTCCTCGCTCTTAAAGACTGCATAAGCTGCGCGCTCAGCTGCCTCTGCGCTGATGCTCTGCATTTCGGGTGCATTAGGCTGCTCCCAACGCTGGAGCTCATGATTAAAGACCGATAATGTTCCGGTAACCGCTAATATGTAGATAAGCCCGCCAAAAATAATGGCGAGCAAGCTATGGGCCTCCAACGAACGCATAACACGTAGTGCTGATTTCTTCGGTTTGCCGCTATCCTGCATGATCTACACCTTAACTTGTGAGGGTCAGGGCAACAGCGGGAGCAATCGCCAGACCCAATATTATCAATGACTTTCTTAGCATCGCCTGTTGTGAACCAACATAAACCGCCAAACTGGACCACAGGATCGAGAATAGGAAAGCGATCAGGGTCAGGTTGGCACTGTGCTCCATTCCGAACCAACGCAGCAGTATGAATAAGCCTGCTGATATAAAGACGGCGGCCAAGCCCGTTATGAGGAACAGCAAGATCCCGTTGTAAATGCGCAATAACCACAGCACCGGACCAACCTGCGGATGTTCGCTCGCCCGCTCAGGCACCTGACGTCCTTCTCTTTTCGCGCGCTTTGGCACCTGCAACGCGGTCATCGAGACCGCTAATCCACCGGTAATCACAACGACTATTATGCCCAATGCAGCCCCTTTGTCGGCACCGCTGGTTTGTGACCATGCGATAAGAGAGAACAGGACAAGTAACGAACCGCCCAGCGCTTCAAGTCCCGCATTCAAACGTTTTTGCCAAGCTTTGCGCAGCAGGAATATCCCACCAATGGCAACAACGGTACCAATGGATTGCCAAAGCAAGACGCCCTCCATGGTCAGAACTTATATCCGACGCGGACAACTGCGGTTCGCTCTTCACCTACGAAACAGTCGCCGCGCGCCAGACACGTTGAAAAATATTTCTCGTTTGTAATATTGCGGACGTTAAAAGTGACGTCCCAGCGTTCTGTTTCGTAACCCAGCAGAAAATCGCCAAGGACATTGCCGTCCGTCACCACCCGTATCGGGCCGACGGCACCGGTTCCATTGCTTTCATTGT
Organism: Parasphingorhabdus sp.; assembly: GCF_039977335.1. GTDB lineage: Bacteria > Pseudomonadota > Alphaproteobacteria > Sphingomonadales > Sphingomonadaceae > Parasphingorhabdus. The sequence continues at coordinate 408,687 of NZ_JBDWDI010000004.1, forward strand.
CACCAACATAGCGCAAACCGAAGCCCGCTTTAAAACCTTGCAGGGCACCAGCGACAGGTTGGTACTGCACCCATGCTGACGCTTGTTCTTCAGGGATTGAGGCAAAGGGGACACCGTCGGCTGTCTCTGTATCTAATATGCTGCCGTTAAACTCCAGATACCAGTCGCCCAGCGTTGTCTGCGCCTGCATTTCGAAACCTTTGACTGTGCCAACGCCTTCTTGTTGGCTGTCCGGTTGATTGATCAGTGACGATGGATTGGGTAGATTGGATTCTTCAATATCGAAATAGGCAAATGTGATATAGGTTTGCGTTCCGGGCGGCTGGTACTTGACGCCCACCTCCCATTGTTTCCCCTCGCGTGGTTGAAGCGGATTGTTGGTCAAGCCGTCGGTCCCAATTACTGGCTCAAAAGACTCTGCAAAGCTGACATAGGGCGAAATACCACCATCAAATGCGTAAAGCGCGCCGACACTGAAAGATACCGCATCATCCTTTTGGACATTGGCGCCACTTTCGGTTTTGCTGTCATCGTAACGCAAACCAAAGTTCAATTTGAGATCACCGATGGACATCTGGTTGTTGAGGTAGAAACCATAGTCATCGGTTTTTGTATCCCCGACATCAAAAAAATTAGCGTCGTCGAAAAGCGGTGGCGGTACATTCCCGTAAACGGGACTATAGATATTTATCGCTCCGAAGCTGCGAGTTGTAGGATCGCTCAGAAAAATCACTTCGTTGCCGGTCTTGACGTTTTGATAGGCGACACCTCCGAATAGTTCATGTTCAATCGGACCGGTATTAAAAGCCCAACGGGCACGAAGATCAAAGGCAGCCTGTTTTGAAAAGGCATTGCTACGAAAAAACGTTCGTCCACCGTCACCGTTTGCATCCACACGTGGAGGACCTACTGCACCCAGAAAATCAATATAGGATTGTCGGTAATCTACATCCGCGTCCTTATATCGGAAGATGCCGTCGATCGAGAAATTGTCAGTAAATGAGTGGCTGGCGAGCAAGCTCACCAATGTAGAATTCGTGTCATAACGGTTAAAGCTTGGATCTCCCAGATATGTATCGAATTCCACCCGCTCGCCCGAAGAATTTGCGCACACAGCAATTGGTGTAATGGTAACATCACCACTGACGCAGCCAGTACCGGTCAATGGCAAAAATTGCTGGGCTGTATCGCTGTCACGGTCTACATATTCGAGCATCGCCGTCAGCCGGGTTTGGCCATCATCATAGGTTATGGATGGCATTACGATAATGGCATCGTCATTAACGTAATTAATCTGCGTATCAGATTCCCGGTACAGTCCCACAAATCGCACAAAGAGATTATCGACCAGTTCTGCGTTCAGGTCTGCGGCGGCCTGATAGCGATCAAAGGTACCGACATCAAAAATGACCTCACTCTGCTTGTCAGGGCCAGCCAGTTTTGACACCGCGTTGACAATGCCGCCAGGAGTGCCTTTGCCATAAAGGACGGACGCTGGCCCCTTCAGCACTTCCACTTGCTCCAAAACATAAACGTCGGACCGCGTGTTGTTGTAAAAACCGAAAAGAACTTGCTGGCCATCCCGATATTCCGCTGCATCAAAGCCGCGTACCTGGGGGAAATCACCGCGCGTCGCAAAGCCAAATGTATCGCCGACAACGCCAGGGACATAGTTCAATACGTCATCTAGAGTGAGCGCGCCCTTGTCGCGGAATTGTTCTTCTGTTTCAATAGTAACAGACCGCGTGGTCTCCACGATAGGGGTTGCTGATTTCAGCGCGCCAAAGTCAGAGAGCTGGCCGGTGACAATGATTACATCTTCTTCAAGCACTTCTCTGTCATTTCCATTAGCGTCCTGCGCAAATGCTGTGGATGGCAACGCCAGAGCGGTAGTCACCAAAAGAAGCTTCTTTATCATTTTTGATCCCTCATTTTCAGATTATCGGGAGCCACATAAAAGTTACTTTTGCTAATGTAAATAAGAATCATTATCAATATTTATATTAATTGAATAGCCTTATCCTAATGTCCGCTTTCGGGATGTTGGGGACATTGACATTAATGCGTTGCTCACACACTCATGGCTCTTTGAAACTTTGGGAAGGTTTGCATGATGAGCGCAACAGGTTGTGAAGCGAAATGTCATTGCGGCGCAGTGAAAGTGGCTATCTCTCACCAACCTGAATTCATGCAAGATTGTAATTGTAGTCTATGCAAAAAGAGTGGCGGTATCTGGGGATATTTCAAACCATCAGAAGTTGAAATTGAAGGCGATACCGGAAGTTACACGCGCAGCGACTATCCGCAACCGGCGGTTGAAACACACTTTTGCAAAAGATGTGGATCAACGACCCACTGGATACTGACGAAAGAACACGTGGCAAGCATTGGAAACAATGATCAGATGGGTGTTAACATGAAATTGTTCGATAGTGACTATTTGACCGGCATTGAGCTGAGGTTTCCAGACGGCAAAAACTGGTCTGGCGAAACCGAATTTGGATTCAGGCGTCAAGCAGTGATGTTGGGAGAAGACTTTGCGCTCTAGCTTCTGCTTTCGGGATAAAGCCGCCATATCAACATAGAAGTTTCAAAATATTCTACCGCAACTCCATATGGGTATATTTATGGGTATAAAATTTCAATAACCTTTTAAGTAATTGATATAAAGAATATTTATACAAGATTTTGGCGGAGAGACAGGGATTCGAACCCTGGGTACGATCGCTCGCACAACGGTTTTCGAGACCGCCCCATTCGACCACTCTGGCACCTCTCCGCACTTTGGCAAATAGCCTAGGAAACCATGGTCTAGCAGACCATATGTGTCGAACGTGCGGCGCGCTTAAACTATGATCTGCATTTTGCCAAGCGAGAAACCATTTTAACCCACAGATGGCGAGCGCTTGCATATGTCTGTTAACTGACTAAATTGAAGATATGGTTCAAACCAAACATCTTGCGTCCACCAATCCTCTCCCGAAGGACACACCTTCGGTGTTGAATGCCACTTTCACGATTGGTGATGTGGTCAAACATCGCTTGTTTGATTTTCGCGGTGTGATCTATGATATCGACCCGGTCTTCGCCAATAGTGATGAATGGTATGATGCCATTCCCAAAGACTTGCAGCCTTCGAAAGATCAACCTTTCTATCATCTTTTGGCCGAAAATGCCGACAGCAGCTATGTCGCTTATGTCAGTCAGCAAAATCTGCTTGAAGATGACAGCGGAGAGCCGGTGATGCATCCTGAGGTTGGGCGCATGTTCAAGGCTGTGGATGGCGGCAAATATAAGCTACACCGGATTCATCGGCATTAAACGATTTCAATAGGCTAGGATTTGATCTTCCAGCCTTTTTTAAGCAAAATATAGCATAAGGCTGTCAGGCCGACATTGATGCCCAACAGGACGACCGAACCTACCATTACAGGTGAATCGGCTTCTCCCAAAAATCCGTAACGGAAACCGGAAATCGCGTAAAAAAATGGATTGGCATGGCTGACGGCCTGAAATGTAGGAGCCAATCTGTCTATCGAATAGAATGTGCCTGACAGTAAGGCAGCCGGAGCGACAATGAAATTGGTCACAGCCGCTGCATGATCAAATTTTTCTGCCCAAATCGATGTCAGCACGCCCAGCAAAGCGAGCATTACTGAGCCCATGAATCCGAACCAGAGGACCGCCCACCAATGATTAACACTGACGTTTACACCTGGCCAAAGGGCCATGGCCAACCAAACCGCAAAGCCCACCAACGCCGCCCGTGTGATTGACGCAGCAACCAAGCCTGCCAACAATTCGCCAACAGACAGAGGTGGCATCAAATAGTCCACAATCGTACCCTGAATCTTCCCGACCAGAAGCGCAAAACTGCTATTCGCGAAGGCATTTTGGATCATACCCATGCAAATTAATCCAGGTGCAATGAAATCGGCAAACGGCACACCCAGAACGGTGCGATCCCCCCTGCCCAACGCGACCGTAAATATTACTAGAAACAGTAGCGTGGTAATCGAAGGTGCCCAGACGGTTTGGAGTTGAACCTTGAAAAAGCGCCGCACTTCTTTCCAGTAAAGCGCCAGAAATCCACCCCAGTTAACACCCCGAATGACGGCTACACCGGGCTCAGCGTATGTCTGTGCAATAAATTCAGATTGATCCGAGTTGTTATTTTTGGGCTGGTCTAACATAGGCTTTTCGCCTATCGGCTCCAGACAGCAATCACAACCCCATATTATATCGGCCGATATTTCCGTATGATTGAATATACGGCTATAAGGCTTATATTGGGCTCAGTATTGGAATAGTTAGGATTTTGCATGGCGTGGACCGACGAACGTATCGATCATCTGAAACAGATGTGGGAGAAAGGCCTGACCGCCAGTCAGATCGCAGAGGAACTCGGCGGCGTGAGCCGCAATGCTGTTATCGGCAAGGCCCATCGTCTTGGTCTGAAATCACGTCCGTCCCCGGTTAAAGCCAAAGCGAAGACTGCAAAAGGCGATAAGCCCGCAGCCAAACCGAAAAAGGCCGCGGTCAAAGCAACCAAGAAACCGAAGCAAAAAGAAGAACATGTGGCTCGGCGCGCGATGCCGCCGCCAACGCCTGCTGCGCGTACCCATGCCGCTCAACAGTCAAAAATGCCCAAGCCCGATGGACCGAAAATTGTATCCGTTGGCCCGGGTGGGTTTTTGCGTCAGGGCCCCGGTGATCAGCAAGCACCTATTCCGCCAGCACCTCCTCGGCGTCTTGTTCCGGCGAAACCCAGCGAAGAAATTGCCGACAAGACCAGCCTGCTGGATTTGAACGATAAAATCTGTCGCTGGCCTATGAACCACCCCGGCGAGCCCGACTTCCACTTCTGCGGCGAAGAGGTTAATCCCGGCTTCCCTTATTGCGTGGAGCATTGTGGACGTGCGTTTCAGGCACAATTGCCACGTGGTGCGCGACGGGCACCTCCGCCACTGCCTTTCGGTGGCCCAAGAGTCCGCTAAATCAGCCGACAAGGCAATATTTTACAGACCATTTGGCAAGAGGCCCAATAAGCCTCTTGCCAGTCTGACTCTGACGCTCTTATAGGATCATTATGTCTGATGATCTTTTTGGTGCTGATCCGCCAACCGCTTCAAAGCCCGGTGAATATGATGCCTCTGCCATTGAGGTATTGGAAGGTCTGGAACCCGTTCGCAAACGCCCGGGAATGTATATTGGCGGCATTGACGAACGCGCGCTCCATCACTTGGCTGCAGAAGTTATCGACAACAGCATGGACGAAGCCGTTGCCGGCCATGCGAGCCGCATTGAAATTACACTTGATAGTGAAAACCGTCTAACCGTTACCGACAATGGCCGCGGTATTCCGGTCGACCCTCATCCCAAATTCCCAGACAAGTCAGCGCTGGAAGTCATTATGACCACCCTGCACTCCGGTGGTAAGTTTTCTGACAAAGCCTATGCCACATCAGGCGGTTTGCACGGTGTTGGTGTCTCTGTGGTCAACGCCTTGTCATCCGATACCGTAGTGGAAGTGGCCCGCAATAAGACCATTTATCGCCAGTCTTTTTCGCAGGGCAATGCCGTATCAAAACTCGATGAAGTTGGCAGCACCCCCAACCGGCGAGGAACCAGTATTTCATTCGTTCCGGACATTGAGATTTTTGGCGAAGGTAACAGGTTCAAGCCATCTCGCTTGTTCAAAATGGCGCGATCCAAGGCCTATCTTTATGCAGGCGTCGAAATTCGTTGGAAATGCGACGCAGAGCAAGCCACTGACGATGTTCCTGCTGAAGCAGTGTTTCAGTTCCCCGGCGGATTGTCTGACCATTTGCGCGAACAGCTCAGCGGCCGAGAGTGCGTCACAACCGATTTCTTTGCAGGTAGTCAAGATTTTCCCGACAGTGCTGGACGCGTCGAATGGGCAATTACCTGGCCTATCTGGACCGATGGCAGCTATAGCTGGTATTGCAACACTATTCCGACACCCAATGGCGGTACCCATGAAACCGGGCTGCGCAACGCATTGGTCAAAGGCATGCGGGCCTTTGGCGAACTGGTGCAGCTTAAGAAAGCATCACAGCTAACCGCTGATGATATTATTTCGGGCGGAGAGATGATGCTTTCCGTTTTCATCCGCGATCCGCAATTTCAGAGCCAAACGAAAGACCGGCTAACGTCTCCAGAAGCAGCAAAATATGTCGAGAACGCCGTACGCGATCATTTCGACCATTTCCTGACTGACAATATGGATCGCGGCAAGGCGCTGCTCGGCTTTGTCATGGAGCGGATGGACGAACGGCTGAAACGCAAAGCCGAACGCGAAGTTAAACGCAAAACCGCCACTAGCGGGCGTAAAGTCCGCCTGCCCGGTAAGCTCACTGATTGTTCTGGCAATGACCCAGCAGGAACAGAAATCTTCATCGTTGAAGGTGACAGCGCTGGCGGGTCTGCCAAACAGGCGCGCAATCGAAAAACTCAGGCAATCTTGCCGATACGTGGTAAAATCCTCAACGTCGCTTCGGCGGCCAGCGCCAAGATTTTTGCCAATTCGGAAATAGCAGACCTGACACTGGCACTGGGCTGCGGCACGCGCAAAGACTGTGATCCTGACAATTTACGCTATGAACGCGTGATCATCATGACCGATGCTGATGTCGATGGTGCGCATATCGCCACGCTTCTGATGACCTATTTCTTTCAGGAAATGCCTGAACTGGTCCGGCAAGGACATTTGTTTCTGGCCCGTCCGCCGCTTTATCGCCTGACCGCTGGCGGCAAGAGCCTTTACGCGCAGGATGACGAGGCGCGGGCGGTAATCGAAAACGGGCCGTTTAAAGGCAAGAAGGTTGAGGTCAGTCGGTTTAAAGGCCTTGGTGAGATGAACCCGGGACAGCTGAAAGAAACCACTATGGATCCGGACACGCGTTCATTGTTCCGCGTCACTCTGCCGCAGGAATATGAGAACCGGGCGGTGGTAAAGGATCTTGTCGACCGTCTGATGGGTAAAAACCCGGAACACCGGTTCAACTTCATCCAGCAAAACGCAGCCAGCCTTGATGAGGAATCTATTGATGCCTGACCGGTTCAACCGGTTCTGGCTTTTCGCGGCACTCGCCTTTATATCCGTCGCAGGGGTTCCCTCTCCAGCAAGGGCGGAACAAATGTCGACTGTTTCTTCTGAATATCAGGACCGCGCGTCGGAGTTATTAGAAATCCTCAAAGGCTCGGAGCAGGAAGAACTTTTCTTCGCGGACTCTTTCTTGCGTGCTGTTCCGCTGATCCAATTTCGCGGTCTGCTGGTTCAACTCAACAAGCAATATGGCGAGCCGGTCAGCTTAAGCCGGATCATCCCGACAAATGATCATGATGGTACGGTGGAGATCACCTATGAGAAAGCTACCTTGGCCATGAAAATGGTTTTGGATAGCAAAGCGCCCCATCCGGTCATTGGGCTCCTGATCACCGGTGCCAATATGAACGACGACAGTATTGAGAAAATCACGGAAGAAGTCAGAATATTACCCGGTATTGCAGGGTTCCAGATTGCTGATTTGTCTGGTGATAGCCCTCTTTCAGTAACAGAACTCAACTCCGACAAACAGTTGGCTATCGGATCAACCTTCAAGCTCTACGTGCTTGCCGAACTATCTCGTAGCATCAAAGCTGGAGAAAGACGCTGGAGTGATGTCGTACCGTTAAACCGTAAATCCTTGCCCTCGGGTGTCTTGCAAGACTGGCCGGACGGCACGCCGCTAACGTTGCAAAGCCTCGCAACAATGATGATTTCGATCAGCGACAATAGCGCGACGGACATACTGATTGATGTTCTAGGCCGTGAAAAAGTTGAGGAAATGCTACGGATCATAGGACACTCCCAGCCAGACAAGATCGCGCCGATGCTTACGACGTTAGAAATGTTTGCGCTCAAAATGCCGACTAATAATGACCTTCGCGAGCGTTATGTTGCGGCTTCAGAGAGCGAACAGAAGAATATATTGAAGACTCAGCGAGACAGACTGGGTATCAAGTCTGTGTCCATAGCCAATTTCGCCAATGATCCTGTTCATATTGATACAATCGAATGGTTTGCTTCCCCGGCAGATATCAGCAACTTGCTCGACCATATCTTAAAAGCAAACGATCCCGTGGTCCTCGACATATTGAAAATCAACTCCATCGTCCCGCCAGGGGATGCGTTGCGCTGGTCCTATATTGGCGGCAAAGGTGGTTCGGAACCGGGCGTCATTTCCTTTGCCTTTTTGACTAAATCAAAATCGGGCAAAACCTATGCAGTTTCGGGAAGCTGGAATAATAGTGAAACGCCAGTCGACAATGGCAAATTTACTTTGATGATCAATCGCTTGCTAAACTTGCTCGCAGCACGCTAACCCTTCTCTCTCGCGGCCTGCCACTCATCCTGTAGCAGCCCGAAAATGAGACTGTCACGGATACCGATATGCGTTTCCCATTCTTGACGCAAATGTGCTTCCTGCTGAAAACCCCAAATCTTCAGCAGCTTGATCGAGGCCAGGTTATCAGGATCAACATCAGCATAAATGCGCCTTAGACCTAATTCTTCAAATCCGAACTGTATCACTCGGCCAACCGCCTCTCGCGCGATCCCGGTTCCCCAAGCAGGTCGGTTGAGAATATAGCCAATTTCTCTGACATTCGGGCGATCTAACGAACGGATAAAAACAACCCAACCCAGCGCCGTATCATCTTGCGTTGTCGTTATGGCCCAAGTTTGCCAGCGCGTACCATCGCAATTTTGCATCACATATTCCCGCGTTTCGGCAACAGTTTTATGAGGTCCGCTGGACCACCAGCGCATTAAGTCCTCATCTGCAAAAGCAGGATGAAGGGCATCGGCATCATCGACTCGTAACGGCCGCAGGCGAAGCCGTTCGGTCGTCAAAACCGCAAAGCTCATGCTGTCAGCGCGGCGACGAGCGCCTTAACCTTCTTCTGCCGCCATTGCGGAAGCGGCGCGACCAACCAATAGCCGCGTGAGGACTTGCTGTCCTCGCCAATCACGTCGACACGACCTGTTGCGACATCCTGCTGTACCAACATTTTGGGTACCCAGGCATGGCCAAAGCCGTTAGCAGCCGCTTCTATTGCCAGCCCGCCATCTGCAACCCGCATCAGGGTTTCTTCACCCTCGGAGATCGGACAGCCCGGCCAGTCAATTTTCTGACCCGGTTTGCCGCCAGACGCAGCCACTTTAACGAACATCGTATCGCCGATGATCACACCCTCATTGTCGCCGGGGCCGTCGGTCAAACCAATAGCCACATCCAGATTGGCTTCGGTGAAATCCGCGCCACCTTCGGAAGCAACCAGCGCGAAACTGACGTCGGCGTTTTCCTGCGAAAATTTCGCAAGCCTTTCGTTCAACCATTTTGCCGTCAAATCCCGCGGCGCAGCGATAGTCAATTTGTGTGATGATTGCCCCGCCTGCATAGCCCGTACGGCGTCTTCAAATTCCAGAAAACCAGATCGCAACGCATCCAGACCGGCGGCTGCTTCATCGGTCAGCTCCAGACCCTTTGGTGTACGCCGGAACATCACAACGCCCAGCATGTCTTCCAATGCCCTGATCTGCTGTCCGACAGCTGCAGGTGTGACGGCGAGCTCATCGGCGGCCCGCGTAAAGCTCAGGTGTCGAGCCGCAGCGTCGAGCACACGAAGCCCGTTAAGCGGTAAATGCGTACGCTTCATTGCTCGACTGTGGGCGCAGTCAGAGGAAAATGTGGGATTCGGACTTCAAAAGCATCTGGCTCTTCACCCACGAACATAAAATGCCCTGCCATGGCCCCACTTGGTGTGTTAAGTGGACAACCCGAAACATAGTCATGTGATTTGCCTGGCTGAATAATCGGTTGTTCTCCGATAACGCCGTCTCCATCCACCCGGTGCAATCCGCCACGCGCATCGGAAATCCGCCAATGGCGGGTCAACAGTTGAACCGCGCTATCGCGCTCATTTTCGATACGAATGTGATAAGCCCAAAACCAACGTAACCCGTCTATGTCGGATTGCTCCGGCAAAAAAGTAACCGAAACTCGGACAGTCACGCCATCGGTAGTTTCAGAAAATGGAAAGAACGCCTGCATCATCAAATTGTAATAGCGTCAAAGACCGACAGACGAAAGGGCTTGATCCAAATCTTCGATCAAATCGGCGGGATCTTCCAGACCAACATTGATCCGCAACATGTCTTCCGTAATTCCGATTTCCAACCGCGCTTCCTCACCCAAGCCATGATGGGTGGTCGAAGCCGGGTGACACATGAGTGATCGACTGTCTCCAATATTATTGGATATGTCTATTAGATTCAATGTATTAAGTAGACGATGCGCTTGCTTACGACCACCGCCAACATAGAGTGAGAAAATCGGTCCTGCTGCTTCCATCTGGCTCATCGCAAGATTATGTTGCGGATGACTTGGCAAACCTGGATGCAATATTTTCTCTATCCGCTGCTCTAAAAACTTGCCGACTTCAATAGCATTCGTACTCTGTTTACGGATTCGTAGGTCAAGAGTTTCGAGTCCCTTCAATACAACCCAAGCGTTAAACGCACTCAGAGTCGGTCCGGTATTGCGGATGAAGGCGAGCAGAGTTTCTTCGATAAACTCCTCTGTCCCACAAACAGCTCCAGCCAATACGCGCCCCTGACCGTCCATCATCTTGGTCGCGCTATAGGCAACCACATCAGCACCAAATTCCATCGGGCGTTGCAGGACATTGGTAGCAAAAGCATTGTCCACCACGCTGGTAATGCCTTTCGCCCTCGCCAGATCACAAACAGAGCGCAGGTCGATGACATCCATGGTCGGATTCGCTGGCGTTTCGAAGAAAAACACTTTGGTCTTTGACGTGATCGCCAGTTCCCAATTTTCGATCTCACGGCCATCAATGACGGTGGTTTCTATTCCGAATTTCGGCAACAAACTGTCGGTCAGCCAGCGGCAAGAACCAAATAAAGCTCGGCTCGCCACCACATGATCGCCAGCTTCCAATTGACACAATAAAGCAGCGGTCATTGCCGCCATACCAGAAGCTGTCGCACGACAAGCATCTGCGCCTTCCATCACTGCAATACGCTCTTCCAGCATCTGGACCGTCGGATTTTGCAGGCGGCTGTAGGTCATACCGGATTGTTCGCCATTAAAGCGTGCAGCGGCATCTTCAGCACAGTCATAAGTATAGCCGGATGTCAGGAACAAAGCTTCCGATGTTTCACCAAATTCACTCCGCATAGTGCCGCTGCGAATAGCTTTGGTTGCGGGGCGCCAGTTTTTGGTGATCGCTCGATTTTGACCAGTATCTCTTTTCATATCTATTCCTACGCCGCTCGGCGCTTAACTGGCAAGCTGTGCGACAACTGCATCGCCGATTTCGCTTGTCGAGGCACTGCCGCCCAGATCATGCCCCAATATACCTTGCTCAAGAACATCAGCCACAGCCTGTTCAATCCGCAAAGCTTCATTTTCCATATCAAAACTGTGACGCAGCATCATCGCGGCAGACAATATCATTGCAGAGGGATTGGCAATCCCCTGCCCCGCAATATCAGGCGCACTGCCGTGAATTGGTTCATAAAGGCCGTGGGTTCCCGTACCTAAAGACGCAGAAGCAAGAAGGCCGATTGACCCTACACACATGCTGGCCTGATCAGACAATATGTCACCAAAAATATTGCCGGTCAGCATCACATCAAATTGTCCAGGATTGCGCACCAGCTGCATTGCGGCATTGTCGACATACATGTGGCTGAGCTCGACATCAGGGTAATCGGCAGCCAATTCATTTACGACAGCCCGCCACAATACCGATGTTTGTAGTACATTGGCTTTGTCCACCGAACATAGTTTCTTCCGGCGCCCTTGTGCTGCCTTAAATGCGACATGGGCGATGCGAGCAATTTCTTCCTCATCATAGGCCATGATGTCATAGCCTTCCCGCAAACCAGCATCGGTCGTCCGTTGCCCCTTTTCACCGAAATAGATATCCCCAGTCAGTTCCCGTAGGATCAACAGATCAATCGCACCCGCGACATCCGGCTTCAGCGCAGAGAGGTTTTCCAGCCCCGCAAAGGCTTTGGCAGGGCGCAAATTGGCGAAGGTTTGCATTTCCTTACGCAATCCAAGCACGGCCTGTTCCGGGCGCAAATGACGTTCCAGATTATCACAATCGGGATCACCAACGGCTCCAAATAATACAGCATCGGCGGCCATGACCAATTCCAGTGTCGCCGGTGGCAAAGGATGGCCGTGGTTCTTATAGGCCATGCCGCCTACATCTGCATGATCAAGACGGATGTCGGAGAGCCCTAGCGCTTCCAATACGCGTAAGGCCTCGACCATAATTTCCTGACCAATGCCGTCCCCGGCGAGCACCGCTATATGCATGTTGTTTTTCCCAGACTTTCTCGGCAAGTTTCGCCACTCCCTGCCGCGCCCAACCGAATTAGGCAACCACCCTTTTCAAACGATCCACCAAAACTGAACGTGCCGCCATAACGTCATTGCGACGGTCTTCAAAAAAATGACGCTTGAGGAAAAATCCGGTGACCCTCAATCCATCAAAAATATCATCCCATTCGGGACTATCTGGTTCTTTCAAAAAAGTCGGCAGCGGAAGCAGCTTGTCCTTGTAAATCTGCCCTGCCCTTGCACTCACTGCTGTCGCGCTTTTGGGGCTGATAAAGATCAAATCTTCCTTATCACCGGTCACCGCACATCTATCGAGCGACAGGCCAAATCCCAATTCTGACAAGAGGAGCAGTTCATAGCGCACCAGTGCCACAGCCCAACCCTTGGCCGAGGGCGCGCCACATATCGCATCGAGTAACGCAGATAGCGCAGAATGAAGTTGCGGATAGCTATGTTCTTCCGGCAATATCGCTGCGGTCAGCGCGGTCACCCAATCCAGTGCAGCACTCGCTAAAGGTTCACCAAGATAGGGGCCCCGGCTTTGCTGAAGCTCAGCCGTCATGGACGCGAGTTGATCCTCGGTCCGAGCCCGGTAATCGGCCTGCACAATATTGGAGGGGATCAATACAGGCCGCATCGTCCGCGAGCGCGCACCCCGCACATAGCCCGCCATCAATCCATTCTCGGGTGTCAGAGACCGCACAACCGCTCCATGCTCACCATGCTGGCGAACGGAGCAAATAATTGCTGAGGTGCGTAAACTAGCCATGAAAATAGTCGTATACTTTTTGCGCCACTGTCGCGGAAACGCCTGGCGCTCCCTGCAAGTCTTCCAATGACGCGTTTTTCACGGCGCGAGCGGTTCCAAAATGCAGCAGCATCGCCTTTTTTCGAGCGGGGCCAATGCCCGGCACATCATCTAGCGAACTATGTCCCACCGCTTTGGCTCGCTTCTGACGATGCGCGCCAATTGCGAACCTGTGTGCTTCATCCCGTAAGCGTTGGAGATAGAATAACACTGGGCTGTTGATCGGTAGGTTGAGTTCCCGGCCATCCATAAAATGAAACGTCTCCCGCCCGGCATTCCGATCCGGCCCTTTGGACACACCGATCATATTGACGTCTTCGACCCCGATTTCCGCCAACGCATCCTTGGCTGCACTCATCTGGCCCTTGCCGCCATCGATCAATACCAGATCAGGCCACTCTCCCTTTTCCCGGTCCGGATCTTCTTTTTGGGCCCGAGCGAAACGGCGCTCAAGCACTTCACGCATCATCGCAAAATCATCGCCGGGAGCGGTGTCAGGGTTTTTGATGTTAAACTTGCGATAGGCGTTCTTACGAAAACCTTCAGGTCCAGCAACAACCATGCCGCCCACCATATTCGTCCCCTGAATATGGCTGTTGTCGTATATCTCGATACGATCAGGCACCGCTTCGAGTTCCAGTAGATCTACCATCTCGCGCATGATTTTGGCTTGTGTAGAGGACTCGGCCAAACGGCGGTCAAGCGCCTCTTCAGCGTTACGGCTCGCCTGCTTCAGCAGCTTCAGGCGGTCGCCACGCTGAGGTTTCGAAACGCTGACTTTATACTCTGCCCGCGTTCCGAGCGCTTCTGACAGCAAAGCTTCATCCGGCAACTCACGGTCCAGCAACACTAATTTCGGAGGCGGCATCCGGTCGTAAAATTGCATCAGGAAGCTGGAGAAGACCTCTTCAATCTCGACATTAGTCGTATGGGCGGGAAAGAAGCTACGATGTCCCCAATTTTGGCCGCCACGAATGAAAAAAGCTTGTATGCAAACGGTTGAACCCTTAGCTGCCAATGCGAAAATATCGGCATCGGGCAGACCTGCTGCATTGACCGCCTGATTACCCTGAATGAAGGTGAGAGCTTTTAATCGGTCGCGGTAGAGAGCGGCCATTTCAAAATCGAGTAGCTCGGAAGCCTTTTCCATCTGCGCGCCGAGTTTCTGTTGCACCTCCGTAGACTTTCCGGAGAGGAAGTTCCGCGAGTCTTCAACCAATTCGGCATAATCATCCTTGGTGATCCGGTCCACGCATGGTGCCGAACAGCGCTTGATTTGATAGAGTAAACAAGGGCGCGAGCGGTTATTGAAGAAGCTGTCAGTGCATGAACGAAGCAGGAAAAGTTTCTGCAGTGCGTTGAGCGTTTGATTGACGGAGCCAGCGCTCGCAAAAGGTCCAAAATATTTGCCCTTCGTTTTTTGTGCTCCGCGATGCTTCTGGATACGCGGAAAGTCGTGATCTTCGCGTAGCAGAATGAACGGAAAGCTCTTATCGTCGCGGAGCAGCACGTTATAAGCTGGACGGAATTTCTTGATCAGCTGCGCTTCGAGCAACAAAGCTTCAGCTTCACTGCCCGTCGTTACGATGGTCATCGACCGGGTTTGCGCGACCATACGCAGTAACCGATGAGGTAGTCGGTTCATCTGGACATAAGATCCGACACGGTTTTTAAGGGACCGGGCTTTGCCAACATACAGCACATCGCCGCGGCTATCCTGCATCCGGTAAACACCAGGCCGCGTTGGCAGCGTATTTAATGTTTCGCGGATAGCCGCCATGCCTGTTTCAAGGTCAGGCGTTTCATTGCCGCGCACGGCATAGGTTGCCTTATCCTCGTTAAAACGGTCAGGAGATTGTGGGCCAGACATAGCGTATATCTAAGCCTCGACGCCGATCATTACCAGCGCCTAATCCTTTGCAGAGAATGATAATTTAGTTGAGCTTAGTACCCAAATCGCTGATCGTTTTGTCAATCAAGCCTTTGTCTGCAGTCGCGTCATGTTTGGCAGCAATCAAATTCTGCGCCGCGATAGTCGCTGCGCCGGCTGCTTTTGACCGAACATCGGCAATAGCGGCACGTTCGGCAGCGCCGATCTTATCTTCAGCCATTTTCTTACGGCGCGCAATCAGATCAGTCGTGGCTTTCTTTGCGTCCGCAACCACCAGTTCGGCTTCGCTCTCTGCTTGCGCCAAAATTTCAGCAGCTTCGTCGTCTGCCGCCCGCAAGCGGGATTCATATTTCGCGCGCAATTCTTCGGATTCTTCGCGCAACTTCTTGGCTTCATCCAGTTGTTCGCGAATATCGGCTATTTTCTTATCCAGCGATGCACCAATAAGAGCTGGAACTTTCTTCCAAAGCACCAAGCCGATAACGACCAGCATAGACAGCGACACGAACACAGTCGCATTGAACACGCCGAATACAGACGGCGTAACATGCTCTTCAGCAGCGCCCGACGCCAGTATTGCGACGTCAGCCGCTGCGGATGCTAGATTAGCGAAATCAACCATGTTTCAAAGCTGCCTTTGTTTCTTTCAATGCCGCCGCTTTAGTCACTTTCGCGCCAGAGATTTTGGCAACCAAGTCCTGCGCGACTTCGGCAGAGACGCCTTCAATCTCTTTCAAAGCTTCGCCGGCGCGGGCTTTGATATCCGCTTCTGCCGCCGCCACTTTTGTAGCAATGTCAGCATTGGCTTTGTTTTTGCGCTTCTCGGCAGCCGCATTGGCTTTCGCTTTGCTTGCTTCTACCAGAGCCTGAGCCTCGCTACGGTCATTTTCCATTTTGACACGGTAGCTTTCTTCCAACTCATCTGCTGTTACGTTCGCAGCACGAGCGGCTTCGAGATCGTCGGCAATCCGTTTGTCACGGGCATCAACTGTGCCCTGAATTTTCGGGAACATGCCTAAACCGATGACAAAAAATGTGAACCCGAAAGTCAGCAAAAGCCAGAAAATCTGGGACGCATAGGTTGCGGCGATTTGATCTATTTGAGGCATTGAACCAAAGGCTCCAATATTTTGAAACAGCAGGGCAGCTTCAACGCTACCCCGCCAGTTTCACATCATTCATTAGGCAACGAAAATCAGGATCATTGCGACAACAAATGCCAACAGACCCAAAAGTTCAGCTGCGGCAAAGCCGATGAACAAACGGCCCTGTTGACCGTCTGCAGCAGAAGGATTGCGCAGTGCGCTTTCCAAGAAGCTGCCGAATACGTTACCCACACCAACGGCGGCTACACCGGCACCAATTGCTGCCAGACCTGCGCCCAATAATTTTGCTGCTTCTGCGTCCATGATAATAACTCCTGTTCAAAAATATCGTTTGGAAATTTAGTCGTATTTCAAATCAATGCAGGTTCTCTGCATCATTGATGTAAAGCGATGTCAGCAATGCAAATACATAGGCTTGCACAACCGCCACCAGCAATTCGAGAGCGCTAATACCGATCATCAGCGCAAAACTAGGGATCCCAACAAGTACGCCGTAGCCCGCACCTGCGTTGGAACTGTTGATCACAAAACCGGCCAGAACCTTCAGTAATATGTGACCCGCTGTCATCGCAACAAAGAGACGCAGGGCAAGGCTGAAAGGACGAACCAGAAAAGACAGCAGTTCAACGATGAAAATAAACGGGATCATCGGAAGCGGCGTGCCATGTGGAACGAACAGTGAGAAAAAGTGCAGTTTATGTTTGGCAAAGCCAACGATCAGAACAATCGAAAAACTCAAAATGGCCAGCACGCCGGTAACCGTCAAATGGCTTGTCACCGTAAACGGATGCAATCCTAATACACCAACGGGGAGAAGACCAAGCACGTTGGAAAATAGAATGAACATGAAGAGCGAGAATACATAAGGCGCGTATTTCTTGCCCGCAGGGCCGATATTGGCTTCCATCATATTGTCTATAAAGCCGGTAAAGCCTTCAACCATCATCTGCCAACGACCGGGAACCAATTCGCGCTTCATCCCACCGCGCATAAATACGAAGATAACTAGGACCGCAAATCCCATCCACACAGCACTATTGGTCAGAGCAATCTGCTGACCACCTAGCGAAAAGCCCTCAAAAATCGACTGCACCTCAAACTGGTGCATTGGATCAATTTTACCTTCTTCAGCCGCCACGCAATGGACCCCTGTTTTTCAAATAGTACGCAAAATCACTTATGTTTTTTTGCATTCTCATTTGAGAGTTTAATAATATTTCTGAACGCCACGATGATACCCAGAAACAGGAACATCAAAAGAAGCCAAGGCCCGGTTCCGATAAAATAGTCAAGCGTCCAGCCGACCAATGCACCGCCACCAATGCCTGCAATCAAATCCGCCAAAACCCGGTTTCCGAGCCGATAATTATCATCGACCCCTTTTTGGGTTTTGCCTGATCTGACTGCCTCTTCCGATTGCGCCTGATCGATCCGCTTCTTCAGCGCCTCTATCTTAGCATCATCGTCCATCAGATTTACCGGTTCCATTCTCTGTCGTGATTCTTTGAAAAACTAACGAAAATCAGCGAAAAAGCCGATTAACTTGGTTCTACCCACGACAGCGAGCAGTCCCGCTAACCGCGCCCGTTTAGAAAAGCGGGTGCGCCAAGTCAACAGCCATGCTGCACTGCAGAAAATTCAGCCAAATATCAGCAATTTGAAACGAAAAAAGGCGCGCTGATATTACCAGCGCGCCCGATGTCAAAATATTATTATATATTAGCCTTATGGGCAGCGCGAATCACGCACTGGATCGGCCGAGGCCCGGGTCTGCCAACTGCCATCCGGTGCCTGGTATTTCTCGCCAGATACCGTGCGCTTGATAAGATTACAGCCAGAGGTGAAAGCAAATTGCTCCACAGTCGAATTGGTTTCCTGCGCCTTGCGGGTATATGCCGCCTTACGCTTGATATTCAAATCCTCGACCAATGCCTTCACTGAAGCAGATGGCGCACTTACATAGCCCAGATAACCATCTGGTTTCTCGCCAATCGCGCCAGAAGCACGTGCAGCGGCATAGGCTGGATCGCGCTGTGCCAAGACTGGCGTTGCCACAATTGCGGTCAAAGCCAATCCGCCTACAACGGCAACCGCTTTATTTTTCCGTATAAACTCAAACATCAGAAAATCTCCGCTTCACTATTAATCAAATCCTGTGCATCGCCATCCAGTCGATACACGACTTCCTGCTTTATATTGATATTCAGGTTGATCACGATGGGTTTATCTGGCGCAGAAACCTGCACACATCCTGCCAGAACGGCACTTAGCCCCAAGGCGACACCCGATATCAGGCCGGTTGTCTTCCTACTCTTCATAATTGCTCGAATCGCATTTCCAGACCGATCCGTCAATTGGCATATCTTATGGCTCATTATCGCTTTCCCGTGGCTGAACAGTTGATTCAGAATTGTTTTTTAACGCTTTTTCCGCCTCTGTAGCCCGCTCTTCTTGTGCTCTTAGCAGGGCTGGTAAATTCTGACCAACCAGTATTTCCGGCTCATAAAAGGCTTTTGCGCTGCTCATGAGCTGCATGAAGGGTGCTTGAATTCTGACATTAAACTCAAGAGGAATCTTGGCGATCTGCTTCGTGAAGAAATTTTTGCTTGCACTATCGCCTTGTTGCAGCCCCGCAAACTTCACTTCAGTAATGATTTCACCATCGATTGCACCATCCATACCAATAGTAAGTTGGTCATATTTTAACGATTTCAAAGCGTTAAAGGCGAAATTTGCGAATGTCCCCATATCTTCATAGGTCAATTCACCGATATAAGACAGCGAACCACCGCCCTTCCGTGCCACCAGATAGCCGCCAGCGATCCGGCCACCATCTTGATCAAAGACCATCGGGAGCTTGCCGTCAAAAACGCCCGTCGCGGTCATATTCTCGAAATCAAATTGCGTCAGGAATTGAGCCGCGTCTACCCCGACAACCGTGAATTCCAGCCGTCGCTCTGCTTCCTCACCTAGGTCAAGAATTGTCGGTTCCAGATAGAGCATACCGCCCGCAAATGGCCACTGACCACCTTCGACCTCCATTTTATAGTCAGGCAATAATCGATAGAATAGCTGGCCGTTAAAGGCGGCCACGCCGGGATTAACCTCAGCCATGCGCACTAACTGCCCCGCCTCAGTTTCGAGGCCCAGCAAATCAGAAAACTTGATCTCGCCGGCAAGCCCGGTAACCGGACCAAAAGCGGCTGCCAAATTGATGGATTTGGTACGGAAGGCACCAGTGCTGCGAATGCCATCGCTTTTGTCATCCCAGTTGATTTGGCCAGAGCCAGTCACAACTCCATTGACATTGGCAATGACACCCAAGGTCAGCGGCGTCAGCATTTCTGGTTGTAGTGCATCATCGAAAGTCAGCGAGCCAACATCAAGAAGTGCCTGGCCTGTGCTGTTGTCGAGAGTGTGCACCATGTTGATAGTCGCAACCTGCCGCAATGTCGTGGGCTCTCGCAACATACCGTCAGCAACTATCCTGCCCTCGGCAAATTTCAACTTCACGTCATCGCTTATGAGAGGCCGGAAGCGCTCAACCTGCTCTTCATCGCGGACACGCAGCTTAGCATCAACCAAAAATTCACCATCGACATAGCGCCAATCGCCTTCGACATTTTCCAACAACAGCGGCACGCTGGCAATCTGCCCATTGGCGTCAGAGATTTTACCCGTAATATTGCGACCAAAGGCAGCACTGAGCAGCGCCATGTCGAACTTGGTCATGCTATCTGCAGTGCCCATTCGTAAGGAAACATCTTGAGCCCGCATGCCTTTCGCCAGAGAGATGCCGACCGCGCCACTGGAAAGGGAAAGCGGTGTTCCATCAACTGTACCGGTCAGGTCAAAAGATGGCGCACGAGCCGCGACGTTGATCCGACCGCCATTACTCGAAACGATGGCACGATTGCCCTCCGGACATAGCCGGGTTCGGGTTGGACCAGCGATGAAAGAGGCCGTCCGTAGACTGGCAAATTGCAGATCCACACATTTGCGAAATACTGAAAACCCACCTCGCCCATCAAAAGAACCGCTGATGGGCACTTGCAATCCGGTGACCTGCCCATCGGCTAAAGGACCAGAGAGAATCAAGCGGCCGTCGAAATTGGTGCCGCCTCTCGAAGAGGGTAAGAAATTAAGGCTAGGAATATTGAGCTTCGCGCTACCTGCTTGATATGCCGCCATCTGGACATTGCCAGAAAAGCCGCGCGACAGACTGCCATCATTCAAGTCTATCCTGGCATCAGGGAACCCGCCACCATTTATCTGAAGGTCCCCTTCGGCAAGCATTTTTACATCATCGCCAATAAATGTCAGCAAAATGGGATTGTCCAGCGCCATCTCCCCGCCTGACCGGGACCGCGCATTCAATTCATTGATCGCTAATTTTGTTCCTGTTGCGCCCATGTCAAAGCGCACATCGCTCGACATGTTCAAAGCACGACCAGCCTCGCGCATGGCGGTGACGAGCTTCTCGGCAATCGGTCCCACTGGTGTGCCGTCGGTTGATGATGCCAGTCCAGCGGTTTGTCGCAGCAGGCTATTTGATATCCGAGCGGAACGAATTTCCGGAGCTCCTTCAAACCGTGCTGTCATCGGATCATCACCATAGCCAATTTGAAATGGTCCGCTGACCTGACCAATATCAGCGCGGCCATAGGGCGATTTCACACCATTTGTTGTGAGATCAATATTCCCGCTGCTGCGATCCAAGTCACCCGTAAAGGCAATAGTCGATTCGATCTTTTCAGCGCTATAATCTGCATAGGTCAAAGCGCCGCTGGATATACCTGCATCGCCTGACCAGCTTGTGAAACTTTGTCCCAACTCCATTGCAAGCTGAATGCCCACATCCTGAACAGCCATATCCATATCCGGGCATTTGACAGCCGGTAACCGCAATGGTCCATTTAAACGTGGTTTCCGATCACCAATAGCGATCTCGCCGAAATAGCTAGGCTTGGAAATAGCGCATCCGCCCAAATTGAGTTGCTCACTCAAAGCTGCAAGCTCGCCCTTAAATCCATTATGCAAATTACCGGAACCGTTTAAGGCCAATCCAATCGGGCCATAATCGCTATCAATCCGCAACTGAGCCTTTTCCAACGTCAGCGAAATATCAGGTAGCGCCAAAGGACTGTCATCCTCTGGATCAGAAAATTTATCGAGCGCTCCGAAGGATAGTTTCCCATCCTGCAAGCGACCATAGACCTTCACTCTGCGCGCTCTT
This sequence comes from Parasphingorhabdus sp., assembly GCF_039977335.1. Lineage (GTDB taxonomy): Bacteria > Pseudomonadota > Alphaproteobacteria > Sphingomonadales > Sphingomonadaceae > Parasphingorhabdus. The sequence continues at coordinate 430,171 of NZ_JBDWDI010000004.1, forward strand.
ACCCAGTTTATACCAGCGCCCTCGGTGCCTAGGCTATTGCCGATCTCGACCAGATCAGCCGCCAAGTCGGGATTGTTGGGATCTCCGATAACCAGATTGCGGATGATCTGTTTGCGAAAACCGATATCCTCAATCTCGTAACTGGCCTCGATGCCCAATTTACCCAGCTCCGAGCGGACAAAATTGTCGGCGATACTAATCCGGCTGAACCAGATTATGATAAAACCGACGAGCAACAAGAAAAGGATCAGATAGACCAATAGTCGTGGCCGTATTCGGCTGCCTAAAGGCTCTTGGTCTATTTCTTCCTCCATCCCAGCTGAAATGCATAAGTCTAGCTTAAGTTGCAATGTACAAGTGCATGGACTGCACAGTTTTTACGCTATTCATTTGAGATTGGACATATTCGGCCAATCCTTGGCTTTGATAGGCTTTCTCATCCCATTCTCGAGCAAACTGGTTATTGTTCAAAAATGCCTGAATTGGATCTCGAATTGGACATCGCCAAAAAATCCAATGGAAACTCTCAAGCACATCATGGCGAGGGACATCGTGGGCGATTGCGGGAACGTCTATTGGACGGCGGCAGTAATGCACTTTTGGATCATGAGCTTGTCGAATATCTCCTCAGTTTAGCAATTCGAAGACGGGATACGAAACCATTGGCAAAGGACTTGATCGACACATTTGGTAGCCTGTCTGCTTTGCTAACCGCCGATGGAGAGTCGATCAAAAAAGTTCCTGGCATGGGAGATGTCAGCACCGCAGCCATTAAAATTGTACAGGCCGCTGCCTTGCGTATGATTTCCGAGCCGGTGCGTGAGCAGCCTATTTTGACGAGCTGGCAGGCGCTGCTTGACTATCTGCGTGCCGACATGGCTCATCTGGTCCATGAACGCGTGCGGGTGTTGCACCTCAATAGCAAAAATCGATTGATACGGGATGAGTTAGTTAGCGAAGGGTCCATTGATCAGGCTGCTATATATACTCGCGAGGTTATCAAACGTGCGTTGGAGCTGGGATCAGCAGCCATCATATTGGTCCACAACCACCCTAGCGGCGATAGCGCGCCCAGCCGTCAGGACATCGCCATCACCAAGGATATTTGCGATGCCGGACGCAAATTGGGCATCGCGGTGCATGACCATATCATCATCGGCAAGGATGGACACACGTCATTCCGGTCAAAAGGCCTGATTTAAGCGAAGCTCTAAGCGCCGCTATCCTTGCCGGTGATGAGACGGATACCAAGCTGCAGCGTGAAATAGGACCATATCCAGTTCACCAACACCGCTATCCGATTTCGCATGCCGGAGAGAAAGCCAACATGCACTGCTCCCCAAAGCCACCAAGCCAAAGACCCATGTAGTTTCATAAAGCCAAAATCAGCGACTGCACTTTTCCGCCCGATGGTCGCAAGGCTGCCCTGATGTTTATATTTAAAAGGCTCGACTTGTTGGCCGTCCAGAAGCTGTTGCTGGATATAGTTGGCGACATAGGCTCCTGCTTGTTTGGCCGCAGGCGCTAGCCCAGGAACCGGATTCCCATCCCAAGCGTTGCTGCCCGCTGTATCTCCAATCGCAAAGACATTTTCGTGGCCCGCAACCCGCATATGCTCATCGACTGCAACGCGCCCTGCCCGGTCCGTATCGGCTTCCAGCCATTTGCCAGCAGGAGAAGCAATAACGCCGGCAGCCCAAAGGACCGTCTCCGTCGCAATCTCTATATCGTCGCCGATTTTGACGCGGTCGGCAGCTATATCGGTCACGCGTGATTTCAAACGGATATCCACACCCAAATTGCTGAGCGACGCCGCAGCATGGGTAGACAGGTCTTCCGGAAAGGCTGGCAATATTCGGTCGCCTGATTGCACAAGGATGATTTGCGCCTGTTCTGGGTCAATCCGGCTGAATTCGTCTTTGAGGCCGTGATGCGCGAGTTCGGCAATGGCACCGGCCAGCTCGACACCCGTCGGCCCAGCACCGACAATGACAAAAGTCATCAGACGTTTGACCCGTTCCGGGTCATTGGACGATTCCGCTCGCTCAAACGCGCGCAAAACATGACCTCGAACCGAAACGCCGTCTTCGATGGTCTTTAAGCCGGGTGCAAAAGGCGCCCATTCATCTTTACCAAAATAGCTATGCGATGCGCCTGTAGCCAACACAAGATGATCGTAATCCAAACTGTTTTGGCCGTAGGTCAGTGATTTCTTTGTACTATCAATGCTGCTTACTTCACCCAGCAATACCCGGACATTTCCATCATTGCGGAACAACCCTCTTATAGGAGTCGCCACATCCGCAGGTGACAACGCAGCCGTTGCAATTTGATAGAGCAGCGGCTGGAACAAATGATAGTTATGCCGGTCGATAAGCGTAATCCGCACTGGTAAGTTCTTGAGTTTAGCGACACATGCCAGTCCGCCGAAGCCAGCGCCGACCACAACAATATGAGGCCAATGCTTTGGAACATCCTCATATTTCCGGTCGAACAATATATTGGATTCCAGCCAGGCAGAAATTATCCGGTCGACCGACAAATAGCCCGCTCCAAAAATGGTCATCAATCCAAAAAGCAACATCGGATAAAGCGTGAGATCAGGATGCAGGCCCATGACAGCCAACGTGCTGAGCGAAACAATAAGCGTTAGTCCCGTTAGCGGAACGACCAACCCAATGATCAACAATACCGCTAAACAAACGGCCAAAGCAGGGCTGATGCCAACGAAAGTTTTAACGGGAAGGAACACTTCCTGACCCGCCATGCCGATTATTCCAGCAACCGCAAGTAAGGTCGCGGCCAGCCATATCCGGACGACCAGCAACCATCCGATTGCAGCCTTGTCCGTCAAAAACTCAAACAGGCGCAAAACAGGATCAGTAAATGGTATAGCGCTGCCGCTTAATCCGCCTGCCACGGCGCGGTCGAAAGAAAAGCCTTTTGCTCCACGTAGCACAAACCAGCCCAATATCGCGATCAACCAAAGATTGAGATCGGTCGGAACATATTCAACCTGACTAACCGCCAGCAGCAGCAATATTGCCAAAGCTGCCTCGCGTGTTAGAAGTCCGATCAGCAGCAATATAGGCGCAACAATTTCTATAGTCACACCAACTACGGCCGCCGTTTCTGGAGCCATCCAAGATACCGGATATTCGAAGCGTGCAAGGCTAAGGGCCGTATCCCAATCGGAGAGCTTCACTACGCCTGAACGAAATATCGCCTGCGCGACGAACAACCGGACCAGCAGATCAAAAATGGGACTGATCAACGCTATGATCGAACGACAGGTCTTTACCCAGATGCGTAGAGTAACTCGCAAAAATGGCGACAGGCGTTCTTCTTGCAACACGGCTTGATCGATAGTCATTTCAGGATCCCCTTACCACCCTATTCGCAGCATCTCTTCGCAGGTTACAGCCTGCTTTCACGCAATCAATATAGAAACATCGGCATACCTTCTATTTGCACGAGATTGGCACGATATTCGCGCGCATCATATAAACCTGATACATTGACACCTTTGGTGCCGCCAAGCAGCGTACCGATAGGTACCACGCCATAATTGCCGTCAGTCAAGCAAACCATGTTGGACGTGCGCCCTTCCTCGATTAGCTGCACTGCCAATGCTCCAAATGCGAAGCCAACCATCCGGTCCATCGCATCCGGTTCTCCCGCGCGCATCAAATAAGCTAGTTCCTGAACGATCGTGCGCTCCGGAGAACGCGCCTCGATTTCTCTCGCCAATTGTGTGCCGATGTTAACGCCGATACGATTGGTATTGGATTTGCTCATTTCACCATCATCGGCATTGCTGCCAGCCAGTTTTGCGCCCTCCGACACCAAGCATATCGCATAGCTTTCCGGATTATTGGCTTTGTCTGCCAGCAACAGCGGCAGCAAAACATCAATATCGGCTGGCACCTCGGCAATAACAGTGCGATCGGATTGCGACAGAAAGCCGGACAATAAAGCCGTTTCACCGGACCGGCGCCCGAACAATTCAATAACCGCTATCCGTTCATGACTCGCCACCGTCGTGCGCAGTGCATTTATCGCTTCCACCGATCGTGTAACCGCTGTGGAAAAGCCGATACAATAATCGGTACCAAAAACATCATTGTCCATCGTCTTCGGTATCGAGATAACGTTGCGGCCAAGACTAGCCAGATGTGCCGAAAAACGCAGCGTACCATCACCGCCCATTGTAATGAGAGCGTCGACTTTCAGCGCGTCCAATATATCGAGTACCTTTTGCGTCTGATCACCTTCAAGGGTTGCTCGAGGATCACAGCGCGAGCTGTGCAATATTGTTCCGCCTTGCCGATCAATGCCGCGCACAGCGTCCTTATCCAGCACCATGGCACAATTTTCCAGCGACCAAGGATCTGTCGGATCTGTCTCCAGTACCCCTTCCCATCCCCGGCGCAGACCAATAATATCCCAGCCGCGCTGCCAGGCCGACATCGCAATCGAACGGATACACGGGTTAAGCCCCGGAACATCGCCGCCACCGGTTAATACTGCCAGACGCATATTCTTCTCCCCAATGATCCACCCGTTGCCGACTCATAATGTAGCTGCTAGCGGGGCGGCAAATCTCAGATCATCTAAAGGTTGGATTAAACCAGCTTTTTCAGTTTCAAGGAAAGAAAAAATGATACCGCGCTATTCCCGACCCGAAATGGTTGCCATTTGGGAACCTGAATCCAAGTTCCAAATCTGGTTTGAAATAGAAGCACATGCGACGGATGCCTTGGCTGAGCTCGGCGTGGTACCGAAGGAAGCTGCAGCCGCAATCTGGACCAAAGGAAAATTCGATGTTGCGCGGATTGATGAGATTGAGCGCGAAGTAAAACATGATGTTATCGCCTTTCTGACCAATGTCGCGGAAAATGTTGGTGACGAAGCGCGCTTCATGCATCAAGGCATGACATCCAGCGATGTTCTCGACACTTGTGTTGCCGTGCAGCTGACGCGCGCCACCGACATATTGCTCGCAGACATGGATAAGCTTCTAGCCGCAATAAAGACCCGTGCTTATGAGCATAAAATGACGCCAACCATTGGCCGCAGCCATGGTATTCACGGCGAACCGGTCACCTTCGGTATGAAACTGGCGCAGGCTTATGCCGAGTTTGAACGGAATCGCGAACGTTTGGTATTGGCGCGCAAAGAGATTGCAACCTGCGCGATCTCCGGAGCTGTGGGCACATTCGCCAATATCGATCCCAAGGTCGAAGCGCATGTCGCAGAAAAAATGGGCCTCGAAATTGAGCCCGTCTCGACACAGGTCATTCCTCGTGACCGCCATGCGCAATATTTTGCTACATTGGCTGTCATTGCTTCGTCCGTCGAACGGCTGGCGGTTGAGATTCGCCACTTGCAACGCACTGAAGTGCTTGAGGCCGAGGAATATTTCTCACCTGGTCAAAAGGGCTCCAGCGCGATGCCGCACAAGCGCAATCCGATCCTGACCGAAAACCTGACCGGTCTTGCTCGCATGGTGCGCAGCTACGCGCTGCCCGCGATGGAAAATGTCGCTTTGTGGCATGAGCGGGATATCTCACACAGCTCGGTCGAGCGCATGATCGGTCCAGACGCGACTATCACATTGGACTTTGCCCTCGCCCGCCTGACCGGTGTTGTTGAAAAACTGCTCATCTACCCGGAGCGCATGCAGAAAAACCTCGATCGGATGGGCGGCCTCGTTCACTCGCAGCGGGTTCTGCTAGCCCTTACTCAAGCAGGTATCAGCCGCGAGGACAGCTACCGGATCGTACAACGCAATGCCATGAAAGTCTGGGAATCAGATGGTCAAATCGCGTTACTCGATCTGCTCAAAGCTGATCCTGATGTCACCGGAAAGCTGACTAATGAAGAGCTGGAAGAACGGTTTAACCTCGATTATCATTTCAAGCATATCGACACGATTTTTGATCGCGTATTTGGCGAATAAGCCGCTGGCTTAACCCTAAATAGTAACAACTCTGGTCACTGATCGAATTTACGCGTATTATGTAAAAAAATGCTCGAATGAGGGTTCTATATGCAGTTTATAAAAACGCTTTTCTGGGTGATATTGGCGGTCATATTGGTTGTATTTGCAGCCAATAACTGGTCACCAACATCCGTTCTAATTTGGGAAGATATCCGCATCGATACCAAATTACCGGTTCTGGTAATTGGCGCATTTCTGCTAGGATTCGTGCCTCTATGGTTGATCCATCGAACATCCAAATGGCGCCTCAACCGCCGGATCAAAACCTTGGAAGCAGCTGCTCGGCCAACACCTGCGCCAGCCAAAGCCAACGCATCACCGGCACCGCCTCCGGCATCGCCGCAGGCAAAACCTGCTGCCGCTCCGCTCGATCTTGGCAAAGAAAAAATCGCCGAACCGGCCCCGGCCGTCTCATCCATCACTGATGACAAGGCAGCGGGCGCATGAGCAACCCGATATTTGTCGCGCTGGATACACCGATACTCGACAATGCCATTGAACTGGCCAAATCCGTCAAAGGTCATGTCGGCGGCCTGAAACTGGGCTTGGAATTTTTCTGTGCTAATGGGCATCACGGCGTCCATGAGATCCAGAAAATCGGTCTGCCCATTTTTCTAGACCTGAAATTGCACGATATTCCCAATACCGTGGCCAAGGCTATGCAGGCGATCAATGTCCTTGAGCCAGCCATTGTCACCGTCCACGCTTCTGGTGGACGGGCGATGATGGAAGATGCCAAGGCAGCGGCTGGCAGCCATACCAAGGTTGTTGGCGTGACCCTGCTGACCTCTTTGGACGAGCGTGACATGGGATCTATTGGTTATAGCGGTAGTCCTCATGATCAGGTTGAGAGGCTCGCCAATCTAGCTGCCGAGGCTGGCTTGGACGGCATTGTCTGTTCCGGCAATGAAGTGGCCACCGCCCATAAAGTCTGGAAAGATGGCTATTTCGTCGTTCCCGGATTGCGCCCCGCCAATGGCAAGGCTGGTGATCAGAAACGCACGGTAACGCCAAGAGCTGCTCGTGATGATGGGGCCAGTATATTAGTCATCGGTCGTCCGATTACCGCAGCGGAAAATCCCAATACGGCGGCGCGGTCGATTGAGGCAACGCTTTAGTCGAATCGATGAAAACACAGATTAAAATATGTGGCTTGTCCAACGAGGCCAGCGTCGCAGCGGCTGCTCAGGCTGGGGCAGACTATTTCGGCCTCGTTCATTTCGAGAAAAGCCCGCGTCATGTGTCATTGGAACGCGCAGCCGAACTGCGTGAATCTGCGCCGGATTCGCTGAAGACAGTATTGTTGCTGGTCAATGCAGACCCGAAACTGACCGGGCATGCGATTAACTTTGTTCGCCCCGATGTGATCCAGTTTCATGGCAGTGAAACACCCGAATGGATCAAACTGGTGCGCGATCAAAGCAATGTCGAGGTTTGGAAAGCACTGGGCCTGCGCGACAAGGCAACGCTCGCTAAGAGCGCTCGGTTCGATGATGCCGCTAATCGTCTGTTGTTCGATGCTCCGGCAAAGGCCCTACCAGGCGGCACGGGAACGAGCTTTGACTGGTCTGTCCTGAAGGGGCATGATCACAAATTGCCATGGGGTCTTGCCGGCGGTTTGGATGCCGATAATGTCGTGAGTGCGATGGAAGCGACGAGTCCTCCACTCGTCGATGTTTCCTCTGGCGTTGAATCCGCGCCAGGCGTCAAAGATGTGGACAGAATCGCTGCCTTTTGCCAAGCGGTTCGCACCTATGACGAAACACGATAAACTCTCGAACAGCTTCCGCAATCAACCCGATGAACGCGGCCATTTTGGCCAATTTGGCGGGCGTTATGTGGCCGAGACGCTGATGCCGCTGATCCTTGATCTGGAAAAGCACTATCGCGCCGCTCAGGCTGATCCTGCTTTTGCGGAAGAATTTGATGACCTGCTGGAACATTATGTGGGTCGTCCCAGCCCGCTCTATTTTGGCGAGCGCCTGACCGATCATATCCGCAAAGAGGCACCGGAAGGCAAAGGCGCGCAAATCTGGTTCAAGCGCGATGAGCTCAATCATACCGGCGCGCACAAGATCAACAATTGCATTGGCCAGATTTTGCTCGCCAAACGCATGGGTAAGACGCGGATCATCGCGGAAACTGGCGCGGGCCAGCACGGAGTTGCCACCGCCACCGTATGCGCTCGCTTTGGTCTACCCTGCGTCATCTATATGGGCGCAACCGATATTGAGCGGCAGAAGCCGAATATTTTCCGGATGCGTTTGTTAGGCGCAGAAGTCGTGCCAGTAACCAGTGGTTCCGCAACGTTGAAAGACGCAATGAATGACGCTTTGCGCGACTGGGTCGCCAATGTGCACGACACGTTCTACATTATCGGCACTGCCGCTGGCCCCCATCCCTATCCCGAACTGGTGCGCGATTTCCAAAGTGTTATCGGCCGCGAAGCGCGCGAGCAGATGCTGGCGCGTACCGGCCGTCTGCCCGATATGCTGGTTGCAGCCATTGGCGGCGGGTCCAATGCCATTGGCCTGTTCCATCCATTTCTCGATGATCCCGACGTCGAAATGTTGGGCATTGAAGCGGCTGGTCATGGTTTGGAAAAAGAACATGCCGCATCGCTGGCGGGCGGGAAACCGGGGATATTGCATGGTAACAAAACATATTTGCTGCAGGACGAAGACGGGCAGATTGACGAAGCCCATTCGATCAGCGCTGGCCTCGACTATCCCGGCATTGGTCCTGAACATAGCTGGCTGAAAGAATCCGGCCGGGTGCGCTATGACAGCGTGACCGACACCGAAGCGTTAGAGGCGTTCCAATTGCTGTGCGGCACGGAGGGGATCATTCCGGCACTGGAGCCGAGCCATGCGATTGCAGCCGTGGCGCGGGAAGCGGTGAAGATGGACAAAGATCAGATCATCCTCGCTAATCTCTGCGGTCGGGGGGACAAGGATATTTTTACGGTCGCCGAGGCTTTGGGGACTGAGATTTGATCGCAAGCTTTGTCTATCGCCTGATGCGTTACATCGCGATCCTAGGTTGCCTCGTGTACATCGTGTCACCTGGAATCAGTTTCTTTCGTGGCAACGGATTTGTAATCAACGAGACCGATTGGATTCTCGTAATTCCTGTCGGAATAATCATGCTAGTTCATGAGATACGTCGATATCGCAAATCATTGCCATGAACGGAGATCGATTCTTGACCCGCCTTTCCTCGGCCTTCCCAACCGACCACGCAGCCCTCGTCGCCTTCGTCACCGGAGGTGATCCCACCGCTGCGGACTCTGGCGCAATACTTGACGCGCTCGTCGAAGGCGGCGCGGATATCATCGAACTCGGCATGCCCTTCACCGACCCAATGGCTGACGGCCCCGCCATTCAAGCCGCGAATATCCGCAGCCTGAGCGCTGGAACAAAAACCGCCGACATATTGAACATCGCGACTGCTTTTCGGGAGCGCCATCCCTCTGTTCCGCTCGTCCTGATGGGCTATGCCAATCCGATGACAATACGTGGAGCTGATTGGTTTGCCAACGCTTGCGTTAAAGCAGGCGTTGATGGCGTGATCTGCGTCGATATTCCAGTCGAGGAAGATGATAGCCTGGGCGACGCGCTGCGCGCCAAGGATGTCGCGGTGATCCGTCTCGCTACACCAACAACCGATGCCGAACGCTTGCCGGAAATCCTGAACAATGCCTCGGGCTTTCTCTATTATGTTTCTGTGGCCGGCATAACCGGACTGCAACAGGCTGCACAAGCCAGCATCGAAGAAGCGGTCTCTCGCCTAAAAGCCGGAACGGATCTGCCCGTCGCCGTTGGCTTTGGTGTCCGCACACCGGAACAGGCCGCGGATATCGCCCGCGTTGCCGATGGCGTTGTCGTTGGCTCAGCCATTGTCGAGATCATCGCTGAACATGGCGCCGACGCTGCGCCGCATGTCAAAGACTATGTAAAATCACTTTCTGATGCTATCAGAAGCGCACGATAAAAATCTGGGGAATTGACGCATGTCTTGGCTTAGCAACGTCCGTAACAAGATCGCTTCGATCACCAAAAAGGAAACACCGGATAACCTCTGGCACAAATGCAAAAAATGCGAAGCGATGGTGTTCCTCAAGGAATATGAGGACAATATGCATATCTGCCCGAAATGCGAGCATCATGGCCGCATCGGGCCGATGATCCGCTTTGACCAGATTATGGACGAGAATAGTTGGAAGATTATTCCGTTTACGGCGGTCAAGGAAGATCCGCTGAAATTCAGGGACCAGAAGAAATATACTGATCGCTTGAAAGCCGCGCGCACCAAAACCGAAGAACAGGACGCGCTCATCACCGTAACCGGGACCATAGAAAATGTTCCCTGTGTCGTCGGTGTCCAGGATTTTGCGTTCATGGGTGGCTCCATGGGACTAGCTGTCGGGCAAGCCTTTGTCGATGGCGCCAACCGTGCCCTAGAAGACCAATGCCCCTATATCATCTTCACTGCTGCCGGTGGCGCACGGATGCAGGAAGGCATTTTGTCGCTGATGCAGATGCCTAAAACCACGGTCGCCATCTCCATGCTACGCGAGGCGGGACTGCCGTTTATCGTCGTATTGACCGATCCGACGACCGGTGGGGTAACCGCTAGCTATGCGATGCTCGGCGATGTCCAGATATCAGAACCCGGCGCCTTGATCGGTTTTGCTGGCCAGCGCGTGATTGAGAATACCATCCGCGAAAAACTGCCCGAGGGTTTTCAGACAGCAGAATATCTGCTCGAGCATGGCATGGTCGACATGGTTGTGCATCGCAAAGAATTACGCGCTCAGTTGGCTCAAGTCATGAGCTATCTCATGGCCTGGAAAACTGCGGCTTAAACCAGCCGTACCGATTATGGCAGACGGCGCACGCTCCGACCATCCGGCGGTTCAGAAACAACTCGACCGGCTCTCACTGCTCTCCCCCGGGCGCGATGTGCTGGGGCTGGAGCGGATTAACGCAGTTGTGGAGCGCGTGGGCAACCCGCATCTGAAACTGCCGCCCGTTTTTCATGTCGCCGGAACCAACGGCAAAGGTTCAACCTGCGCCTTTTTGCGCGCGGCGATCGAAGCAGAGGGCCTGAAAGCCCATGTCTATTCCAGTCCCCATTTAGTGCGGTTTAACGAGCGGATCAGGCTTGCCGGGACACTGATCGAGGACAAATATCTTGCGGCGTTGTTGGCGCGTGTCCTCGACGCCAGTGAAGATATAAACCCAAGTTTCTTTGAAGCCACGACCGCTGCGGCGATGCTCGCTTTTGCCGAAACACCAGCCGATGCCTGCATATTGGAAGTTGGCTTAGGCGGCCGGTTAGATGCGACGAATATCGTGCCTGCGCCTGCCGCGACCGGTATAGCAGCGCTCGGTATTGATCATGAAGCTTTTTTGCTATCCCCGGAAGATGGCGCGCCGGATGATCCAATGGTCCGCATCGCTTGGGAAAAGGCAGGTATCGCCAAGGCTGGCGTGCCACTGGTGACTCAGCAATATGATGACGCAATGATGGACATCATAGATAAGCATGCAAAGACCAAAGGTGCGCAATGGATAGCACGCGGTGACGCTTGGAATTCCGCCATTTATAAGAAACAGCTCCATTACCGTGACGAAATGGGGCAGCTGAGCCTCCCCTTGCCAGCGCTGGCTGGCGCGCATCAGGCAGATAATGCCGCGCTTGCGATCGCCATGATGCGGCATCAGGACGCCGTGCAGGTTTCCGACGGTGCATTCCGAGCGGCAATGGGGTGGGCCCAATGGCCCGCGCGCCTGCAAAAGCTAGACCCCGGACCGTTGACGGCGCTTTTGCCCGAGGCAGAAATCTGGCTCGACGGCGGTCATAATTCCAATGCGGGCGAAGCGCTGGCCGGCTATTTCCAGAACTCAGGGCGCGGCGAGATTCATCTGGTCATCGGTATGCTCGCGAACAAGGACCCTGAATCCCTGCTCCACTGGATGGATGGCGATCTTGCCAGCATAACGGTCGTCCCGGTGGAAGCACATGAGCATCATGATGTTGACGCTTTTACACGACCCGGGTTGGATGTTCGGAAAGCGGGTAGTGTCGAGGCGGCACTTCGAAAACTGAGTCAGGATCAACCGGAAACCGTTTTAATCGCCGGATCGCTCTATCTTGCAGGAGACGTGTTGCGCGCTAATCGGCAACCGCCGGATTAGGTGGTTTGTTGCGTAGCGCATTACGATTGGTTCGAACCCACTCAAACAAACAGAGAATAATCGCGCCAACACCAAGCGCAGCGGTAAACAAGAATATTTGATAATAGCCATTTCGCTCAATCATCTCGCCAAGGGCTCCACGTCCCAAAGTCCCAATCAAGAACGTCAACGACGAAAGGAGCGCATATTGCACAGCGCTATATTGCTTGCTCGTGATCGAAGACAAATAAGCAACAAAAGCAGCGCCAGCCAAGCCACCCGCTAAATTTTCGCCAGTTATTGCAAGCATGAGCTTAGCCATTCGTTCATCAGCTCCAAACAGACCTACCAACCATGTAAACCCTGTAACCTTTGCAAAAGTTGCAATTGCAGCGCCTCCGGCGGCCAGATTGGCGTATAGTAAGTTGCTGGCGGCAGCTGTCACTGCACCGATAGTCAACGTCGCCATGCGACCAAAATATGCGAAGGATATGCCACCCAGTGCGATACCCAACATAGTCATTCCTACACCAAAAAACTTCGAGGCAACTGCGACTTCACTCTTCGTGTATTGCAATTCCCCAAGATAAAATGGGTAAGCAAAACTACCCCAGATATTATCGGTGATCCGGTAAGACAGGATCAATGCCAGCACTAATATCGCAGCCCAACCAAGTCGCCCCATGATGTCAGCAAGAGGAAGTACTAACGCTCGATAACCATGATCCAAGACAGCGTCGAAAGTCGTTTCGCGCTTCGTATCGGTTTGAAGAACATATTTTCCGTTGCGGCGCCAATATTCGAGAACGGCCGCGATAATGGCAGGAATTATGACTGTGGCAATAACAATCAATGGTCCGTTAAATTGAATAAATGCAACTGAATCTGGACGCAGTTCAGGGTCTGATCCCAGTGACTGCACCATAAATACTCCGACCCTGATAAGGGCCCATGTCCAAAGCACTCCAACTATGACCAAGCCATATGCACGGATTTTGGGATCAAGTTGCCCTGCCATACGCAAGACATTGTCTCCATCAGAGCTGTCCATCGCCTGTGTATCGGGTGCAAAAAACGAAGCAACAGAAATGACGATCATGATCACACCCATCAGTGCGTAGACAAGAGGCCAGCTATATGCATCCGCTAAAAACAACGCCAAAGCACCGCCAGCTAGTGCAGCTATTCGATATCCTAGTTGATACACAGTAGACAGCATGTCGAGCGTCGCCACTTCGTCAGCCACATCTACACGCCAAGCATCAATTACGACATCTTGCGTAGCAGAAGCAAAAGCTCCAAGACCCGCCAGCAAAGAAAACCAGCCAATTGAAGTTTGCGGGTTAAGAATGGACATTGTTAGCAGAATAACCCCAAGCAACAGTTGCGCTGGGATCAGCCAACTCTTGCGACGGCCCAGTCGATGAAGACCTGGAATTTTCACACGATCAACAATCGGCGACCAAAGGAATTTGAATGCATAAGCAAGGCCGATGAGAGAAAATACACCCATGGTCTCAAGATCAACTTTTGCATCGGAAAGCCAAGCGTAGAGTGTTCCAAGCAACAATGAATAAGGCAGACCAGCAGAAAAACCGAAAATGAACATCATTCCGGTCTTTCTTTGACCCAGCGATGCAATCAATTTTTTGAAACCCGGCTTTTCTTCTGATTGGGCTGCTTCACTCACGCCATACTCTCCCTCGAACTGAGGGAAACACTAGCGGCAAATGCCTCGAATGCCAGTCAGATTTTTCAGAAGCCCCTAAATATCGAGCAGCTTGGCGCCAATAATCGTGCCTGCGCCGGGGCGCTGGACGATAATCGCATATTTGTCGGCTCCGGCGACATTCAAGTCGTCATCGGAAAGCCTGACGCGCATGGACGTACCATCCCAACTGCCGAGATTGCGTTCGCTCTTCACCACATTGGTGTAATGCAGCTTACGTCCGCCATTTTCGCCGCGACCGACCTGTACCGTTTCCGATGAGCTCAGCGCTAGCAGCGAAACACCGGCCATATAGCGGGATTGCCCTGTCACGGTGACGGTAACATCACCGCTTTTATCGCGATTGGCTTCAATGACAGGACCAGCATCGTTTTTAGCTAGCCGGACCAGCGATCTTATATCACCTTCGCGCGAGCCCACAGCTCCGCCGCCACCATTGATGATTACTTGCGGCGTATAAACGCCGGAACCGGTCTTACCTTTTCCGGCATAGGTGCGCTGCAACTGGGTATTTTCTTCCCGTGCCAGCGTGTCTTTCCAACCGAGACGGTCCCAATAAGTAACAGGTCGCGAAATCACCAGCAGGGAGACATCTTTTGCTAGCCGGGACGCTAGCATGTCTGCAGGGGGGCAGGATGAACATCCCTGGCTGGTGAACAGTTCGACAACGACCGGTGTAGGGGAACCCGTTTCGTCGCCTAGTGTTTTCGCGGGTGTCGTTGCTTGTGCAGAGGCCTCGCTCGACGACTGGGCGATTTGGGCGCCCATAAAGCCTGCAAATGCAGTGGCTGCAATCATTGCTGGCAATATTATCTTACGCATCGAGAGACCTTCCTAACAAGTAACTATCCTGTCATTCGCGGGTACCATCCTGCAGGTTACAGATTGCGACAAAGTTTTTTTTCCGCCATGCGCAAAATCATGACCGATAAAGAATCAGGCAAAATCTATAAGGCCAAACCAACGCGTGGTGCAAAGCAGCAACCGGCAAAGGCCCAACCTTCAGAACCGCAAGTGCGCGAAGGGCAACGCATTGCCAAATTGCTGGCCCGCGCGGGTGTCGCCTCGCGGCGGGAAATCGAGCGGATGATCGGAGAAGAGCGGATCGCGCTCAACGGCATGACCGTGGATCATCCGTCCTTGCTGCTTAAAAACCTCACCGGGATCACTGTTGATGGCAATCCCGTCGCTGAACCCGCGCCAGCTAAATTGTTTCGTTTTCATAAGCCCAATGGCTATATCACCGCCGAACGCGATGCTTCGGGAAAGAAAACCATCTATGATGTGCTTCCTGACGATCTGGAGCGGGTCATGCCAATTGGCCGGCTCGATCTGAATACGGAGGGCTTGCTGCTGATGACCACAGACGGCGAGTTTAAGCGCGAGATGGAATTGCCCAAAACCGGCGTCGAACGCACCTACCGGGCACGCACTTTCGGTGACATCACACAAAACCAGCTCGAAGAACTATATCGCGGCATCACTATCGAAGGCATGCACTACGGCCCGATTGAAGCTAATCTAGAGCGGCGCACCGGGCGTAACCAGTGGATTGAAATGACCCTTACCGAAGGCAAAAACCGCGAAATCCGCCGCGTACTCGAACATCTTGGTCTGAAAGTTTCCCGCCTGATCCGCACCCGCTATGGGCCATTTGTGCTCGGCGATCTCGCCAAGGGTGAGATTGACGCTGTCCGCCGCCATGATCTGGTAAAGTTTCGGAAGACTCTCAAATAATGCGGATAATATCAGGCGACTGGCGCGGGCGTAAAATTGTAGCACCTAAAGGAGACACCACCCGTCCGACCGCTGATCGCACGCGGGAGCGGCTATTTTCCATGCTGACGAGCCGGTTGGGCGATTTCACTGATCTACAGGTTCTGGACCTGTTTTCTGGTTCCGGTGCGCTTGGCCTCGAAGCCTTGTCACGGGGCGCAGCCCATTGCACCTTTGTCGAGCAAGACCGTGAAGCCCTTAAAGCACTGGAAAAAAACATCGATGTGCTGGGAGCAAAGGCGGACGTCCGCATCGGTTCGGTGCTGGCCCTTGGACCGGCGCGCAAGGCTTATGACTTGATCTTAATGGATCCGCCCTATGACACAGGCGCCGGAGCGGTCGCCCTGGACAAGCTCGGCCGCCAAGGCTGGTTCGCGCCTTCCAGTTGGATTGCGATAGAAACGTCCCGAAAAGAGGACATAGCCATTAAAGGTTTTGAGCTGGAAAGTCAGCGGGATAGCGGCAAAGCAAGGCTGCATATCCTGCGCCCCGCCGGATAGCATTTTTAGCTATTGGCAGTCTCATAGGCCGTAGCTGTTTCACTTTGATCATTTTGCGTCTGCGCATAAAAACTTGTGGTCGCCATTAGGGCGGTCGCGAGTATCGCGCTAAACATCAGTCTTTTACTCATTGTCGGTTCCAATCCGGGGAAGAATTTCAATCTGAAACGCATATGGTGCGACGCAACATAAGTTACAACCTGCCCATAGGGTCATGTCAAAAGTGATATTGGTCTTGCCGCCGCTTCCGATGTTCCCTAACTGTTCACCTGTGACCAATGCTGTAAACACACCCGCTGAAAGCGATCCACCCTATGTGCGGGGCTTAAATGCACCGCAGCGCGATGCTGTGCTAAACACCGAAGGACCTGTGCTGGTTCTGGCTGGTGCCGGTACAGGCAAAACTGCCGCTCTCACGCGGCGACTGGCGCATCTGGTTTACTCTCGCAAGGCTTGGCCGTCCGAAATTCTCGCGGTGACTTTTACCAATAAAGCGGCACGGGAGATGAAGGAACGGATTGGCACAATTGTCGGTGACGCGGTCGAAGGCATGCCATGGCTCGGCACGTTCCACAGCATCGGTGCCAAAATGCTGCGCCGCCATGCCGAATTGGTCGGGCTGCAGAGCAATTTCACCATTCTCGATACAGATGACCAGCTGCGCCTGCTGAAACAACTCATTCAGGCCGAGGAACTGGACGAAAAACGCTGGCCCGCACGCGCCCTCGCCGGGTTGATCGACCAATGGAAAAATCGTGGGCTAAACCCTGCTGATCTCGATACCAATGAGAATGAACGTTATGCCAATGGCCGCGGTCAGGAATTTTACGCCGCCTATCAGGCCCGTCTAAAGGTACTGAATGCCTGCGATTTCGGCGATCTTTTGCTTCATATCCTTAACCTGCTCAAGACCGACCGCGAGATTTTAAAACTCTATCAGGAGCGCTTCAAATATATCCTCGTCGACGAGTATCAGGATACGAATAGCAGCCAATATCTCTGGCTGCGGTTGCTTGCCCAAGAGCGCAAAAATATCTGCTGCGTGGGTGATGACGATCAATCTATCTACAGTTGGCGCGGAGCCGAGGTTGCCAATATCCTGCGCTTCGAGAAGGATTTCTCCGATGCCAAGGTGATTAAGCTCGAGCAAAATTATCGCTCTACACCTCACATATTGGCGGCTGCCTCTGCGCTGATCGCCAATAATAGCGGGCGGCTTGGGAAGACACTTTGGACCGAGGAGCAGGATGGCGATAAGGTGCAGGTCACCGGCGTCTGGGATGGCCCCGAAGAAGCCCGGCGTACCGGTGAAGAAATGGAAAGCCTGCAAAACAAAGGTGTGTCGCTCAACGACATGGCGATCCTCGTCCGCGCGCAGTTTCAGACGCGCGAGTTTGAGGATCGGTTTATTTCCATCGGTATGCCGTATAAAATAATCGGCGGCTTTCGCTTTTACGAACGCGCGGAAATTCGCGATGCCCTCGCCTATTTACGGGTCATAGCGCAGCCCGCTGACGATCTCGCCTTTGAACGGATCGTCAATGTGCCGAAACGCGGCCTTGGGGATAAAACTGTGGAAAAGGTCCATAGGCTAGCTCGTGCGCAGGGCATTCCGCTGGCCGCAGCGGCGCTCAGCATTTGTGATACAGACGAATTGCCTGCGCGTGCCCGAACAACGCTGCAGGAACTCATGCGCAGTTTCGCCCGATGGCGGACCAATGCCGATGAGCTGCCCCACGCCGAACTTGCGCGGATTGTCCTCGACGAATGCGGCTATACCACCATGTTGCAGGCGGACCGCACGCCGGAAGCTGCTGGCAGGCTCGAAAACCTGACCGAGCTCACCCGGGCGATGGAAGAATATGAAACGCTCGGCGATTTCCTGGAGCATGTGTCACTAGTGATGGATAATGACGCGGCGAGCGACGAAGCCAAGGTCACGATCATGACCATGCACGGGGCCAAGGGCTTGGAATATGACCATGTCTTTTGCGCTGGATGGGAGGAAGGCGTCTTCCCATCTCAACGCAGCTTGGACGAAGGCGGGATTGCCAGCCTCGAGGAAGAACGACGCCTTGCCTATGTCGCGATCACCCGGGCCAAGAAAAAATGCACGATTTTTCATGCCGCAAACCGGCGGATATATGGTCAGTGGACGAGCTCCATCCCTTCCCGCTTCATTGGCGAATTACCGCCCGAACATATCGAAGAAGAATCGAGCATGATGGGCGGCGAGAGCCTGTGGCGCGCCAACTGGTCGGAACGGGCTGATCCTTTTGCTGATAGCAAGCGTGGCTCTAGTCGCGGACCGGGTTGGAAACGGGCGCGCAACACCGGCAGCTTTGACAGCACACCTAAAAATATCAAAGAGGCGCGGCGCAGTGCCGTGTCTCTGGGCAATAAGGGCCGCGATGATGTCACCGTGGGCATGCGCGTCTTCCATACCAAATTCGGCTATGGCGAAGTCATGGAGAAGGAAGGCAATAAGCTGGAAATCGAATTCGAAAAAAGCGGCCAGAAGCGGGTGCTCGATAGCTTTATTGAAGTTGCTTGAGCGAACAGCTTGATCTTTAAGCAAAAACAAGGAAGAAAAGGCCATGCCTGCTCTTCATAATCGCGCCGCTCATTTCATTCTCAAACGCTTGGGCCTGTTCAACCGCAGCTATACCGAAGAAGCCTTTGGACGCCGGTTCGTCGTGCCAATTATCAATGGCCGGAAAACCTATATTTCCGAACCGTGGATGGCGGAAATGATCGCACGGCTGTTCAAACAGAAAAAAGGCGCCTTTATCGATGTCGGCGTCAATCTTGGCCAGACCATGTTGAAGGTGGCAGCGGCTGACGCGGATCGCGGCTATGTTGGCTTCGAACCCAACCCGGCTTGCGCTGACTATGCGCAGGCGCTGATTGCCGCCAATCACCTGCCTTATACAGTTGTGCCCGCCGGACTGGGCGTCGAAACGGATGTCCTGCAACTGCAAATTTACCGTAATGAAGATACCGACCCCTCAGCCAGCTTGGTTGAGGGGTTTCGCGAAGGTGCTATTGCAACAAAATCCGTTGTTGTTGTGGGTCTCGATGATCTTCCCAACGGGTTGATTCCGGATGAAATTGCCATCGTCAAAATTGACGTAGAGGGCGGTGAGGCTTTTGTCATTCAAGGCATAAAATCGTTACTTGAAGGGCCGCGCCCCTATGTCCTGGTGGAGATACTGCCGGCCTATAATGAAGAGAATCTATCGCGCCTTGCACAGCAGAAGATCATCGAAGATCATTTGGCCCAAGCAAATTATGTGATGTTCCGGATCAAGCGCAATGCAGATGAATCCTTATCAACCATCGAACAAATTGATGAGATCGGGATTCATGGTGATCTGGCGCTGGCCGATTACCTCATGGTGCCATCCGAAGATGTCGACCGCATAAAGGCCGCCATTTAACATTTTCGGCCAAATGCCTTTTTGCGGCTGTGCTCCGCTCGTCAAATTGATATAATCCGATCGGTAGGGTCGTAACTCGCGCAAAATGCGCGAGTCTAGTTGTTAGAGGCAAGCTAGTGATTATTGACCTGAGGGCATCCGACCCTTTTACGCTGTTCGAAACGGATATTTGCATAGTGGGAGCAGGCGCAGCAGGCATCACGCTTGCGCGGCAACTTGCCGATTCCGGAATGCGAATAATGCTGCTCGAAAGCGGCGGCATCGACTTTGAAGCTGACATACAGGCGCTGGCCGATGGCCCATCCACTGGCCATGATTATTATCCGCTGGCCGATGCGCGGCTGCGATTTTTTGGCGGCACAACTGCGATCTGGGGCGGGCGCTGCGCAGAGTTTAATCCGATAGATCTCGAACGCCGGGACTGGGTTCCGCATAGTGGCTGGCCGATTTCTCATGCGGACTTGTTGCCCTATTATGACGATGCGCGCAGGCTGCTTGGTCTACCGCCGAGAGAAACAACCGCAGCGCTTTGGCCGCGGCTAGGTCGCACGATGCCAGGCTTTGCAAAGGACAGCCTGACCACCGATTTCTGGCAATTTACACCGCAAACTGAACAGTTTACGTTGCGCAAATGCGGTGACCTGGTGGAAAGCGAAGCCGTTCGCATCCTGCTGCATGCAACGGTTACCGCCATCAATACAGAATATGGCAGCAACACCATCGAAAGCATGACGGTCGGGGATATATCGGGTTACAATGCCACCATCAAAGCCAAGCACTATATTCTCGCTGCCGGCGGTATCGACAATGCCCGGCTGTTGCTCGCATCCAATATCGGCAATGGCCATGATCAGGTCGGCCGCTATTTTATGGAACATCCCCATGCACGGGGCGGTCGCATGACTAAGGGTCGGTTCTGGCAGCTGCTCAAAATGCTCCATGGCCGTATGCGTGACGATAAGGGTCATATGCACGCCCCGCTCATCCGGCCTTCGCGGGCCATGCAAAAGCGTGAAGGCATATTGAACAGTGCATTCTCGCTAGCCGCGCGCCAAGCGCCACAGGCCAATATGGTTGCGCCAGTCAAAGCCTATAATGGCCTCAAACATGCGCTTGCTCCGACCAAGACAAACCGGTCGCTCTGGCTAAATGTCAAAAAAGCCATGAACCGGTTCAACGAAATGGCTGGACCGCTGCGCCCCCGGACACTTACCGCCATGGGTTGGGACTTGACCGCTATTATGCGCGCGGAACAGGCACCCAATCCCGACAGCCGCGTGAAGCTGGCTCGGGAGCGCGACGCGCTGGGCATGCCGCTGACCGAACTGGACTGGCGCTTTTCCGAACTTGATAAACATAGCGTCAAAGTGATGATGCAGGAGTTCTCTATTCAACTGGAGCGCATGGGTATTGGCCGGTTCGATCCCGCCCCCTGGCTGGACGAAGCCGCCACGCTTTGGACGACGGACCCTCTTATCTCAGCCCATGCAAAAGGCGGTTATCACCATATGGGCACGACCCGCATGTCGGGATCAGCGCGAACCGGAGTCGTCGATGCGGATTGCCGGGTGCATGGCGTGAACAACCTCTATGTAGCCGGTAGTTCCGTTTTTGCGACGTCGGGATGGGCCAATCCAACCTTGGGTATCATCGCGCTGAGCCTTAGACTTGCAGATCATCTGGCGCAAAAAGACACCAAATCAAAAACGACAGCCCGTGATGCTCAGAGTGTAAATGCAATCATCCCTCAATGATCATCCTGCGATAATCTGCTCACCCAGGTCCAGCATTTTACCATTTGTCACAATAACCCGGTCACCAAGTTTGACTTGCTCGAACAATAGTCTTGCAAATTCTTCCGGCACACCGATACAACCCCGCGTGCCATAGCCCCATTTTACCTCTGCCGCGTGAATGGCAATGCCGTCGTTGGTCAACCGCAACATGTAAGGCATTGGCACATCATAAATGTTGGAGATGTGATCCTTGCTCTTCTGGGTAATTGGAAAAACACCAGTGGGAGTGGGCTTCAGCGCATCGCCAAATTTGATCACCGCTGCGCCAATTTCATAACCGTCCCGGAAAACCGAGATGGATTCAGCCTTCAAATCCACCGTGATAACAATTTCACCATCCGGCACATTTTCGTCATTCCACTTATAATAGCCGTGCACAAACGGCTCATCAATTTGCAGGACGCGTTTGACGACAAATGGAGAATTGGGGGGAGAATCCACGACGGGCTGCGCTACCGGCGCCGGTTCAATAATTTCAGGTTCCGCAGAAAAGGCCACTGGCACTGGTACTTTCTCCACAGCCGCTAAGGGTGCAGCAGGGGCCGGCTCCGCCGCAATAGCGCGAATAAGGCCGAGCGTCATCAATCCCAATATGGCAAATCCGGTTACGACCAATATGCCACCGCTTACTCGCACCATAATCTGCTTCGTCATATTCCGAACCTCTCA
The DNA here is from genome assembly GCF_039977335.1 of Parasphingorhabdus sp. Taxonomy (GTDB): domain Bacteria; phylum Pseudomonadota; class Alphaproteobacteria; order Sphingomonadales; family Sphingomonadaceae; genus Parasphingorhabdus. The sequence goes on from NZ_JBDWDI010000004.1 coordinate 452,267, forward strand.
ATTCCTTAAGACGATCTTTACCAAGAAACCGGGAACGGGACGAACGATCAATTCGACCTGTACCGGTTGGAGACGCAGAGATGAGAAACATTGAGAGATAAGGTTAAACTCACTCAAAAACGAGAAAGTTCTCACTTTGTTCTTTCCTACATGTTTGCCGCTATGACATGCTGGGGCCATGACCGATATATCCCCTGCGCACCAAGCGCCTATCGCCAGTGAGGCCGATCCGCTCGCCTTCACTCCTGTTCCATTTGCCGTGAAACGCTATCGCGGCTGGACGCCTGATCGCCAGCGCCGGTTTATCTATCAGCTGTCCCGTATCGGTATCGTTTCGGCAGCCGCCAAAGCCGTTGGGATGAGCCGGGATTCCGCCTATAAACTGCGCGGACGCAAGGGCGCAGATAGCTTTGCCTCCGCTTGGGACATGGCACTCGAAATGGGGCATGACAATGCCAATGAGCACGCCATTACAAGAGCCATAGAAGGCTATATGGTGCCCTATTTCTATGGCGGCCTGATGCGGGGTGAGGTTCGGCGCTATGATAGCCGGCTGTTGTTCGCCCTGTTGAAGGCACGCAGCAAGCGCAACCGTTCATCGATGATGAGAAACGGTTAAACAGAATTTGACCCCCGTTTTACGTATCATTTGTATAATTTCTCGGCGCGGACAAAAGCGCTTCAGCGACCTGTTTGATAACGGTGAATAGACCAACGCATCATCACAATATCCTTCGGCGGACAAAGAAATTTTTGCTGTCCAGCGAAGCGAGACTTGCTTAGAACCAATTGTAATCACCGAACATCATAGAAAACACAAATCATCGAACAGAGCGCGCCTCATCCTTTTAGCATAGCCAATTACCGCTATCTGTGGTTCTCGCGCCTATCGTCGATGTTCGCTCTCTATGCGATGATGCTGATCCTCGGCTGGCAGGCTTATAATCTTGCTCGTGAGGATATGGGTGTCAGTGCATCGGCTGGCATATTGGGATTGCTTGGGCTTTTGCAGTTCGTACCGCTGTTCCTCCTGACCCCACTGGTCGGCTGGGTGGCAGATCATCTCGATCGCCGCTGGATTGCACGGATCGTCCTCGGCGCGCAGGCCGCTATCGCTGTGGTACTCGGATTACTGACGGTTAGCGGCGAGATTTCTTTGTGGGCCATCTATATTATTTCGGTCCTGCTTGGCATCTGCCGCGCCTTTCTTGGACCGGCGGTCACTTCGCTGGCCCCTAATCTGGTCCCGAAAGAGTCGCTGCCACGCGCGATCGCGCTGTCTACGATAGCCTGGCAGGTTGGTGTCATTGCCGGGCCCGGTATGGCGGGACCGTTGTACAAAATTGCGCCGTCCCTACCCTATTTCGTCTGTGCAGCCCTTTATGCGCTTTCGATGCTGTCGATTTTCATGATCGGACCGGTGACACGCAGCGCAATTGACCGAACCAAAGGACCTGTGCGCCAGGTCATGGATGGCATGTCCTATGTCTGGACCAATAAACTGGTGCTGGGCGCAATAACGCTGGACCTGTTGGTCATGTTTCTCGCCGGTGCCACGGCCATGATCCCGGTCTTTGCTAAAGATATATTGGGTGCGGGAGAAATCGGCCTGTCGCTATTGGCCGCCTCCCCTGCGGTGGGTGCGGTGATCGTCGCCGTCATATTTTCCTTTGCGCCGCTGTCCCGCAATGTCGGTAACATGATGCTGATCGCAATGGCTGTTTTCGGCGTCGGCACGATTGGGTTTGGCCTCAGCACCTCCCTTCCCCTTTCCATGGCGTTCCTCGCTTTGTGCGGAGCAGCAGATATGTTTGGCGTCTATGTGCGCAGTTCGCTGATCCAGCTCCACACGCCGGATGACCGGCGCGGCCGGGTCAATGCCGTTAGCCAAATGACGATCAGTGCATCCAATGAGCTGGGTGATGCCCTGTCTGGTGGTTTGGCCGTGTTATTTGGTCCGATTGCAGCCATTGTAGCGGGCGGAGCCGGTGCTATAATGGTGACAGGAATCTGGTCGCGCCTATTCCCCCAACTTGGTGCAGCCAAGACTTTTGATCCGCCACCAGATTTGGAAGCGGATGGAAAAATAGAAGACAAATCAAACACTAGTGCTAAAGACTGAAATCTAGGAGAACAGAGAAATGATCGCCGATACTATTCTCGATACGATTGGGAATACACCCCATATCAAAATGCAACGCCTGTTTGGCGATGCCAATGTCTGGATCAAGTCCGAACGGTCTAACCCCGGTGGTTCGATCAAAGACCGGATCGCAATGGCAATGATTGAAGATGCCGAAAAATCTGGCGCGCTCAAACCTGGTGGAACCATTATCGAGCCGACATCCGGCAATACCGGTGTGGGACTTGCCATGGTGGCGGCCGTCAAAGGCTATAAGCTGATCTTGGTTATGCCCGAGTCCATGTCTTTGGAACGCCGCCGGTTGATGCTGGCTTATGGTGCGAGCTTTGATCTCAGCCCCAAAGAAAAGGGCATGAAAGGCGCCATCGAACGCGCTCAGGAATTGATCGACTCCACGCCGGGCGCGTGGATGCCGCAACAGTTTGAAAATCCTGCTAATTTTGAAGTGCATAAACGTACGACGGCGAAAGAGATTTTGGCTGATTTCAAAGATAATCCGCTGGATGCGATCATCACCGGTGTTGGCACCGGCGGTCATATTACTGGCGTCGCCGAAGTGTTGAAACAGGAATGGAGCGGACTGAAAGTCTATGCCGTTGAACCGGCCGGTTCGCCTGTCATTGGCGGCGGACAACCCGGACCACACCCGATCCAGGGCATTGGCGCTGGCTTCATTCCTGGCAACCTGCATACGCAGAGCATTGATGGTGCGATTCAAGTCGAACCGGTTGATGCGAAAGCAATGGCTCTTCGCGCAGCGAAGGAAGAAGGCATGCTGGTTGGGATAAGTTCCGGCGCCACAATGGCTGCCATTGCTCAGAAGCTTCCAGAGCTTGGCGATGGTGCCAATGTGCTTGGCTTCAACTATGATACCGGCGAACGCTATCTTTCTGTGCCGGAGTTTCTACCCGAAGAATGAGCTCAATCGAAGTCAACACCTTCACCTATCATCATGGTGACTTGGAATTGGCGGGCTATATGGCCCAGCCGAGCCGTTATCCGCGCGCGGCTATATTGATCGTGCCGACGATTGCCGGTCCGAACAAGATCATGTTTGAACGGGCACGCTGGTTGGCATCTATCGGTTATTCGGCGATGGTTTGCGACCTTTATGGTCAAGGCGAAATAACCGACAATCGCCTCGCGCAAACCATGGCCAACGCCCTGAGAGCGGATCCGGAAAATTATCGGAATCGCTTTCGCTGTGCTCTGGATGAACTGCGCACACGCTCAAGGCTTGCCAACCATCGGATTGCCGCGATTGGTTATTGCATGGGCGGGGAAATTGTTCTCGAAATGGCGCGCGGCGGGGAAGATATCGCGCTTGTTGTCAGTTTCCATGGACTATTGGCGACGCCGCTACCGGCCAAAAGAGGGGCGATCAAGGCGCGTCTTTTGGTATGCCACGGCCGCGCGGATCCATTGGTTCCGCCGAAACAGGTTCGTGCGTTTCTCGAAGAAATGGATATTGCCGGAGCAGATTGCCATATGCACACCTATACGGGTGTGGTGCACGGTTTTACGGACCCTGCCAGTGACGGAAAGCCGCTTGATGCCGTATCTTACAACAAGTCTGCAGACATACAGAGTAAGGCCGCGATGCTGAGCATGTTTGAAGAATTATTCTAGACAATAAAGAACCGGGCCAGATTGCTCCGGCCCGGCTCTTTTCATTTGCGATGGCTTAATCGGGTTTACCATCACCGTCGTCGTCAAGCAGGTCGGGCTTGCCGTCACCATCAGTATCCCAGGCGTCTGGTTGGCCATCACCGCTGCGATCCCAGGCATCCATCGTTCCATCGCCATCAGTGTCGATGGTTGGTGCTGGAATTTCAGATTCCGCGGGTTCTTCCTGCGTATCTTGCGCCGCTATTGCGCCCGTTGCCATTGAGAAACCAACGCCAACGGTAACCAGATAGGGAGTCATCCTCCGCATTGGGCTTAACGTTTTTTTGGAATGCATTGCATCTTCTCCTAATGCAGATCATTCCCCTGTCCTGCACAGAGATGTGCTACCGCCGCCCGCGAAACAAGCGGGCAGCGGTTAGATGAGGCATAAACAAGACTTTTCGGCGGTTTTTGCCAGTTGTCGTACGTCAGACACTGTCCGCCGTGATGCAAAACCGGGCTTAGGCGACTGCGAACAACTCTGGATCAAGCGCCATGATCGCTTCGCTTCCACCTTCAATTTTACGGCGCAGTGATCCGGCATCAGGGAAAAAGCGTTCAGAGAAATATCGTGCTGTTACCAGCTTACCGTCGTAATATTTCGCGTTGTCCTCGCCAGCAGCCAAGGCTTCTGAAGCCGCCTTTGCCATCCGGAGCCACATCAAACCGAGAGCAACAATGCCCATGATATGCATATAGTGGTGAGCACCGGCCCCGGCATTATTGGGGTTCGCCATGGCGTTTTGCATGAACCACATGGTCGCCTTTTGCAGCTCGCCATTGGCCTTCTCGAGACCTTCTGCGAAGTCCTTCAGCTTGTCATCGGCTTTGGCTTCTTCAACTTCCTTAGTGATCACAGCAAAGAGAGCCTGAACACCACGGCCACCATTTTGGGCAAGTTTCCGGCCAACCAGATCCATCGCCTGGATACCGTTCGCACCTTCATAGATCATCGCGATACGGGCATCGCGGACATATTGTTCCATGCCCCACTCGCCAATATAACCGTGACCACCATAGACTTGCTGCGCATTGGTCGCGATTTCATAGCCTTTGTCGGTGCCATAACCTTTAATCACTGGCGTAAGCAGCGACAGCAGATCATCCGCCATCTGGCGTTCTTCTTCGGTCTGTGCCTTGTGAATCAAATCCGCTTGCAATGCGCCCCATAGGCATAGAGCCCGCATGCCCTCGGTAAAGGCTTTCCCGTCGAGAAGCATCCGGCGTACATCGGGGTGAACGAATAAGGTATCCGCTTTCTCTTCCAGATCTTCCGGACCTGTAAGTGCCCTGCCCTGACGGCGATCATTGGCGTAATGAACGGCATTTTGATAGGCTACCTCGGCAATACCAAGCCCTTGCTGGCCAACGCCCAGACGCGCCACATTCATCATGATGAACATAGCGGCGAGGCCCTTATTCTCTTCGCCGACCAGATAACCAGTCGCCCCGTCATAGTTCATCACACAAGTAGAGTTACCGTGAATGCCCATTTTATGCTCGATCGAACCGCAGGACACAGCGTTCTTATCACCGAGCGAGCCATCTTCATTGACGATGAATTTGGGTACGATGAACAAGGAAATACCTTTTACACTATCCGGAGCGTCCGGTGTCTTCGCGAGCACCAGGTGGATAATGTTGTCGGCCATGTCATGTTCACCAGATGAGATGAAAATCTTGGTTCCGGTAATCGCATGAGAGCCATCGGCATTAGGTTCAGCCTTGGTTCTGATCAGCCCGAGATCGGTGCCGCAATGTGGTTCGGTCAGGTTCATTGTACCGGTCCATTCACCAGACAACATTTTGGGCACGAACTTGGCCTTCTGCTCTTCGCTACCTTTTGCAAGAATCGAGGAAATAGCACCGTGAGTAAGGCCCGGATACATAGCAAAAGCCATGTTGCCGCTGGCCATATATTCCTCAAAGGCCATGGAAACGATATGGGGCAAGCCTTGGCCGCCAAATTCTTCTGGACCCGACAATGTACCCCAACCTGCTTCGCGATATTGTTTATAGGCATCTTTGAAACCGGTAGGCGTGGTCACGCTGCCGTCTTCGTGCCGCGTGCAACCCTCTAGGTCGCCGACTTGATTGAGAGGGAACAGTACATTCTCGATGAATTTGCTACCTTCGGTCAGAATGGCATCAATCATTTCCGGCGTCGCATTTTCAAACCCTGGCAGGTTAGAATAACGCTCCACACCCAGAACATTGTTGATGATAAATTGTGTGTCCCGCACTGGGGCTTGATAATTAGGCATTATCCAAAACTTTCTCTTAATTGGGTACAGCCAGACAATACTGGCGCTCTATCCTCTAATTTTGTTGCGCTTTGGCGTCCGTTACGGCGTCCTGCACAATCTTAATAAATTCTGTCAGTTCTTTGATCGAACTATCAATGTCACTTCGCTGCTTTTTGAGAAGGTCGACCTTCTCTTGGCATCTGTCGAGAGTCACTTCCATTTGCGTGATCCGCCCGTCACCCAGATCATAGAGATCAATCATCTCGCGAATCTCAGTCAGGCTAAATCCGACATTTTTCGCGCGCATGATCCACGCAAGGCGTGCACGATCTCGCTTTGTATATATACGCGAAAGACCTTTGCGATGCGGCGCTATAAGCCCCTCATCTTCATAGAAACGAAGCGCACGAGCCGTGACGTCAAATTCTTCAGATAAATCCGAAATTGTAAAAGTTTCGCGATTCTTCAGGTCGGGCGTATCGATTTCAGCGTGATTAAGCGGTTTCGACATGGATCATGTATAGCTTACGCTAACGTAAACGTCAATACTATCCACCCGGGCACAGGTTTTCAATTTCACGACCACGCGTTGATCGCGCGACCGCGTCCCCTTCCCCAACCAGATAAAAGCTCACACCGTTCAAGCCGGCACGTGGCGTACAGTAACTTTCACAAGATTCCGGTAAATTTCCCGGTAGTCGAAGAGCAACGCCATCAAAGCTGGCGGTAAAACTACACCTTTGCTCACTGTCTAGGGTAATCCGAACATCTTCACCGTCTCGTTCAGCAGCGCCCAAGCCTTCACATTTGCTATCGGGACCAAAAACGGCAAGTAGCCCAACTTGATAGCCGCCCTGATCATTGCCCACTGCACAAAAGCGGTCCTCACCAAGATCGCTTTGCCGTTCGAAAGCGCCAGATAGACTTACATTTCGGACGTCAGGAATAACGCCAGCCTCGATCGCGGCTTGCTCCAGCGAAGATAGCGGTTCAGTCTGATTTTCAGTGGCGGGGCGTTTCTGATCAGCAATTTGGTCACAACCGCTTAGCAATAACAAAAAAAACAGTGCAAATTTGCGGGTCACTCAACGCGTTCCAGTTTGCCGCTCTCTATTTTACGATAGAAGCAACTTGCCACTCCGGTATGACAAGTGGGACCTGCTGGCTTGGCCTTGATCCACAAAGCGTCCTGATCACAATCAATCAGCAACTCGCTTACATGTAGAACATGACCCGATGTTTCACCCTTTTTCCAAAGGCTCTGCCGGCTCCGCGAATAGAAATGCGCAAATCCCGTTTCTTGCGTCAAGGCAAGCGCCTCAGCGTTCACAAAAGCGATCATCAGAACGGCACCTGACGAATCATCTGTCACTACGGCGCTCATCAAACCGTTCGAATCATATTTCGGATTAAGCTGCGATCCGCTCTCCCGGTCGGCATTTTGGTCATGTGTCATCCTTTTCAATTAGGGTTCCGAAGCGTGCTGTGCAACGCAAAACCGGCCTTTGTTCGATTGAAGCGATCCAGGGCTAAAAAATATGATATTTTTATGACCAAGGGGGCAGACAAACTGAGGAATCAAATCTATATCCCTGCCATCCCCTGCTGGCGTCATTACGGCGCGTGTATTTTGGGCAGCAAACAAGGTGCGATATGCTTACAACTCACCCGTTTGACGATGACAAGCTACGAGAAGAATGCGGCGTTTTTGGTGTCGCCGGTGTTGAAGATGCCGCAGCGATGGTTGCACTGGGCCTTCACGCCTTGCAACATCGTGGACAGGAAGCCGCGGGCATCACATGCCGTAACGGGCGTGAATTTTATAGTCATAGAGCCCTTGGCCCTGTCGCAGGTAACTTCGATAGCCAGGAAGTTATGGACAAGCTGCGCGGCGACTATGCTTGCGGCCATGTACGATATTCCACTACGGGCGCAGGCACTTTACGGAACATCCAACCGCTAGAAGCAGACCTTGCCTCTGGCGGTTTTGCTATTGCCCACAATGGCAATATATCCAATGCATTGAAACTTCGCGAAGAGCTGGTGCGCAACGGATCGATATTCCAGTCTACCAGTGACACCGAAGTCATTATCCATCTGCTGGCAACATCAAAATATCGCACGCTTCTGGATAAGTTTATTGACGCGTTACGGAAAGTGGAAGGCGCCTATTCCCTCATCTGCATGACGCCAGAGGGCATGATCGCATGCCGTGATCCATTAGGTATCCGTCCGCTTGTCATTGGCAAGATTGGTGATGCTTATGTGTTCGCGTCCGAAACCGTTGCTCTCGATCTTGTCGGCGCAGAATATGTGCGCAGTGTGGATGCCGGAGAGTTGATTGTCGTTTCAAATGGCGAGATGCGCTCGCACAGGCCATTTGGGGAAACCAGTGCACGCCCCTGCATTTTTGAGCATGTCTATTTCTCGCGCCCCGATTCGATCGTTGATGGGTCATCAGTTTATAGCGTCCGTAAAGAAATCGGCGCTCAACTGGCAATCGAAAACCCGGTTGATGCTGACTATGTAATCCCTGTGCCAGACAGCGGAACCCCCGCAGCCATTGGCTATGCTGAACAGTCCGGCATTCCATTTGAACTGGGAATCATCCGCTCTCATTATGTTGGGCGAACATTTATTCAACCTGGCGATGGCGTTCGACATCTCGGCGTGAAACTAAAGCATAACGCCAATCGGCCGCTGGTGAATGGGAAGAAGATCGTCCTTATCGATGACAGCATCGTTCGCGGCACAACCAGCCTGAAAATCGTTCAGATGATGCGCGAAGCGGGGGCCGCTGAAGTACATATGCGCATTGCCAGCCCGCCAACCATGCATAGCTGTTTTTATGGTGTGAACACACCTCAGCGTGAGAAGCTGCTCGCGGCGATGAAATCGGTTGAGCAAATGTGCGAATATATTCAAGCGGACAGCCTGTCCTTCATCTCTATTGATGGCCTTTATCGCGCCGTTGGTGAGGAATCACGACAGGACATCCAACCGCAATATTGTGACGCTTGTTTCACCGGTGCCTATCCGACACCGCTAACAGATCAGGAAGGCCTGCAACAACCCGATCAGTTGACAATGTTGAACGAAAAGGTCGGAGCCAACGAGGCGCCGATACTGGCTGAACAAGTTGGGTAGTTGTGACGCTTACAGGTGGATTTACCAATGAGTTTTGAAAATCAACTAGCGCTCGTTACGGGTGCAAGTCGCGGTATCGGTGCTGCAACTGCAATTGCACTGGCCGCAAAAGGTGCACATGTCATATTGACGGCGCGCAACGCCAAAGACCTAGAGGCGGTTGAAGAAACAATTCATCAAGCTGGCGGTCACGCGACTATTGCGCCGCTGGATCTGACCGATGGCGACAGTGTTGGGCGGCTTGCCCAAGCTATCTCAGAGCGCTGGGACGCGCTTGATATCATGGTTTTGAATGCCGCAATGCTAGGAACATTGACGCCCGTGCCTGCCATAGATGGCAAAGAGTTTAACAGCGTTCTGACTCTCAACCTTATTGCCCAGCAAGCCCTTATTGCCGGATTTGATCCGATGATGCGCAAGAGTGAAGATGCCCGTTTACTGGCCATTACCAGTAGCGTTGGCCGATCTCCTCGCGCCTTTTGGGGCGCCTATGGCGCATCCAAAGCGGCTCTGGAAACACTGGTGATCAGCTATGGCGAAGAGATGCGCAATCTCGGTAAATTACGTACCGCTATCATCAATCCAGGGCGCACTCGTACTGATATGCGTGCAAAAGCCTATCCCGGCGAAGACCCGCAATCGGTGAAATCGCCAGAGGTTGTGGCTGATCGCATGATTGAAATTCTCGCCAGTGACTTCGAGACTGGCGAGAGTTTCGATATCAGTTAGCAGCAGCGTTTTCTGGCGCCTCTCCAGCCTCTGAATCCAGATATGTTTTCACTGCATTGAAAAAAGCAATGCGCTGGTCTTTCTGCTCATCTGGCGTCGCGCTTGGCCAATTGCCGTTGCTGGCAATAACCAATTTGCGGGCAGGATCGATAAATATCCCCTGTCCGAAAATCCCCTGCCCGGCAAAGCTACCATCATCAAAAGTCCACCATTGATAGCCATAGCCGCGGCCCGGAGCACCGATATCCGCCTGTTTCGTGCCGGCCTTGGCAAACCAGCCATCGGGCACCACGGATTCCTCGCCAATCATGCCGCCATTCATCGCAAATTGACCAAAGAGCGCATAGTCCCTGACGGTGGCGGAAATGCAGCAACCGCCAATTTCCTTGCCGCCTTCATTGAGCAACCATTCCCCATCTTGTGACATGCCATAAGGCGCCCAGACTTTCTCCGACAGATATTCGGAGATGGTCTTTCCTGTCGCCTTCGCCACCAAAACGCCGATGAGATTGGTCTCGCCGGTATTATATTGCCAGCGCGTACCGGGCTCAGCCTCATTCTCCAGAGTCTTCATGTAAACAATGATTGGATCAATACCATCAACCGGTTTCGTATCGTTGAACAAAGCCACATCGGACTTCGGATCGGCATAATCCTCATTCCATTTCACACCTGATGTCATGGTTAGAAGCTGCTGCACCGTCACTCCATCATAGCCGCTGCCTTTCAGCTCAGGGATATAGTCTGTCAGCGGATCATCGATCGATTTGATAAAGCCGTCTTTGATCGCCGCGCCCACCATGGTTGAGACCAGTGACTTGGCAACAGAGAAAGACGTCCAGCGATCATCCTTCTCAAAATCCATGCGATATTCTTCCAGCCGGATTTTGCCGTCCTGCAATATCACAATGCCAGCCGTGCGCTGGTCAGCCATATATTGATCGACAGACAGCATCTTGCCATCCACTTCAAATTCTGTCGGGAGTGCTTCGCCTTTTTCCAACACCTTCGGTGCTTCACCAGCCGCGATCGTGTTCGACGGGACCAGCGTATCCATCATCCGGAAGGCTTTGTTGCGCTGATCATCGGTCCAGAAAAGGATGTTCTTGTCGGTCGGCAGTCCAGCGGCGTCCGCAGCTACTTCCTTGACCTTCTCACAACCCGGTAATGCCAGACACAGGCCAACACCTGTCATCGCAAGCGTCAGTTTTTTACTCAAACCCATGATCCACTCCCGTTCCTATTTTTCTTTTGTCAAAGTAACTTGCGCGACGTTGATACCACCGCCACTGAAACCACCTTCGCAATAGGCGAAATAATAGCGCCAGAGCCGGACAAAATGTTCATCAAATCCAGCCGGCAATTGGCCCTGCTCGACAACCGCATCGAACCGCTCGCGCCAGAGCCGAAGGGTCTCGGCATAGTCAGGGCCGAAATCATGCTGATCCAACCAATTCAGGCCCCGTTCTTCGGCCAGCGCCCGAAAGCGGCTTTCGGACAGCAACATTCCACCGGGGAATATGTAAGTCTGGATAAAGTCTGCACTAGCCGCATATTGTTCAAAAATATCGTCGGCTATGCTGATATATTGGATTGCGGCCCGCCCGCCGGGTTTCAGATTGCGCGCAATACAATCGAGGAAATCCGGCCAATATTTCTGACCGACCGCTTCGACCATTTCAACGCTGGCTATCGCGTCATATTGGTCATCAACATCGCGATAGTCCTGAATAAGATAATTGGCTTCCGGATGATGCTCCCGCGCCCATATGGTTTGCTCGTCCGACAAGGAAATGCCTGTCACATCCAAATCATATTCACGCGCCAAGGTTCCGGACAGATATCCCCATCCGCAACCTATCTCCAAAACCTTCTCACCGGGCTGGCTGTCCAACCGCCGCGCTATCGCCCCAACCTTTTTGGCTTGCGCTTCCTCTAGCGTCTTCGCTTTGCCGGCGGTGTCTTCAAAAAGCGCGCTCGAATAGCTCATGCTTTCGTCGAGCCACAACCGGTAAAAATCATTGCCCAGATCATAATGATATTGGATATTCTGACGTGCGCGCACCTTGTCATTGTGGCGCCGCGAATGGCGTAACTTCGCGATCATCCGGAATATCCCGCCGGCTCTTCCTGTATCTTTCAGGCCAGCGCGGTTGCGGGTGAATAGATCGAAAACCGGAACGAGATCGGGGCTCTCCCACTCACCCAATTCCCAAGCGCGATACCAGCCGACGGAACCGCTATTCACCAAGCGCAACAAGGCATTCCAGCTATGGAGCGTAATTTCCGCCATTGGCCCTTCGCCGCGACCGCCGACAATACGCGTAGTGCCATCGGGCAACTTGCCTTCAAACGTACCGTGATCCAATCCCGCATCAATCCGGTCCAATATCCGGTGAAATCCTGGCGCAGCGAGACGCGCGAGCAGCCCACCACCTGTCCCGAAGCGCTTGCGCGCGTCGAGCAGGTGGTTGCCACGTTTTGGTGCCTCAGCATTCATCGCGCAAATATGGACCAGAGGTAACTGCTTGGCAATGCGTTACTATCCTTAGGAAACAAACGCTGCTTCATGAACCCGGAGCCGCAGCAGAACCAGCCAGTATGCCGCCGTCAATCGTCATCTCGGTGCCGGTAATATAGCTTGCTTCATCAGAAGCCAGCAGCACAGCAACCGCCGCGACTTCATCGGCCTCTCCAAAACGTTGCATCGGCGTGTCTTTCACCAATGCTGCCATCGCAGCCTCGCGCTGCTCGCCCTCACCCAACATGGGTTCCCACATTGGAGTCATAATCGCTGCGGGATGGATGGAATTACAGCGGATATTTAAACCCAGTTGCGCGCAATAGAGCGCCACCGATTTGCTGTGGTTGCGGATCCCCGCCTTGGACGAGGCATAGGCCGCAGCACCGGGAATGCCGACCATGCCGGAACGTGAAGAGATGTTGATGATTGAACCCGCCCCCTTCTCCTTCATGGCGCGGATCGCATAACGGCACCCCATGAACGTGCCGTCGAGATTAACCCGGTGCACGGCCCGCCAGTCTTCAAGCGACGCATTTTCCGGATCATGGGGCGCTAAGCCCGCTTCAAATCCGGTAATGCCGGCATTGTTGACCACGACATCTGCCGTGGGATGCAGCTCTGCCAGTTGTTTCCAATCGGCTTCTTTTTCCACATCAAGGACGAGGGTTGGGCTTCCCAATTCCTGTCCAGCCTGCGCCAATGTTTCAGCGTCCTTATCGGTCAAAAGGACTGACGCCCCTTCCTCGACAAAGGCTGTGGCAATAGCTTTACCAATACCGCGGGCAGCACCGGTGATAACGCAAAATTTTCCTGATAGTCTGTGCATAAAAGATCCTGAATCTAGGTGTCAAAATATCCAGCCCAAGGGACTGAAGTCACTTCATTTTGATGTGCCAAATGGCGACCTACTTATTCATCGACCTGATATCCTTCTTCAGATTGCGATTATTGATAATCGACCTCTATCGGGATTACAATCCCTTCCCTCACTTCACCTGCGCATAGGCATCCAAAGCCCGTGCACGCGCCACTTTATGGGCGATGATCTTTGACCTGTAGCGCGCGGGCTTCGCGCCGCTTTCTTCCGGATCGTGGATGTACGGATCGCTGACATCAGCCAGCTCCGGCACCCATTTGCGGATATAGTCACCGGCGTTGAATTTTTCTGACTGGGTCAGCGGCGCCATGATCCGGACGAACATATTGCTGTCGACTCCGGTGCCCGAGGTCCACTGCCAATTGACGCTATTCGATGCAAAATCGGCATCGACCAACGTGTCCCAAAACCATTTTTCGCCCTCGCGCCAGTCGATCAGCAAATGCTTGATCAGGAAGCTCGCCGTGATCATCCGCACGCGGTTATGCATCCATCCTGTTGCCCATAGTTCTCGCATGCCGGCATCGACAATCGGATAACCGGTCTGACCGTGACACCAGGCGTTGTAATCCTTGCGCACCTTGGGGTCAGACATATCGCGCCACGGGAATGCCCGGAATTTTTCGCGATAGCTTTCCCCGCCATATTGCGGGAATTGCTGAACGACATTCTGCGCATAGTCCCGCCAGACAATCTCTTTCAGATAGGTTTCTACTTTGGCGCCCTGCCCGGCAATCCGGTTCCAGATCGCTGCTGGACTGATTTCCCCGAAATGAAGATGCGGAGACAGGCGGGACACCAATTGTTCGGATGGCAGATTGCGGCCTTCATCATATTGCGCGGCTTTATCGACAAAGGCTTCAAGACTGTCCTGTGCGCCTTGCTCACCGGGAGACCACATATCCACAAAGCCGGTCGCCCAATCGGGTTTGATCGGCAACAAGTGCCAATCTTCGAGAGAGTCGCTTCCGGGCCAAACATCCGGCGCGGCAATATGTTCTGGCCCAGCCATAGGTTCTGCGGGCGGCATCCGCTCGCGGAGAGATTTCCAGAAAGGCGTGTAGATTTTATAGGGGCTGCCACCACCGGTTTTTAACGTCCCGGGCGGGAGCAGATAATTGCCGTGGTGCAAGATTAGTTCTGTGCTGCCATCCAATTTGGCCCGCAAGTCCTTCTGCGCATTAAGCCACCACGGTTCATAATGATGCAGCGCGTGGATTTCTTGGGCGCCGTGTTCCGCAGCAAGTTCAGCCAATATGTCGGCCGTCTTGCCGCGTCGCAAGATCAGCCGTGATCCTTTGACCCGCAGATCGGTGTCGAGAGATTTCAGGCTATGATGCAACCACCAGCGCGATGCGCCGCCCATTTTGCGGTGTTTTGGCGTTTCGTCGTCTAGTATATAAACTGGGATTACCGGGCCTTTGGCAGCGGCTGCGGTCAATGCCGCCTGATCAGAAAGACGCAAATCCCGGCGGAACCAGAGGATCGTGGGCGATGTCATTGGCCGCCTATGGCAGTTTCTCCTGCTCCCGGATTTTCATCGCTCGATATTACAGTGCTAACGGCAAAACGGTCCTGAACCAGAGGGCTGCGAAACCGCATGTCAGAGACATTCAGGGTCACACCTTCTTCGGATGCAGCACTCTTGTCCTGTTGCAAAATTGGCATTCTCGACCAAAAAAGATATGCGTCTGCATTTGGGTCTGATCTTTTAGCTTTTTCAACCATGGCCTGAGTTGCATCATTTTCAATCCATTCGCCTTTCCAATAAAAGGGCTCCGGATCGATGAGGTCAAATATCGTTTCGCCATATTTGGCATCGACACCTGCGCCCATTTGCCAAAGCATTTCCCGCCGCCAGAAAGTGATCGGTACGGGATTCGCCACCACCTGATCCGGTTTTTGCCCTGTATGCTGAACAACCGCCATTTCGGTATCTGCTTCCGCCTTGCCGGTAATCAACCCGTTGGCAAAAATATACGCACAGATGGTTGCAAAACTGACCCACGCCGGTCGCTGCCAGTCGTCCCTGCCCTTTTTCTCGCGTCGCCGTGATATCCAGACGCCTGCGATCAACGCCGCCCAAATCCAGATATCGATGATGAAGATGCTATCGCCGTAAAACCATTGCGACGAAAAGGGTTCGAGTAGACGAACGCCATAGCTGTTTAGCCAATCGAGCGCGGGGTGGCTGAGGCAACCAATATAGGCCAAGGCCAATAGCCAGCCTTTGTGGATCGGCAAGCGATCCGCTGGCCGCTTGCCACGCATGGTTTGCCAGCGATCGAACCACAACATGATGCCAGTGAGGATGAGCGGCAGCAATACCATCGCTATCGGCCCGTGCGTGATACCCCGGCGAATGGCAAGATGCTGATGCCCGTCTAGCAACGTCGCAAATGCATCAATATCCGGAATATTGGCCGCGATTATCAAGGTCGCCATGCCCAGACCGGTTTTCTTTTTCAGTCCGAGCTGGCCAAGAACGGCTCCGGCGAGACTGTGAGTCAGATTATCCATGCGATCGACAGCCGGCTAAATCGGTCCGAGAAATTATACAGTATATACGCAAAACGGGGGTCATCTTCGGTTGAACTGTTTCATATGAGCGACGAAATCTCTGTTCAGAATCGCCCCACCCCATAGCGTGACGAAAAGGACTGAAGCCTTACCCGCATGCTGGCAAAGCATTTCCTACATTGCAAGCATCAAGTATCGGAAAAGGCCGCTAAAGTTCCGGCCCGTCCTCGGTCACCGTCCAGGTCTGACCCTTGTTGAGCAAAGCCTGCAGATCCGCCTTCTTGTCTTCGGCCGCCTGCGCATTTTGCTCAACCACTGCCGCTTCGAAAGTGGGACGCGGATCATCATATAGCACGCCGATGGCCATCGGGAATTCCCCGAACGGCATTTCGATCAACATATGGGCGACCGAACGATTGGTCACATCATGGACAATCACACCCGCTGCCTGCCAGTCGCCATCAACAACATCGACCACTTTGAGCGAGAGCGTTTCGCGATCCATTGCGATGCCCTTCTCGCCTTTTTCAAACAGCATCGGTTCACCATTCGCGAGCAAAAGCTGCGTCGACGCGGCTGTTTTCTTCGCCGCAAATTCATCGAACACATCTTTGTTGTAAACGATACAGTTCTGAAAAATCTCGATAAAGGCAGCGCCCTTATGGGCATGCGCCGCTTTCAGAACATTGGTCAGATCTTTATGAATATCGATGCCACGCGCAATGAACCGCGCGCCTGAACCCAATGCAAAAGCACACGGACTAGCAGGACGATCGACTGACCCATAAGGCGTCGACGGAGTATTCGTACCCACCCGCGATGTTGGCGAATATTGCCCTTTGGTCAGGCCGTAGATTTCATTATTGAACAGCATGATCTGGCAATCCAGATTACGTCGCAACAAATGCATCGTGTGATTACCGCCAATGGAAAGCGCGTCGCCATCACCGGTTATGATCCAGACATCCAGATCAGGATTGGCGAGTTTCGCTCCGGTCGCCACGGCAGGCGCACGGCCATGGATCGTATGAAAACCGTAAGTTTCCATATAATAAGGAAAGCGAGAAGAACAGCCGATGCCGCTGATAAATAACGTATCTTCCGGGCGCACACCAAGTTCCGGCATGGTCCGCTGAACCGCTTTCAGGATCGCATAGTCACCGCAACCCGGGCACCAACGCACTTCCTGATCGGTTTCCCAGTCTTTCAGCGTCGTGATTTTTGTCATCTCGTTCATGAGAGATTCTCCTCAATCGCCGCATCAATTTCGGCAATGGTAAAGGGCTGGCCCGATACTTTGTTGATCGGTTTCGCGTCGACCAGATATTGATCGCGCAATACGGTTTTAAGCTGCCCGGTATTCATCTCTGGCACAATCACGCGGTCATAGCTTTTCAGCAACTCGCCAAGATTTTTCGGCATCGGCCAGATATTCCTAATATGGATATGGCTTACGTCTTTACCAGCCTCCACCGCACGGCGCACGGCCTGATGGATCGGGCCATAGGTTGAACCCCAGCCAACAACAGCCAGTTTACCGCCTGCATTGCCCAAAGCAACATCCTGATTGGGGATACTGTCCGCAACACCCAATACCTTGTCACGCCGAATCTCGGTCATTTGCTGGTGATTGGCAGAGCCATAATCAATATGGCCGGTATCAATGCCTTTTTCGATGCCGCCAATACGGTGCATCAATTCCGGGGTGCCCGGCTTAATCCATGGCCGTGCGAGCTTGTCATCGCGGCTATACGGTTTCAGGCCGCCGTCCGGCATTGTGTCGAGATAGGTGACCGGAAATGGCTCCAGTGAACCAACATCGGGAATTTGCCACGGCTCTGCTGCGTTGGCAATATATCCATCGGTTAGCAGCATGACTGGCGTCATATATTGCACGGCGATCCGAACTGCTTCAATCGCGCATTCAAACGCATCGCTGGGCGAACGAGCGGCGATGACTGGCATCGGCGCATCGCCATTGCGGCCATAAATCGCCTGATAGAGATCCGATTGCTCGGTCTTGGTCGGCAGGCCTGTCGAAGGTCCACCACGCTGCGAATTGATAATCACCAATGGAAGCTCGGTCATGATAGCCAAGCCCATGGCTTCGCCTTTCAGCGCAATACCTGGACCCGATGATGACGTAATGCCGAGTTTACCAGCATAGCTCGCGCCAATTGCCGCTGCGATAGCTGCGATTTCGTCTTCCGCCTGAAATGTCGTCACATCAAATTCTTTAAGCCGCGACAGGTGGTGGAGAATCGCAGAGGCTGGCGTAATCGGATAACCACCAAAAAACATTGGAATATCAGCCAGCTGTGCACCGGCGACAAGACCAAGGGACAATGCTTCCGCACCCGTCACGGTACGATATTGGCCGGGTGCTGACGGAGCAGCACCCACTTTGCGGGTGGTCAAATGACCGCTACCGAGTCCATCACCGGAAAGCTCAGCGGTTTCGCCATAAGCATGACCGGCATTTAACGCTGCGATATTGGCATCTGCGACATCGGGCAGTTTCGCAAACTTCGCCTTGAGCCAGTCGATAATCGGTTGCCGCTCGCGCTCGAACATCCATAGCGCCAGACCCAGCGTCCACATGTTTTTACTACGCAATGCTTCTTTATTGCCGAGTCCAAACGGTTTCACTGCTTCCAGCGTCAGCGCAGAAATATCCAGCTTGAGCAGCTGCCACTTGGCCAAAGACCCGTCTTCCAGCGGATTATTCTCATATTTGGCTTTGTCGAGATTGCGTTTCCCGAACTCGCCGGCGTCCGCGATGATCAAACCGCCTTCGCGCAGAGCATCCACATTGGTTTTCAAAGCAGCGGGATTCATTGCAATCAAGACATCAGGCTGGTCGCCCGCCGTTTCAATCGCGCGGCTGCCGAAGTTAATCTGAAACGCGGAAACACCAAATAAAGTGCCTTGCGGTGCCCGGATTTCAGCGGGAAAATCTGGGAATGTCGCCAGATCGCTGCCCGCCAATGCGGTGGACAAGGTAAATTGCCCGCCGGTAAGCTGCATGCCATCGCCGCTGTCACCAGCGAAACGAACGACGACATTTTCCGCATTCTCCGGTTGGTTGTTGCTATTGTCGTCCTGTTTAAGCGCCGTAGCCATATATAATTTCCGTACCCAAAACTCTTTAGAAGATGCGGTAAAGCACTTCTCCCCTCTGCTTCAAACCATAAAAACTACTAGGGATAAAGTTTTTGTTTGAAGCTGAAGAAATAGATTACACCTTGCCTAGTGAACCCTGGCTGATCTAGTCGCCAGAAGTTCAGTAGCAAATCAATATGCAAAAATACGGAGATTAAAGGATGACGACGGCTTTTGTGCGACCCGATACCCAAGCGATGTTGGCCATGCTGGAAACCGCCATGGAGGTCCCAATGGACCAGATGGAGCCAGCCGCAGCGCGCGAAGTATATGTTGGAATGCGGTTTCTGGTCGATGCGGAACCTACCGAACTGGCGGTTATCAAGGATCTGACTTGCCCCGGACCTGCCGGTGATATCAAGCTGCGCTATTATGACAAACGGGAAAGCCGTGAAGCCGGTCCGGCGATTATTTTTTATCATGGTGGCGGTTTTGTTATTGGTGATCTGGAAAGCCATCACCCTTATTGCACGGAAATGGCGGCGCAGATGGATTTGCCGTTGATTGCAGTTGACTATCGTCTCGCGCCGGAAGCGCCCTTCCCGGCCGCACCGGACGATTGTGAAGCGGCCACCCGGTGGATTGCGGAGAATGCGAAGACAGCTTTGGGTATCGAGATAGATGGCCTTATCCCATGCGGTGACAGCGCCGGCGGCAATCTCGCAATTGTTGTGGCACAAGACTTGGCTAAAAACCCGGCAGCAGCCCCCGTTATTGCGCAGGTGCCGATCTATCCTGTTGTCGACAATGCAGCTTCCGAAGGATCCATGGAAGAATTTGCAGAAGGTTTTTTACTGACCAAGGACTCGATGGAATATTTCATGGGCCATTATGCCGGCGTTGCAGGCGACCCGCGCTGCGACCCAATCCACGGCGATTTGGCAGGCAGCCCGCCAACCGTGCTGATTACAGGCGGACTCGATCCGTTAAGGGATCAGGGTCGTGCCTATGCCGCCAAGCTCATAGAAGCTGGTGTTCCGGTCAACTTTACCGAAGCAAAGGGCAATATCCATGGGTTAATCTGTCTGCGCAAAGGCATTCCATCTTCACAACAAGATGTCGATGGTATCTGCAACGCCCTGAAAGCGACCCTGGCGGCCCTATGACCGATTTTAGCGACCTTCCTTACCGTCCCTGTGCTGGTATCATGCTTGCCGACAAGAAAGGGCAAATTTTTGTTGGCCAACGGCTGGATGCAAAAGACAGCGCCTATCCCGATTCCTGGCAAATGCCGCAAGGCGGTATTGATGATGGTGAGGAGAGCGAGACGGCTGCCGTTCGGGAGCTGGAAGAGGAAACCGGCGTCACCACATCGCATGTGGAGATAATCGCCCGCAGCGCGGAAGAATATTATTACGATCTGCCCGATGAGCTATTGGGTAAAATCTGGAAGGGAAAATATCGCGGCCAGCGCCAATCATGGTTTCTGATGCGGTTTACAGGCGAAGACAAGCATGTCAATATTGCCACAGACCATGCGGAATTTTCGGATTGGAAGTGGGCCGATCCGTCAGATTTACCGGATATGATCGTGCCGTTTAAAAGAGATCTTTACCGCGCGATTTTGAAGGAATTTGGA
Source organism: Parasphingorhabdus sp. (assembly GCF_039977335.1). Lineage (GTDB taxonomy): Bacteria > Pseudomonadota > Alphaproteobacteria > Sphingomonadales > Sphingomonadaceae > Parasphingorhabdus. The sequence goes on from NZ_JBDWDI010000004.1 coordinate 472,862, forward strand.
CCGCTAATCTGAGTGTAAACTGTAATAGCCACAGGATTAGAGTATGTTGTACAAGGTAGTTTGGCCGTTTTCTCTGGCGGCCGTTGGCTTTGTTTCGCCAGCACAAGCAGCCCTTCCGGAACCTGTAAAAGCGATGATCGATGCCGCGATAGAATCCGGTAAAGACGCTGAAGTCAAATCGGTAATCAAGTTTGCCAAAGTGGTAAATCCCGATGATATCGCTGAAATTGATGCAATGCTGGCCACATATACCGCAAAGCGCGCACAGCTCGCAGCGGCCGAAAAAAAAGCAAAAATGGAAGCGCCCTTCTTTGAAAATTGGAAGGGCGAAGGAGAGCTTGGTGGGTTTCGTAACACCGGCAATTCGAGCAACGTTGGCTTGAGTGCTGGAGTTAAACTCGCCAAGGATGCCGTCAAATGGCGCCTCAAATTTCGGGCCCGCGCCGATTATCAGCGCAGCAATGGCGTAACTAGCAGAGAACAATATGCCGCCGCACTGGAGCCCGAATATAAAATTGATGATCGGCTATTCATCTATGGCCTAGCGCAATATGATCGCGATCGTTTTCAGGGCTTTTCCTCACGCTACACGGTATCTGGCGGTATCGGTTATTCGGTGATCAAAGAGAAAGATATCTTCCTCGATCTAAAAGCTGGTCCGGCCTGGCGGCTTACCGAGTTTACCGATGGCGGGTCTGATAGCAGTCTCGCTGGTCTGATCGGTCTGGATATGGGATGGCAAATCGCGAAAAATCTCAAATTAACGCAGGGCGCAGGCGCGACCGTGGCCTCGGATGCGCAAAGTTTGACGAGTGCCAATGTGATATTTTCATCGGGTACCAATACCCTTACCGCCACGACGGGGCTTGATGCCAAGATAAATGGCAAGCTGAAAGCCCGTCTATCCTATGCGATTGAGCATGAAACAAATCCGCCAGAAGGTCGCCAGAAGACGGACACACTCAGCCGAGCAACGCTGGTTTACGACTTTTAAGCTGGAGTTTGCGGCTTTTGATTGCCGTTAGTTAGGCGCAACTTCTTCCGATTTTTCGTCGCCGACTTTTGGTTTCGGCGTTACAGCCTGTGCTGACAATACAGGCGTTTTCTCCGATGTCTTGATAACAGAAGAAAGCTGTGTTGTCTGTGAACAACGGGTTCGGCACAGGGTTTCAATCCGCGAAAGATTGATCTTCGCTTTTTCAACGGCTCCGCGCTGAACAAGCGCTTCGCCCTGCCCAGCCAGTGCATCCAGATTATTGGGATCGAGGATCAACGCCTCACGGTAAAATCTTATGGCTTTGCCCGGCAGTTTCTGCACTCGCGCGATCTGAGCAAGAGCGATAAATGCTGATCCATTGCGCGGATCCACTGCCAAAGCGGTCTCGTATAAATCCGTCGCCAGTTCGAGATTGCCTTGTTTCTGCGCCGTTTCACCCTGCTCCATATAGGCAACCGAACGGGCCTTGATTTCCACATCAGCGGACTGGCCAAAACCAGCACTGGAAACAGTGGCTAAAACCAGGGACATCGCAAGGGCGGCGGGTGAAAAACGCATAATTAGCTCCAATAAAGACTCAGGCTTTTTAGCAGGGCCACCTGCACGTTCGGTGAACATGCCTGCGCCTGTCATGATCTGCTATCACAATTTTTCGAGGCAGGTAAAATAAAAGCCATCCGTTCCGTCTTGATACGGGGTGAGTAGAGTTCCTTTACGATATGGCCGCCCTATCGGCAAATCAACCTCTATATCCCGCCATTTCGGATGGTTTTTCAGGAAAGCCTCTGCTTGATCACCACCTTCAGCGTCCAGAAGGGAGCAAACCGCATAAACCAGCCGTCCGCCGGGAGCGACCATATTGCTAGCCAGTTCCAGCAAGCGTGCCTGCAATTTTGTCGTTTGATCCAACCTTTTCGACGTCATCCGCCAGCGTAATTCCGGGTTACGCCGCCACGTACCGGTACCGGTACAAGGCGCATCGACCAGCACCAGGTCGCACTTGCCCTTGAACGGGCCAAGCGCCTCTTCTTCTTTATTGGGTGATAACAACACTGTTACGATGTTTCGAGCGCCGGACCGGCGCAGGCGCGGTTCTATGCGACTCAAACGGCCGCGATCCGTGTCAGCGGCAATGATCCGCGCATCATCCGGTAATTGCGCCGCCAGTCCCAGAGTTTTACCGCCTGCCCCTGCACACATATCCAGAACCAGTTTCGGCGCGCTAGGTAAACATGCAGCGACTATTGCCTGACTTCCCAGATCCTGAATCTCGATCTCGCCGCCGTTATACTGCTTATCATTCTCGACATTTGTTCCGGTCGGCAAGCGATAGGCATTAGGTAAAGGCAACGCTTCGATTTCCGGCCAAGCAGCCTCGATCGTCTTGGCATCACCTTTTTTGGGATTAAGCCGGATATCCAAAGGCGCGCGGTCAAACAACACCGCCTGCTCGTTACCATCAATCAGCGCGGCAAACCGATCCAAAAGCCAATCCGGTATTGTTTCACCGCTTGCTCGAAGCTCACTGTCCGTAAGCGCAGCGGGGCCATAAGCGGATCCATCGAATAGCTCCTGCAATTCGGGCTGTTCTGTCGCCAATCCGACCATTGCAGCGCGTCCATTTTCTGGCCGATCCCCAAAACGCCGGATCGCGGTATAGACATGTTCGCGTACAGCACGGCGGTCTTTGGACCCGGCATAGCGACGCGCTTTGAAAAATCTCTTGGCGATATTGTCGCCCGAAGCTCCATTGTCCCGCGCCGCGACAATGATTTCGTCGAGCAGTTCAATGGCTGCCTGTAGGCGCGCTGAGGGCGTCATTCCTTGATACGGCTATCTTTGTTCAGACATTGAAATTGCGTTTGAGCATTAGCGCCATGTTTCTTTATCGCGTCTTCGACGGCTATTATCGCATAGTCCTGACAGGCCGCGACAGTCTCGAAGGGTTCAATTGTCCACAAGGGATCGCTTTGATCCTGCCCTTCGGGCCAAACCAACAGCAGCAAAAATATTTTCAATTCTACCATGGATCGCCCTCTTTAACGGGTCGGATAATTGGGCGCTTCGCGGGTAATGGATACATCATGGACATGGCTTTCCTGCAACCCGGCATTGGTAATCCGCACAAATTCAGCATTTTCACGCAAATGCTGCAATGTCTCTGAACCGGTATAGCCCATGGCCGCTTTAACGCCGCCAACCAATTGATGAACGACATCACCTGCTGGGCCTTTGAACGGCACTTGCCCTTCAATACCTTCGGGCACCAGTTTCATTTGGTCTTTAATATCCTGTTGGAAATAGCGATCAGCGGAACCGCGCGCCATAGCGCCTACAGAACCCATACCGCGATAGCTTTTATAGGCCCGTCCCTGATAGAGGAATGTCTCGCCCGGTGCTTCTTCCGTACCGGCCAGCAGCGAACCGACCATGACCGATGAGGCACCAGCGGCCAGCGCCTTGGCAACATCGCCTGATGTCCGCAAACCGCCATCCGCGACAATAGGAATACCAGATTTAGCCGCTTCCTCGGCGCAATCCATAATGGCCGTCAATTGCGGCACACCGACACCAGCAACCACACGCGTGGTACAAATCGAACCAGGACCGATGCCGACTTTGATACCATCCGCACCCGCATCGATCAGCGCCCGCGTTGCAGCGGCGGTCGCCACGTTTCCGGCAATAATCTGGGTCTGATTGGAACGCTTTTTGACCTCTTCCACTGCCTTAGAAACCATTTTACTGTGGCCATGGGCTGTGTCGATGACAACCAGATCACATTCTGCGTCGATCAAGGCTTCCGTGCGTTCGAGACCAGTATCACCAACCGTAGATGCCGCAGCCACGCGCAGGCGGCCGGTACTATCTTTCGTCGCATGGGGATAGGTCACCGCTTTTTCGATATCTTTTACGGTGATTAGACCCACACAACGATAGTTGTCATCAACTACCAACAGCTTTTCAATACGCCGTTGATGCAGCATGCGCCGTGCTTCTTCCTGACTGACACCGACCGGCACCGTGACAAGATCATCTTTGGTCATGAGTTCGGAAACCGGCTGCCGAGGATTTTCTGCAAAACGCACATCACGATTGGTGAGTATCCCGACTAGCTTGCCGCTCGCTTCCACCACCGGAATGCCGGAAATCTTGTTTTGCGCCATGATTGCCTCGGCATCGGCCAATGTTGCGTCCGGCGCGATCGTGATCGGATTGACCACCATACCGGATTCAAAGCGCTTCACTTGCCGCACCGCTGCAATCTGTTGCTCCAGCGTCAGGTTACGATGGAGCACGCCAATGCCACCCATTTGCGCCATGACGATCGCCATATCGGACTCGGTCACGGTATCCATGGCAGAGGACAAAACTGGAATATTCAGCGCGATATCCTTGGTTAGCCATGTCTGGGTATTGGCTTGACTGGGCACAATGTCAGATGCACCGGGCTGCAGCAGGACGTCATCAAATGTTAGTCCGGTTCGGATTTCTCTGCTGCTCATGGAAGGCCACTTTCTGATATGCTGGATTTGATTCTGTGGCGGCCCATGTAATCAGTTCTGTATCTATTCGCCAGCACTATTAGCAGCACTATTCGGGTCAGATTCCTTCCGATAGGTGTCGACATTGCCAAAATAGCGTCCCAGCGCGACATGAAAATTAGCATCGTCGGCGGCACCGCCAAGCAATAGTTGCTCATCAACTTCATCGCTGGCGTCATGATAGCGGCTTTCCAAATAGCTATCGAGCCGCTTCTGATCAGAAAAAGCGCTGGTGATCATGAAGGCCGGAATATCCTGTTCTAGAAAGACATATGCGTCCTGACGTTTGATAAACGCATTGGCTTTGTCGCTTTTGTCTATCTCTCTCTCATGCGCAGCTGCCACTTTCTCCAAATCTTCATCCAGATCAGTTTCCCCCCGTCCTACTACAGCAATCAGCTTGCCATCTGGAGCCAGTGCTACCGTGTCAGCGTTGAAAACCGCGACCAGACGATCAAGCGTAAAACTTGGCTGTGCCGCAAAGGCGCGTGCGCCAAGCAACCCACTTTCTTCCGCGGTTGTCGCCAGAAAATAAATATCGCGATCCAGCCTGCTGCTGGTCAATCGTTTGGCGGTCTCGATGAGCAAAGATATCCCGCTCGCATTGTCCACTGCTCCATTACAGATGCGGTCGACTTCGGCTTCCCCGCGACATTCGCCAAGATGATCCCAATGTCCCATAAACAGAACGGCGCCGCTGGCCGGTTTGCGTCCTGCTATCTTTCCGATGACATTATGCGATTGATAGGTTCGGACCTGCGTTTCAGCCGATAAATCCGCATAGACACCGGTCATTATGGGCTGAAATTCCTCCAATTTTGCATCTTCGAAGAGCTTCTTGGGATCAATTCCGGCTTTGCGTAGCAATTTATCGACTGCCTTGCCGCTGATAAGTCCCTCCAGATTGGCGTGCTTGCCCTTGCCATCCAAACTCGTACTGGCCGTGCGAAAGCGTCGTGCAGTCCGTGCAAAGCGGGATTCACTTCTGATCACAGTTAAGATGCCGGACGCGCCAGCAGCGATGATATTTGCTTTTCGCTCGCGATAGCCGGGAAAATCCTTCGCACCGGGCCGTGATGAGAGAAACATCAAAGCAAGTTTGCCCGATATAATCGGCTCCATTTCTTCAACCGGACGATTGCCATAGCCGACATGGATGACAGGCGCATTGGACAAAGTGCCAAATTGCATGGCCCCCCGAAGGAAAATCTGATCGTCATCAATCCGAACGGTTTTCGTCCGCTTGCCGTTTGAATATTTGAAATCAAAGGTTTGTTTCAAAGGTGTCCTGTCCACCAAACTAACGGGAGCATACCATGAGTTTGTCCCTGTTCCTGTCTGCAATCCCGCCTTCTGCCATTCTGTTGCAATATATTCGACTGTCTTGTTCTCACCCACCGTCCCGGGTTTACGGCCACCAAAATCGTCGCTGGCCAATATTTCTATATGCCCGCGCAAATCAGTTTCTGAAATTTCTCCCAATATATCTTTGGCTTGAGCGCCTCCTGAAAAAAACAGCATGAGAATGGCGACAGCAACAGAAAGACGCATAGACTGTGATAACCTTGTTCTTTGGCGAAATATGCGCTTTTTCCTTGGCATTATAGCGCAAATAATCAATGACAATCGGACATAAAGTTGGAGGGCTTAGCAGATGGAATTAACAGCCGCATTTTTCTTTTTCCTTTTGGTGATCATATATCTGGGTGCCAGCATCAAGATTGTTCGTCAGGGCTATCAATATACGATCGAGTATTTTGGCCGTTTTACCAGCATCGCAAAGCCCGGCTTTAACTTTTTTCCCGCGTTTTTTTATCGCGTCGGCCGCAAGGTCAACATGATGGAGCAGGTCTTGGATATTCCTGGACAGGAAATCATCACTAAAGATAACGCGATGATCTCCACCGACGGCGTGGTCTTCTTTCAGGTGCTTGATGCACCCAAGGCGGCCTATGAGGTCAATGATCTTTATAACGCCATCCTGAACCTTGTGACGACCAACCTGCGTACGGTGATGGGCTCGATGGATCTGGATGAAACATTGTCCAAGCGCGACGAGATTAACGGGCGCCTGCTAACCGTAATTGACGATGCGACGACACCTTGGGGCATTAAAATTACGCGTGTGGAAATTAAAGACATTCGGCCGCCACAAGATATCATCAACGCCATGGCCCGGCAGATGAAAGCAGAACGTGAAAAACGTGCTAACATCCTTGATGCTGAAGGCGCTCGTGCTTCTGAAATTCTTCGTTCAGAAGGCGAGAAACAAGGACAGATTCTACAAGCAGAAGGTCGCCGGGAAGCCGCGTTTCGTGACGCAGAAGCCCGTGAGCGTGAAGCAGAAGCAGAAGCCAAAGCAACCCAGATGGTGTCGGAAGCAATAGCAACCGGAAATGCGCAGGCGATCAACTATTTCGTCGCGCAGGATTATGTCAAAGCGGTCGAAAAATTCGCGACTTCACCCAATGCAAAAACCATCTTGTTCCCTGTCGAAGCGACCCAGCTTATCGGCACATTAGGCGGCATCGGCGAACTGGCCAAAGAGGCGCTGGGTGAGCATGGCGGTGCCATTACACCGCCGCCACGTCGCAAAGGTCCGTTTGAACAACAAGGCGAATAAGCATGGATATCATTGAACAGGTAATGTCGCTGGAATCGCATTATCACTGGCTGATAATCGCGCTGCTCCTGGGTATCGGAGAAATATTGGTGCCCGGCGTGTTCCTGATCTGGCTGGCTGCGGCCGCAGCGGTTACCGGCTTTGTCGCGATGTTCGTTGACATTACTGTTGCTGGTCAATTCACACTGTTCGGATTGCTTTCGCTGGCATCGGTCTTCTTCGGCCGCCGTTGGTATCTGACAAACAAGGTCGAAAGCGAGGATCCGCTGCTGAACGATCGTTCAGCGCGGCTGGTGGGTCAAACCGTTACAGTGGTTGAGGCGATTAGCGCGACCGGGGGCCGAGCAAAGGTCGGAGATGGCGAATGGCCAGCCACCGGACCTGATATGAAAAAAGGGACCACCGCACGTGTGTCAGCTGTCCAAGGCGGCGTCCTCCAACTCGAAGCGTTGGAGGACTAGAACCGCTTTTTGTCTAAATCAGCCAGAGCCTATTTCTTAAAGAAGCCCTTGGCCATATCCGTGATATCGTTCAGTGGATTGCCATCGCCATCGCGGTCCAGAAAACCGCCAACTTTGCCAAGAAGACCGCCTTCACCGCCCAATTTCTCCATCAGGCCGCCTTCGCCGTCCAAACCGGCTTTTTCAGCCATCGCAGGCATCAGACCTTTCAGCTTTTCCGCGTCAACACCGGCTTCTGCGGCCGCTTCTTTGATCGCCGTAGCTTTATCGACACTGCCGTCCTGTAGTTTGGAAAACAGAGCTTCGCCGCCGGATTTCAACTCATCCGCAGACATGCCAACTTTCTCAGCCATAGATTCCAAGTTTACATTGTCGGGCAACATACCCAATGCGCTATCCAATAGTCCCATTTTCTATCTCCTTCAGTTGATAATCGTCTTAGCGGACAAGCTTACCGGCCATGCCGATAATGTCATCCAGCGGATTTCCGTCGCCATCAAGATCAAGCAATGATCCCAGACCGCCGAGGCCGCCGGACGATGTATTTGAGCCGCCGCCGAGCAGACCGCCGATAAGCCCCCCTAAGCCGCCGCCACCGCCAGAGCTCTCACCGCCCTGTTTGGCCATATAACCGGCAACCATCATCGCAACGACGGGAAGCATCTTCTTGAGCAAATCGCTGCTAATGCCTGTTTGTTGCTCGGCTCCGGCCGCAACCGTACGGCTCACTTCTTTCGAACCGAATATCTGGCCGAGCACCTCATTACCCTGATTGACCGGTGTAGGCTGGGTGCCAATGACGCTGTCTAACAGCCCTCCACCGCCTAGTTGCCCCAAAAGGCCGCCTAGTCCGTCGAGGCCGCTTGGCTGTGCCTGGGTCGTCTTCTTGAAACCGCCCAATATGGCAGGAAGCAGCGCCGCAGCACCAGCTTGCGCAACATTCTCGTTAATGCCCAATTCCTTGGCCATGGTCCCGATACCACCCGATTGCTGCAAGATTTCTAAAATGCTCATACCCGTCTCCTTCGGCTCTTTTGGCCCCATCATTGATTCTGCTGATCGACTCGATAGTAGCATATTTTTTGCTTTAAAATCGGGAACTCGAAAGCTTTACCAGTGTTTACACACCTGTTTACCTCAAGCTTGTAGAAAATAGACATCCGGCATTTGACTCTAGCCTATGTAGGACCGAAGAAAGATCGCAAGGATAGCAAGTTTATCCCCCATGAAAAAAGAGGAGCATGATCATGAGCATATTCGGAAAAATCAAAAGCGCGATTTTCGGCGGCGAAGCCAAGGCCGCTGAGCCAGAGGCAGCAGCCCCAGCAGCAGAAGCGGCACCAGCGGCCCGCGCAGCAATTACCGAAGTGGACGTTACCGCTCGGCTGAACAGCATACCGGGATCAGACAAGCTGAACTGGCAATCGTCAATTGTCGACCTGATGAAGCTTGTCCAGATTGATGCGAGCTATGAAAACCGCAAAGCACTGGCGCAAGAGCTAGGCAATGCCAGCTATAGCGGATCTGCGGAAGACAATATCGCTCTACACAAGCGAGTCATGTCGGAAATTGCAGCCAATGGCGGTATTGTTCCAGCTGAATTGAAAGACTGATTATTCAGTCCTTTACTGGACGTAATGTCCAAATGATTTTAGGCGGGGGCTATGAGCGATCATAGCCCCCTTCCTTTTGCCGAAGCGCCGAAAAACTGCCGCCGCTGCCCGCGCTTGGTGGGCTTACGCAAATCGCTCCGCAAAGAGCATGATGACTGGTGGAACGCCCCTGTTCCAGCTTTTGGTGATCCGGACGCATGGCTGGCAATTGTAGGTCTCGCACCGGGTAAGGAAGGTGCAAACCGGACGGGCAGACCTTTTACTGGAGATGCATCGGGTGACCTGCTTTTTGCTACGCTGGATAAGGTGGGGCTATCCAACGGCTCTTTCCAATCCCGCATAGATGATGGTGTGACCCTGAATGGCACCATGATCCTCAACGCGGTCAAATGCCTGCCACCCGAAAACAAACCGAATGGTGCAGAGATTAACAATTGCCGCCCCTATATGATCAAGGCGCTGGGCGGCTTGCCCCATTTGCAAGTAATATTGGCTCTTGGCAAAATCGCCCATGACAGCGTGATCCGAATGGCAGGAGCAAAGCTCGCTGATCATAAATTTGGCCATGGCGCAGAGCATACACTGCCGGACGGCCGCCTTCTGATCGACAGTTATCATTGCAGCCGATATAATGTGAACACGAAGCGATTAACGCCAGAGATGTTTGAAGCGGTTTTCAAAGCCGCAATCATGCAGCGCTAGCGATCCTCAACCAACCGCCCATAAAGCTCCGGTCGGCGGTCCCTAAAAAACCCCATGCCAGCACGATGCTTGCGCGCCTGTTCCAGATCAAAAGTCGCGACCAAAACACCGCTTTCCTCCGCGCCATATTTCAGCACCAGATCACCCCATTCATTCGCGATGAAGCTGTGACCGTAAAAGGCCTGTCCCTCTTCCTCGCCAATGCGATTGCTCGCCACGATTGGCATACAATTGCTCACCGCATGCCCCTGCATCGCGCGCCGCCACATCCGGCTGGTATCTAGATCGGCGTCATAGGGCTCTGATCCGATGGCGGTTGGATAAAACAAGATTTCTGCACCCATCAGCGCCATCGCCCGCGCTGTTTCAGGGTACCATTGATCCCAGCATATCCCGATGCCAATGGTCGTGCCAAACACATCCCAGACCTTGAAACCGCTATTGCCGGGACGGAAATAGAATTTTTCTTCATAGCCTGGGCCGTCGGGAATATGGCTTTTGCGATAGATGCCCATGATCTCACCATCGGGATCGATCATCGCGATGCTGTTATAATAGTGCTGACCATCCCGTTCAAAGAAACTGGCCGGGATCGCTACGCCCAGACGCTTCGCCATTTTTTGCATGGCCTGAACCGGCGCGCTGTCTTGCGCCGGTTTGGCGAGCGCGAACAACGCTTCATCTTCGGTCTTGCAGAAATAGGGCCCGGCAAATAGTTCCGGCGGCAAGATAATCTGCGCGCCTTGCTCCGCTGCTTCGGCCACATGCGCGCTGATTGCTTCGATATTTTCCGCTTCGCTGCCATTTAAGGAAAGCTGCAGAGCGGCAACCGTGATATTCTGTGTCATGCGGCGCTCATAGCTTGATGCCGAAACGGGCCGCAATCGGAATCGTTGCGATATACAGGATTATCGTGACCAATATGCCAGCCGACAGCGAAGCCCAGAAATTCATCCCCTGCCGCAACATGATTGGAATGATGAGAAACATGGGAAGGCTGGGAATGACATAGAAGAAAGTCGCTTGCACATGCCCGGCGAGCAACTCTGTATCGCCGGTATCCCGCCACAGCCAGATCATCGCCAATATGGAAATAAGCGGCAGCGACGCGATCAGCGCGCCCATGGCGGGATAACGTCGGGCGATGATTGCAACAATAGCCACAATCACGCCCGAAACTATCGCCCGAACCGCGAATTCACCCATTGCTCAGCCGGCAATCATGGTAGTTTTTTGAACAGCAAAGTCATGCGGTCAGACTCGCCGATTGCAGCATATTTTGCCTTGTCGGTATCCCCTTCTGCATAGCGTGGGGGCAGCGTCCAGACACCTTTGGGATAGTCCGCCGTATCTTTCCGGTTCGCATTTATCTCCGACTGTTTGACCAGTTCAAAGCCATGAGCCTCCATGAATTTGACAACCGTATCTGTTCTCAAATAGCCCTTATTGCCGTCGGCATAGCTAAATGGCGTCCCGTCTTTGGCACGGTGTTGAATGATGCCGACCATGCCGCCATCTTTCAGCATGTTACGCATCACTTTGATTTCGCTATCCGCCAGATTCCAGCGCATCAGATTGTGCATCATGCGCGGGATGATGACAAAATCGGCTGTACCATTTGCTTCTTCCGGCACTTTGTCGGTGGTGTAGGCGGTAAATTTTGCTGCCGGCATGCCAGTCCATTCTGCAACATCATTTGGAAATTTCGTCGGAAAATTGCGAATGCGCTCTTTCGCCTCATCGCCAAACGGCAAAGGATCTGGCGCAAAGGTCAAACCGATAAACTTGCCGTTATCCGCTACATAAGGTGCCAATATCCGGGAATACCAGCCGCCACCGGGCACATATTCCACCACCGTGTGATTGGTTTTAATGCCAAAGAAGCCAATTGTCTGGGCTGGGCGACGGTATTTGTCGCGCGCTTTGTCTTCTGCGCGGCGTTCATGCGTGATGATAGTGCGCAGATTCGTTTCTTTGTGAGCGCCGTCTTCTTCATGATGTTTTGCCGAAGCGGGGGCCATGGCAACCACTCCCAGCGCCGTCAACGCGCCGATCATCAGTTTCTTTTTCATCATCATTCCTTTCATTCCAATTCATGCGATGGCCGGAAGAAAGCCCAGCTGCTCGCTCGTGTCAAACTAAGGTCGTTTCTTGAACAGCAATGTCATGCGATCAGATTCACCGATGGCTTGATATTTAGACCTGCCTTCATCCTTGTTGGTCAGAACGGGCGGCAGTGTCCACACGCCTTTCTCATAGTCTTTCGTGTCTTTGGGGTTGGCATTTATCTCGGATGAATCAACCAGTTCAAAGCCGTTTAACTCGAACAGCGCGACAACCGATGCCTGCTTCAAATAGCCTTTGGTTCCCTTGGACATCGCGTAAGAAGCGTCGGCATTTGCACGATGCTGGACAACTCCAATCATGCCGTCATCTGCCAAAATTTCCCGGAGGTTCTGCAGTTCAGAATCAGACCGAGCGCCATTCAGCATTCCGTGCATCGAACGGAAGATCAAAACCCGGTCAATCTTGCCCTTCATTTCATCTGGCACTTCATCGCTTTCAAAAGCAGCAATCTTGTCCGCAGACACATCGGTCCATTTGGATGCTGCGTCCGGGAAGCGTTCTGGCCAGCTTTTTGAACGACCTTCGCGCGAACGACTGGTAAAATTGATGCTGTCGCTATCCCCGTTGATCGCAACATATTTTCCGTTGCTGCTCAAATAAGGCAATAATATCCGCGTATACCATCCGCCACCCGGACCATATTCGGCAACCGTGTGCGTGGGCTTAACCTGAAAAAAAGCCAAAGTTTCAGCAGGATTGCGATAAACATCGCGGGCCTTGTCATCCTTGCGCCGATCATGGCTGATCACCACTGACAGGTCGGCATCACTGTGCATCGCGCCATCTTTGGCATGATGCTTCGCAATCGCGGGAACCGCAGCCGTTGCCAATAATCCAGTCGCGATACCAGCGAATAGGAGCTTCTTTGTCATTCTTACGGGCCTTTCAGTTGGGGAATGTCTTTCTGATAGAGAACATAAATCAGCTGCACGGTCATGCAAAGCAGTTTATCCAGAGACGTCTTCTATCACCTTGAATTTCTTGAGAACCTCTGGTCGAGGATAGAGTTCATCAAGAGGAACAGACTTGCCGGTATCCTGGACAATACGAACATGTTTACGGCCCAATTGACGCGGTTCATCAACGCCGCAACTATGAGCCAGAACTTCCACCTCATGAACCAGACTTTTACAATAGTTCGCAACCTTGACCTTCTTATCCGATGGATCAAGGCCGCGCTGGAGACGGGGGTCGTGGGTTGTAATCCCGGTCGGACAGGTATTCTTGTTGCATTTCATCGCCTGAATACATCCTAGCGAGAACATGAAACCGCGAGCACTGTTGACGAAATCCGCACCCGCACAAATTGCCCAAGCGACCTCACTAGGTGTAATCCTTTTCCCCGATGCGATAATCCGGACACGCTGCCGCAGATCATATTTGTGCAAGATATCAGAGAGCATCGGCAGGCTTTCATCCAGCTGCAGACCAACATTGTCCATCAATGGCATGGGCGCTGCGCCCGTCCCGCCATCGCCGCCGTCGAGGGTGAAAAAATCCGGTGCACTTTCGATACCGCGACGATGAATTTCCTCGCAAAGGCTTTCCAGCCAACCATAAGCGCCAACTACGGCCTTGATACCGGTTGGCTTGCCAGTGACTTTGCGGACATGCTCGATAAAATCCAGCATGTCTTCCACGCTATTGATCTCGGGGTGACGATTGGGAGAAATCGACGCTTGGCCTTCCGGAATGCCGCGCACTTTCGCTATTGTCTCGGTGACCTTCGCGGCCGGCAGGATTCCGCCCTTGCCCGGCTTTGCGCCTTGCGACATTTTAATCTCAAACATACGGACTTGCTCGTGGTCCGCTATTGCGCGTAGTTTATCATCATTCAGGCTACCATCATCATTGCGCACGCCATATTTAGCGGTGCCAATCTGAAAGACAATATCACAGCCTCCTTCAAGATGATAAGGCGACAAACCGCCTTCACCGGTATTCATCCAGCATCCCGCCATTTTGGCACCGTGAGACAAAGCTTGCACGGCAGGCACAGACAGCGCGCCAAAACTCATCGCGGAAACGTTGAACAGTGATTTTGCTTCGAAGGGTTTTTCGCAATAGGGGCCTAATGTGCATGTTGCGGTTTCGGCCGCATCTTTTTCCAGCGTTGGAAACGGGCAATTCACGAAAATCGGCGTGCCCGCAGGATCAAGGTTTTTGGTAGAGCCAAAAGCAATGGTGTTGCCGGTGCCCTTTGCCGCACGCCCTACCCATTCCCGCTCTGCTCGATTGAAGGGCATTTCTTCGCGGTCCATGGCAAAGAAATACTGCCGGAAAAATTCTCCCAGGCTGCTGAACAGATGGCGAAACCGACCGATGACCGGATAGTTACGGCGCACGGCATCTTGTTTCTGCGTCACATCTATGACGAACAAGGCAATCACCCCTGCCAGCCCAAGACCAAGCAGAAAAACCAATATATATGTGAGCGTGCTCAAAACACTCAAAATTCCATCGGCCATCAACTATCCCCTAAAGCATCTGAAAGAGGATTAGCATTTTGCTCCCCTCAAACATAGTTCGATCGAAACGGGCAGAGGTTACAGTCAGTCAAAGCTTTGGAATCTGCTGAGAGATGCAATGAAAACTTCCGCCACCATGCAGCAAGGCCGTGCTGTATAGTCCCACCACTTTTCGCTTCGGAAACAATTTAGCAATGGCCTGCACCGCAGCAGCATCAGACCTAGTTCCATATTGCGGCACGACAACAACTGTATTGCCGATGTAGAAATTCATATAGCTCGCAGGCGCAACCTGACCGTCAATTTCATATCTGCCTGCGGATGGAATCCGAACAACGTCCAGGCCAGCGGAGGCGGCGCGGTTCGCAGCATCGTCAAAAATATCACCATTAGGGTCATCAGCCTCACTGGCTTCCGGAATTGCCACCTTACCCACCGCCACAAAGCGCGCAAGATTGTCGACATGACCATCGGTATGGTCAGCCATCAACCCATCACCAAGCCAGCAGATATGTTCCATGTTCAGGGCTTGCTGTAACTTCTCACCCACCTGCTCCTTGCTCATATTTTCGTTGCGGTTGGAATTGAGCACACATTGTTCGGTAGTAACAAGATGGCCAGCGCCGTCTCCATCAATCGCCCCGCCTTCAAGCACCCAATCATGCGAGATGACGGACATTTCTGTTGGTGCAGCAAGGCGCTGGCCAATATCTTGATCACCCGCCATTTCAAATTTTCGGCCCCAGCCATTGAAGCCAAAATCATGCGCCTGGCGATTCTCACCAACCGTAATAATTGGCCCCGTATCCCTCAGCCAAATATCCCCAAACGGTTCGACCAAAATTTCGACATGATCAAGGGCAAGTTTGGCAGCTCGATCGGCATCTTTCTGATCCCGGCAAACTAGCTTGATCTGTTCGCCACAACCATCATCGCAAATGGCATTGGCGAAGGCGGCAACTTCACGCTGCGCCTCCACCAATTGCCCTGGCCATTCTTCAGGATTGCCCGGAAAGCCAATCCAGACCGATTCATGCAGTTCCCATTCGGCTGGCCATCTCATCGCTAGTTCAAAAGCTAGAGATCAGGTCCCAGCTCGACTCTTGTCACGAATGTCGCGGAATTCATCGCCGTCATTCCAGTTCGGCCAGTCTTCCGTCATCGCCAACATCCGTGCGACCGTATAATAGACTTTCAGATCACCCATGACGCCGTCCCAGTTCCAATCCGGATTAAATTCATCCTTAGGTCCATGGTAGCGGTTCTCAGTATAATCCTTACTGATCGCTTCTCCGGCTTCACGGCCGCCTTCGACAAGGTCTTCGCCACCTTCAAAATAGATCATCGGCACGCCCAGCTTCGCGAAGCTGAAATGATCGGAACGATAATAAAAACCTTTTTCCGGTGTCGGTTCCGCCTCTGCGGTCCGCCCGTCGACAGTCAAAGCGCCTTCGAGATAGCGATCCAGTTGAGATTTGCCCTTACCAACCACGACAACATTTTTCGCAGGACCGGCCATACCAAAAGCATCCATGTTCACACCGCCAACTGTCTTGTTCAGCGGATAGACTGGGTTCTCAGCATAATATTTCGAACCAAGAAGGCCGGATTCTTCCGCCGTTACCGCCAGAAAAATAATGCTGCGATCCGATGCGCCTGCCTTCACATGCGCTTCGGCAAGAGCAACTAGAGCCGCGGTTCCGGTCGCGTTATCGACCGCACCATTGCAAATATCATCACCATCCGGCGCTGGCTTACAGCGGCCCAAATGGTCCCAATGCGCGGTGTAGAGCACATATTCATCGGGCCGAGTCTTGCCTTTGATCATGCCAATGACGTTTTTGCTGTTCATCTTGCTGATGTCATTTTCAAAGGACATCGAGGCAGTCACGCCCAGCGGCACGGCTTTGAAATCCTTGTTCTTCGCAGCCGTCATCATCGCTTCCAGATCCTGACCGGCACTGGTAAAAATCCTAGCGGCCACATCTTTCTGAACCCAGCCATTGGCTTTCGTTTGATCAGAACCGCCATTGGCTGACTGCGCATAAAATTGCGGGCCGCTCCAGCTGGATTCAACAACATTCCAACCATAAGCGGCAGGAGCCGTATCATGAATGATCAGCGCCGCCGCCGCACCCTGACGCGCGGCTTCTTCATATTTATATGTCCAGCGGCCATAATAGGTCATCGCTCGACCACCAAATTCGCCTTCAAGGCTCTCGGTACCGAAATCCGGATCGTTCACGAGGATGACAACGGTTTTGCCTTTAACGTCTATACCTTCATAGTCGTTCCACTCTCGCTCCGGCGCATTGATGCCGTAACCGACAAAGACAAGCTCACTATCGGCGACATCAATTTTCGGTTGTTCCTGATAGGACGTGATGACCATCTCAGGGCCATATTTGAAACTCATGTCGCCCGTGCCGCCCTTGACCGTCAGATCAGACACGTTCTTGGCTTCAATCTCGACCAGCGGTACATCCTGAAACCAGCTATCGCCATTGCCTGGCTCGATGCCCGCTTCGGCAAATTTCTTCGTCAAAAGAGCAAGGGTCTTTTCTTCACCCGGAGTGCCCGGCGCGCGTCCTTCGAAAGCATCAGAAGACAGCTCACGCGTAATATCGCGCATGGTATCAACCGACAATTCCGGTGCAGCGACCTCTGGCAGTGGGACAGCGTTTTCGGCATCATCCACCTGTATTACACAAGACGCCAAAGCCAGCGCCGGTGTCAGCGCAAAGGCAAACCATTTCTTTTGCATTTCAGAGTCCTCATCCAAATTTAATCGTCAAACTGATTTCTATTGTCACTAGTGGCAGTGTCCTTGATTTGGCGCAAGCCTTTGCCATTAACACAAACAAAAAAGGCGGCCTTTGCGGACCGCCCTTTTATAACCTCTTGAAAACAATTAGCGTGAGTAAAACTCGACAACCAGATTTGGTTCCATCGTCACCGGGTAAGGCACTTCGTCCAGCGTTGGTACGCGGACATAGGTGACTTTGTCGGTGCCGTCTGGCGTGACATATTCTGGAATTTCACGCTCTGGCAGGCTCTGTGCTTCGATAACCAGAAGCATTTCTTTGGCCTTATCGCTCAGCGATACAACATCACCAGGCTGCACTTTGCGCGAAGCAACGTTACATTTTACGCCGTTCACACGAATGTGACCGTGGCTGACAAGCTGACGAGCAGCAAAAATCGTTGGGGTGAATTTGGCGCGATACACGACCATGTCCAAACGCTGCTCCAGCAGGCCGATCAAGTTCTGGCTGGTATCGCCTTTCATGCTTGATGCTTCTTTATAAGCGCGCTTGAACTGTTTTTCGGTCACGTCGCCATAATAGCCTTTCAGCTTCTGCTTGGCGCGCAGCTGAATGCCGTAGTCGGAAAGCTTGCCCTTGCGGCGCTGACCGTGCTGGCCGGGACCATAGTCGCGGCGATTGACGGGTGATTTGGGGCGACCCCAAATATTTTCGCCCATGCGGCGATCAAGTTTATATTTCGAGCTGGTACGCTTTGTCATATCAATGACTCCTAATTTGCTGTTTCAATTCGTCCCGGAATGCACCGAAAATCCGCTTGGATTAACGCGGCTACCGCTTCACCGGGGTGCGGAGCCAATTGCAAGACGCGGCCTATGACGATCTAACCGGTGATTGTCAAGCATCCGTAGGCCCAAAATTCGCACCAAAATCCCCATCATTACTCGACTTGAGCGATCTCAGTGATTAAAGGCGCTGACATGACAGAAACGACCACGCTTCCACCGATGGAAACCATGACTGATGTCCGCGAACAAGTGGACCGTATTGATAGTGAACTCATCGCTCTGATGACCCAACGCTTCGCCTGTATGGACGCCGCCGCGCGGATCAAACAGGATCGCACTACCGTCCGGGATGAAGGGCGAAAAGCGCAGGTTCTGGAACATGTGAAGCAGCTTGCTAGCGAAGCTGGCGTTCCGGTTCCTACCATGGCTGCGATATGGGAAATGCTGATAGAAACGTCGATCAGCTATGAATTGCAAAAATGGGATCAACTGAGAGACAGTTAGTCGCTCAGGCGGTCATTTTTTGACAAACGGCTTTTCAAGAGAGCTGATCACCCCTCGCCACGTCTGAACCTCCTCATTGGTCCATGCCGGCTTGGTAATCATATTGCGCAGCGTCACCTTCGTCGCAGGCGCGCGGTCCGGCGGATAGAAATATCCTGCCCCTTCCAAAGCGCGTTCCAAATGCTCGAAGAAACGATCCAGCTCAATCTGCGGGGCCGGTTCCCGTTTTTTCTTTTCGATGGTCGGTTGTACAGTTCCGGCATTGTCCATCTTGGACAGCTCATAAGCCACCAATATGACCGCTTGTGCCAGATTAAGAGACCCGAATTCGGGATTAATCGGTACTGTGATGATCTTCCGTGAAAGTTCCACGTCGACGATTTCCAGACCGGAACGCTCGGGGCCGAACAATATCGCGCATTTACCGCTCGCAGACGCCATATCAGCCGCCGCCTCAACGGGTGTCAGCACCTCTTTGGTCATTCCGCGCTTTCGCACCGTTGTTGCATAGACATGCGAACAGTCCGCTACCGCCTCTGCCGTAGTCGCAAAAACCTGTGCTTCTTCCAGAACATTATCCGCGCCCGCTGCTGTTGGCCCAGCCGATGGATTGGGCCAGCCATCGCGAGGATCAACAATCCGCATTTCGGTCAGGCCAAAGTTCAGCATCGCACGCGCCGCTTTACCTATATTCTCGCCAAGCTGCGGCTTTACCAGAACGATAATCGGTTTTCCGGTACTCATTTGGCGCCGCTCATTTCCCTGCGGTGTCGTTGATCGCAACATCTTTCACGCTGCCGGCAAATTCTTCAAAGTCCTTGGCTTCTGTAAAGTCCTTATAGACCGATGCGAACCGGATATAGGCGACGCTGTCGAGCCCTTTCAGGCCGTCCATTACCATCTCACCAATGCGTTTGGATGGTATCTCATTCTCGCCACTGGTTTCCAGTTGGCGCTGTATGCCAGAGACCAGTTGATCCATTTGCTCCTGCGCAATCCCGCGCTTGCGACACGCTAGCGATACAGACAGATCAATTTTCGACCGATCAAAAGTCTCACGCCGTTCTTCACTCTTTACCACGGTAATCTCGCGAAGCTGTATCCGCTCAAAAGTCGTAAAGCGCGCACCACAACCTTCGCATTGCCGCCGCCGCCGGATGGTGGTTCCATCTTCGGTCGGCCGACTATCTTTTACTTGGCTATCGTCAAAGGCGCAAAAGGGACAACGCATAAAAGTTGGTTTCGCTTATTCTGGGTAAATGGGAAAACGACTGCAAAGTTCTTGAACACGCTCGCGAACATTGGCCTCAACGGCCGGGTCACCGCTCTCGCCTTTTTCACGCAGTCCGTCGAGTACATCGGCGACCATATCGCCGATCATCTGAAATTCAGCGGGGCCGAAGCCACGCGTGGTGCCAGCTGGTGAACCGACGCGAATGCCGCTCGTTTTCATGGGCGGCTGAGGGTCGTTTGGAATGCTGTTCTTGTTGCAAGTAATGCCGGCTCGTTCGAGCGCTTCGTCAGCATCACGGCCGGTAATGCCCAGCGGTGAGAGATCGATCAAAGCCAAATGGGTATCCGTTCCGCCAGCAACTACATTAGTGCCGCGTTCTTTCAGACGCGCAGCCAACACTTTCGCATTTTCGATAACGGCCGCGGAATAGCTTGCAAATTCAGGCCGCAACGCTTCCCCAAAGGCGACCGCTTTCGCAGCGATGACGTGCATTAACGGGCCGCCTTGCAGGCCAGGAAAAACAGCTGAATTTATCTTTTTGGCAATGGCTTCATCATTGGTCAGCACCATGCCGCCACGGGGGCCCCGCAGGGTCTTATGCGTTGTCGTGGTAACAACATCAGCATATTCCAGCGGGTTTGGATGATAGCCAGCGGCGACCAGCCCAGCAAAATGCGCCATATCAACCATGAAGATGGCACCGACTGCATCTGCAATCGCCCGGAACTTCGCAAAATCAATCTGGCGGGGATAGGCAGAACCACCGGCGATGATCAGTTTCGGCTGATGCTCTTTGGCAAGCGCCTCAACTTCTTCGTAATTAATCAGATGATCATCTTCGTTCACACCATATTGAACAGCGTTAAACCATTTGCCCGATTGCGCGGGCTTAGCGCCATGAGTCAAATGTCCACCAGCATCAAGCGACATGCCAAGGATGGTATCACCCGGTTTGGTCAGTGCCAGCATGACAGCTCCATTTGCTTGCGCTCCTGAATGCGGCTGAACATTGGCAAAGCCGCAATTGAATAGCTGCTTGGCACGATCAATCGCCAGCGTCTCGACATCATCAGATGGCGCGCAGCCCTGATAGTAGCGACGGCCAGGATAGCCTTCTGCATATTTGTTGGTGAACACCGATCCCTGCGCCTGAAGCACAGCCTTGGACACGATATTCTCAGAAGCAATCAGTTCAATCTGGTTCTGCTGACGCGACATTTCTGCGTTCATCGCACCGGCAACAGCAGGGTCACTCTCATCAACAGAAAAATCGAAAAACCCGGTCTGGCGGATATCCTGTATATCTGCGACATTACTCATCACGCTGCTCCTTCGGTTAATGGTGCGGATAGTTTATCAACGCGGCGCTGATGCCGGTCTCCGCCAAATTCTGTGTTCAAGAAATTGTTCAGGCAATCTTTTGCAATTTCGATCCCGACCAAACGCGCGCCGATTGCAATGACATTGGCATCATTATGTTCGCGGGAAAGCTTCGCAGAAAGGCCTTCGGAAACCAGTGCGCATCGACAAGCCGGATTGCGGTTGACCGCGATGGAAATACCAATGCCGGACCCGCACAGCGCTACGCCGCGTTCGGCACTCCGGGATGCAACAGCATCGGCCAGCTTATAACCATAGTCAGGATAGTCGACGCTGTCCGTTGTCATCGGCCCCAAGTCATCCACCTGATGCCCGGCCTCGGTAAGCCACTCTACTAAAGCGGCTTTCATTTCTATGGCGGCATGGTCAGAAGCAATGGCGACACGCATAAGCTTTGTCCTCAATATCAAGACAAGAATCGAATGCCCGCTATCTAGTAGACGTCATCCTTGTGCGCCACCAAATATTGCCCTTGCGGGTGAAAAATTTACGATAGACAAATGCCAGAGTTCACAAGACACTGTTATGCATGAAAAACGACTTTATTAGCGGCACGGAAGGCTATGCGGACCAAGCCCCTTTCCTCTTGGAGCAATATGAAAGCCTCTCGTTCGAAGAGAGCTATCGGGCGGTAATTGATTATTTTCCGAAAAAGCGCTCCAAAATTCTCGACATTGGTTCGGGTACCGGAAGAGATGCCGCATGGTTTGATGAGAGACGGCATGACGTCACCGCTGCAGAACCAACCAAAGAACTGAGGGAGGGAGCAATCCGCTTACACCCCTCACCAACCATTAGATGGCTGAATGACAGCTTACCTGGTCTGACAAGCGTCAGAAATTTGAAGGAAAAGTTTGACTTCATAATGATCAATGCCGTGTGGATGCATCTCGACGAGGGCCAAAGGGAAGCCGCCATGGGTGCCGTCACAGCCCTGCTCGCCCAAGGTGGTCGTCTTTTTGTTTCGCTAAGACATGGTCCAGTCCCTCGAGGCAGGAGAATGTTTGCGGTTTCCGCGGAAGAGACAATCGCACTGGCATCGCAGCACAAGCTCGTTCCGCTTTACAACGAGCGATCTGAATCCATTCTACCCAATAACAAGGCCACAGGCGTTTGGTGGACAAAGCTGATATTCGAACGTCAGTCCTAGCGTCAGATTTCCATCTGGCTGCCGAGCTCGACCACACGGTTGCTCGGAAGCTTGAAAAACTCCATGGCCGTCGCGGCATTACGTAACATCCACGCGAAGATCTTCTCTCGCCAGATCATCATCTTTGGCTTCTCTGACGGCAATAATGTCTGCCGCGATAGGAAGAAGCTGGTGGTCATCATGTCAAAGTCCATGCCGCATTCTTTGACCTTTTTCAGGGCCGCAGGAACATTGGTTTCTTGCATGAAGCCATAATTCAGGATCAAACGATAGAAACCATCGCCGAGATCCTTAACCTCGATCCGGTTTTCAAACTCTACATAGGGCACGTCTTTGATGTTGACGGTCAGCACGACCACCCGTTCGTGGATGATCTTGTTATGCTTGATATTGTGAAGCAAAGCCGACGGAACACCAACCGAGTTAGACGCCATGAAAATCGCCGTTCCGGGCACTCGGGTCGCGCTGTTTTTCGCCGACTTGGTGAAAATCTCAATCGGCATGGCTGCTTCCGCCATATTTTCGCGCATGATCTTGCGCCCCTTAGCCCAAGTGGTGAGCAGCAGGAAGGCGAAGCCGCCGACCATGAGCGGGAACCAGCCGCCTTGCGGAACCTTGGTGAGATTAGCTGCAAAATAGGCACCATCTACAACGAAGAACAGTGCGATTAGTGGCACCGCATACCACCATTTCCACTTCCACAATGTGAATACCAGAACGGCGAGCAGACAGGTATCGATCAACATCGCGCCGGTAACAGCGATACCATAAGCAGACGCCAAGCTGCTGGAGCTTTGGAAAGTGAGTACCAGGATCAGAACTGCGATCATGATGGTCCAGTTGATCACTGGGATATATATCTGACCAGCTTCCGATGCGCTGGTATGCTTGACCGTGAGGCGCGGGATGAAGCCCAGCTGGATCGCCTGATGCGTAACGGAGAAAGCTCCCGATATAACAGCTTGGCTGGCAATGAAGGTTGCCATGGTCGCCAATATAACCAGCGGCAGACGAAGCATCTCAGGGGCCAGCAAGAAAAATGGGTTCTGGATTGCGGCTGCTGCACTGGCGTCATCCATGCCAATGATCATCGCGCCTTGGCCAAAATAGTTGCACAGCAAGGCAGGCATCACAAAACCGAACCAGGCGATGCGCATCGGTTTCCGGCCAAAATGCCCCATATCGGCGAACAAAGCCGCTGATCCGGTCACCGCCAACACGACCGAACCCAAGGCCAAAAAGGCCTTAAACCCATCAATCAGAAAGAATTGAAAAGCATACCAGGGGTTTAGCGCCAGCAATATTTCCGGTGTCTGGAATATTTGCGTCAGCCCCAAAATGGCTATGACAGTGAAATAAACGAACATGACCGGCGCAAATAATGCCCCGATTTTTGCGGTTCCCCGCGACTGGATCATGAACAGAAAGACCAGCAAGCCCACGGCAATAGGTATAACCATTGGCTGCAGGCCGCTGTTCACAACTGTTAGGCCTTCAACAGCTGACAATACAGAAATAGCAGGCGTAATCATGCTATCGCCGTAAAATAGAGAAGTCGCAAAAACGCCCAATAATATCGCTACCCAGCCGAATTTTGATCGTCGCAAGGCCCCGGACAACAAGGCGACGACGGCGAGACTGCCGCCCTGCCCTTTATTGTCCGCGCGCATCAATATGGTCACATATTGGATCGCAACCACCAAGGTCATCGACCAGAAAATCAAGCTGACGACTCCCAATACGTGAAGCTTGTCGAGCTCCAGAGGATGGGCACCAACAAACGTCTCACGAAACGCATAGAGCGGGCTCGTACCAATGTCGCCGAACACAATACCAATCGCACCAGCGGCCAGTTTTGCAACGGCGCTTCCTTCTTGGCGTGAACCGTGAGGCTGGATTACGCGGTTGCGTTTCCGTTTCGGTTGTGACGTCGATTCAGACATTGATTGCCGTTTTGGCGGTCCCCTGATTGGGTCAAAGCAGTTGCACTATTCCGGCGCGCCTGTTTCGACAAGCGCGCGCGACTAGCATGAGCCTCTATAGCACGCAACTAAACCAACAGATACGACCTTCAAAATACTGATAATGCTATGTTTTAGTTACCGGCTGCAGGTTCGGCAACGGCCGGAAGCGATGGCTGCATTCGTTCCATCGAAGCCAAACGCGACTCGAGATCCTTACGCCATGGTGCATCTTCCGGACTGCGCTCCAGCAGCTCTGTCCAGATCGCTCGGGCCTGATCAATCTTCCCAGATTGCGCATAGGCCATGCCAAGGAAAAAAGGCGGTCCCGGATGTTCGGGTGAAATGTCAGCCGCTTTTTGAAAAGCAAACTGGGCCGCTGGTGTAATGATACCATCGGCATGAACGACCAGCGCATTGCCTAGCCCGACCCATAGGTCAGGGTCATTGGGATGCTCCTTGACACCATTGCGCAAATAATTAGCTGCCGCACCGTGTTTTCCCCGCCGATTCAGGGCATCTGAAAATACCAGCCATTGCCGAGCGGTACCAAAGCGCTCACCCATTTCATCACGTGAAACCGTTTTTTCGTCATCAAAGCTATTGGGCTTCTCGGTCGGTTCAATTGACACCCCTGCCATGCCGGGGTTTCCCTGCCACGCATAGCCGGCAACGCCAAGCAAGAGCGCTGCACCCGTCAATTCATATGTACCACGCGGCAATTTCCCGAACCAGATCAGCCCAGCAACAAGCAACAGCAAAAAGCCCAAGAGGATCAACCAACCCATTAGCTTTTATCCTTTGCCCGGCGAAACCGGCCGCGTGCAAGCCACAGGGCAGCGATAACCATGAAAATTGGCGCGATCCACAGCGGCCATGTCACCGCCGTCACAGGCGGATCATAAGTTACCCAATTACCATAACGTTCAATCAGCCAGCTTCTGATTTGCTCTGGTGTTTGGCCCGCAGCAATACGCTCCCGAACCTGACTACGCATGTCACCAGCCATCGGCGCATTGCTATCCGCGATCGACTGGCTCTGACATTTCAGACAACGTAATTCTTCCATCAACTCGCTGGCCGCAGCTTCCTTAGCTGGATCATCCAATTGCCGGTCGGCATAAGGCGCTGGCGGCAATCCGGTTTGCGCAGCGACTGGCCACGCAAAGATCAAAATCGCGATGGAAACCAGGTATCTCATTCGGATTCCTCCAAAATCTTTAGCAATTCGGGGACATTTTCTTTCCGGATATCGCCAATATGTTGGTGCACAATGATACCATTTCCATCGATCACAAACGTCTCCGGAACACCAGATGATCCAAGCTCCAACTGTACCGAGCTCGTCGTATCGGATCCAATTTTGCTATAGGGATTGCCCCAGCGGTTGAGGAAATTGGCAATATCTTGAGGAGTATCACGACTGGCAATGGCGTGAATCTCAACACCAGCTTTCTCGAGCGCCAATAATTGCGGCGCCTCTGCAATACAAGGCACGCACCAGCTGGCGAAGATATTGAGCAGCTTGGGTTTGCCATCTGCCAAATCATTACTGCTCAATCCTGGACGCTGTTCAACGGCGGCAGGCAGAGTGAAAGCTGGCATGGGTTTGCCAACCATTTTCGATTCTATGATATTGTCTTTTGGCATCATCAAGCCGACGGCAACCGCCGCGAAAAAAAGCCCGAATAGAGCCAGAGGCAGCCAAAGGAGCCAGCGGTTCATAGCACTAGTTCCGCATAGTCTTTTTGTTTGCGCTGCAAATAGCTCCGCCGCAGACGCCCTATTACGGCAAGAAGACCGCCCAGCGCGACCAATATTCCGCCATACCAAATCAATGTCACAAATGGTTTCCACCAGGTCCGAACCTGCCAGCGCCCTTCAGTATCGCCATCGCCTAGCACGACATAAAGCTGCCCATTCCAACGCGTCAGCAAGGCAGCTTCGCTAGTTTGCGTTTGCGCGGAGGCGAACATCCGGTTCTGTGGTGCTACTTCAACAATATTGCCGTTGTCATATTTAGCCGTCATGCGCGCTTCCAAAGCGGTCCAGTTCGGACCTGCCACTGGTTCAATCGCCTCGAATTTCAATTTCCATTTGTTGACCGTGATTTCATCACCCGGTTTTGCAGCAACCAGTTTTTCCTCGGTAAAGCTACTTTCCGAAGCCATGCCAACCAAAGCCACGGCGATACCGAAATGCGCGATTACCATGCCGTAGGTGTGAAGCGGGGTCCGGCGCAAATTGCGTTTCCAAAGCGGTGCAAAACTTGCCACCGCAATGCCAGCCGCCAGCGCCATGCCCAGCAATGATAATACTGACATGGTCGTCGTCAGCAGCACCAGCAGGAAAAGTGCGCCCGCGGTAATCACGATCGGAATGGATATCCGGTTCAGCAGCGCTTTGGCACTATCCCGCCGCCAACGCAGCAAAGGCCCGGCTGCCATGATCGCCACCAATATGAGAGCCACTGGCCCACTAGCGAGATTGAAATAGGGAGGTCCAACCGACAGCTTTTCGTTGGTCAGCGCTTCCACCACCAGAGGATAGAGCGTTCCGACAAAGACAATGCCCAATATCGCGGAAAGGAGTAGGTTGTTCGCAACCAATGCGCCTTCGCGGCTGACCAGTTCAAAGCGTGCGCCTTCTTTGACCGTCCCGACCCGGAGAGCAAAAAGCGCCATCGCGCCGCCAATATAGATTGCCAGCAATGCTAATATGAAGCTTCCCCTTTCGGGGTCGACTGCAAAGGCATGAACGCTGGTTAAGATGCCCGACCGTACAAGGAACGTACCAATCATCGACATCGAGAAAGCCACAACCGCCAGCATCACGGTCCAGGCCCTCAAACCATCACGCGTCGCCAACACCGTAACTGAATGCAGCAAAGCTGTCGCTGCCAACCAAGGCATCAGAGACGCATTCTCAACCGGATCCCAGAACCACCAGCCGCCCCAGCCAAGCTCATAATAAGCCCAATAACTACCCGCGGTGATACCGAGCGTGAGGAATATCCAGGCACCCAGCACCCATGGCCGCATGGCCCGCGCAAAGGCCGGACCGACATCACGGGTGATCATCGCGCCGACTGCAAAGGAAAATGCGACCGACAGACCGACATAACCGAAATAAAGCGTCGGTGGATGAAAAGCGAGGCCCGGGTCCTGCAACAGCGGGTTTAGCCCCTGCCCATCCGGCGGAACGGGAAACATTCGCTCAAACGGGTTTGAAGAGACCAGCAAAAAAGCATAAAAACCAAGACTGATAAACGCCTGCGCCGCCAATGTTGTCACCAGTGTCTTGACCTTCAAACTGCGCTCCAACAGAGCAATGCAAGCTCCGGCCAGCCCCATGACCGTAACCCACAATAGCATTGAGCCTTCATGATTGCCCCAGGTGCCCGCAAATTTATAGAGCAGCGGCTTTACCGACGCGCTATTTTTCACCACTAGCGAAACAGACATGTCCGACCGCAAAAACAGCCAGATTAAGAGCAGAAAAGATAATGTGACCAGCGCGCCCTGCGCCACTGCTACCGGACGGATCGCAGCATAAAATTCCTCTCGCTCCGCTCGCACGCCAATGGCGCCCAACGCAAATTGCAGCAGCGCTAGTCCGGCGGCTAGCCATAAAGCGATCAGACCTGCTTCTGCAATCATTCGACCAGCGTATCCGTTTTCGTCATGTTGCCAGTCATATCAATGCCTTCCAGCTCACGCGGGATATAATTTTCGTCATGCTTGGCGAGCAGACTTTCTGCCACAAATGTCCCGTCGCTGGTCAGCTTCCCATCGGCAACAACACCCGACCCTTCAACAAACAAGTCCGGTGTAATCCCGGTGTAAAAAACCGCTTGTTTTGCCGTGCCATCATGCACGATAAAATTAACCGTCACGCCATCAGCTTCATGACGAATGGATCCTTCTTCAACCATGCCGCCCAGCCGAATGGCTTTGCCTGCAACAGGCTTTTTTTCAACAATGTCAGAGGGTGTGTAAAAATAATTGGCCTGATCCTGCAGCGCAAAGGTTGCAAGCAAGCCCGCGCCAATCAACGCGACCAAAGCGAGCACCGCCAATGTCAGTCTTTGATGTTTCGCCTTCACTTGCTGATCTCTCTCATTTCCTAGCCTTTTTAAGTTGATCCGCCTTAGCTTCCGATTTGCGCATCGCTGCATAGCTTCCGGCAATAACCGTCGCTGTGCCAAGCAACACAATCGCATAAGATGCAATCACAAAAGGCCAATGGTTCATTCTGCCGCCATCCGTTTCAATCTCGCCTCAACTTTGGTTTCCGCCAATATCCCGCGCATTCTCATCAGGACGATTGCGCCAAATATAAAGCTAAAGCCAATTACATTTATAGCCAGTGGCCATAGAAAGGCGGTATCAATTGATGACCCGCTCACAGTGATACTCGCCTTTTGATGCAGGCTGTTCCACCACACAACGGAGCGGTTGATAATCGGAATGTTAATTGCGCCAACGATACCAAAAATCGCTGTTACACGAGATACACCTCCCTTTTCACCACTAGCATTGGCTAGCGCTATGTAAGCGAGATAGAGGAAGAATAACACCAATACCGATGTCACCCGGCCATCCCATACCCACCATGTGCCCCAGGTGGGCCGCGCCCAGATGGCCCCGGTAATCAAACCCAGCGCCGTAAACAAGGCTCCGGGCACCGCCACCGCACGCGCGGCAACGGCCGCCAGAGGATGCCGCCATGCGATTTGCACAATGCTGGCAATCGCAATTGCGGTCCATCCGCCCATGGCCAACCAAACCGTTGGGACATGGATATAAAGAATGCGGACACTATCACCCATCAACCGGTCTGCGGGCGCGTAAAAAAGGCCATAAGCCGATCCAACAGCGATCAACAGCAGCCCCAGCAGCAAAAACCAAAGCGTGAACGGCCTGGCAAGCGAAAGAAAGCGAGTAGGATTTGCGTAAGCGTGCATTTAAAAAACGGTCATTGCCTCTGGCTACTGTGCGACCAGTAAAATCTGGATTTTTGATGGCAGAACTGTCGCAAGCCGACAAGTGTTTTTCTGAAACTGTATCCATTCGAAAATTCAGCGCAGCCAAATAGGATATCAAAAACAAAAGTTATTAACCGACGTTAGCGCTATGTAAACCATGTGCTGCTATTCCCACTCATTAGAGACCAAAAATCAATCTTCGGTGGGGCTGAGGTTAAACAATATTTATGGCAGTAAAAGGTTTACTGAAAGCATTTTCAAATGGTTCACCCGGTGAATCAACATCAGTTATTACGTCCGAAAACCAAGCTAAACGCTTGGAAGTAATAGATGATTTTGAACAAGCAGGCATAAACTGGCTATGGGCCACCGATGCGGACGGTCGGTTCGTATATCTTTCGGAAAAAGCGGCAGAAAGCTTGAACTTACCGGTCAGCGAAATATTGTCCCAGCCATTTACCTCATTGTTTGAGAATGATCCCGACAATCCTGATGAAAAATCGGATCGTCCACTAAACTACCAACTCAGCAAGCGCAGCAAACTGCATGATCTGGTAGTCCGCCGCGTGCCGGTGACATTAAGCCGCGAAGACCGACCCACATGGTGGATGATTTCAGCGCATCCGAAATTTGATGATTCCGGCAATTTCCAGGGCTATCGAGGCAATGCCAAGGATGTTACGGTCGAGTATCAGCGTAAGCTGGAAGACTCCCGCCTCGCCGAATTTGATTCGCTAACCGGACTTGCCAATCGCCACCGCATGGACAACCAGCTCAATGGAATCCTTGGTGCCTTTAAGGCAGCGGGCCGCAGTTGTGCGATCATGATGCTCGACCTCGACCGGTTCAAGCAGGTTAATGATACAATGGGTCATCCGGCCGGTGACGAACTGCTCAAGCAGGTTGCGATACGAATCCGCAAAATCATCGGCGATCGCGGCGAAATTGGCCGATTGGGCGGTGATGAATTTCAGGTCATCTTGCCTGACCTGGACGATCGCGGAAAACTGGGCGAAATAGCCGAGAAAATCGTCAAGATTGTCTCGCAGCCTTATCCAATTGACGAAAAGAGCGCCGTTATTGGCACATCCATCGGGGTCGCAATTGCACCCTATGATGGAGTTGAGAAAGAAGAACTGGTTCGCAGTTCGGATCTCGCACTTTATTCCGCCAAAAATTCTGGACGCGGCCAGTTCCGTTTTTACTCCGCTGACTTGAAGGATGAAGAGGAAGAGCGCCGGCTGTTGGTTGAAGACCTGCGACACGCGCTCGACAATGACCAGCTAGAGCTCCATTATCAACCGGTAGTCCGCACCGATGACCATATGGTCGTCGGCTTTGAAGGCCTGATGCGTTGGGTCCATCCTGAGCGGGGCGCAGTTAGTCCGGGCGTATTCATTCCGATTGCGGAAGAGCTGAATCTAATCAATCAACTCGGCGAATGGGCGTTGCGCAAAGCCTGCACCGATGCTCTGCAATGGCCGCACTCGGTCCGCATTGCGGTCAATGTCTCGGCCGTGCAATTTGCGAATAGCGGATTTCCCGAAATAGTTATGAACGCGCTTGCGGCAAGCGGTCTGGCCCCGGAACGGCTCGAACTCGAACTGACCGAGAGCGTGTTCATGGGCGACAGCGAAACAATCGATAACACGTTCAAGATATTGAAAGAACTGGGAGTCAGATTGGCTTTGGACGATTTTGGCACCGGCTATTCCTCACTGAGCTATCTACGTTCCGCTCCGTTTGACAAGATCAAGGTCGACAAAAGCTTTGTCGATTCTTGTACGCAAAAAGACAAAAACAGCGCCAAAATCATTGCCGCTATTGTCAGTCTGTCGGAAGCACTAGGCATGGAAACAACGGTTGAAGGCGTAGAAGCCTTCGATCAGTTCGAGCTCGTCTGTTCCAAGGGCGCACGATATATTCAGGGTTGGATCTATTCGAAAGCCCTAAGGCTCGAGGAAATTGACGAAAAACTAGGCAGCGGTGAATTCCGTATCGAACCGGATGGACCGGATCTGTATCGACCAGACCGGCGGACGGTTTTCCGCCGCATCGGCGCGATCCATGAAGACCATCACTATGATGTTGTCATGCGGGATCTTTCCAAAACAGGTGCGCGGTTCGAAGGGATGCTTGGAGTGCCCGTAGGAACCCATCTTGTCCTTGATCTCGGCGGAGGCCAGCTGGTCATCAGTACTGTTATCAGAGTAAAAGAAGCGACGGTGGCTACTGAATTTGAAACACCTTTAGTCAGCGACGGTGCTGGCGGACTATGTACGCGCCACCGCGTATCGCCCTACGACCTTGCCGCTGCCGGGATGCCGCTAGCCGCTCTGCCGCCGGGTAATTATCCGCTGGCGCAAAATGCAGCTGATCAGGCTAGCAAACCAAAGTTCATGCAGGTAGCGATCTAAGAAACTTTGGCGGAATGCCTGAATATTGATTGAGGAAAGATCTGTTGGCTTACCGGCCAATTAGCGCTTGTGCCATATTGTCAGCAACCACTGCGGACGGCAATTGGCTCGACGCGCTTTCGTTCCAAATTTCGGTTAGGCGACCAGGAATATTTTCGACTCGCCGGTTCACCTCATTAACGTCGCTATCGCCAAGATATTCCAGCCCGACACTGATGATACCGCCCGAATTGATAACATAATCAGGCGCAAACAATATGTTACGGTCAAAAATCCGTTGGCCGTCTTCCGGTGTCGCCAGCTGATTATTTGCGCCGCCTGCAACGATCGGTACATTGAGATGAGCGATAGAAACCTTATCCAGTATCGCACCTAAAGCATTGGGACTAAACACATCTGCCTCCAGACGCATCACATCATCAAGGCCGACTACCGTAGCGCCCAATTCTGACGCCAAATTGGTCGCATGATCCTTGTTGATGTCCGCGATGCTAAGCCGCGCGCCGTCTTTGGCCAGCAACCGGGCCAATCCGCCGCCAACACTGCCAACGCCTTGGATCGCGACATGGACATCTTCCATGCTATCGCGGCCCAGCTTGTGTTTTACCGCAGCTTTAACGCCAAGATAAACACCCATGGCGGTAAAAGGGCCGGGATCGCCGCCCGCATCGCCATGATCACTAACTGGCAGGCCAGAAACATATTTCGTCTGTTTGGATACAGCGACCATATCTGCCGTGCTGATACCGACATCTTCTGCTGTCACATAGCGCCCGCTGAGCGAATCAATCATCCGTCCAAAAGCGGCCAGCATTTCCGGCGACTTCCTCCGATTGCCATCAGCTAATATGACGGCCTTGCCACCACCTAAAGGTAAGCCAGCCATCGCATTTTTAAAACTCATACCGCGGGAAAGCCGCAGCGCATCGGTCACCGCCGTCTCGCGATTCTCATAATGCCAGAACCGCGTACCGCCTGCGCCGGGACCCAAATGCGTAGAATGAAGGGCAATAATTGCGCTGAGACCTGTTTCCACATCGTGAAAAAAATGGACGGCTTCATGACCGTCAAAATCTGGCAGATCCCACATTACCGACATTTGGAAAAACCCCTCGCTCGCTGAGAAATATAATTTGGTTCTAGCGTAATAATATTACAAAACCATTTTGTCACCCCAAGATGTCTCGGGAACCGCTAACCATTTGAATATGCTATAGGAGTGGTTTTGAAAATGGGGCGACCGAGGGGTCTCGAACCCCCGACCTCCGGTACCACAAACCGGCGCTCTAACCAACTGAGCTACGATCGCCACAATCGCGCGACATGCGAACATGCCTGCTGCGCCGCGCTGCATAGGGATGCATAGGGGCAGCCGTCAAGTATTTAGCACATCAAAAACGCGAAATAGCCATCCCCAAATAAATCCCGCTTACAAGGCGTCCCCGCGCTGACGATGGACCAGCCGTGCCGGTTGGCGCGCTGCATCGACCAAAGCGCGCTCCTCCACCAAAGCGCTTTGCATTTCCACTGCTATGTCGAGCCGGAACCAACGGGTCATCAACTTCACCTGACCCTGCACCTGCGATGGCGCGAGAAAGCCAGCTGGAAAGGGCTCAGCCCAGAAATCGTTGAGACTGCCATAGCCGGTTTCCGTCCGGCGACCGAGAAACTGACGAGATCCAACTATGTCTGGCGTGTTGGAGAGCATTGCCAACAAAACTGCCCGCTCTGGGCGCAGCGTATTGATATTAATGGGTGATAAATCGGTTGTCGGCAGCGCACAAAGCCATGGAGCGATCCGGGCATAGACTGCACTGGTGACACCTTTCACGGTGCGGAGCTCGCTAATGTCCAACATGATCGCATTGGCCGTGCGATAGGGCTTTTCCAATTGGGCATAATATTCGTCCTCTGCGCCGCGCGGCGATGGGACCGTATCGCTATCTATCCAGTCCGTCACCGATTCCGCTATATCCGCGGCCTCTCCTTCCGGGATTTCCAGCAAAGTCATCAACCGGACAAACTGCGTTTGGCCATCCGGACTTGCCGACAAAAGAGCGTCATTCTGGCTCACCAGACTATTAATATTGAAGCAATTTCCGCCATCGGTCAGCGCAGCAGTTATGACACCTCCCGGTACCGGAAAACGCCGTTCCTGGCCATTCCAGCCGCCCAAATTAGTGGTGCGCCCTGGCGAAAAACTGACAATTTGTTCTGCCGATTGCATGCCGATCGATTCTGCTGCGATCAGATAGGCCTTGGCCTGACTGAGTTCACGGGCGTTGGAGGCTAATTTGGTGGCTCCGGCCAACCGGTCTATCCCATGCGCCGCCAGCACCGCGATAACGGCGACCAACAACAGCACGGTCAAAAGAGCCGCGCCGCGTTCGCCTTCTCTCACCCGTCGAAGCGGCTTCATAGATAGCCCGTCCCGACCAGAAAAACATGGCGATAGTTTCTGTCGTTTTGTTCAAATCGCAACTCCACCGCACGCGGCAGGTCATTGAGCCGTTCGGTTTGCCAATTGCTGGTCCACTGCCCTCTTTTATCACGAAAGCGCAGTTCCAATTCACTGATACCATCAAGCAGTTCGGCTGGTTCGCTGATCGATCCGCCATCCGTGGTTTCATATTGCAGCCGTTCGAGCCGGCCATCATTCAATTTATAGGAGATACGCTGAATGTTGGACCGTGGCTTGTTATTGATATTACTCTGCCCGCCCCGACTGAAAGACAGAATGCCACGCCCGCCAGTGCCGGTCTCACTAATAAAAGCAGCCACTCGGTCGCCGTCTTCGTCGCGATGGGGCCTAGGCAGCGCCTGGCTCAAGTCCGCTTCCATCAGCGATACGAGACGCTGCATCTGCGCCATATCGCTTAGTTTCGCGTCGGTGACCTCATTACTGTTTACCGCGCCGCGCAGAAGAGCGACACCCGCAACCGACAGCAGAGAAAAAATGAACAGGGCGACCATCATCTCGACCAGCGTGAACCCGCCTTGGGTGTTGATGCTATCGCCTTGACTGTTTTTTGCGCCTGCCATGATTGCCCTATCTATATCCACATTGTGCCAGACAGCAAACAGCGGTTGCGGCAGACAATTTTTCATCTAATCTGATCTTCCGATATTAGGAGTGATCTCGGAAGGTTCGATGACAGATAACAACACTACAGCAGACTATCTGGTCGCCCTCGGCCAAGTGCAACGCTATCCAAATAAAAATGTAGAGCTCTGCATGTTGAAGAATTTTCTGACAGCGGACGAATGCGAAAAACTTATTCACCTAATCGACGAAAAACGCCGACCGTCGACGATCGCGGATGCCAATGGTGATGATTATTTCCGTACTAGTGAAACATGCGATCTCGATCACAACGACGCGTTTGTTGCGGAAATCGATGCGAAAATCTGCAACTTTGCGAATATTGATCCCCAATTTGGTGAACCCCTGCAGGGACAGCGCTATGCCGAAGGTCAGGAGTTCAAGGCGCACACCGATTTTTTCGATCCCAATGGTGAGGATTATAAAAAATTCTGCTCCCTATCCGGTCAGCGTACCTGGACGTTCATGATCTATTTGAACGAACCGGACGCTGGCGGCGCGACCCGCTTTGTGAAACTGAACAAGAAATTCGTTCCCAAGACTGGGAATATATTATGCTGGAATAATATGCAGCTAGATGGTGATATCAACAGTTTGACACTCCATCATGGAATGAAAGTGCGCAGTGGCACCAAATATGTGATCACAAAATGGTTTAGAGAACGCGCTTGGCCATGGCCCGAATGAGCCCGCACAGAATAGGCAAACAAGGATGATCATATTGCAGCAACTCCGATGAAAATATCCAGTTATCGTCCCGGACCAGGCATGATGGTTTCAGCAGCCTTCATTGGCCCCGGCACAGTTACCGCCTGCACCCTGGCCGGTGCGAATTTTGGTTTTGCTCTGATCTGGGCGCTGGCCTTTGCAACGGTGACGACGATTATTTTACAGTCCATTGCGGTTCGTGTCGCTTTGGTCTCTCGCATGGGCCTTGCCGAGGCGATGATGCAGACGGTTGCGTCACCGCCGCTACGCTGGCTTGCCGCTGCCCTGCTCATCGCGGCGTTGGCGCTTGGTAATGCAGCTTATGAAGCTGGCAATATCTCTGGCGCTCTGTTGGGGCTGGAGGCACTTAACGGTGACTTGTCTGAAAATCGCGGTCTGGCCATTGGCGCAATTGCCGTGCTTGCCGGGTCACTTATCCTGTTTTCCAAACCACGCTGGGTCGAGCGGATATTAATCGCCATGGTCGTTTTCATGTGCGCGGCGTTCTTGCTCACTTTCCTGATCACACGGCCCGATATCACCGCAATTTTGGGTGGATTTATCCCGAATATTCCCGAAGGCGGACTGTTGACCGCTATCGCACTGATTGGAACAACGATCGTCCCCTATAACCTGTTCCTCCACGCCGCCAGCGTCAGAGAGCGCTGGAAAGAAGAGAGTGATCTGGCTGTAGCGCAAACGGATAGCACTCTCTCCATCGGGCTTGGCGGATTGGTATCCATCACCATATTGGCAACCGCAGCGGCCAGCCTGTTTGGCAGCGGCAAGGAAATTGCCAATGCCGCCGATATGGCAGAACAACTGAACCCCCTATTTGGCAGTTTTGCGACCGCGACACTTGGCGCAGGCCTGTTTGCCGCGGGGCTGACGTCCGCTATCACGGCCCCGCTTGCCACCGGATATATTGTACAGGAAATATTTGGTAAAACGAGCGGTGATGTATCGCGTACACCCTTCAGAATCGGCGCATTGCTAGTCATATTATCCGGTACATTTGGTGCGCTGCTAAACTACAAGCCGGTAGAAATTATCTTCGTTGCCCAGATCGCGAACGGATTGCTCTTACCGATCATCGCCTTTTTCCTGATCAGACTTGCCAATGACAGCGCGCTGCTTGGTTCTCATGTCAACGGATGGAAAGGCAATATCGCTGGTACGATCATTTTGGCGATCACAACCATGCTCGGTATCCGGCTTATCGCCAGAGCTATGGGATGGTGGCCATGACCACCGCTATTGATCTGAATGCCGATCTCGGTGAGGATGATAGTCCCGAAGCCATGGCACGCGATGTGGCGATTATGGATATTATATCCAGCTGCAATATCGCCTGTGGTGGACATGCAGGTTCGGCGGAAACCATGCGCGCCATGTTGGTGGCGGCAAAAGCTAAAGGCGTATCCGCTGGTTCCCATCCCTCTTATCCTGATCGTGAAAACTTTGGGCGAAAGAGCATGGAAATTGATCCCGCCCATCTCGCGAACAGTTTGTTGGAGCAGCTGGCCGCGATCAATGCAGCAGCCTCAGCTGTGCAAGCCGAAATCACCCACCTGAAACCCCATGGCGCGCTCTATAATGATGCGCAGGACAACGAAGTGCTGGCAGATATTCTGGTTGAAATCGCGCGTGCCGAAAAACTGGCGCTGGTTGGCATGGCGGATTCCATCATACAGCGGAAAGCAAAGAAAAGTGGCCTTCGCTTCATCGCCGAAGCCTTTATTGATCGGCAATATTCCGAACGCTGCCGTCTCGTGCCACGGACGGAAGCCGGTGCCGTCATCGGCGATGATGCTGCGCGCGTAGAACAGGGATTGGCTCTGGCGCGAGGAGAGCCGATTGCGACAGCCGGCAACCAGTCAAAAATCATCGCAGCCGAAACGCTATGCCTCCATTCCGATAGCGATGGAGCGCTCGCAACGGCAACATCGATGAAGCTGGCCCTGGAGTTAGAAGGCATATCCATCGCGGCACCGTCAGCGTGAATGGTTTTGATATTCATGCCTGCGACGACTGGCTCACCTGTCAGCTGAAAAGCCTAGACACTGTTCACGCCGCAAGTGCCGTTGTCAGAAAGCAAGAAATGTGGCTAGAGGTCGTGTCAGGACTGGACAGCATCGCGGTCCAATTCGATCCTGCCCGAATCACACCTGTCGAAGCGATAAACCTCTTCCGCGAACATCTGTCAAAGCCCCAAACCTCTAGAGGGACACTGGCAGCGCCCATCACGATTCCGATTTGCTATGAAGAGGAGTTCGCACCAGACCGGCAATGGATAGCCCAAAAAATGGGACTGACGGTAGAGGCGTTGATCGAATGGCACAGTGCCTTGCAATGCACAGTAACAATGCTCGGCTTCATGCCCGGCTTTGCCTATCTGCAATGCGGCGAAGATGTTACAGAAATTGGTCGTCTACCAAAACCCAGACAGCAAGTATCCGCTGGCTCTATCGGGATCATTGGCAACCAAAGCTGCATCTATTCGTTCAACAGCCCTGGCGGCTGGCCGATAGTCGGCCGCACACCATTTACGTTGTTCGATCCAGCAAAGGACGAACCTGCCTTGTTATCTGCAAATCAAAACATCTCGTTCCGATCGATAAGTCGCTCCGAATTTGATGCGATCTCTAGAGAGTTAAGTAGATGACGCTCACGGTCGTCAAACCCGGCTTGCAAACAACGTTGCAGGGTGCGCCCTATTTGGGCCATCGGCATCTGGGCATGCCCGCCGCTGGTGCAGCGGATTGCCTTTCTCTCGCTTTAGCTAATCATTTGGTCGGCAATGCTCCTGACGCGATAGCAGTAGAAATTACGCTGGATGATGTGAAGCTGACTGTCAGGCACCCCATAGCTCTGGCTTTGACCGGCGCGGCTGAGTTTCTGCGCGTCGGCGATGAAGATCGCGCTTTGCATGCGTTGGTTTACGCGAAGCCGGGTGATGAAATTCATATTGGCCCAGCGACTCAAGGCTGCCGATCCTACTTGGCGGTTTCTGGACAAATAAAAGCGCTATCCCTGTTGGGTGGTGGCTCCACTTATCTCGTTGCCGGTCTGGGCGGGTTTAAAGGGCGCGCGCTGCAGGCCGATGACGTTATTGAGTGTAAGCAAGCGGCAATATCCGAAACCACAGGCAAAAATACGCCCGATGGCCTGCGGCCAATAATATCGGATCGATTTATAATGCGCGTCACGATTGGCCCCGAACTCTCGTCCCTAAGCCTTGATTCTCAAAAGATGATATTTGAAAAAAATTGCCAGGTCGGAGCGCGAACCAACCGCATGGGTCTTAATCTGCAAGGCCTAGCTTTGGATCAGGAAGACGGATCGCAAATGCATAGCGCACCTGTCTTTCCCGGCACTATTCAATGCCCTCCGGATGGCGAACCATTCTTACTTGGGCCAGATGCGCAAACAACTGGTGGCTATCCGAGGATAGCGCAAGTCATCAGGGCTGATCGACACTTGATCGGGCAATTGCATCCGGGTTCAGAAATACAGCTAGTGCCAGTCTCAAACGAACGGGCGACAGAAATCTATCGCCAGAAGCTTTCACTTCTCACGCCATGGCTGGGTGCCATGAGCCTGTGGTAAGCAGAGGCGCGGAGCCCCTGCCCAAACCACTTAGTTCTTCTTGAGTGACAAACCGCCGAAACGCTTGTTGAAGCGTGCAACCTGACCACCGGCATCCATAAGACGCTGGTTGCCACCGGTCCATGCTGGGTGCGATGTTGGATCAATATCAAGCTGCAGGGTGTCGCCCTCTTTGCCCCATGTAGAGCGGGTTTCGAACACCGTACCATCGGTCATCTGGACCTTGATCATGTGATAGTCGGGATGTGTATCTTTTTTCATTTTCTGCTCCAAAACGGGCTGGTTTCCGACCAGATCCCTAAGCGTATAATAGTCTGCGAAGCGGCGCATTAACTGCCGCCGCTTCAAAGTGCAAGATTCTTTTGTCGTCTAAGTCGTCAATTATGAACTGGGTGGATCAGCAATCATCGCTGTAAAACTGGCTTCAGCAGCCAATTTGTCGCCAATCATGGCTTTTCCAGAGAATTTGCAGACCCGCGGGCGTTTCTGGACAAATTCCACGTTCAGCGAAAGCAAACAGCCTGGTTCAACCGGATTGCGGAATTTCGCTCCATCAATCGCCATGAAATAGACCAGCTTGCCTGAACCAACCAGACCAAAGCTTTCCATCGCCAAAACCCCGGCAGCCTGCGCCAAAGCTTCAACAATCATAACACCCGGCATGATCGGACGTCCGGGGAAATGGCCCTGAAAAAATCCTTCATTCATGGTCACGGCTTTAACCGCACGAATGGATTCATCTTTGACCAGTTCTTCCACCCGGTCGACCAGCAACATCGGATAGCGGTGCGGCAACACCGCCATCACTTTGGTGACGTCATAATCCAACGGTTCAGACATGTCGGTCAGTTACCGGCCAGAAGGTTGCTGTGTCGCCGCCGGCTGCTGCTGGGCGTTCTGCTGCGCCTGTCCGGGTTTCCAGCCGGCTGGCGGCGTAATCGAAGCTGAAGGCACCAGCTTGTTCAGTTCCGTCACGATGGATTCGGTGATATCTACATAGGGTTCACGCGCAACCACGGCCTGGGGCTGGAGCACCAGGTCAACATTTTTGGCTTTCATCGCGGCTTTGATCGCGTCGTTCAGTTTCATGCCAACCTGCTCTTCGACATAGGCTGTTGCCAGAGTAACGCGCTGCTGCAAACGGGCCAATTCCTGCTGACCAGATTGACGTTTTGCCTGAAGCGCCTGTGCCTGCGGCTGAACCGTTTGCGCGTTCGCATTGGGCTGTTGAACAGCAGCATTATAAGCATCGACGAGAGGCTTTAGTTCGGTCTGCAAAGCAGTAGCCCGGGCGTTTGTCGCATCAATATCCGACTTATAGGTCGTTTTCATCTGCTCCACAGCGGTACGGTAAGCCTGAGAGCGAACAACTGCTGCTTCATAATTGGCAACTGCGATGCTGGTTCTGGACTGAGCTGCAGCCGGTGATGCCACCATTGCCGGTACCGACAAGGTCGCGAGGGCCAAAGCGGCCGATTTCAAAAGTGTCTTGGTTGAAAAAGTCATTAGAATTGTGTTCCTACATTGAAAGTGAATAGCTTTGTATCATCGCCAGGCTCTTTTAACAAAGCGCGGGCGACATCGATCCTGAACGGACCAAATGGAGAGTTCCAATTGACACCGATGCCAACGGAAACGCGGGGCTTGGCACTATCGCCAAAAAATTGTTCGGAGAAGCTGCCAGCAACCAGCGACGGTTCATTAGCCACACCATTAGCATCAACCGCATCGGTTGTTGAAACAACTCCACCATTGGCATCCACAGTGATAAAGAGCGGCGCGCCATTGGCATCGAGAGCCTGAACGCGTTGGTCAATCAATAGAGGCTGTGTCACGTTGAACACCGCGCCAGCATCAACAAAAATCGATGGCCGCAGCCCCAGTTCACGCGCGCCGCTGCCCAGTGGAATCTCCAGTTCAGCCCTACCCAGATAATAGGCCCGGCCGCCAATCGCATCATCGGTCACGTTGCTGCGGTCTTCGCGGAAATCAATAATTGTATTTACCGCGCGACCATCAACAACATCAGGCGTGAAACGTGATCTGATCACGCGTGGCCCAACGCCGCGAATATCAAAGCCGCGAATCTGTGGCTCGCCGAGGAAAAAACGGTCGGTCAGGCGAATATCATCAATTCCGTCCGCTGCGCTGCCACGATTTTCGAGCGGGTGGATATATCCACCCTCAGCGCTAACCGAGAAAATGAAGTTTCCGAGTACCCGCCAATATTTAGCTGCGTTTAAGCGACCTCTGAGATATTTAACGCTACCGCCCAAACCAGCAAAATCCAGACTGCCAACTACCGTTTGACCTCTGGTCGGCCGGACCCGGTTGTCGCGATCATCATAGATTAAGGACGCACCGATGGAGGATGTTGTCCTTTTGCCAATTGCATCACACAGAAAACGGCCGGCGACCAGTGGATCACAAGTATCATTAGGATTATTGCCACGAACATTATCGCCATCGGAATCGGTGAAAAACAAATCTCTGTCCAACGTCACGTCATCGTAGCTCAACCCATAGCGTAGAGAAGCCGATAAATATTCGGTGATTGGAACACCAGCACGGACTTGAAAGCCGGTGGTCAATTGCTCGAAGGTTGTTTCCCGATCATTGCCGACAAAGTTAAAACTGTTCAAATCACGACGAAAAACATCGACACCGACCGCAATGTTCCGGTCGAAAAGATATGGTTCGGTAAAGCCAAGTTCAACCGACTGGGAGAAACTGGAATAGCTAACACTGGCGCGAAGTTCCTGCCCCTTGCCGCGGAAATTGCGTTGGCGAACCGAGGCCTGCAGAATGAAATTCTCAACACTGGAGAAACCGGCAGACAATTGCAATTCGCCGGTCGCGCGCTCTTCGACATTCGCTTCAAGGATGATCCGGTCTGGCGCACTGCCTTGTTTCTGTTCAATTTCCAGCTCGTCCTGGAAAAAGCCCAATGACTTAATCCGGTTGGCAGAACGCTTGACTTGGAAACTGTTAAACGCATCGCCTTCATTCAAACGAAATTCGCGGCGTACCACTTTATCAACCGTCAGTGTGTTACCGTTAATGTCGATCCGCTCGACATAGACACGGTCACTTTCAGCCACCTGGAAATTAATTCCCATAGTAAGCGTTTCTTTATCGCGATTAAATTCTGGCCGAACATCTGCGAAAGCATAGCCGAACAGACCAGCAGTCTCTGACAGGCTTTCTACCGTGTCTTCCACTTGTTTTGCATTATAAAAATCGCCTTCCTTCATCGGAAGCAGCGGCGTCAGGGTTTCGGGTGTAAAATCACGAATTTCACTTTCAACCGTTACATCACCAAATTTGTAGCGATCGCCTTCTTCAACAACATAAGTAATGATGAAGTCTCTTTTATCTGGCGTAAGCTCTGCGACCGCTGAGATAACACGGAAATCAGCATAGCCCTCGGTCAGATAAAATTGGCGCAATTTTTGTTGGTCGAAAGCAAGCCTGTCTGGATCATAGGTGTCGCTGGAACTGAAGAAACGATAGAAACGCGATTGTTTCGTCGCCATTTCGCCGCGCAACTTGCCATCGGAGAACACATTGTTACCGATAATGTTAATTTGCTGAACTTTTGATTTCGGGCCTTCATTGACTTCGAAAACAATATCCACACGGTTCTGGTCCAGCTGAACCATTTTTGGTTCCACGCTGGCTGCAAAGCGGCCTTTGCGTTTGTATAACTCAACAATACGGGCAACATCGGCTCGTACTTTGGAACGGGTAAATATCTGGCGCGGTGCAAGGCGGATTTCCGGGCGAATCTTGTCTTCCTTGATCCGCTTGTTGCCTTCTAGCAATATCCGGTTGATGACGGGGTTCTCGATGACATCGATAACCACAGCACCGCCATTGTTGCGAATGCTGACATCTTTGAACAATTCCGTTTCAAAAAGATCTTTCAGGGCTTGGTCAGCCGCTTCCTGTGTATAGGTCTGACCGACGCGAAGCTTCATATAGGATAGAACCGTAGTCGATTCCAAACGCTGCGATCCGTTCACCACTATCGACCGGATCGTATTATCCACTGCTATGGTTGGTTGAACCGCCGGTGGTTGCGACGCAGGAGGCTGGGCCGCTGGCGTATCCTGCGCATGAGCGGGCACCGCGGTGCCTGCCAGAATTGTACCACTCATCAATATGGGCAGGAGCCGTTTTTTATGCTTCACAGACAAACTCGCTTTCACGCCTTAAACTCAAAAAATACTAACCAGTGCAAACTATGCATTAGCTTTTGCGAAACCCCTGCCTCAACCAGGCCAATCAATCAACGGGCAATTAACCCGAAAACACCCTGAATAGTCCGAAAGAGGCCAAATCATTAAACGTCACCACCAACATGAACATCACCACCAGTGCAAAACCCGATTGAAAGGCCCATTGTTGCACCACCGGACTGGTTGGCTTTCGCCGCACTGCCTCTATGGCGTAGAACATCAAATGTCCCCCATCGAGCATGGGGATTGGCAGGAGGTTGATGAACCCTAAGTTAATTGAGATTAACGCTACAAAGAATATAAACTGGTTCAACCCGGCAACAAATTGCTCTCCGGAAACCTGAGCGATTTTAAGCGGCCCGCCCAATTCTTTGACCGATCGCCTACCGCTGATAACCTGACCCAATGTCGTTACGATCAAGTCCACGATTTCCACTGTCTGGCGCGTGGCCACAATCGGCGATTCCCACAGTGAAACATCGCGGCGCTCAAT
The DNA here is from genome assembly GCF_039977335.1 of Parasphingorhabdus sp. Classification (GTDB taxonomy): domain Bacteria; phylum Pseudomonadota; class Alphaproteobacteria; order Sphingomonadales; family Sphingomonadaceae; genus Parasphingorhabdus. Next base: position 516,738 of record NZ_JBDWDI010000004.1, read on the forward strand.
ACTGCCCGGCGCAATTCCCAACAGGCCAATCCGATATTGATTGCCAAATCGATCTTCCTCAAGACGGACACCAATTGTCGCTTCTTTTGAAAGGATTGAACCGTCACGTTCAAATTTAATCTCAACCTTTTTGTCGGGAATGATAGAAATTTCACGCGAAAGATCGGAAAAGCGACTGATGCTATCGCCGTCTACTTCCACAATTTTGTCGCCTTTTTGCAGACCAATTGCCTCAGCAGTCGATTTTTCCGCCACCGTTCCGACAATTGGGGGCGTGACGCTCTCCCCATAGGTCAATGCAAAACCGGCTAAAATCAAAATGGCAAAAAGGAAATTAATTGCTGGGCCAGCAAAAACAATCGCAGCCCGCTTCAAAAGCGATTTGGATTGAAATGTCTGATTACGCTCTTCTGCCGGTAGCTTCAGCCACTCTTCACTGGCCGAACTTGATGGGTCCATATCACCGGCAAACTGAACATAACCGCCTAAGGGTAAAGCGCCGATTTTCCAACGTGTTCCGCGCTTGTCGTGCCAGCCGAACAGCTCTTTGCCGAAACCAATTGAAAAAACGTCTGCTTTGACGCCGCACCAGCGGCCAACCAGATAGTGGCCCATTTCGTGAATGAAAACGAGCACTCCGATTGTGATCAGAAACGCAAATAAGGTTATCAATATACCGGGATTTTCGGTCAAACTTTAACATCCTCAATCATAGCCATGGCCCGCTTGCGCGTCTCTTTGTCGATAGCAAAAATATCCGCAAGATCATTCGGGTCAAGCGGGCTATAGCTGTCAACTAAACGCGATACAATCTCAGTAATTTCCAGAAACTGAACACCGCCTTTTAAGAAAGCAGCCACAGCTATTTCATTGGCAGCATTCAATATCGCCGGGACAGCACCGCCAGCCTCAATCGCTTCGCGTGCCAACTTGATCGCCGGAAAACGATCAACATCGGGCGCTTCAAAATCCAGTCGGCTAATTTTAGCCAAATCAAGCGGCACACAATCTGTGTTCATACGTTCCGGCCAAGCCAAGGCACTGGCAATCGGAATTCGCATATCCGGCGATCCGAGCTGCGCCAGCGTAGACCGATCATGATATTCCACCATCGAATGGATCACCGATTGGGGGTGTACCAATATATCAATATTTTCCAGCCCCACGGGGAACAGATGATGGGCCTCAATCAGCTCCAGCCCCTTGTTCATCATGGTAGCGCTATCGACTGAAATCTTGGCACCCATATCCCAATTGGGATGCGCAACTGCTTGTTCGGGCGTGACCGAAGCCATTTGCTCTTTGGACCAGGATCGGAAAGGCCCGCCACTGGCAGTCAAGGTGATCTTACGAACCTGATCGGTCCTGCCGCCCTGCAGACATTGGAAAATCGCGTTATGTTCAGAATCAACCGGCAAGAGCGTCGCGCCAGCCTCTTTGGCCTGCGCCATCATCAGTGCGCCAGCCGACACCAAAGCTTCTTTATTGGCAAGGGCAACCGTTTTCCCGCCTTTCAGAGCGGCCAAGGTGGGCGGCAAACCTGCACAACCGACAATGGCGGCCATCGTCCAATCGACATCCAATGCAGCGGCAGTAACGAGCTGATCAGGGCCAGCGGAGGCTTCCGTATTCGATCCCGCAAGCAATTGCTTCAACAGCGCATATTGTTCGGGGTCCGAAATAACCGCTACTTCAGCGTCAAATTCCATTGCTAGCTCGGCCAGCGCGGCGGCATTGTTGTGAGCAGTCAGCGCAACGACACGATATTTGTCACGATCCAACCGTATCAGATCGAGCGTGGACGTTCCGACTGATCCGGTCGCGCCGAATATCGAGACTGTTCTGGTTGTCACGTCTCTCATAGGCTGCCAAACAAGATGATGATCGCAACCACGGGTGCCACTGGAATCAATCCATCCAGCCTATCCATAACACCGCCATGACCAGGGAATATGGTCCCGCTATCCTTCACCCCTGCCCTACGCTTCATTTGGCTTTCAAACAAATCACCCATTTGCGCCAATACCGCCAGCGGCAAGCTGAGCAGGACTAGCCGAAACGGCAGCTGGAAATAGACATGCAGTGCGAAACTGAATAATCCCGTGACAATCACCCCGCCGATCAAACCAGCCCAGGTTTTGTTAGGGCTGAACGTCGGTGCCAGCTTAGGCCCGCCGATGGCGCGTCCCGAAAAATAGGCTCCGATATCGGTCGCCCACACCAGTGCCAGTGTCCAGAATACGATCAACAAGCCATTATCAACCCCGCGCAGGTAGAGAATGGATAGCGCCGGTAATCCGGCATATAATATACCCACAGCCAGCTTATACGAACGATCGAAGGCAGCGATGAACATCGCGGCACCAAAGATCAATCCAAGCACCAGAAACGATGGACCAGCGGCCATATAGGACATAATCGCCAGCGGTACGGATAGCGCATATTGCGCCAGTCGCTTATTCTCCAGCCGTCCCGTAAGGCCGGCCCATTCCGACAATATGCCAAGCGACATAAGAACAATGAGAAACCAAAAAGCATGCCGGCCGATAGGATGATCGCCCACAACGAGAGTAGCCACGGTGGTGGCGACCAATGCGACCCCCACAATGATCCGCGTTACCAGTTCATTTGGCGGCTTTTTCGCAGGACTGGCGGGATCGTTCATGACTTAACGGCCACCGAAACGGCGATCCCGATTACCAAAGGATTTCAAAGCCCGCTGTAATTCCCGCTTATCGAAATCCGGCCATAATGTGTCGGTAAAATAAAGCTCCGAATAGGCGGATTGCCACAAAAGGAAATTGGACAGACGAAGCTCACCCGATGTGCGAATAAGCAGATCGAGCGGCGGCATTCCTGCAGTATCCAGCGCGCCTGATATATGATCGACACCAATTTCCTGCGGATTGACAACGCCTTGCTTGACCGATTCAGCAATGCCCTGCACCGCACGCAGCATTTCATCCTGCGCGCCATAGTTGAGCGCAATGGCCAGCGTCATCCGGTCGTTATTCGCTGTGCGCTCCAATGCACTGTCGATGAGCTGGACGATATCGCTATCAAGCGCCTTGTAATTGCCGATAACCTTTAACCGGATTCCATTTTCGTCAAATTCATCAATGTCAGATTGGATATATTGACGAAGCAGCCCCATGAGATCGGTAATTTCGTCCGCCGGCCTGTTCCAGTTTTCCGAAGAAAATGCATAGAGGGTCATCGCCTCAATGCCCATTTCACCCGCAACTCGAACAATGTCACGAACGGCTTCGACGCCCTTTTTATGACCAAGGGCACGTGGCAAATGTTTCTTTTTCGCCCAGCGACCATTGCCATCCATGATAATGGCAATATGGCGCGCACCATGAATGGGATCAGCCACCTGCGCCATATCCGGGTCTACCGACCCTTTTTTTGTGGGCATCAGCCTCACTGTGTCAGGATTTCCTGTTCTTTGTCGGATGATAATTTGTCCGCTTCAGCGATCATATCATCGGTTAGCTTTTGAACTTCGGTTTCCAAACGCTTTTTATCGTCTTCACCGATTTCTTTCTTATTCTCGTCAGCCTTAATGTCGTCCATGCCGTCCCGGCGTACATTGCGGATGGCAATGCGGGATTTCTCGGCAAACTGACCGGTCATTTTGGCGAGCTCCTTGCGGCGCTCTTCCGTCAGATCGGGAATTGGCAAGCGGATATTAGGGCCATCGATCATCGGATTAAGTCCTAGGCCAGCGGATCGCACGGCTTTTTCAACTGGCTGAATATTGCCTTTGTCCCACACCTGAATGGACAGCATACGCGGCTCGGGCACCGATACGGTCGCCACCTGATTAAGCGGCATTTTTGCGCCATAGACTTCAACCGTAATGCTATCGAGCAACGCCGTATTGGCGCGGCCGGTGCGCAAACCGCTCAGGTCATGCCTCAGTGCTTCGATTGACGCCTTCATGCGTTTTTCTAGGCTGCTTTTATCATATTTCGCCATGGCTATACTCTCCTAATATCTATTCTGTCGCGCCAACGATGGTCGCTGTTCCACCGCCGCCAAGGACCGTCGCCAGATTGCCTTGCTCACGGATCGTAAAGACAACAATCGGGATATTATTTTCCCGGCACAGAGCAACCGCGCTGGCATCCATGACTTTCAAATTATCGGTCAGCACTTGATCAAAGCTCAGCGCATCGTAGCGCACAGCATCCGGATTTGTTTTCGGGTCCGCATTGTAGACACCATCGACGCTGGTTCCTTTGAACAGCGCCTCACAACCCATTTCGGCTGCGCGCAAGGCTGCCGCTGTGTCGGTGGTAAAATAAGGGTTGCCCGTTCCCGCTGCAAAAATAACGATCCGGCCCTTTTCCAGATGCCGAACCGCTTTGCGGCGGATATAGGGCTCGCAAACACTCGCCATCGGAATGGCTGACAAGACCCGTGTGTCACAGCCCATTTGTTCCAGCGCATTTTGCACCGCCAGCGCGTTCATGACGGTCGCCAGCATACCCATATAGTCGGCGCTGGTCCGATCAAAGCCCTTGGCCGCTGCGGCCAGGCCGCGAAATATATTGCCGCCGCCAACGACGAGACAGAGTTCATAGCCAGCTTCTTTCGCTGATTTCACTTCGGCTGCAATCCGATTCACGGTTTCGGGGTCGATTCCGAATTCACCCGAACCCATCAGAGCCTCGCCGGAAAGCTTCAGTAAAATGCGCTTAAACGCTGGTCTTTTCATGCAAAATCCATCCCACAAACTGTGACGCCTTGGCGTCTGGTCAGCCCCAAATATGACAATGGCGCAGACCATAGATAGTCCGCGCCATTGCGCCAAGTGTTAATGCGCCCAACTGATATTTGGACGCAATTTTGGGTGCTTAGCTGCCGAGCGTTGCGGCGACTTCTGCGGCGAAGTCTTCCTCTTTCTTCTCGATGCCTTCGCCCAGTTGAAAGCGGACATATTCGGTCAACTTGATCTCAGCACCGGCATCCTTGCCTGCCTGCTCAACAACCTGAGCGATTGGCGTCTTGTTATCCATGACGAAAATCTGGCTCAGCAGAGCGTTTTCTTTGGCAAATTTTGCCATCGCGCCGTCGACCATTTTCTCGACGATGTTCGCTGGCTTACCGGATTCAGCAGCTTTCTCTGCGGCAATCGCGCGCTCGCGTTCCAGCATGTCCTGATCCAGGCCATCAGCGTTCAACGCCAATGGGAAGGCCGCAGCAATGTGCATAGCGATCTGCTTGCCGAGTGGCTCGAGAACGTCGGCGCCTGCCGTACTTTCCAGTGCAACAAGCACGCCGATTTTGCCCATTGTAGGAGTAACGGCATTGTGGATGTATGGAACCACGGTGCCGCTGCTCACTGCAACAGTTTTCATCCGGCGGATCGCCTGATTTTCGCCGATGGTTGCGATATTATTGGTCAGGGTTTCCTGAACCGTGCCACCAGCAGGATAGTCTGCCGCAGCCAAAGCTTCGACATCATCGCTGCCCTGCCCAAGCGCAACTTCGGTCACGCCGCTAACAAAAGCCTGAAACTGATCGTTCTTGGCAACAAAGTCGGTTTCACTGTTTACCTCAACAGCAACACCTTTGGTACCGGATACAGCCACGCCAACCAGACCTTCAGCAGCGGTACGGCTCGATTTCTTCTGAGCGGCAGCAAGACCCTTGGTACGTAGCAAATCAACCGCTGCTTCCACGTCGCCATTTGTTTCGTTCAATGCTTTTTTGCAATCCATCATGCCAGCGCCGGTGCGCTCGCGCAGTTCTTTCACTGCTGCTGCGGTAATAGCCATGTTTATGTTCCTCAATTTTCGTGTGCGAGAATAGTGTGGTTTTAATAAAATGAAGGGGCAGCACCAATGCCGCCCCGCCATTTTCCTATGCGGTCAATATATGACCGAACGAAGACGCTTCAAGCTTAGGCTTTTTCGTCAGCTTTCTTGTCGTCGTCTTTTTTGGCGGCAGCTTTCTTGGCAGGCGCTTTCTTTGCAGCAGCTTTTTTCGCTGGTGCTTTTTTAGCGGCTGGCTTTTTCGCCGGAGCCTTTTCTTCTGCAGCTGGTTTTTCTTCAGCAGGCTTCGCTTCTTCCGCAGGAGCTTCTGCAGCAGGTGCAGCTTCTGCAGGAGCTGCTTCAACGATTTCTGCAACAGCAGCTGCTTCACCAGCAGCCATCGCGCTGGCATTGGCTTCGCTAGAAACAATCGCTTCGACCGGAGGCGCTACTTCCGCGCCCAAATCCTTGCCGGATGCGACAGCCGCTTCCTGGCCGCCTTTGGTCGCAGCCGCAGCTACTGATTCGCAGTACAGACGAATGGCGCGGGCCGCGTCGTCATTGGCTGGAACCGGGAATGCGATATTGCTGGGATCAACATTGGAATCGAGGATCGCAACAACCGGAATGCCAAGAACATTGGCTTCTTTAATCGCAAGCTCTTCCTTGTTGGCGTCGATCACGAACATCACGTCCGGAATACCGCCCATGTCGCGGATACCGCCCAAAGAAAGCTCCAGCTTATCACGCTCACGTGTCATCTGGAGGGCTTCTTTCTTGGTGAAGCCCGCCATGTCACCGGAAAGCTGCTCTTCGAGCGTCTTCATGCGGCGGATCGAGTTGGAAATGGTTTTCCAGTTGGTCAGCATGCCGCCGAGCCAGCGATGGTTGACGAAATGCTGTCCGCTCATCCGCGCAGCTTCTGCGATAGGCTCTTGCGCCTGACGTTTCGTACCAACAAAAAGAACCTTGCCGCCGGACGACACTGCGTTAGCAATGAAATCAAGCGCGCGAGCGAACAAGGGAACGCTCTGCGACAGATCAAGAATGTGGACGCCGTTACGGGCACCGAAGATATATGGTTTCATCTTCGGGTTCCAACGGTGAGTTTGGTGGCCGAAATGCGCTCCGGCTTCAATCAATTGCTGTAGGGTGACGACAGGGGCCGCCATAGTACTTCTCCTTATCCGGTTATGCCTCTGGAAAGCTGAGAACCTCAAACGACCTGAAAGGCCGCTATCAGCACCGGTATAAGTGCTTTCCATGTGGAATGAGCGTGCCGTTAGAGCGATGCGCAGGGAAATGCAAGGTTAAAGTGGGAAATTGCAGCCAGCATTGTGTGTGATATCCATTTAGCGTTTGAGGCGCAGGCGAGAATGTGATGATTTGCAGGTGCCAGAAACAATCATCGGCAACCGAACTGCGCGTCCAGGTAATGAATTGTTGATCGGGCTCCAATCCAAGGTTTGTGTCCGATTGCCGACTTAACTGCCGCCTAACGCCTGCCACAATGCAACCCGCGCGCGCGATGCTCGACCATTGGCAATGGCGACCTTCGTCCGTGTGGTGTTGAGAACCCGGCGAGCGTTGAGGACATCGCGAAAATCGCTCAGGCCATTGCGGTAGCGAATGCCGAGCAAATATTCGGCATCCTGTTCGAGCTCTTCTTGCGCTATCAGAGAGTTGAATTCGGCATCGACAGAAGCAACTTGACCATAAGCGGTCTCGACCTCTCCCAAGGCGGTGAAGACTGTCCCGCGATAGGAAGCAAAGGCTTCGCGGGCATTGGCTTTGCTCTGGTCAATCTGCGCACCTACCCGGCCGAAATCCAGCAATGGCCCAGCAATACCTGCGCCCAGACTGCCGACCACAGCATCACTACTGAACAGATCACCTAGCGCAAAAGACAATAGGCCGATTGCCCCTGACAGGGTTAGCTTGGGGAAGCGCTGCGCAGCGGCAGCTGCAATGTCCGCATCGGCGGCGGTCAGCCTGGCTTCGGCAGCGGCGACATCAGGACGGGCGCGCAACATTTCAGACGGTGCGCTCAGCGGCGGTTGCGGCACATCGGACAGCACCGTCTCGCCTTTCAGGCTGTCCAACACCATTACAGTTTCTTGGCCGGTCAGCGTTACCAGCGCACCGACAATGATGGCGCGTTCGCCGGGCAGAGCAGCCAATCGGGACCGGGCATCGGCGATCAGGCTTTGCGCCTGCACCGCATCCAGTCCGGGAGAAATCCCGGCTTTGGCTCGTGCTTCGGTCAAGCGCATCAAATTTTCAGCCGCCGCCAGGTCTTCCTCCAGAACGGTCGCGCGGGCCTGCAAAGTTCGCCAGTCCACGACATTGGCGGCGATGGCAGATATTAGGCCAAGCCGAACAGCGGCCGCATCGGCGGTGGCGGCGTCGATCCGAATATCGGCCGCGCGCGCACTGGCGCGCAAACCGCCAAAAATATCCGCGTCCCAGTTGGTAGTGATATTGGCGCCATAGCTGGTCTGATTACGGTCAATGCTAATTCCGGCTGGCAGGTTTGCCCCGATACTATCGGGGTTAATGCGTGTTCGCGTGATGCTGCTGTCAACGTCCACCGAGGGAAGGCGATTGGCGTTGGCACCTTTCGCTACCGCGCGTGCCGCATCGATCCGCGCCAAAGCAGCGGCCAATGTCGGCGCATTCTCTTCGGCGGCGTCTCGCAAGGTGGTAAAGGCCGGATCATCGGCGGGCAGCAGATCATCCAGCGCCTGACGGTCCTGCGCAACAACATCAGAGGCCAGCGCAAATGCAGTGGGAGGGACGACGCTTGCCGGGTTCAGAGCGGGGTCGGGCTTGCCAGACCCCAGCGTGGAGCACCCCGCCACCAGGAGAGATGTTGTCAAAGCAAGGGCAATCCTGATTGACTGGGTCATTTGGTTTCACTCGCCTGTTTCGCGCCATTTCTGGCACCATTTTTAGCCCGAACGAAAGCATCCACTTGCTGGCCGACAAAAAAACCCTGATCGGAAGGGATTTGATAGATGAGTTGCAAGACCCTTACATCGACCCGTTCTGTGGCCGAATTCGTCAGCGAGGTTTTGGGTGTGACCAGCGGTTCGGCCCGGACAAATTGTGCTTTGACGCGCTGATTGGCTTGTCCGCGCGGACTAACCACGGCTTCTTTGCCCATCTCGACTCGGCCAATTTCATTTTCGTCAATATCGATCCGAACATGCAGCGGCGCGGTATTGCCGATTTCCATATAAGGATCACCGCCGCCACCTTGCGGCCCGCCGGGATTGGCATATTCACCGGGGCGGATATTGACCGATAATATTTCCGCCGCAATCGGCGCTTTTACGGTGAGCCGCCCGAGATCGGTCGTGGCGCGGGCGCGGGCGGCCTCGGCGCTGCGAATATCGGCTTCGGCCTGTCTAAGCTGGGCTTGGGCGGTTCGGACGGCGCCGCTGCGATCAATAACCTCCTGCCGCGATACGGCGCGAGGGTCTTCGATGCCGCCGTACAGGGATGATTGCTGCCGGGCTGTCGTCAGTTGCGCTCGGGCGGTTTCACGCGCAGCGCGGGCCTGCGCTATCGCCGCGCTGGCCTCGCTGATTTGCGAGCGGATGGCGCGATCATCAACCAGAAATAGCGGTTGGCCGGCGATTACCTGGTCGCCGGGAGATACATAGACTTTGGTGATAATGCCCGCGAGGCTGGTGCCGATACTAATCACTTCGCTCGACGGTTCGACAACGCCTGCGCCGGCAACGCTGGGATCATTGCCAAAAGCGGCTGTCGCTGTGGGCGGGCTAGTCGCTGGCTGTTCCTCGCTGCGATCCGGTTGGCCGCTCAAGACGATAATGATAGCGATGATGATTGCCACCACCGCTAGGATAGGCAAAATCGTGCGCACGAAACTCACTTCTTTGAGTCGGTTCAATAATGTCTCTAGCACCTTGTCATCCTTTGCTTATCTCTCCCGATCAATGATCGGGCATTTCTTTGCCATCATGGGTGATGCGGCCATCTTCCATGACCAATATGCGGTCCGCCAGATCGAAAATGCGGTTGTCATGAGTCACGATGATTACCGTCCGTTCGGGCGCAAGCGCGACTTCCCGCAACAGATCCATCACTCGCCGTCCCGATTTTGCATCCAGCGCCGCGGTGGGCTCGTCGCAAACCACCAGCCGCGGTTCGTGGACCAGCGCGCGGGCAATTGCGACGCGTTGTTGCTGGCCACCGGATAACTGCCGGGGTAACTTGTCCGCCTGATCGGCAATATTGAGCTTGTCGAGCATCTCGCGACCGCGCTCCACCGCTTCGTCGCGCTTCATGCCCGCCGCGACCAGCGGCACCGACGCATTTTCCGCAGCGGTCAAAGTCGGAATGAGATTATATTGCTGAAAAATGAAACCGATATTCGATAGCCGGAACCGGACCAGATCATTGTCGGACAGGCTGTAAATATCCTGCCCAAAAACCGAGACCGATCCGTCGGTCGGATAAAGTATTCCGGCAATAATCGAGATCATTGTGGTTTTGCCCGAACCGGATTCTCCCACCAGATAGGTCAACTCACCAGACCGGATTTCAGCGTCGATGCCGTGCAACACCCGGATCATCTGGCTGCCAGCGCTGAATTCCTTGACGATGCCGTTAATCGTGATCGCCGTGCGTTTCTCGCTCATCTGAACACCTCGGCCGGTTCGGTTTTCAGCACGCTGCGCAGGGCGAGCCAGCCGGTGATCAGGATCATCGTCATGACCACAAATGCGGTGAGGACAGGAATTTCCCAGGGTGTATAAAAGCCCTTGAAATCAGGCGAGTTGGCGGCGCCCGAAGCGATGAAAATAGCAGCCAGCAATATCCCGATCCCATAACCGACCAGCCCGACCAGCAACGCTTGCGCGGCGACCATCATGCGGATTTTATTGTTGGTAACACCAATCGCTTTGAGCGCGCCAAATTGCTTGATATTGTCGCGAATGAATAGGCTGAAAGTCAGGCCGACAATCGCCACGCCGACAATGAAACCCAGCGCGACGGTAATGCCAAAATTGACTGGGATGCCGGTATTTTCGATGATGAAGTCAACTCCGTCACGGGCAAATTCTTCACGGGTCCTTGCTTTCAGCCCGGTGGCTTCGGTAATCCGCGTAGTGACCTGTTTGGCCGTCAGTCCATCGGACGCGCTGGCCAAGATGAAGGACATGCGGTTGCGCGTGCCGGGCACGAAAGCCAGCGCGTTGGAATAGCGGGTGTAGAGGATGACCTGGCTGGTGAAACTGGGGTCCACATCCACAATCCCGCGAATAACGGCGCGCCGGTCGTTCAGTTCCAGACGCACGCCGATGGGATCAAAGCCTTCGGGAAATAATTTTGCCGCGCCGACACTGTCGATGATCACGGCATCCGGTTCGTAAAGCGCCTCGCGGCTGCCCTTGATGAATTTTTTGGGTAGACCGATCAAGGTCGCATCATCCACGCCGACGACGGTCACACCCTCCAGATCACCCTCAGGTGTGCGCACCGTGGCCCCGGATCGCAGCAGCGGTGAGGCCCATTCGACGCCATTGACCGAGCGGACCTTGTCCAAGGCCGTCGGCGGCATTGGCAATGCGACATCGGTCGTGCGGCTGACCGGATCCATGACCCAGATATTGGCAGTCGGAATATTATAAACGGCGGTTGCCCCGCGTTCGATAAGATTGATGAAGATGGTCAGCTGCTGCGAAATAAGCAGCGCCGAAAACGCGACGCCGAATAGCAGGCCAAAGAATTTCTGGCGATCTCCCGTCAACATTCTGATGGCAATCCACGTCATCCTGTCCGGCCTTTTGTGATTAGGGTTGAACAAGGGGATAGTAAGAGACATAATGAACGTCAACGTTTTATTATACGGAACCGTTCATTAATGTTAGATAAGGCTTCCGCCTCGAATAAGTCCACTGCCCCAAATAAAGCATTGGGGCGCCCGGTCGATACGGCCAAGAGTGCGATCATATTAGATGCTGCGCGCCATGAGTTTTTCAATATCGGCTTTGCCCAGTCCAGCATCGAATCCATCGCCGCGCGCGCCGGTGTTTCCAAGGTGACGGTCTATAACCGGTTCAAAACCAAAGAAGCGCTGTTCGCGGCCGCCGTTGGCAATGAATGTGCGGTGATGCGCAACGCTCTCTCGGTTGAAGCTACGGCAGGTGGTAGCATAAGGGAGCGGTTGGTTCATTTTGGCATGGAAATGGTTGCGTTCCTGTGGCGCGATGAGATGGTCCGCTTTGAACGGCATCTTGCGGTTGAGGTGGAACATAATCCGGAAATCGGACTGTTGTTCCTCGACGCCGGACCGCGCCGACTGCATCAAGCACTTTCGCACTTGCTGGACGAAGCGGTGGAGGCGGGTGAGTTGCAGATTGACGATACCGAACAGGCGGCAGAACATCTGTCTGGCATGATCAAGGGACTTGCCGATCTTGAACGCCGCTTTGGTGCTAACATCTCGCAGGCAAAAATACCGGACCCCAAAGCCAAGAAACGGGTGAACAGCGCAGTGGACCTGTTCCTTAAAAGCTACAGCAAAAACTGAGAAGCTGTAAAGAGGTCAAACGATATGATCTCACCTTCTGTCTTTATCACTGAGATTTATCGCCGAAGTTTAAGTGAAATTTAGTTGGATAACCTATCACTGTAGCTCCATTCCAGTGTCCGCTTTGAAAGCCGAGGGCACGGATGTGCCCGCCCGGCGCTTGAGGTCCCACAAAAAAGTAACCTTTTCGCTTCTCGCTACGTATTCACAGTCATGTTCCAAAAAACATTTGACATGAGAACATATTTAGAACATTACTGGTTCATAGAAAGAACATACTGGATTTTGCCATGCTAACCATCGCTATTGCTTCCTTTTTTGCCCTTGCACTCGCCGGTGCAATTTTGACCATCGGAATGATGTTTCATGCTTATCAAGACAAGATAAAAGCAGTGATCATGGCTGAGCTTGGTGATGCAAATATGGCTGCCCCTGCCGTCTCACAGCGCAGTTCCAATGTGGTGATCAAACCCTATCGGGCTAATGTGCGCCGCCGCTCTTTTCAGCAAGTTCCGCTACGCGCTGCCGCTTGACCTTTGCATAGCTTCGGATGCTGAATGGGATCAGCACAATATAGCTGATGCTTATAACGCTGAGCGTGATCCATGGATTGTTGATCAGCGCCACACCGAGCAAAGCAAAACCAGCCAGCGCTTCCAGACGGATATTTTTCCGCAGGCGAAGCGATGACCAGCTATAAGTCGCAGTGTTGGATATCATCAAAAACGCAATCAGAACGATCCATGGTCCGACCACAAAATAATGGCGAAACAGCTCCTGATCCGTAATCACCCATAAATAGAGCGGAAGCATGGCTAGTCCCGCCGCAACAGGTGCCGGAATACCGGTCAGAAAGCCTGCTGACTTATGCGGTTGGTCCTCGTCATCAATATGGGCGTTGAAACGCGCCAGACGCAGAGCGCAACCGACAGCCATGGTCAGCGAAATGACCCAACCAAATTGCGGCATATGCTGCAAGGACCAGAAGAACATAACAACCGCTGGCGTCACACCAAAGGCGATAACATCGGACAGCGAATCCAATTCTGCACCAAAACGGCTTTGAGCATTGAGCAAACGCGCAATCCGGCCATCCAGCCCATCCAATATACCGGCCAGGACAATTGCCCCTGCCGCCAGCACCCAATTTTCCATAAACGCAAAACGTACACCGCTCAGTCCCACGCACAAAGCCAGCGCAGTAACTGCATTCGGTGCAAACGCCCGAAGGGAAATGCCGCGTTCCGGTCTCTGGATAGGCTCTATATCTGCCATTAGCGGTCAGATATGCTCTGCATCATCGCTATTGGGCTCATTGCCCGATGCCTTCAATTTCCTTCATCTGACCAATTTCAGCAATGACGGTTTCACCGGCAATGGTGCGCTGTCCCAAAACCACATTGGGCGTCGTTCCCTTGGGCAGATAAACATCTACGCGGCTACCAAATCGGATAAGCCCGATACGCTGTCCAACCGCAACAAAATCACCCTCTTTGACAAAGGACATAATGCGCCGGGCGACCAGTCCGGCAATCTGAGTGAAACCAACTTTCAAGCCATCATTCCGCTCGACCATGAAATGCTGGCGCTCATTCTCGTCGCTGGCCTTGTCGAGATCGGCATTGAGGAACTTGCCGGATATATAGGCCTGCCTTTTCACCGTGCCTTCAATAGGGGTTCGATTGATATGGACATCAAAAACACTCATGAAAATGGAAACCCGGATCAGCTCTTCATCGCCGAGACCACCCTCCCCTTGCAATTCAACCGGAGGCACAACTGGCATGATCAAATTTACTAGTCCGTCAGCTGGCGCAACAATATATTTGTCATCCAGCGGCGTCACTCGCTTCGGATCACGAAAGAAGGCCAGCACCCAGATCGTGATTCCTGCCATGGGCCACGCCAGCGTCTCCCACGCAAAAAAAGCAAAGGCCGCGGTAATTGCCGCCGAAATAACCGCAAATTTGCGGCCTTCAGGGTGGACCGGTGGAAAGGACCATTTGGCTTCGCCAAGGCCCTTGTTTGAATATTTTTCTATCGCCATGCATGTTCCTTAGAAGCAGTGTCCTGCTGTGACAATACTCCTACGTGAGTTTTGCTGCATCAATCATGAGAGTTTTGAACAGATGGTTGAACATATTGCGATCTTTGCTAAGAGATCGACATCTTAGATTCCTCCCACTGAGTGCGTCGATACATATTGCTTCCAGGAAAGAATAATCTCTATGTCAAAAATTAAGGTCAAAAACCCGGTCGTCGAACTTGATGGCGACGAAATGACACGCATCATCTGGCAATGGATTCGTGAAAAGCTGATCGAGCCTTATCTTGACGTGGAACTGCATTATTACGACCTCGCCATCCAGGTGCGCGATGACACAAATGACAAAATTACTGTCGATGCTGCCAATGCGATCAACAAACATGGCGTCGGCGTCAAATGCGCAACCATCACCCCAGATGAAGCGCGGGTAGAAGAATTTGACCTGAAACGTATGTGGAAATCGCCCAACGGCACCATCCGCAACATTCTTGGCGGCGTTGTATTCCGCGAACCAATTGTCATAGACAATGTGCCGCGTCTGGTCCCTGGCTGGACCGACCCCATTGTGGTTGGCCGTCACGCTTTTGGTGACCAATATCGTGCGACTGACTTCAAAGTTCCTGGCCCAGGTAAATTACGGCTGGTTTTTGATGGCGACGATGGCACCAAGATTGACGAAGAAGTCTTCCAATTCCCATCACCCGGCGTTGCGATGGCTATGTACAATCTCGACGATTCCATCCGTGACTTTGCCCGCGCATCGATGAACTACGGCCTGAACCGCAACTGGCCGGTTTATCTGTCGACCAAGAACACCATCATGAAAGCCTATGACGGGCGCTTTAAAGACTTATTCGAAGAGGTCTTTGAGACCGAGTTTAAGGACAAGTTTGAGAAGGCGGATATACTTTACGAACACCGCCTGATCGATGACATGGTAGCTTCCGCCATGAAATGGAGCGGTAAATTCGTCTGGGCCTGTAAGAACTATGATGGTGACGTTCAGTCCGACACCGTGGCCCAAGGCTTTGGCTCGCTGGGTCTGATGACTTCTGTATTGATGACACCAACCGGCGAAACCGTTGAAGCGGAAGCGGCCCATGGTACTGTTACGCGGCATTATCGCCAGCATCAGCAAGGCAAAGCAACCTCGACAAATCCGATTGCTTCGATCTTTGCCTGGACTCGCGGCCTGATTTATCGCGGCAAATTTGATGGTACGCCTGAAGTAACGCGCTTCGCTGAAACCCTCGAAAGGGTCTGTATTCAGACAGTCGAAAATGGCGACATGACGAAGGATCTCGCGATCTTGATTGGTCCTGATCAAAGCTGGATGACAACCGAGCAGTTTTTTGAAGCGGTGCGTTCGAACCTCGAAAAAGAAATGGAAAACTGGAAATAAATTCCAGCCTGTTTTGACTTGCTGACAAACCGGATGTTTCGCGTATAGGTGTCTCTTATGAGTACGCCTCTCGACAATCCGGCATTTATTGACGCTATCGTGATATTGGGCGCGGCGGGTATTGTTATTCCCGCCTTCGCGCGTTTTCGAATCACACCAATTATCGGCTTCATCTTAGTGGGCGTCTTGCTCGGGCCATCTGGTTTGGGTGCCCTGTCGGGGCAATATGATTGGCTGAAATTTGTCACGATAAATGACCGAGAGGCGATCGAACCCTTTGCTGAGTTCGGTATCATATTGCTCCTTTTTTCCATTGGTTTGGAGCTTTCGTTCAAGCGGCTCTGGTCTATGCGACAGCTTGTCTTCGGCGTTGGCGCTGCAGAACTAGCGATTTCAGGTCTGATAATCGGCTTCGTGCTTTATCTCATCGGGCAAAATCCAGCTGGAGCATTGGGCCTTGGCCTCGCGCTTGCCCTGTCATCCACGGCACTGGTATTGCCCATGTCCGGGACAAAAAGCCCAGTGGGACGAGCCGCGCTGGCCATGCTTCTATTCGAAGATGTTGCCATTGTACCGATCATCTTCCTGCTCGGTGCTCTCGCTCCCTCGTACGCGAGCGGCTCTTCGTGGGAAGAGCTGGTTCAAACATTAGTCGTCGGCGGCGCGGTGATTATTGGTATGCTGGTGCTCGGCCGGCTCCTGTTACCGCGTATTTTCGCGCAAGCAGCTCGTACAAAGAGCCCGGAACTCTTTTTATCCGTCAGCTTGCTCGTGATAATTCTAGCCAGCCTCGCAACCGCCGCTACCGGTCTTTCTCCGATCGTGGGGGCATTGCTGGCGGGCTTGCTCATCGCTGAAACAGAATATCATGGCGAAGTTGAGGTCATAACTGCCCCCTTCAAAGGCTTGGCACTGGGTGTATTCCTGATCACGGTGGGGATGCAAATCGATATCCGCGTCATTCTGGACAATTGGGCTAGCCTAATCATCGCGGTGGTTGGTGTCGTTCTAGTCAAAGCCATTGTCACCGGCGGGCTTCTACGCTTTGCTGGCGCACGCCCCGGTACGGCAACCGAAGCGGGTGTGCTAATGTCCAGTCCTTCCGAAACCACCTTGATCGTCTTGGCAGCCGCCACCCAGGCACAGTTGATTCAACCACAAACCGCGGCGTTCTGGCAGATCGTAACCGCAATTGGCCTAACGATCACTCCTCTATTGGCACGATTCGGCCATGATATGGCCCGGCGGATTGAGCTGCGAGGCGAGAATATCCAAGCTACTCAAGATCAAGTTATTGATGCAGAAAAGACCATCATCATTGGATTTGGACGGGTTGGTCGATTGGTTGCCGATATGATGAAAGCACATGACCAAAACTACCTCGCCATCGAGTCCAATATAGACGTTGTGGCGGGCGCACGGCGTGAGGGATATCCTATTCTTTTTGGGAATGTCGCCCGCAACGAGATGCTCGACCGTCTTAGGCTTGGTCATGCCAAGGCGTTGGTCCTCACGATGGATGAGCCCGTGCTGTCCGTCCAAGTTGTAAAGCGGGTTCGGGCCTGGGTTCCCGATTTACCGATAATCGTTCGGGCCCGCGATACGGATCATGCCGCCGAGCTCTATCAGGCAGGAGCGACCAATGCCGTTCCCGAAGCATTAGAGGGGTCGTTGCAATTGTCCGAAGCTATATTGGTCGAAAACGGCGTGGCAATGGGGCCGGTTATTGCTTCTATACATGAGAAACGTGACCAGATACGGCACCAGATTCAGGAAGACGGAAACCTTGCTGTCGAACCCAAGCTTAAATCATCGGCGTTAGACAATGATGCAGCTTCCGAGGCCAAGCTCAACCCGCAAGAATAGCTTTGATCGCTGCAATCGCATCGTCGGCCTTCGCTCCATCAGGACCACCGCCTTGCGCCATATCGGACCGTCCCCCGCCACCTTTGCCGCCAACGGCGGTAACAGCAGATTGAACTAGCTCAACCGCACTACGCGTGTCGGTAAGATCATCCGTAACGCCGACCGCAACGGTCGCGCGTCCGTCATTCACAGCGATCAGAGCGCTGATACCGCTCCCCATTTTCTTCTTCGCCTCATCAATCAAACCGCGAAGTTCTTTGGGATTCAGCCCGTTGATCACCTGACCACTGAAAGAGATATCACCTATTTTTTCAACATCGCTCGTTGCTGCACCGCTGCCATCGCCGGCCAAGGCCAAAGCCTTTTTGGCTTCGGTTAGCTCACGATCGAGCTTTTTGCGCTCTTCCACCAATACAGACACACGCTCCGCGGCCTCATCGGGAGAGGCTTTCAATGCCGCGGCGATGGATTTCAATTTACTATCGCGGTCGCCAAGCCACAGCCGGGCCGCTTCCCCGGTCAGCGCTTCGATACGGCGAACACCGCTTGATACAGCGGATTCAGAGATGATCACCATCAACCCGATATCACCAAGCGCATTGACATGGGTTCCGCCGCAAAGCTCAACCGAATAGTCGGTATCATCTTCAACACCCATGGAAAGGACACGGACCTCATCGCCATATTTCTCACCAAATAGGGCAAGCGCACCAGCAGCCACAGCATCATCCGGGCTCATCAAGCGCGTAACAACGGTGCCATTGCCGCGAACCTGTGCATTGACATCAGCTTCAACCGCTTTGATTTCCGCATCGGTTAAGGCCGCAGGATGTGAGAAGTCAAACCGCAGACGGTCCGGTGCGACCAGACTACCCTTTTGGGTGACGTGATCGCCGAGATGGTGACGCAGCGCTTTATGCAGTAAATGGGTTGCGCTGTGATTGGCGCGCAGTTGAGTTCGCCGCGTTGAATCGACGGTCAGATGGACCGTATCGCCGACGGACACAGAACCCTTATCTATTGTCATTTGATGTGCGTGAAGACGGCCAAGCGGTTTGCTCGTGTCAACAATGCTGGCAGAAAATCCATCCTGGCTCGTTACCGAACCACTATCACCCATTTGACCACCGCTTTCACCATAGAAAGGGGTCTGGTTGGTCAACATGATGACTTCATCACCGCTATTGGCAGATTGGATTTCAGCACCATCTTTGACCAATGCAATCACGACACCATCGCCAGCCTCGGCGCTATAGCCGGTGAATTCTGTGCTGCCTTCGCGTTCGGCTATGTCGAACCACACGGTTTCAGATGCCTGATCGCCCGAACCTTTCCATGCTGCACGAGCCGCGGCTTTCTGTTCCGCCATGGCTGCATCAAATCCTTCGCGGTCCACGCCAAGTGATTGCGCCCGTAATGCATCTTCGGTGAGATCATAAGGGAATCCAAATGTGTCATAGAGTTTGAAAGCCGTCGCCCCGGGCAGTGTATCCCCTTCGCTCATGTCGGCAATTTCAGCATCCAGCAGCTTGAGCCCCTTGTCCAGCGTCCTGCGGAAACTGGTTTCTTCCCGCAGCAAGGTCTCCTCGATCAGCGGTTTCGCACGGATCAGTTCGGGAAACGCGTTACCCATTTCACCTGTCAGCGCACCCACCATACGGTGCATGAGCGGATCTTTCGCGCCAAGCAAATGCGCATGACGCATAGCGCGGCGCATGATCCGGCGAAGCACATAGCCGCGGCCTTCATTGGCTGGCAAAACGCCATCGGCAACCAAAAATGATGATGCGCGCAAGTGATCTGCGATAACACGGTGACTAGCCTGATTATCGCCAGTTGTTTCTGTTCCGGTCAGCGTGCCCGACTGTGCAATCAATGCCTTGAACAGATCAATTTCATAATTATCATGGGTGCCCTGCATCACCGCAGCAACGCGCTCTAAACCCATGCCGGTATCGATGGATGGTTTTGGCAGGTCTATGCGATTGCCGTCGCCATGCTGTTCATATTGCATGAACACTAGGTTCCAGATTTCCACAAAGCGGTCACCATCTTCATCCGGGCTGCCTGGTGGGCCGCCGAAGATATGATCCCCATGATCGTAGAAGATCTCGCTACAGGGTCCACAAGGGCCGGTGTCACCCATGGACCAGAAATTATCGTTGGTCGCGATGCGGATGATGCGTTCTTCAGGAATGCCTGAAATTTTGCGCCACAGGTCGAAGGCTTCGTCATCGGTGTGATAGACGGTGACGGTCAAGCGATCTGCAGAGATTTCCCAAGTCTTGGTGATCAATTCCCAGGCGTTGTGAATCGCCTGCTCCTTGAAATAATCACCGAAGGAAAAATTGCCGAGCATCTCAAAAAATGTGTGATGCCGAGCCGTATAGCCGACATTGTCGAGATCATTATGCTTGCCGCCAGCGCGCACGCATTTCTGGCTTGATGTAGCGGTCGGATATTTGCTCTTCTCGGCGCCCGTAAAGATATTCTTGAACGGCACCATGCCCGCGTTGATGAACATCAATGTCGGATCATTATGCGGAATCAACGGAGATGAGGGAACAATTTCATGCCCCTGCGCCGCAAAATATTCTAGAAAAGAGCGTCTTATATCGTTCGTTGTAATCATGGATTCGACTTAGGCGAGGCCCGTCCGCTTTACAATCCCGTCAATGGAACGATTGGCGAAATTTGCGGCTTGATCAGGCATAAGCATAAGGTCCGCCTTTTTCGAGGGCGGTCTGATATTGCGGCCTGTCATGAATGCGTTTGAGCCAAGCTTGCAAATTGGGGAAACGATCATCAAGGCCAGCACGTGATTGGCTGGCTTCTAGAGGAAAACTCATCATCACATCGGCTGCCGTGAGTTCACCACCGGCAAAATAGGGACGCGATGCCAATTCGGTTTCAAGCCAGGCGAGTAATTCCTCAACCATGCCTAAAATCGGCTTCTTTGCGGGCCAGCCCAGAAAGCCGAGACGGTTGATGACGAGCGCACCAAATAGCGGCGGCATCATCGATCCTTCGGCGAAGTGCAGATACTGGGTATAGAGCTGTGCGCCGGTCTTGTCCTCTGGCGCGCCCAATGTCCCACCAGCCTTGGTTACGAGATATTCGACAATTGCCGCTGTTTCGATAATCACCTGACCATCATCTTCGATCATCGGTGATTTGCCGAGGGGATGGATGGCCTTCAGGCTATCGGGCGCACGCTGTGTCTTGGGATGGCGTTCATAGCGTTTAATTTCATAGGGCAGTGCCAATTCTTCAAGCAACCAGAGAATCCGCTGGGACCGGCTATTCTCAAGATGATGGACGATGATGGTCATGATTTGCCCCTTTTCAAATGATCACAAACTGGCTTGCCAGATATCGGCGTATGTCCAAAGTTCACACACATCACAGCTAAAAACCCAGAAAGACAAGAAACCAATCAGGTTCTTCCAACTTGTGACATGAAACCGCAGGATAGCAAACGAAAAGGGGCCGTCCTCAGTGTCGGGGGACAGAAGGACGGCCCGGATGCCATGGTTCGCCTCGGGGGAAACGAACCGGCAAACTCAAATTTTAGAGATAGAAGCAGAAGAAGGAAAAGCTCGCTTCTGCATCTTTCTTATTCGCTATCTTCGCTAACATCGGTATCGCCATCGGCGCCTACCGGGCCAGTCATCATTTCCTCGGCAATTTCTTCTTCATTGCCGCGAATCTGATTTTCCAGCTTCGCCATCATTTCAGGATTCTCGAGCAGGAAGCGTTTTGAATTTTCGCGCCCCTGACCGATACGCACCGAGTCATAGGAGAACCAAGCGCCGGATTTTTCGACCACGCCTGCCTTGACGCCAAGGTCAATAATCTCACCGACTTTGGAAATCCCTTGCCCGTACATGATATCAAATTCGACCTGTTTAAACGGCGGTGCAACCTTGTTCTTCACCACCTTCACGCGCGTGGAGTTTCCGACGATATCGTCGCGTTCCTTGATTTGACCGGTACGGCGGATATCGAGACGAACCGATGCATAGAATTTCAGCGCATTGCCGCCTGATGTGGTTTCCGGATTGCCGTACATCACACCAATTTTCATCCGCACCTGGTTGATGAAGATCACCATACATTTGGAGCGGCTGATTGAACCGGTCAGCTTGCGCAGCGCCTGGCTCATCAAACGGGCTTGCAGGCCGACATGGGTATCACCCATTTCGCCTTCAATTTCCGCCCGCGGAACCAAAGCGGCAACCGAATCGACCACCAGAACATCAATGGCATTGGAGCGTACCAATGTATCGGTAATTTCGAGCGCCTGCTCTCCCGTATCGGGCTGCGAAATGATCAACTCATCAATATCCACGCCTAGTGCATTGGCATAAACGGGATCCAGCGCATGCTCGGCATCAACAAAAGCTGCCGTACCACCTGCTTTTTGCGCTTCTGCAATGACATGCAGCGCCAATGTTGTTTTACCCGAACTTTCAGGGCCATAGATTTCGATCACGCGACCTTTTGGCAATCCCCCGATGCCAAGCGCGATATCCAGTCCCAAAGAACCCGTGGAGATCGATTCGACCTCCATGGCTTTGCGAGAGCCCAGCTTCATGGCTGAGCCTTTACCAAAGGCGCGATCAATCTGCGCCAATGCGGCGTCGAGCGCCTTTTGTCTGTCTGATGAATTCAACTGATTATCCGATTCTACGACTTTTAAATTGCCGGCCATTTGCCTGTCCCCTTCGCTAAATGCTTGTACGTTATCAATCAATGATGGATATTATGTACCGCATTTGTTCTACCAGAACAAGAGTGGAACAGAATTTTTCTCAAATTCCATTTATTGCATATATTATAATAACTTAAATACCATTTGACCTTCTATTTGGCATGTTCGGCCAAAATTTCTCCAACGGCTTCCGCAATTTGCGCGACGGAAAATGGCTTGGGCAGAAACGCGACATTGTCGAGATCGATCGACTTACGTAATTGTTCCTCGGCATAGCCGGACATGAACAGGATCGGCATATCCGGATATTGTGCACGGACCTCTTTGGCCATCGCCGGACCATCCATATTCGGCATGACGACATCAGATACAACCATATCGAAAATATCTTCCCCTTCGGCAAGGTCTTCGAGATGCTGCAATCCTTCCTCGCCATCGCTAGCGGTGACCACCGTATAGCCTTGGCGCGTCAATGCCCGTTCCGCGACAGCCCTAACCATGTCCTCATCCTCAACCAGCAATATGTGGCCACTGCCCCAAAGCTCTTTCTTGGCGACGGCCTTCAGCGGCTCCATCGTCTGAGCCGTTTCCTGCTCCGACATTTTGTGCACTGGGAAATAGATGGAAAAGGTTGCTCCCTTACCGGGTTTGGAGTCAGCAAAAATATATCCGCCCGACTGTTTGACAATGCCGTATACGGTAGAGAGCCCGAGGCCAGTCCCCTTGCCCACTTCCTTGGTGGTGAAAAACGGTTCAAAAATCTTGCCGATTAGTTCTGGCGCAATGCCTTTGCCGGTGTCGGTCACAAACAATGCGGTATAGTCTCCCACTGGCAAGATATCGCTTTTGAGCGCCCGTACATCGGATGCGGCAACCATTTGCGTGGTGATGGAAATCTTGCCGCCTTTAGCGCCGGTGGATTCAATCGCATCACGCGCGTTCACGCCCAGATTGATGATGACCTGCTCCAACTGCCCCGGATCAGCACGGACGAGCCCGAGATTACGACCATGCTTCACTTCCAGTTCGATACTGTCATCAAGCAGACGTTTGAGCAGGTTGGAGACATCCGCAACCACGTCGGGTAGTTGCAAAATTTGCGGCCGCAGCGTTTGTTGGCGAGAGAATGCCAAGAGCTGGCGGGTAAGACCAGCGGCGCGGTTGCTGTTATTCTTGACCTGCTGAATATCGTCATAGTCACTGTCGCCTGGTGCGTGACGGAGCAACATCAAGTCGCAATGCCCGATAATGGCGGTCAATATATTGTTAAAATCATGCGCCACACCGCCAGCCAGTTGCCCTACTGCTTGCATCTTGGTCGCCTGCGCCACCTGACTTTTAAGCTTCGTTTCTTCGCTATTATCCTTGATCGACAGCAACACCGCTGCATCACCCAATCCGCGTATCCCGGCAATGCCCAGTGCCACCGGATCTTCGCCGCCCGAGCGCAGCCGTACCGCAAGATCACCCGACATAGTCGGCCCGCTGGCATAGCGGCGGACGGCATCGGCCACTGCCGATTTATCATCACGGATCATCAGATCGCCTGGATAAAGCGGTTTCTCACCCTCCCGCAATCCGGCAACTTTACCAAATGCGCTGTTGAAGAACAGGAACCGGCCATCGCGATCGGTCAAAGCAAGACCAAGCGGCAGCAGCGAAAGCATCGATTCGATCTGTTCCAATGCCTTGCCGCGCTCAACCATCCCGCCATCATCATCGATCAGGAGGATTAGCGCAGGGCCCTTTTCCTGACTGCGGTCCAGCGGGATATGAAACAGCCGCACGGGCGTGCCATGTCGGCCATCACGTTCAAAAAAGATCGTGCCCTTGTCATCCGATCGCATGAAGTTGATGAAATTGCGCCCGGATATATTGGCTTCTTCTCGGCCCGTCGCTCTTAGTGCAAAACCTTGATTGGATCCCCTGATCCGTCCCTCACCGCCAATGACGCAAGTTAAAACACCCGCTTCAGACAACGCGCGACCAGTGGCGCCACCGACCATGCGGATCGTGTCTTCCAATATATCGCTGCGCCGTTGTGGTTTGAATTGCCAGAGCAGATATTCATCGCCCTGCCCCGCACGTATCACCTTTGCATTATATTCTGCGACGCCGCGCTTCAAACCCTCGGCATAGCCGCGGCCATCGCGCCATGCGTTCCGCCCGGCCGTCGCGAGAAGTTCGTTTCCACCATCCTGAAACGGTAATTGCGGCGGAACCGCCGGACCATTAAACCATTTTGTGAACAGTTCGTTGGCGCAGACCAGCCGCCCAGCGCGGTCGGTAATCGCCAATCCTACATTGGATTGATCGGCCACCAGACGGGTTACCGCCCAGTCAGCCAAAGCAGATGTCTCTTCATCCGCCGCACTATTCTGAGGCCTGAGGAAATAGACAATCGCGCCGGTTGTCGCCGCTAGCGCCAGAAAAGCGAAGAGCAGAGCAACATTTTGCACCTGCCAATAGAGCAGCCCCAAGGATCCGACTATGGCAATCACCAACAATGTTATGCGCAACCGCGCGTCATTTGCCGTCTTTTGCGTACTCTGGTTCAATAACCCGATATTGTCTCTTGCTTCACTCGCCATCAATTTTGCTGTCTAAACCTAATTTCCTGATCCGCCGCTCCCATTTTCGGGCCGTCCACCAACGCCACCCAAAAGAACTGATCAAATAGCCTAATGACGAAAATGCGATGCCTAGCAACAGAAAACCAAAGGCTGTCACTCCGGCTTCGCGGACAAACCAGCTTAGCCAGATACCAAATTCCCCGCGAATCTGATTGTTAATCGGCTGACCATAGGTGAGCGCGTCCACCCGCAGTACAAATTTCCCGATTTGATTGGCGATCGCAATCCAGAAGGGATAGGTGAACGGATTGGTGATAAATGTGGTCAGCGCCGCAACCGGGACATTCGCGCGAATAGGAAGCGCTAAAAACACGGCACCAAATATCTGTCCCACAGGAATCAGAAATGCTGCGAGCATGCCCAAAGCAACCCCACGCGGGACCGAACGGCGCGTAAACCGCCACAGGTCTGATCGTAAGAAGCGGTGCGCAATAGGCTTGAGATAGCGGTTCTCAGCCATCCCCTTGCGTGTCGGCATTTTGTTTTCGAGCCAGCGAAAGATGCGCATAATCGTACGCGCACCCCAATCTTTGCCCGGAGAGTTTGGATCAGCCATGTTCGCGCATCAAACGCCCTTGTTGACGCTTCCAGTCGCGATCTTTTTCGGTCGCGCGTTTGTCGGGGGCCTTCTTACCCTTGGCCAGAGCCAGTTCGATCTTGGCTCTACCCTTGCTGTTGAAATAGATCGACAGCGGTACAATGGTCATGCCTTTGCGCATCACGGCGCCATAAAATTTATTAATCTGACGCCGGTTGAGCAGTAGTTTGCGGGGGCGCTTGGGCTCGTGATTGTGACGATTACCATGGCTCCATTCCGGGATATTGGCATTGATCAGCCAAACCTCGTCATCCTTCACCTCAGCATAGCTTTCCGCAATTGTCCCCGATCCGAAACGCAAGGATTTCACCTCGGTCCCGGTCAGCATGATGCCCGCCTCAAATTTCTCATCAAGATGATAGTCATAGCGCGCACGCCGGTTCTCGGCGACGACCTTTTGCTTGTCATATTCGAGAGGACGGGGTTTGGCCATCAGATCAAGCCTGCTCCTTCTAGCGCAGCATCCACGGCTTTTCGCGCTGCATCCGAAGGCGGTGTCATCGGCAGACGTAAATCCGTCGGGAAACCATCAACCACGCGCGACAAGGCATATTTCACCGGCCCCGGCGAAGCATCAGAGAACATCGCTTTATGCAGCGGATAGAGTTTATCATTCAACTCCCGCGCTTTTTCATAGTCACCCGCAGCACAGGCTGCTTGAAATTCCGCGCATAATTTTGGCGCAACATTAGCGGTCACGGAAATACATCCGGCACCTCCGGAGGCGTTAAAGGCAAGCGAGAGTTCATCCACGCCAGACAAGAGACAGAAATCATCATCGCAAGCAAGCCGGTGATCGGTGACCCGGTCGATTTCACCGCTGGCATCCTTGATCGCAATGACGCTTGGTAATTTGGACAAGGCCGCGACGGTTTCGGGTAAAATATCGGTAACGGTTCGCGCAGGCACATTATAAAGAACGAGCGGAAGGTCATTGCCTTTAGTCAGCGTTTCAAAATGGGCATAAATGCCTTCTTGATTGGGGCGATTGTAATAAGGCGCCACAACCAGTCCCG
Organism: Parasphingorhabdus sp.; assembly: GCF_039977335.1. GTDB lineage: Bacteria > Pseudomonadota > Alphaproteobacteria > Sphingomonadales > Sphingomonadaceae > Parasphingorhabdus. Next base: position 543,344 of record NZ_JBDWDI010000004.1, read on the forward strand.
CAGTCGCCCCACATTTTTTGGAGAAATTCAAATGCAACAAGGCGTTAGTGGTATCGTTGGAACCGCAACCCGCAATGACAGGCACACGCCCCGCCGCTTGCTCGATGCAAACTTCGATCACACGATGATGCTCGGCATTGGACAATGTCGAGGATTCGCCGGTCGTCCCGCAGGGGACCAGACCGCTACTACCCTGTTCAATCTGCCAGTCTACCAGGGCCCGAAATTCGCCTTCCGCGAACGATCCGTCGCGAAAGGGAGTCACCAGAGCCGGAATTGAGCCGGAAAACATGGAAATACTCCTTTAAATTTGGCTAAGAAATTGCCAAGGCTTACTCAAGCTTAACAATGATATAGTTCTTCGTTCAGCGCCTGATAAGGAGCCTACCCCCAAAATGTCCAGTATGGTATCAAGAATTATTCTCGCAAGCCTGCTTTTGACCCCGGTGACCTGCATGGCCGCCGAACAAAGCGGTGGGGCGACACTCTCCGATCCAACCCGTGGAAACGCGGTGCTTGGACTGCAACGCTGGCGCGTTCTGACCCAGTCTGACAATTATTCATTCGATGATTATGCCGGATTTCTCGTCACTTATCCAGGCTGGCCCGAAGACACCCGGATGCGCCGCAATGCGGAGCAGGCAATTGATATTAACAATTTCTCCGCTAGCCGGGTCATTGCCTTCTTTGACCGCTTTGCGCCGCTGACCAATGCCGGTGCTGCGAAATATGCTGTAGCCCTTCAATCCAGAGGGGAAACGCTGAAAGCCAATGCCATGGCACAACAGGCGTGGCGCGGCGGTACTTTGACAACCGAGGATGAAACAGCGCTGCTCAACCGCTTCCGCTCCGCACTGACGGTCGATGATCATGATGTGCGCATGGATGCGCTGCTCTGGGCCCGCGCGACGCGGGCCGCGGCCCGCCAGCTTGGCTTTGCCTCGTCTGGACGACGTGCGGTGTTTGAAGCGCGACTGGCTCAGTTGACAGACGCGCCAAATGCCAGTGCCAAAGCTAGCGCAGTCAACAGTCTGGCCCAATATGATGCAGGCTATATCGCCGACCGCGCTCGCCATTTGCGTAACAAGGGGCAAAGCTATAATGCCCGTCAGTTGATGGCTAACCGGCCGGTCTTACGCCAACGGCCCACCAGCGATTCTCAAATCGCCACATGGTATGAGGCCAATCTGATCAATGCCAAGGCCGCCGCCAACGATCGGCAATGGACCGTTGCATATAACATAGCTTCGAAAGTTGATGACGCCTTTGCCGGACCCACTGATATTGCCGCACAGAGCAGCCGTATCCGCGACAAATATTCCGATTTAACCTGGCTTGCCGGCAATGCTGCTCTTTGGGGGCAACGCAATCCGGCCAAAGCGGTTGCGATGTTCGACCGCTATGCACGCTCCTATAATAGCCCCAATATACGCTCGAAAGGTTATTATTGGGCAGGACGCGCTGCCGCCGATGCCGGACAATCCACTGAAGCCACAGCCTATTTTGAAAAGGCTGCTGCCTTCCCTGCCTATTTTTATGGGCAATTAGCCCATGAAAGGCTTGGCCGCTCTTTGCCCGCCTTTAGCCGCAAACCAGCAGTCGAGATTAGCGATCAGGACCGGCGAGCTTTTGATCAGGATCCTATGACTATTGCCGTTAAAGCCTCCGCACGAACCGGTCCATGGAGAGAACAGATTCGTTTCTATCGCGCGATGTCCTTCAATGCCCAGACCGACAAAGATTATGCCATGATCAGCGACTTATCCGCCCGGATTGGTCAGCGCGACCTCGGCGTCATATCAGGTATCAGCGCGCAAGGACAAAAACGAACCGCGACAGATTCGACCCTGTTCCCAACGTTGAAAGTGCCAAATGGTTATGAAAATAACTGGACCAGCATTCACGCAATTACACGTCAGGAAAGCCAATTCGCCCGAGGCGCGATCAGCCATGCGGGTGCCCGCGGACTGATGCAGCTGATGCCTGGGACCGCCCGCGAACAATCGGGCAAGGCCGGATTGCGCTATAACCTATCATCCCTGACCGCTGACCCACAATATAATATCCGCCTCGGCAGTGGCTATTTTCAGCGCATGCTACGCTATTATGGCGGATCACGCCCATTGGCAGTCGCAGCCTATAACGCCGGCCCCGGCAATGTGAACAAATGGCTACGCCGCAACGGCGACCCGCGTCAGGGCGGGATCGACTGGCTCAAATGGATTGAAGACATCCCCATTTCCGAAACGCGCAATTACGTCAAACGTGTGCTGGAAAATGCAGTGGTGTACGACACCCTAAACCCCCGCGGACCGGAACTGAAAAGCGATACGCCGCTAACGCGCTATATCGGGAAAAATTATAAGGGCTGAGCTGCGGTCTGTTTGATCCCGAAAGCGGACGTTAGCCTTGTCCGTTTTGAAGGCAAATTTTGGGCGGTTAACGGACTAGAGATTCGCCTTGTAGTAGACGCGAGAGGGTTTGACCGGACTGTTCTTCACCTTGATCGTCTGGTCTAGAGGTACCCGGCTACCATATTGCTCCGTGAGCAATGATTTCGAAGGGAAACGAAGATGATATTGGGGCAACCCACGATCGCCAAGATTGGCGGCTTTTTGCCGCAATTCCTCAAGCTCTTCGTAGGAGCAGTTTTTATCGTAGAGCCCCAAGTTCAACCTACAATAAAGCGAAACATAGGTCTCTTCCAAACTCAACACCTCGGGCAACCCAGCTAAGCACTCTCTATAACGGTCTCGGGCTTCTTCATGACGGCCTTCCAGACACATCAATTTAGCATCATAAGCCAAGAGGTAGTAAGGCGGATCATCGCATAAAGAGAATGCTGCGTCCAAACAGGCTCTTGCCTTTTTGTCCAGTCTGCGACTGCTATGATAGCGCGCAAGAAGTGAGTTTAACTCGAACTGTAGTTCTTTAATAAGTGCCTGAATTCGCATCCCAACATCATGAAGACTTTCGCGAATATTGGCAACTCTGCCGGTATGTCCGCTTTTGCGCCCATAGCAGGCCCTAATCGAGTTGAGATTAACTTGAGTATGCCATTTCTACAGGGCGCTTTCATAAAGAGACGGATTTAATTGCACTTGGAATTTTTCGTTCGAATGTTCCAGCACGGTCGGCGCATTACACCCTTGCTCGCGCTGCGGGAGTTTTTCCGAAAATCGTCTCCAAGACGATTTCTTCATGGGAAAAACTGGTAGCGGAGGAGGGACTCGAACCCCCGACACATGGATTATGATTCCACTGCTCTAACCACCTGAGCTACTCCGCCATTGATTTTTCATCGCGACCGGAGTCGCTGTAAAAATCCTTGGATCGCGGCGCTATAGTCATAGCATAGTTATCGGTCAACAAGTTGCCTGTCATTTTCTTATGCTTGCAACGAAGCTGGCTTCCGCGCTAACAGTCTTTCCCTTGCCGCTGGGCGGCGCAAAGGGGCCGAAGATGAACAAATCCTACGACATATTGATCGTTGGCGCGGGCCATGCTGGCGCGCAAGCTGCTATTGCGCTGCGTCAACAGAAGTTTGAAGGCACTATCGGTCTGATGGGTAATGAAAAATATCCGCCCTATGAGCGGCCGCCGCTATCCAAGGAATATCTTGCCGGCGACAAGCCATTTGAGCGCATCATGCTGCGTCCAGAAAGCTTTTGGGCCGAGCGTAATATTGACCTGCTTACCGGTTGCCGGGTTTCGAAAGTCGATCCGATGGCAAAAACGGTAACGCTGAGCACGGATGACGAGTTTGGTTATAGCAAATTAATCTGGGCCACTGGCGGTTCGCCGCGAATGCTCGACTGTCCGGGCAGCCAGGCCCGCAATATTCACGCGGTGCGGTCGCGCGCAGATGTGGACAAGATCATGGCAGCCCTGCCCTCTACTGAAAAGGTCGTGGTTGTTGGCGGCGGCTATATTGGCCTTGAAGCAGCAGCGGTGCTCACAAAGCTTGGTAAGAATGTAACGATTGTCGAATCGCTCGATCGGGTCTTGTCGCGCGTAGCCGGTGAAACTTTGTCGCGCTTTTATGAGGAAGAACATCGCCGGCAAGGTGTGACGGTAGAACTTGATGCGATGGTTGAGGCTTTTGAAACCAATGATGACGGCATGGCAACCGGCGTTAAACTCTCCGACGGACGCGTACTAGATGCGAATATGATCATTGTCGGTATTGGCATCATTCCGGAAACAGGCCCATTGGTTGCTGCTGGCGCCGCGGCTGGCAATGGCGTGGATGTCGATCAAACCTGCCGGACCAGCTTGAACGGAATTTATGCCATTGGTGACTGTGCGGCACATAGCAATCGCTTTGCCGATGGTGCGCATATTCGGCTGGAGTCTGTACAAAATGCCAACGATCAAGCCAAAGTGGCAGCGCTGGATATTATCGGCGAGGAATGCGAATATAATGCGGTGCCGTGGTTCTGGTCCAATCAATATGATCTGAAGCTTCAAACGGTTGGCCTTTCCACTGGTCATGATGAATATATCGTGCGCGGGGATCCGGCAAACCGATCCTTTTCGGTCGTCTATTTGAAAGACGACAAAGTGATTGCGCTGGACTGCGTCAACGCCACCAAAGACTATGTACAAGGCCGGAAGGTCGTGGAAGGCGGGCTATCGCTAGATCGTACGCAATTGGCAGATCCTGACATCCCGATAAAGGAAGTCGAACGCGTCTAGCCGCGAAACGGCCATTCGCCGATTAACTGCCAGGGACCATCCATATAATAATGAAGCGCCAAGCCTTTGATTTCAAATGGTCGCGATTCAAAATCCAGCAATAGTCGTGTCATCAGCTCTTTGGCTTCTTTCGCCGAAACCTTATTCTGCACCGTGATATGCAGCCGCGGCGTCTGTTGGTCCTGAGCGACCAGCAGCCCATGAAACTGGTCCGCCATTTCCATCCGCATATCGATAAGTTCAGGCGAATGGAGCTGATAACCAACACCGGTGCCCAGATGGATCAATCGCTGCAAGGACGTCGTGGGAGGCGAGCTGTGCCGAGTCAGTTCGATAACTGCCTGCTTGACCTCATTCAGCGCTTGTGGCGGCAGATGATGGAACAAAGTGATATGCGCTGGCAGGACATTGCGCTCTGACGGATAATATTGGCGGCGCAGACTATCGGCCCAGGCAAAATCCTGTTTGGCCATGATCGCCGTCATGATGATTGGTTTGTTCAGCGCCGTCATCCGTTCAGACTATCGCCAAAAAGAAAAGACCGCGAACGAATAATCACTCGCGGTCTTCTTGAGCATAAGACTGTCCAGCGATTAAGCCGCTTTCTGGACAGCTCCATTGTCATCAAGCCATGCGAGCATGGTTTCTGGTGACGTTTCGCCATAAGGGTCACTGTCAACGCCATCATCGTTAATGCCGGGCTCTTCAAACCACGCGCTGATTACGCCATCGTCAGCAATCATTGCATAGCGCCAGCTGCGATCACCAAAACCGAGATGGTTTTTCTTGATCAGCATGCCCATCCGCCGGGTGAAATCACCGGAACCGTCTGGCAGCAATTTGACATTTTCCAGACCAAGAGACTGGCCCCACTGATACATGACAAATGCATCATTGACTGAGATACAATATACTTCATCAACGCCTTTGGCTTTGAATTCGTCATAGAGACGTTCGAATGCCGGGCATTGTTCGTTCGAACAAGTCGGTGTAAAAGCACCAGGCAATGAAAACACAGCGATACGCTTTCCGCTGAACAAATCTTTTGTATCAACATCTTGCCAACGGAAAGGATTCGGACCTTCGATGCTTTCATCACGAACGCGTGTACGCAAGGTAACTTGGGGGATATTTCTACTAATCATTAACTTACTCCATCAGATTGAGAGCGGTCCTATAGAGACGTTTTAGGCGCATAAAAATGGATAAAATCAATCGTGGCTATTCACTGTTTCGATTAGTTCGATGGGGCCAGGAAAATCAACTTTCTCAGCGCTAGATATGCCAGTTGCAACCTCACCAGAATGGATCAGAAGAAACGTCCAAAACAGAAACCGGCGAGCAATTTGCCTTTGAACGGATAGCCATAAAAATCTCGATATAGTCTCGCGGAACATTCTGGTTTATAAAGGGTAATGTTCGAGACCTGGCCAAACAGAAATTGGCCGCGGGGAGGGAAAGGCACATGATACAAGATAAGAAAGTACCGATCTGGTTCTGGATCATAGGAATATTTGCCGTGATATGGAATGGTCTCGGCGTCGCCGCTTATGCCAGTGACATCATGATGACCGCAGAGGACTTTGCAAAACTGACCGAGGCGGAACAAAATTTATACGCCAATCGTCCCTATTGGGCGACTGCTGCGTTTGCGGTGGCGGTGATTGCTGGCTTTTTGGGATCCGTGATGCTGTTGCTGCGCAGACCGATTGCTGTGCGGTTGTTCCTCCTTTCGCTGCTCGCGGTGTTGATCCAGTTTAGCAGCTATTTCATTCTTGATGGCTATGCGGATTATATTAGCAAGACAGGATGGTTCATGCCGATATCCATACCGGTTCTAGCGATTGTATTTTTGATGTTCGCCCGGTGGGCAGAGAAAAACCACCTGCTCAGATAGCGCGATTCGAGGATCAAACCGTTGTCTTAAATGGTGTGAAATTCGTTGATTCATCATAGATATCAACGCCCTCTCGCCGTTTCAGCCAACCAACGACTGCGTAGGTAACGGGTGTCAGAACGACTTCCCATAGCACTTTAAGCAACCAATTGGTGACCATGACCGTCAACACGGCGGATGTCTCCCATACACCCCAGAAGGCCAGCGGATAGAAGATCAGGCTATCGACCCCCTGCCCGACAACCGTGGACCCAATGGTCCGCGACCAGAGCATTTTACCTTGCGTCCAGACCTTCATCCGCGCCATGACATAGCTGTTCACAAACTCACCAGCCCAAAAAGCGATGATAGAGGCCGCCACAATCCGGGGAACCTGACCAAAAACGCTTTCATAAGCGGCTTGCCCTTCCCACCCCTGTGCGGGCGGCAGGGATACCACCACCCAACTCATGAAAGCCATAAACACCAACGCCGCAAAACCGGCCCAGATCACTCGTCTTGCGCGTGCATAACCATAAACTTCAGTCAGAATATCGCCGATCACATATCCCAATGGGAAGAATAATATCCCCGCGCCGTAAACCCACTGCTCACCGCTAATGGTAACAAAGGTCGGCTTAGCCGCGCCAATAATATTCGACAGCAGCAGGATGGTGACAAAGGCCGCCATCACAAAATCAAAATAACGAAAATGATGACCAGCCTGACTGGCGGCGCTGCTACGTTTGATGGGATCGGTGCTCATCACGGGATGATTAACTGATTGCCGTGAAGTTTCAATGATATAACTGTTCGTTGCCTGCGCAACGCCCCGCGCAAGCAGATGCTTGGTCCGGCTAAAGTGGAGGGCCGAACCGGAAATCCCATATCGCTATGTTTCAACAGGCCGGCGCAAATTTCGAAAGCGGACGTTGGAGGTCCATACCTACGACATCCTCGGATTCCATACCCAATATACCTTTTAATCTTCGCCCAACACCGTTTTATCCACGGTCCCAGTGGTGACCGCATGATAGCGGCCGCGTGTTTTGGCATAGATGCGTTTGGCAATCGGTTTTCCCCATTCGCCTTGCTCCATCAGCGTCTCGAACAATGGCGCCACGAATTTGCGGCGACCGACAGTGGCGAGAAATTCTTCGGCTAGTGGTACTGCCGGATCATAGCGGTTCTGTAGCGATAACTTAAGCCAAGCGAACAGGATTTCATTGTTGGCCGATGCTGTCAGGCCAAGGTCGCCATCAAGCTTCGCCAATTCCTCGTCCGGCAATTGCTGCGGCAGTTTGCTCAACAGACGCAGGCGTTCCGCGCTGGTCCACTTCTCCCACACAGCCTTATCGAGCGTGCGGTTGGCTACATAGGCCGCCGCCGCCTTATCTACTTCGGCAAAAGCGGCTGGATCAGGCCGCAGCGCGTTTGATGGCAGGCCCGGCTGATAGACCCATTCATCCAGCAAAAGCTTCGCCTCCAATTCTTCGTCGCCCTTCACCAGATTTTTCCGCATATCAGCGAGGATCATTGCCGATGTCGCTGGTTCGAATGCATGTCGATCAAACCAGCTTTCCAGCCACGTATCGAATTTCTCTCGTCCTACTATCGCTTCTACAGTGTGAAAGAAACTCGCGCCTTTGTCGTATATGACACCGCTCGCCCCGCCTTCTGGACTAGCGTTCTCACCGGTTAGATGCAGCGCAGTAATGTCGGCGTCTGAGCCTTTTTCGGCAATTGTTTCTTCCATTGCCGCAAAGTTCAGAGCGCGTTCTTGGCTCGCTCGCTTGTTGCCGTATAATTTCTCGATAATCCGGTTTTCGAAATAGCTTGTAGTACCTTCATTCAGCCAACTGTCTGACCAATTGGCATTGGTCACCAGATTGCCGGACCAGCTATGCGCCAACTCATGCGCCACAAGGCCAGTCAGACTGCGATCACCGGCGATAAAAGTTGGTGTCAGGAACGTCATGACCGGATTTTCCATCCCGCCATAGGGGAAGCTTGGCGGCAGTACGATCATGTCATAACGGCCCCAGCGATAGTCGCCGTAGAGTTCTTCTGCCGCGTCGATCATCTTTTCCGTATCGGCAAGTTCTGCCGCCGCTTTGTCAAGCATTGCCGGCTCGGTCCACACGCCAGAGCGGGGTCCGAGTTCTTTGAACACAATATCGCCTGCCGCAATCGCGATCAGATAGGGCGCAACTGGTTTGTCCATCGTAAAATTGAAAACACGGCGTCCTTTGCCTGCATCCGTTGGATCGCCGCCTGAGAGGCCAGACATAACCACTGTCAGCGGTTCAGGTGCAGTGATTTTCGCCTCCCATGTTTGGCGGATGCCGGGGCTGTCTTGCGTGGGTATCCAAGTTCGATTCAGTGTCGGTTGGCCCTGACTTAGCAAATAAGGGTGTTTGCCACCGGCAGTCTGTTCGGGCACGAGCCATTGTAGAGCCTTGGCTTTGGGACCCGACTTATAAGCAATTATAACCTGTCGCTTGTCCCCCAACGTGATCGTAAGCGGCGCGCCTATCCCTTCTTTTGTCTCGCCCACTTCGAACGGCAGATCACTGCCTGCATTATCGGTGACCGACAATATCTCTAGCCCCATGGTATCAAGAATCACCTTATCAGCACTGTCCGCCGCCAGTACATCCAGCGTGGCTGTGCCGCTGACATCCCTATTTTCAAAATTCAGCTCAAGATCTAACGCCACATGGGTCACCCGCGCCACTTCGGGTTGGGCATAGCTATAGGGGTCTTTCGCATCCTCCGTAGTAAGGATGGGTGAAACCATCGGCGAACCATCGGCATCAGGCGCGCTGCCCTGCATGGAACAGGCACCCAGTGTAACGATGCTAAGGACTAAGGATAGGATAGCGAACAAACGCATAGAGGCTCTCCTGAAGAGGGAAATATCTCTGCGTCACTAGGTTCTGGGAGCGATGGTTGCAAATTATATTAGCGAAGGTTCAGGCAAGAAATGAGACGATCAACGTTACACAAATGGGGTCAATAGATCTCAACATAGAAACGGCCATACCAATCAATGAAAATCGTTTCGAAAGCGCCGATCGGTCTCCCAAAATCAATGTGCGGGTTGGTGTACATTTCTGACATATCTCAGATTCCGCTTTTGCCGCCAAAGCGGACAACAACACCGCTCAAAACACCCCACCCCGCCAGGCCGGCATCGCCGCGTCACCCAGCGCAACCGCAACGGCGGCTTTCGCTTGCAGCCGTGTGCTGTCGATGATTGGCAGGGGTGACACGTCTTCGGTGATCAGTAGCGGGATTTCCGTGCAGACCAGCGCGACAGCGTCGCAGCCTTTGCGTTGCAGATCGCCGATGATGCGGACAAATTCCGCGCGGGTCTCGGCGCGAAAATCGCCTAGGCACAGTTCATCGAAAATCGCTGTGTGAATGGTCTCCCGATCCACAGGCGTGGGAATGGAGCGTTCCAGCGTGCGGCGCGCTAGGGCATCCTTATACACCGCTCCTTCCATTGTCCAATTGGTGCCGAGCACGCCAATATGCCGCCGCCCGTCCGCCGCTGCCTGCGCCGCGACGACCTCGGCTATGTGCAGACACGGGATAGGAAAATCGGGGCCGGGTTCTTCCAGCGCAATATGCGCGGTATTATCTGGCAGGATGAAGAAATCCGCCCCTGCCGCGGCCAATCGCTTCGCATCGTCCCAGAAAATCTGCCGCAGCGCCGCCAGATCGCCGCGCTCCCATAGTTCCAGCGTCGGCGCCATCGCCCCGCCGCTCATCGTGATCCGCGGATGCTCATGCGCACCCATTTTGCGTACGCCTTCCTGCCACACAGTCCGGAACGACAGCGTCGCGCCCTCCGCGCTATGGGCGAGTATGCCGATATGGAGGGGCTGCGGTTTCGTCATCCGGCTACGCTTCGTTCTGCACCGCGCGCTCGCGGAGCTGTTTCATCCGCAGCAATAGATAGAGCGCAAAGCCTACCGCAACGCCGGGAATGATACCCAGCAATGCACAGATCCAGCCATGGCGGATATCCTCGGCGCGCGCTTCATAAGCGATCCATGCCACTAATATGATCCAGCAGGCCAGCACATCCGCCGAATAGCCGCTGGAATAGGGATTGACGAAACCCGCGGCAAACGCGCCGATTATGTCCGGGTCAGCAATCAGTGGCGGAATGATCCAGATGCAAAAGAGCAGTGTGAATATCAACGCGGCCGCGATGATGATGGATTTGAAAATAGCTTCATTCATGCGCGGTTCCTGCTCATTGTCTGGCTAGTGTGCTATCATTGCGCCGGATCGACTTTCAAGCTCGTAATCGCCGGAAAATCAATGCTCATCACCGCTCCGCCGCTGTCATACTGCTTGCCGGTTCCCAGGGTGATGGTCGCCGGACGCCGTTCAAATTTCGAGGCAAAAGATTGTTCTGTCATCCAGCTGATGCAACCGCCAACGGTGCATAAGGCAGTTTTCACCTCGCCCTCCGGCTGGCCCAGCGGGCGATAATGGACATAACAATTATCACCACATTCAAAACCGGTGAGCATGACCCGCTGCCGCTGCTCCGCCGGTGCAGTGATGCTCGAAGGCGTTTTGTTTGTGGACGGCCCGCTGCTAACGCAGGCGCTGACAGCCAAAAGAGCCATAGCGACGAAGAATAATATCTTCAACGGAGAGTTCTCCATTATTTGTCAATTCGTTGCTGCATCACCGCAACGGCTGCATCAATTTGCGCGCGCTTCGTCTCGCTAATGGTCCCGCCAATCACCCGGTAGCGAATTTTTCCACCCCGAAGCTCATAGATAATCGTTGCAGCATCTTTCTTGCCCGCCAACATCAGACTATTTGCCTCTTGCAAAAGCTCGGCATCTTCTGGCAGCGGAACCACACGATCACGAAGACGCAGAGCTCCCCCCGGTTCATCCGTTGTTCGCGGTAGGTTTTCCGTACTGGTATCTTGCGCTGCTGCATGGGGTACCATCGTCATGGCGGATAAGATTGTACCAAGGGACAAGGTTATGGTCAGTTTTTTCATGGCCCCGTTGTTCCACTACTCCGCTGGTTCGTCAACCATAGGGGTCGACCGAAAAGGCTTAAGCTTCAAACGGTACCGGATAGGTTGGCAGGTTCAGAATTTGCGCCGCCTGTGCGGGCGTGGCGATAGGCCGCCCCAACCGACCCGCCAGATCGACCACTTCCTGCACCAGCTCCACATTGCGCGGCGTGCGCGGGCCGCCATAGGGTTCGATGCCAACCTGGACATGGCCGCCACGTTTAATCGCTTCTTCGGCGAGGCCGCAGCCAACACAGTCGTCACCAAAAGCGGACACCGACCAAGGCAGATTGCTGCCCTCGATCATCTCCAGATAGGCGTCGAGCGCCTTGGCCGTTGGCGGCAGGCCGAATGACATGCAATCCGCACCGAAATAGAATTTCATGATCCCGCCCGGCGGCAATTTACCCGCGCGGTGCAGTGCCATGATGAACTTAACGAAGCCGGGTTCAAAGATTGAAATGCTCATCCCCAGCTTGAGCCGTCGACACGCTTCAACATAATAGTGGCTGTCATGCGCGTCATTGCGATAAACTAGGTCCGTTGGTGCAAAAACGCCATCTTCCAATGGCACCGAAACGCTGAAACTGCCAGGATCGCAGAGACCTTGTGCTATCAGACCTTCCTTCGCCATCGCCTCGATATGGGCGAAGCGTACCTCCACTGGAACACCGCCCGGATCGGCTGGCATGGTCGGCGTCAATATCGCATCAGGCCGGATCGCGAGCAGCTTGCGCCAAGGCCGGGCATAATCCTCAGCGTCCATTGATCCCGTCGGCCCGAACACTGGATCACGCGTATGATTATGAACCAGCGCTGCGCCCACTTCCATACATTCGACCGCCTGAGCAACGATATCATCGTCGTCATAAGGCACGGTCGGGTTCTGCTCCGGCTTCACCGAGCCGTTGAGCGAAACTTCAATTATGAGCGGTTGGTGGGTTTGGATCATATTTCGAAGCTAGCAGATGTGCGTAGGCTGAGAAAGAGAGGTTTGAGCGTTGGTTTGGTGACGGAATAATAACGAGCAGGCCGGGGCAACAGGTAAATGTTGGTTCCCGACCCACAAGTAAATGCGTTTACTTTGCTACCATCAGATATTGAACCTTAACCGGTAAATCACGATAATCGTTTCTGTCCCAAAATCTGAAAGCGCTGGACGAACTTATTTCCCATCCGCTGCCATTGCCCAACTCACGAGCTGATATCGTAAACTGCATAAGAGCATTGTCGTTCTGACTTCCAAGCTCATTTACACCAGCATGGTTGGGTGAAAGCATCAGATTCCAATCTTCTACAGTACCCCAAGGTACAAAAATTTCTTCGCCGTGTCTTACGAAACCACTTTCGGAAAGCACAAATTGATTTTCAATTGCTTCCTGTCGCTGCATTTCTGGATTGCTTGTTTGTTCAGTAGCCATAGTTTATCCTTTCATCGTGATTGACAGTAGGAAAGTAGATCGCAACCAACTCAAAATAGCGTGATGAGGGTCACGGCAGTTAGAAGAAATAATGCAAGCTAAATGCTGCGAACGAGAACCGGTATCTGGACTATCCCGCCTGATGCTTCCTATTGCGATCGCGGGTATTTTTTACGTCCATTAACAATCTGTTATCCAAAATAACATAGGACTGTTCCCGACGCATATGTGGGGATTGGAATGGCGAAGGCCGCTTATCAGGACAGCTTTACCGGCGCGCTGGATATTCCCGCGATCGACAAGCAGGAAGTCTCGCGCAAGCTGCTCATTGACGGGCTGGAGCGGCGGATTGCCGGGCAGCTTAGTGTCATCGTTCCGGTCGGGGTGATCGGATGGATAGCGAGCCTGACCGACAACCGCGCTTTATGGATTTTCCTGGGCCTGCAGATCATCGCGCAATTTGCCATCACCGCCTCGTCACAGTGGCTGCGCAGCGCCATCGAGATGGGCAAAAAAACCACGATACGCAAAAACCTGTGGATGATGGCAGAGGCATCCAGCGGCATCATATGGGCCGCGATGATGCTCGACGTTGGGGTGCTTATCGGCGGATCGGATGCGGTGCTGACCACCTGGGTCACGATATTGGTGACGATGGTCGTCTCCGTCCTGCTCGCCGCGCCGATTGCCGGCATTGCTTTCCCGCTACTTGGCGGATTTACGGCGGCGGTCGCTGCGGGCATATTGCTGTTTGGCAAGGATTTCAGCAATTTCGCCGAACTCGCACTGGCCTTCATGTGCCTCGCCCTGTTCATCATTGCCAAGGCGGTCAATCTTCAGGCACATAAAAGTTGCCACGACGGTATCGAGGTGGAACGGCTGAGCCAGCGACTAGCGGAAGAGCTGCAGCGCACGTCGTGGCTGTCGCAGCATGACAGCCTGACCGGACTGTTGAACCGCTCTGCCCTGCAGGAGCGCATCGCGGAACTCGGTGATATGCCGTCGCCGCTGATCCTGCTCGACATCGACCATTTCAAGCAGATTAATGACAGCTATGGCCACGGACAGGGTGACGAGGTGATTGCCGCCGTCAGCGCGTGCATAAGCGAAACACTCGAAGAAGCGGCACCCGATGCCTTGGCCGCGCGTTGGGGCGGGGAAGAATTTATTATCGCCCTGCCCGACTGTAATTCGCCCGACTGTAAAACAGATGCCGCCGATATCGCCGAGCATCTTCGCAGCGCGGTTGCGAAACTGACGCATCAGGACTGGCCGGCGCGGCTGCGGGTCACCGGCTCACTCGGCGTGGCATGTGGCCCAGCCAGCGCCTTTTCCGTGACATTCAAGAGCGCGGACAGCGCCATGTATGAAGCCAAGGAACAGGGCCGCAACCGGGTAGTCTGCGCGCCAGAAGGCGGCAAAAAAGCCCCTCGCGTACCGCGCGCCGCTTAAGCCGCCTGCTATTTAGGCCGCCTGCTGGGCAATCCGTCCGGTGGTCATATCCTCCAGCGTGATGGTGGTCAGCGTCTCGCCATCCGGTCCCAGAAAATCGGCCAGCCGGCCATCGGGCGCATAGAGGTTGAACAGCACCAGCGCGCCACCTGGCCCGCCATGCTCCATATGGACATCGCCCGGATCCTTCGCCGCATAATCCCCGGCGGCGCGAATGCGCTTCTCCCCGGCCCTCTCTATTTCAAATGGGCCACCTTCATAATCCACCACATGCAGCTCTCCCGCCAGCACCGTCGAGGTGGTCGCGCAGACATGGCGGTGGAAATGGCAATAGGCGTTCGGCTCCCAGCGGTAGAGCAGATCAATATGCCCGCCTGCGCCATCCGCGTCCGGCCGCACGGAAAGCACCGCGCCGTGATAGTCGATGGGATAGGCAAAACGCTTATCCGCGTCGGTAAAGTGGATCCATTTAAGGGCGGGGTTTTCGAGCAAATTCATGGCGTTACCTTATGCTGATTTGGCGCGAGCATATCATGGAATAATATGCACCAAAACCCATATTCATTATGGACTCACACGCGGCTAGCCATACTGCATCGCTATGGAGACCATCATGACACTATCGGCCACCCAAAAGCTCGCGCTTAGCCTGTTACCCTTTGCCCTGATCAGCGCCTGCGCTGGCAAGCCCGGACCCGTCGGCAATAAAACGGTGCCAGAGCCCGCCAAGGCGGTGGAGCTGGATCGCTATCTCGGCAAATGGTTTGAAATGGCGCGCTATGAAGCGCCGTTTCAAAAAGGCTGTGACGGCGTGACCGCCGATTATTCCCTGCGCGATGACGGTAAAATAAAAGTCCTCAACAGCTGCACCAAAGCGGGCAAGACCACCACCGCCAACGGCAAGGCGAAAATCGTCGAGGGCAGCCAGAATGCGAAGCTGAAAGTCTCTTTCTTCGGCCCCTTTTACGGCGACTACTGGGTGCTGGACCGGGCGGAAGACTATAGCTGGGCGATTGTCGGCGAACCCAGCGGGCGCTACCTGTGGATGCTCACGCGTCAAGCGCAGCCCGAACCGCAAGTGCGCGCCCAGATTGAGGCGCGGGTGAAAGAGCTGGGCTATGACTGGAATTTGGTGAGGGTTACGGAACAGGGTTGAAAAACATCGGTATTTGGCGGTCGCTTATAACAGTCTCGCTTAAGCCGCCTGCTATCTAAGTCGCCTGCCGCGCAATCCGCCCGGTGGACATGTCTTCCAGCGTGATGGTGGTCAGCGTCTCACTATCCAGCCCGAGAAAATCAGCCAACCTACTATTGTAGCGGAACAAAACTTTCTGGAGTGAAAGACAAAAGGTCTTAGAGCACTGGAAATCGTCATTTCCGTCCTGGTTGCGAAAAATATGCGCAGTGTTAGCGATGAAAATCTGACATTGGCATCCGCATGGCGTACGACCGCTTCCGCCCCGGTTGTCGCCATTCGCGTTTGTCCGATCTAATGTCCGCTTTGGGCGCAAAAGTGGATGATAATATTCCTCAAAATATAACTTTGGTCAAACAACAGAGCCGTGCCCGAGCATATTTTGTTGCATTTTTGGGAGTGACTTTGCGTATTTCTCCGTCAAGCATGCTCTTCTGCGCGATGCTTCCAACCAGCCATTAATATTAAAGAAATCAGATATAAAGTTGATGGGAAAAGTCCAAATGCAAGCATGATGCCTTGGACGGCCATGTCGCTCTGCGGAAGACCGGCGGCCGCTTTGGAAGAGTCGAAGCCTACTGCCGAGAGAGTTATGCCTATCAACAAGGTTCCTCCCAACGCAAAGCCAACCTTGTCCGCTGCAACCCAAAGCGACGAGAAAATTCCATCTTTCTCCTCTGCTTCCAGATCCGCGACCATAGAAAATCCCAGCATTGTCCATCCTGAATTTCCTACACCGGCAAGGAAAGCCCAAACGCATATGATCTCAAAAGGTGCTGTTGGCCAACCGATCCAGACCAAAATCGAACCGATATGCAATGTTGTAGCAGCCATATAGGCTTTCCGTTTGCCAACACGCTTTGCTATCGCGACCCACACCGGTTGTGACAAAATGATACCCAAAACAATAGCAAACATAAGGAGGCCAATCACAGATAGGGCATCGGCACGCTGCATATTGTAGGTCATGAAGTATAATAATGCTGCATAGTTCATGCCGCCGCCGGTCAGTTGAAGAATGTTGGCAATCAGCAATTTGGAAAAGCGCCGATCCTTCATGGCGGAGATGATTGCCGCCATGGACAGTTTGTTCAGTTCATGCGGCTCTATAACGTCCGCATTTGTCTCAACTGCGCCCTCCGCTGTGCTTACAACAGCAGCTTTGTAGGTACCGAGATATGCAATGAGCAACGAAATGGAGCAAATAATCGAGAGCACCACCGCCATTTCGATATATGCCGTTTCCCCTCCGCCACGCTGAGCCACAAAAGCTGGCGCGGCCCCGGCTGCGATGAGCAATCCCAATCCGGTAAACGCCAGGCGCCAAGCCATTAATTTTGTCCGCTCTTCCGGTGTCTGTGTCAGGGAAGCGGCAAGTGCCAGATAAGGTACTGAAAAACTGGAATAGATGGACATGTACAGAGAAAAAATAAACGCGACATAGATAAGTTTCATCTGCCACGCGATATCCGGAACGCTAAACAGCAATATCAACGGTATCGGTGCTAGAAATGCGCCCGTTAACAGCCAGCGCGACATCGGAAATTTGGCTTTGAGCCTGCTCGACAGGGAACCCATAACGATATCGCTACCAACGCCCACGAGAAGTTTTGGGAAGAAAATCGCAATACCTGCAAAAACGGGTTCTATGCCCTCAATATTTGTAAGAAAAAATAGAAGCAATAGAGAGGGCACATCTCTAAATATTTGACCAGCTATCTGCCCCAAGCCGTAACTTGCTTGCTTCCCAACGCCAAGTGGTTGATCCATAGGTTGTCCAATCATTCTAAAGGCAGAACAAGCATCTCAAAAACAGCCAATCGACCGTTTCGCGATGTTAGAATGATTGCATTGCGAGAATGTGGATCGTGAAACGCCTGCAAACTCAAGGGTATCTGCTGTGCGGTTATTCAGAGTGGTATGGGTACGGGTGAAAATAGCTATTCGGTCCATTTTCAGGAACCAATGTTCAAGACCGCCTCTGAGATCGGGTCGCATCCGATATTACCAACAATCAAGCTTGCCGACTAACACGAATGTCTGCTTTCGGGATAAAGCGGTCACTAAGTTCAAGGCTTCTCTACGACAAAAACCCACCCCAAAACTCCGCATAAGCCGCCATCACATCCGCGGCCCCTTCGGTCTGCGGATAATGGCCCAGATGGTCCAGCCGCCACGCCGGAACCGCTGGGTTCAGCGCCGCGACCGCGTCGACCAGATGGCCGCCGGAGACCGGGTCCTGGGTGCCGTTAATCAGCGCGATCGGGCATGGCGGGTGGGTCAGCTGGGCTTCCCAGCGGGGACCGTGGGTGCGGCGGTCGGCGATATAGTGGAGCAACCTGTGTTGCAGCCGGTGGCCGCCATGGGTGCAGATGACGGCCCAATAGGCGTCGAGTTCCGCTGCGCCGGGCTGCGTATCCTTGCCGAACACCTCGCTAAAGCTTTTGCCGAAACGCTCCCGGCTCATCAGGTGCACGAACAGCCAGCCAAAGGGTCCG
This sequence comes from Parasphingorhabdus sp., assembly GCF_039977335.1. Lineage (GTDB taxonomy): Bacteria > Pseudomonadota > Alphaproteobacteria > Sphingomonadales > Sphingomonadaceae > Parasphingorhabdus. The sequence continues at coordinate 561,540 of NZ_JBDWDI010000004.1, forward strand.
GTGAGCAGCTTTTGAATAGGCCGCGCGCGATGCTGCGCGGGGAGCAGGCCGCCGTTGAGAAAGGCGCAGCTCAGCACCCTGTGCGCCAACTTGCCCTCGCCCTGCCGCGCGAGCAGTTCCTGCCCCGGGCTGACGCCATAATCATGGACAAGCAGATGAAAATCCTGACCCAATAAGATCTCGGCCAGATGCGCCGCGAGATCGCTCTGTTCCTGCAGATCATAAGCATGCCGCTTCGGCTTGTCAGAAAAACCAAAGCCGAGAAAATCAAACGCCACCACCCGATAACGCGCCGTCAGATCCGCCCACATCGGCAGCCAATCGAGGCTGGAGGTCGGAAAGCCGTGGAGCAAGAGCAGCGGCGGCGCGGATGGGTCGCCGCCGGTGCGGACGAATATCTGGTGGCCCTTCCACGCGATAAACTGTCCGTCCTTGCGCCATTGTTCTGCGCTTTGCGGGGTGATGGCGGTCGGTGTCTTATCCATAAAGTCTCCGGAATGGTCAGCTAGCCATTTATGTCATGGCCGTATGCTGCGTAAAGTTCCAACAACTTCTCCGCTCCAATCCCGTCCTCTTGCGCGATAGCCAGTGGATGATTGTCATCGTCAATCACAAATGTCGGTCGCTGACGAGCCGGTTGTGGATAGACCCAAGATTCAAAAGGAACTTGCTCGGTATAGCCCTTTATCCATGTGGAGAACCATCCAAACCATGGCCCGTCATCTGCATATTTGCCGTCGTCAAAACCTTCGACATAAATATCGAAGTTCTTTCTTGAAAGCGTCGACCAACTGCCAAAACCGAATTTCTCGGCGACGCCTGCAACTGGAATTTCCAACACGCCGCGCACGAAAAAATCCTCGCCGCCAAGGACACAGAAATCCTCGGATAGAAAATCGCCATCCATACGAATAGCGGAATTGGATTCTACCGGAAGATCGTCTCTGCGTTGCGACGGACGGTCGGCTGCGAGATCAAACATACCCCCATGTTCAATCTCGCATTGCGAACATGTCCAAGCGCCGCCATTCAAAATATCTAAGGCCGAACGTTTGCGTGAGAATAAACGCGGCAATTTCATTTCACCTGCCCCACCTGTTCGAGCGGACAGGGGAATTCCGTACCGTAATATTGCAACTGTCCGATATTTCCCTGCACGCGAAAGCTAACGTCTTCACCGGTGAAATGCAGGGTTTTGCTGTTCGGGCCGGGGCGCTTCATGATCGTGGCGACCCCGCCTTTTCCCCAACCGCCGGGGATGTAGAAGGCCAAAATATGCAGCGCGGCCTGCTGCGGGTTCGCGGGCCGCATGGTCACAATATAGTCGTTGAAAACCGCTGGCGGCATTTTGCAAACATAGCGCCGGTGGCTGCTGGGGGGGCGCGGCAATATCTGAAGATCCTCTCGATCTTGCACAGCATTGGCTGGAGCGGAAATACCCACCACTGCCAATGATATCGACACCGCTATGCTAATGACAAATTACTCCGCTGGTTCGTCCGCCTTTGGCGTCAGGCGCGCTATGATCTTGATCTCGACCAGACCGTCCGGGGTGTAGAGGCGGTCCACGTCAATCGCAGTCCAGGCCGGAAAAGGCGCTTTCACAAACCGCTTCTTGGCGGCAGCGAGCGGTGGCATCGATTGGTCGATATCGACATGATAAGTGGTGATATCGAGCACATCGTCCCAGCTTGACCCGGCGCGTTTCAGGATCGTGCCCAGATAGGTGAAGGTGCGCGTATAGCTCTCCTCATCGGTCATGCCCTCGGGTGTTGGGCCAGCAATAACGCCTGACATATAGACCTTGCCATCGTGGATGACGGCCTGAGAGAAACCGAACTGCTCCATGAAGGCGCGGCCCTGTTCGCTTTCAGGCATCAGGGTCTGCTTGGGCTCCGCCAGCGCGGCGGAGGTGGCCCCGATGATCGCCATGGCGGCGGTGAGCGATGTTCCTATGGTTTTCATGCGTTTACTCCGCTGGTTCTTCCACCTCATCCTCGGGCAAGTAAAGCCGGTCGCCCTTGTCCTTATAGACTTTCGCCATTTCGCGCATGCCTTCTTCTGCTGCGGCCTTGCTTGCCGCCGCTGTGTCTGCGCCCAGTTTTTCCGAGGCGATAAAGCCTTCGGCGCTCTGGTTTTGCTTGCTGGCAAAGTCGCGGACTTCCTGAGATATCTTCATCGAACAGAATTTCGGGCCGCACATGGAGCAGAAATGCGCGGTCTTGGCGCCTTCTGCGGGAAGCGTCTGATCGTGATATTGCATCGCGGTGTCTGGGTCGAGCGACAGGTTAAACTGGTCGCGCCAGCGGAATTCAAACCGTGCCTTGGACAGCGCATCATCGCGCACTTGTGCGGCCGGGTGGCCCTTGGCAAGATCGGCGGCATGGGCGGCCAATTTATAGGTGACAACGCCAACTTTCACGTCGTCGCGATCGGGCAGGCCCAAATGCTCTTTCGGCGTGACATAGCAGAGCATCGCGGTGCCATACCAGCCGATTTGGGCAGCCCCGATGCCGCTGGTAATATGGTCATAGCCGGGCGCGATGTCGGTGGTTAGCGGGCCGAGTGTATAAAAGGGTGCCTCACCGCAAACTTCCAGCTGCTTTTCCATATTTTCTTTAATCTTGTGCATCGGGACATGGCCGGGGCCTTCGATCATCACCTGCACATCCGATTTCCACGCGCGGTGGGTGAGCTCGCCCAGCGTGTAAAGCTCGCTGAACTGCGCCTCGTCATTGGCGTCGGCAATTGAACCGGGGCGCAGGCCATCGCCTAAGGAATAGGCGATGTCATAGGCTTTCATGATCTCGGTAATGTCGTCAAAATGTTCGTAGAGGAAGCTTTCCTTGTGGTGGGCGAGGCACCATTTCGCCATGATCGACCCGCCGCGTGAAACAATTCCGGTGACGCGCTTGGCGGCCATCGGGACATAGGGCAGACGCACACCGGCATGGATGGTGAAATAATCGACACCCTGCTCGGCTTGCTCGATCAATGTGTCGCGGAAAATTTCCCAGGTCAGGTCTTCGGCGACCCCGCCAACTTTTTCCAGCGCCTGATAAATCGGCACGGTCCCGATGGGCACAGGCGAGTTACGAATGATCCACTCGCGGGTGTCGTGAATATTGCGCCCGGTGGAGAGGTCCATCACGGTATCCCCGCCCCAGCGGATCGACCAGACCATCTTGTCGACCTCGGTCGCGACATCAGATGCCACGGCGCTGTTGCCGATATTGGCGTTGATCTTCACGAGGAAGTTGCGGCCAATGGCCATCGGTTCGGTTTCGGGATGGTTGATATTGTTCGGAATGATCGCCCGTCCTCTTGCGATTTCATCACGAACAAATTCCGGCGTGACATAATCGGGAATGGACGCGCCAAAGCTTTCGCCGTCGCGCTTATATTCTTTCAGCCGCTCCCGCCCGAGATTTTCACGCTCGGCAACATATTCCATTTCGGGTGTAATAATACCTTTGCGGGCATAGTGCATTTGGCTGACGTTCGCGCCTGCTTTGGCGCGCAGCGGGCGCTTCACAACATGCGGGAATTGCGGGACACCGCCGCTGCGATCCGGGCCGAGCTGGCCGTTATCTTCCGGCTTGATATCGCGGCCATCGTAGGACTCCACATCGCCGCGCGCTTCAATCCATTCGCGGCGCATCTGCGGCAGGCCAGCGTTGATGTCGATCAGTGCGTTCGGGTCGGTATAGGGGCCGGAAGTATCATAGACTCGTACGGGTAGTTCGCCACCTTCCAAACTGATTTCCCGCATCGCAACGCGGATGCCAGAGCCGCTATGCGCCGCCACATGGACTTTTTTGGAACCGCTAATCGGTCCAGTGGTTACACCAATTTCGGTCTTTGCAGGAATGTCAGCCATAGTCTTTACTCCATTAGCGGAGTGAAGAGGCGGGATTTTTGTCTAACACCGCTCCCTCCCTCCGCCCGGGTTAACGGGATCAGGTTCAACGGGTCGTGGTGTATTCCACTCTCAACCTGCGTTCACGCACAGGCTCCCCGGGGATGAGTCGCAAGCTAGTGCGCCCAAGCCCCAAGGTCCAGTGAAGATTATCTATGGTAGTGATTGAAGCTGCGTGACGAAGCGCGAATTGACTACCAGCCGGGGACGAAATATTTCGGCGGCACCGCACAGCCCCAGTAGAAGCCTTGCCCAAAGTCGGCGCCCAAGAGCCGCGCCTGCGCCAGATGATGTTTAGTTTCAATGCCTTCAATCACTGACTGCGCTTTGCGGCCGCGACAGAATTCCAGCATCGAGGCCAATAACGAAATCGGAATATCGCCGTCATAACAGGCGTTGAAAATCGTCTTGTCGATCTTGAGCTCATCAAACGGGATTTTCGCAATCCGTTCGAGATTGGCCAGACCAGTACCATAATCGTCAATCGAGATACCCAGGCCGTGACCGCGCAGAGCGTGGCAAACGGCGGCCAGCCTATCTACATCGACCACACGCGCTTCCTCGGTAATCTCTAACATTAGAGCACCGGGCGGTACGTCGGCATGTTTCAGACGGCTGATCAGCGCGTCGACAAAGCGGCGGTAGGTCATCATGATCGCGCTGCAATTGAACGAAACAGGCACCGACTTACCGCGTTTGGACAAAGCCGTGGCGAGTTTGATGGATTCGTCGACGACTACCAATGTCGCTTCGACCTCGACAGCAACATCTACCAAATCGGAAAAGATGATGGCGGGGTTTAGCGCTCGGCGTGTTTTCACCCTTGTCAGCGCTTCATAGCCAACGATTTTGTCATTATCCAAAGACTGTTTCGACTGGAACTCAACCGAAAGATTGGGCAGCAACCGGTCCGTCTCGACGAGCGCGCAAACATAGTCCAGGTCGTTGACCGTATGGCCACTGACGTCCGCCATGCGCCCGATCAAATTGCATAATGTCGGCACAGCATAAGGCTTTTGTAGCCGCTGCACGACACTGGCTGTATCAAAAGCAAGCGCATCGTCGCCGCTGTCTTTCGGGTTTGGCGTCAATATGACCGGCATGGAAGGCCGCAGGCCAGCAAACCGGTCGAGTAGGCCATGGCCATTTTCGCGCATGGTTTTGGGATCAACAATCAACGCATCGGGTCCAAAAACCAAACTGGCTTCCTCATCCAATTTGGAAAAGACGCAGGCGACAGCAATATCATGTGCCTCCAGATCGTCCTGCAAGGATCGGGAGAGCGCATTTTCTTCTTCAACAACAATGACTTTGGCTGTGGACATGACGGACCTCAATAGGGTGGGTTTCAGCGCCAGCTCCGCTGGGCGAAAGTTTTTCGGTAAATTGGTGGTAGGGACGATCGGGCGCTGTCACACTAGGGTGACAGGCCCCATAGCTGCTACGCAGTTATTTTCTGATCGCGATATTCTTGCATATGAGTAATGCTCAAACCATTCATGCCGGAGCGATGAATCGCCTGCTGCCAGGAGATTAATTCTTCAAGCGACAGACTATAGCGCTCACACGCCTCATCCGTGGTCAGCAGCCCGCCATTTACGGCGGCAACGACTTCTGCTTTGCGCCTAACAACCCAGCGAGTCGTGTCTGGCGATGGTAAATCATGTTCGGCTAGCGCTTCCCCAAGCGGGCCAATTACACGTGTTGCTTTTGGTAATGTTACTTCTTTCATACGGAACCTCAATTCTGCCTTGCGGCGTTGCCCTGTTCCTATGCCCACGCAGAAAATGCGCCGAGGACGTTAAGCCAATTTAAATTTATGTGGTTAACAGCCCTTAACGCTGCAATGCCGCCGTAAGTTGGCTTTCTGGGAGCAGAGACCCCTGTGCAAAAGCGGCAAGATAGCGCGCAAAATTGCAAAATCACCGAGCAATCATGACCCGGCGAAAACGTGTTCATCCAATGAATTTTTTAGAGCGCGGTTCAGGTCAACAGTTGCAAGCGCGAACGATCTTGCAGACGACTCGTTGCTTAGAAGGTGTAACCAACTCCGATGGCACCGAAATACTGATTGGCGTCGCCGCGTATCGATGTAATCGGTGAACGCTTCGCGTCTCCCAGCAAGCGTGAATAATTGCCGAGCAATATCACCGAAAAGCCGCCATTTGCTGCATTTCCGTCGAGGTCAATCGCTCCAAAAACGGAAGCACCGACATTTTTCCAACCGCCGGTTGCACTGAACGTCGGCAGGCCGCTCGCCACCGTACCCGCGGGTGAAACGCTGAAGTAATAATTGGCATAATCATCATCGACATGATCCGCGCTAATCGAGAAACTGACCGCTGCACCGCGGCTAATCGGTCTGAAATAGGTCAGGCTTGGTGAGATGACCTGGCCTTCATGCGCGCCCGCTACATCCCAAACCAGATCGACTTGCGCAGTAAGCGAATCGAAACGGCTGAACACCCGGTTGAGCTTCAAGCCCCCCACTGCGCCGAGCTCCACGGCCACATCCAGCTCGCCGAGATCGCGGACCACATCATCCCTGATCCCGCTATTACGTTCAAAACGCGCGCGGCCGACTGGCCCTAGGATGAAATCCACTTTAGCGCCATCTCGGTCAGGAATGACATCCAGCGCCAAACCGGGTCCACGGGGTTCAAAATCGATACCAGCGACGCTGCCCAAAATCACCGGCAACGGGTTAATGCGATAATTATCCGAACCGTCATAACTGGGACCAACCGCAAGACCCACGCCCAAGGTCACATAATCGCCATCAAAGACATTTTCTCCACGAGGCGGCCCCTGCCCCTCCGGCTGAGCCAGAACGGGGGATGAAGCAACGAAAAGGCTGGTTGCAGCCAAGGCATATTTGTACATTTTGTTTCCTGAAAACTGGGGGATGAATTCGGATCATATCATAGGATATATTTCATTTTCACGGCATAATTTACATTGTCTGCACCAATAGTGAACTGGGCTGATTTAAACTTGGGAGGCCCCATGCCGATTTTGGGGTTACGCGAAAAGCCAAAGCCTTCACGCGGCAAAAACAGACGTAAATCCATTTTTCCATTGGCGTTTTCATCATGGACCAAAGCCACTGCATAGGTGCCAGGCTTCACATTGGCGATTTTGACGTTGCCCGCATCGGATGCCGCAACCTTTATTTTACGTGCGGACTTGTCCTTTCGGCAATCGGGGAAATATTTCGGATTGCTACTTAGACAGATCAGAACATCGCCTTTTTCGGATCGCAGGTTGGAAATGGCAATATCAATGGTTGCCGTTACCACAGGTGCAACGGCAGCCTGATTAGCCCCCACTGCGCTCACTGGAAGCGTCGTCAAAACTGCCAAGCCCGAGGTCAGTGCCACAAACTTTGTCCCAGAACCGAAAATATAACCCATAATTGCCCCTATACGCACTGTGATGTTTTTCATGATGAGTAGCGGTTATCAGCCCTTTTCCTAACAGGCCGTTAACCAACCAACGCGGAAACATCTCCCACCCCATATGGTTTGTGACACCCATAATTGTCATAACCAGCAGAACAAGGCCCAAAACGCCAACATGAATCGGGACTGCGATAACCAGAATGGGAATGACAATTGCCCCGCTAATCGCCTCTATCGGGTGAAAACTCATGGCAGCCCAAGCCGTTGGCGGCCGACTTTCATGATGAACCGCATGGGCTAGTTCAAACCAGCCGCGTCGATGGAACAGGCGATGGGTCCAGTAAAACCAAGTGTCATGCAGGAACAGATAGAGAAACAAGGATAGCGGCAAATACCAAAGCGGATACAGGCCGATATCCGTGTAAATTTTTGTCCAACCTGCGTTCTGCCAGCCCCAAGCTATGATACCAGCAGGAATTCCATAGATGGCCGCGGAATAGAGTGACCAGCGAATTTCGCGTCTCATCTGGGGTTTCAGCTTGTCATATTGGCCCGGCCGGATGCGCTGCGTCAGCCAAGCGAAAAGGCCGCTGGTGATCAGATAGCGGACTCCGACAATGATGGTCATGACCAGTGCAGACAGAATAATGGCCGGAAGCAGTTCCATGGCAGCAAGCTATGCCGCAAAAACCTGCCGAGCAAGGACAAAGCGGTTTATTTCGCTACATGCTTTGAGACAGGCTTCCCCCCGCTTGCGCCTTAGGCTACGGCCACTCTATGACGGCAGCGAAACAATTTGATCTGGCAATAGCAGGCGGCGGACTGGCTGGTGGCCTCATTGCTCTGGCGCTCCGCGAGCGGCGCCCAGAATTGTCAGTGGCGCTGATTGAGGCCGACGATCATTTTGGCGGCAACCATGTCTGGTCCTTTTTCGAAAGCGATATTGCGGCGGAGCACCAATGGTTGGTCGAACCGCTCATCTCGTTTCAATGGGACAGCTATGATGTGCGCTTCCCGAAATATGATCGTACTTTGAATACTGGATATCGGTCCATCTTATCAGAAAATTTTGACAGGATCATAAGCCAGAAAATTCCGAAGAAAAATCGCATAACTGGTTCTAAAATTGAAACTATAAGCGCAGGCAAGATCGAGCTGGCGAATGGCGATAATATTCACGCAACCGCGATATTGGACGCGCGTGGGGGCGGTGACTTCTCAGCACTGAAATTTGGCTGGCAGAAGTTTGCCGGGCAGGTTTTGCGTCTCAATAAACCTCATGGACTGGATCGTCCGATTATCAAAGATGCCACGGTTGAACAGATAGACGGCTATCGCTTTGTCTATTCCCTGCCGTTCAGCGCGACCGAGATTTTCGTCGAAGACACCTATTATTCCAATGGCGGTGATCTGGACATCGAAGCCAGTCATCGGCGGATTGCCGAATATGCCGAAACCCAAAGCTGGGAGATTGCCGATATCAGCCGCAATGAAGCGGGTTGCTTACCCGTGCTCTACGGCGGTGACTTTGATGCATTTTGGGCATCTTATGACGGCATTGAAGCTCGTGCCGGTGCCAGAGCGGCACTGATCCATCCTGTTACAAGCTATTCACTACCCATGGCTGTCCGCACCGCGATGATGGTGGCAGACATAGCCGAATTGACGCAGGGCAGCCTAGATGAAATGCTGCGTGAATATGCGGCAAAGCATTGGGAGGGTTGTAAATTCTATCATATGCTCTGTGCAATGATGTTCGAGGCGGGTAAGCCCGAGAAACGCTATAAAACCCTCGAGCATACCTATGGCAAGGATGAGAATTTGATTGCGCGCTTCTATGCTGGCACGACGACCAAGCTGGATCAAGCCGCCCTGCTCTCTGGCCGTCCGCCGGTTCCGATTACCAAAGCCCTACCGATCATGATGAAATATAGATGAGCCCCGATAGACATGAATGACGTAACCAAAAGCCAAAGTAAATTGTTCAAAACGGCTGCCGTAATCGGCTCGGGCTTTGGCGGTCTGGCGCTTGCCATCCGCTTGCAGTCGGCGGGTATTCAGACCACCATTTTGGAAAGCCGCGACAAACCCGGCGGCCGCGCCTATTATTGGGATAAGGACGGCTTTATTTTTGACGGCGGTCCTACCGTGATTACCGACCCTGATTGTCTGAGCCAGCTCTGGGACCTGACCGGGCATGATATGGCCAAGGATATTGAGCTGATGCCAGTATCGCCTTTCTACCGGCTCAACTGGCCGGACGGGACCAATTTCGATTATGTCAATGATCCTGAAGAGCTTTACGCCAATATCGCAGCGATCGAACCGGACGATGTCGAAGGCTATAAACGCTTCCTTGAATATAGCGGCGGGCTCTATGAAGAAGGCTATGTCAAACTCGGCACCAAGGCGTTTCTCGATTTCAAATCGATGATCAAAGCCGCTCCGGCGCTGATGAAATTTGAAGCCTATCGCTCTGTCTATGCCAAAGTATCAGGCTTTGTGAAAAACGAAAAACTGCGTGAGTTTCTTTCGTTCCAATCACTATTGGTTGGCGGCAATCCCATGAAAACCAGCGCGATATATGGCCTGATCCACAAGCTGGAACGGCTTGGCGGCGTATGGTTCGCCAAGGGCGGTACGAATATGCTGATCGCTGCGATGGTGAAGCATTTTGAACGGATTGGCGGCACAATCCGCTTGTTCGATCCGGTGACCAGCATTGATACAATGGGTGATCGCGCATCGAGCGTTACCTGTAAATCAGGCTGGAGCGAGACATTTGATGCCGTCGCGTCCAATGCCGATGTCATGCACAGCTATCGCGACCTGCTGGGTCACAAGCATCGCAGCGACAAAGTGACAGCGTCACTTAAAAAGAAGAAATATTCGCCGTCGCTTTTTGTCGTGCATTTTGGCCTCAAAGGTACATGGCCAGGCATACCTCATCACATGATCTTATTTGGTCCGCGCTATAAGGGTTTGCTTGAAGATATTTACGATAATGGTGTTCTGCCTGAAGATTTCTCGCTCTATCTCCACCACCCGACGATTACCGATCCGGAAATGGCCCCAGAAGGTCACAGCACTTTCTATGTGCTGGCCCCCGTTCCCCATCAGGGCAAACTGCCGATTGACTGGGAGAAAATGGGACCGATTTACGAGAAGCGTATTCTCGACGAGATCGGCCACCGCCTCATCCCCGATATTCACGACCGTATTGTCACCAGCTTCCACTATACGCCTCAGGATTTTGGCACCGACCTCAACGCCCATCTCGGCAGTGCTTTCAGCTTGGAACCCCTGCTCACCCAAAGTGCGTGGTTCCGGGTTCACAACCGGGATGACGTGATCAACAATCTCTATTTTGTTGGCGCTGGCACCCATCCCGGTGCTGGTATTCCGGGCGTTGTTGGTAGCGCGAAAGCGACAGCAGAGCTGATGCTTGAGGATATATTACAAGACGCATAATGAACCGCGCCAACCTCGTCCTTCACGCCAAAGCCAGTATCGATCGCGGATCGAAATCTTTCGCGCTCGCGTCAAAGCTGTTTGCCGAACAGACGCGCGAGCGGGTGTGGATGCTTTATGCCTGGTGCCGGGAGTGCGATGATCTGGCCGATGGTCAGGATCATGGCCATGGCATGTCGGCGACCCCGGCATCGGAGAAAACCATTGCGGTCATGCGGATGCTGACGCGCCGCGCAATGGGCGGTGAACAGACGGGCAAGCCCGCTTTTGATGCCATGGGTGTGGTCGCGCAGGAATGCCGCCTGCCCAATAATCTCGCCAATGATGTGATAGACGGCTTTGCGCTCGATGCCAAATTATGGCGACCGCAAAGCGAAGATGATCTCTACCAATATTGCTATCATGTTGCCGGTGCGGTTGGGTGTATGATGGCGGTTGTCATGGGCATCCCGCCGCGCGACGATGAAACGCTCGATCGTGCCAGTGATCTGGGGCTCGCCTTTCAGCTATCCAATATTGCCCGCGATATTGCTGAGGATGCTGCAGCGGGACGCTGTTATTTGCCCAAAGACTGGCTCGCAGAGATGCGGATTGATCCCGATGACTTGATGAATCCAACACGGCAAGATGCCTTGATCCAGTTGATCGGACGGCTATGCAGTCTGTCAGAACGCTATGAAGCATCCGCCAGGATCGGGGCAGCGCGCTTGCCTTTCCGGTCACGCTGGGCAGTTTTGGCAGCAGCGGGTATTTACGGCGATATCGCCCGTGCGGTGAAGCGGAGCGACGGCGGTTCCCTTAACAAACGGATTGTGACCAGCAAGGCAGCAAAGGCTGGATGGGTTGCAAAAGCCTTTGGTCAGGCGCTGTTCAAATCGAAATGGACAGATCGTGAAGCGCTTTGGACCCGTCCGCGAAATCGGGCTTAACTCTGCCCTTCATTCTCTGAGAGAAATTTGGCAACCCGCGCAACAGCAGCAGCATGAATAGCTTCTGACGTACACAGCACGCCAAAAGCTTGTCCGTGCGTGCCGTTATAGCGTAGCTGTTTGCCATAAGCATCCGTGACCCTCGCCCCTGCCTCTTCAGCAATCACATGGGCTGCAGCAATATCCCATTCACTGCCCCAGCGCGTCGAGACGACCAGATCAGCGCGATCATCGGCCACCATTGCCAGACGCAGCGCTATGCTATTGGGTTTGAACACAGGCGTCAGATCAATATAAGCTGGTAGCTCTTCGACTGGCAATCGCGCGCCATTATAGTTCGTGCATTGGCTGGCTTTAAGCGCTTTGCCGTTGACCTCAGTATGGCTGCCGGCTTTAGCGGTCCAAATCTCATCCATCGCTGGCGCGTTGAGCACCCCGAATATTGGCGCTCCATTTTTTACCAGCGCCACCGAAACGCACCAACCGGGTTTTCCCTTCACGAAATCTTTGGTGCCATCAATCGGATCAACGACCCATGCCATTTCGCGGCCAGACAGGGATTGATCTTCTGCGGTTTCCTCCGACAGCCATCCCGCTTCCGGGAGCTGCGCCTCTAAACGCTCTCGGAGAAAGCGGTCCACCGCGATATCGGCTTCGCTCACAATCTGCCCAGGCGACTTTTCCCAAGTCTTTTCGGCATTCTTACCCGCCTGCCATTGCTGCATGGCAAGATCGCCTGCTTCTCTGGCTATCGCAATAATCTGATCAAAATCAACCAAACCCAAATAACTCCATTAGCCCCCAACCTGTTCCGGATATATTGGAACGGGGCCCTTCCTTGTCTGATAGTCGTGGTTCGACAAGCGCACCACTAACGATTTAGATTTGATCGGCTTTCCTAACCGCCGGCCACGGTCATGCTATCCGTGCGCAGGGTTGGTGCATTGACTGCATAACGATATTCCAGATCATCCGCCGGTATCAAACTGGCGAACATATCTTTCAGGTTTCCGGCAATCGTAATTTCAGAAACCGGAGCGCCAATTTCACCATCGGTAATCAGGAAGCCGCCAGCACCGCGGCTATAGTCACCGGTGACCGGGTTAACGCCTTGTCCTATTAATTCAGTGATATAGACACCATGCTTAATTTCCTTCATCAGTTCGGCCCTACTAATGGACCCGGCGTTCATATGAAGGTTCGTCACACTGACGCCCGGTGCACCGCCTACCCCGCGAGAGGCATGGCCCGTTGGCTGCAATCCCAATTGCCGCGCCGAAGCACTTTCCATAATCCATTGGGTTAGCCGCCCATTGTCGATCAATTTCGTTTTCGCCGTTGGTAATCCTTCACCATCAAAAGCCTTGGACCGCAGACCACGCTTACGGTGCGGGCAGTCGATAATATTGATCGCGCTGTCAAATACCTGCGTATCTAAAGCTTCCAGCAGAAAACTGGTTTTGCGCGCTATTGCACTACCCGCAATCGCTCCCACAAAATGCCCAAGCATCGAGTTACTGATCCGCGGATCGAATACCACTGGCATGGCACCGGATTCAAAATCCACCGGGTTCAAACGTGATACTGCCCGTTCTCCAGCCTCTGCGCCAATGGCTTCCGGCGTATCGAGGTCCTCAAAATGGCGGGTACTGTCATAGGCATAATCGCGTTCCATGCCATCGCCTTCACCAGCAATGACGCTAGCGTGGCAACTATAGCCACTGGTTGAATAGGCGGCCGAAAATCCATGACTGGTGGCAAGGGCAACAATCGATCGACCAGCGCTAGCGCCGCCACCTTCGCTGTTTGTCACGCCCTTAACGGCTCGAGCGGCGTCTTCGGCTTTCAAAGCCATCTCACGCAGCATTTCGGGATCAGGGTCGATGCCATCATCGCCATCAATCGGATGAGGATCGGATTTTAGAATCAATTCTTCCGGAGCCAAACCGGCATATTGGTCTTCCGGTGCCTCGCGCGCCATGTCCATTGCCCGGCCAACCAGAGCAGACAATATTTCCGGATCCATGTTCGACGACGATACGGTTGCTGATCGCTTACCCGCAAAAACCCGCAGGCCGATTTCTTCACCTTCGGATCGTTCGACATCTTCCAGATTGCCAAGGCGCATCGATACCTGCGTTGACGCATCGCAGACGTAAATCGCGTCCGCGGCATCGGCACCGGCTTTTTTGGCTTGGAAGATAAGGGCGTCGGCGCGGTCCTGCGCTTCTTGTGGCTTTAACATGCGCTGGACATAGGGTCGACGAGCAGCGAGGTCAACGCTGCGCGCAGGCTTTGTTTACAAAATGGAACTGTTTAAAAAATTGCGCCGAGAAGTTTGATAATGCCGACAAAAACAAACGGCAAACCCAGCGCCAAAATCCAGAGCGTTACCTGATCCTTGCGAAAGCGAGCGGCGAGGCTCTGTTCGCTAAGGCCGCTATGGGCAACATCCTGCCAGCGTTTTTCATATTTACGGCAAAACGGGACAATGACCGCAACCAGCAGCACCAGTCCGAAATAGGGCGCGATCGACATGCCCTTGGTTTCAATGAAGCTGAGAACGAAGAATATTTGCGCCATTGTGTAGACGAGCAAAGCCGTCGCACAATTATTGCTCATTTTCTTTTCCCATTGCACTGATGACGATGAGCGAAGCTCGCGATCATCGCGATGTTTTGCAATCGTTTTACGAGATGCTGCTGCAACCATATCCATTCCCCTTCAACATTCTCTCTCCGCGCTGTCGACTGTTTCCCCAAACTAGCGCCTACTGACACTATAACCGCTTTTCTCCAAAAGCCAAATCGGCTGATTTCTGTGTTAAAATGTCGTTAATATCACTTAGACCTTGCCAAAAATTACGTTGTTCGACAGAATCAGTTTCTAATCGCAATGCAATTACGACTTTAACTATCGGGGCAAATTCATGACCATACTCGCTGATCCACTCACCCTGCCCTGTGGCGCCATTCTTCCCAACCGCATTGGCAAGGGCGCGATGACTGAAGGTATGGCGACACCAGATGGTGTTCCAACCCCTGAGCTGGAGAAGCTTTATGGTATCTGGTCCGATGGCGGCGCGGGAATGCTGCTGAGCGGCAATATCCAGATTGACCGGGATCATCTTGAACGCCCCGGCAATGTCGTTATCGACAAACCCGCCGACGAATCAATGATGGCCGCGCTCAAAAGCTGGGCCGCGATTGCAACCCGAAATGGCAACCATTTCTGGGCGCAAATCAGCCATGCCGGACGGCAAACGCAGAGCAATGTCAACAAACACCCAAAGGCACCTTCCGCAGTAAAGCTTGGTCTACCCGGCAGCCAATTTGGCGAACCTGTAGCGCTAACGGTCCAAGAGATTGAGGAACTTGTCGATCGGTTCGCGCTGGCTGCAAAGACCTGTAAGGAAGCTGGCTTTACCGGCGCGCAGATACATAGCGCCCACGGCTATCTACTCAGCAGTTTCTTGAGCCCACGCGCCAACCAGCGCACCGATGAATATGGTGGCAGTCTGGAAAACCGAGCACGTTTTCTCTTGTCAGCAGTCGCAAAAGTTCGTGCCGCGGTCGGTCCGGATTTCCCGATCTCGGTGAAGCTCAACAGCGCGGATTTTCAGAAAGGCGGCTTTGCCTTCGAAGACAGTCTGCAAGTCGTGCAATGGCTCGAAGCGGCCAGCGTCGACCTGATCGAGATATCCGGCGGTACTTACGAACAGCCAGCGCTAATGGGTGCTGACGGGATGGAAGAGAAGGAGGAGCAAAATGTTGCTCCTTCAACCCAGGCCCGCGAAGCCTATTTCGTTGATTTTGCCAAAGCGATGCAGGCATCAGTAAAGGTTCCGCTTATGGTAACCGGTGGTTTCCGCACCCGCGCGGCGATGGAGCAAGCGCTAGAAGGTGGTGCGGCTGACCTGATCGGTCTTGGCCGCCCGATGTGCGTGATGACCGACGCGCCTAAACAATTGCTTGCAGGCCTCGACGAACTTCCGCGCTATGAAAACAGCCTGCAGCTCATTCCCGACTGGCTAGGTTTTCTGAAACGCTTTCAGATGGTCAAGGCGGTAGATGGTTTTGCCACTATTTATTGGTTCTACGAACAATTGTTCAATATCGGCAAAATTGGAAAAACTGACCCTGATCTAAGCGTTTTCAAAGGGTTCCGAGCGGTGGAAGCGCGGAACAAGAAGATATTAGCCGCTCGCAGTTAGTCAGTTCGCTCAGCTACCCGCTTTTTAATCCGGCTCAGTCCAACCGGAGTCACGCCCAGATAGAGCGCAATCTCATTTTGCGTCACCATGTCCGTGATATGTGGCATGGTTTTTAGCAATTCCCGGTAGCGGTCTTCAGCCGACAGGCAGAGCAGCTCATATTCGCGGCGTTCTTTCTTCATCGCAAAGGCGAGCAGGAAATCCACTACAACACCGGCAATATTGGCATTGTCCCGGCTCGCTCCATATATTTGACTGAAATTCAACCGGATCAACTCGGTCGGCTGCATACAAACCAGACTGAAGGATGAGCTTTGTCCGGCATAGCTGGCGGTCAGACTGCCGATAAAATCACCGGGCTGAATGAAGGACTTGATATGCTCCTTGCCCTCGCTCGATAGATAATAGGCCTTTAACAGCCCCTTCCGGACAGCGTAGAGCGATCCATGGTCTTCACCCTGGCGAAATAAATGCTCTCCCGCCTCTGCCTTTACCGGTTTTCCGTAGGTTTCGAGAAATTGAGAAAACTGCATCACTTTTAACCCAGGTTAATTACGGCACCGTCCTTGCAGCGTAACAGCGCCTTCAACGCAGTGCTAATCATTTTGAAAACAGAGGAAAAGTCCCATGACCATTAGCGGCAAACGGATTGTGATAACCGGCGGAGCTTCCGGCCTGGGCCTTGAGCTGGTCCGGCAGCTGGCAACCAACAATGAAATAATTGTCATCGCCAGAGAGTCGGGAGGTTTGAAACAGCTCGGCGGTGATTATCCCGAAATGACCATTTTTAAAGCCGACTTGTCTGACGATTCAGCGGTTAAACAGGCTGCAACTGATCTGGCCGCTCAGTTTCCGGCGATTGATGGCCTGATCAACAATGCTGCCTTGCAATATACGCCCAGCTTTCTCGATCCCGAATTTAAATATGATCAGATTGCTAAAGAAATCGCGACCAATTTCACTACCCCTGCTCAGCTTTGCTATCTGCTGCTTCCTTCCCTACTTAGAGGGAGCCAACCGTTCATTCTCAATGTGAATTCTGGGCTGGGTCTGGTCCCCAAAACCAGCTCCGCCATCTATTGCGCAACAAAGGGCGGCCTCAACATCTTCTCCCAAGCTTTGCAAAATCAACTGGAACAGACGGATGTTTCCGTTTTGCAGGCCTTCTTGCCGCTCGTTGATACCGCGATGACCGAAGGTCGCGGCGATGGGAAGCTGCCGCCGGATCGAGTTGCAAGCGACATCATCAGAGGAATTGCTGCACGCAAGGCCGACATTGATATCGGTAAAGTCAAATTACTGCGCCCCATCTCCCGGTTCATGCCGGGTCTTGCTCGCAAAATCATGAAATCAGGCTAAGAGGTAAATAATATGAAACCGCTTCTCAAAGTCATGGGTATATTGACCCTAATTTTCGCGTCCACTTTCATTCTCGGCCGGGTGTTTGGTATATTGACCGTGGAGAATGTCCGCTGGCTGCTCGAGGAAGCGCAGCAGGTTGATCCGACTTACGTCATCGCAGCGGTCATATTGTTGCTGTTTATCGACCTGTTTGTCGCAGTTCCGACGCTAACGATCACATTGCTGGCCGGCTATTTTCTTGGCTTCCCGCTCGGCATGGCATCGGCTTTGACCGGCACTACACTGGCAGTGCTGGGCGGCTATGTCATTAGTCGGCGATATGGCGACCGGGCGCTCGGTTTTCTGGTAAAAGACGAAGAAGAACGTAGCAAAATGGCACAGGCCTTTGCGCGCAGTGGCCCGGCCATGATCACGCTCGCCCGTTCGGCCCCGATGATTCCAGAAGTCACTGCCTGCATGGCTGGCGTCACGCGCATGCCGTTGCTGCGCTATCTTGCTTTCTATGCGCTCGGCACCGTTCCTTATGTCGGGATTGCGGCCTACGCCGGGTCGATCAGCACGTTGAGCGATCCCAAGCCTGCAATATTCGCGGCTTTGGGTTTATATGCAACGCTGTGGATCGGCTGGTTTGTCTATCAGCGGATAGAGGCAAAGAACAAACAGTCTAACCAATATTCGTGATCGTCGCTGTTTTCGGGATATAATCAGGAAGCGATCTTGGCGGCGCTTTTGCCCGGCTTGCCAGCACCGCTGCAATCGGACCACCATGGGCGATAATAGCGATATCTTTCCCTGCGGGTAGATCGCTCCAAGCATCCCATGCGCGCTCGACCAGCTCCGTAGTCGTTTCTCCCCCGCCCGGCCGATATCCGTTCGGATCATCTAGCATCCCATCCATAGCGTTTCCTGTTTCGCGATAGATGGCATTCCAACTGCGTCCTTCCCAACTGCCGAAATCGCGTTCGCGCCAGCGGTGATCCACTATGGTCTTAACCGACAGCGAGCGAGCGGTGCGCTCCGCTATCGTGCGTGTTCTTTTCCTGCCCGAATGGATGATGATTTCTGGCGATAGCTTCACCAGCTGCGACACCAGCGCCGTGGCCATGCGTGCGCCTTCCCGGCTTAATCCCATATCGCTGGTACCATAGCAGCGGTTCTGCCAGTGGAGCGCCACTGGCGGGTGTCGAACCAGCCAGATCATGGACCTACGACAGCCAACACGGCGAGAAGAATGATCAGTTGTCCGGCATAAGCGGCAAAGCCCAGACAATCGCCGGTGCTGCCATTTAAGCGCCGCAATAATAGCGCTCTGAACCAGAATAGGAACAAGCCCGCAGCCCCCACCCCCCAAAGCGCCGCTATCGGCTGAGAATAAGCAAAAAAACTGATGACCGGAGCCGCGATCAGCGCAGCGAGAAACAGATCAGACAGACCGGTGCGTCCGCCGACATCCTTGGCGAGCCCGACATCTTGCGTTGCCACCGGCGCGACCAAGGCCATGACCGCAACGGCCAGAAACCGGCCAAAACAAGCTGACGCGATGAGCGTGATTATTATGATATCCTGTGGCAAAGCGATCAACAAAGCAGCGCGCAAACCAACGGATAGAATCAAGCCAAGCGCACCATAGCTGCCGATGCGGCTGTCTTTCATGATCCGCCGGGTTGATTCCGCATCATGACCGCCGCCAAAAGCATCGCAGAAATCGGCTACCGCATCCTCATGAAAGGCGCCCGTTAGCCGTGCCTCAATCGCAAGCGCGATGATCACCGCAATAGCACGCGGCCAGATATGTTCGCTTGCCACCAATACGGCGGCGGTGATCACACCGATCAGAGCACCGACTAAGGGAAACCAAATGACCGAACGAGATAAGCCATATCGCGCTTGCTCGGCCGTTAGTGCGTTCAATCCTGGTACTGGCAAACGTGTCAGAAACTGCACCGCCAGAAGTGGCGGCATCCACCAGCTGATTAAAGGATTGTTGTTCATGGCATGATATCCGAAAGCTTCGCGACATCGGTCAGCAAAGCGGCTGCGCTATCAAGCAATGGCAGGGCCGTTAGCGCGCCCGTACCTTCTCCAAGCCGCATTTCCCATTCGAGCAGCGGTTCCAGTCCGAGATGATTGAGTGCCACCCGATGGCCGGGCTCCGCTGACAAATGGGCCGCGATCATATTTTTTGTGCTTCCGGGCATAAGATGCTCAGCGATTAAGGCCGCTGCCGTGGAAACATAACCGTCCAGCAAAAGGACCGAGCCCTGCCGCGCACCCTGAGTATAAAAACCAGCCATTGCCGCAATCTCAAAACCGGCAACATCCGCGATCGCTGCAACTGAATCATCCATCAATAATGTTTCTGCCCGTTTTGCCGAGCGTGCGACAATATCTCGCTTGTTCGATAACATGACGTCATCCGCACCCGCACCGCGACCAGTCGCGATGTCCGCATCGGCACCCGCTAACAACATTGTCAGACAAGCGGCAGGCGTTGTATTTCCAATACCCATTTCGCCAGCCATCAGCAGAACAAAACCCTGATCATGTGCTTGCTTAGCTTCGGTTTCACCAACAGACCAAGCGGCCTGAAACTGGTCCTTCGTCATTGCGGGGCCAGTTGCAAGATTAGCCGTTCCGGCAGAAACCCGAGCATCGCTAAAGGATGGCACCTCACTTCCGTGGTCTGGTGGCTGCATGCTGCCTACATCAACCAACCGAAGGTCGGCAGAATGGGCTGCCGCCAAGGCAGTGCTAGTGGCTTTCCCGGCAATGATCGTTTCCATCATGACCGTTGTTACCGCCGACGGCCAAGCGGATACGCCGCTTTCGATTACCCCATGATCGCCAGCAAATAAAACGATCCGGCGCGGTTGGGTCCGGACCTCTAAATCTTGTTGCGCAGCTGCGAGCTTGATCGCTAGCCCTTCCAGACGCCCCATACTGCCATGCGGTTTGGCCAGAGAATCGAGATATTCGGCCACATGTTCCCGCGTGATAGTCATCGCACAAACCGCGTTGTGGAAGAATTTATTCTGTCTTGCCAACCAAGCTTAACCAATTCCGGCTCATCACTTTTCTGCGCCGGATATCCCAGGCAAAGATAGGCTATGAAACGCCAATGATCGGGAACATCCAAAATCGCACTCATTGCATCCGGTTCCAGTATCGAAACCCAGCCCAGGCCAATATTGCGGGCCCTCGCGACAAGCCAAAGATTGTGGATCGCCATGACCACGGAATAGGCCATGGTCTCTGGCATCGTCTGACGCCCTAATCCGCGTCCTTCGGCCGCTTCATCATCACAAAAAACCGCGAGATGCACAGGTGCTTCGCGCAAGCCGTGAAGCTTCAATTTCTGATATTCCGATTGGAGTTGCTGATCATCATAAGCATCCGCTGCCTTCCGATTTTCGGCATCAACATGTTCGGTGATAGCCAATCGAACAGGCTCGCTTTGCACGGACACAAACCGCCAGGGCTGGGCATTGCCCACAGAGGGAGCCAGACAGGCACGATCCAGTAAATCATCCAAAATCGCCAGATCAATTGGCCGCCGGTCAAACCGGCGCACATCCCGGCGCCATGTCAAAAGCGTGTCGAGCTGTTCGCGAAAGTCTTCGTCGAAAATCGGTGCTTCTGAATAGGTCATGTGGCATCTCCAGCAATGGCGAGCAATCCATCGATATCCACATATTCCTCGAGCGCATTGGCTAGCGCGTCCAAAGCTTCATCAACCACTACGACCTGATCTTCTCCATTGGACGTGACGCCCAATTTTTCCAACCATGATCGGCGCTGTGATGCGGCGTTGAACAACCCATGCACATAGCAGCCGGATATGCGTCCATCTCTGCTCACGGCGCCGTCGAAACGTCCGTCTGAGAACCGTATCATAGGGCTTGTTTGATCCCGTTTTGCGATATCAATATGGGTTTCGCCAACGTGAATTTCATAGCCGTTGAAATCCTTATCATCCGTAATTGATTTGCCCGAACTGTTGGTGAGGGTCTTGGCTTTCGTCAATGTGGTTGTGACCCGAAGCAGCCCCAGACCCGCGACCGTTTCTGCCGCACCCTCGATCGCATGGGGATCAGCGATACTTTCACCCAGCATTTGATAACCGCCGCAGATACCTAGAACGTAGCCGCCGCGACGGACGTGGGCGGCGATATCGATATCCCATCCCTGCTCGCGGAGAAATTTGATGTCAGCGATGGTCGCCTTGGTCCCCGGGATGATGATCAGTGACGCAATTGCCGGTATCGGCTCGCCAGGCGGCACCATATGCAGACGCACCTGCGGTTCGAGACGCAAAGGATCAAAGTCATCGAAATTGGCTATCCGCGAGAGCATCGGCACTGCAATATCGATCATGCCTTTTCCCGCCGTTTCCGGTTGCTGGAGAACAACAGCGTCTTCGGCGGGCAGTTTATGGATCATCGGCAGCCATGGAATGATCCCAAGTCCCTTCCATCCGGTGCGCTCTTTTATGGCATCATAGCCATCTTCAAACAGGCTTACTTCGCCGCGAAACTTGTTAATCAGAAAACCTCGAATCATCGCAGCATCTTCACTGTCGATAACCGCCTTGGTCCCGACAATCGAAGCTATCACGCCCCCGCGATCAATATCACCGATCAAGACAACCGGTATATTTGCCGCGCGCGCAAAGCCCATGTTGGCGATATCGCCTGTGCGCAGGTTGATCTCGGCAGGGCTTCCCGCACCTTCTACAATCACGATATCCGCACCATCAGAAAGCCGGTGATAGGACGCCAGTACGGCATCCAGCAACTCTTGCTTATGCTCTCTATAGTAGTTCGCATCGCCAACATTGTGGATCTTTCCATGCACGATGACTTGTGCGCTTTTGTCCGATTGCGGTTTAAGCAGCACCGGATTCATATCCACATGTGGCGGCACCCAGCAAGCCAACGCCTGCAAGGCCTGCGCCCGGCCAATTTCGCCGCCTTCCGGTGTCACAGCGGCATTGTTGGACATATTCTGCGGCTTGAAGGGCCGGACAGTCATACCGCGATTGGTTAGCAACCGGCATATGCCAGCAACCAGTACCGACTTGCCAACATCCGACCCTGTACCCTGTAGCATCACAGCGCCCATATTAGCGCTCCTACGGCTAGCCAAAGTAGCAAGCAGGCACGTAGATAGATTGACAGCGCAACCCTAAGATCAGCCGCTTCCGGGCGTCGTCCATCTCCCAATGTCGCCCGCGCAATCCATTCGCCTTCATAGGCAGCCCCGCCGCCCATCTGTACCGATAAAGCACCAGCCATCGCCGCCTCCGACCATCCCGCATTGGGAGACAGATGTTTACGGGCATCCCGCAACATGATCCGCCATCCGCCAGGTGCAGCGATACAAATAAGACAACCGGCGATCCGCGCAGGAATGAAATTCATGACATCGTCCGTGCGCGCTGCTGCCCAACCGAAATAGCGATAGCGATTGTCGAGATGCCCGATCTGGCTATCCGCCGTACTGATCGCCTTGAACACGAATAAGCCAGGCAAACCGGCAATTAAAAACCAGAAAGCGGGCGCAACAATCCCGTCGCAGAAACTCTCGGCCAGACTTTCGGTCGCGGCGGCCGCGATGGCTTTTTCGTCGAGTTCACCGGTGTCGCGCCCGACGATCATCGACAGTCGTTTACGAGCGTCAACTAGGTTTCTTTCCTTTAACGGCTTCAATACCTTTCGGACGTGCAGATATAAGCTACGCTGTGCCAGCCCCGTTGTCGCGATCGCGATCATCAAGGCAATCCCGAACCAACCGGTCAATACATGTTCGAGTGCAAGACCAATAGCCGCAGGCAAAACGATAAGGGTCAATACAAGGCCTATTCCAGTCCAACGCTGCACCGCGGCGCTGCCCTTGTTCCATACCTCGTCCAAACCACCAATTAATCGCCCGACCCAAGTCACCGGATGCGGGATGCGCCTATGGAATGCGTCAGGATATCCCACAAGCGCTTCCAGTATCAAAGCGGCGAGCAACGGCACGCTGTTCGCGCCGACCATGATCCCGAACGACCCCAGAGCCGTCACAGACGCCGAACCGGAACCACCAATGGCTCTCCTGTATTGCTAGTCGTGATCTGAACCTCGACGCCATAGGCCTGTCCTAGCACCTCTGCGGTCATCACATCTTCACGGCGGCCAGCAGCCAATATTGAACCCTCTTTCAGGATCATGATGTTATCCGCAACACGCGCAGCCTGGGTGAGATCATGTAGAACCACGATCACCCCATTACCCGACTTGGCATAGTTTTTTAGGCGGTCGAGCACATCAAATTGATGCGCTGGATCAAGGCTGGCAAGCGGCTCGTCGGCCAACAACCATTGCGGTTCACCGGCCAATACACGGGCGAGTAACACCCGTCCCTGCTCCCCTCCCGACAGACGCATCGCCTGACGATCAGCAAGGTCCGTGCAATCCGTCGCAACCATGGCTTTGGTCACTGCTTCATGATCCGCAGTGCTCATCCCCCAACGACCTGAATGAGGCAATCGGCCCAACCCAACAATGGTTTTGACGTCGACATTCCAGTGAATATCCGGCCGCTGAGGTAATAGTCCAATCAGCCGACCGCGCTCCCTGCTGTCCATCGATAGCAGCGGGCGATCCCCCAAGGCCACTGATCCATCTTGCGGTTCACGAAGGCCGACGAGACAGGATAATAGGCTGCTCTTTCCAGCACCATTAGCGCCCAATATGACAGTCACCTTACCCGGCTGAAACTGACCACTAACCTTGTTAAGTATCTTGCGTCCGCGCAAGGTCAGGGACAGGTTTTCAAATGCTAGTGACATCAGGCTAGCTCCCGATGCATTTTGAACAGCAGAGCCATGAAGAACGGTGCTCCCAATAGCGCCATCGCAATACCGAGCCGCAATTCACTGACGCTCGGCAATATCCGCACGATGCTGTCCGCAATAACGATCAACAATGCCCCGGCCAGTGCAGAAGGCAACATGACAGCCGATGGCTGATGACCGGCAAAAGGGCGAACCAGATGCGGAACAATCAGACCGACAAAACCGATGATACCGGCGGCGGCTACCGAAGCTCCGACCGTCAATCCGACCCCGATCACCGCCAGCCACTGCAGCCGCAGCACATTGACGCCCATGGACCGCGCCGCATCTTCTCCTAGTGTAAGGGCATCAAGTGATCGTCCTGTAGCCATCAGAAAGACAATACCAATCGCTATGAGTGGCACTGCCAATTTAACATCATCCCAACTACGATCGGTCAACGCGCCCATAAGCCAGGTCACAATTTCGGTTGTTGCAAAGGGCGTTGGCGCGAGGCTGATCATCAAGGATGTTAACGATCCTGTAAGACTGGCGATAATCACTCCCGCTAGCGTGAAGAGGATCAAGCTGCCGGAACGACCTGCCAACAGCGCAAGCAAGCCCATTCCAACTCCAGCACCGATTAGAGCAAAGGCTGGCAAGAGCCATGCGGTCATTGCATAACCAAAATAGAGTGAAGTAACCGCTCCCAATGCCGCGCTGCTCGACACCCCGAAAACCCCGGGATCGGCAAGCGGATTGCGCAAATAACCCTGCATGGCAGCTCCGGCCATACCAAGCCCTGCGCCAATTGCTGCACCCAAAATCGTTCGCGGAATGCGCAGTTCCATGATGATGAGTCCACTGAGATCATCGCTCCACCATGTGGAAGGCGCGACCCAGACTTTGCCAGCCGCCAGCGACAATAGCATCGCCACCACCAGCGCAATGGCCAACAGACCGTTTAAGCGGAATGCTCTCATAGCCCTGCCTTCAACTTGCGCCGCGCAGCCGACAAGGTAGCCACTGCGTCGATGAGTGTTGGACCGGCACAATGCAATAATCGCGCGGGATAGTCGGCAATCATGATGCGGTGCGATAGCTTTTTCATTACCGGATGCGACAACATCCTATCGCGTCTGCCGGCGTTGGCCTCTAAAGCATTAGAGAACAGCAGTTGCGGCGGCCGTGCCACAAGATGTTCGAGCGGCAAGACATCCCATCGGCTCAAACCATAAGTGCTGCTGACATTCTCAAAACCCGTGCGGTGAAGCAGCTCGTCGGGCAAAGTCCCATCGCCGGGCACCAAGCCACCACGCCAGATGAGCGCTGGGATTTTTTTATCATCCGCCGGCTTGGCTTTGGAAAATGCAGTAGAAATGCGCTGGTTAACGTTGATACCGCGCTGCTTGGCACCCACAATTCCTGCCAACTGGCTAATTTGCTGCTGGCTTTCGGCAACGCTTTGCGGGATCGACAACTGAACCAGTGGAATCCCCAGACGCTTTAACGCGCCAGCCGTTGGCCGCGGCACAACCGAACCAGCCACCACCAAGTCGGGGCGCATAGCCAAAATCTCTTCCGCCGTGCCAGACGTCGCGGGAAATTGCAGCGCTTGCGTTAGAGGAATAGAAGTCGCGCGTTTGTCATGCGAATAGTGACTAACCGATGCGATCTGCCGTTTATCTGCCAACTGCATCAGCAAGGCATCCGCGCAGGGGTTAATCGATACAATACGTTTCGGATAAGCGGGTATTTTTGCCGCCGCACTGCGCGTCACAACCTCTGCATCCACCACCATGGTGGGCCAGACAAGCATTGCCGTTGCGGCTAAACAGGCAGCAATCCGCCTCAATATTCAACGCCCTTTTGCGCGTTAAATCCTGCCTTGAACGGGTGTTTCACTTCATCAAATTCGGTCACGAGGTCCGCCATCTCAATCAGCTCTGGCTTGGCATTGCGACCGGTGATGCAGATATGCTTTTCCATGGGGCGTTGTTCTAAAAACTCAGCCACCTCGGCAATATCGAGCGTGTCATCACGCAGCACGATGTTCAGTTCGTCCAAAATAACAAAGTCATATTCGGGGTCCATGATCAGTTCCTTGGAACGCTCCCAGGCTGCCTTGGCCGCAGCGATATCTTGTGCGCGATCTTGTGTGTCCCAGGTAAATCCATCCCCCATGACTTCAAACGTCACAAGATCGGGGTTGGCTTGGAAAAAATTCTTTTCGCCTGTCTCCCAGCTACCTTTGACATATTGGACAATCGCGACCTTCATACCCCAACCGAGCGAGCGAATAGCCATCCCGAAAGCGGACGAAGATTTGCCTTTGCCGTTGCCAGTATGAACAATCAGCAGACCGCGCTCAATGGTTCGGCGCGCCTGCATCTTCGCGCGCGCTGCCTGCACGCGTTTCATCCGCGCATTATGCTTTGCATGCTTGTCATCCGCTTCGGTCATTGCATTTCCCTCCATTGGCTCAAGGCATAGTCCAGTCGTCTCCATTCATCCTCGCCGCCCGGCAAACCAAAGCGTAGCCGCGAAGCGTCATCAGAAAATGGCCGAACCAATATGCCCGACTGGCCCAATATTTCAAATAATTCCCGTGCGTTATCATGAGAGATTAAGCGGAACAGTGATGTTCCTCCGACGATTTCAATTTCGGATTTCTCAAATAGTCTATCCAGGCGCTCGGCGGCTTCTTGCAAACGATGGCGCTGAACTTCTTGCCATTGCTGATCCTGATATGCAGCCAATCCTACGGTCGCCGCGATGCCTGATATCGGCCAGTCCCCCAGCATTGCTCGCAGTCGCTCCGCCACTGCGGTGTCCGCAATCACAAACCCCAGCCTAATTCCTGCCAGCCCGTAAAATTTGCCAAAGGACCGCAGGACAATCGCATCACCGCGTTCTGGCAGGATGCTCGTCGCCGGCGCCGTATCGGCAAAGGCTTCGTCGACAATCACTTGTCCCGGAAACGCCCCTAAATGATCTGGCGATACGATCCGGCCATCGGGATTGTTAGGATTAGCGAGAATAATGAGATCATGCCCTGCCGCCTCTTCGATAGTGATTTCCGAAGCGTTTGGCCAAGCGGCTTTGTGACCAGAATAAATCGGCGTCAGCATCGCGCCACGTTGGTTCGCGAATAATGCGCCGAGCATTCGTATCGCCATATCGCTGCCCGGCACAGCCACAATCTCGGCGGTGTTGTTCAAACCAAATACCCTGGCTGCCGCCAACTCCAAATCGGCAATCTGTTCCGGCTCAGGTAAGCGACGCCAAGCATCCAGCCCCAGCTCGGGAACCGGATATGCCCAGGGACTGATCCCTGTCGAAAGGTCAATCCAAGGCTTGGGTGCGTCTGCAAAATGCAAAGCCGCAGCCGCCAATCGTCCGCCATGAAAGCGGAACGGATCAGTGGCTGGGCTTTTGCTCATATTAGTAACGCAACCGGACGCCAGCAAAAGCGGATCTACCCGGCGTGCCATAGCGGAATATGGTTTCATATTCTTCGTCGAACAGGTTTTCAACGCGGCCATAGATTTCAATGTTATCGGTTATCGGCATAGCAGCACGCAGATCAACGACGACATAGCCCTCCACTTCGCGCGTATTCGATCCATTATCGAATTGCGATCCCACATGCGTGATCGTGGCGCCTGTTTTCAGGCCAAAGGACCAGTCATAATCCAGCGAAGCATTGATACTGTGCTTTGGCCGTCGCGGAAGTGTTAAATCCGTGTTGCGATCTTCTGTATCTACAAGACCGTAGTTTACAGCCCATGTCAGCGCTTCAACGGGGCGAATAGTAAGGCCAACTTCCACACCTTGTGCACGTGCGCGGTCCACATTGTCATATGTACCAAACGGGCGATCTTCACAGATTCCGGTTTGAACTGGACAGCTTATAAAATCGATCAAGTTACGACTATTCCGCCGGAATATCGTCGCACTGACTTCGACTTTCCCATCAATCAACTTTTGCGTGATACCTGCATCATAGCTTCGCGAAGTTTCTGCATCGAGTGTCGGGTTACCAAAATTACTGAATAGCTGGAACAGTGATGGCACCCTGAACCCCTCGCCATAGCTGGCGCGAAAAGTCGTATTGCCTTGATTGGGGCTGTAGACAATATCACCGGCGAAAGTCGTTTCGCCGCCAAATGTACTATGGTCATCATAGCGGATACCGGCGTTAGCGGTAAAACCTGCAACGGGTGTGATGCTGAGCTGGCCATAAAAACTATCTATTTCGGCGCTAAAATTATTGGCAGCGGCCCCGGACCCATCGCGATATTTAGATGTCTCTGTCTCGGCACCAATGGTCGCACTAAACATGTCGGAAATATCAAATATGCCCTGATACTCAAACCGTTCGTTCCGGCCCAATGCATCAAAAGTCTGTACATCCAGATTGAAATTATCACGCTTTACGCTGGTATAGGCAAAGGCGAACCGGTTTCGGAACCGGCCGTCAAACAGCGCGATATTCAACCCTGAATAGCCGACAAATTCCTCGGTATTCGCGACCGTTGGTGTATCCCCCAATCCGGTTGCAGTGAAACCGTCAATATCGGTCCGGCCATCCGAATAATAGCCGCGCAAATCCAAGGAAACTGCCTCGTTCAAGGTGATCTCAAATTTACCATTTGCTCCGAAATTGCGATATCCATCGCGCTCTGTCGCGCCGCGCTCTTCATTAAACGCAGAAATACTATCGCTGCGATAATAGCCGGCACCGACACTGGCAGCAACGGGACCGAAACGTCCGGAAACATTGCCAACAACTTGCCCGGTATCGCGATAGCCATATTCGGCTCGCGCGTTGATTGTAAGATCATCGGTCGGTGCCCGCGTGATGGTATTGATCACGCCGCCAATGGCCTGACTGCCCCAGATCACCGATTGCGAGCCGCGTAGCACTTCGATCCGCGATATGTTGCCGGTGAGCAGGTTGCCAAAATTGAAGCCGCCGCCGGGAGAGGATGGATCGTTGAGCTTTACACCATCGATCAAAGCCACCGTTTGATTGGAATCGGCACCGCGAATAAATACTGAGGTTGATGTCCCAATACCGCCATTGCGCGCGAAAGTGACACCCGGCACATTGCGGAGCAGATCGACAACAGCAACGCTCTGCGTTCGTTCGATCCGATCTTGATCAATGACGGTGATCGAACGTCCGGTTTGTGATAGTGGCTGCTCCGATCGAGATGCGGTCACCACGATGACCTCATCGCCGTCTTCGGTAACCACTGCCGTTTCAGCTAGAACCGGCTGAGCCATGACTAGTGCCGTGGTGGATAATATAAAACTATGAAAACGCATGAATATTCCTTTTTGACAATCATTCAAAAAGGCCACGCATATTTGACGCCCATGGGATTCCCACATGCGTAGCCCGATGGTAATCGTCGCTACGCGAGGAACTCCTCGATCATATGGCACACCCCGTCCGCATGATAGAACGACAGCTACGGGCAGGTCTCCTGGCTCTCGGGTCATCGCTGGGTTCGTCCCCTTCCCAGACATAAAGTCCAGTGGGATTTGACGAAAAAGCTCACCAATCACAGTTGCGGGGGCAGCTTCGGATCGGAAAATTGCTTTCCCTTCCGAATTCCCTTTTGATCCCGTCTCCGGGAACCTGTAGCAGAGGCTGCTCTACTCATCCCAATTCTGCGGAGCAAGACAATTATGCCTATCAAATCCGACAGAAGCGGCCAAATCACTCTGATATTGGGTGGCACCCGTTCCGGCAAAAGCAGCTTTGCGCAAAAAATGGCAGAGGAGAGCGGCCGTCAGCTTATCTATATCGCCACCGCAGAAGCCTTTGATGAAGAGATGACCGACCGCATTGCACGTCATCAGCAGGATCGGGGTCCAGTATGGCAAACAGTCGAGGAACCGTTGGATCTTGCCGCCGCTATCACTGCCCATAGCAGTCAGCAAACCACAGTGTTGGTTGACTGCCTAACGATATGGCTCAGTAACATCATGCTCGCGGATCAGGACATCACGGCCGCTTTGGACGCTCTGGGTCAAGCTCTGTCAAACGCATCAGGGCCAGTCATTCTTGTATCGAATGAAGTCGGTTCCGGCATTGTCCCGGAAACTCCTTTGGGCCGTCAATTTCGTGATGAGGCTGGCTGGATGAACCAGCGCATGGCCGCGGTTGCGGGCGACGTCGCGTTAATCACCGCTGGATTGCCGCTGTGGCTTAAGCAGGATGGTGCATAGGCTTAGACGAAATTAGGAAACAGCGTCCGTTTCATCTGAACGGGGTCGATGGCATAATGATCGGACAGCGCATCGGTCACTATGTCCTCAAACCGCATAGTCGGACGCAAATCCCGATTTTCAAATAGACTAGCAGCCGCAAGCCCCGGCCAATCGGCCTTCACCGTACCACCATTTTTCAGCGCGCCTCCGAAAAGCATGGCAGCGGATCCCGTGCCATGATCCGTTCCGCCTGTACCGTTGAAGGCAACCGTACGACCAAATTCGGTGGCGACCAGAACAAGCGTATTGTTCCAGTCTTCTCCCAAACCGTCTCGCAAAGCGGCAATTAGGGCATCCGCCTGTTTCAGTTGATTGCCCAGCCGCCCTTTCTGCCGGCTGTGCGTATCCCACCCATTGGTTTCCAACATTAGCACCCGCGCGCCTGCCGGCCCGTTCATCAATCCAGCCGCCATCGAACCCACCGCAGCGCCGCCGCGCATCTTGCCTTGCTGCACAGCCGCCATAGCATCGGTTTCGACTGCGTCCTGCCACAAAGAAGAGAGCGCGGGATCTTCGGCATAGAGCATCGCCACGCGCTGCATCAAATCTTCATCAGGGCCATTGCCCCGTGATTTTTCATAACTGCTTGCCGGGGCTGGTCCTCGCAAAATCAGCGGCACAGACGGTGCCACAGCCAATGCCTTTGCACTGTCGGCAGGCAGTAATGACAACAGCCGGTTCATCCATCCGTCGTCTCTGCCATATGGCTGCATAGCGCCAGATTCCATGACGTTCTGGGCATCAAAATGAGAGCGCTCGCGATAGCCAGAGGCCAGCGCATGAACAAAACTGGCTTGCTTTTGCTCAAACAGCCCTGCTGTCTCAACCATCGCAGGATGCAATGTGAACAAATCATCCAGCTTCCTGCCAGTTAGAGCTTCTTCGGCAAAATTGCCTCGGGCGCTTAGAAAATCGCGATCACCGGTTGGTGCAACAGTTGCGAGGCCATCTGCCGCTCCGCGCTGCAGGATGAATATAAACTTCTTGTCCGTTGCAGCCGATGCCCATGCCATTCCCGGATGGGCCATACTCATAGCAAGACCCGACAGACCGGCAGCAATGACAGAACGACGATGATATCGCATGATTATCTCCGTAAAAATTCTGGTGAAACCAGCAACAGCGAAAGGCCTTGAGACGGACTTTCGGCACGAGCAACGGCTTCAAATGTATTATTGGCAAGTAGTCCTGGCAGGATTTGCGGAGCCAGTATTCGCGCATCCACGCGGTCTGCGCTGCGCTGGGCAATGCGCTCCGCCATTTCAACCCGCCGCATCAAGGCCGCACTGCCCGCCCATGTTGCCGCCTCGTCGGCATAGCCCGCTGGTGATCCCGGTTTCCAGACCGGTTGACCAAGACGCCGCAACAGCTGCGCTGTTTTCATATTGCGCGGCAGTTCGTTGACGTTCAGCGCGCGCAGCGATGAAACAAGCCATTCCCATGGAGACTTAAACTTTGCTTGCGCACCGTTCCATTGGTCTGGCCAAGCCTCCGGCGCTTCGACCAGCGTGCGGTATAATGCGGGCAAGTCACCACCCGTTTTGAGAAAATTCTCTTCCAGCTTTTTGACCAAATTGTCCGGCGGTATATCCGAGACGAAATGCCGCGCCAGCTTGGTCGCAATATGACGGGCGGTAGCAGGATGGACCGCAAGATCGAAAAGGATCGCCTTGGCCTGTTCAGCACCATCGGCACCATAGCTTTTACCCATTATCCGCCGCTGGCCGGGCTCATGGACTGCATTTACAAAAACAGTGTCACCAGTCTTTGCGTCCGCGATCAGCCGCCGCTGCGCTGGCCCACCCGTTAATCCCGCAATAGTCCAGCCCGTCAGCGCGCGTGCCAGTTCGGTAACATCGGACTGGTCATAGCCAGTGCGAACACCAAGCGTATGAAGCTCCAACACCTCCCGCGCGAGATTTTCATTGAGCCCAAATTTCTTCCCACGCCGCCGCGATATCCGCTGCGCCATCGGACTAGCCGGACCGACAGACTGGGCCTGATCCAAAAACAGCAGCATTGCAGGATGCTGAACCGCCGCAAATAGCAAATCGGAAAACTTGCCCATGATATGTGGACGTATGGCTTCAAACTCATAATTGCCCGACAGCGCCACCACTGGGGGTTTCTCAACCGAGATAGCGAAATGATTCGACCAGAAATGCACCAACCGCTCTGCAAAATCCGTATCGCTATTCACAGCAATAGCTAGCCGCGCATCAACTGCTTCCATATGGACATTTCGCAAGCCTTTTCGAGACTCCTTGCGCTGCGCTTCCAGCATTGCGATTTGATCGTCAGTGCCTGTCTTGTTTTTGCGCAACTTTCGAAACTGCCGGGCATCCATTCGATAAGACTGAAACGCATCGGCAATGGCGTGGCGTGAAGGTTGATCTGCAATAGCTGCGGGAGATGGGTCATAACGCATCAGCTGATCGAGCAGCCAAGCTCGCGGCCCATCTGGCGCTCTATGGGCTGGACGGTGGCCGAGGCCGAACCGATTCATAGCAATGGCTGCCGCAATGGTCATACTCACTTCCAATCATGCTGCCCCGAACCTGACCATAATTCACGGAGGCCCGGCAGCAACTGAATATTTGTATCACTTTGTCGCAGAACATGTACGAGTCTTTATTTTATAGATAGTTATGAGATATATCTGATTAGTTATCCCTCCATTAGACTGTACAGATTCTAATAAGATTGCACAGAATGGCATGAGCCTCGGCGTCTCAATTTTTTGACTTCGCCCATTTTCTCCACGCAGCAACATCATAACCGAAATGCTTGCCACTCACCGCGGTTAGCGTGCCGATTACTTGCGACCTTAGCCATGGAGGATCATTTGCAAAGTCCAGTCTTGCCAACAGCGCTTCTATTGTTTCTCGATCATCCTGACCGGAAGCTGCGACAGCCCGCAATGCACTGAGCTCTATCTCAAAATATTTCTCATAGCTATTTGGCTTAGAGCTCCAGGGGTCGGTTAGATATGCGGTTGGTACATTTGCATGACCAGCTCTCTCCATGCCGGATAATAGAGTCGCGCGAGCAATATCTGTTGCTTTGAGCTGCATATTCCCGCCGAATGCGCTTATTTCAACAGGCGGTATCTCCGCTTTCAAACGCTCAGCAAAAAAACCAAATGGAGCGCCACTGACGGAAGCATGAACTATGAGTTTGCGAACTTCGCCGGTGCCCGTACCCGAATAGGTCGACGGATCGGACAAAAGCGCGTCAATTTTTTGACCGACCGCCTCCCAATCCAATGCGATCTTCTTGGTAGGGAGTTGTGAGATGAGCTCGGGCGGCTGGTCATGCAGCGGAATGATGTTATCACGAGAGCCCCAGACAATTCCCCGTCCATCATTTCCCGCTCCGGCTATATAGATTCCTCCAGCAATCGCTTGAATAGATACAGGTCGGCCGCTTTCTAAATCGCCATGACGGGTCCAGCTATTACCGTTTTGGCTCGACCATAGCCGTCCATCGTTGGAGACGATCCAGAGCTGATCACCGTCACTCGCCAAATCAACGAAAGGCCCCTTGAAGCCAACCCGGATGGATCTTCTCCCATCAAAGCGCCAGATTTCTCTCTCACGGCCACGCCCGACAATTCCAAAGAGCCCCTCTCTATGAACCGTCAGGCCGTTAAAATAACGATTGAGCGGCCAACTGCTGACGGTCTGGAAACCAGAGCCAGTCCACCTGACAAGACGTTTAACCTTGGTGTCTTTCAGCGAAGCATAAGTTTCACCGTCAAATACAAGCATCTCCTTGACCCGGCTGACATGCGTAGACGGCGTTGGGTGGATATAAAATTCTTCCCAACTGCGCCCGGCATCCCTTGATAGTTGCATACCGGCGTTGCGCGTTCCTGTAATTGCCAGCAATCCATCTTTCCACTCCAGCAACTGGCTAGTGTGATAAATAGGAGAATTGGGAATGGTCAAAGGTTGCCAAGTCACACCATCGGTAACCTCAACAACGCCTTCACCGGCAGATTGCAATGCATCTTCGAACGGCCAGTATAGCAATCCCCTGTAGACCAATGGATGCCCAGCATCCTGACTGTATAAATGCCGTTCATATCTCGTTTCGCGCGTGTCGGGATCGAAACTCCAGATATCGGCCGAATTGTGATTGCGGCCCTTGACCGAGTTCGCGAACCATAATTTGCCCCGATATCCGATCAGCCGAGACGCCACCGGCCAAGGGCCAACTTGCGCGATGACATCTAACTGTAATTTCTTGGTTTCTTGCCCCGCACTGTCCGACGAAGGATTCGCAACAGAATCGCGTGTAAAATAGAAAGTCATGATAACGGCGAGACACACAACCAAAGCTAACGTCATACCATTGCGGGAAATTTGCATATTTCGGGTCTACGAACCATTGGCTCAATTGCAATGCATTTTCTGTATGCTTTGAGCATCATTTGATGCCATAGCGTGGAGGCGACCCTTCGTTCGAAAGGGCGCTACATTTTATCATTGGGAGAAAAGATGCTCAGAATCGTGGCCTGTCTGGCGAAATCCAAAATGGGCCAACCATCTGACGCGCGCATTGGGAATGCCTCATGAGTTTGCGACTTCAGGGGGTTTCCAAGATATCCAATGGTGAGACGCACATCTATCCCACCGATCTGGAATTGCAGAAAGGAACGATGAACGTTCTGCTCGGACCAACATCGTCCGGCAAGACATCCTTGATGCGTCTCATGGCTGGGCTCGACAAGCCTGATACTGGCAAAGTCTTTTGGAAAAATGCGGACGTCACGAAAAAGCGCGTGCAGGACCGCGATATTGCGATGGTGTATCAGCAGTTCGTCAATTATCCCTCGATGACGGTCTATGACAATATTGCATCGCCGCTGAAGCTGCAGAAAAAGTCCGCAGCGGAGATTGATGCAAAAGTGCAGGAAATGGCTGAACTGCTCAAACTGACTTCTATTCTTGATAGCAAGCCCAATGAAATATCGGGTGGACAACAACAGCGGTGCGCGATGGCGCGCGCACTGGCGAAAGACGTCGGTTTAGTCCTGATGGACGAGCCGCTTGCAAATCTGGACTATAAGTTGCGGGAAGAGCTGCGCCTCGAAATCCCGCGGCTGTTCGAGGCGTCTGGGAGCATTTTTGTTTACGCGACGACAGAGCCGGAAGAGGCGCTTTTGCTTGGCGGAAACACTGCTACCCTCTGGAACGGCCGGGTGACACAATATGGGAAGGCTATGGATGTCTATCGCAATCCCGTGGATGAAACGACCGCTCGCGTTTACTCTGACCCGCCGATGAATTTTTTGTCCGTACGGAAAGATGGCACTGTCGTTCACTTTCCGGATGGGCAATCGACAAAGCTAAACGATGATTTGGCTCGTTTGCCCAATGGCGAATATCGAGCTGGATTCCGTGCCCATCATCTCGAAATGAGTGATGACCAGTCTGGTGCCATTGAATTTACGGCGAAACTGATTGTCACAGAGCTTACTGGGTCAGACACATATATTCACGTCAATGCGATGGATGAAAGATGGATCGGCCTGATCCCGGGGCTTCAGGCTTTTGAGGTTGGCCAAGTGTTGAAAATTTTCCTAAACCCGGAAAATATCTTCTATTTTGATCAGGATGAGAAGCTGGTTGCGTCACCAAATCATGAACCTGCAAAGTCGGGAGTATAGGTTTGGCCTCCATAGCTCTCGAAAATCTGGCGCATAGCTATCTCCCCAATCCGGGTGGGGATAACGATTTTGCTTTGAAGCAGGCAAGTCATATCTGGGAGGACGGGCGAGCCTATGCGCTATTGGGGCCGAGCGGATGCGGCAAGACAACATTACTCAATATAATTTCCGGCTTGCTGACACCAACCAGCGGGCGCGTTCTATTTGGCGACAAAGATGTTACGGCATCATCGACAGCCGAACGTAATATTGCACAGGTTTTCCAGTTTCCAGTTGTCTATGACACGATGACGGTTAGGCAAAACTTGGCTTTTCCATTGCGCAATCGGGGCATGGAAGCAGACTATATCTCTAAGCGTGTAGAGCGGATCGCGCAGATGATCGGATTGGAAGCGGATCTTCATAAAAAAGCGCGAGGACTAACCTCCGACTTGAAACAGAAAATCTCGCTGGGACGCGGTATGGTTCGGGACGACGTTAACGCGATCCTTTTTGATGAACCTTTGACGGTCATCGATCCCCATTTGAAATGGGAATTGCGGACTCAACTCAAGTCGTTGCACCGGGAATTTGGGCATACAATGATTTATGTGACCCATGATCAAACGGAAGCCCTGACCTTCGCAGAAAAAGTCGTGGTGATGCATGAGGGCCGAGTAGTGCAAATCGGTACCCCGAAAGAGCTTTTCGAAACACCGGCGCATGTCTTTGTGGGTTATTTTATTGGTTCTCCTGGAATGAACTTCATTCCTGTCTCTGTCACAGGAAACAAAGCGCATATAAATGGCAATACGATCCATCTCCATCATGATTATGGCAACCCGCAGGGTGATATTCTTCTAGGGATACGGCCTGAGTTTATTCAGTTGACCAAAAGCGATGGGTTGCCGGTTCAAATAAACCGTATTCAGGATGTGGGTAGGCATAAATTCATCAATGCAACATTGTTTGATACTGAAATCAACATCGCGGCTGACGAGGGCTTTGAAATCGAAGCGGACATGGTCAAGATAGAGTTTGATCCGGCCAACATCAGCATATTCCGTGATGATTGGCGCATTAATGGTAAGGCTATTAATCAAGGCGAAGGGGGCGCGGTCTAGTGGAAAAGACTGTCAATCAGCGCGCATGGCTTCTGGTTCTGCCGGTATTGGTCCTCGTCGCATTTTCATCAATCATCCCGATGATGACGGTGGTCAATTATTCTTTCCAGGATAGTTTTGGGGAGAATATATTTTTCTGGGTCGGACTGGAATGGTATGAAGAGCTGCTGCAATCGGAACGATTGTGGGATGCATTGGGTCGGCAGATACTCTTCTCTTCCATCATTCTCATGATCGAAATTCCTTTGGGTATCTTGGTGGCGCTGAGCATGCCGAAAAAGGGGCTATCAGCCTCGATCTGTCTGGTGCTGATGTCTTTGCCCTTACTAATCCCCTACAATGTTGTCGGGACGATCTGGCAGGTATTCGGGCGTGCAGATATTGGTTTGCTTGGTCGCGTTTTGTCTGATTTGGGTGTCTCTTACAATTACTCTCAAAACGCATTTGACGCGTGGGCCACCGTGATAATTATGGATGTCTGGCACTGGACATCATTGGTTGCACTGCTGGCCTATGCGGGACTTCGCTCTATCCCGAAGCCTTATTATCAGGCGGCTATGATCGATCAGGCAAGCCGGTGGAGCGTCTTTCGATATATTGAACTTCCGAAAATGCGCGGCGTTTTGATGATAGCCATCTTGCTGCGCTTCATGGACAGCTTCATGATTTATACGGAGCCGTTTGTTCTGACCGGCGGCGGGCCTGGAAACGCCACTACGTTCCTGTCTATCGACTTGGTGAAAATGGCATTGGGACAGTTTGATTTAGGCCCTGCGGCTGCATTCTCACTGATGTATTTTCTCGTCATCCTGCTCATTTCCTATGTGTTCTACACCGTCATGACAACCATCGACAAAGATGAGGCGAAGCAATGAGCGAGGACCGGCTTCCACCCAAAAAACGCGGCTCAAGGTCCACGCCAAAAGCGCGAATAGGGCCTGTTGTAATGGCCCTATATTTGATCTTCTTGCTTGTCCCGATCTATTGGCTGGTCATCATGAGCTTCAAATCGAATTCCGAGATATTGAGCTCATTCACGCTTTTTCCCGACGATTTTACGCTGAAAAATTACCGCACAATCCTTACTGATCCGTCATGGTATATGGGTTATGTGAACAGCTTCATCTATGTTTCGCTCAACACCGTAATTTCGCTTCTGGTCGCATTACCGGCAGCCTATGCCTTTAGTCGCTATCGATTTTTCGGCGACAATCATCTGTTTTTCTGGCTCCTCACAAATCGCATGGCACCGCCAGCCGTCTTTGCCCTGCCCTTCTTTCAGCTCTATTCCAGCGTGTCGTTATTTGACACGCATATCGCCGTTGCCTTGGCGCATTGCCTGTTCAACGTTCCGCTCGCCGTTTGGATATTGGAAGGCTTTATGCGCGGCGTCCCAAGAGAAATTGACGAGACAGCCTTCATTGATGGCTATGGCTTCACACGATTTTTCACAAAAATCTTTATCCCGATGATCGCGCCAGGAATTGGTGTGACCGCATTTTTCTGCTTCATGTTTAGTTGGGTCGAACTGTTGCTAAGCCGCACGCTCACCAGCGTGGACGCAAAACCTATTACGGCAATCATGACCCGAACCGTTTCTGCATCCGGTCTTGATTGGGGCGTGCTGGCCGCCGCGGGAGTTTTGACTATTATCCCGGGAGCGATTGTAATCTATTTCGTCCGCAATCACATTGCCAAGGGTTTCGCCCTTGGCCGGGTTTAGATAAGCGCAACATGGGAGGGATATCTTAAATGGAATGGATGGCTTGGACGCTACCAACTGCCATATTCTTTCTGTCTATCGGCGCTATGCTGATTGGTATGGGATTATTGCACATAAAACATCCCAGTACGCCCAGAGTCGGCATACTCGGAATAGAAACAATGCGCGGAGATCGCCTATTCATCTCTCTGCTCGGCTCTGCCTTCATCAATCTCGCGTGGATTGGCTTGCTGGACGCGCCACAATATGGTGCGCTAATCATTTGCGTCCTATTCGCAATATTTGTATTTCGCTGGGTATAAAATCAAAAGATCGGATCAATGAAATGAGAAATTTTCGAACAGCAGCAATAGTTTGCATGAGCCTGGCCGCGCTATCCTGTTCAGATTCGAGCGACACGAAGAACGACGCCCGGAATGACATCGACATATCCGATCCGGCAGGCGCGGCGAGCAAATTTTTGGATGAAGAAATTGGCGAATTATCAAGCCTCAGCCGGGAAGAACAGGAAGCCGAATTGGCTTGGTTCACGGACGCTGCGAAGCCTTTCAGGGGAATGGAAATTTCGGTGGTGTCGGAAACGATTGCCACCCACGAATATGAATCCAAGGTACTAGCGCCAGCCTTTACAGCCATTACCGGAATCAGGGTCACGCATGATCTTATTGGCGAAGGCGATGTGGTTGAGAAACTGCAAACGCAGATGCAGTCGAACGAGAATATCTATGATGCCTATGTCAACGATTCAGATCTGATTGGAACGCATTGGCGCTATCAACAGGTTCGTAATCTTACCGACTGGATGGCCGGTGAAGGTAGCGATGTTACCAATCCGAACCTCGATCTTCCTGATTTCATAGGAACCGATTTCACAACCGGCCCGGACAAAAAACTATATCAGTTGCCCGACCAGCAATTCGCAAATCTTTATTGGTTCCGATATGATTGGTTCACCGATCCGAAAATCAAAGCCGAATTCAAAGCACAATATGGATATGACTTGGGCGTGCCCGTCAACTGGTCGGCCTATGAAGATATTGCTGCATTCTTCACCGGCCGAGAGATTGATGGCAAAAAAGTCTATGGCAACATGGATTATGGCAAGAAAGACCCGTCATTGGGATGGCGCTTCACCGATGCCTGGATGTCAATGGCCGGCATGGGATCCGTGGGCGAACCCAATGGACTGCCGGTTGATGAATGGGGCATAAGAGTAAACGACAAGTCACAACCGGTCGGGTCCTGCGTCGCCCGGGGCGGAGCCACCAATTCACCCGCTGCAGTCTATGCGGTTGCCAAATATTCCAAATGGCTTTCCGATTACGCACCGCCATCGGCAGCCGGTATGACATTTTCAGAGGCAGGCCCGGTTCCGTCACAAGGTGCCATTGCACAGCAAATGTTCTGGTACACAACATTCACGGCCAACATGGTCGGCGAAGAGGCGTCTGCTGTCCTCTATGATGATGGAACGCCGAGATGGCGCATGGCCCCCAGCCCCCACGGTGCTTATTGGGAAGACGGCATGAAAGTGGGATATCAGGATGCTGGAGCCTGGACGCTCATGAAGTCTACACCGACGAAACGGGCCAAAGCGGCGTGGCTTTATGCGCAGTTCGTGACCTCGAAAACAGTCGATGTCAAAAAGGCACATGTCGGCCTGACATTCATTCGGGAGTCGACCATTCAACATAATAGCTTTACCGAACGCGCGCCAAAACTGGGCGGACTGGTGGAATTTTATCGCTCACCGGCCCGCACGCAGTGGTCACCGACCGGAACCAATGTTCCCGACTATCCCCGCTTGGCGCAACTCTGGTGGCAAAATATCGGCGATGCTTCCTCAGGCACCAAAACACCGCAAGCAGCGCTCAACGCCCTATGCGAACAGCAAGAACGTGTTCTCAGCCGGTTAGAGCGATCGGGGCTGCAAGGTGATCTCGGACCAAAGCTCGGCGAAGAACGAGGATATGCCTATTGGTTGAACCAACCCGGCTCGCCCAAAGCGAAATTGGCAAATGAGAAGCCCAAACCGGTGACCATCGAATATGATAAATTAATTGCGACCTGGCAGTAGCATAATTTATCTTATGTCTGATGACATCGGAGAATAGCTGGACCGAACGGAGCATCGTCTGTTGATTTGTCCATCCGGGTGATGAATTTAAATCAATTGCCCAACAGGCAAACGCAAATTGCAGAAACCGTATGCCGCCGAGTATATTTGCAATTTGTAGCGTCCATTTTTGTGTCTTTACCCCAGGCTAGCCTTATGTCCGCTACATCCCGAAAGCGGACGTTAGGAAATAGCCGGAAGCCCAAATTCGAACGGTATCACGTTGAAACATCGGAACCTGATGATCGCTTGCCAGTTGTTTGTGTATTTGTTACACAAAATCATGCGAAATGAATGATTCAGAAATAGATTAACCCACCGGATCAACTCACTGGCGCAATTAATGGCGCTAGAGTTTCGGTAATCTACAGACGCTTCGACGCTCGTCGATTATTTCTGGTGTTCAGCATGTTTTTCAAAAATCAATCTCGTTCACTTACGCCAGAAATGCGCGTAAGCTTCTTCTACTTTATTCAAGCTATGAGCGTTGGCGTAGTGAATGCTTTCGCTGGAATATGGTTAAACTCGATAGGCATAACTGCCAGTCAAACCGGTATTATTTTCGCTGCACCGGTGGCGCTAATTCTCATTGTTGGATCATATATTGGTCGCTTAGCTGACAGAGCAACTGACTGGCGAACAGTGATTTTAGGCGGAGCCATCATTTCAGCGTTACTGCCAGTCCTTCTTGTTGCTGCTCAAAGCTTCTGGAGTGTACTCATCGTTTGGACGTTGGCGATCACATCGCAAATGGCAATATTGCCGGTTACCGATGCCGCGGCTCTTCGTATGAGCCGCCGACGGGGCAATGATTTTGGTCTGTATTATGCGTGGAAAACTGTCGGCTATCTTTTAGTGGTCGTCCTGTCGGGCTTGTTGTTGTCCGAATACGGCGTTCAGGCATTTTTACCGCTTTTTATAGGTTTTTCGATTTTGCGGGGCACTGCTGCTCTCGGGCTCCCAAAATTTAGAGTGTCCATTACAGAAATTGCATCTCAAAAAACAGGGCAGCCTAGTTTCAACTTTCAACAAGCTTGGTTTGTGTTACCTTTGCTTGCTTGGTCATTGGTGCATTGCACGCATTTTTTGTTGAGCGGGTTTGTCGGACTATTTTGGTATCAGCAAGGCTTGTCTGAATTTTCGATAGGTGTTCTGGTGGGCGTGAGCGCTTTGTCTGAAACACTAATGTTTCTTGGGTTCAAACAATTTGCACGCCGTTTTTCTGCGCGTCTGCTGATCTTCGTATCTTGTTTGGTTGCGGTGTTTCGATGGACGCTTCTTTCACTGGAACCTGGATTTGAGGTACTTGTTGTTGCCCAAATCTTGCATGCTTTCACCTATGCACTCGGCTTTCTGGCGTGCACAAATTTTATCGCTGATTGGACAGATGAAGAGATTGCGGCAGAAGCTCAGAGTTTCTTCGTTGTATTACAATCGGTGATAGCGATTTGTGCGTTAACAAGTTTTGGGTGGTTATCGCAAATGTTCGGAGCTCAAGCCTTTTTGGGGACCGCCGGCCTCGCACTTTTGGGGTCCTTACTGGTTTTGATGTCCATTGTATTGAGTAATTCCCGCGATTGACCTCACCTACGATTTCTAATGTCCGCTTTTGCGCCCTTAGCGGACATTAGCGATGTATCTAACTATCGCGCCTTTAATGCTTTGAATTTCAATTTGTTACAAAGCTTGGCCCTTTCATTATAAGGTTGTACAATGAGTTCTTTATGAATAACGAGCCTCCTTCCCAAATGGAGAAATCGAATGACGAAATCATTTTTTGCAATATTGTCTGTTAGCGCATTGGCTTTGACTGCCTGCGCTGACAACGGAAGTGACCAAGCTGATGGTGCCGAAGCGGCGTCGATCACCGAAACTGCTGCATCCGAAACCTCATGTACTCAAGAGAACATGCAAGAAAAAGCGACAGAACTCGCTACCAAAATGCAAGGACTGGCTGGCGATCCAGACAAAATGCAGGAACTTT
The DNA here is from genome assembly GCF_039977335.1 of Parasphingorhabdus sp. Taxonomy (GTDB): domain Bacteria; phylum Pseudomonadota; class Alphaproteobacteria; order Sphingomonadales; family Sphingomonadaceae; genus Parasphingorhabdus. The sequence continues at coordinate 604,537 of NZ_JBDWDI010000004.1, forward strand.
CTGCGGAAATGATGGAAATACAAAAAAAGGTTCAGGATAGTGCTTCAGACGGCAGCTATTCTCTTCAAGATGCGTGCGACGCATATGACGCGCTGCTCAAGCTGTAGGCTTCAAACCAGATTTGTATGAGGGGAATGTTTTGCAACAGCCGGCAGCTGTTCGTTTATCATTCTCCTCATCCATTCCTTCCACCTAACGAAACACGATGGCTTCGCGATCCAAACACAGAGAATTACTCTGCTGACTCGTCCCAAAGTTGATTAGGGCCAAATCAAGTCGCTTAAGCTCAACGTACGCTTTTGCGCCAATAGCGGACGCCAAGAATCACATTGAAATCGAGATCAAATCAGTCGTTCAACCCGAACACCATTGCCCCCATCGCCGCTGTCGCCTAAATCCCTCTACATGAGTATGATCAAGTCTAACCTTTTCGCGTTTCCCTTCCTTACGATTGCCGCGCTGGCCGTTACCGTTCCGGTGGCGGGGTGCAAGCGTATTCCGGATGAGGATGCGAACCGGCTGGAGACTGCACGGGCCTACCCGCCCGCCTCTCGGCCTGTGTCTGATCTTGCCGGTAACCAGTGGTCGACCGAGACTGCGCGTGACAAACGCGGTGAGGCTGAGGAGATTATGAAGGCGGCGGGTCTTTCGCCAGGCATGACGGTCGCTGATATTGGTGCTGGTGAAGGCTATTATACGGTACGGCTGGCCGATAGGGTTGGCGAAGATGGACGGGTGCTGGCGCAGGATATTGATGAGGACGTGATCAAACGGCTCGCCGACCGTGTGTCCCGTGACAAGCTGGACAATGTCTCGATCAAACTCGGTGCGCCCGATGATCCGCGCCTGCCCGAGGATAGTTTTGACCGCATTTTCCTGGTCCACATGTACCATGAAGTCCGAGAGCCTTATGCGTTTCTCTCACGCCTGCGCCCTTCCATCCGGCGGGATCAGGATGGGGACAGCTATGATGGCGGTGAAGTTATCGTAGTCGATGTTGACCGGCCATTTGTACAGCATGGCATTCCGCCGAAACAGCTCTTTTGTGAGTTTGAGGCAGTGGGCTATCAATTAATCGGTTATATGGAGCGCCCTGAGCTGGGCGGCTATTTCGCGCGCTTCCGCCCCGTTGGCAAATCACCGCTCCCGGGCAAGATAAAACCGTGTGAATTCAAAGGCTAAACTGCCTTTTTTTTTGCAGGTGCATCATTCCGCGCCTGACCTATCATGCAAAAATCACTTAAGGCGCAGTCGAGCGATTCGGTGTTGGCGGCGTGTATTTATGGGCCTTGCGCAAGATACGTTTCCAGTGGCGACGATCCCTGTCGTCCATAGACCGATCCGAAGCGCGCTTCCCCAGCACCGCAACCAGTTCATCACCATATTTCGTGTGCAATCGCCTCACTTCGAGTAAATCTTTTACGCGCCGATCTCGTGTTTCAAAAAGCGTTAACATTCCTAACCCCAGGACTGTGACGCGACCCCATTGAAATTTTGGTACACGAAATCAGGTAGTTCAGCAAACCTATTGAGACAATTTTTACGCAGTTTTACTTAACCCTCATCACCCATTTTCAGCGCTGCGATAAATGCCTCTTGCGGGATGCTGACATTGCCATATTCGCGCATCTTGGCTTTACCCTTTTTCTGCTTGTCGAGCAGTTTCTTCTTACGACTGATATCGCCGCCATAGCATTTGGCAGTAACATCCTTGCGCATCGCCGCGATCGTCTCGCGCGCAATGACCTTACCGCCGATCGCGGCTTGTACCGGGATTTTGAACAGATGGCGCGGAATCAAATCTTTGAGCCGCTCGCACATATGCCGTCCGCGCGCTTCTGCGGCATCACGGTGAACAATCATGCTCAGCGCATCAACCGGATCGCCGTTGACGAGAATGTTCATTTTGACAAGATCACCCGTCTGCAGTCCGACTTGATGATAGTCGAAACTCGCATAGCCGCGAGAAATGCTTTTCAACCTGTCGTAGAAATCGAACACCACTTCGTTGAGCGGTAACTCATAAACCACCTGGGCGCGGTCCCCGACATAGGTCAGGTTCTTTTGAACCCCGCGCCGGTCCTGACAGAGCTTCAGGATACCGCCGAGATATTCATCGGGGCAATAGATGGTGGCCTCAATCCACGGCTCGTCGATATTGGATATCTTCACGACGTCCGGCATGTCAGCGGGATTGTGCAGAAACTGCTCGGTCCCGTCATTCATCACCATGCGATAAACCACCGATGGAGCCGTTGTAATCAGGTCGAGATCATATTCGCGGGTCAGGCGTTCCTGAATGATCTCTAAGTGCAATAGTCCCAAGAAACCGCACCGGAACCCCTGCCCCAATGCTGCACTGGTCTCCATTTCAAAGGTAAAACTGGCGTCATTGAGCCGCAATTTACTGATGCTTTCGCGCAGCTTTTCAAAATCCGCCGCATCAACCGGGAACAGGCCGCAGAAGACCACTGATTGCACTTCTTTGAAGCCCGCCAATGCTTCTTCTGCGCCGCCTTTAACCGTCGTAATCGTATCACCAACGGCGGTCTGCGATACTTCCTTGATCTGGGCTGTGATAAATCCAATTTCACCAGCGGCCAATTCCGGCAGCTGCTCAATCTTGGGCCGCATACAACCGACACGGTCCACCAGATGCTCCGTCCCTTGCGCCATGAACTTGATGCGCAATCCTTTGGTCAGCACGCCGTCAATGACCCGGACAAGAATCACAACGCCAAGATAGGGATCATACCAGCTATCGACCAGCATCGCCTTAAGCGGCGCATCGCGGTCGCCGCCCGGGGCCGGTATCTTTTCGACAACCTGCTCCAAAATATCTTCGATTCCAATGCCAGACTTAGCAGAAGCAAGTACCGCTTCAGAGGCATCGAGACCGATAATTTCTTCAATCTCGTTGCGGACCCGCTCCGGCTCCGCGGCAGGTAGATCGACTTTGTTTAGAACCGGAACAATTTCGTGATCATGTTCGATCGATTGATACACGTTGGCGAGCGTCTGCGCTTCCACGCCCTGCGCCGCGTCAACCACCAGCAGTGCGCCTTCGCAAGCGGCAAGACTGCGAGACACTTCATAAGCGAAATCAACATGGCCCGGCGTGTCCATCAGGTTGAGCTCATAAGCCTCGCCATTTTGGGCGGTATAGCTGAGCCGTACCGTCTGCGCCTTGATCGTAATCCCGCGCTCACGCTCGATATCCATATTATCAAGCACCTGATCGCTCATTTCGCGCTCGGTCAGGCCGCCCGTATATTGGATCAGGCGATCCGCGAGCGTGGATTTGCCGTGGTCAATATGAGCGATAATCGAGAAATTACGGATATGGGAGCGTTCAGTCATGTCCGCGCCGATAGCAGGGGTTTTCGCTGCTGTCAGCAGGGAAACGCGTAAAATGCGCGCCGCCTGTCAAACTGTGTCAGGCGACGCGCTTCTATTCAGCTCAAAGCAGTGAGATCAACTCAAATCTAGCTGCCGCCGCCCAAGGGAATGCGGAAACCAACATTGAATATTGATTGTTCGCTCTTTACGCCCAAAGTCGCGGGCAACAGATTGACATCATAGTCGCCGCGATCGGTTGCACGGTAGGTATATTGACCGAAAAGCTCGAAGGACGGGCTCAATCGATAACTCACACCGGCCATGCCCTGATAGGCAAACCGTGTCTTCTTATCATCGACCACGTCGATTCCGGATGGTGCAAATTCGACATCCTGCCGGGTCAAGCCGACACCTGCGCCAATATAAGGCACAAGACTTTCGCTGATCTGGAAATCATAAAAAGCATTGGCGAACAAACCGTAATTTTTAATCTGACCGTCATCGGTGCTCAATACCGCGCCAACTGTCGGATTGGTCGGATCAGCAGCACCGCGTGTCAAAACGGCAGAATCAACGGTGTCGATCACCGTTCCACCGACCGCCAAATCACGGTGCAGATCCACACCGGCTTCGTTGTAAAAGCCTTGTAATTCCACCCGGAAGCCGTTGTCAAAACGGTAACCGGCGTGCAGATTCAGGTCGAGGCCATTGTTGAGCTCTGTCGTCCAATCGAGATCGGTTCCCGATGCAATAGCGTCAAAGTCAGCTGTTGCCGCCACATCACCTTCAAACTCTCCGCGATTTTTAGAATCACTCGGCAAATTGAGCCCGGCCGATGCGCCTACATAAGGCTCTCCTGCATGGGCGGCGCCACTAAACGCCAGAGACGTTCCTGCGGCAAGGACTGCAAATAGTTTTAAAGAACTACGCATATTCAACTCCAAACCCCTGTTCGGTGTTGCCCCGCTGCAAAGAGAGTTGGGGATATGCTTGCCGTTTTCAATATAAGCGAGGCTCGGTTCGTCGCAAAAAACCGCTGCTTTTCTGCTGTTTTTTGATGAGAAACCAGAAATAGTGGCTTACTTGCATCAGTTAAACCACTCGTCGCAAATCAAATGGATGCGTCATTATGACAGCGAGCCATCATAAGACGCCAGCTAGTAGATACCGCCTTCATCCTGCAAGAAATCAGCGTCATTTTGCGCAGGTCTATTCCCTCTGCCTTCGGCATTTCGATTACGCGCAGCCAGTTTCGCAGCTCTAATCTGGGCCTTTTTCGCTTCCAGACGTGCTAGCAGTTCTTCCTTGCGAATGGACCGTCTCGGCTCCGTTTCGGGTTTGAACACATCCCAAATCACCGCTGATTTCGGATCATCGGAAGGCCAACCGCCAAAGACGCGCTTGCCGCTCTTGCGATCCACCCTCACCATGCGAATACCGCGCGGTGCTACAAAGGGTGTTTTCGGCATTCCTGCCATCGCTTTTTGGGCAAACTGTTTGAATATCGGCGCGGCCAACGTGCCGCCTTGAGCATAGCCGCCCATATTCGCCGGCTGGTCAAAGCCCATATAGACACCGGCCACCATGTCTGGAGAGCCGCCTACGAACCATACGTTGGTCGGTCCGCTCGCGGTACCCGTCTTGCCAAATAATGGCCGGTCGAGGCTTTTCAGATTTTGTGCCGTTCCGCGGGTTATGACGCCTTCCAGGATGTTGACCATCTGATAGGCGGTCATCGGATTCATGAGCTGCTTACCAGCAGGCCGCGGCCGCGGCATCGGTTCTCCGTCCCAGTCGGCCTGGTTGCAATCTTCGCAATTCCGTTTGTCGGCCCGGAAGATGACCTTGCCCTGACGGTCCTGAACAAAATCGATAACCGTCGGCTCCAGCTCACGGCCATGATTGACCAGCATGGAATAAGCGTTGGTCAGCTTTGCCACGGTGGTATCACCGGCACCCAGCGCGAAGGCCAGATAAGGCTTATAGTCGCCAATGCCCATTGTCTTAATGGTTTGGACAACATTTTCCATGCCGGCATCATTGGCAGCACGAACGGTCATAAGATTACGAGATTGCTCAACGCCCCAGCGCAAGGTCTGTGCCCCTGCCCCGCGTGCACCGCCAAAATTGCGGAAACATTTGCGGCCCAAAGCGGCCGACTGATAAACACAGAAAGGACTGTCGACGATAATGGTCGCAGGCGTCATGCCTTGATCCAGCGCTGTCGCATAAACGAAAGGTTTGATCGTCGAACCTGGTTGCCGCTCAGCCTGGGTTGCACGGTTGAAAGAGCTCATCCGGTCATCAAATCCGCCCTGCATGGCCCAAACCCGACCATTGCGCGGATTTTGCACGACCATACCGCCAGAAACTTTTGGTACGTTGCGCAGCACATAGCTGCTGCCACCGGCTGGACTGACAGCGATAATATCACCCGCAGCTAGCTTGCTCGGCGCATTGCCCAAACGACCAGTGGTTCCATCTTTAAAGCCTATTTCGGCACGATTACCCTGACGGCTCAAAGCAACCGCAATCCGCCAATCGGCATAATCCGTATTGATGAAAGTCGACGCCAAACGCTGCGCCCATTTATCATCCATCTCGATCTTGTTGATCGGCCCGCTCCACGCCTTGCCGCGACTATAACGCAGCAAACCGGTACGCAGTGCATCTTTGGTATATTCTTGCAATTGGGGGTTTAGCGATGTTCGGACCCATAGGCCGCCGGAATAGACACTGTAAGGGCCGGCTTCTTCATTCTCACCAAATTGCTCGATCAGCTGGCGCCTGACTTCTTCGATAAAATAACCACCAACCCGTTGATACCGGGCACCACGAGATCTAATAGCTCCAAGCGGTTCGGCGACCGCCCGATCATGCTGTGCCTGTGTAATCCAGTCATTGGCGAGCATCCGGCCCAAAACCCAATCCCGCCGGTTAATCGCCCGCTGCTCGTTATTTTCGGGCCGATAGTTGGATGGCCCTTTCGGTAAAATCGCGAGATAGGCCATTTGATGCAGTGCTAGCTCATCAACATCCTTGCCGAAATAAGCCTGTGCCGCAGCTTGCACGCCATAGGCATTGCGGCCCAAGAAAATCTGGTTGAGGTAAAGTTCGAGAATTTCCTGCTTCGTCAGCACTTCCTCGATGCGATAGGCAAGCAAAGCCTCACGTACTTTCCGGCGATAGGAAACCTCGTTGGTCAGCAACAGGTTTTTGGCAACCTGCTGCGTGATTGTGGACGCACCAATGGGCCTGCCGCTGCTCGAAATATTGCTGACAATTGCCGTGGCGATACCGGGATAATCCAGACCGCCATGTTCAAAAAATGTCCGGTCTTCGGCGGCCAGATAAGCGCGCACCAATAGTGCCGGATATTCAGCATATTCCAGCTGCACCCGGCGTTCCCGCGCATAGCTGTGCACCGGCTCGCCATCATAGGCCCGCACCATGGTGGGTAATGGTGGTTCATATTGCTGCAGTGTTTTGGCATCAGGCAAATCGCGCGCAAAAAGAGCCCAAATCAATAACCAGCCGAGCAGACATAGGGCGATAAACGCCAAAAACAGGCGGAATAGCCGCTTTTGCCACAGCTTTTCCATCCAGCTTAAAAAACCGCCAGTATTACGTTCCAGCTTGTAAGCAAGACTTTCCGATGCCCCAGCGCCATCATTATCGGGTGTATTTTCAACCATATCTCGCGCTATCTAGCACTATCGGAGGCATTTTCCAGAAAATATCGATGAAAAATAGCATCGACCCAGGACGGGGCGATGGCGATAGTGAAACAAAGTCTAACCCGGTCCGGAATAAGCAGTCACTTTACAGGGTCGAGATCACCGCTGCGCCAGTTTTCGCGCAAAATGGGCTTCAATGGCGTTGGCAATACCAATTGCAACTTTCGACTGTCCATTGCGCGAGCTCAGCAACGCAACATCATCCTTGTTGGTCAGATAGCCTGTTTCAAACAAAACCGAGGGCGTATCCGGCGCTTTCAGAACAACCAGCGAGGCGAAGCGATGAGGATTGCTACGAAATTTGATCATGCGCTGCCCTTCGCGAATCAGCAATTTGGCAAAATCGGCAGAGACATTCATGGTTTCGCGCTGCGTCAGATCAATCAGGATAGAAGAAACATCCTGATTGGCACCGCCTAGATTTACGCCGTTGATAATATTTGCCCGGTTTTCTCGCGCAGCCAGCTTCGCCGCTTCGCGGTCCGAAGCGACCTCCGAAAGCGTATATACAGTCGCGCCATTGGCTGATTGATTGCCAGCGGCATCGGCGTGAATGGATATGAACAAATCAGCATCAAGACGCCGTGCGATGCCATATCTTTCTTCCAGAACCAGATATTTATCCGTATCGCGCGTCAAAGCGACGCGTACGCGTCCACTGGCAACAAGCTGGTCGCGAACCGCTTTGGCGATGGCAAGCACAACAGTTTTCTCATATTTTCCGCTATGCGGTGATACCGCCCCAGGGTCGTGACCGCCATGTCCGGCATCAATCACTACCAACGGCCTGCTCTTGTCGTCCGGGCCGGAAACTTTCGGCAGAGTAACCTTGTCTTGTGGCTTACCGAGCGGAACTTTCACACTGTAGGATTTCTTTGGCGGTTCTGCGCGAAACTGAACCGGTGGAAGAAAGGACTTTCGGCCTTTTTTCAAGGCATCACTACCAACCGACTGCAAGCTTAGTTTCAGACTTTTTCCATCAGCTGAAAACCCGCCAGCGGTAATGACTGCCGGGCGATCCAGATCAAAAACAATCCGCGCCGTATTGGGTGAATATTGCCCCTGACGCACCGATTTAATCATGCCTGCCGCGCGGCCACCGCGCCCTGCCTTGCCGCCTTTAATGTCGACCGCAATCCGATCTGGACCCAGCAATGAAAATGTCGAAGCGCTCTCCACAAGGCCGTCAAAAGAAACCGTGATTTGGCCGTCATTGGCATCGATACGGCTAACCGAACCGGCATTTGCAGGATTTACGGTCAAAAGGGAGGAAGCTAAAATTGCTGCGAATGGCATGGCCGCCTTATGCAATGCGCCAACCATATCGGTCCAGTCAAAATTCATATCTGCATTATCGCCCTTGGTTTCTCGCCGCAAAACGCGGTGAAAAATCCATTAAGGATATAATCGTAATCCCCGGTAAAATGAGATGGTTAATGAGAAATTTACCCTGTTCGAGATAGGCTTAGCATTAATTGATTGCACATGGACAAGAGCAGTCCAATCCGGTGATAGTTTGTGTTGCCGATTTGCAATTGCGGTGCTAGCACCCCATTTGTGACGTTAGAAATTATCCAAAAACGACACTAGCTAAGCTGGATTTTGGTCCAGCACATACAGGTTGAAGCGACATGAGGCATGACATCTCCGGCTCCGGAACTCTTCCACAGGGAAGCGTTTCTATGGACGGAAAGACCCTGGCTAACGGCCCGGGCCATGCATTTGTCGCAGACACATTTTTTTCAGAGACATTTGAATTTAACCGGATGACGCCGCCCGCTCCCCCTATTTTGGCAGCGCGCAAGAAGACGTCGTCCCTTTTATATTGCATGGTCCCACCGAGAACAGTTCCGATTGATCTTGGATTAGCGGGCCATGCCAGGAGTATATTTAATGACAACGCGCATGTTAATCGACGCGCGCCACCAGGAAGAAACCCGGGTGGCGGTCGTAAAAGGGAACAAAATTGAGGAATTCGATTTTGAATCTTCGGAACACAAACAGCTAAAAGGCAATATTTATCTAGCAAAAGTAACGCGAGTAGAACCCTCGCTACAGGCGGCTTTTGTTGACTATGGTGGAAACCGTCACGGATTTCTGGCCTTTAGCGAAATTCATCCCGACTATTACCAGATACCAAAAGAAGACCGTGAACGTTTGCTAGCCGAAGAGGCTGAGCATGCTGCAGAAGAAGCAGCCCTGCGTGCACAGGAAGAAGAGGAAGAAGATGCGCCTGCCGATATGGTGCGCAGCGATGCGACCGAAGAGTTGGACACGGCTCTGGTCGAGGTCGAGAAAGACGAAAGCGTCGACACGATTGACGTGACCGAGGGCGAAGTTCCTGCGGAAGACAATAGCGACGACGCCGGTGATGACGATGACGCCAGTGATGATGATGGCGACGACGAAGACGAAACGGCTGATGATGCCGATGCGTCTGCCGACGGCGACAAAGAAACCCAAGCCAAGGGCCGCAATAATCGCGGACGCGGCAAAGGCCGTAACCGTGGACGCGGTGGTCGTGGCGGCAAAAATGTTGCCAAAGCCAGCGATCAGGCCCGCCAGAAGCGCATGGCTCTGCGCAAACGCTACAAGATTCAAGATGTTATCCAGCGCCGTCAGGTCGTATTGGTACAGGTCGTCAAAGAAGAGCGCGGCAACAAAGGCGCTGCTCTCACCACCTATCTGAGCCTTGCCGGTCGCTATTGCGTGTTGATGCCTAACACCTCTCATGGCGGTGGTATCAGCCGGAAAATCAACAATGCTGGCGATCGCAAACGGTTGAAATCCATCATTGCCGACCTGAAATTGCCCAACACTATGGGCTGTATCGTGCGCACAGCAGGACTGTCACGCACCAAGCCGGAAATCAAACGCGACTTTGATTATCTCGCCCGATTGTGGGACGAAGTGCGCGAGAACACATTAGGCGCTGTGGCTCCGAAACTGATCCATAGCGATAGCGACCTGATTAAACGCGCCATTCGCGACATTTACAATCGCGAGATCGAGGAAGTGTTGGTCGAAGGCGCTGAAGGATATGCCGCGGCGAAAAGCTTCATGAAGCTGCTCATGCCTAGCCATAGCAGGCGCGTGAAGAGCTATGCCGATCCGGTATCTTTGTTCCAGCGCTATGGCGTTGAGGATCAGCTATCCGCAATGTATCAGCCGGAAGTTCAGCTGAAATCCGGCGGCTATCTGGTCATCAATCCGACCGAGGCCTTGGTGTCGATCGACATTAACTCCGGTCGTTCGACCCGCGAGCATGGCATTGAAGCGACGGCGGTCAAGACCAACCTCGAAGCGGCGGCCGAAATTGCGCGTCAACTGCGTCTGCGCGATATGGCCGGACTGGTGGTTATCGATTTCATCGACATGGACCGTCACGGCAATATCCGCAAAGTCGAACGAGCGATGCGCGATGCCCTGAAAAATGATCGCGCGCGCATTCAGGTCGGCCGAATCTCCAGCTTTGGCTTGCTCGAAATGAGCCGCCAGCGTCTGCGCACCGGTGTCCTTGAAGCATCGACCAAAGTCTGCCCGCATTGCGAAGGCACCGGCTTGGTTCGGACCGCCTCATCTTCTGCGCTTTCCGCATTGCGACTGTTGGAAGAAGAAGCAGCGAAGGGCAAAGCTAGCCAGATTACGCTGACTGCCAGCCAGGAAGCGACCATCTATGTGCTGAACAGCAAACGGCATGAAATTGACGACATTGAAAAACGCTATGGCGTTTCTATCGAGATCACGCCGGATGGTGAAACGGAAGGCGCCCGCATGGAGGTTAAAGGCTCCGGCGGCCCGCCTAAAAATGTTCCGAAATTCGAGCCCATTATCGACGATGATGACGATGATATTGTCGATACGGACGGCCAAGAGGAAGAAGCAGACGAGCGTCCTCGCAAGCGCCGACGGCGGCGTGGTCGGCGCGGGCGCGGTGGCGATCGCGGTGCTGAAGCCAATAGCGGCGAAGCCGGCAGCGACAGTTCTGAAAATCAGCCAACTGCCGATGCGAAAGCAGAAACAGCAGAGGAAGGCAGCGATGGAGGCGACAAGCCGAAAGCGCGCCGGTCTCGTGGCGGGCGCAAACGCAAGCCCGCTGGTGATGTGGAAGCAACTGCAGAAGGTGCAGAAGCACCGGCCGCAGAAGCCAAGTCTGATGAAGCGGCAGAACCGGCTGAAAAGCCAAAAAGAGCAAGCCGTTCACGCAAGAAAGCCGACGCACCAGCCGCTGCATCAGATGATGCAAAAATTGCGGATGATAGCGTAGCGAAAGACGCTGAGGAAAAACCGAAACGTCGCCGCGCACCGCGCAAAACGAAAGCGGCTGCGGATGCGCCTGATGCTGCGGCAGAAACGGCGGCAGAAACGGCGGATGATGCAAAGGCTGCAAAACCAGCTGCCAAAAAAGCACCGCGGTCGAGAGCCAAAAAAGCGGATGCAGATAGCGCAGATGCGGCGGCGAAGCCGGCAGCGAAATCTGCTGCCAAACCAGCGGCCAAGAAAACAGCTGCAAAAAAGCCTGCTGCGAAAAAGGCAGATGACGGAGCGGCAAAAGAAACCGGATCTGAAAATACTGCATCTGATAAAGCTGACGCGCCTCGCGGTGGCTGGTGGCAACGGACGTTCGGCTGACCAATACAGACCGGTTTCTGCGCATGTTTGCGCAGAAACCGGTTGTAATTTCATCGAAGGTTAAGCCTTATCGTGCCAATAGGAAGGTAAATTCGCTAGAGCTTCATCCAGAGGAAATTCATGTCATTGCCGAGTGATAACAAACGCCATCCTTTTGCTGGCCCCTCGCTGTCCCGTATCGGACAGCTCATCACCGCCCTTTTGGCGATGATCGCCATTACCGTCCAGCCAGTTGCTGCTCAGTCCATTCTCCGCGACGCAGAGACCGAAGCCCTGTTCAGCGATATGGTCTCGCCCCTGGTCGCCGTTTCTGAGCTGGATGCCAAGGATGTAGAAGTCATCCTGATCAACAGCAGCCAGATCAACGCCTTTGTTGCTGGCGGCCAACGTATGTTTTTCTACTCGGGAACCATCGAAGCCGCCGAGAGCGCCGTCGAGATTCAGGGTATCATGGCCCATGAACTTGGCCATATTACCGGCGGCCATATCATCCGGTTCGACGAAGGGATCAAAACCGCCACCGGCATTACCATTCTCAGCCTGATCCTGGGCGCTGCGGCCATTGCTGCGGGCGCCGGTGATGCGGGCGCAGGCATATTGGCGGCCGGTCAACAAGCCGCCACCGGCAAATTCCTGGCCTTTAGCCGGGTCCAAGAGCGTGCGGCTGATAGCGCTGGCGCCCGCTATCTTTCGGGCGCGGGCATAACGGGTCGCGGCTCGATTGATTTTTTCAAAAAGCTGCAAAATTACGAATTCCGCCTCGGTATTCCGCAAGAAGATAGCTACGGTCGTACCCACCCGCTGTCAGGCGAACGTGTCAGTTTGCTCCGCGATGTCTATCAAGCGGATCCGGCTTGGGACACCCCTCCTAATCCAGACATTGAGGCGCGGTTTCAACGGGTAAAGGCAAAGCTACTCGGCTTTACCAACGAACCCACCACGACGCTGCGCAAATTCCCGGAAAGCGACCAGTCCATTCCCGCGCGCTACGCCCGGGCTTATGCCTGGCACAAGAGCGCCTATCCCGATCGCGCGCTGATGGAGGTGAACAGCCTTCTGAAGGACCATCCGAACGACGCCTATTTCCTGGAATTGCATGGGCAGATATTGCTGGAGTCCGGAAATCCACAGGAAGCAATCGCCTCCCTTCGGAAAGCGGTCCGCCTAACCAATAATCAGCCGCTGATCGCCAGTCTATTTGGGCATGCCTTGATCGCGACCGAGGATGAAACGCATTTTGCAGAAGCTGAACGTGTCTTGAAGGCCGCTGTAGTCAAAGATAACCGCAATCCATTTGCGTGGTATCAGCTCGGCGTTGTATATTCTCAACAAGGCGATACGGCACGGGCACAGCTGGCCACAGCGGAAAGCGCACTGTTGCAACGCAATTATGGCAGCGCGATCCGTAGCTCCCAAATCGCGATGGCGGGTATCAAGGAAAATACGCCAGAATGGATCCGCGCACAGGACATCTCTTTAATCGCGAAAAACGAATTTGAGCAGTCGGACAGGCGTCGGCGCTGAGGCCCGGCCCAATCGATTTCGTATCCCATCTGTAACAATTGTGGACAATCGGACGAAGCTTCTACAAGGAGGCTTAACTCCTTAGTTTGGGTCCTTAGGGAATAGTGAAACGTGGAAAATAACAGAAAGTGGATGATTATGGCAGGTGGCGTTTTGGCCATAGCAGGGGCAGCGACTGTCTGGTTTATGCAAACCGGTGGCGCGTCGGCAAGTGAAGAGGCCACGCAGGCTGCGCTCGCAGCTGGCATTGACAGCAAGGAACAGGCCGCGATCGAAGCCATTGTCCGCGACTATATTCTGAAAAATCCGGAAATCATTCCCGAAGCGGTTGAGATTTTGCAGACACGGCAAAAGACCGCAGCCATTGAGGAAATCCGCAAAGACATAGAAGCGCCCTTTGCTGGCACTGCCTTTGCCGGCAACCCTAATGGCGACATCATTGTGGTTGAATATTCCGACTTTGCTTGTCCCTATTGCAAGCAGACTACGGCCGATATCGGAAGGGTTCTGAAAGAAGACAAGAATATCAAGGTTGTGTTCCGCGAACTTCCCATCCTGAGCGAAGCAAGCAACGATGCCGCCCTAATGGCTCTGGCAGCAGCGAAGCAGGGCAAATATTTCGCCTTTCACAAAACCATGTTTGCAACCGGACGCCCAACGCCATCCACCATCGAAAGTGCCGCCAAAGAAGTCGGCATCGACATGGCCGCTGCGCGCAAATTCATGGCTACACCCGAAGCGCAAGAAGAGGTGCAGCGGAATATTGAAGTCGCTCGCCAATTGCAATTTACAGGCACGCCAGCCTTTGTTGTCGGCAACCAGACAGCTGTTGGCGCGGTTGGCTATGATGGCCTGAAAGAAATGATCGCCAAGGCACGTGGTTCGAAATAGGTTCTTGTAAGGACCCTCCTTCGCGCTCACCCTGAGCTTATCGAAGGGTGCTATCGTAACCGTTGTGCCATTCACCCTTCGACAAGCTCAGGGTGAGCGCCAATGGATAGTGGCTCAATGCGCAAACGCCTTTCCTACAGGCTTGCCATCATGGTAAAAACCATGTGGCTCTTTCTCAGGTTTGAATATCCATCCCATCTCCGTGTCCGCGCACATGGGCCATGTGAATTGTGTGAACTTTGAACGCATCAGAAGGGAAAAAATTCCCAAAAGGGCTTTGTGCACTTTGTGAACTTCGTCGTACAATTCGCTCAAACCTTGAAACGGGAAGCTGTGTGATTTGTGTGAACTTTGGAAAATGTGCGGGTAAAAACAAATGCCCATAAGGACATTGTGAAGATTGTGAACTTCGCAGCAATTCAGGCGTTTTCCGGCCGCCCCTTAAACCCCTGTGCCACCACATACCATTCGGATGACCCCTTACGGCTAGCAGGCGGTTTGGCATGTTTCACGGTCTTGAAATGCTGCTTTAGCAAGGCCAGCAATTCATTATCGGTGCCGCCAGCCAATACCTTGGCTACAAATGCTCCGCCTTCCTGCAGATTTTCAACTGCAAAATAAGCTCCGGCTTCCACTAGACCCATGGTTCGCAAGTGGTCGGTCTGCTGATGACCCACAGTGTTGGCGGCCATATCGGACAAGACCAGATCCGGCGCACTGCCAAGCGCATCAATCAGCTTGTCCGGTGCGCTATCGTCCATGAAATCCATTTCGAAAATCGTGACGCCTTCAATGGCATCCACAGGCAGCAAGTCGATGCCGACAATCTTCGCTTGCGGAACAAATTTTCGGATGACCTGCGCCCAACCGCCCGGTGCAATTCCCAGATCGACCACAGCTTCGGCCTTGCGGACAAATTTAAACCGTTCGTCTAATTCCAATATTTTATAGGCCGCACGAGAACGATAACCATCGGCCTTGGCTTTCTTGACATAGGGATCGTTTAGCTGCCGTTCCAACCATCGTGTCGAACCGATCTTGCGACCTTTTGCCGTCTTTACACGCTGTTTGTTGCCGGAGCGCCCTCTGCTCACGATCGCCGCCTTTGTTCGTTTGAAGACATAAGCGAGCGCAATATTCCTTCTCTAATACCGCGGTCCGCCACGCCCACGCGGCTTGCCGGCCATATATCGAGGATTGAATCCAATATGGCGCAGCCGCCGACGACAAGATCTGCACGCTCTTTGCCGATGCACGGTATAGCTGCCCGTTCCTCAGGAGAGCATGCCGCCAGCATCGCGCTGATATCACGCATGGACTCAGTCGGAACGATCAGGCCATCGATTACTTTGCGGTCATAATGCGGTAATTTGAGATGCAGGCTCGCTAACGTCGTTACTGTGCCGCTCGTACCCAATAGCCGGAAATCGCTATTGTCTGATATCGGCAAGCGGCTCGCAAATTCGGCGAAACTCTCCGCCACGCGGTCGCGCATATTCTGGAAAGCCTGTCCCCGAGCAGACGGACTATCAACGTCAAATTTTTCGCTTTCGGTCAAGGACACCACTCCCCAGGGTGCGCTTAGCCAGTCGATTATCTCAGGCGCACTGCCAGACGTATCGACAAGCACAAGCTCCGTCGATCCGCCGCCAATATCAAATATCAATGCTGGTCCATCGCCCGGTTCCAATAGGATCTGACAACCCAAGACAGCCAGCCGTGCTTCTTCTTCAGCAGTAATAATATCCAGTGCGATACCGGTTTCCTGCCGAACCCGATTGATGAATTTCTCGCCATTACTGGCACGGCGACAAGCCTCTGTGGCAACCGAACGGGCCAGTGTCACATTGCGGCGTTTCAGCTTGTCTGCGCAAATCGATAGAGCCGCGACCGCGCGGTCCATCGCACGATTGCTGATCCGGCCCGTTTCCACCAAACCTTCGCCCAAGCGCACAACGCGCGAGAAAGCATCGGTCACGATGAAACCGTCAGAAGAGGGCTTCGCAACCAATAGTCGGCAGTTATTCGTGCCTAAATCAATAGCTGCATAGGACCGCAACTTTGGCCAGCGGGCACCGTTTCTATGGGAAGGAGACGCATTTTGAGTCCCATTCTTATGTGTCGCCGCATGTTTCGGGCGGGCCGTCCTTGCCGATTTTCCGCCGTCTTGTCGTTGCGGCGATGGGGATGCTTCATCCACCATAACCGTTACTCTTATATTCTCCGGATCGGGTAATACCGCCGGTACTTGGGCATAGCGATAACCGTAGCCCGGCCGATGTGCAAGAGTTTAGCGATAAACCTCTAGGGGAACCGCCTTTGGAAAACTCTTGACCGCCCCCTACCCTCAGCCTATTGCGCCCCCCGGCACTCCCCTGTCGTATAATGGTAATACCACGGACTCTGACTCCGTTAATTGAGGTTCGAATCCTCACGGGGGATCCAGATTTTGGGGGACCAAGGTGGGGAATGACAGACGGGGTCTGGCTACGTGACGCAGATGCACGAGCCAGGTGATCAAAATGCTACAAACGGCGACGCCAAACCCAAGGACGCCGAGACGACCATTAGCTTTTCGCTGGGTCTTGCCGACTTTCTTGCGACCAATGATATTTCTATCGGCTTCACCTCCTATCAGACCGGGCGGCTCTATCTGGTTGGCCGCGGACCTGATGGCAAATTGGCCGTCCATGAAGCGCTCTATCCTCAGGCCATGGGCGTTACTGCCAATGAAAGCCGCATATATCTCGGTAGTCTGACCCAAATCGTACGTCTTGAAAACGTCTTACCAATCGGACAGCTAGCCAATGACGTGCATGACAAAGTCTATGTTCCGCGCAACATGCAAACCACGGGTAATGTCGACATTCACGAATTGGGCATTCGCGAAGACGGCCAGATCATATTCGTCAATACGCTGCATAATTGCCTGAGCATTCCCAGTATTACGCACAGTTTCAAACCAATCTGGAAACCGGACTTCATTTCTGACCTGGCGACAGAAGACCGCTGTCATCTCAATGGTTTAGCCATGGTTGATGGGCAACCTAAATATGTCAGTGCCGTGTCTCAATCGAACACGAAAGACGGCTGGCGCGACAGACGGTATGATGGCGGCGTGATTATTGATGTCGAAACCAATGAGATATTGGCAGACGGCTTGTCTATGCCGCACAGTCCGCGCTTTCATGTCGGACGTGTGTGGCTGCTAAATTCTGGTACTGGGGAACTGGGGTGGCTCCATCCGACTGACCATGCGTTCACGCCCGTTGCATTTTGTCCGGGATTTTTGCGGGGTCTGGAATTCCATAACGATCATGCCTTTGTCACTCTTTCAAAACCGCGCCATGGTCATTTTGAAGGACTGGCACTGGACCAGAAACTTGAGCAGGCCGGCACCGCAGCCTGGTGCGGCATCCAGATAGTGTCTCTCTCCACCGGTGAGGTTGCCCAATGGGTGCGCTTCGATGGCCCGATCACGGAGCTATTCGATATCTGCATCTTGCCAGGCGTGATAAACCCGATCACCTTGGGTCCGCAATCCGAAGAAATCAGGGATTTTATTACGGTGGAACAGCCGGATTGGTAGTCTGGCTTCTCTGCGATTCACGTCTTTTTCAACAATTTGTGATCTTTTACGCGCATGGCAACGCCACTAGATCATATAATCTCTTCCTTTTCGGACCTTCAGCTTGGCGATTTCTGGGCGGTTATTGCTATTGGCATTCCCGTAGTCATAGTCACAATTCTGCGGTGGCGAAAACCAAAGAGCATGACATGGTCGCGCGAAGATGGTTTGATAAACAGCTTAAAATACCGAACCAAAGATGCGACACCCGAAGAGATCGAAAAAATTTGCGCCAAGATGCAGATTAGTCGCGGCGAGTTTGAGGAACTTATCAACCGCAAGTTTTAGTCTGGCCTTCCGGACTATTCCTCGCTGCAGGAACAGCAACTTGCCCACTCGCATTTTCTGTTTTCGGTTGCCTGCATGTGACGTCAATAATTTATCGTCCACCCTTCAGAAACCAGCCAAATGACCGTTCTTATGATCAGGACCAACAATTTGGACGAGAAAATGCCGCAATCGCTCAGCACAGACGATTATCAAACCTCACCGTCTGGCAACAGGCGAACTGTAAGAGAAATAGTTGAAGCCGAGATCTTTATCAGGCAATCGAATTCCCAGCTCTTTCGGGCAACGCTCTCAGATTTATCCGTCGCGGGCTTCAGGATGACAAGTTACACTCACCTTGATCGCAAGAAACCAGTTTTTATCCGGCTGCCTGGAATCCAGACCCTCAGTGCCGATATCAAATGGGTTGACCATGAGGAATATGGCTGTGAATTTGCCAATGAACTACATCCCGCTGTGCTAGAGCATCTGGTAGTACGGCTACGTGAATTCGGGTGAACTGAGAACCAAGTAGATTTCAAATAGCGGCTGTTATTCCGGTTCACCCGTCTTGTCATATTTCATCTCGAGATAACGACCACGGATTGACAAATTATCAATATCACCTTTGGCAATTTGCTGAGTAACACCCGAAATTTCTTTCTCGATCAACGAAAGGCCACTGATCAACTGTTCGTCCGGCGATTTTCCAGTATCGTTGCTTTTCTTGCGCATTGGTTCAGGAATTGCGCGATAGCCCGAGATGAGCTCAGGCAAATGTTCGCCCATCAGCTTGCGCACTTCATAGGCAGCCGGTTCAGCCTCATCGAGTTTCTGCAGTTGCGGCGACAACATATCGAGCTGTGTACCGATATCATTGATGATCTTGACCGCAGGCCTAGGTAATGCGGGACGCTGCGCTTCCAGCCAGATTTCTGTCTTTCCAGCCAGCGTTTTAAGGTCAGATTGTACGAGAGTAGACGGTGTCGGGATTTTCATTTTCGGAAATTTCATCGCCGCCCAGATGCCCCCTGCAATCAAGCCAGCCGAAATCATCACGCCCCAGAAACCGATGCCGTTTAATATCCCGCCGACCACACTGGCACCGACCAGCACTCCTGCCGTGATCAGGGCAGCCCGTCCCAGTTTTTTACGGAAGTAACCGCGTTTGAGACCCTTGGATCGCTCGCCGATGGATTCTGCAAATTTATAGCTGCGATAATAGTTCGCAGCATTGTCATAAATCTGCTGATTGCTCTCGCTCATGCGTCTTATTCCTCAAGCGCGCTTAGCGGGTTTTCGGATGGCGCCTCCAGTGCGGCTTTATCCTGTCCTTCGGCCCTTGCGATATAGCCTTTGGATTTCTCAATCTCACCGGACAGCGAAGTGACGGTGGTTTTCATATTTTCCAGCGCCTTGATCTTGAACGTATCGATATTGTCCATCGTATCATATACATTCTGGAACGCGCGTTGCAGCGTTTCGAGCGGAATTGTGGCCGAGGCCGCTTGCTCGTGAATAGCAGCAGTCTGGTTTTTCAACATATCGCCCGTGCTGTCGATAATGCCCGCTGTCGTTGTGTTAAGCGCCGTCACCTGATCCAGCACCAGTTTCTGATTGGTCAGCGCCTGAGCCACCGTCACGCCGGTACGCAGCGCGCTGACGGTGGTCGTGCTAGCGCGGTCGACACCTTTGACGAGTTCGACATTGTTTTTCTTGACGAGATCCAGCGCCAGATAGCCCTGAACCGTCACCGCCATTTGAGTCAGCAAATCCTGCGTCCGCTGGCGCACATAGAAAAGCGCGCTTTCACGAATGGCCTTGGCTTTAGCGGGGTCGGTCGCATCCAACTCCGCAGCTTTGTCTTCCAGACGTTGGTCCATGACCTTGGACACATGGATCATCTGCTCCAACCGGCCCATTGCCGCCCAGAGATTTTTGCGCTCCACATCAATGGCCGCGTTGTCCATCAGCAATTCATCTTTGCCGCCCTGTAACCGGGTCAATATCGACGAAATATGCCCCTGCGCGCTTTTATACCCATCGAAATAGTTGCGTAGCTTGGAACCGAAAGGAATGATCCCGAACAATTTGCGCGGTGCCAGCAAATTCCCGCGTTTACCTGGATCAAGGTCCTCCACTGTCCGGCGAAGCTCAGTCAGATCAGCACCAATGCCGGATTCTTCGTCCATTGTTCGAATGGGGCGGTCCAGAAAGCGGTTGGATTGGCCCGCCGCGTCGGAGATTTCCTTGCGGCCCATGTTGGTGATCTGATCGACTTTCTTACCAAATTCCGGGCTATTCTCATCCTGCGCCACCAGATCATCGATAAAGCTATCGACCTTCTCTTCCAGCTTTGACTTAACTTCATCGCCAACCGGTACCAGCCCAGCAGCTTTTGTCGGAGAAACAGCAACGACCGGATCAGGCGGTGTCAGGGTCAGGTCTTCGGTTGCAGTAATCGTCTCGGTCGCCATTGGCTCAATCTCCATCTCGCTGTCTATCGTGCAGCACTCCTCTCATAAATGGATGCAAATGTAGCACTTTTCAAGCGTTTCCCTACTGTATTATAAAAATAATACAGTTAATGCAAGAATACGCCTGATGCGGCTAGTGTTTCCAGTAGTTTAGCTATTATCCTTTGAGCGCCAACTCGACATCGAGCGCTATCCTCTCGACAATCACATCAATGCCTTGCGCATTTGGGTGAATACCGTCCGGCAATATCAAGTCGGACCGGCCAACTACGCCATCCATGAAAAATGGATATAGCTTCACGTCATATTTTCTCGCCAGCGCTGGATAGATTACATTAAACTGATCACTAAACTCCTTGCCCAAATTGGGCGGCGCTAACATTCCGGTTAGCATCACGGGAATATCCCGATCAGACAACTTTTGAACCATGGCTTCCATATTCGCCCTGGTATCCGATGGCTTCAGACCGCGCAGCAAATCGTTGCCGCCGAGCCCCAACAGGACAAGGTCCGGTTTTTTGGTTAAGCTATCCAAAACAAAATCCATCCGCCGCAGGCCGGCTGCCGTCGTATCGCCAGAAACGCCAGCATTATGGACCCTCACATCCTGCCCGGCATCATTAAGCGCCTTTTGCAGCTCTGGTGCAAAGCCTTCGTTAGGGGCCAATCCATAGCCGGCATAAAGACTGTCACCAAATGCCAGTATAAGCGTTTTGGCCTCTGCAACTGCTTCGTCCGCATTGTCACTAGCGGTTTGCTCTCCCACAATCGGAGCGGAATTTTCTTCCGCCGCTGGGCCACAAGCAATCAGAAGTTGAAGAATTGCAAAGCAAAACCCATATGTCATAAACCTGTTCAACATTGGATAACCCCTCCCACCATGTTACAAAAAACCGCCGCAGCCAGCGACGCCACAAATTCCAAACCCCATATTGCCATTGAA
The DNA here is from genome assembly GCF_039977335.1 of Parasphingorhabdus sp. Classification (GTDB taxonomy): domain Bacteria; phylum Pseudomonadota; class Alphaproteobacteria; order Sphingomonadales; family Sphingomonadaceae; genus Parasphingorhabdus. The sequence goes on from NZ_JBDWDI010000004.1 coordinate 625,975, forward strand.
GCCCACAATGTCACCCTCTCTTTGGGAGAAGGTGACGCAAGGGTCGATATTTTGGGAGGGATCGACCTGTCGATCGATTCCGGCACCACCGTTGCCTTGCTGGGTCCGTCCGGCTCGGGAAAATCATCGTTAATGGCGATATTATCGGGATTGGAGCGCGCGACTGGCGGCACCGTCAATATTGCAGGCGCCGATTTTGGCGCGATGAATGAAGATCAACTCGCGATCGCGCGGCGCGGACGGGTCGGCATTGTTCTACAAGCATTCCACTTGCTGCCGACCATGTCAGCGCTAGAAAATGTCGCGGTGCCTTTGGAGCTTGATGGTCAAGCCGATCCCTTTGCGATAGCGGCGAAAGAGCTGGAAGCGGTAGGTCTCGGTGACCGGCTGTGCCACTATCCCACCCAATTATCCGGCGGCGAGCAACAGCGTGTTGCCATTGCCCGGGCCATGGCCTCTCGGCCTTCCATCATTTTTGCCGATGAACCCACCGGCAATCTGGATGGTGCAACTGGCGAGATCATTATTGAGCTTTTGTTCGAGCGTCAGAAAGCCAGTAACGCCACGCTGCTGATGATTACGCATGATCCGGAACTGGCCAAACGCTGTGACCGGATCATCGAACTGCGCGATGGTATGATCGAGAAAGATAGTGCCCAAAAGCTTGCAGAATCATGAGCGCTAACCTCTCCAAAGCCTGGACCATCGCCCGACGTGATCTGCGCGGACGCTTTGTCGGCCTGCGTCTACTGATCGTCTGTCTGTTTTTGGGTGTCGCGACGTTGGCTGCGATTGGCAGTTTAACCAGCGCGATCACCGATGAACTGGCTAATCGCGGACAGTCTATATTGGGCGGCGATTTGGAAATATCGGTCGCGCAACGCGAAGCGACGCCAGCGGAATTGGACGCTCTGAAAGCGACCGGCGAACTGTCCGAGACTTTGCGTATGCAGGCCATGGCACGCTTGCCAGATGGCAGCGACACGCAATTGGTTGAGTTGAAAGGCGTCGATGCTCCCTATCCGCTCTATGGAGATTTCACTTTGGAAGATGGCACAAATGCGCCGCCACTCGGACCCAGAGATATTTACGTCACGCCCGCTCTGATCCAGCGACTATCACTGGATGTTGGCGACAGCATCGCATTTGGCGAAGCGACATTCACCGTGAGCGGCGTGATTGGTGATGAGCCAGATCGGCTGAGCGAAGGTCTCTCTCTCGGGCCGGTTGCCATCACATCATTAGAGGGCTTGCGCGCCACCAACCTGATTCAACCCGGCAGCCTTTTTCAAAGCAAGTATCGGCTAAAATTACCTGCGACTGCCAATCCCGCTGAGCTGGGCGATGAACTGGAAAAGCAATATAAAAACGCCGCCTGGGAAGTGAAAACCCGCGACAATGGCGCACCAAGCACACGGCGTTTCATCGAACGAATGGGTCAGTTTCTGACTCTCGTTGGCCTCGCATCATTGGTCATCGCTGGCATCGGTGTCGGCAATGGTGTCGCTTCCTATTTGCGCGGAAAGCAGGGAGCAATCGCAACGCTCAAGATATTAGGTGCCGACAGTGCGATGGTCTTTCGCATCTATATGTTTCAAATTTTAGCCGTGGCCTTGGTTGCGATAGTCGCTGGATTGCTTGTTGGCGCCATTGCGCCCCTCGCCATCATTCAAGTCGCCGGTGACGTTTTACCGATCAAACCGGAATTTGCGCTCTATCCGTTGCCCCTCATCGTCAGCGCGGCCTATGGCATATTAATCGCAATCATCTTTGCGCTCCCCCCACTTTCGCGGGCCAAATTGATCCCAGCAGCCGGACTATTTCGGGGTGAAAGTCGGTCCTGGCGGGAAATTGACAAGCCGACATGGATCGCTGTCACCCTGGCTGTCGCTGCGATTGTTGCGCTGGCCGTTGGGACCGGACGGGAACCGATATTCTCGCTCGCATTTATCGGAGCAGCACTCGGTATATTGTTGCTACTCAGCCTGCTCGGCATCTTGATCCGCTGGCTGGCCAGCAAAGCCCCTCGCCCAAAGCAACCCTTGCTCCGCCTGGCATTGACCAATCTTCACCGGCCTGGCGCACAGACTGGGCAGCTGGTTGTAGCTTTGGGATTGGGCCTGACGCTCTTTGCTACACTTGCTGCGATCCAGACCAGCTTGACCAACGAAATCCGGTTTAGCGTTCCCCAACAGGCGCCTAATTTCTTTGTTCTTGATATCCCTGTGGAACGCGCCGACGAATTTAAAGATCAGGTCACTGCCGACGCGCCCGAAGCTGAGATCAACATCGTTCCCACCCTGCGCGGCATTATCACCGAATATGGCGGGCAAGTGGTTTCTGAACTCGACGAAATTCCCGAAGGCGCCTGGGTGCTGCGCGGAGACCGCGGCCTGACCTATAGCGGAGAACTTCCAGAAGGCAGTGAAATCGCTGCCGGAGAATGGTGGCCAGTCGATTATGATGGGCCGCCCCTGGTGTCAGTTGACGAGGAACAGGCAACCGCGCTGGGGCTGAAGGTTGGTGATAGCCTGACCGTCAGCTTGTTGGGTGTAGAGATTAAATCTACGATTGCTTCGCTACGCAGGATTAACTGGCAAAATTTCGGTTTTAACTATGTACTGGTTTTCCCGCCTAATGTGCTGGCAAACACCCCGCACAATGTCGCTGCCACCATCCAGCTAGATGAAGCAAAGGAAGACGGTTTGCTGGGATCATTGCCACGCGAGTTCCCGTCCATATCCATGGTAAAGGTCAAGGAAATCGCATCGCAAATCGGTACCATATTGGACCAGATGGCGACCGCCATTGCCTCTGCCGCTTCCATAGCAATATTCTCTGGCATAGCCGTGCTGATCGGTGCCATTGCCGCATCCCGCCAGTCGCGGGTCTATGACAGTGTGATCCTGAAGCTGCTCGGTGCGACCCGGTCGCAGATATTGTCGGCGCAAGCGATTGAATATACCGTATTGGCCTTGTTGTTATCTGCCGTCGCACTAGGGCTTGGCCTGCTCGCTGGCTGGTTCGTTATCACACAGATATTCGAATTTACCTGGCAGCCGGATTGGATGGTGGTAAGCATCACTCTAGCTGTAGGTGCGATCATGACTTTGGGTATTGGGCTTTTGGGATCGATACCCGTTCTATCGGCCAAACCAGCGCGGGCGCTGCGCGAGCTGTAGGGTTTCTGCTCTTAGAGATCCGACAGACGCACTGCCAACGGCGCTGAGAGAACCAGACTCGATAGATGATAGAATAGCAGGGGGATCAGCAACAAGCCCGCCGCTTCGGCAGGAAATAATATGGCAGCCAGCGGTGCGCCAACTGCAATGCTTTTTTGCGCGCCGCCAAATAGCAAAGCCTTGCGATCATTTATCACAAAACCCGATAAACCGCCCAACAGCCAAGCCCCGCCAAATGCAAAGATCAGCAGCGCCACAATCGCGGCAGCAACGATCAAAAATTGATCACCCGGTACCTGCTGCCAAATGCCCGCCGCCACGGCTCCGGAGAAGGCAACATAAACGGCCAGGCTGATGGCTATTTTGTCGGACCATCCCACTATGCCGGCATATTGTGCCACCCATGCACGTGCGTGGCGCTGGATCAATTGTCCGATCACAAATGGTAGCAACAGCATGGTCATGATTTTTACAAAAGAAGCGCCCGTAATCACGATACCAACGGATTTAGCAAGCAACGCAAAAAACACGGGCGTAATGATGATCGAGGACAGGTTCACCGTCGCCGCAGCGACGACCGACGCACCCACATTGCCTCTGGCAATGGCAGTATAGCTCGCTGCCGATTGAATGGTGGACGGCAAGCAACCCAGATACAAGAAACCAACCGCAATCATGGGGGCAATATGTCCATCCAAAATCCACGACAGCGTAAGGCCCGCTATTACCATTGCGCCGAAAACAAATCCAAAAACGGCTGACTGAAGGCGCCAATTGCGAAAACCGGCAATCACCTCTTGCCGATCCAACCGAATTCCATGGAGCAGAAATATCCAGAAGATACCCGCCGAAACCGCGAAGGCTGCAATGGGTTCAGCGGTCCCGCTTACCGGAAGTAAGGTTGCCAGAAGAACAGAGCCCCCCAGCAGCCAGATAAACTTATCCGCCAAAATCAGTCTTATAGTCTGCATTACGCCTTCGCCCATGCGCTAGAGCAGTATCTGACGCAAGCCAAACAAACAGCTATCTAAGAAAACTACCGGCCAATCCGATGCCAGATGGCACGGGCCAAATCGACCGTCAGTTGGGGTGATGCTTTGACTACCGTTGCGGGATGGCTCGCGAAAGCCTTGCCGAGTAAGCCTAAATCAAAATGATACCAGTTTGACAATATACGCTGGACGAGCGCCTTGGCGCGCAAGCTTTTGTCATCAACATGCTCCAGTTCCCGAACCAGCACACAAGATACCAATTGCCGGATTTCATCGCTCCGTTGATCGGTCAGGCTGCGCTCATGGCGGCGGTAGAGATAAAGATCAGCGTCCACTGTCATCATTTGAAAATGATTTGCGGCCCGCATCCAGTAATCATAGTCTTCTGCGCCAAAAAGCGCCTCGTCATATCCGCCCAATTTTTCCGTAACTTGACGGCGATAGAGAAAAGCCGCCCCCACTGGATTGCCATACCAACGATCTTCGATCGGACGCGGCGGGACATAGCGCAAAATATTCTCTGTATCGTCAATCACACTATAGCCGGCATAAGCTATGTCCACATCCGGATATGCTGCCAATTTCTCGACCAGCGTTACAAGCATGTTCGGGCGCAATATATTGTCGTCACTGGTCCAACTATGCAACTTACCCCGCGCTTCAGCAAATCCGCGATTGAGCGTTGCCGGCAATCCCAAATTTTGACCGTTACTCAAATGACGTATGCGCGAGTCAGCGACAGCATGTCCTACAATAATTGCGTCCGAACCATCGGTAGATCCATCATCAATGCAGATCAGCTCCCAATCATAATATTCCTGCTGCAAAATGGACCGGATCGCACTATCCAGATAGCGTGCGCCATTATATACCGGCATCACGATAGTAACTATTGGATCACTATTATTAAATGACGACATAAAAGGGATTTTCATATCTATCTATATTGAGAACGAGATAGCGGAATTTCATCTTTATATTATCTATTCAGAAAATGCTTATGCTATTTTAGCGGCGTAGCGATAGACAGTATCAAAGCTGGTTTCTGATGTTGCGGCGCAGCACGAAACAGGTTAAGGGCGCACCCAATATAAGGCGCGGCAGATAAGCCCCCTTTCCTCTCTTACGGCAGAATTTGATATGTCTCTTCGCAATATAGCCATTATCGCGCACGTTGATCACGGCAAAACCACCCTTGTGGACCAGCTTTTCCGCCAGTCCGGTACATTCCGCGACAATGAACGTGTCGAAGAACGCGCTATGGACAGCAACGACCTGGAAAAAGAGCGCGGCATCACGATTCTTGCGAAATGCACCAGCGTTGAGTGGAAAGGCACGCGGATCAACATTGTCGATACGCCGGGCCACGCCGACTTTGGCGGCGAAGTGGAGCGCATCCTGTCGATGGTCGATGGCGTTATCCTGCTCGTCGACAGTGCCGAAGGTGCCATGCCACAGACGAAATTCGTCACCGGCAAGGCGCTGGCTCTCGGCCTGAAGCCTATCGTAGTCGTCAACAAGATTGACCGCCCCGATGGCCGTGCGGAAGAAGTCCTGGACGAAGTCTTTGATCTGTTCGTCAATCTCGATGCCAATGATGAGCAGCTTGATTTCCCGTCATTGTTCGCCAGTGGCCGCAATGGCTATGCCGGCGACACTCCAGAAGTACGCGAGGGAGATCTGTCTCCTCTGTTCGACAAGATTGTCGAGCATGTGCCAGAGCCGGATGTGAACCCGGACGCCGATTTCAAATTCCTCGTCACCCTACTCGACCGCGACAACTTCGTTGGCCGTATCCTGACCGGAAAAGTTGAAAGCGGTAAAATTGATTTGAACGCTCCGATCCACGCAATCGACATGGATGGTAATGTCGTTGAAACCGGCCGCGCGACCAAGATCATGTCTTTTGATGGTTTGGATCGTGTTCCCGTCGAAAGCGCAAAGGCGGGCGACATTATTTCGCTGGCAGGCCTTACCAAAGCAACCGTTTCTAATACCATATGCGATCCTTCCGTCACAGAACCGATTGCCGCACAGCCGATTGATCCGCCAACTCTATCAATGAACTTTGCTGTTAACGACAGCCCGATGGCGGGCCGTGAAGGCGATAAGGTGACCAGCCGGATCATCCGCGACCGCTTGCTCCGCGAAGCAGAGTCCAATGTAGCCATTAAGGTGACCGAAAGTGACGACCGAGACAGCTTTGAAGTCGCTGGTCGCGGCGAATTGCAATTGGGCGTTCTCATCGAAACGATGCGCCGCGAAGGCTTTGAGCTCGGCATTTCCCGTCCCCGCGTCCTGTACCGCCAAGAAGACGGCAAACGGCAAGAGCCATATGAAACAGTCGTCATCGATGTGGATGACGAATATAGCAGCACCGTTGTTTCCAAGATGCAGCGCCGTAAAGCGGAATTGACCGAACAGCGTCCGTCCGGCGCTGGCAAGACCCGTCTGACCTTCTCGGCACCATCGCGTGGCCTGATCGGTTACCACGGCGAGTTTCTATCGGACACACGCGGCACCGGCCTGATGAACCGCTTGTTCGAGAAATATGGCGAGTATAAAGGTATTATCGAAGGCCGCCCGGTTGGTGTACTAGTATCCAACGGCACCGGTTCCACGGCAGCTTATGCGCTGAATATGCTCGAAGAACGCGGCATAATGTTTATTGGCGCGCAAACACCGGTCTACGAAGGCATGATCATTGGCGAAAATGCCAAGCCCGGCGACCTCGATGTTAATCCTATGAAATCCAAGGCCCTTACCAACTTCCGGGTTTCGGGAAAAGAAGATGCCATTCGTTTAACAACGCCAAAGGTCATGACATTGGAACAGGCGATTGCCTATATCGACAATGACGAGCTGGTCGAGGTAACACCGAAAAACATCCGTCTGCGCAAACGCTATCTAGATCCCAACGATCGCAAGAAGGCGTCGCGTAAAGCTGAAGCGGCATAGATAGTTAGACAAAAGCTCTGTTACGCCGGTTCGACGACGAAGATTTCGCCGTCGGAATCAGCAATGATCAGGTTTTTCTCCTGATCAGTGCCAATAGCCACAATGGCATCAATACTGCCTACATCTGGCTCGAAATCAGCATTGAGCAATTCATAGCTTGATGAGGGGATAATTTCTCCCGACAAAAGGTCCGTAACGCTAACAGCCCATATATTGCCGTTTGCGAAATCCGCGAAGATATATTTCGATTGCAGACTTTGGACTGGGCCTTCGTAAATCGCGCCTCCGACAATAGAGCTTCCCTCCCGGTCGCCATTGCCCCTTGCATATTCAGTCACTGGCATAACCAGCGGACCTCCGCTGCTACCCATAAACGGGGAACTACCCTCAAAAAATGGCCAGCCAAAATTTTCGGCACTACCGGTATGCAGGAGGAAGTTGATTTCTTCGGCAACCGAGCTTCCTCTGTCACCAAAGTATACTCCGTCACCAAACAGAAAGCCGTTCTTGGGGTCCTGCACACCAAGTGCAAAAACAAACGGATCTCCGCCGCCAGCAGCAAACGGATTTCCCGCTGGAACAAGAAAAAAAGCAGGCGCTGCTCCGGCAAATGGATCTGGATTCGGTTGCAGTCGCAAAACTTTACCCAATTTTGAATTGGGATCTTGGGCTAAATTGGAATTACCAGAATCGCCGACCATAATGTAGAGATTGTTGTCGGGATCAAACCCAAGCCAACCTCCATAATTCGAGTCGGAAGCATGTGGTATCTGGAGCTGTGTCCCCGTACCTAACAAACCTTCGGGGATCGTACGATTAATTTTCCGGATCGTGATGTCACTCCCTGCGGTAGCAAATATCCCCGTTCTTGCAGCAGTGACGAATGCCCAGTAACTATTGTTGGAAGAGAAAGACGGATCAACGGCTAATCCCAGAAGCCCGCCTTCACCGACTGTGTTCACGTTCAGAACAGTGCGATCGAGAACACGCGTCCCATCAATTGTATCAAGTTCATAAATGTTCCCGTTACGCTGTGCCACGAACACCTTTGCCTGACTCGGTATCGTAGCAATGGCGGTTACATCGTTCATTCCCGTCGCTATTCTTCGAACACCAATTCCTTCCCGATCATTGTTGACGGTTACAGTGAATTCGAGGGTGTCACTAGCGCTACCGTCACTAACCTGAACCCTTAATCGATAAACGTTATCTCGATCAGCATCTGTTGGAAGTTCAAAATTCGGCTGTGACGCGAAACTGAGAACTCCTCCGGCCGAAATCGAGAAGTCGTCGCCATCATCGCCACCTGATATCGAGAAACTTAACCCATCGCCGTCTGCATCGGTCGCTTGTACAGTCAAAACTGCCGTCTCGTTTTCAGCAACGTTTGCCGTCGGACCTGTTGTGATTTGTGGAGGTGAATTGACACTGGGAGGCAACACTACCGGCGAAGAGGAATCCCCTCCCCCACCACAAGCCGTCAATGAAAGAACTAAACCAGTAAAAATATAACGCCGCATAGTTCACAAGCCCCCAACTATTTATTACCGGTGCTAGCGTTGAAATATTCGGCTTTCAAGGGAATTTTCTGATGATTATTATTGAAAATTTCAAAGAAAAATGGGCACTATTGTTATCTCAATGCGTGATCCTTGATAGAATATAATTAACAAGTCACTATTGTGCCACACGCTAAGATACCCCAATAAAAACTCATGACAACATTTACAAAAAGGCCTTTCAACTTGGGCAGCACATTGGCAGCCTTAGCAATGCTCTCTGCTTGCTCAGCTGATACGACTGTCGACACCAAAGTTCCGGCAGAGGATCCGACGGCGTGCCGAGACAATCCCATCGCTTTGCAGGTCCTCGGCTCAGGTGGCCCCATAGCTGATGACCATCGCGCGGGGGCCAGCAATATTCTTTGGATCGATGGTAAGGCACGACTGCTTATCGATGCCGGAAGCGGGGCGTTTGTCCGCTATGGCGAGGCAGGGGTCGATTTCAATGATCATGACGCCATCCTGCTCACCCATCTCCATGGCGATCATGCCAGCGGTCTTCCTGCCTTGCTGAACAACGGCGCTTTCGCGGCGCGGACAGAAGGGCTTACAATAGCTGGCCCAGCGGGTAGCGAGCAATTTCCTTCAACTACTGCCTATCTGGATGCCTTGATCGGCAAAGAGGGCGGCGCGCTTCGCTATCTCCATCCTTATCTGGACGACAACACCGCCCTACCCCGCCTCTCGGTTCAGAATATCGATAGCCAAAAACCGGGACTTCAGCGCATTTGGGACAAGGATGATCTAAAAGTCGATGCCATTGCGGTGCATCATTTAGATGTACCAACCCTTGCCTATGTCGTTCGCACGCAAAGCAAAACCCTGATCTTTTCCGGTGATCAGAGCTTCCTCAGCGAAAATTTTGTCGAAACGCTGTCTCACACAAAACCCGACCTACTGATCATGCACAATGCGATCACCATGGCCGATGGACAGCCCCGCGGCCTGCACCGCGATCCCCAGTCCCTGGGTGAAACCGCCGCCGCGTTGGATGCGCAAACATTGCTGCTCACACATCATATGCAGCGCGCCATTAAATTACAAAATGAGGTCAATGCAGCCATTGCCGAAAGTTTTGGCGGTCCCATTCTAATGGCAGATGATTTGTCTTGCCATCCTCTGTAGGGGAAGAGGGATGGAGCTCATGAAGCCTAGATCAGCTGGTCGTTGCAAACCATCTCCTTCTGATCTTGTCAGTTCCTGAATGGACGGCGTAACCAAGATATCACAAAGCGATATGAGTTGATCGAAATAAATATTGAATCGAAAACAGGTTTCAATTTATGATTTGTTGGCCGGCTCGAATATTCCTGATTTTCTGCTTTCCTACAGCATAGGAATTATCCTATATTCTTAATATGATTAAAATACCAAAAAACAGAAGCTTATAGAACTATTTTCAGATTTCAGTTCGGAAAATATTTTTTAGCAATTCTGTGTATAAGCAGTATAATGCTGCATGGTAGTGTGAATATAAAACATAATAATTGTGCAGTCTTACAAGTTGAATAGGTAATTTATTTTCATCATATCCAGTCCGGGTTCGTAATATGACTGTACGAATAGGAGAATATGATGAAATGGATGTTTTTACCATTAAAACGCTATGCGGATTTTAGCGGGCGATCGCGGCGCAGGGAATATTGGATGTTCTTTTTATTTCAGGTCATCGCGATCACCCTAATTACCATGATTGCTATGGTCTTCGGTGATTTCTCATTCGATCCATCTGATTATCTTGATGCATCCGGTACGTTTGATGCATCACGCGACTTGCCTTCTGGCATCGGCCTATTGGTAGGTCTGTTCAGCATCTATGCACTGGCCACGTTTATTCCGGTTTTGGCCGTGCAAGTAAGACGCCTTCACGATACCGACCGAAGCGGCTGGTGGGTCTTGTTGAGCGTCATCCCCGTGATAAATTATATCGGTTTTCTGGTCTTGCTTGTGTTCTATTGCTTGGAGGGGAACAAAGGCAAAAACCGTTTCGGAGAGGATCCAAAAAGGGATCAGAATACCCACGAGGTATTTGAATAAATATCTTGCTCTGACAGAGACATGAAGGAAATATTGATATGGAATGGATGCTACTTCCGCTCAAGCGATATGCCGAGTTTAGCGGGCGATCGCGGCGCAAGGAATATTGGATGTTCTTTCTGTTCTCTATCATCCTGGGGCTGATAGCATCTGCGATTGACACATTATTGCTGGGTTTCTCATTCGAGAATAATGGTCCCGTAAACTCGATACTTAGCCTTGCGCTGCTAGTGCCCAGCCTAGCAGTTAGCGTTCGCAGGCTACATGATACCGGGCGGTCCGGATGGTGGCTTCTTTTGATATTCTTGGTCCTTATTGGCTGGATCATGCTCCTGATATTTTTTGTGTCGGACAGCGATAGCCACAGCAATGCCTATGGTTCAAATCCGAAAATGGAACAGGATATCGGTGATATATTCAGTTGATATAGTCGGTTAGCTTGCTCGCTCTTCACGGTTGACTTGATTTTCGATCAGGACAGCTTAAGCTCGCCAGACAAATAAAAAGAGGGGAAGACCAATGGAATGGATGTTGATGCCGCTGAAACGCTATGCGGATTTTAGCGGGCGCTCGCGGCGCAAGGAATATTGGATGTTCGCGCTTCTCCAAATAATCGTTGTCTTCGGAATATCAATAATTGGCGGCATCTTAGGTGCTTTTTCACCAGATGCTTCGGGTGGAATGTCGTTGGGCGGCAGCTTAATGTTCGGCCTATTCGGCCTCTATTTCCTGGCAATCATCGTCCCGTCCATAGCTGTACAAGTTCGTCGTTTCCATGATCAGGACAAGTCCGGCTGGTTCGTCTTGCTGAATTTCATACCTTATCTTGGCGGACTGATTGTTTTTGTCTTCATGTGCCTCGATGGAACCAAGGGCAAAAACAGCTATGGTGAGGATCCGAAAATGAGTGATAATGTTGGAGATGTTTTCAACTAAATCACATATCAGGGCAGTTGCTAGCCCTTGATTTTCGATAGGGTTGTGGCAAAGCGCCGCAACCCTTTTTTGGAGATAGTTTTAACATGACCGACACCCCCGAAGAACCAGCGAAAGAAACCAAATCCGCTGCCGATACCCCACCTGATCATCTCGCGATCAATCCGCGGAGCAAATTTTATGGCGGAGAATTGCTAGAGCGCGGCATCGGTATTAATTTTCGCGGGGAGCGTAAGAACAATATTGAAGAATATTGCGTGTCCGAAGGTTGGGTTAAAGTTCAGGCAGGTAAAACCGTTGACCGCAAAGGCAATCCCCTGCTCATCAAGTTAAACGGCGATGTAGAGGCCTGGTTTGAAGATCTGGGTGACGACGCCCCGTCCATCAAAAAAGGCTCCTAAGAGCGGTCAGGCAGCAGATGACACCCCAGCGCATTCAATATTTTATTGCGCTGGTATTCTTCATACTGGGTGGATGGGCTGCTCTGTTTCCACAGCATGTTATCGATACCGTTTTTCTACCGGAATATCGCAGCGGTGGACGCATCTTGCCGTTCATGATGGCCTGCTTCGGCGCACAGGCCTTGCTAGCGGGGCTGTTCGCGGCTTTCGCCCGTTTCACCGCTAGGACATTTCTAGTCTACGGCATCGCGTTGATACCATTTTTTGGCTTCAATTATTATTTCACATTCCATGATCCGGTTTTCACGGCAATGGGCCTTATTGACGCTTTAGGTAATATCGTCATGCTTGCTCTCTGCTATGTTGGATGGCGGAAATCAAAAACATCCGAACAGATCGACAAATAAGGAATTGAACGATGGACTTTACCGATAAAATCGTCTGGATCACCGGCGCGTCGTCGGGGATCGGTGAAGCGCTAGCCAAGGCTTTTGCAGCAAATGGCGCACATATCATTCTTTCTGGCCGCAGGGTTGAAGCGTTGGAAGCTGTGGCAACCGACATCTCCACCGATACGCTGCTACTCCCTTTTGAGACCACTGACTATGATGCGCTGCCGGCCAAGGTAGCTGAAGCCCAGCGATGGAAAGGCCGGGTTGATGTGCTGGTAAACAATGCCGGCATTAGCCAGCGCAGTCTGGCGCTTGATACCGACCCCAATGTTCATCATCAGATCGTAAATGTTGATCTGCTGGCACCGATATGGCTCACGCAGCTGCTCCTGCTCCATATGATCAGTGCTGGCGGCGGTCATATTGTTGGGATTAGCTCCGTCGCCGGACGGATTGGTGTACCGCTCCGTACCGCTTATTGTGCAGCTAAGCACGGTCTGATCGGTTACATGGACGCGCTGCGTGCCGAAACCGAGACGCGCCACAATATCCATGTCACAAACATTTTACCGGGTTCCATACGCACCGATGTTTCGCGCAATGCCCTGACCAAAGACGGATCGAAACGTGACAAATCAGACGCGGTGATCGACAATGGCATGGAACCTTCCGAATGCGCGCGTCAGATCATTGAAGCCGTAGCCAACAAGGTGCCCGAGCTGATCATTGCAGAAGGCCCAGAATTGATGCTGGCCCAATTGCGGCAAAGTGACCCAGAAAAGCTGTTTGAAATGACCGCTGGGCTCGGGGCCCAGATTGCCGAAAAATATGAAGCTGGAGATGATGGCTGATGGCATTGGTTCTGCTTGATAAGAAAGACGGCATAGCAACCATCACGCTTAACCGCCCAGAGGCTATGAACGCCCTCTCCCATGCCTTGCGCGATGCGTTTTTTGACGCCTGTGAGAATATCAAGGCCGATCCCGATATCCGTGCGGTGATTGTAACCGGTGCTGGAGAAAGGGCCTTTACCGCTGGACTGGACCTCAAAGAATTGGGATCGTCAGGCCTTGGCGCTGCAACCGATCAGAAGCCAGCGAGCAACCCGTGCAGAGCACTTGAGAGTCTTGAAATTCCGGTAATTGGCGCGATTAATGGCGTGGCCATAACCGGCGGATTTGAACTGGCGCTCGCCTGTGACGTCCTAATCGCTTCCAGCAATGCGCGCTTTGCTGATACCCATGCCCGTGTTGGTATCATTCCCGGCTGGGGACTATCTCAAAAGCTATCGCGCTATATTGGCTTGTCTCGTGCCTGCGAACTGAGCTTTACGGGTCAGTTCTTAGATGCCCAGACCGCTTGCCGCTGGGGCCTTGTCAATCATGTCTATGCACCGGATGAACTCATGCCAGCAGCGCAGGCCCTGGCGGCCGATATGGTGACAATCGAGCCAGAATTTCTCAAGACCTATAAAAAGCTCATCCTCGATGGCTATGATCGCAATTTCAAAGACGCGATGGCTTTAGAAAAGCAAGTTACTAATGCGTATAACGACAGTGTCAGCGCTGAAGAAGTTGAGCATCGACGGCTAGCGGTTATCGAGCGTGGGCGCGCGTTGAAAGCTTAAGCCTGTTCACTCCTTGATGAATGATACGATCTGATCCAGTGCCAGTTTCGCTTCTCTGATCGGTTGTAACATCCAGACATGCTGCATTTGTTCTCCAACGTGAAGAGTGAGTGGAACGCCTTGTGCATCGGCCTTTTTCTTTAGGCGCAGCGCGTCGGCATAGAGCAGGTCATCGCTGCCGGCGAAAATGGCGATGGGCGGTAATTTATCGATGGCTGCAAAAAGCGGGCTGGCAGGAAAAGCCGAGGGATCTTTACCCTCACCCGCCCAGAACTGGCCAGCTGTTTGCGCGCCTTGGATCGAGAGCAACACATCGTGCTTCTCAAGCTCTCGCTGCGACGGATCGCTGACGGTCGCATCCAGCCAAGGGGAGAGCAATATAATCTTACCCGGCATCGGCTTGCCCTGATCACGCAGCATCTGTGTTAGTCCCAGACTATATCCGCCGCCTGCACTATCGCCCATGATCGTAATATTCTCGGCACCATATTTGGCCACGGCCCGGTCATAAGCCCGCATCACCACGGGGTAACTCTGGGACCAATCATGCTCAGGGGCGAGTGGATAAAGGGGAACCGTCGCGCTAGCCCCTGTCGCCTTGATGAGCTTCTTGATTATCGTCCAATGGACGAACACAATGTTGAACGCGTAGGCCCCGCCGTGCAGATAGAAAATGTGATGCTTGCTTGAGCCTTCTTTTAAATCAACTTCATAAACCTTATGATTATCAATGTGATAATCGCCAAGCTGACTATGCTTCCTGAACCACTTGCTGGGCCGGGCCGGGCCGTTTTTCCGGTCCCGTGATAGAAACTTCATGCCGGTATCATAGTCCGCCAGACGTTGCTGAACCTTCAGCAAGCGCAAGATGAAATTGATAAATCGCGCGCGTTTACTGATCACTTGGAAGCGGACTCAAGATCGGCATTGATGAAATCTGCAATCTGCTGACGAGCTTTCTTGGCTTCCGGAATCGGGAATAACATCCAGACATGCTGCATCGTAGGAAACTCAAAATAATCGATGGATAAATCGGCGGCCTCGGCCTTTTCTTTGAACTTTCTAGCATCGGGCCAAAGCAGATCAAATGTTCCGGTAAACACCGCTGTCGGCGGAAGGTTTTCAACGCTTCCAAATAGAGGACTAACCGGAGCTGTTTCGACGGAACCGCTTTCTCCGGCCCACCACTCGCCGGCTGCACGGAGGCCATCAATGCCCAATATCCCATCCCTCTTCGTCAAGGCTGGCTGCATCGGATCAGTCATACTGACATCGAGCCATGGGGATAACAGAACCATTTTGTGCGGCATCGCCTTGCCTTGATCCCGCAGTATCTGGGTAAGGCCGAGTGCAAAACCGGCGCCTGCGCTGTCCCCCATGATGATGATATTGTCTGCGCCAACCTCATCAACCAGCGCGTCATAGACCTGCATCATCCAGTCATAGCTTTGCTGCCAGTCATGCTCTGGCGTCAATGGATAGCAGGGCGCGACCACCGTAGCATCAGTCCGGTGCACGATCTCGCCCAGCAATGTCCAATATCCCGGCTGAATATCCAGAACATAAGCGCCACCGTGAATATACAACACACGCCGATGGCTTCCCGATTTTGGCGACAGAGTGAATATCGGGTGCCCGTCTCGATCGGTTTCCGTGACGTCAAACTTGCGATGTAAAGCCTTGCCAGGCGCAGCAACCTTTTTCGCACGGGATTTGGGAATACTCGCCCGGAGTTTCGCTTCATCCGAAAAAAGCGCCTTCAACCCCGTCAGCGGAAGGGCTTTGGCAAGCAACCGAGCTCTTATACTGGTCATGGCGCCGTCCTATCCCGGATTGCCTTCCATTTGCGGCACATTGGGGTCGATCGTTACCCAATCCTGAGAGCTTTTGGTCCAGAAATGCACTTGTGGATTGAGGTGGCTGGTATCATCCAAAGTGCCAGCTTTGACAAAGGTCATACCCGGTTGTGTAGGCAGTGTGGAAAGTAGCGGTGAGCCACATTTGCCGCAGAAATGCCGTTCCACGACATTGCCCGTTTCGCTGCTATCTTCATAAGTCGTCAGATCACCTTGAATGCTCAGTTGGTCATTGGTTACACCAAATAACACGGAATAGGCGCTACCCGACTGGCGCTGGCAATTTTTGCAATGACAGACGCCGGTCATTTGTGGCTCTCCGCTGACGTCATAGCTTACTGACCCGCAAAGGCATTGTCCTGTCATTGTCATAATATTCTCCCCGTTTATGCGACTTTTCTAACGAAAACCGTTCCCGCCGAATATCCTGCGCCAAAAGAGCAGATAAGTCCAATATCACCGTCTGACAGGTCTGCGCTATGTTTGTGAAAGGCAATGATTGATCCCGCCGATGAGGTATTGGCATAAGTGTCCAGCACCGTCGGGCTTTCATCGTCATTGGCCTCATGACCAAGCACGCGCTGCGCGATCAGCCGGTTCATTCCGGCATTGGCCTGATGTAACCACATGCGCCGAAGGTCTGAACCTTCGATACCAAGTCTCTCTGCCTGATCGACAATCATCTGGGCAACCATGGGCACGACTTCCTTGAAGACCTTGCGCCCTTCTTGGACAAAAAGCTTGTCCACATCATCCCGTGTCTCTGGGCTGGTCCGGTTGAGGAAACCGAAATTGTTGCGGATATTGTTCGAAAATTGAGTCTTGAGCTTGGTTCCAACAATCTCCCAATGCTCTGCTGGCGCAATGTCTTTTGCTTCAACCAATATGGCCGTTGCCACATCACCGAAGATGAAATGACTGTCGCGATCCCGCCAATTCAAATGGCCTGAACAGATTTCCGGATTGATCACCAGTACCGATTTCGCGCTGCCCGAGCGGATGTAGTCGGCTGCCGTTTGGATACCGAATGTCGCGGACGAGCAGGCGACATTCATATCAAAGCCGAAACCGTCACCAATGCCTAGAGCGTCCTGAATTTCAACAGCAATCGCCGGATAGGCGCGCTGAAGATTGGAGCACGCACAGAGCACCGCATCGACATCTTCTGCTTTCCGTCCGGCGCGTTCCAGTGCTTGTTCAGCCGCCTTTACACCAATTTCAGCAAGGATCGATATCTCCTCATTGGGCCGCTCCGGCATTTGTGGACACATGGTTTCAGGATTTAAAATCGGATCTTTTGACAATACATAACGCGATTTTATGCCGGACGCCTTTTCAATAAATTCTACCGAACTATGCTGCAATTCCGCAACTTCGCCGGCATCAATAGCGTCGGCATTTTCTTTATTATGCAAATCGACATAGGCGTTGAAACTGGACACCAGCTCTTCGTTGGTGATGCTATCGCTTGGCGTGAACAGGCCAGTGGCGGAGATGACGGGGGTGTTAGTATCGGTCATAAAGGCATACTCATAGATTCTGGTCAAAAGGGTTATGTCGTTGATCAATATCGTAAAGTCCCATTTCACAACTAGCAAGTCATGTCGCTGCTCGATTGCCAATTATGGGCATGTTGCTATTTGTCGGATATGACTGACACAGACCGAATAAAATTGCACGAAAGCTGGAAGGCGGCGCTCGCGCCTGAATTTGCCAGTGACTATATGACAAAGCTACGAAGCTTTCTGGTTCAAGAGAAAGAAGCAGGAAAGCCGATCTTCCCAAAGGGCAGCGAATATTTTCGGGCGCTCGACCTCACGCCGCTGGACAAGGTGCGTGTCGTGATCCTGGGTCAAGACCCCTATCACGGTCCGGGGCAAGCCCATGGACTGTGCTTCAGCGTGCAACCTGGTGTGCGGCCGCCGCCATCGCTAGTCAACATCTACAAGGAACTGGAAAGCGATATTGGCATGACGCGCCCACAGCACGGGTTTCTCGAATCATGGGCCAAGCAAGGCGTATTGTTGCTCAACAGCGTGTTGACGGTTCAACGGGCAGAAGCAGCATCCCATCGTGGCAAAGGATGGGAGCAATTTACCGATGCCATCGTCCGCTTGATTGCGGCGAAGGAAGAGCCCGTCGTGTTTCTGCTGTGGGGTAGCTATGCGCAAAAGAAAGCGAGCTTTGTGCAAAGCGTCGAGCAAGGCGGCAAGCATCTGGTATTGAAAGCACCGCACCCCTCGCCGTTGTCAGCCTATAACGGCTTTTTCGGTTGCCAGCATTTCAGCAAGACAAATGCCTTTCTGGAAGCCAAGGGACTGCCGCCGATCGACTGGTCTTTGCCGCTCGCATAGCCTATGACTATGTGGAAAGCAGAAGAAGGATAAGGCCAATGACGGCGAACAGACAAAAAGAACATCAGAGTTTTGAAACATTCTGGCCTTTCTATTTGCAGGAACATGCCAAACCGGCGACACGCAATTTGCATTATGTCGGGACCAGTCTGGTCGTTCTGATTGCGCTTTATTCGTTCTTCACGACCAACTGGCTATTGCTGCTCGCGATGCCATTGGCGGGCTATTTTTTCGCCTGGATGGCGCATTGGCGGGTCGAGAAAAATCGACCAGCAACTTTCACCTATCCGCGTTGGTCGCTGATGGCGGACTTCAAAATGTGGGGCCTTTGGCTGACCGGACGTTTGAAACCAGAGCTTCGAAAAGCCGGTGTAGAAGACATCTAAGCGGCGTCTTCCAACTCCGCTTCCGATGCTTTCATCGCTTCGGTTCCTTCAATCCAGGTACCGATATCCCGCGCCACCTGATCGGGAGTTTCCTCCATCGGCAGATGTCCGGCATCTTTGTAAATGATCAACTTGGATTCAGGTATAGCTGCTTCAAATGCCTTGGCATGCGAAACCGGAATGACTTTATCCTGTTCGCCCCAGATAAGCAGCACAGGCATTTTCAAATCCCCGACCTCTGCCCATTTTTCCGGTTCGCGCTCTGTTTTTCCACGCGCGATCGACGCCTGCCTATTACCCGGAAAGCGAAGCAATTCCCAATAGCGCGTGACCAATTCGTCGGTCAGCCGTTCCGGCTGCGCAAAATTTTCTTCCAGCGAAGAGCGCACGAGAAACTTGGGCGTAATTTCCGGCAACAACAATTGCCCGATGGATGACCGAGCCAGTCGCGCCCCGAGATAAGGTTTTATCTTTTCATCCGTCTGCGCGCCTGAGGCGTCAATCAGTACGAGCCCGGAAACCCGATCCGGAACCGCAAGGCCTCCGCGCCATGACAGCCAGCCACCCATGCTGTTGCCGACCCAATAAGCTTTATCAACGCCGACCGTATCCAGTACTTTCACAGCGGCAGCAATATTCATGTCGGCGCTATAATCGCCCTGCGCCTGAGGACCGGTAAGGCCATGGCCATATAGGTCAAGCGAGATTAGTCGGTATTTGTCACCCAATAACGCGACAACTGGCTCCCAAGTCTGCAACAAGCTGTTCGAGCCATGGATAAGGAGAATCGCGGGACCGTCTTTATTGCCTTCGTCGCGATAATGGATTTTGCCACCAGCACCGTCATCTACAAATTGCGATGCATCATTGCTATATTTGGCGATCATTTCCGCGCGGTCGGTATCTGGCGTTCGGAATATGAAAAACGCGGCGACCAGAATGACGATCAAGCCTAATAAAATACGCAATGCGGTTTTCATATTTTTGCCCCGAATTATTATGAGTGATCATATTACATAGCCGAACGCATGTAGGACAGACAAAAAAAGGGCGGAAGCACTTTCGCGCTCCCGCCCTTTCGAATTTCTAACCGAATGGCTTAGGCTTGCTGAAGATTTACAGCTGCTTTCTTACCATTGTTACCGGTTTCAACGTCATATGTAATGCGCTGCTCTTTTTCGAGCGTCTGCATGCCAGCTGCCTGAACGGCCGTGATGTGCACGAAGCTGTCATCGCCGCCATCTTCAGGAGCGATAAAGCCATAGCCTTTGTCTGCGTTGAAAAATTTTACTGTGCCTGTAGGCATATTCTTATTCCTATTCATAACTTAATTATGCCTGGCTCAGGCGGATTTGCCTAAGTCAAGCGGGTTGGCCAACGTCGAGAAAAAGGAAAAAAGAGTATGCGACCCGCAAGGGTGCGAAACCAGAATTTCGTCGTACGCGATTATTAGCTGCAGCGGCCCATAGCAGCCTCTACCGTACTTAGCAAACCGCTTCGCTAGCGGGATACGCCGATGCGAGCCATTACGACGTCGAAACCAAAGCAATGGCCGCCATTGTCAAAGTTAAAACCCCAATTTCAGTGACGATATCAGGCACAGCTTGACCAACCATCTTGATTCCATGCCTGCCGGCGATTGGTCGAATATGTTTCACAATGCCACCATGGCAGCTCTTTCACTTGATGCCGATAACGTGTAGCGCTTTATCTTATGGAACAGACAATGAAAAACACTAGCATCTTCTCGGCCGCCATCTTGACTATGGTCCTTTCAGCTTGCGAGCCAGGCGAACCACCGGTCGCGCCAGACCCTTCTCTACAGGATGTCTATTTCGAGCGCCTCTCGCTGCTTTGCGACAAGGCTTATCCGGGCCAACTTGTTTCGGATCAAGAGGCCGATGCCGACATGATGGGTCAACCGATGATCATGCACGTCGCGACATGCGATCAGAACCAGATTCAAATCCCGTTCCATATCAGCAATGCCGATGGCACGTGGAACCGGTCCCGCACATGGATCATCACCCGTACCGAAAATGGCCTGCGCCTCAAGCACCGCCACCGCCATGAGGATGGGTCACTTGATGCCGTTACCAACTATGGCGGCGACACAGCGACGGAAGGAACTGCCGAGCGTCAGGAGTTTCCGGTCGATGATGAATCCATCGCGCTGTTCAAAGCATCAGATCTTGATCAATCCGTCACCAACACCTGGGCGGTAGAGGTAAGCCCGCCGGGCGAGCAGGAAGCTCGCTTCGCCTATGAGCTGCGTCGTCCCGAAACATCCGGTGGCCGCTTTTTTCGTGTCGAGTTTGATTTGTCCAAATCGGTCGATGTCCCGCCACCACCATGGGGCGATTAGGGACAATGGTGGGTTGACGCAGGTATAGTTAGTTGCTCACAACCAACGTCATGCTTCCTGCCCTTCTCGTCAGCACTGTCATGGTTCTGCTCACCGTAATCATTCACGGGGCTGGCATCCTCGCGCTCGCCCGCCTTTTAAGGGTCGAGGCCCGCGAAGAGGCGGAAGAACATATCCACCCGATGTCACTGCGCGGGATCTTCGTGACCTTGATGCTGGTGCTGGGATTATTTGCCCTGCATGGCATCGAAATTTGGTTATATGCCTTTGTCTATCTTTTGCTCGACGCCCTGCCAACGCTGTCGGATGCAATCTATTTCTCGACCATCACCTACGCCACCACCGGCTATGATGACGATGGCTTTGCCGAAGCCTGGCGTATGGTCGCCGCGATTGAGGGAGTGAACGGTATCATCCTACTCGGTTGGTCCACCGCCTTCTTTGTCACCGTCGTCGCACGTATGGGGAAAAGTCGATGACCACACTTGTCAAAGATTCACTCTTGCGCCACTTCTTTCGGCTTCTGCTGGCTGTGTTCTACCTGCTCGCTGGCATCGCCCATATCAGAAGCCCCGGCGGATTTCTGGCGATTACGCCGGATTGGGTGCCCTTTCCGGAACAGGTCATCTTCCTGACCGGCGTCGCTGAGATTGCCGGAGCCATTGGCTTGCTCATCCCGCCCAAGCTTGTGCCTCATATTCGCTATGCTGCCGGTATCGGACTTGCGCTCTATGCGCTGTGTGTCTTTCCAGCGAACATCAATCATGCGATCAACAATATCGCCATTGGCGGAGAGACTGCCAGCTGGGCTTATCATGGCCCGCGCCTGCTGTTTCAGCCGGTCTTCATTTGGTGGGCGTTAATCGCTGGCGGGGTTATCAACTGGCCGTTCAGAGAGAAAACAGTCTAGTCAGCCGAGGCCCTTTCGTTGAGCTGACGCAGATTTTCTTCATGGCCCGCTCGATCAAGTCGGTACATGCTGATTACGGCAATCATTGTAAGCCATAGTCCCAGAATTAAGGGCACATAGACTGCGCCCAGACGCCAAATCGTTTCTGCTGACACTTGTCCTTGTCCGGCCCCAGATTGCAATCCAACAATCCCCAACACGGTGCTGGCCAATATTATACCAACCCCTACACCGCATTTGCGGATAAAGGTTGTGGCGGCAAAAAAGATCCCTTCCGAGCGCCGTCCCGTTTTCAGTTCCGCCTGTTCAACCAGATCGGCGATCATTGAAGAAGCTAAAATCTGATAACAAATGATCAAGCCAACATCGATGGTCGTGGCGGTCAACACAAACCAGAAAATAAATGGCGATTCATTACTCGGCAATATATCGAACACGCGCAGCATTATGGGCGTCGGGGAACCAATGAAGGCGATGAGACCGATAATTATAGCTCCGCGCTTCTTACCTATTGTCCGCGTAATAAAGGGTGCCAGAAACAATCCGATAAATGTTGAAATGGTAACGCAAACTGAAATCAGTCCGATTTGTTGGGGGCTGAAATTCCAGAAATAAGTCGCAAAGTAAAAGTTCAATCCGCCCGCAAGGCCAGAGGCGATAAACCCTAAGAGACTGGCAAAGAACAAGGCGCCAAAGGAACGGCTAGATAGGGTTTCAAAAATTTCCCGGAACATCAGCCCCGGTGTAATTTTTCGCTTTGGCGGTGGTGCCCGAAGCTTGGGGATGAGATGATGCGTACCCAGTGCGGATATCATAATCGCCCCAAACATGACTAGCGAGGCGATAAAGCCATATAAGGCATAAGCATCGCGGTTAAACTGGCCATTGCTGATCGCTACCGTCACGAAAGCCGGAAAGATCAATATAAACATAACGATCGCCATCGTATTGCCGCCAAGCCAACCAAAGAACCAGCGAAAGCTGATCACCGAACTGCGCTCATCATAATCTTGTGTCATCTCTGGCGCCAGCGCGGTGCTGGGAGTTTCGTAAATAGTTATCAATGTACGGATGAGGATGGATAGCCCCAGCACATACCAGAAAAGCTGCGCATTGCTCCAGCTTTCCGGTGGGTTCCACAAAAAATAATAGCTGACCGCAACCGGCACTGCGGCCGCATACATAAACGGATGGCGTCGCCCCCATTTGGACCGAAAATTGT
The DNA here is from genome assembly GCF_039977335.1 of Parasphingorhabdus sp. Taxonomy (GTDB): domain Bacteria; phylum Pseudomonadota; class Alphaproteobacteria; order Sphingomonadales; family Sphingomonadaceae; genus Parasphingorhabdus. Next base: position 649,155 of record NZ_JBDWDI010000004.1, read on the forward strand.
CTGACCAATAGCCGACAATCGGATCACTCACCGCATCTGCGACCAACGCAATCAATATCGCCAATCCAACAAGCTGGGCATTTAGGCCAATGACTTGTGCATAGAATATCAGAAGAAAAAACTGAAACCCGCCATCCTTGATCCCATAGGCGACTGAACCAAAGCCATAAGCCAATTTCGTCCAGATTGATGGTTTGTCATCCATCGCACGCACCGTTGCGTTCATATATCCCCCTATTGGCGGCACCTCTTTAATTGGCGCTCTTTCTCATGATCCTAAACAGGTTCCTGCTGTTTACAAGCTGCGCGCCCTGAACAAACCCATCAATCTGTGCTATGGCCCGCATTGGAGGGCAATTTTGGAAGGAAGGCCCAATGGAACGCCATGGAGATGAAATCTTAGTCACGGAGAAGGAAGCCAGCAACAAGACCCGCCCCCAAGGGGTACGATGGGTCCTCGCCTTTTCGCTAGTCGCAGCGCTGATCGCGATGTCCTTTGTCTGGATCATACCGGCCCTGTCATAAAGCTGCGCCATAACGCTCTGGCAGGTGGACTTGGTTCGTTGATCATAGTCAATGGATCTTCTCTTGTGCCGGCATATATTTGCGGAATCATTCAACAGGAGAGCGCCAATGACCCATGCCCCCGACACGCCTAAAACCAAAGAACGCAAAGGCCATTGCCTCTGCGGTGCGGTCCAGATTACCGCCCATCAAGCGAGCACGGAAGTCGGCGCCTGCCATTGTCATATGTGCCGGCGCTGGGGCGGTGGCCCTGCCTTTGAACTGGATTGCGGCACCGATGTCACGATAACGGGAGAAAACCATATCGCTGTCTATAATTCCTCAGAATGGGCCGAGCGCGCCTTTTGCAAAACCTGCGGCACCAACCTGTTCTACCGGCTGAAAGAACCCGGCCAATATATGATCGCCAGTGCGATATTCGACACCGACGACGGCCTGAACTTCACAACACAAGTCTATATCGACAGCAAGCCCGACTATTATAACCTTGCCGAGCAGACCAAAAACCTGACCGGCGCAGAGGTGGAAGCCCTATACGCCCCTCAACCGGAATGACACCGAACAGCAGCAACGCTAACTCGCCTATGCTCTAGTCTGCGTTGACCCGTTGCATCGTTGAAAAAGCGCCGGGTGCCGTACCCCACAGCTGCTTACCGTCCAGATCAAAGCCGCGCTCCGCTTCTTGCAATGTGCTCTTGGTCAGGCGTGTTTCCGAGCCGATGGCGATCCGTTGGTTTCGGCGTTTCGAGAAAATTGTGCACTGCGCCGGATCAACCCGGCCGCGCCATGTGCCGCTCTCAAGCACCCAGATTTGCTGGCAGCCTGGCTCCAGCGTCGGAACAAGCGCATCCCGGGTGAGCGACGCCAACAGCACCGGATCATTGGGCGCGACGGCATAGCCTGCTGGCTCCTTCAGGCTCCACGTAATCTGCGCGACTTTACCATCCGGCCGGTTCACCAGTTGAAGCACCCGCTGGCGATAAGCCTCGCGCGTGTCTCCCGCATCGCGTTTACCGCGATCCCGCTGATAATATAGCCATTGCCCTTCACCCATAGACGGCAGCTTGGCGCGAAAATCGTAAATGGCGATATCACCTTGCTCAGCAAAGCGGCCCGCCATCATCCCGGCGAGTTGCACCGCTTGACCATTCTCCTGACCATCGATTGCGATAATATCTTCGGACGGAGCGCAGCCGGCGGCAAGTTGCGAGAATATCAAGGCGACCAGAACCATTGTCCTGAGGTTCACCGGATCGCGACCGGATTAATCACCATCTGCACCGCGCCCTTGAAACGCGGCTGGCCAAGCACGAACATAAATTCGGTCGCACCATCTTTGGCCAGCTCCGCCGTGTTGATGCTTTCCAAAATATGCACGCCATGTTTGGCGAGCAGAGTCTGATGAACAATGAACGGCTTGGTCGGATCTTCAAACGGGATCGCTTCCAGCGCCGCGGTATCCGCGCCAACCATCACAACGTCCAGCGAAGCGAGATATTCCGCTCCTTGAACGCCCAGGCCCGGTTGCTGCGCGATATAACCCTGCGGGTCAGTCGTGCTCTTGCTCATCCAGCCCGTGTGGAACAACACCACATCACCCTTGCCGATGGTTACACCAGCCGCTTTGGCCGCCGCCTCAATCTCTGCTTGGTTAAACGCTGTACCGGGATCAAGCACTGACTTCCCATAATGCTTGGTCATGTCTAGCAGCACACCCCGGGTTGCAGTTGGCAGGATCGTCTCCGTCCCGTATTTTGTCACGCCAGCCGGCTGATAAAGTTCACTGCCCTTCACACCATTATAATAATGATGGTCGATACCAAGATGCGCGAAGCCATCTATTTGCGTCCCGATCCCGACCCAGCTGTAAATAATATCATCATGCGCCGTCACCTTGTTCGCGCCCATGGAACCACCCTGCCCGTCATTGGTTTGCAAGATGGTCGCGCTATAGGATCGCGGCGGATAGGCAGGCGTTTTTGGCCCCGTCACCACGCCCAAAGCATAAGTTTTGCCAGTTTTGACCAGCTTGGCCGCGTTGACTGTACCTTCGGGCGACAGATTGTTCATCGCGCCCTTGGTATCTTCCGCGCCATATTTACTGGGATACCAGCTCTTCTCCCCCTGCTTTTGGGCATCTTGCGCCAGCGCCGGAACCGCAAGCGCTGCACCCACCAATAAAATCACCATCATCCGCATCTTGTTTCTCCCTTTTCTCGTCCCTGATCCGATCCCTAGCATCGCCATAATCCTTTCGCCAATCGTTGCCGTTTTCCGAAAAGAGAAATTCGACACATTATACGCAAAATGGGGGTCAAATTCGGTTGAGTGGAGCGCCAGCGACGATGAATCGTTTCACCAATGCCCGAGAAGACGATACTGATATATTCCGGTAGTCATGAGCCTAATATAACCGAAGAGGATGCGTGTAGGAAAGCATGTTTGGGGACGGCTCTCCCTGTCATCCTATTTCTTAAAACCGTGGCTAAGCAATTTCACGGTAACCTTCGCCGCGGCCACCGTCACGCAATCCGTATCTTTAATCGCGATTTCGGCGAGATATCCGGCCGAACCCTTGCGCTCCAGATCGGCTTCCAGCGCAGCGATATCCGCATCGCTCAAGCTATATTCCGCCGTCACATCGCTCCCCGCTGGCCGTTGAAAATCGACGAACAAATCCTTGATGATTGGGAAAAAGCGTTTCTTGTCGAGAAAATCAATCGCTGGCGTTGCAGCGGTTGCTTCTGCCAGCACGGTAAAGGCCCCCATATACATCACACCGACATGATTTTCATTCCCGGCAAGCGGCATCAGCATGTTGACATAACCCGTGCGCTTTTCAAGCGGCCGCATCCCGGTGCGCTCGACAAAGGGAACGCTATATTTTTCAGTTTGGATGGCGGTGCTATCAGTTTGCATGGGTGTGAGCTCCTTTGACGCGCAAATTGACATGGTGCACGGCGGAGGGAAATGCGAGATTGTGATAGGAAGTGAATGCAGACGTTTGATTTATCCAGATAGCGGACATTAGACACGACATCATTGTTGATATTCAAAGCCAACGATTGCTTATCTAGTAGACTTGATGAACAATCAGGAGGTTTTTGGGTGTCTAGTTTTCTCCAGAGATTTCTAACACGATCCGATCAGGCTGTGATTTATCGATGGTAATATAGTGGGTCAATGGGTCGTCTTCTGGCCTTGAGTGAAAGTGCCCAGGGCGTTTCGATCAACCGTAAAAATATCGCTCTTCAATGATTTTGCCGTCGCGGACGGTGTAGATAGCGATCTCGGAAAAGGGTTTGCGTTCACCGGTTGCGCGCCGCTTGATCAGCATGTCGATAAACAAGGCAAAGCGGTTGCCCGTGATGAACGGGCCATCGATGCTGAGTTCCTCCATCGCGCTGTGACCCAGCCAATTGTTTAATTTGTCGCGGGCAGCGTCAAATCCCGTCACGATGACCGGTACATGTTCGATACTATCCCCAGGCTCGATGATAACGATATCAATGGCCCAATATTTTTCCGCCGCCGCGACCGCTTGACCGGACTGGATAAGGGACAAAAAATCGTCTGCGAGTTCTTCGATATCGGCCATATCATCTGGCTCATATTTGCTAGAATGAAGAAGAAATCCGGCGGATGGAGGGTCGCAAGTCCATCCGCCGAACGCATCGCTTGCGCGTGCTTTTCGAAAAGACCTAAGGGCGGTCTATCGAACTTTATATTCGCGAAGCAGCATGCTGCTCTGCACGGTCCGGTATTCCGCCCGGTTACCGGATTCTGCTATTTGCTGCTCTGCAGACGATTTCATGTAGGCATCATATGCTTTGTTGCGTCTTTCGCCTTCCGCTGCATCAGCCATTTTCGCAAAGGTGGTCATCAGATAGATTGTTGGCTCGCCATCGCGGGGATATTCGTTGATGAGTATTTTGTAATCGCTGATCCAGCCCTTGGATTTGGCAAATTCCTGAACGTCGACCCACTTGGTTGCAAGGTGGGTCGCATATTTGAACGCTCCGCCGTCTTTGACAAAAATTCCGCTAACTTGCGAATAGTCACCGGCCACCATCGGGAATTCCTGTGCCGCTGCGACTGTTGGCAAGGCCATTGGTGTTGTCACCAGCATCGCGGTTGCGATCATCATTGTTTTCGTCAATTTCATCATCATTCTCCTGTTTTGGTTTGCTTGAAACCGCAGGCAAAGCTCTTCCATTGGCGGCAACCGGGGGTTTCCGGACCAACCTAAATGGTCTAACTTGTCTGCAATCTCAGTAGGTTGTTGATGGGCTAAAATGTAACATCCCGTCAACGGCGCTACCGTCAAAAAAGCGTCAATATTATTTTATCACTGCACATCATATTCGTCATCTGCAGCAATTTCATCAAGAGGTTGGTCTGTCTCACAATCATAGTCGATCTGTTCAGTCTCTGTGGACGCTGTCTTGTTCCCTTTATAGACACCATTGAAATTTTGCGACCTGACAACGTCTTTTTTGTTGCCGTTTTTGTAGTGGATCAGATCATAGGTATAGGGGAGATCAAGGTCAGCCTTTTTTGAGGTGGTTATGACATGTATTTTTGTGGCTGGCTGCGCAGTGGCGTTGATCGTCCGAACATAATTTGACTCGGTTTCAAAACCATTTGCTTTTTCGACAGTAAATGCAGTGTTCACACTGGTTTCAACGCCAGCTTTAACAATTGGTCCAAAACCGCCTTCTACATAGGTCTTGATATTTAACGCCGTTGTATTGCTAAATTTAAAGCTGTGCATCTCCTTCACTTTCTTAGAAATCTCAATTTTCTGAGAAACAGAGCTACTGCTTCGGCAAGCGCTCACAAACTGAAGATCAATCTGTTCCGGCTTGGTGACGTCCATCTGTTTTTTCAGGGCATCATAATCAAATTTGACGTTATCAATATAGTAAGGCAATCCGAAATGTACGCGTACGCGGTCGAGATAAACGCCCCATTTGCCGTCAATTTTCCGGATAGCTGCGCCGTTGCGGTCTTCTAGAATTGTCCGACGACCGCCCCCTTCGCTGAATATTTTAGAAGATTTGCCTTCGCTCATATGAAATTGAATTGCATCCATATATCTGCCGGACCAAATATAGATGCTTTTCAAATATCCCGTTTTCGGGAGAGTCCATATTTCACATCTTCCTCCATTGCCGCCAAATTTTGTGCCGCGTACACCTGCATAAATAGGCGTAATGCTATCAACATGTGCCCCATGGCAAACTTCAATTGCAGAGATTTCTCCGCGTTGCCAAATGGCATCTTTCTCCGCGACCCATGGACCGCCGCCGTTCGTGCCGGCGTCCTGAGCAGACGAGAGTTCAAAAACTTGTTCCGCTGTAACATCGGCAGCTGGTTTCGTTACGGTTTGGGCATTTGCCGCTGGAAAAAACAAAGCCGGTGTAATGCATGTCGCAGTCATCATCTTTTTCATCAGTTTCACTTTAACTCTCCTGTTTTCAATATTTTGAAACAGCAGGCACAGCTTTCTCGTTGCCGGAATCGAATGATTCCGATCCGATAAAATTGGTCTGGCTTGTCTGCAGTTTCGGTGCGTTATTGATGGGCGCAGTTGTAACATCGCGTCAACGGCGCTACCGTCAAAAAAGCGTCAATAATGATCTAGTTCATGGTGGAAGGTTTGGGGAGTAGATCCGGCCAGCCATATTTTTCCCATGCCGCAACCATTCCGATACGCTCTGCAAAATCCATAAAGTCCGGATCCAGTCGAATCTGGTTTATCGGCTCTGCGTCGGTCCACAGCGACATGAAAGAGAAAAAATTGGCCGTTGTTATCTGCTGGCCAAGGGTTTTGAAGACCATCTGCGCCTGACCCATCCAGATCGCCGGTAATGTGATCGTACTATCATAGGGATCGTGCAGTGTCGCGTGGAGCATCTCCACCACAATGCAATAATTTTTGCGATCCTGGTCTTCACCGCTCCAAAGTCCCTTCGCAGCCATCAGCCAATAGGCATCCATCGCATCCGGGTCGAGCGGTGCACTGCCCGCCGGCGGAAATATGACAGTGTTCATCAGCTTCTTTGTCAGCTGATAGGTTTCCACCGCAGCATCATTGTCGCCCGATACTGCCAATGCGGCTGCGAGCCACAGAGATGGAAAACCAAGATCGACCATCCTCTGCCCCGCCTCAATAGCGGCATCAACATTACCAAGGTTGAGATAAACTGCTGAAAGTATAGCGTAATTACGGCCATTTACCGGATCTTGATCTATGCTGGCTTCAATATAGGGCAAGGCGTCCCGAGAACGCCCGCAATAGAGCAGGAAAGAACCGACACGGTTTAGAACATCGGGATTGTTGGGTTCCAGCCGGTAAGCCTCGAAAGCCAGGTCAAGCGCACCGACAATATTATTTTGCGTCCACGCATAAAAGGCAAGTACGATACGGGCATGTGCCTGCTGTGGCGACAGGCTAAGCGCTTTCTTTGCATATCCGGCAGCTTTTTCGCATCGCTCCAATCTGTCCAGACAGGGCGTGTAGACCGTCATATTAATCTCTGCTTCGGCCAGTGCCGTCCAGCATTCCGCAAATTCGGGATCGATTTCCAGCGCCTTCTCGAGCAGTTCAATGGCTGTTGGCAGCACGCCATCTCCGATGGCCCTGATGGTTAGCGCCCGCCCTTGCAAATAAAGCCCATAAGCTTCCCTATTGCTGGTCAGCTTGCGGGGTTTGGTGTCATGCTCCTTCAATTTGAGCGCATCACTCAGCCCGTTTGTTACTGCCTGTACAACTTCTGCCCGGGCGGCAAACATATCGTCGAGACTCCCATCATAGCTAAAGGCCCATGATTCAAAGCCGCTTTCCGCGTCAACCAGACCGACGGCAACACGAACCTGTTCTTCTTGCCGGTGAACCGAGCCTTCCAAAAGATACGACACGTTAAGTGCACCGGCTATTTCCGACGGGGCTTTGTTCGAATCCTTGAACTGAAAGGATGACGTCCGACCGGCAACCAGAAGCTGCGGCACCTGTCCCAGACTGGTGATCAGTTCGTCAACAACACCATCGGCAAAAAATCCGTGATCGTCCGGATCGGACATCGATTTAAATGGCAGTACGGCAATCCGGGCTTTGCCTTGTTTCCGGTCCGATATTGTTTTGCCGGTAGGGGATCGCACCGACCAGACGTTAAGCAATCGGGCATGTCCAGCCAGATTATCACGTTTCTCCAAAGCTGATAATGCTGTTGTGACCGCGCTTTGCAAACGCTGTTCCGCCTGATGGCGATGCCCTGTAAGCCAATCGTTGAACGCTTCGCCAAAATTCATCTGATCCAACAATGGTTTGGTACCGATGGACGTCAGTCTTTCGGTCGCTTCAAGACTATCGCCTTCCGTGAGGCAGACATGCAGATCGGAGAGATCGGTTTTGACGGTTCCGGTTTTCAGGCGGATCCGGGATCGCGAAATATCCAAAAGGTCACAATCCGCTGTCGCCAATATTTTGCCCAAGTCCGACAAACATTGTCGCAGGCTCGCCCGCGCTTGTGCTTCAAACCGGCCAGGCCACAAAAGCTTGCTTAAATGATCGCGGTCAATAGGTTCATCCGGCGCCAAGCATAGCATTGCCAGCAAAGCGCGCGCACGGCGATTTGAAATAAGGATTTCTGCGCCATCCTGCGCAACAAGCTGAAATGGCCCAAAAAGCACCGCCTGTGCATGGCCACCAATTTCAGCGAGCTTATCTTGCCGCTCCAACGAATCCAAAAGGCCGTCCCCCAACCAACATATTGTAACATAATGCAAATTGGATTCGGCACAATCGATAAATCAGCAAGGACCTAGATACGAGGTGGTGAGCGCTTTTGGCTAACGTCCACTTTTGCACCCAAAGCGGGCATTCCTAATCGGTTGTAAGATAGTCAGACTTCTGCAATCTTCGGCTTATGAAAAAAGTTGCTGCAAACCCATTCACGCATTCTCATAGCGTTTTGGACGATGGAATTGTTGCATTCAAATGCTCATCGGACCGAGAGCAATGGCCTTGGCTGGCTTTGCATCCGTTTGATCCTATCGTAGTGCAGACCATTAATTATTGGGCATCAGTGGAAACCAGTTCGGCGCGAGGGACATGGGATCCGACCAAATGGTCTGCCTTGACCCAAACCCATTGGGCTTGTGGAGAGCCTGGTGCGGGTCATGCCACCCACGGCGTTGCAGATGCAGCTAGCGATGAAGGCAATCCGCGCTATCGGCTGACTTTTTTCGACCGCGATGGATCGTTGGTCTACCGCATGAGCGGGGCGGGTGTTGTCTTTCAAACCCGGGATTTCGAATCCTGGCGAGACAAGGCAAAGCAGAAAATCGCTGTGCCACCAGCGATAGACGGTTTTGAGTATGCGCCTGCCAATATTGTCGGAGTAGCGACTCAAAGAGAAAGTTTTCTCTCACCATTGATCAACCATGGTGTACCCACTGCTCACGCGCTAATCACAAAGGAAAATGGATTTCCACCAGCACACCCCTTTCTCAGCGGGTCTGGTGATCACGTGAATTCAACACATCTTGCCGATGTAGCCAGGCAATTTGCAAATCTCTTGCTCGAAGGCGGACCGCACCTATTCATCGGTGGTGAAATGAATTTCAAACGCTATGTGGAGTTGGGACGCCCGTTCCAAATTGAACTGACCCACAAAGACCTTTCACAAAATACGCTCTCTATGACGGTTCAACAGGCTGATCGTTTATGTGCGACTGTTGAGCTTAGATATTGAAGTGAGCACCCAATTACTTACCGCGGGCCTTAACCCAGCGCGCGAACTGCCTGCCCTTCGCGTTGCCGCGTTTGCCAATTTTCATCAATCCAGCTTGGCGCCGAGGAAGCGGGTAACAGGGGCTTCCCCAAGATCATGTCGGAGACACGTTCCGCGACCATGATGGTTGGCGCATTGATATTTCCGTTGGGGACTGTGGGAAAGATGGACGCATCGACCACGCGCAACCCATTCAGTCCGATGATCCGACACTGGGTATCCACCACAGCCATGGCATCGCTTTCCGGTCCCATTTTGCACGTACCGCAAGGATGATAGGCGCTTTCGACATTGTCCTTCACCCACGCATCAATCTGCTCATCCGTTTCAGTTTGTATGCCGGGCTGCAGCTCTTCCTCGCGATAAGCATCCATCGCTGGTTGCCCGATAATCTCTCGCGTCAGTCTTATACATTTACGCCATTTTTCCACATCATCGGCATGCTGCATGTAGTTGAACGTGATCTTTGGTGCAGCCGAAGGGTCTGCTGACGGGATACGCACATGCCCCCGGCTTTTGGGTTTATTGGGGCCGACATGAACCTGAAAACCATGACCTTTTAGAGATGGCGTGCCGTCATAACGCATCGCGGCAGGCAGAAAATGATATTGGATATCCGGCGACTTGATACCAGCGCCTGATCGAATGAAGGCACAGGATTCAAAATGGTTGGTCGCGCCAAGACCCGATTTAAAGAAAAACCAGCGGGCCCCGATCAACAGCTTGCTAAACCAACCAAGCTTGTTGTTTAGACTCACAGGTTCTTTGCAGCGAAACTGAAAATAAATTTCGAGATGGTCTTGCAGATTTTCTCCAACACCGGGCAGTTCATGCAAGGTTTCAACGCCAGCTTTGCTCAATAGGGAAGTGGCTCCAACACCGGAGCGCTGCAAAATTGCTGGCGAAGCGATGGAGCCTGCTGACAGGATTATTTCCTTATCGGCCAAGACGGTTTTCTGCACACCTCTATGGTTCAGGATCACTCCGACAGCCCGTTTGTCTTCCAACATTATGCGATCGACAAGTGCATCGGTCCATACTGTCAGGTTGGCTCGCGATTTTACCGGATCGAGATAGGCTCGAGATGTGGATTCCCGAATGCCGCCGCGTACCGTCATATGCATCGCGCCAAATCCTTCTTGGCGGAAGCCGTTATAATCCTCGGTGGACGGATATCCTGCCTCGACACCAGCGTCGATAAAGGCCTGATAGAGCGGATTGCCATTCATATTATTACCGCCGCCGACGCCCAGCGGTCCGCTACCGCCCCGATAGTCGTCTTCACCGGCTTGCCAGGTCTCTGATCGCTTGAAATAGGGCAAGCAATTGGCATAGCCCCAACCTTCTGCTCCCGCTTCTTCCCATTCTTCGAAATCGCAAGCATTCCCGCGTACATAAACCATGCCGTTAATGGACGATGTACCACCAAGTCCTTTGCCGCGTGGACAGGTTATCTGGCGGCCATCAAGCGCGGCTTCGCCCTCGGACAGATATCCCCAGTTATAAGTTTCGGATGCCATTGGATAGGACAGCGCAGTAGGCATCTGGACCAGGATATTCTTGTCACTACCACCGGCTTCCAACAACAATACGCGGTTCTTGCCGTCTTCTGTAAGGCGATTGGCGAGCACGCATCCCGCAGAGCCAGCACCAATTATGATATAATCCCAGTCTGCATCGGAGGTGGTTGGCATGCGTTTTATACCCTTTGGAACGAGGCGGCTGTTAGTTGACGCCGCCGCTGAAAAATCAGCGCGTATATACAAGCGTAGAGCAAAATAACCACCATGCCGATCCACTCAATTTTCAGCGGTGTGAATTGGTATAACAAGATTAACCCGAAGAGCAGGCCCCAATGGATGGCGATATATAATGATCGCCCCAACCGTTCGACCGTGAGATTGAGATTTTCCGAATAGAGCCGCGTTAAGGAATCCAGCGAATTGATCACAAAAATAATGCCGACCACTATCATGGAAATTTGCAGAAATCCGGTCAGCGGGATTTCTTGGCTGTGAACATGGAATAATATCGAAAACCACAAGGCGATGGGTATAGATGGCAAGACGAGCAATGCCGCCAGCAGCTGCCAAGGCCGAAGGCCGCCAACAAATCGTGCAACAAATTGGCCGATCATGATGCTCCAAGCGAACCACCAGAAAAGATAGAAAGCATGATAGTCGGTCAACGGGCTAACGAACCTGTGTAGATTGCGAAAATAGCCACCCAGATATTGTCCGCTTTGTACAAATTGCTCAACACGCATATCGCTGTGCATCAACATTGCTGTGATCAACGCAAGGAACAGCAGAAAAGAGCCAATACTCAGCCATATGACCAAGCGAATATCGGTACTTGATATTACGGCGGCGAGTACGACAACCGCCACAAGAGCATAGCGCGCGACCTCTGGAATATCGGCAATATAATCGGGGAGATAGCTGAAGAAAAGAAACCCGGTGAAAGCGCAAGTGCCAATAATCACCAGATTGTTGATCATCTTCACCCACCCGATCTCGAACAATTTTAGGCGAGGTTCGACAACACAGAAATAGAATGTTGTGAGAAAGTAAAAGCCCCAGACTAGGAAGCCCCAAAAGCCAAATTCAATCGCTAAGGGGTTAGTGAAGGCGTAAACGGATTCTGCCTCGTAAACCGGAAATTCGGTCAAAGGAAACAAGATCAGGCCAACATCCAAACCCGACGTGAACAGAATAGCGATAAATGCCATCAGGCGGCTCGGTTGCTCTCCCACAAGCAGGGTTTTGCGAGACCAAACAATCAGAAACACTGACGTCGTCAATGTGATCAATATGGCGGTCGTCAATATGATATGTGCGCTTTGCATTAATCGCAATTTTTCGAGTGAAGATATTGCAATACTTATGCAAAAACCCGATGGAAGCAAAATGGAAATTGATTTTAATGCCGCTTTGCTGATCCATGTCGGGGCTCTGTTCTACATCATCGCCTTCCTTATTCGGGATGAAATGAAACTGCGGCTGCTGGTCCTTAGCGGATCCGTTTTCTATCTGCTCTATTATTATCTATTCCCGGATACGCCTCTGTGGGACGCGATCCTGACCACGGTCATTTTGACTGTCGCCAATCTTATTGTTCTGTTTCGCATTGTATTGGAACGCTCGGTGTTCGCGTTGAGCGCTGAAGAAAAACAGTTGTACAAGGCATTTGAAGGATTCAGCCCAGGCCAATTTAGGCAACTATTGAAAATTGCAAATTGGCGCACTGTGCAATCCTCTGAGGCACTCACCAAAGAAGGCGAGCTACTTTCCAAATTATATTATGTGTTTGATGGATCCGTTCACGCGAAAAAAGGAAAGCACGAATTCACATTGGACGACGGCAATTTTATCGGAGAGATTGCCTTCGTGCTCAAAGGTCCACCAACAGCAGACGTCACCGCCCTGCCTGGCACGCGATATGTCGAATGGGATAGCGTCGAAATTGAGCGGCTGATGAAAAAGTCATCGGCTTTTGAGAATGCCATGATGGCGCTACTTAGTCGTGATCTCGCCGACAAACTTGCCACAAGTGTCCAACCAGATTCGGTGATTGCTTAGAATTCTGAGTTCAAGCGTTGGCTATCCCAATTCCTCTGCCCTGAGAGTTTTGCGATCGAGCTTTCCGATCATTGTTTTGGGCAGACGGTCACGCACAACCACATCGCTAACCCGCTCATGCTTTCCAAGTTGCGGATTGAGCCAGTCTTTCAGTGCCGGACCAACGATGTCCATTCCTTCTTCCAGAGCGACATAAGCGCGGGGGCTTTCGCCGCGATAATCATCGGGCACACCAATTACGAGCGCTTCCTTTACAGCCTCATGCTTGTAAAGCACTTCCTCGACTTGGCTGGGGAACACTTTGAAACCGCCAACTGCGATCATGTCCTTTATCCGGTCGACAATTTCTATGTAGCCGTCCTCATCAATAACCGCGACATCGCCCGTGCGCAGGAAACCATCTACAAATACTTCATCATCAGCAGCTGGCAGGTTCCAGTAGCCCTGCATGACCTGAGGCCCAGAGAAGATTAATTCTCCTGGCTCGCCTTCAGGAACTTGTTTCGTCGGATCTTCTTTGTCGACCAATTTAACCAGCGTCCCCGGCACAGGTTGCCCGATCGTTCCGGACTTATTCAAACCGGAATAGGGGTTAGCGCTAACCACTCCGGAACTCTCCGTAAGACCATAGCCTTCGACCAGTTTTGCACCGGTTTTCGCTTCAAATTTCTTCTTGAGCTCCAGCGGCAGCGGAGCTCCGCCGGATACACATACTTTCAGCGACGAGAAATTTGTCTTGTCGATATCGGGATGATCGAGCAACGCTTGATACATGGTCGGTACACCCGGCATCGCGGTAATCCGATTCCGGGTGATCGCTTTCAATGTTTGCTTGGCATCAAAGCGCGGCAGCATAACAATCTCTCCGCCTCTTTGCACCGTGCGGTTAAGCACCGCACTGTTGGCAAAGACATGGAAGAAAGGCAGCACGCCCATTAATCGATCATCATCGTCTATGAAGGGATCTATGCCATTTATCTGGCGAGCATTGCCGGTAAGGTTCTGATGACTGAGCATCGCCCCTTTGGGCGTCCCGGTCGTTCCGCCAGTATATTGCAATAGCGCTATATCCTTTTCGGGATGGATATTCGGCGCAACATATTTACCGTCATTGTCGGTCAGATCGGCGAAACGCGTGATCCGGTCATCATCTGGTTGAGGCGAATTTTCCTTACGCCTGAACAAGCGATAGAAGAGCGCTTTTGCAACGGGTAGCGCACCGGCAACGCTACCGACCACCAATCTTTCGAGGCTCGATTGTTGCAGCACAGCATAAGCTGTAGGAAACACCGCGCTGGCCGAAAGTGTGAAAAGGACTTTGGTGCCGCTGTCCTCCACCTGATGGTTCAGCTCTTCAACCGTATAAAGCGGCGAGAAATTGACCACCGTTGCGCCTATGGCCATCGCGCCATAATAGGCCGTCACATAATGCGGAACATTGGGAAGAAACAGACCAATCCGGTCCCCCTTTTTGATACCCATCTCCTGCAACCCCTTGGCCACCCGAACGACGCCAGCAGCAACCTCGGCATAGCTATATTTGCGGCCCATAAAGTCTAGCAAATTTGCATCGCCCCGGCGACCGGCCGATCGGAAAAACATGGCGGGCATCGACAAGGGTTCGAAAAATTGATCCCAATCCGTGGGATGATTATAGCGCGATTTCCAGATGGGAGTGGAATCGACGGGCGGAGGAGTATCAGGTATTTCGGTCATTGACATCAGTGTAAGTCATCACACCATCAGTGACAATGATTTGCTGACGACAAACTGTAAAAGCGCTTCCACCAGTTGCGGGCTGCAGGGCGCTGTATTTTAATGCGCTCGGGCTTCGGGCCAAATCCGAAGGAAATTTTCCGTAAAAAATGCTTCCTTGGTTGCGTCATCTGCATCGGCTAGATGTCCGTCAAATTTTCCGAGTGGATCGCGGCCACCTTCGACATGCGGATAGTCGCTGCTGAATAAATAGAGGTCCGGGTTTGACTGCGCAATCATATTGGCAACGTCTTCATGCGGGAATGGGGTAAAAGCCATTTGTGCCGTGATCTGTTCTGATGGCGTACGGTCAAAGCGCACGCTTTCATCCGCACGGCTATAAATGCGGGTTAAATCGTCCATCCGGCGGAGCAATTCCGGTACCCAGCCTGCGCCCAGTTCCACGGCGGCTCCGCGCAGATTCGGATGACGTTCGAATAGACCTTCGGCAACCATCATGCTGATAAATGTCTCCACCGCTTGGTGCAGAACGAACGCATCCTTGGTACGTACATTCTCGCCGCCACCCATCCAGTCTTTGACAGCGGCGCGGCCATTGTTGCTCCACGACTTCATCGCTTGCAGCGGTGATCCGCCGACATGGAATAGAAACGGAATACCCGCCTCTGCCAGCTTTGCCCAAAACGGTTCGAGATCGACATGACCGCATGAGAAGCCAATCGGTGCCCTATGAGGAACCCAAACCGCGTCGAGTCCGGATTCAATCGCAAAATCCAGTTCTGCGATTGCCATTTCAGGAACATCCAGCGGGGTGATTGCCACGCCGAGCAATCGCTCATCATCGCTGCAAAAGTCTGCCATGTGCCGGTTATGTGCGCGTGTCGCCCCGTAGCGCAATCGCGCTTCGGTTTTGGAACTGGGGTGAAAGGGCAACGCTACGCTGTGGGTGGCGAATACAAGCTGTTTGCGAAACCCCAACAGATCGACCGCCTTTGAACGGTCTGAGGAGTTAAACGCACCCAGGGCCTGTATTTCTTTGGAAGTTTTGATCAAATCGTCACCCAGAGCGATCATGGAATTTTTGTGATCCTCGCTATGCTGACCGCCTTGCTCCATAATAATCGCGACCTCGTCGTCAGTAACGAGCGAAGCACTATAACTGACTTCGGGAATTTCATCTCGCAAACCAGGGTCAGCATATGATTTAAGAAAGTTGGGGAGCTCCATGATGTGGCTATCTGCGTCGTAGATAGCCCTATTTTCAGGCACGTAGGTCATCTGTTTCTCCCCAGTCGCTTTTATCAACTCACATTGTAGAGTAGCCTAGATGCAATCTCTTCACAACATCGCTGCAGCAAGCGTGCTCATATGAAATAAGACCGCTTTTGCACCCATAGCGGACATTAGTGTCGTGGCGGCTTTATCCCGAAAGCGGACATTAGGAATGCAACGTGAATCGGTAGCAACTGAATAACTGCAAAAGTCTCATTCTACTGGATTTGAGTTTGATTCCTCGGCCCAATGCTCGCAATCCAATCGATCACAGCATCGACATATCCGCGCGGTAACCTGTGTTTGCTATCAAACTCAACCCGCGTCAGTTTTTCGCCACCAGCTTTGGCCAATGCATCATTGTCTGCCTTGCTTGAAAATTGATCCTTGCTCGCGGTTATCAAAAGCCATCGGGCGTGCACTTTGCTGGCATGGTTGATGGGTGCGACGACCTTTGCACTTTGCGCTGCCGGTGGCACCATGGTGACGATATGCGTCACTTCCTTGTGTTTCGCCGCAAAAAGCACCGCCATTTGCGCGCCCATACTATATCCTGCCGCCAATATGTGTTTGGGTGGTCCAAATTTGCTGTTCACTTTCGCAAGCAACACATCATAGTCATTCAAAGTGCCTTCGATCATTGCCAAATAAGGCTCAGGCTTGCCGGACCTTAGGTTTTTCAACCGCTCAAGCGGTTTCATATCATCTTTTCGTGCGCCATGTGATCGAGCGTCCAATGCTACAACCCGGTACCCTCTTCCAATCAAATCTTTGGTGATCAAATCAGTATAGGAACCGTGATCGTGCGCTAACCAGCCGAGGCTGGAGCCAGTCATACCGTGCATCAGTATAGCCAAGGGCGCATCTTTTTCTGTCTTTATGTTCTGATAGATAAACCCGGTAATCCGGTTCCCATCGGGCGCTTCCAATGCAAGCTGTTGGACATTGGTTTGTGCAGACGCGCTTGCGTTGCCCAAGATCATTGCCGAGGCAGCAAAGAAGGTCGTTACTATTGCCATGAGTTTGTTCATCGAAATCTCCATTAGGTTGGAGACTTTTTAAAGGCCCAAGAGTCAAAACAGCGTCAAATGCACCTCTGCGACAAAATACAGCACTAAAAGAGACTTTTCACAAACAGCCAATTTACCAGGAAACAACTGCTGATGTCCCGCCTTCCGAACGGGCATCAACGGAGACCTGAATTCCAAAATGCGAACACAGTCTTTCAACCAGTGATAATCCAATGCCAAAACCATTTCTGCTGGCGGATTGTCCAATCCCAATTCCGGTGTCTTCAATGCTCAACTGTCCATCGGATATAGAAAGCGAGACCATCCCTTTGTCTGTATAACCAAAAGCATTGCGCACAAGATTCCCGACAATGACTTGTGCAACAGCTTCCGGGACCGGCATGTCAATATTCTCACTACCGGTGATGTCTATTTCTACGTTGCCCTCATCAAGCAGATGCTTGTTCAGTTCGATTGCGTGCAAGCATGTTTTCCAGACATTGCATCTTGCGTTGTCATCAGGTTGCCGCCCCAGCCATAGGATTCCTTCCGTCAGAAGCCGCATGTCGCCTAAAGAGGATGCTAGTCTTTTGAAGGGAGCGCCCTTTTGACCCTCTTTCTCCATAATTTCGGCAGCGCCAACCGCAACTGATAGCGGCGTGCGCAATTCATGGCTCACATCCCGATTAAACTGCCTTTCGCGTTCCATCAGATTTTGAATGTGTTTGTCTTTGTCGGCAATTGCATCAGCCAAGACTTTTATTTCAACAGGAGCGCCGCTTAAGTCCAAAGAAGTATGCTCCAGCATCTTGCCAGAAGTCACCGCTGATGCAATTTTCTCTATTGGCAAACTCAACTTCTTGGTCATTCGCAGCAAAAAGAAGATGGTAACAAGCAGCATCAAACCGCCCAGCAGAGCTATCAATATCACAAAACCCCATACTTGCTCGGTTGATCGAACATAGGTGCGCGCATTGAATATCAAATATTGCTTTGCTTCGCCTTCGCCTCGCACCGCCAGGTGGTAATGCCCGTGCTCACCGCCAAAAACTTCATATTCTCCGGCCTTCCAATCAGATTTAATTTGACTGACCAGCCACTTGGGCATCGCCTCTGTCCCATGGAAATATTCCATTTCCAAACCTGAAACCGTTCTCTTGGTTCCTTTTTCATATTGTACCGATGATGACAGTTGATCTGCCTTCACGCTGACCTGATTTCCAAAAATCTCATCTTCAAGACTGAATTGAAACATCACCGCCATAAACACGGTGATTAAAAAACATATGCTGATTGACGTGATGAAATTGCGGAGCACCAGATCATTTACTTTTTGCGGTCGTCTATTCATCGGATGAACTTTCTTTCAGGCGATAACCGCGAGAACGATCGGTCTCGATCTTGCAGCAGGTTTCCAGCGATGACAGTATTTTCCGCAAGTTATATACATGTGTCCTGAGCGCCCCGGAATTTGGAGGATCCTCTCCCCAAATTTTATAAGCAATGGTCTCGCTGGAAATCGCATTGGGCGCAGCCTCTATCAGAAGCCTAAAAATTATGGCTTCTTTGTTGTTCAGAGGTCTCGATGAAGACCCATTGCTCACGATATTATCTGTGGGGTCAAACATTAGTTCGCCGTATCTCAGCGATGAAGCATTTTTGATTTTCGGACGCTTGGCAAGCGCATCAATCCGAATTTTCAATTCCCGCAACGCGAACGGTTTGGTCAGATAGTCATCAGCACCTGCGGCAAATCCAACTTCCTTGTCTTCCAATGTATCGCGCGCGGTCAACATCAGGATTGGCGCTTGCAGATTTGCTTCGTTCTTATAGGCTTTGCAGAGGTCTATGCCGTCACGTCTCGGCAGCATAAGGTCGAGGACAATCACATCATAGTCATTGGCGAGCGCCAGTTCTAATCCGTGATCACCATTATAAGCAAAATCCAGGATATATTCCGGCTCCAAAAACTCGGCAATATTGGCCTGAATATCCAGATTATCTTCAACCACCAAAACTCGCATCAGCTTGTCCATCTCCAAAATCTGGTTGCGCAAACTAGCACAAGCCAACGCATTATTCGCCCAGCCTTTGGCTTAGCGAAATCAATGTCAAAAAGCTGTCAAAACCGACTTCACATTCATTTGACACTGGCCACCCTATCAATGTTCTCACACGAAAATTTTGAGGACTGCATGGATCATAAAATAGAACTAAAGGACGTCGGTCACTATTTTGATACGCCGCATGGCCGTATCTCGTTGTTTGACAAACTGTCGCTTTCATTTTCAGGCGGAAGCACACACGCTATTGTTGGCCCGTCGGGCGTCGGCAAGTCTAGTTTGTTGTCTTTGGCTGCGGGTCTCGAGCTGCCTCGTTTAGGAGAGATAATATTTACTTGCGATGGCGAGCAAATCTCACCCGTTAAACTGCGCCAGAGGTCAGGTTTTGTTTTCCAACAATTTCACCTTATGCAGGAATTGGATGCGATCGGAAATATTGCGCTGCCGCTGCGGTTGAACGGCAACAAGCAGGCATATGATATCGCCAGAGAGTGGCTGAAGAAAATCAATCTTGACGATCGCGCCAATCACAAGCCCACGCAACTGAGCGGGGGAGAACAGCAACGGGTGGCGATTGCCAGAGCGTTTGTATCCAATCCAGCCTTTATCTTCGCCGATGAACCGACCGGGAATCTGGATGAAGCTACTTCGAACAATGTAGCCGATCTTATGTTCGATTTCGCCAAGGAAACCGGATCAGCATTGATTATAGTTACCCACAGTTCTGCTCTGGCTGAACGCGCTGATAATTGTTTCGCGCTTTCCGAAGCCCATCTCGAGAAAATCAAATGAGTTGGATAAAACTGGCCCTCGATAATTTCATAAACGACAGTAAATCAAGCGATGGTCGTTTGGTGATATTGACCCAAATTACCCTGATATTATTCCTATCGACATTGTCGCTAACGAGCGCTTCAGTGCAGCAATATCTGGATGGTAATCTCAACAATATGCTGGGTGCAGATATCTCTGTTTCAGGACCACGCCCGTTGTCAAATAGCGATGAAAAGTTGCTTGCTGACAAGGCCGCAAGAATTGCCAAAGTACAGTTGACCCCGCTGGCGATTTCCCTGCGCGGGGAAACCATTCCAGTGCAGCTAAAAATCACCGATGAAAATTACCCGCTGCAAGGCAGTCTCAAAATTGGGGCTACTCAAAATCAAACAATCCAGAAGACGATCGAACATGGACCGCCACCAGGAGAAATATGGTTGGGCCCCAGAGCAAGCAGCAAGATTGACGCAGATATTGGTGACCGGATAGCAATTGGCGAGGAAACATTCCGTTTCAGCGCGATTATATATCATGAACCTGATCGATTGATGGAAGGTCACTCCGTTGCCATGCGGGCGTTGATCAACGGTAAATCTCTGTCGATTGAAGATATTAAGAGTAGCAAGACCTTGTATCGTTACTTGCTAACGGCAACCGCTGGACAGCAGGAAAACATCGAAAATTGGGCCTCTGATAATCTCAATGATTTCACCCTCCTAACCAAAGCCAGCGGCGATCATCCGTTGGCACTATTCTGGCAGCGGACCGAGAATTTCCTTGGCCTTGCGTCGGTCATCCTCTTTTTCCTTGCCGCGATCGCAATCGATATGGCCAATCGGCGTTATCTGGAACGACAGAAGCAACGCTTGGCCGTGTATCTCAGCTTCGGACAGTCTTTGGCATCGTGCCTCCGTCTATCCCTGCTGCAATGGCTTTTAGGCTTCCTGCTCTCTTTCTTGATCGCAATTGGCCTCGCTTATATCGCGCAGTATTTTCTGATCGCGCAACTGGCCGAACAATTTCCTGGCATCACATCGGGCTGGCATCCAGCTACTATCGTGAAGACTGCTGGTTTGATATTTATACTCTTGCTTGCCTTTCAAATTCCGATGTTGTGGCAGCTCAGTCGCACTTCATTGGTTAGCCTGATCCGCGCTGTCGCATATCCGTCCGCACATTTGCTGAGATTATTTTGGGGTTTTGCGAGCATCTCGCTGCTCGCTGCATATTATTCGGATAATTTTCTGCTGACCGGTTTGACGCTGGGCGCGTTAGGCGCTGCTCTTTTGCTGATGGCAATATTGAGCTGGATCGTTCTAACCGCAGGTGAGCTTTGGGGACGAAAATACCCCGGATTATTGTCCTTTAATTTCTTCATCATGAAACAGCGGATATTGAGTAAATCATCGCAGATACTCGGGCTGGGTCTGTGCAGCCTGCTGCTGCTTTTTACGCTGATGTTGATGAAAGATATCGGCACCACCATGGAAGGTTACACACGCGCCAATAACGGCAATTTGATGGTCGCCGAACTGCAGGCCCAAGATAAGCCTGTGCTTGAGGATTGGGCACGCAGGAACAAGAGTGAAATCCGGCAATTACGGCCATATGCCGCCGCGAAATTATCCGAAATCAATGGCCTGTCCATTGATGAAGCAATTTCAACACCCAGCGATACCTTAGCCACCGTTAAAAGCTCCATCCGGCTTAATTGGTCAAATACCATCCCGTCAAACAACCAATTGGTTGGAGGCAAGTGGTGGTCAGAAAAGGAAGCGAACTGGAATCAAATCTCCGCTGAAGATGAAGTGATGACCGATTTAGGCCTGAACTATGGTGATCAGCTAACCTTCGTGATTGATGGGAAAGCAACACAGTTCAAATTGGTTGCCAGCCACGCCTTTAAACCGGGAGGCGGTTCGGTGACATTCTGGTTTCAGATCCCCGAGCGAGCGATTGAAGCGATCAAGCCCGAGGTCTTCTATATGGGAAGCATGGAACTCCCGGATGCAGCCTGGAGTGAGCTTGGTTCGCTTTGGCAGAACCATCCATCTTTATCACTGGTGCCATTGAAAGAGCTGACCCAACGCTTTGACGATACACTCGCGATGATCACAAAGCTTGTGGTTGGTTACGCTGCCATGGTGTTGATCATGACCGCACTGGTGATTGCCGCATCGATGAAGGGCTTTGAGGCCGAAGATCGGCAAAAAAACGGTCTGTTGATGAGCATGGGCGTGACCAAAAAATCATGCGTAAAACTCGCACTCTATGATTGGCTCACCGTTTCGTTGATCGCCGGTATCGGCGCGATATCGGGCACTTGGCTCGCCGGTTTGCTGATCTACCAGTCGCAATTCTCGATGACTTATGAGCCCGATCCGATCTGGCTTGTCAGCACCATGCTTGCGATCGGCGTTACCGTTTGCGGGATCGGCGTCATCTACAGCCGCAATAGCCTTTCGACATCTATCAACAACCTCTTGAGCGATTGATTATGACGGCGAAGACATCTGGCGAAAGCCCACGTGCATTTAATTTCGGGGCACTTGCTGACTTGTTGATTGTGATGACCGTGCTTGTCATCGTGAAGCAATCGGTGCTGCCCTATAGCTTCCTATATGCCGGCCCCGCATCAACTTTTAGCGCGATGGTGGTCGGCACGATATTGCTCCGGCGGAGGGGTCTCGGCTGGAAAGACCTAGGACTGCGTTGGCCGGAAAGCTGGTTAAAAACAGCGGGCCTGACATTACTCACGATGTTCCTGTTTATTGTGGCCGTAAAGTGCATGGAGTTGGTGGCGGGATATTTCTTCGAGAGTGTCGGTGCCAGCGGACGATTTGATCATGTCGAAGGCAATTTGCCAGCCTATATTGGTATTATGTTTCTTACTTGGACCCACGCATCCTTCTTTGAAGAACTGTTATTCCGGGCCTTTGTTATCAGTCGGGCAAGTCACTTTCTGGGAGGAGGGCTCAAGGCCGATTTAATCGCCGTGGTCTTCTCATCGATATTTTTCGGATATCGCCATTACTATTATCAAGGAATGTACGGAGCGCTGATTACAGGCGCTGCGGGATTTGCTTTTGGAATGTGTTATCTATGGTTTGCTCGGAAAAACATAATGCCGCTGATCTTTGCACATGGCATCTTCAACAGCATCTCGCAGACAAGCAGGTTTTTCGGGTGGGAGGATTAGGTCACTCAGCAACGAAGAATATCGAGAGCCCAGACGGTGTTTGCAATTGAGAACAGTCATGTCCGCTTTTGCCCCCATAGCGGACACTAGCGTTGTGACCGCTTTATCCCGAAAGCGGACACTAAGATCGACTAACCACGGTCATATTTCGGCCTCGTCCGAAAGCACGGTGATCAACCCATTTCGGCGGTTGGCAAGAACCGTTCGCGGCTTTCGCTGGCGCGTTGCTGTACTTCGCGTAGTGCTTCCTTTTCAGTGGCATCGAGCATCGAACCGATTAGACGCAGAAAATGCTCCCGCATGGCACGGCGCGCGGCTGCAGGATTGCGGGCTTTGAGGGCGTCCAATATGTCCCGATGCTCCTCGGCACGAATCTCGGCATCCTCATCACATACAGCTTCGTAGCTATGCCTAACCTGAGGTAATTCCTCGCGCATTCGCCACAGCGTTTCAATTGTATGGACGAGAGCCTCATTGCCGGACGACCCAGCGATTGTTGCGTGAAATTCACGATCAGCCGCAAGGGAAGCCTCTTCGTCGCTGCTGGCCATGGCTATAATGAGATCATCAAGCTTTTGCAGCTTCTCGTCCGAAATTACTTTTGCTGCCAACGCTGCAGCTTCCGCCTCGATCAGGGATCGCGCCTCGGTAAGCTCAAAAGCGCTTACATCGGGAAGATGACCGGGATTTTTGGGCTGTTCTTCACACACATAGGCGCCTGATCCGGTTTTAGTTTGAATACGTCCGATTGCTTGCAAAGCGATTTCGGCCTCACGAATGGTTACTCTGCTGACCTCAAACTTTTCGGCCAATTCTCTCTCGCCCGGCAGCCGTGTTCCGGGAGGAAACATACCCTCATCAATCAGACCGCTTATCCGTTCCGCAACACTATGAAAAAGTCTTTGCTCAGCCATCAGTTACCCATTCCTCCAAGATACCAAGGCTATCTAAGCCTTGTATTCCCTTAGCGCAAACCCGTGATATTGGTCGATAACGAATATGCAATTCAAGAGCTCCAATCGGTGCGGTGGGTTCAAGCTCCCACCGCACCGCCCCCGTTTGGAGTTCGATAAACCCGTCAATCAAAAGCGCTTGCAGTCAAAGGCACTTGAGCTTTTTACAGCTGCAATCGACCTTGCGACCGTTTCCTAGAAGCTCAGAGTAGCACCAAAAGTGATTCTCCGATCCGGTAGACCTTGGAAGCACAACTGTGCACCGCTATTGACACAAGACTGCTCAATTTTAGACTTAGTGAGGTTAACGCCTTCAACGCCGATGTTCAGATAGTCGGTGACATCATAAGTTACACTAGCGTTAAGCTGTCCTCGCGATTCTGTAACGGTTGGAAAACCAAGAGTACTGTTCAAGCTGGCTCCGGCTGCCGTATCCAACGTACGGAATGAATCGCGCCATGTATAACGCGCCCGGGCCGAGATACCATATTTCTCGTAATAGAGGGTTGCGTTGTAAGCATGCGGCGAAAAGTCCAGCAAACCTTGTACCCTAGTAAACGGCCCTGGCAGGCCACTGCTTGAAGCCAAGATTGCAGCTCCGCGAGTGGATGCACTATTTGTGGCCTCACCACCGCTGAACTTCTGGTAGGTATAGTTAGCAATGATACCGAAGCCCGATGCAAATCCTAGTGTATCCTCAAATTGAGAAAGGTCATATTGGAACGCAACTTCAACGCCCGTTTGCTTGGTACTGGCGGTGTCGTTAATGATGGTTTGAAGCGGAACACATAGACCATTGCCCGGAATGTTAGACAAGACGTTGCGATCGGGAAGCGGGTTGAAGATACCGCCGCCTTCACAAGGATCCGTGATATCCCGGAAACCGTTTGCATCAATTGCAACATCTTCTACTTGCGTAACAAACAGGCTGTCACGCTTCTTGTGGAAGAAGCCGACACTCAAAACTGATGCAGGTGCAAAATACCAGCTGACCGATGCATCAAATGATTGTACTGTTTCCGGTGCCAGATTGGGATTACCAAGTGACACGGCATTATTCGGACCCGTCGGGAAGCTAACCGAAAGCGATAGATCATTAAAATCCGGGCGGAGGAGATCTTCACCGTAGCTTGCACGAATGACGATATCATCAGTGACATCTGCAACCAGATTAACGCGCGGCAACCATTCCTGATAACTACCGCTTGACGTTACTGGCGTTACCACTCCGGCGGCAACAGTATTGCCTCGTGAATTAACTTTCGTACTGACATAACGTAGACCAATATTGCCACGGACTGGACCGAACTCAAAATTGGCCTGACCATATACCGCATTGGTTGTTTCATCGATATCAAAGAAAGCAGCCGGATTAGAAACGGGATCGTCTATAGATCCGTTTGTCGTTGCAAGGGCAGCTTGCAAAATATCCAATGTTCCTTCTGGATCAGAAAAAGCGCGATCCGGATCGACGACAAGGAAATTTCGGAACGCCAGCGCTCTACCATCAAAATCGCCAAAATTGCTTGGGCCTTGAACAATAAGCTCTGAGAACAAAGAGCCATTTGGGCTGTTTGCTATTGCGCCCGTGCCAAATGTAGAACGGATTTGATCAAATAGAGATGACGCCTTGTTATAGCGATAGCCCCAGTCAACAGAGGTGATAAAGCCAGTCAAATCTTCAAGCTCGAGAGACATATCAAGACGAGCCGCATTTTCAGCATTTTCGGTCCTGTTGTTACTCGCCGTTATCGCATCCAAAACAGTATTATTCGGGTCCAGAAGCTGATCCACTGTCGGCGCGAATGGTGAATCAAAGTTGACACCGAACGTCAGCGCGCCGCCTGTAAGATCGTAACGAAATGGAACACTGTTATCATTACTAGTGCCATCAAGCGGTGTAAGAGGATTTGGGTTGATGAAGTTCAATGTCGTGCTAAGATTCGGGTTGCGCGTATTAGAGGTCGACCTTGACGCCTCTGCCTGCATCGAAAAGCGGCCACTTTCCCATTCGCCGCCAAATCTGTACACCTGACTATCGGTGACACGGGCGCCCGTGTCGCTAGAAAAGCGAAGGTTCGGATCATCGTCATCGCGAGCCAGATTTGGTTCGATTACGCCAGTCAGTGCGGCTTGGATAGAACCCAAATTCACCCCGTCGAGCGTACCATAGTTGACCGTTTCAAAACTATCCGGGACATTGTTGAAGCGTAGAGAGCTTACACCAGAGCCCTGAATACGCGAGCTGTCTTGCCTCCGCTCCTGATCGTTCACGATCGCATCGAAAAAGAACTTCAGATTGTCGTTCGGTGCCCATTCCAGGGTGCCGGCAAAGTTGATGGTATCATATTCGAAATTCTCCAGCTCCTGATTGAGGAACTGAATGCCGATATAATCGAAGTCCGGTCCAGGGGCCCCTGTGGACGTAACGCCGCTGCCTTGGGCAATCAGGGTATCCCGGTCGACCCGAGGACGGAAAGATGTTGCTTCTTGTTGCGTATAGCTTCCGCTCAAAACAATGCCGATTTCGCCCATACCAGTAGACCAACTGTCACCGAAACTTGCCGAAAACCGAGGCTTGATGCTGTCTGACAGCTCGCTGTATTCCCCTTGGGCGCGGAAAGACATTACGCGATCGGTCAAATCTAGCGGACGAATCGTGCGCAGGTTGATGGTACCACCCACCGACCCTTCGG
Organism: Parasphingorhabdus sp.; assembly: GCF_039977335.1. Lineage (GTDB taxonomy): Bacteria > Pseudomonadota > Alphaproteobacteria > Sphingomonadales > Sphingomonadaceae > Parasphingorhabdus. The sequence continues at coordinate 675,742 of NZ_JBDWDI010000004.1, forward strand.
TCGTTTTTGCTTCCGGCGCTTTGGTCACTTCAACGGAAGAAATGATAGCGGCGTTAATATCTTCAAAACTAATGCCACCACGGCCCGTACCAGAACCAACGGTACCAACACCGTTAATCTCGACACGGTTATCATCGGTACCACGGATCTGGACCCCGGAACCGACACCGGCACGCCTAGTGATTTGCACACCTGTTACGTTTTCGAGAACCTCGGCAAGGTTTTGATCGGGCAGTTTACCAATATCTTCAGCCTGAATGACTTCAACGAGACTTGACGCTTCGCGCTTTTCAGCGAGCGCGCTGGCAAGAGAACTGCGAATGCCGGAAACGATGATGACATTCTCGTTTGCATCCGACGCAACTGCCGCGCCCGATTCTTGTGTTGCCGTATCTTGTGCATAGGCTGGGCTAGCCAACATCATGATAGCCGTGCTGCCCAAAAGTGCCGCCATAGCGCTCGTTTTGCCAGTGACTGACACGCGCGCAATTCCTACTCGAAACATCCTCATTCTCCCCTGTTATTTTTATTGATGGAGAAACTCGGCTCATTATTCCAAATTGTCAACCGTTAATATATACCCATATGTTTATATATGATGCACTTTATGTCATACCAATTATATGTACCAATAATCAAAGTGATAGGCGGGTTTGATCGGATCTGATCAGAAAATCATCGACCTCTGATCTAAGTTAATCCGTAAAAAAGATGAATTTGCTGATTGATTTTCTAGGAATCAGATAAGCTAGTGTTTGTATCGGTAAAGGATCAGAGTAATTTTGATACGTTGCCCGCTTTGTAGTCTGCGGCACATTTTTGACACTCGTGGCGTACAGCGCGTCCGTTATCGCTGACGGTTGGTACAAAAACGCTAGCGTCCGCTTTTGCGCCCATGGCGGACGCTATCTTTCTACGTTTTCCGCCAATGCCAAAGTATTCTGTCCCACGTTATCCCGGTTAATCTCGCTTTATCCCGGCGACATTCTCTAATGGTAATGACAAACTGTAAGAGCATACCTACTAGTCAGACGGCTTGGCTGAAGGTTCCAACCGTTTGCCCGCGAAATTCGTCAAATGTGGCAGCGATACTGCGCGCATAAGGCTTGGCAGATTCGTGTAATTTTATTTGTTCGTCGGTAATTTCAACCAGTCCGCGGTTGATATATGGTACGAGTGAGGTTGCATGCGCCGCTGCACCGCCTAGTGGTGAGAGATCAGCAAGGCCATTGGATAATATCTGCTCGATAATCGCACCATGCCTTTGGTTGCTGGAACTTCGTTCTATGCCCAGCACCGCCGGCAATTTGCCCTTTTCAAGGATCCCCCGATAGCGACCAGTATTTTTCTCATTCTGGACGATCAGGTTCGGAAATTCGCTAATCGCCGATGCTCCCATTCCGATCAATATACGGCTCTGATCATCGGTAAAACCCTGAAAATTGCGCCTCACAACGTCTTGCGCACTCGCCTGTCCCAATGGATCGCTGAGCAGCGCAAAATGATCAAAACCAACGGGTTGATAGCCTGCTTGGGTCAAAAAATCATGGCCGAACGCCGCCATATCAAACCGCTGTCTGGCATCTGGTAAATTGCTATCATCAATCTGGCGCTGACGTGGAATCAAGCTTGGGATATGCGCATATCCAAATAGTGCTATCCGCTCGGGCAGCAGCCTAACTGTCTGTTCAAGCGTTGCCTTTAGAATATCGATTGTCTGACCGGGGAGGCCATACATCAAATCAAAGTTGAGCGAAGTAACGCCCTGACCTCGCAAGTGTACAACCATATCAGTCACCATGTCGAGCGGTTGTACCCGCCCGATTGCCGCCTGCACCGATGGATCAAAGCTCTGTATCCCAAGGCTGACATTATCCATTGTCACCTCAGCCATCATATCCCGCCATTCTGCCGAGTAGCTGCGGGGATCCAGTTCAATCGAGAGCACCGCGTCGTCGACCCGAAAGTCGGTCTGAAGATGTGACATCAAAGCTTTGAAATCAGAGGCACTGAGGGCGTTGGGACTACCACCACCAAAAGCAATCCGTTTCACACGCCCACGCTGGTTAAGGCGAGATGCAACCAGATCAATCTCAGCAAACAAGGCTTGCAAATAGGCTGTTAAACGATGGGTTCGGTTTGCCCGCCCGGTATTACAGCCGCAATACCAGCATATCTGATCGCAATAGGGAATATGCGCGTAAAGCGAGATTTCATCGCACAGGCGAACATCTGCCAGTGCCTGTTCCAATTGCCGTGATCCTATATCAGCATTGAAATCAGCGGCCGTTGGATAGCTTGTGTAACGGGGAACCGGCCGTTCGAGCAATTCAGGATAATATTTCCACATGGACCGGATTTTATGCGGAGGGAATAGTCCCGTCTTTGCGCTAGATCAAAGTGCGCTGTACCAAGCGGTCCCATCTTTCATTTCATACACCGCACGGCCCGTATATTCGAGATGACGGAGCGTGGCCATCGCCTCTCCGGTCGCCATGCCGATCACATCATGGCCAATGGGACGGGAAAAGAGCAGCGGAAAGCTATCCACCACCCGCATAGGTTTTGCGGCTAGGGCGTCGGCAAGATCATCCAACGCCTCGTTGTGCCTAAGCGCCAGTGTGTCGAGCCGCTGATGCGCGCCTTTAAACGGCCTGCCATGTGCTGGCAGGACGAGTAAATTGGGATCAATCTCGGCGCGAAACCGGTCTATGCTGGCGAGCCATTCACCGAGGGGATCAGCAGTAGGCTCGCTAAGCATAACTGAAATGTTAGATGTGATCCGCGGCAATATCTGATCACCGGAAATCATCACATGATTTGCATCATCGATTAGGCATGCATGTTCCGGCGTATGTCCCCGCCCGATCATCACCCGCCAATCATTGTCACCGATGGACAAGCTGTCCCCTTCATCCATACGGATATGACCAACAGGCAACTTCGAGACGGCCCGCGCAAAGCGCCCCCATCCACCTTCGCATTTTTCCTTGATCAGCGCTTCATCCCAACCAGCGAAACGCCATTCATCGATCGCTTCCTGCGGAACATCTTCGCTGACATCAGCAGTCAGCATGCGCGCTAACAACCATTCGGTGCGATTCATGTGCAGCGGCACCTTGAAACGGTTAGCCAACCAGCCAGCACAACCAACATGGTCAGGATGAAAATGGGTAACGACAACTTTGGTCGCCGCCTTCCCATTCAATCCGGTTTTGAAAAGCGTTTTCCAGGATTCGATAACGGCTGGCATGAAAAGGCCGGTATCGACAATCGCAAATCCTAGTGTTCCATCCGGATGTACGTCATCCAGAACCCAATTGTTAATATGCCCCAGCGGCCCCGGAACCGGCGTGCGGGTCCAGCCAATGCCCGGCATCAGTTCAAAATATTCGCCATATTTGGGTTCATAGTCGCCGAGCGGATAGGTTAGCCCTTCCGCTTCTATGGGTTCAAAGCCATGGTCTGCAAGCGTTGCATCATAAGCCGGGGGCGTCGTTGGAGCATCCATCGCGCAACCATAGACGGCGCAGGCGAGCGGGCGCAACCAAATTTAATTGATCGATTAAGGTTCCTACCGCAATCGATAGTTACGGAAATTCGCTCCGCATCAAGTGCCGAACATAGAATCTCAAGCTATGCTAGAACCTAACTGTCTTTGAAGAGCGTCTCAGCGGTCAAATCTTCTGACGCGATCTCTTCCTCGCCAGATTCAGCAGCCAGTGCCGCTTCGGCATCTCGTTCCGCTTGGGCCCGCTCTTCATGCAGCTCGGCAATAAGCGCTTCCTTGTCGCCACCCAGTTTCTTATCTTCGGGAACTTCAGGTTCAATGCCGGCCTTTTTAGCAGCCTTCGCAACCACGGCATCCAGTTCGCGCTGCGAACAAAGACCAAGGGTAACAGGGTCTTTAGGAACGATATTGGCGATGTTCCAATGCTCACGGTCACGGATCGCATTGATTGTCGTACGGGTTGTACCAATTAACTTACCAACCTGTGCGTCGGAAATTTCAGCATGATTGCGCAGCAACCATGCAATTCCATCAGGCTTGTCCTGACGCTTGGAAACTGGGGTATAGCGAGGACCTTTGGTGCGGCGCACCTGATCCGGGCCTTTTTGCAGTTTCATCCGATATTCCGGATCAGCTTCAGCCTTTGCAATTTCTTCGTTGGTCAGTTCATGCGCCTGAACCGGATCACGACCAGTATATTTTGAACCGGCAAGGTCATCAGCCATCGCGTTGACTTCGAGAATGTGAATACCACAAAATTCAGCAATTTGTTCAAAGCTCAATCCGGTATTGTCCACTAGCCAGCTAGCAGTTGCGTGCTGCATGAGTGGGGTCGGGTTATCTTGGGCCACGGCGGCGTCCTTTTTATAAAAAATAAGGGCCGCCCCTTTCGGGAGCGGCCTGTTGTTGATCCCTATGTAGGGGATATCGAAAGAGTCGGCAAGATATTTGGTTATGGCATGGCTCTTTGCCATATTTTTGGCGTTCAGGTCCTCGCAAAAATCGCCTTCGCTAGAAAACGGCGAGATAGATGTGCCGTCCGATCAGGCTCCAATGGAACGAGCCCATCAAGAAATTGACGTGCACTTACACCCCAGTCAAAATCGGTCGCACGTTCCAAACAATCGTGCGACCGCAATTTTTGCGCTGCAATAATGGCGAGATTCAAATCTTCATCCATCACCCCACTTTTTTCAGTCAGTATATCAACTGGTCCAGTTACAGGAAAAGCTGCAACCGGCGTCCCGCAGGCCAGCGCTTCAATCAAAACCAATCCGAACGTATCTGTTTTGCTTGGAAATACAAAAACATCTGCACCGGCATAGCAACCAACAAGCTCGCGCCCGGATTTACGCCCCAGAAAATAGGCTTCTGGATATGCCTTACTCAAGTCGTTCAGCGCAGGGCCATCACCAACTACAACCTTGCTGCCCGGTTGATCCGTTTTGAGAAAGGCTTCGATGTTTTTTTCCACCGCCACCCGGCCGACATAGAGCTGAATTGGCCGTGGAAGGTTGCTGTATATTTCGGAAGCGTTGGCATCCGGTGAAAAAATTTTGAGATCAACACCGCGGCTCCAATCATGCACCTGCGGCAGATTCTCTGCAATCAACTGCTGTTGAACATTGTGGGTGGATACCATGATCGCTTGTGAGGCGCTGTGGAACCAGCGGATATACCGCCAGAAAATCCGCGGCGACAACCGCGTCCGCTTGGCAAGATACTCAGGAAACTGTGTATGATAGGCTGTTGTAAAAATGCGTTTATTTCGGCGACACCATCGCCTTGCAGACAAACATAATGGTCCTTCCGTGGCCAAATGAATTGCATCTGGATCAAATTTGTCAATACGCTGACCAACGCTGCGAGCACGCGTTATAGCCAAGCGAATTTCTGGATAGCTGGGAGCGGCCACTGAGCGATATTGATCGGGCGAGATGACCAGCACTTCGTGCCCCCACTGCCGTAAAATCGCGATGATTGTATCGAGGGTTCGCACAACCCCATTCACTTGCGGATGCCAAGCATCTGTGATCAGAGCTATTTTCATGCCGCCTGCTCCAGATCACCCTTCACTCTTTCCAACTTTACGGGTTGTTTTTGACGCTCTTCCCGTGCTGCAATTTCGTCTGACCAGTGCAATATTTCCATCGTACCGTCATCGCATTCAACCAGCGCGGTGCACCCCTCAACCCAATCCCCATCATTATAATATTCGATACCCTGAATCTCGCGCATTTCCGCAGTGTGGATATGACCGCAAACGACACCGTCAACGCCGCGACTCCCGGCTGCTTTGGCCACTAACTCCTCGAAACGACCTATAAACTCGACCGCATTTTTGACTTTATGCTTGGCTATTTTTGAAAGCGACCAATAAGGCAGTCCCAGCCTGCCTCGGACCTTGTTGACCACCCAATTTAATCGCATCAATGTCGTGTAAGCAGCATCCCCTATGAACGCGAGCCAGCGATGTGCCAGCATGACGGCATCAAACTCATCGCCATGCAGAACAAGCAGCCTTCGCCCATCTGCGGTTTCATGAACAGCTGAACGACGTATTTCGACACCTCCGAAGTTTAGCCCGGTAAACTGCCTAAACATTTCATCATGATTACCGGGAATATAGACAATCCTGGTATCCCGTTTGGCGCGCTTCAATATCCGCCAAATGATATCATTATGGCTATCCGGCCAATAGAATTTCTTTTTGAGGCGCCAGCCGTCAATAATATCACCGACCAGATAAAGCGTGTCGCTATCGACATGATCAAGAAAGTCGATAAGCATATCGGCATTGCAGCCGCGCGTGCCCAGATGAATATCAGATATCCAGATAGTCCGGTAGCGCGTTCGGTCCATCGGATTGACGCGAGGTTGCCGTGTCAGGCGGGCCTCATAACGATCCGCGTCTAGCAACGGGATATCGGACCTGAAAATCGGCGGAAATTGCTTGGCCATCACTTTGCTCCCAAGGAAACCATCCATGGAAGCAGCTTATAACCTGGGTTTGTGACAGGATGATTCCCGTTTTGTGAACCTTTGTTTACAATAGAGCGCAGAATTTAGCGGGATCGAACAAGATAATCGCGCACCCTTGCCTGTAAATGCGGCACCGCCTGATCGCTCTTTAGAAACTCTGGCACAGCCATTAGCTGCCAGTGCTGCCCCTCTTCGCCAAAAACAATAGCCGCAACTTGATCACGCGACAGTTGCCCGACGAAGAACAAAGCCCGGCTGCTACTCGCGCCACGCCAATTCTCGTAATGCTGGACATAATCAAGTGTAGCAACATCTAACCTGATGCCGAATTCTTCGTAAGTTTCCCTTGTTACACATTCAGGGCCACTTTCCCCGTTCTAGCGGCCGCCGCCGGGCAAATCCCAAATATTCGGGAATGGAATATCAACTTTGTTGTCACGGCGATAGACAAGCAATTGATCATCGACAAAAAGCGCTACTTTTGCACCGTGAAAGTCGATCTCATCTGCCATTGGCTAACTCACTGTCAAAATAATCTTCCCGATATGATCACCGGCTTCCATGTGCGCATGGGCCAGGGCTGCGTCGGCAAGAGGAAAACTCTCATCCATCACGGGTTTCAGTTTCCCCGCTTCGATGTCGGGCCAAACATATCGGTAAAGTTCGTCAGCCAGTAACGCTTTACGGTCGGTGGATTGCGGACGCAGCGTTGATCCAGTCAACGTCAGTCGCTTCATCATGATCTGTGCCATGTTGAGGGTCGCATTCAAACCGCCTTGCACGGCGATTGTGACATGCCGGCCATCTTCTTTCAGGCAATTTAGATTGCGTGCTACATAATCACCCGCAACCATATCGAGAACTACCTCAACACCCTGCCTACCGGTGATTTTCTTGATCTCTTCAACAAAATCCTGCGTTTTATAATTGATCGCATGATCAGCACCGATGGTTTTGGCTGCGGTGCATTTCTGATCAGAGCCGCAAGTTACGATGACATTGAGACCGAACAGTTTGCCTAACATGATTGCCATAGTGCCGATGCCGCTAGTTCCGCCATGGACCAGCACGGTTTCATCTTCTCTTGCAAAGCCGCGGTTGAACAGATTGCTCCAGACAGTGAACAAGGTTTCCGGCAAGGCCGCCGCTTCTTCCATCGTGAGACTATCGGGAACGGGGAGGCACTGCCCGGTCGGTGCGACGCAAAACTCGGCATAGCCGCCGCCATTTGTCAGCGCGCAGATTTTACGGCCGATCCATTCCGGTTCCACACCTTGACCCAGTGCGACCACGGTTCCTGATACCTCCAGCCCCGGTAAAGGCGATGCGCCGGGAGGGGCAGGATAAAGCCCCATGCGCTGCACCACATCAGGCCGGTTCACACCAGCAGCAGCCACCTTGATCAAAACTTCGCCAGCCGCCGGCCCTGGCACCGCCATCGTCTCGGGCTTCAGCACATCTGGTCCGCCCGGCTCGCTTATTGCCATGGCAGTCATCTCCGACTGCAATATTTCTGATACTGTCATCCCATCCCCCAAAAATGCCGCAAAAATAGTCAATGCAAATATGCTGATTTTCTTGAGCATCCTTATTGACAGCAAACCCCGAGCGGTCAACATTGACCAAGGTGATTGGCCGAAAAAGATAGGAAAAAATCTATGGATGACGACGATAATCTGCCGCGCAACGCCAATGATCCCCTCGGCCTACTGATAAAACAGGATTTGGATCCATTTTCCGTCGATGAGCTGGAGAAACGGATTTCAATGCTAAAAAATGAAATAAGCCGCTGCGAAGCAAAGAAAAGCTTTGCTGTATCGCATCGTGCCAGCGCCGATAGCCTGTTTAAAAAGTCGTAAACTCTGGCTTTCTGGTAAGGATTTGTTAACCCTATAGCTTAATATTCGGATTTAATATGATCCGACTTGAACCGTTTAGGAGAAGAGACGAGAAAATCCGCATAACCTTAGCTCGTCGCTTGCCCTTCTTGATGCATAGCCCTTGATGTTTTTTGGGTTGCACATAGATTAAGAAGGAAGCCGAAAAGTTAAGGTCTGAGTAAAACCGAACCCAAAAGTTTTCGGCCATCGGGACGCCTCTTTTGTCCCATCAAGGAGTAAGTATATGCCGTCATTCGCAGAATCATTGGAAAAGACCCTTCACCAAGCGCTGAAAAATGCCGCCGATCGGTCCCATGAATATGCGACTCTAGAACATCTCCTGCTCGCACTAATTGATGATGGGGATGCCTCTCAAGTCATGAACGCCTGCGGCGTTGATCTGGGCGAACTCGAAGATGCAGTTGTGCTCTATCTCGACAGCGAGCTGGACTCCCTGAAAGTTGAAAAATCAATCGATCCTTCCCCAACATCCGGATTCCAGCGCGTGGTCCAGCGCGCAATCCTGCATGTACAGTCTTCTGGCAAAGACGAAGTGACCGGAGCCAACGTATTGGTGGCTCTCTTCTCCGAGCGTGAAAGCTATGCCGTCTATTTCCTCCAGCAACAGGATATGAGCCGGCTAGATGCCGTCAGCTTTATCAGCCACGGTGTCGGCAAGGGCGGGCAGTCCCTCGATCCGGCCGAACTGTCCGGCAGCGACGAGGGCGACGAGAAGAAAGACGCAAAGAACAAGAAAGAGACTGCGCTCGATCAGTTTACCGTCAATTTGAACGAGAAAGCCAAGGATGGTCGGATTGATCCATTGATCGGTCGTCAGGCCGAGGTTGACCGCACGGTCCAAATTCTCTGCCGTCGATCCAAAAATAACCCGCTTTATGTTGGGGAACCCGGCGTCGGTAAAACCGCTATTGCGGAAGGCTTGGCCCTTCGCATTGTCGAAGAAAGCGTTCCTGACGTATTGAAGCCAGCGGTTATCTATTCGCTGGACATGGGCTCTTTGTTAGCCGGAACCCGTTATCGCGGTGATTTCGAAGAACGGTTGAAGCAAGTTGTCGCGGAGCTGGAAAAAATGCCGGACGCGATCCTGTTCATTGACGAGATTCACACAGTGATTGGTGCTGGCGCAACCAGCGGTGGGGCAATGGATGCTTCTAACCTTCTGAAACCGGCCTTGTCTGGCGGCATCATTCGTTGCATCGGATCAACCACCTACAAAGAGTTCCGCAATCATTTTGAAAAGGACCGTGCTTTGCTGCGCCGGTTCCAGAAAATTGATGTCAACGAACCTAGTGTAGAGGACACGATCAAGATTCTCGCCGGCCTGCGCGGCGCATTTGAAGAGCATCACAAAGTGCGTTACGCGCCCGACGCCCTAAAATCGGCCGTAGAACTCTCTACGCGCTATATTAATGACCGCAAATTGCCGGACAAAGCCATTGACGTGATTGACGAAGTGGGTGCGATGCAGATGCTGTTACCGCCTTCCCGTCGCAAGAAAATGATCACGACCAAGGACATTGAAGCGGTAATCGCCACCATGGCGCGCATCCCCCCCAAATCCGTGTCGAAAGATGATAAGAAAACGCTCGAAAATCTCGACAAGGATCTCAAGCGCGTTGTCTTCGGCCAGAATGCTGCGATCGAAAAACTGTCGAGCGCGATCAAACTCTCCCGCGCTGGTCTGCGTGAACCCGACAAACCGATTGGCAATTATCTGTTCTCCGGCCCGACAGGCGTCGGTAAAACAGAAGTTGCGCGGCAATTATCATCGATCATGGGCATCCCGCTCAAACGCTTTGATATGTCAGAATATATGGAACGCCATAGCGTCTCCCGCCTCATCGGAGCGCCTCCGGGCTATGTCGGCTATGATCAGGGCGGATTGCTCACTGATGCCGTCGATCAAAACCCGCATTGTGTGCTGCTGCTCGACGAAATTGAAAAGGCCCATCCGGACCTGTTCAACATCTTGCTGCAGGTCATGGACAACGGTAAACTCACCGATCATCATGGCAAGACGGTGGATTTCCGCAATGTCATCCTGATCATGACCACCAACGCCGGTGCGTCGGATATGGCAAAAGAAGGCATTGGCTTTGGCAATGTGTCCAAGGAAGATGCGGGCGATGAAGCGGTGAAGAAAATGTTCACCCCTGAATTCCGCAACCGTCTGGATGCGATTGTACCCTTCGCCTATCTGCCGCCAGAAGTAGTGGCGCGGGTTGTCGAGAAGTTCATCCTTGAACTGGAATTACAGCTGGCCGATCAAAATGTTCATATCACGCTAGACGATGATGCCCAGAAATGGCTCACCGAACGCGGCTATGACAAGCTCTATGGCGCGCGCCCAATGGGCCGCCTCATCCAAGAGAAGATCAAACAGCCGCTGGCTGAAGAATTACTGTTCGGCAAGCTGGTCAATGGCGGCGAGGTCAAGGTACATTTGAAAGATAATGAACTGACCTTTGAAGTCACGCCGTCGGCACCATCAGGCAAAAAGAAAAAGCCGACGCCCAAGAAAAAGGCGCCAACGAAAAGCAAGTAATCTCACTTAACCAACAAGGGCCATCGCCCTGCCCAATAATGAAACGGCGTGACTGGTCTCACGCCGTTTTTTTGTCCGGTTTCATTCAATCACTCTATTCTGTTATATTACCGGCAGGAGATTGAATATGGCCTATTTTCAAGGATTTATTTTACCCGTTCCAGAAAAGAACAAAGAAGCCTATCGCAAAATGGCACAAGACGTTGCACCCTTTTTTGCGGATTATGGCGCTCTACGTACGGTAGAATGCTGGGGTGACAATGTACCACAAGGCAAAACCACTGACATGTATGGCGCAGTCAATGCCGTGGAAGGTGAAAATATCGTCTTTTCCTGGATCAATTGGGAATCGAAGCAAGCATGCGACGAGGCGGCGGAAAATATGACTAAGGATAAGCGCATGGAGGAACCTGGTGAAATGCCCTTCGATGGCATGCGCATGATCTATTCCGGATTTGAGTTACTCGGCGAAAAGGGAGAAAACGGACCGACCGGCTATGTCCAGGGATATGTCGCCCCGGTTGAGAAACAGAAACGCGAGCCATTCGCGCTTATGTGTGCGACAATGCGTGAAGTCGCAATCGATAGCGGAGCTCTACACGCGATCGATGGTTGGGCCGAAAAAATTGAAGATGGCAAGCTGACCGATTTCAAGCGCGCCGTAAAAGCCGAAACCGGAGAGGCGGTTGCCTTCGGTTTTGTCGAATGGCCCACCAAAGAGGCTTATGAGCGCGGCTCAGCGAAGATGCGTGAAGACAAGCGCATGCCCCCACCCGGAGCCGATATGCCGGTTGACGGCAAACGGATGATTTTTGGTGGTTTTGATGTCCTGCTTGTCGTTGACAGCGACTAACTTCGAATAATATCGAAACACTCCTGACAATATGCTGTCAGTAGGCCTATGCCATTACCTGCTTGTCCCCAACAATGAGAAGGAACAAGTATATGACCGAAGCTAAACAAAATCGTCTTGTATGGACCGAAATTCCGGCAACAGATTTAAAGCGGGCATCGCGTTTCTATGAAACATTGCTCGAGGCTCCGCTTACAGAAAATAATGCCGGGCCGCAAACCATCATGATGCTTCCCTATGAAGGTGAGAATGCGGCATCGGGGCACGTATATGAAGGCAAGCCAGCGACCGAAGGCGACGGAATTACGGCTCACCTTGCTGTCGATGGATATCTCGATGACGCTATGGAACGTGTAAAAAGCGGCGGTGGAGAGGTCGTATCGGAGGTAATTTTAATTCCCGCCGGCTCCTTCTTCTACGCCAAGGATACCGAGGGTAATTCGCTCGGTATCTTTAAGAATTAAGCATGCGTAGAGCCGACCGCCTGTTCCAGATCGTGCAATATCTGCGCGGCGGTCGGCTTGTTACGGCAGCCACACTAGCCGAGCGCCTGGAGGTTTCCGAGCGTACAATCTATCGCGATATTGCCGACCTGCAGTCCACCGGCGTCCCCATCGATGGTGAAGCGGGTATTGGCTATATCATGCGTAGCGGATTTGACCTGCCGCCGCTGATGTTCACGCGCGAGGAGATTGTCGCGCTCGTGACCGGTGCACGCATGGTCCGCGCCTGGGGTGGCACCGCGATGATGGGCGCGGCGGAAGAAGCGCTGGTCAAAATTGAAACCGTATTGCCCGAAAAAGAGCGCGATCGGGTCGGTGGTACGAAGATATTCGCGCCAGAAATGGGCCTAGGTGATCAAACCAGGGCTATAATTGACCTTTGTGAAGCCGCCATCGAAGCGCGAGATATCTTGTCTTTTGATTATCACGACCAGGAAGGTTCAGCGACAACCCGCACTGTTCAGCCGCTCGGGCTATGGTTCTGGGGCAAGAAATGGACGTTAGTCGCATGGTGCGAGTTGCGTGATGATTTTCGGATGTTTCGCCTGGACCGAATGGAAGGTCTTGCTAAAACAGGTGTCACTTACGCCCCGGTACCAGAGCGCTCATTGGCCGAAATTCTGAGGCAGATCGAAGATAAATATGGAAAGCAGTAATCTGCTGGTAGGCAGTCGCCCTTATTTATCTGTTTATTTTCCAACACTTGCTGCAGCCTGCAAACAATCAGTTGCGAATTAGTCGATATCCGGAAGCGGTTCAGGGCCGGCAAAGCGAAAGTAACCTCCATCGCGATATCGAGCGACACTGATAACAGCGGAGAGACAATCACAGCGGCCTTTGCCGATATTCATCTCGTTCCGGCCGATCAGCAATGTCAGTATAGATAATCGCTTACTGTGATATCGCAGCCCATTTGCTAAGGTCATGATCCTCATTGCTACAGGAGTCTATTATGTCCTCATCCACCCTCACCTTCTACACCAATCCCATGTCGCGCGGTCAGATTGCGCGCTGGGCGCTGCATGAGGCGGGAGCCGAATATGATCAACAGATCATTGAATATGCCGACGAGATGAAATCGGATAAATATCTCGCTATAAATCCGATGGGTAAGGTTCCTGCCATTGTGCATAATGGCAAAACGGTCACCGAATGTGCCGCCATTTGTGCTTATCTGGCAGATGCTTTTCCCGAAGCGGATCTGGCGCCAAAGCCGGAAGAACGCGCTGATTATTATCGCTGGCTATTCTTTGCCGCAGGACCAATTGAACAGGCCGTATTGGATCGCAATTTCGGTCTTTCTCCAACAGCAGAACAAGAGCGCACGGCTGGTTATGGCAGCTACGATCGGGCGATGGATGTGTTAGATCAGATGCTGCAGTCCAACGATTATGTATGCGGCAAGCGCTTCACGATGGCGGATGTATATGTCGGATCACAAGTGGACTGGGGTCTGCAGTTCCAGAGTTTCCCCGAACGCAATAGTTTCAGGGCCTATGCCGAGCGTTTGCGGGCGCGGGAGAAATATCAGGAAGCCAAGGCGATTGACGCGGCATTAATAGCAGAAAGCTAAGAAATCTGCAGTTCAATATCTGGCTCAATCTATCAAAAGTATACTATTGAGCAATTTTTTCGATAAAAAAATCGCCGGGCTGTAACCTTATCCGGTATCGCCGCGAAACCTTCTATGAGAGCAGCAAGCAAATGCTCGCTGCGAAATATAGGAAGGACGAAGTCATGAAAAATGTAATTATTGCCACCGCCGCTGCCCTTATCAGCATGACCGCAACGCCAGCATTTGCTGACTCCGCCATCGACACAGAAAGCATGGTGGAAGCTGCTGCCCCCCAAAAGCAACAAGCTATCGACCTTCCTATCAGCAATTTTGATCTCGCTAGCTTTACCGGCAAGCAAGACCACAGCTTCATGGCAACCATGGCCGATGCGTTTGAGCCAGGTTACCGGGTAAAGGACAGCGGATCGCCTGTCACAGCACAACCCAATATCGGCCTTTCAAGCCTGCTCATCCCTCAAGAATTTGCTTACCGCTCCACAGCGCAAGATAGCGGTGTCGATGCCGTGAACCCAGGACGCTTCCTGTCCAGTTCGGTACGCTCGGACTATCTGTCGGACGCAGGCCCAGCGGCTGCCGACAAAAGCACCGTCGGTGTCCGCTTCGGCTTTTAAACTTCTCCCTCCTTCTTTCAGCGCTCTCTTCTCATCCCTCTAAAGCTGAAAGACAAAGGCCAGATGGTTCATCCCATCTGGCCTTTTTTTTGCTCTAATTTGTTGCAGCGAAAAATTAGTTAGCTGAATTCCCATATTGAGCCCGCCAAGCCGCAAGGTCTCTTTCATATTCTTCATAGGCCAGATAAAAATCGTTAAATGGTTTTTCCAGTTCAACCAGCGCCTGAGCGCCAAAATCCTTCATCCCATCTTCTTCTGTGATAATGGCTCGCTGGCTTACCTGTACTGCCTGATCGCAGAAAGGACGGCGTAGCGGCGAGAATGACCAGTAGTTATAAAGGCTGGTCTGATGGCGATCGTGGACCTTTTTATAGCCGCTACCTTGCTCACGACGATATTTGCTGATGATCGCATTATTGGCGTTGCGAAGGTATTTCTTATTGTTGCCGATAAACGCGTTATAATCGCTAACCAGGCGCGCATATTGCGGGCCAGTACAGCTAAGCGCTGCCACGTTCAAAGCCGCGCGGACATGCCATAAGGTTTCCAGCGGCCCAAGGTCACGGTTGATCGTTTGGCGTAGACCGTCCGCACGGAGCGCAGGAACGATAGTATTGGTGCTCGCCCCAAAAGGAGTGGTTGGCGCCCGCGGTGTGTAAGTGGGTTGCACCACAGGTGCGACCACAGGAGGAGGAGCGGTCTGACATGCTGCCAAAACAGCAACTGCGGCACCTGCCACCACTAGACGTAGATTTTTAATACCCTGTATCACTTTACTCTCCCCTACAAACTTAACCGTTTTCCTATGCCGGGCTTTTCGGATTGTCCAGCGTTAGCAACAGGAAAACGACCAACCGCCAAAAGAAAAAGCCCAGCAGTTTCCTGCCGGGCTTTGTCATAACTCAAAGCATATGAACTAAAGCTTAGTCCTGGCTGCCCATGAAGCTGAGCAGGAACTGGAACATATTAATAAAGTCCAGATACAGGTTCAGCGCGCTCATGATGATCACTTTTCCGACCATGTCGGTACCAGCTACATAAGCATACATGCTCTTGATCCGCTGCGTGTCATAGGCCGTCAGACCAGCAAAGATCAGGACACCAATCGCGCTGATAACAAAGTGCATCATCGTCGACTGAAGGAAGATATTGATCACCATGGCGACCAACAAACCGACGACACCCATGATCAGGAAACTGCCCCAACCGGACAAGTCTTTCTTGGTCGTATAACCAAAGAGACTAAGGCCCAGGAAAGCGGCCGCTGTGGCAAAGAATGTCTGCGCAATCGACGCACCGGTGTAAACCAGGAAAATCGTCGACATGGAGAGGCCCATCAACGTTGCAAAGCCCCAGAACATAGCCTGAAGCGTGAACGTCGAGAATTTATTCTGTCCAAAGCTCATCGCAAATACGATTGCGAGCGGAGACAAGATAATCACCCATTTCAGCGGTCCGCCGCCAAACATGATTTCAGCTGCCATACCAGAGCTGGCAAAGAGCATCGCCACAATACCGGTCAGCAGCACACCGCTAGCCATGTAATTATAGACTTTGAGCATGTACGAACGCAGTCCTGCGTCATAAGCGACATCGGATTGTGGCGTCGTGCCAACAGGTGTACGCGACATTGTCGCTCTAGGGTCAGGCCAAGCCATAATATTCAAACTCCTCAGTTTATACAGCCGCAAAAACATAAGTGCGGTGCTATCTCCTTTAATATCGGTTGATTATGTGAATTTTTCAAGAAAAACCGGAGATGTAACTGATAAAATCAACAAGCACTCCGATAGATAACATCAATCGATATGCGAAATTCAGCGAGAAAACAGAGGTTCAGGAGCGCATATTCCGGAAATTACCCTCTATGAATATGCACCCTCGCGTTCGGCCCACTGCCGCTGGGCATTGCTTAAGGCTGGTCTTGAATTCACATCTGTGAGTGCTTGTTCAAGATAATTTGTCGATAAGGGCCTTTGCTCCTGCGACCGCGTCTGTCCAGGTTGTATCAAACGCGTCATCGTCCAAATAATAAGGGTCTATAACCCCTTCCCCTTCCCGGCCTTTGACATAATCCAGGAATAAAGACAGCACAGCCGCTCCATCAGCCGGCTGCATGATCTCCAAATGATTCAGATTATCTCCATCGAGCGCGATAATGTGATCGAAATTCCGAAAATCCGCAGTTCGAACAGGACGCGCCCGGAGATGATCAATGGGCGCCCCATTTTTCGCAGCCACTTTCTGCGCGCGATCATCCGGCGGCTGCCCGGTATGCCAATCATGTGTTCCGGCTGAATCAACAATCATACCATGTCCCGACAAGGCGCATTGCTGGCGCAGCGCGGCCTCCGCCAATGGCGACCGGCAAATATTACCCATACAAACAAAAAGAACTGAAATAGCCATGCGACCCCCCGATAGCTAAACATTATAATGTGGTTTTATAGACTCTATATGATGACCATCACATGCCCAATATAGTGAAAATTATCGAACCGGCTCAAATTTCTGAAGCTCAAAAACACCGCAAGCAATCCGGCCACCGCTCTCACCGGATGGATCAGTCTTCATATCATCTGCCCCTGCATGAACCACGAACGCCGCACCATCCGCATCGACAAGAGCATTGGTCCCCTCTTTCAAACTGGCCCCATCAATAGTGGCTTCGGCCGAACCAAACCCATCTTCACCAATAACGAGATTGAGAAAATCACCCATATGCGCGCCTTCAGGGTTTTCCAATCCATGCTGTCTTTCGGTTGGATTCCAATGACCACCGGCTGATTTGAAATCCGGACCATCGCATTTCCCGACTTCATGAATATGAACGCCACGTGGTCCGGGTTCCAGACCCTTCGCATCTATCCGAACAATTAAGCCTCCATCGCCTTCTCCGATAATGACCTCGCCATATTGCGTTTGATCAGCACCAAATAGTGTCGCCCTTGCGATACTTTCGGCAGGCGCAACCTCAGAATCAGAATTTCCGCCACTACAAGCGGCTAACGAAAGACTTAGTCCCACGAGCAAAAACCCCGCTCCACCCGTCTTTCCAAGTTGACCACTCATTATAACTTCCTCAGTTTGCCTTAAGCTAGTTCCATGGTAGCAGCGCTTCTATCGCCTTGAAACCATTTATATAACAGCATTTATCTGTCGGAGCTCGATGCCAAAAAGCCGTTTCTTGATCGCATTGGGATCCAATCAGCGCCATATCCACTATGGTCTGCCACATGCTGTCCTCACAGCAGCGATCGCAGCATTGGAAGCGGATGCTGCCACTACCGTCCTTAGCCAGTCATCTATAGTCAGTTCACGGCCAATTGGACCGTCCAACCGTCGCTACGCCAACGCCGCTATCCTGATCGAAACCCGGCACGATCCCATCTCTCTGCTCAGCATGTTGAAATCTATCGAATCAACTTTTGGACCAAGGCGGGGGGAACGCTGGTCACGGCGCGTACTCGATCTTGATATTATTTTATGGAGCAAAGGTTATTTTTCCAGCCGCAACCCGGCGCTCATCATTCCCCATGTCGAGATGCAGCACCGCCCCTTCGTTCTGCGCCCAGCCGCCGAAATTACGCCCGATTGGAGCGATCCGGTCACCGGCCTGACGATCAGGCAATTGGCCTACCGGATTGGCCAAACTTAAAAACCGTATAAAACCGCTCAAAGCCGCTTGACCCGAAAGCCAAGCCCCACTAGGGAGGCGCTTCGCAGCAGCCATTGCGCAGTTGTGGGCCCTTAGCTCAGTCGGTAGAGCAACTGACTTTTAATCAGTAGGTCGCTGGTTCGAACCCAGCAGGGCTCACCATATTCATGGTTGCATATCAGCGCGTTAACTTGAATTCAGTTGATTGGGCATTGACGTCCGAACGTTCAAGCACCGAATAAGTACCGATTGGTTTTAAGAATTCGAAGATCCGACTGCGTTAATCGCCCTCTTCGATCTCCACAGAAAACCCTTCTATTACGATATCCTCTTCAGGAATCTCTAGCTCAAAACTTTCATTTGGAACGGAAGAAAGCAGCTGCGCAATAACTTCTCCGCGTTTTATACGATTGCTTCGATCATTTGTAGCCTGCAACGTTGTCTCAAAATATTTTCTAGCCTCTTCTTCCTCGGGAGGATCTTCTCTAGCTTCGTCTACAGCCGAAAATAGGTTAGTTAGGGACTTTGCTGCTTCAGCCGTATTCGGCTTTCTGCGCTCTTTGTGGAGCTGCCTATCGACTTCAACAAACAATGTATAAAAATCTACCTTTTTCCAAGCGCGAGAGCTGTCTTCCAAACCTAATTCAAACAAATAGCCGCACACATTGTTCATCCGTACGAATATTTCCTTGTATTGAGGGAACTCATCATTGTACTTTTCTAGATAGTTTTCGACTTCAGAATCCCGATGGAAATATGTCGACAGCATCGTGGCAACTAGTGATGCTATGTAAGAAACATCCTTCATTCTCCTAATATCTGCAGAACTGAAGATTTTTTTGCCTTTGAAAAAGTCTCGTTCGGCGATCGCCTCGCAGAATTTTTTGTATTCCCCAAGATAATTCGCGTTAAACCTCTCCATCTCGTTCAGATCATAAGAGGTTCGGTTCATCCGTGTAAAAATTTCACGAATGATTGAATCGTCGTGAAGGCCTAGATTTCGCACTGCGACTTCGTAATTCAAAAAGTCTCTCTTTTGTTCCTCTAACAAATTTTTATATAGTGTTATCGATTTCGTGCGCTTGAAGGGTGGAGCGCCATTAAAATAATCAAAAATCGTTTGCATACGTTGCTGACCATCAACCAAAAGTTCAGTCGCGACGCCAGAAACCGTGTCAACATTACTTGCTGCAATGTAAATTTCAGGGAACGGATAATCCGAAAGAATAGTCTCAATGAATGCGATCCTATCCTTGTTGGTCCAAACACTTCGCCTTTGAAAATCTGGACGAGGCACCAACGACTCCTCTCGTATTGATTTTATTATATTGGCGATCCGCCTACTTTCTGCTGATGCCTTCATGCCAGTTTCTCCAATTCTTTTCGACATTGGTCAAAAGCCAATGAGACATATTGATTCCAAAAATATTCATTAAAATAGACGCCGGCAGTTATCTTGTAGTGCCCAAACTTTCCAGATGATGTCAATTCCCTGAAAAATTCAAACCATTCGTTCGAACTCGGGAAATTTTCGCCCGCTGGAAGCCGATCCGGTCTCATCCATCCACGTAAATGATACTTTCTGAACGAGTTACTATCATGCCAATTGTTGCCGTGTTCATTCTGATAATCGAAAACTTTTTTCCAAAACCTCAAGAACAGATCTTCTGATATTATAGCAATGTCGATATCAGAAGTGTTGCCAAATTCAGAAAAAATTGGTCTGTCAATCTTTGCAACCGTCGTAAAACCAAGTTTGGCGGATCCAGTAACGATCACATCTCTCATGTTCACGCCATACTTTCCTGATACCAAACGACGTAATTCGGCTTCTTGCTCTGAAGAAAGCACAGCGCATGTTCCACCAAAATAAAAGCGATCAAGCAATGTTTGATTATTGCTATTGGCAAGTGCCGCCTTAAAGTTATCGAACTGCGATATAAACATAAGTACTTGAGAATTGCCCCTTACAACGATCTCTACAGGCTTATCTACTAGCGAGAAAAAAGCAATTTTTTTGTTCACTGAATGTTCGAGACGCGCTACGATTGGCATTTGCAATTTGGCTAAAGGGCAGCTCTATGAAGTTTGTTGATCTTTTTTCGTGTGGCGGCGGCATGTCTTCCGGATTTGTTGCGACGGGAAAATTCGAAACAATTGGTGCTGTTGACTTGGAAGTAGCGAAACCAAGCCATCCGATCGGAGCGACTTCTTGTAATGACACATATGAGAAAAACCTGGGGCTTAGGCCTTTATCTGCCGATCTATCGACTAAATCTCCGACCGATATTTCCGCGCACTTCGAGTTTAACTCGACTGATGTAGATGTTCTAATTTCGTGCGCTCCGTGTACCGGATTCAGCCAAAAGCGCGCCTCCAATCACAAATTTGACGACCCTCGGAATAGTCTTATTGGAAGAACAGCATACTTTGCGGAAGCTTGGAAACCTCAATATATCGTCATCGAAAACGTCAAAGAGTTATTGAGGGGTAGGCACAAACACCACTACCAGAACCTTCATCGATCACTAACCAAGTTGGGCTATAATGTTTTTGCAGAAGTTCATGATTTAAAAGACTTTGGCTTGCCGCAAAGCAGAAAACGCTCTTTGATAGTTGCGAAACTGGACGGAGCATTTTCCTTGAGTTTTCCAAGGGTCAACAGATTTAACACCGTGCGTGACGCAATCGGACATTTACCGCCAATTGAAGCTGGAGAAACACATGCAGATGATCCCATGCATGCGGCTCCAAAAATGAATGGTCTTTCAATGGAACGGATGAAAGCGATCCCGAAAGATGGTGGTAGTTGGATAGATTTGATGGAAAGCAATTCTCATTTGGCTATCCCTAGCATGGACCCCCTAAAACCTGGCTCTTACCCTGACATATATGGTCGCCTTTCATGGGACAAGCCAGCACCAACCGTAACTCGCGAATGCTGTCACCCTGGAAACGGACGATACTCACATCCTGAGCAGGATAGGCTTTTGTCCGTTAGGGAAATGTCGTTGTTGCAAGGGTTCTTCCCGGATTATAGCTTCATGGGTAGCCTGGCTTCTAAGTATCGACAAATTGGTGACGCCGTGCCTCCGATGATTGCACAAAAGATCGCCAGAGCTATTTGGGATGACAGTAAAGGGATAGAAACACATTCAAATCACGAAATGCAATTGGATCTAGCGGGTTAAACCTTCGGAAGATAAAGACCACCAGGCGTGCAAAGGACAGAAATCAATATCTAAATTCCGAATTGTCAGTTTGTCGTCGCTACCGTCAAGACTGAAAGTAAAAGCTCGCCGGCCATTCACCGACACATTCGCCGATGTTGTCTTGGTTTTCGTTGGTTTCTTAAAATCACTGCCTTGGAGATCACCAATCCTGAGCAAGAGGTCTTTGGGAATTTCTCGAAGATCGTACCTCACGTGTGCTGATCTTTCCCCATCTACATAACTCCGCATGATATAAATTCGATCATAATTGTCAAAATGAGGCATAACCTTAGAGGCTATAAAACCTGGAATATCCGATACGTTCTCCATCTGCTTTATCCAGGCAGCCTCCATTAGTTTTGAGATGGTAATGTAACCGTGCTTCAAACCCTTTGCCGCCTCTGTCTTAAGCGAAAGTGTAATCCCCCCAACTGTTAAATCTGCTCCACGATGCGTCATACTGTCCGCTCTCTTAGTAACAATTTTTTTTCGCGTAAAAACCTCTTCTAAGATGTGCTCGAAATTCTCTTTCTTCATAACCGTTGTGCTGAATGCGTGATGTGCCGCCAATCGAACCGCAAAATACTCCCAATCATCCTGTGCAAAAAAGTCATCTCGACAGAGTTCACCCACGGCTTCGTCTTCAAAACGATTCAGTATCAATTTGATCACATCAAACTGTGAAGAGGATAGTGCTTCAAGTGTATCGCGAACGCTGCGAAACTCGGAAGAAGATATTCTCGAATCTTCATTATCTGTCAAATTGGGGCCCTCCGATTCAATAGCAGAGGGTATTGTTGAATTAGTGCGTAATCAAGAACTTCTCGTCCTGACTCAATTGCCCAATTATTTAAAAGCGATCTGCTTTGCTTTTGCTTAGAACGAGAGGGAACAAGTCAGTCAAGTAAGTCCCCCATTGAGCATTCTAGTGCAGTTGCTATGCGATCAATTACGGTCATCGTAGGATTTCTAACCATTCTTTCAATGCCGCTGATATATGTGCGATCAAGATCAGCTTCATGAGCGAGAGCCTCCTGCGACCAACTACGTTCCTTGCGCAACCGCTTCATGTTTCTTGCTAATCGCTCTTTGACTTCCATCAGGTAGGATCAACGATATTGTTGCTGATTGTACCACGGACTATGAATCTCTTTTTCTGTTGACAGATTAGATAGCTACTGCAGTGTTAGTGGATGTTTGATCTATGGGCCGCAGAGCACTCGGTGCTACGTGAAAAGGTGCTTGAGCATATTTTTGTCGCCGAGCTTTCTAAGGTGCTTCTTCTCGACATGAAACTACCGTTTGAGATCCTGCGCGCCGAGTTTGACAGCAACGGTTATGATATCGTGATCGAAGTTGGAGAAGTCACCAGACGAATTCAACTTAAGGCTATGAGGCTTGGCGGCAAACGAGCTAACGTAAACATAAACCTAGCCCTGACTGAAAAAGTGGGCGGATGCATAATCTGGTTCAATGCTGACGCTGCCAATCTAGAACTTGGTCCATTTTATTGGTTGGGCGGACCACCGCAAGCAAAACTGAAATTGCCCGACAGTAAACCGGCTCGCCACAGCAAGGCAAATGCGGCGGGGGTTAAACTCAAGCGAGAACGCCTGCGGATCGTCAACAAGGGCAAGTTTTGGAAACTGGATAGCATGAAAGAAGTTGGCGAGGCTCTTTTCGGAACTTCGCCAAACAACTTTTGGGAACTCAAGGCTTGAAGACTCTTTCAATCCAATTGTCCAAATCAATCATCACTTCTTGACCGTCCTGACATTTGTCTTCCGGCCATTCGTCTGTTCTGATCCAAACCTCTTCAAGCTCGCCGAAAAATTCGACAACGGCTTGATCCTGCTTGTAACCGTGAGCTTTCAATTGACGACGGCATTCCCGCAAAGCTTCGTCGTCAAATGCATCAGCTTTGCCACCTAGGCGAACAAACAGCTCCTTAGGGGGAATGATCCTTTTGCCACAAAGAGCCCCGCGGGAAGCTTCGTGACGTGATGGATAAGTCAAATGAATGGACGATCCCCGTTCTATTGAACGAAGCTGCTTCAAACGCTCCTGTGTTTCTTTTCTTATGCTAAACATCCACATTGCCCCGAGCGGCGGCGTTGTCTTCTTCCTGCTTCATCACAGCGACATGCAAGTCACGACCTGGATTGCGCTTTCCGGTTTCGAAAGCGGTGTCATCATAAACCGCTTCCAAGGCCAGTCGTTCGATTTCGCTGAACGCTGACTGGATTTCCTTGAGTTCATCACCGACGATGACATTCGCCAATTCAGCGGCATCGAAGGGACGTTTTGTCGGTTCAAGTTGGTAGACTTTGGAGCAAAGTGCAGCGGCAAGGTCCTTGTTTTTAGTTGATGCAGCTAATTCGGCGAAAGCTGCAAGCTCAGCGGGACCCGAATGCGCAATTTGCTCAATGTAACGGGAGCGTTTCTCAGACCCTAAGGTGTAACGCGCCAACATCTGGGGTGAAGATTGATAATGATTAGCCGTGCTTTGAACATCATCGCGCAGTTTGCCAGCTGTTTGGACATAAGCCAGGCGTATGCTAGACGATTCAGCATTGAGTTCACGGCGATAGCCGGCAACCGCATCGGCAACCAAGTTCTGTGATCCAGAATTCAATCCTGACAAGGATCGCTCAACTTCTGACTGGCGTTTTTCCAATCTCTGCTTGAGATCACTGAATAGTCTCTTTTGTGCTTCACGATTTGTCTGTGCTTTGGATCGTGCTGCGCGAATTTCGTGCACGTCCATCCATTTCGTTCCAAGTTTTGCTTTGGGGGTTGTCATAGGTCTTCTCCTTGATTGGCTTTGCATTACGTGCAGCCCATGGATCAGACGATTAACGCGGATACATCCGCCCAACTTTCTGCCATCGCAGAGGTTCGTTCAATCAACAAACTGCACGTGAATTTATTAGTTCGATTTGAGGTGTTTGCGGACCAGCATCAGCGAAGAACTTTAGCCCTTCGCGGATGCTGCCTAGCATTCAACTACCCGCCTTACGGTCTTTCAAATAGTTCTTGATATGCTGGACAGGAATTGGATCTAGCAACACTCCAATTGGAATGTGCCCAGGCCCTATGACATATTGCGCATTACGTATTGCGTCCGCAATGCACGCAAGCGGCGCAACGGCATCGCGAGAAATTTCGCCGACCTCAGCCAGCCGTTCAAATCTTTTGATGTCGTTATGAAATGCAATATATTTAGTCATGATCGTTACTCCAAATTGGATGCTGAATTGCATCAAAGGAGCGCCCAATATTCACACGATTACCATCCACGCAACAATAACTGCGTGACTCAGAAGACAAAATAGTCAAAAGTGTCTACATGAGAATTGAAGACGTAAAAACGCTCACAGATCTTGATATTTTCCTTAGTAATCAGTGTGGTGTGCCATATAGTAGCCATGGCAAGAAAACACCCGATGGGACAACCTATGCAAACCGGCGGGCGGTCGTCCGGTTGTTTATTGAAACACATATCGCCGATGCAAAAAGACAAAAAATCAAACCGCGGATCACAATCAAAATGATTGCCGACATGCTGGAAAGACTTGATCGCAAATATGTTTTGAAGACTGATCAGATTAGCCGATCATTGGGCAGTTTTTATCGGAGAGGAGAACTCGAACGCTATTCCAGTAATAGTCGTAGAGTTTCAATTGATGGAACAATCTACCGTAGCATAAGACAAGCCGCTGAACGGAAACAGAAGCCCATTCGAACAGTAACCAATCGTATTGAATCTAGAAATCCAGATTTCCAAGGATGGAAATATACTGACGGCTAAAACGTCTTGCGAAAAAATGTTCGGCGTTCCCATATCACGCCATATCTAACTGCATCAGCAGCATGATCGGCTGAGTCACTATCCAAATCTTCTATATCACGTGGATCACGAGGAATGACTGGCAATGTGTCCCAAGCATATTTGCACAATGTGGAGATATACAGACCCGGTTTGTCAGGCATTCCTGATTGGGAGAGCAGTGTCCTCATTTTCTGCCAACCTGTTTTCCTAGTGCCCTTCCCCGCCGGACTGAAGTTTACGCCTTGCTGACTGAACTCATCGGCAATTGTTGCAGCACTGAACCCTCGAGCGCGAGCAAATATGGCATCGTCAGCGGTACCATCTGGTTCGACTTTCCATTTCTGGCAAAGCTCACAGATAGCTTCGCTAAGTCTAGGCACAGTCCAGCCGAGGCCTTCTGACGGGCGATTTGGACGGACTGTCGCGAGCTCATCGACTACGATGATTGAGCCCCGTGGATAAAATATCCCATCGGGGCCTTCGGCGCCGGGAGATTCAGTCATCAAGTATGTTGCTGATGGAGATGCCGTACCGAAGTCATGAGCAAGCCATGTGTCCCAGCCATCAGGGATTGAAGACCAAGGTTCGGTGGCGCAACGGTCAGGTGATAAGCACCCTGCAAAGAAGGCGCCGCGGGCAACTGACCAATCGCCTTCGGTCCAAGCCTGATAGAGATCTTCATCACCAGCACATGCTGCCTTCAACTGGCGCCGATAGTCATCAGCATCAAGATGAGGATTGTCCAAGTAAGTTGATGGGGCGTGGACACAAAGCCCTTCTGCTTCTGTTCTGAACGGCCGCCAGTTTTTGGCTGGGAGCACGTATCGAGAAGCCACCCACTGATGACCAACACCACCAGGGTTACCGGCATAAACCGTGCGAAGCGGAATTTCTTTAGGGCCACGCAGATTGGATCTGAGCATATCAATCACATGTGGGTCAGCCCATTGGGTCAGTTCATCCACCATGATGAGGGTGAAGCTCCTGCCCTGCACCTTGTCATAGGCTCCCAGGCTATCGACCTGAGCCAGTTCAACATATCCATAAGGCAGGCGAAAAACGTGCTCGGTGGCGTTGTATGAAGCTCCAGAGCCATATGCGGCGCCAAACATGGAGCGCAGCACGAGTTCAAAGTCAGCCAATCCCTTGTAGGTCTTCCTGACGTATAACACCCGGGCTTGTTCTTTGTATTGCTCGATATGACGCAAGATCAGCAGCGCCTTACAATGGGACTTGCCGCCGCCGCGCCCGCCGCCCAGAAACAGGTCACAGCTTTCAGGAACGCTCAGCACTTTAGACTGATAAGGCGTGGCTTCGACATTGGTCATCATGACGATGTGCCATCCACTGTCTTCAAGTAATCAGTCATGTCATTCTGAGCTGCAGGCAAATTGATCTGGATATTGACCTGCTGTTCGCTACCACCACTTGGCGTGCCATGGTCACGATAACCGTGCCGAGCTTTCAGGGCAAAAATGATGGAGGTAGTGTCACCATCCCTCGCTTTATCCAATAAGATGGAAGACAGCTCATCTTCCTCGATTTTTTTGGACTCCTGCAAAGCAGATGCAATCCGCTCATCTTCTGTTCGCACACGGAGCCAAGTACGATAGTTGATCTTGAGCGCGCGGGCGATTGATACCTCGGAGGCACCTTTGGCACAGGCCTCTATGATCTGTGGAACATGGTTCTCAGGGATCACATATTTGGGTTGCCCTGGACCTCTTTTAGCTAGATTTGTCGCCTCTTTCCGGTTCTCAGTGCGGTTTTTGTCCAATTCATTTTCGTTCAACACAATACAATCCCTGACGTTCAGCCAGATCGACCTTTGAACTAGGAATTAGCGGGGCGAATATCTGGCTTGGTTTCGGGGGTTTTTATGTCGCGGGTATTGTGCTTTTGGGGACCAGTGTTCTGGCCCATGGTGATTGATCGGTCATCAAAAATTACGGTGAGTAGACAAGGATACAGGGGGACAGGTCCTTTCCAAGTCTATCTGTTTCATAGAACCCAATTTTCACCTGATCAATTTTTGAGAAGATAATGATACAATAAGATTAGATGACTACCTGTATACAGAACAATAAAGTCAGCTCTCTCTTGCTTCACAGGGTAGGCAGGTGGGGTTGTCTAGAGCGTGTCTACCATCTGTCTATTACAACAAAATAATGTGACTATTAGGAAGGTTAATTCACCATGGGCTATGATATTTCAGCCACTGGCTATCTCAAGAGAGCAAAAGAAGCATTGCAGAAAAAAGATGTCCGAAATCTGTTTTACGCAGCCTTTGAACTACGTTGTTGCATCGAAACTCGGCAAGGAGAATACGCGAATGCTCTGCTTGCTTACGAAAACGTGAAAGTTAAACCTTGGAATGTGAAACAAACTGGCCAAAGAATTCGGCGGGCTTCTTACGCCGATAGGATGGCTCTGTGCCGATACCATCTTGAGGGAGAGACTTTCGATATCTACCACACACCCGTACCTGATAAACTGATCAAGTTTGTCGACACTCCCTTGGGCAACTTGCTTCATGCGCAGCAAAATTACCAAGAGTTAACTTGTGGAAAATGGTCAAAAATTAGAAATGAGTTATTAGAAATTTACAGACTAGCTTGGCTATCCTGTCAAGGAGATAGCCTAGTACCTCCCATGTGGGACAAAAAATCAAGTTATACTCACCCGTTTCAAATTGAGAGAACCGATCGAAACAAAGAGTTTCTTGATCGCCTTCTTTTGCTTCAAGGGAAGCAACTCAAAATGGAAATTTCTTACCCCTCAAAACCCCCAGCAGAATGGGTTTGCGATCTATAAATATGGCGGGATAATTTCCTACATCATCCCGCCATCGTTTTCTAAATCAAATCAGAATTCTGCTTCATAAAGGCATCAATTCTCGCCGATGGACCAGCTTCGTTCCATTTGTCATGATCCTTGATTGACCATAGAACATAATTCGGTCGGTTGGGAATTCCTGCCTTCGTATACCTAGTATGTTTCACGGCAGAAGCTTCATTGAGAAGCCAGTCACCAACACGATTTCTAAGTCGTTTCCCAAGACGATCGACCTTATGGGGTATAGAGTTAAGAACATCTTCGAACCTAACCAACGGGAAGTCGAATGGCGGCAAACCCTCTTCCAACCTTTCGCTCAGATATTGCTCAGCCTCACCAAGGGAAAGTCGACGCATCTTGTCCTTTCCTTTCGTCTTTGGCGCCATACCTTTTGGCTTCAGTGTTGGATCGCGCTTCAAAAGCCAATCCTTGACCGCAGCTGGACCGCCCTCGTCCAAGAAAGCGAACAACCGGTCATAATATGCCTCATCACGAGGCGTCGCGCCTGAAAAGACAACTAGCCATCGCCTATCGCCACGCTCCATCGGTACCGCATCCTCATGGTTGGTAAAAGCCATCAGATTTAGTTTGTTGGGAATGCTGTAGTGACTAAATCCTTTGTTCTCGATCCGCAGGTAGAGTTCGGTAATAATTGGCTTCAGACGATTAGTCATATCTAGTCTGCCTACTGCCATCAGTTCTTCGATTACTCCAAGGTTTGCGCCTTCGGTCCAGCCGGTCCAGTTTGATCGCACTTCGTCATTGCTTGGAAGTGTTACGTTCGGCAGACCAATGATGCATGTCATCAACCGTCCGATCCAGCTTTTACCAGTACCCTGGCTGCCTTTGACTAGTAGAGCATAGTTAATCTTCTGCCCCGGATTTTGTATCAGCATAGCCAAATAGTCGAGAACGTATTCTCGCTCAGCCTCGTCCACGAAAAGATATTCTAAGTGGTCGAGAAAAGGTGTTACGTCGCCCTCTTTTGCCTCTACACCTGATGAACGCCAGATATTGTATCGGTCACCACTTTCGCCATCGGGAAACTCTGCTTCCCCGGGTAAATACACCAACGATTCTAGCTTACGAATTGGCAGTTTACCCCTCCATATAGCATTTAGAACGTCGCCATCGGGATACTGACTGGCGTAGTAAGCTTTCCACTGTTCTTTCTTCCACTTCTTTCCATCAGAACGGCGCACAAATACCTCAGCGTCGACGACATAGACCCACTCATCGACAACTCCTCGAGGTCTCGGCTCGGTTGATGTCGATGGTAGATCATCGGGAAAATCATCCATTGCTGGGGACTTGGGTATGAGATGATCTTTTCCTGATTCATGCAACGCTTTATACAATGTATTTACCGTCACACTTGGACCGCCACGCTCAGTAGATAAGCTATCCCAACGCTTGCCAATGGGCAGGGCGTCATCCGAATATTGAGGATGGCTTGTCGACCATTCAATAAATTCTTCACGTCCTTCACCACCCGTTGCATGATGGCAAGCCATCATCATATTGAGCCAAGCATCGTGATCAGCATAGTCGTTGATATTCAAGCCTGCTAACATCACAGCAAGCTGCTCGGGAGTTACGTCACCTCCTTGGACAATATTATTTCTTGGATCTGGCTTTTTGAGCAAAGCTAGCATTGAATCAGGAACTTGCGGTGTCCTACTCACTTCCACTGTTAGTGGATCCCACTGATAGTTTTTGCCAGTATCGGGATGAACAGAACCAGGCGCGACCATCTGGCAGCCATATGATTTGAATTCTAGGCCAGGATATTCTTTGAGGTTGCTTCTCAGCGCAAGATCGATCGGTTTTTTCATGTAGTAGTGAAAGCCACCTGAACCGGTTACGACTTTCGGAAAGTCGGACAAATCAATGCCGAGATCTTTTGCGAACTGTGCCAAAGAGTCTTTGCCTTTATCATAATGGCGCTGATCAACATCCAAAACCAGATCGGTCCGCTTCAATCGAACACCTACATTGAAACCGCGACGCAAATGCTCTTTTGCATCGTCAATCGACATTGGAGCGATATCGCGCCACCGTTCCATTGGCACCTTCCCGATAGGCTTGCTTTTTTTGTCCTGTGCCTTAGCCGAGTGCAATTTTATGAATCCATGGTCAGAACCCACGAAGCCGTTCAGCTGAAAGGGCTCAGGCTTGAACGACGGTACCGATGCATGCTTGGATTTGTTATTTCCAGAAGCATCAGAGCGACCGTTCCATAGCTCATCTCCAGTGTGGGCGTCGGATCGTTTCCCAGATCCGGCGCCGCCGCTGTTATCATCATAACTCATCGGGCCACCTCCCCGCGAACATACGCGTTAAGGTCATCGACGTTATATCGAACAAGCTTATGGTTGATGACGTGATAGGCAGGACCTTCACCTCGAGAACGCCACGTCTTAAGCGTACCAGATGAGCAATTCAAATAACCGGCAGCTTGATCAGTATCCAGCCAAGGACTTTGATTATCTTGTTTTTTAGTATTTTCTAGAATCTCAGCCAGAAGCGATGAGATGTTTTTTTGATCAAAATGATCCATACAGTTACAACTTTCCTTCGACCAAATAGGGTCAAATCTTCAGAAAATGTTTCATCAAACCTTTTGGCTTGATGACTGTATGAAAGGATCCACACAAAGTGTGGACATTGCTGCGTATCCCTAAGAGTTCGCCCTTGCAAAAAAAATGGGAACCGGAAACGCTAATTTCAAGTACCATCTCTAATCACCTGAAAGAACCATCAAATGGCCCTGAATGACTTAGGCTGGACAATCGGATTTTGAACGGCGGTGAAACACGTACTCTTCCAAAGCTTGCGCATGCGGTCGCAGATGCTCGACCAAATGCTCAGGATGCACATAACCACCGGAAGCTCCAGGCAACTGCTGACCAAGTAGTAATGCTGACTCAGCATAGGGAACGCCAGAAGCAATGAACATCGTTCTTGCATGATGGCGGCATTCATGGGGACTTGGCAATTTCCTGCCCTTCTCTCTTGGCTCAACGATATGACCAGAGCTTGCTCCTGGTGAAGGCCACAGCCAAGGACTGCCGATTTTTTCATCCGCCGCCAGCCGGTTTTCCAAAATCGAACTCAGCTTTTTGCCCATGGGGAAAATCATTGGGCCACCTGTCTTCATATGGCAGAACGTCAAAATGGAATTTTGCAAATCAACATCGTTTCTTCTGATTTGTAGGATTGATGAACGACGGGCACCAGTCAGCAACATCGTCATGTACAGATCACGGCGTATTGGATTGAGCGTCTCAACCTCAAGAAAGAATTTTGGGATATCGAGTGCGCTAACCTTGCGCCGGTTATTTGTCGGGATTCTGATAGCTGCAACAGGGTTGGCAGCGATTGTTTCATCTAGCCTCATTGCCGTGTTTATGACCGCTCTGAGAGTCCTCATGACAGATCCAGCTGTTGTCTGGCCAGATTTTGACCGAAGCTTATCATAAAGCTCTCTGACCTCCTGACGGCTAATGTCGACCACTGCCCTATTTGCAAATCGCTTTAGGTATTTTTCAAGATGGTATTCATAACCTTCTTTAGTCCTGGACCGGAGCGGTTTGTCGATAAGATGAACATCCATAGCTTTTCTAAGCGTGATGCCGCTTTCATCAGGGTTGGCGGTCGGATCAATACCAGACTGAATTTTGCTCATCAGGGCTTTGGCTTGGCTGCGGGCTTCTCTCAAACCAATACGATCACAACGATCAATTTTGGCTCGTACAGTCCTTATGTGACGGCCATTTCGGCGAACATCACCTTGGACCGCATACGTCTTGGTCGTCTTGTGACATACGACCATAAGACCTTTGACTTGTTCGTCGCGCCAAGTCCCTGAACCAAATTCCAACCCTCGGATGCGAGCCTCAGTCAAATTAATAACCGCCATCTAAATTCTCCATAAACACCGAATTAAGTACCGAACGGTGACACCCTCTGGTCGCCGCCTGTTGACTGTAATGTCGTGGAAAACGTTAGTTGTACGCCATTATTCGCTCGGAGTGACCTTGAGCGACTAGCTTTTGCGGGGCTTTTAATCAGTAGGTCGCTGGTTCGAACCCAGCAGGGCTCACCATATTTTTCAATAACTTACGGTAAAAATACGCTAGCTTGGAGCCTAATGTTTTTATAGGCTCCACATCCTTGTTACTGAATTTTTTCAAGTTTCTGCTCCTTGGAATTACTAAGCCAACGCTCCAACTTGGCTTCATTTCCTGGTTGCTGGGCGATATCTTCTGAGCAGCGGCCTAGATCTGCTTTGCCAATATTTAACAGATAGTCCTTTCCTAGAAAACCATTCAACCCCGTCATAAACACCCTCAAATGCAAGGCAGATATCTATGACCAATTGTCCGTCTTCAGCGCCTTTGGCACTTTGAGGCCATGAGAGTTAAATAGATGTTGGTTTCATCTTCGTTCCTTACGTCACTACGATGATACGCAATCACTCACACTTTAATGAACCGCAATCTGTTTATCCAATGCTGACGGGGAACAGAAATTAAATTCTATTTTTCAGAGTTTTGCTGATACATTTATGGTTAATCGCTATTGTGTTGAAATGCTGTTTCGTCAATAGAGCTCCAAATAAAAAAAGCGTCGCAAGGACTAAACCAATGTCGTCGGATGATGAACATCAAAACTTCAGGGATTGTGAGATAAAGGAAAAAGCTAACGCTCTGATGGAGCAAGCATTGGAACTATTAGATTCGAGCGAAGAACTATTAGTAGCTGCTAAGCTGGATGACGCAATCTGCTCCTTAGGAGTTCGCAAAGACTAGGGAGAGCAAAAAGACCTAGTCTTCGAAAATAGATTGAAAACACTCTGTTGCGCTGTCCGAAAGCATAAACACCGAATCCTTAGAATCGCTACCCGATGACTTTTCAATCACGCCGTCATTTTCCATTAACGAAACATATCGATCAAACGTCGATGGTACGGCTGCCACCAAATTCATTAAATCATCTCTATCCAATGCATCTCCACTGCGTTGTGCAATATAGATATTCAGTCCTATCGCTAAAGGTATGTTCTTAGTCATATCTCCACCGACCGCTTGCTCACAGACAGTCAGCAAATTGTAGAAACTCTCTGATTTTGGTGGCTTATTCACTTAAGGTTTCCTTATGATGTTAAGCAATGACTGTAGGTAAATTTCAACCATACTGGCTGGTTTTCCTATTTCCCCAGATCTTGGTCGCTTCCCAAGATCCTTGTTCCGCAAAAGGTCCAGTTCGCGCAAACTGCATATGCCACTTCGGGCTACGATAAGATGATCGATCAATTCCAATTCAAAAGTTTCACAGGCGTTGATGATTTTCTCAGTCAACGCAATGTCCGCTGGACTTGGACTGGGATCACCTGAAGGATGATTGTGGACCAATATGATACTCGCAGCATTAAGGTCCAATGCAGCTTTGACCACTTGTCTCGAATATATCGGAACCCGATCCACAGTCCCAATGCTCATTAGCCTGTCTTCGATGAGACGATTGGCAGCATCCAGAAACAATACCCTAAACATTTCGGTTTCAGCCGCTGAGCAACTGTTAAACAAATAGTCATGCAGCGAACTCGAATTTGGCAGAACAGGGCCACTAAGGACCTCTCGCTCCAGCGCATAGGCAAAAGAATGTGCCAAAATTTTAAGGTACCGGGCAACCGGCTGACTCAGACCAAGAGGAAGCGCGTCATTCTTCGCAAAATACAGAAAGAGCTCGTTGACTGTACTGAACTTGGATATCAGCTTTTTTGCTTCAGCCTTGGCCCTGTCACCGATGATAGGCTCCATAATCTGAGCAACGGTTTTTATGTCCCGTGCTCTAATTGTCTCCTTTTTTTGCTCCGTAAGGCGGCCCAGATCAATATCAGCAGTTGGGGATAGCTCCATATTCCTTGGGTAAGTCCTATCCCGTAGGACTCCAGATCTCGTCCGACCCACGTCACGAAGAAAGTCAGTACCGGTATCATCTGAAAGGCGGCGACTGGCATTGGCCAAAATCTATTACTCCGAAAAGCAATCACTGCGAGAATTATCAGCGCCAGCAAATCCAATATGAATATGCCAACTTGCGGCTGAATCCAGTCGGATCTACCAAGCCAATATATCAAGCCAGTGGCTACAAAATTAATCAGTAAAACAGAGAGAGCTAAACGCTCCTCGAAACGTCCAAACAAAAAGACGAAGGTGAGCGCTGCAATTACGGCCGCTAGAAATATCCAAAAACCCATTTCTCAGGTTTCTAGCGGCGTCCTCACAGCGGTCAACTCGCTAGATTTCAAGCCGCCTGTTCTTTGTGATCTTCTTCTTTGTGATCTTCGTTAACGACAACTGACACATTGGCGGCGTCCGCATGAGGAGGTTTCCAAAAATTTCCGCCGGCATAGGTCCGCAGCCCCATTTGGTCGCGCGCCTCAGCAAAGGCGCTGTGGGCTTGTACCATTTGAGCTCTTGCCTCATGAAGCGACTTTAGAGCGTCGCCAGTCAGTCCTATAGCATCTTGAGCAACAACCGCGGAAAGATTGGCTTTTTGCCTACCGGATGCCACTGTAACTGTCAGATCACCAGCACATATAAGCGCATCGTCAATTGCAGCCTCAAGCGCGGTTAGCTTTTCGGTTACATCTCTCACCACACGCAAACGGTTCTTCAGCATTATAAAACTCCCAGTCGCCCGGTTGAGCGAAATCTTCAGAGGCAGCTGAGAAAAACAATTAAGCTATCCGCGACAATCCTTCAGCGACACTGACCAAAAGGGCGAATGCCACCAGGCCAGTCATCATAATCAACAACATCAGACCCAATCTTGCGCTTATTGAAAGTTGGTTTTCTCTGTCTACCTCAAACAGAGCCGAAAAAAGCGTAGACCATTTTGAAGCACGAGCAGGCCTGTTAAAAACAAATGCCTGAGACTCTCGCAGCTCAGTCTCTCCGCTATCAACCGAAGGGCTCCGTTCATCAGCTGATGCCCCTTCTTTGCGGGCATAGCGATATTGTGGAAGATCCGAACTTTGGTATACCAAAGTCTGGTATATGTCTGAGTCGAGTTTCTTTGCCTCTGCTTCATAAGAAATCAGCAATCGCGCTGCTTCCGCACGGCTAGAAACATTCAAAATAGATTGCGCACGTTTTAGGCGCTGATCTACCGTATGGTGTGATATCTGAAGAGATCTGGCTATCTGCTTTGAGGACATCAGGTCAGCCACCAACCGTAAGCACTGTTTTTGTGCTTCCGTCAGCTTTTCAACCTGAGAATTGACGTTCCGGTCACTCATAATTTCTGCCCCATGAGCTTCTGGAGTAACAGATCAGGTTAACTGCCGCAATTATCGATATTATGGAAGACTGATGTCTGGCGGCCCAAGATGGTCGCTTTAGAAAGCTGTTTCTCACAATAAACTACGCTTGATGATACACCGCCCCAGCATGGACTGATACATGTGCAATTTATATATCTGAAACCACCTAAATGTAAGGGTCTCGCGCCTTCTGACAGAGATGATTGAATACTAACTGGCGCCTCTCTCAAGAGCTTCCTTCAGCATCAGATTATTGAGCGCCAGACTGCCAGTTACATTGCTAGAACATTAACGATAATCCTCCATAACGGATCATTTTTCTAAAAAGATTCGCGGACATCTGAACTTCTTGCATTTCTTTCAGTGAGTTATGTGTGTTCTTCTCATGTTTCTAAAATTGTACAATACTGTAGATATTATCATTAGGGTCAGCTAATCAATTAACAGATGAAAAAATACGGCATGGAAAAATGGTCAAAGTTAGCGCCGAGATAGCTGCGATCAAATCGGTACTAGCCGAAGTGACAGAACACGTTGAAAACCTGGATGGGATGATCTCCTATTCCAGAGATCCGCAGTTGGATAATTCGGCTTTAGCAGCCGATGAAGTTGATGATGCAGAGCTTATCAATCGCGCAAAAAAATTTCTACAATGGAGCCGTTTTAAAGCAGAAACGCTAAATTTAGGGTCAGGTCTATTTTCAGATTCGTGTTGGGACATGTGTTTGGATATTTATATTTGCGACCTCAAAGACGAAAAAATCACAATTTCCTCGATCGCGCACAGCTCGGGTATTCCTATGACCACTGCTATGCGATATATTAATGTGATGACGGAGGATGGCTTATTGGAAAAATCATCCAATCCTTCGGACAATCGCATGGTTTTCATTTCCACATCGGATAACTGCAAGGAAAAAATTTCCACGATATTACGGAATCTAGGCTAGCGGAAAGTTAGCGAAAGTGCCGTGCGACGGTACTATTTTGCACGGACTCCCAAACCAGTTGGATCCGGTTAACCCTAACTTAACTATCTTTGTTCATTTCTGAATTTACCAGGTGACGGTTCGAAGATTGCGGGATCTTCGAACCACCCTTCCCCGGCCAAGCCGGGTCGTGTGGTTTGTTATCTGGGTAGTTGAATGACTGAAGTAAATTTAGAGACGCTCCTTGCAGAGAAGCTGATAGGCAGCAGTACCAAAATGCAGCAATTGCGTATGCTGGTAAAATTTGCCGGTCGTTGCAATTCCTCGATCATGATCACTGGCCCTTCCGGTAGCGGTAAAGAAGTTGTTGCCGAAGCCATTCACACCATCTCACAACGCGCATCCCATCCCAATATTACGGTAAATTGCGGGGCTCTCCCCGAACAGTTGATTGAATCGGAACTCTTCGGTCACGAAAAGGGAAGCTTTACGGGCGCAGTAAACAAACATGTGGGCCTGTTTGAACAATCCGATGGCGGCACCATTTTCCTCGATGAAATCGGTGACATGCCGCTTAACATGCAGGTCAAATTGCTCAGAGTGCTGGAGTCGCGGATCGTCAACCGGGTTGGTGGTAACCAGAATATTCCGATTAATGTCCGGGTAATTGCCGCCACACATAAAAATCTCGGCGCATCAATCCAGGGCGGATCCTTTCGCGAGGATCTTTTCTACCGGCTTTGTGTAGTCCCGATCGAAGTCCCTGCCCTGAACGAGCGCACCGAAGATATTCCGGCGCTGGTCGAGCATTTTCTGAAAAATCAGGCAGATGCCAATCCGTCCCCCATATTCACAGCCGAAGCCTATGCGGCGCTCCAAAGCCATGATTGGCAAGGTAATGTGCGCGAATTGCGCAATGTCGTGGAACGCGCGACCGTGTTCTTTTCCGGCCAGCAGGTGCAAGCACATGATATCGCAATGTTGGTGCAATCAGACATTGCTCCGGCACGCAATGATAACGCAGTAGCGCCCCATTTTGCACCAGCGCAGCCCGTCATGCAGCAACCGCAATTTGCAGCAGAAGATCAAACTGCAAGCACAGCGCAGTTTGCCCCACGCCCCTTTGCCGCGGTGCCAAGCCAGCAATCCAATAATATCATCGACCTCAACGCACATCTTCGAAATGAAGAGCGCCGGATCATCATGCAGGCTTTGGAAACATCTCACGGCGTCGTGTCGAAGGCGGCCCGTTCGATCAATATCAAACGCACCACTTTTATCGACAAGATGCGCAAGCACAGTCTCGATAAACAGATTGAGAATGAAACGGCACTGGCCGCAGGATTTTAGACTCTCATCGCCCCGGGTGCGATCGCTAGCCAGGCCTTTTCAATTTCGTACAGCATCTCTCTGGCTGACTCGGCTCGTTCAATGAATGACGCACCGATCTCCGCCTGAATCCGCCGCGTGGCTTCTGCATATATAGTGTGCAATGTCTGCGCGAGATCACCCGCTGCGTCAAAATCCAGCGACTCATCCAGCCCGTTTAAGATACCCAATGCCTTTGCCCTGAATTCAAAGATTTTTGCATTGTCGTTGCGGCGCGCGCTTTCAACCATCAGGTCAAGATTTTCGCGCAGTTCGGCAAACAGCACAACCACCAGATCATAGGGATTTGCCGACAATACGCGGCTGTTTTTGTGAATGGATTTATAGCTCGACGTGCGCCGAATATTTGATTGGTATGTCATTCTTTACTGCTTTCTAGCGTCAGTTATCATCAAAGGAGGCAAATTGTTGTTGGACATAGGATTGGGTTGCACGCAGGACGGAAAGCTGTCGCTCCAGCCCGGCAAAAGTGCCTTGCAACTGTTCACGAAGGCGATCACCTTCGTCATTAATTTTGACCCGGCGCTCCTCAATGGACTCCCGGATCGCATCAAGCCGCTCTTGTGCTTGCGCCAACGCGCCATTTTCGTCCTGCAACGAAGACGAGATAGTATCCAGCGCGCCTGAAAGACCGGTATTTGTTTCGGTCACAATGGCTGGCTCCAGCATCAGCTTGATCGCACCGGAATCGAGTTCCAGTGCTGCATCAAGCCGCGTATCGTCGATGCTCAATGTCCCGTTGCTTTCGGTCCGGACACCGATATCCGCCAGCGTCCTGAAGTCACCATTGTCGGCCAATGGCGTGGAGGTCAGTTGGCTTAGTTTCCGGATCACCTCTCGCGCGCCGCGGTCTCCGGCGAGCGGACCGCCGCTTGCACCGGCCAGTCCGGGTGCTGTTGCGTCATTTAAAGATGAGCGCAATTCGTTATAGGCGGTCACAAACTCAGTCACCAAACTGCGTACATCAAGCGGCTCTGAATCGCCGCTGATTGTGAAACTAGCCCCCGGTTCTGCCGCCAATAGTGACAGCTGCACACCCGGAATAGCGCCGGTCACGGCGTTGCTGCTATTGGTAAGTTCAATCCCATCCACCCGAATGATGCTGTCCTGAGCCGTCGCAATATTTGACAGGTTCAGCGCCGGTGAGGCTCCGCCCTGCGCAATTGTAAAACTGTTTTCTGTTCCCTCTTGCGCTTCAAAAACCAATCGCGCCCCGGCATTGTCGGTCAATATCGACGCCGTCACGCCGCTGTTGCTGGCATTGATCGCATCTTTCAGGCCAGCAAGGCTGTTATTCGTATTGTCGATGACAACATCAAAGCTGCCGCCGCTATTGGTAATAGTCAGAGTGCGCTCGCCAATGGGGTCGGAGGCACTGGCAAATATGTCGGTCATTTCGCGCTGTGCCGATGCTGTCTGCACAACCTCCACTGAAGCTGGCAATCCTTCCGGCCGGGCACCCTCCAAGACCGTTGCATTGGCCAAATCGGTACGGCTGGAGAGCAGCTCACCAACAAATCCCTGACCATTCAACGTCTCTTTTACAGCATCAGCAAATGTCGCCAGTGCCGAGGCTGTGGCTGCCATTGCGGATATCCGGCTGCTGTTGAGCTGCGCACGTTGATTGAGCTGGTTCAACTTCACACCCGTTGATGCGGCAACAAGGTCAGACACCAACTGGGAAGAGTTGATACCAGAGCCGGCACCAATGCTGTTAATGACATTATCAAACATATATTCTCACCTTCTGGGAGATTTACGGCTGGTTTCGAGACAAATTAAGGTGATGGGATCGGTTAAAAATCATGCCAATCGGCTCCCATCCACGTCGAATTGCATATCTTCTGGCAGTTGAATTCGCGGCTTGTTCAACGGACTGACCATCTTTTCATCCAGCTGGATCAGGAAGCTCAGAACGGCAGCGACCACGGCATAAAGACGGTCATCAATTGTCTCGCCCACATCCGATGTATAATAGATGGAGCGCGTAAGATCGGGATATTCCATTATCGGTGTACCAACGTCTGCCGCCATTTCGCGCATCGCAAGAGCGATGGCATCACAGCCTTTACCCAGCATTACAGGTGCATAATCCTGTTCCCGATCATAGCGCAGCGCGACAGCAAAGTGCGTAGGATTGACCAACAGGACTGTTGCGTCAGCGACCGCCTTGCGCGTTGAATCGCTCAGCATTTCGCTGCGACGCTGACGCTGGATGGCGCGGGTATCAGGCGAACCTTCGGTTTGCTTATACTCGTCCTTAACCTCTTGCTTGGTCATTTTCAGTCGCTTGCCGCGCTGAAACAGCTGGATCGGTACGTCGATCATAGCGATCAGCATCAAGCTGACCGTAATCCCGACCAGCAATTTCAAAAAAAGCGACGTATAGCTTGCGACTGCCATGTTCAGATCTTGCGCGCCCATTTGCGCCAGATCTTCAAGATGCAAGTATAATATGGTCCCGCCAACAATACCCAGCAACAGGACTTTCATCATCGATTTGCCCAATTCCATCAGGCCGTTTGTGCCGAATATCTTTCCCAGTCCCTTAATCGGGTCCAGCTTGGACGGCTTGGGTTTCATGGCTGACCAGCGAAACCCGAGTGATCCTAACAGAGCTGGCGTTGCGATGGCGGCGATGAGCAGGACAGTGAATAGCCCCATAAATTCCGGTATCAGGCCAGAAACAAGCGAAAAGCTGCGCCCCTCAATATCAAAGGCTTCGACGTCCCCCCGATTAAAGACCAAAGCACTGGTGAGCATATCGGCGAGCGCTTGATAAAGTGTGCCGCCAAACATCACGATGGCGACCGTACCGACAAAGGTGACCATCGCGCCGCCAAGATCGCGGGACTGGAGAACATCACCTTTCTTGGCGCTATCCTTCAGCTTCTTTGGGGTTGGTGCTTCGGTCTTTTCGCCGCCGCCTGGGGATTCTTGCGCCACTATCCGCCTCCTGCGATCCGTGCAGCTTGACCAAGCCCCATACCAAGTGACCGAGTAATAGTGTCGGCCATGATCGGCGCCGTAACCGCCAGCGCGACCAGACCGGCGGTGATGGTAACCGGAATACCCACTGCAAAAAGGTTTAGCGCGGGCGCAGTGCGAGCCAAAAAGCCCATGATCAATTGGGTCAGGATGAGCGCCCCGCCAACGGGCAAGGCAATCAACAATCCCATGGAAAACAGCGTGCCGCCAAATTCTACAATGCCCAGCAACAATTCAGGTCCAAGAAACGCGTAGCCAGGGGGCAAGGCGGAATAGCTTTGCACAATCGTGGCCAGCAGCATCAAATGACCATCAATGGCCAATAGCAACAATGTCGCCAATATCATCAGAAACTGGCCGATAACCGGAGTAGACTGGCCAGTCTGCGGGTCGGCCATGCTAGCGAAACCAAGACCCATGGCATTACTGATCGTTTCACCGGCGATTAACACGCTGGAAAAGCCCAATTGCAGGGCAAAACCGATTGCGACGCCGACAAGCACTTCGCCCATAACGAAAATAGTGTTGTTCAGGCTCATGGCGGTGTTGCTTGGCAAATCGAAACTCACGGTGTTGGTCGCCACCATACCGATCATGAAAGCGAGGATGATACGGACCTGGACCGGCACATTGGCCGCACCGAATACCGGCGTTACGACCATGGCGGCTCCGGGGCGGATCATCGCCATCATCCATATCCAGATTTGGCTCTCTACATCAGCAAAGCCCGGCGCAATCATAAGAGCAGATCCGGTATGCGGGCAAAAATCTCTCGGGTAAAATCAACGATCAACACCAATATTGATCCGCCGAATACAGCCGCCATTACAGCTACGACAACCAGTTTGGGGACAAAGCTCAAGGTTTGTTCATTGATTGAGGTCGCTGCCTGCACCATGCCGAGCAAGAGCCCGACGAGCAGTGCGGGGATCAGCAACGGTGCGGCTGACAGCGCGGTAACCCACAGCGCCTGTTGCGCGATACCGACGAAGAAATCTGCGTTATCGGTCATCGGCTAGCTCGCAAACGAGGCCGCGAGAGAGCCCATCGTCAGAGCCCAACCATCAACCAGTACAAATAGCAGCAGCTTGAACGGCATCGATATAATTACCGGTGACAACATCATCATACCCAGCGCCATCAAGACTGCGGCGACCACCAGATCGATGATCAGGAATGGCAGGAAGATCATGAAACCGATCTGAAAAGCGGTTTTCAGTTCGCTGGTGACAAAGGCCGGCAGCATGATCGAAAACGGGATTTCTTCGGTCGATGCAAAGCCCTCTTCATCGGCGAGGTCCATGAACAGGCGGAGGTCCGACTGACGCGTTTGTTTCGCCATGAAGCTGTGCATCACCTTGCCGGATATATCGACGGCCTCAGTCAACGTGATCTCGTCCGATGAATATGGGGCAATCGCCTGTTCGTTGATCTTCTCTATGCTCGGTGCCATCACGAAGAGGGAGAGGAACAGCGACAATCCGATCAAAACCTGATTGGGCGGGGTCTGCTGCAAACCAAGCGCGTGGCGCAATATCGACAGGACAATGATGATCCGGGTGAAACTGGTCATCATGAGGACAATAGAAGGCAATATCGTGAGCAACCCCATCAGGATGAGGATTTGCAGCGTGATGCTCAGCGGCTGTCCATCGCCCGAGACATCATCAAGAGCGCGTTCCAACGCAGCGGAAGCGCCAGGAGCGGCTGCTGCTGCCTCTGTTGGAGATGCCGTTGCCGCCTGGG
Source organism: Parasphingorhabdus sp. (assembly GCF_039977335.1). Lineage (GTDB taxonomy): Bacteria > Pseudomonadota > Alphaproteobacteria > Sphingomonadales > Sphingomonadaceae > Parasphingorhabdus. Next base: position 718,146 of record NZ_JBDWDI010000004.1, read on the forward strand.
CAAAGGATGGGTCCGCGACAAAGGCAGAGGCGATGAACGCCAGAACGACCCAGATATATTTAAAATTAGTCCGCATTTTTCGCATCAATCTTTGCAACGCCATTGCGGGTGACGGACAGAAGGATTTTGCGTCCTTCAAAATCGACAACCGCCAATTTGTTATTCACGCCAATGGGCATGACCTCGACGACATTCAGGCTGTTTGAATTTTGCCGCATCATGTTCTGCGGCTGATATTTGCGGTACAACCAAAGCGATCCGTAAATCAGCAGCGCGATAATCGGCAGCATGATGACCAGTTTGAGGATATAAAAGGTCATCAGTTGCGCCTTTCAACCCGCGCCCGCGCCATGCCGTTCGACACGATTTCCGCGATCCGCACGCCAAACTTGTTGTTGACCGGAACCACCTCTCCGCGCGCGACCAGCGTGCCGTTGACATTAATGTCGATCAGCTGGTCAACTTGGCGATCCAGCTCGACAACCGAGCCTTCTTTCAGGTCCATTATCTCAGAGACTTTCATTGATACGCTACCGACCTCGACCGACAGGCGAACCTTGATATCGGAGAGAAATGCATAGTGATCTTGTGGTTGGCTGATTGTTGCTGGCGCCGGTTCTGCGGCACTCAAAGCTTCAGCATCATGTGTCATGTCGTTCATCTTCTGGTCCTATAGAAAGTGTTTTATTTTGAAGGCGACACCGCCATTTTGCTCGCCGATGCTGCCATGTGCGAAGACACGGTCACCAACGATGAGCGGGACGTTATCGGTCGGCGCAACGGGCAATATGTCGCCCACAGCAAGCCTCGAAAGCTGCGACAAATCCATAGTCGGCCGCGCGAGTACAGAGCGGACAGGCATGTAAACATGGTCGAAGGAGTCTTTGAGAGAATGCTGCCAGCTAGGGTCCACTATTTCGTTGTCGCGTTGTAGCGGGCGGCTATGCTGCGGATCGATGGACACCAGTCCATCGACCGATTGAAGCAACTCAATGGCCTCAACCCCATGTCCTGAAATTTCGATGCGCGCTGCTGCAACGAGGATATCATCATCGTCGAGTTGCATCTCGATATCGTCTTTATCGTGGACAAATCCGGAATAGCGAACCGCCGACTCACATACTGTTGACCAGCTATCGCTCAAGCTGGTTTCCACGGCCTCGCCCAATCGCTCGATCATCCGTAGTTCGGAACGATTCAAAGGTCCGGTGGCGCAGCTCTCTCCATCATATTGACCGCCAAAAAAGCAATCGACACAGGCGGTCAAAAACAGGCGCGAGATGCGAACCCAAATAGGAGGTTCCGATATACCAAATTGATATTGCAGATAGACAGAATCCGTTTCCTGCGCTTCCAGCCAATCGGTAAATTTCGCCTTGTCACTGCTCGCGAGCTCCAGAGCAAGTTCACATCCGATCACGTTGATCAGATGCCCCTTCAACTGCCCGGCCAGCCGCTTTTCGACTTTGCCGTACATCGCCAGAAGCGTGTCATCGGGGCCGCCCTTTTTCAGGAGACTATGCTCTGCCGGTGCTGGACTTGGAGAAGAATTAGACATGGCCTTGATACTTTCTGCAGGTTTACTGGATGACCAGGCTGGTGAAGTAGACGTCTTCTATCCCACCAAAACCGGCTTTTTCTTTCAGCGTTGTGTTAATGACATCCCGCAATTTTGCCTTGAGTTTGACCTTTCCGACCGGCGTCTCAAGCTCGATCGGATCTTGCTGACCCAGCTCCAGGAGCACGGCAGAACGAAGTGCAATTTCATGCTCGGTGACATTCTCAAACACACGCTCGTCATAATAAGTCGAAATAGCGAGCGACATTTGTGCGAAGCTTTCAGAATGAGATAAGTTTGATGTAAAAGGCTGCTCAATCTGGTGATACGTGACCTTGAACTTACTCTCGTTTTCAGTCGGCATCGCGGTTTTTGCTTCTTTTTCGCTAACAGCTGTACCGTCTTTCAAAATGATCTTGGGCTTGTTCGGGTCTTCCGGTTCGTGATTTTCACCGCCCATGCTGCCCGCAACATAGAAGCCGCCAGCCGCGCCGCCGCCGCCGACAATGGCAACACCCAACAGCCCGATGATGGTGCCCTTCATCTTGCCCTTTTTCTTTTTGGGTTTTTCTTCTTCTTCTGGATTATTATCTGACATTGTTACCTCTGAAATTTCCAACGGTTCTTGTTGCTTGATCTATGCTCAGGCGTAGCGACTATTGTCGGACGGCATTTGCTGATCGGCCTGACCTTCAATGGGCGTCGATTGCCGATAATTTTGCGATGGATTGGAGCGTTCTTCCCGCGCGTCACTCCGGTCTTGCTGAGCAAAATTCATGCTGTCATTGCCGGAAGACGAGAATATATTGTCCCTGACGTCCACGCGCAGGGTCAGATCGGATCTCCCTTGCGCCTTCAGCATATCCTGGATCGCCTGGCTATGCTGTACAATGACTTCACGAGCCGCATCACTTTCGGCATCAATCTGAAGGACTTCTGATCCCCCCCTTGATACAAAGGACACTTCCAATCGGCCCAGATTTCTAGGATTAATCTCGAATCTCTTTAGATCTCCAGTGGCCGTCAGATCACTCAGTTCCGAGGCAAAGCGCTCTGCAAATTGCGGCGCATGCCAATCAAAATTCACAGTTTTTGGTGTGCCATTGGTCACGCCATTTACCGCAGTTGACTGGACCGGAGCAGACAGTTCAATATTTCTGTCCAGCTGACCGGTTGCGGGACGGCTGTTCAATTCCGCGAAAGATGGTTTGGTTTCGGTCCCAATGGGCTTGTCAGCCGCGAGGGATGTTTCGCCAATTTCGGATTTGATAGGCTGCCGAGAAACGGAATCCTCAATCTTGCTCTTGCTGGCCGTCCGAAGATCAAGCGCGTCTGTAATCTTCCGTCCGGCCCCATTGTCCGACGGTGTTTTGTTACTTAAATCATTGGCTTTGGTTTGATTGGTCATGCTTGGATCAAGCAGAGGCTTTGCTGCGATAGAGGTGCCCACTGTAGAAGCATGGGTTATGGTTTCGGCCGGATTGCGTTTCGGCATATTGATATCCGAAGGCTCCTTGATCACGCCCTGCGTGGAAGAAGATAAAAACTCAGTCTTTGCACCACTTTCCAAAACCGTTTTGCCGTCTGCCAGCGGCTTGCCTTCAATCAACGGCTTGAAAGCGGCAGGTGATTTGCTCTCGACGGCCTCGCGGCTTTCGATTGATGATGCATTCAAATCTTCCGAAACGGCAGAGTTTCGCAATATTGGCGGTTGCGTTTCTGTAGCAGCGACCGCTTTCTGGCCATCTGTGGTGGCCGTCGCAACACCATCATCATTGACTGTCGGACCGTCAACAAAGATCAACGGAATGGAAGCGCTTTTGGGAGCATCTGCCATTTTCTGCTTCTGTTGATCATGGCTGGACTCATCGGCTTCAATATCCGCGTGATCCCGCCCAACAGTCAATGCATGTGCGTTTGAGTGCGCTTCAGTAGCGGCACTGCCTGACTGTTTCGAATTTGATGACGAGACCGAACTGAAGCGTTCTATCTCTGAGACTGAAGGCAGCGATTTGGGTGCATCAGCGGGTAATTTGCTTTCGCCCTCAACTTGTTCGATGGCAAATTTCGTTCCGATCGTCTTGGCGATCTCCCGATCACTGACAGGCGGAACCGGCTGGTCATCACTGCCAACCAATTGCTCCAGGAACTGCATATCGCTTTTTTCTTCTGATGCGTCTGTACCGGCACCGTCAAGCGTCAGACGCGATCGATCTTCACCCGGCAGCAGAAGGGAGCTGAACTCTATATTTGCAGTTTTTGTTTCCATGTTCGAAGGCTTTGCAGAAAGCATGCCAATTATGGAATGAGCGGCCTCTGACATGATCTTACCAATCATCGCGACGATCCTTCCTTTTATTATTACCTATATTATACAATATGTTATGCCGGATATCGTTTTTGAAAATTTCCGATTTCCGGGCTTTTTGCAGGTTGGAGTTGAGGAGTTTTTCTGTCCCCTCATAGGTCGTCCGGGCGGCAAGGTTTTGCCGCTCTGCATGGGCAAAGTCTTGCCGGGCGGTTTCCATCGATGCCTCAATCGATCGCTCCGCATCGACCAAACGTTCTGAAAGCTCCATTCTGGCGGACAACATATCTGCGTCGATCGCTTCGACACCGGACAATGTTTCGTTCTGCAGATTCCTTATCCGGTTGGCATTCTGTTCGAGGATCGCACACTGATTGCCAGCCTTTGCAAGCGCGCTTTCCTTCAGTTTCTTCTGGGTATCACGCACCTTCAAGATACGCTGCAAGCCCTTCACTTTGCGTTTCATGACTGAAACAGGTCAGACAGATCACTGATACTTTTTTGCAGATTGACCAGTTCACGCGGCTTTTGCTTGAGATACTCGACCATGATCGGCCATTGCGCCAACGCTTCGTCGATATCGGGATCACTCCCGGCTTGATAAGCCCCCATCAGGACCAGATCGCGATTCTCCTCGTAGATGGACCAAAGTCTGCGAAAATGCGTTTGCGCTATGTGATGATCTTCATCGATAATATCGACCGCGACCCGGCTGATCGATTTACCGACATCAATGGCAGGGAAAATCCCCTGTTCCGCCAAGGATCTGGACAAAATAATATGACCGTCGGCAATGGCACGAGCGTTGTCGACCACGGGATCATCAAGATCATCACCATCCGCGAGAACCGTATAAATCGCGGTAATCGAGCCCCCTGTCTCGCTATCATTACCTGCCCGTTCAATAAGCCGCGGGATCATGGATAAGGCAGAAGGCGGATAGCCTTTCATGGTTGGCGGCTCTCCTGCTGCCAGGCCGATTTCGCGCTGCGCATGAGCAACGCGGGTCAGGCTGTCGATAACCAGCACAACCGATTTGCCTTCTGAGCGATAATGTTCGGCAATTGCCGTTGCTCGGTGCGCCGCCTTTAATCGGGACGAAGGTGAGTGATCAGCAGGTACCGCAACTGTAATGGTCGGGACCGCGTCCTTTTTCTCATTCCGGCGGGTAACGAAATCATTCACTTCGCGGCCGCGTTCACCAATAAGACCGACGACAACCACATCCGCAACCACGCCATCCAAAATCTGGTTGATCAGCATCGATTTGCCAACTCCGGATCCGGCAATGATCGCTAGACGCTGTCCCCGGCCGATAGTCAAAAGGCCATTCAGCGCTCTTATCCCCATATCAATGGGTGTCGTAACACTCGCACGGCGCATCACATTGCCTTCCATTCCCAACAATGGCACGCTTTCTGTCGCGAGTATCGGTCCCTTACCGTCGATCGGATCCCCCATTGGACCGATAATGCGACCAAATAGTGCATCACCAACAGCCGCCTCATTCGATTTCACGTAGGGCAATACGCGGCTTCCGCTTTTTAGCGGCGCATCCTGTACCATCGGGATCATCAACGCTCGTGATCCCTTGAAGCCAACAACTTCTGCACTAATTTCTCGGCCATCGGTGGCAATAACCCTGCCCGAATATCCCAGCGGATAAGCAAAGCCAGTGACTTCCAACATGCCATTATCATGCGCCGACAACTTACCGACTTGCCGCGGTTCATTGCTGATATGCTCGATCCGCGCTAACAGGCCCTGAATGCCCTTCCCGCTATTGCGATCACTGACAAAGGTTTTCGATGGATCACTCATGGTCACCATCCGACTGCTGGCCACTAAATTCATCGATTAGCCCGCGCAGTTCATCCAGCACGACTTCGGACCCTTTTTCGATCCAGCCCCCTGCATGACTAAGCTTCAGATTTCCGCGCAACATCAATGCGTCGGCACGCAAGGGTAGCTTGCACAAATCTTGATCAATCAATGCCATGTCATCGGGATGCAGGACCAAGCTTGCACCTTTCTGATCCTGATCAATTTTATCTGCCAATTGCGTAGCCCAAGCCTGCAACAATACAGGATCTGGCACGGCCAATTCAGAACAGCGGCGAAATAATGATTCTATGGCATTCAGAATTAACGAGAAACTTCCAGTGGATTGAAGGTCATTCAAATAGCAAATGGCATCTGCCAGATTGGCGGCGGCCTGATCAGTGATTTCTTTTTCGGCCGCCATGGCTGCCTGCCCGTCTTCCCACCCCTTGCGATAGGCAGCTTCAAAAATATCTTCTTCCTGACCATCGACACCTGCGGCGTTGGCAGAACCTTCCGCGTTGCCAAAGCCCTGAAACTGTCCGCCGGAAGCAGAAGATGTGCCGCCTTTCAGCTGGCCGGACCATGCCGAAAATTCCTTCTGCTCAATCGGCATCCGCCAGAGCGGGACTACATCATCCCCATGAAGATTATGTTCAGAGTGCAGATCAGACATAGTCAGCGCCGCCGCCGGACATACTGATTTCGCCGTTATCCAGCATCACTTTGGCAATAGCAATGACACCTTTCTGGGCATTGATTACAGCTTCCATCGGCTGCGGCGGCGCTTCATCAATCTCGTCCTGAATGGTTTCGGCGGCACGCTGTGACATAGCAGCGAACATTTTGGCTTTGAGTTCGCTGGATGCGCCGCGCAGTGCCGGTACCAATATTGCGGTATCGACCTTGCGAACCACTGTACCAATGTCTTTGTTCGACAGGTTCATCAAATCGGCGAACACGAACATTTCATCTTCAATTTGCTTACCGATCTTGCGATCCCGTTTGGTTACGCCTTTAAGAACCGCCTGGCTGAGCTGTTTCGGCAGGCTGTTGATGATCGATGCAGTATCCATCACGCCGCCAATTTCCATGGGCGGTGCAATCTCTTCGGCCGATGGCCCATTATCTTCCAGCAAAGCGTGGATTTGTGCCAGCGCATGAGCGCTAACCGGTCCCAATGTTGCCACGCGATAAACCAGCTCTTCTTGCAAGACCTGCGGTAGCAGTTGCAACATTTCTGCTGCAACTTCAGGGGACATGAAAGACATTAGCACCGCCGAGATCTGCGGCGGTTCGTTCGACACCATTTCGGCCAGATCCTTGACCGGGATCCATTTCAAGATTTCGGCGATATTGCTTGGCCTTTTCGGTGCGAAGCGGTTCATCATCGTTTCAGCGCGTGATGTGCCGAGCGCTTGACGGAATACCCGTCCGACTTTTTCGTCTGACTTATAGGCCAGCATCGTTTGATTCTTGGTGAGTTGCAAAAAGCGCTCCAACGAACCGTCAATCTGCATCGCATCAACATCGGCCACGCTGATCATAGCCTCACCGAGCATCTCAACTTCCTGTGGCTCCAAGCGCTCCAGAATCTTTGCCGCTTCATCATCGTCAAACAGCAACATCAGGATAGCCGCCGTCTGCCGGCCGGTTACGAGTTCCAGTTGCTTACCATTGTGATTAGAGTTTTCAGCGTTTTTTGATGTGGCTTCAGCCATCAGCTTCCTCCAACTCGTCTGCTTCTTTCAAAAGTTCCTTCACAACCAGCGCCGCATGATCTGGGTTCTGTTTGACAAAACTCTGGGTCAGGAGAGCACGTTCCTGATAGCTCGGCGCGGCCTGGATCATGTCTACCGTGACGGACCCGCCAGGAGCCTGCAGTGCTGCCGCTTCGCCGCCAACAGCGGCGCTTGTTTGCGTTCCAGCATTAAGCAGACCGGCATTTTGCGCCATCAGATCACCGCCTATGACGGAATTATTAGCTGCCGCATTGGCCTTCAAATCCTTCTCCGCATTGAGCCAACGCTTCAATATCGGACGGGCAATTACAAAGATGATCAGCAAGGCAACGATAAGCGCAGTGACGTTTCGGCTCACAATTCCAAACCAGGGCGATTCATACCAAGGCTCTTCAGCCTCTTTTTCGGTGACCGGTCGAAACTGGCTGGCAGAAACCGCGATCTGGTCGCCCCGTTCGGCGTTGAAACCGATCGTGCCTTTGACCAGTTTTTCTATTTCCTGAATCTCTTTGGGCGACTTGGCATCTTTCAAAGCCTTGTCATCAATCGCAACGGCAACTGAAAGCCGCGACACCTGACCAGTCGCCTGATTGGTTACGGCGATTTCACGTGCGAGCTCAAAATTACGTTGATACTCTTCGCTGGTTTTCTTTGGTTCCGTTTGTTGTGCACCCTCTTCTTGTTCAGCGTCGGGCTGATCTTCGAACTCTGCCGCAGCGGGGGGGCGATTAGCGAGAGCGCCTGGTATACCACCGAGTTGCGGACCACCAATAGGTTCTTCGGAACGCATGCCTTTTTCTGACCTCAGAACCGAGCCGTCAGTTGGGTAGATTTCACTGGCCGCCTGTTTTTCATCAAAATTCACATCGGCCGTTACTTCGGCAACAAAGTTTCCGGGCCCGACCATTGGTGTCAGAAGACTGGCCAAAGACTGACGATAACGATCTTCTATCGCCGCCTTTATTTTAAGCTGGGCATCATTTTGGTTGGATTCCGGATCTTCGCTGCGGGATAGCAATCTGCCATTTTGATCAATCACAGAAACATTGTCAGCAGACAGACCGGGCACGGAACTCGCTACCAGATTCAATATGGCTAGCGTTTGCCGCTCATCAAGCTTGGTCGAACCCGCCAATTGCAATATCACCGACGCTGCCGGTTCGTTCCTGTCGCGCAGAAAAATGCTCGGCTGCTCGACAGCCAGATGCACTCGAGCAGACAAGACATTATCAAGCGCTTCTATAGAACGCGCGAGGTCCATTTCCCTAGCGGTGCGTAACTTTTCAGATTCAACGGCGCGGCTGGCACCCATTGGCATGCTAGACATCACGGTGTCGCCGCTCGGCGCCGTGCGTGGCAAACCCTGCCCTGCCAATTCGATTTTTGCGGTATGATAGTCTTCATTGCTGACCATCAACGCTCCGGTAGTATCATCAACCTGATAAGCGATATTGGCACTTTGCAGCGCCTGCATCACTGCCGCTTTGTCATTATCCGGCAGTCCGCGAAACAGGTCGCGCTGCGCCGGTTCGCGCAGCATTAGCCAGGCAGACAATGCTGCCACCAAAACGGCTGATAATATAATAAGCGGCATGGCACGTGCAATTGCAGGTTGCCGAGCGAAATTCTGGATGCCGCCCAAAATGCCGCCAGCATTGGCGCCATTCCCGTTCATTGCAAATGCATCAGCACCTACGGAAGATACAGGCGTAAGTGTCTGATTATTGGATGTTTGCTCAGCCATCTATCAAACCTGCATGTTCATGATGTCTTTGTAGGCAGACAAGAGTTTGTTCCGAACCTGCAAAGTGGATTCAAAGCCCAGTGAAGCCTTGTGTTTTGAAAGCATGACCGCTGCCACATCATTGGTCTCACCCATTTGATATGCCGTGGTTGCTTCTTTGGCGGTCGCTTGAAGTTGATTCACCTCTTGAATAGCGTCGGTCAACTGCGCTGCAAATCCGGCAGGGCCTTCGGTCTTTGCTGGCGCAAGCGTTTGACCTGGGCCTGTCAATCCCGACGGCTTGTTGGCAATGTCCTGCAAAGCGTTGTTGCGGTTCAGGATCGCATTGCGTGCGGCCATTAGGCTGTTCATATTGACGGAAGACATGATCTATCCCCTGCTCAAGCCGCCAACGCACGCATATCGGCCATCCGATAGCGCAGCGTCCGTTCAGAAATGCCAAGCTCTTTTGCAGCTTCGCGGCGGTTGCCATTGGTTTGTTCCAGTGTTTTGGAAATCGTGTCATATTCGACGCTTTTCGAAATCGAATGCAGATCACGACCGCGGACGAACCGCGCAGAGCTGCCTGGGTGGACGGCATCTTGTTTGGGTTGGGAAGACAGGCTTTCACCAGAGAACATGAGATCACTGGCTTCGATCCGACCTCCATCACACATCACCAAAGCACGTTGTAGAACATTGGCAAGTTCACGGACGTTACCGGGCCAATGATGGGCCTTCAGCCGATCAACACAGCATTGGGAAAGCGCAATAAATTTCTGGCTGCCTTTTTGAAAGTCCATCATCATAAAGGCGGAAATCGCAACTATGTCAGCAGGACGTGCCGCGAGAGGTTTCAATTCGACCGGCATAACATTCAAACGCCAGTAAAGATCTTCGCGGAATTTTCCGGCATTGACCTCTTCTTCAAAATTACGATTGGCTGCACAAATGATGCGGACATCAATTTTCTCATGACGGGTAGCGCCAACGGGGAGAATTTCCCCCTCCTGCAGCACACGCAACAGCTTGGACTGACTTCCCAGAGGCATCTCTGTAATCTCATCAAGGAAAATTGTGCCGCCGTCTGCCTCCTTGAATAGTCCAACAGCGCTGGCATAGGCTCCGGTAAACGCACCTTTCTTGTGACCAAATAAAATGGACTCGATCATCGTTTCGGTGATTGCGGCACAGTTGACGGTCACAAGCTGTTTGTCTGCACGCGTGCTATTTTCGTGAATATATCGCGCAACTCCCTCTTTGCCGGTACCGGTTTCGCCGGTGATCATGACATTGGCATCGCTCTTCGCCACGCGGGCGGCATATTTATATAAGGCAATAGATTTGGGATCCGCAAAGGCCGGCCCTTTGCCCCCGCGCATGGATTCAATGATGCATGACAGACCAAATTCTCTGTCGGCATCACCAAATTCAATGCGTGGGGGCTGGCTGAGGGTAGCCGGAACGAAACGGAATGGGCCATCGCGAAAAATTACGACGGGATCTTTTGCACCACCATTAGCACCTGTTTTCGCTACGCCATCAATGTGGGGTAGTTGCGTAGCGGCAGACGACAATGAATGGTTGGAGTGAATAGTTTCAACACTCGCAAGCATATCAACAAGCTCTGGAAATCTAGAGACCAGGCTAGACTTTATTGCGTTGTTGATCATAACATTCCCTCACGTTTTACTCTGAGCACGGGATCCTTTGATGTGCTCATCCGACACTTCGCAATCCGCGTGCCAGTTTTGGGGAATGGCTGAAAAACGACGTATTTCTCTCTGAAGCCGTCGGTTATCCGACATTTTTGTCGGAAAGCAGACACCTCTGAAGGGCCCCTGTCGGATAACCGACAAGTTTTTTTCATTAATTTATCTAGACCCCACCGTTAACTCCTCTGAGGCCGCTTCAGGAGACGAGGTGACCCACAACATTAATCAAGTATGTTAAGTGTGAAAAGGATGTCACCATGACTGTAATAGGAACTAACGTAACGGCGCTGCGCACCAGCTATGCTTCTAACCAAGCTGAAATGGGCCTTGCCAAATCTATCGAACGCCTTTCAACCGGCCGCCGTATCAACTCCGCATCTGATGATGCTGCTGGTAACGCGATCGCTACCCGTATGACTTCTGAAGTTCGCGGCCTGAACATGGCTGTTCGTAACGCCAATGACGGTATTTCGCTGGCGCAGACCGCAGAAGGCGGCATGAACGAAATTACGAGCATGTTGCAACGTATGCGTGAACTGTCTGTTCAATCTGCCAACGGCACGCTTTCTGGCGGTGACCGCACCAACCTTCAGACCGAGGTTACCGCTTTGATCGCTCAGATCGGTGATGTTGCATCGCGTACAACCTTCAACGATGTTGCTTTGCTTGACGGTAGTAACGCATCGATCAACATTCAGACCGGCAGCGACGCCAGTCAGACTGTTGCTGTTACATTGACCGATGTGACTGCTGCTACCTTGGCTGTGGATGCGCTGGACATTAGCACCGAAGCCGGCGCTGGTGCGGCACTGACAGCTCTCGACACGGCTCTGGATACGATCACAACGGCGCAGGCATCTTTGGGTGCTGATCAGAACCGTCTGCAAACAACGGTATCCAACCTTACTGACCGGGTTGCTAACATCACGGAATCACGTTCGCGTATTCAGGATGTAGACTTCTCTGCTGAAACCACAGAACTGGCCAAGAACCAGATTTTGAGCCAGGCTTCATCGGCGATGCTTGCCCAGGCTAACCAGTCTCAGCAATCAGTACTGAGCCTGATCCGGTAATTGAAATTCTACCATCAAGAAAAGCCTCTTCCCCTAACCGGGAGGAGGCTTTTTCTTTGCCTGCAACATTTCTAGTAATTGGAGATAGAACAGCCGAAAGTCTATTTTTCGCTCATGGCGGCTTGCAGCTTTTCCAAGGCCCGCTTTTTTATCTGACAGACCCGAACAGACGACACATCAAGAACTGCGCCGATTTCATCGAGCTGCATCTCCTCTATAAAGTAACAGTTTAAGACCAGCTGCTCGCGCTCGTTTAGCTTCTTCAGATTTGCCGACAAAAGATCGACCATTTGGCTTTTCTCAAGTGTCTGATGTTGATCATCCTCCTGATTGGAGAACCAGCTGCTGGAATCGCAATAAACTTCATCCAGAGAATCGACATGAATATCGATTGCCCGGTCGGCATTTTTACGAAACTCCACCTGGTCCATGCCCATTGCTTCAGCCAGCTCAACTTCGTTCGGCTCACGGCCGTTTTGCTGGGCCAGTTGTTCACTGATCCGGCGCAGCTTCTTGTTCCATTCAACCGAACTTCTCCGCAAGCTGCAGGTCGATCGCAAATAATCGATCATTGCGCCCCGGACACGAACATAGAGATAGGTGCTGAAATTATGTCCCTGATCGACATATTTCGCGGCCGCCTCGACCATCGCGACCAGCCCAACCTGGATCAGATCTTCAATCTCTATCTGATCGGGCGAGAATGATTTGATCTGCCAGGCAATCTTGGTGACCAGGCTTTGGTTTTCTTTGACCAACCTGTTCTCATCAATTTGCATGGCACCATAAGCCAGAGATGCTTTGTTTTTGGGTTGTTGCAACATATGTTCATTCCACTCGATTATAATGTCGGGTTTGCGGCGACCTGGGGTATTTCGCGCGAAGATTGCGGAACCCCAATTTTGGCGAGCACTTCAATGGATTTGTCCTCAGGCAGCTCCTGATAAGAAAGCACGGTCAGATCCGGGAACCGGTTCTTAAGCAGTGCGCCCAAAGGTCGCCGAACAATGGGGGACGTAATCAGTGCAATATTACGCGCCTCCATCGGCAAGGTTCGCGCGGTTTCGTCGACGGCTTCCACCAATTGCTGGGCGAGTTGCGGCTCTATGGGGTAGCTGGCGTCCTCGCCGACCTTCAACGCTTTGACGAGCAGGCCTTCGAGTTCGGCATCCAGAGTCACAACCGGCAGCGGAAGGTTCACTGGCACCAGAGTCTGCACAATCAGGCTGCCGACCTTCTGCCTTATCGCGTCAACCATCTGATCGGTTTCACTATGAAGGTTTGATGCCTCGAGCATCGCCAGGCAAATTTGCTGGAAGTCTTTAACCGGCACCTTCTCCGCGAGAAGTTCACGGCAAATCGCTGTGATGGAAAATAGTGACAAGGGTTGTGGTGTCAGGCTGTCGACCAATTGCGGCGACGTTTCTTTCAACAAGTCGATCAGCTTCTGCGCTTCATCCATGCTGAACAATTGTGCCGCGTTCCGGCGGACAACATCATTCAAATGCGTCGCGACTACAGTTGGCGCGTCGACAACAGTATAGCCCTCCGCAATTGCTTGTGATTTTTTGTCAGCCCCGATCCACAATGCATCCATGCCAAATGTTGGATCCTTGCAGGGCCGTCCTTCGATAACCGCATCTACATGGCCATCATCAAGCGCCAGAAAGTCATTGGGCCACACCGTGTCTTCGCCCAGAACCATACCGCCCATCATGATCCGGTAGCTATTGGGCTCAAGCTCAAGATCATCCTTGATCCGCACCAACGGAACAACAAATCCCAGCTCTTTGGAAATCTGGCGGCGGATCCCGGTGATCCGCTTCATAAGCGGCGCACCTTTGCGATCCTCAACCATGGACACAAGCCCATAGCCGATTTCAATACCCAGCCGGGCTTTCTCGGAGACATCTTCCCAGTCAATCTGTTCCGGCTGTTTCTCCTGAACCGGTTCTGGAGGTGCTTCAACCGGCTTTGGTTTGCGGATCAGATAGAAGGCGAAGCCCCCGGCAACCGCTGCTGCAGAGAGAACCACCATATGTGGCATGCCGGGCAATATACCCAAAATGGTCAATATCACTGCCACCGGAACCCAGGCTGCGCCGGATCCAAATTGGGATGTGATTTGATCGGGCAGGTTCTTGCTAGACGAAACGCGGGTAACAATCGCCGCCGCTGCAATAGACAGGATCAGCGCAGGTACTTGAGCAACCAAGGCGTCACCAATGGCCAGCATCGAATAAGTACTCGCGGCTTCGGCAAAAGGCAGATCATGCATGGTGGTACCCAGGACAATCCCGCCAATGATGTTGACCGCGAGGATCAATATCCCGGCCACCGCGTCACCTTTCACAAATTTCGAAGCACCATCCATTGATCCATAGAAGTCAGCTTCGGTGGCTACGTCAGAACGCCGGGTCTTTGCTTCTTCCGGTGCGATTAATCCCGCATTTAAATCGGCGTCAATTGCCATTTGCTTACCAGGCAAAGCATCCAGTGTGAAACGTGCGGACACCTCTGACACACGGCCGGCGCCTTTGGTAATGACGATCAGGTTGATGATCATCAGGATCGAGAACACGAATATACCGACAACATAATTGCCGCCAAGCAACAGGCTACCAAAGGCTTCAATAATCTGTCCGGCTGAATCCCCGCCTTCATGCCCTTGCACCAACACCACCCGTGTCGATGCGACATTAAGACCAAGCCGCATCAACGTCGCGAATAGCAGGACCGTAGGGAAGCTTGAAAAATCAAGCGGCCTGCTAGCGTTCAGAGCGACCATCAGGATCGCAAGCGAGATCATGATGTTGGTAATGAAGCCCATATCCAAAAGGATCGTGGGCAGCGGCAACACCATGAAGATTACCAGCAAGAGGGTCGCCAATGGCAACAGGCCTGATTTGAGGCGACCGGCGATCTGGTCTGTCGAAAAAAGTTCTCGGTTCATTATATATTACATCCCCAGGGTAGCGAGCATCAGATAGGCAGCGCGTGCTGGCTCGCTAAATGGCTTCGGTTGATTGAAGTGGTTTTGGTCTTTGATGTGGGCTTGAGCGATCTTCAGATAATCTTCCGGCTGCACCGTTCGTGGAAGATCACTGGATTGCGGCAAGACACTGCCGCCCATCGGCAAGCTGTTGCCGCCAACCAAATCTACGGCATCGGCCAATTTGCGCTCAAAATGATCACGAATAGCTTCAAAACTGCGCGCCTGGCCTGCACCGTCAAAGAATATATTATGGTTCGCACGGGCCGCTTGCGGAAATTGCGATGCAGCGGATGCAGAGGGGTTCCTTGCCATATTGTTCAGAAATTTTGCAGCGCCGGTTGGCCCTAGAAAATGAGCCAAATAGAGATCAACAGACTCCGGCGGGCGTCCAGTTTTCTGTTGCAGATATTGGCTGTTATCCTTCGCGAACTCACCAGCCAAATTGGCGGAAAGTGCGGGATCGTTTCTGAGCGCCAATATGCTGGATTTCTGGGCTTTATCGGCAATGGTGAATTGCCCGCCACTGTTCTGGGAAATGGCGTCCTGCGCCCATCCCAATCCATATTTGTCGCCTTTTCCTTTTACCAGACCCAGCCAGGTTTGCTCGATAAACTGATAGAGACCGGTGGCTGATGAGGTCGATGCCTTGGCATCCGGCCGCATCCCGCTTTCAATCTGTGCTTGCGCGACAAGATACTGGAAATCAACACCAGTCCGCTGTGCGGATTGCGCAATAACACCCGGCAAATCGCGGCGCTGAGTAGAGCTGATGGTTGATATGTTCGACATGATGGTATCAAAATCTCCTGCAATGGAGATACGCAATCATCGTGCCAGAAATTGAATTGGACGCTTATGCCGATACTATTATGAAACAGGCGCGCCGTTGCCTGCGCAGGCCGGACATTACCAACCTACACATATGAAATAACAAGAAATATTTTTGATTTGGGCAGCTGCTCTTAGCGGCCGCGCGCAGAACCGGAATAGGTATTGGCCTGGTTCTCACGAAACCCTGCCAAAAGCTGCAAACGCGTCGAGCTATGGTCGCGCAAGAAACGCAAACGATAGATGGAAGCCTGCATCAATTCATCCGCTTCAGAGATTAACGGCTGAAGACCGGGATCAATCTCTCCGGCGTCAATGGCACCCAGCTGCGCCGCAGCCTGCCCCAATTGTTTGCTAGCCTGAAAGATCGCGTCGCTGTCATGCCCTTCCAGAGCGGAGAACAATATGTCCTGGGACGTGCGAAAAGACTCCACTATTTGTTTCATTTGTCCGAATCCACTCCAAAGACACCTGTGTCGAGCATCTTTTGTGCCAGGGCAGCAGTATCGACGCTATAAACGCCAGATGCTATTTTTTGCCGGATTTCAGACACTTTCTGTGCATCAAATGGCGGCGTCTGGGCGGCCAGAATAGAAGCGGTCGTCATAATCGACGGCGCCTTTTCGGTACCACCAGCATCCTTGCCAGCATCAAGTTTCTTAGGTGCGCCCTCTTGCAATACAGGACGATCCAGCCGCGTATTAATGGCAGAGTAGCTTTCTACGGGTTTCATTTCATTCCATCCTTAACAGGTTCAACCTATTGATTTTTGTTCCTGAGTTAAAACGCCTACAACTTCTTTCATAACAATTTACGGCGCGTTGTGAAAAAATTAATATCTTCACCGAAAATAAATCATTGGGCCAGTTCAACTTCGCCAGAATTGGAGACGCGCGCCATTAGCAGTTTCGACTTGCGGCTGGAACGGACCGGAATATAGTCCCCGATCCGGCCATTTTTTTGCGCCACCACTCTATAACTGATGCTAAAGCTAGGGCGTCTGACGACCAGTGTCAGCGGCTGATTTCTCAGCACCGCAAATTCTTCTGCACGCTTCGACTGACTGGAAGTTGCCGCCTGACCGCGCCGAACCGGCACAAATATCCGCCACCCCAGATCGGGGCAACTGACCAATACAGCATTGTTATTTGTATCCGATAGCCGAACGGAACGGGGGCAGCGTTTCAATCGCAGTTTCGTATCAATCGGTGCACGCGCGCCCCCTGCATCGCCAATATTTGCACTAAGATGCACGGCGACCTGACGATCAAGATTAGCCGTATCTTCAAAAGCCGATGCTGCGCCCATTGCAAAAATGGACAATATCGGAATGGCGAGACGATGATTGGGCATAAAATGTTCCTGTGCACTTTTGTTTGGGAAAAAACAAAGCAGGTTTCATGCCAATTTCTAATAAAGCCGTTTCACTAATCTGATTGCCCATTTTCCAATGGCAAAAAGGTCAATTTAATTTTCTGGCTTCCTTTTGCTGGGGAAACCAGTTTGTCAGGCATTTTCAACGCTATCATCTTCCCATCCTGCCCCGCCTTTTCAAAAGCATCGGCTATTGCGGCGGATCTTGCGGCTGTTTTTTCCCATTGCCGCAACCTTTGATCATCCTCTGTTTCAGCCATTGCGGGCACATATATCGTGAGTAGCTGATCTTGCTGGACAGCCCGAATTTCAGCAATTTCCTCACGTGCAAACGCAGTCAGCATCGCGTTGCTATCATTGAAAAAATCGCTGGTCTTGTATTCATAGGCACCCAGTACAACCGGTTTTTGTTCAATTCCTTCTGCAAATTTCTTGAGTGTTTCGGGATCAGCAATATTCACGAAATGCGCATAGGCAAAGGCGCTGAGCAACATCAGCGCCAGATCTAGAAAGGACAATGTGGTGCGACCGGCGTTCACGGGTCAGCCTGTGGCCCGCAAAGGCTTTGCCGGGGAAAAATGCACTGGTCCCAGCACCAATAATTCCCGCTTTGCAATTGCTATGGCATGCTGAACTACTGCGCCGCGATAAGCATCTAATATATCCGCTCTGGCTTGCAGACGCACGTAGATGGGAAAAGCGATGATGTGAGAGACGAACAGTCCGTAAAGACTGGTAAGCAGTGTGATACTCATCGCTGGCCCCATTTTCAGGGGATCAATACCTATTGCGAAAAGCTGGATCAGGCCAATAATCGTCCCGATCAACCCGATGGCGGGCGCAATTTCGGATGCTGAGTTCCAATAGGTCGCGGTAATGGTCTGCTTCTTGTGGACCGCGTGCTCTTCAAGCCGCGCCCATTCTTCAAAGTCTTTCGCTTCCTTGGAATTGAGCAATCGTGCGATCACCTGGGTGACGAAACTGTCCTCGCTCCGTATGCGCTCCAGTCCTACAAACCCTTGTTCCCGCAGAACAAAATCGATGCGCCGGCACATGAAGGTGGCATTTTCTCCGCTTTCCGCAAAGGGGTCTCTGCCGCAATTCATTAGCGCTGCAAAAGCCAAGAAAAACGATGCTCGGCCATTTTGAACCCAGGCCAAGATCAGCACGCTGCCCAGTACAAGACTGAACAACAAAGGATCAAAAAACCGACCTAGATTGGTAAAAATGATCTCCATCAGATCGCTGCCTGCGGCAAAGCGGCAAGATTTTTCCGGTGACCGGCAAAACTTTGCCGGTCTGGCCCAGGACCGAATTGACTTTTCCTTTTTACCGACATGAAACCCCCAAAAACAGCCAATTTCTTATCACTGCCACAAAACTGGCACGCCCTTTGCGATGAATTGTTCGAGATTACCGATCCCGGTGTTTCTCATGCCACAGTTACGGTCGTCGGACCGGACAGTTAAGACAGGAATTAGTTTCGATGCCCAGTTTGGATCAAGTATTTGCATTAAACGGCGGAGCGCTAAAATTGCGTTCGCAGCGTTTAAATATGCTTGCGTCAAATATCGCAAACGCATCCACGCCTGGATATAAGGCGAAGGATCTCGATTTCGATCGCGCGATGCAGCAAGCACAAAATGGCAGCTCGGTAGAAAAAGCCGCCAGCGATCACACAGGTTTTCGCGTGCCGCTGCAACCATCGCTTGATGGCAACACCGTTGAACTCTCAGTGGAACAAACCCTGTTTGCCGAAAATGCCATTCAATATCGTACCACCCTCTCCTTCCTTCAGGGGCAGGTGTCTTCGATCAAACGCGCTTTGAAAGGAGAATAAGGATGAGCGGAAGTATGAATGTTTTTGATGTCGCCAGTCGGGCCATGTCGGCCCAGATGGTGCGGCTCAACACCACTGCCTCCAATCTCGCCAATGCCCGGACGGACTATTCGAGCAAGGACGAAGCCTTTCGCGCCATGCGACCGGTTTTTCGTTCGGTCATGGAAGATAATATGGCGACAGTTGATGTCGAACGCGTGGTGCAGACCGACGCGGAACCGCAAAAACGGTACGACCCGTCCAATCCGATTGCCGACAAGGACGGCTATGTCTGGGAAGCGGCTGTCGATGAGACCTCGGAGCTGATCGACATGCTCGAAACGGCACGAAATTACCAAAATAACGTCCAAGTTTTACAAACAGCAAAATCACTCATTCTAGAAACGGTAAGGAACCAATAATGGAAATTGCACCACAAGTTTTTGAAAATAAAACGTCGAATATTGCCGGCCTCGCTGCTGCGCAGCCCGCCAATGCGACGGGTGACAACAATTTGGGTCAGGATTCCTTTTTGCGTCTGATGACAACGCAGCTCAAATTTCAGGATCCATTTGATCCGCTGGATAACCAGGCAATGGTTGCTCAGCTGGCGCAATTTTCAAGTGTTGCTGGTATTTCCGAAATGAACCAGTCGCTGACCGATATTGCGTCGATGCTGGGCGACAACCGCCTGTCTGATGCCAAAGAATGGATCGGCCATTCTATATTGGTGCCGGGCAACTTCGCCGTAGCGAACAAGAATGGTGAATATACCGGTGAATTTGAGTTGAACCAACCGACGGAAAATCTCTCCGTAGACTTGCTAAATGAAACGGGTGAAATAGTAATGTTCGCTGAGCTAGGCGCTCAGGAAGCCGGACCGATCCAATTTAATTTTGACAGCAAGAACGCCGCTGGTCAGCCACAGGATCTCGGACGATTGCGGGTTCGTGTAAATGGCGGTTCCGTATCTGATCTCGCGACATGGGTGCCCGTAGCATCGGTCCAGACATCGGAAGCCAATGGACCGCCCATTCTCGTGACCCCAATTGGAAATGTCTTACCCGCAGAAGCCCTGCGTATCGGATAGGCTTATCCGTCCCCCAATAGATTTAAAACAGGAGAAGAAATAATGTCTTTCTTTACGTCCCTTAGTGGCTTGAAAGCCGCACAGACCGACTTGAACGTAATTTCAAACAATGTCGCTAATACAAATTCTACCGGCTTTAAGAAAAGCCGTGCCCAATTTGGCGACTTGTTTGCCGCCGCACCAACCCAGACAACCAAAACGGTCGCTGGTCAAGGCGTCCGGTTGAGCGGCATCACTCAACAATTTACCCAAGGTACATTGCAGGCGACGGAGAAGACGCTCGACCTCGCAATTGCCGGTGACGGGTTTTTCTCCGTCCGCGGTCAACCTCCGCGGCAGGATTTGACCTTTACCCGTAACGGTGCTTTTTCGGTCAACGTTGATCGCGAAGTTGTCGATACAACGGGTGCCAAGGCACAGCTCTTGCCAGTCGACGCCAATGGCGTGGCGACATCAAATAACGCGGCCGACATGTTCGACTTCATTTTGCCGGAAACCGATCCGGGTGATCCAACAGCCTTGCTGACCAACATTGCCATTAATGGGGAAGGCGTGGTCAGTGCCACATTCTCCAACGGGAACCAGATCAATATCGGTGCGATGGCCATGGCGAGTTTTACCGCCATTGAAGGCCTGCGCCCGGTTGGTGACGCGCACTGGCAAGCGACCGGTGACTCTGGCCCGGCGCAGATCAACCAAGCTGCCAATGGTCCATTGGGTCAGGTCCGTTCTGGTTCTCTGGAACTCGCCAATGTCGACATTACTGAAGAGCTAGTGTCGCTCATTGCCGCTCAACGTAACTTTCAGGCCAATGCCCAGGCGATAGAAACCGCCAATACGCTTAGCCAGACGGTTATCAACCTTCAGGTCTAGAATCTGACGGCCTTATCAACCCGGGAATAGTCCATGGATAAACTTGCATATACCAGCGTGAACGCCATGAAATCGCTGATGAATCGGCAGACGGCCATCGCAAATAATATGGCGAATTCAAATACTGTGGGTTTCAAAGCCGATATGGTGTCGGCGAAATCCCAGTATCTGAACGGCCCGGGTCATGATAGCCGTGCGATGGCCGTTGAGCGTCAGATGCAGGCTGACATGAACAGCGGTTCCGTTACACAAACGGGCCGCTCCATGGACATAGCGTTAGAGGGCGATGGCATGATCGCGGTGCAAGCCGCTGATGGTAAAGAAGCCTATTCGCGGCGCGGCGACCTTCGCATCGCCGCGTCCGGGGCCATGGTAACCGGCGATGGCTTTCCGGTCATGGGCGCAGGTGGCCCCATCACCATGCCACCGGCCGAGCGGGTAGATATCGGGGCAGACGGCACCGTGTTTTTTGTTCCCCAAGGCGGGGATCCGACACAGCCGCAAGAACTCGACAGAATTAAACTCGTCAGCATGACCGGCAGTGCCATTTCCAAGGGACCTGACGCGCTATTCCGTGCAGCCGATGACGGTGTGCTTCCGGTTGATGACAATGCACGGGTTATCTCCGGCGCATTGGAGGAATCCAACGTCAATATGACCGCCGCCCTGGTCGATATGATCGAAACAAGCCGAGCCTGGGAAACCCAGGCAAAATTGCTGCGCACAGCCCAGGAACTGGATGAAAGCAGCGCCAGTGTCATGAACATGCCTCGTGGATAATGAACGCGATAATCGGTGCGATAATCGCACGAAGGAGACTATGAAATGAGCAATGCTGCCCTACAAGTCGCGCGCACCGGTCTGGATGCGCAAAACACCAAAATGCGCGTTATCGCCAACAATCTGGCCAACGTGAATACAACCGGTTTCAAACGCGATCGCGCGGATTTTGAAACCCTCGCTTACCAGAATGTCGTTACACCTGGCGCTCCATCGGATGCTCAGAATCGTTTCGCTAGCGGCCTGCAATTGGGCACGGGTGTGAAGCTTTCGGGCATCGGCAAGATCAGTACACAGGGCACATTGCAAAACAGTGAAAATGCCTTGGACATGGCCATAGAAGGCTCCGGCTTTTTTCAGGTGGAAAGACCCGATGGCACCACCGGCTATTCGAGAGCGGGCAATTTCAATCTGACCGCAGAAGGCAATCTTGTCACAAGTGACGGCCTGCCCCTGATACCCGCGATTCAGGTTCCACAGGGTGCAACCGCCCTGACAATTGGTAATAATGGGACGGTGACAGCGACCTTGGCCGGTCAAACTGAAACCAGTGAACTGGGTCAGATTGAACTTGCCAATTTCACTAATCCGGCGGGACTACTCTCCGTCGGCAACAATATTCTCACCGAAACTGCTGCTAGCGGCGCACCACAAGTTGGCGAGGCCGGCACAGAGGGGTTGGGCAATATCCGTCAAGGTGCGCTCGAACAGTCCAACGTCAATATTGTCGAGGAGCTGGTGAACATGATCGAGACGCAGCGCGCCTATGAGGTCAACAGCAAGATGATCTCGGCGACTGATGAAATGCTGCAATTTGTGAACCAGCAAATCTAATTTTAATTTGAGCGAGAGGCATTAGCATCATGCGCATATCATCCCTTACAAAAACGGCTCTGTCCATCTCGGTTGCCCCCTTTTTCCTGATCAGCTGCATAGGATCGGGCAGCAATATGGCATCGGCGGGTTTCTCGCCGGTGGTGGCTGAACCCCTCCCCGCTAGCGCATCCTCAACCGCCAATGGCGCCATTTTTCAACAGGCTTCGGGCTATGCGGCTCTGACGAGCGGCATGCGCGCGAGCCGGAAGGGCGACATCATCACCATCCTGCTCGTCGAAAATACGCAGGCCGCCAAGTCAAATAGCGCGTCCAAGGACCGCAATGGCGGATTTTCTCTGACCCCGCCGACCACTGGTCTTTTCTCTCTATTTAATCCCAGCGATGTCGCCACCAGCGGATCGCAGAATTTCAACGGCACCGGCAACGCCGCTCAATCCAATTCCCTACAGGGACAGGTTAGCGTCACCGTGGTCGAAAGCTATGCCAACGGAACCATGCTGGTGCGCGGTCAAAAACTGACCTCCCTCAATCGCGGCGATGAACATACGCAATTTAGCGGACTTGTCCGGGCGATTGATGTTTCTTCCGACAATACAATCCCATCCACCAAAGTCGCCAATGCACGCATCATTTACGGCGGCACCGGTGAAATTGCATCTGCCAGCAAACAGGGCTGGCTGCAAAAATTCTTCTCTTTCATTTCCCCTTTCTAATCCCCGATCAGGCGAAACCCTATGACCCTATCCTCGAAAATAACCCGTTTCATCCACTTGCTTGCTGCAATGACCATCACGCTGTTGATCGCTATGCAACCGGCGCAGGCGGAACGGATTAAAGATCTCGGCCATTTTGCTGGTCTGCGGACCAACCAACTGGTTGGCTATGGCGTGGTCGTTGGTCTGGCCGGAACCGGTGATGACAGTTTGGAATATGCAACATTGGGCGTGAAAGGCATGACCAGCCGCTTTGGCCTCGCCTTGCCCCCCGGCGTTAATCCGGCAACCAAGAACGCGGCGGCCGTCATGGTCACAGCGGAAATGCCAGCATTCGCAAAACCCGGACAACGCATGGACATCACCGTTTCTGCATTGGGGAAAGCCAAATCATTGCGCGGCGGAACGCTAATTTTGATGCCTCTCTATGGTGCTGATCAACAGATTTACGCGATGGCGCAAGGCAATTTGGCCGTGGGCGGTCTTGGTATTTCTGCGGCCGACGGATCGAGCGTTACCGTCAATATCCCTTCGGTCGGACGCATTTCCGGCGGCGCAACAATTGAAAGAACCGTCGCCACCGGCTTTGAAAGCCAACCGTTTCTCAGCTTTAACTTAACCGATGCCGATCTGACGACATCATTGCGGGTTGCGGATGTAATCAATGAAGCCGTCGGCTCTGATCTGGCGATAGCAGCCGATGCTGTCACCGTGCGGATCGTCGCGCCAGTTGGCACGCAGGAACGAGTCATGCTGATGGGCAGGATCGAAAACCTGAACGTCAAGCCGGCCGAAGCCAGAGCGCGGATCATCGTCAACGCAAGAACCGGTACGGTCGTGATCAATGGTGCCGTCCGATTGGGTCCAGCTGCGGTCAGTCACGGAAAATTGACTGTCCGGGTCGAGGAAAATCCAACCGTTGTGCAACCAGCTCCGTTCAGTCGCGGCAGGACCGAAACCGAGCCCAATAGTGACATTGCGCTAGAGGACAACGGAGCCCCCGCGTTTGAAATCGGACGACGTGCTTCTTTATCAGAAATTGTCGAAACTATTAATTCCATCGGAGTTTCGCCGTCTGATTTAACAGCGATCCTCGAAGGATTGAAACAGGCCGGGGCCCTGAAAGCGGAGTTGATCATCATATGACCATCATTAATTCTCATGGGAACCTTTTGGCGGCTTCATCTGGTGATGCCGCCAAACCGGCCGTGCGCGGCCAAAAAACCGAAGCGGAATCTATGGCGGCCGATTTCGAGGCGATTTTTGTCCGGCAAATGCTGTCTACCATGCGCACTGCGTCTTTAGGTGATGGCCTTTTCGACGGCCAAGGTACCGAGCAGTTCCGCGACATGCAGGATACCATGCTGGCCGAAAATATGGCAGATAAAGGCGTTTTCGGTATCGCAGCATTGCTTGCGCGCCACGTTGAGAAAGGTGCTGCGGATGGAAGCGGCGGAGTGAATGATAATGTCTGATCTATTATCCATTGGGCGCGCCGCTCTGCGGGTTAACACCCGCGCATTGGAGATTGTCGGGTCCAACGTCGCCAATGCAGAAAATCCGAATTATGTGCGCCGCACATTGAACATCGGTGACACGACAATTTATGGAACCACCAATCCGCTCTATGGAAATTATATCGGCACCGGCAGCGTTGCGGTAAATGGTATCGTCCGTTCCAGTGACCAGTTTCTGGAAGCGGCGACAAGGCAAACCGGTGCCAACAGGGTGCGGACCGAAGTCATGGTCCAATGGCTCGATCAAGGCGAAATTGCGCTAGCCAATAACCAATCGGACATTGGCAGCCAGCTGACCGAGCTTTTTGGAAGTGCTGAAGAGCTTTCGGCCGTTCCCTTCGAACCGGCGCTTAGGGGTCAGTTTCTGGGTGATATTGAAGATACAGTTGCTCGGTTCAACCAGACCGCTTCCAACCTGTCGGCCACCATCACTCTGATGGATGGTGCCGCTGCGCAAGAGGCGTCAGAACTAAATGGTGCGCTGGCCGAGCTTGCTGAAGTAAACGAAAAGTTGCGGCCTACTCGCCCTGGTACATCGCAGCACATTGCCTTGTTGGACCAACGCGACGCCGCACTAACCGTCATTACCGAAAAGCTGGATGTCGAGATCAGTTTTGGTGACAATGGTCTGGTTGACATCTCCAGAGGCGGAGCCAATCTGGTTGCCTTCAATACTGTCAGCCCAGTTACATTTGTTTCCAATGCCGGCGCGGCTTTTGACTTAGAGGTTGGCGGTGCAATTCAACCGCCGCCAACAGATGGAACATTGGGTGGATTGAACCGTGCACAGTCAGATATCGCGGCCGTCGCAACAAATCTTGATAGTCTTGCCGTCCAGTTTGCGAACGAATTAAATGGTTGGCAAGCCAATGGCCGAACGGACGGTGGAGCCGTAGGTGCGGCCGTCGTCTCACAGAGCGGAACAGCCGCCAGCCTCTCCGCCACGGGGTTGACCGCAGATGATCTGGCGCTGGCTTCACCTGCTGGGGTGGCCAATGGCAATATATTGGCATTTGTTGACCTACGCACGCCAGGCGGCACGGAACAACAATTTGAGGGCCTTGTTCTCGGACAAGCCCAAAATCTGCTTTCTGCGCGCAGCGAAAGCGACGCCGCGACAGCTTTTGACCGAGCAACCCGCGAAGCGCGAGATCAGGTGTCTGTGGTGGATCTTGATCGCGAGGCCGCTGATCTAATTCGCTTGCAACAATCTTACGAAGCATCTGCCCGGATTGTTCAGGTCGCTCGGGAAACTATTCAGTCCGTTTTGGCAATCTTCTAACGGCACGTGAAGGAATGACATGATGGAATCTATCAATCGCACGAGACCGGCAGACGCAATTCAAAAGCAAAATGAGCTTTCCCGGCTGATCGCCCGGAATCAGGAATCTGTAGCAACCGGCGTCAGTTTTAACCGGCCCTCAGAAGCACCGTCCAGCTGGCTCGAGATATCCAGCATAAGCCGGCAGTCGACGATCGAAGATAGCTGGTCAAATAATATCGGGCGCGCTCGTATTCTCGCACAACAGGCGGAATCGACTATCGATACGATGTCGAACGGTGTTGCGCGCATCCGGGAGTTAATGGTGCTTGCCAATAACGAAACATTGGCGCCGCAGGATCGTGATGTCATCGCGCTGGAACTGGAAAGTTTTCAAGCACAGTTTAATCAACTGACCCAGGCGAAAGACAATTATGGCGGCCAACTCTTCCACGCCGGCGACCCCATAGAGATGCGCATTGATACTGATGTTCTGGTCACACCCGCTCCAACGCTGCAGGCGGTCTCCGTGGATATCGATATCGGGGGCGGAGCGACCCAGAGCCTTGATGCGATCATGACGAATATGATTGATGCTGTTCGCACCGGCACACCAGCGGAACGCGCCGATCAACTGGATCGCGCCAAGTCTCTGACAGATCATTTCTCGAGCCTTCTCGGGCGGCAGGGCGTACTCGTCAATCGGCTCGATGAGCAGGAATTAAGGTTGCAGGATTCACGGCTCAACACCACGGAACGGCGTACCGTTCTAGAAAAAACGGATGTTGCGCAGGCAATTTCTCAATTCCAATCGCTCTTGGTCAATTTAGAAGCGGCCCAACGGATTTATGCTCAAACGGCAAGCTCTTCCTTGATCCAGCTTATCGGCTAACTCCCAAAATATCATCGCTATCACGCCCTTAACCATGTTGGCTTTCGTCCGTTCACAACTGTGATGATTGTCCGTTCGTAACTTAACCAACGGACAAAATGTAAACGGACCTGTGGATTGGAATTGAGCTTATGTTCGCTGGAATTGGTATAGTCGTCTTGCTCGTCATGGTATTTGGCGTGTTCTTGATATCCGGTGGGGATTTGGGTGTGGTTGTCGCTGCTCTACCAGTCGAAATGGGTATTATCGGTGGCGCTGCTGTTGGTGCGCTCATCATCGGAAATAGCGGCTCACAACTTAAAGCACTATTGGGCGGCTTTGGAAAAGTCTTTAAAGGCCCAACTTACATCAAACAGGACTTTATGGACTGCATATTGCTGGTGTCCAAACTGACCAAAATTCTGAAAAGTGAAGGACCGGTTGCGCTGGAACCACATATCGAAGACCCGAAATCATCTCCGATATTCAGCGAATATCCCAAGCTGCTGAAAGACGAGACGCTGATCCATCTTATTGCTGATAGTCTGCGGCTTGTTGTCGTATCTTCCGGCACGCTCGATCCGCATGCCGTCGAAGATGTCATGGATCAGGCGATCAAAACGCACCATCACGAAGCGATTGCGCCGGCTGATAATCTTCAGGGGCTGGCCGATGCTTTGCCTGCGCTGGGCATTGTTGCCGCTGTTTTGGGCATTATCAAAGTCATGGGCTCGATCGATAAACCGCCGACCATATTGGGCGGTATGATCGGTTCTGCGCTCGTCGGAACCTTCCTTGGTGTTTTGCTGGCTTATGGCCTGGTTGGCCCGATGGCCAATCGTGCGCGCTCGGTAATCGAGAGCGACGCGAGCATCTATCATGTCGCCAAACAGCTGATCATTGCCAGCCTGCATGGTCATCCACAGCCGCTTATCATTGAAGCAGCCCGTACCAGCCTGCAGCATGAGAATCAGCCAAGCTTCTCTGATGTATTTGATGCCATAAGGGCAAAATAAACCATGGCCAAAAAAGCAGCCCCGGAACCGGTTCAACCGATCATCGTCAAAAAGATCATTATGGAAGAACATGGCGGCCATCACGGCGGCGCATGGAAAGTCGCCTATGCTGACTTTGTGACAGCCATGATGGCGTTCTTTCTGTTAATGTGGCTACTTGGCGCGACGGAAGAGAAACAACGCAAGGGTCTCGCTGACTATTTTGCACCAACGCTGGCACAGGTGAAACGCGATAGTGCTGGCGGCAAGGGAATGTTCGGCGGTTCTTCGGTCACTGATCCGGATAAGTATCCCCACAAGAAAGCGAAAAACGTCGGAGACCAGTCGGTTGCAATTCCGCGCCCGCCTGCCGACAATCCAGCTGATATTGCAGGTAAATATAGTGGTACGGAATCCCCGCCCAAATCAATTACGGCAAAAGAGTTTGAAAAACGTATCCGCGAGCAGCTGAAAAATGATCCAGCAAATCTAAAGCTCCTTTCGAACGTTCGTTTTACCGATACTATAGAAGGTTTACGGATCGATATTATTGATGAAGCCAATTTCAGCATGTTTGCGCTTGCGACAGACACTTTGAAGCCAAAAGCTATCGAACTGATCGGACAAGTCGCGAAAATCATCGATACCGTAGACAATGAGCTTGTTATCCGAGGACACACGGACAGCTTGCCTTATGCCAGCGGGAAAAGCATGAATAACTGGCTATTGTCGTCCGCTAGAGCGGAAGCGACTAGACAAGCATTGGTTAGGCAAGGTGTCTCGACAAACCGTATGGCCCGGATTGAAGGCGTTGCTGATACAGAGCCTTATAATCCCCAAGAGCCGACAGATGATCGGAACCGGCGTATATCTATTACGATGAAGTCAAAATAGGCGGATTCTATATTCGCTAACATCATGATATATAAAATAAATACGTAATCAAAACCAAATGAAAGTCGTTTGGTTATTGGAGAATTTGTGTCAGTTAAACCCATTTTGGAAATAAAATCCTAAAACCCTCTCAAATTGGGCTGAAAATGAATTGCCATTCATGTCCTGGATTCGGATACACGTGTAAGAAAGTGTAAAATCTTTCCATCAAGGCCGTTCCAGCCCCCGCAGGCTAGGTCTTGATGTACGTAGCGCACCTGGTCTGCGTTATTACCGATTGGGTAGAGTGGCCGATACCACTCTACCCAATTGCTATTTGGGCAATGACTGCACGGCATCATACTGCCCCGAAAACGTACTCTGGTTTCTATCTGCTTCAACTGCACAGACCTTGCCTTCGCTTCGCACCATGTAACGACAAGGCACAAAAAAGGGGAACAAGCTCGCGCCCATTCCCCTGCCCCAAAAAGATCAAAGCCATCTGCAGAAGGAGTATAGTTCCATCAGCAAATGGCTTTGTAGCTAGTTAGTGTCGATCCGATGGACCGACGAAATAAAAAATCTCATACCCAAATGATCGATTTACAGGTCATTAGAATATGTCAGCACTCTGTTGCGACCTTGGGACTTTGCTTCGTAAAGCGCCAGATCCGCCTTGCGAAGAAGGGAACGCTTTGAATCAGAGTCCAGGCATTCCGCGACTCCAACAGAGAAGGTAACTGTTCCCAAGGCTTTACCGGACTCTAAATCAACAAGCGAACGGGACGCGAGAGCTTCCCGGCATTGATCAATTCGTTTGCAAACCGCCTTGATATCCTCATCTTCGAATATAACCGCAAATTCCTCACCACCATAGCGAGATGTGTGGCAGCGACTGTTGGACAAAGTCTCCAGTTCCTCTGCAACTAGTCGCAGAACGCGATCCCCACATTCATGACCGAAAGTATCATTGATCTTCTTGAAGTGATCAATGTCAATAAAGGCCAACACCATTGGCTGTCCCTTATCAACAAGCTTTTGCAGAACTTCATCCAGAGTTCTTTCAAATTTCCGCCTGTTTGCAAGCTTTGTCAGTTGATCGAAATCAGCTTCGTTCCTGGCCAGCTCTAGCTCGGTCTGCAAGTTTGCCAATTTCTTGTTGGTTTCGTTAATCTGATCTCGGTTTTCACGCGTTGATTCAACCATCAACTGTGAAAGGTCGAGCAATTTTTGGATGGCAATATCAACATCCCCAGACCGTGACCGAATACTGTCAGCCTGCTCGATAAGATTGACCTCGCATTCGATAGTATTTTTATTGCCGTCGTCAATAATTTGCGTGGTGGCGCGAATATGCTCAATCGCTTCCATCAGAATCTTATCAATTTGGACGCCAATATCCGACCGCAAATATTTCTCATGTAGCTCCTGAGCCGAGGCATTATTCAAACGTCCTGCGGAAGACAGACCTAAAATCTCATTTTTCAAGACGCTCTTGCCGCCACAAATATATTCCCATGCCAATTCAAGATTGCATGAGGAAAGGGCTAGGTTATGCTGACGAATGAAACTGGCAATTGCATAGATAGGAGAGCGTTGGCCATCATCCTCTATACAAACCGGACAAGACTCGTCGCCGTCATTTTCGCGGAAATAGCTTTCCAATATATTCTTGATATCGATTTTCATGTTACGCTCGCAATCTAGGTTGGGGCATGCGGTTGTAAGCGTCTAGAGCAGCAACCTTATATGCTTCGGCTAATGTAGGGAAATTGAAAACTGTGCCAGATAGATAGTCGATACCACCGCTCAGGTTGAGAACGGCTTGGCCAATATGGATCAGCTCCGTCGCACCTTCGCCAACAATATGGACACCCAAAAGTTTTCGATCATTCAGGTCAAAAATGCATTTCAACAGTCCCTTGCAGTTACCCAAAATATGCCCGCGAGATGTTTCCTGAAACCGGGCAATGCCGACTTCAACCTGCATGCCCTTATCCCGTGCATCATCTTCCGAAAGGCCAATGCTGGCAATCTCTGGAATCGAATAAATGCCCAGTGGAAAACTATGTTCGGAACAGTGGATCGGATGATCAAAAGCGTGGCATGCCGCAAGCCGGCCTTGCTCCATGGAAGTCGATGCAAGTGCCGGAAAGCCAATAATATCACCAGCGGCATATATGTGAGGCTGTGATGTTTGCAGTGTTTTTGGATCTACGGTCAAGCGCCCTCTATTGTCAGGTTCAATTCCAATTTTATCCAAGCCAAGCTTGTCTACCGCTCCAACACGGCCAGCCGTGAAGAGCAACATCTCGGAACGGAGCTGGCGGCCGTCGTCAAGTTCAACATGCGGATTGCCGTTTTTATTCAATTCGATTTTTTTGATAGTCCGCCCAAGACGAAGACTGATCCCGCGCTCAGAGAGTTGATGAGTGAAATTGGCAACAATATCCCGGTCAATAAATTCCAGTATGTTTTCTCGCGCTTCCACAACTGTGACTGGAATCTCCAGTGTCGAAAATATCGTCGCATATTCAAGCCCAATGACGCCGCCACCAACGACAACAATGGACTTTGGCATTGGCATATTTGCGGCGATAGAATCGCTATCAACAACGCTGGAGCCGTTAAACGGAATATGGTCCGGTCGATAAGGTTTTGTTCCCACTGCTATAAGGAACTTTTCAGCAGTGACAGTATAGGTCGTTGTCTTTCCTTGAACGGATTGTGACACGGCCAATTTGTTGGGCCCGGCAAACTTCGCTCGGCCTTTCAGCGTCTCAATATTGTTGCGAGACAGCTGGCTATCAATCACCTCGACTTCGTCACCGAGTGTCGTCGAAAGCCGAGAGGAAATAGAATTGCGCGTTGCATCTGCACCACTACGCTGGCGCCCGGATTTAAAATATTGATCGCGCCATCCTGTAATAGACAGCACCGATTCCCGGATCGTTTTGGATGGCAAGGTCCCGGTATGCACTGACACACCGCCAATTTTCTTTTGATCATCAACGATCGCTACCGACTTGCCGAGTTTCGACGCTTGTATTGCTGCCCTCCGCCCCGCGGGACCGCCTCCGATTATCACGAAATCATAGTCAAAATCAGTCATGTGTTTCCCTTTCGTGCTATGGTTAACGGCGACAACGAAAAAGATTAAACTGAAAGCTAAAGTGGCAACTTGGTTCAGAGAAAATATGGACGTTCCATGTTCAACATTTGGTGAACAAATTCATCATGATTCATATTTCAATTTCGGAACCATTCTGTTGACTAGTCGATTTGGAACAGACCTCAGTATTTTTGTTGAAATCGCAGCCAGTTGTAATTAGTGGCCTTGATCTTAACAAAGGCATCGTGTTTCTTCATTTGCCCGAACAATGTTATAAAAGCGTAACCCAAACCAGTTCCGCTGACCCGGGAAAGGCACTGTCGATTAATATGAGTAACAGCCAAATCGACGTACTCAATTTAATTGAAAAGCTCCGAAACATCCTGATGATACTGGACAAAAACGATCATCCCATAGCAGCCATAAAAGTCGAAGAAGCTATTAACGTACTAGAACAAGCGGCGGATCAACAAGGGGAAACTGAGAACAATGTCTGATCTTGATCATCACTGGATCTCGTAGATCATCAAGACACAATTTTTAATCAAATGCCGTATCTCGGCATCACAATCCCGAAGGCTGATATCCGGTAAATTTTGATCAACATGGCTTTCGGGTTTCGCAAAATTCTTCGACCGGACCTCGAACCGTTCATGGATTTGTGCACTGGCATAGGTTGTCGCAGATACCTCCCCCTTTCGGGCAAGACTTTCTTCCGCCTTTGCCGAAATCAACATAGAAGCAGCCAATATGGGAGTGATCGCGAATTTCAATCTAGCTGTGCGAGACAACGTGACCTGCCGGTGAAAATAGAGCATGCTATCCTTTCCCTGATACTAGAGTAGTTCAGAGTCAGTAACGGCTGCCGCGACAGAATTTTAAGGTAGTTCGCTTCATCCACGATCGTCCAAAATTCGTGAACTTCTTGAGCATAGCGATTATGCGACGACGTTGCGCTATGCGCCTTTAGCGCCCGAGCATAAGCATAAAGCCGTTGAGATGCTCGACAATAGACAGCGAATGGGCGTCCCTTATCGGCGTTATACAGACAGATGAGTCAGGAAAATATCGTAAATTTCTGCAACCCTCGACCGATGTTTTATCTCGTTCGATTGAACCATTTTGGGCGCAACACTATTTGCTAGTTTGACGAATTGCACGCAATTCATGAACAAGAACAATATTATTCAACCAAATTTCAATTGTCACGAAAACCATAGGACATGGGTGAGTTATGCAATTTTCATATGCTGAAATTCTGGAGATTTTTTCAGAAAAGCATAAAATTATACCAGCTAAGAAAAATGCATTCCGCGGGCGATTACAGCATTTTCAGCGGCTTGGTTTTCCTGCTGGCGCGAATACGGGTAAAGGCAATATGGTTGCCTATTCATGGCGCGACCTGTTTTTAATTGGTCTAGCGCTGGATTGTTTGGAAATTGGCTCTACTCCTGACCGAAGCGTCAATGAGATTACTAAATTTGAAGATGTGTTCATGTCAGCGGTGGCAAGCGTTGTGTTGAGAGATCAGGAAGAAGATAGCACAGAGTTTAAATGCTTTCTGATTGTCGAGCTTTCCAACTTAATGTCGCTAAAAGGAGAAGACGGTTGGAGCGAAACTGTAAAGCTATTGTCCCACCAAGATATGATGCAGATTCTGTCAAGCGAAGGACTGGATGCGCATCAATCACCCTATACACTGATTGATTTACGGCAATTTTTGGCGGCTACCCTGAATGCCATTTTTATGAACGTCAGTGGTTCCAAGAAAAAAATAGTTCGTGAATTGAAGTTGTGGGCCCACAAGAAATTGGAAACTTGATGAGAAGTGAACAGTGTTTTTGGTTGAATTCTGAATCGGTTCACTCTTGCTTTAGCTAACGATATACAAGTAGCATTTATTTTGAGAGGCTTCCGAAAATTGTGGTGGCATAGCCCCACAATTTATTTCAAAGCGTCGGTATAATTTGTTTGAGATTTTATTTGAAGATGCTTCAGGTTTTTCCTTTGGATTGCTTAGTCAGAAGCCACTTCCGAAATATTCAATTTTGACAAAAGATATTCAAAAACTTTTGGATGCAATGCGTGCGTAAACTGACAGCCATAGTCTTTGAACCCTTCCCATTGTATAGTCGCACTGAGCGACCGGATCCCAGGCAATCTTATGAAGACGGCTTGATTTGGATTCAGGCTTCGCCGACTCGTCATCTTGAATCCTGACACTGATATATCTGAGAGGACTACACGGTATAATTTGTTTTCGGACTGCGATACGAAAATTTCGGCCTGGATGCTTTTCCGGCTGGCTTTTCGATTTTCAACAAGGGCGTGCCCATTGTCGGCGTTAGAAATGGGCTGTGCATTGGTCATATTTCATTCCATTCTGATCTCTATTATGATTAGAACGGTATTTTGATTGAATTCTGAAGGTCTGTTTTTTTACAATACCAAATGCGTGGAACAAGTAGTGTGTGAGAGATCAGATTTTGCGATCCAATAAGCCGCTGACGCCTCATTCTGCAGAATTTGGAATAGGCTCATATCTTTTCTGGATCGCTATATGGTTCCCCAGAAAACAACTTCGCAAGAAGCTTAATTCCGATAGGCGAGATGGTATCGGCATGTTGCCCCAGCGTAAGAAATTATAGTGTGAGTTTTAGAAGGGAGCGATCAAATAAGGACCAGTAACAAGATCGCTCCCCTCAAGTTGATGTTAAACTTACCGCTTCATTGTGGGGATGATTAACGCGGGTTTTAACAGTTCGGGCAGCCTAAGTTGCCCAAATCAATTTACGGAACTTCCAAATCCAGATTAACCCCGGTTGCATTTTTTCTTTGCATGCCCTTTATCGTGAAGGATATGAGGACAATGTTGGTGTCGGTTACAACGGTAGTGATACCAAGCGGCACGCCAGCGTCAGCCGAGACAATCTGGCGGATCGGCAAACGTGCCTTCGGAAAGTCCTGCAAGTTGGAGTTCTCGATGCGCTCTGTTGATCTTGGTGGCC
Source organism: Parasphingorhabdus sp. (assembly GCF_039977335.1). Taxonomy (GTDB): domain Bacteria; phylum Pseudomonadota; class Alphaproteobacteria; order Sphingomonadales; family Sphingomonadaceae; genus Parasphingorhabdus. Next base: position 753,032 of record NZ_JBDWDI010000004.1, read on the forward strand.
AAAGTAACCAATCACTGGTGACTTCCGATAGGAAGGCGAAGGCAAAATAATTGCACTGCGTCACCAGGTTCGATCGCGACTGTCTGCTTTCGGGATAAAGCTGCCACTAAATCCTATCCTATTCATAGCATTCTCGTTCAACGAACCCAGCAGGGCTCACCATTATTTCAATGGACTATGTTGAGTTTCCAACTTCCTTACAATGCCACTATGCCGAAGGTAGAAACTCGCAATTGCGGCAAATGTTGGAAGAAAACTAGCAAATAGACAATTTCTCGCTTTTGTCACCCAAACGGACACGAGGCTGACATCGACTGACAGGCTGCATCCTGCAAAACTTGATATGGCCGATGATTTAGCGCATTATCTCACGACGTTTCCACGAGGAGGGAATGTCATGAGCACCGCCAAACAAGCTCTGATCGCGCCGGCAACGGTCGCAAGCGATCTCAAGGTAAGTGACCTTCGCGCTGCACTTACAGCAGGTTGGAGTGATTTCAAAGCCTATCCAATATTTGGGCTGTTTTTTGCTGCCATCTATGTGGTTGCGGGACTGTTCCTCTATTTCGCACTGTTTGAGCGCGGCGAAATTGCTTGGTTAGTACCGCTTGCGGCGAGTTTCCCGCTCCTGGCACCTTTTGTGGCCGTGGGCCTTTATGAAGTCAGCCGCCGCCGGGAAGCTGGCACGCTTATGAGTTGGCGCGCGGTCCTCGGAGCCCTGAGAGGCCGCGGCGACGAGCAGATATTGAGCATGGGCGTTATCCTGTTTGTCGCTTTTGCATTCTGGCTGATGGTCGCACATGGTATCTTTGCGATCTTCCTGGCGGAATCCGGCATCGGGTCAGAGTCACTTGAACTGTTTCGCACGACAGCGGGCATCGCCATGCTGGTGGTCGGCAGTATCGTAGGTGCGCTGATGGCTCTTGTCTTTTATGCTATCACCGTCATTAGCTTGCCAATGTTGGTCGATCGCGAAGTTGACTTTATCACGGCAATCATCGTGAGCTTGGCGACGGTGCGGTCAAACAAGTTGGTCATGCTGATTTGGGCTGCGCTGATTGCGATTGTCCTGTTTGTCGCCATGCTCCCGCTTTTCTTGGGATTATTTATCGTACTACCTGTGCTGGGACACACGACATGGCATTTATACCGTCGCTCGGTAAGTCAATCCGCCTCATAACCGAAGGCTTCTTCCGCCAGCTTCACCAATTCTGGATCTGCTTCCGGCAATTCGCTCGGCAACGCGGCCTCTAGCGTTTTAGCGACATAGATCATTGCAGCAATCCGGGCCGCTTTCTTGTCATTGCCGTCAATCACTTTCCACGGTGCCCAGCGCGTATCGGTCTGTTTGAACATATCTTCCATCGCATCCAGATAGTCAGCGCGTTTTGACCGGTTGCGGAAATCGTCATGTGTGATTTTCCAGCGTTTTTCCGGTGTATTTAAACGGTCGGTAAAGCGCTGGTCTTGCTCGTCCTGCGTGGTGTGAAAGAATAATTTGATCAGATTTGTTCCGCCGTCAATTTGCTGCGCTTCAAATTCGTTGATTTCATCATAGCCGCGTTTCCAGTCGGCCTTGCTGCAAAAGCCTTCCACCCGCTCGACCAGAACGCGTCCATACCAGCTGCGGTCGAACACAGCTATCTCGCGGCTACCGGGCAAACGTTTCCAAAAGCGCCAGAGAAAGTGCCGATCAAGCTCTTCCCTAGTTGGTGCGCCGATAGGATAAACCTCAAAATAGCGAGGGTCCCATTCGGCGGTCATCCGGCGGATGCAGCCGCCCTTCCCAGCCGCATCCCATCCTTCAAAAACCAAAATCGTGCGATTCCCGTGAATGATATGCTCAAAATGAACACGCGCTAGACGCTCCTGCACCTCTTTCAGTGCCTCGGAATAATCACCATCAAATTTCTTGCCGTCCTCATAATCAGACAGTTTGATATTTTTGCTCATGTTTCGCCTCAATATATTCTTCAGCCTGCATCAGCAGACGGCACGACATACTATAGGACGGAAAAAAGAACGAATCGGTTAACCCTGTTCACTCATCGGTCTTTGCGGTGGCAACAGCTTCGCTCTCGTCTTGCAAACGGTCCTCCTGCAAACTGGCAAAGCGAATATCCCAGTCATCCAATGCGCGTTGACGATCTTCAACGCGGCGGATGGCCTGCTTAATCTCTGTTTTGCTACCCGCTAGTTGTCCAGTTTCGCCATAGAGCGTCAGAGCTTTTTCCAGCGCGCCGTCTTTCTCCGCACATAGACCACGATTATAGGTGATGGATCGATGGGGCGCGCTGTTCACTGACGCCTCGTCCCACATCCGACAGGCTTCCTGCTCATCTGTTTTGGTCATCTTGATCGCCGCCTTAAAAAGGTTAGCGGTGGCCTTATCCATATCTTTGCGGCTTTCAAACACGCGGATATTCCGGCGTTTTTCTATCGGAGCAAGGTCCCGGCGCACTGACTTAGCAGCGCGGCTGATCATATTCCGAATAATCTCTTCGCTGCTCGAATAGCTTTCCTTACGACCACAGACTGTCTGTTCATTGCCATCGGATTTGCGATCGGAATAAATGGTTTGGCCGTCACGGAAACGGGATAATCGGACCTGCGCCTGAAAATCGATCACGCGTTTGAGGCAAAGTACCTTAATGCTTTTGCGTTTTTCGCACTTGCCCTTGTCATTGCGCTCAATGCAGCGTTCCCGATATTCGCGTGTTTCATATTCTTCGATACCGGCTGTAGCTGTGCCTGATAGCGTTGCTTCCGGTTCAATCGCCGAACGTCCCGTCATAATTTTGAAATAGGGTGCAGCGTCAATTTCGACATCGCTCAACCTGTCCTCAATGGCAAAGGCGAGAGCCGTACCATCGCTGCCGCCAAAGCGATCAATAGCTATGGACTTGATCGACGCGACATCTGGCGCTCTGGCGGGATAGAGCCCCTCCACGCGCAAAGTTTCCGCTTGCGCAGTCGCGGCCAGACATAGTGCAGTCAAACCGACCGAAGCCATTTTACTTATAGACAGAATTCGCATTATATAGCCCCTCTAAGTCATTCACCCTGTGGATTTATCCCAATATAGGTGAATGGACAATTACGAGATCGTTCAGAAAGGTACCATGTTGAATGAACGCTGGATCAGATGCTGATTCAGGCGGCGATATAGCCTGCTATACGCTTGGGGTCCTGCATCGGCATGAAGTGCGAAAGCTCCGGCATGTGAACTTCCTGCGCATTTGGATATATGTTTACCAGGTTCGGCCAAGTCGGACTGTTGGCAAAGTCACGCGCCGCTGTGACATCATCATCCACGGACTGCGCGCGCAATATGACGACGGGTAATATGTTCCGCTTGACCAACGGATAGGGATCCACCGAACGAAAGCCTTCGTAGACCGATGCTTCAAGATAGGACGGACAGGCAAGAACGAAACCGTTTCCATCATCGGCCGGCAATAGGCCATATTGGCAATAATCCATCAGCACATCAGGCTGCCAAAGGCTGAAGGGGTGACGATCCTTGAAAGCAGCGAACATTGCTTCCGGAGATGCCCAGCTATTGCGCCGCCGCGATACCGGGTTCTGGTTGGGATCGATATCTGCCAATGCTGGCGGATTTTGGTAGGCCTCTGGTTCTGTAATGGTCGGATCGACCAGCACAAGCCGTTCAAACCGCTCTGGCATAACGTCCGCAACCTGCACGATCACATGGGCACCCATGCTGTGCCCCACGCCGACGATGTTTTGCAGATCAAGCCCATCGACGAACGCGCGAATATCACGCGCCATCAGACTCCACTCGCTTAAGCTATCAGGCTTGGCGCTACGGCCATGGCCGCGCTGATCCACCGCAATGACATGATAGCCGGAAGGCAAGGCCGCGATTGTTTTGTCCCAGCAGCGCGCATGAAAGCCAGTGGCATGGACCATCAGGATCGTCTGATGATCCGGATTGCCCCACTCGAAATAGCAGAGATCCGTATCGCCCTGTTGAAACCGGTTTTCTGTTGGCTGCCCCGCTGCGTTCATCCCTCTTTCGGCGGCTCCACGACACGGATATGCAGTTCGCGCAATTGCTTGGGCGATACGCCACTTGGGGCGCTCATCATCAAATCTTCCGCTTTCTGGTTCATCGGGAAGAGCACGACCTCGCGGATATTGGGCTCATCGGCCAGCAGCATCACGATTCTGTCAACACCCGGCGCAGACCCGCCATGTGGTGGCGCGCCATATTTCAGTGCGTTGATCATGCCGGAAAACTCCCTGTCGACAGCGGCCTTATCATAACCAGCAATTTCAAACGCCTTATACATGATGTCGGGACGGTGGTTCCGGATAGCGCCGGATGACAGCTCGATACCGTTGCAGACAATATCATATTGCCAAGCCAGAATATCGAGCGGATCTTTATTCTCCAACGCATCCATCTCGCCCTGCGGCATCGAGAACGGGTTGTGCGAGAAGTCGAGCTTCTTCAATTCCTCGTCATATTCATACATTGGATAATCAACGACCCAGCAGAATTTAAATTCATTCTCGTTGATCAAGCCTAGTTGTTCGGCTGCACGAGTACGCGCGACACCAGCCAGTTTTGCAGCTTCCGCTTCCTTGCCAGCAGCAAAGAATACACCGTCATCAGGTCCACAGCCGAGATCAGCCAGCAATTTAGCCGTGCCTTCTTCACCATGGTTTTTGGCAATTGGTCCGCCAGCGGCACCCTCTTTCATGTTAATGTAACCGAGACCCGCAAAGCCTTCGCCGCGTGCCCAGTTATTCATGTCATCAAAGAATTTGCGGCTGTTTTTGCCGGCTTCGGGTGCGACAAAAGCGCGCACAGTGCCACCGGATGCGGTAATCTTGTCAAACAGGCCAAAGCCGGAACCTTTGAAATGATCCGACACATCCTGAATGATGATCGGGTTCCGAAGATCGGGCTTATCCGAGCCATATTTCAGCATCGACTCTTTGTAAGGGATACGTGGAAACTCACCGGCAGGCGTTACCGATTTGCCATTGGCAAATTCTTCAAACACACCAGCCAGCACAGGTTCCAGCGCCTGGAACACATCTTCCTGCGTTACAAAACTCATCTCGAGGTCGAGCTGGTAAAATTCACCGGGAGAACGATCTGCCCGTGCGTCTTCATCGCGGAAGCACGGTGCGATTTGGAAATAGCGATCAAAGCCTGCGACCATCAGCATCTGTTTAAACATCTGCGGTGCCTGTGGCAGCGCGTAGAATTTGCCGGGATGCACACGGCTTGGCACCAAATAATCGCGCGCGCCTTCCGGAGATGAAGCGGTCAGGATCGGGGTCTGAAACTCTGTAAAGCCCTGTTCCACCATACGGTTGCGCAGCGAAGCGATCACCTTGGAGCGCAGCATCATGTTGGCGTGGACTTTCTCCCGCCGCAGATCGAGAAAACGATAACGCAAGCGGATATCTTCCGGATATTCTTGTTCGCCAAAGACCGGCATCGGCAATTCATCTGCAGGCCCCTGCATTTCGACAGCTTCGGCCACCAGTTCAACTTGGCCCGTCGGGAGGTTGGAGTTAACTGTCTCTGCCGAGCGCGCCGCGACCTTACCGGTGACGGTAATGACCGATTCTTTGCGCGCCGAGTCCAACAGCTTGAACGCATCGCTACCTTCTTCACTGACAATCTGCGTCAGACCAAAATGGTCACGCAAGTCAACAAAGAGCAAATTGCCATGATCGCGAATGTTGTGAACCCAGCCGGACAGGCGGACTTCTTCGCCAACATTGGCGGCGCGAAGCTGTGAACAATTGTGGGAGCGATATGCGTGCATGATGAACCTTTGATAATTGAAATGTTTCCCGGTTGGAAACTTATGGGGCGTAACACAGGCCAAAGCCACTTTTGTCAAGGAGGAAGGTACAATGGAAGGCCATAAATTGCCCGTAGCAAAAGGCAGAACACAGTTATTGATAATAGACAATCTCTATCGGAAATGTTTGCGACACTCGGCTCAGCTTGTATAGATGCGGCATGAAAATTCATCCTTTACTGACTGACAGTCAGGATATTGCCGATATTTGCGAACGCTTTTCGACCGCTGAGTTTGTTGCGGTCGATACAGAGTTCATGCGCGAAAATACCTATTGGCCGATCCTCTGCCTCATCCAGATTTCTGATGGCAAGGAAGCTGCAGCCATCGACCCGTTGGCCAAAGGCGTTGACTTGAAGCCCTTGCTCGACTTGCTCGTCGACAATGAAGATGTTCTGAAAATCTTCCACGCTGGCGGTCAGGATGTGGAGATTATCCACAATATGACGGGTAAAACGCCGCATCCTATTTTTGATACACAGGTCGCGGCCATGGCTTTGGGACCGAGCGAGCAAATTGGCTATGCCAATCTCGTTGATAGCTGGCTTGGTATCACGCTGGACAAAGGCGCCCGCTTTACCGATTGGTCGCGGCGTCCGCTGAACGACCGGCAGATTGAATATGCCATTGGTGATGTCACACATCTGTCCAAGATTTTTTCAATGATGCTAGAAAAACTGATCAAAACCGGTCGCGGCATGTGGATCAATGCCGAGATGGAAAAGCTCGCCGATCCTGCAAATTATGTGAATGATCCTAAAAATTCTTGGCGGCGTGTCAAATTTCAGGGTCGCAACCTCGAGGCGCTGGGCCGTCTTAAAGCGCTGGCCGCCTGGCGAGAAAAAGAGGCCCAGTCCAAGGACATGCCGCGTGGCCGGATCATGCGTGATGAGACGCTGGCAGATATTGCCGCTCATCCACCCAAGGATCAGCATAAATTATCGCAGGTACGCGGTCTGTCATCTGGTTGGAAGAACAACGAAATTGGCGAACGATTGATGACAGCATTGGCCAATGCCGAGCCACTATCAAAGGACGAATTGCCTGAGCGCAATAGCCGGCGTCCGAAATTCAGCAAGGAAAATGCCCTGGTTGCGGACCTTTTGAAGCTGCTGCTCAAAATCCGATCGGCGGAAATGAATGTTGCATCGAAATTACTGGCGCGTGCCGATGATCTCGAACGCATAGTCGGCGGCGAACGCAACGGTGTTGCACTACTCGAAGGCTGGCGTTATGAAGAATTTGGACGGGATGCGATCGACCTGATCGAAGGACGGATGAGCTTCACGGTCAAAGACGGAAAGTTGCAAATGACCCATCAGCCGGAAACGGATGGCGAAGCGGCTGAATGATAAAACGATGTATTCCTATTGCTCTATGTTGCGCTGCTTTGGTTGCCTGTTCGACCAATGGATCGGAACCCGAAATACCGGAGCGCGGTGTCACACCGGGATATATGTGCAAAGCGGATGATCTAAACATATATGTGGGGCAGCGCGCAAATACTGAGATAGGTGCAAGTGCACTGAAAAAATCCGGCGCAAAAAACCTGCGCTGGATAGCGCCGCGCAGTGCCGTGACCATGGATTATCGGCAGGACCGCCTTAATATCGAATATGATGATACGATGGTGATCACACGCATTAACTGCGGATAAAAGGCTTATTCAGTTACCAGAACTGGTTCGAGATCGAGCATATTAGCCAACTGTACATGCCGCTTTGCGACAGCATCTCCGTAAAGGTCGCGCAAGTCGGCAGCCATTATGATTTCCAACCTACAGTCAATTTTGCGAAGCTGTGTTTGCTCTAACGGATTGCGAGTCCCGCCGCTGAGCCTTTGACCCAGGCGCATCGCTAAACCCCAGCAAATGGCGCGCTGGGTTGCTTTTGCGCTCGCCAACTTGCCGCCACCCGGGAAGATATTATTCCCACCGCCAAAGCTGGTAAACAGCGCTTGCCCCAGCAATTCCCGTTCGGCACCGGTGATGCCAATCCAATTGCCATGCAGCCCCATAACCAGTCCGCGCTCGGCGCGAAAATTAGGATTGGCGCGCCAAGCGACATCACCCAAATTGCAAGCGGCTTGTCGGATACGTTGCCATTCCGGCGGATCTTCTGCAAAAATCGGGGCGATCCACTTGCCCAGCAATTTACTGTTTGCGGGGAAGCGTGCCTGTACAGCTCCAGATTCTTCAGTCGCCAGCAGTAGTGGATCGCGTTTGCTTTCCGATTTGCTGACATTCTGAAAAAGTAATCCTTCGCGCACACCATAAGCGGAAACTATCATCGTGCTGCTGCCCAGATAGCGAATGATGAATGACAACAACCATGCGGCATCATCCAATGTTGGTATCCGCGACGTGGAAAGGCCGGGAACGGCTTTGAGCTTGGCCTTGTTCATACGGGCGAGCTGGCGGACTAGGCGTCTGGCGCGCTCCGGCTGCATTTCGTAATGGTGGATCACCGGAAGTGGATAGCCGCTATCAAACATGTCGAGCCGGGCCAGCGAACGCCAGGAACCACCGACGAGATAAAAGGGCAAGTCTTGTCCGTCTTTATCCCAACCGGTTTTTTTGAGCATCTTGCGCACTTGACGTTTTAGCTTGTCTTTGCCCTTCGCTCGCAAGTCTGCGACGCGCAGCACGCCAAGTGGAAAGCTATAGCGCTCCAGCACCTTGCCCTTGTCGATCATCGCCAATTCAAGACTGCCGCCGCCCAGATCACCCACTATACCTTTGGCACCGGGCATTGCTGAGATCACGCCAAGCCCGGCCAATTCGGCTTCTTCTTCGCCCTGCAATACTTTGGTATCAAAGCCGATTTTTGTCGCAGCTTTGAGTAGTTCATTACCATTGCTAGCATCGCGAACCGCAGCGGTCGCGAAACATTTGATCGAATCCACGTCCATTTGAATGCAAAGCCGATAAAACCGCTCGAGCGCCTGCACAGCCAAAGCCATGGAATCCTCGTCAATAGATCCGGTTGTAGAGAGATTTTTGCCCAGGCCCGCCATGACTTTTTCATTGAACAATATCGCAGGTACACGGGCCGGCCCTTGATAGACAACCAAACGGATTGAGTTAGAACCGATATCAACAATCGCGGTCCGGCGGTTTATTCGCGGTGTCTTTCTCTTCCTGGTTATTTGCAATCCCCCGACCTGCATCTGGCAATCGCGATCAGGCTTTTTTCTTGCGGCGGCGAAGCGACAATCGCGGCACCGCGTTGCTTTTGCTCAAAGCCTTACCACGACCAGATAGCGACGGATTGGTCATAAAGTATCGATGGAGGTTGAACGGTTTCTCGGACGGTTCAACCCGCACATAGCTGCCGTCGGGGTTAAGCTCCCAGCTCTGCTCGTCGTCTATGAGGTTCGCAACCATGACCTGATCCAATATTTGATCGTGGACGGTTTCGTTGGTGATAGGCATCATATATTCGACGCGGCGATCCAGATTTCGCGGCATCCAATCGGCAGAGCTAATGTAAAGGGCCGCGTCATTATTGGGCAGATCGCTTCCGTTACCAAAGGCCCATATCCGGCTATGTTCCAGAAAGCGGCCAACTACCGATTTGACGCGGATATGGTCGGACATCCCTGGTACACCGGGACGCAAGCAACAGATACCGCGAATGACCAAGTCGATTTCAACGCCCGCATTGCTTGCTGTGTAGAGCTTTTCGATTAGCGCTGGGTCAACAAGTGAATTCATCTTCGCCCAGATCATCCCGGGCTTGCCTGCCCGTACATTCGCGATTTCTCGATCGATCAGGTCCATGAGATCATTCCGCATATAGCGCGGTGACATGGAGATCATTTCCAGTTTCTCCGGCTCAACATAGCCGGTAATGTAATTAAACAACTGCGCAGCATCGCGCGCCGCTTTGGGATCGGCTGTAAAAAAGCTCAAATCCGTGTAGATTTTGGCGGTTACCGGATGATAATTACCCGTGCCAAAGTGACAATAGGTCCGATAACCTTCTTGTTCCTTGCGCACGACCATCGAAATTTTGGCATGGGTTTTCCACTCAATAAAGCCGTAAACGACCTGGACACCTGCACGCTCAAGCGCACTAGCCCAAAGCAGATTCTGTTCTTCATCAAACCGTGCTTTGAGCTCAACGACGGCAGTTACCGACTTGCCGGCCTCTGCTGCATCAATCAATGCGCGGATCACTGCGGACTGCTTGCCGGCACGATAAAGCGTCTGCTTGATTGCGACTACGTCTGGATCGGCTGCGGCCTGCCGAAGGAATTCGATCACCACCTCAAATGACTCATAAGGGTGATGGACCAAAATATCCTTGTCGCGAATCGCCGCGAAACAATCTCCGCCATGATCACGAATCCGCTCCGGAAAGCGCGGACTATAAGGTGTGAATTTTTGATCTGGCCTGTCCTCATCGACCAACAGGTCGAGATCGCCAATACCAACCAAGCCATTGATCCGGCTTTCAGTAGCCCCCTCTGTCAATAAATTTTCACGCAGCATCGCAACAACGGGTTCTGACAAATCCGATCCCATTTCGAGGCGAATAACATCCCCACGGCGCCGACGTTTGATCGCACTCCGGAAATAACGGACAAGGTCTTCGGCTTCTTCTTCCACTTCTATATCGCTGTCACGAATGATCCGGAAAAGGCCGCTATTGGTCACGTCATAGCCAGGGAAAATTTGAGCGGAATAGCATTGGATGACAGATTCGACGGAAACATAAGTCGCGGTCTTACCAGGCATACGAATGAAGCGCGGCAGGCCAGATGGGATCATCACCAATTCACGAATACGCTGGCTGTCGGATTGCCGGACAAGGTCGAATACCAGACTTAAGCCCTTATTCGGGATGAAAGGAAAAGGATGAGCCGGGTCCAATGCCTGGGGAGTCAGGACCGGAAATATCTGATCCATGAAGTGCTTTTTCAGCCAGGCATCATTTACATCATCGAGCTCGGTTGCCGGCAGTACATAGATATCTTGTTCTGCAAGCGCGCTAACAAGCTGGTCCCATACTTTTTGCTGATTGGACGTCAAAGTGTTGCTCTGGGTAGCGATGGCCTGCAATTGTTGACTTGCCGTCAATCCGTCAGCCGATCGTTCTTCAATATTTTGACGAAACTGACCGACCAGTCCGGCAAAACGCACCATGAAAAATTCATCTAGATTATTTCCGGATATGGACAGGAAACGGAGCCGTTCGAGCAAAGGATGCGAACTATTCTGCGCTTCATCAATGACCCGCTCGTTAAACCCAAGCCAGCTAATTTCGCGGTTAAAATAGCGCTCTAAACCGCCGTCCTCAACATATGCAGGGCTTTCATTTTCATCATCGGATTTTGGAGTCTGGGGGGCGAGACTATCCATTCAACCTTCCTCATTATTCTGATTTATTTCTGATTCTTCGCCATGCTCTTCGGTCATGGACTGATGCTGTGAAAAGGCTTCCATGGCTATCGCACGCGTAATCGGTTTCTTCCTCTCTATAGCAAGATTGTCCATCAATTGCGCCAAAAGCTGAATATCACGATAACTGCGTTCCATTCTTTTACCGAGATAAGCCATAGCATCTTCCGAAATCGAGAGGCCACGCAGCGAGAAATATTTCTGAAGCAAGCCCTCAATCATTGCTCCGTCTGGAGCGCCAATTTCTATCAGCAATGACGCTGCTAAACGCGATTTGAGGTCGGGAAGCGCAACCTTCCAGTTCGATACTTCCCGCGAAGACATCAACAAAAGTGGAAATTTGTCCGCTTGTGACTGATTCCAGAGATGGAAAAGGTCATCATCCGCCGCTTTATGTGCATTTGCGACAAACCGACCACCGCTTTGACTTGCAAATTTCTGAGCCATTGCAAGTTTGCCGGCGCCATGTGCACCAATTAATATAGCGGTTGCGTTTGGCCAACTGCTCCAATTTTCCAATTGCTCGTGCGCCTGCTTGTTGCAGTCCGTCACAAGATAGCCTTCATCCTGCGAGCTTGGCTCGATATCAAGAGGAAGGGCTATCTGAGTCACTGATCCTGCTCGTCACTCCCGGAATCCGCTGCCGGACCAGATGGTGCACTACCACCCCTAGATATCCGCAGCGCCCCGGAACCCTGCTGCACTTGCCAGCCTTTGGAGCGGAGTGCCGAAGCCAGATCTGACAGATTACCGGTATATGATACCCGCATTACTGAAACACCACCCAATGCAAGGCTGGATGTGGCAGCTGATGAAACACCGGAAACAGAGCGAACAGAAGCCTCGCCGCGACCGACAGCACCAACGTCTGGGGTATCAAACTGAACATTGACCGTTATTGCCGAACTGGTTGCAGCAACGGCATTGCCGCTATCGGTTCCAGCGCCATTCGCATCACTGCCGCTAGACGATCCCGTTGGAATACTGCTGGCTTCAGAGGCCAACTCTGCCTCAATTTCTTTCTCTAGTGCTTCAAGATCAAATCCGTCATTGTCGATAACAAGCGACTTGTCGGTCCGTAGAACCCCGCGAGACAAGGCGCTGGTGTAAATTTTATCCAGACGCTCAATCGCCTGATCCATCATCGCCGGAATGCCGCCGCTGGACTCTGTCTTCAACGTGAAGCTTTCAATGTATTTGTTATCCGGCCCATAGCGCGCGCTAAATCGCCCCGTTACCGGCCCGCCCGGATATTCGTAATGCATCCGAACAATCGGGACAATGACATCGGCCGCTCCGAATTGATCCAATATCATCCGCCACCATCGCCGATCATGACGCTCCGCTTGTCCTGCTGTCAGCATCAATGATTCGCTGTCGGAGCCATAGGGGCGGACATAATCTATCGCACTGTCGCCAGCACGGAACCGTGCCCATGCCTTTTGCCATTCGGTCTTGTTTTCAAACACCTGAGGTGAGCCTTCACTCCACATGATTGGCAGGACGAGCAAGGGCGGGGATCTGAGTCGCCTGCCCCCGACGCCCAAAATCTGTCCAGCACGGGCACGGTCAAACATAACGCCCAATCTCGCAATATAGCGGGTTGGTCCGATTTGCTCTTCTTCCACAATGATTGCAGAGACAATGTTGTTCAATGCGCTATCGGAAAGCCCAGCTGTCTTGCCGCCTTGCGTGCGGGCATAGAGCATGACCCATGCTTTCCGCTGCGCCTCTTCCCAACCTTTTTGGCGCGCTTCGAAAGCATTTTTCCCGCGCGTATTCACTTCAACGCCGAAAACCTCGAAATCACCGCTACTGGCAAGCGGTGCTACACCGCGTTCTGTGCCTTCCAGCTGCGCGTAGACCAGCCCGGCAGTCGCCAGTCCAATCAACGCAAACAGGGCACCAAATCGGTATTTAAAACTAGTCAAAAATCTCATTTCCGCTCTTTTGACGATTATGACGTGGAAATCCACCCACGACTTGTCTAATCGCCTATTTTATGAGTGACAAACTAAATGAACCGGAATCTTACACTTATGCGAAAGCCGGTGTATCGATTGAGGCAGGAAACGCGCTAGTAAAGGCGATCGCTCCGCTCGCCAAGGCTACCGCACGTGCGGGCGCCAATGCAGAACTGGGCGGCTTTGGCGGTTTTTTTGACCTGAAGGCAGCTGGTTACGATGACCCGCTATTGGTAGCGGCCAATGACGGCGTCGGAACCAAGCTGAAATTAGCGATCGACTATGATCGCCATGATAGCGTCGGCATTGATCTGGTTGCGATGTGCGTCAACGATCTTATCGTACAGGGTGCAGAACCGCTATTTTTCCTGGATTATTTTGCAACCGGGAAATTGGAAAGCGGAGTCGCGGAACGAGTCGTCGCGGGCATAGCGGAGGGCTGTAAAATGTCAGGCTGCGCCTTAATCGGCGGTGAGACCGCAGAAATGCCGGGCATGTATGCTGCTGGCGACTATGATCTAGCGGGCTTTTGCGTCGGTGCTGTCGAACGCGAGAAAGCATTAACCGGCGCACAGCTTGCAGATGGCGACATATTGCTGGGCCTGAGCTCATCAGGCATCCATTCCAATGGTTACTCGCTCGTCCGAAGGTTGGCAGAAGATAAGGGATGGAAATTGGACCGCCCAGCCCTTTTCGACCCTGACATATTGTTGATCGAAGCTTTGATCGCTCCGACCCGGATTTACGTAAAGTCTCTGCTGCCGCTTATGCAATCAGGCCGAATCAAGGCCCTTGCCCACATAACCGGCGGCGGATTGCTGGAAAATATTCCGCGCATGCTGCCAGATGGTCTGCACGCGCATGTTGATGCCAGCAGTTGGGATCAGCCGCGGCTAATGGCATTCCTGCAGGCGCAAGGAAATATCGAATCAGAAGAAATGGCCCGCACCTTCAATTGCGGCATCGGCATGATATTGGCCGTATCGCCAAACGATATCGCTTCGGTGTCTGCAGAATTGGAAGCTACAGGCGAATCTGTGCATCAGGTCGGTGTTGTTGCAGAAGGCACAAAGGGTTGTACTGTTGCCGGCAACGCCGGGACATGGTCAGCCCGGAGCGATTGGTCCGCAACTCATAGTGGTTGATGCAGGATGACAGAACGAGCAAAAGTCGCCGTCCTGATTTCCGGCCGAGGATCGAACATGGCAGCTCTAGTTTATGCCGCAAAGGCGGTTGACTGTCCCTATGAGATTATATTGGTAGCTTCTAACGACCCTGAGGCTCCGGGCCTGAAGCTCGCCGAGGCTGAGGGCATTGAGACTTTCGTCCATCCCCACAAAGGCCTGAAACGTTCAGAGCATGACCAGATCCTCCATGAAGCCGTCACAAACGTGGGCGCTGAATATATAGCACTAGCGGGCTATATGCGCATTCTAAGCGATGATTTTGTCAGCAAATGGCAAGACCGGATGTTGAACATCCACCCTAGCCTTTTACCCAAATATAAGGGCCTTGATACCTACCAGCGCGCCTTAGACGCCGATGATACGCATGCGGGTTGCAGCGTGCATCTTGTCACCCCTGAACTGGATGATGGGCCCGTGCTGGCACAAACTGCAGTTACCATAATGCCTGACGATACAGCAGATACACTCGCCGATCGTGTCCTGATTGCCGAGCATCAGCTCTATCCAGCGGCACTCACCAAATATGTTAGCCGGGAGGCGGACCCCAATTGGATATTGGATCAGGTTCGCGACCGTGCATTGGCCCTTGAAGAAACCCATGAGCGTCCCAGCTTTGGCACCCCCGGGTGGCGGGTTGGCAGTGAAAAGACTGGAAAATATTTTGCCTATTTCTCGCGCCGCCATTTCGGCGAAACTGGCACATCGGTATTTGTTAAAACTAGCGGCCTAGATGAACAAAGCGCTCTGTTAGATGCGGACCCCGACCTATATTTTGCCCCCAAATTTTATGGCAAATCAGGTTGGATAGCCATTCGTCTTGATACCGGCCGAACGGATTGGGGACATGTTGCAGATTCTTTGAAGAAAAGCTGGCGTATGGTGGCCCCTAAAAGGTTGACCAAAATGATGGATATCGCTGACGATTTTTAAGAAAATTCGCATCGCGGAAAAAAACTAAAATCCTGAGCGACAAGGAGGAGGGAGGATTTGCCGCCGGAAATCTTGGATCTGGGATGACTGTTTGATCCGCGATGCTTAAGGACTAATTAGCCCATGATCTTGCGAAAACCGATACGGTATTAGGGCCGTAGTCGTTTTACTTACATTCCTGCTTCAACCGCCAGCCGCACCATATCAGCAGCGCTGGGCGCATCCAGCCTCTTCATCAAGATCGCACGGTGCATTTTTATCGTACGCTCACTCAAATTCAGTTCATGAGCAATTTGCTTGTTTAACAACCCCTTGGCGATGAAGTTTAAGACCTCTCTTTGCCTGTTTGAAAGGTCTTTTACTATCTCGGTAGCCCTCATTCGTCGTGCCTTGGCGAGACTTGGCTTATCACCATCTATCTCGACCTGAGATCCTAGAAAATACTCGAGTTCCCCTTTTTCATCAAACAAAGGAGCGACCAGAACAGCATTTTGAAAAGGTGTGCCGTCATTTTTATAATTTAATATTTCGACCAATACCGGTTTGTGCTCTCGGACTCCGCGACGAATTTCCTCCGTCAGCCAGGGTTCAGTCGCAGATCCAGCCAGAAACCTGCAATTTCTACCGATAATAAATTCAGGCTGGTAGCCCGTTAGATCTGAAAACGCCTGATTAGATGCCACAATCGGATTGTCAGGCAACCTCGGATTGCTAATCACCGAAGCGATCGGGCTGTTGTCAATCAACGCTCTCACAGTGGTTTTGGGCAAATCAACCTTGGGGACTGATTGCTGCTCTATGTTATTATTCCCATCCTCTGCCGTCATGATGTAAACTTAGTCCATACTCATCCGCCATGGCAAGCGGAATGCCTCGATATTTGAGGCTAATTTGCTCCATTGCTGCAACGTTTCGAGCAGTATTTCACATCATCCCAAACATCTTTCCATTTCTTGCGCCAAGCAAATGGTCGTCCGCAAGTCTCGCAGACCTTTTGCGGAAGATGATGCTTCTTGATTTGTTTCTTCGCTGGCATTTCAGCGCGATACTATGGAACCACACCCTCCACTACCGATTTTGCATTATCGACCCTGATCGCCGCGCCATTGATAAATTTCGATTCATCCGAGGCTAAAAATAGCACCGTATTGGCAATGTCATCGGGCTCCCCCAAAGCGCTCGCAGCTGGCCCCTCGCTAGCCGGGCGCAAATCCTCTCTACCCATCATCTTGGGTCCAATTTCCTCGACCATGGGCGTCAATATGCCAGCCGGATGGACGCTGTTGCAGCGAATATTGTAGCCATTATTGGCGCAATGTACCGCTATGCTGCGAGTCAGGCTTTCTACCGCCCCTTTTGCGGCTGCATAGGCAGCTACAACAGGCTCCCCCTGCACTGAGGCGATTGATGCCATGTTGATGATCGAACCTCCGCCAGAAGCCTTCATCGCTGGCACCGCATATTTGCATCCAAAAAAAGTCCCATCGGCGCTGACCGCCATCACAAAACGCCATTCTTCGGCTGTTTGGGTCTCGATCGTACCAGGCTCGACCACGCCCGCATTGTTAACGAGTACATCAAGTTTTCCATGCCGAGACACGACATCTGCAATCAAGTCTTCCCATGCGGACTCATTTCGAACGTCCTGCAAATGAAATTCAGCAGAAGAGCCAATTTCGGACGCCACGCGCGCGCCATTTTCCTGATCCATATCGGTTAAGATGACTGTAGCCCCTTCCCGCGCGAACATGCGGGCATCGGCCTCTCCCAATCCTTTTGCCGCGCCGGTGATGATAGCAACTTTGCCTTGCAGCCTGCCCATGTTTGTCCCTCTCTTTTTTGCCAACTATCCTTGGTTTAGCAGCACATGCTAATCCCTTTGCCTAACAATATGAGGGAGAGCGGCATGGACAAGGTTGAAGAGCTTATCGCACGGGAAGAAATTCGCGATTTACTGCACAGTTATTGCAAGGGAATCGACCGAAAAGACTGGCCTCTGGTGAGATCCTGCTTCGCCGATGATCATATCCACAATCATGGCGACTATTCTGGACCACCGGATGAGTTTGTCGGTTTTGCAAGCGAGATCCTAAAGAAAGTACCAGCCACACACCATTCCATTTCCAACGTCCATTTCACTTTTGATGTTGATGGGACAAGCGCATCTACCGAGGCAAATTTTGTTGCTTATCACTATGTCGAGGAAGGCACGCCAGATTTCGAACCCGTGCCAACTAACGGCAAGGCTACCGACTGGATTGTTGCCGGCCGCTATTGCGACAAGTTTGAAAAGCGGGATGGTAAATGGATCATTGTCCGGCGCGAGGCAGTCCATGATTGGGAACGCTACGATGAAGCCAATCCGAACAGTTAGTCCAGGCGCACCTCGAAGCTGATGGTGAAGCTGGGACTACTACTTCCCGTAGAGGCGTCCAAAATACCGGCTGGATTGACAATCACGCCTGTCACGTTCGAATCAAAACCTGCTATATTCGGCGCATAGCTATATGGCGCTCCACCAGATGGTTGGTCGGAAAAATCGACCATCGTCGTCGCATCAAACGGGTCCAAACCGCTTGATACTGGGCCATCAGAAAATGTGACGGGCGCCGAAGCGTTGTAGCTAATATAAGGCGGCAGAACATCGGCAATTTCAATGGTACTAGTATCGACCGGTGCGTCTCCCCTATTCGTCACTTCGATAGTGTAGCGAATCACGGCTCCGGGGATGGCTTTGGGATTGGAAGTACCGTTTACAGGATCGGAAAGTACCATCGATTGCTTGCTGATCTCAAGCACCGCATTGGCGGGATCACGGGTATTGGTAATGATACAGCTTATCACATCGCCAATTGCCGGCGTGAAATCTATTCCCAAGCTGCTAGGCAATATTGTCGAAGAACCCGAATTGGCGTTGGTGCAGGATAGTGTTGCGGTATATCGGCTGAGATCGGTTGTTCCCCGCGCCAGTTCATCGACTTGGTAGCTGTTTCCATCAACCAATTGCGTCATCGCTATAGGAGCATTGCTAACAACCGCTCCCGTACCGGTCGTTGTCCTCGCCGCAACCGTACTACTGCCTTCTCTAATACGAATTCGGAATTCATCACTGTCAAATATCCGGCCTGCTGCGCCCAACTGCTTTTCCAACGAAAGGTGCGCAAAGGGTGTATTGTTGAACACGCATTCGACAGCATCACCAAAAGCCAAGGATCCAAAGCTATAATTTGTTGTTTCAGCGTTTGTCGGCATCACCGTTGGCGAACCACTGCTATTATTCGCACAGGTCAGCTGTGAGCGATACTGGTTTATCGCGCTGGCACTGCCGCTCGCCATGACTTCTGTCAGACTGATCGGAATACCTGATGCTGTTGATATCACAGCCGCCGGGAATGGACCATTACCGGTGCCACTGGTCGTGCCAGATGCCAGCACGTCACCGGAAGAAGTAGATGTAATCTGAAAGGTAAACTGATCATCGGCATCAATCCGCGACCCGGTAATAACCTTGTTAAGAGTTATCGAGGCGAAGCGCACAGCAAACATCATGCCTTGCAATCCCTGCCCTCGCATTTCAGCAGTCACATTGGTTGGCGTATTGGTGCCGGCAATATATCCGCCCATACGGCCGGTTTGCCCGCCACCAGCCATGCGCAACGTCGCTGTACCTGTTCCGGTCAAGACCGGAAACTGATTGCCGCTGATCGGAGGCACAGCATCTAATATTTGCCAGGTCGATCCATTTGTGCCGAACTCTAGATATTCGCTGTTATCTGTTGATTCCGCATCGGCGGCAACAAATGCATAACTGCTCACCGATGCCACGCCCGGAGGCGGAATAACGGTGATATTCGAAAAGATAAAATTCACCAAAGCACCGCTGTTCACCATGTAGAGAATGGGGCGTCCGGGAATGTTCAGAAAGGATGAGTTACCCACTGCGGCTCCGGACCAGCTGGGTGCCGGCCTGTCGTCAGCAGCTGATGCTGTCGAGCTTGTTGCCCTGAGATTAAAGGTCAGCGTCGATCCATCGTCTAGATCGAAAGAGAAATTCTGCCCCAACGCAGAGCGAGCTGTAGTGTCACTATAAGTTGAGAAATCAAGCCAACAATAGGTCTGCCAAGCCGCCGGAGCCGCGCCTTGCGCCCCAGCAGGTGAGCAAGTTGCAGCCACGGCTGTGCCGCCGCCAAAACTGACGGCAGCGGCAGCATAGATCATGATCAGCATGAAATGCTTGATGATGTGTTGCACTGGTCTGTTCCCACAATTCCGATCATCCGGCACCGGATTTCCCACTCCCGTGCCAGTGATCGAATTGCGGGTTAGCAGATCATGCTTAAAATTCCGTGAAAGCCTTGAAAAACAGTCACTAAATCAGCGTAAGTCTAACCTACGATCTCATCTTCATTGAAGAAATAAGCGATTTCGATCGCTGCATTTTCATCGCTGTCAGAACCGTGAACTGAATTCGCTTCGATGCTTTCAGCCAGTTCTTTACGGATCGTGCCAGGCGCGGCATCTGCAGGGTTAGTGGCACCCATAATGTCACGATTACGCTGCATGGCGTTTTCGCCTTCCAGAACCTGAACAACGACCGGGCCGCTGATCATGAAATCAACCAGTTCGCCAAAGAACGGACGCTCTTTATGAACTGCATAAAAACCTTCCGCCTGATCGCGGGTCATGTGAATGCGCTTGGAAGCGACAACGCGCAAGCCAGCGTCTTCCAGCATTTTGGTGACCGCACCGGTCAGATTGCGTTTGGTAGCGTCAGGTTTGATGATCGAAAATGTCCGTGTACCGGCCATGATTTTGCTCCGTAAATAAGATGAAAATGGGGTTTGTTACACAATTGCGCCGCCCTTAGCCGCTGCATTGCAACATGGCAAGCATTGAGACGCGAGCTATAGCCCTATGGTCCTTCGACCCAGCGACCGCCATCCTGTTTCCAATAGCGGGGCGTCACATCATCCCTGGCCGACAACGCGCGCCAAGTGGTTCTGGCATTGTCGATCTGTTCGGCAGTGAAGAGATAGAACGCACGGTCAAAAGTCAAAGCCTCGTCCCGCCATTCGCCATCGGTCAGGGCGACAAACCGCGCTCCGTTGGTGGCTTCACATTTGCCGGAAATCAAGATGGGTTGTGCTTCATCCTTCCCGTTTCCGGCCAGACCGTGGGCAAGAAAACTTGTCGAACTCACCTGCCATAGAGACTTGCTCAGCTTTTCGAGCTGGCCGACGAAACTGGACACCAGCAACATCCTTTGCCCACCATCTAGGGTTTTCTGGGCCAATATGGGCACCAGCTTTTCCGCTGGATCGCGGGTCAAATGATAAAAATCGACCTGCACCGGTCAGATTATCCTCATAGTTGGCCTATTTCTCGAAATTGTCGGCGACATATTGGTCCAGCAAGCGCACGCCAAAACCGGTTGCACCCTTATCCCAAACAGCCCCTGGCTTATCGGCCCAAACCATACCGGCAATATCAAGATGCGCCCATTTGACGCCGTCTTTAATGAATCGCTTCAAAAACTGTGCAGCGGTGATTGATCCCGCGCCTTTACCGCCAACATTTTTCATATCGGCAATTGGCGAGTTGATCTGCTTGTCATAAGCGGCCGTCAACGGGAAGCGCCAAAGCGGATCACCAGCGGTTGTACCAGCGGCGAGCAGATTATCAGACAAACCGTCGTCATTGCTGAAACAACCTGCATGCTCGTTGCCCAAAGACACGATGATCGCTCCGGTCAGCGTTGCCAAATTGACCACCACTTCGGGTTCAAAAGTCTCCTGTGTCCAATGCAGCGCATCGCACAATACGAGCCGTCCTTCCGCATCCGTATTGATGACTTCGATTGTCTGACCGCTCATACTCGTCACAACATCGCCAGGGCGCTGCGCATTGCCATCGGGCATATTCTCAACCAAGCCGCAGATACCCACGACATGCGCCTTGGCCTTACGGCCAGCGAGTGCCTTCATCGTGCCAGCAACAGCACCAGCACCACCCATATCCCATTTCATATCTTCCATGCCGCCCGGCGGCTTCAGAGAGATACCGCCTGTATCAAAGGTCACACCTTTACCGACTAGAGCCAGCGGTTTCTTCTGCGCACCATTGGTACCATCCCAACGCATGGCGAGCATGCGCGGCGGGCGAACCGAACCTTGCGACACGCCCAAAAGCGCGCCCATACCAAGCTTCTCCATTTCTTCCTGACCGAGCACGGTAAGTTCGACACCCATGTCCTGAAGCTCTTCGCAGCGAGCGACAAAGCTTTCCGGGTAAATCACATTGGCCGGTTCCGAAACCAACTCGCGGGTCAGCGATACCCCGTCAGCTACGGCCGAGAGATCTTGCCAGACCGATGCTGATTCCATGTCGGTATCAAGCACGGTAACAGCTTCCAGCGTTTGCTTGGCGTTTTCCGGCATGGTCGTTCGATATTTGTCGATTCTCCAGCTGCGTAGCTTTGCGCCGAATAAAAGGCGCGCCAACTGATCCTGTTTGAGCCCTGCCCCGTTTATGGCGAGATGTTTCACGCCAGATGCAATCAGCTTTGCAATAACCGCCCCGCCGGCTGCTTCACAATCTTTACGCTCACCTTTGCCAATACCAGTTAAGATGATCTGAATAACGGCATCACCCTCAGTCACAAATGTCTGGAATGTCTGCCCGGTCTTGCCTTCAAATCTTCCCGCTTTTGCTGCAGCGCGCACCATAACTGCCTGTTCAACCGATATTTCGGCACTCTCCAAACCATCTCTGCCGACGGCAAAGGCAATCGCATCAGGCGTGGCAGAAGGGCTAGCGGCAAATGTGAATTTCATGGGTTAGGCATCCTTATCAATGGATCAATCGCGTTTGTATCTCACAGTTTTGATCATCTGTTCAGGGTGGATCAATGAAAGATTGGCACTGTATTTGCAATCATCATTTCACTCCGGTTATCGATCAGATTGGGGGATTGCTAAAATTCTGCAACAGAAAATTTGCAGCAAACGCAATCTGATGCAATAGGGCGATGGTCGGGTTGGTAGCAATGTAAAGCGCGCCAATATCTCATCAAGCCAAAGGTAGGTTAATCTCGTCGATGAAATCTTCAATCGCACTGATTGCTCTGGCTTTTCCCTTGGCGCACCCGCAAATTGCGGCGGCACAAACAGAGCCCGATGCGCCGCCCCCTGTTGCTGAATCCACCACTCAAAAATCTGACGAAATCGAGTTCAGCGCTGATACGGTCGATTATGATTTCGAAAATGACGTCGTCACTGCCAAGGGTGACGTACTGCTAAACCGCGACGGCTATAAACTGCGGTCCGATGAAGTGATCTGGAATCGCAAAACCGGTGTTGTTGAGGCAAAAGGCAATATCCGCTCAACAAGCCCCGATGGCGGCACTGCTTATGGTGACAGCATTGTCCTTACTGACAGTCTGCGCGACGGTATAGTTGATAATCTGCTGTTGGTATTGGAAGACGGCAGCCGTCTGGCCGCGCGTAAAGGCGAGCGGTTTGCCGATGGCTCATTGGCACTCGATAACGCCGCCTATACAGCCTGCGCTGTAACAACCGAAGATGGCTGCCCAAAAAACCCGAGCTGGGAAATCAAGGCCGTCAAAGTCCGCTATGACCCGATAAAAAAACGTGTCAGCTATGACGGTGCAAGGATAGAAATTTTTGGACTACCGGTCATTCCCCTGCCCGGTCTTTCTCACCCCGTGAGCAATGAAAACCGCAGCGGGATTTTGGTGCCGAACCTGCGATTCGATTCAACCAACGGCGTTGCGGTATCAATACCCTATTATTTCAATCTCGCTCCCAACCAAGATGCAACCGTTACCGCGCAGGTCTTCACAGAGGTAGCGCCACTGATCAGCGGAACATTTCGAAATCTGGATGATAAAGGCGCCTTCCAGATGACGGGCTATGCTACCTATAGCTCACGTATACCCACTGGGGCATCGGGCGCTTTGCCTGATTCAGAAAGGGATTTCAGAGGTTATTTTGCTACAAGCGGCCGCTTTGTCCTGGATGATAACTGGACGATATCGCAATCTGCACGGATTGCCTCTGACCGCACGTTCCTGCGCCGCTATGATATCAGCGATGATGATAGCCTGCGTTCAACAATCAATGTCGAGCGGATAGACGATAGCAGTTATTTTTCTCTGGCTGGCTGGGCCTTTCAAACATTACGCGCTGGTGATCCACAGAACCGCGTTCCAATTGCGCTACCAGTCGTCGACTATCGCAAGCGTTTCGCCGAGCCGATATTGGGCGGAAAGACTCAGATTCAGCTAAACAGCCTCGCGATCGGGCGGACAGAAGGCCAAGACACACAACGCGCATTTGCTTCCGCGCGCTGGGACTTGCGCAGATTGACAACCATGGGTCAGGAAATCACCCTGACCGGCTTCGCACGCGGCGATGTTTACAATAGCGAGGATAATGCCCTTAATGAAACCGCCATCTATCGCGGAGACACTGGCTGGCAAACGCGCGGTATCGTTACCGCAGCGCTTGATGTGAAATGGCCATTTATTGGCCAAGCTTTTGGTGGCACGCAGACTCTAACCCCGCGTTTTCAGGTGGTAGCTACGCCCGCCATCTCCAACCTGTCTCTCCCTAATGAAGACTCTCGCTCGGTCGACCTAGAAGACACTAATCTCTTTGCGCTGAATCGTTTTCCAGGCTTTGATCGCTATGAAGACAATGTCCGGGCGACCTATGGGTTGGAGTGGAATCTCACACGACCTAATTTAAGAATCGATGCCATTGTCGGTCAAAGCTATCGACTGGCCAACAACAGCAATATTGTCCCTGAAGGAACCGGCCTATCAGAGCGATTTTCCGATATAGTTGGGCGCACAGAGGTCAGATTTAAAGATATCGTGAAATTTACCCACCGATATCGGCTTGATAAAGATAGCGCCGCTGTCAGACGAAATGAGATTGATGCGACGGTTGGGTCAAAAAACACCTATGCGCAAATCGGTTATCTGCGACTCAACCGCAATATCGGCGCCGGCGTTGAAGATCTTAGCGATCGCGAGGAAGTGCGTGTCGGCGGGCGTTATCAGATTGATCAGTACTGGTCCGTCTTTGGTTCAGCGATTATTGACCTTACAGATAGCCGGGAAGATCCGACATCTTCCGCAGATGGTTTTGAACCGGTCCGACATCGTATTGGCGTGGCTTATGATGACGGTTGTCTGTCTCTTGGCGTGACCTGGCGTTATGATTATGACGATACCGGAGATGATCAACGCGGCAGCACTTTCCTGTTCCGGCTGGCTTTACGCAATTTGGGTGTGTAAGGCGTTTGCTGATGACAATTGACTGCTCATATTAGGTTCAGCAGAAATTTGATAATTGATGGTCTCAAAATGTTCTTAGAGTTTGAAAAGAAACAAAAAATGAATTTTATGCGTACCAGAATATTCAACATTGGCGGAAAGTTTGCAATTGCTGCATCTGCCGTATTATTGGCAGCTACACCTTCGGTAAGCCAGACGGTTTCTGACGCTAGCGTGCCGCAAACGGGACTGGATATTCCCGAAAAATTGACCATATTTGGCGAGAATGATCCCAATGTTCGCCGTGCGACGGCACTGGTCAACGGAGACATCATTACCGGCACTGATGTTGATCATCGCTTGGCCCTGATCGTGGCAGCAAATGGCGGCGAAGTTTCTGCCGAAGAACGGGAGCGTCTACGCCTTCAAGTTTTACGTAACCTGATTGATGAAACTCTTCAGATTCAGGAAGCCGAAGCCAATGAAATCACCATTTCCAATGGCGAGATTGAGCAGACATTTAACCAGGTCGCTCAGCAAAATTTCAAACAAGATGTAAATGCATTTGATGCTTTTTTGCGCACCAAAGGCTCATCCACCGACACGTTGAAACGCCAAATCAAAGGCGAACTGGCTTGGAGCCGTTTGCTTCGTCGGAATATCCAACCTTTTATCAATGTTGGCGATGATGAAGTGAATTCCATTATCGAGCGACTCAATGCTTCCAAAGGCAGCACCGAGTATCGCATTGGCGAAATCTATATGTCTGCCGCGCCAGAAGCGACAGAGCAGGTCGCAACAAATATGCGCAAAATATTGGACCAGATTCGTCAAGGTGGTTCATTTGTTGCCTATGCACGCCAATTTTCGGAAGCATCCACTGCCGCAACCGGCGGCGATCTCGGCTGGGTTCGCCCGGCCCAATTGCCGCAGTCGCTTGCTGAAGCCGCTGTTCAAATGCAAGTTGGTCAAGTCGTCGGGCCAATAGAAGTACCCGGTGGATTTTCGATCCTGTATCTTATCGATCAGCGTCAGATCCTGACCGCTGACCCGCGCAATGCAATCTTGAGTTTGAAACAATTGGCAATCAGCTTTCCCCCCGGCACTACTGAAGCGCAAGCAACAAGCAGGGCAGCTCAGTTTGCAACGGCAACCCAAAATATCAAAGGATGTGGCGCAGCCAATGAAGTGGCAGCATCAATAGGGGCACAGGTTGTTGACAATGATCAAGTTCGCTTGAGGGATCTTCCAGGACCACTGCAAGGGACGATCGCGCAATTGCAGATCGGACAAGCTAGTCAGCCCTTTGGTTCGGTGGCAGAAGGGGTACGGGTGCTAATTCTTTGTGGCCGCGACGACCCACAATCGGCAGCAGCACCGTCGTTCGACCAGATCATGTCGCAACTGGAAAACGAACGCGTAAATAAGCGTGCTCAAATTTACCTCCGCGATCTGCGTCGCGACGCCATTATCGAGTATAATTGAGGAATGCGGGGGTGACGAAACCCTTTGTCATTTCTTGTGGTGATCCCGCGGGAGTAGGCCCTGAAATTATCTGTAAAACGTGGCTGGAACGGAACAGTTTCGCTTCCAGGCCATTTTTTGTCGCCGGCAACTTTGCCGACTTTCATGGCCTATACAATACGCCAGTCGTTAAAATTTCCGAGCCTGCAGAAGCCAATCTTGCTTTCGATGGAGCACTTCCCGTTTTGCACATTTACGATGGCGAGATAACCCGTCTTGGCGAACCTACATTGGATGGGGCCCAATGCGCGCTGCATGCCTTGGAAATTGCTTCTGGTTTGGCTCGCTCCGGTGATGCCGGAGCCGTAATCACTGCACCCGTTTCCAAATCACAACTCTACAAGGTCGGCTTCCGCTACCCTGGGCAAACCGAGTTCGTTTCTGAAAGATGCGGAATTGCCCGCGAGAATGCGGTCATGATGCTTGCTGGTCCATCGCTCCGCGTCATTCCAATGACCACACATATTCCATTGAAAGATGTTTCCGGCCAACTTACTCACGCCCTTATAGTCGCCCGCGCTAAGTCCGCTGCTAAAGCGATGACGCGAAACTTCGGCATTGAAAATCCTCGTATCGCGATTGCCGGTATCAATCCGCATGCCGGAGAAAGTGGCAACCTCGGCGACGAAGAAAAGTTAGTTATGCAGCCAGCGATTGATGAACTTCTTGCATTGGGTCTGGATGTAAAAGGCCCGTTGCCCGCCGATACCATGTTCCATGCGGAGGCGCGGTCGCAATATGATATTGCCTTATGCCCATATCATGACCAAGCCTTGATACCTTTGAAAACACTGCATTTTTTTGATGGTGTCAATATGACACTTGGCCTCCCTATTGTCCGCACATCACCGGATCATGGGACCGCGTTTGATATTGCTGGCAAAGATATTGCTGATCCTCGATCAATGATTGCTGCGATCGAGATGGCAGTAACCGCAGTCTCCAATCGCGAGAAATACGACAATTGAGTGCATCACCGCCCCTGCCCCCTTTGCGGGAGGTGATCAAAAAACATGGTCTGACCGCCAACAAGGCGCTAGGTCAGAATTTCCTGCTAGATACTCAATTATTGTCCCGCATTGCTTCCGTTCCGGGCGAGTTGCAGGACAGCGAAGTTTTTGAAGTTGGTCCAGGCCCCGGTGGATTGACGCAAGCTTTATTGCAGGCTGGTGCAAGAGTGACAGCCGTGGAGCGGGATGAGCGATGTCTACCTGCATTGCAGGATTTGTCCGACCATTTTCCCGGTCAGCTGCAAGTGATCAACGAAGATGCCTTGAAAATAGAATTGTCCGAACTGTTTGATGGTCCTTTTCACATTGCGTCTAACCTGCCCTACAATGTCGGCTCCGCGCTGTTGATCAAATGGCTGTCCAGCCCCACTTGGCTGCCTGCATGGCAATCGCTCACACTCATGTTTCAGCGTGAAGTCGCCGACCGGATCGTCGCTAAAGAAGGCTCGAGCGCTTACGGGCGGCTATCGATATTGGCCCAATGGCGCTGCGACGCAAAAATCGCCATGTCGGTCCACCGCTCTGCCTTCACACCACCGCCTAAGGTGATGTCAGCCATCGTGCATTTGACACCGAAAGCGCAACCCGACGGCGTTAATCCAGAGGTGCTTGCCAAGCTCACGCAAACTGCCTTTAGCCAGCGCCGCAAGATGCTGCGCCAAAGTTTGAAAGGCTTACCCCGCGGGTTAGATGCCCTGAACGCCGCTGGAATTGATGGCGCGCGGCGCCCTGAAACTGTAAGTGTCGAAGAATTTGTTGCGCTAGCGCGCTTCCTGTCCGCCTAATTTGCGGCCTTCAGTTTCAATCGATAGGCGTGCAAAAGTGGCTCGGTATAACCACTCGGCTGCTCGACACCTTTGAACACCAAATCGCGCGCCGCCTGAAACGCCAGACTGGCCTCTGGGGCACTCGCCATCGGTCGATACAGAGGATCATCTGCATTCTGACCATCAACCTTTGCCGCCATGCGCAGCAAAGCCGCATCTACCTGCTCCGCCGAACAGACGCCGTGCAGCATCCAGTTGGCCATATGCTGCGAAGAAATCCGCAAGGTCGCGCGATCTTCCATCAAGCCAACATCGTGGATATCGGGCACTTTGGAGCAACCAATGCCCTGATCAATCCAACGTACAACATAGCCCAATATCCCTTGAGCATTATTGTCCAGCTCACGCTCAATTTCTTCGGCTGACCAGTTATGGCCTTCTGCCAAAGGAATGGTTAGCAATTTATCTAGCGCCGGAATTCCTTCACCAGCAACCTCTTGCTGACGCGCGAACACGTCCAGCCGGTGATAGTGGATCGCATGCAGCGTCGCCGCTGTCGGGCTTGGCACCCATGCGGTGTTCGCGCCTGTCATCGGATGACCGATTTTTTGCTCCATCATATCGGCCATCATATCTGGCGCTGCCCACATGCCTTTGCCGATTTGCGCTTTGCCAGACATGCCGCAGGCCAGACCGATCGCGACGTTGCGCGCTTCATAAGATTGGATCCAGTCGCTGGCCTTCATATCGGCCTTGGCGACCATCGCTCCGCCCTGCATACTGGTATGAATTTCGTCACCCGTACGGTCGAGAAAGCCGGTGTTGATAAACACAATCCGGTCTTTCACGACATAGATGCAGGCTGCGAGATTGGCAGATGTACGCCGCTCTTCGTCCATCACACCAACTTTGATCGTGTTACGGGCAAGACCCAAAAGGTCTTCGACCGCATCGAACAGGTCATTGGTCAGGGCACATTCTTCCGGTCCGTGCATTTTTGGTTTCACGATATAGATGGAGCCAGCCTTGCTGTTGCGCAAATCACCAAGACCTCTCAAATCATGCATGGAGATCAGGCTGGTAAACACACCGTCGAGCAAGCCTTCCGGCGCTTCCGATCCATCGGCCAGCAAAACGGCTGGGTTGGTCATCAGGTGGCCGACATTGCGAACGAACATCAGACTGCGTCCCGGCAATGTGAAAGACCCACCTTCCAGATCCTGATAATCACGATCCGGGTTGGCGCGCCGTTCGGCTTCCTTGCCACTCTTCATGAATTTGGCGGCAAGATCGCCACGCATCAGGCCGAGCCAGTTGGTATAAGCCAGCACCTTATCCTCGGCATCTACTGCCGCGACGGAATCTTCCATATCGATGATCGTTGTCAGCGCCGCTTCCATAAGCACATCGGCAATATGGGCCGGATCGTCTTTACCGATGGGGTGATTGGCATTGATGACAACTTCGACATGCAGGCCGTTATGTTTGAGCAGCAGAGAGTCGCCGTTCCGTCCAACCAACTGCGCCGCTTCGGCCAAAGCAGGCGTGCCGCCTTGATAATCTGTCCACGACCCTGATGCTAAGGGAAACGTCTCGTCCAGAAACGCCTTGGCCGCCTTGATGACCGCAGCACCGCGCACTGGATCATAGCCACCCGGCTGGGCCGGCGCGGCATCCAGAGCATCGGTGCCGTAAAAGGCGTCGTAAAGGCTACCCCAGCGTGCATTGGCCGCATTCAGAACGAAACGATCATTCAACGACGGCACAACAAGTTGCGGCCCCGCCATGGTCGCGATCTCCGGATCAACATTTTCGGTGGTGATAGCAAAGGGCGCTGGCTCATCGACCAGATAGCCGATCTCCTTCAGGAACGCCTGATAGGCTGCCTGATCAATCTGTTTGCCTTTGTTGGCGATATGCCAGTCATCAATCTGCGATTGCAGTTTTTCCCGCTTGGCAAGCAACGCCGCATTGCGCGGCGCAAATTGGCCCAAAAGGTCCGCAAAACCCGACCAGAATTGCCCTTGATCTAAACCAGTTTCCGGCAAAGCACGGTCATTGATAAAATCAAACAGCAACGGGGAAATTTGGATACCGTTTTGACTGACATATTCGGACATGGATAGTTCCTCTTTTCACAAAAAGCACAGCACGCCCCGGACATCATCATCTGAGCGCAAAAAAGCAAATGTTCCGGGGAGGAATCGGTCGCATCCTATGGCTGGTGACGCGGATTTTGTAAATGATCGAAATCTAATCCTTGCCGATCGAGGATCGATGGTTCAAAAATCTCGATCTATGGACCGAGATACAAAAATGGAGCGACTTGAAACTAGTCTTGAACGGGCGGCTGACGAGCTCGGCGATATTACTGATCCAGTGATGAAACGTTATTATGAACTACATCCAGACGCCCGCGCTTCCTTTCGCGAGCATGGTTTAGGCAACACGGTAAAGCTAGAGGCGGAAATGGTCGAAAGCGTCGTTTACTGCCTGATGAACTGGCTCGAAAGCCCGCAGGAAATCCGCATCATGTTTGGCAGTACAGTTCCGCACCACGAAGAGACCCTGCATGTTGAGAGCAATTGGTTCAGCGGGTTGGTCGATGCCGCGGTGCATGTCATTGCCGCAACCATTCCCGAAGCGCAGCAGGAAGAGCGCGCGCTTTGGGAAGAGATTCATCAGGGCGTCAATGCCCTGATCGCAGACGCACGATATTGAATTTTGTGATGTGCCTCCGCGTTGCTGGAAACAGGTGACAGCGATTGATTACAAATGCTATCAGTTTCAAATGAAAGCAAATCTTCTCCCCGAAAGCACTATTTTGGAAACAGCCGAAGGCTTGTCGTTGCTGGAACGCACGGAAACATGGTCCAAGGTCAATAGTGGAACCGCCAATCTGGATGGCCTGAAAACCGTTGCCGGACAATTGACAGATGCATTTTCTGTTTTGCCAGGTGATATCAAACTGGTTGATCCCGACCCCGTCGAGGCCGTGCGACCCGATGGCTCTGTCGATCAGGTCCAGCGCGGCCAGCATCTTCATGGATCCATCCGCCCCGAAGCGCCGGTGCGGATATTACTCACCGGCCATATGGACACAGTATTCCCCGCCGATCATCCTTTCCAAAAGCTCGAATGGATTGAAAAGGGCGTGCTCAATGGCCCCGGCGTTGCGGATATGAAAGGCGGACTGTCCGTCATGCTTGGCGCATTGCAATTGCTGGAGCAAAGCGAACAGGCCAGCCGTATCGGCTATGACATCATGATCAACAGCGACGAAGAAGTGGGCTCTGCTTCCTCTGCTGCGCTGATCGAACGCTGTGCAAAGGGTAAGGTCGCGGCCCTCACCTACGAACCTGCTTTGCCCGATGGGACATTGGCGGGCGAACGCGGCGGCAGCGGTAATTTTTCGATCATTTTTACCGGCAAAAGCGCCCATGCTGGCCGCAATCCCGATGAAGGTCGTAATGCGCTGGTTGCGGCGGCAGATATGGCGTTGCAGCTTAAAGCCCTGCACCGGGAAGGCCTGAGCGTGAACCCAGCTAAGATTGAAGGCGGCGGCCCCAATAATGCGGTTCCCGATCATGCAATCCTGCGGGTGAATTTCCGGCCCAAATCGCTGGCAGATCAGGAAGAGGCACAGAATACACTCGATAATCTGGTCGACATTATCGCCCGCAGTCATGATCTCGACGTGCATTGCCATGGCGGCTTTGGCCGTCCGCCCAAGCCGATTGACCCACAAGCGGAGAAGCTGTTCCATCTAGTCAAAAGTTGCGGTGCTGATCTCGGACTGGATATCAACTGGCGCGGAACCGGCGGGGTGTGCGATGGCAATAACATTGCCGCTTGCGGTGTACCTGTCGTTGACACAATGGGGGTGCGCGGCGGTGCCATTCACAGCAGCGATGAATTTTTGATCAGCGACAGTCTGATCGAACGCACGCAGCTATCGGCACTTACAATCATGCGAATTGCCGACAAGGGGGGATTATGAGTTTTAAGATACGGGCCGCGCGCATTGACGATCTGCAACATCTTTACGAAATGGCAAAATTGACCGGAGGCGGGTTCACTAATCTGCCGGCCGACAAGGATAGTTTGACGGCAAAGCTGGGGCGCTCGGCAAAGGCCTATGACCGGAATACCGAAGAGCATGGCAATGACCTGTTCGTTATGGTGCTGGAAAATGTCGAAACCGGCGCGGTGCGCGGAACATCGCAGCTCTTCACGATGGTCGGGCAAAGCTGGCCCTTTTATTCCTATCGCCTCAGCACTTTGTCACAAACCAGCAAGGAACTGGATCGGACATTTAGCGCTCAAATGCTGACGCTGGTCACCGATCTCGAGGGCGCTAGCGAAGTCGGCGGACTATTCCTTCATCCCGGCGAACGTGCTGGTGGGCTGGGTATGTTGCTGGCGCGCAGCCGCTATTTGTTCATCAAGGAGCATCGCTCACGCTTTGGCGATCGGTTGTTCGCGGAATTGCGCGGTGTCATTGATGAAGCTGGCGGTTCCCCTTTTTGGGATGGGCTCGCTGGACGCTTTTTCGGCATGGGCTTTCAGGAAGCGGATTATTTCAACGCCATTCACGGCAACCAATTTATAGCTGACCTGATGCCCAAACATCCTATCTACACGGCAATGCTAAGCGAAACCGCGCGTGCCGCCATTGGCATCCCGCACCCCAATGGCCGGGCAGCGATGCGAATGCTGGAGAATGAGAATTTTTCCTATGATGGCTATGTTGATATTTTTGACGGTGGCCCGACGATGATTGCCAAGACCGACCAGGTCTCCAGCGTGAAGAACGCCAAGTCTGACGAAGTTGCGGGGATCACAGCCTCCGGTGCTGGCATCAAGTCGATTATCTCCTGTGGGAAGCTGCATGATTTTCAAGCCACCTACGCCTTTATCGGTGAAGCGGAAGGAGGTGTGACGATTGATGAAGATGCCGCAGCCAATCTCGGTCTCGCAGTCGGCGATACAATCCGGCACATTCCAAGGTAATTAAAATGACGAAGCTTCAGGAAATCAATTTCGACGGGATTATCGGTCCCAGTCACAATTATGCAGGCCTCAGTCTCGGCAATATCGCGTCCTCAACCAATGCCGGAGAGGCGTCCTACCCACGCGAGGCCTCGCTTCAGGGTATCGCCAAGATGCGACACAATATTGATCTGGGACTGGCGCAGGGCTTTTTCATGCCGCTCGACCGGCCTAATATCGGCTGGCTTGATACCCTTGGAACGAAGATAAAAGAGGCAGAACCGCATATTCGCGCGGCCGCCTACTCCGCCTCCTCTATGTGGGCGGCCAATGCGGCGACCATATCCCCTGCTCCGGATAGCGCAGATGGCAAATGCCATATGACGGTTGCGAACCTGCAAACCATGCCGCACCGCAGCCATGAATGGCCGGGTACATTGGCGCAATTGCGACTAGCCTTTGGCCATCAGGACCATTTCGCAGTCCATGGGCCGATACCCTCTCCCTTTGGTGACGAGGGCGCAGCCAACCATATGCGATTGTGCCGGTCTCATGGAGAGGCTGGGGTCGAGATATTCATCTACGGCAAAACCGGAGGCCCCTTCCCTGCACGGCAGCATGTCGAGTCCAGCAAAGAAGTAGCAAGGAAGCATGGTTTGCAAGACGATCGTGTGATCTTTGCACAGCAATCTGACAGAGCAATTGCTGCTGGCGCCTTTCACAATGATGTGGTTGCCGTTGCCAACGAACAAGTGCTGTTCGCGCATGAAGAAGCGTTTGAACAACGGGAAGAGTTTTACGCAGAAGTCGGTCGCAAATTCCCAGAAGTAGAGATTATCACCGTCCCGGCAGACAAAGTCAGTCTAGCCGATGCGATCAAATCCTATTTGTTCAACGCCCAGCTTGTCACGCTGCCTGACAATGGCGGAATGGCTCTCATTTTACCGACCGAAGCAAAAGAGACGAAAACGGTTTGGTCCTATCTACAAGAACTAGTGGCTGGCAACAGTGCAATCCGCAAACTCTGTCCCGTCGATGTGCGTCAATCCATGGCCAATGGAGGTGGCCCAGCTTGCTTGCGTCTGCGCGTCGTTGCCGATCCAACACTGGTGGATCAGCGCTTCATGGCAACACCATCAAAGCTGGACGCAATTGCTGGAGTGGTAGAACGATATTGGCCGCAAACCATCATGCCCGATCAATTAACCGATGCCGGTCTGCTTGTGGAAATCCAGAAAGCCCGCAGAGCGCTTTTAGAGACATGCGCCTTGACGGATCTCGATAACTAGAATCCAAGCCCCAACTGTCGAGTTAACTTACAGTTAACTATGTTGCTATGCGCGAAACTCCGACTTTTCTGGGCTTGGCATAGGCCTTGCTAAGCAATTGTCATGTGGAAAAAATTCAAACGGCTGTTCATTGTCAAAACCAAGTTTGAAGCGTTCTTGATTATCTATGCACTGGCGACTGGCGCTGTGGCGAGAGGTCAGGACTATTTGATGCAATATCCCGGTTTTGGCGGAAAGTTGTTATTTCTAGCCTGTACTGGCGCAGTTTTCATGGCCGGAGCCAAGATGCTCGATGCGATCGAGTATCGCAACGCTTATGGGCCGGACTACTAACAGTCCTTCTTTTACATCTCAGCGTTCTACGAAGATTTCTGGGAAGTGGGGGTTTCTGTTGCTCGGCACCCCCAGGCCGCCGGTATCCCTTCTGTTGCCCGGTGGGTCCAACCGCGCTTTAACTTCTTAAGTTACAACCGTGAGGTCGTTGGCTTAAGCCGCTACTGCGAGTGCTTCATTATCGTTTGCACTTATAGTTTTTGAGCAATCACGGCATACTCAGGCCGGGTAAAAATAATGCTTTTCAACACACGTCGATCCTAGTTCGGCCCCATCAACAAAGATGCTGTAAAAACATCCAAAATGGTGGAGCCGCCGGGTACCGCCCCCGGGTCCGTTGTGCCTATTGCACATCACAATTTATCACCATAGACTGCCGAAGCAGACAGGTCCTATATAGGCGCTTAATCCTGAATGAAAAGAGAATGACACAAAAAAATGGGCGCGGATATCTCTATCCACGCCCATCAAAAAAGCGCTTAAGCTATTGATTTAGAATTATTTTTTCAAATTATCCCGAATTTCCGTCAGCAGGTCTATTTCGCTTGGGCCGGAAGGAGCTTCCTCTTCAGCCTTTTTCATCACCTTGTTAGCATAACGCACTATCATGAAGATGATGAACGCCAGGATGACAAAGTTGATCACAACGGTCAGAAATTGACCCCAGCCCAACATAGGGACGCCCGCCTCTTTCAGCGCTGCATAGTCGGTTGAACCGGCTAGTTCCGCTGGCGGTGTACCGAGCAGTATGAACATCGTCGTGAAATCCGGTGTGCCAAAGATCGCACTAACGATCGGCATAATCACATCTTCGGTCAATGATGTCGTAATTGTTGCAAAGGCGGCACCAATAATGACCGCAACTGCCAAGTCCAGCACATTGCCTTTCAGTATAAAATCTTTAAATTCTGCAAACATAGCAATACTCCTCTTCCCCGTAAGATGATGGTTAAATGCCTGATAACCTCTGATTTGTCGAGGGAAGTCATTGCATTTGCCCGTTTTCGTACCTATTTTTACATTTGATGAGGCGACCAATCTGAACGTGGGAGAAAATCGACATGCGTGGCAAGTTAAGTAAATTTTTGATGGTACCGGTTTTGGCATTAGCGCTCAGCGCCTGTGGCATTAACAGCGTCCCGACAGCGGAAGAACAGGCCAAGGCCAAATGGGCCGATGTCGAAAGCACCTATCAACGCCGTGCTGACCTGATTCCCAATCTGGTTGAGACCGTGAAGGGCTTTGCTGCACAGGAACAGGATACATTGACTGCCGTGGTTGAAGCGCGAGCAAAAGCTACATCTATCCAAGTCAGCGCCGATGATCTGGGCGATGCTTCTAAAATTCAAGAGTTTGCTGCCGCTCAAGGCCAACTTTCACAGGGCCTGGGCCGCCTATTGGCCACCGTGGAAGCTTATCCTGATCTTAAATCCAACCAAAACTTCCTGGCTCTGCAAAGCCAGCTTGAAGGCACCGAAAACCGCATCAATGTGGCACGCCGCGACTATAACGAAGCGGTCCGGCAATATAACACAACGATCCGGACCTTCCCTGATATAATTGGCGCCAAAATTATTCACGGTGCCGAACCGATGGAACCATTTACGGCGACAACCGAAGGTGCGGATGAAGCGCCAAGTGTAGCGTTCTAAACGACAATGCGTAGTTTCCCCCACAGCGTTTTCACAGCCATTTGGGCTACTTTGGTCTTGGCGATCATGATCCCTAATGGATCAGCCGCCGCCCAAAATTTCCCTGACCTGACTGGCCGTGTCGTCGATCAGGCCAATCTGCTTGATGCTGCGCAGGAAGCTGCGCTCACGGCCAAGCTTGAAGCATTAGAGACAAATTCAAACCGTCAATTGGTCGTCGCAACGGTCTCTGATTTGGAAGGCTATGATATTGCCGACTATGGCTATCAGCTGGGCCGGACATGGGGCATTGGACAAGATGGTGACGGTGAGGTCGAAAAAGACAATGGCACGATATTGCTGGTGGCCCCCAATGATCGCAAGGTCCGTATAGAGGTTGGTTATGGCCTTGAAGGCATTATGACCGATGCCCTGTCGAGCATGATCATTCAAAATGATATCCTGCCCCGATTTCGGGATGGCAACATGCCGGCTGGAATCAACGCTGGCGTAGATCGGATATCAACCCAATTGACACTGCCGGAAGAAGAAGCGCGTGCATTTGCTTCACAGGCGGTCGTTCAACAACGCGAACAATCCAGTAAAGGCGAAGGCGGTCTGGCGATATTCTGGATTATTGTAATGATTGTTATTATTGTGATGTCCATCTCCAATTCACGAGGCGGCAGACGTTATCGTGGTGGTGCTGGCCCAGTCGTTATCTGGGGCGGAGGCGGCTCCAGCGGATGGGGCAGTTCCGGCGGTGGATTTAGTAGCGGTGGCGGCTTTGGCGGTGGCGGCTTCAGCGGCGGTGGCGGCAGCTTTGGCGGCGGCGGCGCATCGGGAGGGTGGTGATGAAAAAAGTAAACCAGCTTTCTGAAGCAGATCACAAACTTGTCACCGAAGCAGTCGGTGAGGCAGAAAAATCGACCGATGGTGAGATTGTTACCATAGTCACTGATCTATCAGATAAATATCATGATGCCGGCTTGCAATGGGCCGTTGGGATCACCTTTTTATTCTTGTCCTCCCTCGCAATTTTTCCCGCCTTCTATCAAACCATAATCATGGGCCTCTTCGGCGGTTGGGAGCAGGACTTCACCACAGCGGGTGAGCAAATGGCAGTGCTTTTCATTGCCAGCGTCGCCTTGTTCCTTATCATGCGCTACCTCTTTGCCTGGATGCCGCTTCGGCTCTTGGTCACGCCCAAGAGCACCAAACAGCGCCGTGTGCGCAGGCGGGCGATTGATTTCTTCAAGGTGGGTGCAGAACGCCGGACGGTGGGACTGACAGGAATTTTAATCTACGTTTCTCTGAAAGAGCATCGCGCAGAAATTGTTGCCGATGCAGCCATTGCAGAGAAGGTCTCACCGGAAGTCTGGGGCGAAGCTATGGTGGCGTTGATTGATGAAGTCCGTGAAGGCCGCCCCGGCGAGGGCATGGCAGCAGCAGTGCGCCATGTCGGCGTGGTGCTCAAGGAGCATTTCCCCAAGACCGACAATAATCCGAATGAATTGCCAGACCGGTTGATCGAGATTTGAGTACAGTAGATTCCGACGCTCCCGTCGAAACCATGTGGGAAGGCCGCTTCATTACGGCCAAACGCCAAGGTCGTTGGGAATATGTCTCGCGCAGCCGCGGCATCAGGGCTGCTGTGATATTGGCCATTGACCAAGGCCATGTCTTGCTGGTGGAACAATATCGCGTACCGCTTGGCAAAAAATGCATCGAGCTACCGGCCGGACTTGTCGGCGATCACGACGATAATAGTGATGAAGACGCGTCGCTGGCGGCAATCCGCGAGTTGGAAGAAGAAACGGGCTATCGCGCTGAGATAATGGAAGATTGCGGGCAATATTATTCCTCTCCCGGAATGGTTTCAGAGAGTTTTTCGCTATTCCAGGCTAAAGGTTTGACCAAAGTAGGAGATGGTGGCGGCGTCGATGGTGAGAATATCACTGTACATCGCGTTGCGTTGGATCAGTTGAATGGGTTTATCGAACAGAAACGCAACAATGATATTGGGATTGACGTGCGACTGCTGATGCTTTCAAATCTAGTAAAGTTTATCTAAAATTGTCCGCATAAGCCTGTATTTTGAGCGTCTTATTAGGCGTAGGTACAATGGAATAAGCAATCCCATATTTGTCTGCATAGGCTTTGGCCGCTTCAACATTTGGAAACTTCATCTGCACTTGACGTTGTGTATCACCAGACCCTGCCCAACCAGTGAGCGCATCAGCCTTGCGGGCTTCGGATGGTTCAAATTCCAGCATCCATTTGTCGGTCAGCGCCCTGCCCGACTGCATAGCATTCATGGGGTTCTGATAAATCCGTGCGGCCATCACATTTTCCTTTGTTGATGATCGCCTCAATAAGCCCGTGAAATCGCAAATTCAACCGCTTCGGTCATTGCCGCTTTCGCCTTACCTGATGGGAAAGCACCTAGCGCATCAATCGACCGTTGACCATAGTGCCGCGCACGCGAGATTGTATCATCAATAGCCCCAGTTTTTTTGAGCAGACTGGTTGCATAAGCAAGATCATCGTCCGAGACTTTATGTCCGATAATCGCGTCTTTCCAAAATTTGCGATCCTCGTCACTACCCCGAGCATAAGCCAATATTACCGGCAGAGTCACCTTACCCTCACGGAAATCATCACCGGCATCCTTGCCCATAGTTTCGCTGTCGGAAGAATAGTCGATTGCGTCATCCACCAACTGAAAAGCGATACCAAGGTTGCGGCCATAAGAATCGAGCGCGAGTTCTGTCTCTTCATCCCGCTCCGCAACGACAGCAGAAATCCGGCTGGCGGCTGCAAAAAGCGCTGCTGTCTTTGATCCAATAATATCAAGATAACGATCTTCACTGGTGTCGATCTTGCGTTGCGCAGTCAGCTGGTTGACTTCGCCTTCTGCAATGATCGCTGACGCGCTGGACAGGATTTTCAAAACTTTGAGCGAGCCGTCTTCCACCATCAGTTCAAAAGACCGGCTGAACAGAAAATCACCGACCAATACGGTAGCCGGATTACCAAAGACCAGATTAGCGGTGGTTTTGCCGCGCCTAAGATCGGAACCATCAACCACATCATCATGCAACAAGGTGGCGGTATGAATAAACTCCACCGCTGCAGCCAGCTTGAAATGGCGGTCGCCTTCGTAACCGATCAATTTGGCAGCCGCCAATGTCAGCATAGGCCGCATTCTCTTGCCGCCGCCGGCGATCAAATGGCCTGCCAACTCGGGGATAAGAGGTATTTCCGACTGCATCCGATCGAGAATCACACTGTTAACCTGATTCATGTCACTAGCGACGAGTTCCATGAGCGGTTCTAGCGAAGGAGTGGCTTCACGCCCCAGATGGTGGACAGTTGCGGTCATATTGCATGCGATGTGGCAAGGGAACCGGAATAAGGCAAGTGAAATCAAAGCATCAGCAGGTGAAGTTTGCAAAACTTGCGGGCAAGTCTATCAACGGGCGAATCAATTACGGAAATCAGGCGACTATCCATGGACCAAAAGCTCAAGCAATATCGCGAAAGCATCAACAATATCGACGCCGCGTTAGTATTCATGCTGGCGGAACGGTTCAAGGTCACGCAGGCCGTTGGCGAGTATAAGGCTGAAAACAACCTCCCTCCCGCGGATCCTTCGCGCGAACAGGAACAAATTTCTCGCTTGCGACAACTTGCTAGCGACGCCAATCTTGATCCCGAATTTTCCGAAAAGTTCCTGCGCTTCATCATCGATGAAGTCATCCGCCACCACGAACAGATTCGCGAAGAGTCTGCCTGATCCACTTATTTTGGACGCTTGAGCCCCAAAACGCCTGATACAGTGTGGGTTATGAAGCTGCGAACCAACGGCAATCTCGCAAAATAATGAATCGCCAAGTCCCGGAACAGTGGCAAAAAACGGCCATTGGATTGATAGAGCGGCGTGAACATTATGCTCAGCAACTGATATAGCTCGATATGAAATGACCGCAAACGGCGATAGCGTTTCGACACATCTTCAAGACTAACCGCCCGCTCAACTGCCTGTGCCAGAGCTCCAGCATCGATGAGGGCCATATTTGCGCCCTGCCCCAGTTGCGGACTGGTGCAATGCCAGCTGTCGCCGACATGATATAATCTGGTCGATGTCTGGGATCGACCGGTGCGATGGCTGTAAACGGCCATGGTCAACTCATCCATCGATTTAATCTGCGCGATAAAGGGTTCTGCCTCTGGCCAGAGTCTGCAATATTGATCGCGAAACTGTTCAATTCCTGCATCAATGACGCTGGCAGTATTTTCAGGCTTTTCAGACCAAAAAATGGCGGCCCCCTGATGGCCTGTGGTTGGATTGATTCCAACTGGCATGATACCGGCCATTTTACTCGCATGCCAGTAGCGCTGATCCAAGGCATTTGGCATAACCTTATGATTTCCGGGCATATCAACCGTCGCCCAAAATGCACCATAGCTGAGCTTTCTGATACGTCCGGTCGCAAGGGGACTACGCGCACCACTGGCATCGACCAGCACGTCAAATTTCTCTCCCTCCAAGCCACCTGCAAAAACTGGTTGAATGGAAGTCTCGGTCTCCTTGACCCCTAGCAGTTCTCTGTCCACTTCAATCGGGATTTTCATTGCCAGCACTGCATCCATCAGCACTGTGAAAAGACTGGCGCGGTGAATGCCAAGGGCAGAAACTGCATGGCGAGCATGTTCATATTTCATATCAAGTGCGCGGCGATTTTTGTGGACTGAAACACCGTGCAGTTGATCAACCGGTCTTGATCGCTGCTTAATATTTTCAAGCAAGCCCAGCAATTGCAATATATGTTGTCCGGAGGGTTGAATGAGCAAACCTGAACCAAGGGGCTTCGGTTCAGAAAAACGCTCAAATAAGGTTACATTATGCCCCTGCTGCGCAAGGAAAAGAGAGGATGCTAAGCCGCCCGGTCCACACCCAATTATTGCGATATTCTGTTCGACTAGCCCCAAAGTCTCGATACCCGTTATGATTGATAAACTAGATTCAGGCTGCAACCTGCGACTTGGGCAAACATAATCGCACCATTAGTCCGCCAAGATCTTCGCTTTCTTCCAGTGACACCGTGCCCTGATAAATCTCTGCTACGTCGCGAACGATGGCGAGGCCCAGGCCGGTTCCCGGTTTGCCAGTGTCGAGGCGCGCCCCGCGGTCGAATATGCGCTGACGTTCTTCCGCCGGAATACCCATTCCGTCATCTTCGATCAGCAGTTCAATGAATTCTTCACCGGATTCGACCGTCACAAAGACACTACCACCGCCATATTTAGCGGCGTTCTCAACCAGATTACCGATCATCTCGTCGAGATCCTGACGTTCGACAGACACTGCGGCATCCTTGTCGCCATCAATATCGATGCGAACATGTTTGTAGAGCCGACCAACAGCGCGCTCCACCGCTTGCAGGCTGGGCCATACACGGGAACGGCTATGGGCGTGACCGCGGCGGCCGACTGCGCGGGCGCGAGCGAGATGATGATCCACCTGGCGACGCATTACGCCGGATTCTCGGATCACTGTATCCGCCAGATCATCGGCCTTTGCCGTGGCACTGTTCATGATCACAGTCAGGGGTGTTTTGAGCGCATGGGCAAGATTACCCGCATGACGCCGGGCTTCCTCAGCCTGTTTTTCATTGTGATCAAGCAGCTCATTGAGTTCGTCGACCATCGGCGTCACTTCATTGGGCATAGGTTCGCTAACCCGCTTTTGCAGACCGTTCCGCATCTCACCTATCGCCTTGCGAATTTTACGGAGCGGCCACAGCCCGTAGAGCGTTTGCAACGCTGCCATGCCAATCAGGCCGAGCGCCAACAACAAGAAACTATTGATCAATATCGATCGAATTTCGCTAATCTGTCCGTCGAGCCCATCGCGGCTTTGGCCGACCTGAAATGCCCATTTTACCTCCGAGTCAGGTAGAATAATTGTCCGCTCCAACATCCGCAAAGGCTCATCAGGGAATTGATTGCTGTCATAGATATGGGTTTCCGGATCTTCGTGCGTGAGGGCAGCTTCCAATGTTCTGTCCCATAAAGATCGAGACGTAAAATCATCATGGCCACTACCGCTAATCTGCCAGTAAAGACCGCTATTGGGCTCCAAAAATCTCTGATCACCTAGTGGACGATTGAGCAAAACTTCCCCATCCGGACCAATTTCTGCTGACGCGATCATTGCTGTCAGCACATATTCGAGTTGATTATCGAAATTCCGGGTGACCGCATTGACCAAAACCCGGTCGAGCGCAACACCGCCGCCAAAGAGCAATACGATGATCCAAGCGGCTGCAATACCGATCATGCGGCGGCTCAACGAACCAGTCGTTTGCGTGCCTAGTCGAGACTTCGCTTCAGCAGCCGTTTCGGCGACCGCCTCATCTGACGGTAAATCTATTTTGCTTGTTTCATTCAGCTGTCGGGATCCTCTAGACTATAGCCCAGCCCCCTGATGGTCGAAATAACATCCGCGCCCAATTTTTTGCGGATACGCGTTACAAACACTTCGATAGTATTGGAGTCACGGTCAAAATCCTGATCGTAGATATGCTCAATAAGTTCAGTACGCGATACGACCTTGCCCTTGTGGTGCATGAGATAGGACAAAAGCTTATATTCCTGTGCCGTCAGCTTCACTGGACCACCATCCAAGGTCACTTTGCCGGAGCGCGTATCAAGACGGACATCGCCAGCAGTAAGTTCGGACGACGCATTGCCCGATGCACGGCGAATAAGTGCCCGCAAACGCGCGATAAGCTCTTCTGTCTGGAATGGTTTGGCTAGATAGTCGTCGGCACCGGCATCCAATCCAGCCACTTTGTCGGACCAACTATCGCGTGCGGTGAGAACCAGCACTGGAAAATTCCGCTCTTCCTTGCGCCAGCGATCCAATACCGTCAGCCCGTCAATTTCCGGCAGGCCAAGATCCAGTATAACAGCGTCATATTCTTCGGTTGAGCCCATGAAATGACCATCTTCACCATCAGTGGACAGATCAATCGCATAGCCATTGCTTTCCAGCGTCGATTTTAGTTGTTGTCCTAAAGTAGGCTCATCTTCGACTATAAGCACGCGCATAAAGTTACTCCAGAAAACCGTTTTTCATGATGATGTAGCTATATCACCATCATTAAATCTCACAATGATAAAGAGAAATTGGGGTAAAGAGAAACTGGCTCAACGGCGCTGGCGAAGGATCGCACCGGTCCGGCCATCGACGTCTACAAAGATGACACGACCTTCGCGGATAAATTTCAATCTATAAACCTGTGCCGAAGAATCATATTCGGGGCCGATATACTGGCTACCTGACATTTTCGGTAAAACCTTGTTCTCTATTGAGCGCAAGGATTTCACTTTACCCGCCATCATTTGCTGGCGCGCGCCATTTTGCTCATCACGGCGCTGCAGTGCGTCTGCCGGGACCGTGGTCACAGCAAGGGCGGTAAAAGCACCGAGGGCGAAAAGAACCATTTTGTTCAACATGACAAACCTTTACCTCCGGCGCTTTTAACATGACGTGAACGGTAAGTTCACCCTGCAGCTTTAAAGCTTAACGCGTCATTTCATAGCTAATATTCAGAGTAATCGTCGTGCCAACCTGCCCCGGCGCTATCGGAACCGATTCATCCTGCATGGCCATCATACGGGAAGCAGGCATTGGGCCCGGTGCATTGTTACTAATCCCTTCAGCAATCGACAGCACACGCACTCCGGTATAACCCAATGCTTTGGCATAGCTCTCTGCCTGCTTCTTGCCATTGGCAAGCCCCCGCTGGCGTGCCAGCTGCTTGATCGCGCTGTCATCATCAATTGAAAAATACGGTCCGCTGAGATTTGTTGCACCATCGCTGCTGACCAGCGCATCCAATATCATTCCCAGCTTGTCTATATTGCGGATTTTTACCTGGACCTGATTCGACACACGATAGCCGACAAAGCGGTTTGTTTCGCTCGCACGGTCATATTGATAATCGGCATTCAGGTTAATGCCGGTTGTTTGAATATCGTCCTCTGCAATGCCGAGTGATTTCAGCTTGTCGATCACCTGCTTGGCCTGGCGCGAATTGTCACGCAGCGCCTTTGTTGCGGTTGGCGCCTTCGTTTCCACTCCGGTACTGAAAGTTGCGTTGTCGGGGCGGTTATCAACCTGCTCTGATATACTTAGTTCAATCACCGGATTTTGGGCCGTTATCTGGACATTGGCAGCTTGGGCCATAGGACTGCTCCCTAATATAGCGGCAGCAAGGATGATCATTCCAAGATATTTCATAATGTTCCTTCCGAAAATTCTTTGAGTTAAGAACCCTGCTTCGGCCTGAGTTAAGTGCCCCCAAGTGGCTATATACGCTTTGCATAGCATGATTTTATGAAAACGTAACTTGAGCAAATGGCCGCTTGCCCCTAACGCGCAAGAGCAATGTCACAACCGCCCATTTTTTCCTATGAACGACTGGCCCTCCATCAGGGTGAAGGTTGGCTATTCCAGGACCTC
This sequence comes from Parasphingorhabdus sp., assembly GCF_039977335.1. Lineage (GTDB taxonomy): Bacteria > Pseudomonadota > Alphaproteobacteria > Sphingomonadales > Sphingomonadaceae > Parasphingorhabdus. The sequence continues at coordinate 797,752 of NZ_JBDWDI010000004.1, forward strand.
GACCTCCATGTCGGTCCGCGCGACCGGCTGGCGCTGATAGGTCGCAACGGCGCGGGTAAAACCACATTGCTGCGCCTGATAGCGGATCAGATAGAGCCCGACAAGGGCAAGCGCATGATCCAGCCCGGCACTAATATCGTGATGCTGGAGCAGGAACCGGATTTTACCCCGTTTGAGACATTGCTGGATTTCGCCATAGACGGGAACCCGGGGCCAGCGGAACATGAAGTCCAATCCATTGCAGATCAGCTCTCTACAGACCTGTCTATCCGTGCGGACAAAGCCAGTGGTGGTGAGAAAAGGCGGGCGGCCATCTGCCGGGCGCTGGCATTGAAACCTGACCTGCTGCTGCTGGACGAGCCAACCAACCATCTCGATCTGGGCGCGATTGACTGGCTTGAGGATTGGTTGCGGCGTTACAAGGGCGCGTTCATAACAATATCACATGACCGGACTTTCCTTACCCGGCTGACCAAGCAGACCATTTGGCTGGATCGCAGTGCGCTGCGGCGTCAGGAAGTTGGTTTTGGTGGCTATGATGCCTGGATGGAGAAAGTCCATGCCGATGAGGCCCAGGCAGCCAGCAAAATCGATGCGAAACTGAAGCTGGAAGCCCGCTGGCTCGAACGCGGCGTCACCGCACGGCGCAAACGCAATCAGGGACGGCTAGAAAAGCTGTATCAAATGCGAGCTCAGCGCGCGGCAATGATTGGCCCTGCCGGAACCGCTAATCTAAAGGCGCAGAGCGATGATGTTCGTACCAAGTCGGTCATCATGGCTGAGCATATTTCCAAATCCTTCGGAGAAGGTGACGCCAAACGCACCATCATTCGCGACTTCTCGCTGCGCATCCAGCGCGGCGATCGCATCGGTATTGTGGGCGCGAATGGCACGGGCAAGACGACATTGCTAAAGATGCTAACCGGTGAACTTGAGCCGGATACTGGCTCGGTCAACCTGGCCAAAACACTGAACGGTGTTTTTATCGACCAGCAACGGAGCCTTTTGGAGGGCAGTAAAACCGTCCGCGATGTGCTCGCTGACGGCAGCGATTGGGTTGAGGTTCGCGGGGATAAAAAACATGTCCAAGGCTATCTCAAAGACTTCCTTTTCGCACCTAGCCTGATTGACGCCAAGGTCGGTACACTGTCCGGTGGCGAACAATCGCGGTTGCTGCTCGCTCGGGAATTTGCGCGTATGTCGAATTTGCTCGTGTTGGATGAACCAACCAATGACCTTGATCTCGAAACACTCGATCTGCTTCAAGAGGTGATCGCGGATTATGAAGGTACTGTTCTGCTCGTCAGCCATGATCGCGACTTTCTCGATCGCACGGTAACGGTCACCTTAGGGCTCGATGGTAGCGGTAAAGTTGATATAATCGCCGGCGGCTATGCCGAGTGGGAAGCCAAACGCAAAGCGGATGCTGGTGCATCAAAACCGAAAAGCAATAGCAAACCGATTGCGTCAAAACCGGCAGTAAAATCGAACAGTCCAGCGAAGAAGCTCAGCTATAAAGATCAGCGTGATTATGACATGCTGCCGGAGCGGATTGAGGCGATTGATGGTCGTATGATCGAAATTTCAGAAGCTCTTTCTGACGCTGATCTTTACACCAAGGATTTTGCGCAGTTTGAAAAATTAACTGCAGAAAATGTAGCCTTGATCGATGAGAAAGATGAAGCCGAGATGCGTTGGTTGGAGCTGGCCGAGCAAGTCGAACAGCTACAAAAGAAATAAGCCTCTATGCAATCCACAGTCTCAATATATACGCAACCACTCCCAATACGCTGATACTCATCAGCCATATCGCCGCCATCCAAGTCAGCCGCTTCCATAGCGGCGAATCATCGACTGACTGTTCATCTGCGGGAGACATTAGTGATAACCGTCCGTACCAACCTTGCCGCGAAACACCCAATAAGCCCATCCCGTATAGATCAGAATCAACGGCACCGTGATCACAACACCAACCAGCATGAATATCTGGCTACTCTCGGGGACCGCCGCATCCCAGATCGTGATCTGATCTGGGACAATATAGGGAAACATCGAAATGCCCAGTCCTGCCATACCGAGGAAGAATAGACCGAGTGAAATCAAAAAAGGCACCCCTTCCTGCTTCTTGTAAAGTCCGCGAAACAGGAAATAGGTCAGGATAACGACCAACAAAGGCACTTGGGCCGCGAATAATATATTCGGCATTTCAAACCAGCGCGTCCAATATTGCCCATCCAGAAAGGGCGTATAGAGGCTGATTGCAGCCATCAATGCCAACGTCCCGATCGCAGCTGGCTTTGCCAATCGATAGGCCATTTCTTGTGCACCATGCTCTGTTTTCCAGATCAACCACGTCGCGCCGAGCAACGCATAGCCAGCAACCGTCCCGAGCCCGGTCAACAAAGTGTAAGGCGTAAGCCAGTCAAACCAGCTTCCTGCATAGGCCCGGTCTGCTACTTCGATACCTTGCAGCAAAGCTCCCAAGATCATACCTTGTGAAAATGACGCGGCAAAGGAACCGCCGGTGAAAGCAAAATCCCAGAACGCGCGGTGATCCGGATCACGCCAGCGAAATTCAAAAGCAACACCGCGGAATACCAAGCCGAGCAGCATAATAATGATTAACGGATAGGTGGCGGGCAAAATAATTGCATAGGCCAGCGGGAAAGCAGCAAGCAGTCCGCCGCCGCCGAGCACCAGCCAAGTCTCATTGCCGTCCCAGACCGGCGCAATGCTGTTCATCGCCTGATCGCGTTCATCACCAACTTTAAAGGCTGGAAATAATATACCGATACCGAGATCAAATCCATCCATCACCACATAAGCAAAGACAGCGAAAGCAATGATGAAGGCCCAAATGACAGTTAAATCCATGGCATCTACTCCGCTGGTTTCTGTTCAAAGGCGAGGGCATCTTTTTGTGCAGGTCCCGGTGCGATACCAGCGGTACGGACTGGACCGCTTTCAGAAGACTTAACACCCTTCTCTCCAACTTGCGGGACCTTGCTCATCAGACGCATAATATACCAGGTACCGATCCCAAAGACGAAGAAGTACACAATGACGAAGGCGATGAGAGACGCCGCCACAGCAGGTGCAGCAAGCGGCGAGGCACTGTCGGCGGTGCGCAGTAAACCGTAGACCGTATAGGGCTGCCGCCCCACTTCCGTGGTGATCCATCCGGCGATGACCGCGACAAAGCCAGCAGGCCCCATTACAATGGCGGCCCGGTGCAACAGGCGCCAGTCATACAGTTTCTTTCGGAAACGTGCGAACAGACTCCACAGGCCGATGCCGAGCATCGCAAAACCTATTCCAACCATGATCCGGAAAGACCAAAACACCATACCCACAGGGGGTTCATCGGCATCGGGAATCGTATCTAACCCATCAAGCGGCGCGTTCAGGTCGTGCTTGAGGATCAGAGAAGATAGTTTGGGAATTTCCACCTTATAATCGATGCGCTTTTCTTCACTGTTGGGAATACCAAACAGGATCAGCGGCGCGCCATCGGGGTAGCTGTCATAATGACCTTCCATCGCCATGACCTTCACTGGTTGATGTTCCAGCGTATTAAGTCCGTGCAAGTCACCGGCGAAAATCTGCACCGGAGCCACTAGGGCGGCCATCCACATCGCCATCGAAAACATCTTTCGGGCATGAAGATTTGTCTTGTCCTTCAGCAAATGCCAAGCGCCAACCCCGCCAACCACAAAGGCTGTAGTCAGATAGGTTGCCATAAGCGTATGGAATAATCGATACGGAAAGCTGGGATTGAATACGATGTCCCACCAGCTATCACCTGGAACAAACTGACCGTTGGCTGCAATCTCGTGTCCTGTTGGAGTCTGCATCCAGCTGTTCACGCTCAAGATCCAGAATGCCGAAATAAACGTGCCAATCGCGACCATCAATGTCGCGGTAAAGTGAAGTTTCTTGCCAACTTTGTTCATACCAAACAGCATGACACCCAGAAAACCTGCTTCGAGGAAAAAGGCGGTTAGCACTTCATAGGCCATAAGCGGCCCGATAACCGGCCCGGCCTTGTCCGAAAAAACAGCCCAGTTGGTGCCGAACTGATAAGACATCACGATACCGGATACCACGCCCATGGCGAAGGTAACGGCGAATATCTTTATCCAATATTTGAACAGATCCATATATATCTGCTTACCGGTTTTGAGCCAAAGGCCCTCCAGCACAGCCAGATAGCTTGCCAGACCAATGGAAAAAGCCGGAAAAATGAAATGAAAGCTGATTGTAAACGCAAACTGTATGCGTGCTAGTAATATGGCGTCAAACTGCTCAAACATTGTCGATTGTCCCCTTTTGGGTGGATCGATTTTCAAATTTGTCTGGACTGAAATAGAAGTCTAACTCTGATATCACAATATTATGGTACTTGATAACAAGCATGTTACAGTTGCGTAACACGAAACTGTAACAGATGGGCCTGCCATGAGATACTTTAAAACTGCTTTGTTTCTGAGCGTCCTGACGCTTAACAATCCAGCTAATGCTCAACTCGAAGGGTTTAAAACTGGGCCCGTATTTGATGAATTCGGCCCCACCGCATCGGTACAAACCGATATACCCATCGCTGCGACAACCCAGTTTAGAATAGCTTTTGATGTCGCCAAGAAAGCCGATGCAGGAAAACTTAATCGCACAATTGAGAGCGCTGCTCGGTTCATTAACATGCACGTCGCTGCTGGTATCCCAGCCGAGAATATCAAACTTGCTATCGTTGTTCATGGCGGCGCATCATTGGACCTCACCAAGCAGCAACTATATGGCACTAGAAACGATGGCACCGCCAATGGTAGCGCAAAGGCAATTGATACCCTTCAAAAACACGGAGTGGAATTTCGCCTGTGCGGTCAAAGCGCAGCAGCACATAAAATCACCAATGCTGATCTATTGCCGGGTGTAAAAATGGATCTTTCGGCAATGACTGCACATGCATTGCTGCAGCAACAAGGATATACTCTAAATCCATTCTAGACCATGCCCGTCTATTCTTTAGCAGAGATTTGGTAATGGCCACAGCCCGGCGGCTGCCCTCCAACCTGTCTAATTTCTGAGTCGCGGCCTCGCCCCTCTTTTGTAAATTGGGGCAGATTGCACCACATTTCCGACGAATTTCAGCCAGTTTTCACTTGATCGTGCAGGCTGTTCCGCTGACCGCTTACTTCTGGAATGTCTCCTGATAACCACCATTTTTTAGATAGGCAGGGGGTTAACAATGGAGTTGAGTATTATGAAAAAGCTACCAATGATCGCAGCCGCTTTTGGTGCTGCTACACTAATCGCCGCCCCAAGTTTCGCTCAAGACGCTGGTGCTGAAGCCCCAGAAGAAGGCGCAGCAACAGAAGCGGCACCTGCCCCTGAGGCAGCACCTGCGACCATCGATACTGATGGTGATGGCACAATGGATGCCTGGGACCAACGTGGTGACGGTAAACCCGATAGTTGGGATACCGATGGCGATGGCGCCCCAGACGCTTTTGATCAAGATGGTGACGGCGCGCCCGACCCTAAATAGTCAAAGCATATAAGGCTGAACCAGCCTTAAGCTGTGCCTAACGTGTGCGGCCAATTTGAGCAAATCTCCCTCCCTGCTCGGTTGGCCGCCACATATCTCTGACAAAGGAAGAGAGCTCATGAAACACCTATTGAAACCAGCATTGATTTTGACACCCGCGATATTTGCGCTTGCTGCTTGCGATGCCCCGCCAGCAGATGATCCGGCCGCTGATGGCTTGGAAGATGGATCGGGAATGGAAGCTTCGCCAATGGAAGAGCCGGTTGATACGGCTCCAATGGATGACACTATGCCGGCAGATGGCGGCCTCGAAGGCGGCGCAGCCCCGGCAGATGAAGTATTGCCGGAAGCAGTTGATGCCATTCCTCCGGTAGGAGAAGACAGCGCAACTGATGATGCTACAGAATCTTCAGCAGCTGAAAGCGAAACTGAAACATCTGAATAGATTCCAGATAACCGGGCATTGGGTCGCAACAAATGCCCAGGGATATTTCGGGGGTGACGAACAGGGCTAGCACTCTTACACAGAGGTGAGACCAATGACGACACCCCCAAATATCTCCCAGATGCCGCTCAATGATATGCTTTATTCTCGCGGCATGTCGGGCGATGAAATCCACGGCATTCAATCTTATCTTCGACACTACGGATATCTTCAGGACCGATTTGGTGTGCTGCATGATGGGGAATATGATGATGCCACCGAAAAAGCCGTCCGTCTTTATCAGTGTTGTTTCGGTTTGCCGGCGACCGGTAGCCTGGACCAAGCCACACTCTGCGAAATGGCAAAACCCCGTTGTGGCTTTATAGATATTCCTCCAATGGACGCTGCATTTACAGCAATCAGTCGATGGGAACGCTCAGACCTTACCTATAAATTCAACAGCTTTTCAACAAAGATGGCGCAGACTGATATTGAGCGCGATGTCACCGCCGCTTTTGACCTGTGGTCCGAACAATGTGATCTTCGCTTCTCCATCAGCGCCGATGGCGCGGTCGACATTGAAATTGAGTTTGCCACCGGAGAACATGGCGATGAGAGCCCTTTTGATGGGGCATCAGGCGTATTGGCACATGCCTACTTCCCACCGCCAAATGGCGGCCCGCTAGCCGGTGACACCCATTTTGACGATGATGAAAACTGGACCTGCAATGTCAGCGACACACAGGGCATCGATTTCCTTACTGTCGCTGCGCATGAATTTGGTCATGCTATTGGTCTCGGACATAGCCGCCAGAGAGGAGCATTGATGTTTCCAAGCTATTCCGGTCCGCAGCGCTTTTTGGCTCCTGATGATATCGCTGGATGCCAATCGCTATATGGCCCGCCAAGTGCTGCCGCCGCCGCCGATTGCTCACCATTGCCTGGCCGGACGCGCTGACCTCCATTCTCTCATTTTGATCACTTGACCTTGATTCTGTAACTTTCTGGCTCGGTTTGCCGAATATTGAACATTCGGCAAATTTCGCGTCTGGAGCATGTTTATGCTATTGGGCTAATCACAAGCAGAAGGAAACAGCATGCATATCTTCAAGTCAGTCGCAATCCTAGGTACCGCAACGACACTCGCGTTTAATCCAGGTTCGGCTATCGCCGCTGGTGGCGGCGGTGGTGGCGGCTCAGCGCCCAGCAATAGCGCACCTAAATATGACGCATCGGCTGAATATCAAAAGGGTATCGCTGCCCTCAAAGCCAAAGATCACAAGAAAGCGGTCAAATCTTTCAGACGCTCGCTGAGCGTGGCGCCGCGCAATGCCAGCGCGCAATATCTGCTTGGTGTCAGCTATATCGGACAAGGCAATTATAAAAAGGCACGCAAACCACTGGAAAAGGCGGTTAAATATAACGGCAATCTCATCGAAGCCCACCGTGATCTCGCAATTACCTACCACAAGCTCGATATGACCGACAAAGCATCGGCTTCGCTCAATAAACTGACGGCCAAGGATAGCGCCTGCGGTAAGGGCTGTGCTGAAAAAGACAAGCTGACCAAAGCGATTGCCAAAGTAAAATCGGCGATGAATGGCGGTGGTTCAGCCAGCTACCATCCAGCGGATAACATGGAGTTTGCCAGCAACGGCAATGGCGATCTGGCTTATATGGGCGCCGTCGCATTGATCAACGAAAAGAAATATGAAGCCGCGATTGCGGAACTGCAACTGGCATCAATGACCTTTGGTCCGCATCCCGACATTTTGACCTATCTCGGTTTCGCCAATCGGAAACTCAAGAATTTCGATCGTGCAGAGCAATATTATCAGACCGCCTTGGCCGTTGCCCCTGATCATCGCGGGGCCACGGAATATTATGGCGAGCTGATGGTGGAGCGCGGCGATCTTGTTGGTGCCAAGAAGAAGCTGGCCAGACTGGAAAGCCTGTGCAGTTTTGGATGTTATGAAGCAGAGGAACTGAGCCGGTGGATCGGCGAAGCCTCCGCCTCCTAAAATATAGCGCCGCGATCAGTTTAACCTGTGCAGCGGTTGCACATGCCGCTGATCGCTCGCTTATTGAAGCTATGGCATGGCTTGACCCTGCCCAGCATTTCGTTGCGCTGACCACTGAACCGCCGCTGCATGCAGCGGTTCAGGATCAACAAATGTTGGCGGGTGAAGCCTTGTTCCACACGCCAATATTGCTGGGTGGTCAGGCCGCGAAAGCTGGATTGTCGTGCGCCAGTTGCCACGAAAATGGGCGCGACAATCCCGCCTTTCTGTTTCCCAATGTATCTGGTGAACCTGGTACAGCAGATGTCACGAGTAGCTTTTTTAGTTCCCATCGCGGCAATGCGATATTCGATCCGGTGAAGATTCCAGACCTTACAGTCCCGGGTAAAGTCTCTCGCGCCGCCGATAGTCAGGAGCTTGAAAAGTTCATCCGTGACCTGATTGTGGAGGAGTTTAATGGACAGGAACCGACGCCATCGGTTCTGGCCGCCCTCGCCCACTATGTACGATCTTTAACAGCAGCCCCCGCCAGTACGCGCGTTGCGTTGACGGTCGAAAACCAATTGGTGGCGGTCGATCAGGCTGTGCTTGCTGCCAAAGAAGCGCGGGAAAGTGACGACTTGAAACTTTCTCACTTGCTGCTCGCTTCCGCGCGTCATCGACTCGGTTTGATCCACGAACGCTATGCGGGAAAGAGCCTTACCAAACAGCGCAGCGCGATCATTTCGGCCAGCCGGCGGCTTGGCGAACTGCGGGAGATCAAGGAAAGTGGGGACTTCTCCGTGGCCTTGGAAGAATGGGAAGGCGGTTATCGGAGAACCCGAAAACTGATCAGCGATAAACAACATCTGTCGCTTTATAATCCCAAGCTACTGCAGGCGGCCTTGAAGCAGGCGGCAAACTGACAAGCCATATTGCAAAGAAAAACGGCCCGGAAATTTAATCCCCGGGCCGTTTTATTCCGTCTGTAATCCAACGATTAGCCAAACTGGTTCATCGTGTTGTCGGCGCCGCCCGCTTTCAGGGCCGCATCGCCAGCGAAATATTCCTTGTGATCATCACCAATGTCGGAACCGGCCATGTTCTGATGCTTCACGCAGGCAATGCCCTGGCGAATTTCTTCGCGCTGAACGTTGAGAACATAACCCAACATACCTTGCTCACCGAAATATTCCTTGGCGAGATTGTCGGTCGACAGAGCAGCCGTGTGATAGGTCGGCAGCGTAATCAGGTGGTGGAAGATACCGGCCCGTTTTGCGCCATCAGCCTGGAAGGTACGGATACGCTCATCGGCATCGGCGGCCAATTCGGTCCCATCATATTCCACACTCATCAGGTTCGCACGATCATAAGCCGTGACGTCCTTGCCTTCGGCTGCCCATGCATCATAAACCTGCTGACGGAAATTCAACGTCCAGTTGAATGATGGCGAGTTGTTATAAACCAGCTTGGCATTCGGCATAACTTCGCGGATCCGGTCAACCATGCCAGCGATCTGCTCAACATGTGGTTTCTCGGTTTCGATCCACAGCAGGTCAGCGCCATGCTGCAGTGACGTAATGCAATCGAGCACACAGCGATCTTCACCGGTTCCTTCGCGGAACTGGAAGAGATTGCTTGGCAGACGCTTCGGACGCATCATTTTGCCATCACGGTTCAGGATAACATCGCCATTTTGCGCGGTTGCCGGGTCAATTTCTTCGCAATCGAGGAAGCTATTATATTGGTCACCAAGATCGCCAGGCTCATTGCTCACCGCAATTTGCTTGGTCAGGCCTGCGCCCAGAGAGTCGGTGCGTGTAACGATGATGCCATCTTCGACGCCCAGTTCCAGGAACGCATAACGACAGGCGCGAACCTTCGCGAGGAAGTCTTCATGTGGAACCGTAACTTTACCGTCTTGGTGACCACATTGTTTTTCGTCAGACACTTGGTTTTCGATCTGAAGGGCGCAAGCACCGGCTTCGATCATCTTCTTGGCCAGAAGATAAGTTGCTTCAGCGTTACCAAAACCAGCGTCGATATCAGCGATGATCGGAACAACATGGGTCTGGTGATTTTCGACTTCGTTCAACAGCCGCTTTTCGGTGACCATGTCACCACCTGCGCGCGCCGCGTCAATATCACGGAACATTCCGCCCAGTTCACGGGAGTCGGCCTGACGCAGGAAGGTGTATAGCTCTTCAATCAGCGCGGGCACGGATGTCTTTTCATGCATGGACTGATCGGGAAGTGGGCCAAATTCGCTTCGCAAAGCAGCAACCATCCAGCCAGACAGATAGAGATAGCGGCGTTTCGTGCTACCGAAATGCTTCTTGATTGAAATCATTTTCTGCTGACCAATGAAACCGTGCCAGCAACCCAGAGACTGGGTGTAGTTGGCGGGATCAGCGTCATAAGCAGCCATATCTTCACGCATAATCTTTGCGGTATATTTAGCAATGTCGAGACCCGTGTGGAACCGGTTCTGTAAACGCATCCGAGCTACGGCTTCAGAATCGATACCGTCCCATGTTCCGTTTTGTTTTTGGATCAGCGCGTTGGTCTGATTGATATGATCTTGATATGACATTGTCATGCTCCTTTTAGAAATTCGGCGATTTAAGCGGTGTTCGCGAATCGTTGTTCACGAGAGCTATGCCCCTTCTTACGCCGCGCAGAGCCGGGTCCGAAGCGCTGTGAAGTTTAACTGTAACGCTTTACAAAATATTGTTGTACAGTTGTAAGAATATGACAACTTAAGCGATTCGGAAAACTATGAATAGACTCCATCATGTCCAGTGAACGCCCCGTTTATATGGGACCCCGCCTGAAAAGACTCCGCCGCGACCTCGGCCTCACACAGGCGGACATGGCTGCCGATCTTGAAATCTCTGCATCCTATGTCGCTTTGCTGGAGCGCAATCAACGGCCCTTTACAGCCGATATGCTGTTGCGCCTCGCACGTACCTACAAAATCGACATGGCCGAACTGGCTGGCGATGGTGGCGAGGAATATACCGCGCGGTTAGAGGCAGTGCTGAAAGATCCCATGTTCGCGGATATAGACTTTCCGCAACTCGACACAGCTGATGTCGCAACCAGCTACCCGGGCTATACCGAGGCGATGTTGCGGCTTTATACCGCCTATCGGGAAGAACAACTTGCGCTGGCCGATAAAGATACCGCCCCTCGTGCTGACGGTAGCAGCGTTGACCCTGATGCCGCTGATCCCGTCGCACAAGCGCGCCGATTTCTTGCCGCTCGGCGAAACAGTTTTTCCAATATCGACGACGCCGCCGAACGCCTTGCAGAGACCGCAAGTAGCGAGGACAGCATGGCCGCATATCTAAAGGAAAAACATGGCCTGCAAGTGCGCCGTCTTCCCGCCGATGTCATGATGGGGGCAACACGACGACTAGACCGTCATCGGCGTCAGATATTGATCGATGACCAACTAGATAACGCCAGTCAAAGATTTCAACTGGCCCTGCAACTTTCTTATCTCGAACTGAGTGCAGAGATTGATGTGGTTCTCAACGAAGGCAGCTTTGCAACAGACAGCGGCGAGAGGCTGACCAGAAGGGCCCTCACCGGCTATGCCGCGGCGGCACTACTAATGCCTTATTCAGCTTTCGCAAAAGCAGTGGAACAGCGTCACTATGATGTCGAAGCACTCGCTCGCCAATTTGGCACCAGTTTTGAACAAACGGCCCATCGATTGACCACGCTGCAAAAACCGGGTCAGGAACGCGTGCCGTTTTTCTTCATTCGGGTCGATCCCGCCGGCAATGTTTCGAAACGGTTGGATGGCGCGGGATTCCCTTTCGCTCGTCATGGAGGCGCTTGCCCCCTATGGTCTGTGCATCAGGCGTTCCGGTCGCCACGGCAAGTCGTCACGCAATGGCTTGAGCTGCCTGATGGTGAACGCTTTTTCTCGATCGCCCGCACCGTTACGGCGGGCGGCGGCGCGTTCGGGTCACAGCAAGTCGAACGCGCTATCGCGCTCGGCTGCGCGGCGGAACATGCCGACCGCCTTATCTATACACGCGACCGTCCCGATATCAGCCCCGACAATGCAACACCCATCGGTGTTACATGCCGCCTTTGCCACCGGACGAAATGCCGCGCGCGTTCCGCGCCGCCCATTGGCCGTCAAATTCTATCGGATGATAATCGCCAATCAAACACGCCGTTTGGGTTTTCTCATAGCTAAAATGTCTAAAAATAGTCTTTTCTCAAGATCAATGCAGACATAAGAAAAAATGTCTGGAGGCCCGAGCCGGAATCGAACCGGCGTACACGGATTTGCAATCCGCTGCGTCACCACTCCGCCATCGGGCCGGAGAGGGGGCGCAATTGCTTCGCTTTTCGGCCAATGTCAACCCATAGTTCTTGCAAACCGTGCTTCATGCACACTTAATATCGCCACGAGTATCGCCGGGTAATTTTTATCATTACAGGAAAATCCCTGAAATCCGTCTTGGCGGCGTCGACAAGTGCAGCTAGAAGCGGTCGAATTATATACATACTGTATTGCCTAAATAATACAGGGATGGCATAGGCGAACAACAAAGTAGGTTAAAGGTACTATAGTGGGTCAAGAAAATTTCACCGAAATGCGCAAGGCCATGGTGGTCAGCCAGCTACGAACAACCGATGTAAACGATCCTCGCGTTATAGCAGCGATGAGTCATGTTGCGCGGGAAGATTTCGTTCCTGCAGCATCGCGCAATGTCGCTTATTCTGATCGCGGCGTGCAAATTGGTAACGGCCGCGCCCTCAACGCGCCACTTGCGACCGGTCGGCTACTGAACAGCGCAGAATTGACGAAGGACGATAAGGTTCTTTTGATTGGCGCAGCGACGGGTTACACTGCTGCTGTTATCGCGCAGCTGGCAGGATCAGTCGTTGCCGTGGAACAATCCTCGAAATTGGCGACTAAAGCAAAAGCCAATCTGAACGATCTTGACAATATACAAGTCGAGAAGGCTGACCATGCCGATGGCTTCGCGGATCACGGTCCGTACACTGTAATCATTATCGATGGTGTTGTTGACGCCATTCCAGCGGCTTTGGTGGAGCAAATGGCTCCAGAAGGCCGTCTGGTTGGAGCGATTATGGATGGTTGCGTGGCACGGCTAGCCATCGGACATAAGGCTGGCGACACTATCGGCTATCAATATTTCGCGGATTGCGGAGGTGTTGCCCTACCTGGCTTTAAACAAACCGAGAGTTTCAGTTTCTAATATGCAGTTGTTTCTACAAAAATTCCCTGAGAGAGGTGTTTTGATGAGTAAACGCAGTTTGTTGCTTGGCGCGGTCGCCATTGCGACTCTCTCTACACCCGCCCATGCGGATACACTCCGCGAAGCTTTTGTTGCTGCTTATAACACCAATCCGACATTATCTGGTGCTCAGGCAGCGCAACGCGCAGAAGACGAAAATGTTCCAATAGCCAAGGCCGATGGTCGTCCAAATGCAGGTTCCCAGTTTGGCTTTCAAGAGGATTTTCTGCGCAATGCGATTAGTTTTACGGCCCCTCTTCGGAGGGTCACGGCTTCTGGTGACTTAAGTGTGCCAGTATACTCTGGCGGCCGAGTCAAAAATGCCGTGCGGGCGGCAAAAACTCGTGTTGCTGCTGGCCAATATGATTTGCGGGGAACCGAGGCTAGCCTGTTTAGCAACGTGGTCGCGGCCTATATGGACGTGATGCGCGATGAGGCCGTCGTACGACTTAATCGCGCGAATGTTGGTGTTCTAGCTGTCAATCTGGAGGCGACCAGCGATCGTTTTGAAATTGGTGACCTTACCCGTACCGACGTCGCCCAGTCCGAATCACGGCTAGAGGTTGCAAAAGGTGAATTGGAATCCGCGCGCGCTAATCTGATCACCAGTAAAGAAAACTACATTGCTTTAGTTGGGCAAGTTCCTGGCGAATTGCAATCTCCTCCTCCCTTGCCAAATTTACCAAAAGCGCCAGATGAAGCAGTGGACATTGCGTTGCAATTTAATCCTGATCTGCTGGCAGCGAAGGAACGGAGTGCTGCCACGGAGTTTGATATTAAACGGGCGCGAGGTGCAGTCAAACCTACCGTCGAAGCCTATATGCAAGGCACTTACATCAACTTTCTGAACACGCTGGACCGCCGTGATCCTGATTCACCGACGAATCCATTGCTAGGGCCGCGGGCATCACAGGAACAATCCAATGCAGAAGCGGGTGTACGCCTAACCATTCCAATCTATCAAGGCGGACGTCCGGCAGCTCAGATTCGCCAAGCCCAGGCAAGATCCGGCCAGGCCTATGAGCAAGTCATTGCAACGGAGCGCAACATCATTGCACAAACCCGTGCCGCATATTCCAGCTGGCGTGCATCCGAGCGGGTGATCCAATCATCGGAGCGGGCGGTTGCAGCCAGTGCTTTGTCACTGGAAGGCGTTCGAGCAGAAAATAGCGTGGGCAACCGTACCATCCTCGACATTTTGAATGCAGAGCAAGAGTTGCTGAACGCCCAAGTGCAACTAGTTACGGCGCGGCGCAACAGCTATGTTGCAGGCTTCACTTTGCTGGCCGCCATGGGTCGTGCCGAAGCGCGTGACTTGGGTCTCGATGGTGGTCCGCTCTATGATCCGCAAGTCAACTATGATCGGGTCAAGAACCAGTTTTATGACTTCCAGTCCGATCCAAATCCTGAACCCAAAGCAACCCGAACCGTTGATACACCGGCTCAAACAGCAGACATAGAGCCGTTACCGGAGCAAAACGAGCGCAAATAACAAGCATTGGCTGCCAAATGGTTGCCGATATTGTAGTTAATGCGCTAAGACTATCTCAATAGTGGCAGTTTTTGAGTTTTGAGGATTTGCATATGGCGGAACAAAATAAGGAATCGTCGATGGAAGAGATTCTTTCTTCGATCAAACGAATCATCGCCGAAGACAAAGCAATTGAACCAGAACGATCAGACAAGCAGGCCACAGCCGCGTTGAACGAAGAAGAAGAAACCTCGCAAGACAAACCGATGGCTGACAATGTTACGCCAATAGCTCCATTGCCGAGAAATATTACTGCCAAAAAGGAGACGTCAAAGAAGACTCCCGTCGTTGTGAAAGACAGCGATGACGGCGTCCTTGAACTCACTAATGAAGTAAAGGACAATGGCCCCTCTTCCGCGCAAGGCGTTTTCGGCGACCGGCGTAAAGACGAACGATTGATCAACGACCAAAAGCTAGATGCCATGCGGCAATCGCTTTCAGCACTTGTCGCGATGGATGGCACCAGCGCGCCCGCTCCAAAAAAACCGGCCAATGGTACATCGCTGGAAGAATTGACCCGTGATCTTATGCGACCGATGCTGAAAGAATGGCTCGATGAGAACTTGCCCCAACTGGTAGAAGGAATGGTTGCTCGCGAAATTCAGCGAATTAAAGACAAATAGTCACACTAAACTAATCCCAATTGCCAAGGTGCGCAGGCCTGCTAAACCCGCATCCATGAAAAACATATCGAAAGCATCATGCGTCGCCTTCTTAATGGCAGGCACGCTTCTCTCCACCTCGATGGCGGTCGCACGTCCAATGACCGCCGAAGATCTTGCGATGTTAAAACGCGTCGGCACTGTTGCAGTATCTCCGGATGAAAAATGGACTGCTTTTGGTGTTACGGAAACTGATCCGGAAAGCTATGAGCGGTCAACAGCGCTCTATATGCTAGATCTAACAAAGCCCAATGCTGCCGCCGTGCGCATTGCCGACAAAGCAGATTCCAGCGAACACAGCCCGGCCTTTTCAGCTGATGGTGATAGGCTCTATTATCTGTCCGACGCCAGTAAAACCGAACAACTTTGGCAGGTTGCGATTACCGCAAGTGGTCAGGAAGGTGATCCAGTTCAAGCAAGCGCGTTGAAAGCAGATATTGCGGGCTTCAAACTATCTCCGAAAGGCGACAAAGTAGCGGTCTGGGGAGATATTGCGAAGAATAGCCCAACATTTGGTCGTGATGAAGCGGAAGGCGGAGATGGTAATAACGCCCTGCCCGGTCCCGGCACTGGTCGCGAATATGATGAGCTATTTGTACGGCATTGGTCGAGTTGGGAAACACCAGGCAATTACAGCCGAATTTTCGCATTTGATTTGCGGGACGGCAAACTCAGTGGCAATGGCACCGCGCTAGATGGTGACCTCGTCGGCGATAGCCCTTCTAAGCCTTTTGGCGGCGGGGAAGAAATTTCATGGTCTCCCAGCGGAAGTGGCTTGGCCTTCACCTTGCGCAAAGCAGATCGCAATGAGCCGAAGTCGACGGATCTGGACATTTATGGCGTTGGCATTGAAGATGCCAACCCAAAACCAATGCCCGGAAACGGGAATGCAACGGACACTCTGCCCGCTTTCTCTCCGGATGATCAATGGCTGGCCTGGGCGGCAATGGAGCGGCCGGGTTATGAAAGCGACCGCAAAGTCGTCAAACTGCTTCGCAGAGGTGAAAAAGAGCCACGCGTACTCACCGGTGATTGGGATCGCTCAGTCAGTTCGATCACTTGGGCACCAGACAGCAAGGCGCTGATCGTCACGGCGTCAGAAATTCTCGACTATGCCGCTTTTCGAGTAGATATTGCTGACGAAAAAATCACCCGCCTGACCAAAGGCGGCAGTGTTGGCAATATCACACCGCTTAACGACGGATCGATGATCTTCACTAAGAAGAGCTTGCAAGCACCCGATGATATTTATCGCCGTAGTGCCGATGGGACGGTTACTCAGCTTACCAATATCAATGGTAAGGCGTTGGCGGAAATTGACGAAGTTTCCGTGCAACGGTTTGATTTTAAGGGTGCTGGAGGCGATCAGGTCTGGGGGCAGATCGTCAAACCGAAAGGTGCCAAGGGCAAGCTGCCGATGGCGTTTCTGGTCCATGGCGGACCGCAGGGTAGCTTTGGTAATAGCTGGTCAACCCGTTGGAATCCCAAGGTAATGGCGTCTCAGGGCTATGCTGTTGTCACCATCGATTTCCATGGCTCGGCTGGCTATGGTCAGGAATTTATGGACAGCATTAATCAGGATTGGGGCGGCAAACCGCTGGAAGACCTGAAGCTCGGCCATGCAGCGGCGCTGAAAATCGACAAGCAGATTGACGGGACACGATCCTGTGCTTTGGGGGCATCCTATGGCGGCTATATGATGAGCTGGATTTCCGGTCAGTGGCCGGATCAGTTTGACTGTATCATCAATCATGCTGGCATATTCGATCTGCGCAGCTTTGCCTTCTCGACCGAGGAGCTATGGTTCGATCAATGGGATCATGGCGGCCCCTGGTGGGAGCGCGCCGACCCCGAAAAATGGAACCCGATCCAGCATATCGACAAGTGGAAAACACCAACACTTTTCATCCATGGCGAGAAGGATTTCCGCATTCCCTATACCCAGTCGCTAATGCCATTCACTTATGCACAGGAACGAAACATCCCTTCCAAACTGTTGATTTTCCCTGATGAAAATCATTGGGTGCTCAAGGGTAAGAATAGTGTGCAATGGCACAACACTGTGTTCGACTGGATGGCGCGATGGACCGGGAAACGCGAAGAGAAATGAGCTTTTTTCCGACCCAGAGCGATGGCGACACCGTCATCGTCACCCTGACCAACGCCCCTCGCAATACGCTGTCGTCAGAATTGCTCGAGGAAGGTATCAGTGTCTTCGAAAAACTCGCACAGGACAAACCCAAAGGTGGCGTCGTCCTGACGGGTGCTGGCGAGCATTTCACCTGTGGCATGGATACAAAGATCGCGGCCTCCCTCGATGAAGCTGGTCAGAAACAGGCCGTTGCCGCAATCAACGCTTATGCAGCCGCGCTCCACCGCCTGCCCTGCGCGCTGGTATGCGCGGTCAATGGCAATGCGATTGGTGCTGGCGGTATCATGATGCTGTGCGCCGACTGGATTTATGCCGCTTCTGGCAATTATAAAATCGGTCTGCCCGAGGCCAAGGCGGGTCTGCCCTTCCCGCCTGTCCCGCAAGCCATATTGGACCATTGGCTGGAGCCGTCGTGGCGCAGGCGGTTAGCGCTGTCGAGCATGTTGCTAAAACCCAATGAAGCCATTGGCGCTGGCATGGTCGAAGCGACCCTGATGCCCGGCGATTTGATCGAAAAATCCGTGGCAAAGGCGCAAGAATTAAATGCACAGCCCGGTTTCGCTGCCTGCAAGCGCCAACTGCGCGCCAAAGCCAATGCAGAAATTGACGCAATTTTGCACGGTTGAATAACGGCGCAAGCGCTGGCAAAGGCAGCGCATGACATTAGACAAAAATTTCGATCCAGCGGCCATTGAAGCGCGCTGGTATGCACATTGGGAACAATCCGGTCAGTTTCGCCCTGAACGCGGCGATGCGGAACCGTTTACGATCGTCAATCCGCCGCCCAATGTTACCGGAAGTTTGCACATTGGTCACGCGCTCGACAATACGTTGCAGGATATCATCATCCGCCACGAACGGCTGAAGGGCAAAGATGCGCTTTGGGTTGTCGGCATGGACCATGCCGGGATCGCGACCCAGATGGTTGTCGAGCGGCAGATGGAAGAGCGGCAGGACAAGCGCACCAACTATACCCGTGAAGAATTTGTCGAGAAAGTCTGGGAGTGGAAAGAGGAATCCGGCGGCGCGATCACCGGACAGCTCCGCCGTCTGGGTTGTTCGATGGACTGGTCGAACGAGCGCTTCACTATGGATGAAGGCATGAATGAAGCCGTGCTCAAGGTGTTTGTCGATCTTTACAACGATGGCCTGATCTATCGCGACAAGCGGCTGGTCAACTGGGATCCGGCGCTGAAAACCGCGATTTCCGATCTGGAAGTCGAAACCACGGATACCAAGGGTAGTTTTTGGCATTTCAAATATCCGCTGGCTGACGGCGTAAAGCTCGACAACGGTCAGGACTATATTGAAGTTGCAACGACGCGGCCGGAAACGATGCTGGCTGATATGGCTGTCGCTGTGCACCCCAGTGATGAGCGCTATAAGAGCGTGATCGGCAAAGAGATTGAGCAACCGATTACAGGCCGCCGTTTCAAAATTGTAGAAGACGAACATGCTGATCCGGAACTGGGCAGCGGTGCGGTTAAGATCACCCCGGGCCATGACTTTAACGATTTCGAGGTTGGCAAGCGTGCCGGTTTTGCGGCTGGTGAGATGCTCAACATGCTCGATGGTGAAGCCAATGTTTGCCAGAGTGCCGACGATCTAATCCCGGAAGAATTTATCGGTTTGCATCGTTTCAAGAAAGACGGCGTAAGCGGCGCTCGCGAATTGGTTGTCCAGCGGATGAAGGAACTGGGATGCCTGATCCCGCATGTCACCAAATCCAAAGATGGCGAGACGCAAGAACATGACGCCGAACCGCGCACCATAGCGACACCCTTTGGTGATCGCGGCGGCGTGGTGATTGAGCCTTGGTTGACCGATCAATGGTATGTCGATGCGGAAACATTGGCCCAGCCTGCGATTGAAGCGGTGAAATCTGGCGCTATCGAGATAGTCCCGAAAACTTGGGAAAAAACCTGGTTCAACTGGATGGAGAATATCCAGCCTTGGTGCGTATCACGCCAGCTTTGGTGGGGTCACCGGATACCGGCTTGGTTTGACGACAATGGCAAAATCTATGTTGCCGAAGATGAAGCTGCCGCTCAGGCACAGGCCGGGGACGGTGTAACGCTGATCCGCGACGCTGACGTCCTCGACACATGGTTCTCCTCCGCCCTCTGGCCTTTCGGGACCCTGGGCTGGCCGGAAGAAACCGAAGACCTCAAGCGCCACTACCCCAATGACCTCCTCATCTCAGGCTTTGACATCCTGTTCTTCTGGGACGCGCGGATGGCGATGCAGGGCATTCAGTTCATGAAAGATGTGCCGTGGAAGCGGCTTTATCTCCACGGGCTGGTGCGCGCCGAAGATGGTTCGAAAATGTCCAAGTCCAAGGGCAATGTGGTCGATCCGCTCGGCCTGATTGACCAATATGGCGCCGATGCGCTGCGCTTCTTCATGGCGGCGATGGAAAGCCAGGGCCGTGACATTAAAATGGATGACAAGCGGGTCGAGGGCTATCGCAACTTTGCAACCAAGCTTTGGAATGCCTCGCGCTTCTGCGAAGTAAACGGCATTGGTGCGAGCAAGACACTGCGCGCGCCAGAGGCCAAGCTGCCCGTCAATCGCTGGATCATTTCCGAAGTGACCGAAACGCTGGCCACGCTCGACAAAGCGCTGGGCGACCTGCGCTTTGATGCAGCAGCGAACACCATTTATCACTTCACATGGGACCGGTTCTGCGACTGGTATCTCGAACTGATCAAACCCGTCTTGCAAGGCGACGATGCCGACGCAGCCGAAGAAACCCGAGCGGTGGCCGGTTGGGTGCTCGACCAGATCATCGTCATGTTGCACCCGTTCATGCCGTTTATCACCGAAGAATTGTGGCACAGCATGGCTTCCGAAACCGGCGGCCGAAACTACGACCTGATCGTCGCGAAATGGCCGGAGCCCAAAGCGGAAATTGATGCTGACGCGAAGGCAGAAGTCGATTGGTTGATCCGTTTGATTTCGGCAACCCGTACAGCAAAAGTCGAACTTAATATCGCGCCGGGCACGAAGATGACCGCCCATGTCCGCGATGGTGATGATGCCTTGCGGGCACGCATTGCGCGGCAGACGTCTGCTCTGGATCGGGTGGGCCGGCTTGAGAGTTTCTCCTTCGATCCGGCCCCTGAGGGCGCGACTGCGCAGATCGTCATCGATGGCGCAACCTATGTGCTGCCTCTGGCTGGCGCGATTGACATTGATGCGGAAAAAGCGCGTCTGGGCAAAGCTCTGGAAGGTGTGTCCAAGGAAGCCAAATCTCTCGAAGGCCGGCTTGGTAACGCC
The DNA here is from genome assembly GCF_039977335.1 of Parasphingorhabdus sp. Taxonomy (GTDB): domain Bacteria; phylum Pseudomonadota; class Alphaproteobacteria; order Sphingomonadales; family Sphingomonadaceae; genus Parasphingorhabdus. Next base: position 818,633 of record NZ_JBDWDI010000004.1, read on the forward strand.
AATTTTGTTGAGAAAGCCAAACCGGAAGCGGTCGAAAAAGCCCGTGCCGATCTGGCGGACAAAAGTGCCGAAGCCGAACGCCTGCAAGCGGCTCTTGCCCGTTTGGGGTAATGGTTTCACGCAAAGCACGCTAAGATTTTTAAGAGGGCAGTATTGTGGTCGATCTTGAGGAGATTGCCAGCCGGGTCATTGATACGGCTATGGGTGTGCATATTGATTTGGGGCCGGGTTTGCTGGAATCGGTGTACGAACAGGTTCTCGCTAATCGCCTGCGCAGCCAAGATCTGAAAGTTGACCGGCAAATGCCGGTCTGCACGCGGATTGATGGCCTGGATTTTCCAGACGCATTTCGAGCGGACATATTGGTACAAGACAGCCTGTTACTGGAAATATAAAGCCGTGGAACGGCTTTCACCTATTCATACGCGCCAGACACTGACTTATCTGCGGCTGATGAAGCTGCCACTAGGCCTACTGATCAATCTCGGCGGCATTACCCTGAAAGAAGGACTGAAGCGCGTAGCGAATAACTACCGCGTGCCTTGATCCAGCATGATCGCCAACCCCAAACCAATCACCGCCCTCTTAAAAATCTTCGCGCCCTTTGCGTGAAACCAAAAGCGCCGGTCGGTCAGGTACTAGCGCTGCCCTAGTTCGCCTCACCACGCCGCATTCTTTCGGCTCCCTTTCGCATTTCCGCCGCACCTTCGCGCATCTCGGCAGCACCGCGCCGAAACTCGGGAGCCTGCTTCAAAAGTTCGTCCGCGGTCATATTCCCTTCGTTCCATTTATTTCGCTTGGCGGCTTCCGCTTCACGAAAGGCCGCATCGCTTTCCAGCCGGTCAGCATAAGCTTCCATCCTGTCCGCACCGCGCAGCATTTTATCCGCACCTTTTTCCATCCCGATCGCACCCTTGGCCATGCCGGCAGCAACCTTGGCCTCAATCTTCGCGGCTAGGTTTTTGCTCCATTTTTTGTCGTATTTATGCTTGCCATCATGCGCATTGCTCGCGGCCAAAGGGATTATCGACACCGACGCGGCTAGCGCCAGTCCTGCAATTACTCGCGCGAAATTTCTGTTTTTCATTTTGGTTCTCCATCCAAACTGACCGGACATGATTACCGGCCCTTCGACTACAGATGTAATCGAATAGGATGGCAGTGCTATTGATGTTCGACCAACAACCTATGAACAAAGACAAAAGTCGGGATAGGGATTAGCGCCCCTGGCTTCTCCAGCGCTTAATAACCCGCTGGATAATCTCGTCTTCGCCGCCCTGCTCACGCCACAGTTCGGAGAAGAGCGGATCTTCGGATGCCGGACGTTTTTCTTCGGCCAACGTATCGAGCGATACACGGATGGGAATAGCTACACCCTCACCGCAGCAAATAATCTCACGGTTTCTCAATGCAGGAATCGAATCCAGGAAGCCGCGCGCGCCCTCTGGCATCGCAGCTTTCACAAAGGCTTGGTCACGATCGTTGTTCAGACGCATGGAGAGGATGGTACCGCATTGTGACAGCACACCCTCGGCCAAATCCGATGGACGCTGCGTAATCAGGCCTAACGAAACGCCATATTTACGGCCCTCCTTGGCGATCCGGCTTAAAATGTCGCGGACGCTGCTTTCGCCAGCAATATCGTCATTGGGGATATAACGGTGAGCCTCTTCGCAAACGAGCAGGATAGGACGGCTCGGTTCATTTTTTGCCCAAATGGAATAGTCGAAAACCAGTCGGCTGAGCACCGCAACCACTGTCGGCGTTATCTCAGATGGAACCGCCGATACGTCAATAATCGAAATCGGTTTGCCTTCCGCAGGCAGACGGAAAATCTTCGACAGAAAGTCCGCCATCGTGTCGCCGACCAACATGCCGGAGAACATGAAGCTATAGCGGGGATCGGCTTTAATCTCGTCAATCTTGGTTTTCAGCCGCATAAACGGTGCGGTATTGGTCGACTTGTCGAGCTTACCCATTTCATTCTGGATGATGTTGGTCAAATCAGAAAGCAGGTAAGGGACCGGGCTATCCACAGTCAGCTTCGCGACACCAGCCGCGGCTTGACTCTTGGCTTTGGCCGCGAGCAGACATTTCGCAAGGATATCGCAATCCATCTGCTTTGCATCGCCGGTGGACTGCACAAACACTTCGCAATGTTCGCGAAAGTTCATCAACCAATATGGCAGGTTCAGGTTGTTCACGTCGAACAGACGGCCATTGCCTTTAAATGCTGCGGAATATTCGCCGTGGGGATCGATCATCAGGATGTGACCCTCTGGCGCTATATCGCAAATCTTGTGCAGGATCAGTGCTGCCGACGTCGATTTACCGGTACCGGTTGAACCCAGAAGTGCAAAGTGCTTGCCGAGCATCGCATCAACATAGAGCGCGCCGCGAATATCGTCGGTTGGATAGACGGTACCGATTTCAACATTGGCCCGGCCATCAGAGGCATAAACCTGTTTCAAATCAGCCGTCGTCACCGCAAAGATGACCGACCCGGGAACTGGATAACGAGTCACACCGCGGCGGAAATTATAGATATGTCCGGTCAAACGCTCTTCATCGCCTTCACCGAGAAAATCGATTTCGGCGATGATCAGGCCGCTCTGACCCTCATGTAACTTTTGGGTACGAATATTAGCAAGCAGCCATGTCACACCAACACGGATTTTAACCTGGCTACCGACCTGCCCCGCCATTGTTACTGTCTTATCGGGATGATTGCTCAAACCAGCGAGAACGGCAGCGTCCATGACAATGCGCGACCCTGATCCGGCAATCTCGATGACTTCGCCAATTTGATGCCCCTCAGACTGCTTTGGTGCTGTCGATGAAGCATGAGTCGCCACTGCTGGCGCTACATCTTCGTCATCAGTCTGAGGTAGCGGCCTGGCCGCTGGAAAATTATGGGAGCCCATATCTGACATGAAGTCGCAATCCTGTGTTGTTTATCTGGCACATGGATTAAGCCATCATGGTTAAGGAATATTTACCGGACTTTCGGAAAGGTAAACCACCGCGCGAAACTGTGTTTTGTCACATCTTTCGGAACAGATAACCTGCGCCCCAGCCGAAAATGATGGAAATGAGCACGGCCATCAAGCCGTATATGAACCCGTTTTCCTGCGACAGGTTCGTAATGAACCGCCCCATACCGATTTTTTCTATGGTAATGTCCTTGATTTCCGCAGCCTCTACGCGGCCGTCGATGATCAGAAATGTCTCCGCAGAATATTCTCCCACCGGTACACTGGCAGGTAGGTTAATCCGTGCTTTATAGAGAACGGAGTCAGTAATTTCGACGCTATTGGGCAGGTTCTTATATAGACTACCGCGGCTATTCAGATCAACAAGACCATTGGTAAATCGGGACAGTTCCCGGCTTTCAATGGCGCCTGCAGGGGACAATTGCAGATGGTCGAGCCCCAGCTCGTAAATATCAGCCGTTTTGTCATCGACAATTTCTTCCACCGGCCGCGAAGAGGCAAGCGCATAATAGCCCGGTGCAGAGCGGAATTCGCTGCTTGCCGCGTTGATCCATATTCCGGCCACTTGTTGTTTTTCGCGCACGACGATGGATTCGGTCGGCCCCTTCAGAACGACAACAATGTCGGCCCGTTCACGGTTACGAGTGCCAGGAGGATAAGTGATTGCGCCAAATAGAAGCAGCTGCGCGCCGTTAAAATCGCCTTGGATGCTGATCTTGTCCTGCGACACATCGGGCACCAACACCGGCGTATTTGCGGTGGCCAGAAATAGGATGGCAAGCCCACTGAACATCTTGATCCAATTTGATCGTACCGCAATCATAGCAGTTGTATCGTGTATATTTCATCAGGCTGAAAACCAAGCCCAAGCGCCATCCGAATGGCCACCAGCAATACCATGATGGCAAGCGCCAGCCTGAGATATTCAGGCCGCATGCGTTGCGCAAATTTCGCACCCAATTGTGCACCAGTCACGCTGCCAATCAAAAGCAGTCCGGCCAGAACGATATCAACAGCTCTGGTGGTCATGCTGTGCATCATTGTGGATGCAATCGTAACAAACAATATCTGGAACAAAGATGTTCCAACAACAACCTGCGCCCCCATGCCAAGCAGATACAGCATTGCAGGGACCATGATGAATCCACCACCGACACCGAGCAGCATAGTCAATATGCCAGTCAGCAGCCCAAGCATGAACGGAGCGATCGGAGAAATATACAGACCGGAACGATAAAAGCGCCAGCGCATCGGCAGATTTGCCACCAGCGGATGATGGCGACGTTTTCGCGCGGGAAGCGGCTTGCCCGAACGAACCGCTTTCACGCTGCCCCATGCTTCCTTCGCCATCATGCCACCAATTCCGCCCAGCATCAGGACATAAAGCACTGAAATTACGGTATCAATTTGGCCCCATCGCTGCAAAACCTGAAACAGCACGGTGCCAAAAAACGTGCCAAAAATACCCCCTACGACAAGCACCGCGCCCATTCGAAAATCAACGCCTTTGCGCCGCATATGGGCTGCAACACCGGAAATACTGGCGCCTGTAACCTGAGTTGATGCCGATGCGGCGGCCACTGTCGGCGGGATGCCATAGAATATCAAAAGCGGTGTGGTCAGGAAACCGCCGCCAACGCCGAACATCCCGGATAAGATACCCACGAGCCCGCCAAGCAACACGATGACAAATGCATCGACCGACAGATTTGCAATAGGGAGGTAAATATCCATATTTCCAACGACTAATCCCTTTTGGTTACAGGATAAAGGGACTTGATCCGATCTCGTGCAAGAATTCTAATATTTCGGAGCCGGATGGAGCTTCAAATGCACTCAAAACCCAGCGGACAGAGTCACCGCAGCGCCCGATCCAGGGCTTGCATTTCCCCCAATGCGCTCGCGCCAGTCGACCGATAACTGCATATTGATCTGCCCGACCGGAACGTGAAACCGTAACCGCGGACCGATATCAAGACGGGTAGCGCCCTCCTGCCCGCTGGCCCAAACCCCTGCACCAGCGCTCATTTTGTTGCTGCCACGCTCGATGATTTGTTTTTGCACTGCAGCCGAAACATCAAAAAAATAGCTATCGTCTCGGGCAAAAACAAATCCCATCTGGCCATAAGTTTCTAAGCTGGTGTCAGGGAGCACCATATCCGGACCAGTTCCACCAGCCAAATAGAGTGCGGTCCCGCGATCGTTATCGTTCCCTGCCCCGAAACGCTGCTCTGCAAAAAATGAAACCGGAAAATTGCGTAACGGTTTTGTCTTGATGCCGAGGGCCAGTTCCTCTTGCCCGCTGGACGAAAGAGCGGTCGATGCCCGCGCAAAAGTAGAAATGTTGCGACTATCATCTCCCAACACTCTGTAAGTCAGGATCGCGCCAGCCTGACTTGCGCCATATTGCGCATTGGGGAGTTGGGTTGCTGGGGATCGCGCGCCCGGTCGCTGTGGATCACTGCCTTGCCGAGCGAACAGCCAAAAATATCCCGACAAGGCGTTCGATTTTGGATTGATATATGTTTCCGGCTGTCGATCAGCCAATGGTCTCGGCGAAGATAACAGAGTTGTTTTCTCGTGCGTGCTAGGCGTGAAACCTTCTGACACGACCGGCAATGACGCCAATTGCTCAAAGGAAGAACGCAATCACAATTCGTCTTCTGCTATACTTGTCTCTCTTTGAAATCCTTCAAAATGTGGATGAACCGGAACAGCTGACAAAGAGATGATATCCCGAAAAACAGCGGTTGAAAGATTTGGAGAATCAGGGAACGCGATCAAATACTCGTTAAGTAAAGCCCCTTCCACTTCATCGATAATAGACAATGCTGGCAGCTCCGATGCGGGAATAGCGTCGTGCCAAATCACCCTTCCCATCACCCAAACAAGCAGCACTATCAAAAGGACTTTAAACGGTTCTCCTCGGCGGACCGGCATTGCGGATTCAATCATCACGGACGGAAAACCTGGTTGGTCTTAACTGCCGAACATCTTTAAAATGCGGGTGGAAGTGATTTGTTTTCTCCCATTTTGGCGGAACGCCAGCCAGACTTTTCAGATACTGGAACAAAGCGCGCCGCGCTGCCATTATATTGATTATATTGGCGACTAGCGTGCGGGGAACCGACAGCAGCGCTTCTCGCAAACCGTAGAGTCTGAAAACAAAATAGCCCTTGAAAGCCAAACGCCAGATTACGAACAAAGCATTGAGGCCCAGCATCGCCATAAGCAAATCGGAAATCGGGGTCGGTTGATAAATACCACCCCATTTGAGCATATGGAGAAAGCCGGTCAGCAAAATCGCGAAATAGGCAATGGCCAGCACGAAAGCGGCGAAGCTTGCCTTACGATCCCTGAACCGCATCCAATTTTCGCGCCAGCAACCTTGCCACCCCAGCCGATCCCATCCCGACATCGCAATTCCGATCATCCAGCGGCTTTTTTGTTTTATGGCATCGTCAAAACTCTCGGGGAAGAATTCCTGCGTTGCGACCCATTGCCCATGCTCATCCTTCAGGCGAACGAAAATGCCTCGCGCATTTCCGCCCGTGATCTGCAACCCCAGTTCGTAATCCTCAGTCAGGCTGGTTGCGTCGAAAGGTTTTCCGTGAGTTAAGGCCGATAGTCTGCGCAGTTCATCACGCCTGAATGCACATCCAACGCCTGCAGACGGCATGGACACTCCCAAGGCTTCCCGTAATACCATTTGCTTGCCATGCATTTCCGCAAATTCGTCGCCATAATGACCGGCAATCCAAATGGATCGAGCAGCACGGCGCGGAATGACCGGTATCTGGACCAGAGACGCCCGGTCGATGAGATAATCAAACAGGTCCAATGCCTTGGGATGAACCAGATCTTCTGCATCTTGCAGAATGATGGCTTTATAGCTCATGGATTCGAGGTTTTCGTCCTGACACAAAGCACGCCACAGCCGGTTCAGGCAATCCGCCTTTGATGTCGGACCAGCATGATCACATATGACGACGCGGATATTGTCCGTATCTTTTGCCGCGCAGGCGACAGCCGCGATTGTTTCGCCATCATTGGGATAGCATCCAACATAGATGCGGTAATTGCCATCCCTCCATTGGTCGAGGCACCGCCGAAGCATGGCTCCAATTACCGGTGCTTCTTGCCACGCCGGTACAAATACCGCCAAAGGGTTCTGGTTTTCAGACTGCGGCAATTCATCGACGGTTGCGCGATCATGGCGCCTATAGACAAATAATTTTCGTTTTATCGAGTGCACGAGCCAAATGACGTCGAATATCACATCATCAATAGCGCCGAGGATGAAGCACAAGCTCGCGAACAGGAGCAGCTCCTTTTGCACGAGATCAATAGTCGGCAAGATACACGCGCCCATATACCGGCAAACTCCAGCAGTTGCCGCACCATATCCCAATTACCCACGCCGCCGAAGCAGCCCCCTATAAGCGCCCCTGTGGCGAGTGCTCAAAACTATATATCGGGATGTAAATTAATGTAAACTATTTAATGCTGCCTACCCAACAAATTATAGTGGGCAGTTGATAATGGGCGCTGGACTTGCGGCTCAGATCAGGCCATCATCGAATGAAAATAGCATTAGGAGATCATATGAGCGCAACCCAGGTTCAGGGCTCGCCCGCCACAAATACCGGACAAGCATTTGGTACCAGTGGATATCGCAACTATGTGATCATTTCTCTCATGTTACTCTACACGCTGAACTTCATCGATCGAATATTGATCGGTGTGGTTGCGCAGCCGATTATCGAAGAATTCAAACTACAGGATTGGCAATTTGGTTTGCTGTCTGGCTTTGGTTTTGCCTTGATGTACACCGTGATGGGCATCCCTATTGCGAGGCTGGCCGAGAAGTGGAACCGGGTTCGCATCATTGCCGCCAGTGTTGTTCTATGGTCTCTTATGACCGCTCTGTGCGGTATAGCCGGCAGTTTTATCGCCCTACTGGTATTTCGAATTGGTGTCGGCATTGGCGAGGCCGGACTAACGCCAGCGGCGAACTCGATCATTTCTGATTATTTCCCGCCGCGCAGCCGGGCACGTGCCATCGCTATCTATACGATGGGAATTACCTTAGGCGGCGTGCTCGCAAATGCCTTTGGCGGTCCGATTACCGAGATGTTTTCTTGGCGCGAGGCTTTTCTGGCGCTTGGTATTCCCGGCGTTCTCTTCGGACTGATTTTCCTTTGGACGGTAAAGGAACCTCCGCGGGGTTATGCGGATCCTCCGACCGCGACAAAGGCCGAGAAAATGGGGATTGGCGATACGATCAAGGAACTCTCGGCCAAACCGACTTTCTGGATCAATATGTTTGCGGCGGCCTTCGTGGCGTTCGTTGGCTATGGTGTCAGCAATTTTCAGGTCGCATTTTTCCAGCGTGCTCATGAAATGTCGATATCGGAAGTAGCACTGCAAATCGCGGTGCCACTTGGTCTTGCCGCCTCTTTTGGTGCGTTTATCACTGGATATCTGACCGAGAAGCTTAGCGGCCGCTATCCCAATGCCGTTGCATGGCTCCCGGGCGTCATGCTGATTGCCTGTGTGCCACTTTACTGGATTGGGTTCACCTCCGATAGCATTCCCTTTGCGCTCGGCGTTCTCATTGTCGGCTCCATTCTCCACTATGGCTATCTCGGTGCCCAATATACAATCTGCCAGGGTGTCGCGAGTCCGCGATCCCGGGCAACAGCAGTGGCGCTGTTCCTGTTTGTCGTTAACCTGATCGGCTATGGCTGCGGCCCTCTGGTGATGGGCATATTAAGCGATATTTTGGCGAATGCTGATCTGGCCGCATCTCAGTTTGGGGCTGAGTTGACGCCGCAAATTTGCAAAGGCAGACCGGATGATCTGATCGCTGCGCTTGGCACAGACAAAGCACAAGCTTGCCTCACCGCCAGTGCCGAAGGATTGCGCTGGTCCATGCTATATATTGTCAGCATCTTTTTGGTCGCTGGTGCCATGTATGTCTATGCCTGCAAGACCCTGCAGAAAGATCTGGTCGCCAAAATGAACTGATCACCTCGCTTACAATTTTCAAAGAGTAACCTATGTCCAAACCTGAATCTTGGCAGCTGTCAAAGGCTAGCTATCCCTTTTCCAATGTCACTCAAACCCGCTTTGGCGACATGGACCTGCTCGGTCATATCAACAATGTCGCGATGGCGGATCTGTTTGAAAATGGCCGGGTCTGTTTCAACCGGTCCATGGGTATGGAGAACCGCGCAGAGGGCGATCGCTGGTTAATCGCAGCCGTACAGATCAACTATCTCCGCGAGGCGCATTTCCCTGATGATGCAGAGATTTGCAGCGGCATTGGCCGGATCGGCAAAACATCCTGGGATATCTTGTCTGCCGCGTTCCAGAACGATTCATGTGTCGCGACCTGCACCACGACTTTGGTCCTGACCAACAAGCAAGGGGCCAAAGTTATTGATGGCGAATTTCGGACCGTGCTGGAACAGCAGATGGTAAAACGCGACTAGCGACTAGCGCCCGGGCTTTACCGTTCCTAGTCGTTAAAATTGGCCGCGCGTTTCTGCATGAAGGCCATGACCGCCTCTTTCTGGTTGGGTCTCTTGCCGACCTTGTTCTGCTCGACACTTTCCATCATCAGGATTTCGTCTTCATTCATGTCCGGTAGCTGGTTCATCAACCGCTTGGCAGCCTTGATCGCATCCGGGTTCTTGCCGGCAATTTCCGCCGCCAGTTCCATAGCCCTGGCATGCGGATCATCAGCAAGATGTGACACAAAGCCCAGCTCTTTGCCTTCCTCGCCAGAGAATATCCGGTTGGTGTAGGTCAGCTCGCGTAAAATATCATCGCGCACAAAGCTGCGCCATGTCGTATAGCTGCCCATATCTGGGATCAGGCCCCAGCGCATTTCCATGATCGATAATTTGGAGTCGGGCGTTGCAATCCGCACGTCCGCCGCCGAAGCAAATTGCAGACCACCGCCAACACAGGCACCGTGAATGGCCACGATCACCGGTGCGGGCAACCGCCGCCACTGCAGCACAACATGCTGATATTTATTCGCGTTGCCATAGCTGCGGTCGGTCAAACTGCCGGTCGTGCTCGACTGCGTAAAGCTCGCCATATCAAGACCAGCGCAAAAGCCCTTACCATTGCCGGATAGCACAATCGCCCGCACATCCTTCATCTCGGCGAGCTTGTCGGTCGCATCGATAATCGCATCAATCTGCTCCGGGTCGAGCGCATTCATCTTGTCCGGCCGGTTAAACCGGACATCGGCAATATGATTTTCAACCGAGATAGTGACGCGTTCTGACATGGTTAGGCTCCCGAATTTCTGGGGTATGACTGGATTCGTTTATGTGTTGGTCGCCAGTTTAATCGCTCGATTAACTAACGGCAACTGATCATTACCAAAATACATCCGTTCGCCGCCTTGATAAGGCACAAAAATACTAGGTGACCCGTAAGAGCCGCGGGCAATCGCCTCCTCGGTATTGGCGCGCAACCGGTCTTTTACCGCCTGTTCCTGGGTTTGCGAGACCAATGCTTCCCCGTCCAAACCGATTTCATTGGCAATCGCCGCCAGCACCGCCGGATCATCCAAATTGCGCTGATCTGTATAATAGGCATTAAACGCAGCCGTCGCGAATTTATGCAGCGCTTCTTGATCATCCTCAAGCGCACAACAGGCGCGCATGGCGTGAACGGATTTGACCGGATGGTGCTCGCTCGGAAAATTCATCGGCACACCGGCCAGCGCAGCCCAGTCCTTCATCACACGAAAACTGTGCACAAATTTTGGATTGTCGGGATTTTCGCGCGCCGCATAAACACTCTGGTTCACGGCATTGAACACACCGCCGACAAGAAACGGCTTCCAGATGATTTCGGCTCCGGTTTCTTTGATAATCGGCTGAATATTATGGAAAGCCAAACAAGTCCAAGGGCTGGAGAGATCGAAATAAAATTCAACTGTCGTCATGGTCATTCCTTTATCCCGAACAATGTCTTTCGTACCGCGGCATCATCCTGCGGGTTCCGATTAATCTTGTCACGGCCCAGCGCCATCCCGCGCCGCAATCCTTCGCGCTGCTTCAGTTCTTCATACCAACGTTTGACGCCCGCGAAATCCGCCAGATCAATTTCCTGCCGTTTGTACGTCTGCACCCAAGGGAAACAGGCCATATCGGCAATGCTATAATCTTCCCCCGCCAAATAAGCGCTATTTGCCAGCCGCCGGTCCATCACCCCGAACAGGCGCAGCACCTCGTTGCGATAGCGCTCGGTAGCATAGGCAATGCGGTCGGGCGCATAGAGTTTGAAATGGCCATGCTGCCCCATCATCGGGCCCAGTCCGCCCATTTGCCACATCAACCATTCGGTCGCCGCGACCTGGCCGCGCAGGTCATGAGGCAAGAATTTCTCCGCCTTGTTCGCTAGATAAAGCAGGATCGCACCGGTTTCAAAAACACTCACAGGATCGTCTTCATCCTCTGGATCATGATCAACAATCGCCGGTATCCGGTTGTTCGGGCTGACCGCGAGAAAATCTGGTTTAAACTGCTCGCCCGCGCCAATGTTAACCCACTTAACCCGATAATCGAGCCCACATTCCTCCAGCATCACGCTGATCTTCCAGCCATTAGGTGTGGGAGCAAAATAAAGGTCAATCATCGCAAAAGATATCCCGGAACAAAGATGACAAAATATACGCGAAACAGGGGTGAAATTCTGTTCAACTGATGCCTTACAGCGGTGAATGGAGACAAACTGTCAAAGGCGCGCGCAGTAGGCATAAGTGACGGTTGCACGAAAACGGGCGTGTAGGACAGGAAAATTGTGGAAATTCACGACAGGTCTCGATTTTGCTGTTGATAGCCGCTGGAGCATGCAGGCCAAACAGAGCCAGCTTTATCTAGAGAGGATGCGCCTCCCCGTTCCAGCGCTTGAAATCACCCGTTTCTTCAATTGTCCATGCCTCAGCCACAGCACGGACACCCTGCGCGCTTTCTTCGGGCGTAATTTCCGCCCCCGGACCGCCCATGTCGGTTTGAACATAGCCGGGATGGATAAGCCCCACGACAATGCCCTGATCTTTCAAATCAATTGCCACTGATCGCATCATCCGATTAAGCCCTGCCTTTGCGGCACCATAGGCGTAAAACCCGCCATAAGGCCACCAGGACGCAGCAAGCTGACTTGAGAAATTCATCACTTTTGAACCGGATTCCATTTTGGGCAGCAATGCTTGCATAACTCGAAGCGGAGCCATCAAAAGGATGTTCAAAACATCGTTCCAAGCGGACCAATCTGACTCTTCCAATTCAGGAGCAATAGGACCAACAATCCCCGCCACATTATAGAGAATATCCACTTGGTCTTCGACATGCGACGCCGCTTCCTTGACCGAGGCGTCTAGCCCTACGTCCATTGCGACAGGCACTATCAGGTCTTGATATTGTCCGACAATGGCGTTGAGCGCATCAGCGCCCTTTGGGTCGCGCAAGAACGCATAGACTTTATCACCCTGTTCCGCATGTTGCCGGGTTAGTTCCAGCCCAATACCTCGACCCGCTCCGGTAATTGCAACAACCGCCATATCACTCCGCTCCTATTTTGTCTGCGCTGTGACTAACCTCTGGATGCTACCGAAAATACTGATGATTATGTCAGTGCGGGCACTCGGCTCGCAAGTTGCTTGGAGCGCTTCGAGCGACATGGGTTGATTGGAAATTGATAAACCTTCTAACGTGGTGGATCTATCGCGCGTGCAATATCGGTCGCGCTATCATCCTTTGTTGCTGGCAAAATATAGCCTGCGACAGCACTTCCTTTGACAAAAATCTGCGCTGCAAGGGCATTTATGTCTTCCACCGTCATTGTCTTCAAAACCGTCTCACGCACCCGGTGCCGGATCATCCCATGACCCTCTGTCTGGGCATCACCCAGCACAGACAGCCAATAGCCGTTATTCTCCAACGTGCTGTCAATGTCATCGACAATGGGTTTTAGCGCTCGCCCAAAAATATCCTGATCAATCGTCCCGTTGGCGAGATCCTCACCAACCGTCAGAACAGCCTGACGAACATCCTCCACTTTTTCGGGCGCTGCGACGACGTTGGCAAAAATATAGCCATAGGCCTCAAACAAGTCGTTAGCGAACATGCCAACGCCGGGAGAATAGGTCGCCCCCATTTCTTCCCGCAGCACGGTTGTCAGACGGTTGCGAAATATGCTGCGCAACACCTGCATTCTGAAAATATTACCCGGGTCAGAAGCATCAGGTGAAGGCCAGTAGACACGGATCACCGCCTTGTCCGCATTGCCCTGATGATAATAGGTAGACGGCTTGTCTGCTGGCGCCGGAAAATTCAAAACCTGCATATCCGGGTAAGCCTGTTTGCTATTGGCCCGCTTTGGCAGAGCGCCAAATGTCCGTGCAACCTCGGCGACAGCGGTGGCTCTGTCGACGTCACCAACTATGGTAATCTCGATCAGTCCATTTTTAAGCTGCGGCTCCATCCAGTCTCTTACATCCTGAATTTCAGGAGCTAGCAATGCCTCAAGGTCGGAATAGCCGTAACGCAAGTCACCAGATCTGATCATCCGCGGCAACTCTTTTTCGGCCACTGTCATCGGGGTGGCGTCATGGGTTGGATACCATGCCCTCATTTTTTCGTGATAGCGCTTCGCCGTTTGTTCGCGATAGGCGGGTGCTATGACATGGGCCGTCATCAGATTGAGCTGGTCCGCCAGATTGTCTCGGCCGGTGCTACCAATCACCTCTAGTGCATCATTATCGGGACGTAACCGGACCCGAGCCCCCACCCGTTTACCAGCAAAGAGTGTTTGCAGTGCATCCGCACTATGCCCTTTAACACCGCTACCGCTCAGCAGATTTTCCGCGAGCCGCCGCAAACTCTCGCTTTTTTTGGGCATCGAGAGGAAACCGCTACCCACTCTCACTCGAACGCCAATGGTATCGGTATCAAAATCCGTCTGTTTGAAATTCAACCGGACATTATTGGCAAATGTCACCGTATAGGCATCCGCATCCGGCAGATAGGCTTCCTTCGCAACCAGTCCAGCCTTGCCAAAGTCAGTATAGGCAAATTTCTCTGCCTGTTCATTCTCCAACGGCGAAACTGCGATTTTCCGGGAGGCGAGCAGAGCGGACTGTATCGCCGCTTCCGGATCATCCAGCTTCTGGTTTGTGGCGAGATAAACAATCGGTTTCTCAAGGCCGGTCCAGCGCTCCCGAAACACGCGCTCGACATCGGCTAGCGATATACTGGCCGCGAACATCTCAAACCGCTCCAGATCATCTTCCGGCGCCATAAACACCCGGTCCTTTGCGAAGCGATCGACCAATTCATGGGCATAATTATATTCGAGCCGCGCATAAGTCTTGCGTGTATCCTTACGATCCACCGCGACCTGAAGCCGTTTGCGCCACCGTGCGATAGCTTCGTTGAGCTCTGCATCCGTAAATCCGTAGGTAAACGCCCGCCGGATTTCCTGATCTCCCGCCGCCAGCGCTGCTTGCCAGTTTTCCGGAGTGCTACGCATCCGGATGAGCCAGGCGTCAACCGAGTCCTCTGGCGCATAGCGACTAATCGATCCGTCCAGATAGGGGGCATCACCAGCATCTACTCGCCGGTCCAGTCGGCGATTGACAATCTGTGCGCCTAGTGCGCGCAGGAAGCCTTCTTTTCGCCGCGCCACATTGTCCGGGCGTTTCTCATAAGGATGCAACACGCCGAGCGAGACAAAGGTCAATATTTCGTCATTTTGATGATAGCCGATTTTTCCCGGTACAATATTGACGGGCGGCAATTCGGCATCAGGGAGTGGAGGAGTGGTGGACCGCCAATCACCAAAATAGGCTTCGATCTTTTTGATCGCCACCGCGGTATCGACATCCCCGACAAAGGCGATAAACGTATTTTCCGGACGATAATAGCCGCGATAATATTTGACAAATTCTGACCGCGGCATGGTTGCAATGGTCTCATCTGTCCCGATCGGCAAGCGATCGACCAGCCCGCTGCCTTCGGTCAAGAAAGCCATATTCGCAACCAAGGCCCGAAAGTTCACCGAATCGCGGCTGCGTTTCTCAGACGCAATGACTCCGCGTTCCCGTTCAATCGCATCTTTGTCGAGCGTCAAATTTTGGGCCGTTTCCCGCATAAGGAAAAAGGCTTCGTTCAAAATCTCTTCGCCGGCTGTCGGCAGATTGAGCTTGTAGGTCGTCTGGCTAAAACCAGTGCTGGCATTTGTATCTGCGCCGAAGGCCAGGCCATATCGCTCTAGCCGTTTGATCATTTCCCCTTCGGCGACATTTTTGGAACCGTTAAACGCCATATGTTCGAGGAAATGAGCGATGCCCAGCTGCTTCTCGGTTTCATTCAAAGATCCCGTCGCAATCCGCATCCGCAGTGCCGCAACACCGCTTGGCGTGCTGTTCTTCATCACCGCATAGCGCAGCCCGTTATCGAGTGTTCCATAGACCACCCTGGGATCAGGTTTCAAATCACTCTGATCATGCGCAAAGCCACTTTTGCTGTCTGCATTCTCGGCCAACGCCGGAGCCGGCATGAATGTCAAAAATGCCGCAAGCAGCGCCGAAGGAAATAGCAACCGGGATATCTGTCGCATTACAAGTTCTCCAGAGAATCAGGGGAAATCTATCTGATCTTGTTAAAGGATGTTACTATATAGGACGCGCCGGGACGCCAATCCCTCAAAAAACAATTTAATATTCGGGCCGTGTTCTTGGTCATTCCATAGCTCTGCTTCCTGAGACCGATGCGGGGTATTGGGGTGGGAACGACCAACCCCAGGAAGCAGATAAGGGAAGTAGATGAGCGTTAGAATTTCGCGCGGAGACCCATCGTCACCGTTCGGCCGCCGTTGAACTGGAAAGTGTTCGGAAAGTTGAACGACGTATTGCCATCACCAAATTGCGAGCTTGTAGTTTTACGTATGTCAGGCTTTTTTGATCCCCGCAGAAGATTGTCACCTTCTAGGAATAACGTAAAAAGACCGCCTGCTTTCTCGAAACTGTAGGAGAACCGAGCATCCAATGTGTCATATGCCGGAATGACACTATTGATATTAAACTCGTCGAACCTCTCGACTGTAGCGGATTGACTGGTATAGATTACCCTGCCCTGGAAACCGTTCCGTTCATAATCCAGTGACAGATTGTAGACCCACCGCGCCTGATCACGTAAAGGCCGGTCAAGACTGAGTTGAATGGTATTCCCATCATCATCCCGCGCCGAAACAAGCGTTGGAAAATCACCATTAGTATAGGTGATATTGGCGAGCACGCCGAAATCACTCAAAAAACCGGGAAGGAAGTTCAAGCGCCGTATCAGCTCGCCTTCAATACCCCAGATCGTTCCGCCTTCACCATTTTCAGGTCTATTGACGAGAAACTGAGTATCATCTGGCAAGTTGAGCAGATCCGGGCGAGTTGCCAGCAATGGCTGATACCTGTCCAGAAATCTTTGCTGCACATCAGTATCGTCAAGGGGTGTGAAGGCAACATTGGTGAAATTATTGCTGATTTTTTTGTAGAAAAAGCCCGCTCGGATCAACCCGGGAGAATCATCAAAATAATAGGCAACGTCCAAATCATAGTTATCTGTTGTTGATGGCTTGAGACTGGGGTTAGCTTCCAGAATAGTCACTCTGCCAGATCCGGGACGCAGATCAACGCTGAAAGTTGTGCCGCGGTTGAAGAGACGGAAATCCGGGTTCACGGTAGAACGAAAATACCCGAAACGGGCGGTAACATTGTCTATCGGACGGTAGGTTAGTAGCAAGCTAGGGGTCCATGTGCTGACTGTACCCGAGGTACTTTCAAAACTGACCAATCCTTGTTCAACAAAGGTCTCGCGCGGTTCAAAACGAAAACCTGGCTCATCCAAACGGAAACTTTGACCGCTAATTGTTACTCCAGATCTTTTTTCGCGTTCATAGCGAACGCCAGCGATCAGATCGAATCTTCCCACAGTGAATTTTGATTCCAGATAGCCTGCAAATTTCTCCTCGATCGTCTTTGTCGGTGTAAAGGATCCCGTCCCACCCTGAATCGGGTCCAGCAAGGTGAAATCTGTAAACCGCAACCTCGCTTCATTAAAACCGGGCGTTGCCGGATCGTCCGTCACAAAATCGGATAGCTGGTTGAAAACACTGACGGCATTTGCAGAACTCAGGAACGGGATAGAAAAACCGTTTAAGCCCAGGTTTTCAAAACCATCTTGTTCAAGAACACCATCATCAAACAGTGACAAGGATGCCGGCAGGCCACCAAATATCTGCAAATAGCGCTGACTCGTAATAGCTCTTGCGTTTGTCACATTGCCATTCGTGTTGCGCTTGCTCCGTTGATACTTTCCACCCAGTTCCAGATAATCCAAAAAATCTAGCGGGGTATTATATCGAGCCTGAAATTCGCCACTGTAGGTTTCTGTGGGATTGTTAATCGGATTGGTAACAGCGTTATTTACCGCATAGTTCGATGGATCATTGATGAAATTCAATCCAGTCTGGGTAAGCGACGGTATTATCAGACCGTTTGCGGTTTCAACAAACACGCCATTAACAACTCTTTGGGTAGCAGCAGCATTATCGTCTGGATTAGTAACTATTGTTGAGGGGTCTATGAAATCGATAAAATCGGTCTCTACTGCGCCCAGTGTAATAGCCGTATTATCCCCCCGCCGTTTTGATCGCGCATAACCGGCCTTATATTCAAATTCCCAACGCCCGATATCGGTATCACCGCGAAAACTTATGCTATCGTTCGTAATTCTTTCATCCACAGTACCGTTGACGATACTCGGCCTAATACTGCTCAGTGTTGCACGTCGGCGTACTTCGCCTCCCAGTTCAGGGATGGGCATGTCGGTAAAAAATGTTCCAAATCCCACAGAAGATGCCGAATTACTGCGTTCGACATCACTCTGATTGCGCTGCAGATCAAGCCGCAGGCTTGTATGACTTGCAATATCCCAAGCCAGATTAAGCGAACCCACAATTGCTTCCTGTGCGGAATCGCTTCGAGTATAGCGTACGCTGCTTATCTGCTGCTGACTATCAAGCTCAGGGTCGAACGGAAACTCAGTGCTCGCCGGTACGTTGAAAAGCGAAGTAGAACCAACGGGAAAAACCGGCGGAATTCTGCTAACTGTTAAAGCAGTGTAGTTGAGCCGATCCGCTTTACGATATTGCAGAGATGCGGCAACGCCAAAATTGGGAGCCAGCTTTTTGGCAATCGTGCCATTGACCTGATATTCTTCACCAAACGCACGATCGAAATTGCTTTCCCCCTCAACCGAAAAACTCGCCGAAAAGTCACCATAGTCGAGACCAGATTTAGTTTCAATTTCGACCAAACCACCGGACCCTGTAGCCTCATGACTAGGTAGTAGTGATTTGTGGATGGTGATTTCCGAAATATTGTCGGTTAGAAATCCGCTTAAATCAACGGTGCGCTCAAATCCGGTACCCTGTACCTCCAGACCGTTCAATTGAACGTTGATCGCCTCAGAACTAAATCCGCGCACGGTGATACGAGATCCCTCACCAGTCTCATCATCACGCCCGAATGCCACTCCAGGAACCCGCCGAAGCGCCTCCGAAACCGTTTCGGCGGGAAAACCACCGAGAAGGTCCGACGAAACGATAGTAGCATTATTATCCGCATTTTTTTGCTTATTGAGCGCCTGTTGAATAGAACTGCGGTAGCCGAAAACCACGATATCCTGATTGGCTTCACCGATCTGGACGTTCGCCTGTTGTCGTGATCGGGGAGACACGGACACCACAACGGTCTTTACCTGCTCACCCAGATACTCCACCCGAACGACCTGCTGCCCACGCGGGACCGCAGGGAAGTAATATTGGCCGCGATCATCGGTCACAGCCTCCAGATTGGTGCCGTCAATGCGCACCAATGCCCCGCGCAGAGCAACACCAGTGCTCCTATTCACAACCGTGCCCGATACTATACCAGTGGCACCATCCGCCGAAGACCTGTCATCCTGTATCACAGCCGATGTCGATGCGGTCTGAACTCTCGCTGGCGCAGCGGCCGCTCGCGTGGCTGCATTTTTCCGCTGCGTCGTTTTAGCAAAACTGAGCGCGACGACATTGGGTTGAATTTCGCGAAAGGAAATGGAGGTTCCGCGGAGCAATATTCGCAAGGCTTGGGTCGGGGTCAATCGACCGGTGACCGCGCGGGCCCGTTTGTTTGCAACCATGCTGGGAGGATAGACGAGATTTTTTCCGGTCCTCAGTGCATAGTCTTTCAATGCTGAGGACAAGGACTGGTCCGGCATGTTGAAGGACATGGCCTGTTCCTGGGCATGGGCCGGACCGACAATTGCGATATTGGCGGCGCCAGTAAGCATTGCTGCCTGGAGCAGTTTGAACGAACGAGATTGCATTATGATCCCCTGTCTTATTCTTTCCCTGCCGGCCGTCAGTCATTCGCTGACTGGCCTAACAAGAAGTAAGACGCGCAAGTGTTCGCTTCCCTCAAAAATAATTTTGGATCGAGGGGATATGCTCGCTTTGTTTGGGGTAAAGTTAGTAAGGAAAAGCCTGTCTGTTCAGTGGCTAAAAGCTATTCTTTCCAACTCAATATTATATCACCTTCATCAGACTGCGCACTGTTCGCGACCGGGAAAGAAGCTTCCAAGGCAGCCGCAAAACTGTCGACAGAGCCCACCTGAAAAATGCCGCTAACCCGCATATCGGACAAAGTTGGATCGCCGACGATCAGCTTGCGCGTGGAATAGCGGTTCACTTCCTGCACTATCATTCCAAGCGGCTCGTTGTCGAAAATCAGCCTGCCATCTTTCCAACTGGTCACCGTATCGGTGTTGATCAAATTCACCTTAAACGGCTGGTCACCGAGCGCGATTAGCTGTTCGCCCGGCCGCAATTGTTTCTTGCTGACAGCATCTGGGTTAGCGTCGTCGCTGCCTTCGTTATCGACCGTCACAATCCCTTCTATCAGAGTCACACGTATCTCATCATCGGCGCGCCGGACAGAAAAGCTTGTGCCAATAGCGGTGATCAGCTTGCCATCTGCCTCCACGACAAAGGGCCGACTGGCATCTTTGGCAACATCAAATAATGCTTCACCGCGCAGCAAGATCAGATCACGCCTCTCCTCACTGAAGTTTATCTGGATGAGGCTATCCGTGTTGAGTTCGACAACGGACCCGTCCGGCAAGTTGACTGTAGATCGTTGGCCGATAGCCGTTTTGTAGATAGGCGATGATTGAGGATCAGCCTGCGCGAGCTGTTCAACCGGATTGGCGCTATCAGAACCGTTCCAATATTCGAACGGTTTCAACATGACCATCGAGACCACCAAAACCAAAAGAGTGGCGGCGATTGCGCCATATTTTAACCAGCCATTATTATTGGCCGCTGCCGGCATAGCCAAAGCAGTTTGCCGCATCGCAAGAATATCGTCGTCAACCGCGCTATCTTGCATCGCTGTCCAGACTTCCTCCTGAAGCGCATAGGCTTCGGCATGGCGCGGAGACTCTTCCAGCCAAGCTTTGAACCGTCGTTGATCGCCTTTACTCGCATTATCGGCACGCAAACGAGCAAACCAATATGCAGCCTGTTCTTCGACGCTGTTATTCGCGTTCAACGCGTTCATGCTATGGGGATCTTTCATTCTGATGACCCCAAACGATGTGTAAGATGTTTGATGGCATCCATCATATGTTTTTCAACTGAACTCATCGATATACCCAATTGCTGCGCGATCTCGCGATATTTAAACTCTTCAAACCGGTGCAGCAGGAAAACTGTCCGCGTACGTTCCGGCAATTCGTTCAATGCGTTTTTCAGCGCCACTACTTTCTCTTTACCTAACAAGACGCGCTCGGGAGAAAGTTCCTCAAAAGCATTTTCATTTTGATCGGTTAATTGCTTTGTAAATGCCCGTTTGGTTGCCTCACGGCGGGCTTTATCGCGCAATAAATTAGCGGCAATCTGGAAAATAAAGGCTTCAGGGCGTTCCAGATCAGCATTGTCAGCGCGGGAGGTTAACCGGTAGAAAACATCCTGAACCAGATCTTCCACTTCATTTTGGTTATAAACTCTTTTCCGGAAGTATTTTTCCAGCGGGATTTGGAATTGGGCAAATAGTTCCGTCAGGTCATCATGCTGTGACTGGCCTTTAGCGGCATCACCATCCACATGAGAACTACCCGCTTTCTGGGAGTCAGTATGTTTTTTTGATGTCAACTTAATCCCAATCGAATCCAAAAATGTCGCTTAATTAAGAAAGCGCTTGCCAGTTTTGTCAATGCAGGCACAATCTGTGGCCGCGGATGTCAAATGCTGACGACACTGCCCGACCTAACAGATACGATAATAGGACGATGGAGAAATACTATTATACCGGCCGCTATGAAATATCCTCATTTGCTAACGCCACTTGACCTTGGCTTCACCACGATAAAAAACCGCTCGATCATGGGTTCCATGCATACGGGACTAGAGGAAACCGAGGGCGGATTTGAGCGCATGGCGGCCTATTTTGCCGAACGCGCAGCCAATAATATCGGCATGATTATTACCGGCGGGATCGCGCCAAATGAAGAATCGTCAAGCGGCGGCGCGATGATGTCTAGTGATGAAGAAGCCGAAAAGCATCGCTTGGTGACGGATGCTGTCCACAAGGCCGATCCTGATGTTAAAATCTGCATGCAGATTCTGCACCCGGGGCCATTGGCTTACACCCCTAACGCTGTTGCGCCATCGGCGGTTAAATCGCGGATCGCACCATTTGTTCCGAATGAACTCGACAAGGCCGGCATCAAAAAGCAAATTGATGACCATGTCCGCTGCGCCGTGATGGCAAAACAGGCAGGTTATGATGGCGTCGAAATTATCGGTTCTGCTGGCTATCTAATTTCCACCTTTCTGGTTCAAAAAACCAATTTGCGCGAAGATGAATATGGTGGATCCTATGAGAACCGTATGCGCTTTGCCCTTGAAATTGTGGAACAAACTCGCGCCGCAGTCGGTGATGATTTCATATTGATTTTCCGTATCGCCGCCATGGATATGCTGGAAGGCGGCATGAGCTGGGAAGAAATTGTCGCCCTTGGGAAAGCGCTGGAAAAAGCCGGCGTTACAATCATCTCCACCCATTTCACCTGGCATGAAAGCGCAGTTCCCACCATTGCAACCATGGTACCAAGGGCAGCGTTTACATCGGTAACCGGCCGGTTACGCAAAGAAGTCAATGTACCAGTTATCACGTCTAACCGGATCAATATGCCTGACGTTGCGGAAGAGGTTCTGGAACGCGGTGATGCTGATCTGGTATCCATGGCTCGCCCGTTACTCGCGGACAGTGCTTTCATGCGCAAAGCCGTTGAGGGGCGCGAGGACGAAATCAACACGTGCATCGCCTGTAACCAGGCCTGCCTTGATCATACATTTTCGGGTAAATTAACATCCTGCTTGGTCAATCCGCGAGCTTGCCACGAGACAATGCTGAATTATCTGCCAACCACGACAGCGAAGAAAATCGCCGTGGTCGGAGGCGGGCCAGCCGGCCTCGCTTATGCCACCGTTGCTGCTGAGCGCGGCCATGCGGTCACTTTGTTCGAAGCATCTTCGGAAATTGGTGGTCAGTTTAATCTCGCCAAAACCATTCCGGGCAAAGAAGAATTTTATGAAACGGTCCGCTACTATAATCGCATGATTGAGGTTCATGGCATCGACCTTAGGCTCAATACACCTGCCGATGCCGCGACGTTAAAAGCAGAAGGCTTCGACGAAATAATCATCGCAACCGGTATCAAACCGCGGCAACCGGACATTGAGGGCATCGATCATCCCAAAGTAGCCAGCTATATCGATGTCATAACCGGCAAAAAATCAGTCGGGAAAAAGGTCGCGATCATCGGGGCGGGTGGCATCGGCTTCGATGTTTGTGAACTCATCAGTCATTCCGGACCATCCGGCGCTGTAGACCGCGATGTCTTTGCCGCAGAATGGGGCGTGGATTTTGAAAATCACCCGCGTGGCGGCGTCACGGGCGTTGAACCCAAAGTTGCCAAGTCGGATCGAGAGATCACATTGTTGCAGCGTAAGGAAAGCCGCGTTGGAGCTGGCCTTGGAAAGACGACCGGATGGACGCATCGGATCACGCTTGCACGCCGCGGCGTGAACATGATGAACGGCGTGGAATATGTTAAAATTGACGATGACGGACTACATATCTTGCAAGGCGGACAGCCCGAAATTCTGGAGGCCGACACCATCATAATCTGCGCCGGGCAAGATCCACTGCGAGACACTTATGACGATTTAATTGCTGACGGTCTAAAACCTGAACTGGTTGGCGGCGCTTTTGAGGCGAAGGAACTGGACGCCAAAGCAGCAATAAATCAAGCCAGTCATATGGCTGCGGCTGTCTGAACCTGATATTCTGCGCGCTGATCGGGTGGTTCATTGCAATGCCATCTGATCGGCTCGCAAAATAATAAACAAGCAATGTTTATCCACAATTAGAAAATCTTGCCAGCCTTTGCGCTCCAACTTCGCTATGTACATGTTTCTTGATTGTTGCCTTTGGCCTTGTAGGCATTTGAAAGTGACATGTAACGAAAGCAAACTCGCAATGCCCCTCACCCATCTTCAGCGCCTCGAATCCGAAGCCATCCATATTATGCGCGAGGTCGCAGCGGAGGCTGAGAAGCCTGTCATGCTCTATTCTGTAGGCAAGGACAGTGCAGTCATGCTCCATCTGGCGAAGAAGGCCTTTTTCCCTTCTCCTCCCCCCTTCCCGCTTCTCCACGTAGATACCACGTGGAAATTTCAGGAAATGTATAAATTGCGCGAAAAGGCCGCAATCGATGCAGGCATGGAGCTATTGGTTCACCAAAATCCAGAGGCTAAGGACCAAGGGATTAATCCGTTCGACCATGGTTCGTTGCACACAGATATGTGGAAAACCGAAGGGTTGAAACAAGCATTGGATCATCATGGCTTTGATGCAGCCTTTGGCGGCGCACGGCGGGATGAGGAAAAAAGCCGGGCGAAGGAACGTATTTTTTCTTTCCGGTCTGCCAATCACCGCTGGGATCCCAAAAATCAAAGGCCAGAGCTTTGGAAAGCCTATAATACACGCAAAGCCAAGGGTGAGACCATAAGAGTTTTCCCTCTGTCCAACTGGACCGAACTTGATATCTGGCAATATATCCATCTCGAGAATATCGAGATTGTTCCTCTCTATTTCTCGGCCCCTCGCCCGACCGTGGAGCGCGATGGAATGTTGCTCATGGTTGATGACGATCGGTTCCGGTTTGAGGAAGGGGAGAAACCGGTGGAGCGCTCCATTCGTTTCCGTACGCTTGGCTGCTATCCCCTAACCGGTGCAGTGGAAAGTGAAGCAACAACCCTGCCCCAGATCATTCAGGAAATGTTGCTTACAACGACATCGGAGCGACAAGGACGGGCCATTGATCATGACCAGGCCGCCTCGATGGAGAAGAAGAAGCAGGAGGGGTATTTCTGATGGCTCATTCTGAAAATATCGATGCCGATACCATCTACGAGACCGATGCCCTTATCGCCGAGGATATCGATGCTTATCTGGAAGCACATCAGCATAAGACGATGCTGCGGTTCATTACCTGCGGATCGGTAGATGATGGCAAATCTACGCTGATTGGGCGTTTGCTATATGATTCAAAGATGATCTTTGAGGATCAGTTGGCGACCTTGGAAGCAGACAGCAAGAAAGTCGGCACACAGGGCCAAGAGATTGATTTTGCACTGTTAGTGGACGGATTGGCGGCGGAACGCGAGCAAGGCATTACAATTGATGTCGCCTATCGCTTCTTTGCGACGGAGAAACGCAAGTTCATTGTCGCGGACACACCCGGCCATGAACAATATACCCGCAATATGGTCACCGGCGCGTCCACCGCAGACCTTGCTGTGATCCTGATTGACGCACGGCAAGGCATTTTAACCCAGACACGCCGCCATAGCTATTTGGCCCATTTGATCGGCATCAAACATCTCGTCGTCGCCGTGAACAAAATGGATTTGGTGGGATATGATCAATCCGTCTATGACCAGATTATCGCCGACTACTCCGATTTTGCTGAAGAAATTGGAATAAAAGCGTTCACACCTATCCCTATTTCAGGTCTGGCAGGCGATAATATCACCAGCAAGTCAGACCATACTCCTTGGTATGATGGTCCGGCTCTCGTCGAACATCTCGAAAATGTTGAAGTGATGGTTACGGCCAATCAAGCGCGCCCGCTGCGCATGGCCGTGCAGTGGGTTAATCGGCCCAATCTCGATTTCAGGGGCTTCAGCGGACAAATTGCAAGCGGAACCGTTAAACCGGGCGACGCAGTCCGCATTTTACCCTCCGGGAAAACGACCACTGTTAAACGCATAGTGACGCTGGATGGCGATCTTGATGAAGCAGTCGCAGGACAGTCAGTCACACTGACTTTTGCAGATGAAATTGATTGTTCTCGCGGGGATATCATCGCCGCCGTAGATGCCCCGCCTCAGGTTGCGGATCAGTTTGAAGCGACAATGGTCTGGATGGATGAAGCCGAACTGTTGCCGGGCCGCAGCTATTGGATGAAGATCGGCACGCAATTTGTGAGCACCACCGTTCAGCCCCCGAAATATCAGGTCAACGTCAATAATATGGAGCAGCTTGCGGCCAAGACGCTGGAGCTGAACGGCATTGGCGTGGCTGAGATTGCGACAGATCGTCCAATCATATTTGAGCCCTATGCGGATAACCGCGATCTTGGCGGCTTCATCCTGATTGATAAGATCAGCAATGCAACCGTTGCTGCCGGAATGCTGCACTTTTGTTTGCGGCGATCACAAAATGTCCATTGGCAGGATGTGGATATTGACCGGGCCGCTCATGCTTTGCAAAAACGCCAGGAGCCCCGGGTGGTCTGGTTTACCGGCCTGTCTGGATCAGGCAAGTCGACCATCGCCAATATGGTGGAAAAGCGCCTGCATGCGCTTGGGAAGCACAGCTTTCTATTAGATGGTGACAATGTTCGTCACGGGCTCAACAAAGACCTGGGTTTCACTGATGTCGATCGGGTAGAAAATATCCGCCGCATTGGCGAAGTCGCGAAATTGATGGCGGATGCGGGATTGATCGTGCTTACCGCCTTTATCTCTCCGTTTAGAGCGGAACGGCAACTGGTTCGATCCATGTTACCCGACGATGAGTTTATCGAGATATTCGTTGATACACCGCTATCTGTGGCGGAAGAACGCGATGTCAAAGGTCTCTACAAAAAGGCGCGCGCAGGGGAGCTGAAAAATTTCACCGGTATCGACAGCGACTATGAAATCCCTGAAAATGCCGAAATGAGAATCGACACAACCAAGATGAGCCCCGAAGAAGCCGCTGAAATTATCGTGGACAAAATAGTCGGTAGTTGGTCCTATACGATATGACAGATGCTGAATTGGCGGCAAAGCTAGCGGAAGATACCGGCGCTTTGCTCTTGGAATTGCGCGATAGCTCGAATTTGACTGGCAAAAGCCTAGGCGATGCTGGTGACAAAGCAGCCAACGATATGTTGGTGGCCGCTCTTCGAGAGCATCGTCCGGATGATGGGCTTCTATCGGAAGAAAGCAAAGACACTAGCGACCGATTGGATAAAGACCGCGTCTGGATCATTGACCCAGTGGATGGGACCCGCGAATATGGTGACGGCCGCGACGACTGGGCCGTTCATGTAGCGTTGGCTATGGATGGCAAGGCGGCGATTGGGGCGGTCGCTCTGCCGAGCTTAGATTTAACGTTACGCAGCGATTCTCCCATTGCTCCACCGGATCGCAGCAATAAGTTGCGCATGGTGGTTAGCCGTTCCCGGCCAGCCAAAGAAGCTGTGGCGGTTGCCGAGATATTGGAGACCGATCTAATCCCAATGGGCTCTGCTGGCGCAAAAGCGATGGCAATTGTTCGAGGAGAAGCCGACATTTACCTCCATTCCGGTGGCCAATATGAATGGGACAATTGTGCACCCGTTGCGGTTGCCGAAGCGCACGGGCTTCATTGCTCCCGTATCGACGGCAGCCCGCTAATCTACAATCAACGAGACACTTATTTGCCCGACTTGCTGATCTGTCACAGAGAAGATGCAAACCATATATTGGATTTGGTAAAACGGCTTTAGACGCCCTCTCCTTAAGGTCGCAAATCTTTCTCGAACTTCGGTTAGATCAGGCCCGCTCTGCCGATGCACATTAATTCTTTACCCGTTCCCACTAAGAAGGGACAGAATGCACTCTAGAGAGGCCGGATTAATTTACCACGCTTGACCCCAAATGTTGATCAGGCCAGAAGCGCGATATTAAGCGTAAATCTCATCTAACTAACAGAATATCAAAGGATCACTATGAAAATTGCAATGATCGGATCCGGTTATGTCGGCTTGGTTTCTGGCGCATGTTTTGCTGATTTTGGTCATCAGGTTGTCTGCGTAGACAAGGATCCCAGCAAGATTGAGAAGCTCAATCAGAATATCATGCCGATTTTTGAGCCTGGCCTAGCCAGTTTGGTTGAGCGAAATGTAAATAGCGACCGCCTGTCTTTTTCAGGAGATCTCAAGGAATCGGTAAAAGACTGCGATGCGGTCTTTATTGCAGTGGGAACGCCATCTCGTCGCGGTGATGGTCATGCCGATCTGAGCTATGTTTACGCTGCGAGCGAGGAAATTGCTGAAGCAATCACCAAGCCCACGGTCGTCGTCACCAAATCGACAGTGCCCGTCGGTACCGGCGACGAAGTCGAGCTGATATTATCAAAAAAACTCAGCGCCGATCAATTTGCCGTTGTATCCAACCCCGAATTTCTGAGGGAAGGTGCTGCGATTGACGATTTCAAACGCCCGGATCGTATTGTGATTGGCGCCGAAATCGAATGGGCAAAAGATGTCATGAGCGAGATATATCGCCCGCTATTCCTGAACGAATCCCCTATTCTCTTTACCGGTCGCCGTACAGCGGAGTTGATAAAATATGCCGCTAACGCATTTCTTGCGACGAAAATAACATTCATCAATGAAATTGCCGACTTATGTGAGAAAGTTGGCGCTGATGTACAGGAAGTTTCCCGCGGGATCGGCCTGGACAACCGCATTGGTTCCAAATTTTTGCATGCTGGCCCCGGCTATGGTGGTAGCTGCTTTCCAAAGGATACTTTGGCGCTGTTGAAGACTGCCCAGGATAACGAAAGCCCGGTGCGCATCGTGGAAGCCGTCGTTCAAGTGAATGACCAGCGCAAGCGGGCTATGGGCCGCAAAGTCATTCAGTCATTGGGCGGTGAGGCAAGAGGCAAGAAAATTGCACTGCTCGGCCTGACTTTCAAACCCAATACAGATGATATGCGGGACGCACCGGCCATTGCCATCGCGCAAACGCTTTTAGACGCGGGTGCACAGGTTAGCGCTTTTGATCCGGAGGGGATGGAAGCCGCATCTGAAATAATGCCCGGCGTAACGATGACGAACAGCAGCTATGAGGCGGCTGAAGACGCTGATGCAGTCGTTATAGTTACAGAATGGGATGCTTTCCGTGCCCTTGACCTTCGAAAACTATCATCAGTAATGTCCGGTAAGGCGCTGGTTGACTTGCGCAATATTTATCACCCGACCGATGTCACCAAAAGCGGGTTGGAATATACCAGCATCGGGCGAAGTTGATTGTAAGAAGGCACGCATGAAGCTCAAACAAAAAACCGTTCCAAAACCTTGGGGGCAATCAAGCTTACCCAAGATATTTGGCGGCAAACAGAAAGACAAAATAGGTGAAATCTGGTTTCAGCCGCCAAAAGGCATAACGCCGAAACTGTTAAGCAAATATCTGTTCACCAGTGAAAAGCTATCCATACAGGTCCACCCGAATGATCGCCAGGCGCGCCGAAAAGGCCTTCCCAGCGGCAAGGAAGAATGTTGGTACATATTGGAAGCCAAGCCAGATGCGCGACTAGGCATTGGGCTAACCAAGGAAGTAAGCGCAGCGAAATTGCATGCTGCGGTTGCCTGCAGCCAGATTGAACAGCTTATCGATTGGAAATCCGTGAAAGCTGGCGATTTATATTATATTCCAGCCGGCACTATCCATGCCATTGGTTCTGGAATACAGTTAATCGAGGTACAGCAAAATGCTGACATAACCTATCGACTGTACGATTATGGCCGCCCGCGTGAACTGCATTTGGATGATGCCCTTTCCGTTGCCACATTCGGCCCCTATGACATGGCACATCATCAAGAACTTGCAGCAGACCAATCTGCTAAGCTAATTGACGGGCCGCATTTTAAACTCTTCCAAGTTATCGGGGATGACCAAGCTATATTGAAAGGCACGACTGCAGGAGAGTGGCAGATTTTGCCACTGGAAGGTAAGGTTACCGCAAGGGGCAAGGCCGTAGGTGCTGGAGAATGCGGGCTTTGCACCAAGGTTTCGGAAATAGATTTGTCGAAAAATGTCAAATCCTTGATCGCTTGCAGCATGAATTGAGACGGATGAAATGAGTCAAAACGATCTGATTACACCGGTTATCCTGTCCGGTGGCTCTGGAACAAGGCTATGGCCAGTTTCGACAGACGAACGCCCGAAACAATTTTTAAACCTCACTGGTCCGTTGAGCATGTTTCAGCTCACACTTGAGCGCTGCCAAGAAGCTGATCTTTTTGAACTGCCAATCATCGTCGGCGGAACGAAACATGCAGATCTCGCAGAAGAACAGATGGATGAAATTGGCGCAAGCGTTCAGGCTCATATATTGGAACCTTGTGCTAGGAATACTGCTCCGGCCATTGCCTTGGCTGCTCTGGCCTGCAAAAGCCCGCAAGATCTATTGCTGGTCATGCCCAGTGATCATATCATCAAAAATGTATCCGCCTTTCAAAAGGCCGTACGGCAATCGGTTTCATTGGCCAAAGCCCGTTGGCTGGTCACATTCGGCATAGAACCCAATGGCGCTGAAACCGGTTACGGATATATTCAGCAAGGCGAACCTGTGATCGGCAGTTCAAATAGTTTCGCCGCCCAGCGTTTCGTAGAAAAGCCAAATCAAAGCAATGCAGAAAAAATGCTGGCTGAAGGTGGATATCATTGGAATGCTGGAATATTCCTGTTCCGCGCAGACACCTATTTGAAGGCCTTGTCCGAACATGCACCGGCCATGCTTGAAGCCGCTGAAAATGCAATGGAGAAAGCGGACCGGGACCAAACACAAATAAAACCACATGAAGCAAGCTTCGCCAGTGCACCATCTGACTCGATTGACTATGCCATCATGGAAAAAGCAGAAAAGGTAGCGATAACCCCGGTTGATCCAGGGTGGTCGGATGTCGGAAGCTGGGACTCTTTGTTGGAAATCAGCCAATCTGATGCGCAATCCAACGTGACGTTCGGTGACGTTGTGGCAGTTGAATCAAAAGGCAATCTCATTCATTCTGATGGACTTGAGATTACGACATTTGGCTTGGAAAATATGATCATTGTTGCCAGCGGCAATCAAGTGATGGTTCTGCCAAAAGGGCAATCGCAAAATGTCAGAAAGATCGTAACAGCTCACAGGAATGAGAGCTAGACGGCCTCTTTTTTCTGTGTTTGGTTTGCAGTCGCTAATTCTCGATCCACGGTTTTACCGGCAATCCACGTCGGCCAGAACCGCGCAACCAAAAGCAGAAACGTTGGAATTACCATCGTATTCCACATGTCTTTATAGCCTTCGGCCCGAAACAGCGCTATTGATTCAGCGCTTTCGCCTACTCGCTGATAATCGAAATATTCATTGGCCGCTGCAGCGATAAATACCGCAATCCACGGCCAAGGACTTGCCAATGATCGACGAAAAAACAGAGCAAGACCGAATTGAATTACGACCGCGCCGTAAATATGCAGCACGTCACGATCGAGGCCGGTACTGCTTTCCAGCCACATTTTTATTTCTAACCATTGCATATGCGCCGCTTGGCCGAGTGATCCCTAACCGTCAATGAACAACAGAGAATTTAGAGCACTTCCTTTGTTGCCGCCTATCGAACATATTGGCGAGTATCAATCCTATGCCTATGATTTTAGTTGGTATTTTTAATCATCTACTGATCAGGCTTCTGCCAGACGATAGTCAGATATTTATTGCAGAAACCATCAACCAAAGTTGATCGGATGCGACTGTACACCGCTTTTGGATGGGATAAGTAATAACCGAGAAGGTTTTTACGCATATCATCCAGACGCGCCTCGTTCCCGCTGACAATTTTGAACGGGCTAAAGGGTTGCACCTGATCCATCGCATCTATTTCCTTCAGGCCCAGTTCGGTTCCGAACTTTCGGAACGATGCTTTGGTAAAATCATGAAGGTGGTAAGGATTAACGTCCACAGACGGTGTTACCGGAACCGAAGCAATTAACTTTCCGCCGGGCCGAAGCAAATTCGCGAAATTGGCTAGCAATGCTATTGGGTCTGGAACATGTTCCACAGTCTCCAGGGATACGATCGTATCGAAACCCTGTTCATCTCTCAATTCGCAGCCGTCTCCCTGTCTAAAGGAGACAGTCTCTGATGCATAAGATTCAGAAGCGTAGTTGGCTGCCTTGGGATCGATATCGACACCCAATACTTCAGAAGGCTTGTTTTCTGATTTGGCCAAAATGGCAGTGCCATATCCAACGCCGCAAGCACAATCCAGCACACGGCCACCGTTTACATAACCGGAAGCAAAACGATAGCGCGCCATATGCAGCTCAAGCGTTTCCTGTCCTGTTGCATCATCATCCGTAAGCGTTCCTGGAACAAGGCGCTCCAGAGATATTGATGACGGTGATTCTTTCATAGTTTCGGTCATAGCTGCTCCAGCATTTTCTTTATTTAAAAGCGGTTTACAGCATCAAAAGTTAATTCTCCGTAAACTATATTTTCTCAGCGCCTGAAACTAAAAATTAACCATTAAGATCATAGATAACCGGCCATGGAAAACGCCAATACCATTGCGCCTGGACGCGTGAAAATGTCACTTCAAAGTTTGAGCTCAGGCCGCGCTTACATGCTTCTATGTATCGCATATTTTGCAATCATGATTGGCTATTATCTGTTTGACCCGTTTGGATTTGAACATCCTGGTCGCGATACGTGGCACCACCTTGCTGTTCTTAGAGAGCTGATGGTTTCACCATTTGATCCGTCCAATCCCCATCTACCAACAGACGAGCCATCGCGATATTATACGCCGCTCAATATATTGGCCGCCATAATCGGAAAGATGTTCAATATCGTCCCTTGGGCGCTTTTCAGCTTCATGGGTGCAGCAATGTGCGTGGCCTTTTGCTGGACCACTTGGTTGTTTGCTCGGCGCTATTACAAGGCAGCCTGGGCACCTGCTATATTGCTTACCATATTGCTATTTGCCTGGGGCGCTCAACGTGGTCATGCCGGGTTTCATAATTTTGCGACCTTTATAAGCAGCGGCGGTTATCCTGCCACGCAAGCTTTGGTATTGGGCATATTTAGCTGGTTTCTGTGCCTCTTCGCGCTTGAGGAGGACAGATATTACCGTTTGAACTTGGTGGTACTGGCGCTGTTGACCGCGACAATCGTCATAACGCATCAATTTAGCGCTTTCATCATGTTGGCGGGTACCGGCAGCTTTATTTTATTTCATAAAACGGCTGCAATGGATCGGAAGATCACTCTTTTGGCAACGCTTTTCGTTGGCGGATTACTCTCACTGATATGGCCCTATTTCAATCCGCTGGATGTTGTTCTTTCGGCGGCTGATCCGCGTTGGGAATCCGATGCCAAGGAAATGACAACCATATCCTACCTTATCCTTATGGCGGCACCGACTATACTGGGTATTCTGGGCTTTCGTGATGCAAAAACCGGCCAGGTCCGTTGGGATATTCTGGCCCCTGTATTGTTTTTCGCGTCCGCCTATTTTCTGCTGGTGGGTCTCGACATGTCGATCGCGCATCGGTTTCCGCCAGCGATCATATTATATCTTCAACTTGCGCTCGTTTGGGCGGCTATATCCTCCAGCTTTTTCAAGAAAACCAGTCCGGCAATGCGCGGCATACTGACAACGGCTGGAATCATTTTCATCGGGTTTAGCATGTATATCGCTTCTATGCCGCGCCAGATGGAGTTTGTGACGCGTGCATCGCACGGCCGGATGCTCCCATCCGTGGATGATATGCAGGCTCATTTACCGGCAGGATCTGTTTCCTTCGCGACCAAGAATATTGTGTATCCGTTACAATCGACAGGCCACCGCGTCGTTTCCATTCCGCGCCCTGAACCAGTGGCACCGAGCCTGTTTGACAGACAAGCTGCGACCGACAAGTTTTTTGACGCCGGTACCAGCCAAGCCGAACGGCGCGCACTCATTCGCAAATGGAATGCCACCCATATTGCGTTTGCGCCCCCGGACATGACTCGAGCAATTGCAAAAGAGTTGCGCAAATTTGGTCCGTCACGAAAGTTCACAAGGAATACCGAGATCATTACCATCCAAACGATGGAGAAGCCGCAATGACCCGGCTCCTCTGGCTTGTTCTAATCCTATACCCGATCGCGGTGGGAGCCGGACAAATTTTGTTCAAACTGGCATCGCAACGCTTGCGCCCGGATCAACCCATTTGGGTACAGGCAACAGAGCCCATGTTGGTCGGTGCCGTCAGTTTATACGGCGCTTTGGCTGTCGTGTGGATTCTTATCGTGCGGGAACTGCCGTTGAGTGCGGCCTATCCGTTCGTCGCACTGTCTTTTGTTTTTACGCCATTATTTGCCTGGCTGTTGCTCGGCGAAAAACTCAACCCCGCTTACATGATTGGCATTGCCTTCATCTGCGCGGGCGTCATCATCACGCAAAGGGCTGTTCATGCTGTATGATCCCATAAATCTCCAGAAAGACGTCTGGATCGTCATTCCAGCCTATAATGAGGGCGGAATGATCGCAGATGTCGTGGCAGAAGTCGGGACGATGTTTCCGAATGTCGTTGTAATAGACGATGCTTCAGCCGACGAGACCTCTGCAACGGCACGCGGTGCTGGCGCTACAGTGCTCCGCCACCCTTTTAACTTGGGCCAAGGGGCCGCTCTGCAGACCGGTATCGAGTTCGCATTGGCACGTGGTGCCAGTCACATTGTGACTTTCGACGCAGACGGTCAGCATCATATAGAGGATGTGCCGATCATGCTCGAGCAGCTTGCTCAAAGCGGAGCAGACCTTGCTCTTGGCAGTCGTTTCCTAGGCAACACGGTGGGAATGAGCCAATCGCGCGGCCTTTTGCTGAAAGCGGCGACCTTGTTCACCCAGATTACAACCGGCCTCAAACTCACCGATTGCCATAATGGCCTGCGGGTCTTTACTGCCGAGGCAGCAAGCAAGCTCAACCTCCGTCAAAACCGTATGGCCCATGCGTCAGAGATTTTGGCTGGCATCCGTAAAAACCGATTTGACTTTGTAGAAGTACCGGTAACCATAACCTATTCAGATTATTCGCGGGAGAAGGGCCAGACGTTTACCGACGCTTTCGTCATTTTCCGCGACCTTATTGCAGCGAGGCTTCTATCATGATCGCCCAAATCATCCTTACACTGGGCCTATCGGTCTGCTTATTCTATATTATCAGCCTCGGAAAATCCTTGCCCATTGTCCGGCTTGGTTTGTTCCTTGTTGTTCTCACCGGCTATCTGTTCATTTGGTTCCCAGAGATGACCAATATATTTGCCAGCCTGGTAGGCATTGGTCGCGGTGCTGATCTGATCATCTATCTATGGATATTGATGAGTCTGTTCTTGATCCTGAAATTGCACATCAAACTGCGAGAGCAATCGGAAGCCCTGACAACATTGGCCCGCCATCTTGCTTTAGGACAGGACCAAAACGAGCATCAGGCTGAAAGCACAAAATAGTGCACCTGCCCTTTTGATAGGGTGATTGGTTTTCCATTGTCCTGAACCGCTCCGTTCCGATATAGACGGGGTATGACCGACCCTAACTTCCGTCCGCGCCGTTCTTGTCTTTACATGCCTGCATCCAACGCGCGTGCCTTGGAGAAAGCAAAGACACTGCCAGCCGATACGATCGTCCTTGATTTGGAAGATGCCGTTGCCCCGGATGCCAAGGATGATGCCCGGTATGCCGCCTGCAATGCGCTGGCAGAAGGCGGCTATGGCAAGCGGGAAATGGTTGTGCGTGTAAACGCAACGGACACACACTGGTTTGCGCAGGACATGAAGAACATATGCGCCAGCAAAGCAGACGCGATATTGGTTCCCAAAGTTCGCAGCGCCGCCGACATAACGGAAATATCCAACATCATGGATCAGGAAAATGGCGGCGATTTAAAACTATGGGCGATGATTGAAATGCCTATTGCCGTGCTGAATATCGCTCAGATCGCAGAAACAGCAGCCGCAACCCGGCTAACAACTTTCGTCATGGGCTTTAATGATCTCGCCAAGGAAATGCGTGCTGAGCAGAACCGCAATCTGTTCATGCCTGCTATCGCACAAACGATCATGGCGGGACGCGCGTTTGGATTGAATATCCTGGATAGCGTCTACAATGATTTTAAAGACCCTGCCGGTTTCGAGCAGGAATGTCGGCAGGCCAAAAACTTTGGTTTTGACGGGAAGACTCTTATTCATCCGTCTCAGATAGATATCGCAAACAACGAATTTGCCCCGGACGACAGTAAAATCGCCGAAGCAAAAGCGATTATTGCTGCGTTCGACGACCCCGCCAATGCTGGTAAGGGTGTCATCACCGTTGATGGAAAAATGACCGAGATTCTGCATCTGCGGCAGGCCGAACAGACGATTGCCCTAGCCGACGCAATTGCGGCGGCTTCCTAATCAGGCGTTCAGCCTCGACAAACTGCAAAAATATGGTTTAAGTGGTCAATTGAAACCAAAGTTAAAAAGCGCACGAAAGCGTTTTGCAGGAGAAGAGTGATGGAAGCATTGGAAGCAGCAGCTGGCGAAGTCAGCAAAGATGAAATTATGGCAGCGTTTCAGGCACAGCGCGATGCCTTTCATGCCGAGCTGCCGGTCAGCTATGAAAGCCGCATGGACCGGATCAACCGGACCGCGCAGATGATCATCGATAATAAAGATGCGCTATGCGAAGCTGTATCCAATGATTTTGGTCATCGCAGCAGCGTGCAGACCGTGATGACCGATTTGATGTCAGTTGTCGGCCATGCCAAGGATCACAAAAAGAACCTGCGCAAATGGATGCGCCCGGAAAAGCGTAAAATGGATTTTCCATTGGGCTTATTGGGCGCGAGCGGTGCGGTCGAATATCAGCCAAAAGGAGTTGTCGGTGTGATTGCACCGTGGAACTTCCCCATCAACCTCGCTTTCGATCCGGCCATTGGTGCTTTTGGGGCTGGCAATCGCGTGATCATCAAATTCTCCGAATTCTGTCCGGAAACCGGCGAATTGGTGAAACAACTGGTCGCCAAATATTTTGCGCCAGAGGAAATGACCGTGATCACTGGTGGCCCTGAAACCGGTAAAGCTTTCTCTGAAATTCCTTGGGATCATTTGATCTTCACCGGCGGCGGCGGAATTGCCAAGCATGTGATGGCGGCGGCAGCACAAAACCTGACGCCGGTCACACTCGAACTCGGCGGCAAGTCGCCGACCATCGTCGGGCCTGATGCGGATATCCAAAAGACAACCCAGCGGATTGCTATGGGCAAGATGATGAATGCAGGCCAAATCTGCCTTGCACCTGATTATTTAATGGTACCGGCCGACAAGGAAGATACGGTTGTCGAAGGCATTGCAAACAATGTGGCAGAGCAATATCCGACCATGATTTCCAATGATGACTACACGTCTGTGATTAACGGGCGGCACAAGGAACGCTTGCAGGGCCTGATCGACGATGCGGTCGCCAAAGGCGCAAAGCAGACGGTCGTGAATCCGGGCGATGAAGATTTCTCCAACACCAACAGCAACAAAATGCCGCTCACTGTGCTGCAAAATGTCAACGACGACATGCGCGTGATGCAGGAAGAGATTTTTGGCCCGGTGCTGCCGGTTAAAACCTATCGCAACCTGGATGAAGTCGTTGAATATGTGAACGACCATGACCGTCCGCTGGGGCTTTACTATTTTGGCGAAACGGAATCGGACAAGCGCAAGATGCTGGACCGGACCATTTCCGGCGGTGTCACTGTTAATGATGTGATTTTCCATATCGCACAGCATGACCTGCCCTTTGGCGGCGTTGGTCCTTCTGGCATGGGTGCCTATACGGGCCCGGATGGCTTCAAGGAATTCAGTCACGCCAAGGCCGTTTATCGCCAGCCCAAAGTGAATATTGCCAAAATTGCTGGTTTCCTGCCGCCTTATGGTTCCGCTACCGAAAAAACCATGAAGCAGCAGATGAAACTGTAAAGTCAGGCGGATATGGCAGATTTCCCTTTAGCAGGGCTCAAGGTCCTGGATTTTTCGCGCGTGGTCGCAGGCCCCTATGCGACCCGGATGCTGTCCGATCTTGGCGCAGAGGTCCTGAAGGTCGAACCACCAGAAGGCGACGTTACCCGCAAACTCGCAAAGCGTGAGAGCGGGGTTAGCGGCAATTATCTACAGCTGAATATAGGCAAGCAGAATATCTGCCTTGACCTAAAGGCTGAAGGGGCATCCGAACTGGTGCGGAAACTGGCCGCCGAAACCGACATTGTCGTGGAGAATTTCCGCCCGGGTATCATGGAAAAATTTGGTATCGGCTGGGGGGATCTGTCGAAGGTCAATCCGCGGCTCGTGATGCTGTCCATCTCCGGCTATGGCCAGAACGGACCGGAGCGAGAAAAGGCTGCCTATGCGCCGGTATTGCATGCCGAGACGGGTTTGATTGCCCGTCAGGCACAGATGAGCGGCGGGCACCCGACAGATATCCAGTTTGCCATGGCGGACAGTTATAGTTCCTTGCACGGGATCATCGCGATCTTGTCCGCTTTGCGCACGCTCGACCAGACGGGTGAAGGACAGCATATCGATCTGGCCATGCTCAATGTGCTTCATTCAGCAGATGACTATGCCCATTTCGCGCTTGATGATATTTGGCCGAAACCGCCCGAGACATTGGTTTGGGAAGCGCCCGAGGATCGTCAAATCCTGATTGTCGGCGACATGAAATGGCTGTGGATTATGTTTTCCACAAAAGATGACTTGCAAGACCCCACACCGGAAGGTGCCGATATCCCGACCAAAGTGCGTCTGCGGCAAGAAGCGATGGAACAGCATATCCGGTCCCACAAGAGCTTTGATGCGCTTACTGCGACGCTGGATCGCCTCAATCTGGCTTGGGGCGAAGTGCATCCCTTTGGGCCGGACGTCTATGATCAGCCCAGCATCGACCACCTGGGCACGATTGTTGATGTGACCGATGATGCTGGAAATGCTCGCCGAACCGTTCAGTCACCTTATCGTTTCTCCAAGTCACAAAGCGGCATTGATAGCAACGCTAAGACAGCCAAGCGCGGCGAACATAATGTCACCGCTCTCAAAAACTGGCTTGGGATGACCGATGATGAAATTGCTCATCTGTCAGAGAACAAGGCATTGCGCAGCGATTGATCGAAGACCTCGGGCACTGCCCATAAGTTAGACCATATCTCAAATCATTCTGTTGGTTGGGCCGCTTCCATGCGCCTTTGCCTGTTCGGTAACAAACTGGCCGCAGCCAGAGGCAACACCCAGACAAGCCGCATTTGATACCGGCCCTTTGCTCCTGAAAGGGCACCACAAATTGCAGCGTTGGCAAATATTCCCACAACGATCAACAACGAGAAAATCGCCGTTTTACTGAGATGTCCCGACTGCCGAAAGTTTCGAAATATGAACCCAAGCAAGAATAGCAATGCGAGGCCTGATATGATGAAGGTTGATATCTCCCAAAAACGTGTCGGCATGGTATTTTTGAAAGCAGCAGACTGCTTTTGCGCGCTGAAAAGCTCGCTTGGTATCTTTTCCTGATACTGGGCTTTCTGCTTGTCGTTATAGTTGAAATTCGGAAGATTGAAGGTGACGAGCTGTGTTCCGAAGCCGCGGAAAGAGGCTACCAAGACTTCAATTGGATATTCCAAAAAGACATCCAAAACGAAAGCCTTTTCCAAAGCCGCTATTTCACGTTTTTCTCTATTGGACAGCGCCTGGAAGACGCCTTCATCCTTGCTTGTGCTCCAGAGCAATTGATCATGGTTGATCACAGGAAAGTCTAATACACGACAAAATTTAAGGTCTTCTGTTTTGCAATGTTTCTCCAGATACTGATATCCCGGTCCATCAGAAATCACTCTTGCCGCCAGGAAGGGCGGCATAACCGGCGCATTGCCGGAATATTTCGTCACCCCCCAGTAGAAAACGGATTGCCCGGCAAAAGATAGCAATATGCTGGCCATAACCACTAGAACGGGTTTCCATCCCACCTGCAAAATTTTGGTCAGGTTGCCCAATACAACCAATGCCAGCAGGGAGACTGTGATCAGAACATTTGTGTTGTGAAAAAGCATCGCTGAGAGGAGCAGCACAAACCAGAACAGCCTCTCCATCCTCCCTTGCCGATCCCAGAAAGCAGCCAAATGGACGAAGGATAGCAAACCCAGACCGGCAAAAATATCAGGCATCAGGAAGCCCGAGAAAAAGGCGACAGAAGATAGAAACACGATCGGCAAGCCGATGGCCAAAATGCGAATTGTGAGCGAAACACGGCTTTGCTCCGGCATGCAAGTGCGGATCGTCAACATGATCGCTATGCCCACAACTAGGGATTGCAGCACCGCTGCCAGCCAAAAATTTCCGAAAATCTGAGCGATATAGAGAAAGGCACCATAGAAGACCGACCGACCTGCCAAAGCCACAGGAGCATTGTCGGCTGTATTAGCAGGTGTAGTTTCTATGACGGCATCAGCTGACGCGGCTGTCTTTGGCGCCGCTGCATATCGGTCGTGAAATTCATTCGTCCAAGGTGATTCCATGCCCGTCAGCTTATAAACACCGGCATCCGCAGCTCGAATATAGCTTGGCGTATCCGGCATATAGAACGGCTCACCATTGATCAGCGAGGGCCATAGCAAAGCGAGCGCCAAAATTACGACGGTGATGGTTGGTCCGAAACCCGTCTTTCCAATTTTACCCAACATTGGTCTCCGACCGTTCACATCAGTGTTTCGTGAGGCCTATTTCACCACAAAACCATATTCCAACCCGAATTAGCTGATAGCCCATAATGGCACATATTCAATAGGATATGCCGCTCTAGAGCCAGTTTTGCCTTTTACAAACAGATGCATAATAGCTACCACTTGGCCGCAATCATCGGGCGAGGAAAGAGACGACCATGAAATTGATAGTACAGATTCCATGTTTCAACGAAGCGGGCACGCTGGAAGAAACGGTCGCGGACATCCCGAAATCAATTGACGGCATCGATATAATCGAAATTTTGATCATCGACGATGGTTCGTCCGACGGGACATCTGAACTGGCCCAAAAACTGGGCGTCCACCATGTCCTCAGAAACAAACGCAATATGGGTTTGGCCCGAACATTCAAGAAGGGACTGGATCACAGCCTTAGCTTGGGCGCGGATATCATCGTCAATACCGATGGAGACAATCAATATTGCGGCGCGGACATCGCCAAGCTGGTACAGCCGATCATTGCGGGAACAGCCGACATAACCATTGGCGATCGGCAAACATCAACCATCGAACATTTCTCCCTCGGCAAGAAACTACTACAGCGGTTTGGCAGTTGGGTCGTCCGGCGCTTTTCCGAAGTTGATGTTCCAGATGCCGTCAGCGGTTTCCGCGCGATTTCAAGAGAGGCGGCTTTCCGCATCAACATTGTGTCATCATTTAGCTACACAATCGAAATGCTGATCCAAGTCGGCAAGAAAGGGATTGCCTTCACCAGCGTCCCCGTTCGTACCAATCCCAAAACCAGAGATTCACGGCTGTTTAACAGCGTATTCCGGTTTATCGAACGATCAGGAACAACGCTGCTGCGCATGTATTCTATGTATCAGCCCTTGCGGGTTTTCACCCTGATTGGACTGGTTATCGGATTGATTGGCACAATCCCCATGATCCGGTTCCTATATTTCTATCTGTTCGTTTCCGGCGAGGGAAAAATTCAGTCGCTGGTCATTGGCTCAGCGTTTCTGATCGTCGGTGTATTGACGTTCATTCTGGGCTTAATGGCCGATCTGATAAATCATAATCGACAACTGATTGAAATGTCGCTTGAAAAGCTCAGACACATTGAGGACGCGCAAAAGGCCTCATTGGCCGATAACAGCTCAAGATCCGCTATTGTCGAAGAGCCTGCGATACCAGAAAAACTTGAGGAAAGTGGCAGTCGTCAGGATAATCAATAGAGCCACGATGTAAGCGATATTAAGAATCTCGTGCAGAACCAGAAACATCATATATTCGGACGTCCGAAACGCTAAGCTGCTCAGCGCAAATTTGACGAAATCGCCCTTTACGGAACCCGAACTGTCAAAGACGACGCGCCGTAGCGACAGAAAATTGACCAGATAAGCAACGACGAACGCAACAAGCACCGCGATCTTCTCTTGGACTTCAAATATCTCGTGAAGAAATATCGGAATTCCAAGAGTGATCGTCGCACTTGTCGCGCTCACTAACACGAACTTCTGAATTTGACGCCAAGTCCGTTTGTTAGCAAACCGATCTCGCAAATTCGCTATCATGTTAACAAACCTTGGTTTTCTTATCGGAAGCAGGGACCTGCATAAGAAGCCCTTATCGCATTACCTGTCCGCTATTCAAGCATCCGCCTTGCGCACCTGCCGACGCTTAAATGACTTTGCGCCATTATTCCAATGCTTTGGGCCACCTTTTTTGGGGCCGCCACCGGGACGTCCTTTGCGGGCGCTATGCTTGTTCTTCGGTGGACCACCGCGGGTTGGCTTCGCCCCATATTTCTTGGGCTTCTGACCATAGATGCGGGGAGCAACTTCTTCGCGCGGCGGCTCATCATAGCCTTCTGGCAGCGCGATCACTTCCGGTTTGACACCAGTCAGTTTAACCACATCGCGCAGGAACTGCCGTTCATCCGGAGCCACCATCGAGTAGGAAATACCCGAAGCCCCTGCCCTTGCAGTACGCCCGATACGGTGAACATATTGCTCTGGCACATTCGGCATATCAAAGTTGATCACGTGACTAACGCCATCAACATCAATACCACGTGCAGCGATGTCAGTCGCGACGAGAATGTTAATCTTGCCCTTGCGGAAATCACCCAAAGCACGTTCACGCTGTGGCTGGCTCTTGTTACCGTGAATGGCAGCGCTGTGGATACCCACCGCGTTCAGGTTCTTCACAACCTTGTCCGCACCATGTTTGGTCTGGGTAAAGACAAGCATGTGATCCGGATTTTCCTGGTTCACAAAGTCTTTTAACAAACGCTGCTTATCGTCTTGATTAATATAGGTAACACGCTGGTCAACCCGCTCA
Source organism: Parasphingorhabdus sp. (assembly GCF_039977335.1). Classification (GTDB taxonomy): domain Bacteria; phylum Pseudomonadota; class Alphaproteobacteria; order Sphingomonadales; family Sphingomonadaceae; genus Parasphingorhabdus. The sequence continues at coordinate 861,202 of NZ_JBDWDI010000004.1, forward strand.
GCAGTTGTCGATTGCGGTGCAACCGATACCTGAATCGGATTGGTCAGGAACTGGTCGGCCAGTTGAGAGATAGTCTTAGGCATGGTTGCCGAGAAGAACAGGCTCTGACGCTTTTTCGGAAGCAACGGAACGATCTTTTTCAGCGGAACGATGAAACCAAGGTCGAGCATTTGGTCAGCTTCGTCGAGCACCAATATCTCAACCTTGCTGAGGTCGAGGCAGCGTTGATCGACGAGGTCCAGCAAACGGCCGGGGGTTGCGACAAGCACATCCACGCCGCGCTGCAAAATGCGTTTTTGTCGGTTGATCGGAACGCCGCCAAAAGCAGACGTCACATACATGCCAAGACCTTTGGAATAGCCGGTCATGCTATCGGCAATCTGCCGCGCCAGTTCGCGCGTGGGAGCGAGTACCAGCATCCGGCATTCGTTGCGGCCAGCCTTGCGCTTGTTGTTCAAAAGATGATGGATAGAAGGCAGCGAGAAAGCAGCGGTCTTCCCGGTGCCGGTCTGGGCGATGCCAAGAATATCCTTGCCTTCCAGCGCTGGCGGAATAGCCTGCTGCTGAATGGGGGACGGTTTGGTGTAGCCGCCTTCAGCCACACGCGTTTGAATTGGTTTCGCCAGAGCGAAATCAGAAAATGAAGTCAAAAATAATACCTTAAAAATAGCAGCGAGTGTTACGGCACAGCATCATTGCTATGCGCGCGTCCGCCGTCGGTTAAGACGACCCGCGTGATCAGGCTGCCGGGAAATAAAAGAGCAATGAGGCGAGGTTCGAGATAAACTTTTCATCTCTCACGCAGAACTTTCGCCAGACAGTTATCTGCCTTTGCTGTGATGCTAAATAGGATCAAATGATATCAAGTCAAGTTTTTTGTGCACCGCAACATACCTGCATCTTGCCCAAACAGGCTATGAAAGCCCCTGTAAATACTGCTTTCCTACATTGATGGCATGCGTATAGATTGTCTGTGACGCTGTTCGTTCCTTTAAGAGCCTAATTTTGACTTTTTCGGCCAGACATGATTCGAATTTTCGGTCGATTCTGTGTCGAACCTGTATAAACTGTCAGGAATTCCGGCCTTAATATGAACGAATCGAATAGTGAAAAAAGATAAGGGTTAGGGTTTGCAGGATATGATGAAACGGTTTTTGGCTTTTACCGCGGCGGCGGCTTTTTCCTTTAATCCGGCGTTGGCACAACCGAATATGCCAGAAAGCGGCGTTCAGGAACCCGCTCTTGAAATTGGCGGCGGTGGGCGTCCGGTTGGTGAGGCCTGGGCGCGCAGTCCCGTCTACGCGGCCAATGGCATGGCCGCGACCGCCCATCCGCTAGCCAGCCAGATCGCGATTGATATCCTCAAGAAAGGTGGCACCGCGGTTGATGCCGCAATTGCCGCCAATGCGGCGCTTGGGCTTATGGAACCGACCGGAAATGGCATCGGCGGAGACCTGTTTGCGATAATCTGGGACCCCAAGACCCAAAAGCTTTACGGCCTGAACGCGTCTGGCAAGAGCCCGATGGGCACGTCCTATGAAGAGTTTATCAAGCAGCTGGATGGCCGTGAAACCATCCCGCCCTTCGGTCCGCTGCCGGTCACTGTGCCCGGAACAGTCGATGGCTGGTTTGAGATGCATGAGCGGTTTGGCAAGCTGAGCATGGCCGACATCCTCGCGCCAACAATTGACTATGCCAATGAGGGCCATCCGATTGCGCCAGTGATCGGCTATTATTTCGGCCGCAATCTCAAGCGCTTTGAAGAAAATCTCGACATGATTGGGGAGTTTGACAATGCCCGCGCGACCTATTTTTCGGATGGCGCGCCTGAGGAAGGTAAGATTTTCAAGAATCCCGATCTGGCCAGCACCTTGACCAAGATTGGCCAAGGCGGCCGCGATATATTCTACAAGGGCGAGATCGCCCGGACGATGGACGCCTATTTCAAACGCATTGGTGGCAATCTGCGCTATGAAGATTTTGCCGCGCATAGCAGCAAATGGGTAGAGCCCGGCTGCGTGACCTATCGCAAAGGCTATGAATTGTGTGAACTTCCGCCAAACAGCCAGGGCTTTGCAGCGCTGCAAATGGCCAATATTCTAAAGAATATCGACTTGGCCCAATATCCGCGCGGCAGCGCCGAAGTGCTGCACTATATCACCGAAGCGAAACGGCTTGCATTTGAGGATGTGGCGCGTTTCTATGCCGATCCGGACATGTCCCCTGCCCCGCTCGACTGGCTGCTCAGTGATGCCTATGGCAAAGAGCGTTTCGCGCTGATTGATCCGGCCAAGGCCTCACCGGAATTTGGTCCGGGCGAGCCCAAGCTGGAAGGCGAAGGGGATACAACCTATCTCACCGTGGCCGACAAGGACGGCATGATGGTATCGCTCATCCAGTCCAATTATCGCGGCATGGGCAGCGGTCTGGTCGCCGACGGACTGGGTTTCATGTTTCAGGATCGCGGCGAACTTTACTCGCTCGATCCAGAGCATCCCAATGTCTATGCGCCAGGCAAACGTCCGTTCCAGACGATCATCCCGGCCTTCATGAAAAAGGATGGCAAACCTTATATGTCCTTTGGCCTAATGGGCGGCGGCATGCAGCCGCAGGGCCATGTGCAGGTGATGATCAACATGGTCGACTATGGCATGAACCTGCAGGAAGCGGGTGATGCCGCACGGCTCAATCATGATGGCGGACGGCAATCGACCGATGATCTGGCCGGCACCGGCGCTGATCTGCTCGGCACGCTGAATGTGGAACCGGGTATCTCAGATGCGACTGTCGAGCAGCTCACGGCGATGGGGCACAAGGTCAAGCGGGTCGATAATGGCGCAATGTTTGGTGGCTATCAGGCGATTGTCCGCGATCCGGAAACCGGGGTCTATCATGGTGCCACTGAAATGCGGAAGGACGGGCAGGCGCTGGGTTATTAAAGCCGCTAACCGGCGTTGATGATTGCGTAAAGGCTGGCGGCAACGATGACCACACTGGCAATGAGGGCCATGGGGCGTACTTTTACGGTCGATACCGGCTCGACATCGCCGCGGCGGCCGGTGACCATCGGGCGAACCAAGTCGTCTTTCAGGACAAACCGATAGATGGCGACGGCGATAATATGCAGCGCCACCAGCGCCACCAATATGTTGAAGTTCAGTTCATGGAAATCGGCTATCTCCCGGCCAGTTTTGAAACTGATCAGAATTGCCAAGGGCCCAGATTCAAGCCCATCGACATCCACGGAAAACAGACCGGTTCCAACCTGAATGGACAAAGCCGCCAACAGGGCAAAAACGGCTAGCGAACCAATCGGACTATGTCCAAAAGACGGACCATTCCGGCACGCAATCAGGCCGCGAACATAAGCTGGCACCGATCGCAACCGTTTAATCATAGGCACAAAGCGGGCTGTCCAACTGCCTATCACACCCCAAACTAACCGGAACAGGATCAGAGCAAACATCGTCAGACCCAGCCGCCTGTGCCAGTCCATCATGCCTTCTTCAGCTGTCCACCACATCAGCGGGATGAGCAGGACGATCAGCCAGTGAAACAGGCGGATCGTCCAGTCCCAGACCAGTGTCTGTGCCCTGTCGGCGGTCATCGCAGGCTAGTCGTCCAGACGATAATCATCATGACAGGCTTTGCAGGTACCGCCTGTAGTTTTGAACGCCTCGCCAATGGCGGCTATGTCGCCGCCTTGAGCTGCGGTATTGAGAGCCGCGGCGGCTTCCTGCATATTGCCGACCTTCTCTTGAAAGTCAGGCATATTTTCCCAAATCGATGGAAGTGCATCAGTATCGATACCGGATTCAGGGCCACTGCCTTCAGGGAACCAGTCAGCCATGCCTTGCGTCGCTTCCGGAACGGCAGCGGCTGCTTCTTGTATAACTGCAATATCCGGGCTGCCAGCCTTCAACTGATCGCTAATCGCTTTGAACGCATCGCCGACTTTTTCCAGTTGACCCTGGCGCGCTTCAATCTGCTCCTTGATCGTCATCCCATTGGGCAATTGTGCGCTCGCCGCTTCGCTAGAAGCTTCAGAAGCGGCTTCTGATCCGCCACTTTCACCACATGCTGTGAGTATCATTACAGCAGCGATAGCCGGGGCTGCAGTCTTTACCCTAAGAGTTTTCATCAAGGCCTCCTAAATTATTTTGGGTCCCAAAGGATGTTGGGATTGATTGGAATTACAGTAAAATCAACAATCTGACCAGTCCCGATGAAGTCATAATTAACAAGGGCAATGACTAATAGGAACGTGGCAGATCCAGGACATGCTCGGCAAGATAGGAAAGGATCAGGTTCGTCGAGATCGGTGCAATTTGATAGAGCCGCGTCTCGCGCCATTTGCGTTCAATGTCATAATCCTCGGCAAAAGCAAAACCGCCATGCGTCTGCATACACGATTCTCCCGCCGCCCATGATGCTTCAGATGCCAGCATTTTCGCCATATTGGCTTCCGCCGCCATCCCTTCACCAGCATCGAACATCGCTGCAGCTTTGCGCACCATAAGGTCGGCTGCTTCGGTTTGTGCATAACTGCGCGCGATGGGGAATTGAACGCCCTGATTTTGACCTATCGGCCGATCGAATACTTCCCGCTCGCTGGCATAGTGCGAAGCCTTTTTGGTGAACCAGCGCGCGTCACCGATACATTCGGCCGCGATCAACACCCGTTCGGCATTCATACCGTTGAGGATGTAGCGAAGCCCCTTGCCTTCCTCGCCAATAATATTGGTCGCGGGCACCCGCAGGTCATCAAAGTAAACTTCGGTGGTGCTGTGATTGATCATCGTGCGGATGGGCTTGATGGTTAGGCCATTGCCAACCGCTTCCCGCATATCAACGATAAACACTGACAGGCCATCCGTCCGTTTCTGCACCTGATCCTGCGGTGTGGTCCGCGCCAGCAAGACCATCAGATCGCTATATTCCGCGCGGCTGGTCCAGACCTTTTGGCCGTTGATCACATAGTCATCACCATCACGCACGGCGGTGGTTTTGAGGCCTAGTGTATTGGTGCCGCTACCCGGTTCCGTTACGCCAAAGGCCTGCAGTCTTAGTTCGCCGGTTGCGATTTTGGGCAGATATTGCTGTTTCTGTGCATCGCTACCATCGCGTAAAATGGTGCCCATGATATACATTTGCGCATGGCAGGCACTGGCGTTGCAGCCGCTGCTGTGAATTTCTTCAAGAATGGCCGCTGCCCCAGTAAGCCCAAGGCCGCTGCCACCATATTCTTCGGGGATAAGGGCAGCAAGAAAGCCAGCCTTGGTCAGCGCATCAACAAATTCCTCAGGATAAGCGCGCTCCCGATCTTTTTCCCGCCAGTAACTGCCCGGAAAATCGCCGCATAATGCCCTCACGGCTTCACGCATCTGCGCTATGTCTGGCGTATCAGTCCACATTAGAGGCGATCCGCATGCCAGCGCAAATGGTCATCCATGAAGGTCGAGATGGTGAAATAGCTATGATCATATCCTTCGCGCATGTTGAGCGTCAGAGGGATAGCGGCCCGTTCGCACGCGGCCACTAGCAAATTTGGTTTGAGCTCCTCTTCAAGAAACTGATCCACCGTGCCTTGATCCACCAATATATCAGCAACCCGCGCGCCGTCTTCGATCAACGCGCAGGCATCATAGTCTCGCCATACTGCTTGATCAGCACCGAGATAACTGCCCAGAGCCTTATGCCCCCACGGACAATTAAGCGGGGAGACAATCGGCGCAAAAGCTGAAACACTTTTGAACCGATCGGGATTGCGCAACCCGATGGTCAGAGCACCGTGACCGCCCATGCTGTGACCAAATATGCCTTGCCGCTCCATATCCGCTGGAAATTCTTGCGCAATCAGTTTGGGTAGTTCTTGCTCAATATAGCTGCGCATGCGGAAGTTGGCTGCCCACGGCTCTTCGGTCGCATCGACATAAAAGCCGGCACCTTGCCCCATGTCATAGCCTTCGTCGTCCGGCACTGCTTCACCGCGCGGTGAAGTATCGGGGCAGACTATGATCAGCCCCAATTCACTGGCCAACCGGCGATATTCGCCTTTGTCCATGACATTGGCGTGGGTGCAGGTCAGCCCGGACAGATACCAAAGCACTGGTAGTCTCGCGCCATCCTCATGCTCAGGCACGAAAACAGCGAAAGTCATATCGGTGCCGGTTTTGGCGGAGGCATGGGAGTAGACCCCCTGCACTCCGCCAAAAGCTCTATTTTCGGAAACTGTCTTCAGTATGCTCATCCGGGTCGATACATCGCGCACAGTTTATGACCATCAGGATCGCGAACATAGGATAAGTGCATTTCACCCATTGTTGAGCTTCTTGGACCGGGAGGATCTTCAATAGATTTCGCGCCATTGTCGATCGCGACATCATGAAACTCCTTCACCTGCTCCGGAGAGGAACAAGCAAAACCAATTGTCGCACCGTTAGCGACTGTCGCAGACTGACCGTCAATCGGTTGGCTCACGCTAAAAATATTACTGTTATGAATATAGAATAGCCGGGTCGTGCCGTCTTCCTTCACATCCACCATTGGCTCACCCGCACCCAGCGTGCCAAGCACAGCGTTATAAAATGACTTTGATCTTTCGATGTTATTGGAACCAACCATTACGTGACTGAACATGTCTCTCTCCTCGTTTAATTTCTTAGAAAACCACGACGCTGCGGATGCTCTCACCCGCATGCATCAAATCAAAACCTTTGTTAATTTCTTCCAATGTCAGCGTGTGTGTGATCATCGGATCGATCTCGATCTTGCCATTTACATACCAGTCGACAATTTTCGGCACATCTGTTCGCCCGCGAGCACCGCCGAAGGCGGTTCCTTTCCAGACGCGGCCTGTAACGAGTTGAAAAGGTCGTGTTGAAATTTCCTTACCTGCCTCTGCCACGCCAATGATGATGCTTTCGCCCCAACCGCGGTGACAGGCCTCCAGCGCTTGGCGCATCACATCGGTATTTCCGGTACAATCAAATGTATAATCGGCACCACCATCGGTCAGCGCGACCAGATGTTCAACGATATCACCGTCAATCTTGGCCGGATTGACAAAATGAGTCATTCCAAATTTTTGGCCCCAATCTTCTTTATCGTCATTTAGGTCGACACCAATGATTTTGTCCGCACCCACCATGCGCGCACCCTGAATCACGTTAAGGCCAATACCGCCCAGTCCAAACACAATGACATTGGCCCCCGGCTCAACCTTGGCCGTATTGGTGACTGCGCCGACACCCGTCGTCACGCCGCAACCGATATAGCAGGTCTTGTCAAACGGAGCATCGTCACGGATTTTTGCGACCGCAATTTCCGGCAGCACAATGAAATTGGAGAAAGTGGAGCAACCCATATAATGATAAATCGCTTCGCCCTTATAGGACATGCGGCTCGTCCCGTCAGGCATCAAACCCTGCCCCTGTGTCGCGCGAATGGCGGTGCACAAGTTGGTCTTGCCGGAGAGGCAGGATTTACACTGGCGGCATTCCGGCGTGTAAAGCGGGATGACATGATCATCCGGTGCCACCGATGTGACACCAGCGCCCACTTCGCGGACAATTCCGGCGCCTTCATGCCCCAATACGCTCGGAAACTTGCCCTCACTGTCCAGACCATCAAGCGTATAGGCATCGGTGTGGCAGATACCGGTGGCCATGATCTCGACCAACACTTCGCCCGCTTTCGGACCTTCCAAGTCCAGTTCGACAATTTCCAATGGTTTCTTGGCTTCAAACGCAACGGCAGCGCGAGTTTTCATAGGGCAGCACTTCCTGACAGGTGGGTTGGCCTATGACCTTATCTTATCGCCGCACGCAATCAACTGGATTTCGATTTTCATCTCCATTATTAGCAAAGCTAACCTTCTCCCGGCATTCGATAAAAACTCGCCAGCCGGTCGAGCGCTATTTTCAGCACCAGCTTCCCCGATCGCGCTGGCCAGCCGAGATCTTTCTCCGCTGCGGGAACGCCCTCGCCTGCGCAGATAATCCTCCAGGCGATGTCTGACAAATCGCTGCCCAGATAGACAATCGCATTATCAAAACGCTGCTTCGCGGCAATCTGCGCTTCAGTTGCATTCAGCATCTCTGGGGCCGCGCGCATGAAGCCAAGCTAGCGGTGATTCCGACAGGTTAACCGTCAAACTGCGCGCAGGGCATTTTCGGGCATCGGCCTTGGCGCGATCCCTGCCATCCTTGGGCAATGGCCGTTCCACCAATATGCGAGGATCTTTAACTTCATTAGTTCTGGCTGAGGACATAGTGATCTCCGTTTCAAATAACACGAATCTCCCTTGCCATTTTGGCAAATATGTAGGAAAGAAAAAACCATATAGGTTGGAGATAGGAATGATTAACCGCATAAGAGATGCTCGTAAGGTCAAGGGACTGACGCTGGATGATGTCGCGAAGCGCTGCAATCCAACGACCACCGCCCAAACCATCGGACGGCTGGAAACCGGCATGCGGACATTGTCCTTGGATTGGCTCAACCGGATTGCCGATGCGCTTGGCGTTGACAGCGCGGAATTGCTTGCCTTGCCGGATCAGGATGAGTTACCGGTTGCTGCGATACTTGATCACAAAGGCGCGCATGCGCTTAAAAAGACCGAAGCTATTTCTCAGCCGACCATAGAGACGGATATGGTTGCCCTGCGCGTCAAAAGCAGCGTTGGCGACTATCGCTCTGGCGATGACGTTTGGCTGTCGCGCCGCACGCCGGATCAATATGGCCCGGCGCTGAACCGCGATATCTTGGTACCGCGTCCCGCTGGGCGCTTTCTGTTTGGTCGCCTGATTGGGCGCGAGGGTGATATGATACAGGTTTTGCCACTTGGCAGCGGCGCGCGACAACAAGTCGTCAAAGACCCCGAATGGATTGGAGTTGCTGTGCGTCTGGTAAGGGCGCTTTAAAGGCTTTGCTCTAAAGCCGTCCCCATGTCCCGCCCGCTCAACATATTGACGCTATCAACATTGTACCCGAATGCGGTGTCGCCCAATTTCGGTATTTTTGTTGAACGGCAAACAGCCGAATTGGCGAACCGGGCTGAAGCGAACGTGACGGTCATCAACCCCATCGGAATTCCGCCGCCGCCATTGAGAGGCCTTGCGCCCTATCGTGCGCTTTCCGAGCTACCCGATCACGAACAATGGCGTGGGCTGAATGTCCATCGCCCTCATTTCACGTTGATCCCGAAACTCAGCGGTACAAAAAATCCTGAAAAGATCGCATCAGCAATCCTACCGCTGGTCCAAAGGCTCCATGCAGAAAAGCCATTTGACCTGATTGATGCGGAGTTTTTCTATCCCGATGGCCCCGCAGCGATACGATTGTCGGCGGCCCTGGACATCCCTTTCACAATCAAAGCCCGCGGCGCGGATATCCATCATTGGGGCAGCGATCCCAAATGCCTGCCCCAGATATTATCTGCAGCGGAAAAAGCATCGGGTTTGTTGGCAGTTTCTAACGCGCTAAAACAAGATATGATTACCCTCGGCATGGATGGTGATAAAATCACCGTCCATTATACCGGTCTTGACCAGCAGAAATTCAAACCCGTTGATCGTGCTGCTGCCAAACAGGAACTAAATGTAGAAGGCCCCCTAATCATCTGTGTTGGCGCTCTTATCAAGCGTAAGAACCAGGCGCTGGTTATCGAGGCCATGACATCATTTCCGGGTGCTACTCTTATGCTTGCTGGTGTTGGTAAGGAGGAAAAAGGGTATCGGGCACTGGCGAACAAACTAGGCATCCAAGATCGCATTCGCTTTCTTGGTAGTGTCCCCCATGATGATTTGCCAAAGTTGGTAGCAGCGGCGGACATTTCCATATTGCCGTCAAAATCCGAAGGACTGGCTAATGCTTGGGTAGAAGCGCTTTCCTGCGGCACACCGATTATCATCAGCGAAGCCGGTGGTGCACGAGAACTGATATGCTCCGATATTGCCGGCCGGGTTGTGGAACAAAATAGCCTTGCGATTATTGAGGCCATCAAAGCCATTCTGGCCGCCCCACCGGCACAAAGCGAAGTGCGTGCTAGTGTCAGTCACTTTAGCTGGAAAAACAATGGTGACGAGTTGGTGAAGCTATTCGCTAAGATTGCGCAACGCTAGTTAACGAAGCGGCAGGAATGCGCCGATGATCCAGCGTTCTTCGGCCCGCAATACGCCCCAAGCGCGCGCCGCCGCCCGGCTATCCATAACTTCTATGCCGAGCTTCGCTGTTTCAGCTGCGCGGCGAAAGGCCGCTGGTGGTTGCTCCATCTTTGTGCCGCTACCAAATAACAAAAATTCAGGAACCGGAAACAAGTTAAGGGCAGCAATAATATCCGTCAGATTCAGATCGTCGCGTGCAGGCGCGTTCCAAGACTGCGCCTGTTCCGGCGACAGAAGCAGGCCGTTATCAAAGCGCTGATCGCCGATTTTATACCCATTGGGTGTAAAGCCGGTTACGATCGGCCCTTCAAATTCAACGTCGCGTCTGAGTTCTACCATCAACTTCAGCCAATCAGCCGACTTCTTCCGGGCCACCCAATTTTTCAGCCCGATCGCCTGCCGTTTCCGGAGGAATGAAGCTGTCAGGGCCGACTTTCAGCCAGATCAAGATTGGCGCTGCCATATAAACGGATGAATAGGTGCCAATCAACACGCCGAGGAACATCGCCGCCGAGAAACCGAAAATCACATCTGGTCCCCAGACCATCAAAGCAATCAGCGCGATCAACATAGTCAAGCTGGTCATCACTGTACGTGCCAGTGTTTCATTGACCGACAGGTCGAGCAGCGCGATAATATCCATCTTCCGATATTTCTTTAGATTTTCCCTGATCCGGTCATAAACGACGATCGTATCATTTAGTGAATAACCAATAATCGTAAGTAGGGCGGCCACAATATTGAGGTTAAACTCAAGCTGCGTCAGCGCGAAAAACCCGAAGGTCAGCGCAACGTCGTGGAACAATGCAAACAGCGCCCCGGCACCAAATTGCCACTCAAACCGGATCCAAATATAGAGCGTAATCGCGAGCATCGCGCCAACTAATGACCAAACACCTTTGGACAAAAGTTCCTCTGACACCTTGCCAGAAACAGAATCCACACCGTCGATACGAACATCAGGATAATCTGCCTTCAACATAAGAGTAATTTCATCAGCCATCGTGTTGGCTAGCTCTGGCTCCTGATCCGCGCCGTCAGGTAGCTTCATGCGGATCGACACCTCATTCGGCTCGCCGAAGCGTTGGATGGTTGGATCCCCGTAACCCAGTGCGCCGACTTTTTCGCGCAATTCGGTAATTGGCGCATCTGCAGTCTGTGTGAAAGTTGTCCGGATCATCTGACCGCCAACGAAATCAACACCAAAGTTCAACCCGCGCTGGGCAACCAATGCCATGGAGCCAATGATCATCAAAATGCTGATAGCAACGGCTATATTCCGCCACTTCAGGAATGCGATGTTGGTATTATCGGGAACAAGTTTGAGAAGTTTCATGACCATTCCCTCCTATATGACCAGCTCTTGCGGACGGGTGCGGCGCAACCACAGCGCGACCAGCATCCGCGTCACAACAACGGCGGTAAAGACTGATGTGATAATCCCGATAATCAGAACCACGGCGAAACCGCGAACCGGACCGGAACCAAATATAAACAAGAGCAAACCGGCGATGACGTTGGTGATATTGGCGTCAAAAATCGCGCGAGAGGCCTCTTTATAGCCGACCTCTACCGCTTGCACGACCCGCCTACCCCGGCGCCGTTCCTCGCGTATTCGCTCGTTAATCAGTACGTTCGCGTCCACCGCCGAGCCAACCGTCAGGATGAAGCCGGCAATGCCTGGCAGCGTCAACGTCGCATTGAAAATAGCCATGACCCCCAGGATTAGAAACAAGTTCAGTGCCAGTGCAAAGTTCGCATAAAAGCCAAAGCGGCCATAAGTCACAACCATGAATGCCAGCACCGCCGCTGTACCAATGATCGCGGCGATCATACCTTTACGGATGGAATCAGCTCCAAGGTCAGGGCCCACAGTGCGTTCTTCGACAACCTGCAGTTCCACAGGCAAAGCACCTGAGCGCAACGCGATCGAAAGCTGGTTGGCTCCTTCCACGGTGAAGTTTCCGGAAATTTGCGCCGACCCGCCCAAAATCGGTTCGTTGATATTGGGAGCAGATAAAACCACACCATCCAAGATGATCGCAAACGGACGACCGACATTATTCTGGGTTAGACGAGCAAATTTTGCACCGCCTTCGGTATCAAAGGTTATGTTTACAACCGGTGCGTTGGTTTCTTGATCAAAGCCTTGACCAGCATCGGTGAGTTTGTCACCGGAAATACCGCCAAGGCGTTTGACCGCAATATTCGGCAACCCGGCTGGGTTATCGGGATAAGGAAATATCTGACTGCCAACCGGCGGACGCCCTGCCGTGACGGCGTTGGGATCAGCCTCAAAATCGACAAGTTTGAATTCCAATTTAGCGGTTTTACCAAGCAGTTCCTTCAACGCCTCCGGGTCTTCCAGGCCCGGCACTTGAACTACGATCCGGGTGTCCCCTTGACGGATAATGGTTGGTTCGCGCGTTCCCATTTCATCGATGCGCCGCCGGATTACATCCGTCGCCGTGTCCATCGCATTATCTACCGCATTATCGAGACCAGCAGATGTGGGAGAAACAACAAAGCGCGTATCGTCCCGTACTTCTATGTCCCAATCCCGTTGGCCAGTAAGCCCTGCGCCGGTGGTCAAAGGCAATAAAGCTTCACGCGCGGCATCCACCTGAGTTGAATCGCGCACCATGAAAGACAGCACGCCATCTTTGCGAGAGATATCACCGATATTAATACGCGGGCTTGCGCGCCGCATTTCCGCACGCACAGACTCTTCCATTGTTTCCAAACGTGTTTCGCCCACATCAGCTGGATCGGCTTCCAAAAGAATGTGACTACCACCAGACAGATCCAGCCCCAGATTGATTGTCTCATCCGGCAGAAAGGACGGCCAGTATTTATGGCTTTCGCCAAAAAACAGGCTGGGAAGCGACATCAGCACGCCGAAAGCCAATAACAAGGATATGGAAATGACTTTCCAGCGCGGGAAATCTAACATCGTAAAACTATCCGTTCCCTAGGGTTTAATCGTTGGCCGGTTTGCCGCTACCGCGTGGCGTAACATCTGATAACGTAGCCTTAACCGCTTTCACGCGAATACCTTTGGCAATTTCAACCTCGACATATTCATCATCGACTTTCATTGCCTTGCCGACCAGCCCGCCGCCGGTCACAACTTCATCATTTTTCTGAACGGCCGAAATTTTTCCTTGATGCTCTTTCATTTTCTTTTGCTGCGGACGGATCAACAGGAAATAGAAAACGGCAAATATCAAAACCAGTGGCATGATCGAAACAAGAAATCCGCCGGCTCCACCGGAAGCTGCCTGCGCCGTGATCAAAAGTGAAGTCATTTCAATATCCCCAATATAACGGCCTGATTTTCAGGCCCATGGACCGCCAATATTACTTACGCAAAGCGCCGGTCATTAATGCTGCGCGCGCCTATCACGCACCCCCGGTGAAAGCAATCTCTTAGCAAAAGGAAAGCAATCTAACCGGGCGCACCCAAGACGCTTACAGGTAAATGGGAACCGCTCTGCAGGAGATCAAGTAGTCGCAAATATGAACGATGAAGCCATGCCCAAAGAACTTGCCAAGAATAGCAGACCGCCATATAGGCGCTGGCTCGGTCGGCAATGCCGCATCGAAGGTCGGGACGTAGCGCAGCCTGGTAGCGCATCACACTGGGGGTGTGGGGGTCGGAGGTTCGAATCCTCTCGTCCCGACCATTTTTTTCGGCCTTTGCCGCCCCATATCCTTGAACTGCACCACAACGCCGATTTCGGAATACCAAATTGGTCGCCCGGCTATTCACCCATTTCACGGCGCTCAGCAAACCATTGCCGCAGCAGCGCAGCTCGGCAGCCAGACCAGCCATTGGTGCCAACAACCGAGCAGCTATTGGGACGAGAGGGCCGTGCCGCTTCTTCATGAGATGCCACGGTAGAGGACCAACTTTGCTCGCCGCCGCTTTCCTCTTCCGCTTGCCTCAATTCTTTGGGAATCCGGTAGCGCTCGGATTCCGGCCGCTGCGCACAGACCACAATTTCGTCGGGCTCCCCTTCCGGACAAATGTCATCGCCATAGGTCACCAAAACGGAAAACCGCTCCGGCGTATCCACCTGTTTTGCAGTTTCGGCCCCGGCATTAGCGTTCCAGAAAAGACTAGCCAGGATGATGAAACCGGTTTTCGAAATAGGAGCAAGGGACATAATATTACCTTTCAGCCTTTCGGCTTGTAAACGATGGTCCCAGTAACAGGCACCGAATGTGATAATATTATGGATGTTGCGGCAGGCTGAATGAGCCGGATCATTTTTTTACTGCTGGCAATCTGGTCATTCCCCGTCCAGTTTCCGCCACGCCAGATCGGCAAATTCACACAATAATGGCCGGGTTTCCCTTGGATCGATAATGTCTTCGACGCTGAACTGTTCCGCCGTGCGGAAGGGCGATGTCACCAGATTGAGCTTCGCCTTTATCTCTTCCAACCGTGCCGCCGGATCTTCCGACGCCTCGATATCCGCTTTATAGGCGACCTCGAGCCCACCAGCGATAGGAAGCGAACCCCAATCCCCGCTCGGCCAGGCAAAACGATATTGGAAATTCTCCGCGTTGGACATAGCGCTGCCCGCAATCCCATAAGCGCGGCGGACGATGATGCTGGCCCATGGAACCGTTGCTTTATAGACCGCGTTCATAGCCTGCACCCCATAACGGATCGTGCCGGTGCGTTCGGCGTCCTCGCCAATCATGAAGCCGGGATTGTCGACCAGATGGACGACGGGTAGGCGAAATTGATCCGCCAGCTTGGCGAAGCGTTCTACCTTCTCCGACGACTTGGCTTCCCAGCTCCCACCAAGGAAACTGGGATCATTGGCGAGCACTGCAACCGGGTAGCCATCCAGCCGTGCAAAGGCGGTAATTGCCGCCCTGCCCCAGCGCTTACCCATCTCAAAAACTGTCCCTTTGTCGAAAACGGAATCCATGATCTTGCGCATGGAATAAACCTCTTTATCCCCGCGCGGAACGGCGGAGAGCAAAACTTCATCGCGGCGACTGGCGGGATCTCCCGTAACCACACGCTCGGCACGCTGGTCGATATTGCTCGGCAGGTAAGAGAGAAATTTGCGCGCCGTGGCAAAGGCTTCGGCCTCGCTGCCAACTTCTTCATCAACCACGCCATTGCGCGTGTGGATCTCGCTGCCGCCTAATTCTTCCTTGGTCAGATTATCACCAATCGCAGCAGCGACTGCAGGACCAGCGGCGAAAAGCTGAGACAATCCGCGCACCATTATTGAGTAATGGCTTGCTACGGTGCGGGCCGCGCCCATGCCAGCCGTTGGTCCAAGTGCCAGTGCCACAACCGGAACGGTTTCCTGGTTTTTGATGATATCTTCCCAGCCGGGTACCGCTGGCACATAGGTAAAGCCCATATCCTCGAGCGATTTGACCGAGCCACCGCCGCCCGTACCATCAATCATCCGGATCATCGGAATACCCAGCGTGTGCGCCATTTTCTCGCATTGGGTGAACTTTCGATGCAGCGCCGCGTCCGCCGCGCCTCCTCTGACGGTAAAGTCATCGGCGCTGGCCACCACCGGACGGCCTTCAATATTCGCGCGGCCAAAGATCAGGTTGCTCGGAGCAAAATCCTCAAATTCCGCTTTATCATTATAAGTCCCGCGTCCGGCTATCTTGCCAATCTCACGAAAGCTGCCTTCGTCCACGATACCGGCAATCCGGGCACGCGCATCAAGTTTGCCCCGCCCATGCTGGCGAGAAACTTTTTCCTCGCCGCCCATTTTTTCCGCAAGACGTTGCCGCTCACGCAGTTCTTCAATTTCGGGTTTCCATGCCATCCTGCGGGTTTAACCGAGTGATTAAGCGAGGGGAAGCGGGAATTTGCAACCGCTTTCGAAGATGGATTTACATTTACTGTATTAGCGATATAAATCACTAAATCAATCAACGGGAGAAATGATATGCGGATGTTTTTTGCGGCGCTATCGGGAATAGTCGCACTGGCAATCACGGCACCGGCAATGGCCGAAGAGGTGACCGCGCCAGCCTTGGACATTCCGATCTGGGAAATCTCATTCGGACCGGATGGATTGTCCGGTCCCGGTGCCAATATCTTGCGGCCAGAGATAGCGAGAGCCCAATTTGTCGCGCTGGGCGAGGATCATGGTTTTGCGGATTCGCCGGAACTGGGTCGCGGTCTGGCCGCCGAGATGAAAAAATATGGCCGCGCCTATCATGCTGTCGAAATCGGCCCCTGGTCGGGCAAGATTGTGCAGCAAGCGCTGCGTACCGATGGCGTGACCGGTGTCGCCACACTGGTAGCGGGCAAGCCGATCGCCCTGCCCTTCGTCAGCAACCGCGAAGATGCCCTGCTCGCTAATGATTTTGCCGAGCCCGAAGGTACGGTGGACCTTTGGGGCATTGATCAGGAATTTATCGGCGCGCCGACAATCCTGTTGGAAGAGTTAAAAGCCATGGCCCCGAACGCCGCTGCGCGTGAGGCAACGGATAGCTTGCTGCAGAAAGACCTTGCCGCTGTGGCTGCCGCTGATCAGAAAGGCCTGCTGATGTTGTCGGCACCGCCCGCAACTTTTGCCGATCTGCGCGCCAAATTTACTGGTTCCCCGGAAGCGCAGGCGATTATTGATTCTCTGGCGGAAAGCGCCGTCATCTATCAGCACAACAATGCTCGTCGCTATTTCGCCAATAATGCGGACCGCATCGCCTTGATGCACCGCTTATTTTTACAGCAATATCATGAGGCAGAAGAGCCTGCCCCGCGCGTGCTATTGAAAATGGGTGCCTATCACCTCGGACGCGGGACCACGCCTACCAAGATGTTTGATATCGGATCAATACTGCCGGGGATGGCCGCCGCGAACCAGATGCAATCGCTGCACATCGCCTTTAGCGGTCTCAGCGGTGAGCAACTGACCATGCGGCCTTCATCGGAAGGCTATACGCAAGTCAAGGCGGTGGATGACAAGATCATCACACCCATCCTCGAAGCAGCGCAGATTGACAGCGCCCGGATTGGCGATACCGGCCACTATCTGATCCCGCTCGCCCCAATCCGGCGCAAGTTGGAGAGCAAGGGGATAAATGAGTTGTCGACCTTCAGTAAATTTGTGGTGCTAGGCTTTGACTATATCATCACGACGAAAGCAGCAAAAGCCGCGACGCCGATGGGGGATTAGGTGACGACTTTCTAAACCCTATTCCTCATCCCCATATATCGAAACACTCGCCGCTCCATCACTCGTAGCGCGGCCGCGGTACATTCCCGGAGTGTTAAAACTGTAACCGGCTTGCCCCCATGGCGTGGCAAAGATGATCCCGCCGGTGCCACCGATTTGGCCCAGTTCCGCTATCACTTCGTCCGCGATTTTTTGAACGGCTTCGTCATTCAACCTCACGTTGCCTAGGCGAAACTTAACCGCTTTCTCTTGATTCTTCCGCTTTAAGATCGCTTTTTCCGCCATTTTCTCAGTGTTCCGGATGCGTATCTTTATGCGTGTGCAAATCTCGTGCGCAACGCCCAACCTAATGAAATATTCGCCAGCACCGGTTGCCGAAATAGCACAGCTCCGGTTATCTGCATAAGTCCCGGCACCAATGACCGGGCTATCGCCAATCCTGCCCCAGCGTTTGGCCGTCATTCCGCCCGTGCTCGTCCCAGCGGCCATATTGCCATTGCTGTCCATTGCTACCGCTCCGACGGTGCCGAATTTATAATCGACGTCTTTAACGCTTACCTGCTTAGCCAGCACATCTTCAATCTGTTTCAGGCGGCGGGGCGTTGCGTAGTAATCAGGCGTTACCTGCTCCAACCCCTGCTCGCGGCTGAACTGATCGGCCCCTTTGCCGGACAGCATGACATGCGGGCTTTTATCTTTCACGGCACGGGCCAATAAAATCGGATTTTTGGTCGCGGTTACACCAGCGACCGCACCAGCCGACAGATCGCTGCCGTCCATGATGCTGCTATCCAGTTCGTTAGTCTTGTCCCAAGTGAAAACCGCGCCCTTACCCGCGTTGAAATTGGGATCATTTTCAAGCAGCACTATAGTGGCTGTAATCGCCTCCATAGCGTTGCCACCAGCTTTCAGGATTTTGGAACCCTCCGCCAAAGCTGCATTCAAAGCAGTGCGAATTTCCGCGTCCTTTTCTGGTGTGATCTTGTCTCGCTCAATCGTACCGGCACCGCCGTGAATAGCGATCGACCAGCTTACATCGTCATCTTTTTGCGCGGCTGCATTGGTGCTGAACGCCAGCGCGGCCATTGTTAAAACCGGTGCGATAATTGCGAACTTGAACATGAAGCGGCTCCTTTGCACACAGGTGTAGCACCAATAATCAGAGCCGCAACCATTGTGCTGTGTTCACGTACCATGAAGAATTACCAAGGGATTTCGCGGCCGCTATAATCATGAAAAGCACCAGTTTGCGCATGATGAAGATTGTCGATAACCTGCCGCATGCCGCTGACGCTTTCTTGCGGGGTCAGGTCGGCATGGGGGCCGCCCATGTCCGTCTGGACCCAGCCGGGATGCATCATCGTGAGTGTCAGGCCTTCATCCTTCCACTGGTTGGACAGCGATTTCCATGCCTGATTCACCGCCGCTTTGCTGCTGCGATAATACATCATTTCGCCGCTTTCATTTTCGGTAATGCTGCCAACCTGGCTCGATATGACCACCATTTTCTTGCCGTTGGACTTGGCGATATTATCTTTCAGCGCATTGGCGAGTTTAACCGGCGCGACGACATTGACGTTCATCAGCTCCAGCCAGCCATCGCGATCAAATTCCTGCGGACCAAATATACCCGCATTGTTGATGTAGAGATCAATCGGTTGATCGCCGAGTTCGTTGGTAAAGCGCTCAACGCTGCTGTCGTTGGCCGCATCCAGTTGCATTGTCTTCGCATTGCCAATTGCGTTCAGCTCTGCTGCCTTTTCCGGTTCTCGCGCCGTACCGATGACGTCCCAGCCGTTATCGGCATATTGCTTGGCCATTTCCAGCCCGAGGCCGCGATTGGCGCCAGCAATTAAAACAGTTCCCATTATGGTTTCCTTTCCAATATTGTGCTTTTTTCAGATGCAGACGCAATCGCCCCTCGCACCGGCGGCATGAAACCGCTATATAGCATGGAACGAGTAATATTGTGACAGGTTCCCATCATGACAGCCGATAATCCTTCCCTGCGTCCATGGCGCGATATAGAGCGCCGCAAAAGCCGCCAGATCATGGTCGGCGACGTGGCTGTTGGCGGAGATGCGCCGATTACCGTGCAGACGATGACCAATACGCTGACGAGCGACCCCAAGGCGACAATTGACCAAATCCGCCGCTGCGAAGAAGCTGGTGTCGATATCATCCGGATCTCCTGTCCCGATGTTGAAAGCACGACAGCGCTGAAACAGATTGTTCGCGCCAGCCGTGTACCGATCGTTGCGGATATCCATTTCCACTATAAGCGCGGGATCGAAGCCGCCGAAGCGGGCGCGGCCTGTCTGCGGATCAATCCCGGCAATATTGGCAGTGCAGATCGGGTCAAGGAAGTGGTCGATGCGGCGAAAGCCAATGGCTGTGCCATCCGTATCGGGGTGAATGCCGGTAGCCTGGAGAAAGATCTGCTCGAAAAATATGGTGAGCCTTGTCCAGAGGCGCTGGTCGAAAGCGCGCTCGACCATATCAAGCTTTTGCAGGACCATGATTTTCACGAATATAAGGTCGCCGTGAAGGCGTCCGATGTGTTTCTCGCTGTTGCCGCTTATTCGCAGCTCGCCGATGCAGTGGATTGTCCGCTGCACCTTGGCATTACCGAGGCAGGCGGCCTGATCGGCGGGACGGTGAAAAGCTCCATCGGCATGGGTAATCTGCTCTGGGCCGGCATTGGCGACACAATTCGCGTCAGCCTGTCCGCCGAGCCAGAAGAAGAAGTGCGCGTAGGCTATGAGATGCTCAAGGCCCTCGGTTTGCGCACCCGCGGTGTCCGCGTCGTGAGTTGCCCAAGCTGCGCGCGGCAGGGCTTTGATGTGATCCGCACGGTGCAAACGTTGGAAGAACGACTGCAGCATATTCGCACGCCTTTATCGCTCTCCGTCCTCGGCTGCGTCGTCAATGGCCCTGGTGAAGCGCGCGAAACCGACATCGGCATAACCGGCGGCGGTGCAGGCAAGCATATGGTGTACCTCTCCGGCGTAACCGATCATCATGTGTCGGACGGCGATATGGTCGACCATATCGTGAAGCTCGTCGAGGCGAAGGCGGCGGAGATCGAAGCGGCAACAGAACAGGCGGAAGCGGCAGAGTAATTATTCGTTCTACATACCCAAGCGTCAACTCCGCTTGGTCCCACAAATTAGATAAGCCATATCCCAGGCAATCGGACTGGCCTTCTGACGCTCTGCAACAAGACGCTCGGTCAGACTATCAGGCTGGATCGTTTCTCGGTCTGCAACCCCGGCCTCTATCACCCTGTCCACCATATAATTGGCGACATCTTCAATCCCTTGATCACTCGCGGAACCCAGCATGATCACCTCTGCTCTATAGTGAGCAATATCCAATGCTGCCTTTTCAAGGAGCTTTGGAAATTCGAGACCCATCGTGATTGTGCCATCCTCTGCGGCAATCATGCGCCACAGCCAGTCATGGGCCTGTCGATGCTGGGGTATCGGCCCCGCCGCAAAGGGCATACCGGTCGCGCTATGTTCCTGAAAGATCATTAAACCATCCGTCTTGAGTAATGCCGTCAACCGCCGCACTGTCTCTGCAGCATCCGGCAGATACATTAATATCCGGCGGCCGACGATGGCATCGAAAGGCTCCCAGTCCGGCAAGCTTCCGGAAAGATCAACATTCTCATAGGTGATGCTGGCCTGCTCCGGTTCAGCAGGTTGGCTTCTGGCGTCTGCAAGGCGATCCTCATTGCTATCAACTCCATGAACATGTCCATTCTTCCCCAGCAACTGAGCCAGTTCGCGCGTTAAAATGCCATTTGCGCAACCAATATCCAGAACCCGCATACCTGGTTCCATACCGGCATCACGCAAAAATCGTGATGTCGGGGCATTGCTTGGATTAATCATAGACACCTCTTTTTAAATGATATGGTATATCATAACCTCAATAAATTTCGATTCAAGTATTTTTTGGGCTTGCAAAGGCATGGGAACGGGTTGAAAATGGCGGCATAGCGGGGGCCAATTAAGCACTAAGTCTGGAACTTATGACCAACACCCTATTCGGTTTCGCCAAAATCACCCCTAAATCCACACATTATAGAGACGCACAGAACGCGATCCTTGCCATTGTTGAAGAAACCCGCGCCGAGCCGGGTTGCATTCAGTTCACTGTCTTGGCCGATCCGGATCAGGAGCATATCTTCCTCTATGAAGAATGGCGGGATGAAGCAGCCCTGAAAGAGCATCATGGCAAGCCTTATACCAAGGCGGTTATGGATAATTATGAAACCTGGCTGGCCGAACCCCTGCGGTTTGAGACGATGGCCAAGCTCATATAACTGGCTAGGCGCTTTTCTCGCTCAGCGGTTCGGCCTCTGCATTGAGCCAGTTCACCATGGCAAGTAGATGATGCGGCTCTGAATCATTGACGACCTGACCAGCCAGATCAGCCAGTGAGATCGCCGACAGACTTTCCCGAAAAGCCTGTTCCGCAGACGCAAAGGCAGCGGCTATCTGGCAGGGTCGTTTACAGTCTTTGGGCTTCAGTCCGCATGGTCCGTTTTGGCGGATTTCGGTGCACCGGAATGCCGGACCTTTGCCATCGACCGCTGCGGTAATGTCCCATAGCGATATCTCGTCAGCCGGTTTGGCGAGGCGGTAACCACCATGCGCGCCGCGTGATGTTTTTGTGATCCCGGCCTTGCTTAAGGCCTGTAGCTGCTTCGCCATATAGGGCGCCGGCACACCATGATATCGGGCCAAAGCTTCGGCCTTCAAGCCGCGACCAGCGGGAAGTCCATTCAGCAACGCGGCCGCGTGCGCCGCCCATTCAACACCTTTGGAAATCTGCATAAGCTACCTGCTTTATATTATATTCCGATATTTCATATCCGAATAGCGCAGCTACGGCAATTTCCCGAATCCACATTGACAATGTTTTTAATTCGGATATTTATTGTCTGAATATAGATGGAAGCAAAGAGGAGTATTTGTCATGCAGACCGGAAAACCCGATTTTCTGGATAGACTAGCGCAGTTTTTGGTCATCGCGGTTGGAATATCCACATTGTTTTTCGGCCTGTTCATGATCATCAGTCCGCTTGACTGGTACACCGCGATTCCCACTGTCATCACCACCGGTCCGCCCAATAAGCATTTCATCCGCGATATCGGGATCGCCTATGGGGCCTGTGGGATTATCCTGCTTTATGCTGGTGCCAGTCTCCATATGCGTTGGCTAGGCGCGCTGGCAGGCGCGCTGTGGCTTTCTCTGCATGGCGTCCTCCATATCTATGAAGTGGCGGCCGGAATTTGTTCACCAGATATTTTCTGGGCTGATGCGCCGGGTGTGCTCGGCCCGCCGCTGCTGGTGCTGGCCGCCCTCGCCATCCTGTTCTTCCGCCAGCGGATAGTACCAGCGGGCGTGCCAGACCGCTTGTTTCTGGCGATGGTGGACCGGATGTCGCCGGGCGAAAGCGCCTATTTTCACGAAATCGCAAGTGCGCCAGGGCATATGCTGGAGAAACTCAAGCATTTCATGCCAGCCAGCAATCATCGCTATGAAGCGAGCGCGGGGCTGTTGTCCGCTGCGCGAATTGGCGCGACGCTCGTCGAGGATTGTGGTCCCTGCGCAATCACCGCTGCGCAAGGCGCACTGGCGGAAGGCCTGCCGCGAGACGAGGTCAACGCCATGCTGGCGGGCAAGCTATCCGGCGACAACAAACTGGCTTTTGATTTCGCTCAGGCCATTGCCCATCAATCTGCGGAAGCGGATGATCTGGGGCTGCGCATTGAGCAACAGTTCGGGCGCCCGGTCCGGCGGGAACTAGCCATGGTCGCGGCGATGGTCAGGGCTTATCCTGCCATGAAACGCGGCCTCGGTCTTACAACCGCTTGTTCTCTGACACGCCTAGAAGTTTGATTGCCCTTCGCGTCCGAAATCATTAGGGATTTTAAGAAGGACGTGAAGGAAAGACACCATGGCGACTGCCGAAACGGATTATCTAATTATCGGCAGCGGTGCCGTGGGCATGGCTTTTGCCGATACACTGCTGGATGAGAGCGATGCGCATATCACGATTGTCGACCGGCATGGCAAACCGGGCGGTCACTGGAATGATGCCTATCCCTTTGTGTCCCTGCATCAGCCATCTGCCTTTTATGGTGTGAACTCGACCGAGTTGGGCAGCGGTGCGATTGACAAGACCGGTTTGAACAAAGGCTATTATGAACTGGCTACCGGTACGGAGGTAAACAGCTATTTCGAAAAGGTGATGCACCAGCGCTTCTTGCCGAGCGGACGGGTGAGCTATCATCCGATGAGTGATTATCTGGGGGACGGCAAGTTTGTGTCTTTGCTCTCGGGCAAGGAAACCCAGATCAACATCCGTAAAAAGGTCGTGGACGCGACCTATTACGGCACCACCGTTCCATCCACCCATATACCGAAATTTGAGGTGAAGGACGGCGCGCAGATGATCCCGCCCAATGCGTTGCCACAGCTTTGGCAGGGCACGGGACCACGGCCCAAGAAGTTTGCTATCCTCGGTGCGGGCAAGACCGCGATGGATGTCGGTGTCTGGTTGCTGCGTTCCGGCGCTGATCCGGATGACATAATCTGGGTTTGCCCGCGCGATAGTTGGCTGCTCAATCGGAACAATACCCAGCCCGGTCAGGAATTTTTCCACGAAACCATTGGCGGCCAAAGGGATTTGATGGCGGCGCTGGCAGCAGCAGAAACTACCGATGATCTATTCCTGCGCCTCGAAGCATGCGGCGTCATGTTGCGCATTGACCCAGACGCGAAACCTAGCATGTTTCATTATGCTACCATCTCGCAAGGCGAAGTCGATATCTTGCGACAGATTAAAAATGTCGTGCGCATGGGTCATGTCGAGACCATTGATCAGGGCGGCATGCACCTGAAAGAGGGTGACTATCCGATGCCAGCGGAAACGTTGTACATTGATTGTACCGCCACAGCTGTCGAACGCCGCCCAGTGGTCCCGCAATTTCAGGACGGCTTGATCACACTGCAAATGATCCGCGTGCCGCAACCAGCGTTTAGTGCTGCTCTCTCGGCATTTCTCGAAGTCACTTATGATGATGACGAGACCAAGAACCGCCTGGGAAAACCCATTCCCTTGCCCGATGGCATAGATACATATCCCGCCGCAACGATGGTCAATATGATGAACCAGTTTCAATGGTCGCAAGACAAGGTCGTCAACAAATGGATCACGCAAAGCAGGCTCGACGGCTTTGGTAAAATGATCTTTGGCGTATCTCCTGATGATGAAGAGAAGATGGCAATATTGGGCGAGTTCCGGACCAATGCTATGGCGGCCATGGGTAACCTTCCAAAACTAATCGCACAGGCAGGCAGCTAAAATGCTGAAATATTTTTTCCTGGCCGCAGGATTGTTGTTAGCAACACCCACTCTTGCGGCCCCCGATAAGGATGACACTGCTGCGGAACACCCGGAAGCCAAACCTTATAAAAAGAACGCCAAGGCATCACAAGAAGTCGATGCCGCGCTGGCCCGCGCTGTGGCGGCGGACAAGCGTGTGCTGGTCGTCATGGGCGCCAACTGGTGCCATGATAGTCGCGGGCTGGCCGGATGGTTTGAAAATCCGCGCTTTGCCGAGATGCTCAATCCCAAATATGAGATTGTCTATGTCGATGTTGGGTATCGCGACCGCAATATCGATATCGCCCAGCGTTTTGGCATTAATCAGATTAAGGGCACACCGACCGTGCTCGTCCTCTCACCACGCGGCGCGTTGCTCAATCCCAAGTCCGCGCCAACATGGCGCAATGCCGCGAGCCGCGACGAAGCGGATATTTATACGTATTTTGATCAGTTTACGCCTGAGCTATAATAGTGGATCTGAGATAAATGGGAAAGCAGGTGCCGCGCACTTTGATCTATATTCTGATTGTCATCGGGCTGATAATATTGGCGCTTGTCTTCATGCCGCTGAAGCTCGCGGTGAGCATGGCCGGTCTGGAAAACTCGAAATTTTCTGCACGCGAGATTAGCGGTAGCATCTGGAACGGTCGTGTAGAAAAAGCACAGCTTGGACCTTTTGCGCTGGGTGACCTGGACGCAGGCGTGCAGTTTTTTCCTTTGCTGACTGGCAAGGTAAAGATGGATCTGGAACGCCCTGCTGTTGCGGGCGACGGTGGACTAACCGCCACCATCGGTAAGCAAGGCAACAGCCTGTTGGTTGAAAACGCCACCACGGTCCTAAGCGTCGGTGGGCAACTTGCACCGCTGCCGGCATCTAATATTGCACTAGATAATGTCAGCGCAGCCTTTGCTGGTGGTCGTTGTCAATCCGCCAGCGGCAAAGTGCGATTGTCTCTGGATGCCAATATTCCGGGACTGGATCTCAAACAGGGCCTACTCGGCAACGCGATGTGTGAAGATGGCGTACTTGTTCTACCGCTAAAAAGCGGGTCGGGTATGGAACAATTGACAATGAAACTCGAAGGCAATGGCTTTTATACGGCGCGTTTGTTCCTAAATGGAAACGAGCGGGCTTGGACAGTCCTGCTCCCCACCCTGGGTTTTCAGGCAGTACCGGGCGGTTATGCCATTAAAGTAGCCGGTCAATTGGGGCAAAAGAGGTAGATGATGAGCAAAGCCGTGAAATTTTCCATTCTTGATCTATCGCCGGTGCCGCAAGGTTCTGATGTCAAAACTGCATTGGACCGCTCGCTAGCCTTGGCGCAGCATGGTGAAGCCCTGGGCTTTGAACGGTTCTGGATGGCCGAACATCATGGCATGGCCGGGATTGCCAGCGCGGCGACATCGGTGGCGCTCAGTCATATTGGCGCAGGCACGAAGACCATCCGCATTGGCGCCGGCGGGATCATGCTGCCCAATCATGCGCCGATGGTGATTGCCGAACAATTCGGAACGCTGGAGGCGCTTTTCCCCGGCCGCGTTGATCTCGGCCTTGGCCGTGCACCGGGTTCCGATCAGCGCGTGGCTCAAGCCATGCGGCGCAACCTCAACACCGATCCTAATCAGTTTCCACGCGACGTCGTCGAACTCCAAGCGCTGCTTGAAGGCGACCCGGCACTGGGCATTCAGGCGACACCCGGTGCAGGCGCGAAAATCCCGCTTTATATATTGGGCAGCAGCCTGTTCGGTGCGCAGCTCGCTGCCGCTCTTGGCCTGCCTTATGCCTTTGCTTCTCATTTTGCGCCGCAAGCGCTCGATGAAGCGCTGGCCATTTACCGTCGTGATTTCAAACCATCGGCGCAATTGGCGGAGCCTTATGCGATGTGTGGCTTCAATATCTTCGCGGCCGATACGGATGACGAAGCCGAACATCTCGCGACATCAATGATGCAAAGTTTCGTGGCGCTGCGCACGGGCAATCCCGGCAAACTGCCGCCGCCAGTCGAAGGCTATCGCGAAAGCCTGCCGCCGCAGGCTCAGTCCATGCTCGCCCAGATCATGCAAGGCAGCGCCGTTGGGGCGCCCGATGCAGTGCTTAGTGGCGTCCGCGCCTTTCTCGATCGCACACAGGCTGATGAGCTGATCGTCTGCGGCTCGATCTTCGATCAAGCCGCGCGCGAAAAATCTTATGGTTTAGCCGCTGAAGTCCGCGACCTGATCGCCGCCTAGAAAGCAGAGAAAGGCTTGTCCTTGTCGACCCGCACATCCTGCGGCAGGCCCAGCACGCGTTCTGCGATAATATTTTTCAGGATCTCGTCCGTGCCGCCGGCAATCCGTAGACCCGGCGCCCACATGAAGCTTTCCTGAAAAATCGCATCCGCTGGCGCATGATCCTTGTCGGAGATAATCCCGTAATGATCCTGCATCTCGATCGCGCTATTACAGATGTCCTGCAAATGATTGGCGGTGATCACCTTGCCGATTGAGTTTTCCGGCCCCGGCGTTTCGCCTTTCGACAAAGCCGTCTGGGTACGGAACTTGGTCAGCTTGTAACCCTGCGCCGCGACATACCAGTCAGCCAATTTCGCACGGAATGCCTGATCGCTCATTGAACCGGAGGACCGCGCATAGTCCATAATCTCTGCCCAATCCGGTCCCGGAGACCCGCCAACGGCCAGCCGTTCGTTCATCAGCGTGACCAAAGCAACCTTCCAGCCCATGCCGGGTTCGCCCAGCCGGTCGCTGTCGGGAATACGGACATCGGTGAAATAAACCTCGTTAAACTCGCTACCACCAGAAGCCTGATGGATCGGGCGCACATCAACGCCTTCCTGCTTCATGTCGACGATGAACATGGTCAGGCCTTTATGTTTAGGCACATCAGGATCGGTGCGGACCAATAATATGCCATAGTCCGAATAATGCGCACCGGAGGTCCAGACCTTCTGGCCATTTATCACCCAATCATCGCCGTCCTTGACCGCCTTGGTTTTCAGACCAGCGACGTCCGAACCAGCTGCTGGTTCAGAGAAAAGCTGACACCAGATTTCTTCACCGAACAGTGCTTTTTGGACATAACGCTGCTTATGCTCATCAGAACCAAAAGCGATGACAGTGGGGACACACATACCAAGGCCAATGGCAAAGGGGCCAGTCGGCGCATCAAATTTACCTTCTTCCTGATTCCAGATGACCTGCTGCATTGACGATCCACCGCGTCCGCCAATTTCCTTTGGCCAGGTGATCTGCGCAAACTGATTCTCGGCTTTAACTTTCTGCCAATCCTTTGCGCGCTTCAGATAATCTTCGCGCCGGCCAGAGCGGATCGCCGCTGCCTTTTTGGGTTCAAGATGCTGACTCAGAAACGCGTTGGCTTCTGCTCGGAACGCCGCTTCTTCTTGTGTGTCGGTAAAATCCATTTTCTTCGTCCCTACCTTTATCGTGTTACGTCTTAATCTGATTACGCGGCGTTTTTGGCTTCAAGCGCCGAAACAAGCTTCTCTTTCCAAACCGCCGGACTGCCTGCCTGCACTGCCAGCAATTTGGCGCGGCGATAATAGAGGTGGCAATCCACCTCCCAGGTAAAGCCCATGCCGCCATGGGTCTGGATATTTTC
Source organism: Parasphingorhabdus sp. (assembly GCF_039977335.1). Taxonomy (GTDB): domain Bacteria; phylum Pseudomonadota; class Alphaproteobacteria; order Sphingomonadales; family Sphingomonadaceae; genus Parasphingorhabdus. Next base: position 889,570 of record NZ_JBDWDI010000004.1, read on the forward strand.
TTTACTGGCAAACCAGAAAGCTTCGGACGCCGCGACCCGCGCCGCCGCAGCCGCTTCCGGCAATTCAGCTGCGTCGGTAGAAAGAGCCCAAGCGCCATAATAGGCGTTGGAACGCGCCACTTCATTTTTCACATAGATATCAGCGAGCTTATGCTTGATTGCCTGATTGCCGCCAATTGGCCGACCAAAAGCATGACGTTCCTTGGCATAGTCTGTAGCCATTTCCAGACAACGAGATGCCCCGCCCAATTGTTCAAAAGCGAGCAAGACTGCCCCACGGTTCATTAATTGATCCAAAACCGCCATGCCGTTGCCAGTCTCATGCCCCAGTCGTGCAGCAGACGCCCCGCTGAATTTAATCTCTGCATGGCTACGGGTGGGCTCGATCGTTTTCAGCGATTTGCGTGATAAATTGTCCTGATCCAATGCCGCTATATAAAGGCCGGTGCCGCTGCCTTCTTTGGCAAGCACAACAGCATGGGTCGCAATGTCTCCATCGGTCACGGGTACTTTGGTTCCAGAAAGAGCTCCGTCCTTTGCGGTCGTTTGAACAGAAGAAGCAGACAGCGCGCCCGGTCCTTCGGTCGTCGCCAAACACCCAACAATCGAACCGTCGGCTACTTTAGGCAACCATTCGGCTTTCTGCTCGTCAGTGCCAGCCAGCTTAATCGCTTCGGCAAAGAAAAAAGCCGATGATCCGAACGGCACCGGCGCGAGCACCCTGCCCAACTCTTCTGCAATCACACAGAGTTCCAACATGCCAAGACCAAGACCCCCAAATTCTTCGGGAATAGCGGCGCCTAGCCAGCCCATTTCGACAATTTTCTGCCAGACCTCATCATTATGACTCATCGCGTCATCGTCGAGCACCGCGCGCACATGGGCACTGGTACACTGGGCTTCGAGAAATTTGCGTGCTTCATCACGCAGGAATTTTTGATCATCAGAAAAATCAAAGTTCAATCTACCAACTCCTAAATATTATTTTTGCAGCGCGATTCAGCCAACGAATCGCTTGGCCAAAGTTGAGTATGAATAGGCCCGAACGGAGTTAATCAGTCAATTAAATTCCTCGCTGACCATCTCACTCTTTCCTACATATAACCAAATAGGTTATTTGAAGACTTTCCCCATATAGAGAAAGGTAGAAAAGATGAATATCGACAAACTGATTGATGATGTGATCGCCATAGAAGGTGACTATTCCAACCATCCGGCGGATCGCGGTGGCCCCACCCGCTGGGGCGTAACGGAGATGGTGGCACGCCGCCATGGCTATGCTGGCGATATGCGGTATTTTCCTTATGATCAGGCGGCGGCCATATATAAGCGCAATTATTGGTTGCGCCCGGGCTTTGATAAAATCGCTACACACGCTCTGCGGTTGGCAGAAGAATTATTCGACACTGGCATTAACATGGGGTCTGGGATTGCGACCGGCTTTTTGCAAAGGGCGCTCAATGCGCTGAATCGTAATGGCCGGGATTTTTCCGACCTTAAGGTTGATCGAAAAATCGGGCCGCAGACTATCGCCGCCCTGGAACAATTTCTGAAAAAACGCGGCACGAGTGGTGAGACAGTTTTGTTGAAGGCTGTGGAGGCGCTTCAAGGCGAACGCTATATCAAACTGGCTGAACAACGCCCCGCCAATGAGGCCTTTCTCTATGGCTGGCTCGCCAATCGGATCGGGTGAACAGGCCCGCCAAGTTATCACCAATAGTATGTGTGTACTTTGTGAACTTCGTAGCTGCGCATGGTCCGGCTCTATTCAACCGAAACGAAAAATACCGGAAATACCGCCTTTCGTAGTGAGAACTATGTGAACTTTGCGGATTTACCGCTCCCCCCTCCCTAATTCAAAAAGGAACAGAATATGTCTCTACTCTCCACTCTCATCGGTCCCATTTCCAAAATTATCGACAAGATCATTCCCGACAAGCAGGCGCGCGACCTTGCAAAGCTCGAGCTTCTCAAACTCGAGGGCAGTCAGGAAATGGAGCAAGTCCGGATCCAGATATCTGCAATATTAGCAGAGGCACAATCTGCCGATCCCTGGACGAGCCGGGCTCGGCCGAGTTTTCTCTATGTTATGTATCTTTTGCTGCTGTGGTCGATACCCATGGGCATCATTGCCGCGATCAGACCAGAAACAGCCAAAGATATTGCCAGCGGCATGAACGCCTATCTCGCCGGTATTCCCGAACCGCTCTATGCCTTATTTGGAACGGGCTATCTCGGTTACACGGTCGCGCGCCAGTGGGGGAAAATCCGTGGTGCAGAGAAATAGGCACGGAAATCAGCAGAGAATCAGGGTGATTCATCGCCCAAAAAATGAGCAATTAACTATTTTACTGCCTAAAAAACCCTCAATTTCTGCCATTTTTTTGAATAACGTACAAATAGACTTGCCATGTCCATAACTTTGCAGATAGAGGGGAAAGTCTAGTTCATTCCAAAGGGGATATTTTAATGTCTAACGAAACAAGTTTCCGCAAAATGCTGGCAGTAGCTGGTGGTCTTGCTCTTGCAGTTCCTGCTCTTTCAGCATGTGCTGAGCAAGCTGAAGATGCTGCTGCTGCTGCAGAATGTGCCGCTGAGTGTGCTGCATGTGCCGCTGGTTGTGCTGCTGAAGCTGCTGGCTGTGCTGCATGTGCCGCTGGTTGTGCTGCTGCATGTGCCGCTGGTTGTGCTGCTGAAGCTGCTGGTTGTGCCGCTGAAGGCGCTGCATGTGCCGCTGGCGACGCTGCTTGTGCCGCTGCAGACGCAGTAACCGAGTAAGCTTAAGCTTATTCAGCATTGGAAAATGCATTAGAAAGGCTGTTTGAGCTCACGGGCCAGATAGCTAAAGAGGGCGTCTCGCTAGTACCCAGAGTGGTACCGGCAGACGCCCCTTTCGTTCAGTACGAACATTACCCAAAGGGCGACTGTGTTGCACCCGGCAACAAGTCTCGCTGGTTCTACCATGCGCACAAGCCCGAGGAACGGGAAGAAGGCGAACATGGCCATTTTCACATGTTCCTGCCGCTGGACATGTTTAAAGGCGTAGACGCGCTTTACGAACCACCCAAAAAACTGCCCAATGGCAAGCCGACACAAGGCGTTGTCCATTTTGGTGCCTTAAGCTTCGGCCTGGACGGCATGCCGCTCAGTTGGTTCACGACCAATTATTGGGTTACCTACGAATATTTCATGCCCGCCGAAGCCATTGCCTCGCGGCTCAAACTATTCTCCATGAAAAAAGCGCCAGGCGATCCGCTGGTCAACGATTGGCTGACTGCCGCCGTTTCGGTTTTCCACGATCCGATCATCGAAATGCTCCAGCAACGCGACAAGCATCTTGCCGAAAAGAAGGCAGAACTGGGCGATGCGGTTTTCGAGAATAAAACAGTCGAGATCATGTCCCGCCAGGCTTTTGATCTTTAAGTCTGAAAATCAAAAGCTGACAGGCAGAGCCATTATATTCGGTGCTTCACAAAGATAGGTACGCCTATTCCGCCTCCGTACTAAGACCCAGCTGCGGAATACCAATGGAACGTCTTCCGCCAAAATCGGCACGAACAACGACAGCACCTTGCTTCTCCATATATTCGACCAACCGGCGGATACGGCCCGGCGATCGCGTACCATAGGCATGGCCAAGAGCTTCGTCATCGGGACATGGGTTACCCTCCATGGCGGCGCGCGCGATTTGCAGGAAAGGAGCGGCCATATCTTCGGGCAACTGCCCTGCTGCTTTCAGAATGTCTTCCCAACGCGGTTCGGTGGGATCGAGTATCCCGCCTTTTGCCAAAGCAAACCGGCGGCGAAAATCAGCGAGTTCCAGAGGCACCGTGGCAAGCTGTTGCATCCGGCATCGGACCGAGAAATCCTGATATAACAAAGCATCCGGTTGATAGGCACTGTTGGTATCAGCAAGCATTTCCTCCAAAATATCTACGATAGCTGCCTCGATGTCGGCAGCATCCGCCTTAACCTCTTCGCTCATATCATCAGATGCAGACGCCGCTTCGGCTAGGTCCGGTGTGGCGATACGGCGAATCAACTCCTCGGCGGCAACCGGTTGTGGCTCGGGCTGAGGTTGAACCGGCACCGGGTCGGTTTCCATTTCGGCAAATAGCATGGATCGTAAATTCTCTGGCTCAGCCTCTGGCATAGGCAAGAGGCTATGCGTGCCCATACGCGCGCTGGTTTGCGTCGACCCAATTTTCATGGATATTGGTCGCCGCGATATCGCTGGACCAAGGCCAAGGAAACACCCTCGCTCCAAATCCCTGATGCGTTCGGCTTGTCTGCGTTCCATACCCAATAAGTCGGCCGCGCGCGCCATATCAATATCCAGGAAGGTGCGTCCCATCAGGAAATTACTGGCCTCAGCAGCCACGTTTTTTGCCAGCTTGGCAAGCCTCTGGGTCGCAATTGCGCCAGCTAGCCCACGTTTACGCCCGCGGCACATGAGATTGGTCATTGCGCCCAGGCTCGAACGGCGAACGATATCCGGAACATCTCCTGAAACGGCGGGCGCGAACATCTGCGCTTCGTCGACTACCACCAATGCGGGATACCAATGATCACGCGGCGCATCGAACATGGCATTGAGAAAGGCCGCGGCACAGGTCATTTGCGCTTCGAGCTCCAGCGCTTCCAAATTGAGTATGATCGACGCGCGGTGCTCCCTTATGCGAGTGCCCATCGTCGCGATTTCCTGCTCATTATAGTCGCCCGCATCGATCACAACATGATTATAGGCATCGGCCAAGGTGGCAAAATCACCTTCGGGATCAATCACCACTTGTTGAACAAGATGAGCGCTTTCTTCAAGCAAACGGCGAAGAAGATGCGACTTGCCGGAACCTGAATTGCCCTGAACGAGCAAGCGCGTCGCCAGCAACTCTTCAATATTTATGTGCACGGATTGCCCCGTGTCATCGGTTCCTATTTCTATACCAGCATTCACATGGCGGCCCTACCCAGAAGGTTATGAACTTTCAACAGATGGAACGAGCTCAAACCCGGTATTTTGCGACTATGTTGCGAATAGACTGGGGATAGATTAGATCGACCTGCATGGATTTCGATGATCAATTGCAACGCTATTTCGGTACCACCGACCTTTCGTCGGTCCGCGCAGAGGCGATGAATGCCGGCCTCGAACGGATGCGCGTCGATCTGGGACTGGAAACTGATCGTGGGCGGCGCTTTGCCTTATGGGCTGTCCTGTATATGCTTGGCTCTGCGCCGGATCTCGACAGCAGTTTCGAAGATGAGGCAGATCGCAACACAGCGCGTGACTTTATGGATTTGATGGCCCGCGCTCAGGGCAATTAATCGCACCACCATTGGCGGGATGGAAAACATGAACAGCCGCGACCTTCCCTCTGGTTACCAAGATAGGGATCATTACGGATAACCGAACTGGACTCTAGGGATCATATTTGCCGGATCACCCCATCCCGACAATATGACCAAGAGGAAATCCGCTATGTCAGTTTCGAGAAAAAACGCGCCAACACCAGAGCATCACGAAAGCCATGATTTAATTGTCAGCAACAGCATCCCCCTCACAACCAATACTGGTTTTGAATTTCATGTCCGCCCAGTCGAGCCGGAAGACAAAGAAGCTCTAAGGAAGTTTTTTGCCAATGTTTCGAAGGAAGACCTGCGTTTTCGTTTTTTATCGAGCATGCCAGAAGTGAGCAATTCTATTTTGGATAGCATGATCAATGTCGATCACGAGCATAAGGAGGACTATATAGCCCTCGACATTGACGACAAAACGATCATCGCCAGTGCCATGATTGGCGCCAATGCGGATCGGTCGGAGGCCGAGGTCGCCATTGTAACCCGCTCTGATTACAAACATCGCGGAATGAGTTGGACCTTCCTAGAATATGTCACCAGCGCAGCTAGGCAAAGTGGCATCAAGAAGCTTCAATCCATCGAGAGCCGTCAGAACCATGAGGCGATCGAGCTGGAACGAGAAATGGGATTCACTGTCCAAAGTTATCCCGGCGATGCGACTCTCATGTTGCTGGAATTCGACCTTACCGCCAGCAATACTGACGCCTGAAGACAAGCCATCGTCCATCGTCGTTGCAACAACGCCATCGGGGCTTGTGAACAGTCAGGTCCCGATGGTTCTATATAGCCATGCTAAACGTCATGCTTCTCAAGCGTCTTGGCCAAAGGTTCCGCCTCATGCGGACCAAAGGCTTTAGCAATTTCGGCGAGCAATTTTTGACTGGTTTCCGGCTTGAGGTTTTGGCGGATCACACCCAATGCCCGGGGGGCGGCGACCAGCACCAGACCAACTTTGGCATCCCGAGCGATCTGATCAATACGCTCGGCAGCTTCCCGCGCAAAGCGGTCTTCGGCCTGTTGATGCAAGTCAGTCTGCTCATAGGCGCCTTTGCGCGGTGTTGTACTTTGGGAGCTTCGGCCAGGCCGGTCCGTGCCTAGTTCAGATGACCGGGGTGAAGGATCCTGATGTTCCTCAACAAGTTCCAACGCGGGCTTGAAGGCTTCACCAACATTCCGAAAAATCGACATGCGTGACCCATCGACCGCGACGATCAAACTACCATTGCGTATTAGCACATTTTTTTCCTGTTTTAGATTTCCAGATCAATGCTGCAGGTGAAACCGCAGCGTTGTAAATCACGTTACGATAGCAAGGGCCAGAGCTGCGATAAGTATTGTTACTGAACAAATGCCCGTGACCTTTATTGAAACCTTGAAAATAGTGCATTCACCAAAATAGGGTTCCATCTCCGAACAAATACGTAAAGACACAAGACGCCTGCCTGTGGAGATTGCATCATCTGGTTCTGACCAGCTGTCCAATTTTAAAGGAGGAAAATAATGGCCCCAATGCTCAATATTCGTAACTACGCTACAAAGATTACGGCGTTGATGCTAACGCTTGTGCTTGTCGCCTGTGCGACTGCCACTCCATATCAGCCAAATATTTACGGGCAGAAAGTCTCAGGCGGGTATTCGGATAAGCGTCTGACTGATGATCGCTACCGGGTGGATTTTGCGGGCAATATCTTCACGTCGCGCGACCGGGTGGAGGGTTATTTGCTCTACCGCGCAGCCGAACTAACCGATCAAAACGACTATGACTGGTTCATGCTGATCGACCATACGACCGAACGCGACCGGCGCACCTATGTCGATCGTTCTCCTCGCTATGATCCTTGGTATGGCACGGGCTATGGTTATTGGCGGCCGCACTGGCGCTATTATCGCGGGAATGTCTGGACGACCTGGCATCCCTATGGCGGCTATCGTTTCTGGTCCTATGATGTCGATGTGCGGACGGTCGAAAAATTCGAAGCCCATGCCGAGATAAAAATGGGTAGCGGCCCGGCGCCAGAAGATGGTCAGCGGGTGTTTAATGCTCGCGAGGTCCTGGCGGATCTGGGGCCAACGATCGAGCGGCCAAAAAGCTGATCGTTCAAGGCGCGCCGCCTAGTGGCAATTACGTTATGACCGCTGTGAACTGGCACGACATAAATTGCCCCGGAATATTGAAAACACGTAACGATGAAGAAGGAGTGAAAGACATGAATAAAGAAACGACCCTAGCCCACCCCCAGCATGATCATGACTATGGCAACCAAATTGCTGCCATCCGCAACGATCTGGAAAGCCTGCAAACCGACATAAGAAAGTTGCGCGATGAAGTCGCAGAAGGCGCCACAGAGCGCATGAAGGACTTCAAAGAACAAGCGACTGAAACACTTAAAGAAAAAAGTGAAGCATTACGGGAGCGTAGTGAACAACTGCGCGAGACCGGCGAGCAAAGAAAAGAAGCTATTGCCATTGAAATGCAGCAACATCCTTTTGCCAGTGTGTTAGCGGCAACAGGTGCTGGCCTGGCCATTGGTGCGCTTGCCATGTGGGCGCAAAATGGCGTCAAATCCTGATCTATCTGCTTTGACTGTCCGGCAGCCGCAATTGGTTATTTGGGGCTGCTATTAAAGGCTGGGTAATGCGGATGTTTCATCGGGCACGGGATATTCCGGCGGGCGTTCTGCCGGTTGCTCGGGTTCAGGTGGCGGTGTTTCCGGCGATCCAGGCTCACGTATCCGATCTGGTTCAAAAGGCGGCGTTTCTGTTGGTTGCGGACTCGGCAGCTCATCAGGTCGTCCGGGTTCTTGTTGCGCAATATTGGTCATGGGGTGTCCTTCCATTATCGGCAATTTGCCCCCTGCCCTCCAACAACACCATCCGCAGATTTACGTAAGTCAGTTCTGGATGGGTTTGACCTGAGCTGTTTCGCCAGCTTCGGCTGCAAACCCGATCCGCAACGCTTCGGCAAGGCTTCTGACGCGGAGTTTTTCCATCATGTTAGCGCGGTAAATCTCCACGGTGCGCGGGGAGATACCAAGGTCATAGGCTATGGTTTTATTGGGGTAACCGGTCATCAGCCCGTCCAGCACATCCCGCTCGCGACCAGTCAGACAAGCCAGTCTTATCTTAGCTTCAGAAGATTCCATTTCCTTCAGCTCGCTATTCTCCAACCGCTCAAAGGCTTCTTCCATCGCCGCAAGAAGTGCCTCTTTCTCATAGGGCTTTTCTAGGAAGTTTATCGCTCCAGCGCGCATGGCTTGAACCGCAATTTCAACGTCGCCATGACCTGTCAGAATGACGACGGGCATATCAATACCCTGCCTGACCATCTCCTGCTGGACTTCTAGCCCGCTCATTTCGGGCATCCGGACATCCAGCAGCACGCAGCCACGTTCGGCATTTTTCGCGAGCTTCAGAAAGGCGACACCCGATTCCACTGGGCGGACCTGAAATCCGGCATGACGCAGCATGAACGCTGCGGAACGGCGCACCGCATCGTCATCGTCCACAACATAAACCAAATGCTCATTCGACATTCAATTGCTCCTCAGCAGCTTTCAAAAGGAATATCCGGAAAATCGTACCCCCAGGCGGATTGGGCTCGGCATATATTGTCCCTTCATGCGCCTCGATGATCGTGCGGCAGATAGACAGGCCGAGCCCCATGCCGCCGCCCTTGGTTGTAGCAAAGGGATGAAAAAGCTTGTCAGCCATTTCCGGATCAATGCCGCTGCCGGTATCGGAAATAGCAATTTCGACACGTTTACCGGGTGCCGATTGAACGCTGATACCCAGCTGCTTGTCCGCGCTGCCGGCCATCGCTTCAATGGCGTTGCGCATCAGATTGACCATCACTTGCTGAATCTGCACCCGGTCGGCAAAGACGTGATTGGTGTCGGGGTCAATGTTGGTCGTGCATGTTATGCCTTTGTCATAAGCGCCGACCAGCCCCAATGTCATAGCATCCTCGACCAGCTGAGCGATCGACAATATTTGGCGGTTAATTTCACCCTTTGCGACAAATTCTCGCAGCCGCCGGACAATTGTCCCGGCCCGCAAGCTTTCTGATACACTTTCCTGTAAAGCCTCATAGAGCAATGGTTCATTACCTTCGACACCCTGATCAAGCATATCACGAGCAGCCGAGAGATAGTTGGCAATGGCGGTGAGCGGCTGATTCACCTCATGGGCTAGGGCCGAAGCCAGACTGCCAACCGCACTGAGCCGCGAAGCATGCATGAGATCGCCTTGCAAGGCTTGTAATTCTGCCTCGGTTCTTTTCTGCTCGGTCAAATCGACTATAAAACCGGTGAAGAGACACCGATCGCCAATTTGCGCTTCTCCGACTTCCAGTCTGATCGGGAATATCGTGCCGTCTTTTTTGCGCCCTTCAACGGTTCGTCCGATGCCGATTATATGTTTTTCACCGGTACGCAGATAACGCTGAATATAGCCATCATGAGCATCTTGGTGCGGCGCTGGCATAAGCATGTTGACATTCCGGCCGAGAATTTCAGATTCCTGATAACCAAACAACTTCTCGGCAGCGGCACTGAAGGAGGTTATATGACCGTGCTCATCAATCACTACCATCGCATTTGGCACAGCAGCCAATATCGATTCCAATATCGAGCTGGATTGTTCGGCTGCATCAAGCGCATCCTGCCATTCTGATATATCGCGAGAAGTGATCACAGCACCATTGATGATACCGGCTTTATCGGCGAGCGGTGCGAACCGACATTCTAACAAATGGGTAGCACCATCAACTGCATTAATTTGTAGTCGGAAAGGGAGGTTTTTTTCCTGATCTCCACCGCGAAGAGCGCTTTCAAACGCTTCTCGATAAATCCGGCGATAGGGTTTCGAAATTAGCGATAGTGGCGCACCTTCTGGCAGGTCCTCAAAGCGGTCCACGCCGATTTTCGCGAGCCCGGCCTGGTTCATATCGATCAGCTCGAAATTGCGGTCCACGATCGCAACACATTCTGGCAGAGCCGCCAGCACAGCTTCCAAATAGGTCTGACGATCGGTGTCGATAGTCACGCTCTCGCGCATGGCGAAACATCCTCATAAAATACGCACCCTCGGTTGCGCTTTTTATTACATATTGTCTCGTTCATTCCCATCTCCAAAGAAGAGTGCCAGCTACGCGCGATAAAGCAGACGCGGAAAATACGTAAAACTACGTAGGGAACACCACTGATTTTATCAGGTGCACAAAGATAATATTCCACGTGGCGAGAAGAGAACAAAGAGGTCCGAGATCAAATCAGGAGATGATGATAACGAAAAGAGATGGCATGTTCGCATCCCATTCTCACCAAAAGATCAAAGCCCCACAAAAGATCCCGATCAACGCCGCTTAGCTAGCGGGTTGAGGAGGTACGCAGGTCGCCTTTCTTTCCTACAACAACCGCCCTCCCCCCCCCCGGGCGCAAAACGGAGGAAGAGCGGCCTGCACCCTTTCAAATTCTAACTGATGGGATGATTTTCCGCACATGACCGATACCAAAGTAACAAGCAAACCCATCCTTTTGGCCACCGATATGACAGCCCGATGTGACCGTGCCTTTGACCGCGCACTGATGCTGGCGAAGATCTGGGGAACGCGCCTGATCGTGGTCCATGTACTCGATCCCAAACAGGCCAAGAAAAAGGGGTTGGTCCCCAAGGAAGCCCGTATCCAGCTGGAAGAGGAATTGCCCGAAACCGAAGTGGATGTACAATTCATCATCGAAATGGGCAATGTCGGAGAATTGGTCATTGAGACCGCCAAGCGGGAACGCTGCGGCATGATTGTCACCGGAGTGGCCCATTATGACGGGTTTAGCGATGTTTTTCTGGGATCGCCGGTAGACCATATCGTTCGCCACGCTGATATCCCGGTGCTGATCATCAAGCGCAAACCGGTCAAACCCTATCGCAACATATTGATCGCGACGGACTTCTCCGATTGTTCCATGACCGCACTCAACACCGCTGCAGAATTGTTCCCAGACATACCGCTGCATCTCGTCCACGCTTATAACGTTCCCTATAGCGGCTGGCTGAAATCAGACCAGGTCGCAAAGGATATCGGCTCTGAGGAGGCCAAGTTGATGGAGCGCTTTTTGGCGCAAACCACAATCGACAACAGCACGTTCAAACGCCTGGAAGCTTCCAATGAAAAGGGCGAGCTTGGTGTCGTCCTGTTCAAAAAAATCAAGGAGGTGAAATCCGATCTGGTGGTGCTGGGGACCCATGGCAAAAGCGGCTTCATGCGTGCCAGCATGGGCAATAATGCGCGGGTATTATTGGGCTGGCTTAAACAGGATGTAATGATGGTGCGGGATTCTCAAAGCTGAGATTAAGCACTAGCTGCTCATCGCAATTTTTCTTTCTGATAGCTCTCCAGAGCCCGTTCCAGCGCTTTTAGCATTTTATCACGGTCCTGATCTGATGGCAGTGCATTGACTTTTTGCTGTACCGAAGCACGCAAGGCAGCCAGCCGTGATGTCCAATCCTGCGGTGCGACCAGCTGATCGACATCATTACGGGCTGCCACCTTTAACAAAGCTGGCGCGCGCGGGTTCAGTTGCCATTGCTGACCCAGTGATGGGATGATCGGGTCATTATACCGCTTTGTCGCTACAAGGTCGCCGGTAAGAGCCTTCAGCCCCTGTTGCTCGCCATGGACGAGAAATATGGAACCCGAAACTGGGCTATGTTCGTTCAGCCAATGCGCCAATTCTTTGCGATCAGCATGGTTGGAATAGCCGTCCAATATGTCAATATCGGCATTGACGATTACATCATTGCCAGAGATTCGGACCAATTTGGAGCCGCCATTCAGCACCGAGCCCAGTGTTCCGGCAACTTGAAAGCCGGTAAACAAAACTCGAGACTGTCGCTTCGGCAGGTTGCGGATCAGATGATGGCGAATCCGCCCGCCTTCGCACATTCCGGAACCGGCGATAACAACAGCACCCGTTATATGGTTTAACTGTTTGGATTCCGACACAGATTGGACAAAGCGAATATTGGGGCGTTTGAGCAAATCCGCCCCGTTGTCGCGATATTTTAGCATCGCCATCGTTATTTTCTGGGCAAGCGGCGCGTCGAGAAAAACATTGATTGGCGATAATCTTCCAGCGTCAAACAGAGCGAGGAAATCTTCCAATATGACCTGCGTCCGCTCGACCGCAAAGGCTGGAATCAGCAAATTCCCACCGGATTTCAGTGTATTCTCAACATAGCAAGCCAGCGCTTCGCGGCGTTCACTGATCAGCGTTTCTTCTCTATCCCTTGCGCCATAGGTCGCCTCGCAGATGATATGATCATATCCGCCCAGTTCCTGACCCGCGCATTCTATTGCCGTGCCAGAACCAATATCGCCGGATATCATCAACCTCTGACCAGCAATGTTAATCTCGACCGAAGCCGAACCAACGATATGGCGCGCATTCCACAAACGAAATGAAACACCATTACCCAGGTCCACTTGCTCACAATAGTCGACTGCCGTTATGTTTTTCATCAATTTTGTGACATCTGGGCCGGTATAAAGCGGAACAAATGGCGGGAGGCCAGCGCGATCTGCGCGCCGGTTGCGGCGTTCTGCCGATGCCGCCTGCAGCTTAGCAGAATCGAGCAATAGCGGCTTCAATATGTCAGCGGTAGGTGCCGTACAAAAAGTTGGCGCTTTGCAGCCACTTGTGTAGAGGCAAGCCATCCTTCCACTATGATCCAGATGCGCATGGGTCAGAACGATCGCATCGATTGTACGGGGGTCAAAAGGAAGCTTCTCATAGTTCAGCCGTTCAAGCGACCGTGTGCCCTGAAACAGGCCGCAATCGACCAGTATCGTCTTGCCCGCACCGCTAATTTCGAAACATGAACCCGTTACAGTACCGGCGGCACCGTGAAATTTGATGATGGTGGTTTCGGCCATTACGCAACTCCCAAAAGCCTAGTGAGAGACGATAAGCGGTATGGAGCATTCCCTGAAAAGACTTCGTGTGACACCGCCAAAAAGAAACTCGCGCGCACGGCTATGGCCATAGGCGCCCATCACCAAATAGCTGGCGTGCAGCGCTTTGGCTGACGATAGGAGCACAGCTTCCACAGAAGGCTTTTTTGCCGACATGCTATGTATTTCAGAGGTGATGCCGTGGCGCGAGAGATATTCTGATGCGGCGAGCGGGGGCAGATCGTGATCCTTGTCTTCGTCCACGGTGAGGATATGAACGGCGCTTGCCAGATACAGCATAGGAACAGCGGCACGCAGCGCGTTGCCAGCTTCAAAGCTACCATTCCAGGCCACCACCGCAGCTCCGGTAGCATCAAATTTTTTGACATCATCGGGCTGGACGAGCGCTGGGACATTTGTGTTGAATAGCACATCACCCAATATTCCAAGGGGCAAAACATTGTCCTCGTCACCGCTGGCCGAGCTCAAAACCATAAGATCCGCTAGCGCCGAGTTGCGGGCGAGCGCGCGGGCCGGACTGGCATTGACCTCTTCATAGTGCCAAGGCACATCTTCATCCGCCAATCGGCTTTCAATTTCAGTGCGCAATTTCTCATCGGCCTCCCGCGTCAGTTTTGCGACGTCATAGACCACCGACATGCCGGTTACGCCGTCAAAGGCCATTTGCGGATTATAGGGATTGGCGCGCAGGCAATGAAGATGGCCATTTGTTGCGCGGGTCACATCTAGCGCTGCCTGAAGCCTCGCCTCCAAACCGGAGTCATCGTTGACGTAGAGCAGCACGGATTTCATGATTTTTCTCCTATTTTTGATGGCCTTCCGCTTGGAAAGCATCAGTAGGAGAAGTGTATCCCCATCGTTTTTAGCTCTGTATAAGGGTTATTACGGAGACCCAGACACCCGTCTCAATCGCCATTGGCGCCGTGATCGATCATCTTTTTCAGCCACCGCTCACGATGCTTGGGCCTACCATCGACATTGCCGATCAGAGAGGTTGCAACCGGTTCTACACCGGCCAGCGCCAGAATGTTCCGTTTGAAACTGCGCACGCTATGTGACGCAAAATAGGCACGATAGAAAAAGGCCGGCATCCCCATCGTGACGATCAGCCTTGCGGTGCGGCCGCGCAATAATTTCTTCGGTACGCGTTTGTCTTCTTCATAGCTGAGCGCGAACCCAGGCCGAAAGGCGTGCTCGATAAAGGCTTTTAACAGAGCAGGCATGTCACCCATCCACAAAGGATAGAGAATGACAATATGCTGCGCCCATTTAATCGCATCCTGGCCCGGCTTAACATCGGCAGGCACGGGTTCCTCCATCCATTGGCTACGGCTTTGTAATATCGGAATATCTTTCCCCGCCAACCGGATTTCTCTCACTTCATGACCAGCTTCTTTGGCGGCATGGGCATAGGCAGAGACCAAAGCATGTCCGAAGCGCCCGGGATCAGGATCGGGATGAGCGTCGATAATCGCAATGCGTTTCATCGTCCGTCTTTTTCACTTTTGTCGTCCGCAGGGCTTTGCCATTGGAAGGCCGCAACCAGTTCCATCAGAGCTTCTTGCGCTGGCACATCGAGTTCGTGAGGGTAGGATGCGATCAAACGGGCATCCCAATAGCCATAATCAATCGCGGTCACGCTGACGTGCCACGGCACCTGATCTTTCTGCCCGTCAAATATGCCTTGATAAGCGGACAAATCTTCCCGCCCAGATACGAAATAATCGCCTTCCGACTCGATCGAGGCGCTAGCATAATGCGACATGACCGTAGGCTTGATGATCAGGTAATGGTCACGAGCGGTGAGGTCTTCGAGATGGACCACCGCAATATCCACGGCGATCAATTGCTCTCCAATCGTACGCTCATAGCGAATTTGGAAATTGTCTCCGGAAAAGTCAGTGGTCATTTCACACAGACGCCTGAACCCGGCCGTTTCAGCTGGGAAAACGAAACCGCTATCTTTATGCACTATGGCTGACCCGCCCTTATAGGGAGCGAATGGATCGAAAAGCGGCTCGGAACCGATCACACATTCGGCAGCAGCAGGCGTGCTGGCGACGCATAGCAAGCCTGCGCCGATCAAAAGATTGCGTGATATTGTTGAGCAAAAAAACATGATCATTCCTCCCTTATTCGTGGCAGCGGATCACCCGGAACGGCAACTCGCTGCCATCAGCTTCCGTGATTGTTAGATATTCACCGACCTTGATCGGATGATTTTGCAGTCCGAATATGACTTCGTCATCATCATCACCAACTTTGTAAGAAAAGGCCCAGCCTTTGTCGGTGGTTATTACCACCCCATTCTGATCCCGCTCTCCGAGCCAGAAGCGGCGGACTACCGGACGTTTTTCAGCTTCACGGAGCGCCTTTGGTTCGATGAACCCGGCATCATCCAGCGGAGCACGAAAGACATAAGCATGAGCTGACGATCCATTGGGATGCTCAGCGGTTCGGGCCAGTTCCAGGCGTATTGTTTTCCAAGTCATACCCAATATTTGGCGAGAGAAATTCTGTAGCGCGATACGCAATATTGCGTAGGTGAAATGGACCGGGTCAACCCTGTCGCTATGTGGTGCGCCAAGTTAAATGCAGATCAACAAGCTCACGTTTATGAGGTGGTATGTGAACTAAAGTTCGTCACATAGGGTATAAGTTGGCTCTGTCGCTGATCGACCTTTTACCTGAATATCGGCTACTTTCTTGAAAGCCAAAGACGGTGCGGCGGTGGCGGTGGCCTGACCAATTAATATGTCGACAGCCTGTTCTTTACATTCACCCTCGAGGCGCGATGCCAGGTTGACGGCATCGCCCAACACCGAATAATCAAACCTGCGATCCGACCCCATATTGCCAACCACGCATGTGCCAGTGTTGATGCCGATGCCTATCCGGATTACCGGTACATTGGCGTCAGCGGGAAGCATCGCCTGAATTTCGCGATTGATATTGTCCATTTCCGCCAGCATCTCGCGCGCTGCTTCCAGCCCGTGCAGAGCATGATCGGGATCATCAAGCGGGGCATTCCAGAAGGCCATCACGCAATCGCCCATATATTTGTCGATTGTACCGCCATGGCGGAGGATGATGTTGGATAGCGGGGTAAGGATCGTATTGATTATGCGCGTGAGCCCCTGCGGATCGTCCTGCATCGCTTCTGAAATCGCTGTGAATCCCCGAATGTCGGAAAACAGTATTGTCAGTTCGCGGTTAACGCCGCCGAGATTGAGCAGACTGGGATCATCTGCAATTTTTTGCACCATTTCTGGCGCTAGATATTGGCCAAAAGCATTCCTCACTTCACGGCCCCGTCTCTGCTCACCAGCAAAATCCCGGGTCGCAATCGCAGCCACACCCAATGCTAAAGCAATCAATGGCGCCACTGGTCCGATCCAAAAACGCCCATATTGCAGCAGCAACCAGGACATGCCGATTAAACCCAGTAATGCAAGTGCGAGCAATAGAGCTTTCCTTACCGGGGCCTTAGGCCGGGAGACGAGCAGCGCCAACGCAGCTGCAACTGCTATGAACACAAGTGAAAGCCAGCGCGGTGCTTGTCCGATGGATAGCCCAGTGCGCAGATTGTCAAAAATCGTTGCCTGCACTTCGATACCGGGAGTCAGTTGGCGTGAGCGTAACGTATAAGCGGTTTCAAAAGCATCAATGCCACCCGCTGCCACATCGGCATTGGTCTGCAATGCGAAACCAACGATGACGATCTGGTCTTTGAGATAATCAGGCGGCAGATAGGTCGCTGGATCGAGCGCCTGATAATAGGAGATGGTGGGATAGCTGCCCGCCGGGCCAAAATGCTGGATCCGGCGTGACGTTTGGCTTTTTGGTGTAGTTTCCCCCGTGGTCATCTCAAGCAGCTTGGTCATAAAGCCATCACGATAAAGCGGCATGTTTCGCAGAACTCCATCACCGTCCATTGACAAGCTCGCAACACCAAATTGCGCACCAGCCGTAATCAATACAGGCATAGGTTCCGTCCGGACCAGCGTGCTGCCATAGGGCCGTTCAATCAGGCTTTCATCGGCAGCTAGAACGATATCGGGGCCCATGGCGTCCACCAGCGCCTGATCCTGCACTTCGTCAGCAGGTTCGGCGAAGAGCACATCAAAGGCGATAGCTTTGGTCCCGGCATTGCGCAGCTGACGGATCAGTTCTGCATGTTGAGCACGAGACCAAGGCCATTGCTGACCGATCGCGTCCATGCTTGGTTCGTCAATCGCAATCAGGGTGATACCGGGCTGTTCAGGCAGCACCGGCGCGGTCGTCGACAAATAGTCAAAGCTACGCCCGTCAAGATCACGCATGACCGTGGTGAGACTCAGCAATCCGACTAGCAAGGCTACAGCCGCAACCATTATCGCGCCAGACAGCTTATGGCGCGGTGAAAAAATCTCGCTGATCCCGGACGTAGCCATCTAGAAACGAACCTCCGCTCCAACGACCACCGTCAAGCGCGGCGCGGCTACATCGGTCGCGGAGTCATATCGTTTATCTAGTAAGTTCAACAAAGAAAAATTGATTGCCAAGCGCTGGTCAAGCGGCTCCCATTCCAACTGGGCATCGATAAGTGTTGCATCTTCGATCGGCAAGCGCAGGTCGTCTCTCTGCCCGCCAATGTAGCTGCCCGAAACAGTTGCCTTCAGCCGGACGGGCGCTGGCAGGCTCCACACGAGCGAAGCGCGTGCGAAATGGCCAGGAACGAACGGCAGTTGATCGCCAATTTCGTAAGTGCAGCCAAAAAAGAGATTCAGGTCAGCCGTGGCACAACCAAAAGTTGGCCCAATGGCTTGATTGACATTGTCACCTGATACGAAGCTGCCTTCAATCGTGCTGTCCGTATAGGCGTAGGAAGCCCGCAGCCCGATATTGCCGCGTAGCCATAAATTGGCTTCCGCGCTGATCCGTTTCACCGACACCGGGAAGCCGGTAATGTCCACAGGCAAATCAGGAATAGCATAGCTTACCGCTTCCAATTGCTGATCCTGATACTCGACGGTGGTGAAAAGTTGATCAGACCATTCGGCATCCCAGCGCGTGATGAAACTGTCATTGCGGCTCTCGCGAAAGCTGGGCGCACTATTCGCCTGCAAACCGACCACCGCGGCAGGACGAAAGCTGAAGTCGAACAATCCGCGGCTCTGGCGCAGGAAAGCCGCCCGCAGCCATTGACCCTCAATCGGCTCATAGGATGCACCAAGCCGCCAGTTAATCGGATGACGCGTATCACCGGCAATCGTGCGAGCGATAACTTCCATCTGGCCCTGGAGAACTAGCGGCTCTATCGGATTGTAACGCAGATCGACATAGGCACGCGCCTCTTTGGACCGCAAATCGAAGCGGGCGGGCACGAGATTGGGATCGACAATATCCTGTTCGAAATCAAAGGGAGTGTTCAATTCCCGCGTCCGCACATCACTCCACTCCCCGCCGATCCGCAGGTCCAGCGGACCAAAGCCTTTGGCATAGTTCGCGCTCAGATAACGAAAAGTACCGCGGTTTTGCGACAATTGGTCCGAGAAAGGCAGGGTACTGGAAACGTTCAGCGTGATGAGGTTTAGCTGTGATCTCCCGAAGCCGCCTCCGATGGTAAGCTGATCGCGATAACCGAATTCGTGATTGTACAGTCCGAACAAGAAATTCCTCTCGGTCTCACGGTCTTCTTCGAGATCAAATCTATTGTCCTGAATGCCAATAATATTGGATTCCGACAAGCTGCTGTTGCGGTTTAACTCACCGTTTAAAACCAAGCTGTCTGACGGTGTGAGTTCCAGCCCAACATAGCTGCTGAAAAACCAACTATCCGCGCCACGTCGCCTCGAAAATGGGCTGATATCCGGGCGCCGCCGTTTATCAGAAACATCGGTATAATTGCCGCGGATCCATATCGCCGTGGGCAGAGGGGCATCAAAAATTGTATCAAGACCGCCGCTGATCACCTGCTCGCTGCGCAAGTCTTCGCTGAGGAAAGCAGCCCCCACAAATGGTTCGAAAAAATTGCCATTGTCGAACCGCAAGCGGCGGCGGGAACTAGCGACACTTAATGGATCAAGCGCTACACCCTGCAGGAAGCTCGAAAGCGCTTCGAAACTCTCCCCCTGCTCGCTACCGGTCGCTGCCTGCTGGGCATTATAACTACCATCGGGATTGCGGATCAGGAAAGGGCCCGGGGTCTGATTAATCGCTTGATCGAAATAGCTTGATGGAGTGAAGCTGTCGAACACCCGGTCTGCATAATAGCGGCCCCAGCCTTCGAGATCGAGGAAACGAAAAGCCTGAGAGACAAGGCTGCCGGTTTCGCGATTTTCGGACAAATTGGCATATTCGCCGCCCCGCCCGCGATAACGATCCAAAGCTTCACGGGCGTTCCGGATCCCGTCATCAGCCGCAAAATCCTGCAAAGCCACGCCCGTGCGGGCCAGCGGAATGGCGGGATTAAACGGATCAAGCCGGTCGGCTGCATCAAATTGCTGTTCGGCCAGTCCGATCTCACCCATTTCATGATGGACCTGCGCAAGGCCAAGAAAGCCCATGCCATAGTCTGGATTACGCGCCGATGCGGCTAAAGAGGCCTCCAGCGCCTGATCCAAACGGTCCTTGCGGCGCCAATATTGCGCCAGCGCATTGCCCGCCAGCGCATTACCGGCATCCATTTCCAGGGCTTTATCGATTTCAGCCTTGGCCGCCGATAATCTGTTTTGCTCTAGCAAGATTTCGGCCCGCATGCTGACCAGTTCGGCATCATAGGGTCGCACCTCGAGCGCTTGTTCCACAAGCTGATTCGCCTCTTTCAGTCCGCCAATAGCCATCCAGTTTTTTGCCTGCGATTTTCGGGCAAGGAAATTGTCCGGATCTGCGGCAAGTACCGGTTCCAAAAGATCTCGCGCAGCCTTCGGTTCGCCGCGATAATCACGGAGTAAATCGGCTTCACCAACAGTCAGTATAACATTTGAGGGAAAGGCGGTACGGGCCGCCGCCATGGTATCGATGGCGGCATCAGAGTCGCCCAATAATGTCTCTACCTCTGCTTTGGCTTGATAAAGCGGAGCAGAGTCCGGAAAGGCCCGCAGTCCCTTTTCTGCTGTGTTTTTCGCTGCGCGCAGATCCCCTTCATAAGCGTCAATCAACGTAAGCACGAGAAAGCTCTCGGCTGTATAGTCCAGCACGGGCCTTGCTGGCTCGTCGCCTATTTGTACGGCAGCGACATAGCTGCCATAGATACCGGATAACTGGTCCGCAGCGTTGGTCGATTGGGTCAATTCGCCAAATAACCGAGATGCACCTTCCCAGTCTCCGCTGGCGGCCTGTCGCCTCGCCCGAATGAACGTATCACTATCGTTACCCAGCAAATCCAGCCCATCAGCCAGATTGACAAAATAGAGCATCTGCTCGCGCCCGGTCGGATTGACCAACACCGTTCGCGTCGGTGCTTGCCCGCGTAAGACGGAGGCTGCCTGCCCTGCTTCGACGGTCAGCGATCCTGCGTCGTTCGATAGTTCGACCGTGCCTGAAAAAACCTGCAACTGGCTAGAAACTGCGTCGGCGGTGATAGCCCATTCCGTGCCGCGAATTGCCGCCGTAGCCGATGGTGTTTCGATGGACAGGTTGCTTCGCTTTCGCGGACTACGCCCCCATGCCCGCCCACGCTGCAATGATAGCGAGGATGATCCGCTCTTGGCGACGCGGCGCACAACCATGATCGAATTTCTGCCCAACCGAACTTGGGTACCATCGACAAAAACAATAGCCAGCGTGCCTGCGGCCTTGGTGCGAAGGACATCTCCTGCTTTGAGATCCTGTCGGCGTAATGCTTTTTGCCAGGCCTTGCGAGGCAACAAAGTCGCCTGCTCGCCGCCCTTGGTAGCTGAGATCTGTCCAGAAAGTGGAGCGGTCCGCTTTAACGGTTGGGCATTAGTTGCTGGCGAACCGACAATTTGCGCCAGCAGGATGATCAGAAAAAAAGAAAAGGTTCTTTGAAGTTCCACGATCTTTTAATGCCCCCAGATCCAGTGAATTCTTGAAGTACTTGGCGATATCATAGAAAATTTGCAATGATCGATGCCCGCCAAGATAATATAATCTGCTAGCTAAGCTACATAGTGTTAAGAAGTAATTCTTCCTGTGCCGCAGATCACCGAAATTATAACTATTTTTCGCCGACCGTGATGCCGGTAGCTAAAATTTCATTCGCGATCTCAGCAATTTCAGCTGCGGATTTCTCCTCACTCCAAATACCGTATCTCAAACCAAGAAAAACATTCATGCCCATGATGGCCCAAGCATGGGCCTCATCCAGATCATCACGCAAATCGCCAGCGTCGCTTCCTTCTTGCAGCCGTTCGAAGATGCGGGCGGCGGTTTCCTCATAGTGAGATCGATAGCTTTCCGGATCGACAAATTCGGCTTCGTCGATGATCCGGTAGATCTCCTTATGCTCGCGTGCGAAGTTCATGAACGCTTCCAGCGCCAACTTTTCCCGTTCCAGCGCGTCCTGCCACTCTGTCATTGCGCTGGCGGCATGGCTTTTGACACGCGCACTCATGTCTTTCACCAGTGCGCTAAACAATTCCTCCTTCGAATCGAAATAGGTATAGAAACTGCCCAAAGCGGTCCCGGCGCGTTGGGTTATTCCGGTAATCGACGCTTCGTGAAACCCTTTTTCACCAAATTCCAGCGCGGCTGCGTCGAGCAATTTTCGTTTTGTTTTCAGACCGCGAGCAGTGCGTGGTTGCTTGTCTTTAGATTCAACATGATCGGAATATTCTGTGTCCATGAAGTCACGGCTAACGACATTTTATGGGATTAGCAAATTTCAAAGTTGAAATATGATTCACCTTTCAGTAAAGACCTGTCAATAATCTGGAAATACCAGGCAAAATATTAGCAGGAGGGTTCTCATGAGATTTCAACACAGCGTTAGTTATGCCGCTTTGGTATCGGGCTTGGCAACAGCATTGCTTGCCCCAACCGCTGCCCATGCACAGGCCGGTGAAACGGCAACGCAAGACACCGATGACGGCACGATTGTTGTTACTGCACGTCGCCGCGAAGAGCGCCTGGTCGACGTCCCTCTTTCCATTACAGCGATTAGCGGCGACGCTCTAACCGCATCCGGTGTGCAGGACATTACCGAGATTGGTCAGGAAGTTCCCAACCTGACCTTGGAAGTATCACGCGGCACCAACACAACATTGACTGCCTTCATTCGCGGCGTGGGTCAGCAAGACCCGGTTGCCGGCTTTGAAGCGGGCGTAGGTCTTTATGTCGACGATGTGTACCTCAACCGACCGCAAGCCGCTGTTTTGGATATCTATGATGTCGAACGGATCGAAGTACTGCGCGGACCGCAGGGCACGTTATATGGCCGCAACACGATTGGTGGTGCGATTAAATATGTCTCGCGGCGCCTGCCTGATGACACTTCGGTCAAGATAAAAGGTACCTATGGTTCCTATGATCAGGCCGACTTAATCGTCACTGCCTCTACCCCGATCACCGATAGCCTGCGCATCGGCGCCGGCGGCGCGCGGCTCAGCCGCGGCGGCTTTGGTGACAATCTGGTGCAGCAGGGTGTTGAAAATTACAACAAGCATGTCTGGGCAGCGCGCGGCAGTATTGAATTTGATAATGGCGGATTTTTTGTCCGCTTGTCCGGTGACTATATCCGCGACGAAAGCGATCCGCGTCAGGGGCATCGCCTGATACCCAGCCTGCTGACGGGTGCGCCAGTGTTGGATGATGTTTTTGATACGCGGGCTGGTTTGACTGTCCCTAAACAACTGGTCGAGGCTTATGGCGGATCGTTGCTCATCGAAGCGCCTGTTTCGGACAATATTACCCTCAAGAGCATTACTGCATACCGTGAAGACAAATCCTCTTCCAATATCGACTTTGACAGCTTGCCTTCCGAAGATCTCGACGTTCCGGTTATCTATGAGAATGACCAGTTCAGTCAGGAATTCCAGCTGCTGTATGAAAGCGATAGCTTGAACGGTGTTTTGGGCGCCTATTATCTCGACGCTAATGCGTTTAACGTGTTTGACGTGCTACTCGCAACGACAGGTGCCTTGCCGACTGTTGGCTTACCCGGCTTAAATGCCCAGACGCTAGGTGATGTCGATACCAAGACATGGTCGATATTCGGTGATTTCACTTATGATATTTCCGACCAGCTTAGCGTTTCTGTTGGTGGCCGCTACACAAGCGACAAACGCAGCGCGCGGATCTTGCGAACGACATTCATCAACGGGTTTTCCGATCAATTTGATGGTGCCGGCGTACCGATATTGGTTACATCCGATTTTGAAGGCAGCGATACGTTCAAGGAATTTACCCCGCGGGCATCGGTCAGCTGGAAACCAAATGAAAACCACAATATATATTTCACCTATTCGCGCGGTTTCAAGGGTGGTGGTTTTGATCCGCGCGGCCAGACCAGCCTAACTCCGGATTTCGATCAGGATGGCACGATTTCAGCAGATGAGGTGTTCAACTTCCTTCAATTTGATCCGGAAACCGTCGATAGTTATGAACTGGGCTGGAAAGCATCCCTGCTCGACAATCGACTGAATGTAAGTGTTGCGCTGTTCAAAGGCGATTATTCCGATGTTCAGATACCGGGTTCAGTCGGCGTCGATACTGATGGCGACGGCACCAACGACAGTTTCGCTGGGATCACATCCAACGCCGCCAGCGCCGACGTCAACGGTTTCGAATTTGAAGGCCGCGCTCTTGTTGGCAAAGATTTTGCCGGAACTGGCAGCCGGTTCAATGTCAGCTGGTCGCTTGGCTATCTCGACGCCAATTTCAATACGTTTATCGACAATCTCGGCAATGATGTCGCAGACGAACGCGTGTTCCAGAACACACCGGACTGGACTGGCAGCATGTCGTTCAATCTCGGCGTACCAGTAGCAAGCGGGATGCTCGACCTGATCAGCTCCATCTCGTTTCGTGGCGATGCCAGCCAGTTTGAATCGCCCAATCCGTTCCTGGATCAGGACGGTTTTGCGCTGGTCGATGCCAGCCTGGTTTACACAGACGACAGCGACTTTTTCTCCATCGGAGTCCATGGCAAGAACCTGTTCGACAAGCGCTATAAGGTGGCTGGCTATAATTTTGTCGCCGGTGGCCAAAATGGTGCACCCTTTATTTCGACCTTGGGACGGGAAGGCACGCTAACCGCCTTTTTCGGTGATCCCCGGCGCGTTTTCGTCACTGGCGAAATCAAATTTTAAGCCGGCCGGACGTGGCGAACAACTTCCTCCAGGCGGATCGCGAGCAAAGCGATCCGCCTGTCTATCAGGATCATTTTTACCGCAGCGGTGATGATCGACTGACGCTTTACGCGCGCATTTATGAAAGCGACGGACCACCGCTATTGTTGATGCACGGCCTCACCAGGAACAGCGCCGATTTTGAAGGTCTCGCCGCACGTCTGACCGGGAAATACCGCTTGATCATCCCGGACCAGCGCGGGCGCGGACGGTCCGACTATGACCCTGACCCGGCCAACTATATTCCGGCCACCTATGTTATCGACATGATGGCATTGATGGACAGCCTGCAACTGGATCAAATCGGCCTGATCGGGACATCCATGGGCGGCCTCATGGCGATGATGATGGCAGCGATGGAATCACAGCGTTTCAAAACACTGATCCTCAACGACGTCGGCCCGGTCGTCGAGCAAGACGGCCTAGACCGTATTCAAAGCTATGTAGGAGCACTACCTCCGTTTGAAAGCTGGCAAGAGGCCGCCGATCATTGCCACAAAGTACATGGCGACACGATGGTCGGCTATGATGATCAAGACTGGCTCGGCTTTGCGCAGCGCACCTGCCAGCGACAACCAGACGGGTCTGTCAAATTCGCATACGATCCTGCTATCGCACAGGGCCTATCGGGCAACCAGCAAACTGCGGTCCCTCCCGACCTTTGGCCCATGTGGGATAGTCTCGCGGCCATACCCACACTGATCATCCATGGCGCGCTTTCAGATATAATTTTTCCCGCGACCATAGCGGAGATGCAAAGCCGTCATCCCGGACCGATCAGTGCTGTCGAGATTGCCGATCGCGGCCATGCACCGATGCTCGATGAACCGGATGCCTTGACCGCGATCGTACAGTTTTTGCAAAGCGCGGACCACTAGATGGCAAGTAAGGCCGCCGTCTCATCCCGCACCACCTCTCCCAATGTCGCACTCGGCATGTTGCTGATCGTATATATCTTCAATTTCGTTGATAGACAGATATTGGCGATACTCGCAGGGCCCATCCAGTCCGACCTCGGGCTTAGCGACACCCAGATGGGATTGCTCGGCGGCATTGCGTTCGCCCTGCTCTATTCAACTTTGGCCGTGCCGCTCGGCTGGATAGCGGACAAGACCAGCCGCAGCTGGGTCATCACCATTTCCTTGGGCATATGGAGCGGATTTACAGCTCTTTGCGGCTTCGCCCAGGGATTCTGGTCGATCTTCCTCGCACGCCTCGGCGTTGGCATTGGCGAAGCTGGCGGCGTCGCGCCATCCTATGCGCTGATCGCGGATTATTTCCCGAGCGAAAAACGCGCACGCGCCTTGTCCATCTATTCGCTCGGCATCCCGATCGGATCTGCCACCGGCGTGGTTGCGGGGGGCTATATTGCGGCGACGGTTGACTGGCGCCTTGCCTTCCTTGTCGTCGGATTATCGGGTGTTTTGATCGCACCGTTGTTCAAATATCTCGTCCGCGACCCTGTGAAACAACCGATAATCGTTGGCGCTTCACCGGCACAGGCCCGTTTTATCGATATCCTCAAGATTCTATCCAAGAAACGCGCCTTCTGGTTTCTTGCCTTTGGTGCCGCTTCCAGCTCAATGCTCGGCTATGGCATTGCCTTTTGGCTCCCTAGCCTGTTGCAGCGTAGTTTTGGCTTGGACCTCATCGAAACATCTCTATTTTTTGGTTTGATCTTGCTGATCGGCGGCGTTGGAGGCGTGATCGGTGGCGGCATCTTAGGCGATTGGTTGGGCCGCAAGAACAAAGGCGCCTATGGACAGGTTCCAGCGGTCGCCTTCATACTGGCGGTACCGCTATTTGCAGCTGGGATAATGAGCAGCTCCCCTACCGTTGCGTTCTTCCTGTTTCTGATCCCCCAAGGACTAGCCTATATTTGGCTCGGCCCAGTGTTGTCGGCAGTGCAACATCTAGTGCCTGCAGAAACACGAGCCACGGCCTCGGCACTATTCCTGCTTATTAACAATCTAATCGGCATCGGAGGTGGTATATTCTTTTTGGGGGTTTTGTCCGACCGCCTTACGCCCATCTTTGGTGAAGACGGGTTGCGGTATTCGATGCTGATTTCACTGACATTCTATATTATCGCAGCCGCGCTCATGGCGCTCGCTGCGAAACCATTGCGGCGCGAATGGTTAGAAGACACTTGATATATTAGCGGGACATGATGGAGGCACTTGTTGCCGAAAGTAGGGAGAAATTGGGGCCAAGCCTATTTTGCCAACGCAGCGCCCTCCCCCTCGATGTAAGTTAAGTCAGCAATTGCGCTCCAAGTGCCCGCCTTGGGCGCAAAAACCAGCGTTGCATTTACAAGTATACTCAGTACCTTATGCTTTTTTGTAAGCGCTTCCCCTATTTTCGCCTACTTATTGCCGACTAGTCTGTTGTCGCGATAGCATGTGACATGATGCAGTTATTTTAAGGAGTACAGCTAGTATGATTTTCACCCGCCGCCAATTTGGAGCGACCATGCTTGGCACTGCCTTTGTCGGCCTTGCCACGCGCGCTTACGCAAACCTTCCTTTCACGGGCAAGAATGAAGTGGCAGGCTATGGTGATTTGCTGTCCGATCCAGGCCGCCTTCTCGATCTGCCGGAAGGCTTTTCCTACAAAGTCATCTCGCGGCTTGGAAATCTTATGAATGACGGAATGGTTGTGCCCAATGCCGCCGATGGCATGGGTTGCATCGATATTGGTGACGGCAAGATTGCCCTGATCCGCAACCATGAACTGGATCACCGTCAATTGCGCGAAGGGCCATTTCGCAGCAAGGTAGGTCCTGAATTGAAAGCCTATGATCGGCTCAGCAACAAATCAAAAATGCCCGTGCCCGGCGGCACAACCACGCTGGTCTACGACATGAATGCAGGCAAGGTTGTCGAGGAATATCTGAGCCTTGTCGGTACGGTGCGCAACTGTTCGGGCGGGATCACGCCTTGGGGTAGCTGGCTGACTTGTGAAGAAAGCTCGCTGGAGGTTGGCGAAGGCGTGGACAAGAATCACGGCTATATTTTTGAAGTGCCCGCGAGCCATAAAGGGCTTGTCGACCCTGTGCCGCTAAAAGCGATGGGCTGCTTTGTCCATGAAGCGGTCTGTATCGACCCACGCACCGGCATAGCCTATATGACCGAAGATCGCGGGGACAGCCTCTTTTACCGTTTCATCCCCAAAGTGAAAGGCAAGCTGGCCGAGGGCGGCACGCTCCAGGCGCTGGCGCTGAAAGATATTTCCGATACGCGCAACTGGGACAGCAGGCAGATTGACCGTGGCAGCGATCACCGCGCAGAATGGATCACATTGGGTAATCCCGAAAGAAGCGCCGGCGAATTGCGGGAACGCGGTGCAAAACTTGGGGCGACAATATTTGCGCGCGGCGAAGGCATTTTCTGGGATGAGAAGGAACAACAGCTTTTCTTCACCGCAACTAGTGGCGGAGCCAAGAAATTTGGCCAGATATTCCGTTACAAGCCGAGCAGAAAAGAAGGCGGCAAGGGCAAGCAAGGGAAGCTTGAACTGTTCCTCGAAAGCCAGGATGCAGCCATCTATAATCTGGGCGACAATATCTGTGTCATGCCAAACGGACATCTGATGGTTTCGGAAGACCAATATACCGACATCACCAATAATCATCTGCGCGGGGTCACGCCGGATGGTAAAACATATATATTTGGCAGGACGCGCATCCAGACAGAATTTGCAGGAACCTGTTTTTCACCAGATGGGTCAACAATGTTTGTGAATCTCTATTCACCATCGACGACATTTGCCATTACCGGCCCATGGGATAAGGTCATCAGCGCTTAGTGTAGCAAGCCCATATCAAGTGATCACAAGAACTTTTTTGTTTCGGGAAGGTATCGATATTGGCAACTGGAAACACAAGACAGATTACATCATCTTTGTGTCATGCATTCCTGATCAATTGCCCGGGCCTCGCGCCGGTTGACTGATCAAATCGGCGGATCACCTCGCCTGAAACAATGGTCGCGTCATAGCCCGTTGCGCGTTGATGCAGGCGTTGTCCACCCGCTGGCAGATCATGCACGATTTCGGGCAGATGCAACTTCAAGCTGTCTAGATCGATCACATTGAGATCCGCTTTCGCGCCTAGCTTCAGCAACCCGCGATCGGGCAGACCAACCGCTTTGGCCGCTTTGTGCGACAGCATATGTACCGCCTCAGCCAGATCGAAGCGCAGTTCGCCGGGTTTCTGGACAAATTGCGTGAGCAAAAAGGTCGAATAGCTGGCATCGCATATTGCGCCATAATGTGCACCGCCATCGCCCAGTCCGGGAATGCAATGCGGGTGGCTGAGCATTTCATGGGCGCTGTCCAGCTTGGCATTTTCATAGTTGCCAAGAGCGGCCAGAAACAGCCCTTTGCCTTCGGTGTTCAGCAACCGGTCATAGGCAATTTCCTGCGGCGAACAGCCTTTTGCCGCGGCCTGCCCGGCCATGCTCATTTTCCTTGGCGGCGCGTAGTCTGGTGGATCATCGAGTGGGAAGAGCCAATCCCAGTCCCTAGCCAGCTCATTGAACGGATGGCCTGCTTCAAAATCTTCGGTAATCAGGGCTTCGCGCAATTGCGGATCCCGCATCGCTGCAATCTGCTCTTTAACAGACAGATCGGCAATTTTCTTCCAACTGGGGCAGAGCACAAAGGGATGCACAGTCAGTTCGAGGCCAGCGATCAAGCCAATTGGGCGCGGCATGATTTGCGCCGTTGCTTTGCCGCCGCTGGCATTGGTCTGATCAATCATATCGAGCACTTTACGCCAACGCGGCGGCGCATCATTTCCCGAGGCCAGCGTGAAGGTGGCGGGACGACCGCTGGATTCAACCACCCGTTCGATCACCTTATATTCTTTATCCCAACCAACAAAAGCGTCCAATACCACCTGAAACGTTCCCGTTCCGGCATCGGCCATGCCGCCGCAAATGGCTTCCAGTTCGGCAATATCGGCTTCAAAGGTCGGAATGCTTCCGCCGTCCGCTGTTTTGTGAATCGAAAGCCGGGAAGTTGCAAAACCCAGCGCGCCTGCTTCGATCGCTTCTT
This sequence comes from Parasphingorhabdus sp., assembly GCF_039977335.1. GTDB lineage: Bacteria > Pseudomonadota > Alphaproteobacteria > Sphingomonadales > Sphingomonadaceae > Parasphingorhabdus. The sequence goes on from NZ_JBDWDI010000004.1 coordinate 919,246, forward strand.
TCGACAGCTTGCGCATCAAGGCCAGATCATCCGCATTGGCCGGCTCTCTCGAAGCACCGCGTTCACCCATGGCATAGACCCGAAGCGGCGAGTGCGGCAGATAAGCGGCAACATCAATGTCGCGTTTGCCCTTTGCGACGGTGTCGAGATATTCTGGAAAGGTTTCCCAATTCCACGGCAGACCATCAGCCATCACAACGCCAGGAATATCCTCCACGCCTTCCATGACATTGATCAACATATCATGATCCTCCTTGCGGCAAGGAGCAAACCCGACGCCGCAATTGCCCATGACCGCGGTCGTCACACCGTGCGAAGAAGATGGACTCAGTTCCTCAGCCCAGATGCATTGCCCGTCATAATGGGTGTGCACATCTATGAAGCCGGGCGTCACAATCCGGTTCGTAGCATCAATTTCTTCGCGGCCAGTGCCGGCAACCGTGCCAATTGCCGAAACTTTTCCATCGCTAATCGCAATATCGCCCTCGATCAGATCACCACCGCTGCCATCAGCAATGGTGCCGCCACGGATCACCAGATCATATTCCATAGTCATAAGCTCTCTTATCCTTTGATCAGTTGCACCATAGCGCCAATAAGCGACCCCAGCACAAAAATGTAAATCGGCGGCATGCTGATATATAGCCACAGCAAGCGTTTTTCCGGTGCCTTGTGATAGCCCAAGGCATAGCCGACGCGCATGAAGGGCCAGATCAGGCCAATGGCCGCCGCCCAAATGGGACTAACGGCATAAGCGAATAACCAGAGCCCCGGCAGAAACAGAACGAGATGTTCCAGCGTATTGTGATGGGCGCGCACATATCGCTCATATTCCGGCGGGCCGCTATGAGACGGCACTTCAATCTTGAACCTGCCCCGCGCCAGACCAGCCATCAACAAAGTGAAATAATAGGCCAGCAAAGCCAGCGCACTGACGATGACGACATAAATATAAGGATCCATGGCTATTCCGCCTCCCTTGCGTTCAGGGAGCAATCATAGATGGCAAAACACGGATCACCATACTGCATTTGGATAAGGGTCAGGATGGCTGAACAGGCGCCGGCCACCCTTCACGATAGTCGGATTTGATCTTCACCCTCGCGGTGGGCGGGGGATGACCAGCGGAACGGATGCGATGTAATCCTGATATTTCTTCTCATCGCCCCATTTCTTTTTCGCATGCGCCTCGAGTTTCGGCACGCCGCTGATGCGGATGATCAGGAAGGCGACAAATACCGGTGAAATGAGCGTTACCCATTGCCAGCCGCTTAGCACCGGCAAAGATGCTACAGTTACGCCAGTCCACAATAATATCTCACCGAAATAATTGGGATGCCGGGACCATGCCCAAAGGCCTGAGGAAATGAAGCGTCCCTTGTTGGCTGGCACTTTGCGAAATTCACGTTTTTGTCTGTCAGATATGACTTCAATCGCAAAACCAGCGATCCACAACCCAATGCCGACAAACGCGAATATATCGAGCGGCAGTCGTGTGCTGTTGGTGATGATGACCAGAGCACTTGCGGCTGTCAGCAGGACCCATATCCCTTGCATAGTCCAAGTCAGAAAGAAGCGCGCGGGAGATTTTTTAATCTCGTCAAAGCGTTGGTCACCGCCATCATCGCGGATGCGCAGGAACAAGAATGATCCCAACCGCACGGCCCAGATAACCACCATCAGGGCAATAATCCCAGAACGCAAATCCAGCGGGGCCGATAGCACAGCCGCAACCACCATCAGAGACAAATAGGTAAAGGAACCTGTCAGGTCATAATATTTCTCGGTCCTCGCGGCATTGGCCGGAATGAACGCTAGCCAGTTAATGCCAAAGGCCATGATCCCGCAGATCAAAAATACCGGTACGCCGCCAGCAATTGCCCCGCCCTGACTGCCCGCCAGAGCAACCAGTCCGCCGATGAGCACTGTTACAACTAAAGCGATAAATAATTTCGGGCTCATGATCAGGCTCCTACGACGAACGCGCAATTGGTGGTGCCAGAGCCTCCGACGTTAAAGGTTCCGACTGTTGCAGCGCCTTCTACTTGATAATCGCCTGCATTTCCAGTGACTTGCTTGGAAGCATCCAGCATCATGCGAACGCCGGTCGCTCCAACGGGATGTCCCATGCCGATCAAACCGCCCGAGGGATTGACCGGAAGGCTGCCGTCAAATGCGATGACACCGTCCTCGATCGCTTTCCATGCTTCGCCGGGGGCCGTGATGCCGAAATGCTCAATTGCCATATATTCGGTGACAGAGAAGCAATCATGGGTTTCGATGGCATCCAGTTGATCCGGTCCAGTGATGCCAGCGCGGCGATAGGCGTCCGTAATTGCCCTACGGGTCCATGGCAAAACATAGTCATCATTGGCGCTGTCGACCAATTTTGTTTGCATGAGCATGGGCGCTGTCGTGTGCCCCCAGCCTTTGATCTGGGCCAGACTCTCCAGCGGAATGCCATGACTATCTGCATATTGCTTGGCGCGCGCTTCGGATGCGAGAAAGACGACCGCTGCGCCATCTGAAACCTGCCCGCAATCTTGCCGCCGCATCCAGCCTTCGATCACCGGGTTATAATCGTCATCTGCGGTAAAGCTCTTGTCCTCAAACTTCCAGTCACGACTTTGCGCATTGGGATTGCGGCGCGCATTGTTAAAATTGGTTTTGGAAATCTCCATCAAATGCTCGTGACGCAGCCCATAACGGCGATCATATTCTTCGGCGAGATCGGAGAACATGGCGGGCCAGATGAACTTGGCATCCTGTCCTTCTTTACCGACGAAGATCGCGGCACCAAGATTATCCGCTGCTTGCCCACCGGGAACATTGCGCATCAATTCTACTCCGGCCACGCAAGCGAGATCATAACGGCCGCTTTCGATATCCGTCATCGCTCCCAATATGGCGAGCGATCCGGATGCGCAGGCGCCCTCATGACGCGAGGCCGGCATGCCGGAAAAGTCTTTGTGCACATGCCCGAAAAAGCCGCCAAGCATCCCTTGGCCGGTAAACAGCTCCGCCACAAAATTACCGACATGACCGACTTCTATATCCTTGGGTTCCAACCCGGTCTTGTCGAGCGCGGTGAGCACGGTGGTCGAAAACAGATCGAATAAAGACAGATCCTCACGCGTCCAGTTTTGGGCAAAATCTGTCTGATGACCGCCCAATATATAAATATTCTGTGACACCCCTGTCTCCTTTATCTCAAAGCATCGCTTTCCTCTGATGTCGCATTTTTGCGGGTAATGAAAGGGTGCACTAGTTCATAACCGCAGGATCTTGCAATAATCATGAAGCTTACGCGCCGTTTTGCGATATCCGTTTGAGGCAAACATCAACCCGGAATGCCGACAGCTAAGCGCGCCTCCATCAAGCGACTGGCATCTTGACTCCGTTCCAAATTGACTTAGGCCAGCATCATCAAAGGGAGATTTATCATGCGTGAAGCCGTTGTCGTATCCTATGCCCGCACCGGGCTCGCTAAAGCTGGTCGTGGTGGCTTCAATATCACGCCGCCCATGACGATGGCGGCCCATGCAATCAAACATGCGGTTGCCAAGTCTGGTGTCGAAAGTGACTTTGTCGATGACAGCTTGATGGGCAATGTCGCCCATGCTGCTCCCAATATCGGGCGCAATGCGGCGCTTCTAGCGGGCCTGCCCAAGACAACGGCGGGTGCGACGATCAACCGGTTCTGTTCGTCCGGCATGCAGGCCATCGCCATGGCCGCGAACCATATTCGCGGGGATGGCGCGGATTGCGTTGTGGCGGGCGGTGTTGAAAGCATTTCGATGCAAGGGCAACGCGCGCCGGAAGGCAGCATCGATAACGAAATCCTGAAAATTGCGCCTGATATCTTCATGCCAATGATTGATACCGCCGATATTGTGGCGGAGCGCTATAATATCAGCCGCGAATATCAGGACGAATATTCCCTTCAATCGCAGCAACGCATGGCAGCAGCGCAGGAAGCTGGACTTTTTGCCGACGAGATTGTGCCGATGCAGACCAAGATGAAAGTGGTCGACAAGGAAACCAAAGAAGAAAGCATCGTAGATTACACAGTGGATCGGGATGAGTGTAATCGCCCGACCACAACCTTGGAAGGCCTCGCCAAATTGCAGCCAGTCATGGGCGAAGGAAAATATATCACCGCCGGCAATGCCAGCCAATTATCCGATGGCGCGGCGGCTGTCGTTTTGATGGAAGCCAAAGAAGCGGAGCGTCGGGGCCTAAAACCTTTGGGCCGTTTTGTTTCCTGGGCTGTGGCCGGATGCGAACCGGATGAAATGGGCATTGGTCCGGTCTTTGCGGTGCCCAAGCTGCTTGAGCGGCAAGGATTGACCGTCGATGATATCGATATCTGGGAACTCAACGAAGCTTTTGCGAGCCAGTGTCTCTACAGCCGCGATCGTCTGGGCATTGATCCAGAAAGTTATAACGTCAATGGTGGCTCCATCTCTATCGGCCACCCCTTTGGTATGACCGGCGCGCGCTGTGCCGGACATTTGTTGCAGGAAGGTCGTCGTCGCGGAGCAAAATGGGGCGTTGTCACCATGTGTATTGGCGGTGGTCAAGGCGGTGCCGGACTGTTCGAGATTTATCCCTGAACATTCCAGCTACCCGGCAATAACAGTATTTGAAGGAATAGAAGCAGTTTTGGATCAACTATCGGACGAACAAGTCGAACGTCGGCTGTCGGAAGCTTTGGCGCATCGCTCCTCGGTGCCTGCTGAAAAGCTGATAACCGGACTGCTCCGCACCTTTAAGCTCACGGCAGATGCGGATGATGAATTTCACTATCCTGCACTCGCTTCAACCGCTCGCGAACGCATTTTTGGCGGGCAAGTCATTGCTCAGGCCATTGTTGCAGCCGATCGTACCGTCGATGATGAAAAGACCATACATTCGCTGCATTCCTATTTTCTGCGCGCCGGTGACGAAACAAAGCCGCTTCATTTTCGGGTGCACCGCGACTTTGATGGGCGCAGCATTTCGAACCGCAGGGTCGTTGTCCGGCAAAATGAAAAGGTCATATTCAACTTGACGGCCTCGTTTCAAAAACCAGCGGAGGGGCTCCAACATCAGGTGCCGATGCCGGATGTATTGCCGCCCGAAAAATGCATGAGCATGATGGAGCAAATTGCCCGCAACCCGCAAGTATCGGACAAACATATCCACCGGATGAGCATGCCGCGGCCCTTTGACGTGCGAAGCTTTCGCCCGGAAGGAAAAAGTGAACCCGCACGTCAATATCAGTGGTTCAAAACCGTTGCGCCGCTGCCGGATGATCCGCTGACACACCGTGCAACCCTCGCCTTCGCGTCCGATATGGGATTGCTCTCCACTTCGATGATCCCGCACGGATTGCATTGGACAACACCCGGGTTGTTCTCGACCAGCCTTGATCACGCCATGTGGTTCCATGACGATTTCAGGATGGATCAATGGATTTGCTATGTGATGGATAGCGACTGGACTGGCGGCACCCGCGGCCTTAATCGCGGATCACTTTACACGCAGGATGGCAAGCTGGTTGCGTCAGCCGTGCAGGAAGGCCTTATCCGCGTCACCCCGAAAAGCGACTGAAGTTCAAAAGAGCGACTTCAGATCGCGTTTCAGTATTTTGCCGTTGGCGTTGCGCGGCAAGCTATCGGCGCTGAAGAGGATTTTTACTGGCACCTTGAAATTCGCCAGCCGGGCGCGAACCCATTCTTGCAGTTCGGCTTCACTGGCTGTTTGTCCCTGCACCAGATTCACGACCGCCGCCGGTTCTTCACCCAATGTCTTGTGTTCGATGCCAATCAAAGCCGCATCCATCACAGCCGGATGATCATAAAGGACATTCTCGACCTCGGAGGAATAGATATTCTCACCGCCGCGGATGATCATGTCTTTCGCGCGGTCGACAATATGGCAGAAGCCTTCATCATCCAGACGCGCCAGATCGCCGGTGCGGACCCAGCCTTCGACAAAGGTTTCAGCCGTTGCGTCGGGACGGTTCCAATAGCCTTTCACAACCATCGGCCCGCGCGCCCAAAGCTCGCCAACCTCGCCAATAGGCATTTCCTGACTGGCATCTTCACTCATGACTTTGAGGTCGGCCGCAGCCACCGGCGGGCCGCAACTGGTTGGGCGATTGAGATAGTCCTCGGCGCTATGCGATGTGACCGTCGCCATCGTCTCGGTCATGCCCCAGCCATTGCCGGGCAGCGCGCCGAAGACCTCATAGATTTTGCGCGCCAATTCCGGCGCGGACGGCGCACCGCCATAGCTGATGGCATCGATGGAACTCAGATCATATTGATCCCGGTCGGGATGTTCGATCAACTGCCATGCAATGAACGGCACACCGCCGGTTGCGTTGACCTTTTCCTGCTCGATAATCTCCATCGCCTTTACGGTATCCCACTTGTGCAAGAAGACCATTTTATGCCCCCCTTGAACGGTAGGCATCATGATGGCCGAACAAGCGGTACAATGGAACATAGGTACAACGGTTAGGCCAACCCGAATGGTGGGTTCCGGAACTTCATTGCCCCGGCGCAATGCCGCGGCCGCCCCGGAATAACCAACTGAAATAGCATTGGTGGTCAGATTACGATGCGTACCGAGAGCGCCTTTGGGTTGGCCGGTTGTACCGCTGGTATAGAAAATCGTCGCTGGATCATCAGGCGCAATGTCGATTGCTGGCAAATCCTGATCTGGAAGATTGGCATAATCATTGGGCCGACCGATAATCTCTTCGAGCGCACGTGCTGGATCTGCCAATGCGCTCTGGCTCCGCGCCACAATGACATGTTTCAGATCCGGCAATTCTCCAAGATGCGGGGAGATCCGATCCCATCTCTCGGCATCGCAGAGCAACACGCTGGTCTCTGAATTTGCGAGGCCAAAGACCAGTTCCTGATCCGTCCACCAGGCATTGAGCGGCACAACAATGGCGCCGATGGAAGCTGCGGCAAAGAAAATCACCGGCCATTCCGGCAAATTGCGCATGGCGAGCGAAACCCGGTCGCCTTTCGACACACCGATATTCTGAAGTTCCACCGCCAGAGCAGCCACTGCGCGATACCAATGGGCATAAGTGACGCGCTCATTCTCAAATATCAGAAATTCGCTATCGCCATGGCCACGCGCATGTTCCGCCATCGCCGCGAGCGTAGGATGGGCATTTTTCCATACGCGGGTCGGGACGCCATCAATATCGACCATTTCCATTTCGAACGGCTGACCCGGCGCGCATAGCAAGGCATCAACCTCTTTGCGTGATCGTACGGGCCATCCAGAAGGTGGTGTCCACTTTTCAAGTGGATCTATTGCTTCAGCTGACAAATTTTTCTCTCCTAATTAATATACGCGAACCTATCCGTTGAACGTGCCTCCTGCAGCGGCCTTTTCCTGCAGCAGGTCTGCAACCGGTAGATTATGTTTTTTCAGGCCGGCGACGACATTGTCGAGCCCGACCGTATCGGCCCAGAACATCGGACCGCCGGTATAAAGCGGCCAGCCATAGCCGTTGATCCAGACGACATCGATATCGCTCGCACGCTGGGCCATGCCTTCTTCGAGGATTTTCGCCCCTTCGTTGACCATGGGATAAAGCATCCGTTCGCGAATTTCGTCCTTCGAAATTTCGCGCTGCTCTTTGCCTGCTTTGGCTGCGAATTCAGCGATGATCTGTTTGACTTCATCAGAGGGCGTCCGTTGGCGCGCCTGATCATAGTCATAAAAACCTTTGCCAACTTTCTGTCCCCAGCGACCGACAGCGCATAAAGCGTCGCGCAATGTTTCGATGCGTTCGGGATCGCGATGCCATCCGATATCCACACCGGCCAGGTCGGACATTTGGAACGGTCCCATCGGGAAACCAAATTCCAGCAAGACGTCATCGACTTCCCAATAATTGGCACCTTCCATGATCATCTGATTGGCCTGCTCCTGGCGCAGGCTGAGCATCCGGTTGCCGATGAAGCCGGGGCAAACGCCGGAAACCGCTGCCACTTTGCCGATTTTCTTCGACAGTTTCATCGCCGTCATGAGCACGTCATCAGCGGTCTTTTCGCCGCGCACGATTTCCAGCAATTTCATGACATTAGCGGGTGAGAAAAAGTGCAAGCCGAGCACATATTCCGGCCGCTTGGTCACCGCAGCAATCTCGTCAATGTTGAGATAGCTGGTGTTACTGGCAAGGATGGCACCCTGTTTCACGATCCCGTCCAGCTTGGTGAAGACCTCCTTTTTGACATCCATATTTTCAAACACCGCCTCGATCACCAGATCGCAGTCGGCGAGATCGTCATAGGACAGACTGGGCGTCAAAATGCTCATCGCGCCTTCGACCTGCTCTTCGGTCATCCGACCGCGTTTCGCTGTATTCTCATAATTTTTTCGGATCACGCCGACACCGCGTTCCAGCGCTTCCTCTTTGAGTTCAACTATGGTCACTGGAATACCAGCGGACAGAAAGTTCATACCAATCCCGCCGCCCATCGTGCCGGCCCCTAAAATGCCGACTTTCTTGATCGGGATCAGATCGATTTTGAGATCAATGCCGTCAATCTTATTGGCCGCGCGTTCGGCAAAGAAATAATGCCGCATCGCAGCAGACTGGGTGCCGGTCATAAGCTTCGTGAACAATTCGCGTTCTTTGTCAACGCCATCTGCATAAGACAGTTCGCCAGCTGCTTTCACCGCCTGAATGCCCGCTTCCGGGGCTTCGAATCCGCGAATCTTGCGGCCGTTTTTCTGTCGGAATTCATCGAATATGGCCGGGTTTTTAATGCCATCCTCATTGGCTGTGCCTTCAGAAGAACGTGGTGGTTTTTTGCCAATTTGCTCGCGTGCAAAGGCGATCGCATCGTCGGCGAGACTGTCTTCACCAACCATCTTGTCGACTAAGCCAATTGCATGAGCCTTTTTCGCGGAAATCGGATTGCCGATCACGACCATCGGCAAAGCAGCCTCTGCGCCAACCACGCGCGGCAAGCGCTGGGTTCCGGCCGCCCCAGGGATCAGACCCAATTTGACTTCCGGCAGCCCTATTTTCGCAGACGGAACTGCAACCCGGTAATGACACGCCAAGGCAACTTCACATCCGCCGCCCAAAGCGGTTCCGTGTATCGCGGCAACAACTGGCTTGTTGCTAGCCTCCAACTGGTCAATCGCCTGGCCCAGATTGGGATCTTGCATCGGCTTACCAAATTCGGTGATATCCGCACCGGCAAAAAAGGTCCGTCCATCACACCGGACCACGACAGCCTCAATCTCATCGTCGGACAGAGCCTCTTTGATACCATCAACTAATCCTTGCCGAACCGCTGCGCCCAAAGCATTAACCGGCGGATTGTTGGAAATGATGACCAGTATATTGTCATGCTTTTCGGTGGTTACGACAGACATTTTTTTCTCCTGCAAGATCATACTTCAGCGACAAGGAACGACAGCACCGCACAAAGACCAAACCCAAAAATCGGGCAAGAGCTTGGCGTATCACAAAGAATAGGGATTGGAAATCAGGCTTTTGTTCGGGTGAGAAAAAGCGAGATTATACAGTATCAATAGATATGGTTCGTAGTATTGGAGATGCGTATGCAAGTCCCTCGACCAAGTTTGGAACTGATTTCCATATGAAGATCATTTTGTTTCGCCAGATCTTGGCAGATTGCGAGCCCCAATCCTTCGCCTTTTGATTTATCGCTTTTTTCATATGCTGACTGAAAATGGATAATCTCATCTTCCGACATGCCCATGCCAGTGTCGAGAACGACAATCGTGAATCCATTCGAACGACGCCTAGTTCCGATCAATATCTTTCCCGTCTCCGTATATTTGATGGCGTTGGAAGCGAGGTTACTGAGGATCCGCATCAACGCTAAGGGCGGAATCGTAGATTTTACGCTGCTCTCAACGATACGAAGCTGGAGCCCTTTCGAAATAGCTTCTTCGCGAAACATTTGCCCCACGGTCTCGAAAATCATCGACAAGGAATAAGGCTCATCAGCCGTCTCGGGTTCAGAGGGCGACGGTCGGCTTTCCACCAGATAATCCCCCGAAAGTGTTTCGAGATAATCTAGTGCTTCGCGAATATTGGCTTTCTCTCCGTCTCCCAATTTGGCCGAGGCGGCATCCAGGCTCATGCGAAGGCTACTGATTGGCTGCCTGATATCGTGAGAGGCGGTTGCAAGCTGTCTTTGCCTTAGTGCAGCTTGATCCCGGGCACGCGAATAATTTTTCTCAGCCTCCAGCAGACGCTGACTTGTCTGCGCGTCCTTTTTGAGGACGCGGATTTTTTCCTCCTGGGCCCGGTCATGTTCTCTTCTCAGCGAGATGATGCCGTAGGTCAGGCCCAACATGACCAGTGTCCCGATCACAATGAATGTTGTTTTAGCAAAATTGCGCAGGACGATCTGGTTTTCCAGATAACCGCTGAACATCAAAGTGGCATAGATCACAAACGCGATGAAAATGATGATCAGTCCCGCCCACATCTCGAACAGTCTGCGATTGGATGATTTCTCCCACCAATAGAGCGGCAGGAAATGCGCAACGCACATGATGCCCGTCCAGACAAGCTGGATCTTGTAACTTGTGACGCGCGGCAGGAAGGGGATCATTGCCAGAGTCACGATGGGCAGTAACGCCAGCCATCGGACATGTGTGGACCAGGGGTGGCTACCCCTGCGGGTTACCATTGAAAACCCCGCCACGTAAAAGCCGAACATGATGCAGGCATAGCTGATCAGAAAACCAATATAGGCATTCCATTCCGGATGATTTGGATACAGAAACCGCAGGGGAATGTTGTCGTCAAAGGACAAAGCGGTGAGCAACAGGCAAAATAGCAGGGCATATCGGATTCCGACAGAGCTTTTCAGGGAAATGTTAATCCCCAGCATCACGATCAGTCCGAATATGGCGAGCGTGTAGAACGCCGCGTTGAGCGCAGCCGTGCGCAGCTCATGTTCGACAAGATCAGCTTCGTCCCTGATCGCAAGGCTGGGCGAAGCTGCCATAAGCTTGGACGTCCGGACCATGAGGATGGCCGATTCTCCAGGCCGCAATATCAGCGGTTTTGACTTGAGCTGGGTGCCGCTGAATATTGTTGGATCATAGGGTTCGGCCGAAGAGAAAGACAATAATCTGTCAACATCACCGGACTGCCGGACCAGCACGATATCGGCATCCCGCACCGCAAATGCGTCGAAAGTTACAATCCACTGGTCTGCCAGCCGTCCATCCGCTTTGAGGATGTTTTTTACGGTGATGGCAGACCACAGATCGGAATAGGGCTCAAACTGCTCTTCGGATACCGGCACGCTGGTTTCAAATCTGCCTGCCTCATATTCCGGAACCATTTCCGCCAGCGTTCGATTTTCACCCAGGCGATATACCATATGATCATGCAGATCGGTCTGGTTTTCGCCAGATGTCAACGGAAGGACTGGCGCGGCCATTGCTGGCCGAACATCCAGAATCGCAATCACCATAAGAACGGCCATCAAGGCCCAAAAGCGGAAAGCCGGTTTGAAATATGGTGCGATCAGGCTAGGAAATGTCATAGGTTACAATCATTTGTGCCATGTTGTAGAACAGGAAAATGCCCCAAGGCAAGCAGAGCAGAAATTTGAAATGAGCCACTTTACCGCCGTTATTGCCGACGACCATGCGATCGTCCGTTCGGGATTGAAAGCCGCTCTGGAAAACGAGACGCTTGTCGACGGGCATATTATCAGCGTGGTTGCAGAAGCCGGTAATGGTCTGGATGCCATCGCTGCGGTCAAACAGCACCGGCCTGATATGCTTGTTCTTGATGTGTCCATGCCAATGGCGGGCGGTGTCGAAGTACTTGTCGAAACGCGGCGCTGGTCGCCTGATACCCGGATCATCGTGTTCACCGGCATATCTGCGATGGGAAAAGTCAGCGAACTTGTCGAGGCCGGCGTGGATGGTCTGTTTTCCAAAGCCGAAGACAATCAGGGACTTTATCAGCATGTCCCGATGATTCTGGAGGGCGGTCGCTATATTTCGCCCTTTTTTACCGGCATTATGGACAATGCACCGCAGCAGAGCGCCCTGACCGACCGGGAAAGACAAATATTGAACCTGATCGTGGCCGGACAATCCAACAAGGAAATTTCCGGCCATCTTGGTATCAGCGCCAAGACCGTGGATCGTCATCGCACCAATCTCATGCAGAAACTGGATGTCCATTCGGTCGCCCAGCTTATCGCTTATTCCTTGCGCGAAGGATTGATCGATCCCGCGGCGGAAGTCTGATCTCGTTAAAGATATAGTGTCGGAAAAAATTGTTGCCATGACCGGCAGATAGCTGCTGGGGCCCCGATTTTGAAATGGGGGATTCACCTCATTCAGCATCACATCCTTCCTTGCTACCCAAGATGACAGGGAGTGGGACCATATTGGTCTCCGATGAAAAGGAAGAGATGATGAAAAAGGGAAACAACGCCATTCGGGGTAAGAAAATCGGTTTGAAAATTTCAGGCGCCTTACTGACGCTGGCCGCAGCCGGTGCGGTCATCGCACCGCTGCCACATCAGACAGCGCAGGCACAGATTCCAGGATTGCTGCCAAAGGCAGAACAGGTAGCGGTCACAGAGCCCATGGCGATTGATGGCGTCTGGCAAATTCGCGAACTGGGCAAACATATTATAGTCGAGGCCGGACGTGCTTACGCACTTGAAAGCTGGATCCACGCCTTTGTCTTTGAAATTCAGCCTGAAATGGTTGTGCTGCGCAATTTCAAACAGCAAGCACCCAATGTTTATGTGGCGGACGACCTCCCCCTGATGGCGAAGGCCAATATGGTGGTTGAGGGAGACGGTTCGATCACGGCGACGGTCGCATCTCTGGTTCCGGTCACCTACCATCTTGACCCGGTCGAGCTATTCTATCCCCAGCATTTCATTGCGGCGATACAGGAAAGCCAGGTGCCTGCCCAATATAGTGGTCGTCTCGGACCGCCATCACATGCGCTGGGGCCACCACAACCCGGCGTTATCGGGCAGCCTATAATTGAAGCTCAACCAGCCTTGGAACCGGGCGTCACAGAGCCTTTCGTGGAGCGGTGTGGTAACTGCGGTCTTTTGCCCTCGGGCGTAGCCGCGCAGGCCGAATTGGCTACCAGCAGCAATGACAGTGCCGATGAAAGCGGTCTTTCAGACGGGGCCAAGCTGGGTATTGGTACGGTCGTGGTTGGCGGCATCGCTTACAAGGCAAGCGGATCCATCGGCAAAACCGCCAAAATGGTCGGCTCGGCCGGAAGGGTTCCTCGCGGTGGTACAGCCGCAACGAAACTGACCGAAGGACGCCTTAGAGGCCAGATCTTAAAAAAGGCCGGTCCCAAGGGAACCGGAAGGCTTATCGGGAAAGGCACAGCCGCGCAGGCAGCCCGCGGAATCGGCGGAGCCACCAGCGAAGCCCAGCTGATGCAGCGGATAAACAAGGCGGGCGATGTTTCCAAACTGAACAAAGCCGGTCGCGCGGCTCAGGTAGCGCGCGGTGCGGGCGGAATAAAAGCCGCATCCACCGCTGCAGACGCTGCTAAGCTTGCCAAAATGGCCAAAGTCGGCGCGACCGCCGGAAAACTGGGCAAGGCGGGTCGTGCAGCGCTGGCGGGCACAGGCGTAGGAGCGGCCGTAGTAGTGGCTGAAATCGCCGCGACCGAAGGTATTGAAGCCGTCACCGGAGCCGATATTCAGGATCCGGTCTCCACCACGTTCCAATATGGATCCGCGATTTTCGACAAGAATGTAACCTTAGGTGACGTCGCAAAGGCACGTGCAGCGCATCACCGAGAGAATTTCCGCAAGATTGGTGAAACATTCACCACACCAGGAAAGATGCAGGAAAATCTGCAAGCCTATGGCGATAAAAATCGTGCGAAAGTCGAAAATGCCACCGGCATGGACCTGCAAAGTGGCAGGGAACGGCGCGCAGCTTACGGAGCGGCCCTGACCAGTGACAAGCCTGTCGCAGCGACTGCGAAGGTCATGGGCGATCGAGCCAAACACCACCTGGAAAATACCGGCAAGGTCACGAAGAAAGTCGGCTGTGGTCTGGGCAATATTTTCCGCAAGAAGGAAAATGTCAAGAAGTGCTGACCTGATCGACATCGGAAGCGACCCGCGATCTCGACAGGTCAGGATAAGGAGGAGCGGCGACCGCTCCTCCTTATTCATTTGGCGCATCGAAATCGAGCATTGGAATCTTCAGTAATTTCATTTTTGAAGTTTACTATTGTGTCCGCTTTTGCGCCCATAGCAGACGTTAGTGTTGAGGCCACAACTATCCCGGAAGCGGACATTAGACGCTTTGTCATGCTTCGCGGACTGAAGCGCGACGTTCTTCTGGCTGTATGGGGATATTGGCCAATCGACTCCGACCGAGCAACTCGGGTAAAAGCTTGGTATATTTTTCGTCACCGAGCACTTCCATCTCTCCATTTGCCATCTCTTCAGCAAGTTCAGCCCTCCCCAAGTAAATTTTGGCAAGAGTTTTGGCTGTTACATTGATCTGCATATCGACGTCGAAATCACGATCAATAATACATAAATCGACCTGATCCCCTTCGAATATCAGCCAGCTATTCTGGCGCTTGCTTGTTTGATCATGCAGGAAAAAATGAACAATGAACGGATTTGGAAGTGCCGGATGTGGATTTGCCTTATGGCGTATGTTCCACAACAAATGATCGCTGTCGAAATCTTCAAGCGCGGGTTCTATCCGCAGCCATTCTTGTGCCCAGTCAGCCATACTGAAAACAACTTTACTGAGTGCATCACCAGCGGGCGTAAGCGTGTATTTGGTTTGATTATGATTGGGCGATTCTGTTTTTTTGACAATTCCTGCATTTGTCAATTCTTTCAGCCGATTAGACAAAAGAGAGCGTGACATACGTGGCACTCCCCTGCTGATATCATTGAACGATGTATAGCCGAATACCAATTCTCTCATGACCAGCATTGTCCAACGCGTACACAATATTTCTGCTGCCATGGAGAGGGGGCAATACTGGCCATAGCCAGGCGCTTTACTCATATTGCTGTCCTTCGGTTTATTTGGCGATAGCACCGTCTGTTGTGACAATCGGTTCAGACTCAGAAAATCGCCAGTACAGTAACTGTACCATGTAGTCCTATCATAGGACTATAGCGCATCATAAAATGGGTATAACAACTCAACAGGGCTTAACCTTGCCGCTTTTGGAAAGGCTAAAAAACCCACATAGGAGTGATCATGCGCAATCTCAAAAAACATACAATTCTTTTTGTGTCGGGCGCGTTATTTGCCCTCAGCGCAAGCGTTGAGGCCCATGCCGATAGTGTAACGGATTGGAATATAAAGGCGCGCGAGATTGTTGTTGATGCAAAATTCCCGACACCTCAGTCTAACCGAGCTTTAGCCATCGTGCACACGTCGGTTTATGAAGCTGTGAATGCTATCACCAAAGAATATCCCGCTTCTCTTAATCTGAAAGCGTTGGATAATTCTTCAGTAGACGCCGCTATCGCATCAGCAGCTCGGGTTTCGCTGCTATATCTAATACCTGAAAGGAAGCGCGAAATTGAAGATGTTTATAAAGAGGCCTTATCCAAGATCGCAGATAGTGACGAAAAGGCTCAAGGCGTTACAATCGGTCAACAAGCGGCGAAAGCTGTTTGGGTTGCGCGTGAGGATGACGGCAGCCAGTCCCAAGAAGCTTACAAGCCCTACACAACGGCCGGAAAATATGTTCCAACGACAATACCGGCTGTACCAAATTGGGCAAACCGTAAGCCCTGGATGTTTGCTGACCCGACCAAATTTCGTCCGGCACCTCCGCCAAAATTGACGAGTGATGCCTGGACGCGTGACTTCATGGAAGTCAAAAAAATGGGCCAAAAGAAAAGCAAGGATCGCACTGAAGAACAGACGAAAATGGCGAAATTTTGGGAAGCAACCTTACCGCCAATCTATCATGGCGTTGTGCATTCTGTTGCTAACATGCCAGAGCGCGGAGTCACCCAAAATGCCCGTCTGTTTGCCGCCGTGACGAGGGCAACTGATGACGCTATGATAGCCGTGTTCGAAGCAAAATATCATTACCGGTTTTGGCGGCCAATAACCGCAATCCGCAACGCTGATATTGATGGCAATGAGAATACCCTGACTGATGCTAGCTGGGCCCCTTTTATTCCGACACCAATGCATCCCGAATATCCATGCGCCCACTGCGTAGTTGCGGGGACTGTAGGGGCTATTTTGAAAGCCGAAATTGGGGAGAACGCTACACCAGAATTGTCGACAGTGAGCTACACGGACGGTGGGGCGAGAAGGAACTGGAAGAGTGTTGACGACTTCATACAAGAAGTTTCCGATGCGCGTATTTATGATGGCGTTCATTACCGAACCTCTACTGAGGTCGGTTCTGCAATGGGATTGCAAATTGGAGCATTGGCTATTGAGACCTATTTATCACCATTGAAGTCAGCTACAATTCTACAAGATAGATAGGGGTCTCTGCCGCAGCACAGATTTAAGCAATGAAAGCCACATAAACATCGGCTTTTGCGCCCATAGCGGACATTAGCAGGCAGGACGAACTTCACATTAACTAGCCTACATCCATTGAATAAACCTTGGAACAAGGGAAAACTGATTGGACAAAAGGAACCGCTCAAGCCTCAAGAAGTCTGGGCTATTCGTATCCGGTTGGAGTTAGCCGAACAAACCCGGGATTTGGCGCTGTTCAATCTGGCTATCGACAGCAAATAGCGGGGTTGTGACCTGTTGAACCTGAAAGTCAGTGATATACGCAGGAGTGATGAATTTCAGTCTAGAGCAAAGATCATTCAGCGTAAGACTAGTAATGCCGTCCAATTCGAAATCTCGAAGAGAACCCAAATTGCGCTTTGCGATTGGTGCGAATTTCTAGACCTGGATTCATATGATTGGTTGTTCCCGTCGAGGATGGATAGATCCCAACAGCTTTCGACGCACCAATACTCCAGACTGGTCGCCAGATGGGTCGCTTCCATCGAACTTCCTCGTTCGTCCTATTCAACCCATTCGCTAAAAAGGACAAAAGCTACTTTGATCTATCGTAAAACTGGAAACCTAAGAGCCGTGCAACTGCTGCTGGGACATTCGAAGATTGATAGTACCGTAAGGTATCTTGGGGTTGAAGTGGGGGATGCGTTGGCACGTACGGAATCTATTGATCTCTAATGTCTGCCATGGGCTCAAAAGCGGAAATTGGATTTCGATGGTTTTGGCTCCAAAAAGACTATCTTTGAACGCGGCCCGATCCATCGCCACTCATCAGTTTCTCAACTTCTGGCACGCTAACCCGGTTAAAATCACCCAAGATAGAATGTTTGAGGCAGCTTCCTGCAACCGCAAATTCCAGAGATTGCTGAGGATCATCATAGGCATTGAGGCCATAAATAAGGGCTGAAGCGAAGCTATCACCGCCACCGACGCGATCGACAATGTCGGTAATCTCATAGTGCCGGGACAGCATGAAACCCTTGTCTCGCGTCCGCAGGCAGGCGGACCAGCCGTTGCGGTCCGCGCTATGACTCTCTCGCAGGGTAATCGCTATTGTCGACATGTCCGGATAAAGTTCCAGCACCTTTTCCGAGAGCGCTTCATATTTTGCGGTATCCAATTCCCCGGTTTCAACATCAACGTCTGCTGTGATCCCGAGAGATTTTTGGCAATCTTCTTCATTCGCAATACCGACATCAACATGCTTGACCAATTCGGACATGACTTCCGGAGCAGTCTTACCGTATTTCCAGAGTTTGCCACGGTAGTTAAAGTCACAGGAAACGGTAACGCCCGCCTTTTTCGCCTGCTGCACGCATTCAATGCTAAGGTCGGCTGCGGACTGGCTCAGGGCCGGTGTAATGCCTGTTATGTGCAGCCATTTTACGCCGTCGAAAATGGTTTCCCAGTCGAAATCGCCCGGACGACATTCGCTGATCGATGAATGGGCGCGGTCATAAACAACCTTGGAAGGCCTCTGGTTAGCGCCTGATTCCAGATAATATATCCCGACACGGTCTCCCGATTTGCGGATCTGGGTTGTATCTACGCCAAAGCGCCGCAATTCTCCGATAGCTGACGCGCCAATGTCATTATCGGGCAATGCGGTCACAAAGCCGGCTGACAAACCGTAGTTGCTGAGTGCCACCGCGACATTGGCTTCGCCGCCGCCGAACGTAGCTTCAAATGCAGGTGACTGGAAAAACCGTTCGTGGCCCGGCGTTTTCAGCCGCAGCATAATTTCGCCAAAAGATAAAAAATCTGCCATGTTAAAACTCCTTATGGCCTCGCCGCTTTAGCGAGCGCGACGGCCTCTTTTGCCAATTTTGTAATTGCACCATAGTCACCGGCCTCAATAGATCCTTTGGGGGTTAGCCAGCTGCCGCCGCATGCCACCACCGATGGAACAGCGAGAAATTCCGGTAGATTCTCTGCAGAAACGCCGCCGGTTGGCATGAAACGCATTTCGCGAAATACCGATGATAGCGCCTTGAGCATCGGAACACCGCCCGCAAGCTTTGCCGGGAAAAATTTCACGGTGCGCAAACCCAAGGCATAAGCCCGCTGCACTTCGCCGGCCGTCATCGTGCCGGCAAATATTGGTACCGATCGATCCAGGCAATATTGCGCCACCGCATCCACCAGACCGGGCGAAACCACAAATCGCGCGCCTCGCGACACTGCCTGTCCCGCCTGATAAACGGTAAGTACAGTACCCGCGCCAACGATTATGTCGGAAGTTTCCTTCACAATGGCTTCCATACAATCGAGCGCTGCATCGGTTCTCAGAACCACTTCAACAACGTCCAATCCGCCGGCCTGAAGCGCCTTGGCGGTTTGTACAGCCACATCCGGATCGTCGGCCTCTATCAGCGGCACAATAGGGGCGGCCTGGAATTTTTCCTCCAATATTTGCGCGATTATTTTACTCATATCTTGCTCGCTTGTTTCATGTTTTCGTTGTTACGAAAACAGGAGGCCACCGTTAATATCGATGTTGGTTCCGGTGATGAACGAGGCTTCATCGGACGCCAGATAGGCGACCGCATCGGCCGTTTCTTCTGCCCGACCCTGACGGCGCAGCGGTGTTGAATTGGCAACATTTTCACGAACAGCGTCTTTTGTGAATTTGTCGTGGAAGGTGGTGGCAATCATGCCGGGACAAAGGGAATTGACCCTAATACCCTGTGGCCCAAGTT
Source organism: Parasphingorhabdus sp. (assembly GCF_039977335.1). Lineage (GTDB taxonomy): Bacteria > Pseudomonadota > Alphaproteobacteria > Sphingomonadales > Sphingomonadaceae > Parasphingorhabdus. The sequence goes on from NZ_JBDWDI010000004.1 coordinate 938,502, forward strand.
CCTTTGCCATACTGCGTGTGAAAGTCATCACCGCACCTTTGGATGTCGCATAGGCGGATGCGCCCGGCCCACCGCCATCACGGCCAGCCTGTGAGGCGAGGTTTACGATTGCGCTGCCTTCGGGCATGTGCGGAACGGTCGCTTTGGTAACCAGGAAGGTCGAGGTGGCGTTGAGCTGCATGACATAGTTGAAAAATTCTTCGTCCATCTGGTCTAGCGTTTTGCGCTCCACCAAACCGCCGGTCACATTAACGACGATGTCAATTGCATCACCAAAGGAACTGCGCGCTTGATCGACCAAGTTGGTCACATCGGCTTGCTTGGTCATGTCGCCTTGTACCAGCAAGGCCTTGCCGCCAGCGGCTTCAATTTCAGCGATGGTGGCATCGCCCTCATCTTTATTGTTGCAATAGTTGACGACAACATTGGCGCCTTCTGCCGCTAGCTTGACGGATATCGCCCGACCAATATCGCGGCTTCCGCCGGTAACGATTGCTGTTTTGCCATTAAATTTAGTCATGTTTTTTCCTGTTTTTAGAACATTGAAGATTGAGATGTTTTAGGGAGAATTGGGTTTGAGAGGCTTGATGTCGGGGCACAAAATAAACACCGACAACACGGTGAGGATCGCCAACGCTGCGCCAACTGCAAAAGCAGGTGCATAGCTGTTGATCGTGATGATCGGGATCAGGAAGTTGAGACCCACCACAGCGAGCTTGGCCGCTGTTCCGGCAAATCCGGCGAGTGAAGCTACAGACTTCCCGTTATAAAAGTCACTTGGCAAGGTCTGGATATTACCCACTGCCGTCTGGAAACCGAAGAGAATGGCCGCCATTAACAGCACCGCCATAAGCGGCGTTGCAGCTGTTATCGTCGCCAGCAATGAAACAAGCATGATAAGTCCGCCCAATGCGATGACAAACTTGCGGCTCTTATTGACGGTCCAGCCCGATTTGATCCGGTTTTGCGCCAAAAGCCCACCAAACCAGGCACCAAACATGGCGCCAACATATGGTACCCAGGCATAAAGACCGATTTCCGCAACCCCGAAGCCATAGGTTTCGGACAGATAGAGTGGCAGCCAACCAACAAAGAGCCACCAGATCGGGTCGAGGAAAAAGGACGCCATAATAACGCCCCAGCTTTCTTTGCGAGAAAGTATCTCACCGGAGCTAGGCGCATAGGTTGCGACTTCATTCGTCTCGACATTTCTTTGACCGGTCAGAATATATTGGCGCTCGTCCTCCGACAGCCAAGGATGATCTTCGGGGCCGGACTTATACATGATGAGCCAAGGCACCAGCCACAGGAAACCGAGCGCACCGACCGCGATAAAGGTCGCCTGCCATGTTCCCAGAAAGACAAAAAGATAGGCAATGATCGGAGCCGAGACGATCCCGCCAATGGCCGCGCCAGAGTTGAAGATACCTTGAGCAAGTGCTCGCTCGTTAATCGGGAACCATTCCGCGTTAGCCTTGGTTGCGCCGGGCCAGTTTCCTGCCTCTGAGACGCCTAGCAATCCGCGGAAAATAGCAAAGCTCGTCAAGCCGTTGGCTACCGCGTGCAGCATGGTAGCGGCAGACCAGACAACAATGGACAGCACAAATCCCATTCTCGTGCCAATCCAATCAAATATTTTCCCGAACAATGTCTGGCCAAAGGCATAAGCGAAGGTGAAAACATTGAGGATGATCGCATAGTCTAGTTTCGTCAGACCAAGTTCGGCGGAAATTTCCGGCCATAAAAACCCGAGTGCACCACGATCAATATAGTTTATGATCGTTGCCAATGCGACAAGGCTAACAATGGCCCAGCGGAATTTTCCGACTTTAGTAACAGCGCTCATGATGGGTCTCCGGCATCCAAAAAGTCTTCCCGTGCGGGACTAAAGGTGTCGAGCAAAACGCCAGCTTCCAAACAAACAGCGCCATGGTCCTGATGCGGCGCGACATAGAAACAATCGCCAGCGCCCAGTTCAAAATCCTTACCGTCGACATGGACCATGAACCGCCCAGATTCGACATAGCTGGACTGGCTGTGAAAATGGCTGTGCACGTCACCGATCGCGTCTTTCTCGAACCACACGCGGCAAATCATAATGCCGGGACCATAGCCAAGCATTTGACGCTTGATGCCGGGACCTACGTCTTCAATGGGAACATCTGATGCGCGCACGGCGCTGGAACTGCATTCGTCCATAGTTACACTCATCATTCTCTCCCCGTTCCCAAATCAATTCGGGCGGCAAAGCCTTTCCAGCTTAGCGTCTGTCCCCGAAACTTGATGCTATGTGTCGCCGCGCTATCGGGATCATAAGAGATCGCGAAGGCCAGCCTTGTTCCGCCCAGTGTTTCAAGGAACAACACATCGTTGCCATCCACTGTTTCAAACTTCATTTCCTTGATCTGGCTGTCACTCGCTACTGTTTGTTCAGCAGCGCCGTCATAGCGGCCATGGGCTTCCAATATCCCGGCAAAGCTTGTGTTTTTGGCATTGTCTACCCGCTGGATTAGCATAGGTTCGCGGCGCAGATTAAAATTGGGATCATTGGCCCCGCTTTCAGCGAGGATCATCTTCGCACCAGCCTGCGGCGCAAAACGCCACGTATAGAAACGATCATCCAATAGCCAGGTGATGAAGCTTTCGTCGGCAGCAGCTGTGCCTTCCGCGTCAACCCAGATATGCTGATAACCATTTTTGTCGCCGAGGACCGGACGGCTTTGGGCATTGGATGTAACATCAAAGCCAATGCGCATGATCTGGCCCTGATAGTGTAGCGGCAGGTCATAGCGGTGCGTGCTGTCGGATTGCGCGCGCGTGATATCGACGACGAGCGGCTGGCTGAGCCCCGTGATATTGAGCAGTGCCATGGTGCGTGTGAAGGCGACGTCAGGATAGGCACCCGTCATGCTCGCAGCACTGATTTGGGTCCCGACTTCATCGGAGAAATAAAGCTGTTGGGGTGACTGGGCTTCGCCCGCCTTGGTGTTCCCACCAAAATGACTTTCCTCGTCCACTACCAGCGTATTATGAGCGATCGTCTGTTTGGCCCAACTTTTGTTCTCGGGGAGATAAATTCCGCCTTCTTTAGCTTCGATATTTAGGAAGCGTGCAGCGCCATAATCCGAAACCAGTTCGCGGCCGTTGTCATAATATTGCCAGCTGAGCTTGTCGAAATGGCCATGGCCCATGCCCTGCGAGCTATTCTTCGTCACCAGTACCTGATGGCGTGGTCCGCTGCCGTTACGCATAATCCCGACGGCACCTTTTTTGCCTTCGGGACCGTCGCGCAATAGCAGCGATTTATAGTCAAATGGTGTGGCCTTCCCGGCAGAGAGATCTTTGGCCAGTTGCTGGCCATCGCTGGTCAGCACTGTACGCCCTTGCCATTTAGCAACCGATAGCAGCTGCGGGTCTTGCGTCTTGGCATAGGCAATCGCGACGCCGTGATAGAGCTCCTCAGTATTGAGGCTCTTGTCCTTGATCGCATCGTTAAACGGGAAAAAGAAACCACCGTAGGTCAATTGGACGGTTGTCCGCAGCGCCTTGAGCAATATCCCGTCGCGGCGCTCGAAAATATTTCGCGCAGGGTCATTTTTCTCAATCGCGTCTGCGAAAACCATGAAGGGCATCAGCGCATAACGCTGATAATAAGGCCCTTCCGAATAATAACCGTCTGGGGAGAAAAGGAGATCGGTCTGACGCAAGAAACCCGATTTTCCGTCTTTAGCAGAACCAAGCAAGGCGCGCTCGACCATGTCCTGATCACCCAACACATAGCCGGTCATACCAACGCCAGCGGTTGCCCAGGTTGCATGATTGTGGATCAGGTTAAATGTCCGCGCAGACTCTACCGACAAGAAATCAGCTGCTTTGCGAAAGATCTGATTTTCGATCCGATCACGCTGTGCTTGTGGCAAGGAATCGCGAATTTGCTCATAACCCTGAATGCTCTGCACGAGCCACACGGCGTCGTTCAAAACCTGCCAGAAAATCTTGCCGTAATTTTGTTTCTTGCGTGCTGGATGCGCTTCAAGCGTCGGATAAAGCTCGGCATAAGCCAGCAGAATATCCCGCGCATAGTCGGCATATTGTTGCTCGCCGGTAATCCGGTACAGCATGCCCGCCTGATAGATTGCCTTGTAATTGCGTTTGTGTTGTTCGTGGGTATAGCCGCCGCCAGGATCCTTCGGAACCGGGACAACTACCCCGGCATCCATCATCATTTTCAGGAAGTCGCGCGAACGGGCAACTTCGCCATCAAATAATGAGTTCGATAGCTGTGGCGTCGCAGCAGACGCTGACTGCGCTGCATCGGAAGCGCCGGCAACGCAAGCGGTTGAACAGCTCAACAGGGCAAAAGGAAGAATGAAATGCTTCACTTTGCAACCTCGTCCGACATCACATTGTCTGACATCTGCACACGCGGTTCACCGGCCCAGATCAACTCTTCGACAATCGGCGCCGGTGTAGCGGAAAAGCCATTCCCAGCAACGCGGGTTTGGGGACGGCCAACTGTGTGAACAATCTTAATTGCTGCACTATCAGCAAAATTCGATTTTTGAATGTCGCTATGCTGAACACCGTGCAGCACCATCGCCGCGCCGGAAGCATTATTGCTGCCTTTGCCGACATTCAGGAAATTGGACTCCGAAAGAGAGAAATGCGGGCCAAAGGTACTTTCGTCGCGACCACCGCGATAAATGTTGAATGCCTCGCCGCCAATATCTTGGAAATTGGATTCCGAGATGCTGACATATTCCGCATTATATTGACCGTAATCCTCGGTCTCCGCTGCGGCCTGTATGATCGACCCGGATATGTTGAGGAAATTGCTGTTCTTGATGCTGATCCGATCCGCAAAGCTGCTCTTGCCCAGCGCGATGACATGGAAGGATTTATTGACATCCAGATTGGCGACATTGACGCGGTCCAGCGCGATCACGAAGTTGGATTGTATCGGATAGCTGGTCGTCCGAATGACCGCATTCCCTACTGAATCCGGTGCCAATGCACCATCAATCAAGACGTTCGATAGGCTCAGGCTGCCGCGCTCGCGAATCTCGAAGAGTGAGGGGCGCGCAAAAGTGATTTTGGCAACCGCATCAGTGGGGCCAACAATAGCAATCGCCTTATCCAGCGGCAGCAGCTTGTTGACCACATAATCACCAGCGCTCAGCACCAACCGGTCGCCTTCTTCGGCCTTGGCCAACGCTTTCGTCAGGCTATCCTCACCCGGTGCAACCGCGACGTCCTTGCCCTTGCCAAAACGATCACCGGTTGCCGGTTTTGCATACCATGAAACCCCGACCTGATCGCGCGTCACCGGTTTCAAATCGCGGGACGCTCCAACGTTCAAGCCTTCGGGATAAAGCAAGTCATTGTCCGCGCGGTTTAACGCTACGGATGTGTTTGAGATACCAGCAATGGGTTTTTCTACCTTGCCGACCGTCAACAGATTATCGGCAAAGCGTATACCGCTAACATCGTCCTGCACCTTGATGAAAGTGCCATCGCCAAAGCCGCTCAGCATATTGTTTGAGAACTGGCTGTTTACTGGCGGCGCAGAGCGTTCTTTGTCAGCACCAGCCGCAAAGGTAATCCGGCTGCTGTCGACAACACTGTTGTTTTCCACAACAGCATTGTCGACTTGCACATAGCGATTGACGGGTGAATTGGGCACACCGTTCATCACTGTAAGCGCGCTGGAAAAGCCAGTACCCCGCAAGCCCTCCATATAGTTATTACGGATAATCTGGTCGCGATTAATCACGCGGATACCGCCGCTATGATCTTTGCCATTACCCATGAAGACATTATTCTCGACGAGATTGCCGTCGCCATGGCGCAGGGTCAATGTTCCGCTCGATTCGAAAAAGACATTGCCACGATAGACATTTGCGCCGGATTTGGAGGAGATGATTTCTACCTCGCCATCACAGCGGTCAAAATAGTTATTCTCGACCAGCGTGTGGGAATTGAACATCGAATATTTGCTGGTACCGATCCGCAAGGTCTCACCGCCATTGGAACCCAAGACCGGACGCGGGCCGAAATAATTATGGTCAATGCGGTGATGGTTCTTTTGACTGTCCTTGCTGTCGAGCCTGACAGCAAAGGTCACGCCTTTGTTGCTCTTGCCGACGAGATGATTGTGATCAAAGCGGTTACGCTGACCATACATGCCAACCCAATAATCGCTCTCAAAACGATCAGGCTTGTTGAAATGGTCAATCACCACTTCGGTAATGCGGCTGTCATAGGCGAGGTCGCCTTTGGTCCGGCGAAAAGAGATCACCTCTCCAGTTGGACTGTAGCCGTTGCGAAATACTAGGCCGGTGACGAGAATATGCTTACCACCGATGCGCAAATTGGATTGCCCGGAGATAATCACTTTTCCCGCTTCTTGTGAGATGAGGGTGATTGGTTTTTTCTTGGTGCCTTTGGCGCTCAAAACGATTTCAAAGTCTCGCCATTCGCCATTGGCCAGGATGATAATATCCCCTGCCTTAACCTTCTTGGCGGCGACGAAATATTCCGTCTGGTTTTTTACTAGATATTGAGCGGACTGCGCAGGCGATGCCCCGGCAATGAAAATCCCAATTATCAGGGCAAACCTGAACACCATCTCCTGATCATCCTTTTATTTTATGATCAAGGGCTAACACTGACGTGATTTTACGTCAACCAATTTGTAATACCAAAATATGCTTTTTGTTTATACCAATTTCAGCCAAGATTGGCATTGGTAAGGAAACGTTCACGGCTCTCGGTCGCGCGTTGCTGCACTTCGCGGAGCGCTTCCTGTTCCGTGGCGTCCAGCATCGCGCTGATTAACCGGAAGAAATGGGCGCGCATCGCATTACGTGCATCATCCGGGTTATGCGCCTTAAGCGCATCGAGAATCAGTTGATGCTCTTTCATGCGGGATTCGGCGTCTTCTTCGCATACCGAACCATAGGTTTTCTTAACCTTGGGCAGTTCTTCACGCATTCGCCACAATGTCTCGATCGTATGCACAATCGCTTTGTTTCCAGAGGCTTTAGCGATGGTCATATGAAAGGCGCGATCCGCACTGGTCGCGGCATCATCATTAGCCGCCGCCATCTGGCTGACGAGTTCCTGCAAATCTTGCAGCGCCTCGTCCGAAATCACCTTGGCCGCAAGCGCAGCCGCTTCAGACTCGATCAAGGACCGGGCTTCTGTCAGCTCAAACGCACTGACATCTGGTAACTGCCCGGGATTTTTAGGTAATTCTTCGGAAACATAAACGCCGGAACCCGTTTTAATCTGAATTTTTCCGACCGCCTGCAGTGCGATTTCTGCTTCCCTGATGGTTACACGGCTGACACCAAAGCGCTCAGCTAGCTCACGCTCCCCGGGAAGGCGGGTACCTAGTGGAAAGACACCTTCATCAATAAGGTCAGAGATTTGTTCTGCAACGCTGTGAAAGAGTCTCTTCTCCGACATTATGCTGCATATCCTTCAATTACAATTAGTCCGGTCAATTCAGATATCTAACCTAACAACACTTCAGTTGTCGACCAAATTACCAAACCAAAGCGCCAAGAACCGGCGCGGCGGGTTCAAGCTTCCGCCACGCCGTCCCTCTTGGGAGCCTAGAATTTGAATTGAACGCCTGCGAAATAGCGCGGTCCGTAGACTTGAATCGCTCCAAAATCATCCGGCGCCCCTCTGAAATTGGTCCGTGGCTCATTGAACAGGTTAATCCCTTCAAGTGTGAATTTCACATTACTATTCAATTTTACGGACATACGAGCCTCGAAGACACTTGTGTCATCGACGTAACGAACACGGCCTGGTGTCGAGATAAACTGCTGGAAGTATCTGCTACGATATTTGTAGACGCCTTGGAAATCAAACGGGCCAATTTCGTAATAAGCCTGCGCCGACAGAACGTGCTTGGAGTATCCAAACAGATTCGACGGAACGATCAACCCATTATTGGTGCTGGTCGTACCATCATCATTCAGCGATGTGATCGCACCCAACGTGTCGTCTTGAAATTCAAAATTAGAATCCGCGTAGTTATAGCTAATCTTGAAGCCAAGGCCGTCAAGCGGCTTCGGCAGCCAGCTGAGTCGATGAGCGGCTGTAACTTCGACACCATAGATAGTGCTGCTCGATTCATTGGTATTAACCGAACTCACAAGCAAATCTTGATCCACTCCATTAATATTGAAGTTTTCGAAGATACCAGCCACTTCAAATCCACCATCAAAACTCTTATAGTAAGCGTTAACGGCTAGGATCGTATCGTCATTCGGATACCATTCGAGCCCAGCGTCTACATTCCATGAAAGTAGCGGATTAGTGGCTGGATTGCCTGTGGCAGTAACAGTATCAATGCCATTTGCGATCGCCTCTTGCGCGGTCGCAAAGTCATCATTGTTCAAATTGAATAATCGACCATCGCCAAGGCTCGAAGGATCAGGCCGCGATATAGCGCGATAAATCGCAAAACGCCCCTGAAGATCCGGCCGAAACTCCGCAACCACGTTAAGGCTCGGCAAAAATTCTGTGTAAGAGCTCTTCGTCTGACGAGGAGTTAGGTTACCGCTCTGACTCAGCGTAAAGTCACCCGTAACTGGATCAGCAACGACCACAAGATCGGCTTCGAACCCCTTAGAGATCACTTCAGTACCGATTACCCGCAAGCCAATATTACCTCGGACAGGCAAATTGCCCCAATCTGTGTCAAAATTCGCTTGGCCATATAGAGCCCAGCTTCGCTCCGTCACATCAGTATTTTGGATCGAGTCAAAATCGCCAGTTGGGTAGATCGGAACGCCATCTTCATCAAATTCCAAACCGGACGGATCTTCTCGCTCCAAAACCTGTGCGATACACAGCGCATCAAAAGTAGCGAAAGTGTTGGATGTGCTGATTACATTGCCAGCATCGTCAACATTGGTAATCAATGCGTTTCCACCGGAAACAGACGATAGGAAGCCGGACTCAGGGAAGCTTGTACGGCATTCCTGATTGGCTACAGCAAGAGCGCCCGTTGTGCTGGTGTCGTTATAGGTGTTTTGAAACCGGCTCGTTCCATTCTGAGCACCAGGTACATCTCTATATATCAACTCCTGATATCGACCTCCCGCTTGCAGCGAGGACAGGAAACCGTCCATTTCATATTCAACATCCCCGCGAAATGCCCACACGCTATTGAAGCGATCCTGCTCAAGATCGGCGCGCAGACGCGGATCATTGGCAAATAAATTGTGGTCGTTAACATCGAAATTCTGAGTGACGAAATTAAGCGCCTCTGATCCATTCTGGAAAATCTGAACAGCGGTTTCGACACGGTCATCCTGAGTACTGCCATCGCTTTCGATGCTAGGAGTAAATGCGCCGGTATTACCGAAGATATCTTCATCATCTTCCGTCCGAAAACGAATTTGAACAGCCTCTTCGACACGACGCGTCTGAGAATAGGATGCATCGAGCGATATCTTGACCCGATCCGTCACCTGCGCATCGAGCGAGAGCCCACCACCATAATATTCTTCATCGCGCTCAAGATATTCACTAACCGCTTCAATGCGTTGTTCATTAGTGAATTGGCGCAACGCACCGGTTTCTGTGAACGTCAACGGAAAGCCATCAATTAGATTCGCATCGCCGATACCGTCAATTCGACGACCTTCAGCAAAGTTCAGGTCGCTGCGTTGCTCACGGAAGAGGCGCTTTGAATATTGGAAATCAGCGTTGATATCAACATCAGGGCTTGGCTTGAGCTGAATCGCACCAAAGAAAGAATCGCGAGTGTCGTCCGTAATGTTGGAACGGAATGAATAGCTGTTCCGTGCGATCACAAAATCGTCAGTCACGCTGCCATCGCGCAACCCATCAATTGTACCAGAGCTCGTATCGCAATTACCATCATCAAACACACCGTCACCTGTGTTGGTCGGATCAACCACACATGCCCGGATTGTATTGGAAACATTTGCTTCCTGCTCAGGGTTTGTCGTTTCGTTACGAGAATATCCAAGTGAGATACCGAGTTCTGCATCACCTAGCTCAAACTGGTCAATGTAACTGACAGTCGCCCGATAACCATATTTCTGAAACCGCTGATCTGAATCAATATCGAGATTGTCAGGATTCGCATTGAGCTTAAAATTGCCTTGAAAACGACGATTGCCAAATTCCAGTGGCTTAACCGTCTCAAGCGAAATCTGACCAGCAACACCACCTTCTATATAACTAGCAGCCTGTGTCTTGTAGATTCCAATTTTATTGAACAATTCGGAAGGAAACTGGCTAAAGTTGACAGAACGGTCACCGCTACCATTTGATGCAATACGACCGTTGATCACCGTAGAGCCGAGAAACGGTCCAAGACCTCGAATGGAAATCTCGGTCGCGCCACCTTGCTCACGGTGAGAGGCTGCACCGGTCAGCGTTTCCAGCGCCTCACCAATCGATAGAGCAGGAATGTCACCAATTTCTTCGGCTGAGAGGGCATCCAAGACCTCGACCGAATCGCGCTTTGTATCGATCGATCCCTGAATCGTCGCGCGAATACCAGAAACCACAATCGTATCTTCATCCGATTCGCTGGGCTCCACGTCTTGCGCAGCGACCGGCACTGCCATTGCGGTGATCGCGGTTGTGGCCAGCAAAGCCTTGATTATTCGATTTTGTTGATTCTGCGAACGTGCAGCTAGAGCGTGAAAGCGCATCATGGATCCTCCCTGAATATTTTCTTATTTTTTTGGAAAATGACGCGGTCTGATACTATTGTCAACCTAATTTACATACCATATACATTTTAAATGCATACCAATTTGTAATACCAAAATCTCTTGAGCAGTTTTCACTTTCGAAAATATAGGAATCGCAACTAACCCGATGAGCAGATTATAGGATTTCTGCTGAAATCGGTGTTCATGTTTAGTCGAAAAGGGATCGAGTATATCGTGATAATCGATGGACGGACTTATAAGGTTGCGCTGTTCTTACAACCGTTTTCAACCCGGAACTAAATTCCAAGGTGACCATTCGTGACGGACAACTGATACAAAAATGCAACTATGCCTTTGTCGCAACTTAGCTTTCCTAGTGGCGCTGACCACTGCGATCGCTCACTGATGATGCCATCCTGCCTAGGTCAGGGTTTATCAAATGCCTGCCTGCCATCTGATATTATTGCAGCAGAACGCCGTGTGGCTGCGGCTTTTGCCAGCCTGGATCAATCCAAAGCAGCACGCTTACCGCTAGTAACCCTTACCGGCAATCTGGGTGGAGTTTCAAACGATTTGGCGGACATATTGAACGGCCCCAACCTGATTTGGTCGATTATTGGTAATGTGTTGCAACCCATTTTCGACGGCGGTCTGCGCGATGCCGCGGTTGACGAGGCAGACGCCAACCAGCGGGCTGCCATGCGAGCGCTGCCTTGAATGCACTGCAAGAAGTAGAAGGCGGCCTTGATCAAACGCAAGTTTTACAGAAAAGGCAGCAGAATCTACAAGATGCAGCTGACAAATCGACAAAAGCTTATCGGTTGACCGAGCAGCAGTATAAGGAAGGCGAAACAGACCTTATTGATGTACTGAACATTCAACAAAGACTGTTTGAAGCACAACGCAATCTCGTCTCAGTCAAAAGGCAGAGAATTGATCAATGGACGGCGTTGAACCTGGCATTGGGCGGCGATTGGCAACCAACTGAAGAATAATAGAGCGCAAAACAGGTAACGCTGTTTAGATAGAAATTACAAAACAACCACGGAACGCTCTCCAAACTTGTCGCGTCAATGCACTCTCAAGATCGCCTGCGTTTGCTGAACGGCTTCACGCTATTGCGTTGATCATGAATCCGAATCGATCGATAGTAGGTAAAAGCGGTCTTATCGATCCCCGTTATATTACAGTTAGATGAATGGAAGTGACTGTGTTCATGAGCGATTAACGCAAATGTTCAGGTGGCCGTCATGAACATGAAGATCATGTGAATCCATAATGAAACTGCGCTTAAAGAACGCCTAACCCAGTTTACATCCAAGTCAATTTGCCGCGATCTGGCAGCGGGGCAATTACCGAGCTGTGATCGCAGGAGGATCAAAGCGGATTGCATTACAAGAAGGGTTATAAAGATGACAGTCGATAAAATAGAGACACTGAACTTCAAGACAGCGAAACGGGCTTTTGTTACCCGCAACGTTAATATCGAGGACGCGAAAGGGTATCGAAGTGATTTGAAACCGCGCAATGGCGATCTTTGCGTTGCCCGGGTGAAACAGCTTGGCCATCACCAAAGGATTGAGCAGACAGATGGTCGCCGCGCACGGATGTTCCCCGGCGATATGATCATCATCGCTTATTCCAACCGCTACGCCACTGATCAGTTTGAAGGCAAAGTCCCCGAGGCGGTCGAGCCATGTTCGCTGGTGGCCGCAGGTGGTATTGCCGCGACCTTGTTATCGCGCCACAGCAGCACGAAAAAGCCAACGGCGATCGAACCGCTCGGTATATTATGCCGGGAAGATGGCAGTGCGATGAATGTGATGGATTACGCTTTGCCAAAAGCTGCCATTGACCGCACTGTCCGTCCTCATATGGCTTTGGTGGTTGGATCTGGCATGAATGCCGGTAAGACGACGACCGTCGCGGCCATTATCCGGGTTGCGAAACGCGCTGGCCTTAAAGTCGGCGCGATCAAGATAACCGGCACAGGTGCAGGCGGAGATCTTTGGTTCTACAAAGACTCAGGCGCAAAAGTGACGATCGATTTCACCGATGCTGGCCATGCCGCCACGGTCGGGCTTAATCTGTCGCAGCTGCAAAATATCGCGGATACACTTTATGCTCAGGCGGCAAAATCCTGCGATATCATCATCGCGGAAATTGCCGACGGCCTGTTTCAGACCGAGACTGATCTGTTGATGAGGTCACCGAAATTCCAGAACATGGTCGACAGTGTCCTGTTCGCTAGCGGTGATCCGATGGGCGCGCTTGCCGGTGTCCGCCACTTGCGAGCGTTGGGATTAATCCCGAGTGCCGTTTCCGGTGCGCTTACTGCATCGGATTTGGCAGCCAAGGAAGCGGCGGCTGCGACTGGCTTGCCAGCGCTAACCCTTTCTGAGTTCGAGAAGAACGAGAAAGTTCTCAGTCTGATCATGAAGCCAGCGAAACCAGCCGAAACTGCAGCACCTGTCGGCATCACGACGGGCCTTGGACTTGCAAAGGATTTTTCCGATGAGCAGTTTGCCGCAATTATTTAACCGCACGCGCGGAACGATACTCTTTCAGCTTGTTCTGAATGGTTTCGCGCAAGCGGCTGCTATTGGCGGCATCGGTCTGGCGTTAAAATCGCAATTTGATGCCATGCAAGCTGTTGCCGATAGCAGTCTCGCCACTCTGGTTTCCCCCGCGATCATCATGGCCGGTCTGGCCATGGTGATCGCAGCCCTGAAATGGCGGGAACGCATCGATATGGAGCGGCTGGGTCAGGATTATGTTTTTGAAACCCGGATGCGGATTTTCAGTCACATCAACGGCATGTCCGCCCGCGGGATAGAAGAACTGCGCAAAGGCATTGTCATGCTCCGCTTTGTCAATGACCTGACCGCATTGCGTCAGTGGGTTAGCATGGGCATTGCCAGCGGAATTGTCGCGATGACGATATTAGTCGGTGCGTTGATTTTCCTTACCGTTATCAATCCGATGATCGGGCTGGTTTCATTCGCTGCAATGAGCGTGGGTATCATCGCAATCCTTTTGCTTGGCAAACGGGTTGATCGCACCATCCGCGAAGCGCGTCGTCGTCGCGGTAATATCGCTGGCAATATTGCAGAAAAGCTGGGCAACATGGTGATGATCCAGGCCTTTGGTCAGCGTCGGACCGAGCGCAAGAAACTCCGCCGCCAATCCAAGAGCCTGCAAAATGCGATGATCAATCGCGCGTCGGCAACCGGACTGGTTCGAGCACTCGGCTATCTGGTGGCCAGCATGACATTGGTCGCGGCCATGGGTATGGGTGCCTATGCTGTTTACAATGGTGTCGCCACGATGGGCGAGATTGTTGCCGCTTTTGGTATTGTTTCGCTAGCGGCTCCTGCCCTGAATGGGTTTGGCCGTCTGTTTGAATATTGGAAAAATGCCAGCGTTGCGCGAGAGAAAATCGGTTCGATCTTTCAAAAAGGGCCGGCCGTTGCGCTTTCCACGAGCCGCAAAGCATTAGGGCCGGTCCGTGGTGAATTACGCTTTGAAAATATCAGTTCCGGTTCGGTGATCGAAAATTTCAGCGCTTGTGCTGCACCGGGCGCGGTTATCGCGATCAAAGGCCGCAGCGGTACCGGCAAGACCACCCTTTTGCGTTTGGCGCAGCGGCTGATTGATCCGGATAGCGGTACGATTTTTTTGGATGGCCGTGATATCTTGTCCATCCGCACGGGCGAATTGCGCCGGACAATTTCGATTGCATCGCCATTGATGCCACTGATGCGTGGAACAATCTGGTCCAACATCGCCTATGGCTGCGCCAAGGCATCGGATAGCGATATTCAGGATGCAGCGCGGATTACCGGGATCATGATCAATAATCCCGACGCGGCATTGCATGCGGACCGCGCAGTGCATGAACAGGGCACTAATTTGAGCGCGGGTGAACGTGCGCGGATCATCCTGGCGCGCGCTTTGGTAAGCAAACCCAAAATTCTGCTGCTCGATGAGCCAGAGCAAAATCTTGACGAGCTCGGCATGGCTGCAATGCGCAGTATAAAATGGTTATCGCAGCTGAACAGCGAGTGATTTTTCGCGCTTGTAGAATGACAAAATGATGAACAGTTTTTGAGGACTAATATGACTATCAGATCGACGTTCAAAAATTTAGTTGCCATCGCTCTATTGAGCAGCTTTGCCACAGCAGGTGCGGCAAAAAAATCGGATGTAGACGATGGCCTCGCACCTGAGGCCACGGCCGAAGAAGCGACGCTCTCATTCAGGGATATTCCCGATCTCGACAAAGCCTTTATCGATACCACGCCGACCGACCGCAAGGACGCGCTCGCATTAGGTGAGTTGGGCGTCGATGGCGGCCAGAAAGACATTATCGTCAAGCTGGCTCAGGAGATGGCGGAAGGCAAACATGGTAGCTACGACAGCCTACTCATTGTCCACAAAGGCAAGCTACTGTTTGAGTCTTATTATTCTCGCGGCCGAGTCAACCTGCCGCACTATCAAGCTTCAACAACCAAGGCTTACACAAATTTGGCTATCGGCCGTGCGATCCAGATGGGTTATCTCACAATGGCAGATCTCGATAAACCTCTGACCGGCTTTCTAAATCAATTAGACCCCGAAAAATTTGTCGAAGGCGCAGAAAGAATCACCCTTCACAAGGCAATGACGATGCGTTCCGGTCTCCGCTTCAGTGAAGAACAGAAGGAAGAAATCAACCAGAACCCCGACTGGCTAAGAGGTCAGGGTCAAGTTCAGACGTATCTTGAACGCAGTGCGCCTATTTCGTCGGATTCTCAGAGCTTTCTTTATCAAGGACGGGATCCGCAGTTGGTGATGCAAGTGCTCGACGCCGTAGTACCAGGCACAGCCAAAGATTTTATCAAGACTGAACTCTTGGGGAAAATAGGCATTGCAGATCATATCTGGCGTACGGATGTAAGTGGCTTGCCGAGCGCCCCCTCCGGCGCCAGAATGACGTCGCGCGATATGGTCAAGTGGGGAATTTTGGCCAAGAATGAAGGCAAATGGAATGGCGAGCAGCTAATCCCAGAAAGGTTTATAGCTAGATCAACAAACAGCATTGTCCGCATAGGTAATGATGACATCTTCTTCACGGGAAACAACGTTTCCAACCCCAGCTATGGTTATTATTGGTGGCAGGCAGAAATGAAAGTCGGCGACAGGATCTATTTCACTAGATCGGCGCAAGGCGGTGGCGGCCAATATATCATTTTGATTGATGAGCTTGATCTGATGGTCGTTACCACCGGTCATGAAAGAGATGACAAAACCATGCAGATTACGGCAGAAAGGATCCTGCCTGCCTTTACCAGCCAGATCGCCAAATCTCGCGGAGGTCTTGCAAAGACTGAGTCTACAGAACTCAGGGGGCCGTATCTCGGGCAAACGCCTCCAGGTTCAACGCCCAAAGTTTTTGCTCCCGGAATTGTCTCGACAGAGCATCGTGATTTTAGCCCCTTTTTCTCTCCCGATATGAGGGAATTCTATTTTACAAGGAAGAATCTTGAATCTGAAAAATGGTCGCTAATTTCTTACAGATCAGAAAATAATCGATGGCGCGAGTCTGTCATAAGGCCAAGAGTGTGGCGCCCGAACATATCGCCAGATGGCAAGACCATGCATTTGGGTAAATATTATATGGAGCGCACTGACAACGGCTGGTCAGAAATAAAAAGCCTTGGCCCCATGTTTGACCGGGAAGACTTGGGTATCATGCGTTTATCAGCATCCGCCAGCGGCACCTATATCCTTGACGACTACAAAGGAGACAATGTCATTCGCATTTCCACGCTCAAGGATGGCAAACGCGAAGAACCCAGACCGCTTGGCAAAGAAATAAATACCGGAAAGTTGAATGCCCATCCCTTCATCGCGCCCGATGAATCCTACATAATCTGGGATGGAGAAAGAGATGGGGGATTTGGCGGGATTGACCTATGGATTAGCTTCAAACAGCAAGACGGCTCTTGGGGTGACGCTATCAACATGGGTCCGGAGATTAATACGATCGGCCGGGAAGCCAGTGCTTATGTGACCCCTGACGGAAAATATCTATTTTTCAACAGAACTGTACCCCCTGCAGAAGGGGATATTTATTGGGTGGACGCACAGATTATTGAAAACCTGAGGCCCAAATAAACGGGACCGAAAGTGGACGATTTCTTAGCCGGCCTGGACTGGATTCTTGCAGCAGCTCAGGTGCGTTAGTCGCCGTAAATATCAAATATGTAAGCTGAGCCTGCTTCATTGCCTTTGTCGTCATTGCGAGTGGCCGCTATCAGTGCAGCATTTTCAGAGAGCGCAACGCTCCAACCAAATAGATCACCGGCCGCGCCATCGGCAGCGGTAAGCTTGGTCTGAAGGTTCCAGACGTCGCCAGAGCGTTTGAACACATAAGCTGAACCCGAGTTCTCACCCTGATCGTCTCGATGCATAGCGCCAATTAACGCCGTATCCCCAGAGAGCCCAACATCGCGGCCAAATCTATCGTCCGCTGCTCCATCAGAGGCGGTGAGCTTCGCCTGCTGGCGCCAGCTGTTCCCGGTACGGGTGAAAATATAGGCTGAGCCCGCATCAACGCCCATAGTTTCGTCATCGTCTCGGCGGGCCGAGATTAAGGCGGTATCGCCGGACAGGGCCACTCGTACGCCGAAGATGTCGGTTTGTGCGCCGTCGGCAGCGCTAAGCTTGGCCTGCTGGCTCCAGCTGTCGCCCGACCGAGTGAAGACATATGCTGCGCCCGCATCAATGGCTTTTTCATCATTCAAATCAGCACCGACCAAGATAGTATTGGGGGAAAGAGCGACGCTGATCCCAAAAAGGTCACCATCTGCTCCGTCAGCTGCCGTAAGCTTTGCTTGTTGGTGCCAAGTTGTTCCGGAGCGTGTGAACACATAGACTGAGCCAGAGCCATTGCCGTTATCATCGTCATGCGGCGCGCCAATAACAAGAGTATCGCCGGAAAGTGCGATGCTTTGGCCAAATGCATCGCCCTCAGCGCCATCTGCAGCGGTGAGTTTAGTCTGCTGGTTCCAGGTCGTCCCGGAACGAGTGAACACATAGGCAGCGCCCGAGTTATCACCGTTTTGATCATGGCCTATAGCGCCAGCTACCGCGGTGTCCCCTGAAATTGCTACGTTACCTCCCAGAGTATCGCTTGGTGCCCCGTCACTGGCGGTGAGCTTCGCTTGTTGGCGCCAGATGGTTTCGCTACGTGTGAAAATATAGGCCGAACCGGCATCTATGCCGATATCTTCGTCGTCAGCTCTGAAAGCTCCTATTATTGCGGTGTCACCCGAGATCGCTACACTGAAGCCGAAAAAATCTTCTGATGCGCCGTCATCTGCAAGCAGCTTCTGCTGCTCTACCGGCTTAGCTGCAAGTACTGGAGCATATATCAGAGAAAGCAGCATCACGAAAAAGGTCACGCCACGATTTGCATTCGAGTGCAGAACAACATTGGTAGTCATGTTCTAGTTCCTATCATCAAAACGTATTTCTCAATGCCGCAACTGCGCTGATCACACCAACAGCGATCATCAGCAAGCCCGAAATGCGTGCCAAGTGCGCCTGTATCGGCCATTGAGCGAGTGAGCTCATCATGACTGCAGCTGAGACCATCCAAAGACTGAGGGTAAGAGCTGCAATTGTCAAAAATACAACGCCTAGTAAGGTTGCTTGGATGAAGATATTGTCTTCCAAGACAAGAAATTGAGGAAAGAAGGCGGCGTAAAAGACAAAGGCTCCGGGATGAAGAGCCGCCAGACCGAAAGCTGTAAGGAACAGTGATCGTGATCCTACTTGGGGCAGCTGATCGATATCGATATTGGACTTCCTCAATCCCTGCATCCCGATCCAGATCAGAAAAGTTGCACCAAGGACTTTGACCGCTGTTGCTAGGCTAGGCACAGCTTCGAGTAAAACACCAAGGCCGGAGAGCGAGAGTGCCATGGCCGTTGCATCTCCGAGGATGACGGCTGGAATCAGAAGAACACTTGCGCTGAGTCCATGAGTTTGAACTGACTGAATCGCGAACAAGACAATCGGTCCAGGAGAGATTGTTATCAAAAAACTGGTGACGCAATATGCGATCCATAGATCAATGCTCATTGTCTCTCATTCACAGGGTTGAGGAGCTATTTTTCTCATTTTTGTCGATAGATATCGTATATACTATAGGTACTCCAAGGTAATATTGAGTTTATTCCTTGGATTCGGAGATAATCTATGAAGCGACAACGACATCAGACAGGCCCGCTGGATGCGACGGACGCTCAAATCCTTGAACTACTTGTCGGCAATGCGCGATTAAGCTTGGCGGAGCTTGCTCGAAAAGTGGGTCTTTCCGCCCCAAGTGTGTCTGAAAGATTGAAACGGCTGGAAGAAGAGGAAGTCATCCAGAGCTATACCGCGATCATGAACCCTGTTGCGATCGGACTATCCGTCTCAGCCTATATTAGAATTCAACCAGTGCCTGGAAAGATGAAAAAGGTCCTAGCCATTGTCGAAGGTTTGGAAGAAATCGTCCGTTGCGACCGCGTTACGGGTGGTGATTGCTATATCGCGCGCGCACATGTTCAGTCTGTTGGTGACCTGGAAGCGCTTGTTGATGAACTATCTCCTTTCGCAATGACTGATACCTCAATCATTCAGTCAACGCCGGTTCCCTATCGATTGCCGGCCTTTCCGATCGATCGTTAGAGGGTCTTTCTATATCCCAAGTCCGAATGGAATTCGGGAGCGCAGCCACTTGATCGGTCATCTTGATTCTTTTCGTGGATCGGTAAATTCTACAGATCATCCACCGTCGTTTGCCAGTTTTTATCTTTGGGATTGTGAAAAGCCTCAAAGCCGATGTCGCCGCGCTGCTGATATTCGCGCCAGATTTTGATCTTTCCTTTTTCTAGCGTGATAACGGCAACGCCATGCGCAGCCGTTTTGCGACCACCATTTTTGAAGGAATATTCTCCGGCACCATAGCCAGTATCCGAATTGAACCAGATGTTTTGCCAGATCATTGTCGCGCCGGGTGTTATCCTGTCGAAAAAGATGCGAAGTTCTTCTGTACCTTGATACATCTGACGGTCAGGCGGCTCCGTGTACAAGGCACTATCTGCAAATGCGCTTAAGGCGAGTTCCGTGTCCTTCGCATTCCAACCGTCTGACACCTTGGACAGCAATTGTTCAAACTTCTGTTGGTTCATGGCCATCGATTGCTGCTCCAGCGGCGTCGCGGCACTGGCAGTACATCCTAGAAGGATTACACTAAGAAAAGTCATCATCCGCCGCACCAAGCATCTCCTTTCTATTGAGAGATAAGGGATACCCGCCAATTTCTGCAAAGCACATCTGATAACGAAGGCAAAGAACCTCCACTACCTTCGAAAGCAGGTTCGCATTGGCAGCTTGCCGGTTCAGCGGGATGAGCAGCGAGCTCTTCTTGGATTCGTTCCAGCAGCCATCCGCTCCTAGACAACCAAATCCCCTACATGCACCGCGACCTCTCTTATAGCGAACAGAGAATTATGCGGCATTCACGTGGATTATCCGATTCTAAAGTTCTCTGAGGTCACGAACTGAAGTATCATCACCCAGAATACGGCATAACCAGGCCATCTATCGCCATGATCGAAACCGCAATCTACAAAATATCAGATTATGAGAAAAAAGTGGTGCGCGACGCAGTCTGTGGCGAACGGGTCTCACGCAGTTTTTTCCTGTTTCTGGTAAATTTGCAGGGAAAATCACTAGTTACAAGTGTTTTCTAAATGTCCGCTTTTGCGCCCATAACGGAAGCTAGCGTCGTGTCTTCTTAAGCACCATCTGTCCTATCGATCGCTGACGGGGAACAGTTAAACAATAACGGCTAAGCGGGGTAACTGCGATACCGGTCTTGAAGAGCAGTACGGCGATGTCCGCTATATCCCGAAAGTCGGCTATAGACCATATCGAATGGTCACTCTTCCGGCTTAATATTCCCCGTCTCTTTCTCCCATATTTCTTTCGCCGCGACTGCCACAGCCTGACTTGTATCGGCCGTTGCTGCAGAGGCCTTGATCACGGCTTTTTGTCCCGAAAGCGCGGCCTTTTTCGCGACATCGGAATCAGACTTCAATTCCTTAATCTTTTTGAACAGGACGAATCCAAGTTCGACTTTCTCATTGGAAGCCTCCAACCGCTTGAACGCGATCTACTCGATCCTGGTCTAACGGCTGAAAAATTAACTTGCTCTCGTCGGCGACAGCTTTTGATGAATTGATCGGAAATGTTTCGGCAGCGTCTAGAGAATTTTGGCAAAACCAGCCGTGCCGGCGGTCGCCGACTTTCTTTTTTTTAACAATGCGTTAGGTATTGCAGCTGCCAAAAGTTGCTGCTTATCCGGCTCGTCCTTCAATATGACTTCCATGGTGTTAACGCACAGGCGTGCGGTATCATCGGCTAGTTCGTACCAAATTTGCTTTCCATCCCGGCGCGTTTTTACAATTTCAGCACGTCTGAGCGCCGCTAATTGCTGACTCAACGCAGGTTGTCCGATGCCCGTTGCGTTGTCGATGTCACTGACCGTACTCTCTCCGCCTGCGAGAAATGACAGGATCATCAATCGCTGCGGCTGCGCATAGACTTTCAATTTTTCGCTGGCGCGATCGGCCATTTCCCGGCTTTCGAAGAGCGCGGTCATTCCGGTTTCACCTTCCTGCAGAACCAGTCTTCACCATAATCAATATCCGCAATCGAGACTGGCGGCGGCGCAAGCAGATCATCGCCGGGCTGCCACCCCTCGGGGGTGAGAAATTCCCCGTCTGCAACCGTTTGCAAAGCGGTGAGCAGGCGGATCATTTCATCGACCGATCGCCCGACATTATAGGGGTAACAGGTCGTTGCCCGAATGGTGCCCTCCGGATCAATGAAGTAACTTGTTCGCATAGCGATAGAGTCCGTTGCATTGTCGTCGATCATCCCAAATGCTTTGCCGACGGCCATGCTTGGATCTTCAACAATCGGAAAGGATATTTCCGCCCCGTATTGTTCCTGAATGACGCGAACCCAAGCGAGATGCGAGTATAGACTGTCAACCGATAGACCAACCAGAGCGCAATCCAGTTTTTCAAAGGCGTCGGCTTTGCGCGCGAGCGCAACAAATTCGGTTGTGCATACTGGCGTAAAATCAGCCGGATGGGAGAAGAAAATCAACCAGCGACCACGATAATCGGACAGCTTGATCGGGCCATGTGTGGTGCGTGCCTCAAAGTCCGGTATCTTGTCGCCAACGCGCAGCATTGCTGGGGTATTTGGTTGTTCTTCTGTCATCAAGTCTTCCTCTGGCACCCGTTTGGCATCGCCGTCCCATTGACGCAACACGTATAGTGTATTACATGATTTATGTAAATATGAATATAATAGGATATCCGATGACCGACCCAGTACTTACCCATGCGTCGAATCAAGTGTCTTCGGCGCAACGGAACATCCCGATTATCAAGGCATTTTTTGACGAACCGACCTTCACGGTCACCTATGTTGTCCACGACGAAGAGACGAAAAAGGCAGCGGTCGTCGACAGTGTTTTTGACTTTGATGCCGCGTCAGGACGAACGTCTTTCGATTCAGCTGACCAGGTGATCAACTATGTGAAAGAGCAAGGCCTGGAGGTTGAGTGGCTTCTGGAAACGCATGCCCACGCGGATCATCTTTCGGCAGCACCCTACTTACAGGAAAAACTTGGCGGAAAAATTGCCATTGGCGAGCATATCGTCACTGTCCAGCAGGTGTTCGGCAAGCTGTTTAATGCTGGAACGGAATTTCAACGCGATGGGTCGGACTTCGACCATCTTTTTACCGATGGCGACACGTTCAACATTGGCAATATTGATGTGACCGTCATGCATGTTCCCGGCCACACACCGGCTGACATAGCCTATGTGATCGGCGATGCGGTGTTTGTTGGCGATACCATGTTCATGCCTGATTATGGCTCTGCACGGGCCGATTTCCCGGGTGGTGATGCGCGGCAGCTATTTCGTTCGCTCCGCCGGATATTGGAGCTTCCCAGAACCACGCGCCTCTTCATGTGCCACGATTATCTGCCGGAAGGACGCGACCAATATGTTTGGGAAACCACGGTCGCCGCACAGCGGGAAGGCAATATTCATGCCCATGACGGGGTGAGCGAGGATGACTTTGTCAAGATGCGTACCGCGCGTGACAAAACGCTCGATATGCCGCGTCTGATCCTGCCATCGGTCCAAATCAATATGCGTGCGGGTCATCTACCGCCTGCCGAGGATAATGGTGTGCGCTATCTCAAACTTCCGCTGAACGGCGTCTGATGCTCGCCGCTTTTCCTCACGCAATGCCGGTTGAAGGCCTCATTGGAGGTCTGATGATCGGGATCGCTGCGGCCCTGATGCTGCTTGGCCTTGGCCGTATCGCAGGCGTCAGCGGACTTGCCGCACGGGCGACAGGCATTGCGGACAGCGGTGCGCCGAGAAACATTGCGATAGCTTTCGTTATCGGTCTGCCTTTGGGCGCGTTTTTGGTGTCGCTTGCAACTGGCGGCGTCGTAACGCGGTTTCCACCATCGGTGATCCCGATGATTTTGGGCGGCTTGCTCGTCGGGTTCGGCACGCGGGTTGGTTCGGGATGTACCAGTGGTCACGGTGTCTGCGGGATGTCGAGGCTCTCGCGGCGCTCGCTCACTGCAACAGCTATATTTATGGCCAGTGGTTTTATAACGGTGGCGCTGATGCGCTTTGGTGGTTTGTTATGATCCGCCTTGCAATAGCCC
The DNA here is from genome assembly GCF_039977335.1 of Parasphingorhabdus sp. Taxonomy (GTDB): domain Bacteria; phylum Pseudomonadota; class Alphaproteobacteria; order Sphingomonadales; family Sphingomonadaceae; genus Parasphingorhabdus. The sequence continues at coordinate 962,022 of NZ_JBDWDI010000004.1, forward strand.
TTGTCGCCGGGAGCATATTCGGCGCTGGCCTTGCCTATTCCGGCATGTCCGATCCATCGCGGGTTCAGGGCTTTCTTGATCTGTTTGGTAGTTGGGATCCAACGCTCGCCTTTGTGATGGGTGGAGCGATCATTCCAATGGCTATTGCATGGTTTATTCAGCGGCGGGTCGAAAAGCCATTTGCAGACGCTCATTTTTCGTTACCCGGAACAGTAAATATAGATGGCAAATTGGCGATTGGAGCGGTTCTTTTTGGCGCTGGTTGGGGCATTAGCGGCCTCTGCCCCGGTCCGGGACTGGCCGATCTGGCCATCAATCCTCTGCCAGCTTTAGCGTTCGTTATCGCCATGCTGGCGGGAATGGCTGTGCATCGCGTTACCAATTGATCCATGAAAATCACCGGGAAGGATGTCTAATGGCAAGTGATGGGAAAATTACGAAATCAGGCGCAGCAAAGGAGCAAAGCAGGTTCAACATCGTCATTGTCGGTGGTGGTTCAGCGGGCATTGCAACCGCCTCAAGCATATTCAAACGCAACAAAAAAGTAAGCCTGACAATCATAGAACCGTCTGACGTTCACTATTATCAGCCCGGCTGGACAATGGTTGGCGGCGGTATATTCTCCGTGGACTTCACCAGGCGTGAGGAAAAACGCCTGATCCCCGGTCGTGCCAAATGGATCAAGGCCGCAGCAGAAGCATTCGATCCCGACAACAACCTTGTTGTCACCGCTGATGGCCAGCAAATTGGCTATGATGTGCTCATCGTTTGCCCGGGAATCAAATTGGATTGGAAGGCGATAGAGGGCTTGCCCGAAGCCCTGGGAGAAAACGGTGTCACCTCCAACTATCGCCATGATCTCGCGCCTTATACAAATCAGCTGGTCGAGGACCTAGCGAAGGGCCGCGCGCTCTTCACGCAGCCGCCCATGCCGATCAAATGTGCCGGTGCACCGCAAAAGGCGATGTATCTATCCTGCAGCCGGTGGGAGAAGGCGGGCATTTTGCACAATATCGATGTGCAGTTCCACAATGCCGGCGGGGTACTGTTTGGTGTGAAGGAATATGTCCCAGCGCTGATGGAATATGTGGAACGCTATAATGCGCATCTGAACTTTGAATCAACGCTTGTTGCTGTTGATGGCGAGGCCAAGATCGCGACTTTTGAACAAAAAACCGGTGACAAAACGAAGCGCGTCCAAGAAACATTTGACATGATCCATGTCGTCCCACCCCAATCCGCTCCCGATTTCATTCGATCGAGTCCGCTGGCAGCAGAAAACGGGTTTGTCGATGTTGACCAGGCAACATTGCGACACATAAAATATCCAAATATTTATTCGCTCGGCGATGCCTGTAGCGCGCCCAATGCCAAAACCATGGCGGCGGCGCGCAAGCAGGCTCCAGTGGTGGCGGTGAATGCGCTAGCCGCTTTGGAAGGCAAGCCGCCCGCAGCCGATTATGATGGCTATGGAAGCTGCCCGCTGACAGTGGAAAGTGGCAAGATCGTTCTTGCGGAGTTCGGATATGGCGGCAAGCTGTTGCCCAGCTTTCCTACCTGGCTAATCGATGGAACACGCCCCTCTCGGCTTGCATGGTTGTTGAAAGATACGATACTGCCTCCAGTTTACTGGCACGGAATGCTCAAGGGGCGCGAATGGATGGTCAAACCGCATCAAATTGACGCGGATTGACGCACAGATGAAAATCTCCAGATACTTCCCGATCCTCGAATGGGGCCGATCGTATAATTCTACGACTCTGACCAACGACGGGGTCGCAGCAATAATTGTTACGATCATGCTGATTCCGCAAAGCCTTGCCTATGCCATGCTCGCAGGGCTGCCTGCGCAAATCGGACTTTACGCATCGATCATGCCACTGATTGCCTATGCAATATTTGGCACCAGCCGAACGTTGGCTGTGGGCCCTGTTGCGGTGGTATCGCTCATGACATTGACCGCAGCGAGTACTATCGCGCCGCCCGGAAGCCCTCAATTTATCGCGGCCGCTTTAGTACTGGCGTTGCTGTCGGGTCTGTTCCTGCTGCTGATGGGAATATTCAAGCTTGGTTTTTTGGCCAATCTGCTGTCGCATCCAGTGGTATCAGGGTTCATAACCGCTAGCGGCATCATCATTGCAACCAGCCAGTTAAAGTCCATTCTTGGTATCAAAGCCAACGGCGCTGCAATGCCGGAGCTTATTTCAAGTCTATTCTCATCAATTGGCACCGTGAATATACCAACCCTTGTCATCGGCGTGCTCGCCACCGCTTTTTTATTCTGGGTCCGCAGAGGATTAAAGCCGCTTCTGATGCGTCTCGGCCTGAAAGCGCGCGCAGCAGAATTGACCGCTAAAACAGGTCCGATCGCCGCCGTTGCGGTGTCGACAATTGCCACCATAGCTTTGGGATTAGAGGCCAGAGGCGTAAAGGTCGTTGGTGATATCCCGCAAAGCTTGCCACCTTTTTCCGTGCCGTTAATTGACCTTGAACTATGGAAAACGCTCGCCATTCCGGCCCTACTGCTTAGCATCATTGGCTTTGTTGAATCTGTATCGGTTGGGCAAACTCTGGCCGCCAAAAGGCGCCAGCTTATCGATCCGGATCAGGAACTTGTTGGTTTGGGCGCGGCCAATTTGTCGGCAGCATTTTCCGGCGGCTATCCTGTCACAGGCGGATTTGCCCGATCAGTGGTCAATTTTGACGCAGGGGCAGAGACGCCAGCCGCCGGTGCCTTTACGGCAGTTGGTATCGCCGTCGCTGCTCTGTTTCTGACCCCATTGCTGGCATCGCTCCCCATCGCCACACTCGCAGCAACGATCATTGTGGCCGTGCTCAGTCTGGTCGATCTAAAAACGCCGCGCACCATCTGGCTCTATTCCAAGACCGATTTCTCAGCGATGGCAGCAACTATTTGCATTACCCTTCTCGCTGGCGTTGAACCGGGCGTTATAGCCGGAGTGGCTCTTAGCCTCGCTCTATTTTTATGGCGCAGTTCGCGGCCCCATGCCGCAATTGTTGGACGCGTGCCAGAGACTGAGCATTTTCGTAACATTGACCGCCACAACGTATTTACCGATCCGCGCATATTGACGATCCGGATCGATGAAAGCCTGACCTATCTCAACGCACGCTGGCTGGAAGAATTTATTTTGGAACAGGTCGCGGACCATAGAGATGTCCGCCACGTGATCCTGATGTGCTCGGCAGTTAACGCCATTGATGCATCCGCACTGGAAAGCATTGAAGCGGTTAACCACCGACTTGATGATTCCAACATAAGCCTACATCTTTCCGAAGTGAAAGGACCAGTCATGGACCGGCTTCAAAGGTCGCATTTTCTAGACGAGTTATCAGGACAAATTTTCCTCTCCCAAAACACCGCATATTCCAAACTCATCGAAGCCAGCAATCACAAGGAAGCGACTGATGATGGCAAAGACCTATGGAAAGCAAGAGGCCTCATATGATTGAAAGTGATCCCCGTAGTTAATTTGGTTCGGGTGCTAACTCCGGTCTGTGTAGGCTATTTGCGATCCACCGTTCCGATGCCCTGTTCTACCATAGCCCGTCGGTAGGGCTTAATTGCTCAAGCTGAAGGTCGCTCTCAAGGTCTTGCAGAAGCAAGCTTTATCAACCTTCACATAAGATAAATTATCAACCAACTTCTAGTGTCCGCTTTGGGCGCAAAAGCGGACACTAGAAGTTGGTTAGTTGATTGTCAGCAAGCACCCGAATAGCAGTCGTTTAGTCTCCTCAGTTGAAACACGAGCCTCCCTTGACATCTCCAGTGACCAGATCGAGATGAAACGGTAACCAGCAGTCGGCGCCTGATGTGGGATCATAGGCCTCTCCTGTAACGGACAGGTCATGCTGTTGTATATTGCGGATGCCGTCAAATGAGAACCGGCGACTTTCCCAGAGCAGCCGATCCTCATTGAATGCTTCAAACGAAAGCCCGTTGGAAATCACGATGGCTTGCAGACTATCTTCAAACCAGCTGTGAGTTATCCCGAACCCAATTTCACGCACCAGTTTCGCCTGAATATCGACCATATAGCCGACGCTACCAGTTATGACGAACACGGCGCGTGGTCCCAGTTCTACATGAATCGTGCTTAGACCGTCTTTATGAAAAGTAGCGAAGTTTCCCACCCACTCCTCGCCACTGTCAGTAGTGAACTTGACGACATATCCCTCCCGGAAAGCACTTGCATCGGGAAAAGCTATCGCGCGAGGTCCGTAGGGGGGTAGACCGTCTTGTGGTTCAGCTTTAAACATCGGACTTGAATAGGGATCAAGCTTCAGAATGGCAACGTCCGCTAACCACCCACGTTCAGACGTTAGACGCGGTGAAAGCTAATTTCCGCTAACGGGATATTGCGGTCAAAACGCTAGTGTCTGCCTTGGGCGAAAAAGCGGACATTAGGAAATGAACATTCAGAAAACCCAAAAACCATTCTGTAGGCCGCCGAGAAAAGAACTCGAGATCAAAGAAACAGCGCCCTGTTTCAAACAGACGCAGTATCAATTTTATTGAATAATTTTTTTGTTTCGTTTTCTCACCGCGCGGCGCTCGCGCCTTTTGGCAACTAGTGACGCAGCTTCCTTGGGTGCATAATACATTCTTCCATCCCCCACGGCGGGCGCTTGAACGATCAATCCTTCGGGCATGATATGCAAGCGCTCGAGATCGGCACTGATAAGGCGACCTCTGAATACGAGCTCCTCGAGCGGTTCTGCCTTTAGCCATTCGTCGGCTTTTTGCAGGCCATCATCATAGTTATTTGAAAAATCGTAGCTTATCTTGCGGATAAACTCCCTGTCGATTTCATCTTTGCTGACCACACCAACCAGTTTGTTAAACAAACGACTATTGGTTCGGCTGACGACGGACAGATTGGAAATTCCAATAATCTTGTTAGCAAGGTCCAGGCGCGGCCTTGCCAATATCCAAATTTTGCCCTCGACATCGCCAAGCCAGCTTATGGGTTCCTCAATGGTAAGGCCTATCCCTATGGCAATCTTACCGCCGTCAGCACCAAAAACCTCAACATCGTCAAAGCGGGCCTGAACCTGCGTTCCGTCTTCCATTTTTACAGTTTGAAATTGTCCAAGCTGCAATGCTTTTTCAATTGGCTTTTGGAACACAGAATAGGGGATGTGGAAAGGAACATGCACCCGGATTCCTTCGGGCGGGAGCGCCTTCATGAGATTTGGAAGAGAGGTGATTTCGGGGTCCTTCGGCCGACTGCCAAAAATCGTTTCCGTTTGCGCGCATGCAGCAAGATTGACGATCAAACGAAGGTTGCGAACGGTATATCCAGCAAAGCCAATTTGTTCTGCAAGTGTAACTCATGCTCATGGAAGTTCTGATCGGTCATGTCGTCTCTCGATCAAGGCTAGGCGGACCGTTGGGGCAATCAATTAAATAGCCCCAACCACCATTGTCGAGCTTCTTCGCGACTTCTGTTGATTGACCTTCCGCCATGACCGATCCGTCTGGTGCGATAACACGCCAGTTTGCCCGGAGAAGTGCTGTGTCGCCCGTAACAACTTCGCTAAAGACATCACTTTCGATCTTAGGACGCACTTCCAAGAAGCCTTCAAAGGCCTTTTGGGCTCCATCCAAGCCCACGCTTGGCGGGGCATCTGGCGGAAAGAACACAAGGCAGTCGGGGTGGAACATTGATACGATCCCATCCAAATTGCCTTCTTGAAGATAAGCGCTGACGCAGTCGGCGATTTCGCGCGGTTGCTGTGCTATGTGTTGGGTCATTGGAGGCCCCTTTCTGTATTAGGTTGAGAGTTATCGGTAGCTTTAGAAATCGAACGAACCTGCGTTTCGCACGGCATCGGGAAGCCATGTTTCCTGAATGTGCAGCCACGTCACGGGATTGGTCATTTCGACAAGAACAGTGGTGACACGCGCGTTGTTCGCCTCAGAAGACAAAGCAGCGCCGGTCTGCCATTCCGTGTACGTCGCGAGAACCAAATTGCCGCGTTCATAGCGGACATCTACGTCCCGAATTTGGATGCGGAAGTCAGGGTTTGATCCGTAGCCACGCCCAAATCCCTCTTTCAGAACGCTGCCGGTCATGACCTGGCCCTCTGGCGGGATGAATTGCACGTCTTCGTGCAAATGCGATAGAAAACGCGGCTCGAGCTGGTCACGCTGAGCCGTGCCGTTGAACCATTCGGTGAAGAAATCGTGTAGGTCTACAATCTCTTTGGTGACTGTTTCCAGAGTTGTCATGTGTCTGGCTCCTGTAAGTGTCGAGGAGATATGGTCGCGCCGAACCGGCGCGACCACAGGGCGCTTACGCAGGCCCGTTGTTGTCCATGTCGAGGAACATCTTCCATGCGCCGGTCTCATCGCGCTTATAGCCAAGCACCAAACGACCTTCAGGCTTTTTGACTTCACCAGTGTCGCGCATCTTCATGGTTCCGTAGAACCGGCCTGATACGATTGCCGTGTCGCCATAGAATTGCAGGTCCTCGATGTCATAACCGGAGGTGATTTCTGCTGCTGCGATACGCGGATTGTACTTGTCCCGGATTGCTTGAGTTCCGACAGTAACGGGCTGGCGCTCGTTTATCGTCATTACGTCCGCGTGACATGAGGCGACCATCCGCTCAATGTCGCCGCCGTCAAGGCCGCCGTTCCACTCTTCAATTGCGGCTTCGATTTCTTCACGTTCAGTCATGTTGTTACTCCTTTGTTGCGGTTTTGACTTGCCAATAGAAATAGATGAATGTTATTGTTCTAACAATAGTGATTTAACTGAACATACTGTAAGGAATATCGAACAATGGAACGACAGCAGCTAAGTGATCTTACGGTCTTCGCAGAAGTTGCGCGTGCAAAGGGGTTCCGCGCTGCCGCATCGCGTCTGAACCTTCAGGCAGGTTCAATCAGCGAAGCCGTGCAGCGTTTTGAAGATCGCATTGGCGTTAGGCTATTTGAGCGATCTACCCGCTCGGTTGCGCTTACGTCTGCAGGCGAAAGGCTTTATTCGCGCAGCCTACCGGCTCTGTCCGATCTTGAGATAGCTATTCAGGAACTTGATGAAGCCAAGGATGTGATTGCAGGCACGCTAAAGCTTAGTGCGCCGTATAGCGCTGGGCCATTTTTTCTGGATCGACTTCTAGCGCAGTTTGCAGAAGACTATCCAGACGTGCAAATCGAACTAATCTATGACGACGCGAAAGTCGATCTGGTTACAAGCGGTATCGATGCTGCGATCCGGTCGAACACACTTCTTGAGCAAGACACCCATGCTGTACCTGTCGGACCTGCGCTTAAGATGGCAGTCGTCGCATCGCCTGATTACCTCTCAAAAAACGGTACGCCTGAAAGCCCCGATGATTTACTTGATCACGATGGAATATTTTTTGCATTCGGTAACTCAGGAAATGTCGCGCCCTGGTCCTTCGAAGGGCCGAATGGCCCGCGTTTAATCAATCCCAAGCGCCGGATCGCCATTAACAATCTTCGATCCATGGTACAATTTGCTGAAAGCGGTCTGGGCATTGCCTATGTCTATAAAGAAGCCGCCAAAGACGCGCTGGATCAGGGCCGATTGCTGTCGCTTTTTGAAGGGCAGGTCCCGCAGCTTGCGCGTTATTCATTAAACTACCGAACGAAGCGTCACATGCCGCCTCGATTGCGAGCATTCATAGACTTAGCGAAATGTGCATCAGCCGATGGCGCGCTCGCTTGATTGGCTTCTCATTTTGCCCGGTACTTCGCGTTCAATTCAGCACAGCAACAGCGCGAAGTCGTTCCGATGCAAGGTCAACAAACGCCCGGACCTTTCCCGCTGCCCGGCGGCCTTCGACATGAACTAAGTTGATGGGCAAGGGTTCTGGCTCAAAATCTTCAAGCACGGTTTGCATTGCGCCGCTCTCAAGGTCAGGACCGATTTGATAGGATAAAACGCGCGTGAGACCCCAACCTTTTCGGGCTATTTCAAGACCCGATGCCACGCTGCTTACTGTCAAGCGAGAGTCGATCCGGATCACCTGATCCATATCGTAGCCAAATCTCCATTCTGGAGATGGGCTGACGGGACGGATAGCGGCGGTTCTGTGTGCCTTTAGGTCCTCCGGAGAACGAGGCATGCCATACTTGGCAAAGTAGTCGGGTGAGCCGCAAATCACTCTTCGCACGCGGCCTACTTTGACCGCAGAAAGATCAGACGATGGTAAGTGCCCGATCCGCACAGCAATATCAAACCCTTCCTCAATCAGATTTACGATGCGGTCCCCCATGACAACATCAACCGAAATGTCAGGATAAAGGTCAAGAAACTCGCTGAGGATCGGCATCACATAGATACGCCCAAATTCATGCGAGCAGGTTAACCGCAATTGACCAACCGGATTGGTTGCCGCACCTGAAGCGGTATCATTTGCGGTTTGTAAATGTTCAAGGATTTGCCGGGCGTCTTCAAGATATGCCTGGCCAATGTCAGTCAGGCGTACTCGCCGGGTAGTGCGTGTGAAGAGCCGCGTTCCTAACCGTTCTTCTAAAGAATTAATGCCTCGAGTTATGGAGGGCGCGCTGAGCCCGGTCGCACGGGCCCCGCCAGCAAAACTCTGCGCTTCAGCCACAGCCACAAAAACTTCTAGTGCTTGAATTCGATCCATATGATCTATTACTATCAATGTATGAAATAATCTATTTTAAAAGCACACTATTCTTCTGCAATATAGATCACTCTATCTCCTTCGGTATCAGCACGACACCAAATTAAAAGGAGACAAAATATGTCCCGCATTCCTACCCCAGCTAAGGTTTCTGAAGCACCAGAAGGTTCCCACCCACTCCTCGAAGCGGTTGAAGGATCGATCGGCTCAGTGCCAAACCTCTTTCGCCTTGTTGCAACCAGCCCAGCCACGCTTGAAGGCATGCTGGGTTTGAATGGCGCGCTAGGAAAGGGCGCACTTAACGCGGCAACGCGCGAACGTATTGCCCTCGCAATAGCGAACTTTAACGGCTGTAGCTATTGCAACAGCGCCCATACTTACATCGCCAAAAACGTTGCCAAACTGGATGAGGCTGAGATCGAAGCCAACCGCAAGGGACGCTCGACGGATGCAAAGGCCGATCCGGCAGTACAATTCGCGCTGAAGATTGCCGAGCAACGCGGCCGCATTACCGATGGTGACATCGCGGCGGTCAAACTCGCAGGCTTCACCGACGCCGAACTCCTCGAGATCGTGGGGCACGTCGGATATAACATCCTGACCAACTACCTCAACGAGGTGTTTGGAACGGAGATTGATTTCCCCGTGGTCGAAGCGGCCCGCGCCGCCTGACCCCATAGGGAGGCCTGCCGTTTCCCCCTCCCTGATCCCCACCGCAGGCCTCCCTCCCCACCCAACCTAGGAGTCAAACGATGGAACAGAAAGAAGCCCCCCGAGCACCGCCGCCACCTTTCACGCAAGAGACGGCAATCGAGAAAGTCCGGCTCGCAGAAGATGGCTGGAACTCTCGCGATGCGGCCAAAGTTGCGCTTGCCTACACATCCGACAGCAAATGGCGCAATCGCGCAGAGTTCCCAAGCGGCCGCGCTCAGATCGAAGAATTCCTAACCCGTAAATGGGCAACGGAACTCGACTATCGCCTTATTAAAGAGCTCTGGGCGTTTGATGCCAACCGCATCGCCGTCCGATACGCCTACGAATATCGCGATGACAGCGGAAACTGGTTCCGCGCCTATGGCAACGAGAATTGGGAGTTCGATGCCCAAGGCTACATGGCCGTGCGGCATGCCAGCATCAACGAACACCCAATTGCCGAGCAGGACCGCAAGTTTCGCTGGCCACTTGGCCGCCGACCCGGCGATCATCCGAGCCTGTCTGAATTCAATTTTTGAAGCCCCCACCAAAGCAAATAAATTTTAATGAAAGGACTTACCAATGAACACTCACTTGCCCGCCGATGCGAATCCCATAAAGCTTTTTCGTAACCCCAAATCAGGCCATAGCCACCGGGCCGAATTGATGCTTGCGCTGTTGGACATTCCCTATGAGACCATTGATCTGGACATGACCAATGGAGCCCATAAAGCGCCCGAATACCTCAAGATCAGCCCGTTTGGTCAAGTACCTGCCATTGACGATAATGGTGTTACTCTATCCGATTCCAACGGTATCATCGCCTATCTGGGTGAGCGCTATGGCGACACTGATGAATGGATTGGAAAAGACCCAATTGAAAAGGGGCAAGTACAACGCTGGCTCTCGGTTGCAGCGGGTGAAATCTTCGCAGGACCGTGCTGCGCGAGACTCGTCACCGTCTTTGGTGCTCCATTCGATCACGCAGCCTGCATCGCAAAATCGCACGCTCTGTTTGAAGTCATGGAGAAGCATCTTGGTGGCAAAAGTTTCCTCGTTGCAGAACGCCTGACTTTGGCAGATGTGGCCGGATATAGCTATATCGCGCATGCACCCGAAGGCGGTGTCAGCTTGGATGCCTATCCTAATATCCGCAACTGGTTAGGCAACGTGGAAGCGCAGCCACGCTTTGTTGCAATGGCAAGTTCGCCAATACCAGCTGCGGCCTAATCCAACCAAGGGAGCCATATCATGATTGTAGCACTAGGTATCTTCCGTCCCGGAGGTAACGTTAGAATCCGTGATTCAGCGATCTCAATCGCGAGCGCGGCTGATCTAAAAGTCAGCCGCGCCAAATATCGTCGATGAAAGGACCGAAAATGACCGCAGGACATCCATGGCATAGAGGCGAGGCGCTGGTTCAAGAGCGCCGTGGCACACCGCGTGAGCTTTCAGTATCGGTGCCAGATCATATCGAAAAGGATATGCCTCAGCAGCACGCGGAGTTCTTTGCCGGACTGGATTACCTGCCCTTGGCGACGCTGGATAAGCAGGGTCGGCCATGGGCTAGCATTCTGGTCACCACGTCGGATAGTGACCCTTCCATTGGCGTCACGACATCTGGCCGTAACCAGACCGACGTTGTCGCCGAAGTGAGTCCTTACGATCCCTTCGTTCGAGCTTTGGGACCAGACCAGGAACCCTCTGACGATGATCGCCGCCTTTTTGCCGGAGTAGGGGTGGATTTCTCCAATCGCCGGCGCAACAAACTGGCAGGACTCATCGAGCCCATCTCACTCGACACTATCGGCAAAGTTAGTCTGCGACTGATCTCCGATCAGCATCTGGGCAATTGCCCCAAATACATCACGGTCCGCTCGCTAGAGCATAAGGCTCGAGAGGCTGAGCTAGCCCTCGATAGCTTTGATGCGCTCACAGCGGCTTTGCCAGATGCTTCAAAGGACCTGATTGCTCGGGCAAGCACAGTGTTTCTGGCGACAAAACACAGTGAGAATGGTGATGATGCGTCTCTCGACCAAAGAGATATGGGGCTCAATCATCGCGGTGGAGCTCCGGGCTTTGTGCGTGTGTACGAAGAAAGGGGCGGTGACGGCGTCACCACCTATCTGATCCTGCCAGACCATTCTGGAAACCGTTTCTATCAGTCATTGGGAAACATCGAAACCGACAGGCAGGTCGGGTTGGCGTTTCCCGATTTTACCACGGGCGATGTTCTCTACGTCACCGGCAATGCTGAAAACTTGTACGATACTGAAGCAGAAGCAATCATGCCGAGAGTTGGCCTACTTACGCGCATCCAAGTGACTGGAGCGGTGTTTGTAAAAGGCGCGCTGAACCTGCGACTTTTATCTGAAGAACAGCATTCTCCTTACAATCCTCCTGTACGATATCTTCGGTCTGAATTGGACGCGATGGGCCATATTGCTGATGCGGTTGAGGCATCCAATCCGATTGGAGCAACACTCGTTTCGACCCGGCAAATCTCCGATACCGTTCGCACATTCACCTTTGATTTGTCGGAAGAGATTGAAATGCCCATGCCGGGCGGCTTCGGCATCTTCGATTTCTCCGGGATGCTCGATTCTGGGTATAGCCACATGAATGAAGCCAATCCTCAAATGGTGAACGAAGACTTTGTTCGCACCTGGACTCTCTCAAACGCTCCGGAGTTTGATGCAGAGAAAAACCTGTTCCGATCAACCAATCAGGTCAGTGTGACGGTCAAGCGCAAACCAGGCGGGCTGATGTCCAACTTCTTGCATAAGTATGCGGCCCAACAGATCGAGCAACCAATGCAGGTGGACTTCAAGGGCGCTGGTGTCGGGTTTAGTTGCTTTACTCCAGATCCGGCAGGCGGAGCCCCAACTATTCCGGCGAAGATGCTCTGGGTCGCGGGCGGTGTTGGTATCACCCCATTCATGGCGATGTGGGACGGGATAAAGAATGTCACAAAAACCCTCCCCGAACAGATGTTTTCTGAGATCGTCTTGGTGTTCTCCGGGCGCGGCGATGACATCAACGTCTTGAGGCATTTTTTGGCGACAAGCAATGCATTGCCAGAAAGTCTCAGTATTCGCATCCTTGCTTTTCAAAGCGTGGGCGAGGCCTCATCAGAAGCTCAAACTGCGCTTGATATTTTAACCCAGAAATTTCCTGATGCTGCGCTGAATATTGCACAAAGGCGCATTCAATTCTCGGACTTAAACGCAATCGAGGAGTTGGCCGACAGAGAGGTGTTCCTGTGCGGACCGGACCCCTTGATGAATTGGAGCAAGAACGCGCTTCGTGAGCTCGGTGTCAACGAATCCAAGCTGCATCAAGAGCAATTTGCCTTCTGATGGTCGGCATTGGCGACAACGAAGCTATTGTGGGGGGTGTATGGCAATGGGCATAGTCAGTACGACGCTATGGCCACTTCAGTTTCAATCTCATGCACGAGCGCGTTCGATAGCCAGCGCTAGCATGCTTAGCTTCAGATCTCACTTAAGTGCCAGTTTTTGTCCGTAACGGATTGTCCGACTTCCACCTCAATAGTGGACGCCAGCCGCAAACCAACTGGCGTCCAACATCAGTCAGATCTCTGTCTTCTCAGCTAGTGTACCGAACAGAGAAATCGAACAGTTCTTCTTCGGGAAGTGGGACAGGGCTGCGCCGGCGGCGCTAGACCATTTTTCAGATTTCGCTTTTGGTGGTGGAAGCGAGGACGCTTTCAACGTTCTGCTTCCCTATCTTAGTATTCAGAAGTTGCGCACACCGAGAGGTCTTGTGTGGTTGCAAAAACACCTACGATCCCGCGACAAGAATCAGGTGCTTCTCGATCTACAAGAACTTCAAAATCTGTTCTGTGCAATCTGGACTGAGTGTGCTTGGCAAATTGCTGATGCATCCGAAAGCGGGACGAAGTTCATAATCTCCGACAATCCGGTGGTTTCTTGCAATCGAGAGTGTCAGCCGAACTCCCAATGGTGCCGAGGCGTTGAAAGCCCGGACGTTCGATATGTGGCCACGCACACCTATTTCCCATTGAACCCCAACAAGATCCTGATTTTCACAAACTTATCTTGGGTTCGGGACCCTTTTCAAAAACCCCGTACCGTTAGACCCAATCCTGGCTTCTTTCGCAATGCGATGTTCAAGTTCACCGATATTCAGGTTGAGCGAATGCTGACAGAGGAGGAGGTGAGAGAAATAAACTACATCACTAAGATGAGTGCTCATCGCTATATCGCAGCGGCCGAGAAAGAGTGGCTTTACCCCGAAGAACACCTTTCATCGACAACTTGGCGGACATTCGGCGACGGCTACCTCCTTATGCCCGATCCCCGACACGTTCATGGCGGTGGCGAAATCATCATTGGCTACAAGGACGGTCATAGTGAGCGCTTTTCGGAATATGGTCACAGGCCTTGGGATAGTGACTTCAAAAACAAAAGGCGTGAGAAGCGTGAGTGGGATGCAATGCAAAAGTTCAAAGCAGAATGGGCAGCAACCTATGGTCCGGAATACCGAGGAGTTATTTACAATATGGGCCCCAAAGACGCTCGAAGAGCAATGAGCGACGACTATTATCTAGATGAATGCGAAAGAGACAAAGAATACCTCAAGGCTGCCGGTGAGCTAAACCGACGAAAGAAACTGCAACGAAGAAGATGACGCTTTGGATTGATGTCCAAGCGTAGCACAATGTCCGCTTTCAACTAATTGAACACCGACGATCAACGGCCGAAATTGGGGCGCAAAGCGGATTGTCCGCTTTGCGCCCCAATTTCAGACATTCCCATAGATACCGCTTATCCCGAAAGCGGACACTAGCGATATTATGTTTGCGCGACCTTCGGAATTTGTTGCGATACTCGGTATTTTGCTAGCCAGTACAAAATTGTCCCAATCGCTATCATAACCATAGTTGAGAGAATTGCAGTTGCCGGAACTTGCCACGACATCCAAGCGACCATTGCGACTGCAACGGGAAGGATTACTAGCCACCGGGAACCAGTAGCGTCTCTTAGTTCGCGAAAGTTGCTTTTCCATAAGGCACCGAAAGAAAGCAGTATCAATGCGAAAATAATTTGCTCAACCGCGACAAGCAATGTGGCAAGTGTTGCAAAAGAACCGGTTATTGCAATGGTCGCTACGAATAGCCCATAGGACAAAATGGCATAATCGGGAGTCAGAAAACGGGGAGAAACATGGGCAAAAAAGCGCGGCAAAAGATTTCTCTCCCCCATTCCGAAAAGAACACGTGGGAAAACAATAAAGCCGCATAGCTGATTGGTAGCAATGGAAAAGACCGCCGCAATACTGATCATCACGCTCCCCCAATAACCGAACAGCTTTTGCGCGGCGACAGCCAGGGGAATATCTGCGTTGCCCGTTTCCGGCGCTATGGCGATGTAAGCCCATTGGACGACGGCATAGAATAGCGCCACGCCGACGATTGCCATAATCACGGAACGGAACACTGTTGTGCGGGGATCCTTCGTTTCACCGGCAGTGGCAATTGATGTTCCGAAACCCGAAAAAGCATAGGCGATTAAGAGAGCAACGGATTCCAGCCCAGAAAAGCTAGGCAATTCGATGTCAGCGGGCACACCATTCATCCCGATGCCAACAACACAAAGCAGCACGAGCGGAGCCAGTTTGAATATAGTCCCCACCCACACGCCGCCAATCGACCGTTTCGTACCAATAACAGACATTATGGTCATGAAAGCGATGCACGCTATAATTGTCATCGGGCGTGCGACCGGGCCGTCGAAAACCGGGAACAGCGCCGCCAGATAGGACACGAGCACATGGAAATTCGCGGCTCTGCCGGCACTGCTAGCGCAAATCACAAACCATCCGACTTGAAAGCCGGTAAATTTCCCCAAAGCTGTTTCGACATAAAGTTGCGCGCCGCCTGATTGATCGAAGACGGTCGAGAGTTTCGCGCAAGTCGCCGCCAAACAGATTGTCGGAATAGCGAAAAGTAGAATTGCAAACGGGGCGAAATTACCCAATCCAACATAAAGCAATGCCGGCAGGGCAAAAATACCCGCCCCGATCATCCCGTTGAGATTGAGCAAGCTTGCCCCGACAGTGCCCAGCACCCGCGGTGGTTTCAATGCTTCAGACACGCGCTATTCCCCCTGGCGTCACGCTAGCATCATTGCCAATTTGCCGGGTGGGAAATTTCACGACGAGCAAAACCAGGACCGAAGCAGCCTGCACAGCAACCAAAAACATCAGCATCACCTTTGGTTCGGCCAGCACCGCAATTGATGCGACTAATATGCCGGCCAGACTGATGCCCATGTTGGCGACGGCCATGAAAACAGAAAACTGGGTGGCCGCTATGGCGGGTGGGCTCAGTCGCATGTTGATAACAACAGTGCTAATGCCGCATAGCGAATATAGCAAAAACCAACCGATAGCAAAGCTGACCAATATCCGCGGGTCCGTCCAACTGTCTGCGGACCAAATCATCCAACTGAGCAACATCATATAGCCGATGCGCAAAATCCATAAGGCGCGTTGGGCTCCAATTTTGCCTATCGCAAACCCGCCAATGCTAATGGCCACAAGTCCGGCAATAAGCTGGGCTGTGCCATTGAGCGAGCCCAGTTGATCTTCCGCCCAACCGGTATGGGCGGTGGCTATGAGTGGTACCGCGACAATGCATATTCCATAGGTCAGGCCCGTGGTCAGCAGCGGCACGAACCACAAGAAACTGCGCACCGAAAGCGTATTTTTCAGAGCGGCCAAAAGCAATGGCAACCAGCTGTTCGACTGCGCCAAAATGTTCACGTCCTGCGCTTCGCCAATTGACCAGGGAAGGCGACGCTCGCCAACGCGTTCGCGCGTCCAAATAATATGGATAGTGACTAGCAGAACAAGAATGGCGCAGGCAATATAGGCGGCGCTCGCGCCAAAGACATAGATCACCGCCCCCGTAAACGAAGCAGAGGCCGCCATGCCCAAAATCTGACCACCTGAAGCAAGTCCTCCGCCCATGGATCGTTCGGATTCGGGGAGAATATCAACCGTTAGTCCATCAACCGCGACGTCTTGAAAGACAGTGGCGGTGTTAACCGCAAGCCCGGCAATCCCAAGCAGCAAGATATCGCGCGGCCCCGGATCGACTATTGCAAATAGGATGAGACAAACGATCATCACGGCCTGCGCCCCGATAATCCAGCTCCGGCGACGGCCCATGGAAAGCAGCGTGTAGCGGTCCATAACCATGCCCGCGATAAATTTAAAGCTCCAGGGAATACTGACCATCGCCACCACAAAGCCAATATCCTGCGCACTCGCACCGTTGACCGCCATCCATGCCGGTATAGCGAAATCAAACAGGCCAAGTGGTATGCCTTGGCCTGCATAGAGTAGAAAAATTGTGAACAACCGCCAATTGCGGTTTTCTGCAAGAGATACGGGCATAGGCGAAGGGCTTTGTAGCGCTACGGATTCCATAATATTCCCCCATCGAGCGCAAGTTGGCAAAACCCGCTTCGATACGTCCTGTTTCTTGTGATATTATTGAAAAATACCCGGCGAATGACGGGTCGCATATTCATTCGCCGGGTACCGGGCGGGGTCAGGACTGATAGCGCTTGAGGAGCACAAACAGCTCTATGCCAGAGGCATTAAGACCCCGTCATTTTGGTGCATTTCGTTTATTTGACTTCGACTTTACGCAACATATAGCTGCCGGTTATGGACCGGATCGTGGGATAAAGATCTTTCGAAATCTGCCGGGACTCTTTTACTTTTGTCTCGCCCCATTCTTTCATGAAGGCATCATATTTTTGCTTATTCGGTTCCAGATCAGCGGTGTTTGCGAACTTGGTCAGCAAAACCATATTGAAAGAGCCAGATGCTCCCAATTCGCTGCGATAGATTGCATAATCTTCGATCTGGCCGAGTTTTTTGGCGACTTCGTTGGACGCAATCCATGTCGAACGCAGGCCTTCCAGATAATAGTCCTCCATATTGGCGTCTATCTTGATGGTATCCATGACCCAGACTGAATCAGAAACCGTATAATCCTTGAACATTTCAAGCTGGGCCTGTGCAGGCGTTGCGGTTGCCAGAACACTGGCTGCTGCGATGGCTGCGAATTTCATTACATTTTTCATATCCATTCCCCTATTTTATGATCGGCATCCCTGCCTGCAATTTGGCTAGCGGGAGCCTGCGTCAAAGTCCTGATGGAAAAAATGATGTTTTTATGATGGCGCAGAAAGGCAAAGTGGCCATCCTGTTAGGGGTCGGAGTTAGGCGGTCATGCCTGTTTGGGTTGGGACCAGAGCGCAACGAAAAACCCCGCCAGATTGCTCCAGCGGGGCTGTTGCTGCGCTTCGGGTTGCAATTAAGCGTAGCTAACCTTGATATTCGCGTTTTGCGCGGTGTTTTTCTGACGCCGCCGATTTGATCTCAGGGCGCCGCCAACAGCGCCAAAGCCAAAGATCATAAACGCCCAAGTGGCAGGTTCGGGAACCGCACCAAGCGCCGCCTGGCCGATGTTCACGGTGATCGTGTCATTCGGCGTGGTGTAGGAATAGACACCAACATCGAGACCCAGGCTCGCTATGGTTGCGCCAGCAAAGGTCGCAGTCGATGCAATTGCAGAATTAGATATATAGCCAACAGGTAGGTAAACAGATGATTGATCCACCACTATACCAAACGTGTCACCGGAGAATGACTGTCCATTTAGCCGACGGCCCATTCCCCAATTCGATGGACCTGCTATTCCTTGATAAATATCAGACGGTGCCTTTTTAATTTCTGCGCCTAAAAAAAGGCCGCGCCTTGCTTCTACAGAGTTCAGAGCCCCCCCGTTAAAATTTGCAACACTGCGAAAAAACGTCAGGCCAGTTAAATCAAGCGAACCGCTGACAGTACCGATTACATCCGACCCATTTTGTTCAATGTTGATGACAATCGCTGCTTGCGCAGCGCCGGGTAGCGCAATCATACCTAGCGAAAATGCAGCGACGGAAGTGCGTAAAATATTTTTCATAAAGTTGTCCTTAGTGATTATTTTGATTGGCGATACTCGCGGGCAAACCGCCGTCCGGTGCGATTGACGCTCTATATCGATTTAAGATATTTGATATGCTTTGTTTCCCCTGGTTTTCCGTCGAGATATTGTCCCAATCCGTCTACAATTGCCGCATAACGCAATGACTTCCGCCCAGTCCTGATGAAAAATATGATGTTTTTATGATGGAACAGAGCTAGGCTCGAACCGGCGGTTTGGAAGATTCGTTTTACCGTGCGTTAAAAAAGAAAGTTTCTGGTTCGAGGCCACCTGAAATTTTCTTTTCCCAAGGGGTGGGATGGGGAGAAAAAGCCTTGAAGACAGCGAGTTTCGCTGCCCAGTCGGGCGCGGCTTTTCAGATAAACGGGGTGGCTGTTAATCCGGCCGAATTGACCGTGGGCCGTGATAAGGATGCGGTTCGGGTCGAGCCAAAAGTCATGGCCCTCCTCTCCATTCTCGCGACAAAATCCAACGTCCAGGTCAATCGGGAATATTTGATCGACACGATCTGGCAAGATGGCTTGGGCAGCGATGAATCGCTAACGCGCCTGGTCTATCAATTGCGCCGAGCGTTTAAGTCTTTTCCGAAACTCGAAAACACGATCAAAACGGTTTCCAAATCGGGCTATAAGCTGGAAGCCCCGGTTGAAGGACAGATTGAAACACCTCAGCCTCGCCGCCGAGGCACAGACAATATACAAATGGATCGGCGGGAATATAATCTTTCGATCGCGGTGATACCGGTCACCGATTATGACGATATTCCAGAGAACCGGTATCTTGTCGACGGTATGGCGCGTGATTTGACCGGCTTGCTCGCAAAAACACCGATGCTTTCTGTAACGCCGCACAGCTCGGTGATCGCTCTTCATGATCAAACACTGTCTATAGAAAATCTTGCCGAAACTATTGGCTGTCGTTTCATTCTGACGGGTAGTTTTCGGCGACAGGCGGAACAGATCAGACTGCGATTTGAACTGGTCGACACGCAAGATTCATCGCTCGCTTGGTCAGGTAAATATAATACTGTCCTGGACCAGTTTTTTGAAGTTCAGCATGATGTCTTGCTAAATGTATCAACCGCTATTTCCACCAATGTCCAGTTCCCGTTGGTGACGGCTGACAGGACGGCGCGACCGTTCAAAAACGAAGTATATCGTATCATTCAAACAACCGAAACGCTGCGCTACCGCTATGGGAAAGATACGGCTCAGGAAATTGTCCGGCTCCTCACAGAAGGTCTGGAAATCGATCCGGGCAATGCCGTGTTGCAGGCCGGTTTGGCGGTGCAATTGAGCCAAAATACTGTCAGTCAATGGGAGGAATATCCCAATGCCGCCCGCATTTCGGCCTTTCAGAATATCGAACTGGCCTTGGCAACAGCGCCCACCAATGCCGAGATATTGGGCGCGGCTGGCATTGTACATGCCATGTTCCATCAGCCTAAGGACGCGATTGGCTATTTGCGCCGGGCGGTAGAACTTGATCCCAATAACGCACATGCCACGGCGGTGCTTGGTTGGCAGATATGTCTAGCCAATGACGATGCAGACGGACTGAACTTTATTGAAGCGGCAGAAAGCCGTGCCCCCCATCACCCGCGCTTCGGCCTGTGGGCCACCTATCGCGCGACAGCCCATTTGTTCATGCTGGATTATGGCTCTGCTGTGCCCGCTTGCGAGCAAGCTATTTTGCGGACACCTCAATATTATCAACCGAGATTATCTCTGGCTTGGGCGTTGCTTGGCGCGGGAGATCATGATTCCGCGAAAAAGGCAACGGAAGAAGCCGAGAAATTCGAAGGCGCAGAGATTACTGCTAAATTTGTTTGCGAAATGAAAAAATGGTCCGCAAATTCTCCCCATGCGGAACAGTGTAATCAGGTGCTGGACGAGTTGCTCTTAATGTCCAGCTAACCCCAATATCCAGCGCCTGATCAGAATTTTTTGAGAATTTCGACGCCCCATTTCACCGGCTCGTTCAACGCTGCGTTGGGAAAGGCACCCAATGCTGTCACCTGCGATGCGTGGCGATTATCAAAGATATTCTTCCCAAAGACGGCCGCTGTAATATTGCTCGGCAGATGCGTGTATGAAACGCGCAAATTGACTTCATCAAAAGCCTCACCAGAGAAGGTGCTTTGGGTCTGGTTTGTCTCCAGAAAGAACACCTTGCTTTGGTAGCGATAGGAAGCGTGTAAGTTTAATTTTGCGGCGCTTCCAAGGGCCAGTTCATATTGCGCTGCGCCATAAAATTGAAAGTCGGGGGCGCGGCTCAGGCTATTTCCGGCAATATCAACCGGGGACAGGGGGATGGGCGCGCCAAATGGAAAACTGGTGTTTTCCGGTACGGCTGGAATGCTTCCTTCGGTAAACTCGGCATCCAATAGCGCGATATTGGCCGACAAGTTCAGCCCAGTAGTTGGTATTATGGTGAACTCGAATTCAGCACCCTTTATGCGTGCTTCTGCAGCATTGGCGATATTGACACCACCCGTGGGTACCGGCAGCCGTACTTGAAGATTGGTATAATCATAATAGAACGCACTGGCGTTCAGGCGTATTCTATTGTCCCAGAATTCTGATTTCAAGCCAACTTCATAAGCGTTTATGCCCTGTGAACCGAATTCAGGAGCCAGCCCGAAAACATTGAATCCGCCGCTGGTAAATCCTTGCGAGTAACTGGCATATAAGAGCAGGTCATCATCCGCTTTTGCTTCCAGAACGACGCGCGGCGAGAAGTCTGTGAATTTCCCGCTATCAGCAAAATCCGTCGGTGGCGTCAGCGTTGCGCCAGCAGCAAAACTCTGACCGGGAAAGACAGGTGCCGCAACAGGAACCATTCCGCCATTCAGTATGTTCACTGCCAACTGGTTGGTAAAATCTTTCTTTTCGGAAGAATATCGTCCACCGGCTGTAACCGAAAATATCTCATCGATCATCCATTTGCCTTCCGCAAAAACCGCAAAGGCATCAACTGTTTGCGTGGCTCGAAAGGCGGCAACTGTGCCTAAGCCGAAAAACCCGTTGATGTTGCGAATTTGGAAGAAGAAATCATTATCTTCACGGAAATACATTCCGCCCACAATCCACGATAAGGCGCTTTCCTCATTTGAGGACAATCGGATTTCCTGACTGAACTGGTCATTCTGCCCGTTACCGTCATTGTTGATTAAGCTTAGCGCTGTGCCATCGCTATCCTGAGCCGCATCAAATTCATAGCTGCGAAAAGCCGTTATCCAATCGAGGGTCAGCGTGCCAATGTCCCACCTTGCCTTCAGGTTTAGCCCGCGATGCTCGGCTTCATAGAAATTGGGATCATTTATCGCAAAGACACGATCATCTAAAACCTGATCAAAATCCGGACGGACGATAAAGGGCGAGGCCGATGCTGGATTTGAAAGGTCCGCCACAGCAATGGTTGCTGTATTGGACATTTGGTCGAAATAGTCGCCAACAAGGTCAATGGTCAGATTATCATCCGGGGTAAAACGCAATGATGCCCGCGCGAAAATATCTTCTGCTCCGCCAATCCGCGATCCATCGAAACTGTTCGTCCCATAGCCGCGCCTGTCCGCATAACCGGCAGCGATACGTCCGGTTAGCAGGCCATCGACAATAGGGCCCGAAATGGCGCCATTGACGCGATATTCATCGTAACTCGCAACCTCGGCGCCGATATAGCCCGTCAACGCGTCTGTCGGTGCTTTGGAGTTGATTAAAACCGCCCCGGCTGTTGAATTGCGACCATAAAGCGTGCCTTGAGGCCCGCGTAACACCTCAATATCTTGTATGTCGAATAAGGCCGCGGTGGAGATGCTCAGCCGGCCAACATAAACTTCGTCAATATAGACAGCCACCGGCTCGTCAGCGAAAAAATTACCCCCGCCATTGGCCCCACCTACGCCGCGAATGGCGAGCGGCGCGGCACCATAGTTCACACTATGCGTTGTGACAAAACCGGCAACTGTTGACGCCAAATCTTCAAGCGAATCAACATTGTTGCCGGTCAAAAAACCATCGGTAAGAGTTGTGATGGCAATCGGCACATTCTGCTGATTTTCTTGCCGTTTTTGCGCAGTGACAATGATGGTGGAAAGCCCGCCTTCACCGGCGCTATCTTTTCCAATATTATCTTGCGCAGCAGCCTGATTGCTTGTCGCAATAAACAAGCACAGTGCCAATACACGAACCACATAGTTCATGATACCAAGCCGCTGCTTGGTATATTCAGATGGATTGCCATGTTTGCCCCCGATAGTCTGCGCCTGTCCGAAAGATTTGACGCTATGCACGATAGTAAGTTCTGTAATTGCTGTTTTTAAGCGACGTATCAGATGAATATCAAGTCCGCATCCTTCATTTGAAGGATGCGGATCACGTTATTGCGATTTGCCTGCATTTAGAGCCCTGATCAGGGCCGCTGACATTTACTTTTACATGCTGAGGTCGCTTTTCAACCATTTCAAGAATACCGGACCCTGCTGATGATGCGCCAGATAACCGCAATTGGGTAGTATTTCCAAAGCCACATGCGGCAATTCACCTGCCCATTTTCGCGCCGCATTCCATTGGACATTGCGGTCATGCTCGCCAATCACCAACCGGACAGGAACGGGGCAATCGATAAGCAACGGCCGCCAATCCTCCGCAAAGCTAATGTCGCCATAATTGCCGATATAGCCATTTTCTTGATGGACGTAGAGTCCCTCTACGATGATCGGCAGAATATTGGGGCGGGATACCCATTCCACATCTTTTGCCGAAGCCCTGGTGACGGCTTTGGCAAAAGCTTCGGGGCCTTTGGTTTTTACAAAAGCAAACCCGGCCTTGCCCATAAAGCGTAAAGCCTGTGGAAAGCGCAAACGGGTCTGCGGGATCAGGCGGTTATAGCCATTGGTCCCTTCCAAATCTTCATCGCCCAGAACAGGCAGCAACGGGTGTGATGCGGTTATAGAGGTAAAGCGGTCCGGCATAAGCTGCGCTGCGGCCAGACCGTGGACAAGACCGGAACTGACCGTCATTAAGGCCGCTTTGTCGATGCGCAGATGATCAAGCAGCTCTTCCATCTCCAAAGCAAAGCTATAGGGGTCGCTGGATGCACCTTCATAAATACTGGTTCGCCCAAATCCCGGTCTCAGCGGCGCAACGATCTGCATATTGGCGCGAATAGCCGCATCGACAGTTTCCTTAAACCAGATGTCGCCAAAGACCTGGCAATGATAAAATAGGATTGTGTCGGGGCGCTTGTTTCCCGTTTTCGTCTTCGTCCCGAATATGGCATATTCAATCTGACGCCCATTCTTAAGCTTATATATCGAACGCTGGCTTTCCAGCTTGGATGCTTGGAAAAAATCCCTCCGCCTCGATTATGATTGCTTGTTACAGCGAAGGCTTGTCGCGTCAGCATGCTAGCGATTTCAAACGTGCTGTTAGCAGCGCTTGGTATCAGCGGCTCTTCCCTGCCCTGCGTATCGCAAAGGATGGTGACCGCCTTCTTCATCTCAAGACAACTAAAGGCGGAGGCAGACAGTCCGTTTCGGTAAATGGCACTGTAACCGGCTTTGGTGCCGATATCATCATCTTGGATGATTGCATGAAGGCGGAGGAGGCCAGAAGCGAGGCCGAACGCCAAAAACTGTTTAGCTGGTATGACAGCACAATCTCAACACGTCTTAACAATCCGAACAAAGGCGCGATTATTTCCATCCAGCAACGTCTTCACGAATATGACTTACCTGCTTATTTGAAGGAGAAGGGATTTGAGACGCTGTCGCTTCCTGCAATTGCTGAAAGAGACGAAAAGATTGCCATGGGCAACGATAGATTTTGGCATCGTAAGGTCGGCGATTTACTGAACCCGGAGCGCCAATCACGTGATCTTCTTGAAATGGAAAGGCGAACCAAAGGGCCTCGGGTCTTCTCGTCCCAGTATCAGCAAAACCCGGTTACGCCAGAAGGCAATATGATCCGGCTTGAATGGTTTGGTCGTTATAACAAAGCGCAGGACCGTAGCTGGTATCACAAAGTTGTTCAGAGCTGGGATACGGCCGTCACCGATTCACCTCAGAGCGACTATTCTGTCTGTACGACATGGGGCTTTCGAGACAAAAAATGGTATTTGCTCGATGTATACCGGAACAAGCTGGATTATCCGAAACTCAGGTCTAAGGTTCTTCAGCTATATTGGGAATGGAAACCTGACAAAGTGCTTATCGAAGACGCGAGTAGCGGCAAATCACTGGAGCAGGAATTGCGTGTAAAAGCTCCCTTTAGGCCTCATATGATTTCGCCTCGTGGCGACAAGGTAGAACGGGTCAATGGCTGCCTAGGAGAGATTGAAGCAGGCCATATCTTGCTGCCATCAGCAGCGCCCTGGCTGGAAACCCTCCTCTCGGAGCTTCGCGCCTTTCCTGATGGGCGCCACGACGATCAAGTCGACAGCATATCACAATTTATCATATGGCAGCTAAGACATTGGAAGTTTGTCTTGAAAGAAAGGACGGCAAATGGGCGACTTAAACGGCCTATTCGTATTCCCGACAGACCTTGGTGATTGTAGGCTGGGTGGGCTTGTCCAAAATCCCAATCGTATTTCCCAACGAATAGCCATTTATTTGTCAACTAGTCTGGATTCTAGTGTCCGCAACATCCCGAAAGCGGACATTCCCTTTACGCTGCTTGAGTTCCCGCTGTGCCTCTGTCGTCAAAAAATATTACGGCGATTAACTTGCATTCGGACCAAGCAGAAACTCCAATTCGGCTGGTAATTCTAACCAACCAAGCTTGCTTGCAGTCAGAGTTTCGCCAGAGGAAACACCTTGACCGGTAGTATGCATCTGCAATAGATGCGTTTGCATACTACCGGTCAAGTCGTAACTTTGGAGATTATTGAGTGCTTATACAGCTATTGGAATTTGCAAGCGTTTTAAGCGCTGGTGTTATCTCCGGTGCAATGATTTATGAATCTATTGTCGAAGTTGGCGTACGAAAAAATACGCCGCCTGTGGATCAGTTGGCCAATTGGCATAGATGCTTCCCCGTCGCATCAGGAATTTTTAAGCCACTTGGATTCATCACCGCTGCTCTGTTCGCTATCACTGGTTATGTTACGGCTGATTATCTTTGGTTTATCGCTGCCTTGGTTGCGTTTCTGCTGGGTCCGATAACATGGCTTCTAATTGCACCCACAAATACGAGACTGTTGGCGATGAAGGAAAAGACAGACGGCTCGGAAATATCGGATGCGATAGCTAAATGGGGTGCTCGTCATCACCTTAGAACGACGCTGATTACCATTTCTTTTGTACTAAGTCTGTATATCGTGATTGTTCGATAGACCTCAAATATCATTCAAAGGTTAGCATCGCCTTCTTCGGGAATTTTGGCTGCTTTGTGCAGAAGTTTGATCACTTTTTCGATTTCGGCATCTGACAAATCTTCGAGTGTTTCTTTGTTGTTTGCTTCTATCATAGCGGGCAGAAGATCAGCTTTCTTTTTTCCCGCTGGCGTAAAATATATAAGATGCGTGCGACGAGAATTGGGGTCCCGCCGACGTTCAACCAAGCCCGCATTTTCCAAAGCATCGACATTTCGGCTCGTAGAATATTCAGGAAAATCAACAAGCTTTGCCAATTGGCGCTGTGTGATTCCATCCCCTTCTCGTAGCATCATCAGATTGGAGAACATTTTTATATCCAGATCGATTTCAGCCAGTTGGGCTTTCATACGTGCTTCAATACGGCGTGATAAAAGCTGTATCAGAAACCCGAAGCTACTTTGCCTAAATTTTTGAGCTTTAGTAACTTTGGTCATAAATTCCGCACTCCACGGAAACAGATAACTTCGATACTTGCTCATTGCAACGTTTGCATCCGTGAAATTGACTTTACTTAACTTGCATATGCTAGTAATGCGTTTGCAAGTAATGGTCAACGCATAGGCTACGATGTGATTCAAAATCAGTTGAGACGGCAGGTCTAGCCAAATGCGAAAGAAAGAAAGGGCAATTTGGTGAAACGATTACTTCCGCTGGCTTTGGTGGGAGCATGCCTCCCGATAACTGCGTGTAGCGAAACCTCAATCGAAAAAGAGCAGCAAAACCCGAGTGATCAAGACCTCATATCTATGACGATTATGCTTGCTGACAAAGATCAAGATGGTTTCTTGAGCCGTTCAGAATTGATCAACTACGGAGACAGCGTTTTCGCATCGATGGATTATGATGACGATGGATCGGTCTCAAAAGAAGAGTTTTCAGCCCTGGATTTTGGATTTCAGACAAACTCTAAGAACACTGGCTGGTCAGCAGAATATGAAGCCGCGAGACGAATCTTGTTTGCGATCAAAGACAGAAATGGCGACGCCGCAATTTCAACAGAAGAACAGCAGGTCTCCAGTACTGAAGAATTCAACCATGCCGATCTAGATGGCGATGACCAGCTGTCTAAAGAAGAGTCAAACTTAGCTCATTTACCGGGGGTTATCTTCCAAGCTGCGAAGCCCGATCCTGACTGAAGGGCCATCCATTGTTCTAAACACAATCGGAATCATTGCCAGTTTCAGCTTGAGCAACAACTGCATCACTAATCGCGAGATAATAATCATATGTCTGCAAAAAGTATCAAAGATCACTATGGCTCGGTAGCCGTAACCATCCACTGGCTCAGTGTTTTTCTGATCCTTATTCTTATTGGCTCGGGTTACCGAGCGGGTGACATCGAAGATGCTGCCGCAAAAGCAGCTATTTTGAAGGTGCATATGCCTATTGGTTCCGCAGTCCTGTTGTTGACTCTGGGGCGGATAGGCTGGTGGCTATTTGCAGATAAAAAGCCCGACGCTGTTTCAATGCCACCTTGGCAGGATCGATTGTCCCGCGCGGTACATATTTTGTTTTACATCTTAATTCTAGGCACGGCGGCTAGCGGAATTGGAATGATTGCACTTTCTGGAGCAGGACCAATAATCTTCAGCGGATCTGTCACGGCTTTACCCGATTTTTGGGATTACCCTCCTCGAATGCCACATCGAGCTGGTGCCGGTCTTATCTTTTTCTTGTTTATTATTCATGCCGGAGCAGCGTTGTACCATCAATTTGTAAAACGCGATGGGTTATTGGGACGGATGTGGTACAAAAAATAAGTTGCGATAGATGTGCTTTTGACGGTAGATTTCTATAGCCCGTTTCTGACATTGTTTTGGATTGACCGAAAGACAAGCCGACTGAGGGATTGTGAGGTAGTCAAATCAGGAATTACATGCTTCATTCAATGTCCGCTTTTGCGCCCAAAGCGAACTCTGGCGTTGTGACCGCTTTATCCCGAAAGCGGACATTAGGTTTTGCTATTCAATAGGAACCAATTGCACCGGCATTTCGGTAAACCCGTGCAGGAATGGGCTAGCCAGCCGCGTAGGTTCAGCAACTTCCTCGATCCGAATACCACGCGACAGAATTTCTTCAAATAAGACCGCCAATTGAATCTCCGCCAACCGTGCACCAACGCACCGGTGTACACCATGACCAAAGGCAACGTGACGCCGGGCATTTTTTCGTGTCACATCGAACTGATCGGGATTTTCGAAAACACCCTCGTCGCGGTTGGCAGAAATGTACCAAAGAATGACTTTATCGCCTTTTGTCAGTTGTTGTCCGCCCAGTTCTGTGTCTTGCGTGCAGGTACGGCGCATATGTGTGACCGGCGATTGCCAGCGGATAATCTCTTGGGCGGCATTGGGAACCAAAGACGGATCGGCACGCAGCTTGTCGAATTGCTCCGGGAAGAGGTGGCAAGCGTGAACAAAGCCGCTCATTGAATTGCGGGTGGTATCATTTCCACCCACTATCAGCAGCGCGATATTGGCAATTCGTTCCATCGGCGGCATATCGCCCATGGCGTCGCTATGCACTATCCGCGAGAACAGATCATCGGCAGGCGGAGCAGCGCGGCGGGCTTCAAAAAGCTCATCGAACTTGGTAAGCATCTGTGTCATCTGCTCCATGAACTCCGCAGTTCTTTCTTCGGACTGATCGGGTGACACTTCACTCGCCCAATCCGACCAGCGTTTCATGTCAAGACGCTCTTCCCACGGAAAATCGAACAAGATACTGAGCATACCGATTGTCAATTCAATTGAGACCCTTTCAACCCAGTCAAATGTCTCGCCAATTGGCAGATTGTCAAAAAGCTGCTTAGTTCGTTGGCGTATTTCAGCTTCGCGCCTGCTCATTTCGCTCGGGTTGAAGGCAGGCTGCACCACTTTACGCTGGGCGGTGTGTGTAGGCGCATCGGCGGCGATAAAATTGGGTAACTTCATCTCCTCGGGTGGATCAATGATCGTGATGCCGCCCAGCGTTATTGAAGACGCAAATATTTCCGATTTCAACTCCACCTGCTGCACGAGATCAAGCGTGGAAACCGACCAATAGAGTCCGTAAGGACTATCAGGGCAGTAGCTAACTGGCATATCGCGCCGCAATTGTTCAAAGGGCTCTTTCCAACGATCTTCAACGTAAAGTGCTGCATCACTTACATCATAAGGCGTAATAGTTCTCGATGCTTCAGTCGCTTGATCAGGCATAAGTTTCCCCCCTCAATTACTAACTTACCGATTAACAAGAGACGCGCAAGGGAACCGAACTCTAGTGCCCGCTTTTGCGCCCAAAGCGGACTCTAAGGCTTATCCTGAAAGCGGACGTTGGTCTGATGGAATCTCCAGAAGCCAAATCACAGCTAGTTTTTCGAAAGGACGTCTGGAAGGGTAATCGCCCCCAAGTTCCTGGCCTTGTTAAATTCACCCATACGCGTCAGCACATCGACGCCAACCTGTGCATATAGATCGAGCAGGTCGACAAGCACCCAGTTCTCGCGGATAAGGCCGTCCTCCATTCTCCAGAAATCGAGACTGCGCAGAAGAACCTCCGTGCCAGCTGGAGCGATTCCCATCCAGCCATCATGGGACAAAGTCAGGCGCATATTGGGCCATCCGGTCTCACAGACATAATTCCCTTCCGCCACCCAGTGCGACAATAAATCACCCATGGCGTCGAGCTTTCGATCAGGCATGGCGCGCAGAAAAGGTATCTGGTGCCAATTGCGAAACCCGGAAATGCCGCGCGCAGTCCCGATACCGGCGGGGCCGTACCAATTAAATCGTGGATGCCAGTATTTTTCCAAGTTCATGACCTTCGGATCCTGATCTGCAGGATAGCGGCACAA
Organism: Parasphingorhabdus sp.; assembly: GCF_039977335.1. Lineage (GTDB taxonomy): Bacteria > Pseudomonadota > Alphaproteobacteria > Sphingomonadales > Sphingomonadaceae > Parasphingorhabdus. The sequence goes on from NZ_JBDWDI010000004.1 coordinate 991,634, forward strand.
ATCCTCCAGCATCGCGATGACATGATCCATCGTCGCTTGCCCATCGCCTGATAGATGAAGGCCATCTCCACTCATTGGGGCGGGGGTGCACAAATAGGCACCAAGTTGCGGAGCCATTGGCCAGGCACCCGCCTGCATCATCAATTCTGGAATATCCCAGATAGCCTGCATCTCTATAATCTTGCCGTCTTCGATGCGGAAAAATTCATGGTAGCGCATGTGGGCAAGGCTACCAGTTGGCGGAATGTCGAGGAAGGGTGCTAAAAACGTCCCCATATATTGCCCCATGGCGCCTATCCATTCTTGTCCCTCCGGCGTTGTTCCTGCCAGCAGGATCATATCGCGCCGTTCGAGATCGGGCATCGCCTGATGCAGCGGAATCAGGCAGCCATCAAGGAATGCACCAGGTCCGCGAACTGTGCCAAACGGATGGCACAAATTCAGGGTCGCATCGTGTGCGAACAGATTGTCCATGATTGGGCGTATCACGGCAGGATCGAAATTCTCGGCGGCTTTGCGAAAATTCGCCAAGATCGATTTCAATATTATTGGTGTCATGATGATGCGTTCCCGGTGATTTTGAATATCGGCATGCTTCCAGACCCAATTGCCGTGAGATGCCAATGCCCTAATGTTGGTTTATCGTCATTCCTTGCTTAAAAAGCGCCATTAACTCAAATTGACTTCGAATGCAAAAATCTTCACAAGGGGAAAAGAAAAAGTCGTTTTGGGAGCATATCATGTCAAAGATGAACATCACCGCTGAATTTGTTCATGTATGCGAAGGACTGGAAGGCCGATCCGAAGCTGAGCAGACCAAGAATGTGCTGGTAAGTTACGGCATTGAAACACTCGGTTTCTTTTAGATGTCCGCCATCGTGCCGCAACACCCGATAGTCTTCCTTCCTGGGTTCATGTGCGATGGACGCCTGTTTCAGGCACAGAAAGCAAGCCTGTCCCGAAACGGCTATCTTTGCCTTGACGGCGATATCACTCGCTCGGCAAGCATCGAGCGCATCGCCCATGACGTGCTGACCGATGCACCAAAGAAATTTGCGTTGGTAGGGCTCTCAATGGGCGGGATTGTCGCATTGGAAATTGTCAGGCAGGCTCCAGATCGCGTCATGCATCTTGCCTTGCTCAATACCACCGCCCATGCAGATAGGGTTCAGGAGCAGCGGAAAACACAGATATGTAAGGTTGCAGAAGGCAAGCTAAGCCTGGTCATGCAAGAGGAGCTCAAACCAAATTATTTGGCGAAGTGCAACCGGACGTCAGAACGACTGAATCTGTTGGCAGACATGGGCTTGAAGCTTGGTGAAGAAGTTTTCGCACAGCAGTCCATCGCGCTCATGAACCGTTGCTCGGCACATGACATATTGCCTAACATTTCTTGTCCGACGATAGTTATGACCGGACGCGATGACATAGTCTGCACACCGGAGATTCATATCGAACTCGCGAATGCCATTCCCGATGCGGCTTTGTCGATCATTGCAAATTGCGGCCATCTTTCAACGATGGAGCAACCACAAATCGTAACAAACGCTCTGTTAGCTCTGTTGAAACAGACAGCTCCAACGGCGCAATCGACAAGCACTGGACCGGCCAGATTGCGCTTGGTCAAAGGTTAATAGGGGGCATTATGCAGGGATTTGGATTGCTGAACTGGGGCATAGTAGGGGTCTATCTGATCGCTAACCTGATGCTCGGCTGGTATATGAGCCGGCGGGTAAAGACTGCACAGGACTATAATTTTGGCGACCGCTCTGCGCCATGGTGGGCGATCGGTATCTCGGTCATCGCCACCTATGTCAGCGCGCTCTCTTTCCTTGGCGGTCCGGCATGGGCTTATGGCGACGGTATGGCTGCGCTTGCAATCCATGTGAATTATCCGCTGGTTATCTTTGCTGTGATCGTCCTGTTCTTGCCCTTTTTCTTCAACAGCGGCGTCACTTCCATCTATGAATATCTTGAGAAGCGGTTTGGCCCGACCTCTCGTACGGTTATGAGCATCATCTTCCTGATGACCCAGAGCATCACGACCGCTTCGATACTAACAGCAACCGCCGTTGTGGTTACTTTCATCACCGGCATTGATCCCAAGATATCAATCATCATCATGACGGCGATTGTGCTGGTTTACACCTTGCTAGGCGGGATGAATGCGGTGATCTGGACCGATGTGCTGCAAGGTGCGATCCTGTTTCTCGGTGCCGGTATCATCCTTTACTGTCTACTCGGTGCGGTTTCTCCCCTATCCGACGCGACGGCGTTTCTTGCAGAGAATGGTAAGCTTGATCCGCTCAATACCGATCTTGATTTCACCGTCGCACCCACAGTCTGGGCCGGTGTGTTTGCGATGACTTTGTTCCATATCACCGTCTATGGCGCGAACCAGATGATGGTGCAGAGGGCACTAGCGGCGAAGAATATTGGGGACGCGAAAAAATCCTATCTGTTGATGGGCTATGTTGCCTTCATTCTCTACTTCGTCTTTTTCTTCGTCGGTGCGTTGCTCTTCGTGCATTTCAAAGGAGAGCCATTTGAGCAACCCAATGAGATTATCCTCACCTTTGCCAATACATTGGCCATTCCCGGTCTGATGGGAATATTGGCAGCAGCGATACTATCTGCTTCCATGTCCAGCCTATCGTCGGCTTTCAATTCGCTATCCACGGTCAGCGTTGCTGATATCTACAAGCCGTTCATCAAAGGGGATGGCAGTGAAGCACATTATCTTCTGATGTCGCGGGTATTCACATTGATCTGGGCGCTGCTGGTCATCCCGATGGCTTATGCTTTCATCTCCAGCGGCGGGTCGATTTTGGAAACATTGTCGAAAGTCGGTTCCTATTTTGTCGGCGCCAAGCTCGCCATGTTCGGCATGGGGTTCTTCTCCAAACATACGACCGAACGCGGTTTGCTGGTCGGTGTTGCGGCGGGGGCCATTGGCCTGATTGTAATTGTCGGTCTGGGCGGATTAATGGGCATTAACGGCCTCTATCCCGAAATCGCTTGGCCCTGGTATGTCGTCATCGGCGGCGGGATTAATATCATTATATCGTGGATCGCAAGCGTGCTTCTCGACGGTTTTCAGAAAGACTGGCATAAACAAACAGTGCCGGGACAGATCCGCCATTTCCGCGAAAGTGGAAAAGCCGAAAAGCAGGATGGATGGTATCTTGTGCCGGGGCGGATTGACCGTCCATTATGGGGACTTCTTATCGCCTTTGTCGCGATCATGCTGTTCCTCTATCTATTCGGAAAGCTCGCTTAAGACATAAATTAGTATCTGTTCGGCGGCAATTATTGCATTCGAATGCAAAACCGATTATGTGCGCTCAAAATCGACAAGGAGAATGTTATGCCCCGCTGGCTCAAAGAAGGCATTGATGCCGATACCAAGATGAAAACCGATGCCAAAGTCCGTGAAATTGTCGAAGGCATTATTGCCGATATGGAAGAACGCGGCGATGATGCGGTTCGCGAATATTCAGAAAAATTCGACAGCTGGACGCCCGATTCCTATCGGCTGAGCCGCGAGGAAATTGACGCCTGTTATGCACAGGTACCGCAATCGGCACAGGATGATATCCGCTTTGCGCAGGAACAGGTTCGTAATTTCGCACAGATTCAACGGGACTCAATGAAAGATGTTGAGGTTGAAACGCTTCCTGGCGTGACATTGGGGCACAAGCATATTCCGGTGAATGCGGTGGGTTGCTATGTCCCGGGCGGGAAATATCCTTTGATCGCTTCTGCACATATGAGTGTTGTCACAGCAAAAGTGGCTGGCGTCCCGCGTGTTATCGCCACCGCGCCGCCATTTGAAGGCAAGCCGCATCCGTCGATTGTTGTTGCCATGGATATGGGCGGTGCTGACGAAATCTATACCGTTGGCGGTGTTCAGGCCGTGGCCATGATGGCGGTTGGAACGGAAACAGTCGATCCGGTCGATATCCTTGTCGGTCCCGGAAATGCGTTTGTTGCAGAGGCCAAGCGCCAGCTTTTCGGGCGTGTCGGCATTGACCTGTTCGCTGGTCCAACCGAGACGCTGGTCATCGCGGATGACAGTGTGGATGGTGAGCTTTGCGCAGCGGATTTGCTGGGTCAGGCGGAACATGGCCCGAACAGTCCGGCTGTCCTGCTGACCAATTCCGAACAACTTGCCAAGGACACTATGGCAGAGGTAGAGAGGCAGCTGACGATCTTGCCAACCGCGGAAATTGCAGGAAAAGCCTGGGAAGAATATGGACAGGTAATTGTCTGCGACAGTTATGACGAAATGGTTGCGGTTGCGGACGATATCGCCTCAGAGCATGTGCAGGTGATGACAAAGGACCCAAATTATTTCCTCAAAAATATGACTAATTACGGTGCATTGTTCCTCGGCAAAGAAACAAATGTTTCCTACGGAGACAAGGTGATCGGGACCAATCACACGCTGCCAACCAACAAGGCCGCGCGCTACACTGGCGGGCTATGGGTCGGAAAATATCTCAAGACCTGTACATTCCAGCGGGTCACCGAAGAGGCTTCGGTTGTGGTTGGAGAATATTGTTCGCGGCTCTGTGCGCTGGAAGGATTTGCAGGCCACAAGGAGCAAGCTGATATCCGTCTGCGCCGCTATGGCGGGACGCCAGGATAGCAGTTTTTGACGCAATTATTTGCATTCGCAGTCATAGCGCTTTAGGCCGTTCTCGAAAGCCATCGAGGAGCAGGCATGAAAATCAGTACCGACCGCATTTTAACAACCCATGTCGGCAGCTTGCCACGCTCCAAAGCGGTGACAGATTGTGTCTTCGCTCATGAACATGGCGAAGAACAGGATCAGGCAGCATTTGCCAAAACGATCCGTGATGCCGTCACCGATGTTGTAAAGAAGCAAGGCGAGGCACGGGTCGATATCGTCAGCGATGGCGAGATGAGCAAAATCTCTTACGCGACCTATATAAAGGACCGGATTACAGGTTTTGAAGGGGACAGTCCGCGCTCGCCTCCATCGGACTTGGAAGAATTTCCCGGCTTTCTGGAACGGCAGGCATCAAGCGGCGGTACACCAACCTATACCCGTCCATGTTGTGTGGGGCCGGTGGCAGTCAAATCCATGCAACCGTTGCAAGAGGATCTCGACAATTTCACTGCTGCACTAGAGAATGCAGATGTTGCGGAGGGTTTTATGAACGCGGCATCACCGGGTGTGATCGCTCTGTTCCAGCCCAATAGCCACTATGCCACACAGGAACAGTATCTCGAGGCTCTCGCCGAAGCTATGCGGCCCGAATATGAAGCCATTGTGGAGGCCGGATATATCCTGCAACTCGACACGCCCGATCTCGGTCTCGGCAAGCATATGATGTTCAAGGACCAGCCAGAAGAAGACTATGAACGCCTCGCCATGCGCCATGTTGAGGCGCTAAACCATGCACTGCGCAATATACCTGCCGACCGGGTGCGCATGCATATCTGTTGGGGTAATTATGAAGGACCGCATCATCACGACGCGCCGATGAGCATGGTCATGCCGGTTGCGCTGAAGGCCAAACCGCAAGGGTTGTTGTTCGAAAACTCCAATCCACGTCATGGGCATGAATGGGCCGAGATTGCCGAAATGGATATCCCGGATGACAAAATCCTGATCCCCGGCGTGATCGATAGCACGACCAACTTTATCGAGCATCCCGAATTGGTTGCACAAAGGATTGAACGGTTCGCCAATATAGTTGGCCGGGAGCGCGTAATTGCGGGTACCGACTGTGGTTTTTCAACCTTCGCCGGATTTGGTGCGGTCGATGAGGATATTGTCTATGCGAAACTGGCAAGTATGACGGAAGGCGCCGAGATCGCTACCGGACGGCTTTGGACCTAGGTCCGGGATTGCTCAAATTCGCGCCAGGCTGTTTCCAGCGTTTCGATATCAAACCCGTCCTGTTTTGCCGGCGCAATGATGATCTGTTCCGTCGCTAACAGCTTGTCGATGGCGGCCTGCAATTCCGGCATGATTTCTGGCGGGATGACAAGCGCGCCATGCTGATCGGCATGGACAAGATCACCCGGCGTGACGTTCATCCCGAAAATCTCGACTGGACATTCTAGTTCTTCAACGCGCACAAAGGCGTGACTGGGTCCGATTGACCCAGCAATAACAGGAAAGCCTTCCTGATGATCATCGAGATCGCGCATCACTCCGTTGGTAATGGCGCCTGACAATTTTAGACCCTTGTGCACGACTGTATGCACTTCTCCCCACCAGGCGGACACGCAATTGGGACCATCAATATCTTCGATGACGCATAGAGCAGGCCGGGGACCGCCGGCCATATAACGGAAATAGTCCAATCGGCGTGCCTTGATGACTTCAGGCGATTCCTTCGGCGGATTCTTCCCGGCAATCTTGGCCGTCCGTGCGTAGCCGACCATCGCCTTCGCACCGTTCATCGCTGCCTGAAAAGTACCCCGCGTATAGTCATCGAAGCCGCGTTTGCCCTGCGCCACTTCAATCGCATTGCAAATCGTTGGCGTATCATAACGGGCAAGCGATCGGACAAACTCTTCATTCTGGGTCATCATCATATCCTATAGAAATTTGCGGCGTTATCGTGGAACATGGCCTGACGTTCACCATCTGAAAAGCCTTCGGTAATATTCAAATAAGCACCCATGACATCGCCATAGCTCGCATATAGTTTATCGACCGGAAAATTACTGCCAAAGGCGATACGGTTTGGTCCGAAAATATCGATAACACGCAGCACATGGTCCCGGATCGTATCGACAGTCCAATCATGGTTGAACATGCCAAATCCCGATATTTTACAGATGATATTCTCGTGACCAGCAAAGGCCTCAAGGCCGTTTTGCCATTGCTCGATACCGTCCACCGAAAAATCGCTTGGGCTGCCGCAGTGACAAAGAGCCAGCGGTGTTTCGGGAATCGAACAGAATAGTTTGGCGGCCGCCTCCATAAGCGGCGGAGTAAGCTGTAGGTCAAAAGATAATTTGCGTTTGGTCAGCAGCCTTAAGCCAGCGGCAAAGGCATGATCCGATAGCAAAGCCGAAGTGCCGGTCTTGGCGTCTTCTTCAGCGCTGCGTCCGACAATCTGGCGAACACCGCGCAGGTTAGCGGCTCTGCCATGGGCATCTAGATTTGCCTCAAGATCAGGGCGAGTCAAATCGGCAAATGCGACAATTGCGTGCGGGAAGCCGCCCTTATCTGCGACGCTTTGTAGCCAGAGCGTTTCCTTGATCGCGTCTTCTTCCTGCACGCCAACCTGGATATGCACCGATTTTACTATGGGCAAATCACCGTGATCAGCGGTGAAATCAGAGGTCAGATAATTTTTCTGTATTGGTTCAGGATCACCAAAAAAGCGCCTCACACCGCGTTCCATCAACCAGGGATAATGGCAATGGGAAAGGTCCCAGAGGTGGTGGTGCGCATCAATGATCCGCGCCGGTGCCGTCATGCGGACAACCGGGCGGTCTCGATTTGCCGGTGGACCGCAACGTCATCCCAGATGGTGGTTTCTTCTCGGACACGGCCATTTATCACGCGAAAATGACTGACTGCCAAGATCAGGACGGGGGCATTGGTTGGCGTTCCATAAAGGTCGCCGCCACTATGCGTTCCGGCCAATGTCCAACGTACCGCGATATCACGCGCCTCTCCTAGATAAGGAATATCGGCAATATGGTCGACGCGGATTTTGGCATCAGGAAAAGCTTCCAGAATTTCCTGATGATAGGGCGAAACTTCGTCCGGACCGTAAAAGTCCCTTAGTCCGGGATATTGGGCACCAACACGATAATCATATAACTCCGGATAGGCTTCTTGATTGCGACGATTCCAAGTGTCTTTGAAATATCGGGCTACAAATTCTTGCGCTTCTTGAGAAGCTGAATTGTCCGGCAGTTGATTGGTATCGGCGCGCTGAACGGCTTCATGCTCTGCCGTGTGAAAGTCGATCAGAGAATTGTTGGCGGCGATGTCTTGCTGCGCCAACTTACGTGCAGTCTCACCAACATCAAAGTCCAGTTGCATGACCGCTGCCGAATAATCGCGCACCAGCCATTCTTCATAAATCTGATTGTCGCGGCAAGCGCAGTCGGCAATGGTCATCACACGGACCTTTTTACCAGTCGCGGGACCAAATTCAGAAGGTCCCAAGTTGGTCATCTTACTGGTAATGAGATGCGAGGAATAAAGCCCTGCTTCTCCGTCTTCCGACCAGATCACATTGTCCGCATCGAGCCTCCGGTCGGGAAATGCCTTCAATGTTGCATGGGTATTGTCGACCACAGTTTGTGCGCCCACAATATCCCCCGACAATGTATGGATCAGGCAGCTTTCGGTATAATATTTCAGGCACAGGTCAACCTTGCGATCATGCCATATCCGTTCGGTTATACGGATAATATAATCGGGAAAGTCGACAAATTCCTCGTCAAAACCGGGAAGATCCATTCGCCGCCCCGGTGCGGGGTCGAGCATTTCGGAAATGTCCGTCGTGGCGACATGGGTGATTGGTAAATTGCTCATTGTGCGGTCCATCCTCCATCGACGAGCAGGCTATGCCCGGTCACCATTGCAGCGCCATCGCCGCACAAGTAAAGCACGGCCGCAGCGACATCTTCCGGCTGACCAATTTTCCCAAGCGGGATCATGCTTTTCACAAAATCTGCAAATTTCGGATCATCGAGCATAGGCTTGGTCATCGGTGTTTCGATAAATGTTGGTGCAACCGAATTCACGCGAATACCTGTTGGCGCCAGTTCAACCGCCATTGCCTTGGTTAACCCCTCTATTGCGTGCTTTGTCATGCAATAGACCGTACGACCCGGCGATCCGACATGTCCCATTTGCGAGGTCATATTCACTATGCAGCCACCTTGCCCCATTTTCTTTGCCGCTTCTCTTGCAATCCGGAAGGTTGCGCGGACATTCATATCAAGCATCGCATCCAGATTTTCATCGCTCACCTCAACAAAAGGCTGCGGGCGGTTGGTGCCGATATTATTGATCAGGATATCGAGCGATTGTAGCGCTGCAATTTTCTTAAGAAATGCATCGCTAGTTGCATCTTCTGCCCAAACCGTTCCTCGATCTCCTAGTTGCGCGCCAAGGCTGTCCAAATCTTCAGACGAGCGAGCCACGGCAATCACATGGGCACCGGCCTCACAAAGCGACAACGCGATAGCCCGGCCGATTCCTTTGCTTGCACCAGTGACGAGTGCGGTTTTCCCTTCCAAAGCAGTCATAGCTTTCTTTCAGCTTATAATTTACCGCGAACAATCAAAAAATCGACGTCGCCTGATGATTTATTGACGAAAGACCGTGTCGATCCCGGTGCAATTGTGGCAGTGTCGCCAGCGCGAACAATTGTCTCCTCACCAGCCGTTTCAATCGTCAGTTCACCGTCATGAACAAACAGCACTTCGGAGCTCCCAAATGCATAGGGACTAACTGAATCTTGTTCACCAAGGCGGGCTTGAATGACCTCAAAACCGTGTGGCCAATCCAATTCACCGTCTTCGGCGATTAACTTGCGATTTCGGCTAGCTGATTGTTCTGAGAATGTACAACAGCCCCGCAATTGCGCTTCGTCGAATGTTTTCAGTTTGGCAATTTGCTCACCTGTCGTAACCGGCATCGGCTTCTTGTCGGCGGGAACGACATCACCTTCATTGGTGTCAATCAGACTGCCATCTTCGAGAAGGACAAGGCCATATTTTTCGGCCATTTTGAAAACTTCAGGAGCCCAGAGCACGTGGCCGGGATCATCTCTGCCAAGCACGGCCCACAGAAACCCCATGTCATCGCCAATATTTTCGAAGCCTCGAAAGACGTGGGTCGGAATGGATATCAAATCACCGGGTTTCAGAGTGATCCGGGCATCGTCACCGTGCTCCCCAAGGTCGAAGGACCAGGTCCCTTTGTGCACGAAAAACACTTCCTCGGTTTCATGGCTGTGCTGTGAGTTCACGCAACCAGGCGGTTGACGCGCTGCGCCGATGTTAAAGCCATGTGGTTCAGCGATATGGACATGCTGGTCAGGGTTCTCCGAGACGCCGGGGCCAATTATTGTGAAATTCTCTTTCTGATCTGATCCAGGTGTGCGGGTGTCAATGAAGGCATTGTAACACGGAATCAGCTCTTCATATCGAACCAGCCGAACCGGTGAGCGCTTCTCTGAACCTGATTCATTTTGAGAACGGACTGTCATGCTTTACCCTTATTGAGACTGGGATTTATTGGCTTTTTTGCATCCGAAGTCAATTTAAATTGAAAAGATTTTTGTAAAGAAATAGGTTATTTGTGATAGTTTAAAAATGACCTTAGGCCGAAAGTTGAAAATTGATTGCATTCGAAGTCATTTTTCAATGAGATAGGTTATATCGCAGCTAATAGGAGAATGGGCTGAGCATGGAGCTACAAAAGGCAAAACAGATTGTAAGAAACTATCAGGACGCGTTTGACCGGGTGAGACCGGCCGGCCTCTACGATGTTTTGTCTGACCATGTTGTGTCGGAATACCGTTGGCGCGGAATGCATCCGTTTTCCGACAAAAATGATGCAAGGCATGCCGTAGATGAATTCTGGGACCCTTTGCATCGCGCCTTTCATCGCTTACAACGCCGGGAGACAATATTTTTTGCCGGGCAAAATGACGTTGACGACGGTGGCTCCACCTGGATCTGCAGCAGTGGACATTTTATGGGATTGTTCGATGAACCATGGTTAGGCATTCGACCAAATCACAAACTGGCCATGCTGCCATATGCAGAATTTCACTGCGTAACGGATGGCAAGATCAAAGAGACAGCGTTTTTCTGCGATATATTGAGCGTTATGCAGCAGGCCGATCAATATCCGTTGCCGCCGCAAATGGGATCAGATGTTATCAAGCCTGGCCCAAAAACAAATGATGGCATCCAAATTGCTCCGGTGGCCCCTGCAGAGGCCAGCCGCACCATGCAGATACTCAACCAGATGATTGAAGACCTTGATCAGCTTAACAAGTCAAGTGAGGACAGATGTTCGCCGGAATATCTTGCCCGGAGCTGGCATGAAGATATGGCCTGGTACGGACCAACTGGAATTGGTGCCACTTACACAATTGAGCGATATCAGCAGCAGCATCAATATCCTTTTCGTGAAGGCCTGACTGACAAGGTCTATAACGGTCATGTGGCAAGATTTGCAGAAGGAAATTATGCCGGGTTTTTCGGCTGGCCCAATCTGAACAACCGCCTGTCAGGCGGTTTTCTCGGCATGCCTGCTGGTGTTGGCGGAAGCGAAATGCGGGTCGTCGACATTTATCGCCGCGACGGCGACAGGCTTTCCGAAAACTGGGTATATATTGATCTGCTGCACTATTTTTTCATGCAAGGTCTCGACCTGTTGGAACGCAATCGCCAGGTGCAGGGACTTTAAAATCAGATAGTTGGCGCACGGAATTGTACGAGACCATTTCCCAGGAAGCGATCAATTGGCAAAAAAAGGGGAGAGGTGAAACACCTCTCCCAAATTGGAAGGATCGCTTGCCTTTGATCCTTCCGTCTCCGTTCAATTCCAGCCCTCCGTTCAGGACCGAGGCGTGATTGTCAGAAGCGTGCCTTCAGACGCAGACCATAATTTTGTGGATAAAGGTAGGAAGACTGTAGCAAGTCGTCCCCGCCATTATTGTTGCTGCGCGACAGAACCGCTTCATCTTCAATATTCTCGATAAAGGCTTCGATAGAATAGTTCCGATCAGGTGAGTCCCAAACCAAACGTATATCGGTTTTGGTATAACTGCTCTGGAACGCGGCAGGATCAATGGCGAACAAATTCGATGTTCCAAATCCGTCACTATAATAGAACTGGACATATGGCGTAAGGAAACCAAAATCTTCACCTAGATCAAATTCATAAGACCCGGTTAGGGACACTGTCAGGTCAGGCGCAAATGTTGGTGTCTCTCCAGACAGGTCAACAAAGGTAGTCGTGCTGCCATTGTTCAACTGATAAGGACTTGTTTGACCAAATGTTCCAAACTGCACATCCTGCCAAGCAGCGTTCATCGCCAAGGTCAACTCTTGCGTTGGTCGATAAACCGCCTCTAGCTCAACACCATAAGCTTCGATCGAACCGCCATTTTCACTGAACGTAACACCGATTCCGGTATTGGGGTCAATGACTTGGAACTGTGACAGAAGATTAGAATATTCCGTGTAATGTCCCGCGAGATTGAAGGTCAGATCGCCGTCAAACAAAACGCTCTTCAAACCGATTTCATATACTTGCGAGTCCTGCTGGTCGGTCGTTGAACCATTGTTATTTACAACACCAGAAAGAAAGCCCGTTGCCGTGTTGGCGTAAAGCAGCACGTCATCAGCTATATCGAATTCAATGCCGACTTTATAGTCCACATTGTTGAAGGTCCGACTTGCTGTATTGGCACCGGCCGCATTTTCGTTGATGAGAAACACATCGCGGCTATCAGGAAGAATGACGGGAGATGAGCCAGCCGTTCCTGGGACGACTGTCACAGGGCCGTTGGCGGTAAAATTACTGCCGCCGCCGGTCAGTTCTTTCTTCTCTGAACTATACCGAATGCCACCGATGATACGCAACTGATCGGTGATTTCGAACTCAGCCTGTCCATAGATACCAAACGTTTCGATATCCAAAAATGCACTATCCGCAAAAAATCCGTTGAGGCTGCGATTCAGTCCAACAGTAGGCGTTGCCGTCAAGACAGGTAAGGACAGAGGATTACCCATGCCGTCCAGAACCGGATTACCCGCATTATCCAAAACAGGAGCAACTACACGCGGAAAAGCGGGATCGCGAACCGTTTGGTTGTAGATCGAGAAGCTATAAAAAGTGTCTTCCCTCGAATAGTAAGCACCAGCCGTCAGGTTGAACGGCCCATCAAAGTTGGTGTTAAACTGCAATTCCTGGCTATAGGATTCCAAAGTTTCATCAAAGCCGCCTATGGCATGCGGGTTCGGTCCAAAATCAAAATCAAACCCAAACAGGTTCTGGAAATCCGTGTAAGAGCTAATCGATTTGATCGAAACTGCACCGAGGTCAAGATTGGCCTCCAGCGACACAACCGTTTCTTCCAAATTCACATCAGGCACATAGTCTTGCGCGATGGTATGCGGGCCAGAGCCGGGAGTACCGGCATTGGCGGCTGCCCCCAGGCCTGCCGAACCGCGATTGGGATTAGCGCAATCGCGCTCTGATCCAAAGGCATCGGTGTGACCTGACGGAGTCACATTCCGGCACAGGAAAGTATAGCCAAACAGGCCAGCTTCGCGGCCATCTTCAGCCGTGTGTTGAAGTCGAGCGATCAGATTGAAATTATCAGTGGGCTCCCAAAGCGCACTGATCCGGAACCCCTTATCATCCTGCTGACCAATATCCGGTCCAGCAAGATTGTTGATGAAGCCATCACTTTTCTGGATATAGCCTGCATATCGAACAGCAAATGTATCGCCGAGCGGAACATTTATAAATCCTGAGGCTTTGACGCTATCGAACCGCTCGTAGCCAACCTCTATTCCTGCTGAGAAGTCTGTCAGGTCTGGTTTTTTAGTGTGAAGATTCAGCGCGCCGGCAAATGTATTACGACCGTATAAAGTTCCTTGCGGACCTTTCAGGAACTCAACCCGTTCTACGTCAAAAAATGCCCGTGTTTGCTGCGATGCCCGTGCTTTATACACACCATCCACATAAGCGCCGACGATTGAGCCATTATCTGCGAAAGTATTGTTCGAGTTCGCGCCACGAACATTGAATTTCGCATCATTGCCCGAAAACGCGTAATTAACACCCGAGACCAAAAGCTCCAGCCGGGACGCATCGGTAATACCTGCTTTATCGAGTGCTTCGGCGTCAAAGGCCTGAATAGACAAGCTGACATCCTGGATGCTCTCTTCTTTTTTGTTCGCCGTAACAATAATTACATTGCTGTCTTCGGCGCCCGCCTCGTCTTGTGCATATGCCGGAGCAAAGCCTCCGATAGCCAAAGCACTGCCGGACGCACCAAGCATTAATTTCTTTGTAGTTGATATAGCCATACGACTCCCTCCCTAAATTTTATGCAAACGCTGTTTGAAATTTTGATATCCACAACCGTGCAATATGGCAATAAAATAATGACTTCGAATGCAAAATGCTAGAATACTGTTGCCGATTTGCCAGATTTTATGTATTATTATTTATTTTCAATGACATAGATTAGGGCTAAATTTCTGTCGATCTGATGCTTTGAAAGCATTCCGGCTAGATATTGAATGCATCGGTGCATGCGCATGCAACTTTTCAGAACCACTTAATCAGTATATCACTGGTGCCTTGCAATCGGCAGTAGCTTTGTTGATAGAAAGGCTGTCACAGCTACGATATGCCGTTACAGCGGCGAGGGGTAACCACAGACATGGCAGATATTGAGAAACGTAGAGGCAAGCCCGTCACATCCTATGATGTTGCAAAGAAGGCAGGCGTTTCTCAATCTGCTGTCTCTCGCTGCTACAAGCCCGGAGCGTCAGTTTCTGCAAAAACGAGAGAAAAGGTTCGGATAGCCGCAGAGGAGTTGGGATACGAACCCAACGCGATAGCAAGAAGCCTGATCACCAAACGTTCAAATTCTGTCGCCGTGATTATTCCCAATCTGACCAATCTATATTATCCCGAAGTCTTGGCCCAACTTGGTCAGCGGTTTTCGAAACGCGGTATTCGTGTTTTGTTATTCGCGCTTGAAACAGAAAGTGACGCAGAAGATGCGCTACAACAGATCTGGCAATATCAAGTCGACGGGGTGATAGCTGCCGCCAAGCTTTCAGAAAAACAAATCGCCGAATTTTCACGTCGGAAAAAGCCTCTGGTTTTCTACAATCGCCATTCCAATGATCATAGCGCAAGCGCGGTATGCTGTGATCAAGCAGAGGGTGCCGAAACGCTTGCAACTGGTCTGGTTGAATCCGGGCATAACAGCGCAGCTATTATTTGCGGCCCGCCAGATTCCGTCGTTGGACAAGAGCGAGAGCAAGCAAGTGAAGCGCGCCTCAGAGAGCTGGGAATAACCGATATCGTCAAAATCGACGGCGATTTTTCTTATGAATGCGGGGCTGCAGCAATTGACAAAATACTCGAACAACATGGAAATATTCCCGATGCCATCATGTGCGTGAACGATATGAGTGCGATTGGTGTAATTGATTCCCTGCGTTTTGAGCATGATCTGAAAGTACCGGAGGATGTTTCTGTCGTTGGATTTGACGGTGTTGGCCCTGCAAACTGGCTGAGTTTTGACCTCAGTACCGTACGCCAACCAGTTGGACGAATGACTGAAGCTGCCGTTAACATGCTGATCGAGCGTATTGAAAACCCGGAAATCGCAAATGAGAAAAGAGTGTTTTCCGGTATTTTGATGGAAGGGACTTCAGCCCGGCTTTCTTGATTTTGCTTCTGGGAATTCCGGCCACAACGCTAGTGTCTGCTTTGGGCGCACAAGCGGACACTGGTTCTATCATTTTGTAAAAGCGGCCAAGCACCAACCCATAGCCTCAATCTATAATCAACTCCCCTTTTGCTTATGGTAGAAACGCTGAATTCACCTCATTCTCCCACCCATGGGGAAGCACTCTGATCAGAAGCCTAGTTCGGCTAATATTATAGGGGCCGGAGTGGTAGGCATAGCAACTGCTTACGCACTCGCAAGACGGGGCGTTGATGTTACGATTATTGATCAGCATGACGGTCCCGGTGAGGGCGCTTCTTTCGCTAATGGTGCCCAACTCAGTTATTGCTATACTGATGCGCTAGCCAGCCCTGGGTTGATTGCCCAAATGCCACGACTGGTGCTACGCCTTGAGGAAGCATTTCGGTTCCGTTGGAAATGGGATATTGACTATTGGCGATGGCTGGCCAAATTTCTTGAAAATTGCACCAGCCGGCGTTTCAATTCCAACACGTTGGTAGGCCTCGATCTGGCTCAGCAATCCCAGCAATCAATGCAACAATTGCTGGACAGTCACGAGTTGCAATTCGGGCACCGTGTAGCAGGAAAGATGCATCTCTATTCCACTGGTGAAGCTTTTGATCAGGCGCGAAAGATATTAGCGCTTAAAAAAGGCGGATGCCCTGACCAGCAAATATTATTCCCCGATGAAGCCATAGCCATTGAGCCTGCACTTGCGCAGCTAAACGGGTCACTGGCGGGGGCAATTTACTCACCGGACGAAGCAGTTGGCGATGCTCATGGTTTTTCGCGGGAGATGCTTGATCTGCTCAAACGCGAATATGATGTAAAAACCCATTTCGGCCTGCCTGTGGAGGATATTGATCTTTCCAACAATCAGGCCAGTGTTCGGTTAGGCAATGGAGACACGCTTCAATCCGATATCACTATTCTCTGTGCCGGTGTCCAATCTGCAAAGCTTGCAAAGCCGCTAGGCATTTATCTCCCGATCCAACCGCTCAAAGGCTATTCTTTCACGGCACCCCCCGGCTCCATTCCCCCGAAAACCAGTATCAC
Source organism: Parasphingorhabdus sp. (assembly GCF_039977335.1). Lineage (GTDB taxonomy): Bacteria > Pseudomonadota > Alphaproteobacteria > Sphingomonadales > Sphingomonadaceae > Parasphingorhabdus. The sequence goes on from NZ_JBDWDI010000004.1 coordinate 1,008,166, forward strand.
CGATACTGCAAGGCGGATTGTATTTACGAATTTGGGAGATAGGATACGCGTGGCGGGGCTGGCTGATCTGGGCGATGGCGATGTCCAAGTCAAAAGTGCTAGGATATCGGCTCTGATCAATTCTGCCCGGGTTTCGATGCCAGAAGCGGTGGACTATGATTCCGTGAGCAATATCTGGACAGGACTGCGTCCGATGACACCCAATAGCCTGCCGATTATCTCACGGCCTCGTCCCACTTTGGCGATCAATACCGGACATGGCGCGCTTGGCTGGACTTTGGCGATGGGATCAGCGGATCGGCTCGCAAATCTGGTGGCGCCGGACTAGACGTCAGACATCGTCAGCGGAAATATATTCCTCGACATCAATTTCACCGGCCATTCTGCCCACCGCAACTGCCACAGTTGCGTCACCGGTCACATTGGTCATGGTGCGCATCATATCCATGATGTGATTGATACCCGCGACAAAAGCAATAGTTTCAAGCGGGACACCGATTGAACTCAAGACGAGGCTCATCATAACAAGTCCCGAGCCGGGTATTCCAGCCGCACCGACCGATCCCAGAGTCGCCGTTAAACCGATTAGCACATAGGAAACCCAGGTCAGCTCAATGCCATAAAGCTGTGCGCCGAACAGAGCAACCAGACCGAGATACATGGCCGTCCCGTTCATATTAATGGTCGCTCCTAGAGCGACCGTGAAACTGGCAACGCTCTTTGAAACGCCGAGATTGCGTTGCACACAGCGCAAAGTGACTGGCAGTGCCGCGTTGCTGGAAGCGGTCGAAAATGCGACTGCTTGTGCGTCAACAATCCCGCGGAAAAAATCGATCACTGGGAGCTTTGCGATCGTCTTTAAGATGATCGGATAGACCAGCATTATGATGATGAAGCAGCCGGCATAATTCAAAGCAACCATTGTCGCGAGCGGCAGCAAAGCTTCAAAGCCAAACGTCCCCGCGACCCAGGCCATTAGCGCAAACACACCAAATGGCGTCAGCTCCATGACCAGCATCGTCATTTTTTGCATGACCGCAGAACCGGCATCGACAGCGCGGACCAAAGGCGCCGCTTCCTTTCCGGCCATAAGCAGCGCTATGCCGAACAGCATCGCAAATATTATGAGCGGTAATATTTGTCCCTGCGCCATTGTCATCACCGGGTTTTCCGGGATTAATGATAATATCATCTCGGTTGGTGATGTTGTGGCCGGTTCCGGTATAGCTACATCTGTTGGCAAGCTAATATCCAGTCCCAACCCAGGTTGGAAAATAGTGCCCATTGTCAGGCCAAGGGAAACCGAGATCGCCGCGGTGGTGACAAACAACAAGAGCGCCTTCCCACCTACATTGCCGAGCTTTTTCAAATCGCCCAGGGCTGCGATCCCGGACACAAGCGAGAAAAAGATCAATGGAACAACCAGCATCTTGATCGACCGTATAAAAAGGTCTCCAATCCATTTGATAGTCTCTGCGCCCGGCCCCCAGGCGAGACCGACAACAATTCCTAAAATGAGCGCGCCAACAACGCGTTGCCATAACGGAATGTTGAACCAGAATTTCAGCATGAACTTTCCTTAAGCAAAGGTTTGCCGGGCAATGCTCCCGTATGCTTTCCATCGGCGATTACCGGTACGCCGTTGACCAAAAGATGCTTCACGCCTTTCGATAGCCGTCGCGGATTTTGATAGGTCGCAACGGGCGTGAATTTTTGCGGATCAAAAATAACTATATCGGCAACCATCCCTGCCTTCAGATAACCGCGGTCTTTCAGGCCCAAAATGTCGGCGGTTTTTCCGCTGCTACGGCGGACAAACTGCGCAAGTGACATAAACTTCTTGTCTTGCACAAAGTCGCGATAGGCTTTTGGGAAGCTGGCGTATTTCCGGGGATGTCCCGCGCTACCATCTGATCCAGTTACAACCCAATCGCGCGATGCGAAGGTATTGATATCACTGGGCTTCATGTTGAAAGAAGCAACACGGCTATCGCCCTTTTTGAGAATTTCTATGGCAGCATCGAGAGGATGAAGGCTTTTGTCAGCAGCATATTGCGCCAGCGTTATGCCCGTCAACACATTCGCTTGCCCCAAAGAACCAGTAAACAGCAATGCTTCTGCACCGCCCCGCCGTTTCAATCCCTGGCTCATTTCCGACCGAATACGAGCTCGCAACACATTGTCCTGCAGCCGTTTGCGTAGTCCAGACAATCCGCCATCCAGCGCCCAGCGTGGAACCAGAGCATTGCTGATCCGTGTACCCGACGCACGCCAGGGATATTGATCCGCCGTAATTTTCTGACCGTTCGCCTGTGCTTGCTCGATCAAGCCAATCATCTTGGCGCTATGCCCCCAAACAGCTGGGCCAAGCGCCTTGATATGCGCGATATGCAGCGGCGTGCCCGATTGCTTGCCAATTTCCATCGCTTCCCTGAGCGCACCTTCCAAGCCGATATTGTAAGTGCTCTCATCACGCATATGCGTGTCATAATACCCGCCAAATTTTGCGGCGATTTTCGCCAGTGCTATGACCTCTTCTGTCTTGGCGAAGTTTTGCGGTGTATAATAAAGCCCAGCCGACAGCCCGCGTGCTCCTTCACACATGGCGCTGGCCATCATAGCCTTCATTGCGCCCAGTTCCGCATCGGTTGGTGCACGATTTTCATCGCCAATGACGGTTTTGCGAATACGGCCAAAGCCCGCCATGTAGGTGACATTGGTTCCTATGCCCTGATCAGCGGCCTTCTTCGCTTTTGCCGCGACGGCGGTATCGCCATTACCATCGTTGCCCACCATCACTGTGGTAACACCCTGAAAAGCAAAGGGGAGATTGGCCCGCTTTCTGGCATCATCGGAATCTAAATCGCCACCTGCATGGGTATGGGGATCGATAAAGCCCGGCGCGACTATCATGCCACTGACATTCAATGTTTCATCTGCGGAGATTTTGCTGGTCAGAGCATCCCCCACAAAGACGATTCTATCGCCTTTGATGGCCATATCTGCGGGATATCCATCCTCTCCTGTGCCATCAACAATGGTCCCGCCTACAATGAGCAGATCGGCAGACAAGGCTGGTTTAACTGCAGGGACCGCGACGCACGCATTCAGCAGTGCCGTTGCCGAACCCACCAAAAGCGCGCGGTACCACAATTTCTCCATTCAGGGCGCGTCCGTGGCCAGCAGGGTTTCCATCATCGCTATGGCTGATTCCTTGCCGATACGCTTGATCAGCCCGCGATCAGTCTCATCACCAATTTCGAAGGTTACCGCCGGCGCGCCATAAGTCTCGTAAGTATAGGCTTTCGAAATCGGTCGATCCGCGCTGTGCCTCGCATCGCGGTTAACATTATAGCCCGGCATACGGTCCTGATAACGCGCTAACCAATCGCGGATGAACAGCGGTGGGTTGGTTGGATATTCGTCCGGGATTGTATAAAAAACATCCTTCTGCGTGGAGTGGAAATCTAGCAATAGCTGTAGCTTCTGATCAGGATTTTCTTCAATCTTACGAAGCAATCCATCCATCAACTTTGTTTCGGGCTGGGTAAAGGGGCCCCAATCCCGATTGAGATCTACCCCGCCCGTATTGTGGCGCCAATGACCACGGACAACACCGTCGGGGTTCAGCATGGGGACAATGACCGTTTCAAAACGGGCTCGATATTTTTTCGCAACCGGATCGTCCGAAAGCAGCGTCTCGACAAAGGGCAGCATGGCCAATGCTCCGGTCACTTCCGGTGGATGTTGACGGCCAACCAAGACCACTTGTTCTTTTGGTTTTGATCCGGCGGCTTTGATGGTCATCCCCGGGATATTTCTTCCCTCCGCAGATTTTCCCAGCAACCATTGCGCTGCATCCGGCGATTTGGACACCTGGTCAAGCCATGTCTGATAGGTGGATGGAGCGAATATTTCTTGCCCGGCGACAAAGACAGGGTTGGCACCGAGTTGGACCTTGATCCATGCCTGTTTGACCCCGTCTACCTCCTCGACCACAACATTTTTCTTAGGCAGATAGTCCCACTTCACACCGTCTTCGCTGACCTTGGGCCAATAGCGATGCCCACAGGCTTCATAAGTCAGATTCACAGTAACTGTTCCTGCACGCGAAGGGGTAAGGCGAAAAGCATACCAGGCACTGCAATTGATCGGCGGCGCATCTTCAGGCGCAAGCGTGATATCGAAACGTGTTTTCCCCGACGCTTTACAGGATGCGATATTCCCGGTCGGAAAATCGGTATCAAGCTTCACCAGAGACGTTTGGCAGAGAGATTTGGACTGTGCCGGCTGTTCGACATTCGCTGTTTCGACCGTTGACGCACAACCTGACAGAACCAAAGAGCTGAGCAGCAAGCCGAGGGTGGTTGGAGCGTTTCTCATGGCTTTGAATTGCCGAAAATGAAGGGGAGAAACATAGGCATCCTCCCCTTTCATATTCCGCATCAGAATTTCTTCTGAATTTCAAACAGGAACTGGCGTCCCCTCGCGCTGTGTAGAGAGCTAAAGAAGCCGAAACTCTGGTCAGCAATGGGCGGGTCTTCATTGAAGATATTGTTGAAACCGAATTTGATGCGCGTGTCATCGAGAGCGGTTCCGGTATCTTCAATCGTATAGCTGACCGACGCATTCATCACGAACCAGTCATCAACCGGCAGGAAATCACCGGTTGTGTTCTGTGAGACGCTCGTATCGAAAACTCTACCTACATATCGACCAAATAGATTGACGTTTACCGGACCTGATTTGTAGTTGATCGAACCACTTAGACGCCATCTCGGACGGCCATTTAGTCTCAGCTGTTCCCCAAAGCCTTCAGGGGCCAAAGAAGTTATGTCACCAGCGGTAAGGAGATTACCGCTTCCGCTAACGGCACTAGCAGGAATTGCAGCCAAGAGGTCGGGTAGATCATTGATCAGAGGTAACCCAGCTGCACTTGGTGTCTGGTTGAAGGAATTTAGGCGTGCGGCATTAACGCTGAACTTGAAATCTCCAATCGGAGTGTCTCTTAAATCATAGAAGAAACCAAAATCCCAACCTTTTGTCACACGGCTATCGAGATTGAGAAACGGGTTCAAAACCTGAATAATGTCACCTGCTGGGAGAATACCCGTTCCAGCATAAAGCGCGATTTGATCCGCATCGGGTGCCGCGCGAACAACATTCGGGTTGCTTCTGCCTTGCAAGCGCTCGTTTAGATCGAGCAATATTGCGTTCTGGCCGCCAAAAATACCGACAATCCCGTCTTGCCGAACGCGCCAGTAGTCGGCGGTAAGTGTAAGGCCCGGAATGAATTCAGGTGAGAACACGACGCCTAGGTTGATGCTCTCTGTTTTCTCCGGTTCAAGATTGTTGCCACCTGTACGGAAGTCAATCGTGCCCGATGTGCCACAATCCCCGACATCATCCTCTGCGCCCGACAGGATTTCCGCGACACATTCAACGGCGTGTATTTCACTATTGGACCGCGTTGTGCCGGTATCGTTCACCTGTACTAGGTTTGGTGCTCGAAAACCTCTCGACCACGCTCCGCGGAGAATGATACCCTGGACGGGTGTCCAGGATAGCGCGGCTCTTGGGACAACAGTGGTTTCGCTGATGTCGGAAAAATGTTCGAACCGTCCTGCAAGTTGAAGATTCAGTTCGCTGATCAGCGGAATATCCATATCTTCTGATACAAGCGGGATGAAGGCCTCTGCAAAACCGGAGTAAACCTCTCGACTACCATTGGTATCGGGTGACGGACTCGATCCTGCGACGTCGCTACTCGCTACAATCCCTGTTGTTGGATTGGTAACACCTACTACGTCGCCGGTTATCGCGTTGGTGAAACTGATTGTGCCATCTAGTCGATCGTCGCGATCGTCGCTAAAAGTTTCACGGCGGAACTCGACGCCGAGCGCAACGCCCACATCACCACCTGGCAACGCAAATAAGTCCGGCTTGGAAACTTTGAAGTCCGCCAACGCTAGTGACGTTTTGCCAATACGAGAAACATCGATGCGCGCTGCATCCAATGCACTTTCCACACTCGGCGTACAATCACCACTATTGGGTGTTGTTGTCGCTGTTGGCAAGCACCCGCCGTTGAATGGATTATAGGCCGTCGCATCGGTACGGTTGATCGCATCCTGCAGCCCGGTCAGTGAAAAACGGTTGCGCGTTAGGTCGGTAGTTTTGGCTTCAGAATAAACGAAGCCGGTATCAAAGTCCCAGCCCCAAAGATCGCCTTCGAGACCAGCGACAATACGGAAAGTGTCTTTGTTAACCGAGATATTCCTCTGCCCAATATCAACCGGACGATAATCTTCCAACTGGACATCCGCGCCGCCCGCACCAATTCCAGGAATCAAAGCCGCCGGAAGCCGGTTGGGATTGGGCGAACCGTCTGGCAATGTGGTTGCGCCAAACGGATTGTAAAAAGCGGTCGCCAAAATCCCGATCGGCTGCGCGTTTAAGTTTGATCGTTGTTCCAAGTTTCTATTTGACTCAGAACGATAATAAGAACCTTCAAAATAGAACTCCACCGCATCGCTCAGTTCGTGACTGAACAAGGCTTGGACATTATAGCGATCTTTTTCCGAAAACAGCTGACGCTCCGCCGCAATATCATAGCGAATGTCGCGAGAAATTGTTGTTCCACTATTCGCGCAAATGCCGCCGCCCAAATCTATATTACAACCCGAAAATGTGTCCGGTTGGGTGAAGAAATCGTCATCGCCAATCAAGGTCGCGTTGCGAGAGGCTTGAATGTCAAATTGACCAAAGGGCGAATCTGTCGAGCGGTTATCGAGCTGAGTATCACCATCGAAGTCGGTGCCGGAAAAGAAACCACGCCGGTCGGAGTTGCGTGCATAGTCACGGATAGTCGCAGGCGCTCCATTTTCATGGAAATAATATCCGTAAAGCGTCAAATTGGTACGGCCCTCGTTAAAATCAAAACCATAGCCGCCACGAATGCTGGAACTATATAAACTTGTACCTGTTGACGCGCGATAGTTTGCACGGAGAAATCCGCCATCCAGCTTGTCTTTCAAATGCGTATTGACCACACCAGCAACGGCATCGGCACCATATACAGCGGAAGCACCATCTCTGAGCACCTCAACACGCCTAACACCTCCAGGAGGAATAGTGTTCGTGTCTGGAGAAACAACTGGAACAAACAGTTCGGTCTGAAAACCGGGATTGAGAACCATCCGGCGACCGTTGATCAACAGCAATGTGTTACCGGTTCCCAAAGCGCGCAGGTTAATCGAGGCAATGTCGCCGCGTGCGCCGTTAACGCCGCCAACAGTGCTTTGATCGTTAAACGCTACCGCTCCCGCTTGCGGAATGGCGCGAAACAATTCATCACCAGACGAAGCCCCGGTGGTTTCAATCGCTAGTTCATTCAGCACGGTAACCGGCAGTACGTCGTCAATCTTCGCACCCTTGATCTGCGTACCCGTCACAACAATGACATTTTCATCGTCAGCCGCTGCTTCCTGCGCGGCCGTATCTTGCGCAAAAGCACTCCCTGAGCCAACGGAAACCATTGCGGTTGTGCACAGCAGCGCACAAATCTTTTTGTGTGAAATTAGCATGTCCCTCTCCCTGAATTGCCGCCCAACATATACCTGGCGGCGCATAACATTTTACCGAAATCACATTCTGTGGTGACTTTACAAGGATGTGACATGAAAACGTGGCATATTACAACCTTTCGATGCCCAATAACTTCGCGTCAGGTCATAACAAGAGGCTATAGCTCGGTGTTTCAGGAGGCTTGCGGGTGCGGTAGATTCGGTCGGCCGATCAGCCTAAAACAGCTTCCAGCTCGACGATGCAGGATTTGATCAATGCCAGCTGTTGATGATCGGCGAGGGATAGAGCGCAAATCGGAAATTGCGGAACCTCGGCCAAACGATATTTGTACAGATCGGAACCGAGCGGCGAATAGGCTGTAAACTCGTCAGTGACCGCCAGGCCCACACCCTTTTGCACCAAGGCAAGCGCGAGATAATAGGTGTGCGCTGTCACTACTTCGAGCGGCGCGATATCCTCTTGCTCCAACGCATCGGATAGCAAATCGGCAAGCGGGCCACTCGCTTTCATCCCAATAAAATCAGCTCCATCCAAAACGGAAAGATCAATCTTGCGTGCTTCTTTTTCTAGGTCTTTGTCGGCAACCAGAACAAGCTGTCCTTGCGCAAGTTGTTGCACGTCGATGCGTTCGTCATGAATATCCTCAAAGCCGATACAAATATCACATTTCTTTTCGATCAAAGCAGAAGCAAGTTCGTCCGAATGCAGGGTGGTGAGTTCGAAACTTAAGTCCGGATTGACCTTGCGCAGCCTTGAGATCGCGTCTGGCGCTACCGAAAGACTAAGCGAAGGTAGAACGCCAAAGCGAATGTGGCCACCCTTGCGATTACGAATATTATTCGCAGTTCGATTGAACGACGATATCCGGCGATAAATATCCTTTATTTCATCATAAAGTTCATGTGCTGCTGGAGTCGGATACAAACGACCTTTTTGTCTGGTAAACAGATCAAAACCAAGTTGATCTTCGGCATAACGCAAGACTTTGCTTACTGAAGGCTGGGAAACATGGAGCTCCCTTGCTGCACCGCTTATCGACCCAGCGCGATACACATAGTAAAAAATTTCGATTTGTCGCAATCGCATGAACGATGTTTGGCCTGAATTGGATTGGAGTTCAACTGGCAAACAGAAGTCGTCAGACAAACAGGTCTAGAAAACAAAAAACGTCCGCTTTGGGTATATTGCGGACATTCGCACCCTCCCCTTCAACATAAGATAAATTATTAACCGTTGCCCTACGACCGCTTTGCGCCCCAGTTTCGGTCGTAGTGACCCAATTTCTTAGCAGTTGAAAGCGGACGTTCTTCGAGGCCATTCCGGCCAAGGAGAAAGCAAATGACATACTCACAGTTCGATCCAGCAGCACAAAACCGTGTGCCTTGGAATTTTGGAGCCAAGATTGGCCCCAAACGACCTTTCAATCAGAAACAGATATGGGCGATCCGGTTCTTTCTGGATAGAGAGAAGCGTATTCGTGATCGGGCGCTGTTTGATTTGGCTATCGACAGCAAGCTCAGGGGCTGTGACCTGGTTGAACTCAAGATCGGTGATCTCGTCAATGGTCCCGACATCCGAAAGCGAGCCGCGATTACGCAACGCAAGACAGGACGGCCGGTTCAATTTGAAATTGCATCCGATGCCCGTGAAAGCCTGTTTGTCTGGTTGGAACGTAGAGGTGGTTCAGTGGAAGACTATGTCTTTCCGAGCCGTGTTGACCAAGCAAGGCATTTGAGTACTCGCCAATATGCGAGACTCGTTGATGAATGGGTCGAGGCAATTGGATTGCGATCCGAAGATTACGGGACGCATTCGCTTCGCCGAACAAAGGCGTCGATCATCTACAAGGCTACTGGTAACCTCAGGGCAATTCAGATCTTGCTGGGTCACTCCAAGCTAGAGAATACCGTTCGCTATCTCGGCGCCGATATCGAAGATGCGCTGACTTTGGCTGAGAAGACTGAAATTTGACTGATACTGGGTGCCAGCCTGATTGTGGCTGGCGTCCACTATGGGGGTGGAACCAGACCTTTCACCCAAGCTCACAATTTTCGACCGCAAACCGCCTCACATCTCGTTGAAGGCAATTTTCATGTCTGAGTGTATGCCGTTTTTACTGTTGTGTAGAAATCGCGTGCATAGCCGCCTTGCTCGCGCGGCCCGAAGCTGGACTCTTTCGTGCCGCCGAAGGGAACGTGGTAATCAACACCGGCCGTTGGCGCATTGATCATGACCATGCCCGCCTGACTTTCTTGTTTGAAACGCGCGGCCGAGCGCAATGACGATGTGCAAATGCCGGCCGACAGCCCAAACTGGGTATCATTGGCACGATGCATCGCCTCATCAAGGTTCGAGACCTTGATCACCGAGGCGACTGGCCCAAAAATCTCTTCCATATTGATACGCATCGAATTGTCCGTATCGATGAACAGAGCAGGCCTCTGGTAGAAACCGGGCTTCTCCCGCTCCAACACTTCGCCGCCTGTCAGTAGCTCAGCGCCTTCTTCTTTGCCAATCTGTACATATTCGAGATTCTTGTTCAACTGAGTTTGATCCACGACTGGGCCGATATCCGTCCCTTCGACCAAAGCGTCCCCGATCACCAAGCCTTCCATTTTTTGGACGAAGGCCGCAACGAATGCGTCATGGATCGATTCCTCAACAATCAGCCTTGACGACGCGGTGCAGCGCTGACCGGTTGAGAAGAAGGCTCCGTTCAGCGCGCAATTGACAGCGTTGTCGAGATCGCAATCGTTCAGAACGACGAGAGGGTTCTTACCGCCCATCTCAAGCTGGTAGCGGGCGTTGCGACCGCTGCAGGCTCCGGCCACAATGCGTCCGGTGTCGGTCGATCCGGTGAAGCTGACGGCACGGATGCGGTGGTCGTTTAGCAGTAGTTCTCCGATTTCGGCACCAGGGCCCATCACCAAGTTGAACACGCCCTCTGGCACGCCCGAACGAGCAATAATGTCGGTCAACGCCCACGCGCTACCTGGCGTTAGTTCTGCGGGCTTAAAGACCACTGTGTTACCAAATGCCAGTGCTGGTGCGATTTTCCATGCGGGAATGGCAATCGGAAAATTCCACGGCGTGATGATCGCTATCGGCCCAACCGCCTCGCGGGAAACTTCCACGCTCAGATCAGGTCGCACCGATGGGATTAACTCACCTGCATTCCTTAGCGCTTCACCGGCGAAATATTTGAATATCTGTCCTGCGCGCGCGACCTCTCCTATCCCCTCGGCCAATGTCTTGCCCTCTTCACGCGACAGCAAAGTGCCTAATTCCTGCTTGCGCGCGAGGATTTCTGTGCCGATGGCATCGAGGAAGTCGAAACGTTGCTGGGTCCCGCTTTGCGCCCAACCGGCGGAAGCGGCATAGGCGGCATCGACCGCCTGACTCACCTGATCGCGGTCCGCCTGCGCATATTCGCCGACAATATCGTTCGTATCGGAAGGGTTGATATTGGCGATCTGGTCACCGGAACCGATCCACTCACCGGCAATAAAATTATTGTGAACTGACATGTGAACTCTCTTCTCTTGTTTGATTGTAATTAACTCGCTTCAACAGAAGCGTGCTGCGGAATATGGGGTGGGGTCGATATGCGGAGTTTTGCCTTGAACACACTCCGCGACCAGCTTCCCGGTCGCAGGGGCAAGCGTCAGACCCAGCATGTTGTGCCCGGTGGCGAGGCAGACATTGTCCGTACCCGGCATGGCGCCAATAATGGGCAAGCTATCCCATGTCATCGGGCGCCAGCCGTACCATTGTTCGACGTTGGATTTGGGTAGATCATCAGTCAGATAATGCGATACGGAAGCGCGCAGCTGATCTAGGCGGCGGCGTGGAATCGACGTGTTGAAACCAATGAACTCCATCATCGATCCAACTCGGAAGCCGCTGTCGAATGGCGTGATACCCACATGATGTTCAGAAAACAACATAGGAACACGCGGCGACTGCGCTGGTCGATCTAAAGTAATCGAATAACCCTTGCCCGGTTCGACGGGCAAAGCCGCACCAAAATGTCTGGCCATGCGTCCGCTGATAGCACCCGCAGCCAGGACAATGTGATCGGCCTCCATCAGACCTTCAGAGGTTTCAATCGCGGTTATCTGCCGCCCTGATCGTATCGCACCCAAGAAGCGTACACCTTCACGAAACACCACAGCTCTGTCTTTGAGCATGGCGACCCATTGCTCAGTCAGCCGATCAGGCCGCAAGCTGGCATCATCAGGGAATAGCACCCCTCCGGCCAAGTCGGGCTTGAGTGCTTTATCGAAATCCCTGAGGTCAGAACCATCAATCCAGCTGGACCGGACGCCAAGCTGTGCCGCCACGGTCCGCGTGTTCACCGAGAACTCCTCAGCCGCCTTGGTGGTTTGGAAGGCGTAGAAAAGACCAGACTGACGGTATTCTGTTCCGTTGATCTCATCTACCAACAAGCGGCGATATTCCGCTGCCGAAGACTCCAGAATGGTATTTAGATGCTCGGCGGTTTCCAACATTTGGCGCGTCGAGCAGCGCTTTGCGAATTGCCAGAGCCATCGAATGAAGGGCGCCTCAAGGCGCGGCTTAATCCGGAATGCCGCGGACGGATCGAACAGCGACATCATACCTTCGCGAAGCGCACCCGGCGTTGCCAGCGGTAAAACATGACTGGGGCAGATATAGCCGCAATTGCCATAGGAACAGGCTGCTGCGAGATTACCGCTTTCCAGAACGGTAACGGAATAGCCTGCTTTGTTGAGATAATGCGCGCAAGCGATCCCAATCACACCGCCGCCAATGACAACAACCGATTCTGAATTGCGGTCCATCTTCAACCAAAGCCTCTGGCGAAGGGATCGCCAGGCTGATGGACCAGCTTGGCATCCGCAATCACATAGGCCGTTCCGGCAATCGACGGAATTACACGGCCTTCCTCATCGAACCGATATGAGCCGCGAAAATGACTTCCCATGATGCTTTCTTGTACCCACGCTTCACCGGGCGCGAGCTGGCCCTTTTCGGCAAGGCAAGCAATCTTTGCGCTGGTGCCGGTACCGCAAGGCGAACGGTCATAGGCAATGCCCGGGCACAAAACAAAATTCTGGCTGTTGGCGTCTGAACTCTGCCCGGGACCAAAGAACTCAACGTGATCGATCTCTCCGCCATCCGCGCCAAATATAGACTGCTCCACAAGCGCATGTTTAATCTTGCTCGCTGCATCGGTGAGCTGCGGGATGTTGTCGCGCGACAGAGTGAAAGGTGCGCTATCGGCCAGAAAAAACCAATTCCCGCCCCAGGCGATTGAACCGGTAACCTTGCCAAGCCCGCTAACCATTAGCTCCACGCTTTTGCGGAAACAGTAGCTCGGGACATTTTCAACCGTTACCTCATTCGGCCCGTTCAAATCGACCCGCACTACTCCGCTTGGCGTGTCAATCAGGTGCGACCCCTGACTCAGCTTCCCCAGATAAGCGAGCGTGACTGCCAACCCGATTGTACCGTGGCCGCACATCCCTAGATATCCGGTATTGTTGAAGAAGATCACACCAGCAGCACAATCCGGATTGGGAGATTGGCATAACAGAGCGCCAACCATCGCGTCCGAACATTTGGGTTCAAGAATACTCCTTTGACGCAATTCATCATGGTCCCGAGCAAGCAATTCACGGCGCTCTGCCAACGAGCCAGATCCCAGATCAGGTCTACCATCGACGATGACTCGGGTCGGCTGTCCCCCGGTATGTGAGTCGATAATGCGCATCTACACAGCCTCCGGCTAAACAGCGCCGGGCCAGCTGTCCCACCATGTACGGAACAGCTTCCATTGCGCTTCGAGATAGGCTTGTTGCGACGGACTTAATCGGTCCGACGAGTGAAATTGATGCATATATTCAGGAGATCCCTCGAGCACCATCAAATGCTTGTAATACAGAACGAGATCGGGGCTTTCATCAAAGGTGGCAAGGACATGCATGGCCTTGTCCAATTCCCATGCCAGTACCCGGGCTTTGGCGTCACCGGCTGCGGCCTGCTGGCACAGTTCTACCAGGCGCAGCACTTCACGTGGCAAAGCATTACCGATTCCGGTAATTGCTCCATCGGCCCCACAATTCACAAAGCCGTGAAAAGCCTGCGTATCGACACCGACCATCAGCGCAACACCGGGATCTGCAGAAGTAATATTCTCCGCAGCATAACGCATCGATTCTGCGCCGCCAAATTCCTTGAATCCAGCGAGATTCTTGTGCTCGCTTCGCAGAGAGAAGAATAAGTCTGCCTTAGTCTCAAAACCATAATAGGGGCTGTTATAAATCACAGCGGGAAGATCAGGTGCTGCGTTCAGAATATCGGTAAAATGCCTCCGCTGTGCAGCAGCGGATATTCCGCGCGAAAGTACCCGAGGTATAACCATCAGCCCAGACGCCCCGACCTCTTGTGCGTGGCGCGCCAGAGCAACCGCACGGACAGAATTTTGTGCGCCGGTACCGACTATCACAGGGACGCCGGCTGCGCATAGGCGCGCAACGCCTTCCATCCGCTGCTCATCACTTAATAGCGGCCAATCGCCCATAGAACCGCAATAAATGACGGCGTCCATCCCTGCTTCGATGAGCTCGGTGCCTTTGCGCACTAGTGCGTCAAAATCGATCGTTCCGTCCGCGTCACAGGGTGTCATCAGGGCCGGCATACAACCGGAAAAAATGGTGTTTGTTTGCATAATGCGCTGTCTCCGAACTTGCAAAATAATGCACCAAAACCGCGAAGCGATGGCGCAAGGTGATGGAGCTTCCTTACGCGCATCGGTTCTGAGGGTCTTGCCAGTTGATTGATTACAAACTTGAATTTTGGTATATTTCTGGCATAGAGTGTCTCATGCGAGAGACGCTTCCTCTAAGCATGGTTGCTATCCTGTTCGACCATTTACCCGACGTCGTTTTCTTTAAGAAGGATATCGCAGGCCGGTATAAAGCTGTGAATACGACGCTTGTCGAACGGTCCGGTCGCACGGACAAAGCGCAGCTGATCGGCCGCTTGCCATCTGAAATACTGGGCAAGCAGTTGGGTAGCAGCTACGAAAAGCAGGACCGATCGGTTGTGCGAACAGGTCAACCCATAGAGCAACGACTGGAAATGCACGTCTATCCGAACCGAATGGTTGGCTGGTGCTTGACCGCAAAGCAACCGGCTTTCGATGATCAACGCAATATCGTCGGCGTCGTCGGCATTTCGAAAGATCTACAATCTCCCAACGTATCGCGCAGTGAATATGACGATGTGGCAGGTGTAGTTGAGTGGGTGCTGACCAGCTTTCCAGACGCCCCGTCGGTCATACAGATGACGGAGAGAACCGGCATGTCGCAGTTCAAATTGAACCGACGTTTCCAGCAAATCTACGGACTTAATGTTGGACAATGGATCATCAAGCAGCGCGTAGATCGAGCGCAAAGGCTGCTCCGCGAAACTGACCTTCCAATCGCCGAAATTGCCCTCGAAGCTGGGTATAGCGATCAAAGCTCTTTCACGCGTCAGTTCAGACAGGCGACAAATCTAACGCCTAAGAAGTTTCGAATGATCGCTGTATGACTGTAGTTGGGTCATCTACCTAACGGCAGCTTTGATAGGCCGCCACCGGATAGAAGACATTCCGCCATCGGCCCAATTGTTGAACTTCCTGATTTGGTCAGAGCGGCCATTCAGCAGTGCGCCCCAATTTCGGACTTTCATATGGATTTCGCAACATCCCCAAAGCGGACGTCAAAGGTCCATCATTTCGGCAAGCGTGTTAACGAGCAGCTCTGAATGACTGAAGAAAAGTAACTCTCCGCCACCTTCCACAATATCCAGCCCCATATTTGGACGCGATGCGATAAATTTCTCGACCGCCGCCACCGGGTTTGCTGGATCCTTCGTGCCGTGAAGATATCTTACCGGTATCTTGCAATTTTCAAGGTCAGTCGCCCAATCGGATGTCAGCATCCGCAGATCTGCAGCCAGCGCATGATGTTTATGGACAGAAAGCATTGAATAAGCGGCGCGAACAAATGCACGACAATCGGGATCGTTAAGCAAAGCATCATTGACCTCGCATTCGCTGTAGATGGAACGCACAATGAATTCCGGCCCACTTGCGCGCATTGAGCGGTAAGATATCTTGGCCATTAAATCGGCAAATTTTGGTGACGCCGACGCAAGGCGTAACGCCACCTTCCTGGTGTTCGAATAGTCTTCAAAGCGCATTTTCTTTGTAAATGGAAAATAGATGCCGATGCACGCTATTCCAGCAATTGCCGATGCCGGATTGGAATGCGCGCGAAACAGGGGAAGCGAGCCAGATCCCTGTCCCATCACTATCCAACGGTCTATATCCAGATGGCGAGAAAGCGCTATGACTGCATCGGCATTGACCTGGATATTTTCATCAAGCGGTGCCGGATCGCTGTTTCCGAAGCCTGGCCTGCTGATCAAGTACAGCTTGATGTTATGTTTTTTTAGGGCCCGCATCCCTTCATCCGGAAGCAGATATCCAGTCGCAAGTCCATGGCTGAATAATGCCGGTCGGCCGTCCGGATCGCCGGCCCAGCTGTAGGCAATTGCCCGTCCATTCTTGTCTAGGAAAATTTCTTCACGGCCCAACGGATCTTCCCACTCGGCACTGCTTCCGCCAAAATCGTGATTCAGTCGCTGCGAGATCATTGCCAACAGGCGGACAAGATCGACCTGCGATTTGGTCTCCGTTTTTTCAAAAATGGTGAGAAGCTGTGCCCGAACGGTGTTAAAGGACGATCCTCGCTGGCCTGCTATCAGTTTGGTGTCTCGCAGTTCCATCAGCAATCGACAGACATCTATCTCGGCTTCGGTCAGCCCGAATGCTTCTTCAAGCATATTGGAAACACGAAACGACCAAGTCAGTTCTATTGCACGAACTGCGACCATTCCCTTCTGGCCGTCTTCGAGCAGGCTATAGATTTCCGCAATACCACTACCACCGTCCTTGTCGATTGTACGAATAATAGAATGCTGCTGGTTGCCAGCGATTGTGGCACCTCGCAACATCTGTTCAAACGACGCATGCGATAGAGGGTCGATCCAATCGGTGTTTGCGGTTCTACCTCGTTTCAAACCCCAAGCCGTCACCGCTCTTTCGTTTACGGCCGCAACTCTTTTACCGCTGCTAAATACAGTCGCCGGGCTGGTGACGGAACTGATCACCTGCTCGATGGGATCATTTGCCTGGTCTTCACTAGATTTCTCCAGCATGTCGGAAACAGCCTGCATATGCATACTCAAAAGCGGGTGCTCGATATCATCCAGCTTGTTAGAATCAACACGATCGAGACGGCGCGCCCAATGCGCGACCACGTCATCAAATGCGCTCGCATCGGAAACCAGCCGGTAGCTGGCCTCCAACAATCTCAGCTCTTCATCATCCAGTTCGAATTTTACAGACATATCGCCACAATAGCCGCCCTCCAGAAAACCGCATACACCATATGGTGTATGACGAGCCAGCAGGATCATTTTACAGCTGTTTAGAAATCGACACGGATAGGAGACAGGCTATGATCCGCATTTGGCTGACAATTGGAATATTCGCTCTCGTCGCGTCGGTTCCAGTATCCTTTGAGCCACTCCAGCAACAACTTGTTGCGCAACCGGCGGCTAACAACGGAGGGCCCGCCTTTCGTCGTGTTAAACGCAACTTTGAAAAGCGTGTGAACGCCGCAACGAAAAGCTGCAACCTCGGCGACTACAAACTGCTGACAGCGGAGCTTAAAGTCGAACGGAAACTGCAATTTGAAAGTTACTCGCGTGCGTTGGAGAAGATTCAAGATCTGCAAATAGCAAAAGTGAAAGACGAAGATAGAATAAAGCAGGCTCGGCAGCGATTCGATGATTTTGGCAATGCTAATAATCTTGTTGGTCAGTACCAAGGTGACCTGATCAACGCCTGTGATCCTGCTACATTGGAATATCGGATAGTTACCTTAAAGAAGCAGTGTAAGAAAAAGGAAGCCGACGAGCTTTTGGCAAAATTCAAAGCGATCGTCACAATGTACGAAAAGCAGCTGGCCAGTGCGAAGCTGAGCGGTTCTTTTACCACCGTCACGGTCAAACAGGCCGAAAAAGAACTCAAGACTGCAAAGGGAGCCTATAATCGCGCCGCGTTTCAACGCGTGTCAAAATGCAAGGAAAAAGTCGGAACAGGCGATTTAGACCGTGGCGGTGAAACCGTCAGCCTGCCGCCGTTCAGCCAACCGGCACCGGATACCCCGGAACCGGTCTCGACCACAGATTTTGAAGCTGACCGGCTGGGACAGATCAGTGAAAACTCCGCGTGGTTGTTAGGCGACTGGGTCTACACAGCCTGGAATGGTGGAACTACAAATTCGGTGCTGCGGTTCAGATTGGAAAGCGACGGTACGATATCAGGCTACCTTGTCTCCATTACCAAAGAAATGGCACAGAAAGGCTATCAGCCGAGCATGAAACTGCTACGCGGCATTCGCGATACCAGCCATCAGCTTAACCCCAACGCAACCTGGAGCCACAGCGGCATTGTTGCTGGAAGGTTTTCTCCCAAAGATCCCCGCCGTAGACCTGGTCAGATATTTGGACAGGATGAATGGTTCAACTCTAACAGTGTTATATTTCTTGAAAAGAAATCAGGCAAACTCGGCGGTACAACTGGATTTGGGAATCGTCTGAATTGGCATCGCGGGAAATTGGTCCGGCCCAATTTAGCAGCGCTTGATGAAACTATCCGTCAGTTGAACGGACAGATTTATCGATTGAGCCGCCCTGGCAATGAGTTTGAGCGGCTGGAGGAACTGCCGGGAATAATCGAGCGGCTGCGCGCCAAAGGTCAATACTCGCAAGAAGCAAGGGACACAGCGAACCTGATGCAGCTATTGCTAGAAAGGGACGAGCTTACCAACAATCCGGAATTTCTGCAAACATTGGGCGCAATAGAATCAGGACAGGCCAGCAGAGAGGAAATCACGGCACTTGCCAGCTATCTTGTCGCACAGGGAGCGCATCTGGCACAGCCTGTTGCAAACAATGACTACGACAGCAAGATCGCTGCTCACATGCTTTTGATTGCCACCAATGGCTCGAGACTGCGTGATGATATCGGCAATCCATCAGGGGCCTATGCTAAAACCAATATGTCACGGCTGACCAAGGGCCTGACTACGCTCAAGGGTATCGCTGGACTGGCAGGCAACCCAAAAGACAAGACAGGTCAGCAACTAATGAATGGTCTGCGTGATCTCAGCACCATTCCCGCGACGACGGCCGGGGTTTCTCCAGCATTGGATATTCCAGCTCAGACCTCAGCCGCAATATTGCAGCAATCTGCCAGCGGCTTCACCCATGCGTCCAATGCTCTTAAGGAAGTCACCAACGCCATTAAGGGTGATCCTAACGCAATAAACCGGGCACTGGGGCATGCCAAAGCGCTTGAGCGGACTATTTCGAGCCGAGGCTATTATGAAGCCGTGAAGGGCGCTGTGACGGAGAGGATCGTCAGACGAATCCCGTTTGTTAGATCGGTTGTTGACTGGTTTAAATAAGCAGGGTCGTCTTTGCGTTGAGGTGACACTTGTTAGCAGAGAGAACATGCCTGCATCAGCGCGAAGCTGAGTTTGAAAAAAGCTAGTTGCAATGCTCGTTGCAATGCTCGTTGTTTAGTCGCAGCTGAATGTCGGCTATCAGCTGAACGGCTCCAAAAGCAAGCAGGCCGCTAACGGCCCAATAGTTGACGCTAACGACTATTCATCAATTCAATTGCATCTAGTTGAACATTGATCTCGTCGACCAGCGAACGCAGTTCAATGACCAAGCCGCTGACATCGAGATTACCGAGGTTAGCGGCTTGCCCCTTAACTGCGATTTCATTGGCATCTTCAAGTCTTGCCGTGATCAAGGCAAATAGGCCGGTTCGCACTTTGATCGGGTTAATTTCGTCGTCATCAGCCATGCCCTTACCCATGCTCGACTTTTTACGGAAGTCCACATGCAGCTTTGCGATTTGTTCGAATAAACAACTGGACATAGGAGTGTGTTCGAGCATTGTTGTTGGTGTCGCAAACATCAATTGCGACGGGCCGCCCGCTCTTAAAAGCGATCCGCGGCTCCGGTCAGTGGAAGCGTTGGAAGTACCAGCGCCAAACTGGAGACCTTCGATGTCATCAAAAACCAAACCACAAACCAAGTCCGCAAAGGTCATCACGCTGCTATCGCGAGCGAAAGGCGCTACTCTCGATGAGATATGCAAAGCAACAAATTGGCAGCAACACAGCATCCGCGCATTTCTAACCGGCCTGCGCAAGAAAGGCTATGTGTTCGCACGTGAACAGCGCGGCGATGATGGGACGGCCTACCGCATCACACAAAACCCAAGCGACACCGACGCCGAAGGATCAGCATGACCAAGCCGGATAACCGTTTGGCGGATCTCATGGTAATGCCGCCTGCCCAGTTGCGATCGGCCTGGCGTGACACGTTCAAAACACCAGCACCCGATATCGGACCGGACCTGCTCCGACGGGGGATTGCCAACCGCTTGCAAGAACGTGTTCATGGTAGCCTGACTGGTGCTACCGAACGCGAGATCGAGCGCCTTCGCAAGCGCGTCGAGCGAACAGGCAAAGCTGGTCACATGCATGCGATATCACTCAAGATTGGGACAAGACTTGTCAGATCGTGGAACGGTAAGAGCTATCACGTGCTTGTTTGCGATGATGGCTTTGAGTTTGACGGCCGTCATTATGCAAGCCTGAGCCATATCGCCCGCGAGATAACTGGTGCCCATTGGTCCGGTCCTCGTTTCTTCGGATTGAAGAACCGAAGCGAATATAAACCAAAGGCGTTAGCCAATGGTTGAGCGAGCAAAACGGAAGCGGTGTGCCATCTACACTCGCAAATCCACAGAAGATGGTCTGGAACAGGATTTTAACAGTCTGGATGCGCAGCGAGAAGCGTGCGCTGCCTATATCTTAAGCCAGGCTAGTGAAGGTTGGGATGCAGTCCACGAGCTATATGACGATGGTGGTTGGTCCGGTGGGAACATGAAGCGTCCTGCCCTTGTACAACTGCTAGATGATGTGACAGCCGGCAAGGTCGACATCATTGTAGTGTACAAGGTTGATCGTCTAACCCGGAGCCTCGCCGACTTTGCCAAGATTGTAGAAATACTGGATGAGAATGAAGCATCGTTCGTCAGTGTCACTCAAAGCTTCAACACAACAAACAGCATGGGAAGACTGACCCTTAATGTCCTGCTTTCTTTTGCCCAGTTTGAACGCGAGGTAACCGGTGAACGCATCCGCGACAAAGTAGCGGCATCCAAAAAGAAGGGCATGTGGATGGGCGGCGGTGTCCCATACGGATATAAGGTGGAAGAGCGCCAGTTGGTCGTCAACGAAGCAGAAGCAGAGACTGTCCGGCACATGTTCCAGCGTTATGTTGAACTGAAGTCAGTCCCGCAGCTTGTCGATGAACTCGCTGTCAAAGATATCAAAACCAGAACTCGAACTTGGAAGAGCGGGCGCGCAGTTGGCGGCATCCATTTCAAAACCGGTACTTTGACGCATCTGCTCAAAAACCCGATCTATGTGGGGAAAGTTCGGCATAAAGACAAAATCTACGATGGAGAGCACAGCCCGATCATCTCACACAAGGTTTTCGATTTGGTCCAATCTGTTTTTGCTGAAAACAGGCGTGACAACGCGTTGGGAAAGAAGAGCTGCAATCCTAGTTTACTGACCGGCATGATAACCGATCCGGATGGTAAACCAATGACACCTACGCATGCGAAAAAGGGTTCGAAGCGTTTCCGCTACTACGTCACACGCACTCCGCCTGGAGACAAATCAGACAAATGGCGAATGCCCGCTGGAGAGATCGAACGACTGGTAATTAGTGCAATATCCAAGAAACTCAACTCTGCGGAATCTGATGCACAGGAAACCGCTGAGATCCTGTCACAAACTATAGAAAAACATGAAGTCATCGCTGACTCTTTGCCCGACATGAGCATTTCCGAGCAATACCAAATGTTGATCGATTTTAATGCCAGTGTATCTGTTAATGAAAGCTCAATCGGTATTGAATTTACACCTCCGGACCAGGATCAAACAGTTGCTATCTCAATCAATGCGAAGCTCGTTAGCAAAGGACGCGATCTGAAACTGGTTATCGCTGCCGGCGAAGGATTGGCGAAACGCGATCCCGATCCCGTTTTGCTTCGATTGATTGCTCACGCTTTCGCAGCACAAGATCAGATGGTTCGAGGCATCCCTTCACCCATGCTATCCGAGTATAGCAAACGGCATCTGCAACAGCTCACCCGTCTTAGTTATCTGGCTCCGGATATCATCTCATCCATTATCGATGGAACTCAGCCAGTTAATTTGACCGGCCGGAAGATCTTGCGGATCGGAAGCCTGCCTCTTTGCTGGGGTTCCCAACGTGCCATGTTTGGGTTCAAATAGACCCCAAAATCCTCCTATTTCTAAAAGTGCATCTGGTGCCAGCGTTTCAGCCCATCGAGATCATCGGTCATTTTGGCCGCATATTGGCACGGACAAATGGTCTCTGGTAGCCAGCTTCCAACATCAACCTTAGCTAACCCACCGGAATACCGGCACTAAATCAGGACTCCACGAGGAGACTTGGAGACACCAGAAACTCAGGAAAAAAGTGGTGCCCGAAGGCGGATTCGAACCACCGACACAGCGATTTTCAGTCGCTTGCTCTACCAACTGAGCTATTCGGGCAACAGGTGAGTTGAATGTTCCCACCGAATTTGAAGCGTCGCTATAGGCGGGGGTTGCATGGCTTGTCCACCCTAAAAGTGGCCGTTTTTCAATGCCGCTTCAGGACTCACCGTCGCGGCCTGTTTCTCCTGAAAAATGATCGGCCAATTGATCCGGTGAAACCGCGGGTCCGGGGACTTTATACCCCTCGCCCAGCCATTGCAGTAAATCACGATCTTTGCAGCCGGCACTACAGAACGGTGCGAAATCCGACGACTTGGGCTTGCGGCACACCGGACATTTCGATTCTTTTGCGCCAGCCACCGTTTATCCTTGGCCGACCAGATTAGGAAATACCGCGAACACAAAAATCAACAACACGCCGATCGGCGCCAACCACGCCACCAAGAAGCGGTAAATGCTGAAGACGGCACCTTCCAGCCCTGTTTCCGCCTCGACCAGCTTTTTGTCCGCGCGCCAACCAATGAATACAGCCGTCAGAAAGGCGGTTGTCGGCAGCAATATTTTAGAAACAAGGTCATCAATCGTGTCGAAAATATTCTTGTCTTCAAACATTGGCCAGAAGCCGAGCAACCGGACATCGCTCCAGACATTCAGCGAAAGCGCACAAGCAATCCCGACCAGAAACACCAGACCGCCAAACAGCCAGGCGGTCGTGGCCCGGCGCCACTCAAATTTGCGCATCGCCCAAGCGACCACACCTTCCAACAAGGATATCGAGCTGGTCAGGGCAGCAAAAAAGATCAGGACGAAAAATAATAGTCCGACCAAAGAACCGGCCGGCATGGTGTGGAAAGCAATCGGTAGCGACTGAAAAACCAAGGTCGGTCCAGCGGCAGCATCCAAGCCCACTGCAAAAACAATTGGGAAAATCATCAAGCCCGCCAGAAGCGCAACGCCAGTATCGGCGAAGGCAATCATACCAGCGGTCGGAGCCAGCTTGGTGTCCTTGGAAACATAACCGCCATAGGTGATCAGGGCCGCGGATGCGACGCTCATCGAAAACAAGGCCTGCCCCAGCGCGTCATTTATGACCGATGGCGTCAGTTTGCTGAAATCCGGGGTAAACAGAAAGGCCACCGCTTTCGCAAATTCGCCGGTAAAGGCACCATAGATCGTGATTACCACCAGAAGGACGAAAAATGTCGGCATCAGATAGGTTGCCGCTTTTTCAATTCCATCAGTGACGCCTCGCGCCACGATCCAGATAGTGATCGCCATGAAAAGCGTGTGCATGCCTAGTAACAACGGGACATTGCCAAAAAGATCGGTCATTCTGCTCGGTATGGACTCCGGATTTTCAGAAGCGAGGGCACCGGCAAACGGGTTGCCGGAAAAGAGCGCGCCGAGAAAATCGCCGCCCATCACGCCGACATAGTAAAGTACCCAACCAGCCACGACACTATAAAAAGTGAGAATTAGAAAAGCGCTCAGTATCCCAATACCGCCAAAAATCCCCCAGTTTCTGCTGACATTCGAGTCTTCAGCTACTTTGACCACACTGTGATAGGCGTCGCTGCGTCCATGGCGACCAATTAATATCTCGGAGAGAACCATGGGCAAGCCAATCAGGACGATGCAGCCGATATAGACGAGCACGAATGCGCCGCCGCCATTTTCACCAGCCAGCGTTGGGAACCGCCAGATATTGCCAAGGCCAACCGCGGCACCAACCGCTGCCAACACAAAGGCCCATCTCGACGACCAGCCTTCTCCGCCCGGTGCTGCTGATCCTGCCATGATAAACTCCCCTGTAATCTATACGCACCGTCTAAGCGGCCTAGTTGCCGCTGTTACTAGCCTCTCATCAACATCGGGCCAAGTGGTTTTCCGGCAAAAATATGAACATGCAGATGCGGAACTTCCTGATGTCCGTCCTGGCCGATATTGGCGAGCAGGCGATAGCCTGGTTCAACCATGCCCGCTTCGCGTGCCACATGACCGACACCGCGTACAAAACCGGCAATTTCAGGCTCGCTGGCCTTGGCTGAAAAATCATCCCAACTGACATATTTTCCCTTGGGGATGACCAAAATATGATGTGGCGCCTGCGGGTTAATGTCATGAAAAGCGAGGACATGATCATCCTCGTACACCGTCTTGTTGGGGATTTCGCCGCGCAAAATTTTGGCGAAGATATTATTGTCATCATAAGGCTCGGTTGCGTCAATCGCCATCGGTCAGTCCTTTCTTGAAGCTTTTTCGGCTATGCCAGACAAGCCTTCCCGGCGCGCCAGTTCGGCTAGCACGTCATCTATCGACATATCCATATCGGCGAGCAAGACCATCAGGTGGAACAGGACATCCGCCGCCTCCCCCGTCATATCCGCCTTTTCATCCTGCACCGCCGCGATGACCGCCTCGATCGCTTCTTCACCAAGCTTTTCCGCCATTTTGGCGCGGCCCTTGGCGCGCAGGCTGGCGACATAGCTGTCTTTGGGATCGGCGTCACGGCGCTGGTGGATGGTGGCTTCCAGCTTTTGCAAGATATCATTCATGGCTGCCCGTTTGCGCGAGCAATGGGACAGGCGTCAAGTCTTTGAAAGGCTGTAAGCCATATTACCCATAAGAAAGGGCCGTCTAATCCCCCGATGACGGCCCTTCCATGGTGCAGCAAGATCAGAGATCTGCGCATACCATTCGGTGACGAACTGTTACAATTTCTTGCGTTTCTTTCGCGCGGCGAAGCGTCCCACAACAAGACCGGCGACACCTAGCGCAAGCATGGCCATGTTAGAGGGCTCGGGTATCGGTGTGCCGCCCGAGGACGAACCACCGGATGACGAACCAGTCGACGAAGCGCCGCTGGATGTGCTGGTTGAAGTGGTTGTGGTACCGCCATAGCTGGATGATCCCCATCCAGAGCTACCCCAGCCCGACGAGCCCCAGCCCGACGAGCCCCAACCGGAACTGCCCCAACCGGAACTGCCCCAGCCGGAACTGCCCCAACCACCGGAACTGCTCCAGCCGCCATATGATCCGCCGTTGCTAGGATACCATGTCGCTTCAGCCGGGCCTGCAACGGCAAAGCTGATAACGGCGGTGCCGGTTAACATGGCCAGTTTTGCGAGTTTCATTGCATATCCCAAGGAAAAAGCTGAAGGTCAAAATGTCTGTTGAAATAGAAAAGCAATTTTCCTGCCAAAAACATAAGATCCGCCTCATTGGTCGGTACTGATGGTTAACAATTTTTCGAAGCCGTGGAGAATGTAAGGTAAACCGACATTAACCATCGCGGCAAACGTCCCATAGTGGGACAATTGTCAGCGATGGCACCACGCAAGACCGGGGTTTTTTAAAATTTACCTACGCAAAAGTTAATATTGTTTTAATAGAAACAGTTATGGGTCATTGCACCCAAAATTGCTGAACTAGATATAGTTGAGACTATTTCTTAACTATCGCTTCGCATGGGGTCTTAACTGTTGCGGCGTGCAGGCAATCCGGCGGTGCGGAGAGCATCATGCGCTTCAGCGATAGTGTGCTGGCCAAAATGGAAAATTGACGCGGCAAGGACAGCATTGGCGCCGCCTTTTGTCACGCCTTCGACCATGTGATCGAGCGTACCAACACCGCCGCTGGCCACCACCGGTATAGATACCGCATCAGCAATCGCCCGAGTCAGCGCAAGGTCGTAACCGTCGCGCGTACCATCGCGGTCCATGGATGTAACGAGCAACTCCCCTGCTCCCAGTTCCGCCATGCACACCGCATGTTCCAAAGCATCAATGCCGGTAGGCGTGCGCCCGCCATGGGTGAAGATTTCCCAGCGGCCTTCTTCCACGCGCCGCGCGTCGATGGACGCGACCATACACTGGCTGCCAAAGCGCCCGGCAATGTCACTGACCACTTCGGGGCGCGAAACCGCTGCGCTGTTGACCGCAACCTTGTCGGCTCCAGCCATCAGCAGCGCGCGGGCATCATCCGCTGTCCTGACGCCGCCGCCCACCGTGACTGGCATGAAACAGACTTCCGCTGTCCGCCGCACCACATCGATAATCGTATCGCGCTTTTCATGGCTGGCGCCAATATCGAGAAAGCAAAGCTCATCCGCACCAGCCGCATCATAAGCCCGCGCTTGTTCGACCGGATCACCAGCGTCTTTGAGATCAACGAAATTGACACCCTTGACCACGCGGCCATCGGCAACATCGAGACAGGGTATGACGCGGATACGGACGGTCATACGAAAACCGCGCTCACCCTGAGCCTGTCGAAGGGTCGAATGTGGTGCCATACATGCTTCGACAAGCTCAGCATGAGCGCATTTTGGGTTACCAAGATATACCTCATCGGTTCGCCATCGCTATCGCCGTCGCCAGATCAAGCCGCCCGTCATAAAGCGCTCGGCCGGTAATCACGCCTTCAATGCCATCCTGCGTAAACTGGCTGAGCATATGGACATCATCAAGCCCCTTTACCCCGCCGCTGGCGATCACTGGAATATCGACTGAGCGCGCCAGATCGACCGTCGCTTCGATATTGCAGCCGGTCAGCATGCCGTCGCGGCCCACATCCGTGAACAAAAGCGATGCTACTCCGGCATCCTCAAAGCGGCGCGCCATGTCCCTCACGCTGACTTCCGATACATCGGCCCAGCCTTCGGTGGCGACCATGCCGTCCCGTGCATCAACCGCGACCACGATACCGCCTTCATATTCCTTTGCCATATCGCGGACGAATTCCGGGTCTTTCAAAGCCGCCGTGCCGATCACGAGCCGCGCCACGCCCAGTTCGAACCAGCGCTCGACCGTTTCCCGGTTTCGGATGCCGCCGCCTAGCTGCACATAGCCCGGGAAGCTCGCAACAATGGCCTCTACCGCTTCCGCATTGCGCGGGGACCCGGCAAAAGCGCCATCGAGATCGACCACATGAATATGCTCGGCGCCAGCTTTGGCGAACAGACCCGCTTGCTCCGCTGGGTTGTCGCCGTAAACGGTGGCGCGATCCATATCGCCCTCGGCCAAACGCACGACTTCGCCTGATTTCAGGTCGATAGCAGGAAAGACGATCATGGTTTCCACTCCAAAAAGCGTTTCAGGAAAGCCAGTCCGTAGGCCTGACTTTTCTCCGGATGAAATTGCACACCAACAATATTGTCGCGGCCAACGGCGGATATCAACGGCATACCGTGATGGGTGGTCGCAAAAATATCATCCGCATTTGCCGCATCAAAATGATAGCCGTGGAGATAATAAGCCTCTCCGGCTTCCAACAGGTCATGACCCGCTGTCGGGGTCACATCATTCCAGCCCATATGGGGGATTTTGATGTCCGGGGACGGCGCTTCGATCGCGTGGACGGTGCCGCCAATCCAGCCAAGCCCCTGATGCTCGCCAAATTCTATGCCCTTGTCAGCAAGCAATTGCATGCCCACACATATGCCGAGAAAAGGGACAGCGTCCTGCCGCACCCGCTGCTCCAGCGCCGCAATCATGCCATCGATCCCGGCCAAAGCATCGCGGCAAGCGCCAAAAGCACCAACACCGGGCAAGACAATGCGATCCGCTGCAGCGACAACGTCTGGATCAGCGGTCACCACGACCCCGGATGACCCGGTTGCGATCAACGCATTATGTACGCTGTGTAAATTACCGGCGCCAAAATCGATAAGCGCGATGGTTTCAGCCACCAAGCTGGCCTTTGGTCGACGGAATGGCATCCCCTTTGCGCGGGTCGCGTTCGACAGCCTGGCGCATCGCCCGGGCAAAGCCTTTGAAGATGCTCTCGGCAATATGGTGATTATTCTCACCGTAAAGCAGCTCGATATGAAGTGTAATTCCAGCGGCATCGGCGACGCTGTGGAACCAGTGCTTGAACAGCTCAGTATCCATCTCGCCCAGCCGCTCCTGGGTAAACGCCGCATTCCAGACCAGCCAAGGCCGTCCGGAAATATCCAATGCGACACGGCTCAACGTCTCATCCATCGGCGAATAGGTGCTGCCATAGCGCACGATCCCGGCCTTATCGCCGAGCGCCTGATGGATCGCCTGACCCACTGCAATAGCGCTGTCTTCAGTCGTGTGGTGCTGATCGACGTGCAGATCACCTTTGATCTTGAGCTTTAGGTCAATCAGCGAATGGCGCGAAAACTGTTCGATCATATGGTCGAGAAAACCAATGCCCGTAGACACGTCATATTCACCGGTTCCGTCCAGATTCAACTCGACGAAAATCTCGGTTTCCTTGGTGTTTCGCTCTATTGTCGCTGTTCTCATGGACCATGCCTATAAAGGCTGGATTTTATCAGGCAAGAATTTCGCTGCAAAATCACCAAGAAAGGACGAGGATATCACAGTTGATGAAAATTATGCAAATCCCCTTGACCCTGCCCCGTGTTCGCGCCACCAAGTAGCAATGAATGACAGTGCCCCCGATAGCCTGATTCCTTATGATGAAATTGTGCAGGAAGCGCTGCGCGCCGTTGTCGGCCGTGTGCTGGGCGAAGTTGAGGCCAATGGCCTGCCTGGCGAGCATCATTTCTACATTACCTTCAAAACCCGCGCGCGGGGTGTGGATATACCCGATCACCTGATTGCCAAGTTTCCCGACGAAATGACCATAGTGCTGCAAAACCGCTATTGGGATTTATCGGTCAGCGAAGACCGGTTTGAGGTCGGGCTCAGCTTTAATCAGATCAGCTCTATGCTGCATATTCCGTTTGCTGCGATTACATCCTTTGTTGACCCAGCCGTTGATTTTGCCCTGCAATTTCAGGTGGATGAGGTCGAAGGCGATCTCGACGGTCACGAGCCGGCACAAAATGACGGTGATCAGGAACCGGTTGAAGTGGTCGATGATGGCTCCAACGTTGTAACGGTGGATTTCGGCAAGAAGAAGTGATCGCCTGATGTCAGGCAACCCGTCAAAAACTACTCGCACAGAAACCGACAGCATCGGTCCCATAGAAGTTCCGCAAGACGCCTATTGGGGCGCGCAAACGCAGCGCAGTATCGAGAACTTCCCCTTCCCCCGTCATGAACGCATGCCGATCCGGCTAATCCATGCCTTGGCGACGGTCAAACAGGCGGCGGCACGGGTAAATGGCATCCACGGACTCGACCCTGAAATTGCCGGTGGGATCGCAAAAGCGGCCGAAGAAGTACGCTCAGGGGCCTTTGACACGCAATTTCCGCTGACCATTTGGCAGACCGGATCAGGAACCCAGTCCAACATGAACGTCAACGAGGTGATCGCGGGCATCGCCAATGAAAGCCTGACCGGCACCCGTGGCGGCAAAGATCCCGTCCACCCCAATGACCATGTCAATCGCGGGCAATCATCCAATGACAGCTTCCCCACCGCCATGCATGTCGCCGCCGCGCGGGCATTGGAGGTGGAGCTATTTCCGGCGCTGGAACAACTCCATGATGCGCTCGCTCAAAAGGCACAGGACTGGAAAGCCATCGTCAAAATTGGCCGGACCCATTTGCAGGACGCGACTCCGCTAACGCTGGGACAGGAATTTTCGGGCTATGCCGCGCAGCTGCTGGCCGCGCGCGACCGTATCGAAGCCGTCTTGCCGCGCCTCTATCAACTAGCGCAAGGCGGCACAGCTGTCGGCACCGGTATCAATGCGCCGGAAAATTTCGGCGACCATATGGCACGGGAAATTGCCAAGATTACCGGGCTGAAATTCACCTCTGCACCCAATAAATTTGCCGAACTGGCCGCCCATGACACGATGGTCGAACTGTCTGGTGCGCTCAGCACCCTTGCCGTTTCGCTCACCAAAATCGCCAATGATATCCGCCTTCTAGGGTCTGGGCCGCGATCCGGCCTTGGCGAACTTGATCTGCCAGCCAATGAACCAGGCAGCTCTATCATGCCGGGCAAGGTCAATCCGACCCAATGCGAAATGCTGACCATGGTGGCCGCGCAAATGATTGGCAATCATCAGGCCGTAACAGTCGGCGGCATGCAGGGCCATCTGGAACTCAACGTATTTAAACCCATGATCGGGGCCAATGTGCTGCGCTCCATTGAAATCGCCTCCATCGGCATGTCCAGTTTCGCCACGCGCTGCGTCGATGGGCTGGAAGCGAATACGGCCCGTATTGCCGAACTGGTTGAACGTTCCCTCATGCTCGTCACCGCACTGGCGCCGGTTATCGGCTATGACAAAGCATCCAAAATCGCCAAGCATGCACATGAAACCGGCATGACCTTGCGTGAGGCCGCCCTGAAATCGGGATTAGTCGATGCCGAAACCTATGACGCCCATGTTAAACCGGAAAATATGGTATAAGTTAGAGTGATATAGCGGCATCTTAATCGGGGCGTGTCGGGGAAAATATGGACGATCCAATAGACGAGTCACTAAACGCTGTAGATATATTGATTCGACAGCTGTTGAGCATGTGGGAACAAACGGTTTCGCTGCTACCCAGTCTGGTCATCGCTTTGATCGTACTCATCATTACCTGGATCATCGCTCGCTTCGCTACCCGCATTGCTGACAAACTGACCTACAAGACCAATATGCGCGCATCGCTGCAAGAGTTGGTTGAAACGATAGTGCGTTTGGCGATTTGGATCGTCGGCCTGATGGCGACACTTACTATATTGCTCCCCGGCCTGACACCGGCCAGCCTGATCGCCGGCCTCGGTTTTGGAGCCGTTGCGATAGGTTTCGCCTTTCAAGATATTTTCGAAAATTTCATGGCCGGTATCCTTATCATGATCCGCGAAAAAATGCGGATTGGCGACTATATCGAATGCGAAGGCGTCGAGGGCGTTGTCGAAAGCATCGCCCTGCGAGAAACCCACGTCCGTCGAAACAACCGGGAACTGACCATCATTCCCAATTCGATCCTGTTTAAAAACCCGGTCAAGATCCTGACCGATGACGACAAACGCAGACATGAGATTATCGCTGGCGTGGCCTATGATACCGATCTGGATAAAGCCAAGAATGTCATCCTGACCGCCGTGCAATCAGCGGAACAAGTCGACAAGAGCAAACAAGTGGATGTTTTCGCCTGCGAGTTCAATTCCAGTTCTGTTGATTTCAAAGTCCGCTGGTGGTCGGGCTCCAAACCACGCGCCATGCACGAAAGCCGTGACAATGTAATCCGAGCGATCAAACGCGCATTGGATGAAGCGGGTATCGAAATCCCCTTCCCTTATGTTACACATACATTCAAGGAACCGGTTCCACTCGCAACAAAGGATTAAGTTCATGTCCCTCATTCGCAATGTCGCCACCGCCCTGGTCGGTAACGAAGCGCGCAAGCGCGGCAAGGGCAATGGATTATTGGGCTTTGGCGTGGGTGTATTGGCAGCGCGTATCGCAACGCGCTCTCTGCCCGGTGCACTGCTGGTTGGCGGCGCAATGGTGGCCAAGGCGCTTTATGACAGGTCGAAAGAAGAGGAAGAGGAGCTTCCGGCATCGGACCAGATTATCGATATAGTAGGGACGCCTGCACCAACCGAAAATGCCAAGGCAGAGGCCTAGATCGCGCCCTGCCATTCCTTGATTGCTTCAATCGGGAAGGTCAGCATCAGCACATTCAGCGTCAGATTATCACGAATGGCATAGAGCGCCACCAGTTCAAATATCACCGCAATCGCCACCGTCACCTTCACCGGTAACTTCCGCGCGGCGATAAAGCCCAACGTCATCCAGCCAATATCAGCCATGGAATTGATGATGCTGTCTCCAGCATAGCCAAAGGCAAAAGTCGCTTCACGATAGCGATCGATGATGATGGGCGAGTTTTCCAGAACTTCCCAGAAGCCCTCTAAAAATACCGCGAGACATAAGGCAAAACCAAGCCGCGCTGCCTCTGGCTGTTTTCGGAACAGCCAGTAACCAAAACCGTAAAACAGAAAGCCATGAATGATATGGCTGAACGTATACCAGTCCGCAATATGTTGGCTATTTTCCGCCGACTGCACCGCGCCATGCCACAGCTTTATGTTGCCACATTCACATATAGGCGGCCGGTCCATCCCGAACAAAATCACCAGTGTGAATATAGCCAATCCGGCCGCGGCCAATATGTGGTTGCGTGATAGGATCGTCATAGGCCCCCTCATTGGATGCGCAACACAGCATTATCAGGGGATGATTGCAAGATTGATTGTTCGAAAATGGCGGGTGGAGCAGCATTACTCCACCCGCCACTAAAATAGACCCATCATAGTTTGGGCTAAATCTGCGATATGAAGATCGCTGTTATTCCGAAGATGATTGGGTAGGCCCCTCTTCTCTTTCCGGCACATAGGGTTCGGAGGATGACTCAATATCTTCGTCCTGAACCGTATCGCTGCAGGCACTTAATGACATAAGCGCTACGCTGGCCAAGACAAAGACGGAGGATGTTACTGATTTACGTGTTAGGCACATGGGGGCTGTTCCTTATAGAGATCTGCCCCGCTCGAGTGGTCATATCTACAAGCCGATAATCAAATTCCGAAGCATTTGCGCTGCGACGAGCCTATAAGGCGTTTGTTGTTAGTAACGCTGGAATGCCGATGATGGTACTTGCTCACCATATCTGCTTCATCCCGAAAGCGGGAACTAGAGGTAGATGAGCAATTCTTACTCGTCTTCGCAGAACCTATTCAAATTCCGCGTCGTATCTAGACCTATAACGACTGTCGCACACTACCCGTAAACTCTTGCAAATTAATATAATTTGCGGATGACTTAAGAGTTTTTCGCCGTAATGAACTCTTCAGTAAGCTGCGATTACAAAATCGTTCCCAAACGAGTTAATCTCAAGGAATATTATGAAAACGAAGATCGCTACACTTTTGCTTTCAGGCGTCTGTTTGGTGTCATTTCCCGTCTACGCACAAGAGCAACAGTCGATTGAGTCAATTGTCGACGCGGCCATTGCAAGCGGTGACACAGAAGCGCTTGATGCGATTTCGAAATATGCCGGCGACCCTAGAATCGCGGCTAAGATAGAGGCCTATAAGGCTTATGTCGCCGCGAAAGAAGCAGCTGCACTTGCTGAGAAGAACGAAGCTGGTTTTTTTGCTAATTGGGAAGGTTCCGGGGAATTGGGTGCGTTTCAATCTGGAGGTAATACCACTTCAGTTGGCGTCACTGCTGGCATTGCATTGACTAAAGAAAGTGAGCGCTGGCGCTTCAAGTTCCGCGCGCTCGCCGACTATCAACGCACCAACAGTACCACAGTCCGAGAGCAGGGTGTTGTCTCTTTGGAGCCCAATTACAAATTTAGCGATCGCTTCTATGGGTACGGGCTTGCGCAGTACGAGCGAGATAGGTTTCAGGGCTTTTCATCGCGCTATACATTGTCGGGTGGATTGGGTTATCAAGTCATAAAGAGTGACGCAATGCAATTGGATGTCAAAGCAGGACCTGCTTGGCGTAAAACCAATTTTGTTGGTGGCGGTTCAGATTCAAGTGTCGCTGCACTAGCTGCTGCAAATTACGCTTTGAAAATCTCACCTGCGATTACCTTTAATCAAGACCTCTCTGCCTACATCCAATCGGGTAACAACAGTTATAACTCTCTGTCAGCATTAAACGCAAAGCTTAGTGACAAACTAACCGCGCGACTTTCGTATCAGATCGATCACGAGACCAATCCGCCGCTGGGGCTTAAGAAGACAGACACTTTATCGCGGGCGACATTAATTTTTGGGTTCTGATTGATTTGTATCCGTTTCATCCCGAAAGCGGGCACTGGCAATCGATTTGAGAAGCTAGTCATAAAAAACACATTGATAGTTTTTACTTTGGTAAGCCACTAGTATCATTCGTTTGATTGAAACCATGCAGATTGGTTTTCGTTGAGCTATTTTTTATCTGGCTGTATCCTTTTCGTTTGCGCCAGCGAATAGCTGGGAGGGATCAAATTCATCAAAGGAAACTGTTATGGAATTCACGCAAAGTCGCACGGTTGAAATTGTTGCCGTGCTGCTGCTTCTGGCAGCCATTTCACAACCGATCTATACAGCCTTGTATCTTGGCGCACCCGACTTTAACCGCCAATTCCTGTGGGGTTTGGAAGGGTTACTGTTTGTGCTGCTGGCAACTTTTGCGGGTTCCGCTCTGGTCATGGCGAAACGCTACACTCTGGGCTTTTCCGCGATCGCGTTCAGCGCAGTGCTCAATGTGGTACAGGTTGGCGTGGGCCTGACTCAATTCGGTCCATTTCGTTCGGCTGCCGAATCGAATGCTGACCTCAGCGATATCGCATCCTCAGTCGTCGCATTCTCTTTCTTCGGCTACAACGCGGCAAAAATCCTATTGGGCCTTGCAGCGGTGGTTTTTGGCGTAGCCAAGATGAACGAAGGCAACAAAGTTTTGGGAGGCGCAACGGTGTTGATTGGTGCAGTGGCTTTTGTCGCCAACGCCTTAGTTATGATGTTCGGTTTGCAGGGATTTTTACCTTCACCGGTAGCCGGAGGCTCTGGAGTTTTGGCCACTTTTCTCCTGGCGTTATGCCTGTTCGGCATCAGCAGCGAAGACTGACCATATCGCCTATATGAATAATGGGTGGGTCAACGATAGTGATCGTTTCTGCGCCCTTAACAGACGCAGGAAAATACTCGATAGCCTCTCGGAATTCACGACAATGACGCGCGTCCTAACGCTAGCAACATAATTTCCAACATCGGCAATAAATAATCCAACATGGCCACTCAGATCCACTCAAAGGACTATGTGCACTTTGTGAACTTCGTCGTAATTCCGGGGTTCGCGGGCTTTGTCCTTCTTCTGCTTCCGATCCATTGACGCCCCTGCCACAAAGCGCTTTCCTACTGAGCATCTCTCCTGCTAACACAGATGTCAGGAGAAGCGATGACGCACGAGAAGGCTTTGGCAGCGACACAGGCCAGTGAGAAAGAGCACGCGTCGTCGGACGGAGAGCCACGCCGGAGATTCTACGGCTGGAATAATGCCGGGCTTTTGTTCTTCATCCAGTTTGCCGCATCCGGTTTTGTCTATTTCGCCTATGCTGCGATTTTTCCAGCGATGGTCGAGGCAATGGACTGGAACCGGGGAGACGCGTCCATTGCCCATAGTCTCAGCTTTTTGATGCTGGGTCTCAGCTATCCGTTGACCGCGTGGATGATTGGGAAAAAAGGCGTTCGTTTCACCCTGACAGTCGGGCTCACGATCATGCTTGCCAGCCTTTTGATGACCGTCTTTTTCGTGACGCAGATATGGCACTGGACCGTCATCTGGGGTCTGTTCATGGGGGTTGCCAATGCGCTCGCAGGGCCGCTGTGCGGGCAAACCGTGGTCATCAATTGGTTTAACGTCAAACGGGCCACCGTTTTGGGGATCATATTGACCGGCAATGCCTTGGGAGGCTTTTTCGCGCAGCCGATCCTTATTCGGGTGATGGATGTGTTCGGCAATTGGCAATCCGGCTGGCTGGTTAGCGCAGCGGCTGTCGTCGTGGCGATCCTGCTGACGCAGTTTGTCGTCAATCGCCCCAAAGATATCGGGCAGCATCCCGACAATATCAACCCGCATGTACCCAAGACCCATGGCCAGAAACCTGCCCCCAAACCGCGTACCTATCGCAGCGCCCATAGCTGGACAATCGGTCAGGTATTTCGCACCCGCGCCGTCTATTTCATCATGATTATCAGCGTGACATATTTGGGTATCGGTACATTTCTGCTCACCCATGGTTCGCTTTACTTGTCCGATATCGGCATTTCGAAATTACAAACGGCTTCGATCGTTAGCATCTTCATCATTGGCAGCGGGCTTGGCCGGATGCCCGCGGGATGGCTCGGTGACCGGTTTGAACTGCGCTGGTTAATGGCGGCGATGATGGCGGCGATGTTGGGGGGCTTCATCATGCTGTGGTCGGTCGCCAGCGTGGTCGGGCTGAGCATAGCCGCCTTTATACTGGGCCTATGCTATGGCGGGTTTTTCGCTCTGTCTCCTGCCCTGACCAGCAATTTTTTCGGGCAGGAAAGCTTCGCCAAAATCAACTCGGTATTCGCACCGTTGCTCTTGCCTTTCGTGGCGACAGCGCCAGCGGGAGCCGGCTATATTTTTGATATATATGGAAGCTATGATCTCGCCTTTTTAATCGGCTCTGTCTTGCTCGGCCTGTCGCTGGTGGCCGCGATCTGCTTGGTACCACCCCAACATGATTCAGCGCATGAGTCAGCGGAGGCGGCTTAAACTTTACCGTCGCTGGACAATAAAGCAGCAATGGGTTTGGTGCCTTTGCGGCCCGCCAAAATGATCATCAAGATCGTCGTGAACGGCACCGCCAAAATCGCACCCGGAATGCCCCACAATGTACTCCATACCGAGAGGGCGACAAGCACGACCATCGGGCTGAGATTGACCGATTTGCTGAGCATACGGGGTTCGACAACATTGCCGATAATCACCTGTGCGCCGGTCATCAGGCCGGTGGCAATCAGCGGCACGGTCAGCGTACCAAATTGCGCCACGGCAAACAGCGCGGGAAAGGCAACACCGACAATCGAACCAATATAGGGGATATAGTTGAGCAGACCGATAATGATCGCCCATAGCGCCGCATATTCGATACCCAGCACCATCATGATGATCCAGCAAATCACGCCTAGCATGATATTGATCAATGTCTTGGTGGCGAGATAGCTGCCGATATCATGGTTGATCCGGGCAATCATGTTCATCGTGTCCTTGGACTCGCTCGCGCTGCCAAAAGCGCGCTGCACCTTGGCGGGAAAGCCGGTAATTTCGCTCAGCATGAAAGAGGCATAGAGGATGGTGATAAACACAAAGCCGCCAAAACTGGTCAGCGAGGACAGCACCGATTGCGCCAGCGCGGCAATGTCGACTTCGGTCAGCAGCTTGGTCGCAAATTCACTCACCGCTTTGACCACTGCTTCGCTCCCGCGATCAATCATCAGGCCCGGTGAGGCCATCATGTCACCCATGTCGGCGTCGACCGCAGCCGTCTCTGGTTGCGCGGGGAACCAGGCCGCAAAAAGATTTTCGAGGTTGGTCTGATAGGTCGGCAGTGATGGTACCAATGTCTGCAGACTGGCCACCAGCATCCGGGTCATTGCAAATAGCAGCAAGACCACCCCGAATAAGGCTAACGTCGCTCGCACCCACATGGGCGAGCGGCCAAGACCGGGAATACGCGCTACCGCAGCACTGGCTGCGTACAGGATCTGAAGGAGGATGATCGCCGTCACAATCGGCAGGATGATATCCTTGCCGACATAGAACAACCAGCCGATCATGATCGTTATTCCGACCGAGAAAAATATCGTGCTTACGCGGCCCTGCATCATGGTCTTGAATCAACATCCTCTTTGACGGCGGAGAGCCCGTGCAAATATTTGATAAACATAAAATTCCCGCCTGTCATCACATCAGTTTTGCAGCCGGCCCTGTAACATCTGCAAGCAATCGCGACTAGCATCTTGACGGCACGCACCCTTCTCGGCCAATAGCCGCTATGGCCGACGATATTTCTTCCCTTCCGCATGATGAACTGAGCCGCCGCGGCCTGCTGTTTGTCCTCTCTTCACCCTCTGGCGCTGGCAAATCGACGCTCGCACGCATGTTGCTCGAAGCGGATGACCAGATCGCCATGTCCGTATCTGTCACCACCCGGCCGCAACGCCCCGGCGAAGAAGAAGGCAAGGACTATCATTTCGTTAACGGTGATGAATTTGAAGAAATGGTCGCGGACAATTCCTTTCTGGAATATGCGACGGTGTTCGGCAATCGCTATGCCACGCCTGCTGCACCGGTGCAGAAAAACCTTGAAGAGGGACAAGACGTTCTCTTCGACATTGACTGGCAGGGCACACAGCAGCTTTACCAGCGCGGCGGCGAGGATGTTGTGCGTATCTTCATCCTGCCCCCTTCCCTAGCCGAGCTGCGTGAACGGCTTGAGGCGAGAGCCACGGACAGCAACGAAATTATCGATAGCCGTATGCAGCGCGCGGCCAGCGAAATCAGTCATTGGGACGGCTATGACTACGTCTTGATCAATGATGACCTCGAAGCCTGTTTCGCCAAGGTTAAACAGATATTGGCAACCGAACGCATGCGCCGGTCACGGCAAACGGGTCTGATTGGTTTTGTGCGCGATTTGGTGGCGCAAGAACGCGGTTAGTTTTCCGCTCGTTTCACATAAAGGCCGTCAAACACCGTCGTCCAGCTCTCACCGCCGTCTTTCGATGCCTGCCAATGCTGGCGGACGCTTGTGACATCGGCGCCATCCTTGTTCGGGGTGCCATCCTTGTTCGGAGTCCCATCCTTGATCGGAGTCCACGTGACACGATTGATCGGGGAGCCTTTCACATAGCCAGGCCAATTGGCATTGCTCAGCACCATCTCGCCTTTTTCGTTGAGACCGCCTTCGACAAATAAAGCCGTGCCATCAGCGCCCATCCATGTCTGATGCCATGTTTTGCGCGCGGCATCGTAGAAGCTCATGCTCATACCGGTGTAACCGCCGTTGGTTTTATATTCTTCACGGATCACGCAGCCGCCATGCTGTGCGCTGATGCTATTGATGCCCGCGGGGGTTGTTTGGCCTGCTGGCGTCACATCCCATGTGCCGATCCAGAAATCAAAGGCGCGGTGATCCGCAGTAGCGCAAGGTGGTGGCGGTTTTTGCGCGGCTGGCGGAACAGGTTGGACAGATTGTGCAAAAATAGGGGATGATACCAACAACGCCGCAAACAAAGCGCAGATTAGGGGTAGGGCGCTTTGGGTATTTGTTCCGGGGGTACCGGGCCGGGAAAAGGAGCTTGCCCATGCGGAGGGCAAAAATTCCCGAAATACCAAATTACGAACCACGTTTGTCATGTGGTACCACCCCCCTTTTTTTAAAGCCGCGCGGCGATCCCAATGCGTAACCAAACAGGACCACAATGTGGCTCTTGAACACATTATGCCGGACCACGCCAAGGCCAGAGCCACTTTCGACGAAAAGATGACGAGCTTCGACGATCGTTGCCGACGGTTTGACCAAATCGGTCAGAAACCGGCAAAACCGGCGGCGGTCACCGTTTCTTAAAGGCTTTATGCCATATTAAATGGCCGATTTACCAGCTTTCTGATGTGAGAAGCAGCGCGTGACCAATAGCCTCTTTGGCAACTCTGACTGTAAATGGCCGATTGGCCGGCTTCTGGCCGGTTTTCTGCTGTTCAGCGTGGCCTATGCTTTGGTCAACCAATTGCCGCTTACGCACGCTATCCTCTATCGCGCCGCGGCGTTTGATTATAGAAGCGCAGGTCTCGCGACTTTATCCTTTGCGATGCAGGCTTTGTTGCTGTTCGCAGCGGTTGCGTGGCTTTCGAACCGGTGGTTTTCGATCGCTCTGGGCCTTGTCGTGCTCTCCGCTGGCGTCAACATGACCTATGGGCAGATTGTTGGCGACACGCTCGACATCCAGAAGGCGGGTTGGTTGGTGAGTGAAGCCAGACAGGCAGGTCAAGCCGCAGGTGAATTCGCCATTCCTCTTGCCCTTGCAATGGTCAAATTGTTGCTCGTCATCACATTGTTGATTGGAGCGAGAAGCCTGTTGCATCGGCCTGTTCGCCAACGGTTCGGAGACAGCATTGCCAGCAAGGGATCGACAATAACCTCACTGGCTCTGCTAGCAGCACCCTCGCTTATATGGCCATGGCTTAATCTCCATCCCCTGGGCGCGGAACGCAATATATATAATTATGCCGCGACCCTATTATCCGCCGATCCACCGCCAGAACGCGCAGAAGTCATCGCTGTTCCAAGTGTCGATCCAGCGATCCGCAAGATCATCTGGCTGGTCGATGAAAGCGTTTCTTATAAAGCTTTTGATAAAATCATAGCGCCGCAATTGACCGGCCATGCCGCTATCGACTTTGGCGAAGCGGCATCCATGGGCCATTGCAGCACGCCATCTAACGTCGCGCTGCGTTCAGGGGTTGCGGTTCGTTCGGTCGATAGCGTTACGGATCTTCGCCGTACCGCTTCCATCTGGGGCTATGCTGCAAAAGCGGGCTATGCGACCATGATGGTCGACGGACAGGTGACCGGACCGCCGCAAAATCAGTTGCTAGCGCCCGAAAAGGCGCTCATCGACCGCTATGAAAGCGCGGCTGACGGCATCAAAACCGATCTCAAAATCGCACGCACGCTCAATGCCGATCTCAAAAACGACAACAAGCAATTTGTCTATGCCCTGTTGCGCGGCGTGCATTTCCAATATCGCGATCACTATCCCGAGGGTACGCTGCCAAAAGACAGCAGCACACAGGAACAATATGAGGCAGCAATCACCTATTCCAAAGCCGGATTTTTCGA
This sequence comes from Parasphingorhabdus sp., assembly GCF_039977335.1. Lineage (GTDB taxonomy): Bacteria > Pseudomonadota > Alphaproteobacteria > Sphingomonadales > Sphingomonadaceae > Parasphingorhabdus. Next base: position 1,048,790 of record NZ_JBDWDI010000004.1, read on the forward strand.
TGCGCTGCTGGATGGTGTGGATCGTTCAAAAGTAGCGATTTTCTATACCTCCGACCATGGTCAGAATATCAACGATGGGATCACGCCGCATTGCAGCGGGAGCCCCGTTAGCGCGGAATTTGCGGTGCCGCTCGTCGCCTTTCTGCCGCCTGATATTCAGGACAATTTTGCGGCTCAACCATCAGGTGGACGCAGCCTGAGCCAGCTATTCCCGACTACCCTGATCTTCATGGGCTATGATCCAATCTATGCAGCGAAGAATTATGACAATATGCTGACTGTGCCAACGGATCGTTATGTCTGGTTCGGACGTGGCGTCGTGCCGGTCAGGGATGGCGGCACGATTGATTTGCAAAGCGGAGAGACGTTTCCGGGGCGATAAGCGACCGCCTATCCTCCCGCCTGCATATTCATAAATGCGTCCAGACTGGGATCGGGATATAAGGTTTTCACCACGTCACGGATCACTTTCTGACCCTTGGCGCCATTGGTGAAGATCACGGCTCCGGTTTTGTTGACTGGATCAAAAAATCCCAAAGTGCGTTCGCCGACATCGCCGCCGCCATGCATGACGATCACATTATCCGCTGTGTGATAGACATTCCAGCCTCCGACAAAGCCCAAGATTTTCGGGCATACTTCCGCCGCCAAGCGGCCCTCGCCGCAAATCTGTCTGCTGAGATTTTCCTTTGCGGTCCAGTAGGTTTCCGTTGGCTGATCACTCACCGGATTAGCCATCATCCAGGTCAGAAAACGCGCATAGTCACCGGCAGTGGACCAGACATCATCGGCTGCATTCCAATCCTTGCGTACGGTGGCATGGGCATGTTCTCCTTTGCCATTGCGCGACATTGCAATCCGGCCAGCAAACCATGGCTTTTCGGTAAAGCTTGTCTGGGTCATACCCGCCGGTTCAAAAATCTGCTGAGCTACCAGTGTTTCCAGCGGCGCACCCATTTTCTTCTCGGCAAAGCGCGCCATATATTGAAAGCCCTCACCCGAATATCCGAACTGCGTGCCCGGATCATTTTTAAAGGTCAGCACATCCTTGGTCTGATAGCGCCAATTGGTGAAGCCAGTCCGATGCACCAGCGCCATGCGCGGCGTCAGCAGCTTGTGCCGTGGATCAGATTTTATATCCGGATCAACCCAGCTACTCGCCATACTCTCATCCAGCGTAAAGGCCCCGCCCTCGGCAAGCCGTACGAGCGTTTCCGCGACCAAGGGCTTGGTCATCGAGGCGATGTTATAAAGCGTGTCCGCCGTTGCGACCTTGCCAGGCTCGGCCTCTCCGGCAACATGGGTCCATGCGACATTGCCATCGGCAATATAAGCTATAGCCGCGCTTGGGACGTCATATTCCGCAAGCCATCCGGGTAGTTTTTCGGCAAGGATTTTCTTTAAATCAGCAGGGTTCTGGCTTTTCGGAGCAGCAACAGTCTCGCCATCAGAAGATATGCCATCCGCGCTACTTGCCCAAGCTGATGGTGTGGCCAAGGTCAAGGCCGCACCAAGCGCGGCGCTGATAAGATATGCTTTTTTCAATGGCTTCATCCTTTATTGTATTACTATATTAATACAGCAATACAAATAGAACACAATGATGGAAATCAACTTTCAGGCATATCGTGTGAAATGAGCGTATCCTGCGGCCCCCGCCTATTGAGTTGGCGGCTTATAATCGGGCCTTTGCAGCGTCAATATGTAGGCGGCCAGATCATCAATGTCCCCGCTATCAATATCAAAGTCCATCAAGTCCGGATAATTATGGGAATCGCTAAGCCAGGTGGTTAGCGTTTTGTCGGTAAGGCCTTTGGTATTGGCAATTGCACCAAATGGCGGCGCTTGCGGATTTGGCGACTTCTGTCCGTCCGCCACCTCATGACAAGCAGCGCAATGGGCCCCAGCAAATGCCATCCCCTGCATTGGCCCCTGCATTGGGCCCTGCATTGGCTTGCCGGCGCTATTGTCTGATGCCGCCTGTTCGCTTGCCACAGTAGTGCATCCCATCACGGTAAGCGGAAGAAATATTCCTAAAACAAATTGGCGCATCAAAGAGATTCCTATCAGTTAAACTATGGATCCCCACCCAGCAGCATGTTCGGCCATATTATAGATTGTTGCGGCACCAGATAAAGCGAAAAGCGCTGGACTGCCGACCTTCTCACAAGGCGATCACATCCGCGTAAACAAACGCACTTGCAATAAGAACATATATAGAACATAGTACAACCCTATGACCCGCTGGACTCTCTTCAACATCTTCGGCAAAGCAAGCGCATGAGTCTTACCCATATTAAAGTCAAAGGCGCCCGGGAGCATAATCTCAAAGGCGTTGATATCGACCTTCCCCGCGACAAACTGATCGTCATTACCGGCCTTTCCGGCAGTGGGAAGTCGAGCCTTGCGTTCGACACCATCTATGCCGAGGGGCAGCGGCGCTATGTGGAATCGCTCTCCGCCTATGCGCGCCAGTTTCTGGAGATGATGCAGAAGCCGGATGTCGAGCATATCGAAGGCCTGTCGCCTGCTATCTCGATCGAGCAAAAAACAACATCGCGCAATCCGCGTTCAACCGTGGCGACGGTAACCGAGATTTACGATTATATGCGCCTCCTGTGGGCGCGCGCGGGTGTGCCTTATTCGCCAGCCACCGGGGAGCCAATTACTGCCCAGACGGTCAGCCAGATGGTCGACCGGGTCATGGCGCTGCCAGAGAAAACCCGTTTCTATCTGCTGGCCCCCGTCGTGCGCGGACGCAAGGGTGAGTATCGCAAGGAATTGCTGGAATGGCAGAAAGCCGGCTTTACCCGTGTCCGTGTCGATGGTGAATTTTACGATATTGAGGAAACGCCCAAGCTCGACAAGAAACTCAAACATGACATTGAGGTGGTCGTCGACCGGCTGGTCGTGCGCGCCGAAACTGACAATAAAGAAGGCATGGAAACCAGACTGGCCGATAGTTTCGAGACGGCCTTACGGCTGGCCGACGGGCTTGCTTTTGTTGATCTGGCCGAGGGCGTTGTCCCGGGCCGCGACGAAGCGGCAACCGGCACCAAGATGAAGGGCACTGGCCTGCCCGATAATCGCATTGTTTTTTCAGAACGCTTTGCCTGTCCGGTGAGCGGTTTTACGATTGAAGAAATCGCGCCGCGGCTTTTCTCGTTTAACGCGCCGCAAGGAGCATGCCCTGCCTGTGATGGTCTGGGTGAAAAACTCCATTTCGATACCCAGCTTGTCGTGCCTAATCCGGCGCTTTCGATCAAAAAAGGCGCAGTTGTTCCCTGGGCAAAGTCCAATCCGCCCAGCCCCTATTATATGCAAGTGCTCGGCAGTCTTGCGAAGCATTTTGAATTTTCGCTGGATACACCGTGGCAGGATCTGTCGGAACATCACCGCGATATCGTCCTCAACGGTACGCAGGGATTGCCCGTGACATTGCGCTTTCAGGACGGGCGCAAAAGCTATGAGGTCAAAAAACCGTTTGAAGGCGTGGTCGGCAATCTCACCCGCCGCATGCTGCAGACGGAGAGCGCGTGGATGCGCGAAGAGCTCGCCAAGTTTCAGGCGGCTGCACCCTGCGAAGTCTGTCATGGCGCGCGGCTCAAGCCCGAGGCGCTGGCGGTCAAGATCGCGGGCGAGGATATCAGCATTCCGACCCGCCGCAGCGTTGGCGACGCGCTGGCGTTTTTCAATGGCCTCGCGGATCAACTCGACAAGACGCAAAAGCAGATTGCCGAACCGATCCTCAAAGAAATTATCGAACGGCTCGGGTTTTTGAACAATGTCGGCCTCGATTATCTCAATCTCGACAGGACCAGCGGCACTTTATCCGGCGGAGAGAGCCAGCGCATCCGCCTAGCGAGCCAAATAGGTTCAGGATTAAGCGGTGTTTTATACGTGCTAGACGAACCTAGCATTGGCCTGCATCAGCGTGACAACGACCGATTGCTGACCACGTTGAAACGTCTACGCGATCTTGGGAATACCGTAATTGTCGTCGAACATGACGAAGATGCGATAAAAACAGCCGATTATGTCGTTGATATGGGGCCAGGCGCAGGCGTCCATGGCGGTGATGTGGTTGCAGCCGGTACGCTCAAGCAAATCCTGAAATCGAAGAAATCGCTTACCGCTGCGTACCTAAATGGTTCGCGCGAAATTGAAGTTCCGGCAAAACGCCGCAAAGGCAATGGCAAGAAGCTGACCGTCCACGGTGCGTCCGCGAACAACCTGCAAAATGTCACGGCATCGATCCCGCTCGGCACATTTACCTGCGTTACCGGCCTGTCAGGCTCCGGTAAATCGTCGCTGACTATCGATACACTTTATGCTTCGGCTGCGCGGACGCTGAACGGCGCTCGGATGATCGCGGGCAAGCATGACAAAATCACCGGTCTGCAATATTGCGACAAGGTCATCGACATTGACCAGTCACCCATTGGTCGGACACCGCGTTCCAATCCCGCGACTTATACTGGCGCGTTCACCAACATTCGCGACTGGTTTGCCGGACTGCCCGAAGCGGCGGCGCGTGGCTATAAACCGGGCCGGTTCAGCTTCAACGTCAAAGGCGGCCGCTGCGAAGTATGTCGCGGCGACGGGCTGATCAAGATCGAGATGCACTTCCTACCTGATGTTTACGTGACCTGTGAGGAATGCGGCGGCAAACGCTATAATCGCGAAACGCTAGAAGTGAAGTTCAAGGGCAAGTCGATCGCCGACATACTCGACATGACGGTCGAAGATGCGGTGAGCTTCTTCAAGGCGGTCCCGCCAATTCGCGACAAGATGGCGATGCTCTATGAAGTCGGGCTTGGCTATATCAAAGTTGGTCAGCAAGCGACAACGCTATCCGGCGGCGAAGCCCAACGCGTGAAGCTTGCCAAAGAGCTTTCCAAACGCTCGACCGGGCAGACGCTCTACATATTGGACGAACCAACCACCGGTCTGCATTTCGAGGATGTCCGCAAACTGTTGCAAGTGCTCCACCAGCTGGTCGAGCAGGGCAATAGCGTAGTCGTGATCGAACATAATCTCGACGTCATTAAGACCGCCGATCATATACTCGACCTCGGCCCCGAAGGTGGGGTCCGCGGCGGAGAGATTGTTGCAGAGGGCACGCCGGAAGAGGTGGCGAAGGTCAAAGGCAGCTTCACCGGCGGCTATTTGAAGGACATGCTGTCGAAGTAAATTGACACTGGCTGCATCCGATGCAGACAAATCTCCGTAACTCCTGCCAGCGGATCCAACCGCGATATTAGGAGAAAGCCATGTTGAATAAATTTGCTCTTACAGTAGCCATTGCAGGCAGCATGATGGCCAGCGCCGCGCATGCGGGCATCAGCCAGAATAATTATATAGCCGAAGGCGAGACATTGTTGCTCGGCGGCACACAGCCCAAAACAATCAGCTTTGACGGTCAAAATCGCGGCGACGTGGCCGTCGAAATCCTCCTGCAGAACGGAACGTCGCGCACCGTTGTCGGATCCATTGCACCCGGCGAGAGCTTCAATCAATCTGTCCCGAAAAATCAGATCATGGTTCTGCGCAACAAGTCGAACGACCAGCGCGCCAGAGTCTATTGGCATGTCAGCGGTTATTCCAGCACAGTTAATCCTCGAAGCGATTGACTGCTGTTTCTGGGCGCGAGATAAAGAATATCCCGCATTGGCGACATAGGGAAGCAAGATCAGCACCCAAAGGACCAACCCATGAAACTCAGCCCGAATTTTCACCTCAGCGAATTCACGCAATCGCAGACGGCCACCCGGTTGATGCTCGACAACACACCCGGACGAGCGGAGATCGCGGCGCTCAAACTCCTATGCGAGAAAGTGCTGGAACCGGTGCGAGAAAACTATGACCGCCCGGTGCTGATCTCCTCTGGCTATCGCTCGCCTGCGGTCAACCGCGCCATCCGCGGATCGCGCAGTTCGCAACATGCCAAAGGCGAAGCGGCAGATTTCGAGATTGCCGGTATCGACAATCTGCGCATCTGCCAGTGGATGGAACGGCGGCTCAACTATGATCAGCTGATCCTGGAATTTTACGAGTCCGGCGTCCCGGCCAGCGGCTGGGTTCACGTGTCCTACCGCGAACCCTATCGCAATCAGGAACTCACCGCCAAGCGCGTCGTCCGCAATGGCCGTCGCAGGACCGTTTATCAAAACGGGATTGTAGGATAATGTCCTGAAGCGACAAACCGGCTGCCGGAAAGGCTAGTCTTCCAGCAAAAAAGTCACCGCCAGTGTCGTTCGCCATTCGGTTACCTTGCCGTCGGTTACCACGGTCTTGATATCCTTGACCCAGGCGGACTGAACATTGGTCAGCGTTTGCGATGCGCGGGACACGCCTTCATTCACCGCATCTTCGATCGAACTGGTTGAACCGGAAATAATTTCGGTCACTCTTGCTACAGCCATTACACTCTCCTTTGGGTTAGCCCCCTTGGAAAATGCCGCCCTGCCCATTCCCTGTTGCAGCGGCAGGCATGAGAATGCGCCTTTCGGCCGCCGCCGTCAAATCCCGCCTGCAAATTAGAGTGTTTGCGGAGAGCAGGTGGATCGCCCTATCATGCTTCCTTGATTACTTTGGACTGCCAGAGAATGAAAACCGGCGCGATCAGCTCCAGCACCATTCCAGCAACCATATCGGCTGGCGGTGCCCCCACGCTGAGGTAAGAAACCACCCGGCCCAATCCGCCGATAAACACCGCTAGCACTGTCAACCGAAAGACGAGCGCCCGCCCGACTATATCGCCAGCGGAATAGAATAGCATCGCGGCAATGCCGATATAGACGCCAGAGAGATAGCGAAACTGGTTATCCATCGCATTGGTAAACGGCTCCCCGCCCATGAGCTGCGCCGCACCCAGCGCAATGCCCGTGAGGCCGAAATAAAGCGGGATCAGGCCGAAAATATAGATGGCGATGCGGAATAATTTCATGTTGGTTCTCCCCTGATGCGTCTTCCAAGATAGACTGCAATCTCCGTTGCAATATGAAACGCGCCTAGCAGAATGAGTGACAATGACAAGGGGGCGTAAGGGCTACGCGATGACCGTCTTAACAACCCCAAAAAACAATGCTAGCCCCGCGCGATCGAAACGATCATTCTCTGGATTGGCCTGGCCCTCGCGGCAACAGGACTAGCGCTGGCGCTGCGCAGCGATTTGCCGTTTCTGCGCAACCCCGTCCGCCGCGTTTCCGCGAAGATTGTCCGCCATGATCGCAAGTCAGAGGACGGCGTGACCCTCTATAACCCGGTGTTCCTTTTTCCCAATGAAAACGGCACATTTATAGAGGTTCGCGACAAGGTCTATATGCCCTTTCCCACGCCGGTTATTGGCGAAAAGATCATAGTCATTCATCCCGAGGGCTATCCCGAAAAAGCCCGCATCCCCTATCCGGTGTTCCGCGCATTGCTATATGGTGTGTTGGGTTATGCGTTTGTCATGCTGGGGATGGAGATTACCGGTTGGTGGTGATTGGATGGGTTTGATAGAGCCCAGGATATCAGAAGCAGCCAAAAGCTGAAGTCCGCTAAGGGCGCAAAAGCGGACACTGGCCGATTGTTGCGTCTACTTCCGAATCAGAGGCGGAAATAGGTCGTTGCTAGGCCATCCGGCCCAACAGATTTTATGACTGTGGGATTATCATGCGGCCGCCTGATTAAGCAGTTTGTTGCCATTCTTCCGTTTTGTCGTTCGTCTCAAAAAATGCAATTAATTCCTTTGCGGTCATCGGCATCCCGCAAAGATATCCTTGAACCGACTGGACCCCTGCACGTTTGGCCATGACAAGCTGTAGTTCGTTTTCAATCCCTTCGAGAAGGCATTCAACCCTGAGCGTCAGAGCCATGCCCACCAAAGAATGGAGGATTTTTTCTGTCATTGGATCGCCCAAATTTTCGATGAACGAACGATCAATTTTGAGTTTGTTAATCGGCAGAGTTCGGAGATAATTGAAGTTGGAATAGCCGGTTCCGAAATCGTCAAGCGCTATCGGATGGCCAAGTTCTGACAAGCGAAAGAGGTTGGCGCTGGCTTTTTGTGTATCCGCCATCATCGCCGTTTCCGTAACTTCAAATTCAAGTAAGGCAGCACTTAATTCGCTATCTTTAACTTGTTGAATGATTTGACCGATGGTCTGATCAGCCATCAAATCATTGCCGGAAAGATTGATCGAAAGAGGAAACGGATGGTCCCAGCTCTTGAGCGTAGCAAGCGCCTTTTTGAGCACTGCCAAAGTTATATTCGCAATCAGACCACTTTCTTCGGCAACCTTGATGAAACGGTCTGGACCAATCTCACCAATGGTTGGACTGTTCCAGCGCGCCAAAGCCTCAACACGCACAATCTTGTTCTGCCCCAAATCAAATTGCGGCTGGAAGAGCAACTCAAGCTCTGAAGCAAAATCGGCGGCACGTAGGGCCTTTTCGATCCGGAAGCTTTCAAGCGCGTCCTTTTCATGCTCGTCGGAGAAGACAACCACCCTGTTCTTGCCATTTCTTTTGGCGTGTAAGAGGGCGTAATCTGCATTGCGAATGGATTGGGTCTCCGTTTCATTGGCAGTGATCTCGGTACAGCCTATGGAGCCTGAAATCTGAATGAGCCTCCCTTCGATGTTATAGACCTTTGAAATCTGTGGGAGCAATTGCTGGCACCAGAGTTCAACATCGTAGGCCTTGGCACGTGTTGGCAGGATTATATTAAACTCATCACCGCCCATCCGGCTGAGATGAGCTGCACTACCGCAATAGCCACTTAAGCGATCTGCCACAGCCTTTAGCAACTCGTCGCCCATGATATGCCCGTGAACATCATTTACTGCCTTGAAGCCATCTAGATCCAGCAGGATGAGCCAAGCATTGTTAGATGGGCCATCCGCCGTTTTGTAGCCCTTAAGTATCTCAAAAAAAGCGCGGCGATTAGGCAGGCCGGTTAGACTGTCTGACAAGGATCGTTGGCGCATCGTTTCGCCAAGACTTTGGGCTTCATCCAAACCGATTTCAGCTTCATGCCGCGCGGCGACCGCCAACCCGATGGCACGGCGCAACATGGAAGTGATTGATACCGTGCAGAGAGAAGCGGCAAAGGATATGAAGCCATATGTCACCAGCAGCGAAGGATCATGGGTGATGAGCGTGTAAAATAGGCCCAAAATTGCACCCGCAATCGAGATAAGCGCTTGCCGGATAGTAACGCTTGCGAAGCCGAAGACTATCGCCATCATGATGAAGTAAATTAGTTTAGCCTCGGCATATTCAAGGTGCAGTGCGACCAAGACGTTAATGAGAACAAGCAGGTTGGTGGTACCCGTCAGTAACTCTAGCTTCCCAACAGAGAGCTGTTTACGCAGAGCGTACCATGAGACAGAAATGAAAATGCAAGCAGTTGTTGAGGCCGCCGCTATCATTGAAAGAGCCGTTCCGCTAAACCACCAGAAATGCGCCAATGTCATGAGCGCATAGTAAGCCGCCGTGACGCCGAAATAGGTTCTGATAATTGGCCTGTAGGTATTGGAAACAATAGAATTGGTATCGCGATCAGCAGGCGAACGCGCGCTATTGATAATTTGCCTAAGCAAACGCTTCACCCCCAATTGTCCCTATATAACCCCACAGTGCAATTAGCTTTACTCTCAAATACTTAACAATCTCTATTCAGATTACCCCATGGGGCGAGACCCACAATTTATGGGATATTTGCCAAGTTTTTTGCAAACTGCGCGTCGACTCTCTTGCTAGCCGATTTTTGCCGTTTCGTGCTTCGCACAATCAGAAACGTGATCTGGACATCTTGTGTCAAACGTCCGCTTTCGCGATGAGGCGGACATCGAACATAACGTGGCACCGATACATGCTTTCCTACATATCACCATATAGGTTATTATGAACCTTTAAAACAACCATATCTGTCTCCTAATCAGATATGGAACCAGAAAGGATAGGCTATGGGTTTTCAGGACGATTTTGCGCGGAGTTTGAAGCAACAGCGGACTGGCGGTGATACGCACGCGCCGGTTGGGCAAGGGATTGAGGATACCGCTCTCCCCAACCTCTCACCGGACGACAGGGAAGTTGCAGCAACATCATCATCGGATACTCGTCATCCCGAACCTGTTTCAGGATCTCCTGATGATATGGCGGCTTCCCAGAATGACGAAACACGCCCCTCCCCCACACCCCGTCATGATGGCTGGACACCGGATATTCGCGTCCGGTTTCTTGAGGCATTGGCCAATTGCGGGAATATCAGTTCGGCGGCGGCCTTTGTGCAGCGTTCGCGGCGGTCGGCTTATAATCTCAAGCAGCGGGATATAGATTTTTCGCGCGGCTGGGATGCAGCTGTGCTGATCTCCCGCGATGCGGCGACGGACTGTTTGCAGGACCGGGCGATGAACGGGATTGAGGAGGATATATATCATCAGGGCGAAGTGGTCGGCACGCGGCGGCGCTATGATAGCCGCCTGCTGCTTGCTCATATCGGGCGGCTCGACCGACTGGCCGAACGCATAACCGTAAGCCGCGGGGCCGCGCGTTTTGACGCGATGCTGAACGCGATTGGCGGGCAAGAGGATACGGCCATGCTAATCGCCGAACCAACCACCGACGAGATTGCTGAAATTATTGCAGAAGCCGAAGCGGAGGCGACCGTCCACCAAGTGGAATCCGCCTGTCTGCGCCAGAATAATGAAGCAGCGGCGTTGGAAGCGGTCGCCATACAGGATGCCGATCAACGGGCTGCCCCCGATATCGACCATAGCCCGATGCGTGAAATCGATTGGGGAGATGGCGGCCCGCTGGAATATTATCGCATGTCCGACGCTGAGGCGGCGACTTGGTCGGCGGATTACCCCCAAGTCAAAACCCGCAAATTGGACGAGCATGATCCGGCCTTTATCGCCGCCATTACTGCGCGCAACGCTCACGCTGTTGCGGAAATGGCGGCAAGCAAAACGGGTGAAACCAATAGCGCATAGGAGACTGTGTACATTGTGAACTTCGTCCGCATGCGGAAGAGAAAAAGACACAGGCGATATAGTGGGACGATATGGCGGAAAAGATTCAAGAGAAGCCCGACGACTGGGTCGCATATGCCGCCGGACTTCCCAAGAATTACGGCGTTTTTGCGTGACGCTTAAACATCCGTGATTTTTCTTATAGCGGAAAAAGTTAAACATAATGTGACGAAGCTCACAAAATGGCGGAAAATAAGGAAAAATGTTGTAAATTCAGGGGCTCGGGAGCAGTTTTTCTCTAAGAAGCTCGATGGTTGGGTCGCTTAACCATCGAGCTTCCAGAGGAATGCCCATACTGGGCGGTCCCAAAGGGAAGATACCAGCCACGAGGTCGGAACCCCATGGTGGTGCGATACCGCCGCCCCCCGCAAACTCCTGCGATATTAGCGGCATCGCAATATTCTGGTAGCAGGTGATTCTGCACATGATTGTGATGGTGATCACTTAGGGAAAATTCAGGGCTCAAATATGCTATAATCAGCATCTGGGCGGCAAAGACGGGGCGGAGAAAGGACGATCATGGCGCATTATACCGGACGACCGCGGTTTGAATGGGACGAAGATGGGCGGATCATGACGCTGCTCAACCGCTTCGCTTTCATTGACGATGTGCGGCTGGTCTGGTCGGTGCCCGCCAATGCGCGCGTGGACGGCGCGTCTATTCCGAAATTCGCCTGGTCAATCCTCGGCAGCCCGTTTGTCGGACGCTATCGCAAGGCATCGGTCGTGCATGACTGGTATTGCGACATCCGCACTCGCAGTTGGAAGGCCACCCACCGGATGTTCTACGAAGCCATGCGTACATCCAAGGTCAGCGGGGCGAAGGCACGGATCATGTATGGTGCGGTCTATTATGCCGGGCCGCGTTGGGATGTTGCCGCCGATTTCGATGCCGCGCTGGCCGAGACGATGGCACCGGCAGCCTATAGCAGTCTGGAGCAAGACCAACTGCCGGAAATCGACCGGGTTGAGCGGCCAGAGGTGACCCTTTGGCACCGCAAGCAAACGGATGAGAAAGCGTTTCTGGCGCTATGCGATGACTTTGCCAAGAAATGCAAATCGATCGAGGATGTTGAGGCGATGATCGAGGAAGCCATGGGCGCAACCGAATGAGGAACCCTTGGACAGATTATCGGACCATCAAGATAGGGGAGACGCGCAAAAAAAATGGGAGTCGATCTCCAAACGAATTTGGATTTCGGCTCCCACTGCGCCTGATCTGGGATGCTGTCCTCTTGCGATTCCAACGTCCGCTTTTCCGGCGTCCGGTTTCCGGGCCAATATCGTTATGGTTTTCGGTTTTCCGCATTCTCGCTTGCGCAATCATGTTTCGGTTTAAACCCGATATTGGTCCAGTCACCCGATGATTGTTGTCCATCTGATCCGCTCCGGCTTGCGCCTTTGCTTTTCGGGTTTTTTCCAATCATCAATCGAAAGATCATTCCATTTTTCTTGCAAAAAACAATATGTTCGTCTCGATTATCTTCCGGTCTTTTCTCGCCTCAACGGGTCATTGCTGACTGGTCGTCGGTTTGGTCTATTTCCTTCCGATGACTTGTATATGACACGGGTTTGCGAGTCGCTCCAAATGCCAGAAGGCCAGTTATCCACAGATGTTGATCTTTCTTGTGGAAAAACAGTTGCCGGATTGTGGACAATGTTTTCACGGGGGCAGAATATCGAAACCGCTTTCCTACTCAGGCCTGGCGATGATAGATTTGCACTGGTTTAACGGCGCTGATGGCAAGAATGATTGTCAGCCCCGGTCATCACCATTTCAAATCAAAGGACCCCCAATGTCATTAACAAAACTTCTGATCCCGACATATATGCAGATGTTAAAAGCGCTTTCAGGCTGGTTGAAAAAGGCTGAGGCACAGATGCCAAAAGAAGATGCGGAAGCACTGTTGGCCGCGCGCCTTGCACCAGACATGTTTCCGCTATCGACCCAGATCCGGTTTGTCTGCGTACAGGCCCAAGAGCCGATATATCGTTTGAGAGGAGAGGCTTTTCCGAAATCTATTCATCAACTTGTCGATGAGGGGCGTAATGCTATCGATAAGCCTGGTTCGCTTGCGGATGCGCACGCTCGAATTGATGAAGCTCTGAATTTGCTGGACGGCCTTGCTCCCGACGCGCTGGATGTCGATCTGGATGCGCCCATCGTGCTTGAACTTCCCAGCGGCATGATATTTGACCTGACGGCGGAACAATATGCCCGTGACTGGGCGCTGGCTCAGTTTTATTTCCACCTCATGACCGCATATGCCATATTGCGCAGCGAGAAAGTTGAGCTCGGCAAGGTCGAGTATATACCGCACATGCTCGAATTTCTTCGTCCTGAATCGATTTCCGAGGCATGATATTTGGCGGTGAGGATGGTCAAACGGAAAAATCCGTTGGCCCGGCCTTTCTAATCGGGGGGGGATATTTTGAAAGGGCCGGGCCGTCGGAACAATCCCGGTGCCTATCGGGAGGAGGAGGAGGCAACCGGGACTGAAAAAATCTGCAGCTTAAACCTGAACCGTCGACATCAAGATGATGGTGCTAACGGTCAGAGAGGCTACTATATTGAAAAGCGTTTTCATGGGACAAACTCCTGTTTTAAAAACGCCGATCAAACATCACTTTTCCTGTCTAACTTATAGACATGAAATGGTCGCCAAACCGTTAAGTTGCAATTGAAAACGGAGATTCATTAGTTGCATATTTTGCAACTAATGGGTGTTCCTAGAAAATGCCTTTGAGCAGCTTTTTGCCCTTTTTCAGCGGGTTTTTACGGAAGTTGGTTTCTTCTGCGCCGATATATGAGAATATGCCGTCCAAGGCTTGTTCCGTCACGCTATCGGTTAATCCGTCGCGAGACAGATCAATCCCGCCAAGCGACGATAGAGCTGAGAGTGAGCCAAGGCTTTCGACCTGTTTATAGGCACCGACTTCGCCGAGCGCTTTTTCGACCAGGGGACGAATTTTAACGGCTAGCTCTTCACCCGACGTTTTGCGCAGATAGTCGGTGCCGCCCGTTCCGCCGCCAGTGACAACGCCCACGCCGTCGGTCAGGGTCATGTTATCAATGGCAGAACGGAAAATCGGCTTGGCTTCCAGAGCCGCCTTGCCCGCTGCATCGTTCAGGTTCCTGGTAATATCCTTGGTCAGGCCTGCCTTGCTGGTGAAGCGCAAAATCTTGGTGGCATTTTTCAGAGGGCCGGGCAGCAAAACACGCACCGCCTTATCTGCATAAAATGCGCCGGGCTTTGACAGTTTGTCCAGTGCGCCATCAGATGCATTGCCGAGCAGGCTTTTGACACCTGTGTTTTGTGCATAGGCCGGGGCGGACAATATCGGAGACACGGATAATGGTACTGCCAAAAAAGTCGCTACCGCAGTTAGTTTCAATTTCTTTGTCATATTCCGCATTATCCCACTCCTGCTATATTGTTTAAGATGACCGTAACATAGCATAGCATTTTGGCGGGAAGCTGAATAGCTTCACGGGAATGTGTAAATATTTGTCACCGCAGATCGGTTTGACGGTGCCTATTCATTTTCAGAAAACTGGAGCTTTCCGCTGGTTTCATCCGCCGTCTTTTCAGTCAACTCCAGAACAAAGGGATCGCCTTCATCGGTTTTTCCGGAGAGCGTATTGCCATCCTTCTCGATAACAAAATTCTCGTCTGTCATCTTCGTTTCAAACCAGGTCACAAGCTCTTCGGTGCTGCTTGGTGCATCAAAACTCAGAATGACCTTGCCGCCCTCCCCGTCTTTATCTTCAACATTCAGGCCAGTGACTTTGGTCCCTGGATAGAGCGATACATTGTTTAAATCGAAATCATCGCTGTCCAATGATATCTGCGGCAAATCGACGTCCATCGAGAAACCGTCTGTCTTGATGGAGAATTTACTGTCTTCGCCTTCCCCGCCAATTTTTACTGTGTCGGCTTTGCTGCCGCCCTTGCCGTCAACGTCGATCGACATTTCAAAACCATCGCCGTCCTCACTCTCTCCGGCTGAACAGGCAGACAGAGTTAAAGGAATGGCAGCGAGCGCTATAAGATATTTATTAGTCATCGGGAATCTCCAAACTGTATTGCATTGATAATACAGTTTGGAGATGTCAGGTCAAGTCAGAGCTTGTTTAGGGCTCAATTGTTGCTCCCGGATTGGCCGCGTTGACGACGCCGCCGTCAACGATCAGGGTCGTGCCAATCACATAGTCGCCTGCACTGCTCGCCAGATAAATGGCTGCTGCGGCCATATCTTCGGGTCGACCAATCCGTTTCGCCGGAATGCCTTTTTCGACAGCATCCTCATGATCGCGCGCTGCCTTGTTCATGTTGGACGCAAAAGCACCTGGCGCGATGCCAGACATGATGATGTCTTCCGAAACCAGTTTGGATGCCATTTTACGGGTCAGATGAACCACCGCCGCTTTGGACGCCTGATAGCTATAGGTTTCCCATGGATTGACTTTGAAGCCATCGATCGACGCTATATTGACGACTTTGGCCGGCCGATCAAAACTGGCAGCGGCCTTCAGTTGCGGATGCAATGCCTGGGTCAGGAAGAATAGACCTTTGACATTCGTGTCCATCACCTTGTCCCAGCCGGCTTCGGGGAAACTCAAATATTCTTCGCCCCAAGCCACACCGGCATTGTTGATGAGAATGTCGAGCTTTTCTTCATGCTTCGCAAGCTCTACAGCGAGCGCCTTGCAACCTTCAACAGTACTGACATCGCCCGGTACCGAGATGCAATTGTCACCCATTTCAGCCGCAGCGGCATCACAGGCATCGGCTTTCCGGCCCGAAATATAGACCTTCGCACCTTGAGCAAGAAAGCCTTCCGAAATCATCCGCCCGATACCGCGATGCCCGCCAGTAACCAGAGCAACACGGCCTTCGAGCGAGAATAGTTTGTTAAAATCCATCATGATATCCTTTTAGTAGCCGTGCATCTCGGCAACGAGATTGGTGTGATAATTGGCATCACCCATAAATTCAGACAGCGCTCGGTCACGTTTCATGTAGAGGCCAATGTCATATTCATCGGTCATTCCAACGCCGCCGTGCATTTGCACGCCTTCCTTGACCGACAGTGAAGTGGCCTTGCTCGCTTTGGCCTTGGCAACCGATATCATCAGTTCAGCTTTTGATGAACCTTCATCCAGCATTTGCTGCGCCTTCAACACCGTCGCACGCGCAATTTCCATTTCGCTGTAAAGATGCGCCGTACGATGCTGCAACGCCTGAAACGTTCCGATAATTGTATCAAACTGCTTGCGACCTTTAATATAGTCCACAGTGATATCCATGGCACCTGCGCCAACGCCAAGGGTCTCCGCTGCCGAACCTGTCCGACCCGCATTGAGCATCCGCTGCAGAACCGCACCGCCCTCATCGACCTCACCAATCACTGCATCGGCATCAACGACCACACCATCAAATTCAACATGGGCCGCCACTGCACTATCCACTAAACGGACGCTGTCTCTGGACAGGCCAGCAGCTTTGGTATCCACAGCAAAAAACGTAAGCCCCTTGTCATCGCCCGCACTGCCACTTGTCCGCGCTGCGACGATCAACGTATCGGCCGATCCGCCCTGCACCACAAATTGCTTCTTACCATCTAGTTTGAAACCATTGCCTTCACGGGTTGCCGCCATGGAAATTTGATCGGGACGGTGCTTAGCTCCTTCGTCAATAGCAAGCGCTAGCACGCTATCGCCGGACAATATTCCAGGGAAATATTTCTCGCGCAATGCTTTCCCACCCGCGTTGAGCGCTTCCACGCCGGCAACTGCAGTAGCCAGAAAAGGTGACGGTGTGAGGTTGCGACCGATCTCTTCGAGCACAACACCCGCTTCCACATGACCAAGACCAAGACCGCCTTCATCTTCAGAGACTAATATTCCCGTAAAGCCCATTTCTGCGAACTGCTTCCAAAGAGCGTGCGAGAAACCATCTTTGCAGTTTTTGTCACGAAATTCCCGGAAATGAGCGACATTACCTTCGCCCTTCATAAAATCTGCTGCGCTGTCCTGCAGCATCTTCTGGTCGTCATTCAAGTAAAGCGGCATCGCTTTTATCCTTCTAATATGGTTGTTTAACTGCAGCCCTCTTAAGAGTTTGGCAATTGCAATATCTGTTTAGAAACGACGTTCAGCATCACTTCGCTGGTACCGCCTTCAATACTATTCGCTTTGGTCCTGAGCCAACCACGCGCCGTAAGCCCGCCATTGGATGCATCACTTTCCCATTCCAGCACTTCACTACCACCGGCGGACATGATCAGTTCATGACGGCGTTTGTTAATTTCGGTCCCGGCATATTTCATCATATTGGGTTGTGCGGGATGACAGAGATTAGCTTTGAACGTATCACCAAAACGCTCCGCCATCGCACGGAACGCAAGAACGTCAATATCCATATCCGCCATCTGTGCACGGAGCATTGGATCATCCAGACGGCCCATTTCATCACGGCCATATTGATCCGCAAATTTAGCGCCCAGAGATGTTGCGCCAGAAGAACCATCACCGGAAATCATGCTGCGCTCATGACCCAGCAGATATTTGGCAACATCCCAGCCACGATTCACTTCGCCGACAACCGAAGAGACAGTATCACCATATGATTTTGGCACTTCTACATCAGCAAAAAATGTCTCACAAAAAGCGGATTGACCAGAAATCAAAACGATCGGCTTTGTTTCCACACCCTTGCTCATCATGTCGAACAACATAAAGCTAATGCCCTTGTGCTTGCTCGATTTATCGGTCCGCGTCAGACAGAAAATCCAGTCAGCCTTATCAGCATAGCTGGTCCATATCTTCTGACCATTGATCAGATAATGATCACCCTTGTCTTCGGCTGAGGTTTGCAGCGACGCCAGATCAGAACCTGAACCGGGTTCGGAATAGCCCTGACACCAACGCACTTCGCCGCGCGCAATCGGCGGCAGGAAATGGAGCTTCTGTTCTTCGGTACCAAAGTGCAACAGCGCGGGCCCAAGCATCCAGATGCCAAAGCTCGACAAGGGCGAGCGAATTTTTAGACGCCCCATTTCCTGCAGCAAGATTTTGGTTTCGGCACGCGACAGCCCGCCGCCGCCATATTCTTTGGGCCAGTCGGGAACGGTCCAGCCTTTGGCGGCCATTTTGTCCATCCATTCTTTCTGACCCGGTTTAAAAGTTGGGTTTTTACCACCCCAGCAAATATCGCTTTCATCGACAACAGGCTGGCGCATTTCCGGTGGGCAATTGGCTTCGAGCCATGCTGCAGTCTCTGCACGGAAACTTTCAAGGTCGGACATGATGAGGGTTCCTTTAATTGGTCAGTTAAGGCGTGACTATCATAGGTGAGGCCCAAGGTTCAATGACCCGCTTACCCAAAGACGGAAAAAATAATCGAGCCGGGGGAAGCATCATGGATTCCGTAGCGGCAAATCAATCTGTTATCAGAATCGATTGACGGCCAATTCTCGCTAGGCCTATGTTCCAAAGAAAAACAGCCCCGAAAACTGGAGTGAGATGGATGCGATTTGAAGGAAAAACCGTTGTGATAACGGGCGGCTCATCTGGCATCGGTCGCGGGACTGTTGATCTGTTTTTGCGTGAAGGTGCAGAAATAGTGATGGGCGATATCGACGCTGAGGAAGGCACTGCGATGATGTCGACACTGGGAGATAATTTTTATTTTTATCGATGCGATGTCACGCAGGAAAATGAAGTCAAAGCGCTGATGGATCATGCCGCCGAGAAAACCGGCGGAATTGACATAGTCTTCAATAATGCTGGGGCTGGCGGGCCGCGCGATGCAATTGACGAGATAAGCGGCGATGATTGGGATTTTGCGATGGCGTTGCTTTTGAAGTCCGTAGCAATGGGTATTCGTCATGCAGCACCACATCTGAAAAAACGCGGCGGCGGTGCGGTTATAAATACGGCATCCGTTTGCGCTTTTCAGGCTGGGTTTGGCCCTGTCGCCTATTCGACGGCAAAAGCCGGTGTACTCCACCTCACCAAATTGGCCGCCGCCGAGCTTGCGCAATATAAGATCCGGGTCAATGCCATTTGCCCTGGTTTCATCCAAACCAATATTTTTGCCGCAACGGTAGGTGCCAACAAAGAAGAGGCGCAGCAGATAAATAGCGTTTTGGGACAGGCCGCAGCGGGCGCGCAGCCAATATCCCGACCTGGTATTCCGGACGACATTGCCGAAGCCGTTGCCTATTTTGCCTCTGATGCGGCCGGATTTGTGACCGGCACACATTTGCTGGTCGATGGCGGATTGCTGGTTGGCACGCAATCAAGCTGGGATCCTGAAGCGCCGGGTATGCTGGATGCTATTTTGCCGGAGCATCTAAAGTGAGCGCACTCACCGATCCGCTGCCGACTAAAACCAAAATCCTCTATGGCTTCGGCTCTATCGCTTACGGGATAAAAGATAACGGCTTTGCTACATTTCTTCTGTTCTATTACAATCAGGTCGTCGGACTACGCGCTGATTTGGTCGGGCTTGCGATTGCGATAGCGCTGATCGCAGATGCTTTTATTGATCCCCTGATCGGACGAATGACTGATCGAACCCACACCCGTATAGGTCGCCGCCATCCCTGGCTATATGCGTCCGCTGTTCCGATTGCCGCAACATGGCTGTTATTGTGGCATCCACCGGAAGCTAGCGAAACCGTCCAGTTTTTCTATTTATTGACGCTTGCAATGCTGGTTCGGTTCAGCCTTTCTTTGAACGAAGTTCCAGCCCTCGCGATGCTACCCGAATTGTCGCGGGACTATCATGATCGCACCAGCATCACGCGTTTTCGTTATCTGTTCGGCTGGGGTTCGGGGCTTTCCATAATGGCCCTCGCCTACAGTATTTTTCTGGCTCCGACCGACGAGCACCCCGTGGGGCTATTAAACCCCGACGGTTATTCCAAATATGCGATTGTTGGCAGTATATTTATGTCCATTGCCGTGCTCGTCGCTGCATCATCGACTCATAAAAGAATTGTCGGCGCCTATCACGATTCAAAATCCAAGATTCAAGCGTCAGATACATGGAAGCAGATGTTTGACACGCTGCGATATCGCCCCTTCCTGCTGCTCCTTCTGGCTGGTGTTTTCGCTTTCACAAATCAGGGCGTGGTATTTGCTCTGAATACTTATTTGCTGCCTCATGTCTGGCAGCTGGACCAAAACGGTCTCTTCCTATTTGCTATGTTGCTGTTTATCGCAGCGGTCATCGCATTTGTTTTCGTGACGCCAATTTCACAGCGCTTTGGCAAGGCGCGATCGGCCAGCGTCTTTACGCTCATCGCTATGGTGTTAGGAACGGCCCCTTATTGGCTGAGAGCGATGGATTTATTTCCCGAACCCGGATCACCTGCTTTAATCCCTACTCTATTCACCTTCCTGATTTTGGGCACTTCGGCCAGCATCTGCGCGATGATATTGACGACGTCGTTGATGGCAGATGTGACGGACGCATATGAGCATGAACATGGGCGTAGATCTGAAGGCGTATTCGCGTCCGGTGTCTGGTTCATGCAAAAAACCGTCGGTGCATTGGGGATATTATTCGCCAGCCTCATTATCGCATTGGTGCAATTGCCGGAGAAAGCAACGCCGGGGACAGTAGACATTGCCATCATCGACCGCTTATCACTGGTTTTCGCTTCCTTGACCGTCGTTATCGCGCTGATCGGCGCATGGGCTTACACTCTCTTCCCGCTCGACGAAAAAGATCATCAGGCGCGATTGGACGAGCAATCGAAAAAGCCGATGCCCGCAGAGTAACAAATTTCAATCCCAGCAAGTTTACGTGTGGAAAAGCAGAACGGTCTCTGATAGTTTAATTGCATAGTTAAATTAGAAAGCCCCCAAAAAGGACACGCGCATGGATTTTGATCTTACCGAAAAGCAAGAATATTGGCGCAATCAAGTGCGCGAGCACATCGACAACCACGTCCGTCCGCGCGTGGCCGATTACAAAACCGAAGACGAATCTGGAGATCGCTGGAAAGTGATTCAGGTTGTTGAAGAAGAAAAAGCCAAGGCGAAAGAAAAGGGTATCTGGAACCTTTTCATGCCACCGGCAAACCCCAATCTCACGCATATTGACGATGTTTTCCAATTTGAGGGGCCGGGCCTTACTAACTTGGAATATGCTTTGTGCGCGGAAGAAATGGGCCGTGTCGGTTTTTCATCTGAAGTGTTCAACTGCTCTGCCCCCGATACCGGCAATATGGAGGTTTTCCATCGCTACGGCACATTGGAGCAAAAAGAGCAATATCTGCGCCCTCTCATGAACGGTGAAATTCGCTCTGCATTCCTGATGACCGAACCAGCGGTTGCATCTTCCGATGCTACCAATATTGAAACCGCGATTGTCCGCGACGGCGACGAATATGTCATCAATGGTCGCAAATGGTGGTCTTCCGGTCTCGGTGATCCTCGCTGCAAAATAGCTATCGTGATGGGCAAGACATCTTTTGAAGGCAGCCGCTATACGCAACAATCCCAAATATTGATGCCGACCGATGCACCGGGTGTGAACATCATCCGCCATCTGCCCGTCTTCGGCTATGATGATGCACCACATGGGCATATGGAAGTTGAGATGAAAGACGTTCGCGTTCCTGCTTCCAATATCATCTTGGGTGAAGGTCGTGGTTTTGAAATCGCACAGGGGCGTCTTGGACCTGGCCGTATTCATCACTGCATGCGTACCATTGGTGTTGCGGAAGAGGCTCTGGAGAAAATGGTCAAGCGCCTGCAATCGCGTTCAGCCTTTGGAAAACGCATTTCCGAACACAGCGTTTGGGATGAGCGTGTTGCACGTGCACGTATTGATATTGATATGAGCCGCCTGCTCTGCCTGAAAGCGGCTGACATGATGGACAAAGTCGGCAATAAATATGCAAAAGCCGAAATCGCCATGATCAAGGTTCAGGCTCCAACCATGGCTCTGAAAATCATTGACGATGCTATTCAAGCACATGGCGGCGGCGGCGTAAGCGAGGACTTTGGACTGGCGCAGGCTTATGCACACCAACGCACGTTGCGCCTCGCGGATGGTCCTGATGAAGTCCACAACCGGACCATAGCTAAGATGGAATATGGCAAATATGCCGAAACCGCTGATGGCAGCAAAATGAAGGAAGAGTTTTCCTCAGGCGATCTTGCTGTTACGCGATAGAAGAGGATCGAATAGATGAAAGCAGCAGTCCTGGTTGAGGCGGGCAAACCGCTCGAAATCGAAGAGGTTAGCATCTCCAAGCCTGGACCGCATGAGGTGCTGATCCGAACGGCCGCTTGCGGTTTGTGCCATTCGGATTTGCATTTCATTGACGGTATCTACCCACATCCCTTACCTGCCATCCCTGGGCATGAGGCAGCTGGCATTGTTGAAGCCGTTGGTAGTGAAGTACGAACGGTTGCTGTCGGCGATGCCGTCGTCTCTTGCTTGTCGGCTTTTTGCGGACATTGCGAATTTTGTGTCTCCGGTCGTATGTCCTTGTGTCTTGGCGCGGACACGCGGCGGGAGGCAGGTGACGCACCTCGCATCACCCGGCCAGATGGTTCGACTGTTGCGCAGATGCTCAATTTGTCTGCCTTTGCCGAACAAATGCTAATTCATGAACATGCCTGTACTCGGATAGATCCCGAAATGCCGCTTGATCGCGCCGCCGTTATTGGCTGCGCTGTCACGACCGGAGCAGGAACGATATTTAACGCCTGTGCTGTCACACCGGGAGAAACTGTAGCTGTAGTCGGCTGTGGCGGTGTCGGGTTGGCAACCATAAATGCTGCCAAAATTGCTGGTGCAGGCCGTATCATTGCGGCAGATCCTGTTCCAGAAAAACGGGAACTTGCAATGAAACTTGGCGCGACAGATACTGTGGACGCCATGGCCGATGATGCGGCAGCACAGATTTTGGAGCTTACCAAAGGCGGCGTCGATCATGCTATCGAGGCTGTCGGTCGTCCGTCATCGGGCGAACTTGCAGTCGGATCGCTCAAGCGTGGAGGCACAGCGACAATTTTGGGTATGATGCCTCTGGATCATCAAGTTGGCCTCAGCGCCATGGATTTGCTATCCGGTAAGAAATTGCAAGGGGTGTTGATGGGCGAAAACCGTTTTCCGGTTGATATCCCGCGCCTTGTTGATTTCTATCTGCGTGGAATGCTCGATCTGGATAGTATTGTTGCTGAGACCATTCCATTGGAGCAGATTAACGATGGTTTTGAAAAAATGAAAAAAGGTGATGCGGCGCGATCCGTCATTACATTTGCTTAAATTAGGTAGAGGACTTCCATGAACCCACAAGAAGACATGACTGGTACCATGGCGGTGCCGGATAAAGACAAACTGGACGAGGCAAGCCTCGCCAAATGGATGGAAGCCAATGTCGAAGGCTTCGCCGGTCCTATGGATATTACAAAATTCAAAGGCGGCCAGTCTAACCCGACCTACAAGATTGAAACCCCAGGCACCGACTATGTGTTGCGGAAAAAGCCGTTCGGTAAATTGCTGCCATCGGCCCACGCAGTCGATCGGGAATTCAGAGTCATTGCTGGACTGCATCCGGCCGGTTTTCCCGTCGCGAAGCCATATGGTCTTTGTGACGATGATGATGTCATCGGCACTATGTTTTATATCATGGGCATGGCTGATGGCAGGACGCTGTGGGACGGCACTCTGCCGGGAATGGAACCAGATGAACGGCGAGCGATTTATCACGAGATGATCGATACGCTCGCTTTGCTTCACAGCTATGATCCTACTGAACTTGGCCTGGAAAAGCACGGTAAACCAGGAAATTACTGTGAGCGTCAGATTTCCCGTTGGACACAGCAATATAAATTATCCGAACTGGGAACCATTCCGGAAATGGATCAGCTAATCGAATGGCTGACCAAAACGATACCGGAGCAGAAAAGCTTCGGCATCGTTCATGGCGACTACCGGCTCGACAATATGATCTTTGCCCATGACAAACCTAAAGTCATCGCGGTTCTTGATTGGGAGCTATCGACTCTCGGTGATCCGATTGCCGATTTTGCCTATTGGCTGATGGCTTACGAGATGGAACCAGAGGGTCGAAGCGGCCTGAAAGGCGTGGATCTGGCATCTCTCGGCATTCCGTCCAGGGAAGAAGCCATCGCTCGCTATTGCGAGAAATCAGGCATTGATGACTTGCCCCCGATGGACTGGTATCTTGCTTATAATCTGTTCCGGATTGCCGCTATTTTGCAGGGCATTCAGAAGCGTGTAGTAGATGGTACGGCGAATAGCGCTGCGGCAGCTGAAATGTCCGATCGCGTAACACCATTGGCGCAAGCCGGATGGGAAGCAGCGAAGCGCGCTGGCGCATAACTCAAAACTTCAGGAGCACAGCATGGCGGACCTCAAAGACAAAGTAGCCATTGTCACCGGCGCAGGTAGCGGCATTGGCCGAGCATCAGCGCGGCTATTTGCAGAACATGGCGCCAAAGTCATCGCCAGCGATGTGACCGATGCCGTCGAAGAGACGGCCAAAGGCTCTGACGGTAACATCATCGCTATCAAGGCTGATGCGGGCTCTGAAGGCGATATAGAAATGCTCGTAGAGGCAGCAGAACAAAAGTTCGGCGATCTCCACGTCTTCTTTGCCAATGCCGGTATTGGCGGAGGCTTTGAGGGTATTTTCGATAGCAGTGTTGCTGAATGGCAGGAAGTCTTACGCGTCAATCTGATTGGTCCTTTTCTCGCCGCGAAATATGCCGGTAAAGTCATTGCCGAGAGCGGACATGGGGGTTCGATTATTTGCACGGCCAGTGTTGCTGGCATTCGTTCCGGTGCCGGTGGTCCGGCTTATTCCGCGTCTAAGGCTGGTGTTATCAATCTTGTCAAAGTGGCCGCGCAGCAATTTGCTACAGCCAATGTCCGGTGCAACGCTATTTGCCCAGGTATCACGGAGACTGGTATGACCCAGTTTATCTATGACAAAGCGCGGGAGAAGGGCAAAGAGGACCGGCTTGGTTATCTCAATCCGCTGCGCCGCGGGGCCAATCCGATTGAAATGGCGGAAGTTGCCTTATTTCTGGCATCTGACCGGTCATCCTATGTCAATGGACAGGCAATTGCGGTAGATGGTGGACTAAGTGCGTCGCACCCGGTTACCCGTCAGGAATTTGGCCGTACCGCCGTTTAACCGACTAGTTCGCGAAAGCAAGCGCGCCGTCTCCCAATTGAACAAAGTCTACCCGGCCGTCAGTGGCACCGCACAGGAATGTCGTCTGCGCTGTGCCCGACAAACCGCCTTCGACGCGCCAGCCTGCACCGTCACGGGCAACTGATTGTATTTCGGAAACGCGGGCTTTATCTCCTGCTTGCCGTTCGGCGGCATTGGAGCAGACGTTTATCGCTGTGTCCATCGAGCCCGTGCCGCGATCGCTGCGATTGTCCGAGCGACGATCTGAACGGCGATCATCATAGCGCCGGTTGTCGCTGCGCCTGTCATAACGATAATCGCGGTCTTCATAGCGGCGATCCTGCTTGTTCTTCGAAGCCGCGCTGGCAATGGCTGCAATGCCGCCAATGATCAATACACCTGCCAATACGTCGCCTGCATCCACCCGGTTTCGGTGCCGACGATAGCCGCGGCCATAGCCATAGCCGCGATAGCCACGGTAACCACGATGGCTGCGCCATCCTTCGGCTTTGTCAGCGTCGGCGGTCCAACCCAGGCTATCCAGATCCAGGACATTAACGGGTGCTGGTGCAGGATTGACCGGTGCTGCCATCGCAGGCGCAAATCCGGTGAACACCAAGGCCGTCGACGCAACGGCTGCTGAAATTGTCTTTTGAAAACTCATAACTCATACCCCCAGTTTCACTAGATTCTGTACCTCAAAACCCAGCCATATACCACAAATAGTTGGTTCAGCCTGTCGCCAGGCTGAACCATATTCTTATATCATGTAACCTTAGTAGCGATGTCTAAGGTCTTTCAGGCGAACTCCGGAAACCCGGCGACCTTCAACATAACAGGTAAACTTACCGCGATCATAGCTGCGGCGATAACCGCGACCACCATCTTTCACCACAATCCGGCCCTTGACCTTATAGCCATAGCGGGTCCGCTTCACATCGCGGATCTGGGTTACATCGGCGCGGCCATAATAGCTTGCTTTGCGCTCCGCAGCCCGGACACATTTGTTCACTGCCCGGCGCGGTTTGATCCGCTTGCGATCACCATAGCCATAACGGCCATCACGATAGCGCCGGTCACGATAACGGCGGTCACGATAATCATCGTCATAATAGCTGTTGCTATATTTATCCTTCTTGCCCGACGATAAAATCGCCGCCAGTCCGCCAAGCACGACTGCGCCTGCAATGACTTCTCCGGCGCCAATCCCATCCCGATCATAGTCTTTCGCCATCGCCGGAGTCGCTGAAACGGCCATCGCAGTTGCGGCAGCGGTTCCGACGACTGCTGTTTTAAGAGTATTCATCTCCACTTTCCTTTCAAACTACTCGAGAATCTTTTTCCGAGCTTGCAAAGCCTTTTTAGAGGATGGCTGTTGAGTGGAGACTGAACCTTCTTGTCAGCAGTTGTTCAGGTTAGTGGCTAGTTTTATGAACGCAATAATTCCCAGTTTTCTGCCAAATAGGTGCGAAGTTCACAACATGCACAATCCCCTTATGGGCTTTCACGGAAAAGTCGGATTCAGCAGAAATGACAAATTCCATGTGCCGATTCACCAAACATATGAAATCGAATCCCAATCCAGAAACAATGCTGAATGATATCATAAGCAGCGACATGTAGGACAGCGGTCTATCCACAGCTCGATCCCGGAATCAAAAAGGCCGGAAGTGTCTCCACCCCCGGCCTTTCGTAGAATATGTTGAGCTTTAGAAGCCTTTGCGAACGGTCAAACCAAATGTTCTTGGCTGACCAACCCGGAAAGCGGTTCGCGCGCGCCCTCCCCGTTCCCGATCAAAGGACAGCAGTGCGTTTTCGTCAAAGACATTCTTCACATAGATTGTCACATTGAGCTGATTGTCAAGTTTGACCCCTGCGCTGAGATTGACCAGTTCATAGGCTGGCAATTTCAAGTCGATGACCGTCGCTTCATTGCCAGTGGCGCCGCCAAATGGCAGTCCTGAAACGAAGGAGCGTGGATTGTCGACCTGGTCGCTTGGTTGGGTGAACCGGCTGCCGACATGCTGCGCCGACGCACTTACAAACGCTTCACCGCTGCCAATCGGCCAGCTGTAGGTCGCATCACCCGATATCTGGAATTTCGGCACTGAAGGAAGCCGATTACCGTCTTCCACACCGCCCAATACGTTACCGGAGCCATCGACAACGGTGGAGTCGAACTCCGCTTCCAGTATAGATCCCGACAACCCGATATCGAGACCGGTGAGCACCTCTGCCGACAATTCCCATTCCAGACCCAGCGTATGCGCTTCCGGAACGTTGAAGGTGATCCGCGAAGAACAGGAGCCTGCATCCAGCGTGACCTGCAAATCGCTGATATCGGTATAAAAAGCCGCAGCATTGAATGTAATGCCGCCCTTTTGTGCTTTTACACCGACTTCATAGTTCCACAGCGATTCATCATCATAATCCTGGAATGAACCAAATATGGCCGCATCCTGTGGTGAACATAGAGGGACGTTCAACGGATCATTCACACCGCCTAGACGAAAGCCTTGCGATGCTTGCGCATTGACCGAAATATCATCGGTTATGTCATAATTGACCAACAGGCGCGGTGTGAAACCATCGGACGAAGTCACATCAACCACACCGCTATCGCCATTGGCGAACAAGCCGCCCGTGGTAATCATCCGCGTTTCTTCAAAGTCATAAAAACGACCGCCAGCCGTAATCGTCAGGCTGTCGGTGAGATCGAAGCTGGCTTCCGCAAAGGCAGCAAATTGTTCGATGTCATAGTCCAGATCGGAGTTGAACGGAGAGTCCGCACCAAATCCGTTGGCAACAGCGGCGGATGTTCCGGCACCCAATGTCGCATCGGTTGCCGCATCATAACCGGGGGTTGGCAGGCGCTGGCGATATTCACGCGTAACGGACGAATAGAAACCACCGACGACCCACTGGAACCGGCTGTCATTATTGGAGGCAAACCGGACCTCTTGGGAAATTTGCGACAGATCAGTCGTGTCACGCAAATTGGATGGCAGCAATACCGCAGCATCCGGAAAACCGAGATCCACCGATACTGAACCGGTTAGCGCGCTCGCATCGCGGCTGACCAGAATTTCACGATCAGTATAGCTGGTGACAGCAGTAAAGTTCACTGGGCCCAGATCCGCATTGAACGTCAAGTCGGCGATCATCGTCTGGTCTTCAAAAGCCTCGTCGAGCAACAGATATTGTTGCCGCTCGCCAAGTTGAATGTCAGGCCGCGTGGTGGTGAACGGATTGGCAAAGACGTTAAACACTTCCTGACGATTGAAACCGTCAGACTTGATCTCCTGATAAACAATCCGCGGGGTAATTGTCATGCCTTCGACCGGCTGCAGTGTTAGCGCCAGACGGCCGCCATAGCGTTCACCACTGTTCACGTCTTCCTCTGACGCCCCGCCTTCACCCAAAGCTTCGATAAACCCGCCAAACTGGGTGTAGTAACCGACCGCGCGCAGGGCGAGCTTGTCGTCGATCAGTGGGACGTTGACCGCGCCTTTCAAACTGTAACCGATATCATCACCGTCGACGAGATTGATGTCCGCTTCAGCAACACCTTCCAATTCATTCAGATTGGGTTGATTGGTGATATAGCGAATGGTGCCGCCAATAGAGCCCGAACCGAACAACGTGCCTTGCGGTCCGCGCAAGGTTTCCACACGATTGAGGTCAAACAGGTCAAGGTCCGGCGTAAACAAGGACAGCGAGATTACTGACTCATCGAGATAGACACCGACCTGTTCTTTCACGCCGGGTTGATCACGAACAATCTGTCCCGCAGAAACGCCGCGAATGGCCACCTGACTTTGGCCGGGTCCAAGATTTTGAATGGTAAGGCCCGCGACATTCCGGGAAATGTCCTCCAGGGTCGTAGCCCCGCTTTTCTGAATATCCGCCGCTGTCTGGGCATTGATGGAAAATGGAATATCTTGAAGATTGGCGTCACGTTTTGTGGCCGTAACAATGATGATATTGTCATCCGCCTCTGCCGCTTCCTCTGCGTCTTGAGCCCATGCCGGCTGTGATGCCATGGCAAAAGCCAATGCGGACAGACTGGCAAATTTTACTGATTTCATAGCTAAACCCTCTCCATATGTTCTGCTGCGATGACCTTTATGGTCAAGTTCACAACTGAGGCTCTTTGGCCCACAACCATATTAAAATGGGATTTTACATGTAAGGGAAGTCGAAACTCTCATTTTGCCTAGTATTTTTGACAGGGGCTGGTTTTCTGTGACGAATTGGTCACAGATCGGACCTATTCATCCGATTTGGACAAAAAAGGGCCGGGGTGTTTTCACACCGCCGGCCATAAAGTTGTTGTTCTCAGGAGGAACAAGGTGAGGTGCCGGCCTCAGTTCTGGGAGGAGAGATGGCCGGCACCAAGCTGTTTAACCCTTGGCAAATTCCGGGTAGGCTTCGACACCGACTTCGGTGATATCCATACCCAGCCGTTCGTCTTCCTCGGAAGGCCGAACACCAATGGTGAATTTCAAAATAGTCCAGACAACAGCGCTAAGGACAAAGGTAAAGGCGCCAATTGCGACCACACCCAAAGCCTGAACACCAAGCTGTTGACCAACGGTCAGGGTAACACCGTCAACTTCCGACTGCGTGTTCCAGGCGACGATCAACGTGCCCCAGATACCGGCCAGAAGGTGGACAGGAATAGCACCCACGACGTCGTCAATTTTCAACTTGTCGAGCAGCGGCACTGCGAACACTACAATCAAGCCGCCAACGCTACCGATAAGGATAGAAGCCGGAACAGACGGCGTAAGCGGTTCTGCCGTAATCGACACGAGGCCAGCCAGCGCGCCATTGAGCGCCATGGTAACATCGATCTTCTTGTAGAGCAGTTGCGTCAGGATGATCGCTGTAACAACGCCACCGGCTGCAGCCATGTTGGTGTTCACGAAAATCTTGGAAACATCGCTGACATCGCCAATTGTGCCCATGGCAAGCTGTGATGCGCCGTTAAATCCGAACCAACCAAGCCACAGGATAAAGGTACCCAATGTCGCCAGTGGAATGTTGGAACCCGGCATCACGGTGATCTTGCCGTTTACATAGCGTCCCAGACGAGGTCCGATGATGAGCGCGCCAGCCAGGGCGGCCCAGCCGCCGACAGAGTGCACCAGTGTCGAACCGGCAAAGTCACTAAAGCCGCGCTGATCAAGCCAGCCTGTGCCCCATTCCCAGCTACCGGTAATAGGATAGATAAAGCCGGTCAGGACCAGAACAAAGAGCATGAAGGGCCAGAATTTGACACGCTCGGCAACGGTGCCTGAAACGATCGAAGCGGTTGTCGCGCAGAAAACCATCTGGAAGAACCAGTCCGATGCAACGGAATAGCCGGTTTCGACATCGGCTTCACCAACGGCCTGCATGCCATAAGGGCCGAAAGTTCCAATCCAGCTCGTCACATCTGTGTACATCAGATTGTAACCGGTGACCCAGAACATGATGCCAGCAAGCGAATAGAGCCCGATATTTTTCAGGCACTGCATGGAGACATTTTTCGAACGAACCAGCCCAGCCTCGAGCATCGCAAAACCAGCGGCCATCCACATGACCAGGAAACCGCCGATGAGGAACAGCAGCGTGTTGAAAATATAGGCGACATTGGCGCTTGGATCAGCAACTTCGGCTGCTTCCTGCGCCAGTGCAGGTGATGCCATCCCGATGGCCATCAATCCCGCGGATAAAGTTATGATTTTTCTCATTATTATAATTCCCTGATTAAATCGCGGTATCGCCGGTTTCGCCGGTGCGAATACGAACGGCATCTTCCAGCCCCATAACGAATATCTTGCCATCTCCGATGGACTCCGTACCGGCCGTGTTTTGAATAGCTTCAACGGCCTGAGCAGCCAGATCGCTGCTGCATGCGATTTCCAGCTTCACTTTCGGAACCATGTTGGTGGTATATTCGGCACCGCGATAAACCTCGGTCTGGCCTTTTTGACGCCCGAAACCTTTCACTTCTGACACGGTCATGCCCGCAATCCCGACTTCGGTCAGCGCGTCTCGCACATCGTCGAGCTTGAATGGCTTTATTATGGCAATGATAAATTTCATTATGCCCCCTTTGATTTGTTACCAACGGCAACTTCGCAAAGGGCATGCCAGAATCACAAGCGACTGGATTCAAACAGAAAAGTGAATCTCAAATTCTGAAGAAAGTGTAAATATTGTGCAGCGCAGCAGGATTGCCTAATTTTTAGGCAGCACCTTTTTCGATTCTCGCAAGAATGTCCGGAATGATCGCAGCAGTTTCCCGGCGGCCGATTTCAATCAGTTCATCCGCCTTGGTGAAATTCTGCATATCGATATGGCCCACTGGCGGCGATAGAGCGAAATCAGGCGGATCGAGCGCCAATGAATAGCGCCCCAGATTACGCAGCGACAAGCCGATAGAGGCTTTGACGATAGCGATGCTGTTGGGATATTTGCCATCCTCACGGCTGATCCCGGCCATTTCGGCGCGATTGATAAAATCGTCCTGCAAATTGACCGACAGGCAAAGCGCGTCGGGGGCCATTTCCCTTGCGGGAGAAACCGGCACCGGCAAGGCCGCACCGCCATCAACCAGCAAACGGCCATCATATTCCACCGGTTTAAAAATGCCGGGTAAAGACATAGAGGCCCGAACCGCAGGCACCAGCTTGCCGCTATTCATGATAATCGTGTCACCGGTCTTCAGATCAGCCGCGACAGCCGCAACCGGAATAGAGAGGTCGGCAAAGGTCAAGCTGCCCAGCTGTTCCTCCAGCTCTTTCTCAATTGTCCGCGCGCCCATGACCGCGCCGCGTTTGAAATGCGGGTCCATGAAGCGGATCAAAGTGCGCAAATTCGCCGTGCGCGCCGTTTCCTCAAGATAGTCGAGTTTTCCGGCAGCAAAGCTCGCCCCTGCAATCGCTCCGATGGAGGTGCCCGAAATAGCGGCAATTTCAATCGGCGAATCCTCAAGCGCACGCAGCACGCCGATATGGGTCCACCCCAAACCAGCACCGCCACCAAGAGCCAGCGAAAGCTTCATAACGCAACATCCTCAGCCAATATCGCTTTCGCTTCGTCCAAATCCTCGTCGAGCACCATGACGCGGGCTGGCAAAGCTATCCCTGCCCCCTCGACAATATTCACGCCGCTGTCGAAACAAACGGCGCCAATGCCAGCGGCTTCGAGCCGGCCGCGGATTATCTCTGCTTCATAGCCATGCATATGGCGGGACAGTTCGACCAAGCTCATAGCCCTTAGCCATTCCCGCTGAGATAACGGTCGGTCGCACGCGTCGGCAGGCCATCGATGCTCTGCACCCGTTCCGCGATCTTCTCCATCCATTTTTCGGGATCAGCCTGCCGGTGATATTTGACCAGCGTTTCGCGCTCGGCCTTTAATTCCATCTGCGGCACGCCCCAGCCGCAACTGGTTTGCACATTGTCCACAGCGATATCGAATATCTGACGCGTGCCTGGCAAAATCTCAAAATGAGCAGCGAGTTCATCCCAACCGTCATCCTGCGGCAAGACCGGCTTTCCGGTCCCATAGAGTCGCATGATCAGCGCAGGATTGGCGAAATTGTTGAACATGATCGTCACCCGGCCATCCGCAATCAGATGCGCATGGGTTTCATTGCCGGACCCACCAAGGTCCAGATAAGCGACACGTTTTGACCCCAATACCCGAAAGGCATCATATCCTTTGGGCGAGAGATTGATCCGCGCGTCCGGTGCGGCCGTCGCCACAAAAAATACCGGCTGCTTCGCGATAAAAGCGGTATGATCGTCATTTAATGCATCAAAAAATTCAGCCATTGTCTCATTCCTGTTCAGTAGAACTGCCGTCCTAGCACTAACATCCATATAACGGCTGCGACCCCGTGAATCAGTATCACTGGCCATAGCGACCGCGAAACAATGCGGATGTGGGACAGGATAATACCAAAAACCAGCATGGCAAAGCAAAACGAAGGCATGGCCAGAACCCCGTTCCATTTCGTCTCGTTGATCATCACATAAATCGGGTATGAAAGCGCAAATGCGACGGTCGCGAGCCAAGCCCCCCACCGCGGACTATATTTGGCCAAGGCGGACAAGAGAACACCACGAAACACCAATTCTGCTGGAATCGCTGAAACGAAAAAGGCGACAAAGACAGCACTCACAGCCTCTTGCCAGCGATCCACTGGATACCAATGGGCCCAGCCACCTAGAAATCCAATGAAACCGACAATGGCCAGTACGGGTATGGCAAGGCGCAAAGCCGCCAGCCACTGTTTCGCATCCGGCCATGTCTTGAGCGCCGTCCATGTTTCTTGAAATATTATCCGCACAGCGCCTACCAACTCGCCCCCTCATCCATAGCCGCCTGCTCCTCCGGACGGGTTTCACGGCCCAGCACATCATTGCGATGCGGAAAGCGTCCAAATTTCTCGATCACATCGCGATGCGCCTTGGCAATTTTAATGTTGTTTTCAACCCCCAAAGCCGTGAACAGTCCCAGCGAGCGGGTCTGATCTTCCAAATCTTCGCTGTGCATCAAGGGCATGTAGACGAACATCCGTTGATCGTTGGTCAGTTTGTGATCCAGTTCACGGTCGATTGTTTCGTTGGCAATTTGCAGTGCCAGATGGTCGGTCGCAAAGGCCTCTGACGTGTCCCTGAACATATTGCGCGGAAATTGATCGAACAGGATGATCGCAGCCAGAGCAGCTTCGGGCGACGCGAGAAAGTCTGTGGCGACTTTCGCCCTCTGCTCTACCCAAAGCTCTTGAAAGCGCTCGGTGATTTGTTCGTCGATAGCTTCGCCCGACCCGAACCAGTCATTGGAATCGAGTTCAGTGAACCAATAGACTAGGATGTCGTCAGTCCAGCTCATTCAAAAATTTCGTCTAGCGGCTCACTGTGCAATCCAAGTCCATGCTTGATCAACGCCTGCCTAAATGCCCAAAAAGACACCGGCACCCCAGCCAAGAAACCAACCGCAGCTACTAAAAGGGTGGTATTCCCAGAAAACCCTGACCAACCAGCAACTATTCCAGCGAAAAACACTGCGATACCAGCAGCTAAAAAACCAAAAACCGAATTACGCCAGAACATACTCCACCAGATCGGGATTGTTTGACGATATGGAGGACTCTTGGTCATTCTATCTCCAACCTTATGCCGTGCCCCCAACGGTCAACCCATCGACCAACAATGTCGGCTGTCCAACGCCAGCTGGCACAGATTGCCCGCCTTTACCGCACACGCCGATACCTTCGTCCAGCGCCATGTCATTGCCGATACCGGTCACCTTGGTCAGTGCGGTCGGACCGTCGCCAATCAGCGTCGCGCCTTTGATCGGTGCGCCCAGCTTGCCGTTCTCAATCTTATAAGCCTCGGTGCAGGAGAAGACGAACTTGCCGGAGACAATATCCACCTGTCCGCCGCCAAAGCTCTTGGCATAGATACCGTTTTTAACGCGGCCCATCAGCTCGTCGGGATCATCGTTACCGCCGCGCATAAACGTGTTGGTCATCCGCGGCATTGGCGCATGGGCATAGCTTTCGCGGCGACCATTGCCGGTCGCGGGAACGCCCATAAGGCGAGCGTTAAGCCGATCCTGCATATAGCATTTCAATATGCCATCCTCGATCAGGACATTTTCCTGCGTCGGCGTGCCTTCATCATCGATGCTCAGCGATCCGCGCCGTTCATTGATCGAACCATCATCGACAACCGTCACACCCGGCGCGGCGACACGCTCGCCAATGCGTCCGGAAAAGGCGCTCGTGCCCTTGCGGTTGAAATCGCCTTCGAGACCATGACCAATAGCCTCGTGCAAAATAATGCCGGGCCAGCCAGGGCCAAGCAATACGGTCTGTTCGCCAGCAGGCGCATCGACACTTTCAAGATTCACCAACGCCTGATTAAGCGCTTCATCAATGGCCCGATTCCAGCGGCTTTCCTCAAACAGCTGATCATAGAGATAACGCCCGCCCATGCCAAAGCTGCCGGTTTCACGGCGGCCATTTTGTTCGGCGACAATCGATACGTTGAGCCGCACCAAAGGCCGCACATCGGTTGCAACGAACCCGTCGGGACGAACAATCTCAACCACGCTCCAACTGCCGGACAGGCCAACAGACACCTGTGCAACCCGCGGATCACGGGCGCGCGCCGCCGCGTCAATTTCTTGACACAGCGCGACCTTTTTCGCGAACGGAATTGTTTCGAGCGGATTGGCCTCACCATAAAGATGCTGGTTCGAACCACGCGGGGGCGCAGCCGCTTCACCCTTGGCCGGATCGAGCAATTGCAATGTCTGCGCCGCGCGTTTGATGGCCGCTTCGCTGATCTCGTTGCTATGCGAGAAACCGGTCATTTCGCCAGATACACCACGCAGGCCAAAACCACTGTCCGTGCTATAGTCGGCTGTCTTCAGACGGCCATCATCAAAGCCGAAGCTCTCTACCGCGCTATATTGCAGGTAAAGCTCCCCATCATCACAGGCCGAAAGACTACCGGAGACAAGCGCTTTGGCCCGTTCCGGGTCCAAGCCATCAGGGCGATACAAAAACGAGCGAGGGTCAATATTTTTCATCATTTCTTTTATATAGAAACGAAATCGGGGCTGCGCACCCCTTAAGTCAGATTATTCGCCTGAAAACGCCTCGGCAGCGACATCAGCCGGTCCGCCAATTAATATGAAACGGCGATCACAATAGCCGCAATCGACATAACCTTTTTCATCAATTTCCAGCCAGACGCGAGGATGGCCAAGCGCTGCACCACCCGGAATATCGGATGCGCCATCGCAGGCGTTGCGCTTTTTTGATGTTCTTACGGTTTCAGGTGTGTCGTTCATGACGCGGAATTAGCAACAGTGATCCGCCAGCGCAATATATTACGGTCGGCGAACCGTTTGATTTTATCAGAGATAATCAACCGTCATGATGAAACTGCCCGTATAGTCGCCATCCAGCTGGTTGGCGTTAACATTCAGCCTGCCACCAACGGTGAGCTGGTAAATGCCGAGCGTGCCCAAAAGGCCGCGTACAAATGTGCTGAAATTCCGATTGCCATTACCGATAGCCATCTGATCGATAAGCATGTTGTCCGAGCCATTGGTATGGGTGATCGTTGTCGATCCGGGAATCGATATTTCAACAATCTGGTTTGGACCACCATAGATGATGAAATTGGCGCGGTTATTGGCGCCAGCAGCCGTTGTAACACCGCCGGTAGTGCTCCGGTTGCCATTACGCGTGTCAATAAACACTGTGCCAGCCGTTGCACTCGGGATAATGCTCCCGAACTCAAGGTCAGCGATATTGACAACGGATAGCGGGCCGATGGTTACGGCTCGACTATCAGCATTTGCATCCTGCGCAAGCGCGGCTGGTGCACTGGTCACGCCAATAAGCAGGATCAACAGGCCGCCGATCATGCGCGGTATAATCTGGTCTCTGGTCTTCATAATCTACTCACTACCCACAAAAGTCTAAACAACACCCAATTTTCAAGGTTAATCCCCATTAACCCTTGGGCTTTCCTATATATTCACTGATATTCAATCGTCACATTAAACGTCCCGCGATATGTTCCAGCGGCCTGATTGGGTCCTATACGCAACCGGCCTCCGACAAAATATGTGGCTTGCCCAGCAGCATCCAAAATCTGATCGCGCAAGCCCCCGCTGTTGCCGAGCCAAAAATTATCAACCCGCATTGTCTCTGATCCGCCATCTCGAACGATATCAATACTATTTTGCGAACGCCTTATATTGGCCTGAGCAAAGGGCGTTCCGGTCGCGGTAAATGACGCACGGCTTTGTGTACCACCGATCGAAACCGCATCGCCGCTCTGCTGAATCAAATTGCCCGTAACAGCGTGCATGCGAAAATTGCTATTGGTCGTCCCGGCAATAAAATCACCGAAGAGCAAGTCGCTATTTTTAACAACTGTAATACTGCGACTGACCGATGCCATTGTATCAGCAGACTGCGCATTTGCGTTCGAAACAACTGACGCACAACTAAGTGCAAGCAACAGCATTGCTGCACGCGCAAAGCGGGGCTTCAACGCCCTTTTCTGGTCCCCAATTTGTTCCACACTGCCTTTACTAGCGGCAACACAAGAAAGATAAGTTTAACATCGTACCTAATTTTTTATTAAAAGCTGTCACATTCTGTATATTCGCTGACGCAAAGCCTTTGATTGTAGAGAACAAGATGGTTATGCGGATGGCATGACCGAAGCTGCTATTTCCATCCAAAATCTTTCCAAAACCTATGAAGGTGGCAAAAAAGCCCTGGATGATGTCACTTTTGACGTGAAACGCGGCGAGATTTTCGGCCTATTGGGGCCTAATGGGGCCGGCAAATCGACCCTTATCAACATATTGTCGGGCATGGTTAGCAAGACTAGCGGTTCTGCCAATATTTGGGGCTTTGATATAGATATAGATCACCGCAACGCCAAAGCTTCCATCGGCATTGTACCACAGGAAATAATGTTCGATCCTTTCTTCACGCCGGCAGAATCGCTGGAAGTGGTGGCGGGGCTTTACGGGATCAAGAAATCCGAACGCCGGACGATGGAATTGCTCCGCGCCGTGCATCTGGATGACAAGGCGGATGCCTATTCGCGCACGCTGTCAGGCGGGATGAAACGGCGTCTTTTGGTTGCAAAAGCGATGGTGCATTCGCCGCCGATATTGGTGCTTGATGAACCCACAGCGGGCGTGGATATCGAATTGCGGCAGCAGCTTTGGGAATATGTGGAACAGCTCAATAAATCCGGCGTGACGATTGTTCTGACCACGCATTATCTGGAAGAAGCGGAAAATCTCTGCGACCGGATTGCTATTATCAATCATGGCAAGTTGATCGCGCTGAAGACCACCCCGGAACTCGTCAATATGGCGCGCGAGAAATTGGTTGAACTGACTTTGGACCGAGATGTTTCACAAGAATCCGATGCCGTGACCTTTGCAGATGATCTGTTTTTGAAAGCGGAAATTATCGGGCCGCGCACGGTCGCTGTCACTTATAACAAAGATCACACAAATGCCGGCGGTGTGATGCAAGCCGTGCAAAAGCGCGGCTATCAAATTGTCGATGTCACGACGCGGGAAGCTGATCTCGAAGACGTCTTCCTAAATCTGACGCGCAAAGCCGCGTGAGTCATTTCGATGTCATCATCGTCGGTTCCGGAGCAGCGGGGCTAAGCGCTGCGATCACGCTGGCGCGGACGCACAAGGTTCTGGTGCTTGCCAAAGGCGATCTTGCGGGCGGCTCAACAGCCTGGGCGCAGGGCGGCATTGCCGCTGTGCTGGATGCTGGTGATACATTTGAAAACCATATCAATGATACCATGGTTGCCGGCGCTGGCCTGAACCGGAGGGAAACAGTTGAGTTTGTGGTTGAAAATGCGCCTGCCGCGATTGAGCGTCTGGAAGATATGGGCGTTCCCTTCAACAAGGAAGCCGAAGTCCTTCACCTGACCCGCGAAGGGGGCCATAGCCACCGCCGGATTGTTCATGTCGATGATGCAACTGGCTGGGCCGTGCAGGAGGCGCTGCAAAATACCGCAGCATCCCACCCCAATATCACCCTGCAACCGCATATGGTCGCGATTGACCTGATTGCCGACCGCCATGCTGAAACACCCACCGGCGCGAAAAATGTATGGGGCGTATATGCGCTCAACAACGACACGGGCCGGGTCGAGACGCTGACATCGCGGGCCACCATCATGGCAAGTGGCGGCGCGGGCCGGACCTATTTGTTCTCCACAGCCCCGCGCGGCGCAACCGGGGATGGAATTGCGATGGCCTGGCGCGCTGGCGCACGGGTTTCCAATATGGAGATGATGCAGTTCCACCCAACCTGCCTCTATAATCTCGAAGTCAAAAACTTCCTTATCACCGAGGCGGTGCGCGGCGAAGGTGGCCATCTGAAGCTACCGCCCGGCGTACAGGATGGCGGCGAACGCTTCATGGATCGCTTTGATCCCGAACGTATGGAGCTGGCTCCGCGCGATATTGTTGCCCGTGCCAATGACCATGAGATTAAGCGGCTTGGCCTCGATTATGTCCATCTCGATATTTCGCACCAAAAACCGGAATTTGTGAAACATCATTTCCCAAACATTTATGACAAGCTCATCGGTCTTGGCATTGATATGACCAAGGAGCCGATACCCGTGGTGCCGGCCCAGCATTATACGTGTGGCGGAATATTGATCGACCTCAATGGCCGCACCGACCTGCCTGGCCTTTATGCAGCCGGCGAAGCCAGCGAAAGCGGCCTGCACGGTGCGAACCGCCTCGCCTCCAACAGCTTGCTTGAGTGTTTCGTCTTTGGCGATGCAGCAGCGCGCGATATCGCCGCCCATTGGGATGAGATGCCGGAACCTCCGGCGATCCGCCCATGGGATGAAAGCCGCGTCACCGATAGCGACGAAGAAGTCGTGATCAAGCAAACCTGGACCGAAATCCGCCGATTCATGTGGAATTATGTCGGCATCGTCCGCACCACCAAACGCCTCGAACGCGCCCAACACCGCATCGACCTGCTCCGCGGCGAGGTAGAGGAATATTACGGCCATTTCCGGGTGACACAGGATTTGATCGAGCTGCGGAATTTGATCGAGGTCGCCGATTTGATCGTGAAGTCAGCTTTGGCCCGCAAGGAAAGCCGGGGGCTGCATTATATTACCGATTATCCAGAGCTGTTGCCTGAAGCGGTGGATACGGTTTTAAGACCGTAAAGGGCCCTTCGTCAGACGATTAGTTCACTTCGATACTGACCCGCTCATGTCCTTCCGAAGGCCATGTAAACAGACGGCCTTGCTAAATTTAGACGGCTAGCAGGCGATGGAAGTTGGCCAAAAACCTCAATAAACAGCCAACAATTCTGTGGGTAAAATTCCCTAGTAATCGCGAATGTTGACAGAAACGTCCTATTGCGATTATTAAGTATCCACTGGATACATACAAAGTCAATGAAAGTTTAGAAGGAAAAATCATGTCCCCTCATGAAGTGAAAACACGTTTTGGTGCATCGCGGCGCAGAATTCTCGGCGCTTCGATGCTCGGCGCAGGAACGATGCTGGCAGGAATGGGTGCAACGGCCTCTGCCGCGACTCTGAAGTCAAAGGGCAATATCCTGTTAAACAGAATCCCCGACCTGCCCAAAGGCCTTTCTAACGCGGTCAACTTCCCGCTGATTGAGGCCATTCAAGGCCGGCGGTCTCGGCGCTTTGCGCGCGGTGCGTCGATCCCCGATGGGCCGCTTGCCTATACGTCCCAGCAGAAACCAGAACCTTTGTCCGAGCTTGAACAGATGTTGCTGCTTACCACCGTCGCGGGCAATACCGGATGGTCAAACCTCATCCCCCATAATCCCAATTATCTGCCCCACATTCCCAATTATGCCGGGGCAGCCGGCGGGCGAACATTTCCGTCCTGCGCGGGATTTCAGATTACCGAATTTTTCTACACAGATGATAAGGGAGTCTACTTCCTCCCTACCCGCGACATGCCGGCAACAAATGCAGTCAACGCCAAAGGCGAGACCGACCTCAAAGCCTATTTGGATGTGCATAAATCGCGGATCGTAAAGCTGGCAGATGGTCGCTTAAAAATACCAGCCCAGCCGCAGCATATGGAAATGCACAATGAATGGTGCGCCAATGTGCCCGGTAGCACAATGATCTTTCCAGTCGCAGATCTGGCACAGCATATCATCATGGCACTGTGCTACTTCGTTCAGGGCGGCGTGTGCATCTATGACGATGTGAACAATCGCCCCATCCCGGGCCTCGATAAGTTCAAGCATCTTGTTGATCTCAAGAACCCATACCCGCTGACCTATGTCGAGCAGGTCAGTGCGACGGAAGTGACCGTTGAACTATCCTGTTCCTGCTATGCTGGCGCATTAATGCTGCAGGCCATGGGTCTGGGTGGCTGGATGTATGATGGCCTTAATCCGTTCAGCGTTTTGGGCGCAAGCGGTGACCCGCAAGTGCCTGGTCTGGGCTTTCGTTTCGACATGCTGCCGGATCAGCCATTGCCTCACGTAACCGGACTGGATGGCATATTGGAGGGGCATTGCCAGCCCCATTTCAAGGATATGCGCGCCGCGGTTGAATCGGTAGTGAAACGCAAATTTGGAAAAGGCGGGCCGTTTAACGGCAATACACCCGGCCACTATAAGGAAACCGACGCCGTGCGGCGAAGCGCAGCGCCGATTGATGATGAGTTTATCGATTGTGTGGCGACTATGGCGCAATATGTACAGGACACGTTCGGTCGGTTTCCTGCCAAAGTTCCGGCCATATTAACGCTGATGTATCTTCAGGCCCATAAGCTGGATACCGGCTTTTACGATACGCATTTCGATGCCGGTGCCTATCTGAAAACCCACGCTGATCACCAGAAAAACTGGAACTAAACCAATAGCAAGCCGCCCGCAAAAGGCGGCTTGCTATTGGTTCCTCTCGATAAGGATCATGATATGATACGCAAAAGTCTGATGCTACTCTATGCCCTTGGTGCCTATATTGTTGGCATCGCTTCCTTACTCTACATCATGGGTTTTCTTATCGATTTTGGAGTGCCCAAGGGAATAAGCGGCAATGAGACAGGTGGTGGCAAATCTTTTGGGCTTTGGCCGGCCATATTGATCAATTCGGGACTGATAGGCTTTTTTGGCCTGCATCATTCGGTTACTGCCCGAACATCGTTCAAGCGTTGGTGGACAAGAGTGATTCCCGCGCCAATCGAACGGGCAACCTATCTGTACATGACCGTGGCGATGACAGCATTACTGGTATTTTTCTGGCAACCTATCCCGATAACGATATGGCATGTTCCATCCGGTCTGGCTGCTGGCGTGATATATGCGGCTTATGCCTGCATATGGCTGATGATGGTCGCGGCCACATTTCACTTTGGTCATTTTGGATTTATGGGCGTTGCACAGGCTTGGCAAAACTTTCGGAATGCGAAACCGGATCCGTCCGATATGACCGCCCGTTATCTCTACGCGCTGGTGCGCCATCCGATCAGTCTTGGCTGGATGGTTGCCCC
This sequence comes from Parasphingorhabdus sp., assembly GCF_039977335.1. Taxonomy (GTDB): domain Bacteria; phylum Pseudomonadota; class Alphaproteobacteria; order Sphingomonadales; family Sphingomonadaceae; genus Parasphingorhabdus. The sequence goes on from NZ_JBDWDI010000004.1 coordinate 1,091,104, forward strand.
TTTAACGACACCGCATTTCACCGTTGGGCATATGGTCTTTGCAGGCGCTACTTTTGCTTACATCATTCTCGCGACGCCATTTGAAGAGGCAGATTTGATCGAAGAGATTGGAGAGCCCTATCGCGATTATCGTGATCGGGTGCCCAGTTTTGTGCCCTTTCTTAAAGCGCGCCGCTAAGAAGCGGTACCTATGTGCAAACCTTGGTCATCCTTCGCCATCATTATTTATGGATCAACCGGATCGGTCGAATAATAGCCCATGATCGGTTCGGTCTTTAAAAGGCTATTGATATGGGCCCAATCTCCGGATGCAACTATGCGATCAAAATGTTCACCGTGTTTTTCTTTCGAAGCCCACACTTCCTGCAGTACAAATGCAGTAGGCCTTTCGACATTCTGATAGACAATCGCTGACACAAAACCGGGCTCTGAAGCCATTGCGTCTGCTACACCGGCCATTATGTCCGAAAACTCAGACAGCCCTTCGTCGCTTGCCTCGAAGTTAATGATCAGCGTCACAGGCGGCCCTGAATCTGATGCGGCGGGCACATCTGTGCAAGCCGCGATTAGTGTCAGGGCAAATGCAGCCAAGACATATCTAGAAATAGTCTTGAATCGATTCTGTATCATTGGGGGGGCTCCTTGTTCGTCGACCAGAGGGGTTGCGCGGCCTCATCTGGCTCAGGACCCAAGCCAGCGACTGCCAATAGTTCATTGATGAAATCCTCGTCCGGCCGGGCCTTCAGCACACTGCTGCTGTGAAGACCGATCCCCCCATGAACCAGCATCCAATAGCGCATGACGGCTCTACGCTTGTCATCGTCACTGCCTTGCCCAGGCGCGAGCAAGGCTATTGACCTGCCAATCATCGCATCGGCACCCGCCCGCAATGCTGGAATATTTTCAAATTGTGTGTAGCTGCGGTTCATCATGATTGCATAGAGATTGCGGTGGCTGAGCGCGAAGGTCGCATAGACGCGGACAAATTCTGCTGCATCTTTGGTTTTGCCGAGCAGATTGGCTAACTCATGATAGCCGGTTGCCGCAACTGCGGATAACAATGCATCCTTGTCAGCAAAGTGATTGTAAATGGCCCGGTGGGCGACACCGATTTCCTTCGCCAGAGATCGCATACTAAGCTTATCGACATCGCCCTGATCAATCCGCTTGCGCGCAAGGTCCAAAACCGTCTGATGCAGATCACCATGATGGTAATTTTCGCGCGCCTTTTTTGTCATGCGGCAGCCTTGGAAACATGCCAGTCGACCAGCATGGTTGCGACTTCCGTCTCTGCTTCATCGCGCATACCGACCTCCACCGCAAATTGAACCTTACCGACCTCGTCCAGTTCATGCAGCAAAGCCTCGGCAGGGTCAGACAGCTTTGCAAACGCGCGGATTGGCCCTTTGGCAACCTTGAGATATAGGATGGAAGCATTGGCAGCCACAGGCCTCACTGCCATCAGGACCGATATAAAGCCCCCAGCCATAGCTGCGCCAGAGGCCGCTTCGCCGAGCGTGAACAACGCACCGGCATGTTGGCTGCCAATATGGTTCAATGTTACATCCTGAGCGGGGAGTAGCGCCTCACCGATCCCATTCTCGATAGAAACCAACTCAATTCCAGTATGACTGGCAAATGGGACGGTCTGGGAAATGCTTTCCCGTATCATGTCATATGGTGTCAAAGCAGGTTCCTTAATATATCCAATGGATATATTTATCGCTGCCGATAGCAGAATTGTCAACCGGGCACAGGTTTAACTTGGTCTTACAAAAACCTCACTCGCACCCAGGCAAACAGTTCTCCCGCCGTCATTGCTCTGCCCCGCGAGCTGATCCCACTACCTTTTCACTCACCTTGTTCTTCTCCAGCGCCGCTGGATCAAACCAGACCGGTTTCAGCTTCTTGTCCACAAATAGCTGCATCTGGTCGGTATAATGCGGGCTGTCGGGACGGGTGGTCGCGGCACCGAAGGGCTGGATCGAGCGTGAGTTCACAGCACCGGCCTTGTCCCACTCGACGAACATGATGAAGCTGTCGCCATGACGAACGGAAAGGCGGCCATCATCTTCAACATCCCATAAGGTGGAGGCTCGGATAGTGTCATTGCCGCCATCAATGGGAAGGTCCACATCGCCCTGACGCAGGCGGAGCACCTCCAGCATCGGCGGGTCGATACGGCCGAAATATTTGTTCAAATGATCGACGGTCTCCTGCAATATCTCTCGCGGATCAGGAACGGTACCACGCTGATAATGTGCCTTGTTCGCTGGGCGCAGCATTTTTAGCGCCAGCGCATCGGCGGGCCCCTTGCCATCAAGATCCCAGTCCCATTTTGCGAGCAAAGCCTGTGCTTTGGCGAGTTCCGGATCATCTTTCAGGTCCAATGCTGCGACCTTATCCAGCCAATCTTTGGCATATCCTGCCTGAGCATAGGCGGTGTCATATTTGATTCGGCGGATTTCTGCATCACCGATCTTGCCAGTGGCTTCCAGCAAATCGATCGACCGGCGTGACCGGTTCGTCTGGTCATCCTCAATCCCCATCAGTGGAGAAAAATTCTCCGGGTTCAGTTCATCACCTGGCCCTGCCGCAACATAAGGCGTGTTATTCGCGTTCATTACATAGCCGGAGCCGGGATTAATCAGCGCGGGCACGCGCGTAAACGGTAATGTATTCTGCCACAGCGCGTTCGGATTGTCCCCGGGCAGAACCGTCCGCCAGTCAAAACCCGGCGCGCGGTCGGGGAACATAGCGTTATAGAACATCCCAATATTACCCTTGGCATCGGCATAGATGAAATTGGTCGCAGGAACGCCCTGCCCGGCCATGGCGGCTTGCCATTCATCAAAATCCTGCGCCTTGTTGATCCGGTAATATTGGGTGAGCATGTCGAGCTGGTCCATGCCCGCATAGCGCAGCGCATAAGCGCCACTGCCGTTCATGATTACCGGGCCGTGGACGGATCGGTAGACCATTTGCGGATAGGGAATGACAAACGGCCCATATTTGATTTTCAGCCAGATGCGCTTTTTCTCGAGCGGCAACCATTCGCCATCATATTTATAGGCATTGCCCTTTTCGTTGAGCGTCAGCTTGTAAATATCGATAAGATCAGGCCGATTGACCGTATTGGTCCAGCCCAAATTCTTGTTATGCCCCAGAAACGGGAAAGGCGATCCAGGGAAATTGGCACCAGCGAAATCCCAACCTTCTTCACTATGCACGACCAGTTCATACCACGCGACATTACCGCGCAACGGCTGGTGCGAGTTGGAAATCAGGCGGGTTTTATCATCGGTGGAACGCTCCGGTGCAATCGCATAAGCGTTGGAACCATTTTCATCAGGATCGGGGCCGACCGGTGTAATGATTTTGTCTTCGCTCAATGGATGTACGGTACGGTTCTCAATCGGAACGGCCAGACTGGGGCCTCCCTCCCGGCGCAGCGGCTTGCCTTCCGTCAGCGCCTGTATCGGGCCATTAAGGCCAAAGAAAAACGGCGAGCGCAGGGCGAAACCAGCGGCAATATCCCGGCCATTGACAGGGAATAGCTTGGAAAGCTCTACCTCATCCGGATGTTCGTCGGCATAAGCATTTAGTCCCGACGCATAGCCATCCAGCACTGCGCGCACGTCTTCCGGCAGATCATCATATTTGCGTTTCACCGTACCATCGACATCAAGCAACGCCGCGACAAAATCAATCGGTGCGCCATCTGCACCGTTGAGGGTTGCAAGCCGACCCCGGGTCATCGCGGTGACTTCTTGCAGTGTTATAAAATCATCCTCGGCATGAGCATAGGCGACACCATAGGCGACATCCGCATCGGTCTTGCCGAAAATATGCGGCACGCCAAAGCTGTCGCGCACAATCCGCGCCTCATAGTCGCGTGCCGAAGGTGCTTTTCCTTCTGTAACGGAAAGCGGCTCCCAAACCGCCAGCGCGATGGCGACCAGCAAAATCAGGATCAACAATCCTATTCCAGTTCGCTTGATCGCCTTCATTTCATTTCCTTTTTCTATGGCAATCGACCTTGCCCTTTTAATCGTTCTTGCGCAAAGTTGTAACGTTGGTCAACCGGATTACCTCCCCATCGTCTCAGCCAAAGGATTGTTCATGCCGAAATCAAAAATTTCTCACCTAGCCCTGTTCTCCGCCTTGTCTGCACTTACATTTGCCGCCCCGACAACAGCGCAAACCGTTGTTGGATCAGGTGTCCCGGCCAGTACCGTTCCCAATAGTACCGAACGTCCGATTGCCTTTGCCGAGCAGGCACCCGCCGATGCCGGTCTGGTGATCCTGATGCAAGGCGCTGCATTGCCGAACATCCCTGCCCTTTCTCCCGCTGAACGGAGTGCCGTGGAAGCGGCAATCGCCTCTGCCGACTTCAAGGGCAAAACAGGAAGCACTCTGAAACTGCGCGGGATCGGCAGCCGTCCGCTTATCATGCTCGCCGGTGCAGCCAAGCCAGATGACCAAGGAGCAGACTGGAAATCTGCTGCTGGCAAAGCCGTGCAAAAGTTGATTACGGAAGACACGGAGTTGGCACTAGTTGGTCCTCCCGATGCTGCAGCGATGGCAGATGCGGCACTTGGTCTTGATCTCGGCCAATACCGTTTTGACCGCTATCAGACGGATGTCGAAACAGCTCCGGCAAGCCAAGGGGTGACAATTTCCGGACCACAGGCATCTGCTGCCCAAGCCCTCTGGAATAATCGCCACAAACATCTTGCTGACAGTGTCCGGATGACCCGCGATCTGCAGAGCGAACCGGCCAATACACTCTATCCACAGAGCTTCGTTGATCGGGTTAGCGCTGCGTTCAAAGGTGTCCCGAATATCCGCATCGAAGTCCTCGACGAAGCCGCGATGCGAAAAATGAACATGGGCGCAATTGTCGGTGTCGGTCAGGGCAGCCCGCGCGGTTCGCGGATGATGGTCGTCCGCTATACGGGTGGAAGCGGCGCGCCGCTGGCCCTGGCTGGCAAGGGGATCACTTTTGACACCGGCGGTATCTCTATCAAGCCCAACAAGGGCATGTGGGCGATGAAGGCCGACATGTCTGGCGCCGCCGCTGTGATGGGCGCGACATTGTCGCTGGCCAAGAGCCGTGCGCCGGTGAATATCGTAGCGGTTGCCGCACTTGCCGAAAACATGCCGGGTGCCAATGCTCAGCGACCAGGCGATGTGGTGCGCACCTATGGCGGCAAGACCATCGAAATCCTTAGTACAGATGCGGAAGGCCGGTTGGTGCTCGCGGATGCCGTGCAATATGTGGCGGATCGGTACAAACCATTTGCGCTAGTTGATATCGCGACTTTGACCGGATCGGTTGGACGGGCCGTGGGTGATCAATATGCTGGACTATTTGCGCGTGAGGACGAAATAGCTGATCGTTTACTTAAAGCCGCTGAGGATAGCGGCGAACATCTATGGCGGCTCCCCCTACATCCTGCCTATGCCAAAGCCATCCGCTCGGACATTGCCGATGTAAAAAATTCGGGTGTTACGGACGCGCCAGGCGCGAGTGCCGGGGCTCATTTTATCGGCTATTTTGTGGATGAATCCCTGCCTTGGGCGCATCTGGATATTGCCGGCGTGGATTGGAATAAGTCCGCAAAACCACTGACGCCCAAAGGGGCATCTGGATATGGTGTCCGTTTGCTCGATCAACTTGCGCGCGACTGGACCGCTGAATAGGCTTCGATAACAATTATTTGTCCCGCTCCCTTGTGTGATAAAAACATCACTCCATATCGGTTGAGAACCATGAACGAGGGAACGGGACAATGAATCTCGAGAAATTTACCGATCGCGCCAAAGGCTTTTTGCAATCCGCTCAGACCGTAGCGATCCGCATGAACCATCAGCAGATTACCGCTGCGCACTTGCTCAAGGCGCTGCTCGAAGACGATCAGGGCATGGCATCCGGCCTAATCACCAAGGCGGGCGGTAACGCCAAACAGGCGCATCTCGAGATTGATGCGACATTGGACAAAATCCCTGCCGTGTCGGGCAGCGGGGCACAGCAAACACCGGGACTGAACAACGACACCGTGCGTGTATTGGATCAGGCAGAGCAAATCGCGGAAAAAGCGGGCGATAGCTTTGTCACGGTCGAACGTCTGTTACTTGCTCTGACACTGTCCAAAGATACTGCGGCTGGCAAGGCACTGACCAACGCGGGCGTGACACCTGATGCTCTGAATGGAGCAATTAATGATTTGCGCGGTGGACGTACAGCCGACACAGCCTCTGCCGAAGATCGTTATGATGCGATGAAGAAATTTGCGCGCGACCTCACCGAAGCGGCACGCGAAGGCAAGATGGATCCGGTTATCGGCCGCGATGAGGAGATCCGTCGCACGATCCAGATTTTGGCGCGTCGGACAAAGAACAACCCGGTCTTGATCGGCGAACCGGGCGTCGGCAAGACCGCTATCGCCGAAGGACTAGCGCTGCGCATTGCCAATGGCGATGTACCAGACAGCCTGAAAGACCGCCGCTTGATGTCGCTCGATATGGGCGCGCTCATTGCGGGTGCGAAATATCGCGGAGAGTTTGAAGAGCGATTGAAAGGTGTACTTGATGAAGTACGCGGTGCTGATGGAGAAATCATCTTGTTCATCGACGAGATGCATACATTGATCGGAGCAGGCGCATCAGAAGGTTCGATGGATGCGAGCAATCTTTTGAAACCAGCGCTGGCGCGGGGCGAACTGCATTGTATTGGCGCGACAACGCTGGATGAATATCAAAAGCATGTTGAAAAAGATCCGGCTTTGCAGCGGCGGTTCCAACCCGTTGTTATCGGCGAGCCGACGGTGGAAGACACCATTTCAATTCTACGCGGCCTGAAGGAAAAATATGAACTGCATCACGGCGTGCGAATTACCGATGGCGCACTTGTGAGCGCAGCCACCCTGTCGCACCGCTATATTTCCGATCGCTTCCTGCCGGATAAAGCCATTGACCTTATGGATGAGGCGGCATCGCGCATCCGGATGGAAGTAGAGTCCAAGCCAGAGGAAATCGAAACCCTCGACCGGCGGATTATCCAGATGAAAATTGAACGCGAAGCCCTGTCCAAAGAGAATGATGACGCATCCAAAAGCCGTCTCGAAACGCTGGAAAAAGAACTCGCCGAACTGGAACAGGAATCGACCGAATTAACCACTCGCTGGCAGGGTGAAAAAGACAAAATCCATGCAGAAGCCCATGTGAAGGAAGAACTGGATGCTGCGCGTCTGGAGCTGGAGCAGGCAGAACGTGCCGGCGATCTCGCCAAGGCAGGCGAGCTGAGCTACGGCACAATTCCCAACCTCGAAAAGAAACTGGAAGAGGCTGGCGATGCGACCGAAGGTGCGATGTTGCGCGAGGAAGTGGTCAGCGAAGATATTGCCTCTGTTGTTTCCAAATGGACCGGTATCCCGGTTGACAAAATGCTCGAAGGCGAACGCGAAAAACTGCTCGCCATGGAAGAGTTGATCGGCAAGCGGGTTATCGGTCAGAAAGATGCGATTGAAGCGGTATCCTCCGCTGTCCGGCGCTCGCGTGCCGGGTTGCAGGACCCCAACCGTCCGCTCGGTAGCTTCCTGTTCCTCGGCCCCACTGGTGTCGGCAAGACGGAGCTTACCAAGGCACTCGCTGGATTTCTGTTCGATGATGATCAGGCAATGGTCCGTATCGACATGTCCGAATTTATGGAGAAGCACAGCGTCGCAAGGCTAATCGGCGCACCTCCGGGATATGTCGGCTATGAAGAAGGCGGCGTGCTAACAGAAGCGGTGCGCAGGCGACCCTATCAGGTGATCCTGTTTGACGAGGTTGAGAAAGCACATAGCGATGTGTTTAATGTGCTGCTGCAGGTGCTCGACGACGGGCATCTCACTGATGGTCAGGGCCGCAAGGTTGATTTCTCGAACACGTTAATCATCCTCACCTCCAACCTCGGCAGCCAATATATGGCGAACCTGAAAGATGACGAGAAGGTCAAGGATGTCGAGCCGCAAGTCATGGAAGTCGTCCGCTCGCATTTCCGGCCCGAATTTCTCAACCGGCTGGACGAGATCATCCTGTTCCACCGGCTGGCCGAAGAGCATATGGCACCGATTGTAGAAATACAGGTCGCCCGCGTGCAGAAACTGCTCAAGGATCGTAAGATCATTCTTGAATTGACCGATGCCGCCAAACGCTGGCTCGGCCGGGTCGGCTATGATCCCGTTTATGGTGCAAGGCCATTGAAACGTGCGATCCAGAAATATCTGCAGGACCCGCTGGCTGACATGATCTTGCGCGGCGATGTGCCGGACAACAGCACTGTACAGATTGATGAAGGCGACGGCGCGTTGAAAATGGAATCAGCAGCAACAACCGAAGGTTGATCTTGCGCTATTTGCCGATGTTCGGCAGATAATATCTATGATCAACACTGTGCAACAGAACGAAATATTGGGTGATGCCAACTATCTGGCTCATCGCTATGATGAAGTGAATGATGCTTTTCGGTTCCTTGATGTTCCGCGCGATGTCCATCGCCAATGCACGTTCATCACGGACGAGCATCTGCCCAATATTGAGCAATTCCATTCTATACCGCGATCGGAGGTAGCCCAGGCGTCTCCGCCGACAGCGCCGGTCCATTTTATCTTTCATTCCGCTTATTGTTGCTCAACGATGCTGGCGCGGGCCTTCGATATCGAAGGCGTCTCCATGGGACTCAAAGAGCCAGTCGTCCTCAACGACATGATCGGATGGCAACGGCGCGGCGCTGATGCAGCGAAGCAAAGAGAAGCGATGGACCAAAGCCTGACCTTACTCTCCCGCCCCTTTGGCGAAGATCAAGCGGTCATCATCAAGCCTTCGAATATTTGCAATCCGTTGGCGATTGAAATGCTGAAGATGCGCCCGGAGGCCAAAGCATTGCTACTCTATGCGCCGATTGAGGGGTTTCTCAAATCCATCGCAAAAAAGGAAATGTGGGGCCGTATCTGGGTACGCGATGTGCTGATTGGTACGTTGAAAGACGGCTATGCGATTGGCGGCTTTTCTCACGAAGAGCTACTACAACTAACGGACCTGCAAGTCGCCGCAATCGGATGGCTGTCCCAGCATGCGCTGTTTGCTAGAGTTATCGAGGAAATCGGCGCAGATCGTGTCAAAACGCTGGACAGCGATACTTTTCTCGGACAGTCGCCGGAGACTATTGCGGCTCTGTCAGAGCTTTATGGATTGGGAATGAATAAGGCGCAAATTAGAGCCGTTATTGAAGGCCCCGCATTTACCAGCCATTCAAAGCTCGATCAGGCTAAGCGCGGCCAAGTTTTCGATGCGAAAACACGCGATGAAGAACAGCAAAAAGTGGCGCAGGTTCATGGAGCCGAGATTGAAATGGTGGCCACGTGGACAAAGGCCGTGGCCGAAAGTCAGGGGATCAACTTCTATCTCGAGCCACCACTTCTTTGATTGCTTACACCTAGTTTGGCGTTGCCATGAAACCCGGCTGGTTATCATCAACAAATTCTTTGGACTCGCTGCTGCCCTTGCGGGTATAAGCGACCCATTGGGCATTGGTCATGCATATCCGGCGTTTGCGTGAAAGCGAACCTATAATCGGCTCCGACCTACATCTCACATAGTCAGGATGTCCACGGTCGGTAATTTTCTCCGGCTTTTTCTCTTCAGTTCCTTCTATAGTACCGGTTTCCTCAGCAAAAGCAGAGGGTGCAGAAAGTGCCAGCCCCGACAACGCAATGATTGAAATGCTTCGGACAAAATCTTTCACAAATACTCCTTTGTCAACCGCCCTGATGCAGTGGGAATTTCCCACCGCACAGGCAAAATAATCGCTCTATTATTATCACTATTGGACTAGTTATTTCCTGGCGCAAATGTTGGTTGATTGTCATCTACAAACTCACGAGAACGTTTACTGCCTTCAATATTGTGGGCAGCCCACTCCCGGTTGGTCATGCACACTCTTTTTTTGCGAGCCAAAGAGCCAATGATGGGCTCAGAGCGACAGCGAACATAGTCAGGATGCTTTCGATCCGTAATTTTCTTTGGTTTTTTATCCTTCTTTGCCACATCTTCTGTAGTGGCTGTTTCACCGGCGAAAGCGGTAGAACTGGATACCGCAAGAGCGGATAAAGAGGCAATTGCTGCCGTACGAGTTAAAATCTTCATAGATACTCCATTGTAAATCTTGATAGGGGACGGTGATGGTTCTGGCCGCTTTATTGTGCAAAAAAGCCAGGCTGATTATCAGCTACAAATTCGGTGGCATATTTATTACCCAGTCTTATGGCCAATTTCCATTCGCGGTTGGTCATGCAGACACGGCGCGTTTTTAAGATAGAGCTCGCTACCGGCTCTATTCTGCAACGCACGTAATCAGGACTACGCTTGTCGGTAATTTTCTGTGCTGGTTTGGCTTTCGCATCGGGCTGGGGCATTTCTAGCTGCTCCTCTGACTGCAGCATCTTGACGATAATCAGACCCGACGGCGTCGTATCTTCCTTTTGATTTACAGAAGGATTCAGTTGAACAGATGCGAAAGCAGGGGGCGTAGTTGCACTGACTGCAATAACAATAGCGACTTTTAACGTTTTCATCGCCGTTTTCATCTTCAATACCCTCCACGTGCATCGCTGTATTGAAATAGTATCAAATTTACATTTATGTGCAACGAAAAAGGGCGGACCAATTGGCCCGCCCTCTTCATTTCAGTACTAATCGTTTGGATTAGAAGCTGAATTTCACGCTCGCACCATAACGACGACCCAGAGCATCATAGCTTGATGGGTAGATGTTACCGCTGTTGAACGCCGTTGAACCAATGTTCGAACCAACAACAGATGGTTGATTGTCGAACAGATTCTGCACGGTGATGGTGAGCAGTACATTTTCGTTAATGTCCCACTGACCCGTCAGATCGAAATAGCTCTCTGCAGGGATCTGCGTGAAGTCTACATCACCAAACAATGGAGAATCACCGATAAAGGCCTGGCCGTTATCAATAATATCCTGTGGCTCTTGCTCGACACCACTCAGGAAACGCCAGCGAAGAGACAATGTGTAGTCTTCGTCAAACGTCAAAGAGGTACGCTGTGTGAACGCGAACTCAGACTGTGGATTACAGTTGACTGAGTAGAAGCCTACACACTCACGATTGATCGACGTTGGAGTAGCTTGGAACAAGTTCTTGTTGGTCCATGTTCCGTCGAACGACATTGCCAGACCGATATTGTCTGTCAGATCCGTATTATAACGAACACTGAGGTCAAGACCATCGGTTGCAATGCGGCCCAAGTTACTCTGCTGAAGGATCAAGCCTTGTACCTGTGCTGGATCACCGTCGAGCCCGCCCGTAAATGCGCTACGAGAGATAAACTCTTGCTGACAGAACGGGTTGGTTCCTGATGGATTATCGAAACAAGCTGCAATTGAGTCACCTGGAGTAGGTGCAGAAATTGCATCGGTGACTTTGATGTTAAAATAATCAAGAGTTACCGACAGGCCAGGAACGAAGTCAGGCTGGAATGCCACACCAATAGTCCAGGTTGTTGCTTCTTCCGTACCGAGCTCGAGATTACCACCAGTTGTGATGTTAATCTGACCCGCAGCCGGTGGGGCAACGTTACCCGATGTGATAGCAGCTGCACCAGGGCTACCCGCAGGGACCTGAGCCAAACATGCTGCAAGCAGGTTTCCAGTTGGAATGCTACCAGTGGTAACGCCCATGGCATCAGTCACAGGACCCTGACATGGATCATTGGCGAGGTTGCTCAGCTGTGTAGATACAGGCGTAAACAGCTCACCAATATTTGGTGCGCGTGATGAACGTTGGTAGTTACCGCGGAAGGTCAGGCCAGGAATAACTTCCCAAGCACCACCCGCCTTCCAAGTAAACTCGGTTCCAGCAGTAGAATAATCGGAATACCGAGCACCCAAATCAATGGTGAGGCTTTCAGCGAAAGACTCCCCTTCGAAAATAGGAATACTGAGTTCACCGAAAGCATCATATACATCGTATGAGCCGTTAATGTCGGGAGCAGCACCGCCGCCGCCAACAACTGCACCAGGTGTCTGAGAAGCTTCATCAGACAAACGCGATGCAGTGAACTCACGATATTCGCCACCAGCAGCAAACTGGATTGGGGTTTCAGAGAAACCAAAGCCCAGATCACCAGAAACGGTACCGTTAACGGTAGCAATGGTTGTACCGGTGATCACTTGCTGCGTCAGATTAAATACATAATCCTGTGCCGCCTGAGGACCAAGGTTACCCAATGTGCCAAAGAAGTTGATTGGAACACAACCGTCTCCACCACCATTTACACAGGTCCCATCTGGAAGAGCCAGAATGGCTTGGTCGATACGTGCGCGACGGGCAAAGCCACTCTGACGCTGAATCCGCTCGCTCTCACCATAGGTAGCTGAAACATCATAGTTGATGTTGTCAGTAATGGCACCACGTGCGCCAACTACGATGTTGAACAATGTAGAAGTGAAGTCAGAATTACGCGTTCCAACTTCAACCGTACGACGACGAACTTGTGCTTGGAAAGTTTGGTAGTCTGGGTTTGCTGTACCATCGGCCAATGTTGGACCGTCTGGCGTGTTACGAGCTGCAGCAAATTGCGCCGCATCCAGGCCCAAACCAGTGCCTATCCGCTGTGCGATTGCATCAGGGATATTCGGGTTGTTCAGGTTGAACGTGTAAGTGTTAAAGAACGAACCACCTGGTGCGATAATTGTCGAAACTGTCTGCTTCGAAAATGCCGCCTGAGAGTAAAGTTCAATATTTTCATTGATCTCATAACGCGCAGCACCAAAAACGTTAAACCGTTCAAATGGTGTTTGGAAAATGTTGAACGGGTTAAAGTTAAACGGCGTTGGGTTGAACTGACCATTGTCCAGCAAATTGGCTGGGTCATTCGATATAATATCGGTACCCTCATTATTTATCTGAGCAGAGATACCACCGGTAAATCCAAGGCCGCCGAACGTGCTTTGCTGACCGTCTCTCAACAGGCTTCCCGTGATCAACGGGCAAAGCGTTGCATCGGTTGGATCTGCCAATGTTGTCGGATCACAAATAGTTGCCGGATCGATTGCGGAAGCAAAAACGATATTCGCAGGAACAGCGTTTGAAGAACCACCAGGGTTTCCTGAGAACGAGCTCACATTGAATTCGCCAAATGGACGATCGCCTTGGAAAACAGCGTCCTGATCCTGATAGCCAACGCTAAGAACCGCATTACCGCGTCCATCGTCAAAATTGGCACCAATGGTCAAGTCTGCACGGAACACGTTTCCGTCGCCTTGCTCAGTGATTTGCTCGCTGAGGTTCAACTCAACGCCAGCGAAATCACGCTTAGTGATGAAGTTAACAACACCTGAAATCGCGTCGGCACCATATGTGGTTGTAGCACCACCGGTCAAAACATCGGTACGTTCAATAACTGCCAATGGAATGGAGTTAAGGTCAACACGACCGGTTGTGTCAGCAGGAACGAAACGACGTCCGTCAAGTAGAACCAAGTTACGAACCGAACCGATGCCGCGCAAGTTAACGAAGGAAGAACCGCCGTTACCGTTGTTCACTGCAGAGCCGGTGCTTGGAATTGCACTTGGCAGTTCGCGAAGGAATTGCTCAGCAACGTTGGTTTGACGCAGTTCCAATTCTTCGGATGTCACAACACCAACTGGGCTAGAAAGCTCAAGGTTAGGGTTGCTGATACGAGAACCGGTAACAACGATGACTTCCTCATCTGCTGCATCCGCTTCTTGTACGTCTTGATCCTGCGCGTAGGCAGGTGCTGAAACCATTGCGAGACCAAGCACGACAGGTGCTGTTCCGCTCATCAGCTTCGTAAATTTTTTCATGTTATTCCAGTCCCTTATTCTGGAGGAGCAGGGCCCCCAATGGCCCGCTTCTTTGGTTGCCCAATCGAATCACACACGTTTTGGACACGCGCTAAATCCCATCGGAATGGCTGGCAGATGCCGTAAATGTACAATACTGTAAAGCTCATGTTCAGGTTTCAGGCGCGGTTTTGTAGATAATGTAACTATTTTGCCACAGTCACGTTGAGGCAGATATGCAACCTTCCGGTCGAATAAACGAGACTAATCTGACTATTCAGCCCCTAGAATTCGGCCTATTTCTTCTGATTCTAGCTGTAAATCATTGCACGACTGCCCGGATTTGCTAGGTGTAGATGCAATATTTTCGGTGCAACGGAGTAAGAAATGAACGATCGAAATAACATAGCGCGAAAGTTATCGGCTATACTACTATGTGCATCAACTGCCTTGAGTGCCCCCGCGCTGGCTGCAGACAAAGACGAAGCCATTTCGAAGCCTCCGGCCATTTATACGGATTTGGTCGCCTGCAAAAATATAACAGAAGCAGAGCAAAGGCTTGCCTGCTTTGATGAAAAGGTTGCTGCGTTGGAAACTGCGCAAACCAATAATCAGGTCGTCATTGCAGATCGAGAGCAGGTGCGTGAAGCTAGACGCGGTCTCTTTGGATTATCACTGCCTCGTATCAAGCTATTTGATGGAGATGGCGACGATGGAGATCAGATCGATCAAATCGAAGGTATAATCGCTTCTGCTCGTGCCTCACGTAGCGGTAAATGGGTAATCAAACTGGAAGACGGAGCCGTTTGGCAACAAACAGATGCGCCTCGAAGTACTTCGAGGCGACCGAGGGCCGACGATGCAATAGCCATAAAACGCGGCTCACTTGGAAGCTTTGTCGCTAAAGTAAATGGTGGTCGCGCGTTTAAGGTCAAGCGGATCGTAAACTGAACCGTATCTCTATACCTTTAAGTCTAGTCCATCGGCCCGGTTAACAATATCGGATCGATCCGGGCTTTATTCCACTTCATTGACCAGTGCAGATGCGGCCCTGTTGCGCGGCCCGTAGCACCGATGCGGCCAATAGGTTCGCCGCGCTTCACTTGCTGACCCTCTTTTACTAATATCTTCGAGGCATGGAGGAACGCGCTGTTCAGTCCCATACCATGGTCGATCATCAACAAATTGCCTTCCAGCGAAAAGGGTTTATTCGCAGCCAGCGTGACCACGCCATCGGCGGGTGCGACAAAATAAGTGCCTGCACCACCCGCAATATCGACGCCGCTATGATAGCTGCCCGGCGTGCCTTTATATATACGCTGTGATCCAAACATGCCCGAGATGCGTCCCTTGGCGGGCCAAATAAAGGTCTGACGCCAGCCTTTGCTGCCGCTCTTTACTTGCCGCGCTGCATTAATCTGCGCCAGCTCGGGACGCCGCCGGGCCATGAAGGCTGAACTCGGACCGCCACTGCGCTTGGCGACATTGACATGTTCAATCTTCCACTTACGCGGCGCTATGTTGAAAAACTTCTTGATCGTCTGGCCATTTTCCAGTGTCGCAACCATTTGCGCCGACTGACCGGCATCGCGGTTAAAGGCGATGATAAACTTGCCGTCCTCGTCCACCGGAACTGGCTGCCCGTCAAAAGACAGGCTTTGGGTACCAGCAGGCGCATCGCCCAGCATCACACCGCCTTGAATCTCTTGCCCGGAAAAACCGAATTTGACAGCTTGGCGAAAGGCCGATTCTTCCGCTTCGGCCTCACCCGTTTTAGCCAATGTGGAAGATAGAGGCAGGGAGATCGCGGCAACCGCGGCCAGTGCTACAGAACCAAAAATCGTGTTTTTCTTGAACCCCATCACTTTTCCTCTTCCGGTAAATGCGCCTGAGCGGAGATTTGGGCCGTTGCATAGGCCTCTTGTTTCTCGACACTCCAATAGCGCAGGTCTTCCAACGGTATCTGTTCGCTAGTCACTGCGCATAGTACATGGTCACCCGAAGATAGCGGGCGAAACCCGTTTGGCATATAATAGAGCTTTGCGACTTTGTTGCGATTGGACATTAACATAAGAAAAACCTTACTCTCTGCAGCATTTACCCCCGATTTACCGGCGTTTATTTACAGGTAAATATTTACGACTTTCATAACAAAAAATTACCTAGAACAAATCCTGTTGCCTGTCATCCGCCGGTTTTTTTACTCGGGCTAACTTCGGTTTTTTCCGGGATTTGTGAGTTTTCGGTGCCGTTTTTGGACTTGCCACGGGTTCATCGGTAATCTGTGCCCCGACTTTACCATCATGGAAATGCAGGTTTACGGCGCCGGCACGCTGCGCTTCATCGCGGCTGCCAACGAAGCTGCCATCCACTGCCGATATTCTGGCATAGCCGCGCTTAAGCGGTCCGTCTGGCGATACTTGCTGCGCCAGCCGCCACAGGCTGTCGAGCCGCCCGCGCGCATCGTCCAGCGGACGCTTCACCAAAGCCACAGGCAGATCAAATCTATCCAACCGGTTTCTGGCCGTGTCCAGCCGCTGCCGCAACATCGCGGGCCGCAAAGCCCCTTCCGATGCCGAAAAGCGACTACGCGCCTGAGCGACATTCTGGCCCATGGCATATTTCATCCCGTCGGATAGCTCATCCACGCCCTGCTGATGCGGGCGCAGCAAGTCAATGAGCGCAGGCATCAACCGGCGCTGTGCCTCCAGCCGCTCCTGCGCTGTCGCAAAGCCGCGCTGGACAGACCGTGCCATCCGCGCCTTGGTTTCACTGAGCGACGCCAGCCACTCGGCCCGCACGGGAACAGCCATTTCTGCCGCTGCTGTGGGAGTTGGCGCGCGCAGATCAGCGGCGAAATCGCATAACGTCGTATCGGTTTCATGACCCACAGCAGAAATAACGGGAATCGAACAATCCGCTACTGCCCTCACCACTTCTTCCTCGTTAAAGCTCCATAGGTCTTCGATTGAACCACCGCCGCGCGCAACGATGATCAGATCGGGCTTTGTGAGCGTGCCACCTAGCTCCATGCCCGAAAAACCGTTAATCGCTCTGGCAATCTGTTTGGATGCGCCTTCGCCTTGCACCAATACCGGCCATACCACCACATGACTGGGGCAGCGATCTGCCAGCCGGTGCAGTATGTCGCGGATCACTGATCCGGTTGGCGATGTCACAACGCCAATGGTTTTGGGCAGAAACGGAATAGGTCGCTTACGATCCTGATCAAACAGACCTTCACCCTGCAGCTTGGCCTTCAGCTTTTCAAAAAGCTGCATCAGCGCGCCCTCGCCTGCCAGCTCCATCTTGTCGATCACGACCTGATATTTGGAACGCCCGGGATAGGTCGTCAGCTTACCGGAAACGACAACTTCAATCCCGTCCTCCGGCTGGAACGGCAGCCGCCCGGCATTACCCTTCCACATCACGCCGTCGAGCACTGCTTTGTCATCTTTGAGCGCCAGATAGACATGGCCGGATGCAGCGCGCTTATAGCCGGAAATCTCGCCCCTGATCCGCACATAGCCAAAGCGATCTTCGACGACCCGTTTCAGCGTGCCGGAAATTTCTGAAACAGATAGTGGAGCGGCATTGTCGCCTGCACCGCTCTCCGCTAACAGCTTCGCATCTAATGAGAGGGAATCGTCCATGAATATCCTGTTGCTCGGGTCCGGTGGCCGTGAACATGCCTTGGCATGGAAGCTGGCGCAATCCCCGTCTGTCGAGAAATTTTATGCCAGCCCCGGCAATCCCGGCATCGCGCAACATGCTGAATGCGTGAAATTGGATGTTCTGGATCATGGCGCAGTTGTTCAGTTTTGCGGTCGCAACAGGATTGATCTGGTGGTGGTCGGACCGGAAGCCCCGCTGGTCGACGGATTGGCGGAGAATCTCCGCAGCGCTGATATTCGGGTCTTCGGTCCGGACAAAGCTCCTGCCCAGCTGGAAGGATCAAAAGGCTTTACCAAAGATCTGTGCGCCCGCGCAAACATACCCACCGCTGGTTATGTCCGCACGACCAATGCAACCGACGCGCTGGCTGCGCTCGACAAATTCACTATCCCGGTAGTGATCAAGGCCGATGGCCTGGCCGCTGGCAAAGGCGTGATCATCGCGGAAACACGCGAGCAGGCAGAAGAAGCGATCGCGATGATGTTTGAAGGCGGCTTTGGCGATGCGGGCGCAGAAGTGGTGATCGAAGAGTTTCTGACCGGAGAAGAAGCGAGTTTCTTTGCGATTACCGATGGCAAAAATGTCATCCCCTTTGGCACGGCACAGGATCACAAACGGGTCGGCGAAGGCGATGTTGGTCCCAATACCGGCGGCATGGGTGCTTATAGCCCTGCCCCCGTTCTGACCTCCGTGCTGCAAAAACAGGTGATGGATGAAATCATCCAACCGACTGTCGACACGCTCGCCGCAGAAGGCACGCCTTATAGTGGTGTTCTTTTCGCGGGCCTGATGCTGACCGAAACAGGCCCACAGCTGATTGAATATAACGCTCGTTTTGGCGATCCGGAATGTCAGGTGTTAATGATGCGCCTGAAATCCGATCTTGCCGCAATCATGTTGGCCACGGCCAAAGGCGAACTCGGTCAAGTCAGCGCGCCTCAATTTGATCCGCAATCCGCACTTACGGTAGTGATGGCTGCCAAAGGTTATCCAAGCACACCAGAAAAAGGCGGGAAAATCCAAAACCTTGGCCGCGCGGAACGCGAAGGCACGAAAATATTCCACGCGGGAACCGCCGAAGTGGAAGGCAAGCTGGTCGCCAATGGCGGGCGCGTCCTGAACGTCACTGCTTTGGGAGGCAATACCACCGAAGCGCAAGCCAAAGCCTATAGTGCGGTGGATCTGATTGATTTCGAAACTGGCTTTTGCCGCCGCGATATCGGCTGGCGGGAGGTCGAGCGAGAGGGCGTTTAGTCAAGCGCTTCTCGCAAAGTCCCACATTGCTATGAGACTGCAGCCCATCCCATTTTCTCATTCAGGCCCATCAGAAACGGCGGGCACATAGCGCAGCAAATCTCCGGGTGTGCAATCGAGATATTCACAGATTTTGGCAAGCGTTTCAAATCGAATGCCTTTGACCTTTCCCGATTTTAGCAGCGAGAGATTGGCGTCCGTAATGCCAACATGCGCGGCAAGATCTTTGGATTTAACTTTCCGGACGGCAAGCATCACATCAAGGGTTACTTCTATGGTCATCAGACGATCTGCCTCAGTTCATCTTGAAGTTCCCGTCCTTCGCGTAGAGCTCCGGCCAGTGCCAGAAGGACAATACCGACGAGCAAGCCCAGAGCATTGAGGTCAATCAGATAGATAAAGAAATCAACGCTATTTTCGAGGATCGATTCCGGTTCGATCAGCATCGGCAGCAGAACGTCGAAACTGAGGAAAACCACATATAATAATATCATTGAGACACCCATTCTGGACAGCGCATTGGCCGTACTATCCAGAAATAGCTCGCCTTTCTCTGCGTGCGCTAGAAACCGATTGATAGACCGGAACAGCAGCAGGAATGTGAAAACCGCGAGACTGCATGTGACAACAAGAGCAATCTGGGCAACCAAGCCCAGTTTGGGATCGTCCGACTCGATTTCGACCATATCGGTCAATAGCTCCAGATCTCCCATCAGAGCAGTCACGGCTGTCAGAATAATGGTCAATCCGACCAGCGACGTCATCACCCCGGAAACAATGCGCAAGAGCCGATAAAGCCACCGATTCTGGATACTGGCTTGCTGATTCATAGAAACTACCTTCTGAATGACAGATAAAAAATATTGTAAAACAATAAAAAATATTCATGTTTCAGAAAGATTTTAGAGTGTAGCGGGCGATATGCAATCGAAATATGCATGGAAGGAAACGCAGAAATGAGAATTCAAAAAACCAACGCCATCATGGCAATCGCCTGCGGCAGCCTTGCCCTTGGCGGATGTGCAAACACCGCATCTGGATATCGGCCAATCGTGGATGGCTATGAAGATGAAGTCTATCATGCAGATCTTGCCGACTGCCAGGCTCTCGCGAAAACGAAGCGCTATGATAATGGCGAAACCAAAACCGCAGCTCTGGCAGGTGCAGTTTTGGGAGGTGCAGTAGGAGCTATCGAAGGTGATTCTGTCGAAGGTGCCATTGCCGGCATATTGCTGGGCGGACTAATCGGTGCAGCGGGAGCTGCTGAAGAGACGCGGACGGACCGGAAACATATTGTTATCCGCTGCATGGATGGCCGTGGTCACGCCGTTGTGGGTTGATGAAATACCGGATTTCTTAGCAACCTGATCCAGCCGGCTACGACCGGAAATTTCACAAAATTAACAAAACTACCATCGGGCCTTGTTTTCCGAAGAAGGAACCTTGCGCCCAAATTTTCCCCAAAATGTCATGAAAGGACATAAAATGAAGAAGACCCTAATTATTTCCACCATCGCTGCTTTCGGCGTTCTGACCGGAGCATCAGCTGCTCATGCGCAGAATGACGATGAAAATTTTGAAGGCGTAAAAGTAGGCGTGCAAGGTGGCTGGGAACGCCGCAAGATAGACGAAAACTTGCTACCGGCCCCTAACAGTGCGCGCCTAAATGACAAATCCAGCGGTATATCCTATGGCGGCTTTGCCGGATATGATGCTCAATTTGATGAATTTGTGCTAGGTGTCGAAGCTGATTTCAGCCCTAATGGCAAAACGCTAAGCTCTGCGCTGCCCGGCGGTGGTTCGATTGAGCTAGACTCAAAATGGGCCGCAAACGTTTCCGCCAGGGCCGGCATTGCCATTGTTCCAAAGCTTCTGGCTTATGGCCGGGTCGGCTATGGTTTAAACCGCTATACTGTCAGCAGGTTCGCCGCAGGAAACGACACGGCTGTGGCGACTGACAAGGAGACAGGCAAAGGTATGCTCTACGGCGGTGGTCTGGAATATGCGATCAATCGGAACGCCTCGTTTCGTGTCGAGTACCGGCGCAATGATTATAAAGGCACGCTTGCCTCGAACCAAGTTCTCGGCGGCTTGACCCTGCGCTTCTAGCCCCCTCAGAAGCGCACCTTTGAAGGTCGGGCGATAGCGATTACTCCCACTCGCCTATCGCCCGACCTTATCATATCAAATCGCACCAACTGAAGGGTTCACACATCAGATGAAAGCGAACACATATAAAAGAATATACAAAAAGCAGCGCCGTCATCGGCGCTCACAGGTTCGGCAGAAATCTTCCTTGGTCGATAGCAAATCAGCCGGTTGTAACTGCAGCTATTGGCTGGTGCGTTTATTGATATGGGGTACTCGAAATTCCTGATACAGCTGTTAAATCAGCTCCCTCCATTCATTGATATGTTCAAGTCGCCTGCCGCGCTTCAAATGTGACAACATATCATTGGTTCATAATCCAGTCAGCTTGCTCTTGGCACTTTCTATCCTGGGTTGAATATTACGGGAGTGGATAGTCATGCGGCGTTTTTCAAATATTTCCAAAATCTTGTGCGGGTTTGCCGCCATTAGCTTGATCGGCACGCCCGGCGCGGCGTCCATGGATACCCAGTCAAGACTTGGAAAACAGATTGACCGCACGAGAATAGCCCCTCCGCAACCTGTGAATTGCGGCCTTTTTACGCGCTATGATCGTGATCAGGTGATAGCTAAAGGCTCAAGAAACAGCCGGGCAAGCCGCATTCAGAATTCCCCAGTTTCTGCTCTACCACCTCCACCGCCACCTCCCAACGCATCCCCCGTTAGACAGTCGGTCGCGGGCGGAGCTTTGTCTAGTCAGCGCCGCATCACACGCCCAGGTCCTTACCCCTATCCATATCCGCGCCCACAACCACAAGATCGCGAAAAATATGCTGGCGAGGATGTTGCGAGCATCAAGCGGGTAGCCGATGAACCGGTTTCCACCTTTGCCGTGGACGTAGATACTGGCAGCTATTCGAATGTCCGTCGCTTTCTTAATGACGGCAAGATGCCGCCGGAAGCTGCGGTAAGAACCGAAGAAATGATCAATTATTTCCGCTATGATTATCCGGCTCCCTCAAGCCGGGAAACGCCATTTAGCGTATTTACCGATATCTCGACCACGCCTTGGAATGATGCCAGCCGGCTGCTCCGCATTGGGCTGCGCGGTTATGATATTGACAGCAAAGATAGACCCCGCGCTAATCTGGTATTTTTAGTGGATGTGTCCGGATCCATGGGCAGCAAAGACAAACTGCCACTGGTTAAATCAACGCTGACAGCGCTGACCAATGAGCTGCGCCGCGATGACCGCGTGTCAATTGTGGTCTATTCTGGAACGGTCGGCCTGTTGCTTGCACCGACCTCGAACAAAGACCATGTCAAAGAAGCGGTTGACTGTCTTTACGCCAGTGGATCAACCGCCGGCGGTGATGCCTTGAAACTCGCCTATTCGACGGCTCGCCAAAATTTCCTAAAAGGCGGCATCAACCGGATCATCATGGCTACGGATGGTGACTTTAATGTCGGTACATCCAATACTGAACAGCTAAAAAAGATCGTCGCCAAAGAGCGGGAATCCGGCGTCACGCTGACCATGCTCGGCTATGGCACTGGTAATATCCGGGACGAGTTGATGGAAGGTATCGCCAATGTCGGCAACGGCAATTACGCCTATATAGACAGCGCGATGGAGGCACAGAAAGTGCTCGGAGACGAGCTCAGCTCAACGCTGTTTACGATTGCCCAGGATGTTAAGATCCAAATCGAGTTTAACCCAGCGCATGTGAAAGAATATCGACTGATCGGTTATGAGAACCGACTGCTGGCCGAGGAAGATTTCGACAATGACAAGATCGACGCTGGCGATATTGGCGCTGGCCACCAGGTCACTGCACTTTATGAAATCATGCCCGCCAAATCGTCAGGCTGGTTACCCGAACGCCGCTATCCCGCCAATCGCACTGTCCAACGTCAACAGGATTTCAACGGAGAGATCGCACAGGTGAAATTGCGCTACAAACTACCCGGCGGCAAAAAATCCCGCCTCATCAAACGACAGATAGGTGCAAGCGATCTGCAAAATGCAACCACGCCCAATGGCGACATGGCCTTTGCAGTGGCGGTTGCCGCCTTTGGCCAGAAACTACGCGGCGATAAATATCTCGGTGATTATGGCTTTCGGAATATTGAGAAGCTATCCGGCAATGGCGGTGATTTCTGGCGTCAAGAATTCCGCAAATTGAGCAGCTTGGCGCAAAATCAAAGCTGATAATGATTCGGCCACCGGCATGCTTTTCTGGAAAACCATTAACCCGTTAACCATATTTGCTAAGTAACTGTATCATATGGGGACAAATTCAGCCCGTTTCATCAGATAATGGACGGCCTGTCCAAATGGCTGAACTAGACTCATCGTTAATTATCCTTCATTTTGGGGGTGATTGAGAAGTACAACAAGAACTTAGTAAGGGGTTCCGTAATGGAAGTTGGGGGTAAGATATTGGTTGGTGCCGCCGCCACTGCAATTTTGGCGCTCGTCGGCCACTATGCCACTGGCGATGGTTACATTGCCGGTCTTGAAAATGCAGCGCAGACCGAATTGACCGCGCAAGGCATGGACGGCGTTAAAGTTGCGTTCGCGCGCGATCCTCTGTCCCGTAGGGCTGTTCTGGATGGCGATGTTTCCGATGATGTGAAGCTAAAAGCGCTGAATGCGGTTTCCGAAGTTACTGGTGCCAGCGCTGTCTGGGCTGGTGGTTCACCAGTCGATACCAGTGAAGCGAACGGCAGCGATCAAGGCACTGATCCAGCTGCAACCGGAGCGGCTACAGAATGCCAAAACGGCGTGGACACGGCTATTGCAGGTGAAAAACTCAGCTTTCGGTCTGGCAGCGCCTATATATCGCCCGCATCGAATAAATTGCTGGATAAGATTGCGACCGCCCTCAAGCCCTGTTCCGGCCTTGTCGTTGCCGTCGGTGGTCATACTGATGATAATGGCAATGCCCAGGTCAACAAGATCCTGTCACAGGAAAGAGCAGACCGGGTCCGCGCTGGCTTGATTGAACGCGGCATCCCGGAAAATCTAGTAACAGCAACGGGTTTCGGCGCTGAAAAACCGTTGGCTACAGGTGGAGGAGCCGATGCCGACGCACAGAACCGCCGCATCGAATTCAACGTGCAAGCTGCAAATAAAAATCAAATAAATGATGCGAAATCGCAACAGGAGGGATGAACCATGCCACTATTATTAGAAAATCTGTTGCTCCTGCTCACCACTTTTGCGATTGGGCTTGGGATTGGCTGGCTCATCTGGGGCCGGAATCGTGATGAGATTTGAATGGAACTGGTTTGTAGCGCAAAATATTGCCGCTCGACCTTCCAAATTTAAGAATGAAAATAGGGATTTAATACAATGATATCGCTGATTTCTGAAAATTGGCTGCTTGTTCTGATCGCTCTGCTAATTGGTGTTGCGACAGCATTTTGGGCTTGGGCTGTATCAGGCCGTGATAACTCGATCGATGGTTTTGACGCCGATGATGGGTTGCTGGAAAAAGCCGGCGACGCTGTCACCCCGGCACCGGAACCAGTGGCCCCGGCTCCCGCACCAGCACCAAAACCTGCCCCGGCACCAGCGCCCGCGCCAGCACCCGTAGCCCCAAAAACTGTTGCCCCGGCTGCGGTAGCTACGGCGGCTGTTGCCAAAGCCGCGCCTGCACCTGCGCCGCGCCCGCGCAAGCGCCCAGTTGTCGCTGACACAGCGCCTCCAGCACCAGCGGGAAAACCGAACATCGCTGAAGCAAAGGGTGATCCCGATAATCTTCGTCTGATCAAAGGCGTTGGTCCAAAACTAAACACGCTGCTCAACAATCTGGGCGTGACGCGCTATGATCAGATTGCCTCTTGGAAAGAAGCGGAAATTGAGGAAATGGACAAATATCTGGAGAGCTTTAGCGGCCGGATAACTCGTGATTCCTGGATTGATCAGGCCAAATATCTCGCAAAAGACGATATCGCCGGATTTGAAAAGAAATACGGCAAGCTCTGAAGCCTGGCTTGCTTAGTTGACAGGCATAACGGGCACATAAGAGGTCGTGCCCACCCTCGCCTTTAATGCCCCATTAGCAGCGGTATCTTTGCATCGTTGAGCAGGTTTTTTGTTACGCCGCCAAATAGCGTTTCACGCAAGCGGCTATGCCCATATGCGCCCATCACCAGAGCAGTAGCACCTTGCTCCACGGCAAATTCAGTGATGACTTCGGAGGCTTCATTGCCCTTGCCCTTCAATATGTGGAGCACGGTCGAAACGCCGTGTCGGGCCAAAAATGTCGAGGCAGCGACATGGGGGAACTCGCTGTTATCGTCGCCAACCGTGACCAAATGAACCTCGCTGGCCAATTTCAGCATCGGCAAAGCCAATCGCACGGCCTTTGCTGCCTCTGCAGATCCATTCCAAGCGACAGCCATTGGTCCCTGACAATCAAAAGAATCATTTTCAACGGGTACGACCAATATGGCGCAATGAGCATGGACCGCGACATCCCCGGCAATTGGCAAAGGCTCATCTCCGGCATTGCGTTTGCCATAGGATTGGCTGACAACCACCAGATCAGCAAGGCGGCTGCGTTCGG
Organism: Parasphingorhabdus sp.; assembly: GCF_039977335.1. GTDB lineage: Bacteria > Pseudomonadota > Alphaproteobacteria > Sphingomonadales > Sphingomonadaceae > Parasphingorhabdus. The sequence continues at coordinate 1,116,573 of NZ_JBDWDI010000004.1, forward strand.
TCAATAATGTTGCCGGATCACCCAGCCCGGTTTGCCAGTCCCATGAAACATCTTCCTCTTTCAGGCGCTGTTCGATCCGTTCGCGATGCGATCGTTCCGCCGCATCCATATCTTCAAAATTTATACCGGTGACGAAATCACCGCCCAGCGGGCCAAAGGACATAGGTGCAAATTGTGTCGTGGGCTGAACGCAAGTCAGATGCCCATCATAACCACGAGCAATATCCAACGCGACCTGCAACCGCGATTCAAAACCACTATCTTCAAACACATGCAGTAATATCGTTTTCAAGACTCGTCTCCCATTGGCCCCTGTTTTGGACAAGCTGGGATTATTGCTTTGCCAGTATCATTTGCATTGATCTGGCTCAAAATTTTTACTCATGTTACTGCACAAGCAGCGGATCGTTCAAACGATCTCCATGATATCGCCAGGCTGAAGCTTTGGTAGCAAGGTATCCATTTCGGCTCGATCAATAGCAACACAGCCTTCCGTGGCTTTGCCTTTATAGCATATATGGAAGAAAATCGCACTGCCCTTGCCAGCTACTGGCGGACTATCGTTATGACCGAGGATGACAATAATATCATATAGGGGATCGTCTCGGATCAAGGTTTCGGCGCTGAACGGATGGGGCAGTCTGACTGGCCTGTTGTAACAGGGCGCGGAGGGATCATCCGACCAGCCATCCTGCGTGCCAATCCAGCGCCATGGAAGTTTTACCTGCGGTGGCGGTGCGCTGCGTCCGGGACGAAACAGAACTGCTCGAACTGGCCAGATACCAAGTGGCGTATGACCATCCCCCTCCCGTTTTTCGTCAGCCGGACACGGACCACTGCGCCCGATAATGCAATCGATAACGTCTTGTTCAAAGCTGAGTGTCAGAGTTTCCGTATCAACGCGAATTACGCTCAAAGCTTATGACCCGTACGGTCTCGCTTGGTATCAAGATAATATTCGTTGTGTGGATTGGCAGCAATTTTGACCGGAAGGCGTTTTTCGACCGAGATCCCGCAGTCCTCGAGCCCCTCAACCTTTTCTGGATTGTTGGTCATCAGCTTAACGGCCGGTATGTTCAACAAATCAAGCATCCGCGCCGCGATCGAAAAATCGCGCGCATCGATAGCAAAGCCCAGCCGCTGGTTAGCATCAACCGTATCAAAACCCTGATCCTGCAAAGCATAGGCGCGAAGCTTGTTGATCAGGCCAATTCCGCGGCCTTCCTGGCGCAGATATAAGAGTACACCCCAATTGGCTTCGCTCATCTGATCCAGAGCCGCATGAAGCTGCGGTCCGCAATCGCATTTCAGGCTGCCAAGCACATCGCCGGTCAGGCATTCGCTGTGTAGACGAACCACAGGGGTCGTGTCGTCGCGTTCACCAACAACCAACGCGACATGATCCGTAGAATCGGCTTCGCTACGAAAACCATAGATGTGCGCCTGCGTATTTGCAGCTACCGGTAATTTCGCATGGGCACTGATAATCAACGCATCGGAGTCGGCATAGGCGGCGACATCTTCGGTTTGCAGGCGGTCTTCAGCCGTTTCATCGACGACTAAAAAGGCCGGCAGCAATCCCCCTTGGCGCGCCAGCTCCATGGCCGCTTTCGCAGCCTCGGGATGGGTTAGCTCTTCGCTGCGAAACGGTCCTTTCATCGGGTGTCGCATGTCTAGCACGGGATCGGTAATCGCGATAATTTCAGCGGCACTGACCCCATCTGTAAGGCTAATCTGCACTGGCAAAGCCGGGTCAGCCGCTGCGCGCTGGTTGAGCAATTTCAACGTGTCCGCCCGGCTGGAAGAAATTAGCAGCGTGACTTGTGATTGTGTAGACAGATAGGCGTCCAGATCGACCGTTTCGACCGGCAACAGATTCAAGGTTCCTTGATCTGTCTCCACGCCTATTGGCCAGCCGCGCCGCAGCGCGTCTATCGCCCGCGCAGCACGCCGGGCGCCTTTGGAATCAGAGGCTACAGCGCCCCCCATTCAAAATTTAAACTCCGTAATGAGCGGCGCGTGATCGGACGGTTTGGTCCAGCCCCGCGCATCTTCGTGAACAACATGGCTCACCGCTTTATTTTCAAGTTCAGGGCTAACCCAGACATGGTCGAGCCGCCTTCCCTTGTCCGACTCGCGCCAATCACGGGCGCGGTAGCTCCACCATGTATAAAGGCGTTCAGGATCAGGGATGAATTTACGCCCAATATCGACCCAATCATGCGCAGCCTGCAGCTTGGCCATAATGTCGATCTCAATTTGCGTGTGGCTAACGACATTGATCAACTGTTTATGGCTCCAGACATCGGACTCCAGCGGCGCGACGTTGAAATCACCAAGCAATATGGTGGGCGTATCCAAGCTCGCAGACCAATCCGTCATGCGCTGATAGAAATCCAGTTTCTGGCCAAATTTCGGGTTTTCGTCCCGGTTCGGAACCTCGCCACCGGCTGGAATATAAACATTCTCGATACGAACACCATTTTCCAGACGCGCACCAACATGTCGGGCCTCGCCATTGGCTTGCCAGTCAAACCGTTCATCTTTGTGCAGTGGCACGCGGCTGATCATCGCGACGCCATGATGCATGGGCTGACCGTTTAATATCAGGTGATTATAACCCAATTGGCGGAAGGCCCCTTCCGGAAACTGGTCATCACGCACCTTGGTTTCCTGCAAGCAGAGCACATCCGGTGCTTCTTCCTTAAGGAAACGTTCGACAATTTCGATTCGGGCGCGGACGCTGTTAATATTCCAGCTAACGACTTTCAGGCTATCACTCATGGCTAAACTCCTAGCCATGAAAGCGGAAAAAAGCCAAGCCAAAAGCCAAGTAAAATCCTATATTTTTTGATGGTTTAAAGACGAAAAACCCCCACCTCCGGGGGCATTTAGGAGGTGGGGGCTAACTCGCGTTCGTCACGCATAGGATGGTCCGAAACTTATATAATCAGGTAACAGGGGGAAAACCTGATCGCCTCATCTCATCCTGTAACCCTTATAGAACCGTGTTTCTGTCGCTCAGATGAACGAGACCTGTCAGCCCTTCCGCTTGTCGAAAGCGCGCCTCCGTTCATCGTCTGCCGCGTCTTTTTCTTCGTGGATCTGTCCATTTGAACGCGTTTTTGGCCACTGGAACACCGAATTTCTGGTCGGAAAGCCGGATAGATGTCCGGTTATTCTTCGAATCGAGCGATACCCAGCCATCGAGCCGCAAACCTGCAGGAGCGCCAGCGACCTTAGTGAAAACCATGGTAATGACGCCATATTCAGGCCGTTTCGGGTCCCGAACTTCGACGCTCAGCACATTGGGATTACGAGTCGGGATGATTTTCCCATATTTGGATAAATCCCGTTCAGGATTAAGCAGCGCGCCCAAGGGGCTATTCCTGATCGGCCAGCGCTGAACCTGATTCACTTCATAATCAATCATCGTCAACGCTTTGCCGTCACCGACAATTAGCAAATTGGCTTTCTTGCCATATTGAAAGCGAATCCGGCCTGGCTGCCTTAACGTCAGTTTCCCGGGCAATAGCTGCCCGCTGCGGCTGGTTTGCGTGAAATTGGCCGTCATGGTGGTCATAGCGCGCAAATGGGCGGAAATCGCGTTGATATCGTCTGCTGGACTTTGCTGGGCTGTCGCTGGAACCGAGGCGGTGAACGCCAAAGGCGCCGCGACAAGGGCAAAAGCATATCTCAACATATTGAAAACTCCTGAAAAACCTTCTCAACGCTTAGTAGAAAGCGATTGAACATCACCTGAATTGCGACTTTTTAGATCACTTCACCGTTTTGATCGCGCAACACTTCGCGGCGGCCAATATGGTTGGGCGGACTGATAAATTCATCTTCTTCCATACGGTCGATAATCCGGGCTGCTGTATTATAACCGATTCTCAGTTGCCGTTGCAGCCAGCTGGTCGAGACTTTCTGGCTTTCGAAGATAATCTGACAGGCCTGCGCATATTGCCGGTCTTCCTTGCTATCGGAGAGATCAGCGCCATCGAGAGCATAGCTGCCGTCTTCTGGCTCCTCCGTGACCGCCTGAATATATTCCGGCGAGCCCTGTGCGCGCCAATGATCAGCAATCAGGCGGACTTCATCATCCGAAACAAACGGTCCGTGGACACGGGTCAATTGCTTGCCACCAGGCATGTAGAGCATGTCGCCCTTGCCGAGCAGTTGTTCCGCGCCTTGCTCGCCCAAGATGGTTCGGGAGTCGATCTTCGAGGTAACGTGGAAACTGATCCGCGTCGGCAGGTTGGCCTTGATCACGCCCGTGATAACGTCAACTGAGGGGCGCTGCGTTGCCATGATAAGGTGGATACCAGCGGCACGTGCTTTTTGGGCAAGGCGCTGGATAAGGAATTCGACCTCTTTACCGGCTGTCATCATCAAATCGGCCAACTCGTCGACGATGATCACGATTTGCGGCAGGACTTCATAATCCAGCTGCTCTTCTTCATAGATCGGCCGTGATGTCTCGGGATCATAGCCGGTCTGGACCTTGCGGCCGAGCGGTTCGCCCTTGGCTTTCGCAGCCTTCACCTTCTCATTATAGTTGGCAAGATTTCGAACAGATATGGACGACATCATCCGGTAGCGTTCTTCCATCTGCTCCACCGCCCATTTGAGAGCCCGGACCGCTTTGGCTGGCTCAGTGACAACCGGCGACAGTAAGTGCGGGATATCGTCATAGGTGCTGAGTTCCAGCATTTTCGGGTCAATCATGATCATTTTGCACTGATCCGGCGTGAGCCGATAGAGCAGCGATACAATCATGCAGTTGAGGCCGACCGATTTACCGGAGCCAGTGGTACCGGCAATCAGAAGGTGCGGCATTGGTGCCAAATCAGCGATCACCGGATCGCCAGAGATGTTCTTGCCAAGGATGATCGGAAGCTGTCCGGTCTGGTCCTGAAAACTGTCGCTGCCGATCATTTCATGCAGAACCACGGACTCCCGCTGCGCATTAGGCAGTTCGATGCCCATGACCGTGCGGCCCGGTATCGCCGCGACACGGGCGGAAAGCGCCGACATATTGCGTGCTATATCTTCGGCGAGCTGGATAACCCGGCTGGCCTTGATGCCCGGAGCCGGTTCCAGTTCATACATGGTCACCACAGGGCCCGGACGCACAGCGTTGATCGTGCCCTTCACATGGAAATCATCGAGGACGGATTCCAGCAGGCGCGCATTGCGTTCAAGTCCAGCCTTGTCGATTACGTTATTTGCCTCTTCTGGTCGCGGCGTAAGCAGGTCAATTGAAGGCAAAGAATAGGGACCAAAAAAATCGCCTTGCTTGCCGCTCGACAGGCTCGCTTTTTTGGGCGGTAACGCGCGGTCGCTAATTTCTGGCGGCGGCCGATTATCCGGCTTAACCTCTTTGCGCGGAGCCGGTGCTTTTTTCGGTTTCGCTGGAGCAGCACTTTCTGGCTCGATGACCAAACCACTGTCTTCCTCATCCGATTTGAAGCGTGGCAATTTCAATTGCGGCATGGAGAATAGCGGCTTGTCGAGCCGCAGACTGAAATAACCTAGTACGAGGCCGCCGGTAACAGTTATCGCTGTCAACACACCGGAAGCAATTCCGCTCCAGCTTTCAGAAATCGCGGCCAAGGCCGCGCCGATCCCCTTGCCAGAAACCATGCCAGCGAGCCCACCCCAGCCGGACGGCAGGTCTGCCTGACTGTCTGGAAACCACAAGGACAGGCCTGTGCCGATGAGGAAGGCGGCAATCAAGCACCAGAATAGCTGCTTTTTCCATTCAGCTTGCGGGATATCGCGCCATAATCTGCTGGCGAAAACCAGGATAAGCGGCAAGAATAGAGCCACCGGCACGCCAAGCAGGGACAGCAACAAGTCCGAGCTGTAAGAACCAAATACGCCCATCCAATTATGCTCGACACTGCCAGCAGCTGTGTTCAAAGACGGATCGCTAGGCGAATAGCTCACAAGAGCGAGAAACAGGAATGCAGCCAAAAGGCCAAGCGCAATCGCGCCAATCAACGCACCACTGCGCAGCAGGCTAAGACGCATCACTTCACGCCAATTTGCTTCTTTCGCTTTTCCGGCCATATTCTACTCCCGGGGCCCGTCTATTTTTGTGCAAAGGCCCGAACCCGCATTAACTATCCCTCCTTTGCGCGAATCGGTGACTCCGCGTCAAGTTTTGTCGGCCATAAGTTTACCGGAACATACTTTCTTTTCGGCCCCATGAAGCCTATCTTACGGGTAGCAACCAGCAAGATAGAGATCTGCATATGACCAGAAAAGCAAACCAGAGCGATGTGATCATTTTGGGCGCTGGGCTGATTGGCCTTACTCAAGCGCTAACGCTGGAAGCACATGGACTAAAAGTTACCGTGATTGATCGCGCCGACCCAGCCGATTTGCTAGATCCGAAAAATGATGGACGCGTTTCGTCTATTAACAGTGCCAGCTGGAACATGCTGTCAGCTATTGGCCTGACCGAGAAGCTGGAACCCCATGGCTGCAACATTGATAAAATCCTTATCAATGATGGCCTGAAACCCGGCAAGTTAGACTTCGCGCCCGATGAAAATGACGGCCCATTGGGCATGATGATTGAAAATGGTGTGTTGCAGCAGACGCTGTTTGAAGCGGCGCAGGCGCATGGCAAGATCGAATTGCTCCTGCCGAAACAGGTCCAACATATTGATCGCGGCGATCATCATGTCTCCATATCTCTGGATAGTGGAGAGCAATTGTTCGCCCCGTTGCTGATCGCTGCGGATGGCCGCGGTAGTGCGGTACGGGACGAGGCTGGCATCGTCATGGCAAAATGGCAATATGACCATAGCGCGATTATCTGCACGGTGACCCATGAGCAACCGCATGGGAATACCGCCTATGAGATTTTCTATCCCTCCGGGCCTTTTGCGATTTTGCCGATGCGTAAAGATGATCAAGGCCGCCATCGCTCCGCTATCGTGTGGACGGTGCCACGCGAGGATGGGCCGGCTTTAGCCAAAATCAATACGCGTGCGTTTCAAGCGGAATTGATGAAAAAAACCGGCGGATTTTTGGGGCAGATGGAGCTGCAGTCTGATCGCGCGACCTATCCGCTTGGCTTTCATCACAGCACCAGCCTAACAGCGGAGCGGCTCGCTTTGGTCGGTGACGCGGGCCATGGCATCCACCCGATTGCTGGCCAAGGGCTTAACCTTGGTATGCGCGATGTCGCAGCGTTGACCGAGTGCATTGTGGACGGGGCTCGCACTGGCCTTGATTTGGGTGATGCGCAAATATTGGCGCGCTATGATCGCTGGCGCTCGCTTGATAATCTGATGATGTCCGCTGCTACTGATATATTGACACGGCTTTTTGGATTGCCCGGCGATACATCCTCAGCCATCCGGCGATTTGGCATTGGCATGGTCCAGCGCATTCCACCGCTCAAAGATCAGTTTATGGCCGAAGCACGAGGCGAAAGTGGTGATTTGCCGCAATTGCTAATGGGTGATCTAGTTTAGGCGATCTATCGTGGTCCCTGACCGTCATCTACCTTGATGATGGTGCCGGTCACACATTCCGATGCTGGCGATAGCAGATAAAGCAACGTACTATCCATCTGATCCGGCTGGCAAATGCGCTTGCGAGGGAAGTTTTCGTAAAAATTACCCATTCGGCTCGTCATCCCGTCGGACATATCAGTTGCAAAAAGCCCGGGTGCAATTGCGTTGACGTTGATGAAGAATCTAGACCATTCAACGGCCAATGCTTCTGTTATTCTCGATATTCCAGCCTTAGTGGTCGAATAGAGCGCTGCACCGCCGCCGTCATAGTGAGTGCCCGCTATCGAAGATATATTGACGATCCGACCCGGTGTTTTTTGTTCGATGAGTGGGCGCGCAAACTCACAGGACAAAATATACGCAGCGCGCATGTTGGTATCGAGCACATCATCAATCAAGTCCGTGGACATCTTAACCGCGCGAGCGGCATCGACAATTCCGGCATTGTTGATCAAAATATCAGGCTGTCCGAGTGATTCAGATACGGCTGGGATGATTGCTTTCAATTGTTCGGCATCGCGAACATCCAGATCAAAGGCCTGAGCGGTGCCCCCATCGGCCGTGATTTCGTCAACCAGTTCATCCAATTTTTCCCGCCGCCGCGCCGTGCAGGCAACTTTGGCTCCACAAGCTGCCAAAACGCTGGCAAAGCGGCGTCCCAAGCCAGCCGACGCCCCTGTAACAATAGCAGTGCGGCCGGTCAGATCGATGGAAAAGTTTGGCGTCGTCATATGCGGGCATCCCTATTCTGTTCTCAGGAAAAGGATGCCCGAATGATCATCATTTTGGCAAGCAGAAGTTTGCCCGCTTAAAGGTCCTGCTCACGGATCGGTACGATCTTTAGCTCAACCCGGCGATTTGCAGACCGACCCTCTTCGGTGCTGTTACTCGCAATCGGCTGACTCTCGCCATAGCCGCGAGTTTCGAGACGTGCACGCTGGACACCGCTGTTGCTCAGATAATTAGCTACCGAGGAAGCACGGCGTTCGGATAGTGACTGATTATAGCCGTCTGACCCAGTGCTATCGGTATGGCCATAAATGTCGATATAGCTCTTTTCATATTGCGACAGGGTATTGGCAACACTACCCAAAGTTTCCTGAAATTGCGGCTGGATAGCGGCGCTGTTCACAGGAAAGGTTACGTTGGACGGCATGTTGAGAATAAGGTTGTCGCCGTCGCGGGTTACATCAATACCGGTACCCGCCGTCTGTTCACGCAGCTTCTTTTCTTGCTCATCCATATAGTAACCGACGCCCGCGCCAGCGAGACCGCCAAGCCCAGCACCGACGATTTTCGCGGTCCGGTCATTCCGACCGCCGATGATATCACCGAGCAGATAGCCACCCAATGCACCGCCAATGCCGCCAATCGCAGCCTTCGAAATTACCCGATTTCCGGTTTCTGGATTGGTGGTGCAGCCGCTGGACAGTGCCATTGCACTTACCGAAAGCGCCGCAATCAATATCTTTTTCGTCTGCATATTCTAATCCCTCATATTGAAGCTGCTATAATAAGCTTACTGTTTTCTGATGTGATGCCAGTAATTAACCATAGGCAAGATGAACCCAAAATTATGAACCGCCACTGACAGCAAATTTGATATTTTGTAAAACATGTGGCTATAGAGATTTTTTCGGGCTTATTCCCTATCTATTGGACAATATGACAGCTTTTCCTTGGTTTGATGTCGCAATCATCGTTATTCTGGTCCTGATCAATGGCGTTTTCGCTATGTCGGAACTGGCAATTGTTTCTGCGCGCAAAGCCTCTCTTCACGCATCCGCCGACAAAGGCAGCCGCGGCGCAAAGGTTGCGTTGCGTCTGGCTAGCGATCCCGGCAAGTTTTTATCTACGGTACAAATCGGCATCACGCTGATTGGCATTGTCGCTGGCGCCTTTTCGGGAGCGAGCCTCGGCGGCCCAGTGGCAGAACGACTTGCAGCAATAGGAGTACCGTCGGATTTGTCGGTTAGTCTGGGTTTTGCGCTGGTCATTGGCCTGACAACTTTTGCGTCTCTGGTCATTGGTGAATTGGTACCCAAACAGTTTGCGCTGCGCTCGGCTGAAAAAATTGCCGTTATCATGGCGCCGCCCATGGATTTACTCGCCAAAGTGGCGGCCCCGTTGGTGTGGTTGCTCGATGGCACCAGTGCCTTGATCTTCCGGATGCTTGGACTGAAACGTGATCAAGCCAATCACGTGACCGCCGACGAACTGCAAATGGTTTTTGCCGAGGCTACCCGTTCCGGTGTGATCGAGGAGCATGAGCGGGCCGTAATCGCTGGTGTCGTCCGCATGGCTGATCGTCCGATCCGCGAAGTGATGACGCCGCGCACCGAGGTTGACTGGCTCGACATCAGCGCCACCACAGAAGAAATTCATGCAATGCTGATTGAATCGCCACATAGCCGCTTGCCAGTGGCAGAAGATTCGGTGGATGAGATTAAAGGCGTTGTTGTAGCGCGCGATATTGTTGCTGCGCAATTTAGTGGACAGAAACTCGATCTGCGTAAATTGATGCGCCCGCTCGAGAAAGTGCCGGATCAGTTAGATGCGTTGGACGCACTGGATATTCTGCGCGAGGCGGATGTCCCGATGATATTGGTTCATGACGAATATGGTCATTTCGAGGGCATTGTAACGCCCAATGACCTGCTCCGTTCGATTGCCGGTGAATTTGTTTCTGACCAGGACGAGAAAACGCAACGCAGCCTTATCGAGCGCGCCGATGGCAGTTTTTTGGTGTCCGGCGCGATGTCTATGGATGCGCTGGCCGACCGACTGGGCATCAAGCTACCAGATGATCGGGACTATGCTACTGTTGCAGGACATGCATTGGGTCAGCTGCGTCACCTGCCCGAAGAGGGCGAGAGTTTTGAAGACCAGGGCTGGTTGTTCGAAATTATCGACATGGATGGCCGCAAAATTGACAAGTTGATCGTGCGCGCCTCCCATCCCGATGCGGATTAGGTCAGCCAGATTCCTTTGAAGCACTGAATACCCTATCCTGAAATAGCCTGTCGCTTCTCAACCCTCTGCGTCATCTCCATCATCAGAAAATTGCTTGCGTGAACAAAAGCCATGACAGGCTTTGACGCAATCATCGCGCTCTTCCTGCTCGGGATCAACTGGCACAGATACGGTGCGTGTCACACCATCGGCACCGCATACTGACAATGTCATCCTGCCGCTAGCAGGCGCAAGCGGTGTAATGACCAACATGAAGACCGCCAGAGCAGATAACTGGATCGGAAGTTTATGCTTCTGCATTGTTTGCCTTTCCTCTGACGTCTTCATCATCAGACGGTGTCCGGTCAGCAGGTGCTTCCTCGTCAATCAAGACGCGCTGGGCAGCGCCGTCCAGATCCTCAAATTGACCATTGCGCATGGCCCAGAAGAAAAATGCCAGGCCAGCCAGCCCCATCAGCAGGGCGACCGGGATAAGGATCGCTAGGCCGCTCATTTTTCTGACCCGTTCATTTTGCTGCTCCATTGAGGCGCAACGCATTGCCGACCACGATTAACGACGAGAGCGACATGGCAATGGCAGCGATTAGAGGCGTAACCATCCCGGTCAGCGCCAGCGGAACCGCCAATATGTTATAACCAATGGCCAAAGCGAAATTTTGCCGAACAATCTGCATTGTGCGTTGCGCGGTCTGAACCGCAAGTGCGACTGGCAGGAAGGAATCGCTCGTAAACACGGCATCCGCCGCCTGCTGGCCGACATCGCTGGCCGAACCGGGAGCAATAGACACATGCGCAGCGGCCAGCGCAGGTCCGTCGTTCAGTCCGTCCCCGACCATCAGCACCTTCGAACCGCTGGCGCCAAGCCGGGCGATGGCTTGCAATTTATCCTGCGGGCTAGCACCGGCTTGTGATGTGAGGCCTGTTGCTCTGGCAATTTTTGCAACCGAAACAGCATTGTCACCCGATATGATTGTGGCGGGCAAACCAAGGGCCATTAACCGTTTAATAGCCTCGACAGCGTCGGGACGAATTTCGTCCTGCAATTGAATATCAACCTGCTCATCGCCGATTCTCAGCTGACAGGAGAGATGATCGTCCGATTTAATCGGCTTACCTAGCGTAACGATGACACCGTCCCAGCGGCCAGACATACCTTCACCAGCCACTTCGTCCAGAGCATCAATCTGTACCGGTGCAATATCCTGTTCCAACAAGGCTGTGCGTATCCCCCTGCTCACCGGATGATTGCTGGCCTGCGCGAGCGCCAGTGCCACCTGTTTTTGCGGAAGCGACAAATGGTTCAAATCTACCGGGACCGGACGACCGAGAGTTAATGTTCCCGTCTTGTCAAACAGCGCGCGATCGGCTTCGGCGAGCCGCTCCAGCGCGCTGCCATCCTTAATCATCACGCCTTTGCGGAGCAGCGCACCAGAGGCCACGACCTGGGCCGCCGGAACCGCTAGTCCCAATGCGCAGGGGCACGTGATGATCAGCACCGCAACTGCAATCAACAGCGATTGATGCCAGCCCACGCCAGCAAACATCCAGAAGATAAAAGCCAGCAAGGCCAGACTATGCACGGCGGGTGCATAATAGCGTGCCGCCTTGTCTGCGATCCGGACATAAAAGGACCGTTGTTGCCCCGCCTCGTCCATCAGGCGCGCAATGTCGGATAAGCTGGTATCCTCACCTGCTGCAGTAATCCGCACGGTGACGGGGGCAGTTAGATTGAGCGTTCCAGCAAGCACCAGATCACCTGATGCCTTGGGCTGAGGTTCGCTCTCCCCGGTCATCAAAGCAAAATCAAAATTGCTACTGCCCTGTTCGATCACACCGTCGGCGGCAAGATTATCCCCTGCTGCCACAACCATGCGCATGTCAGGGCGCAGCTCTTTGACCGTTACCCATCGAGTGCTGCCATCATCATTCAATACCATCGCGCCCGGTGCGGTTTGCTTGAGCAACGCCGATATGCCATTTCGCGCCCGGTCACGCATCATGCCGTCCAGGACGCGACCCGCAAGCAGGAAGAAGATCAGCATGACCACACTTTCAAAATAAGCATGCGCGCCGCTGGTCATGGTTTCAAACAGGCTGAGACCAGTGGCAAGGATGATACCAATGGCTATGGGGACATCCATATTGGTGCGACCATAGCGCAGCGCCATGAACGCTGAGCTGAAAAAAGGCCGTCCAGAATAGAGAATGACCGGCATGGCGATCAAAGCTGATATCCAGTGGAACAGATCGCGGGTCGGGCCAACTGCGCCGGACCAAACACTGACCGACAACAACATGATATTCATCATGCCAAAACCGGCCACGGCGAGCGCGCGGATCAACTTGTCCGTGCCGCCTTTTTCTTCCGCCAACGGATTGTCGGCCAATATTTGGACGTCAAAGCCCAATTGCTCAATATTCGCTTTGATTTGATCTTCGCGTAGCCCCGGCAGATGTGAGACTGCGACCTGCTTGGTTGAGAAGTTGACGCGTGCAGAAATGATATCCTGCTCCTTGAGCAACCCATTCTCGATCTTCGATATGCATCCGGCGCACCGGATAGCGGGCACCGCGAAACGGGAGACCATGCTGTCCGCGCTATCCGCCGTAGCGGTGTCAAGATGGACGGCTACATTCAAAGAACTTCCTGTGCCAGTGCCATTTTATTGCCGCCATGGCTTATCGCGATCCGCAATTTCCAACGGCCTTCGGGCAGCGCGTTCCGGCTGACATAAGTTCCCGCATCATTCTCAACAAAGCTCAATATAATCGGGTCCGATCGGCCAACAGGGTGTTCAGCCACCGCAGTAATCTCTGCATTTTTCAGCGCACTTTCATCGGCTTGACGCACCATCACTGCAACTCTGTCTTGCACACGGATAATCTGTGAGGCGGTCCAGCCATGGGCTTGCTGTTTGCGGGCCTCCGCCAGCCACTTGTTATATTTCTGGCTGGCAACATAGCTGTTATCGACAACGGTACCGCCAAAGGTCGAGACGGCGAAACGCGCCATCACCATATTGACCGAAACGACGACTGCAAAAAAAGCAACAATCATGGCTGTGGCATGGTAGCCTGTAAATTTCTTGGGCTTTATAATTTCCATTTTCATTCGGCTATCTCCGGGCGTTCAAAGAAGACGTCATCGGTATCCTGTGCTGTCCGATCATCTTCGGCCCGAACAGTAAGCGTGAACTCTTCCCTTGCTGGCCCGTCACCCGAGGCAGCAACGAATAGTCGCACCCGGCCGACACTGTCAGCCGGTACCTTCACTATGACGTTCTGGCCGGCCGTTTCCCGTAATCCATCGCTCGACCATAACACAGCACTGTGAAGGCCTGACATGGAGATTTCCATGTCTCGCGGCCGGTTCTCCATATTGCGCAGGTTCACTGTATAGGCATTGCGCACATCGCCATCGGCAAGCTGCACATAGAGCGGATTGCGGTCATGATTGGCGCTGATATCAATGCGGGTACGGTTACCGACAGCAAACAGCATCGCCAGACCAATGGCACCCCATGCAGAAAAATAGAGTATCGTGCGCGGCCGGAACAACGTTTTCAGAACCGGGACATGAGGCTGGCCAGCCTTTTCAAGCGCGGTATCTTCTTCCGTGACATAATCAATCAATCCGCGTGGACGACCGACCTGATCCATCACCGTGTCACAAGCATCAATGCATAGCGCGCAAGTGATGCAGCCGATTTGCGGTCCTTCGCGAATGTCGATGCCGGTCGGGCATACCGCAACGCATTGATTGCAGTCTATACAATCGCCGAAGCTGCCGGGTTGTGCTTCCGCCTTTTTCACGCTGCCGCGCGGCTCCCCGCGCCAATCCTTATAGGTCACGGTGAGCGACTTTTCGTCCATCATCGCCGCCTGTATGCGCGGCCATGGACACATATAAATGCACACTTGTTCACGCATGAAGCCACCAAAGATGAACGTTGTCGCGGTCAGAACACCGACCGTGGCATAAGCGACAAAGGCGGCTTCACCAGTGAAAAAATCCTGCGCCAGAGTAGGAGCATCAGCAAAATAGAATATCCATGCGCCGCCTGTGGCCATCGCCACCAAAAGCCAAATCGACCATTTGCTGAGCCGCTTGACGATTTTCTTTGGCCCCCACGGTGCATCCTGTAATCGGAACTGGGCGTTGCGGTCACCGTCGATCGCACGCTCGATATGTTGGAACAGGTCTGTCCATACTGTTTGCGGGCAGGAATAGCCGCACCAGGCGCGACCAACAGCAGAGGTCACCAGAAACAGACCAATTCCGGCCATGACCAGCATTCCAGCGACATAGTAAAATTCATGGGGCCAAATTTCGATGCCGAACATGAAAAACCGCCGATTAGCCAGATCGACCAGCACAGCCTGATCCGGAGCATATGGCCCGCGATCCCAGCGGATCCATGGCGTGATATAATAGATACCCAGTGTCACCGCCATGATGAGCCATTTCAACCGCCGGAACGCACCATCTACTGCCTTAGGATAGACGCCTTTTCGCTTTTCATAAAGCTGTAGCTGGGGATCAAGAATTTCTTCAGGATTGCTCATCTGCCGGAGTCTCCGTTGCTGCCTGCTCTGTTGCAGCGTCCTCTGGTACTGGCGCGGCTTCACCGCCACCCAGTGAATGTACGTAGGCTGTCAGCATCCTGATCGTCGCCTCATCAAGCCGGTGCCCCCAGCGCGGCATTACACCATAGCGGCTGTTGGCAATCGTGTCGGTCAAAGAAGCACGGTCCAGCCCATAGAGGTTGATCGCATCCGTCAGATTGGGCGCACCTTGCGTCCGATCACCCTTGGCATCGCTACCATGGCAAACCGCACAATTGACCTCAAACAACTCTGCTCCGCGGTCTGACGAAGCGCTTTGCTCCTCGCGACTGCTCAGCACCCGGACATAAGAAACCAGGTCTTGAATTTCGTTCGGCTGCAATATGCCGTCGCGGCCAAAGGCTGGCATCTGCGAAAAACGTGTTTCCGCATGATCCGGGTTTCGAATGCCGTGGATCAGCGTATATTCAATCGCTTCCATATCGCCGCCCCATAACCATTCATCATCATTCAGATTGGGATAGCCCTTGGAGCCCGCAGCACCGGCACCATGACATTGCACACAATGCACTTTGAAAGCCGAGCGCCCGCCCTGAATCGCTTCATTGAGCAGCTCAGGATTATTAGGCAGATCATGGATGTCCGTGTTTACCAATGCAACGCGGATCGGTTCCAGTTCAGCTTCGCGTGCAGCGACAGCCTTTTGATAATCACCGCGACTCGACCAGCCCAATACGCCTTCAGTAGCGCTGTTGACCATTGGCCATGCCGGATAAAGCACAACATAGACCAGCGCCCAGACGATAGTCGCATATAGGGTCCACAGCCACCAACGCGGCATCGGGGTATCCAGTTCCTCGATCCCGTCCCATTCATGGCCCACCGTTTTGGTGCCCGTTGCTTCGTCAATTCTCTGTTTATCAACCATCGTCGTGATCCTCTTCAAAGATCATATGGGCCGCTTTTTCATTTTTCTGGCTTGATCCGGGCCGGAACACCCAGCCGATCAAAGTCAGAAAAACCATGCCTAGAAACACAAGGCCCCAGCTATCCGCAAAATGCCGTAAGTCTTCATAGTTCATCGCGGCTCCTCCAGAGCTTCGACCGCCTCAAAGTCAACCAACGTTCCAATCATCTGAAGATAGGCGACCAACGCATCCATTTCCGTCAGTCGGTCTGGATCACCATCAAAGTCGCGCGCCTGCGCCTTAGGATAGCGTTTGATGAGATCCGTCGTCACTGCTTCGGGATCGGCCTGCGCCATCAGGTCTTCATTGGCAGCGGCAATCGCTTCCTCGGTATAGGGCACACCCACACGCCGCTGTGCTGTTAGATGTTTGACCATATCGCCAGCTTTCAGGTCTTTCTCAGCCAGAAACGCATAAGGCGGCATGATCGATTCCGGCACCACCGAACGGGGATCGATCAGATGCTGGACATGCCATTCATCCGAATAGCGCCCACCAACCCGCGCCAGATCAGGGCCAGTTCTTTTCGAGCCCCATTGGAACGGATGGTCATACATGCTCTCCGCCGCTAGGCTGTAATGGCCATAGCGTTCCACTTCATCACGGAACGGCCGCACCATCTGGCTATGGCAGCTATAGCAACCTTCGCGAATATAGATGTTACGCCCGGCGAGTTCGAGCGGTGTATAAGGTCGCACGCCTTCGACTTTCTCAATCGTATTATCGATCCAGAATAGCGGAGCAATCTCAACAATACCTCCGATCGCCACAGTGACAAAGGCAGCCGCGCCAAGCAGGGTAACATTGCGTTCAAGCTTCTTATGTTTTTCAGCAAAGCCGGACATTTTCTCGTCTCCCTTATTCTGCTGGCGCAATTGCAGGTTTGCCCACAATCGGCTTGTCCAGGTCCTCGTTATGAGGCGTTTCGGTCATCGGTTTTTCGTCGCGCTGTTTGCCCGCGATCGTCATCCAGACATTGTAGACCAGCACAATGGCACCAGCGAGATAGAGCAAACCGCCCGCTGCTCGGATGAGATACATAGGCAGCATGGCAGACACGACTTCGGAGAAGGCATAAACCAGATAGCCATCTTCACCATATTCGCGCCACATCAGACCCTGCATAATGCCAGCGACCCACATAGACGCGGCGTATAGAACGATACCGAGCGTCGCGAGCCAGAAGTGCCAGTTCACCATGCGCAGCGAATAAAGCCGCTCTTTGCCCCACAGACGCGGGACCAGATAGTAAAGACAGGCAAAGGTAATCATACCGTTCCAGCCCAATGCGCCGCTATGTACATGGCCGATGGTCCAGTCGGTATAATGCGACAGGCTGTTCACGGCCTTGATTGACATCATCGGCCCTTCAAAGGTGCTCATTCCGTAGAAGGCCAGCGCGAGGACCATCATCCGGATGATCGGATCGGTACGAATTTTGTCCCATGCACCGTTCAGCGTCATCAGACCGTTGATCATACCGCCCCAACTTGGCATCCACAGCACAACCGAAAAGACCATGCCGAGCGTCTGCGCCCAGTCGGGCAGCGCCGTATAGTGCAGATGGTGCGGACCCGCCCAGATATAGAGGAAGATCAGGGACCAGAAGTGAATGATGGACAGGCGATAGCTGTAAACCGGCCGCTCTGCCTGTTTCGGTACGAAATAATACATCATCGCAAGGAAACCAGCTGTCAGGAAAAATCCAACCGCATTATGGCCATACCACCACTGCGTCAGCGCATCCTGCACCCCAGCAAAAGCGGCATAGCTTTTCGAACCAAGCAGGCTCACCGGCATGGACAGTCCATTGACTACATGCAGCATCGCGATGGTCAGAATGAAGGAGAGATAGAACCAGTTGGCAACATAAATATGCGGCTCTGACCGGCGTACAACCGTACCGATGAAAACAGCGGCATAGCAAAGCCAGACGATGGTCAGCCACAGATCGACATACCATTCGGGTTCGGCATATTCCTTAGACTGGGTGACACCCATAAGATAACCGGTGGCAGCCAGCACGATGAACAGCTGGTAGCCCCAGAAAACGAAACGGGCGAGGCCGGGGAAGGCCAACCTCGCCCTGCAGGTGCGCTGCACGACATAATAGCTCGTCGCGATCAGTGCATTGCCTCCGAAAGCAAAAATAACGGCAGAGGTATGGAGCGGCCGCAAACGACCGAATGTTGTAAATTCATTGTTGAGATTGAGTACCGGAAACGCCAGTTGCAGGGCAATGATCAGCCCAACAGCCATTCCGGCAATGCCCCAGAAAATCGTCGCAATCACGCCCCAGCGGATCGGATCGTCATCATAGATACCCGGATCGGCAGGCGCCTTCAAAATTCCGCGGCCGATCGCCGCATAGTCGGCCTTGTTGATGGTCACCCATAGGGTGATCCCCGCAGCCAAAGCGATAATCGCCATATGCACGGCAAAGCCAGCATCTGCTGCCAAGACCATTGCGATAAATGCAAGAAATACGATAGCCAGCCAGCCGCCAGCCTTCAATAAGAGCGTATCCATAATGTCCTTCCCAGTGTCGACAGTTCAAAACCGTCTTCAACAGAGAGGGGCATGGCAGGCCGCTGATCGATCCTCATTGATCTAGATCAACGAACGCTCCATCTCGGAAAATCAAACAAAATCTATCGCTAACCGGTGGTCTATTCAATGAGCAGTGATAGCACCCGCATCTGCAATATCCTGCAATCGGCTAGGATCGAGAATTTGAACATTGCGGTGATCCGGCAGTGCGATCACGTCATTTTTCTTTAACTGAGTGAGCTGGCGGCTGACCGTTTCGATGGTCAGACCCAATATATCCGCCACCTGCTGACGCCCGAACGGCAAAGCAAATAGCTGAAGATTGCCACCCACCACGCTACAGCTTGAATCCGCCAATCTCTCCGACATTTCAAGTAGGAAAGAGGCGACCCGTTCCGCTGCAGTTTTCCGGCCCAGCAACAGCATTGACCGACGAACGCGGTCGAGCTCCGTTAACGTACGCTGCAATAGCTTATGTTCAAGATCAGGATGTTCGCGGACAAATTCGTCAAAATCGGAGCGTGAGAATACACAGACTTTGGAGTCCGCCAGAGCCGTGACCGAATATTCATTCTTGTCGCCAAATGGCCGGCCAACAAAATCTGACGGGTATAGCAAGCCGATAATCTGTTCCCGGCCATCTTCCAAAGAAGAAGTAAGCTTGAAGGCACCTTCGACAACGTTGGCGACGATCAGACTATCGTCTCCTTCCCAAATCAGCGCTTGTCCGGCCTTGATCGCAACCTTGCGGGTGAGACGGTTAATCGCAATTAATTCATCTGGGTCGAGAGCAGAACAGATAGACTTGTTCCGTACAACACATTGTTCGCAATTGCTCAGCATGAATCATACACCTCGTCGAATTTTATGGGCACCTGCCCTTAACTATTCCCCGGTTGCTTTGACCGCCAAATTTCTTGACCAATAATATCCTGTCTTTGCGCCGCTCCCTCCTACAGAAACGCCGTCTAGACTCTACTAGAACGGAACGTCGTCGTCCAGATCGCTGTCAAATGCGCCGCCGCCCTGACCGCCTGATGATCCGCCGCCTGATGATCCGCCACCGGTACTGCCCCAACCGTCATTGGAACCACCGCTGGAGCCGCCACCAGAACCGCCGCCACTCCAGCCATCATTGCCGCCACCTTGGCCGCCCATGCCGCCGCCCTGACGGGAATCGAGCATTTCTAGTTTGCCGTCAAAGCCCTGCAAAACAATCTCGGTTGAATAGCGATCATTGCCGGATTGATCCTGCCATTTGCGGGTCTGCAGCTTGCCTTCAATGTAGACCTTGCTACCCTTGCGCAGATATTTTTCAGCTACTCCCGCCAGCCCTTCAGAAAAGATTGCGACACTGTGCCACTCGGTCTTTTCCTTGCGCTCTCCGGTATTGCGGTCTTTCCAGCTTTCGGATGTTGCGATGCGCAGATTACAGACTTTGCCACCATTGTTAAACGTACGCACTTCGGGGTCGGCACCCAGATTTCCTACGATAATTACTTTGTTGATGCCGCCAGCCATTTGCATTTCCCCTTGGATTATCTTTGATGTTTTTCGAGTCTCTGGAGGCTCTTTACAAGCCGAGTGCAACCGCCGTCCAGTAGGTAATCCCGGCAGCCAAATATGCGAGCCCGAAAAGATAGCCGAGCATGAACATAGGCCATTTCCAGCCGTTGGTTTCACGGCGCGTCACGGCAATGGTCGAAATACATTGCGGCGCAAAGACAAACCAGGCGAGAAACGCCAGCGCGGTTGGCAGTGACCAACGGCTCTGCAGGCGTTCAGTCAAGGATTTGGCTTCGGTTTCTTCATCCGGTGCATCGATCGCATATGTTGTAGCAAGCGCTGCCACTGCCACTTCGCGTGCGGCCATGGCCGGGATCAGGGCCAGAGCGATATCACGGTTGAAACCAATTGGTGCAACCACCGGTTCAATGACATTGGCAATCCGGCCCGCAGCGGAATAGTCCACCTGACTCACCGGACTATCGATCGGTACTTTGGGATAGGTGAGCATCAGCCACAACACTACAGTTGCTGCAAAAATAATCGTACCCGCACGGCGCAGGAATATCCACGCCCGCTGCCATAGACCCAGCAAGATATCCCGGATCCGCGGCATCTGATATTTTGGCATTTCCATCAGGAAGCCGCTATTCGGCCCCTTGGCCACGGTGCTGCGCAACACGAGCGCAACGATCATCGCACCGGCGATACCGAATATGTAGAGACCGAACAGCACCAAACCCTGAAGACCAACACCGCCGCCAACATCACGCGCGGGAATGAAGGCGCCAATTATAATTGCGTAAACCGGCAGGCGCGCAGCACAAGTCATCAGCGGAGCAACCAATATGGTGGTCAACCGATCCTTCGGGTCAGCAATGCTCCGTGTTGCCATGATACCGGGAATAGCGCAGGCGAAAGATGACAGCAGCGGAATGAAACTGCGCCCCGACAGACCAACACTGGCCATCAGCCGATCCATGATAAAGGCCGCGCGGGTCATGTAGCCGCTGGCCTCCAGAAGCAGAATGAACAGGAAAAGGATTAAAATCTGCGGTAGGAACACGACTACCGAACCGACACCACCAATGGCGCCTTCAATGATGAAATCGCGGAAAAAGCCTTCACCGAGATTAGCCTCCACGCCAGCGGCCGCCCATTCGGTTGCGCCCTCAATCCAGCCGATGGGAGCTTCTGACCAAGCAAAGACTGCCTGAAACATGACAAACATAATCGCCAACAGGATGATCGGGCCAGCAATCGGATGCAAAAACATCGCATCAGCCCGCTCCGACCAACGGCGCCCGGCGGTTTCCGAAACCACCGCCAGATTGGCAATTTTCTTCGCCTGTTTGCGCAGCCCTTGATCGCGTTCTTTGGAAACCACGACATCTTGCTGGTCGGTTTTCTGACCCAGCCGTTTTTCTATCGCCGCAGATAAATCTTCAAGTCCGCGGCGGCGTACGGCCACGGTCGGTACAACCGGCACACCCAACTCTGCTTCAAGCTTGGCAGGGTCCAGTGTCAAACCATCCCGCTCAGCCAAATCCATCATGTTCAGGGCAATCACCACCGGAAGGCCCAGCGCGATGACTTCCAGCGCAAAACGCAAATGATTGTCGAGGTTCGCAGCGTCCAGCACGATGATGATAGCATCGGGTTTGCGCTCGCCTTCCTGCAAACCCATGATCACACTGCGCGTTACCGCTTCGTCAGGGCTTGTGGGATCAAGACTGTAGCTGCCCGGCAAATCGACCAATTCCGCAGGACGCCCATCGGGAATCTGGAAATGACCGGATTTACGCTCCACAGTTACGCCGGGATAATTTGCAATTTTCTGACGTGCACCGGTAAGCGCATTGAACAAGGCGCTTTTGCCAGCATTGGGGTTGCCCGCGAGGACAATCAGGGGCGCTAGTTCACTCATGGATTATGCCGGAATAACTACCGATATCGCCGAGGCGTGAGATTTGCGAACCGCAATCATCATCCGGCCTACTTTTAGCGCGATGGGATCATTGAAACCGAACATGCCTTTGTGAAGTTTCTCTACCGAAACCCCTTCATCTATACCCAAAGCGCGGAGCCGAGCGCCTTCATTTTCTGACATAGCTTGCCAGTCAATGGCAGAGATTTCAGCGCGCTGGCGCATAGAAAGGCGATCCAGCGTAACCGCTAGTGTAACCGGTGCGTTCATAGATAAACTCAATAGATCTCAGTTGCGACTGATTATCAATATAGATTGCTTCTGGCGAGTCTTTTGTTTGTCCGTCTCATATATTCTATTGATAAGTCAGGCAGAAATCTATGGTCAGGCTCCGCGATAGCGCAGTCGCCCGATAAAACGCGCCATGCTGAAACGGTCGCCACTGGGCCGGGTGATCTTGGCTTTGACCTTTTCAAACTGCATGACATTCTCAATCCGGCGATCGAGAAACGCCTTGGTGTCAGCATGTTCTTCGCTTTCATCATCCAGAAAAACACTGATCGTGCTGCCATAGACAGCGGATAGCAAAGTACGCTTCGTATAATGATTATAGTCGGTTGCGGTATCACCCGCGAGCCGCCACATTTTGTCCGCCGCGCGCCAACCGAGCTTGGCGGCCGTTCTGAGGTTGGGCGGTGCTGCGAGTATCGCCAAGGCCCGGCGCAACCCTTCCCGGTCAGCCTCCAGTGCCTCCAGCCGCGCAATCACTAGCGCCGTAATCCGTTCTCGGATTTTCATCGCGCTCAGTATTTCTTCGGAAAATTTGGCGGCCATTGCTTCGTCGACCGACTGAAACCAGGCATCAATCATATCAACCGGACCGTCGTTAAACGCCAGTCGCGCCATATCTGTATCAACGCCGGTTTGCTGTGCCGCCGCTGCAACGGCTTCTTCATTCCAGCCATCAAAAGCGGCCTGCGATGCCAAAAGCGGTGCAAGATAGGAACGAACTTCGTCCAGCGTAGGATCGTCTCTCAGCGGCTCCAGAGTTTTAGCATACATATCCTGATGTTCCTCGATGGTTCGGCGGCCAATAAACAAGAGGGCCAACAAATCCGATATAGGCTGAAAGAAAAGATTTTCAAACCATTGCATTGCAAAGCACCACTGGTCTGACTAGCTATTCATCAAGCAGTTAAAAATAGCGAAAGAGCAGATATATGAGCACATTATTTGATCCCATTACTCTTGGCGCCATCGAAGCTCCCAACCGGATGCTAATGGCGCCCCTCACCCGGTGCCGTTCCACGATGGAGCATGTGCCAACACCGATCATGGGCGAATATTATTCCCAGCGCGCCGGCGCTGGTCTGATCATTTCGGAAGCCACCGGTATCAGTCAGCAAGGTCTCGGTACGCCCTTCGCGCCGGGCATCTGGAATGATGAACAAACCGAAGCATGGAAGCCAATTATTGAACAAGTTCATGCAGCTGGTGGCAGGATCATCTGCCAGCTTTGGCATATGGGCCGGATTGTGCACCCTGATTTCCTCGGCGGCGAAAAACCCGTTTCATCTTCTGCGACAACCGCGCCGGGCAGCGTGCGTACCTATCAGGGCAAGCGCGACTATGCCGAAGCCCGTCCGCTGGAATTGAGCGAAATTCCCGGCTTGCTCGACGATTACACCAATGCCGCAGAGAACGCCAAAAAGGCAGGCTTTGATGGCGTGCAACTGCACAGCGCCAATGGCTATCTGATCGACCAGTTCATCCGCTCCGGTACCAATTTCCGAACCGATGAATATGGCGGCTCGATCGAGAACCGAATCCGCCTGCTAGGTGAAGTCACGCAGCGGTTGGTCGATGTCTGGGGCAGCGACCGCGTGTCCGTGCGGCTTTCCCCCAATGGCGATTCACAGGGCGCGGATGACGCAACCCCGGTAGAAACATTTACCGCCGCAGCCAAATTGCTCGATGGCATCGGCATCGCGTTTCTCGAACTGCGCGAACCGCCGGCGCACGGCACCTATGGCAATACTGATATTCCAGCTGTCAGCCCCGATATTCGTCCTGTTTTCAGCAAACCTTTGGTGCTGAATAGTGATTATTTCTATGATAATGCCACGGAGGCTCTAGCCAACGACAACGCCGATGCGATCAGCTTTGGTCGGACATTCATGACCAATCCCGACCTGCCAGAGCGATTCCGCGCAGGCGCAGAGTTGAACCCGATCGACTTCACGCCATCATGGTATAGTCAGGGCGCAGAAGGTTATGTGGATTATCCTACGATGGAACAGGCCAAAGCTACGGCCTAAGGCAAACGCCTTTTAACCTTAGAATGAACTTTCGAGCCGTCGGAACATATCATGGACCGGCGGCTCTATCATTTCTTCATATTCCATCCGCGCCGAAAGGCGTTGCAGGCGCTGGAACAGCTCTTCGCTGTCATCGATAATTTGCCGCGCTTCCGCTGGGAATAGTTCAACCACCGGACCGTCACTGGCGGCAGCATAGCCCAATTCGCGATTATGGTTCCATGCCTCACCCTCGGTAAGATCTTCACCGTGAAGCGCCCGCTGGTTGAGCAACCACGCAATGCAATGCATCAGCCGGGTAGTGACTTTCAGGGACTCACATGAAAAGGCTACCGACAGCGCCGCTTCATCCTGGCATTCGTCATTGAAGCGGCCGGATTCAAAATAAGAGCGTGCCTCATCCGCAAGCACCATTGCCTGCGTATAAAGCGCATCCAATAATTTGGGCGTAATCAATGCTTCGCTGTCAGCCATTTGGAACTCGTAGCAAATTTTATATGAGCAAGGACAGTTAAAATTCGAGGGTCACAGAGTTAATTTGCAAGATGTTTCAATGTGACACGCCGCACGCCAAGGGGTTAATTGATGCACAAAAGCAGTTAATAGGGCCGGACCGTCGCAAATACGCGATCCCTAGGCTATAATATCCGGTATCAGCTGGTTTTCGATTTGTATGATGCGGTCCCGCAGGTGCAATTTACGCTTCTTTAAACGCGCCGCACGCAGCTGATCATGGCTTCCCGCTTCCATCAGGGCCGCGATAGCATCATCAAGATCACGATGCTCAACCTTCAGCAGTTCGAGCCGCTGTCGCAACTCTTGATCGCTTATCGCCATAATGGATCCATTCGCCCCTTGCATCGCTGCAACATTTTTGTCATCTTCACCCTATTCATGGTTCATGTCTAAACCAAGACAATAATATCATGAAGATCGTCGGCGACTTAATCACAAGCGCGACAGAAAGAAAGGGACACCCGCAACCACTTTCAATCAGCAACCATATAATAATCAGGAGAATATTATGGATCAGAATCATGTGTCAGCCCTGCGCGGAAAACACGAAGCCCTCGACCGCAAGATTAGCGACGAAGAGGCCCGCCCGGTTCCAGATACGATTCGAATCCATGACCTGAAAAAGCAAAAACTGCGATTGAAAGACGAATTGCTGGCCGACGCCTAATCTTTTAATGATCTAGCTTCATAAATTGAACCCGGTGTTTTGGATCGGGTTTATGGCACCCGCAAACTAAGCTAAATCATTCGCGTCATTGACTTACTCTCTGGTTTCCCCAAGGATTTGGGAATTAGATGTTAAGAGGACTGATCCGATGACCACAAACCAGATTTGGTATTTGCGCAAACGCCCTGTCGGCAAGATAGCTGAAGGTGATCTTGAGCTTGTGACCGAAGAAATGGCTCCGCTAGGCCCCGATATGTTACGCGTGCGGACGATCTACCTGTCGCTCGACCCTACTAACCGGATCTGGATGAGCGATATGGACGGCTATTTGCCGCCGGTTCCGATCGATGACCCAATGCGTGGAGGCGGCATCGGTATCGTTGAGGAAAGCAATTTTGATGACGTGCCGGTCGGCACCCTGATCAATACCGGCCTCTCCACCTGGTCCATGTATAACGACATTCCAGGCGGCATGGCGAGTGTATTGCCATCCATTCCGGGCGTTCCGTTGACGGCCTATATGGGGCCCTTGGGCGCGACCGGCATGACTGCTTATTTTGGTTTGATGGATATCGGCAAACCAAAAGAAGGCGACACATTGGTTGTTTCGGCGGCGGCAGGAGCTGTCGGATCCATGGTCGGGCAAATTGGCAAGATCCACGGATGCCATGTTGTTGGTATCGCCGGATCAGATGACAAGTGCAACTGGCTTACCGAAGAAGCAGGCTTTGATGCCGCCATCAACTATAAGACCGAGGATGTCGGCGCCGCGCTGGACAAGCATTGTCCGAACGGGATTGATATCAACTTTGAAAATGTCGGCGGAGACATCATGGATACCGTGATCGCACGACTGAACGACTTTTCACGCATGCCGTTATGCGGATTGATATCTACTTACAACGACACGGACGGGTCGCCCGGTCCTTCCAATTTCGCAAACCTGCTGATGCGGCGGACTAATTTACGCGGGTTTATCGTTCTGGACTATTTTGATCGCTTCCCTGAAGGCGCACAAGCCATGGCAGGATGGTTGATGGAAGGCCGCATCAAATTCGAAACGGATGTTGTTCAGGGGATAGAAAATGCCCCTGCATCGCTGGACCGACTGTTCACCGGTGCCAATTTGGGCAAACTCGCCGTGCAATTTGGCCCGGAACCGGACTAAAACACTTTAATCATCTAGCACAAGTCGCAGGGCGATATGTATTTTCTGGCTTTGGGCCTGTTTTGCATATCGCGCCTGCGAACCGTTTCTGCTAGATCATCGTCATGGCCACCAAACATACGTCTAGTCCTGTAACAGCTCGTAACATATTGACCGGACTCCGGTCGATTATGGCCTCGCCCGGCAATGCCCAATCCAAACTCAACCATGTCGTGGAAACTATTGCCGAAGCGGTGAGCAGCGAGGTTTGCTCGATATATTTACGCCGCGAGGGCGTGCTGGAATTATATGCCACACGCGGCCTTAATCAAGAAGCGGTGCATGTTACCAAATTGGCTTTTGGCGAGGGATTGACTGGCTATATCGCTAAGAATGTCGAAACGTTGAACCTTGACGAAGCGGCAAGCCACCCTGATTTCCAATATCGCCCGGAAACCGGGGAAGAGAAATTTCATAGTTTTGCTGGCGTACCGATCATCCGCAATCAGCAAGCCGTCGGGGTATTATGCGCGCAACATATGGAGCCGCGCAAATATTCCGAGGAAGAGATTGAATCCTTCCAGACAGCGGCGATGGTGCTTTCCGAACTAATTTCCAACGCAGAATTGATCGATGAAGAGTCTGGTGATGCTTCAGAAATCCGAAATGACGGGGCTGACCGGCTTAGCGGGCTGCAACTGGTCAAAGGCAAAGCCAGCGGCTTTGCGGTCTTCCATCAGCCGCGGGTAAAAATCGAACATACCGTTGCAGAGGATACCGAGGCAGAACGCCACCGAGTCTATTCAGCCTTTGACAAGATGCGCAACCAGATTGACCATATGACCAACCAGGCCGAATTTGGTGTCGGCGGTGAGCATGAGGAGGTGCTGCAAACCTATAAGATGTTCGCCTATGACGAGGGTTGGAGCCGCCGGATCAACGAAGCGATCGACAGCGGCCTGACCGCCGAAGCGGCGATTGAACGTGTACAGCAGCATACCCGCATGCGGATGCGTCAGATTGATGATCCCTTGCTTGCCGAGCGCATGCATGATCTGGAAGATCTCGCCAACAGGCTCTTGCGCATTGTCTCCGGCCAAATGGGTACGGCGGCAACCATGGGTCTGCGGCAGGATACGATTTTGGTCGCCCGCAATCTTGGACCGGCCGAATTGCTCGAATATGATCGGCGCCGCCTGAAAGGCGTGGTGCTGGAAGAAGGGTCGCTGACTGCGCATGTCACGATAATCGCCCGCGCCATGGATATTCCAATATTGGGTCAGGTCAAAAATGTCCGTCAGATTGTCCGGGAAAATGACCACCTGCTGCTCAATGTTGACGATAATGCGCTGTTCGTGCGCCCCAGCCCGTCAATGGAAGATGCATTTGAAACGCAGATTGAGCTGACCCAGAAAAAACGAGCAGCCTATACAGAGTTGAAAGACAAAGAGCCGGTTACCAAAGACGGCACGCGTATCACCCTCAATATCAATGCAGGCTTGCGTGACGATATGGGCATGCTGAATCTAACCGGTGCTGATGGCATCGGATTGTTCCGTACGGAATTCCAGTTTCTCGTCGCCGCCAATATGCCCGGGCGTTCGGGACAGCTGCGTTTTTATCGTGATGTGCTAGATGCCGCTGGCGACAAACCGGTTGTTTTCCGCACTGTCGATATTGGCGGAGACAAACCCCTGCCCTATTTTCAGGCCAGCGAGGTCAAAGAAGAAAATCCCGCCATGGGCTGGCGCGCACTGCGCATCGGCCTGGAACGCGATGCTCTGATGAAGGTGCAGGCCCGCTCGCTCATCGAAGCCGCAGCCGGACGAAAATTGAACGTCATGTTCCCGATGATTGCCGAGCCATGGGAGTTTGATGAAGCCAAGGCCGTATTCCAAAAACAGCTCGAATTTTTGAGGAGCCGTAAGAAGCAGGTTCCGCTTTCGATCCGCTATGGCGCGATGCTGGAGGTACCGGCACTGGCCGAATGCTTGGACCTGATGGCGCCACGTCTTGATTTTCTCTCGATCGGAACCAACGATCTCACACAATTTTTATTTGCTGCCGATCGCAGTAATCCCAAACTTGCCGAGCGGTTCGATTGGCTCAGTCCTGCAATATTGCGCTTCATTGGCCGGGTTTCACGCCAAGCCGATGATTTGGACATAGAGCTGAGCGTATGCGGTGAAATGGGCGGACGGCCTTTGGAAGCGCTGGCGTTATTGGGCCTTGGAATCAAACGTCTTTCCATCACACCGGCATCAGTGGGTCCAATAAAAGCCATGGTCCGTTCATTGGATTTAGCCGCCGCGAAAAAACAGCTACAAGCGACTTTGTCGGAGCCTTCGAGCGATCCGAGAGCGGCCTTATATCAATGGGCGCAGCAACAGGATATCGATCTCGATTGATCTGGAAGAGGTAACAAATTGTATCACGCTTTCGGAGGTGTTCGATTATCTCCGATCCATAGCGAATTCACGGTCGCTATGATTGTGATAATCATTGACTTTTCATTACTCTAGTGGCTTCTTCGGATTCATAGTATAAACGGGGTCGCACCGCGGACCGGCCGAAGGAGAGTATGATGGCCGAAGAGACTGACGCAGAAGAAACAGTGAATGAAAATGCTGAGTTGAACCTGCATAGCGTGGGCGACATGCTACGTCATGCGCGCGAGCAGAAAAATCTCAACATTGAAGATATCGCCAAAACAACGCGTATTCCCCAGCGCCATCTGGAGTCGATTGAATCCGGTGACTTTGCCGCATTGCCAGGCCGTACCTATGCCATCGGCTTTGCAAAATCCTATGCGCGCGCTGTGGGTTTGAGCGAAGTGACCATTGGCAGCCAGTTGCGCGAGGAAATGGATGACCAGGGGCATAGCGCCTATGAACCAGAAACCAGCGGCTATTCCCCAGCCAATCCGGGCAATATTCCGCCCAGATATCTCGCATGGACAACCGCAGGTATAGCAATAGCCCTAATCATCGGTTTTGCAGTTTGGCGAACTGTGTTCTTTGAAACCGATAGTTATCTGGAAGATGGTTCAGACACAGAATTTGTTGACGGCAGCGGCGAAGCCGATGGCACTCTGGACACCACGATTGAACCAGTTGGTCCAGCGCCCTCCCTTACAGGCACGGTGACGCTGACCGCAACCGAAACGGTTTGGTTGAAAATATATGATGAAGATGGCGAGCGTTTGTTTGAAAAGGAAATGGCGGCAGGAGAACAATATGCAGTCCCTGCCGATGCCAATGGCCCGCAAATCCTGACCGGTCGCCCCGATGCCCTGACGGTTACGATAGACGGCAAAGTCGTGCCACCACTGGGCACGGCCGATCGCACGATCAAGGATGTGGGGATTAGCGCTGCTGCATTATTGGCGCGCGCCGATCCGGGCGGATTGACCTCTGACGCCAGCGGTCAATCCACTACCAACCAAAATATAACCCAGTAAAACGGATCACCCACAACCCCATAGCTTTGTGGCCCGACGTAAATCTGTTTACTTTGCCCCGCAATTTATGGTTAACACAATCCAAATAGTTGGAGGCTGCTTATGAAATCCGTCCTGTTATCGACCCTTTGTGCCAGCGTATCGGCCAGCCTGCTGATCGCTACCCCTGTTTCTGCGCAAGACAGAAATGTCGGCAAAAGAGTAGACCGCCTCGAGCAGGAAATGAGGGCTGTGCAGCGCAAGGTCTTTCCGGGCGGTTCATCGCGCTTCTTCGAGCCGGAAATAAAACCCGACGCTGAGACGCCAACAACGCCAGCGACAACCAGTTCCGCGGTATCTGACCTGATCGCGCGGGTGGACGCTCTGGAACGCAGTCTTGCGACACTTACCGGCCAGGTGGAAGAAAACGGCTTTCGGTTGAAGAAAATCGAAGATAAATTGGCAGCAGCAGAGGTTCCGCCGGTCAGCACAAATCCGGGACAATTGTCTGCGATACCGTCCGGTGCACCTGATGCGGAAAACACACAAACAACCGCCACGCCCGATCCAGAACGCGTTACCGGCGTTGAGTCGATCGTGATGCCCGAAACCGGTGATGCCGGCGAAGATGCCTATATTTATGGCTACCGGCTGTGGGAGGCGAAATATTATCCCGAAGCGCAAGCGCAGCTCAAAAAAGCTGCTACCGATCATTCCGAACATCGCCGCGCCAGTTTTGCCAAAAACCTATTGGGACGCGCCTATCTGGATGACGGTAAACCGGCGCTCGCCTCGGTTGCACTATACGAAAATTATCAGGAATTGCCGCGCGGCGAACGCGCACCCGACAGCCTCTATTTCTTGAGCACCGCTCTGGTGCAACTCAACAAGAAAGCCGATGCTTGCCGCGTTCTTTCTGAATTGCAGGAAGTCTATCCCAGCGCGGCATCTGGCCGCCTGAGCGCACGTGTTACAAGAGGAAAGGCAGCGGCGGATTGCAGTTAAAAACCGCGCCAGACCAACTTAACCCATGACGGGCAACGCGCTTACCGATCGTTTTCGCAAAGCGGTAGTGGCGCTTGTTCCTGACTTTGAAAATGGCGATGCTACGTTGGGACTGGCAGTCTCTGGTGGGCCGGATAGTCTTGCGCTATTACTGTTGGCTCACGAGAGCTTTCCCGGTCGGATTGCTGCTGCCAGCGTCGATCATCAACTGCGCCCGGAAGCCCATGATGAATGCCTGTTTGTTTCCAAGTTGTGCGCAGAGCGAGAGATTCCTCATAGGATATTAAAGCCCTCCACTCCCATTCGTGGAAGCATACAGGCGGAGGCACGCAAAATGCGCTATTCCCTGCTCAATGGCTGGATGGAAAATAAGAATATCGCTTGGCTGGCAACGGCCCATCATGCCGATGATCAACTTGAGACGCTAGTCATGCGAATATTGCGCGGCAGCGGCATAGACGGCATGTCCGCGATCCGGTCAAAACGTGGGCATGTCATTCGCCCGTTACTTCCTTTTTCCAAGGAAATGCTGGTCGAGTTTGTCATCACTCAGGGTATCAAACCAATTGATGATCCGTCCAATAAAGATCAGAGTTTTGACCGTGTTCGTGTGCGACAAGCACTGTCGCAGCTATCCGGCTTTGATGTGGGACTGGCCAGCCAAAGTGCGGCAGCGCTGAATGATGCGCGCACTGCAATCCACTGGATGGTCGACGAATTGGCGGCAGTCCATATCCAAAAAACGAGTGAAGGCTGCCAGCTCAATAAACATGACTTTCCCCATGAAATTGTCCGACGGCTATTGCTCAAATGCCTGCATGTCTGCGATCCGGCCCTTTCCCCGCGTGGCAACCAGTTAGAGCCGCTGATTAAGGGTCTTATGCAAGGTGAAACGCTGACTATCGGAAATATCTTGTGCAAAGGCGGGTTAACCTGGACCTTTGCTCCTGCGCCAAAACGGAACAATAGCTAAATATTTCAACGTTTTGACGGCATATCCAGATATACGATCAGGGTGATCAGTAAAAACATTGCCGCTTATATTGTTATCCCGCGCAAAACCCCTATCTTTAAGGGATAGATTCGGCGGCGGTCTAAACCGGCGACACCAACACAGGACGTAATACATCATGAATGACGAACAGGATCCCAAGGAAAATCCGTGGATGAAAAGTATGCTCATCTGGGCGGGCGTAATCGTCGCCTTGTTGCTCACGGTTTCCATGTTCGGCGCTGGCGCTGGTGCGGACTCAGGCGATGCGATCAGTTACTCCTCTTTCCGTGCGAAAGTTGCTGAGGGCAGCGTCGAGAAGGTTGCAATTGCCCCAGATAAAATCACGGGCGAGCTCACTAATGGTGACAAATTCGCAACCACACCGGTTGGTAATGATCCCAGCCTCGTCAAACTGCTTGATGAAAAAGGCGTTGAATATAGCGGTCAGGCAGAAGAAAGCCCGAGCATCTGGCAATATCTGTTGATCCAGTCGCTTCCGTTCCTGCTCATTCTCGGTATCGCCTTTTTCGTATTGCGTCAGATGCAAAAAGGCAGCGGTTCCGGCGCGATGGGCTTTGGCAAATCCAAGGCCAAAATGCTGACCGAAAAGCAAGGCAAGGTGACATTTGAAGATGTTGCCGGCATCGATGAGGCACGCGAAGAACTGGAAGAAATCGTCGAATTCCTTAAAAATCCAAGCCGTTTCTCCAAGCTTGGCGGACAAATTCCAAAAGGCGCTTTGCTGGTTGGCTCGCCCGGTACCGGTAAAACTCTACTCGCCCGCGCTATTGCTGGAGAGGCAGGCGTACCGTTTTTTACCATTTCCGGCTCCGACTTTGTAGAAATGTTCGTCGGTGTTGGCGCTAGCCGCGTCCGTGACATGTTTGAACAAGCCAAGAAAAGCGCGCCTTGTATCGTGTTTATTGATGAGATTGACGCCGTCGGCCGTCATCGTGGTGCCGGGCTTGGTAACGGCAATGACGAACGCGAACAGACATTAAACCAGCTTTTGGTTGAGATGGATGGTTTTGAAGCCAATGAAGGTATCATCATCATCGCTGCGACCAACCGTCCTGATGTCCTCGACCCCGCGCTGCTGCGTCCGGGGCGTTTTGACCGCCAGGTTGTTGTTCCGCATCCCGACATCGAAGGCCGTGAGAAGATTCTTCAAGTACATATGAAAAAAGTACCTTTGGCCCCTGATGTGGATGCACGCACGATTGCGCGCGGCACACCGGGTTTCTCTGGCGCCGATCTCGCCAACCTCGTTAATGAGGCTGCCTTGATGGCTGCCCGGCGCGGCAAGCGTCTCGTCGCGATGGATGAGTTTGAGACCGCCAAAGACAAGGTCATGATGGGCACCGAACGTAAATCCATGGTGATGACCGAGGACGAGAAGAAAATGACCGCTTATCATGAAGCCGGTCATGCGATTGTCGCGGTTCATGAGCCTGCGTCTGATCCGATCCACAAAGCGACAATCATTCCGCGCGGTCGTGCGCTGGGTATGGTGATGCGCCTGCCGGAACGGGACAGCTACAGCTATCATCGTGACAAGATGCATGCGAATATGGCGGTATCTATGGGCGGCCGTGTCGCCGAGGAAATCATCTTCGGTTATGACAAGGTATCGTCCGGCGCCTCTGGCGACATTCAATATGCCACCAAATTGGCCCGAGACATGGTCACCCAATGGGGTATGTCGGACGAAATGGGACCGTTGCAATATGAAGAGGAGCAAGGCGAGACCTTCCTTGGCTATTCGCAATCCCAACGTGCCCATATGTCTGATGAAACCGCCAAGAAGATCGATAGCGAAATTCGCGGTTTGGTTGATGCGGGCTATGACCGGGCAAAAGATGTACTTACCAAGCATGAAGATCAGCTACACCTGCTGGCCAATGCCTTGCTCGAATATGAAACCCTGTCTGGCGATGAAATTGACTCGCTGGTCGAAGATGGAAAATTTGAACGCCCCGATGGCGACGTGGTCAAACCATCTTCCGTTCCAACCATCGGAACATCAATTCCGAAAGCGGGCAAGAAACGTAAAGGCCCATTTGGCGATCCAAAGCCGCAAGGGGCTTAATGACCATAGTAGCAGATTTTATTCTCGTTCCTATGGCCAGTATTTCATTTTGCTAAAGCGATCGGGCAAGGTTAATTTTTTGTTTATTTTTGTTCGCCGTTGTGCAATGCACAAATCGAAGATAGAAAAAGGGGCCTTAATATGAAAAAATATCTTGCGATAGCTACTTTGGCGGCATTGGCTTTGCCAGCTACTGCTAATGCAGCATCAGTTCTCGAAACACAGGCACAAACAAGCAGTGGCCAATTGTTCTCCTATAGTTTTAGCGGGCTAGGTACACCTACAGGGCCGGGTTCAATTACGATTACCGCACGCGGAGACTATACATTTGGTTTTCCTCAAATTGAGTCCTTGGACTATGATATAGAAGGCTTGCTTACCGGCAATCTTTCCCTTGAATCGGCGGATACAACCACTGCATTCTCTTTTGATGACAATCAGTTTTCGTCGACGTTCGCCCTATCTCTTGCAGATTTCCAAACTTTGACGGCAGACGGTGTTATCGACATAACATTAGACCTGTCGGACGGAGTTAATCTCTTCAATCCAGACACGGCATTTACATCCGTTGGCGTAACATTGGAATCCGTTGGTGCTGTTCCAGAACCAGCAAGCTGGGCGTTGATGATTGGTGGATTTGGATTAGTTGGTGGTGCGATGCGTCGTCGTCGCAAAGCAAATGTCAAAGTAGCTTTCGCCTGATCGAACTGAAATTGTTGACCGGGACACCGCGGCTGGATCGCCAGCCTATTGGTTGAGCAATTCACCCAACATTCACAAAAATTAACACAAAAGGCCTCTGTCGATATCGACAGAGTCCTTTTTTCATGACGCTAACCATTCGGTGCATCGCCACAATCCTGTTTCTATCATTGACGATACCGGCTTCCGCCATGCCTGTCTCCGAATTTCTGCCTAAGGCTGACAAGCTAATGAACGCCGGAATGGGCGCGATGTTCTCGAAACATCGCAAGCCGGTTATGGCTGAAATGAAAAAAGTCACCAAAGGCTATCGCGCGGATATAAAAGCCGCACGCGCAGCTGGGATAAAAACATCCAGCTGTCCGCCGCCGAAAGGAAAAGGCAAGCTCAATGGGAAGGAATTTCTCGCGCATCTCAAAACCATTCCGGTGGCCCAACGCGATATAGAAGTGAAGACCGCCTTCCACGGCTTCATGAAAAAGAAATATCCATGCTGAAGAGCATATTAACTTGATAGAAAACAGGCTTTCCTGACAGATGCAAACTGGCCCTGCGCCCGCGCGCAAGGCTCGATAAATTCTGGTGTGATTTGTGTGAACTTTAGATTTCCGTCACCGGATCCTTGCACCCATTCCACATAACTGCGAGAAAAGCCTATGTCCTTTCTCGAGCAATATGAAGCCATAATCAGGCTGACAGTCTTCGCGGGTATATTCCTGATCATGGCGCTGCTTGAGATCGCAATGCCGCGCAAACAACGCGTCCTTGCCAAAACCATCCGCTGGTTCACCAATATCTCGCTTGTGATTGTCAATACACTGACCTTGCGCCTGATCATGCCGATACTGGCGGTCGGCATGGCTGACTATGCTGCGGCGCGCGGTTGGGGTATATTAGTTTTCGTCGATCTACCGCTATGGATTGAAATCATCATCGCGTTCCTGCTGCTCGACATGCTGATCTATGCCCAGCATATCGCCTTCCACAAAATCCCGATCCTGTGGCGTTTTCACAAGGTCCATCATGCTGACCGTGATCTTGATGTCACCAGTGGCGCACGATTTCACCCGATAGAGGCCGTCTTTTCGATGGCCTATAAACTGCTCTGCATCGTGCTGATCGGACCAGCGGCTTTCGCCGTATTTCTGTTTGAAGTCGTGCTCAATGGCGCCTCGATGTTCAATCATGCTAATGTGCGACTACCGCTTGGCTTTGACCGGCTACTGCGTTTATTCATTGTAACCCCTGACATGCACCGCGTGCATCATTCGGTCATCGAACGGGAAACCAACAGCAATTACAGTTTCTTCCTGACCATCTGGGACCGGATATTTGGAACCTATATTGCCCAACCGGAAAAGGGACATGACGCGATGACAATCGGCCTGTCGGAATATCAGGATAGCAAACCAGCTAATCTTATCTGGAGCCTGATTGTACCATTTGCGCGCAATCGGAGCACCAAAACAAAAACAGGCGACAACTCTATCGAAGAGCGCCGCCCGGTTTTTAAATCAGATTGAAAGGTCGCGTGTTAGCGCCGGCCATATTCGTTTGATACGCCCGCACTGCGTGGCGGAGCCGCAGCCGTAAGGCGA
The DNA here is from genome assembly GCF_039977335.1 of Parasphingorhabdus sp. GTDB lineage: Bacteria > Pseudomonadota > Alphaproteobacteria > Sphingomonadales > Sphingomonadaceae > Parasphingorhabdus. The sequence goes on from NZ_JBDWDI010000004.1 coordinate 1,153,076, forward strand.
AGCGCCTCAGCAGACTGGCTGATCGAGCCAATTTCATCTGGCGTATCGTCATCGTCAATCTGCACTTTCTGCAGCGACTGAACGAGGCTTTCTTCGAGATCCTTTGGCTTGATCGTTTCTTCTGCAATTTCACGCAGCGAAACAACCGGGTTTTTATCACGGTCGCGATCAATCGTCAGTTCAGCGCCGCCGGAAATCTCACGGGCACGCTGCGCTGCAAATAAGACCAAATCAAACCGATTGGTGACTTTATCAACGCAATCTTCAACGGTAACGCGAGCCATAAGGCGCTCCTGATTCTCTAAAATAGGTGAAATGAGGCTTGCATCTAGGGATCATGCCCCGTTTTGTCAACAAAATGGATCGTCTCACCGATGCCTGGCCCGGTTAAGCAATTGTCCGTTCAAGGCTAATAATCTATGTTGAAGCGCATGGACCAAGTTCCTCCCAGCCATGCCAATTCCATTGGTAACCCATCACAAATAACGGATGATCAAAAATGGTTTGATGTTGATGGCAACAAACTCAAGTTAATTCGCGAAGGGTCAGCACGCCTCAAAGCGCTGACCGACATTATCGAGCAGGCGAAAAAGAGCTTGAGCCTCTGCTTCTACATGTTTGAAGATGACGCTGTCGGGACGTTGATCCGAAATATGCTGATCAAGCTATGCAAACGCGGAGTCTCAGTGGAGCTGATCATCGACAGCTTTGGTTCCAATGGTGCGCCGACGGGGTTCTTCGATCCATTTATTCAAGCCGGCGGCCAGTTTGCCATTTTCAGCCCAAGATTTTCAACCAGCTATTTCGTCCGCAATCATCAGAAAATCGTTATTGCTGACAATTCCCGCGCGATGATCGGTGGCTTCAACATCACTGACGAATATTTTGATCGACAATCCGGCTTAGAAAATAGCACGGTTGATGAGACAAGTTGGGAGGATTTGGGCGTTGTCATTCATGGTCCAGAAGTCCGCAATCTCGCCGACTATTTTGAAAAACTGTCCGGTTGGGTACACCAGAATAATGGCAATATCCGATTGTTGCAGAAAATGGTGCGCGGATGGGATGCTGGCGACGGCAATTTTCGTTGGCTATTGGGAGGGCCTAGCAATCGCCTCAGCCGCTGGGCTGCTGCGGTAAAAAAAGACCTCGAAACCGGCGAGCAACTGGATCTGGTCAGCGCCTATTTCTCACCGGGCCAAGGTCTTTTGCGGCGGATCGCCCGCTTGTCAAAACGGGGCGGGCGGAACCGGCTCATTCTGGCAGGCAAAACTGACAATGGCGCCACCATTGGGGCAAGTCGTCTGCTATATGGCTATTTACTCAAACGCGGGGCCTGCATTTACGAGTATCAGCCCCGGCGACTACATACCAAAATGATAATAATCGACGATTCTGTTTACATCGGATCGGCCAATTTTGACCTTCGTAGCCTATTCATCAATGTCGAAATAATGGTACGGATAGAAGACGAAGCCTTTGCCGACCATGCACGCCTTCTTGTTGACAATATATGTGGTGACGCCCTTCCGATTTCCAAGCAACTGCACAAGGCACGAAGGGGGTGGATCAACCGGCTGCGCTGGACCTTATCCTATTTTGTCGTGAATATATTGGATTACTCAGTGACCCGGCGTTTCAATTTTGGGGTAAAAAAATAATCGATCATTTCGTCGCACACGCAGAATCGTTCGTCGCAAACATTGGTTTTGGCTCTGTTCAGGCAGAATCGTGTACGTAAAGCGATAGTTTGTAGTCGATATTACCGGCAGATTATTTTGACCGGGAACATCTCAACAGGGATCGGTAATAGTTTATGGTATTCGCACGGTTTGTGGTCATTCTCTTTGGTGTAAGTATCCTGACCGCCTGCGTGGCTCCGTCTCAGGGGCGACCGGTGGTTTCAAACGACCAGCGGGAAACACAGCGTCCACGCTACGACAATCCTCCACCGAAACAAACATATACACCGTCACGAAATCAACCTGACCCAGCCCTTGAAAAAGAAGTTGCTGATTTATGGCGCAGTTTCCCTGGGAAAACGGGCATCGCTATTAAAAGCATCGATGGCGGCTGGAGCATCGGTCATCGCGCCGATCAAAATTTCCCTCAGCAGAGCGTGTCAAAACTCTGGGTTGCAATGACCCTGTTGGACAAAGTCGATCAGGGACGTGTGTCACTTTCTGATGCGATCCAAATTGGCCCAGATGATCTGACTCTGTTTTATCAGCCGATGGCAGCAGAGGTGAAACGCGAAGGCAGCGTCGTAAAAAGCGTGTATACATTACTCGAAAGAGCTCTCGCCTATAGTGACAATACCGCAAATGATGCACTATTACGCCATGCTGGCGGGCCAGATGCAGTCAATGACTTCATTCGCCGACAACGCCTAGGCAAGATAAAATTCGGCCCCGGCGAACGGTTGATGCAGAGCAAAATTGCTGGACTGAAATGGAACCAAAGCCTTTCCCAAGGACGTAAATTTTATACCGCACGAGCAAATTTGCCGCTTGAAACGCGCCGAAAGGCATTGGCGGATTATCTTGCCGATCCCATAGACGGTGCCAGCCCGGGTGCCATTGTGGGTGCTCTCGATCAGCTTGCGCGCGGCGAATTGCTGTCGGAAAACTCCACCCAATTGCTGCAATCTATTTTAAAACGGACCCGCAGCGGGCCAAAACGCTTGAAAGCGGGCGTACCAGCTGGATGGGAGTTTCTTCACAAAACCGGCACAGGGCAGATTCTGGGCGCCGTATCAACGGGCTATAATGATGTGGGTATTATGACGGCACCGGACGGAAGTCGCTATGCTGTCGCAGTCATGTTGGGTGATACCACAGCCTCTGTGCCAGAACGGATGCGGTTGATGCAGTCGGTTACGCGCGCTGTTGGCCGATATCACCGGCGGTAAATCGGCCAAAGTTTATCATTGTGATCAAGGTTGCTGAGTAGCTTTTTCACTCGATGGCTCTTCCGGCGAGGCATTGCGCTCATCAAGCATCTCGGCGGCCTCATCCAATGCTTGGGCTTCTCCAACCGTTACGCCGCCTGGACCAGGATCATTCTGAGCAGGTCCGCAAGCCACCAATGATAACAAAGCTATATAGCCAACATGTCTTTTCATCATAATCTGCACCTTCAACGCTGAATAAAAAAAGGGCCACCCAAAAGGCGGCCCTTTCTTAAAATATGTCAAAAAGGCCTATTCAACTGCGCGTTTTGCAGCATCTGCGCCTTTTTCGATCAGGTCGTTAGCTGCGCCCTTTGCGGCGTCCTTAGCAGCATCTGCTGCAGAACCAGCGGCTTCGCCAGCTTCTTCAGCAGCGCCTTCAGCGGCATCTGTAGCTTCTTCGGCAGCGCCTTCAGCAGCTTCGCCAGCTTCTTCAGTTGCTTCAGCAGCAGCTTCGCCCATGGCGTCTGCAGAACCTTCAGCAGCAGACATCGCGTCGTCAGCAGCTTCTTCAGCTGTTGCTTCCGTGCCTTCTACAGCTTCTTCAGCACCAGCTTCTGCATTGTCAGCAGCACCGGAACAAGCGGCCAAGCCAAGTGCGCCAGCAAGAACGATAGATGTTGTAACTTTTTTCATTGGGTAAACCCTCTAATTTATTCCTCAAAAAACCAAGTAAACAGCTGATAAACTCCCTCAAACTGCTTACGGCCACGTGCTTTAGCTGTATGGAAAAAGGATAGCAATGGCGAACATTCTTACCCCATGATCCAGTGAGACTTTTTTTTGTAACATTTTGAAAAATACATATTCAAACTAAGCGAATCTAATAGATTGACTACATATAAAGAATTCTTTATATGATTTGTCAAATGAATGACCTCCTCACCATATTCAGAGCTTTGGCAGACCCTACACGGGTTCGAATCATGCTTCTGCTACTTAACATGGAGCTCGCCGTCGGCGAACTCGCTCAGATTTTAGATCAAAGCCAACCGCGAATTTCCCGCCATATCCGAATTTTGGATGAAGCCGGTCTAGCAGAACGTCGAAAAGAAGGGAGCTGGGTTTTTCTGCGCCCAGGGAAGGCACCGCAGCTTGAGATATTACGTCGTTTGTTCCGGTCTGATGATGTTATATCATCCAAACAAGCCCTTGCCGACCAGGTACAATTGTCACTTGTCCGAAAGGCCAGGGCCGAAATGGCCGAACGCTATTTTGAGGCGCATGCTGAAGAGTGGGATGCAATCCGATCGCTTCACCTGCCAGAAGACGATGTTGAACAGGCAATGCTGGCCCTTCTGAAAGATATCGATTTAGGCCATATGCTCGATATCGGCACGGGAACTGGCCGGATGGTTGAGCTGTTTGGGCCGAATTCGCAAAGAGTCACCGCGCTCGACAAGAGCCCTGAGATGTTGCGTCTGGCTCGCGCGAAATTGCTGGGGAATGAATCCGACCAGACCGACCAAGCGGTTTTGGCACGTAAGACAGAACTCAAACTCGGTGATTTCAATAATTTGCCTGTTGACGATGGACAAATGGACAGCGTTCTTTTGCATCAAGTACTCCACTATGCACAGCATCCAGAAGCGGTGCTCACAGAAGTATCAAGAGTAGTTCGTAAGGGCGGCACGGTGATGATCACAGATTTTGCCCCCCATGATCACGAAGAGTTACGGACCGCCCATGCCCACGCCCGGCTGGGTTTTTCTGATGATAGCATGAAGCGGTGGTTCACCGCTTCCCAGATCGATATGGTGCAAAGCCGAACGTTGGATGGCGGCAAACTGACCGTCAAAATATGGGTTGGCCGGAAATCAGGGCTTTCTCAAATTCATTCAAGTAGCGACGCCGACCTATCCAACAATTTCCCGCAAAAAAGAGCGCAATTATGAACGGAAACAATAGACCCTTAGGCTTGACGGAACTGGAGGAAGCAAAACGGGCGCTGGACGTTCCGCTGTTTGCTGGATTGAACGGCGATGCGGATGTTTCGTTTGAATTTTTTCCGCCGAAGACGGAGAAGATGGAGCAGACATTATGGGACAGTGTGGTTACACTCGAGCCGCTTAATCCGCGCTTTGTATCCGTCACCTATGGGGCTGGTGGCTCAACGCGAGAACGGACGCATGCTACGGTTGCGCGGATCGCCAAGGAAACACATATTCCAGCTGCCGCCCATCTGACTTGTGTTGGGGCTAGCAAGTCGGAAATAGCCGAAGTCGCGCAATCCTATTGGGAAGCTGGTGTGAGACATATAGTCGCCTTGCGCGGTGATCCACCTGCGGAAGGGCAGGCGTTTGAACCGCATCCGGAAGGTTACAAAAGTGCCGCAGAGCTTGTTAAAGAGTTGAAGGATATTGCCCCTTTTGAGATTTCGGTGGCGGCTTATCCGGAGACCCATCCTGAGGCGAGTTGTCCGCAGACGGACCTGGACAATCTCAAGCGCAAGCTCGATGCCGGTGCAAGCCGCGCGATTACGCAGTTTTTCTTTACCGCTGAAGCGTTTTTCCGGTTTAGGGACGCGGCGACCGCCGCAGGGATTGACGCCGAATTGGTGCCAGGCATCTTGCCGGTATCGAATGTTGCCCAGACGCGGAAGTTTGCGGGTATGTGCGGCGCAGAGATCCCGGCGTGGATGAATGACCTGTTTGAAGGGCTGGATGATCACCCTTCGGCACGTCAGTTGATCGCGGCCACTGTTGCCGCGGAACTCTGCCGCAAACTTTATGCGGGCGGCGTCCGGCAGTTTCATTTCTACACACTTAACCGGGCTGAGCTCAGTTATGCAATCTGTCACTTGCTCGGCAAACGCCCCTCCGGCGCGGCACAGGAGCAAGCGGCATGACCAGTCCCGGTGATCAACTTCGCGCTCTGGCGGCAGAACGTATCCTCGTGTTCGACGGCGGCTACGGAACCGCGATCCAGGATCACGGGCTGGGCGAGCGCGATTATCGCGGCGCATTGGAGCTTACCGATGATCAGAAGGGCAATAATGACCTGCTCAGCCTGACGCGGCCCGATATTATCGAAGGCATTCACACCGCCTATCTGGAAGCGGGAGCAGACATTGTCGAAACCAACACGTTCAGCTCGACCGAAATCAGTCAGGCCGATTATAGCTGCGAGCATCTGGTCAAAGACCTGAACATTAAATCCGCCGAAATTGCCCGTCGAGCATGCGACAAAGCAGAGGCCAAAGATGGCAAAAAACGCTTTGTGGCGGGCTCCATCGGACCGACCAACAAGACTTTGTCCTTGTCCCCAGACGTCAACGACCCCGGCTTCCGCGAGATTGATTTCGACTATCTCAAAGGTGTCTATCGCGAGCAATGCGATGCCCTTATTGAAGGCGGCGTCGATTTTCTGTTGATCGAGACAATCTTTGACACGCTCAACGCCAAATGCGCTGGCATGGCCGCTCAGGAAGCCGCCGATGCCTGTGACCGGGATGTGCCGTTAATGATTTCAATGACGCTGACCGACCTGTCGGGACGCAACCTATCGGGCCATACGGTCGAGGCTTTCTGGCACGCCGTGCGTCACTTGAAGCCGCTGACCATCGGCCTCAACTGTTCCTTTGGCGCAGACCAACTGCGCCCGCATCTCGCGATGCTGACCAAAGAAGCGGACACGCTGATCATGGCCTATCCCAATGCTGGCCTGCCCAACGAACTTGGCGAATATGATGAAATGCCGGAGCAGACAGCCGCCCTTATCGGCGAGTGGCTGGATGATGGCCTCGTCAATATTGTCGGCGGTTGTTGTGGCACGACGCCGGAGCATATTGGCGCCATTGCCAAGGCGGTTGAAGGTGCCGAGCCGCGCGCTATGGCGTCGCCAGCTGTCCAAACCCGCCTGTCCGGCCTTGAACCTTTCACGATGGCTGCCTGATCCGTTCACCGGCACCTTGCAAAAGAAAATCTGTAAATGACCACACCCCCTTCTTCCGCGCAATTCGTCAATATTGGCGAGCGCACCAATGTCACCGGTTCTGCACGGTTCAAAAAGCTCATCCTCAATGATGATTATGAAGCCGCCGTCGAAGTCGCGCGGCAGCAAGTCGAAAATGGCGCGCAGATTATCGATGTGAATATGGACGAAGGCCTGCTTGACGCGGAACATGCGATGACAACCTTCCTCAAGCTCATCTCGGCCGAACCCGATATTGCCCGTGTGCCGGTGATGATCGACAGTTCAAAATGGTCGGTCATCGAAGCAGGCCTGAAATGCGTCTCGGGCAAACCCATCGTCAATTCCATCTCGATGAAAGAAGGCGAAGAGGAATTCTTGAAATATGCGCGCAAGTGCATGGCCTATGGCGCAGCAGTTGTCGTCATGGCGTTCGATGAAACCGGGCAAGCTGACACCAAGGAACGCAAGGTCGAAATATGCGTCCGTGCTTATGAACTGCTAACCGGTATCGGCTTTCCGCCCGAAGATATTATCTTCGATCCCAATGTATTCGCGGTCGCGACCGGGATTGAAGAACATCGCCGCTATGGGCTCGACTTTATCGAAGCCACAGAAGAGATTAAAAAGCGCTGCCCGCACGTTCATATTTCGGGCGGCCTTTCCAACCTATCGTTCAGTTTTCGAGGCAACGAACCCGTGCGCCGCGCGATGCACAGTGTATTCCTCTATCACGCGATCCCGCTTGGTATGGATATGGCGATTGTCAACGCGGGTCAGCTCGACATTTATGATGATATCGACCCCGAGCTGCGCGAACATTGCGAAGATGTCGTTTTCGACCGCCGCGATGATGCGACCGACCGGTTGATCACGCTGGCCGAGAAATTTCGTGGCACTGATAAAGCGGCGGAAAAAGCCGCTGCCGAGTGGCGCGGCTATGACGTGACCAAACGGCTCGAGCATGCGCTGGTCAAAGGCATTGATGCCCATATTATCGAGGATACCGAAGAAGCGCGCCTCAATATTTTCAATGCTGGTGGCCGCCCGATTGAGGTTATCGAAGGCCCATTAATGGGCGGCATGAATGTCGTCGGCGACCTGTTCGGATCCGGCAAGATGTTCCTGCCGCAGGTAGTGAAATCCGCCCGCGTGATGAAAAAGGCCGTCGCGCATCTCTTTCCCTATATCGAGGCGGAAAAGGAAGAAGGCGCGAAGGGCAAAGGCAAGATCATCATGGCGACCGTCAAGGGCGACGTGCATGATATTGGCAAGAATATTGTCGGCGTCGTGCTGCAATGTAATGGCTTTGAGGTGATAGACCTCGGCGTAATGGTGCCCTGGACCGATATTTTGAAAGCCGCCAACGAAAATGACGCGGACATGATCGGTCTGTCGGGCCTGATCACGCCCTCGCTGGATGAAATGGTCACGGTTTCGGAAGAGATGGAGCGCGCCAAGATGACCATGCCGCTGCTAATTGGCGGGGCTACCACATCAAAAACCCATACAGCCTTGCGTATTGAACCCGCCTATTCCGGTCCTACTATCTATGTGCTCGACGCCAGTCGGGCAGTCGGTGTCGCCTCACAATTGGTCAGCGATACACAGGCAGAGGGCTTCGTCGCCAGCACCCGTGAAGATTATGAGCAAGTTCGAATAGCCCGCGCTGGCAAGACGGCGAAGAAGCTCGCCTCCCTTAATGAGGCCCGCGCCAATGGTGCTGCCTTGGACATGAGCAAAAAACCTCCTGCCCCCAAAAAACCCGGCCTGCATGTCTATGACGACTGGGATCTGGCGGAGCTACGCGACTATATTGACTGGACACCGTTTTTCCGTGCTTGGGAACTGGCTGGGACATATCCGGCCATCCTGACCGATGAAGTGGTGGGTGAGAGCGCCAGCGATCTGTTTAAAGATGCACAGGCGATGCTCGATACGATTATCGCGGAGAAATGGCTAACCGCGAAAGGTGTCGCAGGCCTATGGCGAGCACGCCGCGATGGTGATGACATCATGGTTTCACCCGAAAATGACGAAATCGCCCTGCCCATGCTGCGCCAACAGGTCAGCAAGCGAGCGGGCAAATCGAACAACTGCCTCGCCGATTTCATTGACACCTCCGATGACTGGATGGGCGGCTTTGCGGTCACCGCGGGTCACGGCATTGACGAACATGTTGCCCGGTTTGAAGCCGACAAGGATGATTATAACAGCATCCTAATCAAGGCGCTGGCCGACCGGCTGGCTGAAGCCTTTGCCGAGCGTATGCATGAGCATGTCCGCAAGGATCTGTGGGGCTATGCAGCGGATGAAGATCTCAGCAACAAGGCGCTAATAAAGGAACAATATCAGGGCATAAGGCCAGCACCCGGCTATCCCGCCTGCCCCGACCACAGCCTCAAACCTATATTATTCGATATGCTGGATGCGACGACCCATACCGGACTAGAACTGACCAGTAGCTTTGCGATGACCCCGACAGCTGCCGTTTCTGGCTTTTATTTTGGTCATCCGGAAGCCGATTATTTCGGCGTGGCACGCATCAGCGAGGATCAGGTGGAGGATTATGCAGCGCGGCGCGATATTTCGCTCGATCGGGCGCGGCAGTGGCTGCGGCCCAATTTGAACGAATAAAGCCGACCTCTCTCGAGACCGGCCTTATTCTTCGTGACGATTCGATTGTTAGGCGTAGCTGACCTTAGTGGTCATCTTGCGACGACGGCGCATGGCTCCGCCAACCAGACCAAAACCGCCGATCATCATTGCCCAGGTAGCAGGTTCCGGAACCGCCGGAGCAGCCGTAAGCACACGAACATAATCGCCCGGATCCGACGCGCGGAAGTTAAGGTTCAGCCTGTCGCCAACCACATTGAAGCTATCCGCACTTTCCAGTCCGCGAAGAGCCACGCTGAGATAGTTGACATTGGGATTGCCCAACGACGCGTCGGTCAAGTCCATATCACTTTTGGCATCCAGCACGCCCAATATATCACCGTCAAAGTCGACATAGCCAATCGCTCTGCGACTCGGACCGGGATCAAAGAAGACATAATGGCTATTCACCACCGTGCCCGCAGCCAATCCGCCGACGGCAGCTGCCAACGTCACACTCTGTTGCTCATCAAAAGCAAAAAGATTGTTCGATTGTTGGTTATTATCACCAAGCGTAAAACCAGGTGCAGGATTAAGTTGTTGAAAAACACCGCCATTTGCTTCAGCAGATCCACCAGTAAGTTCGCCCATGACGATAGCGGCATTTGCAGTTCCGCTGGTAGCTAAGGCCGCAACCGCGGTGGCGGTTAACAGTAGTTTGTGCATTGTAATTTTCCTTTTGCGAGCAAAAAGCGCGCGTTACAATGCGACCCGATTCGGAGCTTTAACAAAAAAATAACCATATTGCTATGATCAGGCGCACAGCTGTCCTGTTCCGGGACTCCAGCCTCTGCCAATCTCAAATTTTGTGATGCACCGGAATGTTAACCGATATCACTCAATGTGCATATTTTTGGGACAGAGCGATAGCTGATATTGTGCCTGGTGCTCCAGAACGATATCAGAAAGCCATATTTCCCCGCTTTTCCAGGAGCTTCAGACGTGAAAATTTCGGCCCATATTCTTATTGCCGCTGCCTTGGCGACCGTCGCTAGCCCTGCGGCATTAGCGCAAAATCGCGCGCCTTTTACTGTCGCTGAAAACGGGCAGGGCTTCTACAAGCTTTCAGACGCAGTCGAGGCAATTGGCGCGCGTAGAGGCACCATCGCAATTGCACCGGGTGCTTACGGCGATTGTGCGGTCCAGACGGAAGGACAGATCACCTATCGTGCGGTGGTGCCCGGACAAACCATATTGGACGGCGGTATTTGCGAAGGCAAAGCCGCCTTGGTCCTGCGCGGTCAATCCGCCGTGGTCGATGGCATTATCTTCCAAAACCAGCGCGTTCCCGATGGCAATGGTGCTGGCATCCGTCTGGAACGCGGCAATCTTACGATTACCAATGCGCTGTTCCGTAACAGCGAACAGGGTCTGCTAACCGCCGATGATGTCAGTGGTAGCATCGTGATTGATCGTTCGACATTCCAGAGGTTAGGCCGATGCGACCGAGGGCTATCCTGTGCACACAGCGTCTATATTGGCGATTATGGTTCGCTCAGCGTTACAAACAGCCGTTTTGAAAAAGGCAGTGGCGGCCATTATGTCAAGAGCCGTGCGCCGCGTATCACCGTGACCAATAGCAGCTTTGACGACACACAAGGCCGCACAACCAATTACATGATCGACCTGCCCGCTGGTGCATCCGGCGCGATTAGCGGCAACGTCTTTGTGCAGGGCCAGAATAAGGAAAACTGGAGCGCCTTTATCGCGGTCGCAGCCGAAGGCAAAAAGCATAGTTCGGCCGGACTCAACATTCACTCCAACAGCGCATCTCTCGCCAAGGGCGTTGAGCGCAATACCTGGTTTGTCGCCGACTGGAGCGGCGATCAAATGCGGATTGCGAATAACAGATTGGGCCGCGGACTGACCCGCTACGAGAAGCGGTAGCGTAGAAATTACTGGCAGCTATCCCCCGGGCCACCATCAATATCGAGACAGCGTCCATCGGTTGCGTCCGACGGAAGGTCCACACCAATTACCGCCGCCAAAGTTGGTGCGATATCGACAGTTTGGACAGCAAGCGGTTGTTCAAAATGGCTCATACCCTTGCGCCAGAACAGGATCGGAACGCGGCGGTCATAATCCCATGGACTGCCATGGGTAGCGACATAGCCGCGCATGGCAGTCGCAATCGGTGTCACTGCTTTTTTCAGTAACACTATGAAATCACCCGACCGGTCAGGATGGAAAGACACGCGTGTACGCTCAGCCATTGTCCACTCCTCTACAGGTCCTCGCGGCATCGGCATCGCGGCGAGATCTGCTCCATCAAATACGGCATGGACCTGGGGATGATCGCTTATCTGCTTGATCGCCTCGGCCTTCACTCTGGCCTTGGTATCGGCATCCAGCGCTAGACTGACATAATAGTCGCCAAATGGGCTGTCGGCATAAAGCAGCGGTTCCTCACCGGTCAGGGACAGCGCCTGCTTGATCTGTGCACCGATATCTTTCGCATTAAGCTTGGGGTCGACCCGCTGCGCTTTGGGAACACCTTGCAGCGTAAGCCGTTCAGGCAAGTCATGGCCGCCATGATCGGCAGTGAGTACGACCAGATAGTCGCGATCCATTTTGTCCAGATCATCAAAAAATTGCCCAAGATTTCTATCCAGCTCGGACAGATTGATGCACATTTCAACGCCGCCAGTGCCAAAGGCATGACCGACATAATCTGTCGCGGAAAGGCCGACATTCAAGACATCAGTAAACTCAAACGTACCCAACCGTTCATCCGCGATCATCTTTGTCGCCAGCGCCAATATCGCAGCATCGAAATCTGGGGACGCGCGAAAGATACGCGCCCCATTTTCCGGCCGCTGAAACCGATAAGTACCAATCGGATTGTCAGCGCTAACCGGAATGGGCCGATTACGGGCTTCGCAATGCGCGGGCACGGCGATGGGCGCACGTGGTTTGGCCAGCATCGCCTTTAACTCTGCGTTAAATTTGGGCAAAGCGGGCAGCATCAGGCCGCCTTGTTTGGTTTCAAAACCCTCGCCGCGCCACCAGAACACCATGTCAGGTGCATTGCCGCCCATCATCAAGGCCGACCTATCTTTCCCAGCCACTGCCATATTACGGGAACCAGGAGATTTTTTCTTCAGGCGCTCGCCCAAGGTAGGAACGAGCAAATGCCAGGCAGATGCAACATAGTCACCCTGCATAGGGGCAGTAATGCTGCCGAAACTCGTGCCTTCAATCCGTTCGTCTTCTGCACAATAAACGGTTTTATCATCACGCTTTATACCTAAATCGATCCAGTTATTGGCGATGATACCCGCACGCCCAGGATGAACGCCGGTCATGATCGTCGCGTGCCCCGGACAAGTCTCAGTCGCAGCATGGCCTTGATATCCCGATGGGAAAACGGCCCCACCCGCCAGCCGTTTCAGACCGCCCGTGAAGGTGCTGCGATACTCGCTGAACAGATCAGACGAAAACTGGTCGACCGATATCGCAATCACAAGTTTCGGTTTGCCGGATTTTGCTTCGCTGTGATGTTCCGCATTGGCCGCGCTGGAAATTGCAATAAAAGCTATGAAACTTGTAACATATTTGATGAAGCGCACGAATAATCCCCATGGTATAAAGCGGCTATGGCAAGAGAGCCGCAGATAGCCTAACAGCGTTAAAGTTTAAATGGTGAGTTTTTATGACATCTAGCAGCTCTTTGCCGACCCTCCGGTCAGCTCAGAATATTCGAACAGCTTTGCAGGCCTTATTTGCAGCGATTTTCTTCGCCGCGTTGATGAGCATCAGCTCGGCCCAGGCGCAGGTTGATCTTAACAAACGCGAGCTCAACGTACCGGCCACTCTGGTCGCGGAATCAGAGCAGGTGCAGGCCGGGCAAAGCGTAACGCTGGCCTTTGTCATGAATCCCAAGCCCACATGGCACGGTTACTGGGAAAATCCGGGTGACGCAGGCATTGGCATGAGCTTTGACTGGAAGCTGCCGGATGGTGTGACCGCCGGACGGGCACAATATCCAGTGCCGGATAGACTGCTGATTTCTGGTATTATGAATTATATTTACAAGGGCGATTATGCCGTCCTCGTCAATCTCGTCGTGTCTGAAAAAGTGAAGCCGGGGCCACTCCCAATCTCGGTTAAATCCGAATGGCTGGCCTGTACAGATGAAGTCTGCGTGCCGGAACAAGACGAACTGTCGATCAATCTACAAGTGGTTGGGCCCGATGCCGCTGTATCGCTCAACAATGCATTTAACGACTATCGCGAAGCATTACCGCGCCAGTTGGGCAGCGCCGCAACCTTCACGGTAAAAGATGACCTGTTCCGTCTGTCCGTTCCCTTCCCTGCCAATATCGACGTTGAGACACCCTATTTCTTCATCAAGGAAGATGGGGTTGTCGACTATGCTGCACCACAAAAGGTCAACCGCGATGGCGATAGGCTGATCATCGAAACCGCCGCGCGCGGTGATGAACTGCAAAATATCTCCGGCGTCCTGAAAATCGGTCAGGGCATGGGGCTCTCCTTGAAAGCGTCCAGCGGTGATGTCGCGATGTCGGGCGTTCCGCTCAGCAGCGGAGGGGATAGCGGAAATTTTATTGGTGGTGGCGACCAATCTAACGCCTCCTTGCTGTTCATCGCCTTGGGCGGGGCCATTATCGGCGGCTTGCTGCTCAATCTGATGCCCTGCGTCTTCCCGATACTCAGCCTGAAAGCGATCAGTCTTGCCAAAGCGGGCGGCGATGAAGGCGTCGTGCGCCGTGATGCCTTGGCTTATACCGCTGGCGTTGTTGTTGTTGCGACGGCCTTAGGCGCATTGCTACTTGCATTGCGAGCCAGCGGAGCAGCGGTAGGCTGGGCATTCCAGCTGCAGGATCCGCGGATCATTTTCGTGCTGCTCTCATTGGTGACCGCCATCGGATTAAACCTCGCGGGGCTGTTTGAGCTGCCCAATGTCAATTTTGGCAACAAGCTCGCCGCAAAAGACGGCCCTGCCGGTTCCTTCTGGACCGGAGCGCTCGCTGCTTTTGTCGCGACCCCCTGCACCGGCCCGTTCATGGCGGCAGCCTTGGGTGCCACCATCGTTCTGCCGCCCATCGCGGCTCTCATCATTTTTGCCGGACTAGGTGTTGGACTGGCCTTGCCCTTCTTGCTCATCGCCTTCGTGCCCGCCATTCGCAACCGCTTACCTAAACCGGGCGCCTGGCTGGACAGCTTCCGCAAAACCATGGCAATCCCGATGTTCCTGACCTCCATCGGCCTGATCTGGTTGCTCGGTCGTCAAATTGGTGAAGACGGATTGGCACTATCGCTGATCTTCCTTCTGCTCGTCGCATTGATCCTCTGGTGGTTCGGCGGCGGTCAGATGAAAGGTCTCTCACGCGGTATGGTGACCACCGGCGCTCTGTTCGCTGCGATTATCGGCGGCGTGATGTTCCTGCCCAATGAAGAAGCAATGGATAGTCAGCGGGTGGCAACCGCCTCCTCCGCCACTTTGCCCAGTGAACCGTTTAGCGAGGCGCGATTGGCAGAATTGCGTGCTACCGATCAACCGGTCTTCGCTTATTTCACCGCCGACTGGTGCATTACTTGTAAAGCCAACGAAGCCGCCGCGGTCCAGCGTCAGGAAACCGCCGATGCTTTTGCCGCCGCCAATGTTGCGGTTTTGATGGGAGACTGGACCCGTCCTGATCCGGTAATCAGCAAGTTTCTCGAAAAGCACGGCCGCGCTGGCGTGCCCCTCTATCTCTATTATGCACCGGGCGAGGAACCTGTTATATTACCGCAGATATTGACGGTTGGGACGCTCACCGATCTGGTCACATAATTTGAAATTCACTATTTGGACTGAATAGAAAGAAGACCATCATGTTTTATAAATCCGCCATCACATCCGCAGCCGCGGTCGCCGCAATCGGCATTGCCATGCCCCTCGCCGCCGCTCAGAAAAATGGAGCGATTGCACAGGATTTCAAACTGACCGACATGTATGGCAAAACTGTGCAGCTCTCCAGTTTTCGCGGCAAAACCGTCGTGATGGAATGGCATAATCCAGGATGCCCATTTGTCGTAAAGCATTATGACAGCGGCAATATGCAAGCCACCCAGGCCGCCGCCGACAAGCAAGGTGTCGTCTGGTTAACGATCAACAGTGGTGCTCAGGGCAAGCAAGGTCATATGAAAGGCCCTGAGGCGCAAAAGCTCGCCAAAAAGCAAGGTATGAAGTCAGACCATTATCTGCTTGATGCCAAAGGTGTTGTTGGCAAAGCTTATGCTGCCAAGACGACGCCGCATATGTATATTATCGATGGTTCCGGAAAACTCGTCTATCAGGGCGGTATTGATGACAAACCCACCGCCAACAAAGCCGATATAAAGGGCGCACGTAATCATGTCATGGCTGCGTTGAATGAGTTAAAGGCAGGCAAAAGCGTCAGCGTTGCGCAGTCACGGCCCTATGGTTGTTCTGTCAAATATGGAAGCTGAATGCTGCAGTTGAAGCAGAGAGAAAAGTAGGGCCGTCGCGCGATACACAACCAGCGCGCCAGCCCTACTTCCCCAAAAGTCCGGCGGCTTACAACCCCCTGAAAGCCCCCGTAATACGGATTGCCGGACCTAAACTAAAATCAAAAAAACTAAATCTTGGTCAAAGGATCGAGGGACAGATTTAATACACAACACAAATCTGTCCCCCGCCCTTGTTCCGACGGCAAGCGACCCTGAGCCGCCGCCGGTCAAACACGTGACGTCAAACTAGTGACCTGTCAGGTTAAACTTCTTGGTGCCATTGGCGCCAACAAGTTCAATGCCCTTAGTACCTGACAGGCCAGAAAGCGGCATTGATTTCTCATATCGTTCGACCCCCATCGAAACATCATGATCATTTGCCGCGCGCGCTTCCCACGCTAACTCAATCTGCTGATATTCGGGCTTAGTGTCGCCCAATACCGGCAGTAGTCTTATATTCGCACCTGGTCTGGGTGTCGGACCCGAAACAATGAGGTACAGCCCCTGGCCCAAAGTCGGACCAGCCCGCAATTCGGCAGTGTCAAATACCGCTGCATTTACGCGAGCGGATTTCGCCGTCGCGGCAATAATGCCAGCATTCTTCTTTTCATCATTGTTCACAACAAGCTCCATAAGAACCTCTCTGTCCAAAACCGAGATGCTGACCGCGGCTCATCATTGTGGCCGGTGTTTCACTTTTCGTGTCAGTTCGTAACTACGCAACTTATGTAGGACTCTTTAGCCCAACTGAGCATGAACCGTCTTGTAAACTATTGTAACTATCCGTAAACTATTGAAATTATATTACAATTTTGCGTAATTTTATCGGCAAATCGCCGTTGCTCTCTTCAAAAAATGCTGCACTGCACAAAAATCGGGGAGAATCGATTCGCCCCGACTGTCTTTTTTAGATGTGATTCGCCGTCAATCAGGCGCCGGCAGCAGCGCTTACGCTGGTTTGCGAAACTTCATAACGAAGCGGTTGGTTTTGCCGCGCACCGATGGATCGAAGACATTTTTCTCCAGATCATCATCCGAATTGACGAACATATCGCTTTCCGTTTCCAGTACGAAGCCGGCTTTCTCAAAATCAGCTTTAGCAGTCGCTGGATCAATCCGATGGGTTTTCTCCACCACGGCTCTCGTGTCTCCGGCATTGCCGACATGATCTATCACCGCGACGATACCGCCCGGTTTCATGCCCGCATATAGCTTCGTCAAGAAAGCTGCTGGGTCCATCCGGGGGACCTTGAATTTTTCGCTTTCCCAATAGAGATCATGATAGATGAGATGCATCATGGCAAAATCAAAGCTGTCCGGTTCTGGTGTATAGTCCCCCAGCTGTGACGGCTTCAGCGAAACACCGGGTTGCCGCGTTGCGATTCCTGCCCACTTTGCTTTAGCGGCATCGCTGGATACAAATTGCGGAGGGTTTACAGCGACAACCGATCCTGCCGAACCAACGGCCGCGCCCATGACTTCGCTATAATATCCGCCGCCAGCAAAGATATCGAGCACCGCATCGCCGGTTTCCAAACCCATGAACGCCAGAGTTTCCGCTGGCTTACGACTGATATCCAATTTCACGTCGGCTTCGGTACGGCCGGGCGCAGCCACTGCAGCAGCAAAATCAGTTCCGCTTTGTGCTGTGCTATCTTGCGTGACGACCGCAGCTTGATTGCTATCAAAACCAGCGGCGCCAATTGCCAGAGCGGAAACCGCCAAGGCCATAAAAATCTTCGATTGCATCCTGTCTCTCCCCATTTCGTTATCTCAGCAGCATGAACCTTGCCCCTTTGACGATCAAGCCGAGCAGTGGTCGTTAGTCTATGAGAAGATGTCGTTGGTCGAGAATAGCAGACTGGTGACAATCACCACATCATCGAAGATCGTTCAGAATTTCCGCTGCGTCTTGCCATAGCGCATCTTGCGTGTACCCGGCTTGCCTTCCGTCGCCCTGCCCTTTGGCTTAGTCAGTTGCAGATCGGCGGGCAGACCCAATTCATCGGCCTCCAATTTGCGAATTTCATCGCGCAGCCGTCCAGCTTCTTCAAATTCCAGATCAGCCGCGGCATCACGCATGCGCTTTTCAAGGCTTTCTATATGACTGCGCAGATTGTGTCCGACGAGATGCTCGGTATCGTCATCAATCGGCACCGTAACCTGATCCTTGCTTGCCACATGAGCAACAATATCACCGATATTCTTCTTGATCGTCGTCGGGGTGATCCCGTGCAGCTTGTTATATTCTTCCTGCTTTTCCCGGCGGCGCCCGGTTTCATTGAGCGCCCGCTCCATTGAGCCGGTAACGCGGTCAGCATAAAGGATCACCCGGCCCTCCACGTTGCGTGCGGCTCGGCCGATGGTCTGAATCAGTGACGTTTCGGAGCGCAGAAAGCCTTCTTTATCCGCATCTAATATCGCGACCAGTCCGCATTCCGGAATATCCAGACCTTCGCGAAGTAGGTTGATCCCGACCAGCACGTCATAAACGCCCAGCCGCAAATCCCGGATCAACTCGATCCGCTCCAAAGTCTCGACATCACTATGCATATAGCGAACCTTCAGACCCGCTTCATGCATGAACTCGGTCAGGTCTTCGGCCATGCGTTTGGTTAGTGTCGTGACCAATGTGCGATAGCCTTGCTGCGCCACCTTCCTGCACTCGTTGATGAGATCATCGACCTGATCTTCGACCGGTTTAATCTCAACCGGCGGATCAATCAGTCCAGTGGGGCGGATGACCTGCTCGGCAAATACGCCGCCGGTCTGTTCCATTTCCCATGATCCGGGTGTCGCTGACACACTGACCGTCTGCGGGCGCATCGCATCCCATTCATTGAAACGCAGCGGACGATTGTCGATACAGCTAGGCAGCCGGAAACCATATTCGGCCAAGTTAATTTTCCGACGGTGATCGCCTTTTGACATCGCACCAATTTGCGGAACGGTCTGATGACTTTCATCCACAAACAGCAGCGCATTGTCAGGCAGATATTCGAACAATGTCGGCGGCGGTTCGCCCGGCAAACGGCCCGTCAGAAAACGGGAGTAGTTTTCAATACCGGCACAACTGCCGGTTGCGGCAATCATTTCGAGATCAAAATTCGTCCGCTGTTCCAGCCGCTGATGCTCCAGCAGCTTGCCTTCGCTCTCCAGCTCTTTCAGCCGCACGCCTAGTTCCAGCTTAATCGCTTCCATCGCCTGCTTCATCGTCGGACCAGGCGTTACATAGTGGGAATTGGCAAAAATCCGTACTTGGTTGAGGCTAGCACCCTTTTTGCCAGTCAGTGGATCAAATTCGACAATCTCCTCAATCTCATCACCGAAAAAGGAAATTCGCCAGGCCATATCTTCATAATGCGAAGGAAAGATTTCCAGATTGTCGCCACGCACCCGAAAGTTACCGCGCGCAAAGGCTTGATCATTACGTTTATATTGAAGCGAGACGAGCTTGCGGATGATATCGCGCTGATCAACAGCCTGCTCTTTTTTGAGATCAAAGATCATCGCCGAATAAGTCTCAACCGACCCGATACCATAAAGGCACGATACGGACGCAACGATGATCACGTCATCCCGCTCCAGCAGCGACCGGGTCGCGCTGTGCCGCATCCGGTCAATCGCTTCGTTTACCGAGCTTTCCTTTTCGATATAGGTGTCCGACCGCGCGACATAGGCTTCGGGCTGGTAATAATCATAATAGCTGACGAAATATTCAACCGCATTATTCGGGAAGAAACTCTTAAACTCACCATATAATTGTGCTGCCAAAATCTTGTTCGGCGCTAATATCAAGGCCGGGCGCTGGGTCTGCTCGATAATCTTGGCCATGGTAAAGGTTTTACCGGAACCGGTAACACCCAGCAGCACTTGATCCAGTTCGTCCTCACCGATTCCCTCAACCAGTTCCCTAATCGCCTCAGGCTGATCTCCAGAAGGTTCAAAATCACTGACGAGCTCAAACGCCCTGCCGCCTTCTGATTTATCCGGGCGAATGGGCTTGTGGGGAACGAAATTTTCGTCTGTTTCAGGCTCTGTCAAACCTTCTCTGATAACCAGTTTTGCCATGGCGATGATATGGAACAAAACGGGTCCATTGTCATCCCCCAATATCGCTGTCGTTGAGATGTTACACTTCCCAAATTTACAATATTGATCAATCGGGTTATGGCCGTTGCGGTTTAAGTAAATAGACGAGGGAAATCCAAGTGAAGAAGATAGTTTTATCGGTTGCCGCCGTAACATTAATGGCGGGCTGCTCCAGCAACAAAGCCGATGCCGATGGCGATGGCAATATCAGTGCTGATGAAGTCGCTAAGGTGATGAACGAAGTCACCCTTGAGCCAGGCGAATGGGAAAATACGGTTGAAATCGTTGATGTAGAAATCGAAGGCCTGCCTGAAGGCGCCCCTGCCGGAATGATTGATGGCATGAAGGGAAAGAAAACCGTCACGAAGACCTGCATCACGGAAGAGCAGGCTAAAAATCCAGGTGCAGAATTTTTTGCAGCACAGGAACAAACCGACTGTAAAATCAAGAAATTTGATATGAGCGGCGGTGCGATCAATTCCGAAATGTCCTGCTCCAATGTTGGCGCTCCTGGCGACATGAACATGGCAATGAACGGCCAATATGGTCCGAGCAGCTATGAAATGACAATGACTATGGACGGCGGCGCAGGTGGTATGAAGATGAACATCACCGCCAAAAATAACGGCAAACGTATTGGCAAATGCCCAGCGGGTTAGTCAGTTGTTTCCCAATTTAGTCAAAAACGGAGCAAGAGCCTTGCGCTTTTGCTCCGTTTTTATTTGTTTTACGCTTTTCTTTACCGCTGAACTGTCTGCGCAGAGCGAAACACCACCGGCGGCAGTGATGGTTGAGTTTGATAGCGAAGCTATTGCGACCACGGCCATTCAGGGATTGTCCAATCGCAATATCGGTCGCGCCCTGATGCCTGATGATCCCGTTCGGATCGCCTCGATTTCAAAGCTATTTGTAAGTCTTGCGGTCATGCGCCTCTCCGAACAGGGGCTCCTGCAACTTGATGCGGATGTCTCGGACTATCTTGGCTGGTCATTACGGAACCCCGGCTATCCAGACATACCGATCACACTGAGGCTTTTACTCTCCCACCAATCCGGCCTGCGCGATGGCATCAACTATGCGCTGCCGATGGATGCGAGACTGGAAACCGAACTGAAAAACCCCAAGGCGTGGGATACCAATCATCGACCCGGTCAGTATTTCGCTTATGCCAATCTTAATTTTCCGGTCGTTGCTGCGGTAATGGAAGCGGCGACGGGCAAACGCTTTGACCAGATCATGAAGACGCAAGTTTTTGATCCACTAAAACTCGACGCCTGTTTCAACTGGACCCTATGTAGCGATCAGAAAATCACCGCCGCTGTGACCCTTTACCGCGCCAATAGCGAAGTCGCTCGCGACGATCTACGCGGAGTGAGAGAGGAGTGCTCGGTGGTTCCGGCAAGCGATGGTGATTGCGACCTCACAGCCTATCAACTTGGCAAGACCGGCTCGATATTCAGCCCCCAGGGCGGTTTGCGCATATCCGCCAATGATCTCGCCAAGGTGGGTCAGATGTTTGTACAAAATGACGGAGGTTTTTTGAACAAAGCCAGTATCGCCACGATGACAAAACCCGCCTGGCAATATGATGGTATTAATGGCGACAGCGAAGACGGCTATTTCTGTGCATATGGCTTGGCGGTCCACATACTAGCAACACCGGGACGCCCCGCATCCTGCAAAGATGATCCGTTCGGCGATGGCCAAATGCGCTTTGGGCATAGCGGAGAGGCCTATGCATTAGAGTCCGGACTCTGGATCAATCCAGCGCGTAGGCGCGGCACCGCTTTCTACCGTACACAGGTTCCCGAAAATGATCCCTCAGGTCATTGCATCTATTTCTGTGAGTGATAGGTTTCACTCCGAAACCGAATCAACAAACCCTCAATCGGTTCTCAATCAGGAGAAATACAGATGATCGCCTACACCATGCTCGGCACCAACGATAAAGACAAAGCCGTTGAATTTTACGACAAGCTTTTCGAAGGCACCGATATCAAAAAACTGTTCCAAACGCCGCTTGGTGGTCAGTTTTACGGCAAAAAACCCGGCCAGCCGATGATCTGCATTACCAATCCTTATGATGGCAACGAAGCCTGTTTCGGCAATGGCACGATGGTCGCCCTGTCCTTTGATGACACCGACCAGATTGATGCCTTGCATGCCAAGGCACTTTCGCTGGGTGCAGCCGATGAAGGAGAACCGGGCTGGCGCGCGCCGGACGTTTTTTACGGGGCCTATTTCCGTGATCTCGACGGCAACAAGCTGTGCGTCTGCAAAATGAATATGGGAGGTTAAGCACATGATCGGATATGTTACACTGGGCGTGAATAATATTGAGAAAGCGCAGAATTACTATGACGCGCTGCTCGGCGAAATCGGTGCGAAACGATTGATGGAACTCGAAGAGGGTGGTTTCACGCTCTATGGAGCGGAAATGGGCGCGCCCTCGCTTGCCATCACCCAGCCTTATAATGGCGAATCGGCTGTCGCAGGCAACGGCAATATGATCGCTATTCCTTTCGAGGAACGATCCCAGATCGACAGCTTTTATAATAAAGCCATCGAATTGGGCGGCAGTGATGAAGGCGGACCAGGCGTACGCGGCGATGAAGGGCCGCAGGCCTTTTACGCGGCCTATTTTCGTGATCCGGAAGGCAACAAGCTTTGCGCTTTCCGTGTGGGGCCTGCATAAGGCGGAAAAATTAGGAGAAAATCGTGAAACAATATATTCTGGCTTTGGCCGCTGGCGGCGCATTGGTTTCCATGCAACCCGCTCTGGCACAATCTGAATCGGCAACCGATCTTGGTAAAGCGGTAGCTGCAGATTATGACAATAAGCTCGAAGCCTTGTTTCTCGATTTTCACCGCAACCCCGAACTATCCTATAAAGAAGTACGCACCGCCGGCATCATTGCCAAGGAATGGCGTGCGGTGGGATGGGATGTCACCGAAAAAGTAGGCGGCACAGGCGTTGTCGCGGTCATGAAAAATGGCGAAGGTCCGACCTTGATGCTCCGTGCCGATATGGACGGCCTGCCTTTGGTCGAAGATAGCGGGCTGGACTATATGTCCACGGTCAAACAGGTCAGCATCGATGGTGAGGAAAAGCCAGTCATGCATGCTTGCGGCCATGATGTGCATATCACCTCGCTCATCGGTACGGCGCGCCGTTTGTCGGCAATGAAGGACCAGTGGAGCGGCACGATTGTTCTAATCGCACAACCGGCTGAAGAGCGTATTGGCGGCGCGAAGCTGATGATGGATGACGGTCTCTACAGCCGCTTCCCCAAACCCGATTTTGCGATGGCTTTCCATGTCTCCGCCGACACGCCGACCGGTAAAATGGCGCTAAAAGAGGGCATCACCTATTCCTCATCCGACAGTGTCGACATTACGGTGCACGGCGTCGGCGCCCATGGTGCATCGCCGCATCGGGGCAAGGATCCGATTGTCATGGGCGCGCAGATTATCATGAATTTACAGACCATTGTCAGCCGCGAAATCGCGCCTCTTAAACCCGCAGTCGTGACGGTTGGTGCGTTTAACAGCGGTTTCAAACATAATATTATTTCCGACAAAGCGACGATGCAGCTTACCGTCCGTTCCGATGATCAGGAGACCCGCGATAAGCTGCTCGAAGGCATTCAGCGCATTGCCGAAAATGTGGGGCGGATGAACGGTTTGCCCGAGGATAAATTGCCCGAGGTCAAGGTCTCGCATGAGCGAACACCAGCGACCTATAATGACGCGACGCTATCACGGCGGATCAGAGGCCTGTTCACCGAGCGTTTCGGGGCCGATGTTTTTGACGATAAACCTCGCGCAGGCATGGGCGCAGAGGATTTCGCCTATTTTGTCGCACCCAATACCGATGTGCCAGGTGTCTATTTCAACGTCGGTGGCACCCCGCAAGCAGACTTTGATCGCGAAGATGCTGGCGGTGCGCCAGTGCCATCACATCACTCGCCTTTCTTCAAGGTCGCGCCGAGAGAGTCCGTGACGTTGGGAACCGAAGCGATGACTGTAGCGGCGCTGGACTTGCTGGCTCCTAAAACCGAATAAACGGCCATGGCTGACGATCTTTCCGACAGCCGGATCGCGACCTTGAAAGGCCTTTTGCTCGAACGAAAGGCTGAACTCAAAGCACTGGATGAGGAAGCATCCGGTTGGAGCGATACGGTGGAGCTCGACCAGCAAAGCGTTGGCCGCCTGTCGCGCATGGATGCGATGCAGCAACAGGAAATGGCACAGGCCGAGGCGCGTCGGCGCAACAGTGATCTGGCCCGCATCGACTTCGCTCTCAAACGCATGGACGAAGACGAATATGGCTGGTGCGCCGAATGCGGGGAACCCATTGCCTATAAGCGTCTGGAAATTGATCCAGCGGCGGCATTGTGTGTGAGCTGCGCACGCTAAAAAACTTGCCGCACGAGCCACGGGAACGCTTCATCTTGCGCTCATGCTGAGCTCGTCGAAGCATCCTGAAGGAAGTCGCGACCGTGGCACCAAACACCCTTCGACAAGCTCAGGGTGAGCGCAGCAGGTGGTTTTCGCACATATCGTCTCAAAATAGGGTCACACAGGGTCACACCCCCCAAAGCAGGACTTTCTTTTCCCGCAAAAAGATCGAAATTTTGGGGTTTATCGATATTCAAAACTAAGAAAGAGTCGGCACAGCCATAGCTTTTCGAAAGCATGTAGGAAAGCCGATTACCGTACTTTTCTCTCTCGCAAAGGCCAAGAAACGGCAAAAAATAGGCAGTGGCCTTGACATGTAACTATATGGTTGCATAATAGCGAGCATGACTGATGTATTCCATGCCCTTGCCGATGAGTCGCGCCGCCTGCTTCTCGACCGCCTGTTTGAAAAAGGCGGACAGAGCCTGAATGATCTATGCGAGGGCTTCCCCATGTCCCGTCAGGGGGTCGCGAAGCATCTCGGTATATTGGAAAAAGCCAATCTGGTCTCTGTCCATTGGCAGGGCCGGACCAAGCTTCATTATCTCAATCCCGTGCCGCTCGGCGATATTGTCCACCGCTGGGTCGGCAAGTTTGAAGATGCCCGCATAGCCGCGCTGACCGATTTCAAAGAACAAGTTGAAGATGACCAAAAGCCAAAACAGGAGAAACGCCGTGCCTGATACAGTCCCCGTAGAAACCATCGCTACCCGTGCCTCGACCGGAGAACCATGCGCGCCGGATTTCGTCTACACCATCTATATTGCCGCCAGCGCGGAAAAAGTCTGGAACGGCTTGATCGACCGTGAGATGACAAAAGCCTATTGGGGCCATTATAATGAATCCGACTGGAAACAAGGATCACGCTGGGAACATGTCGGCAGCGACAGCGGCAAGGTCGACGTAAGGGGTCAGATTATCGAAATCGATCCGCCGAATAAAATGGTCTGGAGTTGGGCCTTTGCAGATGAGGCAGACGAACCGACCAAGCTGTCACGTGTGACTTATGAATTGGTCGCGCTGGGCCCTGATACGAAACTGACTGTGACCCACAGCGAATTGGAACCCGGTTCTTCGATGGACAAAGGTGTTCGTGAGGGCTGGTCTGCCGTTCTCAGCAATCTCAAGAGCATGGTCGAAACCGGAAGGGCCATGTCGGAAGAGGATTGGAAATGATTTCCAGCAGTTAACCGCCAAATAGACTCAAATTTACGCTGAACGGAATCATTTGCGCTTTCCCCTTTGAAATCAGGTGACTAATATCCTGAAGATGGATGTCACCAGCAACCTTCCGTCTGATATTACCCCGCATGAAGGCCAGTTTCGCGACCGCCATCATTATTTCGCGTGCCGCGTCTATTATGAAGACACGGATTTTTCCGGGATTGTCTATCACGCCAATTATCTGAGATATATGGAGCGGGCGCGCTCCGACATGCTGCATCAGCTCGGCATGGATCAGCGCGCCGCGTTTGAGGCGGACGACGGCGCTTATGCCGTGGTCGATATGCACATTAAATATATTGCACCGGCTAAATTTCAGGATAATTTGCTCGTCATTAGTCATGTCAGCAAATTGCGCAAAGCCAGCGTGAACATCGAACAAATCATCATGCGTGGAGACGAGAAAATAACGTCAGCCAGCGTTCAGGCAGCCTTCCTTACGCCCGCCGGGCGACCAAGGCGGCAACCGGAAGAGTGGACGAAAGCCTTTGCGGCTGTCACCGCGGATGATAACGAACAAAAATAAAAGGATACACCCTTGCTAGACAGTCTTTCCATCCACGCAGTATCTGGCGAATTTTCGCCTTTTGCCTTGTTTTTACAAGCAGATATCATCGTGAAAGCCGTCATGATCGGCCTGCTGCTTGCTAGCGTCTGGACCTGGACGATCATCGTCAGCTTCGCGATGAAAATCGGCCGCATTGGAAAAAAATCAGAGAGATTTGAACAGTCTTTCTCGAAAGCCGATGATGTTGATAAATTTTACGACAATCATGGCAAATCCGGCTTGCCTATGGCCAAGGTGCTGGCCTCTGGTATGCGCGAATGGCGGCGTTCCACCGCACGCGGCCCGATTGACCGGGATGGCACCCGCCAACGCCTTGCGACCGCGATGAATGCGACGATTGCGCATGAGGTGGACAAACTCGCTGACCGGCTGAATTTCCTTGCCACCGTCGGCAGCGTCGCGCCCTTTGTTGGCCTTTTCGGCACCGTCTGGGGCATTATGCGCAGTTTTTCCGCCATTGCTGCCGAACAGAATAGTTCGCTAGCCGTGGTTGCGCCCGGCATCGCCGAGGCGCTGTTTGCCACTGCCATCGGCCTTTTTGCTGCTATTCCGGCGGTGATTGCCTATAACCGTTTCTCACACCGGCTGAACAAGCTGGAATCCCGCATGGGCCGCTTTGCCGACGGGTTTCACGCGACCTTGAGCCGCGAGCTGGAATTGGGGGAGTAAGCGATGGCCATGAACCTCGCCCCCGGCAATGGCCGCCGCAATCGCGGTCGCGCACCGATGTCGGAGATTAACGTCACGCCTTTTGTCGATGTGATGCTGGTGCTGTTGATTATTTTCATGATTACCGCGCCTTTGCTGGTCACTGGCGTGCCGGTCGACCTGCCGGAAAGCCGCGCCAATGCGCTGGATCAGGATCAGGATCAGGAACCGGTCCAGATATCGGTGGATCAGGAAGGCCGGATTTACCTCGATGACGAAGAAATGAGCCGAAATGCTCTTGCAGCGCGGTTAAACGAAATCGCCGCAAATCAGAGCCCTGAGGACCCTCGGCAGATCATGCTGCGGGGTGATAAAACACTGGACTATGGGCTAATCATGCGGGTCATGGGAGAGCTCAACCGAGCGGGTCTCAATCGGGTGTCATTAGTCACAACAGGTTCATCTGAGTGAAATTAGAAATTAAAGGCTGTTATGGAAAGAGCTGAAAAAATTGGCTTAGGCGTCGCGGCTGGTGGGCATATCGTCCTGTTCGGTGTGCTTTCGCTCAGCCTGCTGTCTCAGCCTGACGATGCCTATAAGCCAAAATCCATTGAGGTTATGATTGCTGACGAGGTTGGTCTTGAAAGCGCTTCGCCCAATCCCGCTTTGGTCCCGCCCGCCACTAGCGTTGCCCCAGAACTCGGAGATCCCGATCCAGCAGATCTCAGCAGGCCCGACCCTGTAGAACTTGCACCGGCGCCAGATATAAAGCCCGCTCCGCCACGGGAGAGACAGGCTGCCAAGCCCAAGCCAAAACCCAAGGATAAACCCAAACCGAAGCCTAAAGGATCGCGTCTCGGCAAGGATTTCCTGAAAGGCGTGACGGATCAATCGTCGGTCAGCCGCAATCAGAATGTTACCGGTGAGAAAGCATCTGCCCGGGCTGTGGCATCCTTGCAGCAGGAATTATACCGACAGGTTAAACGCAAGTGGAAGCCGCCAAGCGGTGCAGACGCTGAACTGCTACGTACCAAGGTAACCGCGCGGCTTGACCGCAACGGCAATATTGTCGGCACGCCTACCGCGACGACCACTGGGATCACCGCCAGCAATCGTTCCCAGGCGGGTATTCACAAGGAACGCGCTATTGCAGCGGTCAAACTGGCCGCACCATATAAGACATTTCCCGAGAAATATTATACTGAGTGGCAGGTCATAGAACCCGTGCTCTATCTCGGCATATAGGAGAATATCATGGCTATAACAGCCTCTAAGCATATCAGATCGTGGTTTATTGCCTTCACTTTATTGGCAGGCCTGACAATGCCTGCGCAGGCCCAACTAACTGTCGATGTGGATAATGCCGGTGCCGATGAACTCACCATTGCCGTGCCCGGCCTGCCGACGCCGCAAAGCGCAGATACTCCGGCCGGCACCACCGCCGAATTGGGTAACAAAATCAGCGATGTGATCGTCAGCAATTTACGCTCCAGTGGCCTATTCAAACCGATTGGCCGCAATCAGGTGCGTGGAATCAGTTTCGCCGAAGTGACCGCACCGCAATTTCCTTATTGGGATGGAACAAATGCTTCTGCGTTGATACAGGGGTTTGTCCGATCCAATGGCGATGGCAAGCTCACCGTGGGTTGTTATCTCTATGACGTGGCGCTCCAAACAGAACTCACCCGGACAGGCTTTGTTGTCGCTCCTGCTGATTGGCGGCGCGCAGCCCATAAATGCGCTGATAGCATCTATTCGCGCCTGACCGGAGAATCGCCATTTTTTGACAGCCGGATCGCCTATATTGCCGAGACGGGTCCCAAGGATAACCGCCGCAAAAGGCTGGCGATCATGGATAGTGACGGGGCCAACCACCGGTTCATCACCAATGGACAGGCAACCGCCCTCACCCCGCGTTTTTCGCCCGATTATTCCAAGATCGTCTATCTCAGCTTCCTCGACGGCAATCCACGTATCTATGTCTATGAAATTGGCTCCGGCCAGCAGAAGCTGATTACCCAAAGCACGAATCCGACTTTTGCTCCGCGCTGGTCGCCCGATGGCAAGTGGATTCTCTATTCCATGGCCATTGCCGGCAACACCGATATCTACAAAGTATCAGCACAGGGTGGTACACCCAAGCGGCTCACTTTCTCGCCCGGTATCGATATTGGCGGCAGCTTCTCGCCCGACGGCAGCCGGATCGTGTTTGAAAGCGACCGTTCAGGCAGCCAGCAGCTTTATGTCATGGGTGCCAATGGCGGCAATGAAAGACGGATCAGTTTTGGCGGCGGACGCTTCGCAACGCCGGAATGGAGCCCGCGCGGAGACTTGATCGCATTCACCAAAATTGCCGGAAACTTCCGCGTTGGCGTGATGACACCCAGTGGTGGCGGGCAGCGCTTGCTGACCAATAGCTGGCAAGACGAGGCCCCGACATGGGCACCCAATGGCCGGATCATCCAGTTTTTCCGGACCTCTCGCGGCAGCGGCAAGACCGGTATCTGGCAGGTTGATTTGACCGGTCGGAACGAGCGTCAGTTGCCCACACCCGTAAATGGATCTGATCCTGCATGGGGTCCATTGCTGCCATAGAAATCGAATAAAAAGTACAAATTATGTAAGACAAGTAACTGAAAAAAGGTTATAACTACCCGCAAGGGCAAATTAGACTAGGAGCAGAAATATGTTGAAATATGCGACCCCCCTCCTGATTACCTCCAGCTTGGTTCTTGCAGGCTGCGCCAAAAAGGCACCGGAAGAATTGCCGCCAGCACCCGCTGGGACCAGTGAACCGGTTGCTCCACCAACGCCTACCGGCCCTGGCTATGCACCGGGCTCGCAAGGTGATTTCCTGGCAAATACCATGTCGGACCGTATCCTGTTTGATACCGATCGTTATAATGTGGATGCGCAGGATCAGGCGGTCCTTCAAAGCCAGGCCCAGTGGCTGGCACAAAATCCCAATGCGCGGATCACAGTGGAAGGCCATGCCGACGAACGTGGCACGCGGGATTATAACCTTGCCCTTGGTGAACGCCGGGCCAATGCAGCGAAAAACTACCTCGCTTCGCTAGGTGTCAGTCCAACCCGGATGACCACCGTGAGCTATGGTAAGGAACGTCCTGATGCTTTGGGGTCCAATGAAGCGGCCTGGGCACAAAACCGCCGTGCTGTGAGCATCGTCGTTCAATAGGCGCGTAACACACCAATAAAAAAGGCCGCTAACCCGATGGGATAGCGGCCTTTTTTGTGTCTTGCATAAAGACTTATTTCTTGGTGCCGCTCATCGCCATTTCACCAAAAGCGCCAGCATTGACAGAACCGGTTAGAACGCCATCCGCAACGGTTGCGGTGCCTTCCAATTTCATTGGCATTGGCACGGTCATGTTCATGACCCATGTCAGCGTATCGCCATCAATCTTGCCGTCTTCCAATTCCATAGAACCCATGGCGCCTTCATTGGTGCCCGTGAACGTGTCGCCATTGGTGACGATTGTCACGACAGAGGCTTGGTCGCCCATGGGGGATTTGGTTACGCAATCATATGAACCATCAATAGACATAATATTCTCCTTTTAAATCTTAGCCCTGAACCGGTGGTCAGTCTTGGCCGACTGCCGAATCATTTGAACTGCCTGCTTTACTAACATCGGTGTTACCAGCTTCATAGCCGCGATATTCGATCGGCATATCAAGCGCTTCCAGCTGCGTCTTGATCTTGTCCGCATCACCGACAATCACCCAGGTAAATTTGTCAGGGTCAATCGCACCCGCCATAGCCTTGTTGAGATCATCAGCAGTCAAAGCCTTGTAGCGATCAGCCACGGTTTCAGCATAGTTGGAAGGGCGCTTGAACATCACGTCCCCCTGCATTTGACCCAATACCCGGCGGGATTGTTCAAACTGTCCGGGCAGTTGGCGGACATTACCATTGACCGTGCGCTCGAGTTCAGCCTGCGTCACGCCGTTATCGCCGAGAAAGTCCTTAACCTGGCTCATAATCGCCGCAACAGCAGGACCCGTTTGATTGGTCTGAACAGGCGCGCGCATGATATAAGGGACATCATGTTCGCCGCGCAAAATCGAATTGCGCGTGCCATAGCTCCAGCCTTTGGTTTCACGCAGATCCATATTGATCCGCGACAGGAAACT
This sequence comes from Parasphingorhabdus sp., assembly GCF_039977335.1. Classification (GTDB taxonomy): domain Bacteria; phylum Pseudomonadota; class Alphaproteobacteria; order Sphingomonadales; family Sphingomonadaceae; genus Parasphingorhabdus. The sequence goes on from NZ_JBDWDI010000004.1 coordinate 1,184,218, forward strand.
ACCGCCCAAAACCTCGTTCGCGGCATTTAGCGTCAACAGATCATCGGTCCCTTTAAAGGGCAGAACTTGCCCCGCGAGGATCATCGACTGCGGGCTATTCGCGCGATGGATAACGACGATTTTGCCTTGTGCTTCCGGAATGGCAGCACTGAAATTCTTGCTTGCTGCCGGTTGGCCTTCTGGCTTCCACTGCCCAAAGCGCATTTCGAGTTTTTCGAGCAAGGCCTGCTGGTTAATCTGGCCAACCGCGAAGATGGTCGCATTTTCAGGACGCATCCAGCTTTGATGGAAATTCACCAGATCATTCTGCGTGATTGCTGCCACCGACTCTTTCGTGCCATTGCCAGACAGGCCGCGGCCATAAGGATGGGAATCACCAAAAATCAGCGGCGGCAAGGCATTGGTTGCGACGCTGCGCGGATTGCTCTCTTCCCGGTCGATAGCAGTAATCTGCTGGACCCGCATGCGCTCGATATCGTCCGTATTGAAGGCCGGATTTTTGACAATATCCGCCATCAGGTCGAGCGACGCATCAAGATTGGGATTAACCGCGCTCAAACTAACATCCGTCCGGTCGCGTCCGCCGCCAACACTGACATTGGCGCCCAAACGCTCTTGCTGCTCGGCAATTTGTACCGAGGTCAGGCTGGTCGTGCCTTCTTCCATCACCGCGGTGGTGAAATTTTGCAGACCGATCTTGTCGGCAGGATCAGCAGAAGCCCCGGCATCGAATGACAGAGTCACGCGGGTCATCGGAACCGCATTACGCTGCGCAAAATAGACTTTGATACCGTTCGACAATGTTGCGGTTTCGACATCCGGAAAATCAACATTGGGAATGTCGCCCACCGGCGGCAGAGAAGAGCGATCGACCGTTGCGGGAGCGGCTTGCTCGCTATCACCCTGCATATAGAAAGCCGGGCTGGTCAGCGATCCGGTGCGGGCACCCTGACCGGATTTAACTTCCTGATAAGCTTCTCGCTCACCGGGTACCACGCGAATGCCGACAACTGGCCGTGTCAGCCATTTTTTCATCGCTGCGGTCACGGATGCCGGCGTTGTGGAGGCCAATCGCTCCAGTTCTCTTTTATAATATTTCGGATCATCCGAATAAAGTTCACCCTGCGCCAGCGCAGTTGCCTTGCCGTTAAATCCGCCAACCTGCTCAAGACCCGAAATCCGGGATGCTGCATCGCGTGTCGCTACCCGCTGCACTTCGTCTTCGGTTGGGCCGTTTTGAATGAAATCGGCAATAATATCATCTAGTCGTTTAGCGACCACATCCGCATCTTCGCCAGGTTTCACATCCGCCTGAATTTGGACGAGGCTGCCATGAACAAAAGGAAGGACAAAGGCAGAAACCGCCACCGCATTTTTCTCTTCGCGAACCATGATATTATCGAGACGCGAGCTGGCCAATCCGCCAAGCACCGTCATGCCGACATCCAGCGGCGTATAATCGGGGTCATTCAGCCCCGGCACCACCCAGTTGCGATATATCCGCGTGGTCGCAACCTTGTCTTTCATCACATCATAAACCGGTGCATCCAAAGTGGGTAGTTCCGGGCTCAGCACCGGAATTGGCTTACCCTTGGGAATGGCACCAAACCATTTTTCAACCAACGGTTTGGCTCCAGCGGCATCAATATCACCAGCCAGTACCAGTATCGCGTTGTTCGGCCCATAATGGTCGGTAAACCATTGCTTCATGTCATCCAGCGAAGCGGCTTCAAGATCTTCCAGCGAACCGATGGTGCTATGGCCATAAGGATGTGCGTCCGGGAAAAGCAATTCCGTCTGGCGATAGCTGACCAGTCCATAGGGCCGGTTATCCCCCTGACGCTTTTCATTGGAAACAACGCCAATCTGGTTGTCGAGTTTTTCCTGCGTCACCGCGCCAAGCAAATGGCCCATGCGGTCGCTTTCGAGGAATAAAGCGACTTCGAGGGCTGATTTTGGCACTGTCTGAAAATAGTTGGTGCGATCGAGCCAGGTCGTGCCGTTAAGATCCGTCGCGCCAATTTGCCGCAGCGGCTCAAAAAAATCACCAGGCGCATTTTCCGAACCATTGAACATGATATGCTCGAAAAGATGGGCATAGCCGGTCTTGCCTTTCGGCTCATGCGCAGAGCCGACCCCGTACCAGATCGAAACCGCCACAATCGGCGCCTTGCGATCAGTATGGACCAACACCTTCAAACCATTGTCGAGGGTAAACTCCTCATAAGGAATGTTGACGGCATCGACCAATTCACTGACCGGTGCAGGTTTTGGGGTTTTGTGATCATCGGCAAAGGCCGGAGCGGCAAAGCTCAAGGCCGTTGAAGTAAGCGCAACGGCAACCGTGCGGGAAAAGCGTGACATGCGGGAATCCTCTCGAAGATTTTATTTCACTGGAAACTACTATGGGCATGCGGACTTGTCGCGCAAGTCCCGTTTGATCTTCGACCAACGGTCAACCTGCATCGACGAACAACAACGCAAACTATTTGGGCCTATTTCTTTTTCCAGCCCCAGAACAAGTGGCAAGGTAATATGTTCCAAATCGAATAGCCATTGTCGATCCGCTCAAAATGCGGCGCCATGAAATCGCGCGCCCGTTTGACGAACTGATAGACAAGAAATGCACCGCCTGGGCGAATGGCTTCATAAGTTTCCTTGGCAATTTTAGGACCAAGTTGATCTGGCAAAGTGGAAAATGGCAGGCCAGACAGGATATAATCCGCCTTTTCATGTCCCAGATCACGAATGATTTGTTGCACATCAGCCGCCGACCCGTGAATGGGATAGAAGCGGCTGTCGCGGATAGACTTGCTGAGATAATCAATAAAATCAGGATTGAGATCAATGACGATCAATGTCGCATCGGGCTTCATCCGTTCCAGCACCGGCCGACAGAATGTACCGACCCCGGGACCATATTCGACAAACACATTGCATTCATTCCAGTTCACCGGTTCCAGCATCTTTTTGATAGTTACTGCCGATGACGGAATAATCGATCCAACCATCACCGGATGCTTCAAAAAGCCTTTGAAAAACACACCCCATGCGCCAAATGTCCGAGCCGCGCGTAGCTTGATTCGGCCCCATAATGGCGCTTTTGCAATGCTATTGGTCAATCATATTCTCCTGTATCATCCCGCTGTCTTATTAAGCCATAACAGTGTTACATTCAAACATCTTCGCGCTTGTCCGGGGCCAAGAGAGGTTTAAAAGAGCAATATGAAACTGCATCCCCCTGGCTGTATAGCCGTTATCTTTTGCGCCCAGCGCACCAAGGTCGATGACGAGGCCTATGAATCGGCCGCGGGGGTCATGAGCAACCTCGCCGCCCAGCAATCCGGCTATCTGGGACAGGACAGCACCCGCTCGGAAGACGGGCTTGGTATTACGGTCAGTTATTGGAAAGATGATGAAGCCGCCAAGGCGTGGCGTGATCATCCGGTCCACTCTGCCATTCGGGAACAGGGCCGAGGCAAATGGTATGAAAGCTATACGCTGCACGTCGCGCGGATAGAACGCAGCTATGACTGGAATAAATCTGGGAACGACAAAAATAGCATGCCATAGGGAAGTCCATGGCTGATTCTCCCGCCCCGCAAGTCGCTGCGAAAAAGCACAAACCGATAGACAGCACCCGTATGACGGTTCTGTTCGCGGTGATGCTTGTCACCGCTTCGGGCAATACGGCGATGCAATCGATATTGCCGACCATCGGGACACAGCTGCAAATTCCTGATTTCTGGGTCAGCGCAGCCTTTAGCTGGTCTGCCTTGCTGTGGGTTTATACAGCGCCGAAATGGGCGCGTATGTCAGATCATCGCGGGCGCAAAGCGTTGATGCGACTGGGCATGATAGGTTTTACCGCGTCCATGGCCTTGGCCGGACTAGCGCTCTTTCTGGGACTGCTGGGCTGGTATAGCGCAATCTGGACCTTCATATTATTTGCGATATTCAGGAGCCTTTATGGTGGATTAGGGTCTGCAGCACCGCCAGCGGTACAGGCCTATGTCGCCGCCCGCACAGCGCGCGCAGATCGCACCAAGGCGCTATCGCTCATCTCCTCCTCCTTTGGTCTCGGCACGATTGTCGGTCCAGCCATCGCGCCCTTGCTGATCTTGCCTGTGTTAGGCTTGTCGAGCCCGATGTTTGCCTTCGCCCTTATCGGTATAGTGGTGATGGTCGCACTGGCATTGAAGCTACCCAATGATGATCCGGGCTTTGAAGCCCGCGGCGTCGTGACTTCGGAACCCTATAGTGCTGCACCCTCAGCAGGCAGCCTGAAAGATGATGGCCACGAAGACCAACCAGCGGGCAAGCCATCGCCAGACAGCATCCCACCCCGACTGCGCTGGGGCGATAAGCGGATCAAACCGTGGCTGATCACCGGGATCATGGGCGGCAACGCTCATGCGGTCATATTGGGCGTGATCGGTTTTCTGGTACTCGACCGGCTCGGTCTGCGCGGCGATCCGAAAACCGCCATTGAGATGACCGGAATTGTTCTGATGTCAGGCGCCGCCGCAACCTTGCTGGCGCAATGGGGCTTGATCCCGCTGCTGCAAATGGGCCCGCGTTCCTCGGTATTATGGGGCATGTTGCTCGCCGCAGTGGGCTGCTTGATTATCGGTGTGTCTCAAGATCTGTATGGCATCATTATCGGCTTTGCTGTCAGCTCTCTTGGCTTTGGCCTTTTCCGCCCCGGCTTTACAGCAGGGGCGTCGCTAGCTGTGGATCGATCCGAACAAAATGGCGTTGCAGGTATTGTCGCTTCGGTGAACGGCATGGCGTTCATCGCCTCACCGGCGCTAGGCGTATTGCTTTATACCTATGTCAGTTCGCTGCCATTTTGGATTGCGGTGACGATGTGCCTATTCATTTTTGGCTGGGGCCTCAAAACATTGAAGCTTGATGAAGCACCCAGCCTAAATCACTAAAACTCGTGCTTGCTGTCCCGCACCGGCGTCAGCATTCCAGGCGCAACAAACCCAATCGGTTCGGCGCGCATCGCATTTTGTTTCAGCTGCGCTTCCATTTTGGAATATTCTTCCTCCATTTCCGGCGTGACCGAGGCACGGCTGTCTTTCAGTGCCTTTTCAAAATGCTTCATCGATACCGTCTCAACCAGCCCGCCATGTTCGCGCAAGGCGTAGAGCCCGGCACGGCGCACCAGATCTTCCAGATCGGCACCGGAATAACGCTCCGCCCGTTCAGCAATCTCATCGAGATCAACATCTTTGGCCATCGGCATTTTGGCCGTGTGGATAGCCAGGATGCGGCGGCGACCATCTTTCTCTGGAACAGGTACATAGACCAGCTCATCAAAGCGGCCAGGGCGCAGCAGTGCCGGATCGACCAGACCGGGACGGTTGGTTGCTCCGATCAATATGACCGACTGCATTTCTTCTAACCCGTCCATTTCGGCGAGAATTGTATTTACCACCCGCTCAGTCACCTGTGGCTCGCCCATTCCGCGCCCACGCGCAGGTACCAAACTGTCAATTTCGTCGATGAACAAGACAGTTGGAGCAACCTGACGTGCACGCGCAAAGAGCCGGGCAATCTGCTGCTCACTCTCGCCATACCATTTGGACAGGAGATCGCTGGACTTGGTTGCAATAAAATTGGCCTCCGCTTCCCGCGCCACAGCTTTGGCGAGCAAAGTCTTGCCCGTACCCGGTGGTCCATAGAGCAGAAAGCCTTTCGCCGGACGAATACCAAGGCGCGTAAACGCCTCGGGGTTTTTCATGGGCAACTCGATACCTTCTTTCAAACGCATCTGTGCGTCATCCAGACCGCCAATATCTTCCCAGCGGACATCGGGTGCCTGCACCATCACTTCACGCATGGCGGATGGCTGCACACGTTTCAGCGCCTCGACGAAATCATCGCGGCGTACCACGAGCTCCTCAAGCACTTCGGGCGGCACGGTTTCGGATTCCAGATCAAGCTTCGGCATAATCCGGCGAACCGCCTCAATCGCCGCCTCGCGTGTCAAAGCCGCTAGATCAGCGCCGACAAACCCGTAAGTTGTTCGGGCCAATTCCGTCAGGTCCACCGCCGGTTCCAAAGGCATGCCGCGGGTGTGGATGCCCAATATTTCCTTGCGGCCGCGCAAGTCTGGAACACCAACAATAATCTCGCGGTCAAACCGGCCAGGACGGCGCAACGCCTCATCAATGGCCTCGGGACGGTTCGTAGCAGCAATCACAACCAGATTGAGACGGGACTCCAACCCATCCATCAATGTCAGCAGCTGCGCGACCAGACGTTTCTCTGTCTCCCCCTGCACTTCCCCGCGCTTGGGGGCGATGGAATCGATTTCATCAATGAACAGGATCGATGGCGCAGCCTTCGTGGCCGCTTCAAAAACCTCGCGAAGTTTCTTCTCCGATTCTCCATAGGCGGATCCCATAATCTCAGGACCATTGATCAGAAAAAATTCGGCGTCACTTTCATTCGCAACAGCGCGCGCGAGACGAGTTTTGCCGGTACCCGGAGGACCATGAAGCAACACGCCGCGTGGGGGATCAACGCCAAGACGAGTGAATAGTTGCGGATAGCGCAGCGGTAGCTCGACCATCTCGCGCAACTGATCGATTGTTTCATGGAGCCCGCCAATATCATCATAGGTCACATCAGCTCGGCGATGTTCGGTGGACTCTTCATATTCTGGGCGCAGTTCGACTTCGGTATTCTCGTCGATATGCACAAAACCCTTGGGCACTGTGGAAACTACCATCAAGCGGATTTGCGTGAGCGAAAACGCCGGTGCGGCTAGCATTTGTTGCAATTGTGGCGGCATGTCACTGCGATCAACCTGCTGTTGACCATGGGTCGCGACAAAATCACCGGCATTGAGCGGTCGTTCCATGAAACTGCGCTTCAGCCCAGCACCACTGCCATGCAGACGCAGGTCTTTCTGGGCCGGGGCAAAAACAACTTTCTTGGCCGGCTTCGATTCAACCTTGCGAATCTCGACAAAATCACCCGACCCGACACCGGCATTGGCGCGCTGCAACCCGTCCAGCCGGACAAAATCCAACCCTTCATCTTCCGGATAGGGCAAGACCGCACGAGCGGGCGTTGCCTGCTTGCCGCCTATCTCGACAACATCGCCTTCCATCAAACCCAGTTTGCTGAGATTATCACGCGACAATCGCGCCAGCCCGCGACCACTATCTTCTGGCCGCGCGTTGGCAACTTGCAACTTGATCATCGGGGAATCGGATTTTTCTTCTTCAGAGCTTGGGTCGGATTGGGGATCAGATTTTGGATCAGACATGGGGGATGAACTCCTACCGCTTTTATTGTTTCCAACAAGATAGGGAGGCCGTCGCCATTATGCGACTCTGAATTTTCCTAGATTCTCCTAGTCAGGATAAGGGGAGACGGATTTCAGGCAAAAAAAAGGCCAATCCCGAAGGACTGGCCTATAAAAGTTTTTAGGAGAGGATGCCTGAAAGGCGAGTTCTATTTGGGCCAGAATCAATTATGTTGCAAGTGCGAAAAGAACATTGTCAGTTGCGTATTATGCAACTTATTAATTATGATAGGGCCGCGATTTAGCCAATCTATATAAATTTAGTGCAGTTTTGCGTTGCACAATTCGCATTTAACTCCGATATTGCGCGAACCATGCGACGTCTCCCTCCCCTACGCGCTCTGGAAGCCTTTATCCGTGTCGCAAGACTCGGTTCTTCCAAGGCAGCAGCTGCCGAATTGGCGCTATCAGCCCCAGCCCTTAGCCGGCGAATCAAATCGCTAGAGGATCATATTGGCAAGCCGTTATTCGAACGGCGTAATCAAGCCATGATCTTGAATGAAGACGGCCACACGCTGCTCGATGCTGTTGCACCGGCCATGGAAACTATTGGCGAAGCTGTGGACCAGATGACCGTCAGCGGTGGCGATTTACGCCTGCGTCTTGGCGTTTTGCCGCTATTTGGCGCCACCCGGCTGGTCCCACGTTTGCCTGAATTGCGCAAATTATATCCCAAACTGCATATTGACGTCGACACGTCCACACATGCCGAAAATATGCTGGGCGACGTTATTGATGCAGCGATCATCATCGCCGATCATGTAGATCCCAATCTCCATTCTGTAAAACTGGACAGCAATAAGGTGTATGCGATTGCCGCGACGGATCTTGTCAACGGGCCCAATGCCATCAAGACACCGGATGATCTGAAGGAGCACAATATCCTAATCCATAGTGATATGGCCAAAGCCTTTGATCGCTGGAAAGAAGCGGTGGGCCTACCTGACCTTGATCCGGCCAGCGTCGATCACATGAATAGCGGACCGTTAATGCTCGAAGCCGCCGCTCAGGGTCTGGGCGTGGCGATCATGCATGGCGGTCATTTTTCGGATGCCAATGATCCGCGTCTCGCCCGGCTGTTCGATTATGATATCGACAGTCCTTATTCCTATTGGTTCGTATGCCGCAAACGCGACAAGAAAAACCGTGCGGTGCGGATTTTCCACGATTGGGTTGTAAAAGCAGGACTTTAAGCGACCAACCGTGCCTGTTTGGCTGTTGGACTTCCATGACATTTATTTGATTTTATGATAGAAGATAAAAATCGTCACGCATGATGCGACAACTATTGTCGTAAAAACCAAATATTAGGGAATTTTCTATGAATAATCATGGAAGAATATTCCGAGCGAAATATTGGAGAAAATACATGCGTTTTAAGACTTTAGCTGCCCTATCAGCTTTATCCCTTTCGGCGGCGCCCGTAGTGGCGCAGTCGCAGGCGGTCGCTCCTGTGACCAGTACGAGCGTTGAGCGCGTTTCTGCCAGTCAGGAACAAGCCAGCAACCTAGGCGGTGGTAGCGATACCATCATAGCCGTACTGGCCGGTGCCATTGCCGTCGGTTTTATTACGCTGACAATAATAAATAATGATGATGACGACGACGATAATCCGACTAGCCCCTGACAGAAGTGAAAGCTGATTTCACTTCATACCCGCGATAATCACTCAAGATCAGGCCCTCTTCAGGGCCTGATTTGCGTTAAAATATGACCTATTGCTTGGCCGCCAGTTTCGCCAATATGGCAGATGCAAACAGGCTCAGCGTATCATCACGTGCACCCATGATGACTATGCGATCGCCAGGCTGAGCAATTTCAACGATTTGCGCGCCGCAATCCTCACGATCAGCAATATGGTCGGCGTTACCAGCGGCCGCTGTGACGGCATTTGTAATGGATTCACTGCCAATGCTGCGATCAACAGTCCCGCCGAAGTAAACGGGATCGCACAGGATCACGCGATCATCGCCATCCAACAGCTCGGCAAACACCTCGGCCAGTTCAGCTCCCATTTTATGGATCGGGCCAAAACCATGTGGCTGGAAAAAAGCGATGATACGGCCGGGAAATGCCTTCATCGTTTTCAGGGTTGCCGCGATCTTGTCGGGATTATGCCCGAAATCGTCGATCACGCTGATGTCATTCGCTGTACCAACAACATCGAAACGCCGTGCAAGGCCATTAAATGTGGCGATCGCCGCGACGCTGGTCGCCACCGGCACACCAACGGCAGATGCCGCTGCAATGGCGGCGAGTGCGTTAGCGATATTGTGACGCCCCGGCACTTGCATGGTGACGGGAAAAGTATCTCCATCCACAGCTAGTGTGAAGCGGCTGCTGACCGGAGCTTCTTCGATATCAGAGGCTTGGAAATCTGCGCCATCGGAAAAACCGAAACTGATGGCATCATGCAAATCAAGACCATCTACCAAGGCAGCCGTTTCGGCATCATCCTTGTTCCAGATGCAATGCTTAACCTTACCGGCAAAATCACCGAACAGCTGACGCAATTCCTCCAGGCTTTTGTGGTCCAGGCTGACATTGTTCAGCACCGCGATCTCCGGGTCAAACAAAGCGATAGACCCATCACTTTCGTCGACCTCGCTCACCATGATGCCGCCATCGCCAACCCGCGAACTGGCGAAAGGCGCATCATCTGCGACGAAGTTTTTCATCACCGCGCCGTTCATGATTGTCGGATCCAGACCAGCCTCGGTTAATATCCAGCCGATCATCCCGGTCACGGTGGACTTTCCGCTTGTCCCGCCAATGGCAATGCTGCGCGGCGATGCATTAAATTGTTCCGCGAGTAATTCCGCGCGGGTCATCCGGGCACAGCCAAGACTATTGGCTTTGGCGACGTCCGGCACGGTGTCTTCAATAGCCGCCGACGCAATCAATATCTGATTACCCGAGGTCAGCCCGCTACCATCTTGCGCAAACAGGCCTACTCCTTTTTCTTTCAGCCATTCAAACTTGGCTGCGAGCCGTCCTTGATCCAAGGCCCGGTCTGATCCCGAGACCTCCGCGCCGCTTTCCCGAACGATCATTGCCAGCGGCAGCATGCCTGATCCGCCAATGCCACAAAAATAATAGGATTTGTCTTTACTCATCATCCCCCGCTATGGCCTCGACAGCTTTTTGGCAATTGCATTGACGCAAAAATATGATCGGGGGAGTGAAAATATCGTGGGACAGGTCAGGATCGGCATTTGTGCGCCTTCAACGCCCTTGTACAAAGAGGAAGCCGAGCAACTTACCGCCCTCACCAGCCAAAGCCATCCCGAGGCCGATTTGGTTTTTCACGATCAATGCTTTGCGATTGAGGGGCATTTTGCTGGGAAGGATGACGAGCGGTCCTCCGCTTTCTTGTCTCTCGCCAATGATCCGACATTAGATGCTATCTGGTTTGCTCGCGGCGGATATGGTGCAGCGCGGATTGCTGATACGATTTTGCCGCAGCTGGAACCTGCAGCGCACAAGAAAACCTACATGGGTTACAGCGACGGCGGCAACTTGCTCGGAGCGCTATACAAAGCAGGCATTGGCACACAAGCGCACGGCCCGATGCCAGTCGATATGCGGCGCGACGACGGTATGGCAGCCGTTAACCGGGGACTAGACTGGCTGGTGAGACAGGATAAAACTGCACTGGAACCGCATGTTGAGACCGGCCAGAAATATGCCGCGTTCAACCTGATGACCCTGGCGATGATGGTCGGTACACCGTTACTGCCAGACCTTAAGGGCCATGTTCTGATGATCGAGGAAATCGCGGAATATCTCTACGCTTTCGACCGCGCGCTTTTCAACGTCACCACGCATCTGGCAGTTAAAGGCTTGGCCGGAATACGTTTGGGCCGGGTCAGCGAAGTGCCGGAAAATAACCGGCCGTTCGGCGAGGAAGCTGAGGAAATCGTCCAGCGCCTATGCAACCGCTACGCAATCCCCTATCTGGGCGGGGCCGATATCGGCCATGATGTGGATAACAAGGTTGTACCGTTCGGAGCCATACCGGCTTAAGGCTCGGCCTAAGCTTTTAAATCTGGGTCCAGTTCCAAACCTTCATCCAGCTGCACACCATAGCTGTTTAGCATCATCGAAACCTGCGTATATTGGCCGACGGTCATGACCAAGTCCATGCGCTGTTTCTCGGTCAGTTCCGAAAGCTCTGCCCAAGTCGCATCGGACACAAAGCTGTCACTAGTCAGCTCATCCGTCGCCCGCAACATCGCGGCTTCGAGTGGCGTCCAACCCAGCGCATCCGGCCCCTGCTTGATCCGCTCAATCTCTTCGTCGGTTATCCCGCAATCTTTGCCAATGCGGACATGCTGCGCCCATTCATAGCCGGATTTCCAGTTAAATCCGGTCCGCAGGATGATGATTTCCCGCTCGCGTTCCGGCAGGCTATTGTGCCGCGACAACATATAACCGCCCCACCACATGAATGCTTTGAACGCCTTTGGCGCGCGGGCCAATGTGCGGAAAATATTGAACACCGGACCTTGCTGAAAACGCTCGCCCAGCATGGCCTTTTGCTCATCGTCCATTTCCGCATCGGATAGCGGAGTGATGCGGGGTTTATTAAGCCGCATTATTCCGGCGCTTCGACTTCACCGCGCGCTATTCTTTTATCTTGTGTATTGGTTTCAAAATCGCTGGCATCATGACGTTCGTGCAGCTGCGTCTCTGGTTCGCCATAGGGGCGATTGACCATCATACCGCGTTTCACGGCTGCCCGGTCACCTACCTGCGCTGTCCAGCGTTGCACGTTTTTATAGTCCTGTACGGCCAGAAATTCGCCGGCCTCATAAAGAACGCCGCGTGCCAAACCACCATACCAAGGGAAGATCGCCATATCCGCGATACTATAGTCGTCGCCTGCAAAATATTCGTTGTCGGCAAGATGACGGTCCAGAACATCCATTTGCCGCTTCACTTCCATCGCATAGCGGTTGATCGGATACTCATATTTTTCGGGTGCATAAGCATAGAAATGCCCAAAGCCGCCGCCAAGGAAAGGCGCGCTGCCCATTTGCCACATCAACCAGTTAATGGTTTCCGCTCGCGTCGCACCGTCTTTCGCAAGGAACATATCGAATTTTTCAGCCAGATAGATCAGCATGGAACCGGATTCAAACAACCGGGTTGGCGGGGTGGTGCTGTGATCCAACAACGCAGGAATTTTGCTGTTCGGATTAATGTCGACAAAGCCGCTACCAAATTGCGCGCCTTCACCAATGTTGACGAGCCATGCATCATATTCCGCCGCCGAAAGACCCGTTTCCAAGAGCTCTTCGAACATGATCGTGACTTTCACCCCATTGGGCGTCCCGAGCGAATAAAGTTGAAAGGGATGCTTGCCGACCGGCAGTTCCTTGTCGTGGGTAGGCCCCGCAATCGGTCGATTAATATTGGCAAAGCGCCCGCCGCTCTCACTATCCCATGTCCAGACTTTGGGCGGGGTATATTCAGGAAGATTGTCGGTCATTGCACTTGTCTCCAATTGTCAGTCTATTCTTTCCGCGTGAAACGCGATGTTCTCCCGCGGGTGCCATCAATATAGCTCAGCTTTTTTTCTGACACGGAATAGAGGAGATAGCAGGCCTGTTTTTCTTTGCCGTGCAAAATGAAAGCTTTTCCCTGCATATCCCGGTTTTGCGTTTTGCAGCTGTCGACGAAAACGATCGGGACGGCATATTGTGGATCGCCGGTATAACTTTCCTGAAAATTACTGCCGTCTATTTCGATGGTTCTGTTGGGATCCTCGTCGGATGCCCACTTCCCTTGCATCTCTGCAAGGGCTCCGGTTTCCGAGGCTGCCGGATCAATGGCGACGGCCTCTTCCTTTTCATCACCCTCTTTTTCCTTATCTCCGGCCGTGCAGGAAACCAGCAACAAGCTGGTCAATGCAAGACCGGAGAGTAAAGTGGTTTTCATATTTCAGAGTCGTGCGGGGTTTAGCCGAGGGTCACGTTCTTGATTGAACCTGGCTGCGCTGGTGGCTCGCCTTTAGGCAGAGCGTCGACCGCATCCATGCCGCTCGTCACTTCGCCCCAGACGGTATATTGGCCATCGAGGAAACCGGCATCGTCGAGACAGATGAAAAACTGGCTGTTCGCGCTGTTCGGATCCATGGTGCGAGCCATGGAGCAAACGCCGCGACTATGCGGGGCATCGCTGAACTCAGCTGGAATATCTGGTTTATCAGAGCCAGACATGCCGGTGCCGGTCGGGTCGCCGCCCTGCGCCATGAAGCCATCAATCACGCGGTGAAAAACAACGCCATCATAAAAACCTTCCGATGCCAGCTCGGTAATCCGCTCAACATGGCCCGGCGCTAGATCGGCGCGCAATTTGATTTCGACATCGCCAGTATCAAGATGGAGGGTCATTTTTTCGTGCGCCATGGGCAGTTCCTTGTAATTTATGTTTGGGTCATGAATCTTCTGAACCTGCATATAGAGACGCTGTTCAAAAAAATCACCCGCTGCTTTCGATAAATGTCACAAAAGATTGCAATTATAGCGGCACAGCTATTACAAACCCGGCTTATGTGACGCCAAGCACCAAAAGGGGAGCATCGACATGACCGAGATGACGGACGCTCCTGAAGTGGAAGATATTGCGCCACCTAGCCTGGATGAAGACAACCGCCTGACCAACGAATTTGTCCGTTCGGTTTCCGATGCTGTCGATCAGGGTGACAATAATCTCGCGCAGGAACTGGTCAATCCGCTGCACAATGCTGATATTGCCGATCTGTTCGAACTGGTCGACGAGGACGAGCGCGCACCGCTGGCCGGTGCTCTAGGCGACCTGGTCAGCGCCGATGTGCTGGCCGAGATGAATGAGCATGTTCGCGAAGATCTGATCGAAATACTCGAACCCGGTCAGATTGCCGACTTGACCGAACAGCTAGAAACCGATGACGCGGTCGCGATTATCGAGGATCTTGAGGAAGGGGAACAACAAGCGGTTCTGGCAGAACTGGAGCCGGAAGATCGTGCGGCGATTGAAAGCGCCCTAACCTATCCCGAAGAATCCGCTGGCCGGATCATGCAGCGCGATCTGGTCGCGGTGCCAGAGCATATGAATGTTGGGCAGTTGATTGATTATCTGCGCGAACATGGCGACCTCACCACAGAATTCTGGGAAGTCTATGTGGTCGACCCGTCTTATAAGCCGGTTGGGACTTGTCAGCTTAGCTGGATATTGCGTGTTCCCCGCGACATCGCGGTTGCTGACATTATGAAGCGAGAACAGTCGCTGATTCCGGTCGATATGGATCAGGAAGAAGTGGCACTACGTTTCCAGAAATATAACCTGATCTCCGCTGCCGTGGTCAACGAAGACGGCCGGCTGATCGGCATGATCACGGTGGATGACATTCTCCACATTGTCGAAGATGAAGCCAGCGAGGATGTCTTGCTGCTGTCCGGTGCCGGCGAAGGCGATATTAACGAACCGATCCGCGACAGTTATAAATCGCGGGTCAGATGGCTGATCGCTAACCTTGCCACCGCGATGGTTGCGAGTTTCGTAATCTCGATATTCGGTGCCGCTATTGAGCAAATGGTCGCGCTCGCAGTCCTCATGCCTATTGTCGCCTCTATCGGCGGCAATGCTGGCACACAGACGATGGCAGTTTCTGTTCGTGCGCTCGCCATGAATGAACTGACCCGGTCCAACACTCGCAGGGTCATTGTGCGCGAATTCCGCATCGCTATTCTCAACGGCGGAACCATTGCCGTTTTGATCGGCATAGGAACCGGTCTGATATTTGCCAATCCGGTACTTGGCGGGGTCATCGCCGCTGCCATGTTGATCAATATCGTGATTGCCGGTTTTGCCGGGATATTTGTCCCGGTCATGCTCGAACGCATGAACCAGGATCCGGCGCTGGCATCCTCGGTATTCGTGACCATGATCACCGACACAATGGGCTTTTTGGCCTTTCTCAGCCTCGCGGTTGCGAGCGGTATGGTCGGTTTTTAGTGAACGAACATGATTGAAACAGAGCGGTTATTGCTCCGCCCTCATATCGCAGATGATTTTGATGATTACAAAGCGATGTCGCAAGACCCGAAAGTCATGCGATATATAGGACGAGAACCATCAGCAGATGACGAGGCTTGGTTGCGGTTTCTAGCGCATTTCGGTCGATGGGAATTGTGCGGTTACGGTTTATTTGCCGTCATTGAGAAAGAAACCGCTCGCTATGTTGGAGATGCCGGTTTCAGTGATTTCCGTCGCGGTCTGGGTCCCGATTTTGACCCTTTTCACGAGGCCGCCTGGATGTTCTCGACCGCTGGTCAGGGCAAAGGATATGCATTTGAAGCCATGTCTGCCGCGCAAAAGTGGTTGGACGGCAAATTCTCGCCCGAGAAAACAGTGTGCATCATCAGTCCCGATAATGAGCCGTCAATCAAGTTAGCTGGTAAGCTGGGATATCAGGAGACAGGAAGCAGCAGATATAAAGACAGCGATGTCCTTATGTTTAAGCGGGCCAAACCATAAAGACTTACCCCTCACCACCTACAGCCGACGTCCCGTAAGCCGCTACAAAATTGGTCATATCCAGATAAATCCGGTCACGGCTACAAGGATCAATCATCTCACAGATAAGCGCATCAAAAGAGGGACGACTACCCTGCACTGCGCAGCGCAACATGTTGAGCAACAATATCTCATCCGGCATAGTATGCGGGCAACAGGCGCGGCCAATTTTGACGCTCTCCGGCCAAGCCGCTCCAATGGACTCAACCAGAATCAGGAAACGGTTTACGGCAAGTTCGCTGCCCAGACGTTCTTGCAGATAGGGCCGAGCATCACGATAGCATTTTTGGCTCATCACCACCACGCGCAGCGCCGTGATAATCTGGGCTTCTGCTCTGCCAAGAGACATTAAATCGGGCAAAGGCGATATCAGTTTTGCAAGATTTCCCGGCCCCAGTTTTCCCGACCATAGTCCCATTTACCATTCTCCTCTTTCTGAATCGAAGAACAATAATATGATATTGATAATCATTTGCAATATAAAATATCGATGATGCGGTGAATTGTGGCCTCGGGACTATAAGAAGCGAATATCAATCCCGTCTTGCTTGACTAATCCGGCCGCGCCCCACACATAGACAGCATGCCGCTCAACATGACAAAAATCGCGTTTCGTAGCGAAAGTCCCGCGACTTTACGGGCATGGCTGGAATCGCATATCGGCAACGAAGCGACCAATGGCGAAGCACGGCTCACCACCCGCTATTTACCGAAACGGCATGTCGAAATGATCGGTGGTTCGCTCTATTGGATCCATACTAAAAAAATTGTTGGCCGCAGCCCGATTATCGGTTTCCAGGACAATGGCGAGGGCCGCCAGTGGATCAGGCTGGAACCGAAACTCATTGCTGTGCAGACGATCCCGCGCCGCGCCCATCAAGGCTGGCGCTATCTTGAAGAGAAAGACGCGCCGCCTGATCTTGGCCAGGGTGCCGAAGGGGCAGAGGAAATGCCCGCTGAAATGCTCGGAGAGCTATCCAAACTTGGGCTGGTATAGTTTCCGTCTAGGCTTGAATAAAATTTCTTTGTAATATCAATGGGCTAGAAAATTAGCGCGCATTGGTGCTGCCTCTGCATAATCATAATATTCTCATCCACTTAGCCTTCGAATAGGATAAATTCGCCGTGTTTCCAAAGGCTTGCATGTCCGATTCATCCAATATGGCGGGATTGTCTTAGTTGTATTTGCATCTCCACGAGCAGCGATCCTCCCCCAAGAAACAGGACACTGCTTTAGGTCGCATTTTCTATATCCACGGAGATGTAAAAGTGAAAATACCCCATAGTGTACCCTGCCCCAATGGCTCTGAACGCGCACGCAAAGCAAAAGAGCTTCGCGAACTGGCAGCCAAAATTTCGCAAACCCGACCACATGCCGCTTCGCGCAATAATGCCGAAGAGCTGGATTATGCTGGCTCCAAATTTCCCACCAACTTTACCAAAGGACTGCATCATGATGAATTTGGCATTCTCAGTTTTGGCGACGATTATCGCACATTTGTCGAAGCAATAAACAGCGTCGACACCAACCTGTTTGAAAATCATGTCAAGGACGCCACCGACCGCGCTACCGAGCTTGGCAGCTCTACCTTCCTGTGCACCTACAACGGCAATGCTCCCGAATGGCGCGGCTGGGAAAGCCCGCGCGCCGGGCATGTCTATGAGTTGCAGGGCCCCGATGCAGACAGTGTCGGCATGGCTCCTGCTCCGCGCGTTGGTTCATCCGAAAAAGCGGCGGAGCTTGCAGAGGTTTATGGTCTAGCCATTCTGCGCGATGTGCCATTTACCGATATTTGCTCGGGTGACAGTGCAAAACAACTTTGTGAAGGCGATAGCGACGCGCAGTTGACATCGGTCCAGGTTGTGGATGCACTAAACAGCATGCCTTTTTTCGCTGGCGATAGCACGGCGGGCTTGGTTACATCGTCCACACCGGCCTATGTCGATGACAGCGGATTGAACAATTTTGAACGGGATCGGCGTTTTGCCCGAACTCAGGATGACGGCGACCCTTTCACCGCAGCGCTGACCACCCAGACCGTATTTCGCGGATCGACCAAGGGAGCGCTGGTCGGGCCCTATCTGTCGCAGTTTATGCTGATCGGCAATGTTGGCCTCGCTGGCCCTGGTGGCGGCGCAGCGAGCTTCCCCGGCAAGAGCGCAGGCTATGATTTGCAGGACGGCTTCGTCCGCTATGGCAGCCTTTCCATCGATCAGCGTACGACAGTTCATAAATCCTGCCTGGACCATATGACCGACTGGCCCAGCTGGCTCGACGTACAAAATGGCGCGAACTTCAAGGGCGCGGATCTGTTTGAAGAAAAGCGCCGGTTCATCACAACGCCCCGCGACCTGTCGACCTATGTGCATTTTGACGCGCTTTACGAAGCTTATCTCAACGCGGTGCTGATCATCGACTCCATGGGCGTGCCGGCATCCAAAGGTTTCCCCGAACCGGGCTTCCGCGATGGCGGTGGATCAGCCAGACGGACCGCTTTTGCAACCTTTGGCGGACCGCATGTTCTTTCACTGGTCACCGAAGTGGCAACGCGCTGCCTGAAAGCGGTGCGCAGGGAGAAGTTCAACTATCATCGCCGAGCACGTCCCGAACTGATGGGCGGCCGCATGGCGCTGGTTGAATGCGGCAGCGGAGCCAAATTAGGGGATGCGCAGGCACCAATTGAAAAAATGCATGATGAGCTGCCGAACGCTTTGAAAGCCGCAATCATTGCCCATAATGAAGCGCAAAATGAGACGGCAATGAATGACATGCGCCTGACCGATTGCGCCGGCGGAGCCGCCCCGTTCAGCAATTTCGACGATTGCAACCTACTGCTACCGATGGCCTTCCCCGAAGGATCGCCCATGCATCCCGCTTATGGTGCTGGTCATGCGACGGTGGCGGGCGGCTGTGTCACCATGGTTAAAGCGTTTTTCGAGATGTTCGAAAGCCATGACAGCGGCGTTGAACGGCCGCTAGTTGAGCCAGATGGATCCCCCATCGCCTATGTCCCCAATGCCAATGGCAATCGCCTGGTGCAGGACAGCAAATTTAGCGGCACGCTGACCATTCAAGGCGAACTCGACAAGCTGGCGGCGAATATCTCGATTGGCCGGAATATGGCCGGGGTGCATTTCTACTCCGACTATTATGACAGCCTGCGCATGGGTGAGCGCGTTGCAGTTGGCATCTTGCTGGAACAGGCACCAACTTATGGCGATCCGATGGAGACAACCTTCACCAGCTTTGACGGTGATTTCATCTCAATCAACGGACAGGCCGATGCCGCGCCGACGCTGACTATCATCGACCGCGATGGCAAACAGATTTCCAATCAGGAATGGTGGCTCCGCCATGTCCCTGGGGAACAAATGATTTTGTGAATGTCGTCACGTTCACAGAATAACAGGGGAGCAGGCCGGAGCGATCCGGCCTGTTTTCTTTTGGGGGCTGGCCGAAATTAAAATATGTCCGCTTCATCCCGAAAGCGGACATTCACGGTCACATCAATCGTTATTTGGATATCGACTGGCGACCCATCCATTCGCCCTTGCTGATCCAATATAAAGCCACCTCGACGCCCCCCTTATATTCGTGGCTTCCGCAGTTACACTCCGTTCTCGCGACGCATGCCTCTGCGCCAATGCCATGTTGCGATGGTTGGGCTGGAAATCTCTATTTCGGGTTCATCTAGTGATTTTAATCAGATGCCGTAGCGTTTTTTGATATAGGCGAGCACGGCGTTACGGCGATTGCCTTTGATCTCAAAGCGACCAGCGCGCACGGCCTGAGCAACTTCAGGCGCTGTTTCGCGATTGAGCTTGTTATGATACTCACAGCTTTTACAGGTGATGTACCGGCGCACTTGCGCGCGGCCTTGGCTTACCAGACGATTCTCATTTGAGATAAGGCTGTTATTGCCTTTCCTGACTGTCGTGCCCCAATCGTTGCCAGCGGTACCGCGGCCAGTCGAACCAGAAGCTAATGCAACTGTAGAACTGGCAACCAATGCTAACAATGTGGCAGAAATCAATGTTCTCTTCATCGGTCGTTACCTTTTCTATACGAACAAAACTTCGCTTTCTCGCTCTCGCGACTTTTGCTGAAGAGATAGTTAGTATCGGAGATTTGGCATCGATGGAAGAATAATGTGCCCGATTGTAGTTTCACGCGTGAACAGCGGACACCGCCTAATGTGCTTCATCCCAGCTCTTGCCGGTTCCGATATCGACATCCAGCGGCACGGATAATTTCACCGCCGGTTCCGCCGCGCCGGACATGACCGTGCGGATGACGTCGGACGACGCCGCAACATCGCTTTCGGGCAGTTCGAAGACCAGTTCGTCGTGGACCTGCATCAGCATCTTGACCTTAGGCAGGCCTGCCTCGGCCAGCGCGGGGAGCATGCGGGCCATGGCGCGTTTGATAATGTCGGCGCTGGTGCCCTGTATCGGGGCGTTGATCGCGGCGCGTTCGCTGCCTTGGCGCTCGGTTTGGTTAGCGGATTTCAGGCGCTCGAACCAGGTTTTGCGGCCGAACAGTGTTTCCGTGTAACCGCTTTCCCGCGCCGCTTGCAGGGTTTCGGAAATATAGCGGTTGATGCCGGGGAAGCGTTCGAAATAGGTCTCGATCATCTGCTGCGCCTCATCGGCATCGACTTCCAGACGCTTGGCGAGACCCCAGCGGGAGATACCATAGAGAATGGCAAAATTGATTGTCTTGGCGCGGCCACGTGTATCGCGATCGACCATGCCGAACAGTTCCTGTGCCGTGCGATTATGGATATCCTCGCCCGCTGCAAAGGCAGCCTTCAGCGTATCGACATCGGCAATATGTGCGGCGAGGCGCAGCTCAATCTGGCTATAGTCGGCGGCAAGGATCACATTACCCGGTGCCGCCACAAAGGCCTGACGAATTTGGCGGCCGATTTCGGTGCGGATCGGGATGTTTTGCAGATTGGGTTCGGTCGAGGACAGTCGCCCGGTCTGCGCGCCGCTGAGAGAATAGCTTGTGTGCACGCGGCCGGTTTTCAGGTTAATCTGCTCCTGCAGCGCGTCGGTATAGGTGGATTTCAGCTTCGACAATTGCCGCCAATTGACGACTTTTTGCGCAATCGGTTCGCCATCGCCAGCGAGCCGTTCGAGCACGGTCACATCGGTCGAGTATTGACCGCTCTTGCCTTTCTTGCCACCTTTCAGGCCAAGCTTGCCGAACAGGATTTCGCCCAGTTGCTTGGGGCTACCAATGGCAAAGGGCTCGCCCGCGAGGTCGTGAATTTCTTTCTCCAAACTTTCCATATTCTCGGCAAAGCTTTGCGACAGCCGCGCCAGTTCCTCGCGGTCGACCAGCACGCCGGTTTGTTCCATCTTGGCGATCACTGGGACCAGCGGACGGTCGACCATCTGATAGACGCGCGTCGCCTGTTCCGGTGCCATACGCAGACGCAATATCTCCCAAAGGCGCAGGGTCACGTCGGCATCTTCGGCAGCATATTCGGTCGCTTTGTCGAGCGGTACTTCGGCAAAGGTGATCGCTTTCTTGCCCGTGCCGGTTAGCGATTTGAAGCTGATACATTCATGGCCGAGATGCAGCTTGCTAAGCTCGTCCATCCCGTGCCCGTGCAGGCCCGCGTCGAGATTGAAACTCATCACCAAAGTGTCGTCAAACGGGGAGATTTTAATGTCATGCTGGGCCAGCACGGTCATGTCATATTTGAGATTCTGTCCGACCTTCAGCACCGCGTCGTCCTCAAGCAATGGTTTCAGGCGCGCCAAAGCTTCTTCGGTCGCAATCTGCTTGGGCGATTCCGCGAACATGTCGCCGCTGCCATGGCCGAGCGGAATGTAGCAAGCCTCATTGGGACCGGTCGCCATACAGACACCCACGACCCGCGCGGTGACGCTCTCCAGGCTATCCGTCTCGACATCAACCGCCAACACGCCCTTGGCGCGCGCCCGATCAATCCATTTCTCGAGCGTCTCCAGATCCTGCACACATTCATATGCACTGCGATCAATCTCCGGCGCTTCAACCGGTTTCGCCGCTGCGACTGGAGCGCTATTGCCGATACCACCATCCACATCGGGATTTTGCGGCTCCGCCTGTCCGCCGCCCAGTTTCTTGAGCAGCGAGTTAAACCCGTGATGACTCAGAAATTCCCGCAAAGGACCATCGGGAATATCCTGCAGCAGGAAACTATCGAGCGTATCGGGCAAGGGGCAATCTTCTTTCAGTGTCACCAGCACCCGCGACAGACGCGCCTGTTCAATATTCTCGAGAATATTTTCCTTCATCTTGGACTTTTTCATATCCGGCGCAGCGGCAAGAACCGCTTCGATATCGCCATATTCGTTGATCAATTTGGACGCGGTTTTCGGACCAATGCCGGGAACGCCGGGAATATTGTCCGCGCTGTCGCCCATCAGGCCGAGCACATCGCCCAGCTTTTCCGGACCAACACCGAATTTTTCTTCAACGGTTGCTTTGCCCATGCGGACATTTTTCATCGTGTCGAGCATGTCAACGCGGCTGTCATCCGATGGCTCGATCAGCTGCATCAGATCCTTGTCGGACGAAACAATCGTGACCTTCCAGCCTTCGGCGAC
The DNA here is from genome assembly GCF_039977335.1 of Parasphingorhabdus sp. Lineage (GTDB taxonomy): Bacteria > Pseudomonadota > Alphaproteobacteria > Sphingomonadales > Sphingomonadaceae > Parasphingorhabdus. The sequence continues at coordinate 1,206,713 of NZ_JBDWDI010000004.1, forward strand.
CGCTGCCTTGGTATAGCTCGCGATCATGTCGTCGGCCTCGACATTTTCTTCCTCAATCAGCGGCAGCGAAAAGGCGCGCGTCGCATCACGGATCATCGGGAATTGCGGGCGCAGGTCCTCCGGTGGTTCCGGGCGATGCGCCTTATATTCGCTGTACAATTCGTTGCGGAAACTTTGCGATGACTTGTCTAGCACCACCGCCATATGGGTCGGGCCGTCGGCCTTATGCAGCTCGTCCGCCAGTTTCCAAAGCATGGTGGTATATCCGTAAACCGCCCCCACTGGCTCACCATGAATATTGGTAAGCGGCGGCAGGCGGTGATAGGCCCTGAAAATATAGGCCGAACCGTCGACCAGATAGAGATGTTTTTGCGTGCCGGAATCAGTGTCTGTCATAGAGACAAGCACTAGCAGCGGCGGCGGTGCCCGTCATGACTAATTTATAGCAAAAATTCGGAGATTATTTTTCGGCAATTACCAAATCCTGATCAGACACGCATCGGGATCGGACCTTGCACATTTCCCGCTTCATAAAAGGGTCGGGGTTTTTCACGCATACCCGGTGTATAAAGCACACATTGGTTCCGGCCCCGCCGCTTGGCTTCAAACAAGGCGCTGTCGGCATTTCGCATTGGCAAGGCCCTTTGCTCAAAAGGCGAAACCCCGGTTAAGCCGATGCTGACCGTGATCCGGTGCGGTACACCCTCTTGCGGTTCAAACAGCGTATTCTCAATTTCATGGCGGATCATTTCGCCGATAATTTCGCCTTCCGCCTCAGAAGTATTGGGCAGAAGAACACCAAATTCCTCACCGCCAATGCGGCCAACCAGATCCCCCTTACGCAGGATCGATTTGAACACAGAAGATAGCAGGATCAACGCCTTGTCACCAACCGGGTGCCCATAGCCGTCATTTATATTTTTGAAATGATCCGCATCGACAATCATCAGGATATTATTTTCCGATGCCATCCGCCGTTCATCAAAAAGTTTGATGAAATGTTCGCGATTGGCAAGCCCCGTCAAGCCATCAATACTGGCCCGGCGTTGCAGATCCTTGTTCACCCGCTGCAATTCTTCCTGCGTTTCTTGCAGCTTGTCGGCCATGTCGATCAGCTGCTTGCGCTGTCTGGTGACAAACAGATTGGCAGGGATGCAGATGACCCACGGCACGATGAATGCCAGCGTCATGACGTTCCAAAAATTATCATCAACGCCAAAGATCGTCAGATAGATGAGCGCCGTCACCGCAAAGGCCAACAGCACTTCCGCTGCTGACATCATACCCGCCTGACGCGTCGGAGATAGTTTCGCGATTACTCCAGCCATGTTCGAGATTACGTCGTTCATGACGTTCATCATAAAGCCGATAGATTGCGGGCCTGTGCAATTTTATGGTTAAGGGAGTATCGAAAAAATCCCTTGTTTTCAGTCCGGTTTTGCGAAAACTGGTTAACAGGTCCGTGTCAATTTACCGTATCTGATAACTGTCCTGTCAGCATCGCTTTATTGTCGCGCAGCACCATTTCAGCAAAATCCATAAATGCTCGCACTCGGGCCGTTCGGCGCAGGTCGTCATGAGTCAATATCCAGATGTCCCGCGACGGAGTCGGCTCACGCTTCGTCGCCCGCACCAGGTCGGGCGTACTATCACCGGCGATACAGGGGATCATCACCAGCCCCATGGCCGCCCGCGCCATTTCGATCTGCAGCGAAATACTGGCGAAATTACCCCAAACAGGAACACGGGCAAATTCGGTATCCTGTGTCCAGTCCGGAAACCGGCTTTCGCGGTCGGTCCAGCCCAGCCAGCGTGCCCGTTCAGGATGATTCACCAAATCGTGACGCGCCAGATAATCGGGATGAGCATAGATCGACGTGGTATAAGCAAACAGTCTTTTTCCGACCAAAGTATCGGGCGGATTATTGTCCATGCGAATAGCGACATCCGCCTCTCGCCGTGCGACATCAAGCAAGTCATAGCTGGTCAATATTTCAAGCTCCAAACCGGGATAGGCATCACAGAATTCAGGCAGCCGAGAGGCAAACATCGACGTCGCAAATGGCTCTGCCATCGTCACCCGGATTGTCCCGGTCAGTTCATTATCCCGTCCGGCAATATGGCGTTCCACCGTTACCAGATCATCGGCAAATATACCGGCGGCGCGAGCAAGATCTTCACCGGCAGACGTCGGAAAATATCCTTCAGGCCGACGTTCAAACAAGGTCACGTTGAGCGCCTTTTCCAAATGTTCAATCCGCCGACTGACAGTACTGTGATGAACATTCAGGGATTTCGCGGCCGCTCTCACCGTACCGCCTGTCATCACCTCCCGAAACGTTTTGATATCTTCCCAGTCCATATCCTTATCCACGCCGTCACCTATCCTGCTACCGGTCAACGCTAGCGGAAATTCGAGCAAAAGGCATGGCTCATTTTTGCACCATCAATGTGCATATACTCTCTTGGACTTTGCTTTTTTTAGCCGATAGCAAAGGATAACGGTCGCGCTTTAGACGGCCGATAACGGTAGACACCCGTACAAGCAGGAAAACAGGAGAATTCCAATATGCCCGATATTACTGTACCGATTATTTCCGCTTATGCAGGCGGCATATTGATCATCCTGCAAGCCTTACTAATGGTCCTTACTGGCCTGCATCGCGGTAAAGCAGGGATTAACCTGGGTACCGGCGGCGACCCCGTGATGGAGCGGAAAATCAGACGTCATGGCAATCTGGCTGAAAATGCAGGACTTTTCGTTGCTGTACTGGCCATTGCAGAGATGACCGTTGTCCCGTCCTCCACGATTATGATCATCGCCATTGGCTTTTTGGTTGCGCGCTTCTCCCACGCGATTGCCCTTTCTACCGAAGCCGGGTCACAGGGTGCGGAAGGAGGCAAAATATTTGTTCTCGCACGGATCATCGGCGCTTTCGGTACGTTGCTCAGTTTTCTTGCGCTGGGTGGTTTTCTTCTTTTCAATCTCATGTGATAGCCCCCAATATCAACATCATGAATGACACCAGCAAGGATCCCTAATGACCACAGCCCTCTCCCACATCTTCAAATCCTCCACCGCCCAGGCTTTTCGCGGACTGACCAATATCTTGGAAAAAGCCAAGGCCCATGCAGAGGCAACCGAAACAACCGACGAAGCCTATATGAGCAACCGCCTGTTTCCCGACATGAATGACATGAAATGGCAAGTGCAGATGATCACCGAATTTGCCGTCCGCGGAGCAGCGCGCATGTCCGGCGTTGCGACCGATGACCTGCCCAACCTGCCCATGGAAGGCGACACGTTTGACGCCTTGATCGCACGCATAGCCGAGTGCGCCGAGACCGTTGCCGGGGCAGATGATGCCGTGATTGACGGCAATGACAGCCTGCAAATTTCCATGCCCATTGGTCCTGACCAGACGATGGATATTGACGGCCAAAGCTATGTTCTGAGCTTCTTCCTCCCAAACCTGTTTTTCCATGTCACGACTGCTTATAACCTGCTGCGCATGCAGGGCGTGGCCGTGGGCAAAAAGGATTATATGGGCATGTAAGGGAAGACCTTGCGGTTCATCATGTGCTGCAATGAACTATGTCCCAATTTGACACATAAACGCTGGCCCTAGGCTACAGATTGCTCAAACCTGTGAATCATGTTAACGCTTTGTTAGGGTTCGCATCATCCGCGGCGGCAAAGCTGTTTCGCAAAGATTAACGGGATTACAGAATGAAAAAACTATTACTCGCCACGGCGGCGACACTGCTGATCAGTGGAACAGCCAATGCTGCACTGGTCGACATGGAAGTGCCAGACAACGCTTATATCACAGTCGGCGGTCTTGATTGGGCATGGGCCGCGCCTCTGCCTGGGATTGTTGATCTCGGTTTCCAGAGTCAGTTCGGTTGGCGGCTACCAACGGCAGAAGAGCTGGCCAACGCACCGACGGCCGGACAGTTTCTGTTTGATGGCGCCAATGTGCCCCTGGGCGGGAGTGATCCAGTCTCCGGTGCCACATTCCAATTTACGGATTCGGCTTTAAATATGGCGGGTGCTGTTGCGTCCCCTTATTTCAACAACTCATTTTTCCATGTCGATTTTTGCGAAGGCTTGGGCTCTGGCTGCGATCGATTCAGCGGCGCACCTTGGGCTGGCCAACCCGGCTCTAGCAACACCGCAGAATCGCTGGTCGTGCGTTTCGCTAGCGCGGGCGCGGTTCCAGAGCCTGCAACATGGGCCTTCATGATCTTTGGCTTTGGTGCCATTGGCGGCGCGCTTCGTCGCAACCGTAAAGCCAACGTCAAAGTCAGCTACGCTTAAGCGTTTTTTGACCGAACAAGTTTGAAAAACCCCGCTGGTGCCGATCCAGCGGGGTTTTTTATGGCTTTGGCTTCAGTCGTTTACCGGAGCCCCGAACAGATCATGCGCATCGGCTTCTTCAATCTCAGCGTCGATAATATCGCCGACTGCGACATCCCCGCTCACATTACGCAGGAAGACGTTGCCATCGATTTCCGGCGCATCGGCCTGCGATCGTGCGGTTGCACCGATGTCGCCATCCTCATCAGGCTCGCCGATTTCGTCAATGATGACGGGCAGCGTGCGGCCCACCTTGGCCTGCAGTCGCGCGGCACTGATCGCAGCGGTTTTTTCCATTAGGCGTTGGAAGCGGTCTTCCTTGACCTCCTCGGGTACAGCGCCGTCTAGGGTATTGGCCGCGGCGCCTTCGACCGGTTCAAAGCGAAAGCCACCGACGCGGTCGAGCTGCGCTTCGTCAAGCCAGTCGAGCAGATACTGGAAGTCCTCTTCCGTCTCTCCCGGAAAACCAACCACGAAGGTTGAACGGATGGTGAGGTCGGGACAAATGTCGCGCCAGCTTTTCACCCGCTGCAGCACTTTGGCTTCATTAGCCGGGCGCTTCATTCGTTTCAGGACATTGGGCGCAGCATGCTGGAACGGGATGTCGAGATAGGGCGTGATCTTTCCCTCGGCCATCAGCGGTATGACCTTGTCGACATGCGGATAGGGATAGACATAATGGAGCCGCGTCCATACGCCGAGTTCGCCCAGCGCCACCGCCAGATCGGTCATATGCGCGCGCACTTCGCGGCCCTGCCCTATCGGGCCGTTCCAGATTTGCGGCTTATGCTTGATATCGACACCATATGCCGAGGTGTCCTGGCTGATAACCAGCAATTCCTTGGTGCCATTGGCAACCAGCTTTTCAGCCTCACGCAGGATCGCATCGGGTCGCCGCGATACCAGATCGCCGCGTAGCGATGGAATAATACAGAAGGAACAACGATGGTTGCAGCCTTCGGAAATCTTCAAATAGCTATAATGGCGCGGCGTCAATTTCAAACCTGCGTCCGGTACCAGATCAACAAAAGCACCGCGTGCTGCCGGTGCAGCTTCATGGACGGCACCGACCACATCTTCATATTGGTGGGCGCCGGTTACGGCCAGCACATCTGGGAAACGGGCACGGATGGCTTCGGCTTCATTGCCCATGCAACCGGTGACAATCACGCGGCCATTTTCGGCCATCGCTTCACCGATCGCCTCGAGTGACTCTTCCTTGGCGCTGTCAAGAAAACCGCAGGTATTGACCAGCACCACATCCGCGCCGGCATAGTCCGCCGACATCTGATAGCCATCAGAACGCAACTGCGTCAAAATGCGTTCACTATCGACGAGCGCCTTGGGACAGCCAAGGGATACCATGCCGACTTTGGGCGGAGAAGGAATTGCAGTTGCCATATGCAACGCCGCATAGTCCCATTGTGCGCGCTTGTCATCGATAATGTCCGTCTCTATTTCAATCACATGATCATCAGCATCACCAAAGGAACGGATCGCGACTGGATAAAGATCGAGCGGCAGGATGGTTCGGTTGAGCAAACCACATTCCCCAAAAAGGGAATCATTCCGCACGATGCCGTCCACTTTCATGTTGAACGGGAACTAGAGATGCGCGCAGGTTTCTGGGGCCATGTCGCTGGTGGAACCCACCCGGAGGATATCCAGCATATCGTCAAACAGGCGGGCCATGCCAGCTCTGTCCGCGCCGCCACGCCTGATGCCCACATCGTCGAGTTGCTGCAGGCCGAGCGGCTGGTAGAATGTTTCGAAGCGGACATGTGGAGCGAGCCCAGTGATTATCAGACGCTGCGCGACGTATTTAGCGCTGCCTGCCAGTCGTCTCACATAGATCCGCCAGAGCTGTCTGATGACCAGATAGACACAATCCGCTCATCGATCAGCGCTTTTGCAAAGCAGTGGATAGCCGCCGAAATCGGGGAAACTTTCCAACTCCACTGGAATTGATGTATATCGATGTAACTAGCAATTTTCTGGGAGGGAAATCATGAATTTATTGGAGGTAAACTGGCTAGCTATCATCTTGGCAGCGGCATGCGGATTTCTGGTCGGCGGTATTTGGTACGGACCGATCATGGGCAAGAAATGGATGGGCGCGGTCGGTCTGACCGAAGAAGAGATACAGGGCGGCAATATGGGCTTGATCTATGGTGGTGCCTTTGCGTTCAGCCTCGTCGCCTCGGCCATGCTTGCGCATATGTTTTTCCGGCTCGGCCAGCCGCCATTTGCGATCAAGATGATGATGTCGACTGGGATCGCGCTGGGTTTTATTATTCCGGCGATCGGTACCAATTATTTGTTCTCGCAGAAAAGCAAAACCCTATTCTTTATCGATGCCGGCTATTGGCTGCTATTCTATGCGGCCATGGGCGCTGTCCACGCCTGGCTAGGCTAGGGTTGCTCTAGACAACTACACCGTTTCGCTGGAGCGCCGACTGACACTTTTATAAAGATCGTCACCGTCGCTCCAGTCGGTCACCTTGCCGGAGAAGAGAAACTCCGGTGGCACCACCTCGGGACCGTCGCCCGGACCAGTAGGCGGCGTATAGTATCCAAGCGCATAGCTGCCCATACAATAGCCGAGCAGATCCCGTAGTGCCGGATCGAAATCCTTTGCGATATGCGGCGGGCAGGAGAGATATTGATTCTCCTCTTGCCGCAACCAGCCAAGTGCATAGGTGATATTAAGCCCCATCCGATCATGATCGGCCTCATTGGCGCCGCCACTATGAATGACTGATCCCGAATAGACGAGAACAGAACCGGCTTTCATCTCGGCATATTGGACTTCATCGGGCTTGGCATCGCGGCCTGCTTCCCATTTGTTCGAACCGGGTACAACCTGCGTCGCGCCATTTTCCTGCGTAAAATCTGTAACCGCCCAGATCGTGTTAAACTGCGGCTCGATACTATCTTGCAGAAAGCCGCCCCAGGCCAGCCGGTCGCGGTGAAGCGGTTGCTTGACCTGTCCTGGCTGAATACGGATCAGCTGCGTTAGGTGAAGCTGCACCCGCTCGCAAAAGGGTTTCAAAAAGGCATTGGCACCGCCCAAGATTAAATCATGCATGACAAGATCGCGGCACGCTTCGGACCGCGCTACCAGCGCACCGGTCCGCGTCGTATTGCGCCCGGTAAAATCATCCCGCCCCAGCTCAGTGGCCTCGACATAGGGCATGATTTCGGATTTTAGCCTTTCCAAAGCCGCGGCATCAAGGACATCTTCGACTATCGCGGCGCCATCATCGCGTAAAACCTGCGCCAGCTTTTCCGGATCACTGGTGGCGGATAGGCGTTGTAATTGCGGCATATTTTCTCTCCTGCGCAGGAGGATATGCTGAATTTTGTCCGGTTACAAGGTGTAGGCGGTCACGCCCGTCCTGCCAGCGTATCAGCGATAATCCGCCACACTTTGGGATTGAAACCAAGCCCCAGATGCCCGCCATCGACTCTGATATTACGGGCTTGGGGATTGTAGATATCCTTGGCGATATCCGGACCGACAATGCCATCACGGTTGGAATAGAGCACCGTCAGCGGCTGGCTGAACCCAATGCTGTTACGTGCATGCACTTCTTTTTCGAAGCTATCCAGATTGATCTGCGCCGATTTCGCATAGCGCTGACCGGGCGTCGTATATTTCGGACCGCCGATAATCGGCGTGCCCATGGTGATGACTTCGCGGACCAGATCAGGAGATAGCCGAGCGACTTCGCGCGCAATAATCCCTCCAAGTGACCAGCCGATCAACGTCAGCGGCTCCCGGTCATTGCTATAATATTGTTCTTCGGCAACGGCGGTAAACCGTGCGATATCGCGATTAACCGAACCCTGGTTCCTGCCCAGCCCCCAATCGGATACATCATAATCCAGCCTGGTCAAAAAGGCTTTTAACGGCCCCATCGACAATTCGCTACCGCCATAACCAGGAATCAAGAATATCGGACGCCCGTCACCTTTGGGCGCGGTAACAACCCGCGGCCATTGCAAACCAAAGTGCACAAAATCGAGCGGCAGCGCCAGTTCGCTAAATTGCGCCAACCGGTTCGGCGGACGCAGGCCGCTTGGCATCGGTATCGCATTGGTTTGTGTCATGGCACTTATCCTGCAGAAAAACAGCTATCTTGCAGATGTCATAGCAGGTTTGTTCGCAGGTGCAACATAGGCGGCTCTACTCGCTTATGCTTCTTCCTCGGCAGGACGGTTACCAGAGCCATTGCCGGGCATGATCTCCACGATAATATCGCCAGCCTCCAGCTTTTTGGCTTCTTCTTCCCAAAATCCGTACATATTATTCTCACGATAGATACGGACGCCGAGCCCCTCTTTGACAATGTCTTTCATCGCCATGCCGACTTCGTTGTCTTCAACCGGGCGCTGGACCAGTTTGACTCGTCCGGTCGCCGACGCCAAATCGCTGAGATAATCGGATATTTTCGCACCCTCACAGCTACCGGCAAGCAACAGCCCGGCAAAGCTCACCGGATTGATCACCGTGGTCGCTCCGGCTTGCCGCGCCAGCAATTCGTTGTCCGCCGCGCGTACAGATACGCTGATCGGCAGATGATAGGCGAGATGGCGCGCAGTCAGCACGATTAGGATGCTGGTATCATCGCGCCCCGCCGAGACAATCATCGAGCGCGCCCGCGATATCTTGACGTTCATCAGCGTCACGTCACGGGTGGCATCGCCATTAATCACCGCACAGCCCAGCTTCTCGGCCTGTGCCAATGCTTCGTCAAACGGATCGACGACGACGATTTCTGCTGGATTGGTTCCGCGCGCGATCAATTCCTGCACCGCTTCCTTGCCGCTGGTTCCGAAACCGGCGATCACGATGTGATCGTGCAAATTATTCTGGATGATTTTCATGCGCCAATTATCCCAGGTTCTTTTGAATACGAAATTATAAGCCGTGCCGACAAATATAAGCACAACGAAGATGCGAATGGGAGTCACGACCAGCGCATCGAACATGCGCGCGCGCTCCGTAACAGGGGCGATATCCCCATAGCCCGTCGTCGTTATCGAGATCATCGTGAAATAGACGACATCGAGAAAACTGACGTCCCCGTCATAACTGTCCTGCAAACCGTTGCGGTCGAACCAGTGCACCGCGACAGCCATACCAATCAGTCCCAATACGAACGCCACGCGCCAGGCAATGTCGAGCCAAACCGGCAGGCTCGATTGACGGCGCAGCGTCAGATAATCGGAAATATTGCGGGAAGAGCGCCGGGCCATAGGGCGATTAGGTCCGCGTCGGCAAATGGGAGACGGGGTTTACCGGTTTACGATTCTTACGGATCTCAAAATGCAATTGCGGTTCCTGTACATAGCCGCTGTCTCCAGCCAGACCGATGATATCACCCGCTTTGATCTTTTGTCCACGCGTAACATGTAATTTGTCCGCATGACCATAGGCGGTGACCCAACCATCGCCATGATTGAGCAGGATCAAACCGCCAAAAACATCGATTTCATCGCCGCTATAAGCCACTACACCATCGGCCGCTGCGCGAATTGGGGTTCCTTTGGCGACCGCGATATTCAACCCGTCATTGACCTTGCCGCCGCCCTTGCTGCCAAAGCTGGAGATTAATTTTCCGTCTATCGGCCAATTAAACTGGCTGGTAAATGCCGCTGGCACGGCAATGACAGCCGGAGTTTTTGCAGGCGGTGTTTTTACTGGCCCGATGGCCTTGCGCCAATCCGATGGTTCCTCCGCAGCCACCTTCTCGGCCAGCGCCGGTTGGCTGCCGGTCATTATATCATCGATATCGAGATCAAAAGACGCCGCGCGCTGTTCGATACTCAAGGCCTGTGGATCAACAGGAGCCTCTGCGGGCAGCAACAATTTCTGGCCGACCCGCAAGACAAAGGGCTCTTCCAGTCCATTGAGCGCCACCACTTCGCGCCACGGCACACCATAAGCGCGGGCAATGGCGATGCCGGTTTCGCCGCCATTGACCCAGTGATAGCGGCCACCGGTAATATTCAGTCGCTGCCCCGGTCGAATGATATAGGGAGCAGCGAGGCCGTTTTCCGCCGCTATAATCTGCGAGCTGGCGCCGGTTTTATTGGCGATACCGCGCAGCGTGTCACCGGCCTGCACGGTGTAGATGCCGTCCTCGATCGTCATAGCATTGGGAGTAACCGTTTGCGCAGTCCAGGTAGGCGGCGGCGCATCAGCCGGGCTCTGTCCAAAGACCGATATGTCGGTTGCCAGCGTTGGCGCTGCTTCCTGAGCCGCCTCATTTTGCGGCCAGCCATTATCGCGGCCTGGCGGGATGCAGGCAGACACCGACATGACCAGAAAAAGGATTATCATCTTACGCATAGAACGCCCCGTTCACTTGCTCTCACCCCAATGAGAAACCGTTACCTAGCAATAAATCCACCCATTGCCAGCCCTGCTTCGCGATCGCAGATGAAAAAGCCTGTTTTTTGATTCATGTTCGGGCGGAGGCAGGAGCGGGCTGGTCGATGGGCAGCGCTATACTGCCAATTTATGGCGAAACTGGCGACATGGACAAGATCTATTGAGGCGCCTTCTGATCATGCGAGTAAGTTGGGCAGAATACATCCTTCTGCACATTGCTTGACTCATATTCAACTTTTGTCATATATATTCCACTAATGGAATATAGGGGGATGTGATGGCCTTACGATATGCTATTTTGGTTTCGCTGTCTGAGGGGGCGAAATCAGGCTATGATGTTGCGAAACAGTTTGATGAGAGTATCGGATTTTTCTGGCGGGCGCGGCATTCACAAATCTATCGAGAGATGGGCAAGCTTAAGGATAGCGGCTTGGCTATTGCCGAAGAAGTGCAGCAATCCGGCAAACCTAATCGTATCGTCTTCACCATCACCGATGCCGGGCGGGAGGCATTGCTCCAATGGTCCCGGGAACCATCCGAGCCTCCGGAAATGAAAGATCATTTCCTCGTTCAGTTATATGGAATTGAATCGGTCGATCTGGATGGCGTTCGTCAAAATCTGTTGCGGCGGATTGAACGGCATCAGGACCGGCATGCAGAATATGTGATAAAGCATGAATTGCTGGAAGACAGCAACTCACTAGCTGATCTCGGCAAGCAACTGGCTTTGGAAGTCGGAATGAGATGGGAGTGGGAATGGGTTGACTGGTGCACAAAGGCGCTGGAGCGACTGGCGCCGGAAGCGATTGAAGGCATGACCAATGTCGTTCCCTTCAAACAGCGGGAGAAAAAACATGCTGAGTGACAAGAGACGAGCGTTGCTGGTCCTGAACGGTGTAGGTCTCTTAATTTCAGCGGCCTTGAGCGGTTGGCTCTACTTTTTCTTCCTACTCGGCGCGTTAGACTTGTGGCCGCTCTTTACTGATATTCCTGTGGAAATTGGCGGTGACCGGAGGGCCTGGAATATGGCGCATCTGGAGGGTATTACCAATGGCCTGATCCTGATTGCGCTGGCAGCAGCAGCGCCATTTGTGACACTTGGTTCCAAAGGGCAGACTTGGCTCTTCTGGTCATCGCTCACTTACGCATGGTTGTTCACATTGCCCGCTATTGCCAATGCGGTTTTCAGCACGCGCGGTCTTGAATTTGGTGGCGGTCCGTTTCCCGGCGACGTGACCATAAACAATATCATTTATCTGTTTGGCTGGCCGCCAATCATCGCTGTTCATATCGGCTTTGGTCTATTCGCATGGGGCGCATGGAAAAAATACAAATCACTGGAGTCAGAGGCATGAACGCATCCACTAAAACCCCTCATCCCGAAGCTGGTGGCATAGTTGTCCGCGCCATTCCCTTCTCATTTGATGAAGGCATCGAACCTGTTTGGCATCCCGAACGCCCCGAGTGGAGCCACATGGCCAATGGTGCATCACTTACAATGCCCTATTTGGAGCCCTTTCTGATCAAGACGGTCAGAGAAGCGTTAAAAAACGCCAGCAACAAGCAGCTGAAGGATGATGTCCACGGTTTCATGGCGCAGGAAGGCAATCATTTTCAAAACCATCGCCGCTACAATGAAATTTTGAAACGCCATTATCCTGAACTGACCGACGTGGAAGACGAGATGACGGCGCAGTACAAGAAATTTCAGACGAAGAGCCTCCGTTGGCGCCTGGCCTATACGGCCGGTTTTGAAACCATGACGATGGGCATGACCGAATGGTTGATTGAGGAACGGCGGGACCTGTTCAAAAATGCCGACCCCTCTGTCTCATCGCTGATTCTCTGGCATATGGTGGAAGAGACCGAGCATAAAAATGTCGCCTATGACCTCTATCAGGATTTATATGGCAGCTATTGGCCGCGCACTTGGGGTTTGATCTTCGGCAGTTTTCATGTCGCATGGTGCAGCCGCAAAGGTTACATACGCATGCTTAAACGGGATGGTCTGTGGAACAAGGCCAGCAGCCGTATGCGGCTCTGGTACATGGTGGCGCGTTTTCTGATAAAAGCGTCTCCTGCCATGTTGCGGTCCTTGATTCCTGGTTATCACCCTAGCAAGGTCAATGATCCCAACTGGGTATCACGCTGGGCTAGTGCTTATGCAGACCTGCCGGAGGATATTATTCCCCTACTCGATACCGAAGATCCTGATATTCCAGCGCAGTTTGCGCGCTAAATTCCGGTAATTGGTTATGTCCGCTCTCGGGATGAAGCAGAAACAAACAACTGCCTTGTGCGACCAGCAGCCCCTCACAGCATTGTTGCCGGCAGCGGAAGCAGAACTTGCCCTACCCTATTGATAATAATCGATTTCTGGAAAAATTGTTCAGCTAACAATCATTCAACCTGAATGAGTTTATACAGCTTCTACACAGAATCGTCCATAAATTTGGTGCTGCTCCGGACAAGGGAAAGTCTTGTTGATATTGAAGAATGAGAAAGAACCGAACGCGTAATATCATAGCCTCAGGGCTGTAGGAAAGCGCCAAGCATCGTGCGTCTGGTCGGTCCGTACCGGCTGAGAATGCCCTAGCTATCGTATAGCTTGCTCAAGCTATCCATCGACTCATAGTGGGTCAGGTCCAGATGCAACGGTGTGATCGAGACATAGCCGTCTTCGATAGCCTCCAGATCGGTGCTATGGGCCGGAGTTTCGACCATCGGGCCGAGGCCGAACCAGTGATATTCAAAGCCGCGCGGGTCGCGGTTGCTGACGATTTGCAGGCGGCCGTAGTCGCGAATGCCCTGGGACACCACGCGGATACCTTTGACGTCGTTGGCCGGCAAAGCTGGAAAATTGATGTTTACCAATGTCCGATGATCCATGCTTTGCTTGATGAGCGGGCGCAAAACCCGCTCGCCCCATTGCAGCGCCGCTTCAAACGGCACATCATCACCCATTTCTCCGCGTGCATAGGCTTGGCTCAACGCGATGGACGGGATTCCGGCCAGCGCACCTTCCATAGCGGCTGACACCGTCCCGGAATAGGTGACGTCTTCACCCAGATTGGCACCGCGATTAACCCCGGACAATATGAGATCCGGCGGACCATCCTTCATGATTTTTGCGACCGCCATCATCACGCTATCAGTCGGCGTTCCATCAACCGAATATTGTTGATCCCCGCGCTTGCGGATGCGCAAGGGGCGGGTGAGCGTCAGCGAATGGCCGGCGCCGCTATTTTCGTCCGAAGGCGCGACAATCCAGATATCATTGGAAAAATGCTGGGCAATGTCGAGCAGGACTTTCATGCCCGGTGCGTCAAATCCGTCGTCATTGGTCAGCAATATGCGCATCAGTTTGCAGGCTCCAGTTTTTCAATCCCGCCCATATAAGGCTTTAACGCATCCGGAATTATGACACTACCGTCTTCCTGCTGATAATTTTCCAGCACGGCAACCAATGTGCGGCCAACCGCAAGGCCGGAACCGTTCAATGTATGCACAAATTGCGTGCCCTTGGTTTCGCCTTCCGCACGGAATCGGGCGTTCATCCGCCGCGCCTGATAGTCGCCGCAAGTCGAAACGCTGGAAATCTCTCGATAGGTATCTTGTCCCGGCAACCATACCTCCAGATCAAAGGTTTTACGAGCTGTTGCCCCCATATCGCCGGTGCAGAGCAGCATCTTGCGATAGGGCAATTCCAGCGCTTTGAGGATAGATTCCGCCGCCTCGGTCATCCGCAGATGTTCGGTATCGCTATGATCGGGATGAACGATCGCAACCATCTCGACTTTTTCAAACTGATGCTGACGGATCAGGCCTTTTGTATCCTTGCCTGCCGAGCCTGCCTCGCTGCGGAAACAGGGAGTCAGTGCAGTTAAGCGGATGGGCAGCTGTGCCTCGTCCAAAATCTGACCGTGCACGCTGTTGGTCAGGCTGACTTCTGCGGTCGGGATCAGCCAGCGGCCATCGGTGGTCTGGAATGAATCTTCCGAAAATTTGGGCAGCTGGCCCGTACCGAACATAGCCTCGTCGCGCACCAATACGGGTGGCGCGCATTCCTGAAAGCCGTTTTCCATAGTCTGCTGGTCGAGCATATATTGACCGATAGCGCGCTGCAACCGCGCCATTTGCCCACGCAGAAACGCAAAGCGCGCGCCAGACATTGCCGCAGCTGTTTCAAAATCCAGCCCCAGCACAAGACCGAGATCACTATGCTCACGCGGTTCGAAATCAAAAGTGCGCGGTGTGCCCCAACGGTCCACCTCAACATTATCTTCTTCATCCGCGCCTTCAGGGACATCGGACAGAGGAAGGTTAGGAAGCCCGGCCAGAACATCGCGCAATTTACCAGCAAGCTCGCGGCCTTGCTCTTCCATTGCCGGAAGGCTCGCCTTCAGTTCCGACACCTCTGCCATCAGCGCCTGCGCGGTTTCCTCGTCGCCCTGCCCCTTGGCTTTGCCTATTGCTTTGGAGGCCTCATTGCGGCGCGCCTGGCCTACCTGAAGCTTGGTCGCCAGGCTGCGATTTTCTTCGTCCAAGGTCAAAATCGTTGCCGCAACGGGTTCAACGCCACGCCGCGCCAATGCGGCATCAAAATCGGCCGCGTTTTCTCTGATAGTTTTTAGATCATGCATGGCCAAAGCCTATGCCGAGACAGAGGCTTTGGTTCAAGTGCAGAGCATCGCCTGTGCCACAAAAAAAGCGGCCGGATCGCTCCAGCCGCTTCTTGAATTGGTGTGATCGGGTAGTCGTTTAGGCCGCAACCGCTTTCTTGGCCTTGCGGCTGCGTGCGAACAATGCCGCTGCCGCTGCACCAAAAAGCAAAACCACAGGCGGCGCTGGAACAGGCGTGCCGCCGGTAGAACCACCGGTTGATCCGCCACTGCTGGAGCTTGAACTTGAGCTGCTGCTCGAAGAACTGGAGCTCGACGTGCTGCCACCAAAGCTCGATGAGGTGCTGCTCGCGCCAGAGGATGTCGATGTCGAGCTTGACGATCCGCTGCTACCCGAAGAACCGGAACTGCCATTAGAGCCGCCGCCGCTAGAGCTAGACGAGCTCGAGCTACTCGATGAAGACGAACTGGAACTGCTGGACGACCCGCCGGATGATCCGCTGCTGCCCGACGAGCCAGAGCTGCCGGATGAACCAGAACCGCCCGAAGAGCCTGTGCTGCCGGTTGACCCGCCGCTGCTCGACGAACTGGAGCTGCTGGAACTGCTCGAAGACGAGCTTGAACTACCCGATGAACCGCCGGACGAGCCACTGCTACCGGAGGAGCCGGAGCTTCCCGAAGAACCTGAACTGCCAGACGAACCCGTACTGGTATTCCCACTGCTGGTTGACGTGCCGGGGTGACCACTTGAGGTCATTCCACTCGAAGTCATACCGCTAGACGTCATGCCGCTCGAGCCATTTCCGCTAGAACTGGATGAGCTGCTCGACGAACTACTGGAAGAGCTGCTCGAGGAGGAGCTGGAACTGCTTGATGAGCTGACACCGCCGGTGGACGTACTCACGCCGCCGGTTGAGGTGCTCACACCGCCAGTTGATGTGCTAACTCCACCGGTAGACGTGCTTACACCACCTGTTGATGTGCTTACACCACCTGTTGATGTACTGACACCACCGGTTGAAGTGCTAATGCTGCCGGATGACGTACTGGTGGAACCACCAGTTGAGGTACTTGAAAATCCGCCGGTTGAGCTACTTGTAGAACCGCCCGTACTGGAGAAGCCGCCGGTAGATGTACTTGTTGATCCACCGGTGCTGGAAACACCGCCCGTTGACGTACTAGTTGAACCGCCGCTGCTCGTCGAAGAGATGACTACTGAGCCACCACCAGATCCGCCGCCGCCACCAAAGAAACCGCCGAAGAAACCGCCGCCGAAACCGCCGCCATAGCCGCCGCTGCCGCCAATCACGACAGGAACCGAGCCGCCGCCACTTTCCAGAACAGGAATTTCAGGCAAGGGCGCAGGAATATAAGGTGGTGGAGGTAGTGGTACGGCTTGAGGAGCTTGCGTAATGGTCACAACGCTCGGCGCACAGGCCGTCACTGTCTTTTTCACTACGCGCCGGGTCCGCTTGACTTTACGCGCAGACTGGCCGCGTTTCAAAACACGGGCACGAACCTTCTTTTTGTCGACCTTTTTAACATAGGGTGCCGCCGGTGCTTCGGAAACATGCACCGCACCGCCGCCAATTAGTGCCCCACCGCAAGTGCAGGCGCATAATTTTGCTAAAGCCATTCGAACCGACATAATCTCTACTCTCTTCCGCTCTGGAACCGACGGGAAAGCCTGCAACCATATGCTGGCGATCTATTTTGGGCTCCGACATCACTCAAGAACGCAGAAGGAGGGATTAATCACAATTGCGTTAACCTTGTTTGGGTCGCCAAAATAAAAAAAAGCCTTACCAACCCCTATCGAAGTAGAGTTAATGTCCCGAATTGAGACCATTTACAGCGAACATCTTTCTCGCGGCTAAGAAAAAGCTCGATAAAATCGAGATTTAACAATGATCAGCTCCCCCAATAGCTTTACAAGAAACGTTGCTATTGGGGTGATTCTTAACCTCCAAAGAGGCAGAATAGGATAAATTGTTCAACCGCAGCACATTGCATCTTGTCTCAAGCCAATGCCAAGTTTATAGGCCCGCTGATAGCCGGTCCTTCGCCAACTCTAAATCGGAGTTGGGGGCAGAAGTTGGAGAGTATATTTGGCGTCCTCAGCGAAAAATTCATCCGCTAAAGATAGAGACTCGAAAGGCGAAATTATACTGGATGATGACTATCGCCCCAGTGCCGACGAGGAATTCATGAATGAGCGACAACTGGCTTATTTCAAACGTGCGCTGGAACAGTGGAAACAGGATATCATTGAAGAATCCAAGGAAACACTGGCCCATTTGCAGGACGGCCCCATTCAGGAAGCCGATCTTAATGACCGCGCATCAAGCGAGACGGATTGGGGTCTGGAACTGCGGACCCGCGACCGCCAACGCAAACTGACTTCGAAAATAGACTCGGCGCTACGGCGTATCGAAGAAGGCGAATATGGTTACTGCCAGGTTACCGGCGAGCCGATTTCGCTCGAACGCTTGGAAGCGCGGCCCATTGCAACGATGAGCGTAGAGGCGCAAGAAGCGCATGAGCGCAACGAGAAAATCTCGCGTGATCAATAACTTCGTTATCACCGTCTGAATAATCCGGTAGTTAGAATAGCTCTTTCGAGCGCATTTCCGGTTTAGCCTTAATGCGCCAGCATCATCGCGTCGCAGTACCTGGAATATGGTATCATCCCAATTGTGCTGCCGCGAATAATCTCTGGCTGACATTAACCAATTTTCCATCTTTATGCGGCAAATATCCCAGCTCAGAAACGTTGTTTTACATCAACCCGCGGGATGCACATGAAAGAACCCTTTGACGATAATCTGGGAAAAAATGCTCAGACAAGTGGCCTGCCGAAGCGCGAACTCGATCGCGATAGCCTCTTTCTGAAAGCCGTTCTGCGCTTTGTAGATGGCGATGATTGCGGCGAAGTGCGGATTCGTAACTTGTCTGCTGGTGGTTTGATGGCAGAAGCACCGGTAATTGCCAAACGTGGCGACAAGGTGGAGCTGGAATTGCGTAATATCGGCCGCATCACTGGCTATATCGCATGGGTTGCTCAAGGCCGTTTGGGCATTGCGTTTGATCATGCGATTGATCCAAAGCTAGCGCGCCAACCGGTTGGTAAATCGAAGCTGGAATTGCCCCGCTATTTGAAACAGCATAGTGCCAAACGCCAACCGCTCGGGCATGGTCAACGTCCCCGCTAAGGGCCCTAGCATAAATCTGCTTGATTAGAATCCAACCGCTGCATAGGACCGTTTAATCATCTGATTAAACAGGAGCAGGATATGGCTGGGCCACTGGCAGGAATCAACATTGTCGAATTTGCAGGTATTGGGCCCGGGCCTTTTTGCGGTATGATGCTTGCCGATCAAGGCGCCACTGTCACCGTATTGCACAGACCTGGCGGCGCACCAGATGGTCGCCTCGCACTCTCACGCTCTCGTAACCTCGTCGAGATCGATCTGAAATCCGAGACCGGCATCCAGCAGGCTCGTGATCTGGTCAAACAGTCGGACGGCCTGATCGAGGGCTTTCGCCCCGGTGTGATGGAAAGACTGGGCCTGGGTCCGGATGTTCTTTTACAGGATAATCCCAAACTGGTTTACGGCCGGATGACTGGCTGGGGCCAATATGGACCGCTGGCGCATGCGGCGGGGCATGACATAAATTATATCTCCATTTCCGGCGCGCTGCATGCCTTTGGCCGCGCTGGCGAAAAACCGACCCCGCCGGTTAATATGGTCGGCGATTTTGGTGGCGGTGGCATGATGCTGGCATTGGGCATGGTATCGGCTTTGCTGCACGCGAAAACCGGCGGTGTCGGTCAAGTGGTGGACTGCGCAATGACCGACGGATCAGCCGCGCTGATGGCGATGATTTTTGACTTTCACAATATCGGTCAATGGCGCGATGAACGGGGCGTCAATCTGCTCGATACCGGTGCGCATTTCTATGACAGCTATGAGACAGCTGACGGCAAATATATCTCGATCGGATCGATTGAACCTCAATTTTATGCGCAATTGCGCAAAGTGGCAGGATTGGAAGAGGATAAGGATTTCGATCTTCAGATGAATCCAAAATCATGGGAGCCATTGAAAGAAAAGCTGACCACCTTGTTCCAGTCAAAATCTCGTGACGAATGGTGTGCGCTGATGGAAGGGACGGATATTTGCTTCGCGCCGGTCTTGTCTCTCGCTGAAGCAAAACAACATCCACACAATGTCGAACGAGAGACATTTGTCGATGTGGGGGGGCATATGCAACCCGCTCCGGCTCCACGCTATTCCGTCACTGTTTCCGACAAACCAAAACCGCCCAACTAACTAGCGTACAGAGCGGCCTAATTACTGAGCGTGCCCATAACAGCTTCAACGAAACTCGGTCCTATTGTGAGTTCCGTTCCATCTAGCATAACGATATATTTGCGCCGCCCTTTGCGGCGAATGTCACGTACAAAATGCCGGTTAACCGCGACGGAACGATGAATGCGAACAAACATATCACTAGGCAATCGTTGCAGCAGCGATTGCATGGCTTCATGTAAAAGGTAGCTCCGCTCATTCAAGCATAGACGCATATAGTCGCGATCCGCTTCTATCCATCCGATATCAGCACTGCTAATTTGTACTGCACTGTTTCCGTCCTGCACCCAAAGTCGTTGTTCACCGGCAGGTTGGATATCTGTTTGGACAGCCTGTCGTTTTTTCTGGACGCGCGCCACCGCCTCCCTGAGCAACTCTTCCTTCACCGGCTTAAGAAGATAGTCGGTTGCATCAAATCGAAAGGCTTCAACGGCATATCGATCATGGGCGGTCGTAAAAATAATCTCTGGCACTCTGTCCAGCTCTCTGCACCGCTTTGCGACCTCCATTCCCGAAATATCCGGCATATCGATATCAAGCAGCACAATTTCGGGACAATTTTGCGAGATGACATCCAGAGCTTCCCGACCTCCGCTTGCCATATCGATACGGTTTACACTGGTCATCCGGTTACACAGGGATTTGATCCGTCCCCGCGCCAGTGGTTCGTCATCGACAATCAGGATATCTAGCTTTTCGCTTGGCATCATAAACAATAATCTCGAAAAATCTGTTTCTCATCGGGAATGATGATCGTCGCGACCATTCTGTCATTATCATCATTGCCCGTGAACAAGGCAGCAGCAGGTCCGTAAAGCGCAGCCAGCCTCTCTCTGATATTGGCCAGCCCCGTTCCCGTGCCGTTACCCTTATCCTCGCTTCTCTGCATTCTGCCGTCATTGGTGACCACAAGCTTCAGTCGGTCGGCATCCCTGATTGCGGCAATGGTAACAGCAACCGGCGTGCAGGAGCGCGCGACGCCATGCTTGATCGCATTTTCCACCAGCGGCTGGATAATCAATGTCGGAATTTTCCAGCCACGTACGTCATCATCGATATTAACACTGAAGGACAGGCGTTTGGGAAAACGGACTTGCTCAATCTCAAGATAACGGACCTGTTGGGCAATTTCTTGCTCGACAGTGATCATGTCACTTTCGTCATCATGGAGAACGGAGCGCATATAATCAGCCAATCCATCCACAAGATGCTCAGCCTGACCATTTTTCTTGTCGATGATCAAACTGCTGACAGAGTTAAGCGCATTAAAAACAAAATGCGGGTTCAACTGATAACGAAGGGCACGCATTTCGCTTTCCCTGGTCACACGCTCCAGATTTCTGCTGTGGATCAGCGCGGCCTGCGTCTTACGGCTATTGGCCATGGCCAAATAGAGTCCGCCCCAACCAACCAATATGAGATAATCGACAAACGCTGTGTCAAAAAAATGAGACAAGACCTGGTCAGGTGGAAGATTATGATTGGCGCCGATATGGTCGAGTATCGGCATTGGAAAAGCCAGCATCAAATCGGTCAAATAGGCGATGGCAAGCGCCAGAAATATGGTCGGGATCGTTAAGATCAATAAAGCACTCGTGGTCCGATCGCCAACCAGAATCAAACAACGGTATAAGGCCCAAGTGACTGTCACCGAGATAATCGCAGTTATCAGATAGGTCGTAAGCGAATGGCTGTGATCGGGGGCGCCCCAGAGAATGACCCTCAGCGCATTGACCATGAAATAAGCCGACCACACACCAAAGATACTTTTCATCGCCAAATCGATGTTGATCGGGAAAATCCGGTGCCAGAAAGGCGACACTCTTGGCGACAAATCATCTGCAAAGGGGATGGGTTGCGTGGCCATGGCCGCTTACTCCGCACCTACTTCTGAAGCCGATGGGGGAACTTCCTCTTGCTGGTTACTCGCAGCCGGTTCGCGGTTCAATCCCCGCTCGGTGCGCCAATAGGTTGCAAAGCTGGCCAACCAGTGGCTACCGGCATAATGGGGCGTACGAACAGATTCTTCACCCGCATCCCCGTGCAGTTTTGCAGAAGCCAATAGCGATGCTTTTCGGGCATCTCCATCAGGCAGCGCCGTTGCAATACCTTCCAAAGCCCATGCGCGCGACAGGTTCACTCCGTCGAGATGGACAAGCTTGCCATCGGTCGGGTCATTGACGATTCCGACCGCCAGCCAGTCGGCGCTGCCATCTGTTGGTATATCCGGCAAAAAGGCGGTCAACCACTCGGCAAATTCTGTTGCGGTCAAGATCCGCCGCATCAAATCTGCTTCCATCAGGCACGGCGAGAGAAAATCTTCACCGGACGGTTCATAGGCAATTGGGCAGTTACGATCACCGCTATGGAAGGCCTGGCTTTTGTCAGCAATCAATTTTGCCATCTGATCATCGCCCGTAATCCACGCCCAATCGAGAAACAGTCCAAAAGCAAAAGCAGACTGATTGTGGGTACCCAGCCGGATCGGATAGGCAAGCTTGGGAACCCATGTGATGATGCGATCCTTGATTACCGATTCCAGTGGCTTCAACCGGTCCAGCCATATCTGCGCCTGCTCCGCCTTGGTATCATCCCGGGATGCGATTTCGGTTAACTCTGCGGTCAACTGCAAGAACCAGGCAAGCCCATAAGGCCGCTCAAACGAAGCCCGGCCGCCGCTATTGAAATAGGCGACCTCTCCGGCAATTTTCTCGGCAGTGAAATTACTGGAAAGCGCGGCGGCAATCTCGTCATCCATTTCCGGCACCGAACCATTGCCCCACAACCGGGTCAGCAGCCAGTGGCCATGCACCGCACTGTGCCAATCAAAACATCCGTAAAATACAGGAGTTAGCCGAACCGGCTCTTGTACATCGCTGGCGCTGCTCATCACATGGCTGATTTTGTTGGGATATTGTTTGTTCACACAATCCAATGCGATCCTCGCATAGGCATGTTCCGGCTTGCGCGGTGACTGGCTGTTATCCGCAGGATTCGGCGCAACATTTTTGCGCTCAAAATATCCCTGTTCGGATGTATCTCTCTGCCCTTCATCATTGCTCACAGAACAGGACGACATGATGATCGTCAACGACAACAGAAAACTAAAGCGCAGTAGCATATATTGCTCCCCAAAAAGCTATTCTAGCATAGAGAGGAATTGACCGGATGGCAAAACGCTATAGTGCAAATATTCAATAGAATTTTGCCGATTCCGGCCAACATATTCATTTTTCAGGATCATCTTATCGCCAGTCAGTCCGCAATATTTCTTACCGGCAATCCAATGCGGCATATTACGGTGATGACATTAACGGCCAGCATCGGCTTGCTGACCATGTTCATCGTGGATTTTGTCGATCTACTTTACATAGCGCAACTGGGCGACAACGCGCTGACGGCCGCCATGGGCTTCGCTGCCACAATCCTGTTTTTCGGAACCGCTTTCAATATCGGTTTGATGATTGCCGCGAGCGCTTTGGCGGCGCGTAAAATCGGCCAAGGTGACGCCGCCTATGCGCGACGATATTTGACCAATATCCTCGCGCTGAGCATGATGCTGATCATCCCGCTTGCGATCCTATTCTTTGTTTTTGCGCCGCAGATATTATCGCTTGCTGGTGCGACCGGAACCGCCAAAGAAGCCGCTACCGGCTACATCCGGATCGTCGCGCCGTTCATGCCATTTAGCGTAACTGCCATGGTCTGTTCCGGATTTCTGCGCGCCCATGGTGCCGCGCGGCGGGCCATGACGGTGACGCTCAGCATGGGTATTGCCAATGCAATATTGGACCCCATTTTCATCTTCGGTTTTGGCCTCGGCATCAATGGTGCGGCCATGGCCACGGCCTGTGCGGCCATTGTCTCATCCATCCTCGCGGTTGTGCCCATCATCAAGCATTATGGTGGCTTTCAACGACTTTCATCCATCCTGTTCAAAGAGGATTTGAAGCCGGTTATCGCGATCTTGGTACCGGCCATATTGACCAACGTCGCGACCCCGGTAGGCGGCTTTATCTCCTATCGTTTCATCGCCAGCTATCCCGATGAGGTCATTGCCGGGTTTGCGGTTATGGGGCGTGTGGTTCCGGTTGCCTTTTGCTTGCTCTTCTCCCTGTCAGGAGCCGTTGGGCCGATTATCGGTCAGAATTTCGGGGCCCTGCAATTTGACCGCATCCGCCTTACCATCCAGCAAGCCATGGGTTTTGCGCTTGGCTATACGTTACTGATTTGGCCGCTTCTATACCTACTCCAAGGTCCCATCAGCGATGTTTTCAATTTGCAAGGCGAAGGGCGTGATGTGTTTTGGCTGTTTGCAACCTATCTGACGCCACTATTCTTCTTCAACGGCATATTGTTTATCTCCAATGCCGCTTGCAACAATCTGGAACGTCCCACCTGGTCGATGGTGATGAACTGGCTTCGCAATACGCTGGGAATATACCCCTTTCTGTTGGTCGGAGGTGCTCTTTACGGCTTGCCAGGCATTGTCATCGGGCCCGCTATTGGCGGCGTTCTATTTGGTATTATCGGCTATGGCATTACGCGTTATCTGGTGAATATTCAGGAAGCGAATCACATTTCGGATTAGCATATCCAAATTCGCATTTTTGTTTGGTTTGTTTGGATAGTCGCACCAACCGACTTGCTCATTTTCTCCCGTTTCTTGGCCCGACACTCGTTGAGCGGCGGAATTACTGCGTTAACCATTTAATACCAAAGAGCGCCTCGTCCCATCTTGAAACAACCTGTTTTTGGTCAGCGATAACTGCAAAAAAGACGGTATTTCCATCGCTTCCAGCCCGACTGGGCCTTTGCAGGTGTGTCGACAAATTACAGATCGTGTTCCTCCTCCCTATGTGCCGCAGCTCAGCAGCGGTGGTTCAGCTGTTGCTGGACCGGCGGGATATGCGTTTTCGCCGTCGCCAGCTGCCGCCCAAACCCAAATTGTTGAGGAACAGGAACCGGAACAGACAGGCTTTACCCCACAGGCCACGGACCCATCCCAATCAAAGTCCAAAGCGACTTGGCATCTACCGCGTTGGTTGATGTTGAACGTCCGTGAACGGATATTGCTGGGTCTGCTGGTTTTCAGCCTCGTCATGATCCCTGCCACAATGCCGCAAGCAAGCCTTGACGCGCAGCAATATAATCCCAGCAACACCGACTTGCAGCCGGTCGAGCGTGCAGAAGAAAATTTCGCGGGCTCAGCTTTCTACTTTATTGATCCCGGCTATGCGATTCCGCAAAATTATGGAGATCTCGCGATTGATCCGCTCGCCGAACAGGGCAGCGACGATATTGATGAGTTGCTGGCGAATGGTAACGCGCTAGCCTCTGCTCATTTAATTCGCCCTGTCGCTTTCCGGGCATCCGCAATCGACAATAGCCGTGCGTTGCAATGTCTGACCTCCGCCGTTTATTACGAGGCTGGACTGGAACCCGATGCCGGGCAACGCGCTGTTGCACAAGTTGTGCTGAACCGGGTACGCCATCCCAGCTATCCAGGAACGATCTGCGGGGTTGTTTTTCAAGGTAGCGAACGCCGAACCGGATGCCAATTTTCTTATACATGCGATGGGTCGCTGCGCCGCGCACCGTCAAAATATCATTGGAACCGTGCCAAAAAGGTAGCTGCCTTGGCGCTCGCAGGGACAATCGCGTCGCCGGTGGGGACCGCGACACATTATCACACAACGGAAATCTATCCTTATTGGGCGCCCAGCTTGCGGTTCCTTGGCACTATCGGCGCGCACCGCTTTTACAGCTGGAAGGGTAGTGCCGGTAAAGCCAAAGCGTTTAGCCACAAATATCGCGGCGGCGAACCGCTGCCCGCACCAAAACCGCGCAAATATGATCCAGATCCTGCTTCATCGCTCGATCCCGTCACCCTCGAAAAGGCCTATGAAGCCGGGCGGCGCAAGGCAGAAGCAGAAGCGGCCAAATCAGAGAAGGCAGCGGCAATCGCGGCCGACAATGCGCGACGACACAGTTTACCGGCACCTGCCATCACTTCCGGAAGGCCTAAAACCTATCAAGCGCCCAGCTATAGCAAGGAAGCGTTGAAAAAAGGCGGAGAAAAAGCCTTTGCGGGTCAGAAGTTGCCAAATGTTAGCCAAATAAAACCGGAATATCGCAATGCCGGTACGTGGAAAGACAAACCGGGTAGCTAGACCTGCACCGTCTGCATTTTGTTAGTTTCGGCCGCAACCAAACGGCGCTTTTGCTTGCCATTGCCCTTGAAACGAGCCTAAAGCCACCCGATTTTAAGTAAAAGACATTGGAGTGTGCTCATGGCGACGAATTGGACGCCGAACGGTTGGAGAAATTTTGAAGGGCTGCAAATGCCTGACTATCCTGATGCTGCAAAGCTGGCGGATACAGAACAGCTCCTCGGCAGCTATCCGCCATTGGTATTTGCCGGCGAAGCGCGCAGTCTGAAAAAAGATCTGGCGGAAGTCGCTGAAGGCAAGGGATTCTTGCTACAAGGTGGTGATTGTGCGGAAAGTTTCGCGGAATTTCATCCGAACAATATCCGCGACACATTTCGGGTCATTCTGCAAATGGCTGTCGTCCTGACCTACGCATCGAAAATGCCGATCGTGAAGCTGGGCCGCATGGCTGGGCAATTTGCCAAGCCGCGCTCTGCGCCTACCGAAACGCAAGATGGCATCGAAATGCCAAGCTATCGCGGCGACATTATCAACGGCATTGAATTTGAAGAAGGCCGTCGTCAGCCCGATCCAGATCGGATGGTCCGTGCCTATAATCAGGCCGCGGCAACGCTCAACCTGCTGCGTGCTTTTTCAACCGGCGGCTATGCCAACCTGCAACAAGTGCATGGCTGGACCCATGATTTCATGAGCCGCAGCCCCTGGGCGAAAAAGTTTGAAGAAATGGCAGATCGCATCGGCGAGGCACTTTCTTTCATGGAAGCATGCGGGATTAACCCGGACACCGTGCCACAACTCAAGGCGACGTCTTTCTACACCAGCCATGAAGCCTTGCTGCTACCCTATGAAGAAGCATTGACGCGGCAGGATAGTCTGACCGGCGAATGGTATGACACCAGCGCCCACTTCCTGTGGATTGGCGACCGGACCCGCTTTGAAGGCTCAGCCCATGTCGAGTTTCTCCGCGGCATCGGCAACCCAATTGGCATGAAATGTGGTCCATCGCTAAAAGCCGATGACCTGTTAAAAATGCTCGATACGCTGAACCCTGCTCGGGAAGCGGGCCGGATCACGCTGATCTCACGCTTTGGTCATGACAAAGTGGAAAGCGGATTGGCGCCGCTGGTTCGTGCAGTCAAACAGGAAGGCCACCCGGTCATTTGGTCCTGCGATCCGATGCATGGCAATGTCATCAAGGCGGATAGCGGCTATAAAACCCGGCCGTTTGAGCGCATTCTCGCCGAGGTTCGCGGCTTTTTTGCAGTACACCGCGCAGAAGGCACTTTTGCTGGCGGCATCCATTGCGAAATGACCGGTCAGAATGTCACGGAATGCACCGGCGGCGCCGTTGCCATTACGGACGCAGCGCTTGGTGATCGCTACCACACCCATTGCGATCCCCGGCTCAATGCAGCGCAGTCATTGGAACTGGCTTTCCTTTTGGCAGAAATGCTCAATCAGGAATTATCCGACCGTGCTCAGGAAGCCGCATAAGCCATGGCAGAAAAAATCAAACCGGAACGTATGCGTCCTGAAGATTATGCAGAAGGAGGATCACCGATGAGCAGAGGGGCCACCTATGTTCGCAAGGAAATCGTCAGCAAAGGCGTAGGCTTTGGCAGCGCGCTGGCCATTGCGATTAGCTTTACGACACATAAGTCGATCGTCTGGGCGATCATCCACGGTTTCTTTTCATGGCTCTACGTCATCTATTACGCACTGACCCGTTAAAGTATGGCAGTAGCCATCTGATGACTATTGCCAATTATCGTGACATTACAGAGCTTTCCGGTTATTGATACATTCGGTTACTAACGATCCTAAGGACTGCTATGCGCCGACTTGCCATCTTGATGACACCGATATTGGCCATCACCGCGAGTTGCAGCGGCCCGATCGAAACCCGAATTCAGACCGAAGCCGGATCAGCTCTGCCTGCCCAAAAACAATATAGCTTCACGGCAAAACCGGAACAAAATAGCGAAACCTATCAATCCGCACGCAAGCTGGTCGCTGAAGCACTAGCAGCGAAAAGCTTTATCGCAGCGGATGAAGCACCGATATTGGTTCACATCGCCTTGGCTGGTCGCCCCGCATCCATTGCTTTGACGGCAGGTGAAAAAGACAATGTCAGCACGATTGCCGGGCAAAAGGAACGCAAACCATTGCAATCCTGTGACGATGTGGAACATCGCCTGACCATCAATATGGTGGCTGCCGCTGATGGATCAGTCATCTATTCCGGAACAGCAGCGGAATATCATTGCAAAGGATCAATGGAACAATCATTGCCTTTTCTGATCGATGGGGCACTTTCTGATCTTGGGAATTCGGGTCCAACTACCGACAGTAAAACCCGCACCCGTACGGGGATCGAATAGCCCTTTTTGTCAGTCCGCTTCTGCAGGTTCCGGTGCCAACGGCAACAATATCGTAAAGCGCGCGCCGCCATCCCTGACATTATCCGCTCGGATAGTGCCACCATGGCGCTCAATCACGGCCGCAACGAAGTTCAGCCCCAATCCCGCACCTTTGACGGCTCCTTTGGAGTCCGCGTCGTCGCTTGCGAACCGCTCAAACAAATTGTCCAGCATGCCTTCCGCAATACCGTTGCCCTGATCGGTGATTGCCACCGATACAAAGGGCTGCTTGTCGATACTGATATTACGGAGCAGGATGGTTATCTTGCTATTGTCAGGGCTGTATTTGATCGCATTGTCGATGAGATTAGCGAAAGAACGGTAAAGGCTGGATGGCTCACCGATAATGAAGGCATCATCCGATTGATCATCAACGGTCGATTTGACCCCGCGCTGTTTGGCAAGCGGCCACAGGCTGTCATTTGCCTCGATCACCAGATCGGACAATAGAATTTCCTCACCGGAAAACTCGCTCGATTTTATCCGGGCCAAGCCGACAAAATTATCCGCCAGCGCCAAAGTCCGGCGAGCATGACTTTCAATCCGCTTGTTTTCATCGGTTTCATCCTGACCATCGAGCAAGGCCAATATCGCGGCCTGTGGTGATCGCATATCATGTGACAAAAGTTGCAAGACTTCTTCGCGTTCCTGGGCCGCATTGGCAACTTCGGTAATATCCGCAAGATAATGGATATGTCCGCGCAATTCTCCCTCATCAGACAGGACCCTTGCCCGCCGCATCGCAAAAACTTGATCATGAAGCGAGGTGAAGTCAATATAGTCATGTTCCCGCAACTGCTGATCCAGTGCGAGATAGTCCCTCACATCTCCCAGATCGTCAGGCGTAACAAAACGCGTCAGCATATCGTCAAGCGCCAGATCCTGCACGCCATCTTCAAAGCCTGTCTGCGCCAACTTGTTGACGAATTTCACCTTGCCATCAAGATCGGTTATGAACATTGGGTCCGGCAAATTTGTCAGTGCATCGGTAATGAAGCGGCGTAGGTCGCGCATATGTTTAATCGCATGAGCCAGCTCCTCTGCTTGTTCCGTTACCAGATCAACCGGGCCCAATGAAGCCTTCAAAACCGGGATATCAGGCGTTTCAGAATGATAGTTTTTCAACTCTTCGTCCATGAAGTCGCTGGTTACCTGTAATCGGCGCCATCCCCACACTGGATAGACCAGTGCCAATCCCACCAGTGCAGCGCCCGGTGCAAACCAGATTTTCCACGACAGCAACAGCGCGCTCGTCATCAATATGATCGCGACCAATCCAAACGAGACCAATATCGTTGTTCGCGGCCGCCAGCGCCAGAAACCAATCAGCAATATCCATGTGGGAATCAGCGAAAGCAGGATTTGGGTGCCCATCGAAACCGGCGTGATAAAATTATCAGCCATGATATCGTTCAGCATATTGGCCATGATCTCAACACCAGCGATCGTGCCGCCATCTGCAAGCGGCGCGGGGTGCTGATCTCCCAACCCTTGCGCTGTCGCGCCCACCAATATGATCTTGTCTTTCAAAAAAGCAGTTGGAATTTCGCCATTTACAACGGCTGCATAGGGGATGCGGGAAAATGCACCGCGGTTCGCATAGGGCATAAGCAGCGGCTGCTGACAATTATTTAGGCGATCAAAAGCCGCCGAGTTGCCGTCGTTCACGCTGCGATAGACCTGCTCCATCAGATGCGGCCAGATCGTCTCTACACTTTCCGTTCGGTCGGCAATCCCTCCAAAGCATAATGACGTCCGGCGCACCACGCCATCACGGTCAAACAACAGATTCACGTGACCTATGCCGGTGGCGGCTTGTTTGAACGGTGCGATAGGTTCCTTAATATCAAAGTCGGTGCCATTGCTGCCGGGAAAAACAAAGTGCAGCGGAAGGAACAAATTCTCATTCTTCGCAGCAGCTTCTGCCAAGGCACCGTCTTCATCCAAGTTACCCGGTTCACTGAGCAATATATCAAAGGCAATGGCTTTCGGAGCAGCGTCTGCCAAACCATTCAGTAAATCAGCATGGCGATTGCGTGGCCATGGCCATTTTCCGAAAGCGGCCAGGCTATCTTCGTCGACGGCAATGATCAGAATTTCTTCCGATGCGTCCGGCCGATCATATTCCGAAAGCTCATCATAAAGCAGGTTGTCGAAACCAGAAAGACTGTTCCAAAAAATTAGTGCGGCAACAATCAGGGAGGCGACCAGCGCAACACCCGCCCATTCAATCCCCAAACGGCGACGCAGTTTCATGGGCTGTCAGTTCTCCAAATAGGTCCAATGGCCCCGATTTGGCCCTTGGTGGCTATGCTTTTAACCAGCCACCGTCAATTTTTCAAAGTCAGTCCATTTCTGAAAGACTTCCTTATCTTCCGGATCGGACGAATATTGGGTCACCCCGACGCGCCAAAAATATTCTCCGTCAGGTAGGTCAGACAAGGTGATGGCATCTTGAGTCAACCCTGCTTCATCGACAATCGGAATGGCTTTTGTATCACCAAGCAGCAGCTGAAAGCGATAGACCCGCTTGCCCTTGCCTGCACCAGACCACTTGAACCGATAACCGAAATCACCCGTGCCGGCGCTTCCGCTTAGCGTGCTCAATTGACGCTTGAAGGAATAGGAAGCCGGCATGCCTTCAAAACCATCTTGGCCGATGGCGGTCGCTTTGGCAAAATAACGCCCGTCTTCGATGCTGGGCAAGCTAATGCTTGTGCCATTGACAAGTTGTTCGGCGACAATATCGACAAAGCCGGCATCCGACGAAATGAGTATGCGGTGCCCCGATGCCGCTTCACGCGGAGTAACAGCAAACTCAAGTGTCTCTTCGGATTGCACCTTGGCTGGATCAATAAGTTCCGGCGGCGTTAGCAAATCTGCTTTGGCGAGATCGCCGGTGACTGTGGCAGCAGCGCCAGTCCCTGCTGGCACGGAGACAATATTTGCGCCCTCAAGGCTATCACCTGATGCAACGTCAACCGCACCTTCTACCGTTTCTGAATAAGCGGTTCCCGTACCTTCGTCGACGCGCGTCCGATAATCCGTGCCTCGCACAGCAGAGACAGCAACCGGCGTCCGAACCCGATACCGGTCTTCTTTTTTGTCAAAGGGCGTGACTTTGGAACGCATCCGTCCGCTATCGACTGCAAGTTCATAATCCACGCTATCGGTAAGCAGAATATGACGCAGCCGCATAATACGCATTTTGCTATTTGATGGCATCGAAATACGCGACCCATCCTCCAATTGAAGGGTTAGAAAGCTCCCTGCAGCCGTAGCAAGTCGGCTACCCTCGGCAATTTCTATGCCTCTCGCTGGTGTGATCGGCCGGCCGCCGCGGGCAATGGACACATTTCCGCGAAAAGCGCTTAAACTGGCTTCGCTTGGACGATATTTCAATAAACGAAATGGGATCAATACAGTTTTACCAACCGGGATAAACCGCGGATTGGCTATCCGATTAAGCCGTTGCACTGCGACATAATCGGAGCGTTTACGCATATATTTTTGAGCAAGGTCGATCAGCGTATCACCGCGCTTGAAGACATATTCGACGCGAGAATTATCCCCAGAAGTCTGAGCCTGCGCCACCAATGGCGTAATAGCAACAGGGGCCAGTGAAACGAGAGCTAAAATCCGCAGATATTTGGAATATTGCCGTCTACTTGTTCCAAAGGCCATGTTCATACCCCGTTGCTCAGTGTCTCCAATCTATAGCCATAGCCGAAAACCGTGAAAATCCGAAACCCGTTCTCAGGCGTAAGTGACAATTTCGAGCGCACCCGCGACACGTGCATGTCGAGTGTACGGGTCGCAAGATGCGCATTGGTCCGCCAGACAGTTTCCATGATGTAACGGCGCGACAAGGTCCGGTCGCGGTTGCGGAACATCAGGTCGGTTAGTTCGAATTCTTTAGCCGTCAACGCAACTTCTGTTTCCTTATGCCGAACCTTTTGCTCGATACGGTCGAGTATATAGTCACCATATTGTGCCGATGTTTCCATTGCGGTTGCACCGCTGCTGCGCCGCAGGATGGCGTTGATGCGCGCGGCGATCACCTTCGGATCTTCCGGTTTGGTAATATAGTCATCTGCCCCGGCATTCAGCGCATCACTAATATCCTGTTTCGCGGTGCGACTCGTCATCATTATGACGGGCGGCCGATCGTCGACCGCTTCTTCCATCCATTCGAGAATCTGCATTCCGGTTTTGCCCGGCATATTCCAATCAAGGATCACCAAATCAAAAGTATCGCGCAGCAACGCATTGGTCAAAGCGTTCCCATCCGCAAAGCCCACAAAAACGTGGCCCTGCCCCTCAACAATTTTTCCTAAAAATTCGACGATTTCTTTGTCATCGTCTGCAATAGCTACACGCATACATGTTCCCCGGTCGCGAATAACAACATCAGAGTTGCTTTCGCTTCTTATTAATCCCTACCCAGAGTCCGTTTACATCCATGTTCATGGATTTTACCAGCACTACTACATGTAATTTACAACCCTTTACATAATTCCGGTGAATTCTGCCAAATCGGCGACAAAATAGAGGCTCAGCCTGTAAATTTGACGCTATCGGAGCATTGGAGAGCCTTCTCAGCACATATTTGCCCTGCGGAGGATATCAATGATCGGATTCGTTTTTTGGAAAGTTGGTTGGGGTGGCAGGATTCGAACCTGCGCATGGCGGCATCAAAAGCCGCTGCCTTACCACTTGGCGACACCCCAACACTTGCTGCTTCGTTGGCCAGCGAAGGGCCTAATATCCAACTTACTCCAAAGGGGCAAGGGGCAGTTACAGCTATTTTCAGAACAATATTTTAGAACAGGCGTTTCACCCAGCCATGCTTATCTTCAACAAGACCGCGCTGAATATCCACCAGCCGCATCCGCAGTTTCTCGGTCAATTGGCCCGGGCCGCCACCGCCAATGGTAAAATCACCAGTTTCGGATCGGACGGTGCCAACAGCCGTTACGACCGCAGCAGTTCCGCACGCAAAGGTCTCCAGCAATTTCCCGCTAGCGGCATCTTCGCGCCATTGATCGATGGAATAGGGCTCTTCACTGACTTCCAAGCCCTCTTCACGGGCCAATATCATAATCGATTCCCGCGTAATCCCTGGCAAAATCGTGCCCGTCAGCGGCGGTGTGATTAGCCGGCCGTCATCCATCACGAAAAACAGGTTCATCCCGCCCAGCTCTTCCACCCAGCGCTGTTCAGCGGCGTCGAGAAATACCACTTGGTCGCAATCCTGCGCAATCGCTTCGGCCTGCGCGACAAGGCTAGCGGCATAGTTTCCGCCACATTTTGCAGCACCGGTGCCGCCGGGCGCGGCGCGGCTATAGTCTTTGGAAACCCAGATCGTGATCGCCGAAGCACCCGCCTTGAAATAGGCACCAACGGGAGAGGCGATGACCATATAGAGATATTCTTTCGCCGGGCGGACGCCTAAGAACACTTCACTGGCAAACATAAACGGCCGCAGATAAAGTGATCCACCTTCTGCAGAAGGAAACCAATCACGGTCAATATCAACCAGTGCTTCCACTGATTTCAAAAATAGCTCTTCGGGCAATTCGGGCATCGCCATGCGCTGCGCGGAGGCCTTAAAGCGCCGGGCATTTTGCTCAGGCCGGAACAGAGCCGTCGTTCCGTCGGCAAGCCGATAGGCTTTCATGCCTTCAAATATTTCCTGCGCATAATGGAGTACCGATGAGGCAGGGTCCATCGGGATTGGCGCACGTGCTTCTACCTTGGCGTCATGCCAGCCCTGTCCCTCGGTGTAACGGATGACCACCATATGATCGGTGAACAAATTTCCAAAACCGGGGTTTTCCAACAGCTTTGCGCGATCGGAATCCGCCACAGGCTGCGGGTTCTGTTGGACAAGGATTTCCAGACTATCGTCGTTCGCCATATCCCGTCTCTTTCACTGTGCTGATTGGAGGATTCGCAGACTAGTTTATCTTGCAATCACCTAAACAGCATGTCAAGATACGTCAACATGGCTGACATATCTCGTCCCTCCGCTTCTCCGGGAGCATCGCCGCTTTTCCTCCGCGAAGACGAAATTAGACGCGGGGTAGAGTTGCTCTATTTCGGCTATACCCGTCTCACCAACGCGATTGATCAGGAACTTGGTAAACAGGGTTTGGGCCGGGCACATCACCGAGCGCTCTATTTTATCGCGCGCCAACCGGATTTGACGGTCGGGGAATTGCTGCGGTTGCTGGCAATCACCAAACAGTCTTTAGGCCGGGTATTGAAAGAGTTGCATGACCGCGATCTGGTCGTGACCAAGACCGGCGCGCTGGACCGCCGCCAGAAATTGTTGCGGCTGACAGATGCCGGCGCAGCCTTGGAAGCCGAGTTGTTCGCGCAATTGCGGGAGCGGCTATCAGCAGCTTATGTGACAGCTGGACAAGAGTCCGTCACCGGATTCTGGCATGTGCTGGAAGGACTGGTCCCGGAATCAGACCGTCAAATGGTGTTTGATCTGCGTAAAGACAAGAGCTGAATCCGGTACGAAGTTCACAAAGTACACAAGCCCCTTTGGGCTGTTTTTTCTGGATGAAAAATTCCAAAATTCACACAGTTCTCACCCCTTCATGCAGGAACAATGCTCTGATCAAAGCCATGGTCGGATCGATATTCAAAACTGAGAAAGAGCGCCGTGTCACTATCACAGCGCCCTTCTTGTAGGAAAGCTCAGGCCTTCGCTTCCTCGGCCATTTCCCGGTTGCGCTCCATTGCCGCTTTCAGGACATCATGGAGCAGCGCATTCACCCGGCCATCGGCATCAAGCACATCAAGACCTTTACGGGTGACGCCATTAGGACTTGCTACCTGCACAGCTAATTCCCCCGGACTGACATCCGAGCCCGCTGCCAGCGTCGCTGCGCCGTCAACCATAGCCAGTGCCAAACGAGCAGCCTGATCCCTGTCCATGCCCAACTCGGCCGCCGAAAACGATAGCGCATCAATGAACCGGAACAGAAAGGCAGGACCAGAGCCTGACAGGGCCGTTGCGATATGCATCTGGTCTTCATTCTCCAACCATTCGGGTCGCCCCAGTGGCGAGAATAGCGCGTTCATCTGATCTTTCAGAGGCGCATCTTCGGTTTCGCCAATCAGGATCATCGGTGATTTGGATACAGTAACCGCCATATTGGGCATCAAGCGGATGACCTTGCCTGCCTCGGGAAACGCCGCTCGCAGGATATCAATCTCGGTTCCCGCTAGCACTGACACAATATGCGTATTTTCGCCAACCAGAGGCGCGAGGTCCGCCGCGACATCATCCAGTTGATAAGGTTTCATCGCCAGCATCACCAGATCAGGTGCTGGTTTTTGGGGATAGTCAGGCTGTGATTGCAGTCCCCCGGGAAGCGGCGACTGATGGGGTTTTATCACGGTAACTTTCGCGCCATCCAGTCCATTGTCGAGCCATGCCTGTAGTATCGCACCACCCATATTGCCGCAGCCGACAAACCAGATGCTGTTAAAGCCTTCTGCGATCATGTCTTATTCCCTTATGCCTCGCCCCTGCCTAAACTGCACCCCGGCCTATGCTTCACCTTGGGTGTCGATCATTGCATGTTCAAGCGCGTCCTGCGGGCTTTTGTCGCTCCATAGGACAAATTGGAACACGGGGTAAAAACGCTCCCACTCATCAATCGCCATATCGACAATTGTCTGCGCCTGATCGAGACCCAGCATGCCGCTGCCACCCAGCATTATCGCATGGCGGAACAACAACAGGTTATTGGTCGACCATAGATCAAAATGGCCCAGCCAGAGTTGTTCGTTGATTAACCCGAGCGATTCATAAATGGCGATTTTCTTGTCATCGGGAACGCGGATATCGGGGAGCAATAGCAATTGCAGAACATGATCTTCATTGCGCCAGATCGCCCGCAACTGATAGCTGGTCCAATTGCCCTTAATCTCTACCGATATTTCATCTTCGCTAATATGCTCAACGGACCAACCGCGCGCCTCAAAAAAGGCGACCAGCATATCAACCGGCGGTGCCTCTTCCTGATCAAGCTCAGACCACATATCGTCAAGCATTACGGTTCCACATCATCTGATCATTGCCCCTGCATCACGAGCCTTAGTGGCCCAGCCCATCATGCAGAGCAAGGCGGCGCTGGGCCTCCGATCATATTGTTTGTGGGAAGACTGTGGATAATCGCCGAGGATTTTTCGCTGCGAATTAGTCGCCCAATATTGGGACGGAAGCTAGCTTCCGGATTTTGGCGGCGTGGTTTTCTTTGGCGCTGCCTTGCGTGCGGCAGGCTTGCGCGCAGCCGGTTTTGCAGCAGCAGTCTTGCGCGCCGCGGGCTTCTTGGCCGCGGCTTTAGGCGCTGCTTTCTCTAGATCATCGAGACGCTTTTTCAGCGCGTCGGCTTCGGCACGGGCCTTGGATGCCATTTCCTTGACCGCTTCAAATTCTTCGCGCGACACGAAATCCATACCGCCAAACCATTCCTTTGCACGCTCCCGTGCGCCTGCCTCGGCTTCGCGTCCAACCCCTGCCACGGTCCCCGCCAAGCCATTCAATACTTTGGAAAGGTCATCGAAAAATTTGTTCTGGCTTTGCATGTCAATTACTCCGTCTGGGGGTCAGGATCTGGCTATTTATTATATTTGGGTACTCGCCGCCGGGACGACAAGGGTTTCGGCACCCGGATTAAGGTCAACAATCTGCTTGTTCAATATCGCTGCGAAACAGAGCCATGCCAAATAAGGCACCATCAACCAAGCGGCGGCTTTCCGGACCCGTCCAAATATCAGGGTGGTGACAAAAGCCGTCGCGAAAATCGAGATGAGCAACCAAAAGGCAGCGGACACCTGATGCATGCCGAAAAATAGCGGCGACCAAAACAGATTGAGCGCATATTGAATCAGGAACAATATGATAGCGAGACCACGCAGCGGCGCACCGCGTGCGTGCAATATCATCGATAGCGCGATACCCATCATGATATAGAGGATTGTCCATGCCACACCGAACATCCAACCGGGCGGCTGCGCCTCCGGCTTGGTCAATGCTTGAAACCAGCGGTTTTCCTCACCGGACCCAGCAACTTGTCCAGAGATAAAGCCAAGCGCAACGATCACCGGAACGATAAATAAAGCCCAGCGTAACAGCGACATGCGCAGCTGACCTTTGGATGCAATTTGGTTCACGGTGTCATTCCCCTAACCCACGCTGTCCTATCGCAGCCTAATACCGCATAGAACGAATCATACAGCGGAAAACCGCCATGTTTCTATGGTTTCTTAGGCAATGTTACGCCGCTTTGCCAGTGGATTGGGCGCAGCATCAACGATGATCCCAATTTGGGCCGTTTGATGGGTCCGGTGCTTGGCATCGGACAAATACATCCTATGTTAGAAAGACTGGTATGATTGCGCGCATGATTTTCCGTCTGCCATGACCGCCAACAGGATTGTCGCCCAAAGGTCGGGCTGCTAGGGGCTTTTTATGAGTGAAATTACCAATGACAATGCCCCTGAAAAGGAGCCGTCAGACACAGCAAAACCCACGACCAAAAAGATAGGCAATTTGCGAATGGTCTGGGATCGGGCTATTCGTTATCCTAGACAGATTGTTTTTGCCGCCATCGCCCTTTTCGTTGCGGCCATGGCAACATTGGCCATTCCTTGGGGCTTTAAGTCTATTGTCGATGAAGGCTTTGCCTCTGGCGTGGCCGATATTGCACCCTATTTTCAGCTTCTGCTGGTGATTGTCGGCATATTGGCGATCGCTACTGCCCTTCGTTTCTATTTTGTCAGCTGGCTCGGTGAACGGGTCGTTGCCGACATCCGATTGGCCGTTCAACGCAATTTACTACGTCTCGCCCCCGGTTTTTTTGAGGAAAACCGGCCATCAGAAATCGCATCGCGGATGACGTCGGACACGGCCATTATTGAACAGGTTGTTGGCACGACCGTATCTGTGGCTCTTCGGAACATCATTATCGGCATTGGCGGAATTATCTTTCTGTTCACGCTGGCACCGACACTAACCGCCGGGCTGCTGCTGGGTATTCCCATCGTCATTTTGCCAATCGTGTTTATCGGCCGCAAACTGACCAACGTGTCGCGATTCAGTCAGGATCGGGTTGCCGATGTCGGGGCCATGGTTTCCGAGACATTGGGCGCGATGAAAATTGTCCAGGCCTTTGGTCAGGAGAAGCGCGAACATGAAAGATTTGGCGGCGCTGTCGAAAACACATTTGACATGGCCAAACGGCGCATAAGATTGCGCGCCGCTTTAACTGCTGTGATCATCGCACTGGTATTTACTGGTATCACACTACTGATGTGGCGTGGTGCTCTTGGCGTAGCAGAGGGGACGATTTCCGGCGGAACCATTGCTGCTTTCGTTCTCACTGGCGGCTTGGTAGCAGGTGCTTTCGGAGCTCTGACCGAGGTCTATGGTGATCTTCTGCGCGCGGCTGGCGCAGCAGGCCGCTTGGCAGAGCTATTGTCGGAAGAACCGGGCATTGCGGCTCCCGCCTCTCCTATTGCTTTACCCGAGCCACCACGTGGCCAAATCTCCTTTGATAATGTCACCTTCGCTTATCCGACCCGTCCAGAAACGGCTGCGCTCAAAAACTTCTCGCTAAAGGTATCTCCCGGCGAGACGGTTGCGGTTGTCGGCCCTTCCGGCGCCGGTAAATCGACCCTGTTTCAGCTGGCTCAACGTTTCTATGATCCGGAGGGCGGAAGCGTCAGAATTGACGGCGTTGCGCTGCCTTCCGCAGATCCAGCCGATATCCGCGAGCGTATGGCGCTGGTTCCCCAGGATACCGTATTATTTGCTGCATCGGCCCGCGACAATCTGCGCTATGGCAAATGGGATGCGACGGACGAGGAAATTTGGGCTGCCGCTCGTGCTGCCAATGCCGAGAAATTCCTGCTGGAACTGCCCGAGGGTCTCGACAGCTTCATGGGCGAAGCGGGCACGCGCCTATCTGGCGGTCAGCGCCAGCGTGTCGCTATTGCCCGCGCTTTGCTGAGGCACACGCCCATATTATTGCTGGATGAGGCGACATCAGCTCTGGATGCCGAGAGCGAAAAACTGGTGCAGGATGCGCTCGACCGTCTCATGCGTGATCGCACCACGATTGTCATTGCTCACCGCTTGGCCACCATCCGCTCAGCAGACCGCATCATCGTCATGGATGAAGGCAATATCGTCGAGCAAGGCGATCATGACAGCTTGATCGCCCAGAACGGCCTCTACGCCAAGCTTGCGGAGTTGCAATTTAATGGCGGCGATCAGTCCAAAGCCGCTGTAGCCGTGTAGGAAGCGCGGTTAAACCAGCAGACCCCGCCAAACGATAGGCGGGACTTTCTGTCGGTGAGGGGCAAGGTGACTTCTGCATAACGCCTCCCGCGCTCAGTGTTATAGGGATTATAGGGAGCGCCATACATCATGGGGATACCGTCGGTCAGGGCTAGTAAACAGCCATATTGATCCGACACTGGTCTGTTGTCTCAGGAAGGCCGCCATTTAGCAAACGTCAGAGCTAGAGCACATCTGACGAGACTGGCACTTGAACCGAACACGCCATGGCTCGGCTGATCACCTTGTGGCAAAAATAGGTCATCTGCATAAAAGCAATATCGCTAAGATGACAATAAAAAAGGCGATGGATCGCTCCACCGCCCTTTTATAATAATCGTCAGCTGCGCTTAGTTTGGCAAGCGTGATGCCTTACTAAAGCTGCTATATTGTTCGTTACCGACAAAACCAAACTTGGTTACACCGCTATCCTTAATCTCCGCGAGAACACGGTCGACCGTCAGATAGGCGCTAACCGCATCTGGCTGGAACTGGAGCTCAGGCTCTGGAACCATCGATTTGGTCTGTGCGAGATATTGTTTAACCTGTTCCAGCGAAACTGGTGTGTCATTCCACAATATCTGGTTGGTCGGGGTAATACCCAGACGGTTTTTAACAGGATCAATGTCCGGTGGTGGTGGTGGATTTGGATCATCTACCGGTAGATCCAGTTTCACCGCGTGAGTCTGGACCGGGATAGTAATGATGAACATGATGAGGAGAACGAGCAAGACGTCGATCAACGGCGTCGTGTTCATTTCCATCATCGGCTCACCATCGTCTTTGCCGCCGCTCATGGCCATTAGTGCGTCTCCTTAAAAATTCTAAACTTCATGCCGTATCAGGGCTATTCAATTGCAACCGGTGTTGACAGGAAACCAACCTTGGCGAAACCAGCGCGCTGCATGGCGAAAATTGCGCCACCAATGCACCGATATGGAGTGTTGATATCACCGCGAATATGCACTTCTGGCATATCGTCAGCTGTCATATTTTCCACACCGCCAAAGGCTTCGATCTGATTTTCCAGCTGGGTCACAGCCCTCTGTACCAATTCAGTGGAATCGATCGGAGTCGTATTCCAATAAATTCTGCAATTCCCGCCTGGATTGGCGCCCGAATAGTCCGGATCACCAGGATCACGCCCTGCCGAATCAGTCGTCGTGACAGCAAGCAAAACATTTTCAGGTTTTGTCGTCGTCACTTCAAATGGTAGAACCGGTAATTCCAATTCGACCGTCTGGATCACAACCGGAACAGCGATCAAGAAAATGATCAGCAAAACGAGCATGACGTCCACGAGCGGGGTCGTGTTAATGTCCGATAGAGGAGTTTCTGCTCCACCGCCGTCCCCAACATTCATCGCCATAAGATTCTATCCTCTTATAATTATACTGTATCGAATTAGCGGGATGACCCCGCACATCCGAAAATCAGGAGCAGCCCAAGCCGTTTGCGGAAACCTTGATTTCCGGCAAACGGCTTTGGCTAGCGCCTTACTTCTTTACTGCTGGCTTTGCTGCAGCTGCTGGCTTCGCTGGAGCCGCACCTTTCAAGGCAGATGGCTTCACCGCACCGTCAGATGAGATGTAACCCAGAACATCGTTTGAGAAGTCGCTGATATCTTCTGCGATGCGCTTGTTACGGCCCTGCAACCAGTTATAGGCAAGAACAGCAGGAACAGCCACACCAAGACCAAGTGCGGTCATGATAAGAGCTTCACCAACCGGGCCAGCAACAGCATCAATCGATGCCTGACCAGCAATACCAATTTTAATCAGTGCGCGATAAATACCGATAACCGTACCGAACAGACCGATAAATGGTGATGTTGCACCAACGGTTGCGAGCCATGGAAGACCGGTTGCCAGTTTGGAGTTGATCAGCCCCTGCGAACGATGCAGCGAACCGTGCAGCCAGTCATGGGCTTCCACTGGGTCGGTCAGACGCGCGTGATCTTCTTCGGCTTTAATGCCATCATCAACAATCTGACGATACGCACTGTTTTTATCGAGCTTCGCAGCGCCTTCTTTCAAGCTATTTGCTTTCCAGAAAGAGGCCCGAGCCGCCTGACCCTGCTTCATCACTTTATTTTGTTCAAAAAGTTTTGAGAACAGGATGTAGAAAGAAGACACGGACATGATCGCCAAAACAGCAAGCGTGAACCAAGCGATGACACCGCCCTGTTGCATCGCTTCC
Source organism: Parasphingorhabdus sp. (assembly GCF_039977335.1). Taxonomy (GTDB): domain Bacteria; phylum Pseudomonadota; class Alphaproteobacteria; order Sphingomonadales; family Sphingomonadaceae; genus Parasphingorhabdus. The sequence goes on from NZ_JBDWDI010000004.1 coordinate 1,248,625, forward strand.
CAAAAGCCGAACTGATTCTTCGGAGCGGCTGAGCCCGCTGCAGATAAGATTTCAATAAACATTATATATTCCCCTCAAGGATAGATTAGAATTCAAAATTTAGCAGCGAAGCAGCATTGGGCCGCTCCGCTGCGGTGTTACTTATTTCGGTATCTGCCAACGAACCCGACTGGCCCATGTGCCGGTCGTTTTGTTCCCTTGCGAGTCAAGAGACGGGCGAAAACGTCCACGTCGCTTGATGTTCTTACAGGTAGCAGCGTCCAAATCACTATGACCGCTCGAACCAGTAACCTGACAATCCGATACACGACCATTGGCACCGACCGTTACCCGGAAGCTGGTCGTACCTTCGCGTTCCTCACGCAGAGCGCGTGATGGATAGTCGTTGGCATTCGCCCAGTTACCTGGATTACCACGCGGTTCGGGGTTTGCCCGTTGCGGTGGTGGCGGTGGTGGTGGAGCTGGTGGTGGAGCCGGAGCAACAGGTGCAGGCGCCGGAGGCGGTGTTTGCACTTGTTGGATAACCGGACGCGGCGCAGCGGGCGGCGTCACGATCGGTGGAGGCGTCACCACTGGCGGTGGTTCAATCGGCTGATCCGGTGGCGGTGGAGGTGGTTCCTCAATCTCTTCCGGGGGTTCTTCTTCTTGGATATCGATCATATCAAGCTCTGAAGCCACTTTCTTGACTGCACTATAAGCCAATCCGGTGACCAAAGCATATCCAAACAGCGCGTGAATAAGAACGACAAGCACGATAGAAATCAGCTTGCTCGAGCTCATTTGTTGTTGGTCAGCATAAGCCATTCAGAAATAAAACTCCTTTTCTTCCCTAAGGAATCGAAACCTCGCAAAAGATTCTTTTCGAGAATTGCTGGAGTCTAACCCGCGCCAATCCCTAGATTCCCCACGACAGCTTTTCGTTGCAATGAAAGCCGTCTTAAAAATGTTTTAACGTGGTAGATAGGGACAGGCAATCGCTTTGTTAGTTCAGGGTTGATTAAGCTGTCAAAAACACAAGATGACAGGTAGAGAATAGCGTCTCAAAAGCGGAAATTTACAGGATAATCATGCACCCCATACCCTATATATTCATTGGCTTTCTAGTGGCGCTAACTGCGTGTTTCCCTGCCTTTTCGCAGTCCGATACAAATGCCGACCCGCTACAATATGCCGACGTTGCTGACCTTAGTGTAAGTGCGCCCCTTATAGCGCATGTTACGATCAAAGAAGCTATTAAGGTTGACCCAAAAAGGGTCACTAACGCCCCTGCGGGAACGCAAAGATATTATATTGTAGCGACAACTAACGCGCTGATTCGGGGTCAGGGCGGAATACCGGAAACGATTCGCTATATCATTGATCTACCATTGGATGAGCGCGGACGAGCACCCAAGATAAAGAAGAAATCGTTTATTATTTTTGCACGCAATCTTACCGGCGCCAGCGGTGATATTCAGCTCGCCGCGCCAGATGCACAGATTAGCTGGACGCCCGCCAGAGACCGGCGCGTACGGTCACTGGTACGGGAGATCGTCGCCCGCAATGCTGCGCCGGCAATTGTTGAAGTCGGCAGCGCTTTTCATGTTCCCGGCACAATTATCGGCGAAGGGGAAACGCAGATATTCCTTGAAACCAACAGCGGTGACCCTGTTTCCATAACCATATTGAGCCGGGAAGGTCAGAAGAAGGTCTGGGCCGTATCTTTGAGTGAAATAGTGGACGAAGCAGCGCGTGCGCCCGTTCGCAACAGCTTATTATGGTATAGACTGGCTTGCTTCCTTCCAAGATCACTTCCCGAAGAATCGCTTGCTGGCGATTCGGCGGCCAATGCCAATCAGGCACGCCGGGACTATAGTCTGGTAATACAGGATCTGGGCAATTGCCCGCGTACCCGCCCGGCGGAATATCGCCCAAGCTGATCAGGCACAAAGCAAGTCTGTCTATATAGTCTGCCAGACTCTTGAAAGACGGGCTGGCATTATAGTGCCGCGGCGCTATTAAACAGGCGCAATCACAACGTCGCCTATTATATCAGCCCGAATTCAAGGTCTCCATATCATGACAACACCTCTCCGCATCGCTCTGGCTGGCCTTGGCACCGTAGGATCGGGGGTCATTCGCCTGATCAACGAAAACGGCGCGATGATCGCTCAGCGTGCCGGACGCCCCATTGAGGTTGTCGCCATTTCCGCACGCAATCGTGACCGCGATCGCGGCGTTGATCTCAGTCCCTATAAATGGGTTGATGATATGACCGATTTTGCCAGCGATCCCGACGTCGATTGCGTCGTGGAAATGATTGGCGGTTCTGATGGCCCTGCTCTTGAGCTGGCGCGCAACAGTTTGAGGGGCGGCAAATCATTTGTCACCGCAAACAAAGCGATGATCGCGCATCATGGGATGGAACTCGCTGGTCTGGCCGAAAATCAGAATCTGGCGTTAAAATATGAAGCCGCCGTAGCTGGCGGTATCCCAGTCATCAAAGGCCTGCGGGAAGGTGCCTCGGCCAACCGTATCGAGCGTGTTTACGGGATCCTCAATGGTACCTGCAATTATATCCTCACCACCATGGAAAAACATGGCAGTGATTTTAATGCCGTATTGAAGGATGCGCAGGACCTTGGTTATGCAGAAGCCGATCCCAGCTTTGATATAGATGGTGTTGATGCGGCCCATAAATTGGCTATTCTTGCGGCGCTTTCCTTTGGCACCGCGGTTGATTTTGACGGCGTTGAAATTGCGGGTATCCGAAACATAATGGCGGCAGATATCGGTCAAGCCAAAGCGCTGGGATACCGCATCCGGCTACTCGGCATGGCCCGGATTGATGACGGAAAATTGTTCCAGCGCGTTAATCCTTATCTGGTACCAGAAAGCCATCCTCTCGCTCATATTGATGGATCAACCAACGCGGTGGTTGCCGAGGGCAATTTTTCCGGTCGGCTGATGTTTCAGGGCGCCGGTGCCGGTGATGGCCCCACCGCTTCAGCGGTTGTCGCTGACCTGATCGACATTGCCCGCGGCGATAGCGGAACTGTTTTCGCTATGCCAGTCGATGAAATGGCCCAAAGCGAACGCGCCGAAAGCGGCAATCGCACTGGCAAAAGCTATATTCGTTTTGTGGTGGCTGACAAACCCGGTGTGTTGGCGGAAATCACTGCCGCCATGCGGGATGCGGAAGTTTCGATCGAGAGCCTGATCCAGACCGAGAAAACCGAAGAAGGGTCCGTCTTAATCTCGATGGTGACACATCAGAGCATGGAACGCGATGTTGTCCTTAGCTTGCAGAAACTATCCGATTCCAGCAGCCTGCAAGGCGCACCGGTTGTCATGCACTTGCTAAGCGACGAAGACTAGAAAGCCACTCGTCACTCAGGTTCATTCGGCTTTATCTGCACCTGTTTGACATAATCCTCATCCGGAACAGTGGGCTCAATGACCCGCCACAGACGTCCTGCCGGACCGCCAACGCCGCCGCCTGCGCCACCAAAAGAAACGGTCACAAGAGGCAGACCTTTGAAACATTGCCGCTCGCTGGCATCAATATAGCATCGTCCTGTATTGACATATTCCGCATTTCCCTTGGGAATAAGCTCGCGAACCCGTTCACCGCGCGGCAAAAGTTCCGGAAACGGCACACGATATTTGCGATTGGCGTCAAATCTCGCACAGACCACAATCTCATCGGGGTCAGAGTTTTTCAAACAGCCATCAGCATCGACGGCGACCAGACGGTGGGCGTTTTCGATCAGCTGATGCGTGCGATCATCCGTCGCTATTTGCGCATGGGCCGTCTCTAAAACAGCGCCCGGTGTCAGGATTAAGGACAAGATTACAAGGCTTCTCGACAATGTCATATAGCTCCCCTATCGAGAGTTCAAAATCTGCCCCTTAAAGAAGGACTAGACATTCAAATGCCTAAATCAAGTGATATTCTCGAACGCATTCTCGTATTGGAAATGGTACGCGTGACCGAGGCAGCGGCGGTTTCCGCTGCAAAACTCATCGGACGCGGTGACGAAAAGGCAGCGGATGCGGCGGCTGTGGAAGCGATGCGAGCAGCGCTGAATGGACTGGATGTCTGCGGAACCGTGGTCATTGGTGAAGGTGAGCGCGATGAAGCGCCGATGCTGTTTATCGGTGAGAAAGTGGGCCATGGTTGTGCTGGCGAATCGCCGGAAATTGATATCGCGCTGGATCCGCTGGAAGGCACGACAATCACCGCCAAAGCTGGCGCCAATGCTCTAGCCGTTCTTGCCATTGCCGAGAAAGGCAATCTGCTCAATGCGCCGGATGTCTATATGGACAAGCTTGCCGTTGGTCCGGGCTATTCCGATGATATTATCGATCTCAACAAATCCGTGCTCGAAAATGTCTCTGCTGTGGCTAAAGAAAAAGGCGTCGAACCCGCTGACATCATTGTCTGCGTCCTCGACCGTCCGCGCCATGAGAAGATTATTTCCGAGCTGCGCGAAATTGGCTGCGGCATCATGTTGATTCCCGATGGCGATGTTGCCGGCGTTATCGCAACGACCGACGAAGAAACCACTGTCGACATGTATATGGGCAGTGGTGGTGCACCCGAAGGCGTATTGGCCGCTGCGGCGCTGCGCTGCGTCGGCGGGCAGTTTAAAGGCCGCCTGACCTTCCGCAATGATGATGAGCGCAAACGCGCTCATAAATGGGGCATCGAAGATCTCGACAAAATCTATGACCTGAAAGAGCTCGCCAAGGGTGATGTCATTTTTGCAGCCACCGGCGTCACCGACGGTTCGCTTTTGGAAGGCGTCAAGAAACTGCGCAACGGTATCATGACGACCGAAAGCGTTGTGATGCGCGCATCTTCGGGCACAGTACGCTGGGTCAAGAGTGAGCATCGCTCCTAATTTATGATGGGCGGTGTTCTCATAGCATTGGTCGGTCGATTCAGACCCCTGATATTGGGCCTACCGCTTCTGGCCACTGCCTGCATTTCACCGGTTGATTATGGCGCAATTCGCCATGCCGACTATGTCGCCAATGGGCGTTGTAATCCCGCAGCCTCAGATGCCTCGCCCGGCAATTTGACCAATGGTGTAACTGATGGAGCGACCTTACCCGACAAACCGTTTTTTGTGGTCACCAGCCGATTGCCCGATTGCCGCAACAACGCGATAAAGCTGCTCAATCATCGTGCGGATAAAGTCCGCTTTGGCCGCTTTGGTGCGCCGCAAGATGTCCTTAATGAAAAGGGGAAAGTAGACGGCCAGCGCATCCCTTTTGCCATATCCAACGAAGCGGCATGGTGGACAGACCTGTCGGAAACTATGGGCAATCGCGAAGGCCGCGTTTTGCTCTATGTTCACGGCTATCGGGAAACATTTTTCTCCAGTTCCCGCGATGCCGCCCAAATTGCGCGGCTCTCCAATTTCACCGGTCCTGTCATCCAATATAGCTGGCCCTCGCAGGGGCAGCTGCTCAAATATGCAGTTGATGAAACCAATATGTATTGGGACGAGCGCAATTTTCGCAAGTTCCTGACCAAGCTCGCACAGCAACCGTGGACGAAAGAAATCGTCCTGGTGTCCCACTCACTCGGCGCGCGGCTGGTGCTGCCAGCTGTGGAATTTGTTGATCGCAATAGCTCGAATGCTGATTCGAGTAATATCTCCAACATCATTCTCGCCTCCCCTGACGTTGATCGGCAGGATTTTGAACGCGATATTGCCGAGGAAATACTCTCCGCCCGCCGGGTCAATAACGACCGGCGGATCACCGTCTATGCCTCAGCAAAAGACCGCGCCTTGTCCCTGTCGGACGATGTCCACGGCTATCCCCGCTTGGGTCATCCGCGCTGTTTCGATCCGTTCAAGGCTGCCGAACTGAAAGAAAAGGGCCTGCCCGAACGTTGCTATGCCGCAAAGTCGGAATATGATGTGCCGCCAGAGAAAAGCGGCCTGACCATAGTAGATACCACAGCCGTTAGTCAGGGCCGGGTTGGCCATGGTGATTATCTGCGCAGCGCCGTCGCTTGCCAGGATTTTGCTGCCGTTGTTAACGGAGAACGCGGGGCGATGAACGGCCGCGACCCAACCCATTTATCTTATGTATTTGCTCTGGCGGCTCCTCCCAAGGATGAGGAGCCGGACCATTTGGCAATATGCCGCCGCGAACGGAAGTAAATGACAGGTGATACAGGCCCTCTCGACACGCTTCTCAAAAATGTCCGCGCCTGCACTATTTGTGACGGACTGCCTTTAGGGCCCAGCCCCTTGCTGCAAGCGGGAACAGGCGCAAAAATCCTGATCGCTGGACAGGCTCCCGGCAGCAAGACCCATGAAAAAGGCCGCCCTTTTGATGATCAAAGCGGTAAACGCCTCCGTAACTGGCTCGGGGTGACCGAAGAACAATTTTACGATCCAGCGCTATTCGCAATTATTCCAATGGGCTTTTGCTTCCCCGGGACCGGAAAAGGCGGTGACCTCCCGCCACGCACAGAATGTGCACCGCAATGGCGCCGACCCTTGCTTGATCACTTGCCCGCTATCGAGCTGACCCTGATCCTCGGTCAATATGCGCTGGACTGGCATCTCGGCGACGCCAAGTCCAAAACGCTCACCGCTACCGTCGAACGGTGGGAGGAATTTTGGCCTGATGCCCTGCCCTTACCGCATCCCAGCCCGAGAAACATCCGCTGGTTCAAGGCCAACCCTTGGTTTGAGGCTGATGTCATTTCGGTGCTGCAAAAGCGCGTCGCGCAATTGATCAGAAAACACCCATAGCCAGACCGGCCGCCAAGGTCGCGCCGATTTCAGCACATTGCGCCTTATCCTTCTCGCTGATCGTCTTCGGCGCCAAAATCGCTTCCTCGGTTTGCGCGCGGGTGCAGATAATTGGCGTATCGATCACTTTTTTGAGCCGCCATCCGGTCGCAATCCGCTCCAGCTGTTTCCGGGCATTTTCCCCATCCGAACCTGCACAGATCATCGCAGCATAGGGCCGACCTTCAATCTGACCCAGCAGCGGATAATAGCAACGATCAAAAAAGGCCTTCATCACGCCCGCCATTGCCGCCAGATTTTCCGGCGTAGCGAAAATATAACCATCGGCACCCAGCATATCAGCGGGCTCACAATCCTCGGCCCGCATCAGCGAGATTTTGACACCCTCTTCGCCTTGCGCTGCTGCCGCAGCGGCTTCGGCCATCTGACGGGTTCCGCCGGTATAGCTATAATAGACGATAAGCAGGTTTTTCATCCGCCCTGCCCTAACAGTGATCAAAGCAATTGTCAGCGGACCATGGTTCGCGCATAGCTAATGACATGAATGCAGTTCTCAACGTTACCCAGTCGCTATCCGGACAGTCGTGGCAATGGCGCAGCACCAGCGCCGACGCACGCGACCCCGGTTTTCAACCGGATGACCTGGTCACACAGCTACTGCTGGCCCGCGGCGCAACACGCGAAACGCTGGATATCAACAAGGACCCGACCATCCGGGGTTTCATGCCCGATCCGTCGGTTTTTCAGGATATGGATGCGGCAGCCGAACGACTGGCAAATGCCGTGCTGAATGAGGATAAGGTCACCGTTTTTGGTGACTATGACGTCGATGGTGCGACCAGTGCCGCGCTGTTGATCCGCTTGCTCCGCGATCTTGGTCTGGCAGCCGGCTATTATATCCCCGACCGCCTGATGGAAGGCTATGGCCCCTCGGGTGAGGCTCTGGTCAAACTGGGTCAGCAAGGTTCTGATCTCGTGGTCACTGTGGATTGCGGAGCCATGGCTTTCGATGCGCTCGATATGGCGCACAAGGCAGGCGTAGAAGTGATTGTCGTCGACCATCACAAATGCGCCGCCGAGCTCCCCAAAGCTAGCGCACTGGTCAATCCAAACCGGCTTGATGAGAGTGACGCCGGGGCTGAACATGGTCATCTCGCCGCTGTCGGCATGGCGTTCCTGTTGGGCGCTGCCCTCGTCCGCAATTTGCGCGGCAAAGGTTTTTTTAAAGATCGCGCCGAACCGAAATTGCTGGAACTGCTGGATATTGTCGCGCTCGGCACCGTCGCCGATGTCGCGCAACTGCGCGGGCTAAACCGCGCCTTTGTGGCGCAGGGGCTCAAAGTTCTCGCAGGTCGCAAAAATATCGGCCTCTCCGCATTGATCGACGCCAGCCGACTGAAACGCGCCCCGATTTGCTCCGATCTCGGCTTTGCCTTGGGCCCAAGGATCAACGCAGGTGGACGGGTTGGCAAATCCGATCTGGGCGTGCGTTTGCTGACGACCCAAGACCCCGAAGAAGCGCAGAAAATATCGGCCGAACTAGACCATTTCAATCAAGAGCGCCGCGCAATAGAGGCCCATGTGCTGGAAGAAGCCGAGGCCATGTGTTCATCTCAGCAGAATCAGGCAGTCGCGGTTTTATCGTCCAAAGGGTGGCATCCCGGCGTGATCGGAATTGTCGCGGGGCGGATCAAAGAGAAGCTGGGCCGCCCGGCAATCATCATTGCTGAGGATGACGAGGGCATTGGCAAAGGATCCGGGCGTTCGATTTCCGGTGTTGACCTGGGCGCGGCGATAATTGCGGCGAAAGAGCAAGGCTTGCTGGTCGCAGGCGGCGGTCATGCGATGGCGGCGGGCGTCACTATTGATACGTCCAAAATTGACGCGTTTAGCGAATTTTTGAACGACCGGTTGGCTGATACCGTGGGCACGGCGCAGGCCGGAAAGGCTTTGCTGCTTGACGCCGTGCTATCTCCCAAAGGGGTCAATCCATTGTTCGTCGAGGCTATGGATGGTGCAGGCCCCTATGGCATGGGCTGGCCAGCGCCGCGCATTGCCGCTGGGCCGGTGCGGATCATCAAATGCGATATAGTCGGCAAAGATCATGTCCGCATGATTGTCGCGGGCGACGACGGCGGCTCCATCAAGACCATCGCTTTCAGGGCAGCAGAAAGCGATTTGGGCCAAGCCTTGCTCAGCGCGCCCAAAAATCGTAAATTGTGGATCGCGGGCCGCGCCAAGATTGACGATTGGGGTAGCCGCCCCGCCGCCGAAATCCATCTGGAAGACGCCGCCTGGGCCGAGTAGATCTATCGGGAGACGCCATGATGTTTAGTCATATCACGCTCGGCATTGATGATTTTGCAAGAGCGGAGCCTTTTTACGATGCGATCATGCAGGTTTTAGCGATCGACCCATTCATGCGCCGCGATGATGGCAAGGCCTATGGCACCCCAACCGGACCGAAACTGTTCATCGGCCCCGCTTATGACGGTCAGCCCATGAGCATAGGAAATGGCAGTCATGCGGCCTTTCTGGCGCCTTCCCGAGCAGCGGTAGACGCTTTTCATGCCGCCGCTCTAGCCCATGGTGGCAGCGATGAAGGCGCGCCCGGACTGCGCCCGCATTATCACCCCAATTATTACGGAGCCTATGTCCGCGACCCGGAAGGCAACAAGCTCCAAGCCGTTTGCCACAGCTCGCGCGAATAAGCTGAATTTTAGACAGTTATGGGCTTGACCAACGCCTCCCGAATCCGTAATGGCCCAATCTCGCTGTTCAGTGATGCCTTTGGGCATTGGTACGGCCCCTTCGTCTAGCGGTTAGGACGCGGCCCTTTCACGGCTGAAACACGGGTTCGATTCCCGTAGGGGTCACCACGCATTCCCTTGATATTGAAAATTTTTTGATCTCTTGGGGATTGGTGTGTGGTGCGCCTCTTTCTGTAGATCTTTATCTCCAATTTCCGACAAATTCTGATTTTCTTGTTTCCAATAGTAATTTGCTTGCATTGCCGGTGCAATTTTCTCGGTCCACCTAAACTCACTTTCTTTTCTCTCGGCATATCCAGTGCGAGCGAACCACTTCATCGATTGAACATATTGGACCGGAGGATGAAACCAACCTCGTACGTCTGGCAAAAGAGCGTCGCCATATCCGCAGGCAAGTCCAATGAAAGCCTCAATCAAGATGGAAATTCTTTTATCATCGGTTTCTGTTTTTTGAGCTAAAAAATCCGGCATTGCATCCGCGTCCATTGAAAACGCCAGAACTCGATAGTTCGAATTTCTCGCAACTTCTTCCATTACGCCAATATCATTTAAAGCATCTTGAGCATTTTGAAAGTCTCCCAGATCGAGACTTGGGACAGATGAACCTTTTTCACCTCGCTCACCGTTCCTACAACAAAGTTTTGCAAGAGCAGCTGCGAGATTGCCACATAACCTACCCTCAAAGGAACCGATTTCATTGATTTGGGACATATAATTTCGATAACGCATCATGGTTAATGGAAGATGATTTACGAAAAAATAGTGTCCGCTTTTGCGCCCAAAGCGGACACTAGCATTATGTCCGTAACATCCCGAAAGCGAACAACTGATATCGTCCAAGATTTGGTCCAAAACCAATGGTCCGTTTCAATTATAGCAGCCAAATAGCCAGCATTCACCAAAGCCGTAAAACGCACACCGGCTTTGCTTTATCTCGTGGAGGAAAACTTCAAGCTAAAACTCGCTCAAGATTGTATTGGGGAGAAAACTATTGTCCCACACAACCGATTTGGGCGGCGATGAGCCCAATCGGAGGATCACCATTTTCTCGGATGGGATAATGTACGCGACCTGATTGCCATTGCCATCGAAAAGAAACAGATCATCTGCAAGATAGGGCGCGCTGTGCAAAACTTTTGGTGCTGAGGATTTCGGTCCCATAAAACCCCGTCGCTCGGCATAAGGCTGCCCCAGCCAGACTCCCAACCCGTAATAGAGATTATGCACGGATGGCTTGCGCATTTCGGCGACAAAGTTTTGAGGTAATATTTGTTCAGCTCCGACGCGCCCATTTTCAGACAGTAAAATTGCAAGCTTCAACCAACTTTGAGCCGGTAGATTGATACAGCAACCCGAGTGGGGAAACCCGTTTGCCCGGTTTAACCAGATGGTGCCACCGACTGCTCCGATCGGAGCCAGAACCTGCTTTCCAATAAATTCATCATAGCTCTGTTCCGTTGCACGAGCGATAATGATTGCGATAAGATCGGCTGCCGCATTACTGTAAGAATAGGTTGACCCCGGTTCGTCGGTCAGCGGATATTCGTGGATAAGATAACGCTCGTGGTAAGGGTCCATATAGGCGCGTGCCCAATGATTATCTGGTCCAGGCGCAAATGCCTGTTCCAAGAATCCTGTCTGCATGGCTAGAACATGCCGGATAGTCATTTTTGCTTTGGGAGTGCCGCGCCATTCCGTGATGAAATCTGATGCCGATTGGTCGAGACTTGCTATATCCCCCATTTTGATGGCTCGGCCAATAGCAATGGCCGAAAGCGGCTTTGCCAGCGACTTCGATACCAACGCGGAGTCAACTTTGGTATCGCCAAAATAGCGTTCAGCAACAAGCTCTCCATCATGCCAAATAAGCAACGCAGAGCTATTGGTAGCGCCCGCGTAATTCATTACTTTTTCAATCGCGGATTTGGAGATTGGTGAACTATCCTGGTCCGATTTGGTCATAAAGCGCGCGTCCGCGCCCTGAACCGGCTTCAATATGTCATAAGACAAATAGCCGCCCGCTTTTGCCACGGCAGCAAAGCGCTCGAGATAAGCGGATTCTGCAGATGCGGGCCGGTCTTGCCAGCTTGTCGAAGCGGTTGTTTGTCCAATATGCTGGCACGCCGTCAACAGGAGCGCAGTGAGCGCGGAAAATCCAATTCCAATTGACCGTCGCATCGGATCCATAACATAGCCCTCACTTGCTGTTTATTTCAGTGTATCTTCGCCAATCCAACCCGCTAGGTTTCAGCAATATCTTTCAGCACTTCGTGGTAACGTTCTTCGGTATCGTTGCTAGATTGTTCGGCAGCTTTCTTCTGTGTCACATAATAGAGTCGTTCCAAAAACCCCTGGCGCCGTTTCTCCCGTTCTTCGAGGATAGGCAGATTAGGTTCGAAACTCTCTATTTCTTTAGCCAGATCGACACCCTTTATCCGGGCGATATGTTCAATCGTATCAACCCGATCTCGCAAAACGCAAAATTCACTCGCCAGCACCATGATCATTGACATGGCCTCGTCCATGCCTCCGGTTTCATAAAATCCTGGACGCTTGCCCTTTGCATGGCGTTTGAGTTCGGGAACTGGACTGTCTTCCGGCAAACTATCGGACATCAAGGATCCTTTCTTGCAATCAAGACTTCCCAACCGCCACCGGGAGCATATTCGCCCGCAACAAATTCGCGGTCTTCCAGTTCAGCTTGGTCCTCCGCGGATAATTCCATTACCGCCATCGGGGCCGTATCAAACCGAACGGAATCAGGATCGAAACCGGCATCTATCGCTAGCTGGATCTGGTCCATTGTCCGCATCGCACCCCAAAAGGGTTCGTTATTGTAGTAGGTCTCGTTATCCAGAATGAACTGCATGAACGGTCCCATTTTTTCGAATGGCGGAAGATCGGCATGGATCATATAACCCCCGGGTTTCAGCAACCGGTAACCTTCCTCAAAGATTTTCGGCATCGCCTTGCCACTGGTTTCGTGCAGCAGGATATGACTGACAATCAGATCAAAGCTGCCATCTTCAAATCCTGTATTTTCGGCGTTTCTTTGCAGAAACCCTACATCATGACCCATCGCAGCGGCGCGGGCATGGGCATAGCGGATGCAAGGGGCTGCAACGTCAATCCCAATCACATCGGCGTCCGGAAACTCCTTTTTATAAGGTAGTGTGGAGTGGCCGATGGTGCAGCCTAAATCCAGGATATATTGTGGAGAAAATTCTGGAAGATTGCGTTTGATATAGTTGCAAACCGACTGTCCCATATCGTCATTATCGGGGCCCATAAAGCCCATGGAATAGAGATAGACCCCGCGGTCATAAAGCGCGCCTGCGGCAATATCATGTTCGGCATGGCTCGTTGCATAGCCGCCGGGCATGCAATGAATATCGAGCTCGCTGATGTAGCGGGGGACCGAAAAATCTGAATCAGTTTCGAGCGGCGAGTTTGATTGATCGGAAAGAGCAACAGCTTTATCGGTCAATTCTGGAAGTTCTTTCTGCAATGGCTTGATGACTGACTCCCAGAGCATTTCCTGCGCGATGCGGGTCGCAGATGCATAGGTCTGGAAATAGATATCAGGAACCATTGCCTTACGGATCTCGTGACGGTCAGCTGGCGGGTGGCCATTTTCGTTCTCAAATTTCCTTGAAGCGCGGCCTTCAAAAACAGGCGTCAGTCCAGGCAGAAGTTCGTTCTGAATATATTGTCGGAAACTTTTGCTAAATTCCTGGCGCACGCGGTCGTCATGGTCGCCGATTGGGAGGACTGCGTGGGGCTGTTGCTGAAATATATTAAGTTGCATAAGTGCCGCCTCTTGCTGTTCTGATCTGCTGGAAATGTACAAGCTACCGTCGAGAATGATAATAGACTCAGCTTGGCCATTCGTCTCATAGCTATTTTGACTATCCGACAGGCGGATATTTGAGACAGCGTGGTTGGTCCCAGCCGATTTATCATGCGTTTTGATTGTGCAAAAAAAGGGAACTCAATGCCACAATCCGACCGCTCCAAATTTGCGCAATGGCTCGAGCGTTCCAACTGGCTGGGCTATGTCTGGGCGATCGCCTTTTTTGTTCTGACCATAACGACAACGGTTTTGCCGCGAACAGACAAGGCGGATCCGTTTCGCGAAACCATGCGGGGCTATCATTATTCCATTGGAACTATTGTTGGCATTTTGAGCCTGCTGGTCTTTCTGAAATGGTGGAAACGGCGAAAAATACCGGTCAATCCGGCTCTTTCGCCGCTAGCCAATCGCTGGTCCATCAACCTGTCGTTGTTCGGTGTTGCCGCTCTGGTCATCGGTCCTTTTTTAGGTGCATTGAGCGGATGGGCTGATGGTCTATCCATTCATTTTGGGCCGTTACCCCCTCTCCCGGCACTGGTAGAAGAAAACCGCTCGCTTTGGCTCTTTACAGGTTATTTTCATTCGGGAATTGGTTTCTCCTCACTGGTTCTGAAACTCGTCTGCCTTTTTACGGCGCTCTATTTTCTATTCCGCTATGGCAAGGGATTGTTCGCCGCTTTTGTTCCTGGCTTCGGTCTGTATGTCTTGTTGGGCGCAGCGTCGGCCATCTATGCATCTGCGACCTTTAGCGGACCAGAACCGGGGCCCCGGGCGGTCGGTATTTTTCTGGCGATCTGTCTGGCTGCTTGGGGCTTGGCCAAACTGCTCAAAAGATGGCCGGGAATGTCGGACCGAGAACAAGTGCCCATCGCAAGAGCTGCGATATTGGCACCGCTATTTGTTGTATTGTTTATGGCAGCCGGCCTTTACGGTCCCTATGCTCTTTTCCGTGTGAGTCCGATCCAGATTGGCGAACGTGTTGAGGCAGCGGAAGGGGTCACCTCGCATGATGATCCTGTTATCACCGTAAACATCACCCCGGAAACGCCGTTAGAACGGGACGTGCGGAAAGTAAATTTTAAATGGTGTGGCTTTTGTCATACGATGAACAAGGGCGGTAAGCATCTCGCGGGCCCTAATCTTTATGGTATTTTCGGCCAACCAGTGGGGCAAGTGCCCAATTTCACTTATACCAAAAATTTTGCTGCGCATGGCAAAGCTGGAGAGATCTGGACCGACGAGTTAATGGATCAGCTGATTGCTAATCCGGACAAGTTCGCGCCAGGAACCACGATGGTTGTTTCTTCCGGAAATGAGCAGGATCCCGAACGGCGCAAGGCAATGATCAATATCCTGAAAAAGGAAACCATGGGCACTGCCGTCAAAACCGTTCCCGCATCATGAGCAGCGGTGAGTTTTCAAAAGGCTGGAAGCCGCTTTTTTCCGGAGTGATCGGTGTCGCGACCGGGGCTTCGCCGATACCGTTTAATGTCCTGCCGATAGTTTTGGGGCCAATTCACTATGCCATGGGCTGGTCCTTTCTCGAGATCAGCATCGGCATCACGATTTATGGCATATTAGGGGCTTTACTCGCTCCAGCCGTAGGCGCTCTGGCCGACAAATACGGCGTCAAGCCCATTGCAATGCTTTCGTTATTCGGTTTTGGCATTGCATTCTCATTACTCTATTTTACGCCTTCCAATATTTGGGGCTTCTACGCCATGTGGGCGCTGATCGGGATTGTCGGCATTGGTTCTACACCGGTGACATGGAGCCGCACGATCAACATGTGGTTCTTTGAGCATAAGGGATTGGCTCTTGGAATATTGTTGCTTGGAACCAGCATCGCCGGATTGATTGTCCCACAAATTGCTAATGCGGTCATAGAGGCCAGCAACTGGCGCTTCGTATTCCCGGTCATGGCCATGTTGCCCCTGTTTGTCGGATTGCCTTTGGCCTATTTTCTATTCCGCGATCCGAGACCCGAAGAACGTCCAGCATCGATACGGGATGACAGCGGTGAACTGGCAGGATTAAAGCTGGGCGAGGTTTTCAGGGGTTACCGTTTTTGGGCTCTATTTCTCTCGGTCGTTGCCATTGCTCTGGCCTATGGGGGGGCACATATTCACATGGCGCAGATGGTCCAGCTACATGGGTTTAGCCCCGGACAGGCAGCCATGGTTATGGGAGTCGTCGCCAGCGGTATCTTTACCGGCCGAGTAATAGTGGGACTTTTATTTGATCGCTTCTGGGCACCCGGGGTGGCATTTCCAGTGTTGTTGCTTCCAGTGATCGCATGCTGGCTTTTGCTTGGAACCACAACTTCGGCACCGCTGATCTACGCAGCCGCATTCATGCTTGGGTTTGCTGCAGGCGCAGAATCCGATGTCATATCCTATCTCGCGGCCCGCTATTTTGGCATGAAGGCATATGGCCGGATCTATGGTTTTCTCTACGCGCCATTCGGGATTTTTTCGTCCATCTCACCCATTTTATATGGGTATACGAGAGACACGACCGGCAGCTATGACAATATGCTGATGGTCGCGATGGTGTTGTTTGCGATTGGGGGCAGTCTGCTTTTGACATTGGGCCGATATCCCAGCTTGGGTCAAAAGAAGGAGGCTTTTGCATGAAACGGGAAGATATAGCTCCGCCTTACACAGCGGTCACCCAGCATGAGGTGTTTCCACAGCCAAAGCATGACGAGGTTGCTCGGTTCAACTTTCTGGCCAATTTCAATCGGTTTATGGCGACTGCCTTAGGTCCTGGAAACAAGCGCGCCTATGACAATCGCGTGCTGCCAAAATTCATCACGGAACATGGCCGCGAACCGCAGGACCGGTTCGAGATTCGAAAGGCGATGAATCAGGATCCATGGCACCAGCTCTGGTCAGCGTTGAAGCGCAATTCGATGGAGATGCGTCAGCAGAATGGTCGCGCTTTGGTGCTGCGCCAGATTGATAAACTGAAAGCCAAAACCGAGGAGCTGAACCGGGAAAGTGATCGTCTTGAACTAGATAGCTCAGTCAGAATCCCGCGTTATCAAGCGGCCGTCGATATCCACTGCATGCCAGGCAGCTATCATGGCGAAGAAGTCAAGAATGATATATCGGCAGCCGCCAACTATGACTGCGGCATCTTTGCTACAACCGCTGGCGGGATCGGCGCGCTATCGGACGGCGGCGGTCAAGCGCTGGTGAAATGGATTCACCAACAACGTCCTGGTTGGATGCCTAAGCGTATTTTGGATATCGGAGTTACCGTTGGTCATAATATCGTTCCACTGGCGCTAGCCTTTCCCGACACCGAAATTGTTGCCATCGATGTGGCGGCTCCGGTCTTGCGCTATGGGCATGCAAGGGCTCAAGCACTGGGGGCGAAAAATATTCGGTTCATCCAGAGCAATGCCGAAGATCTTTCGCGCTGGGCCGATGGCTATTTCGACTGGGTGCAAACGACCATGTTCTTGCATGAAACGAGTGGAACCGCTTTACCGAAGATCATCAATGAAGGTTATCGGGTGCTGAGTGATGGCGGACTGATGTTCCATCTGGAGCAACCCGCTTATACGGATGCCATGCCGCTCTATGAACAATTCATCCGGGACTGGGATGCGTTCAACAATAATGAACCGTTCTGGTCATCCATGCACGCAATCGATTTATATGCAGTCATGGTCGGGGCCGGATTTGATCGTGAAAAGCTGTTTGAGGCGCATGTAAAAGCCGTTGTCGATCGGTCGGTTTTCCCGGCAACTGCAGATGAAGGCGAGACCGAGGATCATGGCCGCGCAGCTGCCTGGCACGCTTTTGGTGCCTGGAAGTAAGGTGCCGAAAGCATCCAGTTTTCGGGCTTCCATCAAGACCATCTCTTTGGCGACTAATTTTCACAAAACTATTCTCACTTTAGCGATGGTCTTTGTAGTCATCGGACTTCCGGCGTGCGCATTTGGTAAAACGTCCGGCGCGACACAGAACTGCTATGGCGAGGCCAAGTCTGCCGTCCGGATCAAAAAAATCACAATGGAAACGATGAACGGCAGAACTCTGCCGTTGGAGATGGTTCATCCCGATGCCCCCGGGAAATATCCGCTGGTCATTTTCTCGCATGGTGCTTTTGCCAGCCCAAATCGATATTATGCATTGCTCAAGCCGGTCGCTGCGGCGGGTTACATCGTTCTTGCACCACGGCATCTGGACTCGGAAGACTGGGACAGGAAGGAAAGACCGTCTCAAACCGAAATCTGGGAAAGCCGGGGCGAAGATA
Organism: Parasphingorhabdus sp.; assembly: GCF_039977335.1. Taxonomy (GTDB): domain Bacteria; phylum Pseudomonadota; class Alphaproteobacteria; order Sphingomonadales; family Sphingomonadaceae; genus Parasphingorhabdus. The sequence goes on from NZ_JBDWDI010000004.1 coordinate 1,266,279, forward strand.
TGTCCTTCATCATCTCCCCAAATTCCGAACTGGCTCATATAACGGCAAAACACGGCATCATATTGGATTATGAACACATCGCTGCAATGGGCCACAGCTATGGCGCATTGATCGCACAAATCGCTGCAGGAGCGCGGGCTATTTTGCCAACGCCGCTAAACCGCAACCCATCTGTGAAAGCTGTGATCGCTTTGTCGCCTCCCGGTATCACGCCGAATCTGATCGATAAAAATGGTTGGGAACGCATGTTTGTGCCCAGTCTCACGATAACTGGCACGGCCGATATTCTACCTGGATTTATTGATGACTGGAAACAGCATAAACACAGTTATGATTTCGCGCCAACCGGTCAGCGTTGGCTATGGGTAGGTGAAGGAGTCGATCATTATTTTGGTGGGATGATTGGTAGAGAGAAGCCTGCTCCCAAAAAATCCAAAGCGCTTTTTGAACGTTCAGTTGCGACGACTATTTCCTTTCTGGATGCTGCAATGGATAAACCACTACAATGTGCATTGGATGAGCCCATTTCCGGAGAAAAATTGATAAAGGATTGAATGTTCGATGATTTATCTGAGATATCTAATGCTACTGGCGCTGAACGGCACTGTCGCTTGCAGTCCAAATTTGAATGTGCCCAGCCAGCCCATTCCCGAGCGGGACATTGCAGCCAAGGCAGCGGCCATGGCCGGAGCATCCATTCTTGATATTGATCTCTATACGCCATCGGCAGTTTTGCCGGGCTGTTCAGGCAAAAACGAATTGGTGGTCCGAACTATCGAAAGCCCAACACTCCAATCTGCGCTCCAGCAAGCGCAAGCATATTCGGATTCACAAAGCGGTCTTGCCCTTATGGTGATCCACCAGGATGCTCTCATCTACGAATCTTATGCCGACAATGTCTCGGTACGGTCGCGAACCGAGAGCTTTTCGATGATGAAATCAGTCACCAGCCTAATGGTAGGGATCGCTTTGGAAAAAGGCGTTATCAAAAATGTCGACGATCCCATTGGCAATTACTTGGACGAATGGCGCAATGATCCTCGTGAGCGGATAACAATTAGACAATTGTTGACCATGAGCAGCGGGCTTCAAAGCTTCCCATTTGGTGTGCCTGGAGGAGAGACCGAAAAGCTCCTATACTCGACAAACATCAATGCCGTTGCATTAGGCTATCCCTTGTCAGGAACACCCGGCGCTGTTTTTCAATATAATAATGTGAATAGTCAGTTGATCGGAGCCGCGATCGACCGCTCTCTACGCCGCCAAGGCAATGGCAGTTTTGCAAAGTTCATGCAGGAAAATCTATGGTGTCCATTAGGCAATGGTGAAGCGACACTTTGGCTTGACCGGAAGGGCGGATCACCGCATTTTTATTCTGGCCTGCAAGCAAGTGCGAGAGATTGGGCGCGGTTGGGCGAACTCATCCGCAATCAGGGCAAGGTTGGTGTCAAGCAGATCGTTCCCCAAAACTGGATCAGCGAAATGCTAAGGCCTAGCGATACCAATCCGGCTTATGGGCTTCATATTTGGCGCGGCCAGGCATGGCAGAATGTCAGGAAATATGATCCAGCGAGCTCGTTTGGCGTATCCCATTCTGAGGCCTATCTCGCGCCCGATGTCTATTTCTTCGATGGCTTTGGTGGTCAGCGGGTCTACATAATTCCGTCAGAAAACCTTACAATTGTGAGGGTTGGCGAGGCGAGTATGACTTATGATGATTCAATCATAGTGAACCTTCTCCTTGCGGCTATTTAGCAGAAACATATCGAACGATAACCCGGAAGGTTTATCCGCATGATGGATAGATTGGTTTTTGAACTGCTCGAATTTCACTCCCCCGATAGACTGAATGGATCATGGCCGCTCCAGACAACCAAAAACCAAAAAATCTGCCGCGCCTCGAAAAACCGACAAGGGGGATTGTGATGAACAATTTAACTATCAAACTGATTGCGACCAGCGCCACTTCAGCACTGACTATTGCTACCGCCGCGTCTGCATTTGCACAGGAAGAAGAAGGCGCTTCGGAATCTAACATGATTATCGTAACCGCTCGGAAGGTCGAGGAACGTCTTCAGGATATTCCTGGGGCAATAACGGCTTTCAATGCCGAGGAATTGCAGAACCGATCTATTTCTGAACTGGAAGATGTCGCATTGCAGACCCCGGGCCTCGTTTTTGAAGATTTCTCGAATGGTGGTTTTGGTACCCCGACTATTCGCGGCGCGACCCAGTTTTCGATTACTTCTTTGGAGCAGAATGTTTCTGTATTTCTCGATGGAATCTACATTCCACGCGGATATGCCTTTGATGTCGGGTCCATGAATCTCGAGCGTATCGAAGTCGTGAAGGGCCCGCAGAGTGCGCTTTACGGTGCAAATGCATTCATGGGTGCGATCAATTATGTATCGACATCGCGCAGTCTTACGGAAATATCTGCTAGCGCTGAATTGGAAGTTTCCGAGAATGGCGGCTTAGACCTATCAGGAAAGATTAGTGCGCCTCTAGTTGAAGATGTGCTGTCGATGCGACTTGCACTGGGCTATTCAGAATTTGACGGTGATTTTACAAATAACCATCCCGACGCCGACGCCGGTCTGGATCCTGGCACAAGCGGAAAAATCGGCGGTTTCGAAAAATCGATGGTACAGGTCGGTGCGAGTTTGAAGCCGGTTGATGCGCTGACTATTGATTTCGACTATTATAACTTCAAAACCGACTCCGAAACTCGTGCGCAATATCGTCTGTCGAGGGGGGCGGGTGACTTTAATTGCAGCCTAGGCGGAGCGTTTGGCGGGTTTGGTGTCCCCGATTCCAATCAGCTTTTTTGCGGTGAACTTCCTAGTACACCCATTGCAGGTGCAAGCGGTACAGAAGGTTTTGTGATTGATCCACGGACTTATGGACTTGATTCAGAATCCAGTATGGTCCGTGTAAATGTGGCTGCGCAACTGACCGATCAGATTAGTGCAAACTACTTGTACGGGCATTCCGAGGGTGACGTGTTCTCTGCTGGTGGAAGTGATCGAGATGCACTGGTGCCCACGGTGTTTGGCGGGGCAACCGGCAATGCTTTTACCTTCAACCCGGTTGGCGACTTCAAATATGATTCCCACGAATTGCGCCTTCAATATTCGGGTGACAGCGGCATCTATGCAATGATCGGCGGTTTCATTCAAAATGGTGAAGATCTGGAGTTAGGAACCGGTGGTCTGGTTCCATTTAGAGACCTGACGCCGCTCATAGCAATTCCAGCGGGAGCGACGCCGTTTTCGGCCTTTACCGAAACCGACACTAAAGCCATTTTCGGTCGCGTCGCGGTACCCCTGCTCGGCGAACGGCTGACGATCGAAGTAGAGGGGCGTTACACGGATGAAGAGAAAGTACTCACTGATTTAAGCGTAAACTCACCCTATACATATTCGGACAGCTATTTCACACCGCGTGCCAGCATCGATTATAAGATCACGGATGACAATCTTGTTTATGTCTCGATTGCAAGAGGCGTTAAATCGGGCGGCATCAACTCCACCAATGGAGATTTGTTGGATGATGAACGGTTTTATGACCCGGATACCAACTGGACTTATGAAATAGGGCTGAAAAACAGCTTTATGGGTGGGCGCGGGACACTAAATCTGGCAGCCTTCTATATCGATTGGAGCAACCTGCAGCTGCAGGTTGCGGCTGAGGGAGCCACATTTTTCTCCCCAAATATCGTCCAGAGTATTGGTGGAGCTTCTTCGAAGGGCGTTGAAGTCGAAGGTACCTTCGAAGTCATTGACGGTTTGGTTGTAAATGCCGGTCTGGCCTACATTGATGCAACATATGATGATGACGTAATTTCAGCTCGTATTACGCGATCCAATTTGTGCGGCGACGGTACAGTCTGCTCCACAGACGGATCAATTGGCGGTAATGACTTGCAGCGGTCATCCAAATTGCAATGGAATGTAGGCGCATCTTTCGACACCGGTATTACCAGTGATATCGACTTTTTCAGTCGCCTCGATGTCGCCGGTCAGTCGAAACAATATGTGTCGGAGATCAATGTTGCAACAATAGAACCCAGAACTTTAGTAAACGGCCGTCTGGGTGTACGCAGTGACAATTGGTCGCTTTCAGTTTGGGGTAAAAACCTGTTCGACAAAAAATATGTGTCCAACGCCTTCTTCATCGCCACTCCGTTCTTTACAGATTACGTTCCGACAGTTGGCAATCGCCGTAGGTTGGGCGCTACGTTGACGTTTGACTATTGATCGGTTTCGTCTTTCAGCTCGTGCTGCCGATGCGCGGTTGGGGGAAAAGTAGCGGGCGGATAGATTTATCTATTCGTCCGTTATTCTGTGGGGCACAATCTGGTAACGAGTACCTGATATGAGCCTTTAACTGAGGATCAGACGAATGGACAGACGCACTTTTCTAACGATAAGCGCAACCGGCGGCATCGCTGCGGCTATGCCGGTCAGGGCCAACGAAAAGCGACCAGTTACAATTGCTACAACCAATCCTGGCATCGACCGTGCGCGCGCCTCCTTTCTTTTGAAGCAGGCCGGATTGGATGCGATCATAGTCGGGCGTCCGGAGAATATTTTCTACGCAACAGGCAATCGGCCATTGACCACCCGGCTCGGCTTTGCGGACACTGCCTTTGCGATTATTCCTGCGCATGAAAAATCTCCAATAATCTATGTTTTGCCGCAATTTGCTTATTACTTCACAACCGTTGATCCCGGCTTGTCGGATGGCGTCCTGCCCTATCTTGTGACGGGCAAGAATGATGATGAAATTGCCGGCGCTTCCTATTTCGCCAATCCGCTGGATAACCAGCTACCCCTGCGCGAAGCGAGACGAAGGCAAGCAACATCGGCTGCAGGGCCATTTTTTGGGTCAACGCGGTCAGCAGTGACCGCCGCGTGCGACAATCTGGGAATCGATCAGTACAAATTGGGCTTCGATTGCATGGAAGCGGGAATGACAATCGAAAGTACATTCGAGACCACAAGGGTTCAGCGCACAGAATATGTGATAAAGAGCCTTCGTCTGATCAAGACAGATTGGGAGATTGCCTTGATGAGTGCGGCTTCGAGCGCGAATGTTGCGGCGGCTCAAAAAACCGCTCGTCAAATCCGGACACTCGGCACGATCAAAAACGTCAGGAACTATTTCAACGCCGAGGTTTCGCGATTGGGTAACCTGCCGGGTTTCATGGTTGTGAACGGTGCGATCGACGAAGCCTACGATGAGGAATTTGTTGACGGGACCAGCATCCTCATCGACTGCGTCAGCAGCTTGCAGGGCTATCACGGTGACTATGGCCGGACAATTTTCATGGGAGAGCCGTTGGAGCCTATGGCAACGAAAGTTAAGACCACTGGATTGGCCTGGAACGAGCTGAGAGGGCAGCTAAAACCGGGCATGCGCTTCTCTGAGATAAGAACAACTGGAACCGATATCGTCACGAAGATGGGACAAAGCCTCAACGTTCCATTTAATCCGCATTGCGTTGGCCTGGCCCATACCGAACAACCCATGGTGGATCAAAACGGCGCACCAATCGACACAATGCTGGAACCGGGCATGATCATCAGCGTCGATTGCCCACTAATGGAGGCGACCACCCAAGGGACAGCACATCTGGAAGACTTGACGCTGATCACAAAGGATGGATGCATACCCATTCACGATGTCAGCAATCCCACCATTATTGTGTGAACTATTGGAGGCCATCGGAACATCAAAATTAGATGCTATGCTAACAATAGAGATTATCCGATCTGCGGATAGAACATGCTACGATGAGACCGACGCATCACGCTTGGGTTAGGACTATCTTGATATGAAGGAGCCCCCGTTATGAATCGAAGAAATCTTATCGTTGGTGGAATGGCCGGAGCTGCCAGTCTCGCATTTGGGACAGGTTCTGCCGCAGCAAAGAAACAAGGGAAAAAACCATTAGCCGGCGTCGACAGAAATCTGACGGGTGACTATCTCGACCTCACAACAACGGCAGGAAACCGGGAAGCCTTTGCGCGGATCATGGGCAATACCGATATGCAATCCACGAAATATGGATGGTATTCTGGTGTGGTCCACGGTGTGCTACCGGGCGAGAAAATCCGTGATCTGGTTGGTTTTTCTGGATTTTCCGTAGCCAAACTCATGCCAACGATTGAAGGTGAAGATCCGGGCTATCGAAAAGTGTTACGCGAAGTGGGATTTTATACCGATTTGAAAACCGGCGAAGTTCTGGAAGAATGGGAAAACCCTTATCTCGACGAAAAAGTCCGAGTTGTTCCTATCGCTAACGATCCCTTCAACCACACTATTACAGACTATTTTTATGCACCGCCGACCTATGGTGGCTTAAACGCTGCGCCGCCGCCGAAAATTCCTTTTCTCATGGATTGGCAGCGGAAGGGCAAATCGCTCAATCTGGCGAGCCGGATTAACCTCTTCTATCCTGCTGCCCTCCAACCTGAAAAATGGCCGCGTGAGAGTGGGGGCAAGTTTAATCAGGTTTCCGAAATTTTTCTCTACCAGATTGACTGGGACGAAATGCAAAATCCCGATCTCACCGCGATAGAAACACGCGGTACCTGGAATAGGATCACACCATGGTTGCCATGGATGCTGATGGGGCCTTCCGAAGGCCACTGTGTATATACTTGCTTCATGGGTTCCGGAGATACGCTGGATCTCGCCGATCCGAAAATCGTTGAATATACAGCCAAAAATTATCCCAAATATCTCGAAGCACCGGAAACTTGGGAGGAACCATCACTATCTTCGCTCGAATGGTATGCGCGCGAGCAAAAACCAGCACCTCTCCCAGCGGATGGCGTTATTCCGGTGGCAAAGGCAAAACCACCGAAATTCTGAGCGACGAGCAGTTGAGGTTTTGCAGTCTGGCCAGTTTTGAGATTTACGGATAGAAAATAGCCTATGACCGATATCAATTGCACTCGCGGACCTGTCGGTCAGGAAACAGAAGCCTTTCTTGCAGCGGAAACGCACAAATTGTTGTTGGACGGCCAATGGGTCGAAAGCGCCAGCGGAGAAACATTCGAAACATGTGATCCGGCAACCGGCGAAGTAATCGGGCATGTTGCCCGTGGCGATATAGCAGATATCGACGTAGCCGTCAGTGCGGCCCGGAACGCCTTTGAAGCCGGTCCATGGCATGCCATGACACCGATGGAGCGCAGTCAGCTATTGTGGCGTATTGCCGATATCATGGAAACCAATATCGACGAACTGGCCGAGCTGGAATCGCTTGATCAAGGCAAGGCGCTTTATGTTGGTCGGTGGGCGGAAATACCCGGTGCGATCAATCAGTTTCGCTATTTTGCGGGCATGGCAACCAAGATTGAAGGATCTACCATCCCGACATCGATAAACTATCAGCCCGAAGGTAAAGAGGTTTTTGCCTATACGCAAAAAGTCCCTGTCGGCGTTGTTGGGGCAATTGTTCCCTGGAATTCACCACTGGTATTGACGGCAATGAAGCTTGCTCCGGCCCTAGCGGCTGGCTGCACGATTGTGCTCAAGCCGTCCGAAGACACCTCGCTGACGGCCATACGGTTGCTCCAGCTAATGCAGGAAGCGGGATTGCCCAATGGCGTGGTCAATCTGGTTACCGGTTATGGCAATGAGGCCGGCGCTGCCTTGGCGGCTCATCGGGATGTCGACAAAATTACCTTCACCGGATCTACCGCTACTGGCCGGAAAATTCTTGAAGCTTCCAAGGGCAATTTGAAGCGGGTCACTTTGGAACTGGGCGGAAAGTCGCCGGTTATCATCATGCCAGATGCGGATTTGAGTGCTGCCATTCCTGGTGCAGCGAACGCCATTTTTTTCAATGGCGGTCAAGTTTGCATCGCAGGGTCACGCCTCTACGCGCATCGCACGATATATGATGAGGTGGTCGAGGGCGTTGCCGAAACCGCCGCTCAGATGAAATTGGGCCATGGTTTGGATCCCGCAACACAGATGGGACCACTGGTATCCGCCAAACATGCAGCAAAAGTGGCTGACCATGTGTCAGAGAGCAAGAATGATGGCGCTTCAATCATATGTGGCGGGGAGATATTCGGGGTGAACCAGAGTTTCGTTTCGCCCACCGTGGTGGCCAATGCCAAGTCAGACTCGCCCATAGTTCAGGAGGAAGTCTTTGGACCTGTGCTGGTAGTCACACCTTATGATGATTTTGATGAAATGGTCACGTTCGCCAATCACAGTCCCTATGGCCTGGCGGCGGGCATCTGGACCGAAGGCTTGTCCAGCGCGACCCGACTAGCAAGTCGGATCAAGGCAGGAACTGTCTGGATTAACAGCCATGCTATGTATGATGCCTCGCTTCCCATTGGCGGAGTGAAGCAATCCGGCTTCGGTCGGGACAGCGGTCAGGTGGCACTGGAAAATTATCTTGATCTGAAGACGGTCTGCGCGATCGTTTAAATCGAACCAGCGATATTAACCCAATTGCCCCGGAAAATGGGCCTCGTGATTGTCCGCATACCAGTCTGCGATTTCCTCGCGTTTGGGCCACCAGACACTATCATGAGACTGCACATGTGCAACAAATTCACGCAAGGCTCGGATTCGATGAGCCCGCCCGGAAACATGGGGATGCAGGCCGATATTCATGATCCGCGCGGTCTTTTTGCCGTCGGCATAGAGCGCATCAAATTCTTCAATCAGCTGGTCGCGAAACTGATCTGTCGTCAGTGATTGCCGAGTGACCATGGTGAAATCATTGATGACGTTGGAATAAGGCAGGCCAACAATCGGACCATGCTGCGTCCGGATCATGAAGGGTTGATCATCGTTCATTATGTCGCAGTAAAATTTGAACCCCTGCTCAGCCAATATTCCTGCCGTATTCATAGTGCCGCGCAACGAAGAGGATAACCAACCAACCGGCATCCGTCCGGCATGTTTTTCATAGGTCTCGATGGAGCGCAATATGACGTCTCGTTCAGCGGCTTCATCTTCTGCATAATTTGTCAGCAATTCGCCTTGTTCGAAATTATGGGCGAGTAGTTCCCATCCACGCTCCAGAACGGCGTCCGTCATGGCACCCCGCCGCTCAAAGGTCACGGCATTGGTAGTGCAACTCGCCGCAATGTTCATTTCATCAAACAATTCGAATAGCCGCCAAATGCCGACGCGCTGTCCATATTCCCGCCAACTGTAATTGGGGAAATCGGGAATATTGCCGGGTAGAATATCGGGCAGGATTGCAGGACCACCCGCATAATATGGCTTGTCGGTATCCTTGGTCAGATCCCAGGTTTCGAGATTGAAGGTAAAGATGATCGCCAGACCCTCTCCCCCTGGCCATTTGATAGGATTGCGGTGGGGCAGCGGAACATAATCATATTCGAGCATGGCGGGCTTTCTAATATTCTTCCATTAATCGCCCGAAACCGGCGATTTGGTCGGTGATGCCATTTTGGCGCAACGCATTCCAGTAGGTTGCTGTGTTAATTGCGATTACCGGTTTGCCAAGATAAAGTTCGGCTGCCGCTGCAAGCCGGGTCATCGAAAGGTTGGTACCTACTTGCACCAACGCATCCACATCATCACCATCAAGCTTTCGCAACTCCTCGCGCAAGGTGGAGGAAGGCACCTGTGCGATTGAAGTCCAACTAGGGCAGCGCAGGCAGCTGTCGCGAACGGTTTCGATGCCATAGTCGGCCATAAATTGGGCAACCTGCTGGTTGGCGGATGGATAATAAGGAGAAAGCACCGCTATTTTGCCAATTCCGCCATACGCACCAAAAGCCTCGATCAAGGATTGTGATCCGGTGCAGAGACTGAGACCCGCCTCCCGCTCAATATTCTCCCGCCATTTCAAGGCACCTTCCGCACCACCATAAAAGGTGACAGCCGACATGCCCATGACCAGATAGTCGGGATTGCAAGTTAAGACCCCTCGCACGGCCTCCAGCGTATTATTCGATATTTCGAGCGTCCCGGCCATGAACGTTTCATCCGATATGGCTTGCGCGTCTTCCACCACTATCCGGCTATAGTGATTAGTCACGCCAATTGGGCGCAGATCATCAAAATCAGGTTGAACGACTGTATTGGTGGATGGGCCAAGCACACCGAATAATTTGCGCCAGCCCAGACTATCGGGATTAGGACGCGGCTTGATCGGCATCAAACCAATTCCTTTTCCTGTTCAAGGCTTTGTATCATAGATTGGCGCAATAGAAATTCCCGCCGTGCCATCGGATCTTCATGAACCCGCTGCATCTCGTTCTTGCGCTGCTGGTGCTCCAATCCTTCGCCTCTGGAGAGATATTCCATATTTCTTATCGTTTGCGCCTGAATAAAATCATGCGTGGTTTTTCGGCGCTGCCGCTCAAACATATCGAGCAAGGTCGTTGCATCCTTGTTTCGTTTGAAAATACCAACGAATTTCTCACAAAGATTGAAGGCATCATGGATGCCGCTGTTCATTCCAAATCCACCGATCGGATTATTGAGATGGGCCGCATCACCGATAATCGCTACCCGTCCATGCATAAAGCGTTTCGCCACTCGTTGATGGACGCGATAGATGGTGCGATGTTCCGTTTCTACAGCCTCCCCATCGCCCAGCAAACCATCGAAAACCTGGTTCTTTTTCGCATCAGCCAGCAGTTCACTATCGTCCTGACCCTCTTTTGCCGGCACCAGCACCCGCCAGAGAGATGGCACCTTTAAAAGTACCATCCATTCGTCCGGATCGGACACGTAATTTACATAGCATAAATTGGGCAGTCTTTGCTCAAGAGCTTCTGTTGTCGTGTAGCAAAGAAATTTTTCGGGATAAGTGAAACCATCGAAATCGGTGTCGAGCCATTTGCGGATGATGCTGTTCGATCCGTCCGCTCCGATAAGAAATTGAGCTCGAACATGCACGATCGCGTTCGGAGTTTCCGCATATACATCCACCCCATCCTGATCCTGGTCAAAACCGATAACGCGATGGTCAAAATGGACGTCAGCATTTGGCTGGTTCAGCACATTTTCGGTTAACATCCGGGACAAGTGATATTGTTCACACTGGATACGAAAAGGAAAGTCAGTCGTATCCGCAATTTCCCCGAGATCAAAATCGATGATCTCGCCTGTATTCCGCTCTCGAAAATGGTATATTGGTGCCTTGAGGCCCCTTGCGATCAATTTCTCGGTAATCCCGAACCGATCAAGCATCTCTAGTGTCGGAGGATGAAAGGTGGACGCCCGCAAATCCTGTGCGCAATCGCTTCCGGATTCAAGCAAGATCACGTCGATTCCTTCGCTAGCCAAATAGAAAGCCGCAACGGTTCCCACGGGTCCGGCGCCAGCTATGACTATTTGCGTTCGAAGATGCTGCATCCAATAGCTCCAACCACCAATTGTTTTTGCATAGATGCCGACACCGATGCGCTGGACAGCTTTGTTCCCTAGTCTTCGCTCTGCGGTAATGCTGATTGCCCAGACTATCCGATGCGCGGATAGAAGGTGCCGTTTACAACTGATTTTTGGTCAATTTACGATCCTAGCCGTTACACGGCTGTCTCTATCTGCCGTTGGATTGCCAACGCAGTTTTTTGCAGTGGTCCAAAAAACTGCTCAACGGCTGGCCCGGCTTTCAGGGCGGAAGCGAAATAGATGATGGCCAGAGAACCGATAAGCTCGCCGTCATTTCCATGAATCGGCACAGCTATCGAAGAGGTTTTTCCCGGCTCTGCGTTATAAAGGTTGCGCATCTGCAATGCGTAACCATCAGCCCGAATTTGATTCAGGACACTATCATCATGGACAATTAAAAGCCCCTGTTTGGAGGTCTCATTGTCCGTCGCCCGCCAGCCAGTAATGATCGCTTCTCGTTCCTCGCCGCTGCAAAAGGCAAGATATGCCTTACCGGTAGCACATTCCGCAATCGGCAATGTGAAACCGGGATAGTAGTTGGAAAATGTTAGCGATGTTAATTTGTGAGTGGAATCCCGAACCATCATGCGTGTCCCGACTCTGGTCGCTAATGATATCGGCCATTTGATTTCGTTGCACAATGCTTCGATATGGGGCCGGGCTGCAACAACCAACCGGTCTTCGGCCTGAAAGCCCATGGACAACGTATGGACCAGCGCCGTAGCGCGATACCGTTTACGGGCTGACTCCCGCTCAATCAGGCCTTCGTGCAACAAGGTTTGCACGATGCGTGATGCCGTAGGATAAGGGATTTCTGCGCTCTTCGAAATTTCCATCATCGTCGCCGAGCCACTGCGATTTATGGCTGACAATACTGATATTGCCCGAGAGATTGCCCGAATGGGAACACCGCGCTCCATTAGTCATATCCTCCATGTCTATCCGTCAGGCGGATAATGTTGCATGGAATTGGGAGTCGGACAATATGCCCGCGGCTTCTAAACGAATTTTGTCCGCCTGGCGGATATGAGCCATGCCCAATCTATGTGTTCTGAATAATCCGTCTTTACTGGCTGCATGTCCATCGACACGCTCTTAAAATCAGGCGCAATTGATCGCAATAGCTGCCCGACCAGCGAAAGGCTTGTCGACTGTATAATTGCTGCCGGCAACGTGGATTTCGATGAAGGCACCATGTTTACCGCAAAGACCTTTCTGGCAGATACGCTGGCTGTCGGTGTCGCTGGCACGGTAAACCCCGCGAGCGAAAAACTATTCGATGCTGTATCTCACTGGAATGAAAGTGGGGATTGCAGAATATTGGGACGGCCGGGCGTCAGGATGTCGGCTCAATCTGCTGCGGTGATAAATGGTTTTCAAATTCATTGCCTGGAATGGGATGCTTTGCACGAACCGTCTGTCGTTATAGCATTATGTACAACGACCGCCGCATTGATTTCTGAAGCGGAATGCACCGCTTCGTCAATGGATGACATAGTCAAAGCGTTGATCATTGGAGTCGAAACGGCCGTGTTTTTTGGTGCTGGCGCCACTACCGAACCGCGCTTTTTCAGACCATCTGCCGCTGGTTTGATGGGAGCGTCAATGGCGCTGGGATATCTTCGCGGCTATTCCAGATCGCAGATGCTCGATCTTTTGGGTCTCGCCTATAGCCAAGTAGCAGGAACAATGCAGGCCCATTGGGAAGGTTCGGAGGCCTTGCCACTGCAAATCGGCCTCGCTGCGCGTTCGGCTCTCACCGCCGTGGACTTGGTAGCTGCGGGCATAAGCGGACCGCACGACGTGATCGATGGCAAGTTCGGTTACTTTAGACTGATTGAGCAAGCTGACAGTTTGGATGCTCAATTTGAACAATGGGCCCAACCTTGGAAAGTGAAGGAAGTCGCCCACAAACCCTTTCCTGCCGGCAGGGCCACACAGGCAACATTAACCGCGATAATGGATGTCTGTGATAGCGAGCAACTTGATCTGGATATGATTGAAACGATTACAGTACATGTGCCATCGCTTATCATGCTGCTGGTAGGACGCCCATATGATAGGGATATGAGCCCGGCTTATGCGCGGCTATGTCTACAATTTATCGCTCCAATGATGATCCGTGAGGGCCGCATTGATCCGCGCCGCTTTACAGCCGGAATTATGAATTCCGAACAAGTGGCCGCTGATGCGAGGAAAGTCACGATCATATTGGATGGCAACCCTGATCCCAACGCGCTCTCGCCGCAACGCATTGAGATATTGTTTAAGGACGGCCGACGAATTGAACGGGTCATTGATGCGCCCTTCGGGTCTCCCGATTTTCCAATGTCACGTACTGACCAACTCGCAAAAGCTGCATTTTGCTTCGAAGTTGCAGGCTTTGCAGACAAATCTGGAGCGCTGTTCGACAAAATTTTCAGATCCTCACATGATTTCCCGATGAAAGACGTGCTCGACATTGTCTCAGGATCAAGGGAACCGCGAGTATGAACCAGGCAAGAGAACAACTTGTGGCAACTTGCATCAAAGGGTTTTTTGAAATGTTGAATGCGCATGACCTTGAGGGTGTCATGCGAGGCATTGCCGATGATTGCGAGATGCGCATTCCAAGCAGCAATTTCACTTATACAGGTAAGGCGGCGTTGCGCGACCATCTCGAGGATTTCATTCAAAGCTTTCCATCGATCCACTTCAGGGATTTTGTCACGGCAGCCGATCCACATGAAAACCGGGTCGCAATCCGGTTCAATATCTCCCTGATCGACGATGAAGGCGAAGAAACGCATATGTCCAACTGCAACTTTTTCGAAATCCGTGAAGATGGGCAAATTGAAGACATTTTAATCTTCGCCTCTGCTCCACTGAGCAAAGGCTTTGAAGTCGGCAACAACCAATGATCCAATGGCACAACTGAAGGAATATTCTGATGGGTATCAAGCAAGAAATACAAGAAAATATGCCACTTCTGGCCGCCGGAGAGGGTGTATGGGAGGGTGTTTATCGCTATTACGATGCCGTGACCGGCGAGCTGGTCGATGCCCATAAATCCCGGCTCGTTTGTCGCATTCCTGAAGATGGCAAACCGTCGGATTACCATCAAACAAACTATTATTATTGGGACAATGGCAAGACTGAAACTAGGGACTTCCCCGCTAATTATCATGATGGCAGAATCTGGTGGGATAATGATTTGATCAAGGGTTGGGCAGCCGCCATGCAGCCAGATGATAATAACTTATCAACCTGCCTGAACTGGGTTCGCAAGGGTGAACCTGGAGTCTATCTATATGAGATGATCCAGGTCGATGAAGCGAACAAAAACCGTGCGCGCACATGGCAATGGTTTCGTGACGGCAAATGCTACATGCGCACGTTGATTGACGAGCATTTTGTCACTGAAGATTGGCAAAACTGGTCAAATTTTGAGAGCCCTACATAAACTCTTATGCATTGGATCTAGTCCTTTCTAACTCGGTTAACTAAGATGAAAAAGACCGTGCGCTAGGCGCAGAGTCAGGGTCTTGCTGAGTCCATTCAGGACAAATCGGACATTAGCGCAGAGGTTAGTTTCATTCCAATTCGATACAATTTCTAACGGCCACTTTTGCGCCTCAAACGGACGCCAAACACCTTCTCTGCATGATCGTATCGATTCCCTGAATCACACAGAGATTTCCCTGTTATGCTTGTTAGGGAATTCTTGGTCAAAACCTGCTGAAACGCCGCCTCCCAATCGTACTGCTCAGAGTAATATGATTGAATTTCGCCGAAAATCCCTGCAAATTCACGTGGAGCAGGGAATGTCGGCGGAGAGACGGGTTCGCCAGGAACTGCAACCGTCACCATATTTTTCAATGAGTTACGAGAAGTATAGGACTCAATATCGGTTTTTCCGGTAATACATCAGTTATATCCAAGACTGGACAGTCGTGGATTATTTAGACTTGAAATCGTTAAAGTGCTTATTCTCGATCAGTGCGAAAATCGGCCAATTAACTGACCGTTTCCTCTGAAACAGTTGTGCTGGCACGATCTGCACTTACCCTAGTCAAAATAGCTCCTGGAAAGTGCTCTGCTAAAACTGATTTCAACTCGCATTCGAGCGAATGCGGAGACCGCAGACCTAGGATAACCCGTTGCACCGCAGGGCACGGAAACTCCACAAGGTGTATTTTCTCGCTTATAAGATCAATGACGTTGGTGGCACTCAATCAGGAGCGATCCGTTGATGAAAAGCACGGCATTGTCCGATGGTTGCGTCCTGATTTCCCAATCCCGG
This sequence comes from Parasphingorhabdus sp., assembly GCF_039977335.1. GTDB lineage: Bacteria > Pseudomonadota > Alphaproteobacteria > Sphingomonadales > Sphingomonadaceae > Parasphingorhabdus. The sequence goes on from NZ_JBDWDI010000004.1 coordinate 1,281,973, forward strand.
GCCTTGGCCACAAAGTGCAGGGCGTGGAGCAACAGGGAGCTGATTTGGGCGAAGCGGTGCTGGTCGCTGAAGATATCAAATGGCCTACCGATGGCCTCGACCAAATACGTACCCTTCGAGATTTTCTCTCTATGGCAGAGGGCCCAACTCAAGTCCCCGAGCTATCGGCTGCGCTTGAAGGACACAACACTTCTAAACGCCGTGACCAAATCGAAGCTGTTTTGGAAACGCTCATCACCGCGGGAGCGGCGCGTGCTGCTAGTGATGGATATTTCTTGCCGCGTTGAAAATGGATAATTCTGACAGTTCGATAGTCTGTTGTCCTAATATAACGTGCTACCTCAGTGCTGCCCGGGGCATTTTCTTGCCCTATAAAATTCCATTAAGTCATTGAAAAATATGGCGCACCCGACAGGATTCGAACCTGTGACCTCTGCCTTCGGAGGGCAGCGCTCTATCCAGCTGAGCTACGGGTGCCTGGGCAATGGATGCCGCAGAAGCGCTTAGCAGCGGCTATGCTGCTTTGCCAATCACTAATTTCGCAGATGCGGGGCTATTTTAGTTGCTGATCTTTTTAAGATCGTTCTTTTCGCGTTTGGTCTTGGTAATCTCTTGAAATTTACCGAGACCGCATGCTGCGCGAGTATCAATGCGGCCAGCGGTATTGTCCAGCACGCGGATGATATCAACATTGCAAAGCCGGTTGGTTGATGTGCGGTAGGAAAAGGCTTCTTCAAAGGCCAGACCGCTGCATCTGTTCGGCAACTCGTTGCGATAAATGTCGCCGTTGCGCATTTTGAAATCGATCGTCTGATCATTAATGACATCGGTGGAACGAATCTGGGACCGGTTGATGCAGGTTTTGGGTTCACCGACTTTCTCGATGATATATTTGTCGTCTTTCGAGCTTTTCTTACCCGCATAGGCCGCTCCACCCATGATGATGGAACCGATAAGAATTGGGGCTAATAGCTTCATAAGGTATCTCCTATATATAAACGCCGACCCTCACTTTCAAAAAATACGCCTCTCAGGATTTCGGAAAGCTGAACGGTGATCTGAGCTATTGGCGGGTCAGGGCGTTTGGATCACGGCCCGATCAAGCAAGGTGCCAGTGGATCAGGGAGCAGGTGTCTTCTTTTTGAAGCGGCACAGGTCATCCAACGGACAACGCCAGCATTCCGGCTTGCGCGCTTTGCAGATATAGCGGCCATGCAGAATCAGCCAGTGATGAGCATGGACGCGGAACGGACTGGGCGTTTGTTTTTCAAGCTTTTTCTCGACCGCCAACACGGTTTTGCCCGGTGCCAGCCCGGTGCGGTTACCTACGCGAAAGATATGGGTATCCACGGCGAATGTCTCGGCACCAAAAGCGCAGTTCATCACGACATTGGCAGTTTTGCGGCCAACACCAGGCAGCTTGGTCAATTCATCGCGGTCCGCAGGAACCTCGCCATCATAGTCGGCGATCAGCAGTTCCGACAAAGCGATCACGTTTTTGGCTTTGGTATTATAAAGCCCGATGGTCTTGATATGCTCTTTCAGGTCATCAAGGCCCAGGTCCACCATTTGCTGCGGCGTTTTCACCTGTTCGAAAAGCAACCGTGTCGCCTTGTTGACGCCAATATCCGTAGATTGCGCGGACAGGGCCACTGCGACGACCAGCTGATAGACATTGCCGTAATTCAGCTCTGTCTCTGGCGATGGATTATCGGCGGCTAACCGCGAATAAAATTCAAAAATATCATCCTTTTTCATAAGCGCTTCATGGCGGCCCAGCGGCGAAAATACAATTGCTTAGACGGAGGTGACAAAGATGGTACTGTGTCGCCTGCGCGGTTTGCATATTTCTTTTGATATTAGGATATTTGTAGAAGTGTTCCAGAGCACAGTTTGATATGAGATTTTATGCTGCCAAGATGAATCAATTGCATATCGATTTACGGCCCTGAACGAAGGTCGGGGTTCTCGTGGTGAATATTCGGTTTTTGTGGTGCCGCGCGCCGCCAATCTTTGCCTCAGACATCGGCGTTGACTTGGCTGATGCGCTGTGTAAGTCTCCATGAACGCTGTAGCATGAGTTGCTGAAAGCGAGGTTAATCGAGGTCTCAGATGCCGAGTGGGCAGGACCAGGTTCCACCTAATCGGAAGAGAACTATTTAGCCGATAATCATGGTCGCAGTTAGAACTGCCATGCTGGCAGCCTCTGACGCCTTATTGGAGTGCCCCGCTAGATGTCCCCATACACTAGGCTAAGCCAGGGCATCGCCCGCGTTTCAGTCGTGGCCGCATGTGCATTTCTTTTGACTCCGGCCCTCTTCGCTTCTCAAACTGATGTTGAGAACACCAGTGAAACCCCTGTGGTAGAGCTTGAGGCTGGTATCTCGACGCTCGCGCGGGAAGAGCTTGAAGAGACCGGGTTGTCATCTCTTCAGATCGCGATCGCCCGCGACGGTGTTGTCGTATTTTCAGATGCATATGGCAAAGCCGACGTCGAATTGAACGTGGAGGCGACTCCTGAGACGCGATATCGTATCGCGTCGATCTCAAAATGGCTGACAGCCACGGCGGCCCTTCAGTTGGCAGATTCGAACGTACTGGATCTCGATGCGCCTATCCAGACTTATTGCCCGGAATACCCCGAAAAGCGCTGGCCGGTCTCGGCACGCCATCTCCTGGGGCATACATCCGGAATCCGTCATTATAGAAATTACAAGGAGGAATACGACGCCGCCGAAAGCGATGAGGAACGACAGGCCATAGAATTCCTTTACCTGAAAGACCGCCATAGCTTCGTAAAGCGGTATACAGATGTTGTTGAGCCCCTGGCCGTTTTTTCCGATGAACCACTGTTGTTCGAACCTGGTACCCAATATCTTTACACCTCGTTCGGCTATCGGGTGCTCGGCTGCGTTCTTAAGGGAGCGGCAGGACAGCCTTATAAAACCATTCTTCGAGAACAGATATTTTCCGGCATTGGCATGGATGATACGGTGGAGGACGATGCTCGGTCGATTATCCCAAACAGAGCTTCCGGATATGACCTGCAGGCCGACGGTACCCTGAGGCGTACGACAGCGAGGGACGTAAGCGAAAACCTTCCTGCCGGCGGACATTTGTCGACGGCAGAAGACCTCGTTCTTTTCGCACAGGCCTATGGACGGGGCGATTTGGTATCTGCAACCAAACAGGCGGAGATGCTTAAAGATCCGGTCGACAAGAATGGAAAGCGTCTGAACGAAGGGTATGGTTTGGGCGTCATGACGTATGCTTTTGGCGAGGATCAGCTCATCGGCCATGATGGCACTCAAGCCGGTTCAACGACGATCGTCTTTCATGCAGCGACAACCAATATATCCATAGCGATTATGACCAACACGCGCGGTTGGGGATGGCCAAGGATGCAGGAATTCGCGCGCAAAGCCTACGAAGTCGCCAAGCGCGGCACGGGCCCTTTGTTAGCTACCAAGGAATGACTAAAACAAAGGTCGATAGCCGAACTGCAGCTACCCTATCCGTAACTTCCCTTGCGCGCGCAAAACAAACCTAAATCAAAGCCCCAGCACACCATCCATCCCATAGCGGCCGGGCTGTTGCCGGGTCAGCCAGAGCGCCGCCTTGACCGCGCCGCGCGCGAAGATCATCCGGTTTTCTGCACGGTGGCCCAGTTCGATGCGCTCCTCGTCAGTGGCCAATATGACTTGATGATCCCCGGCGACCGATCCGCCGCGCAGCGATGCAAAGCCGATCGCGCCTTTGCCGCGTGCACCCGTATGGCCATCGCGGCCACGCTCGCTATGGTCGTCCAGATCAATTCCGCGCCCTTTTGCCGCGGCTTCGCCTAACAGGATGGCGGTGCCGGATGGCGCATCGACTTTGTGGCGGTGATGCATTTCGACAATTTCGATATCCCAGTCATAACCGAGGCGGGACGCGGCTTCTTTGACCAGCGCCGCCAGCATATTGACCCCCAGTGAGGTGTTGCCGGTTTGCAGCACGGCTATGGTCTGTGCAGCGGCATCGATAGACAGATGATGGGCGGGTGCAAGACCGGTGGTGCCAATCAGCATGGGCTTGCCAGCTTCAGCGCAAAGATCGAGTCGTTGACTCAGCCCATCAGGGACCGAAAAGTCGACCAGCACATCGCTATGCGCAAGCAGCTCGGCAAAATCATCGTCCTGATCCACACCCCCGGCATGGCTGAGTTCTTGCTGCTCGCCAATGGCGTTGACCAATGCATGACCCATCCGGCCTTGGCTGCCAATAATCCCGATTGCTGTCATAAGTTTCCGTCCATAGGCTTGCATTATTGTGCTTAAACTGCTGGCATAGCGGTATGCGCGAAATAAACAATATTGTCATTCTGACCGGTGCCGGGATTAGTGCGGAAAGCGGTGTTGCAACCTTTCGCGGGCCCGATGGCCTGTGGGAGGGGCACCGGGTGGAGGACGTGGCTACGCCAGAGGCGTTTCAGCGCGACCCTGTGCTGGTCCAGAAATTTTACGACGAGCGGCGCACCAAATTGCAGACTGTCCATCCCAATGCCGCGCACAAGGCGCTGGCGCGGCTGGATGCGGACTGGGGCGGGGATCTTTTGCTGGTCACGCAAAATGTCGATGATCTCCATGACCGCGCGGGATCACAGCGGTTGCTCCATATGCATGGGGAGCTTTTAAGCGGATTATGTCTGGCTTGCGGTGAGCGTTCTGCCGTTACCGAAAATCTGTCGGGCGGTCCCGCCTGTCCTCATTGCGATCAGATCGCACTCAGGCCCGATATCGTCTGGTTTGGCGAAATGCCGTACCAGATGGAGCGCATTGAGCTGGCTTTGGCGCAATGTGATTTGTTCGTTTCAATCGGTACGTCTGGCGCTGTTTATCCGGCGGCGGGGTTTGTCCGGTCAGCACAACATTACGGGGCGCAGACCTTGGAGATGAATCTCGATCCCTCTGACGGCAGCCTGTATTTTGACGAAAGCCGGATGGGTAAAGCGGGGAAGCTGGTTCCGGCCTGGGTCGAGGATATTTTGAGCGATGGTTGAAATGAAGGGCCAGTGTCATTGCGGCGCGGTGCAGATCACGGTTCCGTCACCGCCAACAGAAAGAGTGCAGTGTAATTGCTCATGGTGCACGAAAAGCGGCTGGACCGGAGGATATTGGAATCCATCGGCCGTGACGGTCGATGCAAAGCCCGAGGTGCTAAATGGGCATGTGCAGGGCGACAAGACCATCACGTTGTGGAATTGCAAAATCTGCGGTTCCCATACCCACTGGACGCCGCTCACAGCCCTGCCCGAGCGCATGGGCGTCAATATGCGGATGTTTGATCCGAAAGACTGGCACCACTTGCCGGTTCGGAAAGTCGATGGTGCCAGTTTCTAGATCAGCACGTCAGTTGAGCAGATTGACCGTTACAAACAGATAGATCACCCAAAGCGCCATCGCGAGGATGGATAGCGTGGAGCCCATCACGCCCAGCTGGCGAAACTTGACCGTCTTGTCGGCAAAATGTTGATACATGCCGTATATGTGGACCACGCGCGCGACAAGAAAAAGCCCGGCCAGTCCGGTTAGAGCCCAGTGATGGGCGTTGGTCATTTCGAGCAAGGCGAGCAATAAAATCGCCATTGGTGCATTTTCGATCAGGTTAGAATGACAGCCGCGCACCATATCCATTTTCGGATCACTGCCAGCACCGAAACCGGTTTCGGTGCGCAGCCGCTGGCCGACCACCTTGAACAGTAGAAATATCATCAACAAGGCGCAGATAGCGGCGGTTAAGGCGGTTACTGGTAATGTCATAAACGTGTCTCCCCTGTTGCCATCGACAATTGCGCAATATCGGGAGAAAGGCAATTAGCTGTCTTGTTGCTAGCTGTCTGGCAGCGTCCCGCAGCTTTTGCATTCCGGGTCCTTGGGCAGATTGATACTGCGCATTGAGGGTTTGAGACCGTCGAACAGTTGCAACTTGCCGGCCGGATCATCGCCGAAGCCGGTGACAACCCGGATCGCTTCCATCGCGGCAAAGCTGCCCATCAGGCCCACCATGGCCCCTAATACGCCAACTTCGGAACAATTGTCACAATCATCCGGGTCGAGTGCGTCGCCGACAAAACAGCGATAGCAGGGCTTGTCATCTTCCCAGCCACGAAATATTCCGAGCTGGCCCTGAAACTGCCCGATAGCAGCCGACACCAACGGAACGCGATGGCCGAGCGAATAGTCCGACACCAAAAGCCGGGTCTGATAATTGTCGGAACCGTCCAGTATGACGTCAAACTGCCCAAAAAATGCTGCAGCATCATCAGAAAAATGCTGCGCGGTAAGTCTTTGATTAACTATATTAATTGCGACATCAGGATTGATTTTTTGTGCTGCTTTTTTTGCGACATCAACTTTTGGCAATCCGATGTCTTCTGTAGTGAACAAAACCTGACGCTGAAGGTTAGATAGCGACACCACATCATCATCAATAATCGTGAGGCCGCCAATTCCAGCAGCGGCCAGATATTGAATCGCGGGACAACCGATACCGCCCGCGCCGATGATCAATATATGAGCGTCGAGAATCTTCTTCTGACCGATGCCGCCTATGTCTCTAAGGACAATATGGCGGGCATAACGGTCAAGCTGTTCGTCGGTTAAATCGCTCATTCAGGCCAGTGAAAATGCATCGCTGTTTTATACCAAGTGGCTTTCTGGCCGCCGCTCAACGGACCTGCTTTACCAACATATTTGGTCAAATGATTGACGGTGTAGGTTTCCAGTTCCCGGCAACCGCTTTCGACTGGTACGACCTTCATCAATTCTCCGTCCGGCGCTACCAAAATGGCTGCCTCAATCTTGGCATAAACCCATCGCTCTGCCGTGGGGAACTTGCAATTGGCCTTCTTTGCCGCGCGTTCAGCTGCCATCTCATGACGCTGCGCATAGTAAATTGGTTTCCTAAATTGCGCCGTTTCGAGCACTGAATAGTCTGCTGGCATAGCAGTCGCAAGGTTAACGTCCTGTGTCGTTGTCGTAGCAAGAACCATAGCAAAAAGAAGGTCAATCATAGGTCATTCCTTTCCAAAAAACGTGCAATTCGCAAACTATACACCGGTGGAACCGAAACCACCAGTACCGCGTGCAGTATCATCAAGTATTTCTACTTCCACCAAATTTCCTCGTTGCACCGGTGCTACGACGATCTGCGCAATTCGGTCGCCGCGTTCGATGATGAATTCCTCTTCGCCAAGATTGGCCAATATCACCTTTATCTCTCCGCGATAGTCGCTGTCGATTGTCCCGGGCGAGTTGAGAACGGATATACCCTTTTTTAGTGCCAATCCAGAGCGGGGACGCACCTGCACTTCATATCCTTCGGGAATGGCAAACGCGAAACCGGTACCGACCAGACCACGCTTTCCCGGAGCAATAGAGGCTGCTTCAGCAGCACGGACATCCATGCCGGCCGAGCCGCTGGTTTCATAACTGGGCAAAGGCAGATCGCCAGCGCCGTCGAGCCGTTTTACGGCTATCTCGATCGGTTCAAACATTAGTCCCTCAAATTTCTTCGATGATTTTGCTTACCAGACGCCGTGCGACTTCTGGTTTGGGAAGGCGTTCCCATATTTCGGTGCCATCAGCGGTAACAATATGCACGCTGTTCTCTGCACCGCCCATGACGTCGCCAGACACATCGTTGGCGATAATCCAGTCACAGCCCTTTTTGGCTAGCTTCGCACGGGCATGTTCCTCGATCTTTTCGGTTTCAGCGGCAAAGCCGATGAGCAGGCCGGGGCGATTTTCATGCCGCGCAAGACCGGCCAATATGTCAGGGTTTTCGATCAGTGCGAGCGGTGCGGGTGCATCGCCCTTTTGCTTCTTGATTTTCTGTTCCGCGCGCGCGTCGGCTCGCCAATCGGCAACGGCGGCCACCATGATCGCAACATCGGAGGGTAAAGCGTCCTGCACGGCGGCTTCCATTTCCAAGGCCGTCTCTACATCGACCCGCATCACACCTGCAGGTGTTGGCAGATGAACCGGCCCAGCCACCAAGGTCACTTGTGCGCCCGCTTCCGCGGCAGCAGCAGCAATCGCAAAGCCCTGACGACCAGACGACCGGTTGGCAATATAGCGCACTGGATCAATCGGTTCGCGCGTTGGGCCTGCGGTTATAAGTACATGTTTACCGTGAAGTGGCCGATGTTGGTCGGGTGCAAAGGCAGGCTGCCCTTCCAGCGGATTACGACCGAGTTCATTTTCACCAACGAGTGAGGAAGAATCAGTCGATTCACCAAGGTGGCGCATAATCTCAGCCATCACAGCCGGCGGTTCGGGCAAGCGGCCCGGACCAAATTCACCGCAAGCCATATCGCCTTCATCGGGCGGCATCACGACAAGCCCATCAGCGCGCAATTGTTCTATGTTGCGCTGGGTCGCCGGATGATCCCACATGCGCACGTTCATGGCGGGTACGGCCAGCACCTGCGTATCGGTTGCGAGTAACAAGGTTGTCGCCAGATCGTCAGCAATGCCGCCCGCCATCTTCGCCAGCAAATTAGCCGTCGCGGGACAAACCACCACCAGATCCGCCTCACGGGACAATTGGATATGCCCCATCTCGGTTTCGTCTTTCAGCGACCAGAGCGTCGTGTGCACTTCATTTTCGGAGAGGGCCGCCAATGTCATCGGCGTCACAAATTGCGCGCCCGATTCGGTGAGAACACAGCGGACCGTCATCCCAGCCTTCTTGATCAGGCGGATCAGCTCGCTGGCTTTATAGGCCGCGATGCCGCCGCCGATGATCAGCAGGATATGTTTGGGTTCGTTCATGATTGCGATTGTGGCCTGCTATATTCGGAGAGTCCAGTCACTGACCGGCAGATTGTTTTTGGAATGTTGTTTTGTTGAATTCTCTCCATCCGTCATCGGTCAAAAGCCAGTCGGTAACCTGGAGCCCGCCATCAGGCAGCAAAAGATATTCCGTGAGACCCTGCTTGCTTCCGGCTTCGCCCCAGATCGTTCTCAGACGATCGCCTTTAACCTTTCCGTTCAACGGATGAAGATCGCCGCTATTATCTACCCAATAGCCGGTGACATCAGGCCGATCCGCCATTCGATAGTGGCCAATCCCGGTAAAGCCTTCTTCCGCTTTTCCGGTCGTCGAAAAGCTGTAGTCGATACGATAAAAATGGTCGCCCAGCGTCTTGGACCAGACCATCTTGGATTGCGCTTTTTCGTAAAAACTATTGCCAGTGGCGCGCCATGTGCCGTCGAGTTTTTCAAAAAGAGATGTCTCGCTCTGCGCCAAGACCGGATTGATGACCATGAAGAATGCCGCTGCCAATATCATTATATATCGCAAGATCATTTTTACCCCCACATCCATAGCGCGCCCGCACCAGCCGACGCTGCTATAACAGCTGTCAGGGCATAACGCCAAAACCCTCCGCCATTGCTCGGCTTGCTTCTGTCCCAGAGCAACTCGACGTCAGCCACCGGCGGAGGCGGCGGAGCGCCGCCTTGGCGCGGAAGCTGTTGATCGAGCCGCCGCACAATGTCGGGCAGCATCATCAGCGTATCCATGTCAGAATTAATCCGGTCGGCTATGGCCGCTTCCGGCCCCAATTCACCCCGAATCCAGTTTTTCACATAGGGTCCGCTAGCGTCCCACATATTGATGCTGGGATTAAGATCGGTCGCTATCCCCTCAACCATCACCATGGTTTTCTGCAGCAGCAGCAGATGCGGCTGGGTTTCCATATCAAAATCGCGGGTGATGGCGAATAGGCCATCGAGCATATCACCGACCGAAAGCTCGCTCACCGGCTTGCCGCGCATCGGCTCACCAACGGCCCGCAGCGCTGTTGCGAAATCCTCCATGCTATGATGGTCGGGCACATATTGCGCTTCAAAGTGGATTTCCGCGACGCGCTTATAGTTGCCGGTGGTCAGGCCGTATAAAATCTCCGCCAACCAGAAACGCGCTTTCTTGTTGATCCGTCCCATAATGCCAAAATCGATCGCGACAATGGTCCCGTCGGCTTTCACGAACAAATTTCCCTGATGCATATCGGCGTGGAAATAGCCCGCCTCAATCGCCTGTTTCAGGAACGTGTGGACCAGCCGATTGGCAATATCATTCAAATCATGACCAGCGGCGATCAGATCATCGCGGCGCGAAATCTTGATACCATCGACCCAATCTAGCGTCAGCACCCGGCCAGATGTCCGGTCCCAGTCAATCGACGGAATTTCAAATTGCTCGACATTGGCCATATGCTCATCAAGCTCAGAGGCAGAGGCTGCTTCGCGGCGGAGGTCCAGCTCGCGCATGGTCCAACGCCGGAAATTGGCAATAACCAATTGCGGGCGGAGCCGTTTCGCCTCGCCGCCCATGGCTTCGAGATGGGCGGCCGCCCATTCATAGGTTTCGATATCCGAAGTGAATTTCTTGATAATACCAGGGCGCAGCACTTTTACCGCGACGTCCTTGCCTTCAATAGTGGTCGCGCGGTGGACCTGCGCAATAGACGCAGCGCCCACCGGTTCAGGGTCGATATGGCTGTAAAGCGCGTCGACCGGCTTTCCGAGGCTTCCCTCAATTTCATTCTTGATACTGTCGAAGGAAACTGGCGGCAGATTATCCTGCAATTGCAGAAGATCGCGCGCGGCCTCCTCGCCAATAATATCGGGCCGCGTTGCCAATGTCTGCCCCAGCTTGATCGCAGCAGGACCGATAGCCTGAAGCGCTGCGGAGTAATTGGGCGTCTTTGGCTGGATCGTACCCAGCCGGGCAATCCGAAACAAACGGCGCACTTGCGGCGGTGTCGTCTTATGCTTTTCTATATCGCGCAACGCACCGTGCTTGGCGAGCGTGCGGCCCCATTTGAGCAGGCGAAAGATATGGGTTCGGGATGATGTCATGCTATGAAAATGCTCAGACTTTCCAGCCGCTATGGATGGCGACCAGCCCGCCCATCATCGGCTCGACCTTGGTCTGCCCAAAGCCGGCATCTTCAATCATAGCGCGAAATTTCTCCATCGGCGGAAAGCGGTCAATGGACTCGGCCAGATAGCGATAGCTGTCTTCATCGCCGGCCACAGCCTTGCCAATTTTTGGCAGCACCCGATGCGAGTAAAAATCATAAACCTTGTCAAATCCGGGCCACAGCGTCTTGGAAAATTCCATGCAGTAGAAACGTCCGCCATAGCGCAACACGCGATGGGCTTCGGCCAGCGCTTTTTCGATATGGGTGACATTGCGGATACCGAAGACGATTGTATAGGCGTCGAAATGGGCATCCGGGAAGTTCAGTTCCTCGGCATTCTGTTCGCTCCAGACTAACCGCCCCTCTCCTTTCTTTATCGCCCGGTCGAGACCTTCCGACAGCATGTCGGGGTTGATATCGGCAACCGTAATATTCGCGCCGCTATCGACCATCCGAAACGCAATGTCGCCGGTACCGCCAGCCATATCGAGTATTTCTTCCCCTGCCCGCGGTTTTACCCGGCGCGCAAAGCGATCCTTCCACAGCCGGTGCGTGCCCGCACTCATGGCGTCGTTCATCACATCATATTTGCTCGCGACGTTGGAAAAGACCTGACCGACACGGCCGACCTTTGCCTCTTCATCTACCTCTTCATAGCCGAAGGAGACTGTCTTGGTTTCGATCATAAGATGGTTGCTCACGCCCTTGGAATTATGCCCCCGAAAAACATGGCGAAATCTACATGGCAGAATCGATGAGTTGGGGTTTTCGATGACAAGCATTAGACGACGCTTGGCAGCACTGCAATCACCCTGTAGCTGCTGCACAGAGCGATGTTACGATTATTAGAGGGGCGCAATGCCAGAACTGCCAGAAGTTGAAACTACGGTCGCGGGTTTGCGGCCTGTGTTGGAGGGCAACAGACTGACCTTGGTCGAGCCGCGCCGGGCCGATTTGCGCCGCCCTATCCCGGCCGACTTGCGCCAGCGGATGACCGGCGCACGGGTTATCGGGTTAACACGGCGCGCCAAATATGGTTTGATCGAAACGGATCGCGGAGACGTGATGATCTTTCACCTCGGCATGTCGGGGCGCTGGCGGATTGATCCGGCCGAGTTGGAGAAACATGACCATCTGCTGCTGGAAACTCAAGAAAACCGGCGGTTAGTGCTCAACGATCCGCGCCGCTTTGGCTCGCTTGATTTGGTTCGAGCGGATGAAGTCGACGCATTCGGACCGTTCGCCGCAATGGGCCCAGAGCCTTTAAGTGATGCTTTTAACGGTGCCTATCTGAAAGCCGTCACAAAAGGTCGCAAGGCACCTATCAAACAACTGTTACTTGATCAGCGCAATGTCGCTGGCCTCGGCAATATCTATGTCTGTGAAGCCCTGCATATGGCCGGTATTTTGCCAAGCCGGATGGGCGGCGGTATATCCAAACCGCGCTATGACAAGTTGGTGGAGGCGATCAAAATAGTGCTCGATGCAGCCATTGCCGCTGGTGGATCATCTTTGCGCGATTTCGTCCAACCAGATGGCGAATTGGGCTATTTCTCAAAGGAATGGCTGGTTTATGGCCGCGAAGGCGAAGATTGTGCCTGCGGTGCTCCGGTCTTGCGCAAAGTCGATAGTGGCCGATCGACCTTTTACTGCCGGAAATGCCAGAGTTGAGAGTGGGGCTGAAAAGCCTCAATTGATGTGTGACTAAGCTATTGACGGGAATCATCTAGGAAGCTAATGACCGCCGACTTGAGCCGAGGTTACATATGTGATTTGCGGCTACCCAGCATTTCAGTTTTGAGGAAATTTCATGGCTAATACGCCGCAAGCAAAGAAACGTATCCGTCGCAACGAGCGCCGCACGGTCATTAACAAGAACCGCGTGAGCCAGATTCGCACGAAGATTAAGTCCGTTGAAGCAGCTTTGGAAGCTGGCGATAAAGCCGCTGCAACCACTGCTCTTGCTGCTGTTCAGCCTGAATTGGCTCGTGGCGTGGCTCGCGGTGTGTTCCACAAGAACACCGCATCACGGAAATTCAGCCGCCTGACAAAACGGGTTGCTGCGCTGGGATAAGCGCTTCTGGCCCAGACCAGATAAAAAAGTTCAAAAAGAATCACCCGCCCGGTAACTGGCGGGTTTTCTTTTGCCCGAATCAGATCAGCATCAACCCTTCGCGGCGGACGCTGGCAAACAGCCCCACCATGCCTGCCGCCGCGCCTTCGCTTAATTCTATAAATATCCGGCGGCCATCTTTTTCATCGGCCTTGCGCTCAAACACGCCTTCTTCGGTCATGGTCTTGATCCAACGCAGCGCTGTGGTGGGCGGCACTGAAGCGGCAATGCACAGGCTTGAAACGGCAACCTTGGTTCCCTCTAGCTGCGCCGCCATCAGATCAAGCAACATGTCCCATGCAGGATCGGCAAATAGCTCTGCATCAAAATATTGATCCCGCAATCGCCGTGCCCGGATCAGTCCCCGTACCTCGTCGGCAGCAATCTCGCCGCCGCGCAATCCGGTTGAATATTCTGCCCCGCGATCAGCATCGAGACCCTGTAGATCTGCCGATGCTCCGGCTTTGAAACTGATCGGAGATTCAGCAAGCTTGGTGTCCGATTCCAGAAACGGGCTGTTGACCAGGCGCCTTTCGCCAGCAGGCTCTTCGGGGCCGGATAGCTTCACCAGCGCTCTCGCAATACGCTCCACATCGGCGGATATCTTTTTCAGATCGGTCAGATCTATTTCGTCCCTGTCCGCGAACAGGCTGCTGATTGGGCGTTGGGTCCGATGTTCCAGTGATACAAATAGCTCCGCGACGCTGTCACTTAGTAGATGTTCAACATGAGGATAATCTACCTCAACCAAAATCGTATCGAGCAGATCAAGATCGGTCCGGATCAGCATCGGTAAGCTGGATGCCTCGCAGAACTGCTCAACCTGCTCCAGCGCATTTTGCTGGACACTGTCCCACGCGGTCATCTGAACCACGATGGCTGCAACATTCATCCGGCTAGCGAGATCATCGGCATCAAAATCTATAGGCATTGGCATGCAACGACCGCCAAGCAGTTCAATAGCGTGGACATAAAGCGCACGCAGTTGCGTATCATCGGAGACTAGTAGAATCTGCCCGCCCCAAATGTCGTCCGGTATATTCTGGTCCATAGTGATATATTACTTTTCTAAAGTATTCGGTTTGATAGCCTTACAAATATTACCTAGCATCATCTGATGCATCATTACCATTTGTATCTACATGTAACTCGATGTTTCATTATACTCACTCTGACTATGCTGGACCTTTTATTGAATCACGGCTGATTTGAAACTTTGTCGCGCTACACTAAGGACACTAAAGGAGCGATCATGCTTTATATATTTGTAAAATATAGTATTTTTTATCTCAATTACCTACCCAAAGCAAAAATTATCGTCACAATCTACCGGGCTGGCGCTAAATTTTATCGACGAGTCGCATTATTTTATCGTTCAATGGTGGTTCAGCATGATAGCCTTACTATATTAAGCAGATGGCGGGCAAGTTGAAGGAATGACGATGACAGTGTCTCGATTTAAAAATTCAAAACATATGAAATTGAAAATTCTTGCGCCCGTCGCCTTTCTGGCGCTGGGTGCCTGTGCAAGTCCTTTTCGTGCAGATGTTCAGCGGTTTGAAGCCTTGCCGCCCGCGCAAGGGCAAAGTTTTGCTGTGGTAGCCGCCGATCCGGAACTTTCCGGTGGATTGGAATTTGGCCAATATGCTGCACTGGTTGAACAGCGTATGGCCGATCTTGGCTATCAGCGCAGCGAAGACCCAGCAGCCGCGCAGTTAATTGTCAGCATGGATTATGATGTCGATAATGGCCGCGAAAAGGTGGTCTCGGACTATGATCCCTTTTTTGCTACAGGCTACAGGGGCTTTCGCGGCCACCGCGGTTTTTACGGCCGGCATCGCTATCGCTTAGGCTATTATGACCCGTTCCTGTTCGGCGGCCACGGTTTTTCAGGCTATGGCGGCGTCCGCAGCTTTACCGTTTACACATCGGAACTGGATCTGAAGATCGACCGGAAAGTCGATGGCGAGCGGCTGTTTGAGGGCAAGGCAGAGGCTAGGTCACGGTCGAAAAACCTGACTTATCTGGTGCCTAATCTGGTTGAAGCCATGTTCACTGGATTCCCTGGCAGCAGCGGCGAAAGAATCCGCATCTCCGTAGCGCCAGAGAAAAAATAGCGCTCACATACAAACACAATGTCAAAAGCAATAGGTCATCCCAGCACAAGCTGCGGTGACCTATTTTTTAGAACCTTAGCTTTCCAGCTGACGGAGCAGCATGCGGACATCATTGTCCATTTCCGTATCCTCGCCCCGCAATTGTTCGACCAGCTTCACCGCATGGATAACCGTGCTGTGATCCCGGCCGCCAAATTTGCGGCCAATTTCCGGATAGCTGCGCGGGGTCATCACCTTGGCAAGATACATGGCCACCTGTCGCGGGCGTGCTACAGCGCGCGCCCGGCGTTTCGATGACATCTCGTTACGATCGAGCCGGTAATATTCACAGACGGTGCGCTGGATTTCATCAATCGTGATCCGGCGGCGACACGCGCTCAATATGTCTGATAGTTGTTCTTCGGCCAGTTCCTTGGTGATCGGGCGTCCTGTCAATTGAGCATAAGCCAGCAACTTGTTGAGGCCGCCTTCCAGTTCGCGCAAGTTGCGGCTGATGGTGCGAGCAAGAAAATCGACCACCTCTTCGGACACTTGTTGATGCGGCATGCTGGCGAGCCGGTGGTTCAGAATGTCGCGGCGCAGTTCAAGACCAGCAGACTGGATGTCAGCCACCAATCCCATGGACAGCCGTGACAAGAGCCGTTGGTCGACACCATCAAGCGCTTGTGGCGGGCGATCGGCGGCCACGACTACGCGTTTGCCGCGGCTGATGAGAGAATCAACCGTGTGGAGGAATTCTTCCTGGGTCGAATTCTTGCCAACGATAAATTGAATATCGTCGATCATCAAAAGGTCTGCTTCACGCAGCACAGCCTTAAACTCCATCGTTTCATTGCGCCGCATTGCGGAGACAAATTCAATCATGAACCGTTCGGCTGACATATAGATGACGCGTGCGGCCGGGCATTCGGCGCGATAGGCGTGGCCGATCGCATGCATCAAATGGGTTTTGCCCTGGCCTGTAGACGATTGCAGATAGAGCGGATTGAACAGCGGCTTTTCCGCTGCGGCCATACGCTGTGCTGCATTTTGTGCCAGCACATTGCTATGTCCGGCAATAAATTCTTCGAATGTCATGCGCGGATCGAGATCGAGCTGGAATTTTCCGGTCTGTGGAGCCGTCCTGCCCTGATTGGCCGCTGCACCACTGGTCTGCTTGACTTGCGCTATCCGGGCAGCACCGGCCTTGGCCGAAAAGCTGATATTTTTCACGTCGGAAAAGTGGCTCTTCCATGCGAGGGTCAACCGCTCGGCATAGCGTTCGCGAACCCAATTGGCGGCAAATTCGGAGGGCAGCACAAGCTGCAGATCACCATTGTCGGAATCGAAACGCGCGAGTTTGATCGGCTTAATCCATTGGCCAAAAATCTGGGCACCCAGATCGCGGCGCAGTCCGGAACAGATGGTCTGCCATACATCCGCTAACTGCGAAGCAACATCACCCTGCCCTGCTAAACTGTCATTTTCCACGCCAGGATTTTCCACACTAATTGCTGTTGCCTTAGTATCTATATTGGTGCCCGCATTTTCTGATTCTTGTACCACTAACATCCCCCGATTATCTTCAACCCGCGTCTTTGCAGGACCGCTCATCGACCAGAAATTTTTTGTCCTTTCCAATGGGTTCCCAGCCAAAGGAACCGCAAGGCACAGAAAACCCCATGTTGAAAACACTTTTTCAACGGTGCTTTTTTCAATGTCATAGAGGCCCGAATTGTCGAATCCGTAGCCACCAGCCGATGTCTCTTAGTAAGCGCCTCGGAACGAGTCGAGCAAGGCCGCAGGTGTAAAAAAAATGAAATAATTAGATTGACAGCGGCAACCTGTGGAAAAATCGAATAATCGCACTTACTTATTGATATATATAGATTATTTCCTGTGGATAGTCAGGCATAAGCTGCGAATCGCGGATGCACCTCAGGTTTTACAATCTGTCACAATTATGTGCAGCCGCATCATGCGCGGGCTGCACTTATTTTTCGATTTTGCAAAATGCTGAGGAAAGGTGCTTGCCAAAGCCCTCATGATTTGGCAATGGCCCCGAACACTTCATGGGGTTGACCTATGTAAGGGCGATTAGCTCAGTTGGTAGAGCGCTTCGTTTACACCGAAGATGTCGGCAGTTCGAGCCTGTCATCGCCCACCATTTTTTGGGATCAGAGCCCGTCCGGCGGACGGGCGACCCAAAAAATCCCGTAGCGTAAGCGAAGGGTTTGGAGTGATTATCTTTATCCAAACTCAAGCGCCGGGCGCGGGCATCCGCCCGCTTGGCTATCCTCGCATAAGCTCGGGCGCGCGGTCGCGCTTGCCGACGCGGTGCGTCGGATCAGCGCGACATTCAGAGGTTACGACTTTGGGCAGACCTCAAGAGCATCTTCCGAGCGCAGCGAGGCAAGGCCGACCGGCCGCCGCGCCTTATTGGCGCGTAGCCAAGGGCCCGGATGGGCCCGCCCGGCGCCTGAGGTCTAACAAAACACCTCGCCGCGCCCGGCGCTTGAGGGAATCTAAAAAGATTCCTCCAGCGTCTCTTCCATCAACATTGCCGCACGCGCGCCATCCCAGTCCATCGCGCCGATCACGCGCCACACTTCCTTGCCTTGCGCATCATAGAGCACAGTGGTCGGCATCAACCCTGATCCGAATCCAAAACTCAACCCATTTTCCTGATCGGTATAAGCTTCCAGCTCATTGAAATCCGCCTTGGCAAAAAACGGATCCACTTTCTCTGCTCCTTGAATATCCTGCGACACGACAAGCACTTTCATCCGGCCTTTCTCGCGTGCAGCCAATTCATCCAGCATCGGCATTTCAACAATGCACGGTGCGCACCAAGTCGCCCAAATGTTCACCAGCACCGGTTTGCCGACAAAGTCTGACAGACTGACCGTCTTGCCTTCGGGGTCCTTGAAAGGCGTATCGACCATCGCGCTGCCGCGCTGGGAAATATCCAGACGCCCGACCAGACCGCTATCGCTTTCGATGGTCTCGCCCTCTTGAGCACCATCATTAACTTGCTCCGCTTCATCAGATTGCTTATCGCCAGATTGTACACCACAACCAACAAGCATCGCCGGCAGGTATAGAAACAGGAATAATCGCATCACTAATCGCACATCAGATTCCAACAGCATGTGGGGCGGCAGGTTTGCCGATGGCCCTTCATCAATCATGCGCGAGATAAACGCGTCTATCCCGTTCGACAAGAAATTATGGCGGCAGGATATCCGCGCATCGCTCGCCCATGTCGAGATGCTTTCCAAACAAGGCATTGTCGAGGCGGAAGATGCGGCCAAGATCATCGATGGCCTCAATCAGATTGCTGAGGAATATGAAGCCGGCGGTGTTCCAGAAAATCTGGACCTTGAAGATATTCATATGACGATCGAGGCGCGGTTGACCGAGATTGTTGGCCCCGTTGCTGGACGTCTGCACACAGCGCGGTCTCGCAACGATCAGGTCGCGACTTCCTTCCGTCTATGGGTGCGCGATGCCATGGATGACGTATCGAGCGGACTTTGGGATTTACGGGAGGCATTGATCGCCCGCGCCAAGGAGCAGGCCGATACGATAATGCCCGGCTTCACCCATCTGCAAGTCGCGCAGCCAATCACCATGGGTCATCATCTGCTTGCCTATTATGAAATGTTCACGCGCGACAGCAGCCGGTTCTGGGCGGCCAAGCAGCGCTTGGATGAATGTCCACTGGGTGCGGCTGCCCTCGCCGGCACCGGTTTTCCCAATGATCGGCAAATGACCGCTGAAACTCTGGATTTTGGTGCTGCAACGGCAAATTCGATGGACAGCGTCTCTGACCGAGATTTTGCGCTCGATTATCTGATGGCCGCTTCACAAACGGCGTTGCATCTATCGCGGCTGGCGGAAGAGATTATCATCTGGGCTTCTCAGCCCTTTGGCTTTGTGAAACTGTCCGACCAATGGTCCACCGGCAGCTCAATCATGCCGCAAAAACGCAATCCTGATGCCGCCGAGCTTGTGCGCGGCCATGCAGGGCGGATTGTTGGCTGCCTCAATGCGCTCATGATGACGATGAAGGGCCTGCCGCTCGCCTATTCCAAGGATATGCAGGATGATAAGCCGCCGGTGTTTGAGGCGCATGATCTGCTCGGCCTCTCGATCGCAGCGATGACCGGCATTATTGAAAGCGTGACCTTTGTACCCGAAAAGATGCGCGATGCTGCCGACAGTGGCTTTTCTACTGCAACTGATCTGGCTGATTGGTTGGTGCGAGACATCAACATTCCGTTCCGAGAAGCGCATCATATTACCGGTGCGGCGGTCAAACTATGCGAAGAGCGGGACTGTGGCCTTTCAGACCTGAAGCCTGCCGACCTTGCCGCCATTGATGCCCGCGTGGAAGGCCATGATATGCCGGATTTAAGCGTCGAAGGATCGGTTGCCAGCCGGACCAGCTATGGCGGAACCGCGCCGGAGCAGGTAAGACAGCGGATCGCAGAATTGGAACAGACGAATCGCTTATGAATAATTTTGGAAAAATAGCGGCCCTGGCGGCAATGGTCATTCTTTCCGCCTGCGGTAATCGCGGGACGCTGGAACCGCCCAAGGGGCAATCATTGCCGCCCGCAGTTTACGGCGAGGCCGAAAAGCCAAGTGGCGAGGAGTTGATCACACCTTCTACGCAGGCACAGCCAGAACGTAGCGACGAATTGCTTCGCCGGTCGGAGAAACGGCAGGATGATAAATTCGACCTGCCGCCACCCGGCTAAAACTGCACTCCTTCTTTTCTAACATTTCGCCAGATTCTAATTTCGAAAGCCCCGCTCGATGGACCATTTTCAACTCAAAGATGGCGTGCTGCATGCCGAAGATGTCGCGCTTCCCGATATTGCCGATCAGATCGGTACGCCGGTCTATGTCTATTCCCGCGCCACGCTGGAACGCCACGCCCGCGTGTTTCGGGAAGGGCTGAAAGATGCTGGCAAGATCCATCTTGCCTTTGCTGTGAAATCCAACCCCAATCTCGCGGTGCTCAAAATTCTCGCTAATCAAGGCTATGGCGCAGATGTCGTTTCCGGTGGCGAACTGGAGCGGGCTTTGGCCGCCGGGATGAAGGCAGAGGATATTGTCTTTTCCGGCGTTGGCAAAAGCCGCGCCGAACTCACGCTTGGCCTCGACAAGGGCATTGGACAGTTTAATCTCGAGTCCGAAGAAGAAGGTCAGATGCTCGCCGAGATCGCAGCGGCACGCGGCGAAAGAGCCTCGGCAACGCTGCGCGTCAATCCTGATGTGGACGCAGGCACGCATGCGAAAATCTCGACCGGCAAGGCGGAGAATAAATTCGGCGTCGCAATTGATGTTGCTCCTGATATTTTTGCGCGCCTATCCAAGCTGGAAGGCCTGAACCTGCGCGGTGTTGCCGTGCATATTGGCAGCCAGCTGCAAAAGCTCGATCCGCTTGAAAAATGCTATACACGCATGGGCCAACTGGTCGGCGATTTGCGCAACGCTGGCCACACTATCACCCATGTCGATCTCGGCGGCGGTCTTGGCGTGCCCTATAAGCCCGAAGAAAACCCACCTAGCCCAGCCGACTACGGCGCGATGGTCACTCGCGTAACCGAGGGTTGGGACGTCACTTTGATGTTCGAACCCGGCCGCGTGATTGCCGGCAATAGCGGTGTGATGATGACGCAGGTCATCCGCATCAAGCCTGGCGTGAACAGCGATTTTGTGATCGTTGATGCAGCGATGAATGATCTGATGCGGCCCGCCGTTTATGATGCCTGGCATCATTTTGAAGCGGTCCAACCAACCGGTGACAGCATGACCGCATCGATCGTCGGTCCGATTTGCGAGAGTAGCGATATCTTCGCGAAGGAACGGGAAGTGGACCGGGTACAGACTGATGATCTGGGTATATTTCGGACCGCAGGCGCTTATGGTGCGACCATGGCCAACACCTATAACAGCCGTCCGCTTGTTCCAGAAGTGCTGGTCGATGGCGATAAATACGCGGTGGTGGCCGAGCGGATTGAACCGTCGACCATCATGGCCGCCGAACATGTTCCCGACTGGCTGAAATAGCCGTGGACCAGCTACCGATCTATGTGACGCTGAAAGACCGCAAAGTCATATTGCTCGGCAGCGGAGAGATGGCGGATGCGAAGCGGCGGCTCTATCAACGCGCCGGGGCAATCATTACCGATGATGAACAGGCCGATGCCGCGCTGGCGGTGGTTGCGCTTGAAGATGATGATGAAGCCGCAGCGGCGGTCAAGCGCCTGAGAGCGCGCGGCCTGCTGGTCAATGCCGTCGATCGGTCCGTCCTCTGCGATTATACCACGCCAGCCATTATCGATCGTGATCCGGTGCTGATCGCCATTGGCACCGGCGGCGCATCTGCGGGACTGGCAAAAGCCGTACGGCAACGGTTGGAACAAATGCTGCCCGCGGGATTGGGGCGGCTTGCCAGCGGTCTGTTTGCCGCTCGTGACCGGATCAAAAGCCTCTGGCCGGACGGGGCCGACCGTCGCCGCGCAATAGATGCCGCGCTTAATCCCGGCGGGACGCTCGACCCATTTACCGATCATGATGGAGAAGCGATTGACCTTTGGCTGGAAGATCCGGCGGCAGGCAATCCGACAGGAGTGATTGCGTTAAAGCTTCACAGCGCCGATCCAGATGATCTGACTATCAAACAGGCACGGCTTTTGGGTCAGGCCGATGCGATATATGCACAAAGCAATGTTCCGGAAGCGATATTGACCCGCGCACGCGCGGATGCAGAACGCTTTGATCTGGAGGCATTTGATGCGACACAGGTCACAGGGCTGACATTAGTGATACGCTACGAGTGAGCGAAGCAAGGGGTTAATATGACACTGGCATTGGCACAGAGCGATATCATAACGGTGCTGCAAACCGCGCTGGCACCGGCCTTTCTCTTGGTTGCGGTCGGTGGGATGCTGGGGCTATTTGCCGGCCGGCTCGCCCGGATTATTGACCGGTCGCGGATCTTACAGGACTTGTTCAACGAGACCGAAGGCTATGAGCATCAATGTATTGTCGATGAGTTGCACGACCTACAACTGCGGATCAAAATCGTGAACAGCGCGATATATCTCAGCGTTATAAGCGCCATTGTTGCCTGTATTCTGATCGGATTGCTCTTTGTGATGGGGCTAACGGGTTTGAACCTGTCCGCTGTCATTGCGGGGGCGTTCATTATCGCGATGAGTTTGCTGTCGGTCGCCCTTATCCAATTCTTGCGGGAAGTCCGCATTGGCGTGAAGGACTTCATGATCCGTGAGGAATATCTGGAAAGTCACGACAGCAACGCGAGCTGAACACTTTCAAGCAAAACCCGAGAAATGGTCAACACACCGCAATCTGATCGTCACTGGTTGTTCGTCCTGTAGAATGAAGGCCTTCAAAGCAGGCGGGACCAGCTGAAGGAACTATCATGCACAAACTAACAGCCCTCGCAACCGCGGCATCCCTGACTCTTATCCTGGGAGCTTGCGTCGCTGGCAATGAAGATATCGAGCCATCATCGGGCAAATATGAGCCAGAAGGATTTGATCCCGAACGCGGCTTTGAACCTCCCGAGACCGAGTCAACTGAGCCATCAGAACCGCAAAAATGAAAAGAGCCAAAAGTGAAAAGAGGCTGTCGATCGCGATTGGATCGACAGCCTCTAAGCATGGGTCAGCGGTTGGAAGTGCCGCTGCCGGGTTGCCTGATCGCTAAATCAGATACGCCCCCCGAACGGATTTTTCCGACCCCTGTGCTGAACCATGAGACATCGGACCACCTCCTTTCGCTTGTTGATAAGATACGAACTGTTGCATTGAAAATCTCCGCTTGTTCGACGATTCGAATGTGAATCATTCGACACTCAGGAACAAGACTTGAAATTTTTTAATTTGCTGTCAGAATCCCGCGTTCTGCCTCAGGCGCAGCTGACCGCTCGCGCCTCACCATCCAGCTCAGACATGTGCGCTGCCTAGGTTTAGTTGTGACGGCTAGCTGCGGCAATCCTCAACAACCCGCGTAAACTCCGGCCAGATCGGAATGGCGAGCGATGCCAATCCGGTTGTTTCGACCGCAAACCGGCCGCGACTAAACGTAATACGATCCATCATGTAATCGTCCACCGGCAGCGCTATCGCCGCATAATTAAGCGCTCCGCCACTATTGCGTGCGGGATAGCTTTGCAGACCGGAGCTTGCCCGCAGCGTCATTTGCGCGCCGCTATTGGCAACTGTGCCTTCACGCGACAGAAACAGCTGATTGCGCGCCGTATCACAGCGGATCATGAAGGTGGCCTCCGCATTGGGCGGGCCAAATAGTGCGATAGAACCGCGATCATCCTCACGGTATACCCAGTCGCCTTGCGCGATTGGCCAGTCCGTCCAGTCCCCTTTCATCGGTTCCGGAGCCGGAGGTGGCGGTGTGGGAGCTGGCGTTGGGGCGGGAGCCGGTGCAGGCGCTGTCGTCTCTGCAGGGGCGGGCGTCGGGGCCGGCACCACCGCCGAACAACCGGCCGCTAACAATATGGCGGAAAAGGGTAAAGTGATTCTCATGACATCGAATATGGTCAAAAGCTTATGCTTCGGCTAGTCCCATTTTGATATGGCACAAAATGATACGCGCCCCGCGAAAACCGCCCCACCCGCTGAGGTAGGCCAAGCAAAAGCAAAAAAATTGCGGATTGACCAGATATTGGTCGAACGCGGTCTGGCAGAAAGCCGCGCCAAAGCGCAGGCTTATATCATGGCCGGACTGGTTACGGTTGGTGATCACAAGGTGGACAAGCCGGGTCAGAAATATCTCAATGATATCGCCGTCAACCTGAAAGGCAAAGACCATCCCTGGGTCTCACGCGGCGGGATAAAGCTGGACCATGCGCTGGATCATTTCGATATTGCCGTGACGGATATGACCGCAATTGACGTGGGCAGCAGCACAGGCGGCTTTACCGATGTCATGCTGAGCCGCGGCGCGGCCAAGGTTTATGCAGTGGACAGCGGTACCAATCAGCTCGCCTGGAAATTGCGGCAGGATGAGCGGGTTGTCGTCCATGAACAGACAAGCGCCAGGATATTGACCGCGGATCATATCCCCGAACCGGTTGATCTGATTGTCTGCGACGCCAGCTTCATTTCGCTGACCAAAGTACTCGAACAACCCATGACCTTTGCAAAACCGGGGGCGCAGCTGGTCGCGTTGATCAAGCCGCAATTTGAAGCGGAGCGCGAGGATGTCGGCAAAGGCGGCGTTGTTCGCGATGCGGCGGTGCATGATCAGGTTTGTGAAAAGGTACGCGATTGGTTGACCGGCAAAGGATGGACCGTGCAAGGCATCGCGGCAAGTCCGATCACGGGCCCCAAGGGCAATGTCGAATTTTTGATCTTTGCCGTTAAACCGCAATAATGGCTCGTACTGAGATCAGACGGCTTGCCATTAGTCTCGGCGGCTATTAGCGCATCATGACATGGCAAATTCCACAGACAATACGCCCGTTCCTTTCGCAATTGACGAAAGTATTTCGATGATGCGCCTATTCGACGAAGGCGTAACATGGCTGAGCAATAATTATATTGAGCTGCTTGTCACCATCGCTATCGGCACCCTCATCTTCTTTGTGCTCGGGGCGATAAAACGATACGCGGCCCGGCAGGTGAGCAATAATGAAGGCCTGATCGGTTATCGTGCCATCATCACCCAGGCGATTGCCCGGACCAGCAAATTTTTCATGTTCATGGTCTCGGCGCAATTGGTGGTAAGCTATTCCAATGCGCCGGCCGACATTACCCGGACCGTCGGCTTTCTGTTCACAATTTCTATAGTGGTGCAGGTCGCGATCTGGCTGCGGGAACTGATCCTCGGCTTTTTCACCCGTAAACTGTCCGCTGATCCGAGCCAGAGCGATACTCTGCAGAACGCAATGTCGCTGATCCGTTTGCTGGTTACCTGCGTGATTTTTGCGATTGCGACCATTGTCATTCTCGACAATCTTGGTGTGGATGTTACCGGCCTGGTCGCAGGTCTTGGTGTGGGCGGTATTGCCATTGGCCTTGCTGCACAGGGGATATTTTCCGATCTGTTCGCAGCGCTTTCGATCATCTTCGACAAGCCGTTTCGACGCGGTGAATTTATTAGCTATGACAATACCACCGGTAGGATAGAAGAAATTGGTCTAAAAAGTACCCGGCTTCGGGCCGTTACCGGAGAGGAAATCATCATCTCCAACACCAATTTGCTCGATAAGGAAATCACCAATCTCACCCAATTGGGTCGTCGCCGGACGCGTTATGGCATTGGGGTTATCTATCAAACTGAGCCAGATGATGCGCGGCGTATTCCGGGCCTGTTGAAGCAGATAGTCGAAGATAATGGCGCCAAATTTATCCGCTCCGGCTTTGTTGGTTTTGGCGACAGCTCGATCAATTTCGAGCTGGATTTCGACATTATGAGCAGCGACTATGAGGTGGTCTATGAAGGTCGCCACAAAATCGGCTTGGCTATCCTTCAGAAGTTTAACGAGGAAGGTCTGGAATTTGCCTATCCAACGCAAACAAGCTTTACCTCCGCACCCGATGGCACGATGATCATGCCCTATCCTGAAGGCGGCTTCCCGGTTCATATACAAGAGGGCTAGCTTGCCGTAGCGTCAGCGCAAAGACAAAAACTTGTCAGGACCAGTAGCAAAGAAAAACCTTGTTAATTGGCCGATTAAAAGAGAATATAGGCGTCAAATTCGACTCAGAAATCTCACAATAAAGGATCATTATCATGCGTGACGCAGTCATCGTTTCCACCGCCCGGACCCCCATCGGGCGTGCTTATAAGGGCGCCTTCAACGCCACCGCCGGTCCAACACTCGGCAGCTATTCCGCCAAAGCCGCCGTCGAACGCGCGGGCATTGATCCAGCGACTGTAGAAGATGTGGTTTGGGGCAGCGCGCTGCAGCAGGGCTCTCAGGGCGGCAATCTTGGCCGTAACGTGGCGCTGCGCTCCGGTTTCCCGATCGAAGTCCCCGGCATGACGCTGGACCGCCAATGTTCATCCGGCCTGATGGCCATTGCCACAGCCTCCAAACAGGTCACGATTGACCGCATGGATGTCGTGGTTGGCGGCGGACAGGATTCCATCTCCACCGTGCAGACCCCGGAAATGCGGATGGCGCCGGACAAGGCGTTGGTGGCGATGCATGACGATATCTACATGCCGATGCTGCAAACCGCTGAAGTGGTTGGTGAACGCTATGGCATCTCCCGCGACGCG
Source organism: Parasphingorhabdus sp. (assembly GCF_039977335.1). Classification (GTDB taxonomy): domain Bacteria; phylum Pseudomonadota; class Alphaproteobacteria; order Sphingomonadales; family Sphingomonadaceae; genus Parasphingorhabdus. The sequence continues at coordinate 1,308,446 of NZ_JBDWDI010000004.1, forward strand.
TGCGACGAATATGCGCTCAAATCCCAACAACGCACCGCCGCGGCGCAAGAAGCGGGTAAGTTTGACGACGAGATTGTCGAGGTCACGGCCACCATGGGTGTGCAGGACAAGGAAACCAAAGAGATTTCCATGCATGAAATCACGCTCAGCAAAGATGAGGGCAATCGCCCAACGACAACGTTGGAAGGTTTGCAAAGCCTTGGCCCGGTTCTTGGCCCAGACAAGATCATTACCGCCGGTAACGCATCACAGCTATCTGACGGTAGTTCCGCCAGTGTGGTGATGGAAGCCAGTGCTGCTGAAAAAGCCGGCCTTAACCCGCTGGGCCGCTATGTCGGTATGGCAGTGGCAGGTACAAAGCCGGATGAAATGGGTATCGGCCCTGTTTTCGCTATCCCCAAATTGCTCGAAAAATTCGACCTGAAAATGGACGATATCGGTCTTTGGGAACTGAACGAAGCCTTTGCTGTTCAGGTACTCTATTGCCAACAGAAACTGGGCATTCCTGACGAGCTGTTGAACGTCAATGGCGGATCAATCTCCATCGGTCACCCTTACGGCATGACCGGCGCACGTTGCACTGGCCACGCACTGATCGAAGGCAAACGCCGCGGCGCGAAATATGCCGTTGTCACCATGTGCATTGGTGGTGGTCAGGGCGCAGCCGGACTGTTCGAAATACTCTAGGCACAAATGTTCAGGGCTGGCGCTACGGCGCCGGCCCCGATCCCATAATCAAATATAAGAGGATGTATCATGGCAGTAGGCGTAGTGGCGACTTTAACGGTTGCAGAAGGCAAGAACGCGGATTTTGAAGCGGCATTTACGGAGTTAATGGCAGCCGTCAGTGAAAATGAACCTGGCAACGAGTTTTACTCCGTCTTTCAAAGCAAAGAAAATCCCCAGCAATATAAAGTACTGGAACGCTATGTCGATCAGGCAGCGCTGGATGCTCACGGTAAATCCGATCATTTCCGCGCCAGTGGCCCCAAGCTGGCCCCTTGCATGGCTGCGGCGCCAGTAATCGAATATCTCGACGGTATTTAGATCAGCGAAAGCCGCGAACCTTCAATCTTCCTGGCGGGAGGTAAGCTCTTTCTCAAACCGGTGCAACATGGCCGCGCTCTGCATCGAAGCAGAGAGATCAGCCGGAGAGTTATAGAGCGAACTGAGCAACACCAGATCCATTTCACTGACCGAAGCGGGGCGCTTGTTCTGCGGGTTTGCAGTATCGAAAAGCGATAGAATGGAATAAGCCGGCGCTGCACTGGTGGAACCGTCTCTGGTATCCATATAAGAACGCATGGCCGCATAGTCCGCAATCTGTATCGTCGTCAGATCAACCAACGCATCCCTTTCAAGCAACAGGAAAGAGTGAGTCATCGCCTGTTCGGTCGTCCGCTTGATCCGCGACTTCACATTTGAATTCATTGTCGCGACTTCGGTCTTTGCCATTTCATCGGTCGGAAGAATATCCGTTTCATCAGAATTTTGCAGAGCGCCGGTTTCCGCAGAACCGGTCTGAATGCGTTTCCAAGAATAAGAAGGCCCGCCACTTTTGGCGATCCGTTCTCTTTCATAGTGAGGCATGCCGCCAAATAGACGTGACCTTTTTTTGCGTAATTTCGTCACAGCCTCGTCGCCATCCGCCACAACCATCACAAAGACATTCGGAGTACATCCTTCTCCCGCAACCCTCATATCAGCGGCCAGCGCAACACCGCGCATGCGCTTTTCTACTTGCTTCTTATTCTCTTCCGACAAACCAACGACTTTTGGACAAACCGCGCTGGGAAAGCGGGCATATTGCCCCTCATGTCTTCCGCCTTTGGGTGTTGCGATTGTTGCTTTTATAAAATCTGCAATGGCACCTTTTGTCGTTTTATTGCCGGTGACCACAATATCCTCATTAGGTGCGCGAGGATCCGTGAGCGTTGCTGACAAAGGTGATGAAAAGAGCGCAAGCCCTGACATTAAACCCAAGGTGACGAGAATATTCCGCTTAATTTCCATTGCAAGCTCCCTTTAACTGCCGAAGCTGGCACAATATCGACTAGGTGTAAAGGAAGCGGCTTTAGCGAAAGACACGCGCCGATCATCGCAGGTCAGCCGTTCGCCATCAGGCGCTTCTCTGAATAGTAGACAGAAAAAAGGCCCCGATTTTCATCGAGGCCCGATTTCAAGTGCTCTTGGCAGCGCTTATTTCGGCCTCAAAACACCATCGATAATATGAACGGTGCCGTTGCTCGAATCTATGTCGGCTTCGATCACATTGACCTTGTTACCTGCGCCGTCCTCAAGCACCACTTTGTCACCATCCAGCGTCGCCTTAAGGGTCCCGCCTTGCAAAGTGGTCAGGCTCGCTGTCCCTTCGCCATCAGCAATTGCCTTCGCGATATCAGCGGCTTTCATATCGCCTTCAACCAAACCAAATTTGGCCATGCTGGCGAGCTCGGTTTTGTCCTCGGCCGTCATCAGGCCATTAAGTTCTTCCGGGTCCATCTTGTTGAACGCATCATTATTCGCAATAAATACTGTGAAGGGACCATCATCTTTAAGGTCCACAGCAATGCCAGATATGGCGACCATGGTGCTGGCCGTGGACAGGTCCGGATTGCCCTGAACTACCGCTGTAAGATTGGTCGGTTTTTTTGCTTCTTCCGCCTGACGGGCGTCATAAATGGCTTGTTCGTCCTCGCTCATTTCAGAGGAGCAAGCCGGGATTGTTGCCAAAGCTGCGGTTGCGATAAATAATTTGGATAGGGTCTTCATGATATACCTTTCGTGGGGATTCTTTCCCTCTATATCATCAATGATCTGGCGATGGCAAAGAGTTAGAAGACCAGAACTGCCATATTATTGATTTTGGCAGGGCTCTTGAATTGTCCCGTGGGGAAATTTGTTACCCGGCAAACCAGCGCTTTCCTACAATGTACCATATAGGTTAGTATGGAGATTTCATAATCTAAATATGGAGTTCCCCAATGACCAATCTGCCCCCTGAATATGATGAACAATCCATGCCGGAGCCAACGTCGCGGCCGCAGCATAATGGTTGGAGCAAGGCGAAGATGCGCCGTTTTCTGGAGGCGCTGGCGGCGTCCGGGTCGGTGACGGCGGCGGCCAAGTCTGTCTATATGTCGCGGGACAGCGCCTATAAGCTGCGCGCGCGGCTGGCCGGAACGCCGTTTGACCTGGCCTGGGAGGCGGCTTTGGAAAATGCGATCCGGCAAGTCACCCATGAAGCGATTGACCGCGCGATCAATGGCGTGGCGCAGCCGATATTCTGGAAAGGTGAGCAGATTGGCGAGAAGCGCGTCTTCAACGAAAATCTGACCAAGTTCATCATGTCCAACCCCTCGCGCATCGGACGCAATCCAGTGGCGCGGGAATTTGCCCTGACCAAATGGGACAGCATTTTGGACCGGGTGGAGCATGGCGCGCTCGACTGGAATGATAGCGAGCGTGAGGATGATCCCGAAAGCACAGCGGCAGCGCGCGACTATATCAAGGAGGGTAGCGAATACGCCGCGGGCTGGATGTGGGAGCTCAGTCCCGATATCCCGCGCACAATGCGCTGATTTCTATGGCTTCTTCGGCAGCGTAGAGTGATTTTCGTTTTTGACCATCCTGTGTCGAAACCGTATAAACTCAGCGCCGCGATCCACGCCGGATAGGCTCCGAAACTCGGTATCTCGCTCCAGCCGCCCGCATCTGGTCCTCTCTTTAACCAGGTTCAGGCCTCCAGCATCACCTCTCCGCCCGCAAATTGCATGGCGGGCTTTCGGTCCTGCGCGAGCAGCAGAGGGCCGTCGAGGTCAACCCATTGGGCGCGCTGGGCCAGCGCAAAGGCTGGGCGGATGGCAAGCGAAGTGGAGAGCATGCAGCCAACCATGATTTTCAGACCGGCCTGCTCTGCGGCATCGGCAATCTTGATAGACTCCGTCAGGCCGCCAGCCTTGTCGAGCTTGATATTCACGGCCTGATAATAGGGCGCGAGGGCTGCTATGTCAGCGCTGGTATGGCAGCTTTCATCGGCACAGAGCGGGATCGGACTATCGACGTCGGCCAGCAGATCATCTCGTCCCGCGCTAACCGGCTGTTCAATCAGCTCGACGCCCCACTGCGCCAATATTCTGGCCTCGGCGGCAATGTCGAGATCGTTCCAGCTCTCGTTGGCATCGACGATCAGGCGGGCTTCCGGTGCCCCGCGATGGACCGCGGCAACACGCTCATGATCATCGCTACCGGACAGTTTGAGCTTGAGCAGGCTGTGAGTGTCAGCGGCGGCGCGGGCATCGGCCTCCATCTGGGCTGGATCGCTAAGCGAGATGGTGAAGGCGGACGTGAGGGCACGGGGTTCGGGCAGGCTTGCCTGTTGCCAAAGGGGCTGGCCGGTCTGCTTGCAAGCAAGATCCCACAGGGCGCAGTCCAGCGCGTTGCGGGCCGCGCCTCTTTGCATATCGTCGAGCAATATCTGCTGGTTGAACCGGTCATGAGCCGGGGCAAATGCCTCTATGGCGGTGATGCAGTTTTCGGCTGTCTCGCCTTCATAATAGATCGGAGTAGCTTCGCCCATGCCCTGATGCGTGCCGTCGCTGACCGTGCAGACGACGACATCAACATGGGTTTTGGCTCCGCGGCTGATGACGAAGGACCCGTTGACGGGCCAGCGTTCAGCGGCAGCCGTGACGATAAGAGGAGGGCGATCAGATTCCATGGATGGACCGTAGCGAACACGGCGCGCCTGTCATCTGCTTTATATGGTTTGTGTGATCAGGAGGTGGCCTGCGACCATGTGCTGCTAGGCAGGCGTCCTGCAATCGGGTTCCATTTCGCTTCCTGCGCGCGGCGACTCATATAGGTGTCGAGGCCGATTTGCAGGGCGACCAGCATATAGACAAAAGGCTGGAACGCCACGCCAACGAACAGCGATCCGACCATGTAGATGATATGGGCGTTTTCCAGCGCGATAGCGAGCGGGGCGACCCACATCTCTCCTTCCTTGGTGGTCTTGCGATAGCGCCGCCGCAACACTTCCATGCGCCAAATACCGCCGATATGAATGAAAAGCCAAAGGGCAAGGCCGGGATAGCCTTGCTCACCCAGCATTTCGAAATAGCTGCTGTGGAAGGCGCGAGCTTCATCAATCACTTCGATCGGACCGTCATCCTCCAGCTCGTAATCATATTCCTGTTCCGGTTGATCACCCTTCTTGTCGGGCGCCAGCTCATAGCGCAGCTTGTTGAGCCGGTAGACGTTGAACCCGCCGCCCATTGGATTGGCATTGGCATATTCGATGGTCCACTCCCACACAGCGATGCGGGTCGAGGCGGACTCATCCGCCTGGTAATTCTGGATCGTGCCCATGCGGTCGGAAAAGCTTTGCGGCAGGAACGGGATTGCCATCAGGCCAAGGGTCACGGCCATACCAGCATAGAGGAAGCGATATTTAACAAAGCGCAGCTGCAGCACCGCCAGCACGGCAATGCACACCAATCCGGTCCGCGCCTGCGTTCCGATCGGGATCAGCAAGGCAGCAAAGATCAGCGCCAAAGTGAAATATTTGACCCGCCAGTCGGGTGGGAAGATTGTGCCATGTTTCGATAGCCACAGCATCAGCGGAATGATGGCAATTGCCACCATCGAGATGATCGAGCCTTCGTAAAGCCCGGCATTATCGTCGATCAGCAGCACGAGCGCGCCATAGCCGCCGCCCGAACCCAGCGTCTTGATCCCGCCAGTGATGATCAGGGTCGCGGCACAAAGCACCATGAACAGGGTCAACGCCTCAATGCGCAACTTGGTGCGGAGCGTCAGCGGCAGGAATATGGCGAAGACCAGAGCTTTCCAGACCCAGTCCCATTTTTCCATCGCATCTTCGGGCAAGGCCCCGGTAAAAGTGGTGTAACCGCAATAGAGCAGCAGCAGAACCATCGCTCCCTGCCGCACCGAAAAGCGACTGTCTTTCTTGTCGTCTGCGACCACATAGCCAAGAAAGGCCATGCCGAACACAATAAGCGACAAGGGTATGGAATTGAGCAGGAAATAGCTCAGCCGCTGCGGCGCAACGATGTCGATATAGGCATAGACCAGCGTGAAGATAAACGGGCGCTTAAACGCCAGAAACAACAGCGCCAACAGATAAGCGACAAAGACCAGATCACGCATCGGACTAGTTTCGCTTTACCTGAAAGCCCTCAGGCTCTGCATCGGGTTCCGGGGGATCTTCATGGTCGAGGTCTGGGCGATGAATCAGGCGCCATACCGCAATCAGCAGCAATCCATGGGTTAGAGCGATGGAAAAATTATCGATCATATGGAGTTTGGCGGCCTCAACTAACGCATCAGATTCATGTGTATCTGTGCACGCGATACAGGCTTTGGGTTGACGGGACGTTAATCCTTTTCTGGCAACGGTTTGCGCCATGACGCGGATTTTGCACATATTGGATCACAGCCTGCCTTTGCACAGCGGCTATTGCTTTCGCACCCGGGCAATTATGAAGGCGCAAATTGCCAGCGGCCTGCATGTTGCCGGCGTAACCGGTGTTCGGCAGGATCAGCATGGATTTGAAGCGAAAGAACCGCTGGAACAATCTGACGGATTGAGCTTCTTCCGGACATTGAGAGATGTCAGCGGACCTTCGCCGGTGCGCGAATGGCGGGAAGTATCGGTCTTTGCCGATCGCATTGCCGACGTGGTGCAGGAATGGCAGCCAGATGTGCTGCACGCGCACTCCCCGTCCCTCAACGGCCTGGCCGCACTTCGTGTCGCACAGAAAACCGGACTGCCGCTGCTGTACGAGATCAGAGCATTCTGGGAAGATGCGGCGGTTGGCAACGGGACCGGACGCGAAGGCAGCCCGCGTTACTGGCTTACGCGACAGCTTGAAAACCACGCCGTAAATGGCGCTGATGCAGTGGCGGTGATTTGCGAAGGCTTGAAAGCCGACCTCGTCACACGCGGCGTGGCGAAAGAGAAAATTACCGTATCACCTAATGGCGTTGATCTGCGGCTGTTCGGCAACCCGCCTGCACCAGATGAACAACTGCGCACGGAAATGGACCTCAACGGCAAGTCGGTGCTGGGCTTTATCGGCAGCTTCTATGACTATGAAGGTATCGACGATCTCATTGCCGCCATGCCGATGCTGCACGAATCCTGCCCGGAAGCGCATCTGTTACTGGTCGGCGGCGGACCAATGGAAAAGGCTTTGAAACAGCAGGTGGCGGAATCGGCCGCCGCTTCAGCCATTACATTCACGGGGCGCGTACCCCATGAAGATGTTGAGCGCTATTATGGCTTAATGGATGTGATGGTCTATCCACGCAAATCAATGCGGCTGACAGAGTTGGTGACACCGCTGAAACCGCTCGAAGCTATGGCGCAAGGAAGGATTGTTGCGGCCTCTGATGTCGGCGGGCATCAAGAACTGATCGAAGACGGCGTGACCGGCACATTATTTCCGGCTGGATCACCGGAAAAAATCGCCCAAAAACTGGCCGATTTACTGAAAAATCGCGACGAATGGCAGCAAACTATTGAAACAGCAAAGAAATTTGTTGAAGCGGATCGTAACTGGTCGTCAAACATTTTGCGTTACAATCCTGTTTACCAAAGGTTGATTGCGCACAAATCCTATCAGCGCGCAGCCTGAGACGGTGGAGAATGACGTGGAACTAACACAGCAATATCTGGATGCAAAAAAGGTACCGATCATGGCGATCGCTGCTGGCATCGGTGCAGCGCTCGTCGTTGTTACGTTGCCGCATGTTTATCTGGAAACCACCATTGGCGCGACGGGATTATCCGAAATCCTGCCCGCAGCCGCACCGCCGCTGGGCAATACGGCTCGCGGCCTGATTGCCATCATGGCGGGTCTGGTATCCGCATCCGCTATCTACTTTTTTCTAAATCGCAAAGGGAGCTCTGACATGGGCGTTGCACTTCGAGAACAAATTAATGCCGCTAGCCCGATTGAGCTAGACTTGGAAGAAGAGGCCAAGAAAACGAAGCGTTTTGCGCTGCCGAAATTTGATGCCAAATCTCTCACGAAATTTCTCAAAAAGCCTAAGAAGGACAAGGCCCGAGTGATGGACCTTTCTGATTTGCCGCAATTGCGGAAACCGGAAGGTGAAGCAGAAGAAGCGGAGCGGCCATCAATTTTCAGCGTGCCAGATGCAGACGAGCCTTTGGCCGAAGCAATTCAGGCATTTGAGGAGCCAGCTGCACAGGACGTATCGGTTGCCGATACTGCATCGGCTGAACCGCAAACCGCTTTTGAAAATGTAGAGCCGGTTGCAGCCGCTCCGGTTGAAGCAGAAGCAATATCGGAACCGGTACAGAAAATTGAGATGCCAACAGAGGATCTGTCCGCTCTCAATATCGCGCAGTTGGCCGATCGCCTTGAAGCTGGACTAAACCGTTTGAAACAGTTGGAGGCCGCCAGCTTGAGCGCCGCTACCGTCGCATCACCTGCCGCTGTTGCGGAACCATCAATGCCAGCTCCGCAAGGCCAGCAGCCAGACAGTCCCGTTCCGCATCAGCCCGTTCTGCATCAGGAAGCCGCGCCAGTTGCTGACCTTGTTCGCGACGAAGCGCCAGCATTCGCACCTCCCACGCTCAAAGAAGTGGAAAAAACAGCTGAGCCATCTTTGGAAGCGCGTCAGGCAGATATGGATGTTGCCTTAAAAGCCGCTTTGGGGACATTGGAAAAAATGACGGCCCAGCGCTAAGCACAGCCGGCAGTTGATGCTCGACGGTTTTGCTATCGTACCACCGGATCGTCTATCGCCAATATCTCGACAATGACCGTCTGATCCCGGCCATCAGCTGGCCGTTCGATCACGAGATCCGCAACAAAATAGCCATGGAGATCATAAGGGTAATGTAGCAAACGGGCGCCGCAAGATTGCGAGATGGCGCGACCACCTCTCCACAGCGGCACAATTGCAAACTGGCAACGCAAACCGGAAAATGTGATACTGGCCCAGGGGCGCTCGCGCAGCATACGGACCTGATAATCCAGACCGACAAGCATTTGCATCTGTTCCGTCAGTTGATCTGTAACATCCTTTGGCTTTTTCGCCCATCGTGTGGGGACATATTGTGGTTCAAGAGGCATGATCATTCCGCCATTTGTTCATGAAATGTTCCGCGCGAAGTGAAATTTTTTTGCCCGGTTGGCGGCCATTTCGCAGATCCTCGACAAAGCGGGGATCGCGAACCGAAAGCCGGCCAAATTTGGTCCACGGCATCTCGGTCTCACGCATAAATTTCTCAATTTCTCGTAGTAGATACATTGGCTATTCTCCATTTGCAGCAGTCTATCCTAGAGGCGATGTTACCCTACCGACTCGATCTCAGTAGGTAATTTCCTATCTGAAATGCAATTTCCTACATGTCTAGGATTTTTCCTATTGTCTTTTTCGGCCAGTGCCGATAAGGTTGATCCATGGCTCAGAAATTTCCTGAATTGGGTGATGGCCCGCGCGCCAATCTGGAACGATTAATCCGGAAAAATGGTGATGATTTTTCATCGCTGTCGCGCATGCTTGGCAAAAACCCTGCCTATATCCAGCAATATATTAAACGGGGTACGCCGCGAAAGCTGGATGAAGAAGACCGCCGAAAATTGGCAGAATTCTATGCCATCGATGAACAGTTGCTGGGCGCCAATATCCCTGCTGTGACGACGCAGACATCCTCTCTGAGCAGCCAGAATATGGTCAGGATCAAGCAGCTACAGCTTGGTGCATCCGCTGGACCGGGATCGCTGGCAGACGATGAAGCGCCTCAAGATAGCATGGCTTTTGGCGCCAAATGGTTGAAGCAGATCGGTACGGATCCCAAGAAACTATCGCTGATCGTGGTCGACGGCGATTCGATGGATCCGACGCTATGTGATGGCGATGACATCATGGTTGACCACAGCGCTGCGGAACGACCGCTGCGCGACGGCATATATGTTTTGCGCATGGACGATGTTCTGTTGGTTAAAAGGCTAGCGCTGCGTCCATCGGGCCAATTGTCTATCCGCAGCGACAATGAACGTTATCCCGACTGGGATGATATCGATCCGGCAGAGGTGAATATTATCGGGCGCGTTGTGTGGAAGGGGCGGCGATTGTAGAACCAAGTTTAACTCGCCGAACCGCGCCTGCACCAAACCATGGGCGAGATTCGAAAAGCAGATAGAAGTAAATTGTGGAAATATCTCAGCCCGTAAGCGGCTCGGTATCTTGCAATTACCAATGAAAGACTTTACCGCCCAGCGCCATGAAGCTGATCCGAGATCTTTTTCAATCCCACCGAATTTGTTTCTTAGCTCTATTCATCGCTGCCATCGCGATGAAGGCCTTGGTCCCTAACGGCTATATGGTAAGCGCAGATAATAAAACGATCACCGTGAAAATCTGCAACGGTTTGGACAATGCCCAGCAGACCGTTGAAATACCGATGGCTTCCGATACCAGTGATCACGATAGCGGATCGGATAAAACTGAAGAGGCTTGCTCCGCCAGCAGCGTCTCTCAATCCGCCATGACAGCTGCTGATCCGATCCAGCTTGCCTTGGCGCTGGCATTCATCATGGTGGTCGGTCTTAAACCCGATTCTGCCATATCGAGAGATGGCACTTCCCGCCTGCGACCGCCTTTGAGAGGGCCTCCTGTTCCCATCTGAATCACATTTGGTCTGTCGAAATGGCATTCCCCATTTGAATTCATTTGGAAAGTATAACAAAAATGAAAAATCGTTTTTTGCTGCGGTCTGCGCCGATATGCGCGGCTGCATTCATCTCGCCTCCCCTTATCGCCCAGCCTGTCCCAGAATCGCGAAACTCATCGTCGACCGAGCAATCCTGGACACCGTCCAATACCATCGTGGTTACTGGGAGCCGTGAAAATTACGCGGTTGATGTCGCCAGTGTCACACGCACCCCTGTCCCGCTCATAGAAGTGCCGCAATCCATTCAGGTATTGACTGACACGTTGATCAAGGAACAGGAACTCAACACACTGGACGAGGCGTTGCGCAATGTCTCGGGCATCATTCCATCGCTATCCTCGGAACTGGTGCTGGCCAACCCGATCATCCGCGGTTTTGAGGCGGAGCTGTTTACCGATGGCCTTATCGGTTACGCAGACACGGCAGTGGCAGACCCGGCGAGCCTGATCGCGGTTGAACGTATCGAGGTTGCCAAAGGAGCGACATCCGCACTGTTCGGTGGCGGTACCGGCGCGCCGGTGGGCGGACTAATCAACATTGTCAGCAAAACCGCTGAGCCAGGCACTAAATTTTCTGTACGCGGCCGTGCTGGCAGCTTTGACACATGGCAATTAGGCGGTGACGCCAATCTGCAGCTTGATGATAATCTGTCGGTGCGTTTGATCGCGGAATATCAAGACGCCGAAGATGCTATTGATGCTGTTGAGATCGAACGGTTCTACATAAACGGCTCTATACGCGCCGTACTGCCAACTGAGACAGATATCATCGCCCGGTTTACCCACAGCCGGGTAGAGCAACTTGAATATGTCGGGTTGCCGGCGTCCGTGGTCCATCTCCCCGATATTGATCCGTTCCGCTTTTCCGGGGCTACCAACGCGCCAAAGACCGTTGTTGAAAATCTCAGCGCCGATTTCTCCCTTTCTCAACCACTGAGCAACAATCTTACCTTTGATTTTAGAGCCCGGCGCTACGAAAATGATTATCGGGAATTTGCTACAACCATCTTCGCTTCCTTTTTCCCCGGTACTGGTAGCGAATTTCCAATCATCAGTGCGCAATTGCCGGCAAAGGTTGACGAATGGACACTGGATGCCAGTGTAACCGCGATTTTTGATACTGGTCCGGTGAATCATACCCTGCTTATCGGAGCGCAATATGACGCAACCGATTACGAAGCCGCATCGGGTTTTAATCTTGTTCCACTCGGCATTCTGGATTTTGCTGATCCAGACAGCGGTCTTGATTTTGGTGCTATACCCCCGCTCGACACGTTTGTAGCCAATGATTACCGGACAACGGCTTTCTATGTGCAGGACCAGATATCGCTCTTCGATCGCCTGCATATTCTGGCCAGTATACGATTTTCGGAACTGACTCTGCGTGAACCTATCGGCGGCAATGGCAACCGGGAAACCTATAGGGAATGGGACCCTCGCATTGGCGCGACCTTTGATATTATCGACGGATTGGCAGTATTTGCTGGCTATGCGGAGGGCGCACGGCTTTCGATTTTCTTCAACAATCCGAAGACTGTGCCGAAACCGGAAAGGGCACGCAATTATGAAGCCGGGATCAAGCTAGGGCTGGCGGATATTGGTTTGAGCGGAACGCTGGCATGGTTTGATTCAAACCGGTCCAACGTGCCGACCCCGGATCCGACTACTTTTTTCTCGTCCATTCAAACCGGCGAACAACGCAGCGAAGGCATTGAGCTAGACCTGATCTGGGAACCCAATAGCAACTGGTCCTTCCTCGCCACCTATGCCTATACCGATGCCCGAGTGACATTTGATACCGTCATCCCATCGGGAGACGAACTGCCGCGTGTCCCGAAACATGCTGGGCGGTTTGCTGCACGTTACCGGTTTGCCGACGGCGCCGTGGATGGGTTGGCAATCGGCGCCGGGCTGACAGCAGCGAGCAGTGCTGAACTGACTTTGCCAAACAGTGCGCGCAGCGACAGCTATGTCGTGTTTGATGCTCAGGCGAGCTATGATTTGGGACCCGCACGATTGGGGCTGCGGATCGATAATATTTTCAATGAGCAATATTTCCTTCCCTATCAATATCTCGCCCAATCGGTGGTGCGTCCCGGTAACCCGCGCTCTGCTTATGTCACTCTCAATTTCGATTTCTAAGCAATTACAGATTTATTCAGGAGACAAATCATGACCCTCGACAGACGTTCTCTACTTCTCGGTGCTGGTTCAGCATTGTTTGCAGCGCCCTTTTTGGCAATCGCACAGGCTGCTGCGCAAATCGCTAAAGGCGATATCTCACCAGCACTGGCGGCCGCGCAAAAGGAAACCGAGGCTGCGCATTTCGACTTGATGAAAATCGAAGGCATAAAGATGCATGGTAATGAAAAGGTGGCGATGCTGCTTTATCCAGGCTTTACGGCGCTAGATCTAGTCGGGCCGCATTTCTTCTTTGCCTGTATGATGGGAGCCAAAGTTGATTTGGTGACCACGCAGGATAGTCTTGCACCGGTTGCTTCCGATTTGCAGTTGGCTATCGAACCCACGGCAAAGCTGGAAGATATTGAGGGGCCATTGGACATCATGTTCGTGCCCGGCGGGACAACGGGCACCGCGAAGGTGATGGCGGATCAGCCATCTGTAGACTGGATTGCGAAACAAGCCGAAACTGCTCGTTATATTACTAGCGTTTGCACTGGATCGATGATTTTGGGCAAAGCTGGCCTGCTCAATGGAAAGCGAGCGACCTCACATTGGGGTGCTCATGCTGTTCTGCCTGATTTCGGGGCCATTCCGGTCGACAAACGGGTGGTGGTCGATGGTAATATTATTACCGGTGCCGGTGTTTCTGCTGGACTGGACTTTGGGCTGTCGATTGTCGCCGCCTTGCGCGGTAAGAAATACGCTGAAGCCCTGCGCCTCCAAGCGGAATATGCTCCGGAACCGCCAGTTGATGGCGGGACGCTAGCGACAACTGACCCAGCCGTTGCAGATGCAATGAATGGCATGTTTGCATCCACTCGCGAGCAATTTCGTCAGTTGGCCATCTAAGACGTATTTACCGGATCGATACAGGAATGGGGAACCTGTATCGGTTCCCGCTCGCATTCGACCTGTATAGCGAAAGGCTTTAATATCGCTCGCCAAATTGATTGCGTTCGGCGATAGATGCCCCATGTGTATCGTCGCTTTTGCTTGGCAGTCCCATCCGCGTTGGAAGCTTGTTGCCATTGGCAATCGCGATGAGATGCATGCTCGACCAGCACAGCCGCTGGCCCGCTGGGATACTCCGACCCATTTACTTGCTGGGCGTGACACCAAAGCAGGCGGAACCTGGCTGGGCGTCTCTGAACAGGGGCGCCTTGCGATCGTAACCAATTTGAGCGGCTATGGCACGCCAGATAGCGAGAAACACTCTCGCGGAGACCTTTTGAAAAGCTTTCTGTCTGGTGAAGGGCCTTTGGCAGATCTTTCGGCTCGCCAATTCGCAGATTTTAATCCGTTCAATCTGATTACAGTAGAAGGCGACAAAGCCATCGTCCATTCTAACCGCCCCAAACCGGTCAGCAGTGTTTTGGCAAGTGGAACATATGGCCTTTCCAATGGCCCGCTGCAAAGGCCGTGGCCAAAATCCAGCGCCCTCAAAAATTCCCTAACAGCTTGGATGAAGGATGATTCAGAACATCCTGAACATTTGCTAGATGCCTTGATGGATCAGACCGCACACTTCCCAGAAGTGGGAAGAGAGACCTATACGGAAGAAAACCTCGCACTCTATCCGCAATATTCACCAATATTCATCCGCAATCCCGCTTACGGAACGCGTTGCAGCACCGTGGTCGCGATTGACCATGATGGAAATGGAACAATTATCGAAAGGCGCTATGCTCCATCGGGCACAGCAACCGGGCAAACCGCTCTTTCCTTCTCCTGGCCATTTTGACGTTGCAGTTCAGAGCATATGAGCCGCAGCTTCATCTCGATGCTTTTTGAGATATTTCATAAATGGTGTGCCGCCAGTTCCGACATCTGATGTGTTGCCAGCACCGCCCTTTGACTGTTTGTTGATATAGCTCGCTGCATATTCGAGATGCCGCGTTCGAAACCGCGTCAAATTATTGACGCAGTCATTGTAAAGCGCTTTCAGGTTCGCTGAGTCGGTCGCCTGGACATAGGGTCGCAAGACGCTGTTCGCGCGAATATCATCTATATATTTGCGATGTTCGGGCGGGCGATAAATATGCAACTCATCCAGATAGGTGCGCAGCGGATCGCCGGCATGATCAACACCCAGAAAGGCATCCATTGATGGCACAATCGACGATTGCGACCCCGTTTGCCCCCGAAAAACCTGCGGCTTCCCGGCGGTTTCTTCCACACCTTCGTATATCAGCCCGTCGGACAGCGCCGGATTGTCTTTCCAGCCGTGAATCCAGGGCCGGACACGATGAAAATAAATATAGGGGTCACAGCGTTCTGGCATGCGATCAAAAATGTCGTTCATATCATCCCACACTGCGGTCATAGCGGTTAAGCCGGCTTCTATCGTGGTGTTATCGTGATCCCGGCACGCTTGAACAAGCGTCGGAATGGAGGCAAGCATTTCGCCTGCTCGGGCTTCGATCGCAACATGGATGAGCACGAACCACGCTTCATCCTGCCCACCCAGAAATGGCTGTAACATGTGTATATTGGAGAGATCTATCGGACCAGCTTGATCAATCCGGGCCCAATTGTCGAGCACATAGCATGAATAGGTTAGCAAGGGCGGCTGTCCAATCGATTGGCCCAATTGCCAGATGGGCACCGCAAGGCATTGGGGGAGATGCTTGGGCGGCTCCGGCTCTCCCCATATATAGGCCTGCACCAGAAATGAATAATGTACCATCGCAACACGCCGCTGGCTCAGACTGGATGAGGCGCAAAAATCGGTAAGATCCAACCGCGGTAGACGCTCGATATGATGCCGAATCGCCCCAGTAGGAATTGTCTTCGGCAGCGCCATCGCCGCTTCGCGGACGACTTCGAGATCTTGGGGTAGTTGAACATTTTCGGGATCAAAAGACGAGAGGAAACCGCGCTCTTTGGAAATATCATATTCATTAAGGTGAAAGGCCGTCACATCATGTTCCTTGCGATAATCAATTGGAAACACAATAATACAGCAAATGGAGCACAAGGTGCTTGCCTATTGACGTCATTACAAACATTATACGCAATATATGATCGAAATAGACGCCATAAGCCGTAATATATTGCATGCACTCGAACATGACGGGCGCTTGAGCAATATCGACCTTGCCGCCAGGGTCGGACTGTCACCATCAGCCTGCCTTCGGCGCGTGCAAGACATGGAACGCAAAGGCTTAATCCAAGGCTATCGGGCCATTCTCGATCCGGCCGTTCGCGGTGCGGCCATTACTATTTTCGTCATGGTCGGACTGTCGGAACATCTCAAAAAAGATGCTCAGGCTTTTGAACAGGCGGTTGCGCGAGCGCCCGAGGTCCGCGAATGCCACAATATTACAGGTTCCGTCGAATATCTGCTACGTGTGGAAGTCGCTGACCTCTCGGCCTATAAAGCCTTTCATGCGGATGTGCTGGGCACCCTATCGCAAGTTGGCAGTATTACCTCCCACATATGCTTGGGTTCACCCACAGACAAACGGGCATGATCCGCTTTAGCTTCAGGCGCGCTGATAATGCTCGCGATGATCCTGCAAATGCGTAACCCTGAGTCCCGGCATACCGGCACGCTCAATCGCTTGTTGCCAGGAGATGAATTCCTCGAGCGACAAACTGTAACGATCACAAGCTTCATCTGTAGTCAGCATACCACCATTGACGGCAGCAACGACTTCTGCTTTTCGGCGGACAACCCATCTTGTGGTCGATCGATGGGGCAAATCATCCCTCGTCATCGCTTCGCCTAAAGGGCCGATTACTATGGCTGGTCTTGGACGTTGATTCTCGCTCATATCTATCTCTTCCTTTGCGTTTGCCCCGCAGGAGAAAAATAGCGTCAGGGGGATAAATCAAAGTCGAACAGATAAGGTTAACGGATCTGTCTTTATTGAAATGGATATTAAACATCAGAAAGAAATATTGGATTTATTGGAATATGGTGTCGGAAAATAATCACTATTCACGTAATATTGTATAAGTCGCATCCACGAGCGATTGTCCTCGATCATTCAACAATAATCCCATCCCCATCTGGTTCATGGTGTAACTGAAGGCAAGGCCATATTCGGGGTCGGCAAAGCCGATCGAACCACCAGCGCCCACATGCCCAAAGGCTGCGTCGCCAAGAATGGCAGACATTTGATCGCCCGATGGATGGGCCCGATTGTCCATGGACTTCATGAAGCCTGATGCAAAGCGGGTCGGCGCAAGCAGCGTCGCATCAACCTGAGTCGCCGTTGAAACCCGCGCCATATGCGCCAGCCGCTCCGATGATACCAACTTAACCCCATTGTGAGATCCGCCAAGCGCCAACGGCTCATACATCGCTACCTGGCCGCGCGCATTGGACAGCCCGCCTGCTCCACCAATTTCTGCTTTGTGGGCTACGGGGTCGTTTTGGTTCCAGCCGCCACTATTCAGAAAAGAAAGCGCTTGAATTGATTGCGGATCGGTGAGCAGTTTTTTGGTGAATGGGCTCATCGTTACTTTTGGGTCCGGTGTTGCCAGGATTATCGGCGCGATTGGATGCGTTATATGATCAGGCAATCCAATCCAGAAATCTGAACCCAATGGCCCCGCTACCTCGTCCTGAAAAAACTGACCCAATGATTTACCAGATACACGCCGAACCAACTCGCCAACCGTCCAACCAAAGCTGACCATGTGATAGCCGTTGCGCGTTCCCGGCTCCCAAAAGGCTTCTTCATCTTCCAACCGCTTGATCATATAGTCCCAGTCGAGATAGCCACCTGGCTTGACTGGGTCGCGTAGCGCGGGGACAGCACTTTCATGATTAAGCATCATCTGGACGGTGGTTGTCTCTTTACCGTTTTTGGCAAATTCCGGCCAATAGTCAGAAACCAGCGCATGCAATTTCAGCAAGCCGCGATCCACCAATATATGCGCGCATAGAGCGGTAGCCGCCTTGGTACATGAAAAAACGATCGAGATTGTATCCCGTTCCCATGGTGTGTTGGTCGCCGGATCTGCAATACCGCCCCAAAGGTCGACAACTGTCTCGCCGTTGACACTCACACAAACCGATGCACCGACTTCGCCACGTTCGGCAAAGTTGCGAGCAAACTCATCCTTTATACGCTGAAATTTTGCAGAGGTCGTACCGTCGATATTTGCCGTCATGCCAATGATGCCCCGATCGCTATTACTATTCGACGGCTTGGCTCATTTGATCAGGTTTTACAACAGGCCCTTATTATGGACGGCACGATCAGGCTGCAGCGCCTAAACCATGTCATTGTCGACAACTTCTTCTCGATCATAGCCGTCAACCTGAAGCAGCCCCTCCATCACCGCGCACGCAACCATATGGGTACGGTTTTTTGCGCGAAGTTTGAGGCGTACATTTTCAACATGACGATCAACCGTGCGTGGAGCGATATCAATGTGCTGCGCCACTTCTTTTGTTGATAGCCCCTGGGCAATAAACTCCAGTATCTCATGCTCTCTCAGCGTGAGCACGGGACCGCTGGCCAAACTCTTTTGCTGTAACATCACGAGGATCACTTTCTATAATGTCAGACAAGCTGCAAAGCTTGCTAACCCACAAATGCCCCCATTTGTTCAAGTCATTCAGCCACCAACAGCCATAGCGCAAAGCACAGGCCGTAGTCGCAATATGATGCGGTCCCAAAAACCGACTAAACTGATTGTTGGTGGTTCCCTCCCCAACAAATCATCGCATAACATTATCGCTGTAACATTACTCTTTAGCGATGGATAATCTTCTACTCTCATAGCATAGAAATTGGATAGGATAAAAACGTCCATGCCAACTGTTTGAATTTACAGTAGTTTACATATTCGCAGGATTCCATAGGTAAAATCCCCTAGTAAAATATAGCAGGGAGAATCGCTTGGCGTTCGAAACAGGCGAATCGCTGGATAGACCGTATCTGCCCTCTTGCCGTACATAATCCCCACAAAACAACAAATGGTCGCATCTGAGGCCGCGCCTATATTCTCGGAATATCGACGCGGAATGAACGAAAAAGGGTCGTGCTGAGGGTCTAGAGGAGACAGCACGGATGCAATCGCTATTAACCGCCCCCGCGATGATGCAGGGGCTTCATTCAAATTTGCGCTCGACCACCTTACGGTTTCGTGCAGGCCAACTAATATTTGACGAAGGACAAAAAGCCAGCCGCTGGTATGAAGTCGTTCAGGGCACCGTTCGCACCTGCCGATTTCATATGGATGGCCACCGGCATCTGACCGGTTTTTTCTTCAGCGGTGACGTGTTCGGCGCCGACCATGGTACCTATGGCACGGCAGCAGAGGCGGTCACGGATGTGGTTGTGCGCTGTTACCGGGTCGGAGATATCACGCAGGATTCAACGCCAAAGCCACAGCTGGATGAGGCCGTTTCGATATTGTTTCGCGCAATGTCGACCGCGCAGCGCTATCTGTTCATCATGGGTCACCGGACTGCCACAGAAAAACTGGCGGCCTTTTTGCTCTGTCTGAAACAGCAGGCCAATGATGATCCCAATATCTTT
This sequence comes from Parasphingorhabdus sp., assembly GCF_039977335.1. Taxonomy (GTDB): domain Bacteria; phylum Pseudomonadota; class Alphaproteobacteria; order Sphingomonadales; family Sphingomonadaceae; genus Parasphingorhabdus. The sequence goes on from NZ_JBDWDI010000004.1 coordinate 1,327,861, forward strand.
GTCCCAATGTCGCGGAGTGATATTGCTGATTTCCTGGGCCTCACGGTCCATACCGTCAGCAGGACATTTTCCGATTTAGCGCGCCGCGGCCTGATTCAGGTCAATGGCCGAGACTCTGTCATCATCACCAACAATGCCGGACTATGCCGCCTCGCTGGCGAGTATCAGGACAGCCTCGCGGCTGATCCAGAAGCCGACATTCATCCCACAGCAGAGCTTTGCCTCGGCGAACTATCCGCTGCCTAGAAATTTGCATGCGCAAGCATGCCTGGAGAAGACCCATGACCATTCATCGTTTAACCCCCATTACCGCCATCATCACCCTTCCTGTCGCTGCATTTTACGGAGGGTCGGCAATGGCCGCCCCCACTGACGATGCTGATACCGACCATATCAGTCCAGCGCCCCGGCTAACCGCTGCCGAAGCAGAAGCGGAAACGGCCCGGATTCTAGCCCGATTGAAAGCCGTCCAGTCGCCAGTCGCGCAACAGAAGGAGAAACCGGCAAAACAACCGACCGCGCTGACTGTTGTTCCCATCGAACAATCATCGATCAAACAGCTGCAAATAGAGCAACCAGCAGCGAAGCAACCTCCCGCCAAAAAACTAGCACCAAAAGTCACGGCTCAAGACACGACCAATATCACCGCCGCTTTGCAGGCAATCCAATCCGAACTTTCGGACCAGAAAAAACTGATCGCCAGTCAGAGTGCTTTGATCCAGTCGCAAAATGACAAGATCCAGCAGCTGGAGCTGCACAACCAACTGGTGCGTGCCGCCACCCCCGTTGAACCCCCCTTTGCCCTATCGCAGATGCGCGGCGCCGGTATTCAGCGCAGCCAGGTCGAGACGGCCGCTGTGCAAATTGGCACCACCCCTGATGACGAACTGACCATGCCGGAGGGACCGGTTGGCGAAGCGCCACCGGAAGCCAATAATATCGAACAGAAGGTTGAAGCCGTACCGGAAGGGCAAGGCGTGCTCACACCGCAGGGTCAGTTTGTGCTTGATCCGTCCATAGAATATACGCGATCATCGACCAATCGGCTGGTTTTCCGTGGCATTGAGTTGATCCCCGGCATCCAGATTGGCGCGATTGAAGCCAGCGATGCCGATCGGGATACCATTATCGGAACATTCGCGATGCGCTATGGTCTGACCAATCGGCTAGAAATTGAGGGCCGCGTTCCCCTGCTCTACCGCAAAGACCGGATTCAGGTCGTTCAACAGCGCGATGAACAGATTACCCGCGAAATCGGTTTGGAAGAAACCGGCATTGGTGACGCGGAAATATCGCTGCGCTATCAGCTCAACCGGCCCAAACCGCAGAATCCGATCTGGGTCGCTGGCCTACGTGTCAAAACCGATACCGGCACCAGTCCCTATGAGATCCCGTTTGACGAATTCGGTGTTGCCACGGGCCTCGCCACCGGTTCCGGATTTTGGGGCGTGCAGCCCAGCCTCAGCTTCCTGCTGCCCTCTGATCCGGTCGTCATCTATGGTGGGACGGGCTATTTGTGGAATATCGAACGCAATATTGACAAAGTGATCGGCGATGTGTTTGTCGGAAAGGTCGATCCCGGCGACGCGATTAACGCCAGCGTCGGCTTTGGCTTTGCGCTCAATCCGCGCTTTTCCTTTTCGCTCGGCTATCGCCATAATTATATTTTCTCGACCAAGACCCAGCTGGGTGACACGCTTCAGGAAAGCAATGACATTCAGGTCGGATCACTGAACTTCGGCATGTCCTATCGCCTGAGTGAAAAGCAATCGATGAACCTCGGCTTCCAATTTGGCGTGACCGAGGACGCACCGGATGTCAGTATCGTCGCCAGAATCCCGTTCCGCTTCTAAATCGTAAGATATCAAACCAAAGGGGTGAAGTTCACAAAGTGCACACACCCCTTTGCCATTTCTGTCAGGCGCGAACGGAGGGCAAAGTTCACACAATTCACAGTCCGCTAGAATATCGGTTTTACTGTTCAAAGATGGGAAACAGCCCAGAAAATCATAGCATTAGACCAACCATGTAGGAAAGCATTGTCCCGACTAAGAAGCGACCGTCTAACCGCTCGCCGCGCCGTTGTTTGGATCATTCGACAGAAACTGCCGGACATGGGCAACAAACAGTTCCGAGCTATGTTCCCGCCCCAACAAAAGATGATTATCGGTCGGCAGCGTGACAAATTCTGCCCCGCTGATCTGGCTGGCTAACTCAGCCCCCTTGGCCACGGGAACGCGTTGATCGCCGCGCGCATGCATTACCAAAGTCGGGCATTTTATCGCACTCAGTCTATCGCGCACATCTATGTCTGCGAAGATCTCCAAAAACCGGGCCGCGTTGGTCGGCGAAACCGTTTTTCTCTGGAACTCGTCAAAGGCCACACGTTCTGCTTCGGTTGCACCGGGAATCAGTGCCCGGGAAAACAGATTCCGATAGCTTGAATCATCCCGTCCCCAACCGTTTGCGACCAGAGTGATCAGCGCCTCTCGCTCTGCTTTCGATTCAGCACTCTCTTCATCCACGCGCCAGCCGGCGGCATATCCGCCCCACAATATGAGATGACTGACACGATCGGGATTGCGAGCGGCATATTCAATCGCAACGGCGGCGCCTTGTGATATGCCCAGCAGGGGAAATCGCTCCACACGGCTCTGTTCAACCACGCTTTCGAGATCGGTGACGAATGCATCAAAGCTAAGATTTTCCACTTCCCAATCAGACATCCCGTTGCCCCGCTCATCATAGCGAACAAGGCAATGATCGCGCGCCAGTTCCTGAAACAAAGGCGACCAGACTTCGCTGTCCCAATCCAGTTCTAAATGGTTGAGCCAATTGGCCGCTTTCAGCAAAGGCGGCCCAGCTCCAATCCGGGCCCAAGCGATGCGTGTGCCATCTTTCGCGCCTGCAAAGCCGATTTGTTGCCGCGCAAGATGCAGCTGACTCGGCTTATCCAGGGGAGATCCGCTCCGTGCGCCCAAGTCCGGCAAAAGCCGCCCGCGCAATGTCTCGGCTTCCTCTCGCATCGCCGACAGCCAGGCCTGATACTGTGCATGATCCGGCAAATCGAGTCCGGCCAATAGCGGCTGATCAAGAACTGCCCGCGTTTCCGAAAATTCTTGCCCATTCAGCGCCTCATCACGCAGGGCGCGTTCCGTTAGGTTCGAATAGTCGACCTTTACCGCAACTGGCTCGAACCGAACCCATTCCCGGTCGGCCACAATCCGCTCCGCCTCGGAATCATTCAACAGTCTCCGCAATTTCCAGATTGCAGACCGCAGCGCGCCTCTGGGATCATCCGGCCCCTCCCAGAACAGATCACATAGTCGCTCACGATGTTGCGGCTTACCGGTCAGCAAAAGAAAGGCCAGCATCGCCCGCGTCTTGCGAGATGCCGGTAATTTCAAAGCATGGTCGTCGCGGCGCACCGACAAACCGCCGAGCACACCAATTTCCAATTCATTCATAGCTACTTCACTCACTAGCCCCGCGAGTAATCTGGCTTTTTCTGCCCGCCATTAGTCTGAGCCGCTCCCTGCAGCGACCCGATAATTTTAATGCCATCGAGCGAAAAAACAACGGAAATGAAATGCCCATGAACATGCTCCCTAACACGCAAGGACAGCAAAGGAGTGCCGCTTTTGGAAAGCAGTTTCAACCCCCCGATGAATAGAAGGAATCGATAATGTTACCCCACCCAAACATGGTCAGACGACGACGAAGGCAAGGATCACTTGTCGGCTGCGCCGTCCTCGCAACAATGACGCTCGTGACAGCCATTATTGCGATCATGCCATCTACTGCATCCGCAAAAAGCCGGGAATATACCAGCCAATTAGTGCGCTATGATGATCTGAATCTAGCTCACTCAAAAGATGTCACCAAGCTGCATCGCAGGGTCGACCGGGCAGCGAAAAGCCTATGTTCGCTGCCCGGCATCGCTGCCGAAATTTTGAGACGCGATATCAACGATTGTGTCGATCAGACGAGAGCAGAGGCTCTGCAAAATCTTGAACTAAAGATTTCAATGTTGACCGCGGATACCCCGCCGAAAAACTGAGTTTATTTTATCACACGACCCACACGACCCGATGACTACCGCAAGAGAGGACATCCTCAGTGTTTTCTCTTGCCAACCGGGGGTGCACGAAAGTGCATCCCCATCGTCAAAACAAGTTCAATTCTGCCGCATTTTACCGCGCAGATTTTCCGAAAAGGTAATCCTTATGATGGGACAGTCACTCGCTTTGATCAACGATCCGATACTCACGAACAGAGAGATAGAAATATTGGAATATGTAACGCTCGGACTATCCGCCAAGGAAGTCGCTCGCCATGTCGATATCTCCCCGCGCACCGTTGATCGGCACGTTGAAAGTGCCAGGCTGAAACTGCGCGCGAGAAACCGAACCCATATGGTCGCTTGTGCGGTCAAGGCAGGGTTATTGAAGGTGAACGAAAGCGGAGTTCGAGGAATATTCAAGCTGAATTCCGAAACCGGATAGTTTCACTTACCTGGCACTCGGTCGCATTTTTTTAGAATAATCACTCAATTTGATAGGGCTTTTTCTCATATTATTCCCTCAAGGGTATATTTCTTGACCTTTTCGTTAGTTGAGTAAGCAAGCAACTCAGTTCAGTCTCTTCCTACAACAATGCTGGAGAAACCAGCAGGCAACGGAAGTTCGTCACAAAAGTGATGAACAGGATTGGGAGAGAATTATGAACTTGCTCGCAAAACGTCATGAAACAGGTGCTGCCACAAAATCTGTAAAAGGAATTTTGATGGGAACGGCGGCGACCTTAGCTATCTCATGCTTCGCAACACCGGCCGTCGCACAGGATGCGGAAGAAGTGGACGACAGCAATATCATAACCGTGACGGCACGAAAGCAGACAGAGACACTCCAGGAAGTGCCGGTTACGGTCACCGCCATTGGCGGCGACACGCTCGACAAATTTCAAGTCAATGAAGTGGCGGACGTTGTTAGCCGGGTTCCGGCGCTAAACGTCCAAGTTGGCGGCTCTGGAGCGGGCGGCCAGATCAGCCTGCGCGGCGTCGGTACGACAAATATCTCAGCTGCGTTCGACTCTGCTGTCGCCTTTGATTTTGATGGTGTGCAAGTCAGCACAATGCGTTTGGTTCAAGCATCCTTTTTCGATGTTGAGCAAATTGACGTTCTCAAAGGCCCGCAATCCTTGTTCTTTGGCAAGAGTGCGACAGCAGGGGTTTTCTCCGTTCGGTCAGCCAACCCGACGCCCGATTGGGAAGTTGGGGTAAAGGTTTCTCAGGAATTTGAGGAAAATGGAACGACGATAGGCGGTCATATATCAGGCCCGCTGAATGATACGCTTGGCATCAGGGTTGCTGGCCAATTTCAGAATATCGAAAAATATGTCGAGCTGGAGGCTGGCACCCCTTCAGTATTCTTGAACACAGGCAAAGGGTTGGAGAACATTGTTGGTCGCGTTACTTTGCAATGGGATCCGGCAGACAATTTTTCTGCAAACCTAAAGCTCAACTATAATCGCAACGAAGGCGATAGCTTGCTGGGGCATTCCGATATTGATTGCGGTGCAAACGGTGTCGCGGACCCGGTATTTTTTGCATTAACCGGCACATTCTTTGAATCAAACTCTTCATGCGACATCCAAGATGGTCTCTATCCGCACCCCGACGGCAATCCCGATTTGCTTGTAATTGCGCCCGGAACGACTGGCGCGGATCGTTATGTTGGCCAATCCTATAATGAAACCGAAACATTCTTTGCCCGGTTGGCGATGGACTTGGACATTTCAGATACTCTCACATTGTCGACGGTAAGCGGCTATCTGGATCTCAAAAATGAGCATCTTGATCATTTCAGCTATGTCGGCGTTCGAGCCGATGGTCTACCCGGCGGTGCCCCTGCCCCATTCTCCGATGCTTTAGAACAATTTACGCAAGAGATAAGACTGGCCAGCGACTTTGATGGCATGTTCAACTTTGTCGTCGGCGGCTTTTGGGAGAGCAGGAAACAGCCCTTAGAGACGTCCCAAAACGCGTTTCTGGGTGCCTTCCTCTTTCCTGATTCCCGCGGAATTACCTATGATTGGGTGGCGCAGCGGACGACGAAAAGTGAAGCGCTGTCCTTCTTTGCTAGCGGAACGTTGGATATAACCGATCAGTTGGAACTGTCTGGCGGCGTGCGCTGGACGGATGAGCAGAAGACGCACAGATCGAATTTCCCGTTTGTGCACAATGCGCTGTCGTTCTTGAACCCGATCGTCGGCGGACTGGGACTGGTTGTTCCGGAAGGCTTTAACACTGGCCCGATTAAGTTTTCTGACAGCAATATTTCACCGGAAGTCACCCTGAAATATCAGGCAACACCTGATCTCAATTTCTACGCATCCTATAAAACCGGCTTTAAATCCGGTGGGATAGACAATAGCATCTTGCCTACCGCTTCCGTGCAATTGGTCGTTCCCGGCTTTGCTGAAATGTTCCCGGCCCTCTTCCCAGACCCTGAAGCGGCGCGAGAGGCGGCCCTCAGTTCAATTGTTTATGATTCTGAGACCGCTAAAGGCGGCGAAGTTGGTATGAAGGCAATATTGGGTGGGGGCGCATTACGGGTAAACACCTCGTTCTACTATTTCGTATTTGACGACTTGCAGGTTCAGAATTTTGACGGCGCCAATACGCGTTTCCTGACAGTCAATGCGGGTGAGCTGACCACCCAAGGCTTTGATGTCGATTGGGCTTGGCGGACGCCGCTGGAGGGACTGAACCTCTCTGGTGCTTTTGGTTATACCGATGCCAAATTTACCGATACTTTCCTTGCAGACCCAGGACCCGATGGTGTTGGCGGCAATGCCGATGATATTGATATCGATGGCCGCCGCGCAGCGCGAGCCCCAAAATGGTCGGGCAACATCGCCTTCGATTGGACCATTCCCGTGGGCGACGCGCTGGAATTTGGCCTCAACGGCAACGCCGCATACAGCGGTTCCTATTTTGCCGGAAACAACAATTTTGCTGATTTTGTGCAGGATGAATATGTTTCCCTTGATGCGTCCGTCTCGGTTGGTGATCCGGACGGCAAATGGAAACTCTCTCTTGTCGGGGTAAACCTGACCGACGAAATCTGGGCTAATACCGTCGGCGATCGGCCATTTCTGGATGCTGGTAACGTACTCGGGCGAGCCACCGGTGGAGGCGATGACCGGGTGGTCACGCAAAACCGCGGCCGTCAGGTGTTCGTCGAAGCCGCCTTCAGATTCTGATCAACTCTCTTGTTGATCAGAATCTGACCGGAATGCCCCATGGTCGGGAGCCATCAAAAAAAGCACCACAAACCTCCTGTCCGGTTCGTGGTGCTTTCAGTTTCAGACCAGCCGGATTGGCAACCAGTCCGTCCCTCCCCCTTCAATTTCCAAGGGCTCCAATGCCAGCTTGGCCGGCTATGTTATCCAGCGCGCTTCCGATGCGGTCCATCATCAGGTCGCTGTTAAAACTCTCATAGCCAGAGAGGGTGAGTGTGGCGTCCACTTCCTGAACGGCTTCAAAGCCGTTAGCCGTGTTGATCAGCATGTTTTGGACACCATTGGCGGTCTCATGAACAATTGCGGTTTGACCGTTGTTGAGCAGATAGACCGGCGTATTGCCAACCTTCATGCGGATATTGCCATTGGATAAGACACCATTTTCCAGCGCAGACACATCAACCGGGCTTAGTCCGGCAGCGGCCGTCTGAGTCGTATGCGCGCCGTCGTCGTTCAAGTTCAGCACCGTCTGCAGCAGCAGTTCGCCATTGACATAGGTGCGGATATCGGCACCGAAATTGACGCCTAGCCCATTTACAACGAACCCACCGCGCAACTTGTCCAGATCTTCGTCTGGAACAAGTGCGGGCAGACCAACCGCCGCCACGGGGTTAGCTTTGGCGGTTTGGGGCATTAGCATCGCAGTAGAGGACGCGATGCAGGCGACCGTGGCGAAAAATTTTTGTCTATAGTTCATGGCTCTTACTCTCATCTGACAGTACCAACCCGCACGTCGAGCAATAGCTCCGGCGAGATCTGGTACAGGGGGGGAAGGTGGTTTGTTAAATTACCGATAGCCGCAGTCGCAGAAACCTGATCAGTGGGCGCGGTAGACCAGCGGTTCCAATCACCATCAAGATTATATTTTGGCAGGCTTTTTATCGGGCCGCCGACAATCGCGAGAGCGACGCCGTTCCAGTATTTCTCAAAGTCTTTGGTCGAATATTTGTTGATGCCCAGAACGGAATCACCGACCAACACCTGATCCTCTGTCTGGCCTTTGACCACAACAAAATGTTTGAAGCCATCAAGATCGAGCAGCACGATGACCGGCCTTTTAACCTGGGAAAGCTGATCTGGCGTCAGTTTGAAACCTTCGGCACGATAGCCGATGGACTCCAGATAGTTGCGCATGTCGAGCATTGAAAAGCCGACCTTTTTTATAGCCTCTTTATCACCCAATTCCCACATCGATCTGAACGGTGTCCGTTCATTGGTGGGGCGGTCATAATGATAAGTCAGCAAGGTCGCCACAGCTGCGGAACCGCAGCTGAAATCATAGCGCTGGCGAATAACCGAACGGAACGGAATATCCCACCATGTCATCACGCCGATTGAATAGTCCCCGCCAATTGATTCCCGGGCCAGACGGACCTCGGCATTGGCCAAGGCACCGCAAAACAGCGACATCCCGGTTACAGCCAGCAGTCCGCCCTTCAAGATGGTTTTCAAGCTATTCTTGAAGGGCGGAAAGGCTGGGAATAGGCCATATTTGATGGGGGGAGTGAGGGTCATGGCCTATACCTTACCTAGTCGGTAATATTGATTGTCACGCCCAGGCCCGCCTGGAGTGCCGACTGTGCGCCGGTGTTGATCACAATATTACCAAGACCGTTAAAGCTGGACAGGGAATTGTCCGACAAGTTGACATCGCCGGCGGTATAGTCGCCGCCTATCGTGTTGCCGGTATTGTCCGAGTTAAAGGTTTGTTCGTTGATCGCAATTTGTGTACCACCGCGCAGCTCGTCGAGCTCGTCCATCGACATTAGCGGGGATACAGATTGCTGCTCGATTGTCGCGGGTGCCTGAGGCGCAGTTTCCTGATCCGCGACTTGCGCGCTTGCATGGGTTGCGGCCATTGCCAAGGGAGCTATCGCAAGAAGCCAATAGTGCTTTTTCATCGTTTTTCTCCCGGTTGGGGGTTTGGGGGATGGAGGGGCCGGTTCCATCGGCTGAAACCGGCCCGCCCTTCATCAAGTCAACAAGTGGCGATTAATCGCCGCCACCGCCGCCTGCTGCTGCTTCACCAGCACCATCACCGAAGTTGATGCTGCCTTGTGCTGCAATGTTCGTTGCAGACTGCGCGTTGGAGTACACGCCAGTGTTCCAAGACTGGTTGGCGATACCAGCGAAGGCCGAAAAAGCGCTTCCGCTGTTATAGTTGTCACCGCTATTGTAGCCTACAGGTGCAGGGGTACCGTCTTCACCGTCGAGATCGACCATTTCGTCGAATTCATAAGCGGTGTTGGTTGCGGTCAGCGTTTGCACAGCAATAACAAGATCGTTGTTGTTGTTATTGTTGCTGTTGATGTCATTGGCCGTAAACGTGTTCGTTGTGCTGGCGTCTGCTGCCAGATATACATCGAGCAGGTCATTGACCACAACGGCACCGTTGTTGGTGTCTGTGACATCGTTATTCTGGTTTTGCTGAGCCATGGCAGGGGCGCCAACGGCCAAAGCAACTACTGCAGCTGATGCCGCCATTACTTTAGTCATTTTCATTGGTATTCTCCTTAGGGTCTAAGGCATCTCATCTTTCCCTGAACAAACAAGGAAGGGGGTAAAGAGGCCCTGTTATTTTGCCGCTTCATGCGACAACCCTTTGTTAGGCCGATTCGCTTTTTCGCTTGTTGCGATTTGGCAATTGGCGGGAGAATTTTGGTTTTTTGGCTTAAATCCGGCCGTTTTTGTCAAAGAAATAGTGCAGATCGTCCCATGAACCCGTGCTCATGGGGTGCAAAAATGAGTCGGGCGGCAAGCTTAACTGCCGCCCGACTAGGGTCATTGAGAATTTAAGCCCGGCGTCAGCCAAAGCCAATTTGCTTAAAAGCCGACACGCAGGGATAGGCGAACACCGATCGAGACATGATCTCGCAACTGTTCCTCTGCACTCACTTCGCCCGCTACGAGCAGATTGCGAGATCCGCTTACAAGCCGAAAGCCCGCCAGCCAACCATCCGTTCGGGTATCAGGGGACAATGTAAACGCATCGCCATCCTTGAACCTGGCAGTGGTGTTGCCAAGCTCGCCGCCAATGATCTGGCGGTAGCCGCCTTCTACCTCTGCGCGGAACCAAATCCCATCGGGATCCGTGTCACCGAAGTTCAAGGCTGCTGCCAATGTCGTATTCAAAGCCAGCTCGTCGCTGTCGCGATCCTCGACGATCAAGTTGAACGCATCACCGCCTTCGGTTTCAGTATAGCCTTCTTCTTTCAGGTTATAATAATCGACAGAGACGGAGGGGCGTAGAGACACCCGTCCAATGTCCATTTCATAGGCTAGGCCGCCGGCAAGGCTGTACAAATCGCCGGACCAGTCCGCGACAGCAAATCGCGGTGCTGGCTGTTCATCGCCTTCGACTTTCGTTTCGAACCGGCGCTGTGAATCAAATTCGACCTTTGCGTAGGAGCCTCTGGCAAAGGCGCGCAAACCGCCCCACCGTGCCCGCCAATAAGCAGCAAATTCATATTGGTTGCTATCCACTTCGTTCGCAGCGTCATCATCGCTATCGTTGCTGTTCAAATAGCCCAGAGAAATACCAAAATTACCGATACCGCCTGCCTCGACTTCAATGCCCGCGGTCGTACCAAGACCGGTAATGTCATAGCTGTCGGTTTGTCCACGATCCTTGGAAACGCCCCAAACGGTTTGTTGCAACCAAAAGCCCCAGCCGCCCTGATCGCTATAAGGCGCAACCGGGTCGGTCAGGAAACGGGCCGTGGAGCGTGACCCCTGACTAAGGGTCGCAAATACGCCGCCCGCATGGTCTGGTAGCATTTGTTGGATAGTTTCGTCAAAAACCTCAGCTGTGGTTGCTCCCAGGAAACCGGACGCAACCATTTCATCATTGTCGAGTACCTTGAATATTGCGTCATAAGCGCTCGCCTGCGACCGCGTGAGATTCAACTCGGTCGCCGTCTTGCGTTTTATATCCACCCAGACCGCACCCTCGGCATCATCACCTGACACGCTACTCTTGAACATGTAAGCCGCAACGACTCCGTCGGATGCCAGGTTTTCACTGCCGGTCAGGGTATCGGCATCGACGATCTGATAGCGTCCCTCTGACTCGCTCACGCTGACCAGATCGATTTCCAATTTAGTGCCTTCATCAAAATTGGCCGTATCAGCGACCCGGAATTGCGTGAAATTTCCGGAACGGCCATCAATGGTAACCCCAAGCGTACCTTCATCGGTAACATTGAGCGATGTGACATCGATGCCAGTAGCATTGGTGACGATCAATGTGCCGCCATTGACATTGATTGCTGCGCCTGCCGTACCTGCAAACGCACCGCGAAACGAAGCGCCCTCCGACACGGTCAGGCGATCAGCGCCGCCGCCAAAATCCAGCCGTCCGGCGACACTGCCTCCAGCAATATCGAATATGTCGTTACCGGAGCCAAAACGGACTTCGCCAGCAATGACCGGTGCGGCAGCGTTCTCGCGCGCAAATTGCCGGACGGTCGCTCCACCATCATTCTCGGATAGATCGATCGCGATGGCTTTGCCAACGCCGCCATTTTCGCTGACTGCCTGGATAGTACCGCTATTCTCAACAGAACTCAGTGTGCCGGACCGATCGATAATTGCGCCCGCCGACCCGTCTTTGGCCGCGTCCGCACTAATTGTTCGTTTGTTGACAATAGAATCGAGCGAACCATTTTCGTCCACCACAATAGCGTAGACGGCTGAACTAGCCGCATCACCGCCGCTTGCGCTGATCTCGCCGTTATTGGAGATTGATGGTACCGTGGTGCGATTGCCAACGCGGATGGCCGTTGCGTCATCATCAGCCGATTTCGCATCGACGGTCCCGTTGATCAGGATACCGCCTTCAATTTCCGTTGCGCCGCCAAGACCACCGATCAACAGGGCGTTGCCGGCGACACCGTCATAGACACCGCTGCCTCGGATTGATCCGTTGATCACAATCCCGTTACCATCTGCTGCATCACCGGCAACCGCACCGATGGTTACGGTATCGCTGGTTGAACCGATCTGTACGGCCGGCGCTTCGCCAAGAGAGGTAACAGCCGCGCTGCCTTCCTCGTCATCATCAATACCATCACCATCTTCATCATCTTCATCCGGATCATTGTTGGCGGGTCGGATATCGAATATTATACCGCCAGCAATATCGTCCGATATCGACAGCGCCGGACCACCTTGCAGCAAGTCATCCGCGTCCAGATTGGAAACGTCCCCAGGGCGGGTGGTGATGCGATAGCCGGTTGTGCTGATTCTGCTCTGTATCAACAGCGCGCCCCCTACCGGGCCAGTGATCGCGACGCCAACCGCATCATCGCCGCGTGCTGTGACGGAACCACGGACCGTTACATTCCCGGACACGGCGCCTGTACGTATCCCGACGCTGTCATTGCCCGTAACCGTTATGGTACCGCTTTGATTAAGCGATCCGGTGAGTGGGCCTTCCAGCGATATCGCGGTGCTGTCATTGCCTTCAATGGTGATCGTACTGCTATTGACCACCGAACCCGTGAACGCGCCAAGGGTTCGGATGCCAAAACGATCTCGGCCCTGCGCAAAAGGGCCATCGAGATCACCATCGTCGTCAGCATCCTCCGGCGTAAAGTCTTCATCCATGATGATCGAACCACTGTTGGTAATAGTGCCAGAGCGCCCCGCTTCCGCGACAATACCGCTGGCGCCGTTGGATCCGGTAATCTGGATTGTGCCTTGATTGTTGACATCATGATCGCTGTTAATCGTGACAGCGGTACCGCTGGTTGGCTTGATTGAACCCTGATTGGTAATCCGGATATCATCATTGTCTGTGCCGGTCGCAATTGGTGTCGTGCGTGCTGTGCTGATCTCTGTGTCAGCATGGGCCGGACCAGCGGCAATCAACATTATGGGGGTAAGGCTAGTACAGGCGAGAAGTAGACGCATGGGGGTTCCTTGTCTGAAAATCTAACTTTGATATTCGACAAGACGTCACCGATCGGAGCTAACCGTAAGGCGGAATTAAACTCACCACATGATTGGCAGCTATTGGTCTGTAATATTTGGCTTTTAACAGAGACGATTTGGATCGATTAGAATTTGGCGTCGAAACCAATTCTGATGGTGCGCGGACGCAAAGGCGTAATCTGATCGCCAAACGGCAGTGTGAAGGGTGATCCCAAAGCAAAACGATTACCGGTTGCATTGAAAATATTCGATGCCTCCAGCCAGATCGACCGCCGACCGAAATCAACGCTCGCCGACAGGCCGGTATCGATGAAATCGCCTTGCTTCACGTCCAATATCGAACCGATACCTAATCGAGATTCCCCTGTATAGCGTCCCCAGGCGGATAATGAGAGATCGATATCATCGGATAAGGCGCTGGTATAGCCGATAGCTAACCGCCCTGAAAAATCTGACACATTGGGCAGATTATCACTTTGAACGACCACTGCCCCTTCCGGTAGATCTTGCGTAAATTCCGCCTCTGGATCGCTGACAACAATTGTCTCCGCAGGTTCCGTCAAGCGGCTATCGGACCAGATGGCGCTCGCCTCAATCGACAAGCCAGGTAGCGGCCGCCAGTTCATTGACCCATCAATTGTCCATATCCGACCACGGCCAATATTCAATGTGCCCGGAAGGCCGTCACTGCCAATCAGATCAGCTTGAATGTCATCCCATTTGGTATGCGCAACAGAGATACCGGCATCAAAGCCGGTCTCGCCGCCGCTGCTATAGACAAATCCCGCCTCGATTGCGGCAACTTTATCATTGCGGAAACGCTCAACCCGATCGTCACGCACGGCAATGCCAGCAGCGCGAAAACCTTCCTGATAGCGCACATGGCCAGTCAAGCTATCCGCAAACTGGTACTGGACTCCGACCGAAGGTAGAAAGTCGGTCTGGCTCCGTTTTCCGCCCGTTTCGGATACAATTCTAGCAAAAGTCGGTGAATCGAGTGCCTTACCGTCTAACCACACATGACTGATCCGCCCACCGACATTGACCATTAGACTGTTTAACAAGGGCCAGGTAATCTCACCAAAAGCAGTCGCTTCACTGGTTTCATTTTCAATTCCCGCGATGCCGTTCATGAAGAAATCACTCTCGACTGATCGCCTGATGCGATAGCGATTGTTCACTAAGCTAGTGCCCAAAAACCAGCTGCCGCCATTATCTAGCGAACGGGACAATCGCGTTTCCGATGTGAGCAGACGAATTTCACCGCGCTGGCGAAACAAGCCCGGCTGTTCTGGGAAAAACGGTTCAAAGGCAGGCAGCGTCAAGTCGAATGTTTCGGAGACTTTCTGATCAACAATATTAACTGCCGTCGTCAGTTCCATGTCATTCCAATGTTTACGAACGACCAGTTGCCCGAGAGCAAAGCGATTGCGATAGGGTTGCGCAAACGGCGTAGCTCGATCGAGCTTGTCACCTTCGCGGTCAGCATATTGACCATCACGTCCGTCAATTTCCTGTCCGGCTACCATGACATCGACTGACCATCCAGCGCCGGGATCAGCGCGGAACATGAACCGGCCGCCGATAGTCTCCATCTGGTTGACGTCTTTCAGGTCGCGCCGCCGGTCGTCAATATAACCGCCCTGGCGACCGCCGTAGATTGACGTGCGAATACCGATTGTCCCATCGACCAAGGGGATATTGAACGTGGCGTTGGCATCTACCGACGGGTCGCCATCTTGCGTGGCTGCCAACGCAAACGAAGCCTTGCCACTCAATTCATCAAGCTGAACCGCATTCGGTACTAGTCTTATAACACCGCCCAATGTACCGGCGCCAAATCGCGTGCCCTGCGGCCCCTGATAGACTTCAATGGTGCTAAGATCGATCAGCCTTAAATCCGGATCCGGCGCATTATAATTGAGCCGCGCTTCGCCAAGATATTGACCCGAAACCGCTTGATTTGGTCCGTTGAAACTGGAATCCGCTATGCCGCGAATGAACAAGCGATTGCGGCCGGGGCCCAATTGTGTCGAGCTGAGATTCGGTAACGTCTCCAAAAGCGCATCCGTGCCGCGAATTTCCGCTGACGGACCAATTTCATCCAGCGACAGAGAAAGCCGACTGCCTGCAGCGTCGGATTCAATGGTGTGCCGCACAAGCTGACCCGTTACCACAATATCAGGATGGATGACGGGTGGCGGTGACGGCGGCAAAGACCGGGCCGCAGCATAGGTTCGTCTACTAACGGTTCGCTTGGAGCGCTTGGGCATGGCAATAATCCGCCAGTGACGGGCATCCACCCGCTGCGGTTTTGCACTGCTGCCAGCAAGCAAACGGGTTAGCGCCTGATAAGAGGTCATCCGCCCCTTAACGCCAGGTACACGGCGCGCACCCATGCGCGGATCCGCCAATCCGATGCTAATCCCTGCCTGTTCCCCAAGCGCAAAAATCGCAGAGTCGAGACGACCTGCGGCAATATTTACTTCAACCTGACTATCGGCATGAGCAGGTGCAGCTATAACCACTCCCAATACAGCGGCCGCTATACTGCTATGGTACCGCATCATCCCCGATCAAGATCCATCCCTTTCCTTGTTTTTTTGCTTGCACACCAAGCACCGCTGCAATTGGTCCGATATTTTGGGCATCGCCATCGCTGATCTGAATCACACCACTAAATGGCCGAGCTGCTATATCGGGGGACACTGCGATATCGGCACCAAGATTCCGGCCCAGCGCCTCGGCAACTTGGCCCAGTGTTTCACCGGCGAAACTCAAACGCCCGGTGCGCCATGCCCCAACCTGTTCAATGGCAATATTCGAGACGGTCACGCGGTTCTTCGACGCTGGTCGATAGAGGCGTTTTCCGGCAGGCAGACTCACATTCTCACGGTCCGGATTATAGATGACCAATCCCTCTGAAACCGTGACATCAAGTGTACGAGCATTGCTGATGACATTAAACTCTGTACCAGCATCGATGAGGCGAACATCGGCGGTATCTACGATGAAAGGTTTTTCATCATCATGGACCACGGTGAACAACGCCTCTCCCTGTTCCAGTCGCGCATAACGTGGTTTTTGGTGGTCCAGTGCAATTTTTGTATTGCCGTTTAGAGAGATTTTGCTGCCATCTGAAAGCGCCACAATTTCACGCTGACCGGGGGCAGTGATGATATCATAAGGCTGCGGCATCTGCGTCCACAATCCAGCGCTGACAGCAACCACTAATGATGCAGCTATCGCCCCAAACATTACCCGCCGACGGTTTGTTTGCACACCCGGTGATATAAACTCATCATTTGCAGGCACTGGCAAGGGCGTCCCGTTTTCTTGGTCGTTTTCGCCATTTTCTGTCAGATCAATATATTGGTCTTCTGTGCTCAGCACATGCTCATAGGCCAGATTATGCCGATCATCTGCTTCCAGCCACAGGGTAAAATCCTCCCAATCGGCGAAATCAACCGCACGGGTTCGTATTGCCCAAGCGATTGCCTGGTCCTGGATATTATCGTGTTTATCAGCCATCATATATGTCCTGAAATAAAGACGTCGCCAGTGCCCGGATCCCGCATATTGTCTTATTCGCGATCACGCATCTTCCCCATCTCGCCAAGCCGCCAGCGCCCGATAGGCTTTTTGCAAGTCTTTCTCGACTGCGCTCAGACTGATCCCCATTTCTTCAGCAATCTGGCGTTGACCGATACCATCAACGCGGAATCGACGAAAAATAGCGAACACACGTTGTCCCTCCTTGCCGATCCTCTCCTCGACCGCAGCAAGCCGTTGATTGGCAATCAAAGTACGGTCAGGCAGCGGCAAATCAGAGGCCTCTCCGGTTCCCCTATTAATGTCGCTCCAGTCATTGTCTCGCTGCCGCGCACGCTCGTCCTTGCGATAGCGATCATGCATCGCATTGTTGGCGGCGCGATATAGATAAGGCACCGGGCTGAGGATATTGCTGTCATCAACATCGGACAGCTTCAGCCAAAGATCCTGCAAAATATCATCCGCATTGTCGCCAGCACCGCGCGCGCGCAAAAACCGCACAAGTGCATCACGCTGCGCAAGGAAAACGGTCTGGAGTTTCTGATGCTTCATGGGGTGAAGAATCTTTGCATTCGGGGGACGGCGGGCCTTAATGAACGGAGAGATGTCATTCTGCAAGCCCTGATACGTGCGAAATCAGCTTGTAGCATAACCTATTTTGCAACTGAATCATCGTAGAATTTTACACATAGATACAATGACTTTTACCTGTCTGAAAAAAAGTCTGAAAAACTTTTGCGGGTTTCGGGAAGTGATGACGTCTCAATTATCGGACCCATCCCGAACCCTGCGGGTCCTAATTTTCCGAATCTTTCCCCGAAGATCGGAACTCCGGGGGAAGATTGAGATTGATCTTCCCCCGGATCTTTTCGGATTTACATTTTTTGGAGCAAGCACATTGAAGCGTTTGGGATTTTTGATGCTGCCAGCCATGCTCGCGGGTTGCGCCTCTTCAACTTCGGGCGAAAGCTTAGCCAGCAAACGAGAGATGATTTTTGTGCCTCCTGTGGACATTTACGAGACGACAAATTGTATTTCTCTCAATCAGGTCCGCTCCACCAAAGTCATTGATCGCATCGGAATTGCGTATGAGATGCCGAACCGCAAAATATGGCTAAATCGGCCCAAATGGGGGGCTGCGACCCTCGATGAAGATCTGGTCATGGTCACACAAAATGGCAGCAACAGACTTTGTTCTGGAGATATCGTCCGCTTTCTTGATAGTTCTCCTGTCGGATATCGCGGTGCCGTAGCGCTAGGGCCATTTATTAGCTATTCGGAGAGCCAATAAACGCCTATCCTTTCGCCGTCATGATTGCGCTACATAACAAAGACATAGCTCTGCATATCGATCCTGATCGTGGGGGTGGTATATTGCGATTTGACTGGCGTGGGAACGCGATATTTCATCCCGTAAGAGAGGGTGATAGCGGACCGCTCGGTTTGGCCAATTTCATACTGGTGCCGTTTTCCAATCGCATTGCGAATGGTCGTTTTCTGTTTGACGATATTGCTGTCACCATCCCGCCAAACTATCCATCTGCATCATCACACCATGCTATCCATGGCCACGGCTGGATTGCTCCCTGGGATGTGATTGCGCAGTCAGAAGACCAGCTCCACCTGCGCTATATCCATGCCGCCGATAGCTGGCCTTGGGACTATATCTGTGATCAGGAGATCAATCTGACGGCGGACGGCTATATTCACGAGCTGTCCATCACCAACACCAGTGCGACCAACATGCCAGCCGGCTTGGGCTTGCATCCGTATTTCCCCCGCGCTGACGCCACATTGCACACGATATTCGACGGTTTTTGGGAAGGGACAGCGGACGGACTCCCGACCCATTGGATCGAACGCGCCGGGCCTTATGACCTTACGATAGATGATCCGGTCGACACTGTTTTTACTGGCCGCAAAAATGCTTTGGAGTTTGAATGGCCGAGCCACAGACTAACCATGACGCCGGATGCAGATCTCCCCGAAACGCATATTTTTGCGCCCGACGGAGAAGATTATTTCTGCGTAGAGCCGGTCAGCCATATGACTGATGCTGTCAATCGCGATGGTCTTAAGACATTGGCACCTGGCGAGCGTTGGTCAACGCAAGTCAGCTTTGCGGTGACCCCAAAGGTCAACTCGCCTGAATAGCCGCAGCAGCAAGCGCCAACTGTTTCACCTGATCGAAATCCTCCGCCCCCTTCGGCACAACCCAGCTGCCGCCGACGCAAAGCACCGCATCAAGAGCCAGCCAAT
This sequence comes from Parasphingorhabdus sp., assembly GCF_039977335.1. Taxonomy (GTDB): domain Bacteria; phylum Pseudomonadota; class Alphaproteobacteria; order Sphingomonadales; family Sphingomonadaceae; genus Parasphingorhabdus. Next base: position 1,346,911 of record NZ_JBDWDI010000004.1, read on the forward strand.
CGCCCGCCGTCTTTGGACCAATGCCGCCGGTTGGGCAGAACAGGCAATCCTTAAACGGAGCGGCAATCGCCTTTAAAGCGGCAGTCCCGCCAGAGGCTTCGGCAGGGAAAAATTTGAAATGACGCAGCCCCATGTCCATGCCGCGCATGATATCGCTGGCGTTGGAAATACCGGGGAGCAAAGGCACATCATGTTTCAGAGCCGACTCAACCAATGCTTCCGTCAGGCCCGGAGAGACAATGAATTCGGAACCGGCATCCATCGCGGATGTCAGCTGTGCATCATTCAATACCGTTCCGGCACCGACAATCGCACCATCGACCTTTTTCATTTCGGCAATGGCGTCCAATGCGCAATCGGTCCGCAATGTAACTTCCAAAATCGGTAATCCGCCAGCGACCAAAGCCTCTGCAATCGGCCGCGCCGTCGCGACATCATCGATAACCAACACAGGGATAACCGGCGCAGCGCGCATGAGTTTCTCGATCGGTTTCAAAGTTCATGCTCCTGCAAAAAGGCTGATGCCGCGCCAAAAAGACCCGGCTGTGGATGGTTCAGTAATTTGACCGGAATATTCTGCATAACCGTTTCAAAACGCCCCTTGGCGACAAAGCGTTCACAAAATCCCGATTGCGGCAATATGTCGGCAATTCTTGCGCCGACGCCGCCGCCAATGACCACGGCTTTCGCCCCTTGCGCCAAAGCCAAATCGCCCGTGACCGAACCGAGGCTGAGACAGAAACGGTCCAATGCAGCAGCCGCCAGACTGTCTTCGCCCGCTAACACCAGCTCCCACAGTTCACGATCGCTCATCGGTGCGGCTGACCGACCTTCCAAATCTGCCAGAACCGCATGGATTGCAACCAACCCGGGACCGGACACAATCCGCTCAACCGACACCCGCCGATGGCGTTTCCGCAGCGTCTGCAATATCTTGTCTTCAATGCTGTCCAGCGGCGCAAAATCGATATGACCGCCTTCGGCTTCGATGACGTGATAATCATCTTTGGTACGCAGCAACTGTACCGTTCCCAAGCCGGTGCCGGGACCAAATATCGATATCGGGCCGGTCGCGGGCAGCGACACATCAGGACCACAGCAATGCATCAAATGATCGCCATTCAGATGGGCGACGGCGTGCGCGACAGCGCCAAAGTCATTGATCAATGAAAAGCGATCAAGCCCCAATTTAACCGGAATGGCATGGGGCCGAACAATCCAGGGGTTGTTGGGCAAGCGCAACAGCGACCCGCCGACAGGACCCGCAACCGCAATCGCACCATCCTTGGGCAGCGCGCGGCCGATCTGATCCGCATAGGCTTCCCAGGCGGTTTGCAGGCTGGCATGTTCGGCGCTTTTCATGACCACTTGATCGGTCAGGGCTTCGACATGATGACCATCCACCTGGGCAATCGCAAAACGCGCATGGGTGCCGCCTATATCGGCTGTCACAATTTCCTGAGTCAAATCTACAATCCCGCCTGGTTGAGCATGGCTGACGCCCCTGCTTCTGCATTGTCAGATAGATTGCGCATCAGCGCGAATAGTTCCCGGCCGGTGCCAGCGCTCTCAACCGGCGTTTCGGCAAGCGGCCGTGCCTGCCATTCTGCTTCGTCAACCAAGGCAGTCAACTCGCCGGTTTTGGCGCAGATACGAACGATATCGCCATCCTGCAATTTTGCCAAAGGTCCACCGTCTTTCGCCTCTGGCCAGCAGTGGATCGCCGCGGGAACCTTGCCGCTGGCCCCCGACATGCGTCCATCGGTGAGCAATGCGACCTTATGACCACGGTCTTGCAAAACGCCCATTGGCGGGGTCAGCTTGTGCAGCTCCGGCATACCATTGGCGCGCGGTCCCTGGAAGCGGACGACGATGATGACATCGCGGTCCAGTTCGCCAGCATCAAAGGCGGTTTTGATATCATTTTGATCCGCAAAGACCCGGACCGGCGCTTCGACAGTCAATCGGCTGGGATCAACGGCGCTGGTTTTTATCGCCGCGCGGCCCAAATTGCCGGTCAACAATCGCATCCCGCCATCGGGCGAAAACGGATCGGACACCGGACGGAGGATCTGGTCATTGCGGCTTTCCGATGGAGCAGCGCTCCAGCCCGGCTTGTCGCCTTCCAATACCGCTTCTTTCGCATAAGCATCCATATCATTCCCCGCGACGGTCATGATATCACGATGCAACAGGCCCGCATCCAGCAGTTCGCGGATCACGAACGCCATCCCGCCAGCCGCATGGAAATGATTCACGTCGGCCGATCCATTGGGATAAATGCGGGTCACGAGCGGTACGACTGCCGAAAGCGCATCAAAATCTTCCCAATCGATAATGACACCAGCCGCACGCGCAATGGCTGGCAGGTGGATTAGATGATTGGTTGAACCGCCGGTGGCCAAAAGACCAACCGCCGCGTTTACAATCGCCTTTTCATCGATACAGCGCCCCAGCGGACGATAGTCATTACCTGCTTTTCCAATGGCGGAAAGCTGGTGCACCGCCGCGCGGGTCAGTTCTTGCCGCAGCTTGGTGCCCGGATTGACAAAGGCTGCACCGGGAACATGCAGCCCCATCATTTCCATCATCATCTGATTGGAATTGGCCGTGCCATAAAAGGTGCAGGTGCCCGCGCCATGATAGCTTGCCGCTTCCGCTTCCAGAAGCTCGTCCTTGGTCGCCTTGCCCTCGGCATAGAGCTGACGTACGCGCTGCTTTTCCTTGTTGGCAAGACCCGACGGCATCGGTCCAGCGGGAACCAATATCGTCGGCAAATGACCAAAGCGCAGGGCACCGATCAACAGACCCGGCACGATCTTATCGCAAATGCCGAGCAGCAACGTGCCTTCAAACATGCCGTGGCTGAGGCCGATGGCGGTACCCATCGCGATATTGTCGCGGCTGAACAGGCTAAGCTCCATGCCCAATTGGCCCTGCGTCACGCCGTCGCACATCGCCGGAACGCCGCCTGCAACCTGTGCGGTGGCGCCCGCTTCGCGCGCGAAAATCTTGATCTGTTCGGGATAGCGCCCATAGGGCTGATGCGCCGACAGCATGTCATTATAAGCGGTGACGATACCGATATTCATCGCCGCGCCGGAACGGATGGCAGGCTTGTCGTCGCCGCTGGCTGCGAAACCGTGGGCAAGATTGCCGCAAGATAGGTTAGGCCGGTGAACGCCCTTGTCACCTTCACGATCGATCAGATCAAGATAGGCCGCGCGCGATGCTTTGCTGCGCTCGATAATGCGGCCGGTTACCGCGTCCAGAGTGGGGTGCAGGCTTATGACTCGCTCCAAAAAATTGTTATCGGGCAGGAAGCCGCCTTGATCAGCTTTGCAACCGGCAAATCATGCTCTTCCTTGATTGCTTGTTCCAATATAGTTTTCTTATCGGCTCCGCGCACGACAATAATTATCGCATCGGTGTCGATGAGCGCAGCCATGTTGAGGCTCAACCGCTCGAAAGGCGCCTCTGGCGGCAGCGGGTCAGGCACGGTTCGAACAACCAGAGGACTGGCTTCATCACCCTGCACCGGTGCTTTCATGGTCGGGAACAGCGAAGCAATATGCCCGTCCGCCCCCATGCCGACCCAGACAAGATCAGCGCGCGGCGGGGTCGTGCCCTCCGTCAAATCGATCAGTTTGGCGTCACTGTCCGCAAAGGCTTTGGTAAGCTTGCCGAAATTGCTGGCTTCATGATCTTTGGCGACGATCCGGTCGTCGGTGAGCATCAAGGAAAGGTCACTCCACGGCAGATCCATAGTCGATAATTTATCGAATATCGCCACGGGTGTGCTGCCGCCGGGAACAGCCAACAGACGCACGCCTTGCCGCTCAATTGCCGCCGCAAGATGCGCAGCGACCGCTGCGGCATCGGCACAATCCGCCCAAGTGATATTTGCAGATATGGCAGCGTCACTCATGCCAGCTCACTCCATCCCGCTCGGTCAGGGCAATCGCCGCGGACGGCCCCCAACTACCGGCGCCATAGCTTTTCGGCGCAACCGCATGATCGCTCCAGATTTTCCGAATGGCATCGACCCACGACCATTGCGCCTCAACCTCGTCGCGGCGGACGAACAGGGTCTGATCCCCCTCAATCAAGTCGAGCAACAAACGTTCATAAGCAATCCGGCGACGGGCGCTGGCAAAGGCCTGTGTCAGAGACAGATCGAGCGGCACTTCGCGTAGGACAATGCCATCGCGGTCGAGACCCGGCTCTTTGGCCATGACTTGCAGCCGGACATATTCCTCCGGCTGCAACCGAATGACGAGTCGGTTGGCAATCGGTTTGCCCGAGCGGTCACCAAAAATGCTGTGCGGTACGTCCTTAAACTGGATAACGACTTCGCTCCGCCGTTCGGCCAGACGTTTCCCGGTACGCAGGTAAAAAGGCACGCCCTGCCAACGCCAATTGTCGACATGGGCTTTCAGCGCCACAAAGGTTTCCGTGTTCGATTGGTCGCCCAAATCAGTCAGATATCCCTCGACGGCTGCGCCATTTACCGCACCGGCTTCATATTGACCGGTGACGACTTCCGCCGGGTCGAGCGCGCGCAGCGAGCGCAGCACTTTGACTTTTTCATCGCGAATGGCGGCTGCGTCGTAATTGGCCGGCGGTTCCATCGCGGTAATCGCCAACAGCTGTAACATGTGGTTCTGCACCATATCGCGCAAAGCACCGGTATCATCGTAAAAGCCGTGCCGTCCTTCTAGACCGACGACTTCCGAAACGGTGATCTGGACATGATCAATACCGCCCGCATTCCACAGCGGTTCAAACATCATATTGGCGAAACGCAGCGCCAATATATTCTGCACGGTTTCCTTGCCGAGATAATGGTCGATCCGGAAAATCCGGTCTTCGGGAAACGCGGCGGCCACTGCATCATTAATCTCGGTCGAGGACGCAAAATCATTGCCCAGCGGTTTTTCCAGCCCGATACGGACATTGTCGCCGGCCAATCCAGCCGATTGCAGCCCCTTGATCGTTGGCTCAAACAAGAACGGCGCGGTAGACAGAAAGATCGACATTCCTGATGAAATGTCGCCAAGCTTTTCGGCCAGATCCGCAAAGCCCTCGGTCTTGGACGCATCAAGTGGCTGATAGAAAAGCCGCTCTAGAAACTGAGCGATATTAGCGGCATTTTTGCGTTCTTCGGGGAGAAACTCGTGCAGCGCCTCACCGATCATCTCACGATATTCTGCATCGTTCAAGCCGCTGCGCGCCGTTCCAAAAATCCGTAAATCCTTGGCAATCAGGCCATCGGCGTGCAACGCATAGAGCGACGGCAACAGCATGCGCCGCGCCAAGTCTCCGGTGGCCCCGAAAAGAAGCAATGTGTTGGATGGATGGGAATTCAACAAATTTCTATTTTCCCTGTTGGCGACGCATTTCCTATAGAGATGCTGCGCTCATGAAAATGCCCATGAAGCAAGTTTGAAGAGCCATTTCTTTTAATCGGCATCGGCAACCTGTCAACGTTGTCTCGCTTGCAAAAACTGCAGTTTGATGACTGAATTCGTATACAGGAGCTGCGGCCCGAACACAGGCCGCAGCTTCCGCAATTCCAAATGGATCAGCCCTCCATTTCCTCCAGTTCCTTGCCGCGGGTCTCCTTGACCATCTTGTAAACGAAGAAGACCGAGATTGCTGCACAAAGCGCATAGAAACCGTAGGCACCCGCCAGGCCAATGCTGACCAGCATGATCGGAAACGCCATGGTAATGCCAAAGTTGGACAACCATTGCGCCAGGCCGCTGACCGCGAGACCGGATCCGCGAATCTGGTTCGGGAACATCTCACCCAGCATGACCCACATGACCGGACCCCAGCTGAAGTTGAACAAGGCCGCATAGGCATTGGCGCTGATCAAAGCGATCGTGCCGGCATTGTCAGACAATACCAACTGGCCATCGACAATAGAGCCGCTGGAAAAGGCGACCGCCATGATGCCTAGCGTCACTGCCATCCCGGCAGACCCGATGATCAACAAGGGCTTGCGGCCGATTTTATCAATTAAGGCAATGGCCGCGAGACAAGCGATGATCGACAATGATCCGCTCAAGATGTTGATCAACAGCGCGTCATTTTCACTGAAACCAACCGCCTGCCAAAGCACCGCGCCATAATAGAAGACGATATTGATCCCGACCAGTTGCTGGAAAGTTGCAAGGCCGATACCGACCCACACAATTGTCCGAACCTTGCCGGTTGTCTTGTCCATCAAGTCGGAGAATTTCGGCGCATGATCATCGGCTAATGTTGTCCGAATCTCTTTGACTTTCGATGCTGCTGAATCACCGCCAAACAAGCGAGTCAGGACGTTTTCTGCTTGCGCATCACGCCCTTTCACCACCAAGAAACGGGGGCTTTCCGGAATTGCCAAAAGTGCCAGCAAAAAGATTGTCGCCGGGATAATTTCAATCCAGAACATCCAGCGCCATGCTTCATAGCCCATCCAGAAGGCATTGGTCGATGCACCGGCAGAAGCTGCCAGCAAATAGTTGGAGAGGAAAGCCGCCGTCAGACCGATGATGATCATGATCTGCTGAATACTGGACAAGCGGCCACGCATCGACGCTGGCGTGACTTCGCTGACATAGGCCGGTGCGGTTACACTCGCTGCGCCTACAGCCAGACCACCAAGGATGCGATAAATCACAAACTCGATTGATGATCCGGCAATACCCGATCCAAACGCACTGATGATGAAGAACAGAGCAGCGACCAGCAGCAGGTTCCGACGTCCGAACATGTCAGACAGTTTACCCGCTGCGAACGCACCCGCAGCACAGCCGAGCAGCATGGAGGCCACATTGAAACCAGTACCGACGCTATCAGAATTAAACGCGGCTCTCAGACCATCGACGGTGCCGTTAATGACCCCGCTATCATAGCCAAATAGAAATCCGCCAATCGTCGCAATCGACACGATAAGCGCGATGAACCCCATATTCGTCTGTTCATTTTCATGCGTCTGCATGGATTGATCCTCCCCTTCCCTAAAAATAGACAACGTTGACTTCTATCGTTGCACGTTGCCGCTATATGTTTTTACGTCTTAAAATCTATGCTGAAGCTTTGGCTTTTGCGGGTCCGGCGGACTCACGTTTTACCAGATGATGGTCGAGAAATATCGGCTTGGACCGATCACCCGACTGAAATGTTTGATCCGTCAAAAGACCAACGGCTTCCGATACCAGGTCGGCAATCGGCTGGTTGATTGTCGTCAATTGCGGACTGATCACGGCAGCAACCTGCGTATTGTCAAAGCCGACAACTGAGAGGTCATTCGGCACATGAATATTACGGCGATAGGCGGCCGCAATGACCGCTGCGGCCATATCGTCGTTGCTGGCAAATACCGCGCTCGGTGGGTTAGGTAAATCCAGTAGTTTTTCAGCGCCTGCCAGTCCCGAAGCCCACGAAAACTCACCCTGCTCGACCAGCTCGGGATCGATATCGAGACCAGCGTCCTGCATCGCTTTGGAATAGCCAGCATAGCGCTTGGCCGACACGCTATGGTCAGGATGGCCCTTTATAAAGCCGATGCGCTTGTGCCCCAACGACACAAGATGCTCAGTCATCTCCTGAGCGGCACTTTCGTCGTTGATATTGATTGACGCCTGCGCAGCATCCGGATTGCGCGGGGCGATCAGAACACAACGAATCTTTTTGGCATCCAGCATTTTGATAAGCTCTGGATCATCGCAAAGTGGCGGCGTGACGACAACGCCCACCGGGGAGGTATTGTTAATCATGGCCTCTATCTCGGCCAGACCGTTTTCGCATTCCTCCATGATCAGGTGCATGCCGGTTTTATGGCAGCGTTGCAGCGCACCAAGGTGAACGCTTTCAATATAGCTGCGGCTTGGGTTCTGGACGAGCAACGCTATGATCTGCGGCCCACCGACACGCAAACTGCGGGCCGCAACATTGAGTTGATAATTCAGCCGCTCCGCCGCATTCATTACCAATTGGCGGGTTTCTTCACGAACATTGCTTTCGCCGTTCAGCACGCGGGACACCGTTTTAAAGGACACGCCTGCATCTTTCGCGACATCAATCATGGTCGCGCGCTGATGCGGCCCGTCGGACGTACTATTCTCCAAACCTCATCCCTTTCGGCGAACGCCGTTCATCCTCTGGATCTTGCTTAGAATCAAATTGGCACAAGAACAAGGTTTTGACAAGGTTGTCATTGTCGCAGACGCCACTGCACGACTTGAAGTTAAGCGTCCGAAACCCCTGCATAGCGAGCAGAATCCTGATGACTGGATGGTCGCTGTTGATGAAGCCATTCGTCAATTACCGATAAACCTAAAGAAAGATATCGGCGCGATGGGCCTTGCCGGCCAGATGCACGGCGCGGTCCTGCTGGGTGAAGACAACGAAATTCTGCGACCCGCTATCTTGTGGAATGATGGTCGCAGCCATGACCAGTGTCAGACATTGGAAAGTGCGGTTCCCCGGCTGGATGAGATTACCGGCAAATCAGCCATGCCGCACAGCTCTATACGGTCCGCCATCAGTTACAGTCAGATTTTGCCGGAACCCTGAAGCAAGTGGCGGCACTCGGCTACCGGAAGATCGAGCTGGCCGGCCTTTTCGACCAAGACCCGGCTCGCGTGCGATCAATGCCTGATGCACTGAACCTGCAAATTCTCGGATCACATATCAACTGGAAACGTCTGCGCGATGATCCCGATGGGCTTATCGAAGAGACTCGCATATTGGGCGCTGAATATATGATTCTCGCGTGGCTACCGGTTGAGGAACGACAGACGCTGGCCCAATGGGAAGCCTGGATCGAAATCATAAATGATGTTGCTGCCCGCGCCCATCAACGGGGCATCCGTTTTGCCTATCACAACCATGAATTTGAGTTTGAACCGATTGATGGTGTCGAACCCTATGGTTTGTTGATCGCCGGCGTGGATCGCCGCTATGTTTCGTTTGAGCTCGACCTCTATTGGTTGACGTTGGCGGGGCGTTCACCCGAACCTTACTTTCAAGCCTATCCTGGCGGATTTCCACTAATCCACGCGAAAGATATGCACCTGCAGACCACTGCCATGGTTGATGCCGGCGATGGGCGCATCGATTTCCCTGCCGTACTGCGACAATCCGAATTGGCCGGTATTACACATCTTGTCGCTGAGCATGATGTGTCGGACCAGCCCTTCCGGACGTTGCGGCGCAGTCTTGCCTATTTTCAATCCCTCCATTCCCAATCGGATCCGACTCAAAGGAGAAAATGATGAACCTCAAAAAGCTAATGACCGCCACGGCCTGCGCCGCCCTCGCGTTCAGCCCTGCCCTCGCCGCAGCGCAAACTGACAGCCTGCCGGTTGGCCGCTGCGTTAATATGGGCAATCATCTTGAGCCACCCAAAGAAGGCGATTGGGGCCGCAAGATTGCTGATAATGATTTTCAGATCATCGCCGCCGCTGGTTTTGATACGATCCGCTTGCCCGTCCGCTGGTCGGCCTATGCCGATGACGCCGCCCCATACACGATCCAGGAATCCTTCATGAACCGGGTCAAGCATGTCGTCTTCCTGGCGCGCGAAGCCGGGCTCAACGTTATATTGGACGACCATCATTATGAAGAGCTTTACAAAGAACCGGCCAAACATGCGCCGCGCCTTGCAGGCCTATGGTCTCAGATTGCCAGCGAATTTGCCGACCAACCAACGGAGCATCTCTGGTTTGAAATAGAGAATGAGCCACATGATAAACTCACGCATAAGAACCTGCTCGATACATTGACTCCAGCCCTGAGTGCGATCCGCGCAACCAACGCCGATCGCCCGGTCATCATCGGTGGTGAGCTGTGGAGCGGTATAAATTCCCTAGCGACATTGCCGCTGCCTGATGATCCGCATATCGTACCAACGTTTCACTATTATGATCCTTTTCCGTTCACCCATCAGGGCGCGACCTGGGTTGACACGCCGCCGCCCTTGGGCCGCAAATATGGGACACAGGAAGATCAAAAGGCGCTCGACGACGACGTTCAGAAGATCCGCGACTATATCACTCGCACAGGAAAAACGCCTTTTATGGGTGAGTTTGGTGCCATCGACCTGATCCCGGTGGCTGAGCGCGTGCAGTATCAAAAAGCGGTCCGGACCGCATTTGACGCTGTCGATATCGGAATGTGCGCTTGGGCTTACACCAATACCTTCCCGCTCTACGACAGCCGCACAAAAAAATGGCTGCCCGGCATGCTCGACGCCATGGGCTTGAAAGATAAATAGTTTTCCAGCCCAGCAAACCCAAAAAGCAACATCGACGGCAGCCTTGTAACCAGTTATGCCTTAGCCACGAACTATAGAAAATCATTCTGTTCAGGGGTTAAGGAAAAACCGGCATGGCGAAGAAATTATTACTACTGGCCGTTATCGTGGCCGCGATATTTGCGTTTTTTCACTATGATCTCGGCTCCCAGCTAACGCTCGAAAATCTGAAGGCGCAGCAGGACGCGATTGATGCGCAATATCGCGCCAATCCGCTGGTCATTATCGGCGTATTTTTTCTGTTCTATGTCGCGGTAACGGCTCTTTCGATTCCGGGCGCAGCGGTGATGACGCTTGCCGCCGGTGCGCTTTTTGGCGTGCTGGTAGGTACGATTGTCGTCTCCTTTGCCTCGACCATCGGTGCCACAATAGCCTTTCTCACCTCACGCTATTTGCTCGGCGACTGGGTCGAGAATAAATTTGGCCAGCGACTCAAGAAGATCAACGAAGGCATCCAGCGCGATGGCGCTTTCTACCTGATATCGATCCGGCTGGTCCCGGCCTTCCCCTTCTTTGTCGTCAACATGCTGATGGGCCTAACCAAAATCCGCGTTGGCACCTATTTTGTCGCCAGCCAGATCGGCATGCTTGCAGGGACGATCGTCTTTGTGAACGCAGGGACACAGCTGTCACAGGTCAATTCAGTCGGCGAAGTCTTTTCGCTGCCCGTCATTGGTTCTTTTGTTCTGTTGGCGATTTTCCCTTGGATCGCTAAGGGCATCATCAGCATTTTGAAGAACCGCAAAATCTACAAGGGCTGGACCCGACCGAAAAAGTTCGACCGCAACTTGATCGTGATCGGTGCGGGCTCCGGCGGACTGGTGTCATCACTGATCGCTGCGACAATTAACGCGAAGGTCACGTTGATCGAGTCCGGAAAAATGGGCGGCGATTGCCTAAACTATGGCTGCGTCCCTTCAAAGGCGCTCATCAAAAGCGCCAAAATTGCGGAGCAGATGCAGCATGCCGATCGCTATGGTCTGACCGCCACTAAGCCGGTGATCAACTTCAAAAATGTGATCGCCCGGGTCGAAGATATCATCAAAACCATCGAACCGCATGACAGCGTCGAACGGTTTGAAGGCCTGGGCGTGGATGTGGTGCAGGGCTATGCCCGGCTAACCGATCCATGGACCGTCGAGATTGAGCGCAATGACGGCGGCACACAGACGTTGACCGGCAAAGCGATTGTGCTGGCAACGGGCGCACGGCCGTTTGTTCCGCCCCTGCCGGGCTTGGAAGATACCGGCTATCTGACCAGCGATACGCTGTGGGAAGAAATGGCCAAACGCGATGCAGTACCGGAAAAAATGGTCGTGCTCGGCGGAGGTCCGATTGGCTGTGAGTTATCGCAATCCTTCGCCCGCCTTGGCAGCAATGTGACCCTGATCGAAATGGCCGACCGAGTCATGGGTATAGAGGACGAAGATGTCTCCGAGATCGCGTCCAAAGCACTGGGCGATTCAGGCGTTACGCTGCTCTGCAAGCACAAGGCTTTGCGCACCGAGATGCAGGATGGCGCCAAAATGATCATCGTCGAGAATGACGGCGGCGAACAGGCTCTGCCCTTTGATGACTTGCTCATCGCCGTCGGTCGCGCGGCGCGGCTCGAAGGCTTTGGTCTGGAAGAGCTTGGCGTTGAAACCGATCGGACGCTGGTGACCAATGAACATCTTCAGGCCACTTTTCCGCATATCTATGCCGCGGGCGACGTCGCCGGCCCCTATCAGCTGACCCATAATGCCTCGCATCAGGCATGGTTTGCGACAGTCAATGCGCTGTTCGGGCGGTACAAGAAGTTCAAACCAAGTTATGAATTTCTGCCGTGGACGACTTTTCTTGATCCCGAAATTGCGCATGTCGGTCTCAATGAACAGCAAGCTATCAAGGACGGCGTCGAATTTGAGGTCACCAAATATGGCCTTGATGATCTCGACCGAGCGATTGCCGAAAGCGCCACAGAGGGCTTCGTCAAAGTGCTGACACCGCCGGGCAAGGACCGCATATTGGGCGTGACCATTGTCGGCCAAAATGCCGGGGAATTGCTCACCGAATATGTGCTGGCGATGAAACATGGCTTGGGCCTTGGCAAGATTCTAGGAACGATTCACACCTATCCAACGATGGCAGAAGCGAATAAATTTGCTGCCGGAGAATGGCGTAAGAAGCACAAGCCGGAATGGGCGCTGAAATGGCTGGAACGCTATTTCAATTGGGCGCGGAGCTAGGCCAGAACGCTACGAAGTTCACAATCTTCACACAGTCCTTTTGGGGTTTTCAAACGAAGAGCCTAGGGTGCGAAGTTCACAATGTTCACAAGGTCCCTTTGAGGATTTTGGCTGATAAGATGTCGGTGCGAAGTTCACAAAGTGCACATAGTCTATTTGCAGATTTTTCGCGCAAAGGCGCGAAGACGCAAAGACGGCTTCCCAAGTGAAATAAGTTCGTCATCCCAGCGTACGCTGGGATCTCCTTTGAGCCATGCGCAGCCTCGAATAGATCCCAACTTGCGCTGGGATGACGGAGACTTTCGGGTGCCACAACTTCTTCGCGCCTTCGCGCGATCAAAATTTCATCCAGGTCATAATATTCAAAACTGAGAAAGAGCCGCTCTGAATTTACTACAACTCATGCTCTGTAGGAAAGCGGAGAGTGTCCTGCCGCCAAACGGCTCAGCCACGAAAGCTAAGCCATGCCAGCACCGTCCGCTGCAGCACTGTCACCACACAAAGCCCTGCGAAAATATAGGCCAGCGTCGCAAAATGCATCGGGAACAGACACATGATGAGGAAGAACGCGATCGTTTCCCCGCCTTCGGCCAGACCCGTGCTGTAAAAGAAGCCCTTTTCGCCATGAGCGCTCGTTTCAGCGCCCTGCTCTGCCGCTGTCACGGCAAAGGCGAGGAAGCTGACCCCGGTGATGGTGAAGGCCGCGACCAGCACCAAGGCGGGCAGCAATTGAGCCGGATTGGCAATGCCGAAAGCCAGCGGGATTGATACGTAGAAGATAAAATCGCAGACGATATCCAGATAGCCGCCAAAGGCGGTCTTCTCTGTTGCGCGGGCAACGGCTCCATCGAGACCATCCAATATCCGGCTGATCACAACCAGTGCCAGCGCCCAGCCAAAATGCTGAAGCGTGATCGCATAAGCCGCGCTCAAGCCAAATCCCAAGCCAAGCAGAGTGACGCTGTTAGCGGTAAAGCCGATCCGCGCCAGTCCGCGACCGGCAGCATTAAGCGGCGGATCAATCAGCGGACGGATTTTCGCATCAAACACGGCGGCTTTCTCCTATCCTGCTTTTTCCATTGCGCTCATGCTGAGCCTGTCGAAGCATGGTGGCAGACACCCTTCGACAGGCTCAGGGTGAGCGCAGGAGTACGATGTCGCAACGGAACGAACCTCAAAGCTTATACCCATGTAATGATACCGATCACGGCTCCGGTCATCGCCGTCGCGCAATTGCCAGCGAACCAACTCTTCATCCCCAGTCCAGCGACTTCGGCTCGGCGCTCCGGGCATAAGGTACCGATGGTCGAAATGATCAGGCCGACACTGGCGAGATTGGCGACGCCGCAAAGCGCATAGGTAACGATCAACTGCCCCTTGGCGCTGAATGTATCGGCTGGCAGCGCGGCCAATTCCAGATAGGCGACATATTCATTGAGGATCGCCTTGGTTCCCATCAGCGACCCCGCTGCAGCCGATTCCTCCCACGGCACACCGATCATCCACATCAGCGGCGCGAATATCCAGCCGAATATCCGCTTGAGCGTGACCGCCTCGCCGGCAACCAATGGGAAGATTGTCAGTATCTGGTCAATGAGGGCAACAAAGGCAAAGATGACAATGATCACCGCAATGACAGCGAGGAAAAGTTGCACGCCGTCGATCGTACCTTTGATGATCGCATCAAAACTATTCTCATATTTAAGGCCCGGTTCCTCGCGGTTGACCTTGGTGTCTGACAGCCCCGGAACCATCAGCCGCGCCAGCAGGATCGCCGCTGGCAGCGATATCAGCGAAGCCGAAATCATATGGCCCACGGCATTGGGAACCGTCTTCTCCAGCGTCGTCGCATAGAGCACCAAAATCGCACCCGAAATCGTCGACATGGCGAGCACCATGATCGCAAATAGCTCGGCCCGGCTCATCTTCTCAAAATAGGCGCGCACCACCAACGGCGACTCCACGACCCCGAGAAAGATATTCGCGCCGCCGCTGAGGCCCACGACACCGCTCACTCCCAAGGTTTTTTGCAAAGCCCAGGACAGGCCTTTGACGATGATCTGCAACACCCGCCAATGCCATAGCAGTGCCGCCAGCGCTGAAAAGACAATCACCAGCGGCAATATCTGAAACGCGATGATCAGGGGCGGGGCCGCGCCTTCTTTGAGGACAAAGGGTAGCTCTGCGCCGCCGACATAGCCGAACATATAGCTGGAGCCCGCCAGTGTCGCCTGTTCAATCGCTTGCACGCCCTGATTGGCTAGGCCGATAATGTCCCAGATGAAGGGTATGCGAACAATCGAAACGGCAAGGATGAATTGAACCGCTATCGCCCCCGCGATCCAGCGCCAACTGGGCCTGTCCTTGCGGTTCTCAGACAAAGCCCAGGCGATGGTCAGGATGAAGACAATGCCGATCAGGCCCTGAAACTGGCTCAATATATCAAGCAATTACAATCTTCCCCGTGCCGATGCATTATTGCACCTTCATGGAGGAAAATTACCGGAGCGCCAACAGGGATTTGCGCGGTCAGTTATTGAGCGGCGGCAACAGCCCCCATCATCAACTCCTGATCCTTGCGGGTCGGATTACCGCGCAAGCAAAGCCCGCCATTAACCTGCAAATTTTCACCCGTCATGAAACATTCATCACTGGCAAGGAACACGGCGGCGGCGGCAATATCTTCGCTGGTGCCAATCCGGCCCAGAGGATAGCGTGCTTCGAAGGACTCCACCAATCCCGGCACCTGATCGACACCCGCCGTCATCGGCGTGCGGGTGAGCCCTGGCGAAATGCTGTTGGCTCTTATGCCGCGATCGCCGAATTCATGGGCAATACAGCGAATGATATGATCGGTTGCGGCTTTCGTACCCATATAGGCAGCATGATCGTTCAGCATGATCTTTGCAGTCGCCGAACTGATCTGGATGATCGAACCACCATTTTTCATGGCTTTAATCATCGCCTGATAAAATTGGAAAGGACCGACCAGCTGTAAAGCCGACATCATTTCCAGCTCTTCTCTGGTATTCTCCAGAAACGGTTTCAGGAACCCGAGACCGGTGGCATTGATCGCAACATCCACACCGCCCATTTTATTGGCAGCGGTTTCTGCAAGCGCGTTGACATCATCTTCCTTCGTCAGATCACATAGCGCATAATGGCCACCAAGCTCTTCAGCGAAGCGTTTGAGTTCGTCTTCTTTGCGCCCGGCGACGAGCACCTCTGCGCCTTCATCGCGAAAACGTTTTGCAATAACCTGTCCCATATTACCGGCGCCAGCTGCACCCAGAACTATGGCCTTTTTACCTTCGAGACGTCCCATGATCTGCTCCTCAATCTTTCTGGAATTTATCGGTACATACTAGCTGCTGCCGGTAGGCCCGCTACTCTCAATATGGCTATCCAACGCGCTTGCTGTCCCAATAGAAAAGGCCGGGCGCAGCCCCCCAGCTGTCCCGGCCTTCTATGATCAACGGGAGAGTTGATCAGAACTTGAAGCTGGCCTCCACAAAGACCTGGCGACCACGGTTTTGGGTGACAACAAGATCATCACCAACACCTGGCTCAAGGAATGGACGGCCGCCACTGGTATTGACCCAGATTTCATCGGTCAGGTTCACACCAACCAGCGACAATTTCCATGCACCGTCAGGATCACCGACCGAGATGGAACCATCGATCGATACATAGCTATCTTGCTTAAGATCGGTCAGTGAATCCTCGTTTGTGAAATAGGAACCGCTATATTGCAGGTTACCATTCAGTCCGAATTCAAAGGCATCGCTCATTGGGATCGACCAGTCAAAGGCAGCGTTGGCTGCAAATTTCGGAGCGCGTGCCGCTGCCCGACCATTGATATCTTCACCCGATGTGGTCACGAACGGAGCCGTGAACTCAGCATCAGTATAAGCAATGGAACCGGAGAGATTCAGACCATCGACCGGTGTCCGCCATGCCCATTCCACATCAACGCCTTGGCTGGTCAGCTGACTGGCGTTGAAGGTTTGGAACTGAATGGTCGTTGCGTCGAAATTCTGGACCTGCAGGTCATCAAATACATAATAGAACACGGAAGTATTCAAAGTAATTGTGCGATCAGCAAATTGCGCTTTGACACCAACTTCGCCGCCGAGACCGGTTTCTGACTCATAGATCAGAGCACCAAAATCACCTGATGCAGCTGCCGCGCTCAGAGAGCTCGATGGCAACGCACTATTGTCAATTCCACCAGACTTGAACCCAGTTTTGAAGGCCGCGTAGATGTTAATGTCATCTGTTGCTTGATATTTGATGGAAACTTCGGGTGAGAAATTGCTGTCGCCAAATTTAATGGGACCAGAGAAGAAACCGCCTTGAATAAATGCGGGGCTTGGAACGAACAGGCCTGAAACCGGATCCGGCACGAATGCCAACAGGTTATGCACATAAGGAACCGAAATAGTGTTGACTTTTTGCTCGTCAGTCCACCTCACGCCACCAGAAAGTTCCAGCTGGTCCGTCAAGTCTAGCGTAACACTACCGAAAAAAGATAGCGCTTCAGTTTTTGTGTTATGCTTCTTGAACCAATCATATGTGTTGCCTGTACCTTGCACGACGCCACCACTCAAAAGAGGTAATGTTGGATCCGCGCCAGCTAGAGAAATATTCACGCCTTGTTGTGAGGTGTCGAAATCAATTTCTCGGCTCTCATAAAATGCCCCTAGCATGAAGTTGAACATACCATCGTAGTCACTGGCGATACGAAGTTCTTGCGTATATTGCTCCGAACGGTTCCGGGGATCACTACAGCCAACGCCGCCTGGAGCACCGCCTGGAAATACACCAACATAGCCGTAACAGTCCGTATCAACCGCATCTAGGCTCAGATAGCCAGAGACCGACGATAGGGTCAGGGAATCGGAAAGATCAAGATCCCATTTTAGACGGCCAAAGAATATTTCTGTTTCACCGAACGGTATTCCGTTTTCGAACCGTCCTTTGCCTGCTGATCCATCAGGAACCTGACTCACCAAAGCAGTAGCACCATCCGCATGGTGATAAAGACCGTCATTGTCGTTACAATCTGCATTGGAAGGGATTACGACACCGCCACCGAGCAAGAATATGGAATCCGCAACGCCATTTGGCCCACAATTAATATCTGAATGGGCGATTGCGCCGTCATTTTCATTCTTGATATAGTTTAGCTTCAAATTGGCATTGAAATTGTCAGAAGGATCCCATTGCAACGTCACGCGGCTAATGAAATTTTCCAAGCCGCGACTAGTCCGGCGGGAACCATTGGGATTAAAGGCTGGTGTACCGGGTGCCAGATCCACATAATCTTCGATATTGTTGAACTGAGCGGCAACTCTGACACCCAAAGTATCCGAGATCGGACCGGAAATGTAACCACCGACCGTTGTGCCATTTTCCTCAAATTCCTGAGAAACTTTCACGCCGACTTCCCAATCCGGTGTCGGATTGGCCGAACGGACGGCAAAAACACCGGCCGAAGCACTTTTACCAAAGAAGAGGGATTGCGGCCCTTTCAGAACGTCAATCTGCTCAACGTCAAAGAAGCCCGCTTGTACGATCCGCATCGTGCTGACCTGAACACCGTCAAAGTCAAATGCGACGGCTGAATCGAATGAAGCGGAGATATTGGATGAACCCACACCACGCAGACTGATCTGACCACCAGAGCCAGAACCGCCGACTTGAACATTCAGCGCTGGAACGCGGCTCACCACGTCAGCAATTTCATTCACCTGGAATTTCTCCAGCGTATCGCCACCAATCGCGGTGACCGTCACCGGAACCTCTTGCAGCGTTTCCGTCTGCTTACGCGCAATAACCGTAATGACATTACTGTCATCATCTTCGGCAGCATCCTGTGCATGCGCTGGAGCAGCAGCACCGGCCAAGGCCAAGCTGGCTGCAGAACCCATCAGCAGTCCCCGTACTGATTTGCTCGCAAAGATATTTTTGTGGCGTTGTGATTGTGTAGTCATCGCTCTCTCCCAAAAAGCCCCGGTCTGTGACCTGGGTCCCATCCAAAATAACTGGCGGTTGTACCGCGCTAATTATGGGATCATCTTAAGCAGGAGTTTCCGGGCGCTCTGCTAGCCAATTTGATAGCAAATATGCAAAACTGTGATATTCGCGCAACATTATAGCTGAGGCAAATCAGGAAACCGTTACGGAAACTAACGATAATGGGAATTGCTATGGCGAGCATGTTTACAGCCTATGTGATCTGAAATCAGGTTTGGAGAGTGATATTATGGGCCGGTTAGATGGTAAAATTGCGATAGTTACAGGTGCAGGTTCGGGATTGGGCAAAGCAATAAGCGAGACCTTTGCCAGTGAAGGGGCAAAGGTGGTCGTCACCGATGTTAATGCCGAAAGTGCCGAGGCGGTCGCCGCGACTATCGGCACCAATGCAACAGCTATGCATCAGGACGTTGTCGACCAGCAACGCTGGCAGGATGTGTTTGATGAGACCGAAAAAACCTTCGGAACACCGCATATATTAGTCAATAATGCCGGTCTGGTTATTCCCGCCACGATCGAGGATTGCACTTTGGAGCAATTTCGGTTGACCAATTCCATCATGCTCGAAGGCGTGTTTCTCGGCTGTCAGACAGCAGTGCGAGCGATGAAGGCCAATGATCAACCCAGTTCGATCATCAACCTCAGTTCCATGGCAGCACTGCAGGGTTATTCGCCATTCCTCGCCTATGCTGCGGCCAAAGGCGGCGTTCGGTCGATGACAAAATCGGTGGCGCTGCATTGCAAGGAACAAAATTACCCGATCCGCTGCAACAGTCTGCATCCCGCAGGGATCGATACGCCGATGGTACGGCAAGCCGCTGTGGGTGCAGAAGGTGATCCGACACCAGAAACCGGTATGATCCCGCTGGGCGGTCTCGGCCATCCTAATGATGTTGCGGAGCTATGCGTCTATCTGGCAAGCGATGCGTCTCGCTTTATGACGGCGGGAGAATATCCAGTGGACAACGGGACGCTGTATCAGCCAAGCTGAACGGTCATGCGTTGCCCGAACCCATCACGCGCGCCATTTCGCCCTGAAACTGGCCAAGATCGAAATAGTCGCGCCATTTAGCGATCTTGCCGTTCTCAATTTCGAACGTGCCCATCACGCGGATGGCGATCCATTCGCCATTGATCCGAAACTTGTCGGTCCGCTCCGTCAGCACGACATTCCCGTTGGTTGCGATATGGTGGGTTATCCATTCCGCGCCGTCGGACCCCATGCCGGAGCCTTCGAAAAAAGCGCGCACGGCTTCAATCCCTTCGCAGGGTTCCATCGGGATATTGTGGTAGAAAATATCATCCGCCATCGCCGCGTAGATGGAGTCATAGTCCATCCGGTTCCAGCTTTCGATGAATTCGACGACGATTTGTTCGGCAGCATTTGACATCGCGAAACTCCTTATTCCTCGGGTGAAACGTCCAGGATCATCTTGCCCTGATTGCCGCCGGAGAACAGCTTCATGAAGGCATCATAGCTATTCTCTATGCCCTTTTCGATGTCCTCATCATGCTTGATCTTACCCTCGGCCAGCCATTGCCCCATTTGCGCAATGCCTTCGGGGAAACGCGGCGGATAGTCGCGGACCAGAAAACCCTTGATCGTCGCCTGACGCGAAATGAGATACCATAAGTTGCGCGTGCCCACAGGCTCGGGACTATTATACTCGCTGATCAGACCGCACAGCACCACGCGGCCATATTCGTTGATCGACGCGATCCCGGCATCCATGATTTCACCGCCGACATTCTCCCAGATAATATCAACACCATCTGGCGCGGCAGCAGCGATTTCAGCTTCCAGCTGCGCCTGGCTCTTGCCGCGATAATCAATCGCTGCGTCAAAGCCATAATCGCCAGTCAGTTTCGCACATTTGTCTGTGCCGCCTGCGATCCCGACGACCCGGCAACCCTTGATCTTGCCGATCTGACCAACCAGCGAACCCACGGCTCCCGCCGCTCCGGTAACGAGCAGCGTCTCACCTTCTTTGGGTTTGCCGTCATCGATCATGCCGAAATAGGCGGTCATGCCGACCGCGCCCAATACCGAGAGGAAATTGGTTGGCGATGGGACCAGCGATGCGTCGACAGGCGCAGTAAAGCCGCCCGCCTGAACTACCGAATATTCCTCCATGGCGGCAAGGCCGACCACCCATTGCCCTGCCGGAAAATCGGGATTTTTTGAGGCATGAACCCGGCCGACAGCGCTGGCCGTCACTGCTGCGCCCAAGGCGATTGGTGGCATATAGCTTTCCGCATCGCTCATCCATCCGCGCTGGGCTGGATCGAGCGAGATATAGTGGTTGCGGACGAGAAACGAACCATCCTGCAATTCGGGCAAGTCTTCTTCGACCAGCGCGAAATCGCTGGGCTTTGGCTCGCCATCTGGGCGGCTAACAAGCGTGAATTTGCGGTTCTTGGTCATGGGATTTCCTCTGCTTAAATCTGATGCGATTTCTTTATTTTCTTGGCCAGCGACCATTTGTGGACCTCGGTCGGGCCGTCATAGACGCGGAAAGCGCGGACTTCGCGGAAGACTTGTTCGACAACCGTATCCTGACTGAGGCCAGTGCCACCCATAACTTGCACGCATTTGTCGGCAATGCGGAACAACGCTTCCGACACAGCGACCTTGGCCATCGAGCTTTCGGTTGTGCCAATGTCCCCGGTATCGAGCACCCGCGCGCACCAGTCGATCATCAACTCCGCCTGCTTCAGATCAATCTGGTTTTCCGCCAGCATGAAACCCACGCCTTCATGATCAACCAGCGGCTTGCCAAAAGCCTTGCGCTTGCAGGCATAGTCGGTGGCAATTTCCTGCGCTCTGTCACAACATCCAAGCCAGCGCATGCAATGGGTTAGTCGTGCGGGAGCCAGACGGACCTGCGCATATTTGAAACCTTCGCCGCTTTCGCCCAGCATCTGGTCTGCGGGCACCCGCAAATTGTCGATATTCACAACCGAATGACTGCCCGGCATCGAGCTGTCGATCGTGTCGAGTACCCGTTCGATGGTAATCGCGGGATCGGGTAAATCGACGAGGAACATGCAAGCGCCGTCTTCGGATTTTGCCATAACAATCCCGACAGTCGCACCCTTGGCGCCAGTAATGAAGGTCTTGCGGCCGTTTATAACCCAATGGTTGCCATCCGGCTTGGCGGTGGTCTGCATCATCATGGGATCGGAACCCGCGCCATTTTCGCTGGCCGGTTCGGTCATGAAAAAGGCCGAGCGCGTGGTGCCCTCGATAAGCGGCTTGAGGAAATGTTCTTTCTGCTCCGGCGATGCGCATTTGCCGAGCAGATACATATTGCCCTCATCCGGCGCGAACGTGTTGACCGCTAGCGGGCCGAGTGGAGAAAGGCCGGATTTGCGCAATACCAGAGCCGTTTCGAGATGAGTCAGATGACTGCCGTCGTCGCGAATATGCGGCGTAAGGACACCGGCTTCTTTTGCCAACGCGCGCATTTCCTGCACCAGCTCATCCGTCGGCCCATGATCCTCGCAGCGCGGGTCTTTTTCAAAGGCAAAAATTTTATCGCGGACGAAGGTTTCGACTTTTTCGGCTATGGTCCGGGCTTCGGCGCTGATTTCGTGGTTCAATTGTTTTCCTTTTAGAGCTTCGTCATGCTGAATTTGATTCAGCATCCAGAGTTGCAGAGCACAACGCTAAACGCTCTGGACCCTGAATCAAGTTCAGGGTGACGGTAATGACAATCAACGCTGCAATATCGTGACAGCCGAGACACCCGGCGCGCCATAAACCTGCGTGTAAGCGGTCTTCGGATCACCCTGCACCTGCCGTTCGCCTGCGGTTCCGCGCAACTGCACGACATTTTCATAGACCTGCCGTAAACCGGATGCACCAATGGGCTCTCCGCACGCCAGACAACCACCATCGGTATTGACCGGTAGCGCCCCGTTTATCTCGGTGCGGCCCTCGATCAGCCATTTTTCCTGATCGCCATGGGGACAGAAACCGTTTTCCGCCATGTGCATGATCTCTGCGCCGGATTCTGTATCCTGAAGCTGTGCGACATCAATATCTTCCGGTCCCATGCCCGCCTGCTCGAAAGCTGCTTTGGCGGCGAGTTCAGTCGCGGTACCGCCGCGCTCATTATCTATCGACGCTGCAAAAACCTCAAACGATCCCGGCGGACGCGTGCGCATGACCGAGGTCTTCAAACGGATCATCGGTCCGCCCAGTTCCTTAGCCTTTTTCTCGCTGGCGAGGATCAGGGCAACAGCTCCTTCGGCGGGTGAACAGAACATATATTTGTTGAGCGGATCGCTGATCATCGGCGCGTTCATGATGGTTTCGAGATCCACCTCGCTGCGCCGCCACGCGTGATCGGTCTTCGCGCCATTGCGAAAGGCTTTTTCCGAAACCCGTCCCAGTGCTTCCCGGCTCAAGTTATTTTCGTGCAGATAACGCATGATCTTCGCGCCGAAAAACTGTGTCGTCAGCATATAGCCGGCTTCGCCATACCAGTTCGGTAGCCCATAAGCGCTCGGGTCCGCGTTAAACGCACCACGGGGGTGCTTGTCGAAACCGACCGCCATGCCGAGTTCATATTCGCCGGACTTGATTGCGCTGGCTGCTGCATTGAGCGCCGAGCCGCCAGTCGCGCAGCCGTTGGAAACATTGATAAACTGGATACCGGTCAACCCCAGTTTCGACACCATGGTATCAGCGGCGCCCGAGGCAGCCGAGCCGCCAAAAGCAAATTCGACATCTTCCCAGGCTATGCCGGTATCGGCCAAGGCCTGTTTGACGGCGTAAACGCCCTGATCCATGCCGTCACGGCCCTCTGTCCGGCCAAAGGGATGGATACCCGCGCCTACAATACATACGTCGCTCATTGTATTTTCTCCTCAAACAGGCTGGAAAGCGTGGATCATTTTTTGTTCACTGGCCGCTGCATCCGGGTCCAACGGGATGGCTGTCAACTCCACTTCCATTCCGATTTTAACATCTTCCGGTTCCACACCCGTCAACCGCGATTCCACCATCGTCTGGCCCGGCAGCGACACATAGGCCACGACATAAGGCTTGAACGTCTCCGGATCGGCCGGACCAGCATAGGGCGTTTTCGGAGGGAAACGCTGAACTGTGTAGGTCCAAACCGTACCGCGGGAGGCCAAGGCTATCGGCTCAATATCATCATTAGGCGTCAATGGCAGCGGGAAGAATATCTGGCCCGTCTGCTTGTTCCGCGCGCCGACCAGGGCCGTCATATTGTCATCTGTAAACAGATTATCTGCGATTGGCTGTGCGCCCATTCGCCCTCTCCTTTTCTATGCCTTAGCATTAGGCCAAAGCCAGTCGGTCAATAACTGCCAAAACGGCTAGTTAGAAATTTGATAGCTGGTCGGATTAATAGCCGGGATGCACGGCGAGCATCCCCCCGTCCACGAGCAGATCGCTGCCAGTAACAAAACCCGCATCATCGCTGGCCAGATAGACCGCTGCCCCGGCCATATCCGCGCCCTCGCCCATACGGTTCATCGGCGACATGGCCGCGACCCGGTCATAGATATCCGGCACCACCTGTTTGGCCGCATCGATAATCCCGGTATGGGTGCCACCGGGAACGATATTATTGCAGCGGATATTCAAACCCGCTTGCGCACAATGCACGGCCACGGACCGCGTCAGCATCCGCACAGCGCTTTTCGAGGCCGTGTAGGTCACGTCACCCGGCAACGCCGCAAAGGCCGATGTCGAAGCGATATTGATGATCGAACCACCCGATCCGCCGGGATTCTGCTTCATCGCCTTAATCGCATTCTGACAACCCAGCATCACGCCGGTCAGATTAATACCCAGCAAATGATGCCAGCTTTCCAGATCAATATCCTCAATCGATTTTGCCGCCACGATCCCGGCGTTGTTGACGAGGACATCGAGACGACCAAATTCTGATTGTGCCTTGGTCACCACAGCCTGCCAGCCTGCTTCGCCTGAGACATCCTGCTCCATGAAAAGCGCACCGGCCTCGTCAGCAACCTTTTGACCAAGCTCGACCTGAACATCGGTGGACAGCACCTTCGCGCCTTCTTCGGCAAAGCGCTTCACCATCGCCGCACCAATCCCGCTGGCACCGCCCGTGATGATCGCCGTTTTTCCCTGCAACCGCTCCGTCATGTCATTTCTCCTCAAGTCCCTATCAAATTAGGGAGACGCCGATTTGCTCCCTGCGCCTCTATTATTCATGTCATTCTTCAGAAAGGAAGCCAGATGCCAACGCCCGAACATATGACCGATGTCGTCCACCGCTATCTGGCCGCCATTAATGCCGGTGACATGGAAGCGGTTATGGAGCTTTTTGCGAACAATGCCGCGGTTGAAGATCCGGCTGGTACAGAACCCAAGACGGGTCCAGCTATCCTGACCTTTTACCAAAATGCGTTTTCTGGCGGCGCGAAAGTGGAACTTACCGACAGCATCAGAATAAGCGCCAAGACCACGGCATTCCCATTTCGCGCAGCCATTGGCCAAGCGGATGGCAAGGTCCTTAACGTAGAAGTGATCGATATTTTTGAATTTAACGAGGCTGGTAAAGTCGAAAAAATGACAGCCCATTTTGGCCCAGCCAATATCACGATGAGCGAAGGCTAAGCCGTCTGCCAACGGCTCAATAGCCGGAGCGCTTCGCCAACCGGTCGGCATGAAAACCGGCATCACCGAACATTTGCTGCGCGACATGGACACGCTTGAAATAGAGACCGACATCATATTCGTCGGTCACACCAATGCCGCCATGCATCTGGATCGCTTCCTGGGTGGATAGCTGTGCTGTCATGCCCGATTTAGCCTTTGCCATCGAACAGGTAGCGGACGCGCTTTCAAAATCATCGTCCAGCAATTGCAGCGATTTCAATACTGCGGATTTGGTCATTTCGATTTCCGTCGCCAGATGCGCGGCGCGGTGCTGCAACCCCTGAAACGAACCGATTTTCTGACCAAATTGCTCGCGTTCTTTCAAATAGTCAGTGGTGATCGAAAAGGCCTGTTGCGAGGAGCCTGACATTTCTGCGCCCAATACGGCGCGGCCGGCAGCTAAAATTCCTTCGAGGGCTTCATAGCCCTTGTCGACTTCACCTAATATATCGTCGCCAGTAACCGCTAGCCCATCCACCTTGATGTTCGCCGCATTGCGGCTATCTATCATAGGTGTTTGGGTGCGCTCTATTGCATCCACATCTGCATCGACCAAAAACAAGGTAATACCGGATGGGTCATTGGCTTCGCCTGATGTACGGGCCGCGATAATCAACTTATCGGCGACATGACCATCAACCACAAACGTCTTTGAGCCTGACAATATATAACCGTTACCATCCTGGGGGGCTGAAAATTCAATATGCTCGGGGCGATGGCGCGGTCCCTCGTCAACCGCTAACGCAAATAGGCTGGAGCCATCGCAAATTTTTCCAAGATGCTCGTCTTTTTGCTTTGCCGTGCCATAGCGCTGAACGGCGGTTGCGCCCAATACAGATGTCGAGAAAAACGGCGAAGCTGTCAGATTTCGGCCCATTTGTTCGGCAAGCACACCAGCGCCAACATAGCCAAATTCACTGCCGCCAAATTCCTCGCCCACTATGATTCCAGCCCAACCCATGTCGGCCATTTCTTTCCACAAATCACGGCAAAACCCGTCCGGATTCTTGCTATCCCTAACCTCGCGAAACGCAGCAACAGGCGCATTTTCGGTCAAAAACCCATTAGCCGCATCTTGCAGCATTTCCTGTTCTTCGGTGAGAATTAGGGACATATCTATCTCGCCTTCTTACGCGCTGGGCAAATCCAAGACGCGCTTGGAAATGATGTTGAGTTGAACCTCGGTCGTGCCGCCAAGGATGGAATAAGCGCGATTGTAAAGCCATGTGTTAGCCAGACTGCCATATTCAATGCCGTCCGGGCCAATTGTCGCCGCCTTCGTCCCACCAATGTCCATACGCAGCTGACTGCCCTTCTTGGTTAGTTCAGACGCGGTATATTTCAGCATGGACGATTTCGCACCAAGCCCGTTCCCGGCATTGGCCTCGTCATTCATCCGTTCAACCGTCAAATTATAGGCCCAGTCGTCAATTTCGGCCTGCGCAATTTTTTGCCGTAAAGCCGGATCATCGAGCCGCCCGGTTGCGTCCACGCCGATTTCACCAGCAGCATAACCGCCAAGATTTTCCGGCCCGGTAGCCCCGCGAAGTGGCGACATCGTGCCCAGCATGCCGCGTTCATGAACCAGCAGGTTTTTCGCCACGTCCCAGCCACGATTGACCTCACCGACGACGGACAAATTGTCGTCGCCATAAGCTTTCGGAACCTTCACATCGTCAAAGAATGTTTCGCAAAAGGGCGAATGACCGGAGATCAAGATGATCGGCTTTACGCTAATCCCTTCACTCGCCATATCGAGCAATATGAACGTAATGCCTTTATGTTTCGGTGCGTCGAAGTCTGTACGAACCAGACAGAATATCCAATCGGAAATATCCGCATTGGATGTCCAGATTTTCTGACCGTTGATCAG
Organism: Parasphingorhabdus sp.; assembly: GCF_039977335.1. Taxonomy (GTDB): domain Bacteria; phylum Pseudomonadota; class Alphaproteobacteria; order Sphingomonadales; family Sphingomonadaceae; genus Parasphingorhabdus. The sequence continues at coordinate 1,374,024 of NZ_JBDWDI010000004.1, forward strand.
CCAGTGATCGCCCTTATCCTCACATTTAGTTTTTAGCGAAGCGAGATCGGAACCCGCACCCGGCTCCGAATAGCCTTGGCACCAGCGAATTTCACCGCGAGCAATGCCGCCAAGATGCTGCATTTTCTGTTCATGTGTTCCGTAAGCTAGCAAAGCGGGGCCGAGCATCGATATACCGAAATTGCTAAGCGGTTTGCGCGCGTTGATCCGGTCGCGCTCTTCGGTGAGGACTTTGGCTTCATCTGCGGTCAATCCAGCGCCGCCATATTCTTTTGGCCAGGTCGGAACCGTATAGCCTTTGGCCAATGCCGCTTCGAACCAGCGTTTCTGGGCATCGGACTGGAACTCCCACTGACGGCCACCCCAACACTGATTCTCTGCTGTAATGTCGCCATCGCGCATTTCTTCCGGGCAGTTTTCTGCCAACCAAGCCCGTGTTTCCGCGCGAAATTGTTCCAGATCGCTCATAATTTGCCTCTCGTAATCAAACAGTCATATTGCAGACGGCGAAGGGCTGGCACTGCGCAAATAGTTAGCGCAAAAAATAGACCAGCCCAATGGCTTGTCAGTCCAGCCGCAACATTTGCTTCCCGAAATTCTGGCCTGCAAATAGCCGTTTCAGCGTATCGGGAATATTATCGAAACCCTCCTGAATGTCTTCCTTGAAGGTGATTTTGCCTTCCTTGATCCATTGCCGCATGCGTTTCTGTGCTTCGGGATATTCACTCATATAATCGAGCACGATGAAACCAGACATCGTTCCGCGTTTAAAGATCAAGTTGAAATAATTTTCCGGACCGGCGGGCATATCGCCTTTCTCATAGCGGGAAATACCACCGCAAATCACAACGCGGGCGTGCATAGCGATATGGGCCAGAGCATCGTTTAAAATCTTGCCGCCGACATTGTCGTAAAAGACATTGATCGACTGATTGCAAAGCTCTTTCAGCTTTGCTCGAACGTCCTCGTTTTTATAGTCAATCGCATGGTCATAGCCGACATCCTGCGTCAGCCAGTCGCATTTTTCTTTACCGCCCGCGATGCCGATCGTGCGGCATCCAGCAATCTTGCCGATCTGACCAACCATGGACCCCGTTGCGCCCGCTGCGCCTGAAACAACCAACGTGTCGCCCGGCTGCGGCCGGCCATGTTTCAGCAATCCGAAATAGGCGGTCATCCCGGTTGTTCCCAGCGCGCCAAGGTTGGCACCGAGCAATTCATCATCCGGCACTTTGTTCAGTTCGCTACCCGGAACCATCGCGTAATCCTGCCAGCGCAGCATGCCCATGACCTTGTCGCCAGCCGCAAATTTCGGATCACGGGACTCGACCACGGTTCCAACGCCACTCCCCCGCATCACTTCGCCAATTTCGGTTGGCGCAACATAGCCGCCAATATTTTCCATCCAACCTTTTTGGGCAGGATCGAAGCCGAGAATCTCATTCTTGACCAGCACATGGCCTTCGGCAACTTCTGGAACCGGCGTCACGACTTTCTTGAAGTCATCGTCCACCAGCCCGCGTCCTTTTGGACGTCCGTTGATCAGCCACTGTCTGTTGTCGGTCATTATCTTCTCCCGTTACGCAATAAGAGCAGCTTGATAGATCACCGATAGACCAAGACATAACTGGCAGCTTTGATAGCAGTCAAAAAGATAGCGAATTTCCGATTCTATGGCATATCGAGCCTATGAAGAAATTTTTTGCCTTCGCCGTCTTGCTGATCCTCCTGCTAATCGGGGCCGGTTTTCTGATCCGCGCCTCTCTCGGTTGGAATGACGGAATGCGCGAAGCGCGCTCGGAAATTCACGCGACAACGCTCAACGGAAAACTTTACGTCGCTGGTGGTATCGGTCTGTTCCGTGTGCTCGATAGTTGCGAAGCGCTGGATCTGAAATCGAACAACTGGTCAGGATGCGGCAAACTGCCGCGGGCCTTGCATCATGTCGCGATGGCGGCAGATGAGCAGTATGTCTATGCATCGGGGGGATATGTCTCGCTGCCCTTCAAGGCCGACCAAGATGCCGGGCTTTTCCGTTATGATCCAGGCATCGGCACATGGACGGAGATCAGCAAGCTGCCGCATCCGATTGGCCAGCATGCCATGGTCTATTTCGGCAGCTCGCTTTATCTAATCGGCGGTCAAGATGACGGGAAAGATCTCGATTCTGTCTGGCGTTACAATATCGCGACTGACAAATGGTCAGCCATGCAATCCATGCCGACAGCGCGCCATTCCCACGCCATCACCCGCGCCGGACCGCTAATATATGTGACCGGCGGACGCAGTGCTGAAGCTGGCACCGAAATGAAGCGAGTCGACGTCTATCATGTGACCGAAGACCGATGGGATAGTTTGCCCGATATGCCGATCGGGCGTGGCGGGCACGGCGCCTTTGCCAGCGGCAACAGACTGCATATATTTGGCGGCGAGTCGCTCAGCGCGGGGAAAGTTCTTGCTGATCATCACATATTGGATCTTGAGACACTGCTATGGTCTGCCGGAGAACCTGTCGATCAACCGCGTCATGGCTTTGCGGTCAGCGACAGGGAAATATCGGGTGGCCTGACAATAGTTGGCGGCGGCGCACTGCCCGGAATGGAGACCATTTATTCTGTAACTGGCACGGCTCAGACACTGGCCCTCAAACCACCGGGATCAGCATCTGATACTACCGAATGATAATCAGGGGAAGAGAACGAAAATGAGAACCAGCAAAGATGAAGGCGTTCTGCTCTATGCATTTACTTGCGGCTATATCACCCTGCCGATGAGTTTCTTTCTCGACGGCGAACCGGGCAAAGCCAAGGTTCCAGCCTGCGTCTTCCTGATCGACCATCCCAAAGGTTTGGTGCTGTTCGATACCGGCTTCAGCGACCGCTTTGTTGGAATGGAAAAGGGACTCGGCAAAATTGTCGACATGCCCGAAGGTGAGAGCGTAGCGGATCGATTGCGCGATCTGGATATTGATCCGACCCGTATCGATTATGTGATCAACTCGCACCTCCACATTGATCATGCTGGCGGTAATTCCCTTATCCCCGACGCGACAATCGTCGTACAGGGGCCTGAATGGGATTTTGGCATAACCGGCGAAGATACCGCCTATGACTTACAAGATTTCGATACAGGTCAACCGGTAAAGCGGACTAGCGGCGAACATGATCTCTTTGGTGACGGCACCGTGATCATAATTCCAACCGCTGGGCATACGCCGGGTCATCAATCCGTGCGGGTCAAAACCGCAACCGGTAAGGCCGTACTGGCCGCTGATTGCTGCAATATGCGGCGATCTCTGGATGAGATGCATTTGCCCGATCATTGTTACAATGTGGACCAATATCGCGGATCGCTCGAAAAACTCTCCCAGCTACGGCGAGACGGAGCGCGGATTTTCTATGGTCATGATCCGGATTTCTGGGCCACAATTCCGCAGGCGCAAGCACTGGATCTCAGTGGCTCTGGCGCAATCTGACAAACCGCCTACTCCCTATAACAATAGTGGCGAGCGCCCCTGCCTGCGCTATGAAGATTTCAGAGCAAATTCCCCGGCAGAGGGCAATTACCAAAGGAGCGAAGCCTTGAGCGATACACAGATGGCAGACAAAGATGTCATGATCGACATTTTCACCCGAGCAGACCTGATCATGCAGTCGGATATCAAATTCCGAAAAATGATCGGTGCCGGGCAGTTGCAAATCGTCTATTATCCCGTGCGCGGACAGGAAGTGGTTTCTGCCGCGATGATGGCGGCGGTCAATCAGGAAGACTATCTCGTCACGATCTATCGCGGTCTGCACGACCAGCTCGCCAAGGGCATTCCTTCCAAGGACCTTTGGGCGGAGTTTGCAGGCAAAATGGCTGGTACCTGCAAGGGCAAAGGCGGTCCTATGCACATTACACATCCTGAGACCGGCGTGATGGTCACAACCGGTATTGTCGGATCGGGTATTCCGATTGCCAACGGCCTGGGTCTGGCGAGCCAGCTCGAAAAAGATGGCAAGGTGACGGTATGCTGCTTCGGCGATGGCGCATCCAATATTGGCGCTTTCCACGAAGGTTTGAACATGGCGCAGGTCTGGAAGCTGCCAGTGATTTTCCTTTGCCAGAACAACCTTTACTCCGAACATACACCAATGGCTTTTGCTACCAGTTCCGAGACAATTAAACAGCGTGGCGATGGTCTCGGCATGCGTTCGGTGCGGGTAAACGGAAATGATGCCAGCGAAATGTATGCAGCAGCAAAAGAGGCTGTCGAATATGCGCGCGCCGGAAACGGACCGACATTGATCGAGGCAATGACATTCCGCTTCCACGGTCATTTGCTCGGCGATACGGGCCACTATATTCCTGAAGCGGAAATGGAGCAGGCGCTGAAAGACGATCCGATGCCGATCCTGCGCCAGCAACTGCTCGACATGCAGATTAGCGAAGCGGATATCGCCGCGATTGAAGCGAAAAATACCGCGATTATTGACGAAGCCGCCGAATTTGCACTCGCCGCGCCTTATCCTCCCGGGGATGAATATCGCATCGATGTTCTCGATGAGGAGATTGCAGCATGAGCGCCAAGGAAAAAAGCGACGCCCCAGCAGAAATCATGTTCGCACAGGCCTGTAACATGGCGATGGCCAAAGCGATGGCCGATGATCCCAAAGTCATCCTGATGGGTGAAGATATTGCCGATGAACAAGGTGGCGGGGTATTCAAAGTGACTCTCGGTCTGTCTGAAAAATTTGGCACAGACCGCGTTCGCTCAACGCCTATTTCGGAGCAGGCAATTGTCGGTGCTGCGGTAGGTTCGGCATTGGTCGGATACAAACCGGTCGCGGAAATCATGCTGATGAACTTCATCACCGTGGCGATGGATCAGATTGTCAATCACGCGGCCAAATTGCGCTTCATGTCCGGCGGACAGACGAGCGTACCACTGACCATTCGTACCACCACCGGCGCAGGCACCGGCCTTGGCGGGCAGCATAGTGATATGCTCGAAGCATGGCTGGCCCATGTTCCCGGTCTGAAAGTCGTTGCGGCTTCCAATCCGGCCGATGCCTATGGCTTGCTCTATTCTTCAATCATGGATCCCAATCCGGTGATCTTTATCGAGAATACACCAACTTATTTCACCAAGGGTCCAGCGCCCGCACCCGATCATGTCGTGCCTCTCGGCAAGGCATCCGTCCCACGCGAAGGCAGTGATATCAGCCTGATCACCTATAGCCGCGGTGTTGGCGCCTGTCATGCGGTTGCCGAGAAACTGGCTGGTGAAGGCATTTCCTGTGAAGTGGTTGATCTGCGCACCATCGCGCCATTTGACGAGAAAACCGTGCTGAAAAGTGTCGCCAAGACCAAAGCTGCGGTTGTCGTACATGAAGCGGTGAAGAATTTCGGCACCGGTGCTGAAATCTCCTCTCGCATCCATGAAGAATTATTCTCTGAACTCAAGGCTCCAGTGGGCCGGGTTGGATCGGGCTATGCGCCGGTTCCTTTCTCTCCCGCTATCGAAAAAGCATGGATGTTCAGCGAAGATGATATCGAACGCGAAATTCGCAAAATATTGGGGTAAAAATGGCTACGGAAATACGCATACCGAAATTAGGCTTCAGCATGGAAGTTGGCACGCTCGCAGAGTGGCTGGTACCGGATGGCGCAGACGTCACCGAGGGCCAGGATATCTATGCTCTGGAAAATGATAAGTCGACGCAAGAAGTGGAATCACCCGCAACCGGCAAGCTCAAGATCATTGTCAGCACGACGGGCGAGGAATATCCGGTTGGCGAGCTGATTGGGACGATTGAATAATCATCAGTGAAAGGGGTTTATCAAAGCCCTATCAACATTATTAGTAATGTTTGGTTGACTGCAAAACCAAACAACGCGACAAGTATCCCAAATCGAGGGCCCAAATGTAAGGGCTCCGTGGAGGACAAGCGTTACCATGGCCGAAAATTTCGTCGCAGAAATACCTGATGTTTCAAAGGCTACATTCCGGCGGAATGTAGACAGCGTTACCATCACCAGCGCGGCGGAAATCCGTCCTGCGGCAGAAGCGATCCACAAAATCGCGCAATCTTATGGCTTCCGGATTGCCGTCAGTGCGGACATCTCGTCAAAAGCCCATTTGGTGGATGCCGAGGGCGAGCTCATCAACAAGGATATTTTCGGCTGGGTCGCAGAAGGCGAACGCTGGTGGGAAGATACAAGGTTGGCGCTCAGTTCACCGCTGCCCCGGGCCTGCCGCTATGAAAGCGAGCCGATCTGGTGCAATGCGGACGGCTTTCACGGGCATTGGCAGAATGAATATCTCGATGAGATTGATCTGAAGGATTTCTACGACAATGGCGCCACCGCCAAATCTGCCATCCTGATTCCGGTCCATTTACCTTTTGGTCAGATCGCAGCGGTTAGTTTCACACCGATAGATTATAGTGTCACTGATTTAAGCGAGCCTTATCGGATTTACTCGGACTTCTTGTCCATCGTCACCAGCCGTTTTGTCACAGGCTATGTGCTGGCCATGCGCAAGAAGCACCGGATGCCGACCAATTGCATCCTGTCGAAACGCGAAGCTGAATGTCTGCATTGGGCGGCCATCGGCAAGACCGACAAGGAAATCAGCATGATCCTGTCACTCAGCCATGCGACGATCCGTTATCACGTCAATCGGGCTGGGCAAAAGCTTAACAGCGTCAATCGCGGCCAGACGATCTTTAAGGCTGGCCAGCTCGGTTATTTGGGCGCGACCGACTAGCGTCCGTTATTTGCGTAGCAACGCAAACACACCGGTCATCGTCATCAACAACCGGTCTTCGGCGATAATTTCCCCGTGGCAATAAGCCGTCCGCTTGCCCTTGCGATCAATATGCGCGTGGGCCACGACCCAATCCCCCAGTTTCGCACCGGTCAGGAAATTCGTATTGAGATTGATCGTAGCAATCGGAAGGCGAGGTTTCTCGCTGACAAAAAGTTGATAGCTGAGCGCGACATCGGCCAAAGTTGTCAGCACACCACCATGAGCTACGTCAATTCCGTTAAGATGACCTTCCGCTATGCGAATACCGACCGCAATATGATCAGCCTCCTTACGCGTAAAATACGGGCCAGCAACATCCAGGAAACCAGTCGAGAAACTAGCGGGTTCAAATCCTTCCGGAACAGATGTCAAAGCCTTATTCAGCCGCTTGCAGCTTCGGACTTTTTGGCGGCTCTTCGCTATTCAACCATAAATCCAACGTCTCATGAAAATGACGCAGTTTTGATTCCTGATAGCTGGCAAAGATAGAAACGCCATGCGGCTGATTTTTCACGCCCTTTTGCATCGCTTTGTGATTGATATAATCCTGATTGAACACCTTGTTCAAATAGCTGCCAAATTCGGTTGCTTCCGTATAATCATCGTGCAGATCAAGGAACGTGCATTTTGCTGGTTCCGGCCGCTCGGCACCTTCCGGCAGCGCCACCATGAACATGACTTCATGCAGAGATTGCTCCGGATTATCCCCGTCAGGACGGAAGCGATAAAAAATCGGATTATAGTCCGCCCAAGGACTCATATTCGGGAAAACGCTGTAGAAGATCGCATCGGTTAAATCGGCGTCACTAATCTTGTCGACGTCATCGCCCCATGTCGGACGCATTTCTTCCCGCCTTGCCTGTGCCGCCTCGTCGCGCATCATATGAGCCGACACGTCGGTAAATACCATCGGCATATCTTCTTCTTCTGGCGCAATTTTACCACCGATCCAGTTACACATATGGGGGTCAGCGGATTTCAAATCGCCTTCGATATAATTGGCTTCCATGTCGAAAATACCACTTTTGCCATTGGGCAAAGAGACCTCAACCCGGTTTTCTTCGAGCCGTTTGAACGTATGCTTGCTGATCGGATGAATAAAACTCTGAAAAGCCTTTTGATCGGGAAAGGCGGTCGGATCCGGATTTTCAAGGTCTGTATGCGGGCTTGGCGCACCGTGAGCAGACATAGCGCGCGACACATTAGGCCATACGTCATATTTACTATTCGCATCAGCAAAAGCAGGCATTAGCTCGGGATGCGTGCCAACCACATGATAGGATTCCATAAACGCTTCCTGCGCAATTTTCCAATTGCACGGCAGACGCTTGACCATATGTGCGGCCTTGTAACGGCGCTCAAACGGTACCTGAAAATGCCGGTCCAAGTCGCCGAGAAAATCCTCCAGTGGTTCGCAATCACGATCCGGGTTGATAAAAACAAAACCGCCCCATTCGCCAACGCTGATTTCCTTCAGACTATGTGTTTCTTCGCTGACGGACGGAAAATCCCACTGGCAGGGCACTTCTTTTAGCTTACCATCCAGTTCCCACGACCAACCATGGAACGGACAGCGCAGCGCTTTCTGACCCTTTTTATGATTGTCGCAAATCGCGCGGCCACGGTGCATACAGCTGTTGGGATAGGCTTTGATCTCGTCTTCGGATACGCGCACAACGATGAACGACAATCCGGCAATATCATAGACATGCGTGTCGCCAACGTCCTTGATATCATCTTTGTGGCAAGCCATTTGCCAGACCCGTTTCCAAAGCATTTCCACCTCGCGGTCATGCTCTTCCTTGGTCCAGTAGCGACTGACTTCAACTTCGGTCAGGCCGGGTTCCATGGGAGATTCTTCAAAATACACTTCGGGAGCGCGCACTTTGTCGCCTTCCAACAGCTCGGTATAGGAAATGCCGTTTGACCGATTATGACCCGTTAATGTCTCGACCATTATTTTCTCCTGAAAACTAAACTTATTTGCCGTCAGACTACCGCAAGAAGTTGCAAACTCCACTAGTGAATCTGGCAGCCTGCTGAATCGATCAGGCCGATTGGCGCCAGTGAATTTCGACGGCAGAACCTAATGTTTTTGAGAGGACCGTTCGACCCTGTTACCTGTGTATCTTCGTCGCAACGAGGCAGCACCGAATCTGTCCAAAAGGAGAGTAAACCCGTGAAACTTTATTCCAGCCTAGGTCCCAATCCTCGGCTAGCCCGCATGTTCCTGGTGGAAAAAAACATTGAGGTGGAGCGAATCCATCTCGACATTATCACCGGCGAAAATCGCAGAGACGATTATGCCACAAAAAATGTCATGCAGACGACGCCGACGCTGGAGCTAGATGACGGAACATTGCTGAGCGAATCCACGGTCATCTGCGAATATCTCGAAGAGATTAAACCCGACCCCGTGCTGATCGGATCAACAGCAGAAGAGCGTGCGGAAACAAGGCGCTGGGCACGCCGCATTGATCAGGAAATCGCAGTACCCATGACACTCGGCTTTCGCGGTGGTGGAGGCCGGCCGATGTTCGAACCGCGCATGAACGTGGTCAGCCCTGAGGCCGCCGCTGAGTTATCAGCCATGTCGGATAAACATTGGCTGTGGCTCGACGGCCAGTTGGGCGACAAAGATCATATCTGTCACGGCATGTTGACGCTGGCAGACCTTGTTGCCTTTTGTTTCATCAAATTTGGCGGCACCGTAGGATGGTCGTTGCCAGAAGGCGCTGATAATCTGGCGCGCTTTGCGGCAAAGATGGAAGAGCGGCCCTCAGCGGAAATCTGGCGCGGCGAAGAATGAGCACTTCTCCCGCTACTTTAGCCAAGCTCGGCACGATCATGCAGATCAGTTACGTGCCCGATGATTATGATGCTGCACTCGATTACTGGACTCAGAAAATGGGCGCGGGTCCGTTTTTCCATACCGAAGGCGTGCAGGTCGAGAATGTCAAATATCGTGGCGAACCATCAGATATCCAGTTTTCCATGGCCATCGGCTATTGGGGCGATGTGCAGGTCGAATTGATCCGGCCTGACAATGATGCCCCATCCATGTTCAAGGACTGGCGCGCCAAGGGCCTGCAAGGGGTGCAGCATCTCTGCATCATCGTCGATGATTTGGCCGAAGCGCGTCAAATTACCGAGAGCAAAGGCGGCGAAGTGATTCAGGAAGTCAGCCTGCCCGGCGGGGTCGGAGGCGCTTTCTATGCTGATTATGGCGGCGGTCCCGGCACGATCATCGAATATCTGCAAATCCCGCAAGCGGGCCTCGATGGCTTTGCGGCCATGCGTCAGGCCCATCTCGACTGGGATGGCACAAGTAACCCTGTGATCGGAAAAGAATAGATGAGCGATACACCACCAGAACGCCGCCCGGACCAGAAGCCGATTAAATGTGTGCTGGTTGCCGCGGGCAAATATCACGACATTGATTTTGCTCGGCTCGAAATTTTGAAGCTGCTTGCCGAAGATGATCGCATTCGGGTTCGAGTATTTGAAGATTATGAAAATCTTGAAGCCATCAAAAACGCCGATATTCTGATCAGCTATACCTGCGATCTGTTGCCTAGCGAAGCGGCGCAGAAAAACATTCAGGCCTTCGTCAATGGCGGCGGACAATATTTTGCGCTGCATGGCACCAACAGCGTGCTCAAGTTTCTCGAAGACGGCCGGGTCGATGCGCCCGATGATATGCCCACCTTTGTCGACACATTGGGCAGCCGGTTTCTGTCCCATCCGCCGATCATCCCTTTCACCGTCGACAATGCCCAACCCGATCATCCATTGGTCAAAGGCATTCCCAGTTTTGAAACGGTTGACGAGCAATATCTCGTCGAAACCCGAGCCGAAATCGACGTGCTGCTGGACACCGAATATAATGGCACCGACGATATTAGCGGTTTCGTGCATAGCGACATTGAAAAAAGCCGCCACCCGGTCTTCTACATCCGTAAAATGGGTGAAGGCGCTGTGCTTTATCTGACCATGGGCCATTGCCGCGGCCATTATGATATGGATCCGGTGCTGGACTGGTGGCCTGAAGTGGATCGTTCCGGTTGGCAGCAGCCGATTATTTATGACCTGCTCCGCCGCGGGATCAACTGGTGCTGCCAGCCCGCTATTTCAAAATTCTAAAAGCAAAATTCTAACCCTGAACATCACTTAAAGGAGAGCAAAAATGGAATTAGGACTGAAGGGCAAAAAAGTCATTCTCACAGGCGGTAGTCGCGGACTAGGGCGCGCTGCGCTGGAGCATTTCGCAAAAGAAGGCGCGGATGTCGCGTTTTTCTCGCGCAATGCGGAACAGGTCGCAGCTGCCAAGAGCGAATTGGAAGCCCATGGCGGGAAAGTCTTTGCTGAATCATTCGATATGACAGATGCTGAGGGCTATCCAAAATGGCTGGAAAAAGCAGCTGGCGAACTCGGCGGTTGTGATATTTTCATCCACAATGTCAGTTCTTCCGGTGCCGGCGGAACGGGTGACTGGGACATGACATTCAACACCGACATTATCGGTGCGGTCAAAGCGATGGAAGTGCTCGAACCACATCTGGAAAAATCAGACGATGGCTCGGTGATCTTCATGTCATCGACCGCTGCGTTTGAAACATTCGTGGCGCCTCAGGCGTTTAACGCGATGAAAGCGGCGCTGATCACCTATGGCAGTCAGCTAAGCCAGGCGCTTGGCCCCAAAGGCATAAGAGTCAATATGGTGTCTCCGGGCCCGATTAAATTCCCGGGCGGCAACTGGTCCCAAATCGAAGCGGGCATGCCTGAATTTTATGAGATGACCAAAGCAGGCTTTGCTCTGGGCGACTTTGGCGGTGCCGATGATGTGGCGCGTAGCGTTGTGTTCCTCGCGAGCCCTGCGTCCAGCTATACCACAGGCGCACATCTCGTCATCGACGGCGGCTTTACCAAGCGCGTCCAGTTTTAAAACATTTAATCCTCTCCCCTCGAGGGAGAGGAAACGGAGACTTGGCAGCTTGCTGCCTAGTCGAGTTGGAGAGGGGGTTGGCTTGGCGCTTCCTCTCGACCCCTCTCCAAGATTTTCTAGTCAGTAAACTGACAAGCAAATCTGTCCTCTCCCTCAAGGGGAGAGGATGAGTTTGTCTAATTAACCGCCCGGTCTTTTCCTTCCCAATAAGGCGCGCGCAATTCGCGGCGCAGGATTTTCCCTGATGGATTGCGCGGCAGTTCCGGAATGAAATCCACAGACTTCGGACATTTGAACCCGGCAATATTGGTCCGAGCATGGGCAATTAGATCAGTCTCCGCAATTTCCGCGCCGTCTTTTAACACGACACAGGCTTTGACAGCCTCTCCCCATTTTTCATCAGGCACACCGATTACCGCGACATCCGCAATGGCCGGATGGCCGTAAATCGCATTTTCAACCTCGGCCGGATAAATATTTTCCCCGCCGGAGATGATCATATCCTTCACCCGGTCATGGATATAGAGATAGCCATCCTCATCAAAATAGCCCGCATCGCCGGTCCGCAGCCAGCCATCGGCATTGATGGTCGCTGCGGTGGCTTCATCCATGTTCCAATAGCCTTTCATATTGAACGAGGAGCGGGTGGCAATCTCTCCCACTTCGCGCGCAGCGACTGTGTTGCCGTCATCATCGATAATCTTGACCTCAACACCCTGTAGCGGTTTGCCGACCGAGCGCATTTTGTCATTCCCGTTCGGATCATGGTCCTCAGGCGGCAGCGCCACAATCGTTCCCGATGTTTCGGTCATGCCGTACATCTGGATGAACTCACAGCCGAACATGTCGATGCTCTGCTTCATCATTTCCAGCGGGATCGGTGACGCGCCATATGAGATATATTTGAGCTTGGAAAAATCGACCTCGCCGACCCTTGGATTGTTGAGCAAGATCTGGATCGCGGCTGGCACCATGAAAATCTTGCTGATGCCATATTGCTCAATGAAATCAAGCGCCTGTGCGGGATCATATTCGCGCACCACAACCGCGTGGCCGCCGCTGTACATATTGCCAAGGCCCGACCCCGTGCCGCCGATATGGAAACACGGCATGGCCAGAAGCATCGTCTCACCCGGCTGCGATCTCTGCCAGTCGGCCAGATCATCGTCGGTCAGCTTGGCCCGCGCGCCAAAAATCGAATAGCCGGTCATGATTGCACCCTTGGGATGGCCAGTCGTTCCGGAGGTGTAGAGTTGAAGGGCGTCATCATCTGGCGCGCAAGTCACCATCGGATCAACATCCGGAAACCCGTCACGCCAGGCCGGATAACCAGCAAATTCCTCGTTCGCCTGTTCCGAACAGAAGATGGTTTCGACATATTCAAACTGCGGCTTTATCTGCTTAACCAGATCAACAAATTCCGGCCCAATGAACAGGATCTTGGCTTGGCAATTGTTGACGATGTAAGTAACTTCCGGACCAGCCAGTCGCCAGTTCACCGGCGTCATCACCGCGCCGATCTTTGCCGCACCCAATAATATCTCGAAATAGAGATGGGAGTTTTTGCCCATATAGGCGATCCGGTCACCCTTGGTTACACCCAGCGAAGCCAGCGCATTGGCGGCTCGACTGCTTCCCGCATCGAGCTGGGCATAGCTCATCTCTTCACCTTCAAAGGTGAAAACGAGCGCGTCGCCCTGATCCTTGGCTTGGTGCCGGATCACATCCGCTACGGTAACAATTTCTTCTTTCAGCATGGTCCTGTCCTATTCTGGCGACCCTCATCGTGGCCGATTCTCACATCTCTATCTAATCGCCGCAGCGGCGCAAACAGCCTAGCATATTGACTAGCCGTCTTGGCCGCACGCTTGGATTAGGATTGGTTTATGCGCGACTTAGCCCTCCATCAAATTACTATGACCAAGGGCGGGCCAAACGAACTTGTCCGGTTCGCGGCTAGGGCTGGACTCAAGAAAGTCTGCCTGTTCACCGCATCACCGCTGACAGCAGATGGTGAGCGGATGTTTGCGATTGTGGAACCATCGGACAAAGCAGTGTTTCAAAGCCAGCTCGCCGATAATGATGTGTCGATTATCAACGCGGAATATTTCCCGGTCATACCCGAAGTCGATGTTACCGGATATACAGCAGCACTGGAACTGGCAGCTGAGCTGGGTGCGAAACGCGCCGTCACCCATATTCATGAGGCTGATCCTACACGTATCGCCGATCAACTCGGTAGGCTGTGTGCAATGGCTAGTGATTTAGACATGGAAATCGGACTGGAATTTACCGGTTTTGCGAAGGGCTGTGACAGCCTTGAAAAAGCGATGAACTTGCATCGAGCCATGAACCAGCCGAACTTGAAGATCGCTATTGATGCGCTGCATTTGTTCCGGACAGGCGGAACGCTCGATCAGCTAAAGGCCGTCGATCCTCAGATTATCGGCTATGCCCAGATATGCGACGGTCCGCATTTTCGAAAATCTGACGATTATGTCGAAGAAGCCATGAACCGAATGATCCCCGGCGAGGGCATGTTCCCGCTTCGCGCATTGATTGACCTCCTCGGCCAGCATGTCGACTTAGACATTGAAGTACCCCACTATGCTTCTGCGCCACATTTCGATGCAGAAAATTGGGCTCGAGAAGCAATAGCGGCAAGCAAGACATTATTAGAATGATCGGAGACCGTAATGACTCATGATGATTTGATCGACCGGGCAAATATAACCGACCATGTGCTAAAATATGCCACCGGCATCGATCGGCACCAGTGGGAGCTATATCGCTCGATCTTCGCGGACGAGATCACACTCGATTTTTCCAGCTGGTCCGGAGATCCGGCCAGTAAAATGCCGGCCGACGACTGGGTTGCCGGGGTGCGAGGGACGCTGGAGCCGTTTGATGCGACCCAACATGTGCTGACCAATTTCGTGGTCACCCTCGACGGCGATAGCGCCACCTGCACCTGCTATATGGCCGCCCATCATCATCTCGTCGTCGATGGCGACCGGCAGATGCATAGCATTGGCGGCTTTTATGTGCACGAACTGGAGCGAACGGGCGGTGGCTGGCTGATCCACAAAACCCAGCTCAATGTGACATGGGAAATGGGCGATCGCGGCCTGTTTGAACTGGCCGCCAAGCGCGGTGCGGCATCGATGGCCTGAAGCGGTTGCGTCCTGCACAATTGATGCTAAGTTGTCCGGACAAATTTAACGAAGGATCAGCCTTATGTTTCTCACCAGCCTCTCCGCTTTGGCTCTCGCCGCCGGATCGCCGCAGACCCTTACCCTGGGCGAGCAGTTGCCGGGCGTCTTCACTAATGAGGAACAGGCCTATTTTGAAAAAGATGCGGGCCGGACTCCGCCGCCATGGATCGCACTGAAAATTGAACAGCGAGGTTCCGGGCTCGTCGTCACCCGCACGGATGCCTTCGGCAAAGCGGTTGCGGCACCACTCACGGGGCTTGCTGCCACAGGCGTGCATCGCGACAGCCTGACATTGGGCAATTGTACCCGCAATTTTGATCGCACGGACACGGGCTGGGTCTATAGTAAGCTACAAAATAGAATGGCCTGTCGTCAGGATTATCAAATTACCGGCGTCAATGCCGACGGGCTGACCCTGCGTTTTGCCGATGGCACCGAAACCCAGCTGAAACGGGCCCGTCCGGTCGAATGCTGGGCCGCCGCGAAGAAGACCGAACCCAAGGCAGATGGCAGCCCGGACTGGCTGTTCGCCCAGAAATTAAGCCTGCATGATCAAGGAGGACGGGTCATGGTTGGTGGCGGAGACAGTGGCGCCGAACCGCTGATCCTGCGCATGCGGGCGGTCTATTGGCCCAAGCCCAGCACCAACCGCCCAAGCATGGTGCTCTATGTCCATAAGCCTGATAATCCGGATAGCGCCGTCAGCTATAGCTGGGCCGATATCAATGCCAGCCGGGTTGGCTTGAACCTGCGTTGGATGCAGGCTAGCTGCACGATTAAGGGTGCAGAGCGATCGTCCGATGTAACGAGCAAAAATTTCCGCGGCTGATCATCTGGATGGCGGCGCGAACAACGCTGCATCAATCTCCGCATTCACTGTGGTCTCTGTCCAAAAAACCTCATTGGATTTGCGCCCGTCATAATAGAGCGTGACATGGCGCGCCTGCAGCCATCGCGGATCTGCAAGGCTCACGAAATCATCATAGACCCGTAGATGCCAACCCTTTGGCGTGCGAAAGCCCATGGTACGGATCGCATGGCTTTGCTGATCGACACCAAATAGGGTCTTGCCGCCCTTTGGGTCGGTTAGCTCCACCATATAGATCGCATGGCCGCCCACATCATCGTCCGGCAAACGGGTCGCGACAAAGCCGGGTTTGTCAGCCTGCCGGATGATCCCGAAACCGAAATTGCTCGCCCAGAACTTATCAGCCTCCGCCTTGGGTGTGATCCCGCGCTCGGTCCACGTGGTCTCTCCATCATAGCCGACTTCGAAAATTAGTTTTTCCGCGTTTTTCGCTATGATACGGACTTTGCCATCCGCGCCATGAGCGACGGTACGGCCGGGATCAAATACGCGCCACATCCGATAATCGCTCGCCTTGGTGCGTGGTTCGTGGCTTTGAGGCCCATAGAAAACGGCATAACCCGATAATGTTAAAGTCCGTGCATTAGCCCAATCATCCCCGCCCGCCGCTTCCCGGGCCATCGCCAATATCAAGGCACCATTGGGCTCCGTTTCTGCGGCAGATAAAGGATGTGCGATCATTACCAGAAAGAGCAGCGGCAATATCAACAGATATCGTATCATAAGAAGCACCTTCTAATTTTTGTCCGGACAAATTTACCTTGCCTTGATGCCCCGGTTTCTGTCAACATGCAGTCATGGCTAGCAGTGTTTCTTTGATCAGCAGGCGCGCCTTTGTCGGCGGGATGAGCGCATCGCTCATTGCCTGTGCAGCCCCCCGCAGAACATGGAGCAAAACCACCGCCGATGTGATTGTCATTGGCGCCGGTCTCGCCGGGCTACATGCGGCAAGCCTGATTGAGAATGCGGGCTATAAAGTGATTCTGCTGGAAGGCGCGGGGCATGCGGGCGGACGGCTCCACACGCTACAAGACTTACCGGGCAATCCCGATGCTGGCGGCATTCAGATCGGCGCGAGCTACAAACGCTTTCATGCCATTGCCGACAAATTGGGCGTTGAACGTTACATCCCGCCCCCATCCGGGCGCGGTTCGCTCTATCATGTCGGCGGAGCGTCCCTGACCGCCGATCAATGGGCCAGCGCACCTCAGAATAAATTGGCCGACCATGAAAAGGCGATGCCCCCGGATCGTCTGTTTTTCTCCTATCTCAAAGACTTGCCAAAATTTGAGAAAATCACCGACTGGATGAACCCGGACGCGCAGAAAATCGACATCGCGCTCGGTCAATATCTTCTCAGGCAGGGCGCATCGGAGGAAGCTTTGCGGCTGATCGACGCTAATCTCAATGGCAACAGCATAAAAGAACAATCGGCCCTGCATATGGCCCGCTCGCTCGCGATATTCCGCGCAGGCGGCGGCCCGGTGCGCTATGTACGCGGCGGGTCGCAGCGGATGACCGATGCCATGGCGGCTTCGTTGCGCAGTGAAATACTGCTCAACAGTCCGGTCCAGGCGATTGAGCATGAAGACGACGGTATAGAAATCAGCCTGACAGACGGGCGCAAATATGGTGCCTACCATGTCATTTGCACCGCTCCTTTTTCTACCTTGCGGTCGATGCAGATTGAAGCGGATTTGCCGCCAGAACTGCGGGCAATGATCGCGCAGCTGCCTTATACAAAAGCAAGCTTCGCCTATCTCTCGGCCAGTGAGCCCTTTTGGAAAGATGACGACTTGCCGCAAACGATCTGGTCGGACGATCCTATGCTGGGCCGAATGTTTGTGCTCGGTGATGATCCTGCCATGGTGAAGATTTGGCTCAATGGTGCCAGCGCGGACCTTGTGGATCAGATGGATGATGCGGCCGCAGGCGCAGCGATCATAAGCAAGATTGAAACGGCGCGCCCTTCAGCCACCGGAAAGCTAAAGTTTCTGAGGATGTTTAGCTGGCAGAAAAACCCGTTCGCGCGCGGCATATATCATCATATCGGAGCCGGTCAGGGATCCGCCTTGGCAGCGGCCACACGGTATCGCGGGGCACACCTGCATTTTGCTGGAGAGCATCTCGCGCAACAAGGCTCCGGCATGGAAGGAGCGCTTGAGAGCGGCGAGCGCGCGGCCAAGCATGTGCTGAAAAGCCTGTAATCAAACCTTCCGGAAAGAACGACCCAATATGACGTTAGAGAAGCAACGGAAATGGAATCGACGTCAGATCATGGCAAGCACCGCCATGCTCGGGCTTTGGGCGTCGGTAAGTGCATGTGCCAGTGTCAGGGCACAGCCTGCCATTGCTCCATCCAAGGCTGCAAAAACATTCATGCTTGTCCACGGGGCCTGGCATGGCGGCTGGTGCTGGCGCGATGTGCGATCGCAACTGGAAATGCAGGGCCACCGCGTGTTCACGCCTACCCTTTCCGGCCTGGCAGACCGGGCGCATCTGTTATCAGCAGATATCGGGCTGGATACGCATATCAAGGATATCACATCACTGATCGACTATTATGATTTGTCCGACATAGTTCTGGTCGGGCATAGCTATGGCGGGATGGTGATTACCGGTGTCGCCGATGCGATGAAGGATCGGATCAGCGCTATTGTCTATCTCGATGCCGCCTTACCAAAAAATGACGAGACAATGATCACGCAAGGACCGGAGCGCAGCCCTGCGATCATCGAACAGACCCGCAAAGCGTTGACGGGACTTGCCCCTGACGGCATCGGCATGGCGGCCTTCCCCCCAGATATTCTCGGCATCCCGAAAGATCATCCCGGCTATGAGTGGGTTGCCAGAAAATTGACGCCGCATCCGCTCAAAACCTGGCTCGACCCTATCCGGTTGAAGCATGGCGGATCGCAAGGCTTGAAGCGCAGCTACATCCATTGCATCGCCCCAGCCTTACCCAATAGCAGCTTTCCCTATCACGCAGAGCAGGTTCAGAAAGACGCAAGCTGGACCTATCATATGCTTGCCACCGGCCATGACGCGATGGTGACGGCGCCCGATGAACTGGTGCGGATATTGACTGAGTAACGAAAGAGCGGCGCCCAACGCAGCATTTCATTCCGTTTGTCAGAGCAAGAGATAAAAAAAGGCGTCCCTAAGAGACGCCTTTCTTATTGGTGAAATATGCGATCAAGCGCGCTATTTGAACGTATATTTCAACTTTACACCAAATTGCCGTTTGTCACGCAGGCCAACACGGTCGCCTTCGCGGCCAAAGTTAAAGAACCCGCCGGGAAGTGCGCGCGTGCCAAAACTCGTATCTGCAAAGTTAAACGCGGTCGTCGGGGCATCTTCGTTCAAAAGATTGGTGACGAAAAATTCGATGCCCGCATTTTCGCCTGTTAGGCCCAGACGAAGATTGACGTCGGTTGCTTCCTCAACCTTGGCGACATTGGCATTGCTGTCAAAATAGTCACCCGTAAAATAAAGGTCACTGCGCAAATACCAGCTGTCGAAAAAATTACCAAATCCGCTGAAATCATCCTCATAGGTGGCACCCAATGATAGCGTCAGAGGTGGGAAGCGCGGTGCCCGTTGTCCGGAAATATCTGCATCGGGGCCAAAGATATCACCGAAATCTCCGGTTCCACCCTCGGCAGGAAAGGATGAAATCTTAGCATCAATATAGGCAAAAGAGCCCTGCATGGACAGATTTTCACTGACATTCACCGTCGCATCAAATTCGACTCCGTAAATATTGGTGCTCGCCCCGTTCGACGTGAAGTTGACCGTACGAACCGGATTGGGTGCTCCCGGATCAGTGTCGGTTATCACCTCAATGGAGCTGAAAATTTCATCACTCCGCTTCATGTAAAAGGCAGCGAGATTGAACGCGAAAATGCCGCTAGGATGCTGCTGCTTCCAGCCAAATTCATAGTTGGTCAGCTGCTCCTCACCAAAAAGCACATTGGCGTCGGGTGCCAAAGCGGCCAGTTCGGCAAGCTGCAGTGCATCCAGTCCCGCGATTTGCGGATTGAAGCCGCCTGGCAGATTGCCTTCGCTGTAAGTCACATAGAAGGTGGTGTAATTTGACGGTTGATATCGCAACGTGCCACGCGGCAGGAAGCTGTTGATTTCGCCCGGCGAAATCGGTGTTGCCAGGCCGTCATTGACCTCAGGATTGCTGAACTCGTCTTTCTGAAAACGGCCCTCAAGTGTAATCGAGAGCTGGTCTGTAATTTGGTAATCTAGCGAACCAAAAAAGCCCAGAGTTTCGGCGCCTGATACAAATGGGTCAGACCGGAAAATGTCACCAAAGAAAATCGGCGGGCCAAAGAAACTCGCCGTTCCACCCAGTTCATCAATATCGATTTTCACATAGCTCGCACCGGCCGAAATATTCAGGCGGTCATCGAACAGGGATGCGGACAGACGTCCTTCGATGGTCACATCTTCTGTTTCACGAGCCGTGAAGCTAGTGAAGCTATTGTCGGGGGTTGAATCGAAATCGGTATAAAAACCAAATCGTTCCTTGTTATATCCCGCCAGGAAACTGAACTCGATATTGTCGGTCAGATCTGCAGAGCCAACGGCACTCAGACGCAATGAATCCAGATTCAGACCAAAATCATCCACCGTGGTTGGATTATATTTGAAATCAAATATCGCGTCGCTGGGATCGGAACGTCCATCATTCAAGAAACCCAAAAATGCCTGAAGATTTTCCGGCGCTGTGTTCAGTCCAATGCGATCAGCAGGAGGCTCCGTGATCCGTCCACGGAAAACCGATTCCCCGCGGCCACCGCCCGGCGAAGGCACTACCGAATCCGTTTGATCGGCAATTCCGTTGACGAACTGGAAACCGCCGAAATTGTGCTGGCTGGTCCCGAAGTACAAAACAGAAGCGGCAGGACCATCATCAATTTCCTGATAGGAGCCTCTCAATTTAAGGCGGATGCCATCACTGGGCTCGATCAGCAACGTGCCAGCGATGGCCCATTGTGATTCATCTCCCAGGCGCTGACCGGGGACAGCAACATTGTCAAAATGGCCGTCTTTTGAATCGTAATTACCACTCAAGCGGAAAGACAGACCATCTGTAATGGGTCCTTCTACCCCTGCGGCGAAATTATACTCGCCCCGGGTTGCGGCGGTAACGCTCATATCAACCTGGAACTCGTCGCTGGGGTCTTTGGTCACATAGTTGATCGCACCGGCAAAGGTATTACGACCGAACAAAGCGGATTGCGGGCCTTTGATAATTTCCACGCGCTGTAATTCATTGATACCGATTGTCTGCGCGCCGCCGCTGAGAAATACGCCGTCAAGAAACACCGTTGCAGTCTGTTGTAGCCGGTTGCCACTGATCAACGTGATGCCGCGAAACCGAGGCGTTGAGTTAATGCGCGCCGTGCCGTTGGTATTATCGCCAAAAGGCTCAACAAAAGCGCCCGGAGCCGCCTTGGTGACTTCCGTAATGTCGCTGAAACCTGCCCCTTCAAGCTCGGTTTCACCGATTACGGTAACCGCCAAAGGCGCGTCCAACAGAGTCTCTTCTTTCTTACGCGCGGTAACAATGATGACATTGGAATTGTCATCAGCGCCTTCTTCAGCCGTATCCTGCGCATAAGCAGGTGCACTGCCCAAAATCGTAGCCGACAATAGCCCGGCTTTTAATATCAATCGCATCCCCACATCTCCCTGATTATTTGTCTGGACAAATTTATCAAACCTCAACTCTCATTGATTTGATTATTTGTCCAGACAAATTTTGAGAGAGATCAAAATTTGCGATGCTGGTGTATTATTTGTGCCAATTTTCTTCGATAGAATGAAAAACGCCCCGCCGCCCAAATTTGGGGAGCGGGACGTGTCACATAGTCTGGATTGTCAATATCTGGCGGTCAGAACCACGCCAAATCTGCGCCCGGGACGCAGGCCTGCGATAAAGTTGCGCTTGAACGTGTCATCGCCATCGGCGTAACGAATAATCTGCGCCACAGAATCTTCATCAAACAGGTTTTTGACATAACCTTGTATCTTGAAATTCTCATTCTGGAAGCCGAGCCGGAGATCAGAGACAACCGATCCGCCAGTTTCAGCAAGATTATGGACCTGCGCAAAGCTGGTCGAAACAACACTGACATTGGCACCGGCAAACAGCTCCCAATCGCCTGAGCCAACCGGCATCCGCCAATCTGCATCAGCAAATATCTGATGGACTGGTGCCCGCGGTATACTCTTGCCTTTGATGGAACCAAAGAGCGATTGGCAGCCCGCTGTATTGGGGAATTCATCTCCGGTCGAGCAGTTCACGAGATTATCGTCAGCGACGTCATTCAACACACCCTGGTTTTGATCAAAACCCGATGTAAATTTGCTGTCCGCAAGGGCATAATTGACTGTAAAGGTAAGGTTGTCGCTTGGCTTTAAAACCGTTTCCAGCTCGAGGCCAAATACCCGTGCATCGCCTGCATTCACTACAGCCGAGACCACACTGGTCGGTGACTGCACATTCTGGGTCAACTGATAGCCTTCGATTTCATTATAGAAAGCCGCCAAGTTCACTGTCAGTGCGCCGTCCAGAAACTGGTTTTTCGAACCAATCTCATATGCTGTTGCTTCCTCTTCCTGATAGTCAGGCACATTGGCATTGATTGCCGTGACGCCATTGAAGCCGCCGGGCTTCTGGCCCTGAGCAAATGTTGCATAGAGCATGTTGTCCGGCGTGGCCTGCCAGTTTAAAAGCACACGCGGCGAAAATTTTGTGAACGTTGCAGACGATTCAACCGGCGCTACCGGAGGATCGTCTAAGTCCCGGTCAATGACCGATTGGTCGATCTTTTCCTCCGCATAGCGCGCTTCAACGCTCAAGGTCAAAGTATCCGTTATATCAAAGCCGACGGCACCAAAAATAGCCCAGTTTCTGATATCCAAGTTGTTCACATTGCGCGGTACAATTACGGCTCCCGCAGCCGCAGGATCGGTCAGGAAGTTAAAAAAGCACCCATTTGCAGGCGAACATAGCGCTGCGCGCCGAGCTTCCGAATTAGCCAAGGCCCTTGCATTGGCGTCGGCAGGAAGCGTCCGGATATCCCGGCCATCGTCACTTTGGTCGAAATAATATCCACCGACCATCACGTCAAAACGATCACCATCATAGGCTAAGCGGAGTTCTTGCGACCAGTCTTCTGTTTCTCCGGCGTTAGCAAAAGAAAAGTCGGTAGGCCCTCCATTGACAATGCCAATGCCGACTGGTCCTGCAGGAAACGTAGCAAAAGTTGATGCTTGAAAACTGTTCGGACCATAGTCGCCATCAGTGACAAGACTGTTCCGCACACGGTTATAACCGGTTAGAGAGGTCAATGTCAGCTGGTCTGTTATATCATAATCCATCCGCAGACTGGCGTTGAATGTTTTCACATTCAGACCCACATCGTCGGGGTCAGCAAACTGACGGGTATAGTCAGTATTGATTTGCCCCGGTTGAATTACGCCGCAGAAATAGCGCCCTGCTCCGCCATAAAAACCGCCATTGTCGAAGAAACAGTTATTGTCGCTAGCACTTGTTGCAAAAATGGCGGGTTGGCCATCATCGGTACGATTATAATAGGTACGCACTTGCGCCGTGAACGGTCCGCCATTGTCAAACGCAAATCCGCCGGAAAAGGAATAGGACTTTTGCTTGCCGACCTTATTGCCGTCAAACAAGTTGGTATACTCACCACCAAATTCGAAATATCGGCCAGATGCAAATGCCGTAATGGAATCGGTCACAGGACCCCGAATATTAGCATTTATGTCAAAGCGACTGTTCTCGGAAATGTCCGCCGAGATGCTGCCGGTCAAGCTATCGGCACCGGTTTTGGAGATAATGTTAATCGCGCCAGAATAAGTATTACGTCCATAAAGGGCACTTTGCGGACCTTTTACGACTTCTATCCGCTCGATATTATCGACATTATAATCACCGATCGAACCACTGAAATAAATCCCGTCGATAAAAATCGCGACACCTGAAGTACCCAAAACATTGGCCTGGCCGCGAATGACCGGGCGGTTTGCGTCTCGGCCCAAACTATCATCAAATGTCAGACCAGCGGTGACTTTTGAAATATCGGCTACACTATCAAGTGCCAGGTCATCGATCGTCTCCGATGAAACAACGGCGACTGATGTTGGAATCTCTTGCAGATTTTCAGAAAACTTGCGTGCAGTCACTATGATGACGTCAGAATCATCCTCGACCGCCGCGTCGTCCGCCGTTGAATTTTGTGCATATGCTGAAACTGGAATGGCGGCTGTTGCTGCCAAAAGCGCAGCCTTGAATATCGTTTTCATTTTTTTCTCCCTGAAACCGGCGGTTGCCAGTTTTATCGACCTCCATACTCAAACTTTCATTGTAGCGATAATTTGTCCAGACAAATTTTTGATCATCGTAGTTTGTGTCGAGAAACTGTCACAAAAATACAACGCTTGCTGGCTGCTTTAGGTGAAACAACGGGCATCCGGAGATCCGGTCAAATAATTTGTCCGGACATTTTATTCATATTCTGATATCCGAAGCAAAAAAATAGCTGAGGGTAAAGTTGATGCGACTACATAAAAATCATGTTTTTCTGTTCTGTTTCATGATGTTAGCGCTATTCTCATTCACTCCAGACAGCGCTGCCAAATCTCATTCATCAACTGAGCCAAAAACATCGTCAGTGGTGATAGAACGAGACTTCATCCCAGGCCCATTTGGTCAGGTCCATGTCCGGATCGCACGGCCAACGGCAAAAACCCAACATCCACCATTGGTGCTTTTTCATCCCACACCTTATTCCGGTGACTATTTTCTGAAGTTCATGCGCCTTATGGCCAGCGACCGGATAGTCATTGCCATCGACACACCCGGCTATGGAGATTCCGATCGGCCAAAGAAATTGCAGTCGATTGATGGCTATGCCGAATCCGCTGCCGCTGTGCTCAACGCGATGGGCCATGGTGGCGAACGGGGGCCGCCTGTCGATCTACTCGGTTATCACACCGGCACCCTGATCGCGACCGAGCTGGCCATCCGCCATCCCGGCCTTGTCCGCAAACTGGTATTGCCCGGACTTCCCTTTTTCACAGGCGAGGCGCGCCAAAAGGCCTATCAGGACAATGCCAAGCCGGAGCCCGTAACGCCCGATGGATCGCATCTTGCAAAGAAATGGGGATTCGCAGCAGCAGCGATTGACGCTGGCCTATCACTTGACCGCGCACAGGAGCATTTTAGCGACCTGATGCAGTGCTATCCGCATTGCTGGGAGGCCTATCATGGCGTCTTTACCTATCCGGCTGAGGAACGGTTCGGCGCGGTTCAACAGCCCGTTTTACTCATTACAAATGACGGCAGCCTCAAGCAGGAAACCGAAGCGGCTCTACCCCTTTTTCCGCAGGCCAAGCTAATGCATATCGACGGTGTTACGCTAGGTGGCTTTGATCTTGCGCCAGAGAAATATGTAGCGGCTATCCGTCCCTTTCTTGAGAATGATACCCCCCAATAAAAGCAAGGAATGAGAGGAATTTGAAGATGGACGAGAATGATGGCGTTTCGCGGCGTGGCCTGTTTACAGCCGGGGCGGGCCTGGCCGCTGGAGCCGCGTTAAGCTGGACCGATTATACCCATGCCGCCAAGAAAGGCGGGCCGGACAAGCTCAGTATCACGCCCGATGGTCGCTATGAAACCGTTCCGCTGGTCAAAGATACTATATCGCTAGGCGTTGCTCAGGCGCGGGTCGTTCCAGTCGAACTGTCTAATCTCAAACAGACGCGCCGCGCCAATGTGCAGCACATGATGGACCTGATTGATGCAGCAAACGGCTTTTCCGGACCGAAAGACCTGATCTTTTTCCATGAATTCCCGATTACCGGCTATTATCACAAATGGAATATCAACGACGCGCGAAAAGTGGCTATTGAGATTCCTGGCGAGGAGACAGAGATGCTCGCCCGCAAGGCCCGCGAATATGGTTGCTGGCTCGTTTTCGGATCTTATGTGCGCGATCCGGATTGGCCGGAAAGCCTGCTATCCATCACCACAATCATGAACGGCAAGGGCGAGGTTGTCGACAAACACTGGAAGGCACGCAACATCAAAGGCTTTTTCGGCGGTGATTTCGAACTGTTTACCACCACTATTTATGATGTGCTGGACCGCTATGTCGAAATGTACGGTGCCGATGCGGTGCTGCCCGTCACGCGCACACCGATTGGCAATATTGCGACTAGCTCGGTGCAGCGTGAACCGGAGCTTTTCCGAGCCTTTGCCATGAAAGGAGCGGAGATCATCCTGCGCACCGCAACCGGCGGCTTCAACCCAGTCGATATGCAGGCAACGAGCCTTTATAACGGCGTTTATACCGCCGTCGCGAATAATGCTGCATCGCCAGAAAATCCCTATTATTTTGCCGATGCCGGTGGTGGCGGATCCGCAGTTTATGGGCCCGATGGCGATGTGATGAATATCGCCAAGACCGCTTTTGAAACACTGGTTTCCGCACGCATCCCGATCGCAAATTACCGCGCACGCAACCGCCAGCCAATTGTCCACAACGAGCTTTTCATGCCCGTATTCGAACAATATCGTTCGCGCTACGGTCCCAATCTTTTTGCAGAATATCAACCCAAAGATACCAAGGATTCCGGACGCTATTTGCGCGACAAAGCCAGATGGCCGAAATAGTGTAAAATAGCGGTTGCAATCGGTGGCCTCTCGCGTAATTTGTCCGGACAAATTTTGAAGAGGACTCACCCATGCCCGCCTATATGATCGTTACCGCCAAAATTGCCGACCGTGACAAATTCATTGCTGGCTATGGCGCTGCTGCTGGCGCTCTGGTTGAAAAATTTGGCGGCAGATATGTATTGCGCGGCCCCGGAGCAGAGCTTTTGGAAGGCGACTTTGGCGATGGTGCTTCCATGGTCATTTCCGAATGGCCGGACAAAGCGGCCGTCCATAAATTCTGGAACAGCCCGGAATATCAGGAAGCCAAGAAATTGCGCGCCGATATCGCCGATTGCCAGGTCCTCGTTATCGAAAGCCCCAAAATCGCATGACTGATATCATCAAACGCACCACGTTAATGGTTCGCGACGGCGACGCAGCTTCCAACTGGTATGAAACCGTTTTTGGCATGACCAAATGGATGGACACGCCCTTCACGCTCTCCGGAACCCAACTGGCCGCTGGCAAGAAAGGCGATCAAACCCGATTGATCATCCTGAAATGCGAGCATGACATGATTGGCATGATCGGTCTGCTCGAATGGCTCGATCCCAAACAGGATGCGCCAGAAGAACTGCCCACCGAAATCAAATTTGGAGCGCCGGTTTTTGTCGTCGCATCGGAAGATGCCAAGGGCGCGGTGGAAAGGGCCCGTGCGCTCGGCTCGCGTATACATAGTGAGCCGCTTGAGTGGACCGTCACCGGCGCTGATGGCAAACAAAAGGATATGATCGGCTGTTCCTTCTGGGATCTGGATGGCTATTTCTTTGAAGTGAATCAGGTCGTGAAGGTTCATGATTAGTGACCGCCTCCGGTTCGTCTCTTACCGATTTTGATGCCCTGTCTGCGGGCAAGCAGATTGACGATGACGCCAATTATCAATGGCGCGTTGCGGCAAGGCCGGTTGGCAATGTCGTTCCTTCGGACTTTCAATGGGCGGTGACCGACATACCCGAGCCCGGCGAAGGCGAGGTGCTGCTCAAGACCCATTATCTCGGCCTGGCGCCGGTCATGCGCTTCTACATGCAGGGCACCAGTGCCGCAGGAGAACGGGCTCTGGAGCCCGGTGATGTGATCCACGGACGCGGCGTTGCGCAGGTGGTAAAATCGCGCCACCCCGACTGGCGTGAAGGCGAGATGGTGCAGGGCCAGATGGGATGGCAGACATACAAGGCCTCCAAAATGACTCCGCAGGAGAAATTTTTCCGGATGCCGTCCAATGGCCTTCCGGCAGCGCTCGGCTCTGGTGTGCTGGGCATGACCGGACTGTCTGCCCATGCCGGGCTGTTTGCCTGCGGCGACCCGAGAGAAGATGATCGGATGGTGCTGTCTGGTGCCGCTGGCGGGGTTGGATCGATGGTCAGCCAGATGGCGGCCAACGTCGCTGGCTGTGACGTGGTCGGCATGGCGGGCGGAGCCGAAAAATGTGGGTTCATTCTCGACCATGGTTGTTCCCATGCGATTGACTATAAATCAGAAAATGTCGAAGCGCGGCTTGATGAGCTTCGGCCCAATGGCATCGACTTATATTTTGACAATGTCGGCGGTGAAACGCTGGAAGCCTGTCTCGAACGGCTGCGTCTGCACAGCAGGGTCGTGCTGTGCGGATCGATTAGCGAATATACGCGCGATGAACCATTCAAGCTGTCCAACTATACCCGGCTGCGCGCCACCGAAACGCGGATGCAGGGCTTTTTTGTTTATAATCATCTGGACCGCTGGGATGCGGTTATGGATGATCTGGCGGGATGGATTCACGACGGCAAGCTAAAACCGGTACAAGATGTCGAACAGGGTTTTGAAAATATGCCACGCGCGCTCGCCAACCTTTACTATGGTCAGAATGTTGGCGTGCAATGTT
The DNA here is from genome assembly GCF_039977335.1 of Parasphingorhabdus sp. Lineage (GTDB taxonomy): Bacteria > Pseudomonadota > Alphaproteobacteria > Sphingomonadales > Sphingomonadaceae > Parasphingorhabdus. The sequence goes on from NZ_JBDWDI010000004.1 coordinate 1,402,468, forward strand.
GTTCGGTCCGGGGTGAGCCAGATAATTGGATTTGAGGGAGATTAGCTATGGGTGAGAAACAACAGACGCGGTTTCAGCGCGGCAATTTTGTGGTTGCAGATATCGACCGGGCGCTGACATTTTATCGCGATGTGCTGGGTTTTGAGGAGACGTTTCGCAAAGGCCATAATCCCGACAGCTATTCGTTTCCGGTATTCGAAATTCCCGAAGAGGCGGAGATTGGGTTTTCGATCCTTTCGCTTCCCGGTCAGCCCCGTGTCATGGCTCTTTCAGAGGTTAAAAATGTTCCGTTAGAACCTGTGCCCCATCCAAGACGCGGCGCCATTGTGCTCGACGTTGCCGATCCCGACGCGGTTATGGAGGGGGCACGAAAATTGGGCTTGCAAGTTTATGAAGAAGGGCGGCTCGAAACGCATGATGGGCGGATCGGGCGCGAGATTGGCATTGTTGATTTTGACGATAATCTGGTGGTTATCTATCTGATTCCGGACGCGCAATAATGGCTAGTCAAGCAGACACGGATGCTGCGCCCAGCGCACCTGCAAAGCCGTATCCCAGTGCTACAGCAGGGTGGTTTCTGGTGGTCATGCTAACCATCGCCTATATTTTTAGTTTCGTGGACCGCTATATCCTCGGACTGTTGATCGAACCCATTAAAGCCGAATTTGATCTGTCTGACCGTTCCATCGGTTGGCTGCTCAGTGCATTCACTTTGGTCTATGGCTTTGTCGGCATATTCATGGGCTGGCTCATTGACCGGGGCAAACGGATGTGGATCGTATCCATTGGCGTCGCTCTGTGGTCGGCCGCGACGGTCGCCACCGGGACGGCAAAAAATTTCTTCCAGCTGTTCGCGGCGCGGATGGGCGTCGGTGTCGGCGAGGCGACCCTCAGCCCTGCAACATTCTCGATGATCGGGGATAGTTTTCCGACCGAGAAACGCGGCAAGCCCATAGCTTTCTACTCTTCTGCATTGCCAATTGGTGCCGGGCTGGCATCCTTGCTGAGCGGCGCGATAATTGCTTGGACGGCATCCAGTGGAACGCAATCCTTACCCTTTTTCGGCGAGCTTTCACCCTGGCGCTTCACATTAATCCTCGTCGGTCTGCCAGGCATATTGTTCGCTGCGTTTTTCCTGTTCATGAAAGAACCTGCGCGACGTCCAGCACCCGTTTCCTCTGACGTTATCGGCGGTAGTGGTTTTCTTGATGCACTTAAATATATCTGGAAAAACAAGGCGCTTTATATCGGCTTTGTTCTGATCATCGGCACGATGACAACCATCGCCTATAGCCAAGGTTTTCTCGCCCCCACATTTGAACGCACCTGGGGTTGGTCTGCCCAGAAATACGCGTTCGTCAACGGCGTCGCCTTACTGATTATCGGCCCTGCAAACATGATGATCATGGGTACCATTTCCGATTGGTGGACCAAAAAAGGGGTGCAGGATGCATCCTTGCGCATTCTCTATATCGGCTTTTTCATCATGGTCCCGACCGCTGCCATCCCCTTGTTCATGCCCAGCGCAGAAATGGCCTTTGCGATATTGTGCATCAATACCATCGGTATCGGCATAGTCTCTGCCATTGGTGTGACATCGCTACTGGTCATTACACCGGCCCAGATTAGGGGACAGGTTGTCGCGCTCTACTATCTCTCGATTAGCTGGTTCGGATCGCTTGGGCCTATTGCCGTCGGAGAATTGTCGAGCAGCGTTTTTGGCGAGGACAACTTGCGCTATGCGGTGGCGGCAGTCCCCCTGATCTTTGGCCTCATCCCGTTTTTGATGATGCCCATGACACGGCGGCTCTATCGTGAGCAGATGGTGCGCCTGGGAGCGGCCAGCGAATGATCCGCAAAGGTTATAGTGACGGCCCCTTTGGCCAGCTCCATTGGCGGATGCTGGAGCCTGCAGGAAAAGTGAGCCAACCCGACCTTTTTTGCCTTCATCCCGCGCCTTTTAGCGGACTCGCTTTTACCGGCATCATGCCGCATCTGGCCCAAGGGCGCAGGATCATTGCGCCAGACTATCCAGGTCATGGTGGCTCGGATGCATTTAAGACCGAACCATCTATTGAAGAATATGCAGCAGCCATAGAGGCCGTGATAGCCGACCTTTCGGCCAACGCTGCGGTTGATCTCATGGGCTTTCATACCGGCAATCTTGTCGCGGTTGAGATAGGCCTGTCCGTTGCGGATCGCGTTCGCCGTCTGGCGCTGGTCGACGTTCCTGCCTTTGACCCCAAAACCCGTGACAAATATCGCGGCGCGATGTCCAAACCGTTGGAGATCACGCCCGAAATGCAATGTCTTGAGGCAGCATGGGATCGCGGAATGACCAAAAGATTGGCAAGCCAAGGCCCAGACCGCAGCTTTGACATGTTTGTCGAACAACTACGCCATGGCAAAAATATGAATGCGGCGTTTCATGCCGGATTTAGCTATGATGTCGACGGCAAGCTTCCTCAAGTCGCGCATCCGACACTGATATTGGCTTCTCAATCTGCGTTGCTCGAAGCTACGCATCGGGCGTCCAAATTGATACCTACCGCCAAATTGGTCGAGAGGCCCGACATCGCGCGTGCTGTGCTTGATGAGGCCGCTGCGATAACAGCATCAGAAGTCCTGATGTTTCTAGACAAGGAAGACCCATGAAATCCTATGCCATCTATTGCACCGACAAACCGGATACTGCTCAAAAACGGCTTGATGCGCGCGACGCGCATTTCGCGCATATAGAAAAGACGCTGGATAATTTGCTCATTGCCGGTCCGCTGCTAGACGAAGCCGGCGAGACCATCGGATCACTGTTGGTTGTCAAAACCGACAATGCGGAACAGGCTCGGAAACAGTTGGAGGCCGACCCCTATTTCAGCGCTGATATCTGGGTCGATATCCGGATAACGCCGTTCATGCCAGCCGCTGGCGATTGGATTGGCGGCAAGATATGGTAGGCTTTCACAATTGCTGAGGAGATCAGAAAATGACCCGCATCACGCCGTTGACCATCGACGAATTGCCCGACGAGACACAGGCTGCTCTTAAATTCTCTGAAAATCTGATGGGCTATGTCCCCAATTCGGTGATGACCATGGCGCACTGGCCGGAATTGCTGGGCGCATTTCGCGGGTTGGTGAGTATAATCTATGGCGAGAGCACGATCGACAATGGCCTGAAGCGTCTGATCGGCGCGGTGGTCAGCGCAGCAGCCGGATGCCAATATTGCAAAGCGCATACGACATTAGGAGCCCGCGATGTTGGCGTGGATGAGGAAAAGGTCAAAGCCGTCTGGGACTATCAGTCGAGCGATTTATTCAACGCCGCCGAACGGGCCGCCCTTGATCTTGCCTTTGCCGCCGGACAGGTGCCCAATGCAGCGACTGACTCGCATTTCACCGCGCTCGATGCCTTTTATGACGAACGCCAGAAAACTGAGATTATAGCGGTAATCAGCATGTTCGGCTTTCTCAATCGCTGGAATGACAGCCTCGCCACGGAGCTGGAAGACAAACCGTTTAATTCCGCTACCGCGCTTTATACGCCGGACCAATGGCAAGCAGGTCCCCATCGCCGCCAGGAGGCATGAATAGTGCAAATGAAATCAACTTTGATAGCCGCCGTACTTGCAATCACGCTCCCCATGGCCTCTCCCGCAAATGCGCTTGATGGTCAGGCAGAAATGTCGCCAACAGATGCGCAGATGATCGTCGAGTGGGGTAACAAGTGGCAACAGTTGTTCGAGGCTGGCGATATCGAGCAGATGCGCGATATGTATGAACCCGACGCGGTTCTGATGGCCCATGGCGCCTTGCCGCAAACCGGCGTTGATGAAATCCTGTCATTTCTGGGCCGCAACAAGGCCGCTGGCAACAGAGTCACCATCGATTTTGCCAATGAAGACATCACCATCGACGGCCAGCGCGCTTATCTAACCGCCAAATATTGGATGACAATCACCTTAGCCAACAGTCAAGTTCTGGACTTCAAAGGCCGATCCTTTCTGGTTTATAAGAAAAGTGGCGAGGGTCAGTGGCGGCTGTGGCGCGATATGGATAATCAGGCACCAGACGTGGCGGTGGAAGAACGCCCTACCCGTTAACCGATTTCAATCAGTTCTAACAGTTCACCAGCCGGACCATAAGCAGTCGCCGTTCGACGATCCCGATAAAGCGCCCCTGATCGGATCACAGGTGGAGCGATCCAGTCAATCTGGATCGCATCCAGATTGGAGACGGCCAGCGTCACGAGCGCATTTCCAGGTGGCAACATTCCGGCATGCTTTGGTCGCAGCGTTGCTTCTTCAGGATAATCGTCCACTTCAACAATCGGCAAGCGTTCGATCTGGACCATGGTCAAATCAGACACTGTTCCTGCCGGCTTTCCGAACGCTTCATTGATCATGGTATATTCCAACGTATAGGTATCGCCTTCTGTCAAATGAAGCTGATCGCGATACCAGTTCACGGTTTTCACGCGGTCCTGAGCCGCTAAAATGACGATGAATATGTGATCTGTCAGCGACCGCGCTTTGGGCAGATCTGTTGTTGGCGTATCCTCCCGCACCTCATTTAGGTAAATCATTTCGCGACCGGGGCCGAGTGCCTGCATCGGCACAAAATAGGGTAGAATATCAATTTCCTTGGGCGGCCCGATAATATCAAAGCTACTGCCTTCCAAGCGCCCGGGCCAACCGAAGACATCTTCAACCGTTAATTCATAGGCCGCCCAGCCATAAGTTGTGGTCGGTTTAAAATCGGGATGGGCAGGCTGCTCGACAAGGCGGATGAAGCAATCAGCGCCGCTAGTCGGCTGCAAGACGGCCATCGGTGCTCCGGCTATCTTTGGACAGTCCCAGCTTTGCGCCAGATCTTCGGTCAATGTGCCACTTTCCACAAGCTGCATGCCCAGCACATCATGATAATCTTTCAGAGCCACTTCCAGATTCGGGACAGTGACAACACCGCCCAATATCGAACCATGTTGCAAAGCATGTGTCATATCAAAACTCCGGCTTTCTCTTTTCCATGAACGCGCTCACGCCCTCTTTGAAATCATCGCTTTCAAAAGCAGAGTCAAACAACCGCTCCGTCTCCGCATCATCATCGGCTTGCCCGTCCAATATCCGTTTGATGATGGATTTGCTCATGGTCTGGCTGTGCGAAGAAACCGACGCCATAGTGTTCGCTAACGCTTCAGCCTCGCTATAGGGATTATCAACCAGCAAGGTAATCAAGCCGATATCCAAGGCTTCCTGTGCTGACAGCAATTGCCCGGTGAATAATATCCGCTTCGCTTGCGATGGTCCGACCAGATCGACGAGCAATTTGGTATCGTGCAATGGATAGACGAGCCCCAGTTTGGAAGGCGTAATTCCGAAACGTGCTTTCGGACCAGCCACACGCATGTCGCAGGCCAGCGCTATGCCGCAACCACCGCCGACACAATCACCATCGATGATCGCGATAGTCGGCTTGGGTGCCTGCGCTAGCTCATGCTGTACCTTACCAATGGCCGCCTGATTTTTGGCCCGCCATTCAGGATCGGTAGAGCCAGTTGCAAATTCACCAATATCGGCACCGGCACAAAAGGCGCTGTCCTTTCGGCTTGCATGCAAGGTCAACACGCGGATCGCATCGTCGGCCATTGCATCAGCCAGCAATTCGGGCAGCAGTTCCCACATCGCTTGATTAAACGCATTGCGCTTTTCCGGCCGGTCAATGATCAGATGTGCGACCTTGCCCTCTTTTTCGAGCCGCAATGTCATGCAGGATCAACCTTCGCCAGATGCTGTGCAATCTGATGCCGGGTGGTCACCCAGACATGTTTTTTCGACCGCACATGTTTCAAAAATTCTTCGAACGCCCAAATCCGGCCCGGACGACCAATGATGCGTAGATGCAGGCCGAGCGACATCATCTTGGGATTGCCTTCTTCGCCTTCGCGATAGACTTGATCAAAATTGCGCTTGGCATAATCCAGCCATTGCTGCGGTGTCATTGCCGGGTCGGTCCACATTTTCATATCATTGCTATCGAGCTGATAGGGTACAATCGCAATCGGTTTTTCCGGAACCGTCTCCTTGTCCCAGAACGGAATATCGCCCGAATAATCATCCATATGATAGGCGAAGCCCTCTTCGATCAACAGGCGGCGGGTATTATCGGTATGGAAATAGCGCGACAACCATCCATAGGGCCGCGTGCCCGTGGTTTTCTCAATCGATGAAACAGCCTTGCGAATGAAATCGCGTTCCTTTTCCTCATCCATCTTGAACTGATGCACCCAGCGATAGCCATGGCTTACTGGTTCATGGCCCATGTCGGCGATAGCCTCGGCAATCTCGGGATGATTTTCCAGACTCATCGCGGCGACGGTCCAGCTCGCCATAATCTCATATTCTTTCAGTAGCTTAACGATGCGCGGCGCACCCGCCTTGATACCATAGAGATAGTTGCTCTCATTGCCATAATTGCGGATCGGCGATTTAATGTGGATGCCCAGCTCATCAACCGGTTCCATTCCGCGATCGCCGCGCGCAATCGTCATTTCACTGCCTTCTTCAACATTGACGACAATGCTCAGCGCCATTTTCGCGCCATCGGGCCAGTCCATTCGTTCTTCCTGCATATCAGTTTTTGTCCTTGATCGTGGCCGGTGTCCAGCCCTTCGCCCTTCGGTCCAGGCGTGAATCCAGTATTTCCCCATCGAGATCCATCGGGGCTGCTTGCGCGAGAAAGGCCGCGCTTTCTTCCAGGCAGTTGACCCGGATCACGCCGCGCAACTGTCCTTCAATTTCACTGACCACTGCTGGGACAACACCGCAGTTGGCGCAGACCAGAAAGTCAGCGGTTTTGGTTCCAAACCGGTATCGGGATACCGGACCAGTCAATGTGATATCGACATTGCCCTCAGGATCGGATATCCATGAGGCACCATGTTTCTGACAAAAGGAACATTGGCAAGTTCTTGCGCCAAGTTCCGCGGGCGATTTTTCGCTATGAAAATCCAGCGTTAGTGCGCCGCAATGACAGGCTCCGGCATAGTGCATCATCAGTGCATTTCCTCTCCGCCAGAGACATTGATCGCCTCTCCGGTGACATAAAAGGCATCGTCACTGGCCAGCCACGCACATGCGGCAGCCGTATCAGACGGCAGGCCGGGCCGGCCCATGGGATTGCTCTTGCTCATATTGGCGAGATAGGCCTCGACACTGTCAAAGCCGAGCAGCTTTGAGAAATATGCATTCTGCTGGGCACCCAGACCGGTCGTCACATGGTTAGGACAGACCGCGTTGACCGTAATGCCGTGCGCGCCCAATTCAACGGCGCTGGCGCGGGTCAGGCCTACCATGCCATGTTTGGAACTGACATAGGCGGGTAAATGGGGGAAACCGGTTTTCGCGGCTTGCGATGCGATATTGATAATGCGTCCGCCTTTGCCAGCAGCAACCATCGCTTTGGCAGCCGCCTGCGTGCAGTAAAAGGCACCGGACAGGTTCACACTGATAACCTGATCCCATTCTTTCGCCGTGTCGACTTCCAAAAGCGGTTTCATCATGAAACCAATACCGGCATTGTTGACGAAAATATCAACCGCGCCAAAAGCATCCACGCTTTGATCGACCAAGGCCTGACATTGCACCGCATTGCTGACATCACAGGCGATGGTCGCGACTTTGGCACCGCGCCCGCGCAACTCTTCGGCCACGCCTTCTTCCTGATCGCCAATGGTGAGATCCGAAACCACGCAATTCGCGCCTTCGTCTGCAAAGCGTTGCAATATGCCCTGCCCGAGCCCCTTTTCCTTACCGGAACCGGTAACGACAATGGTTTTTCCCGCAAACCGGCCAGACATCAGAGGTCTTCTGTCAGAATGAATTGTGGACCATCGGCATAATCCTGAAACGGTGCTGCCATCGCCTGAAATTCTGGATCAGACACATCGGCCACAAATGCGTCCATGCCGGTGATGTCGATAATCTCGAAATACTCATAAGGAGACGGATCATCCGAACCAAACAGCCCGGTGGCCTTGTGCACGGTAAAGGATGTGACCGAGCTCAGCGCGCTGGCCGTTGGAATATCGCGCGTCTTAGCCCATTCTTCATATTCGCCAATATCGACGCCTTCTTTCAGGTTAAACAATACAATGATGCGCATAGTCTCTCTCCTCTTATGTTATTTCCAAATAGGTTTGGGGGCGACGATAACCGCGTAACTTCTCGTCCAGCTTCCGCGCCAGAGCAAATAGGTCCGCTTCACATCCTTTTGACGCTATAATCTGGAGCCCCAAAGGCATGCCATTATCGTTAAAGCCGGAAGGAATGGTAATCGCGGGAAGGTCTGAAATATTGGCAAGGCAGGTATAATCAGCCTGATTGGCTGGTGCGCCCTCGCTATGCGGAAAGGCGCCTTGCGGGGCGGTCGGCAAGATACAAAAACCGTGTTTTGAAACCAGCATCTGCATCGTTTCAGAAGTCTGTTCAAGAATCGCCTGATCCTCATCCCAATCATCGGCACTGCGTTTCGGGCCATAGGTAAGCAATTTTTTCAAACTATCGGAAAGCTTGCTTTGATCTTCGTCCGCAAAATGTGCAGCCATGGCTTTCGTTGTTTTTATGAACCCGGCAAAACGGATGCGCGACAACGGGTGTTTCAGCTGAGCCACGGCAATAGTTTCCCCCGCCCAGCGCATGATATCGCGGAAATTTTCGATGACTTCCAGTTCGCAATCAACACCGGTTTCGACCAATGTTGCCAGCGATCCTGTCGCAGCCTTATCCTCACCGAAATCGCTAATGACCCGTGCCACCTTTTCCAACAGGTCCAAATTCTGGGCCAACGGTCCGATGCAGTCCAGCGATTGTTCCGCCAGCTCCAAACCATCTTGGCTGATCGCCGATTGCGCGGGTTTAAATCCATACACCCCGCAGTAAGCAGCCGGTATACGCACAGACCCCATTGTGTCCGTGCCCAATGCGACATCGCATAGACCAGCCGCAACTGCAGCTCCGCTTCCGCCAGATGAACCGCCGGGCGTATAACCTTCCTTGTGCGGATTATATGTTTTGCCGAACCACGGATTGTCGGTCTTTGCGCCCAGCGCGGCCTCCTCCATATTCAACATCCCTATCAAGGCCCCTCCAGCTGCCCGCAGCCTTGCAACTACCGCCGCGTCTTCGCTTGCAACGCGGTCACGATAGAGTTCGCAACCGGCGGTCCAGGGCATGTCTCTAACCGCGATATTGCCTTTCACACCGACGGTGACCCCGGCAAGAGGTCCCGTACCACCCGTCGCGGTCCGATCAAAATCGGTAAAGGCGTTTAACCGCCTGTTGACCGTTTCCAAGGCGTCCCAGTCGATCATAAACCCCGCTCATCTATCAGGCGAATGGGCTTCTGGCGCGTATCAATTTGCGTATCTTTTGCAGTCTCACCGGCCTCAACCAATGCCACGCCGACTTCAATACCAATGCCTTTACGTAGCAGTTCCGCCAGCTCCGCCTGGCTACTGCTGCCTTTGCTTTCCAGCGTGACATGCATATCGTCCCGTCCGGCATCATCCCGCGTGACGCGGCACACATATTCGCCGGTCAGGTCGCTGCGTCCTTCAATAATGGCCCCAATGGCATGCGGGAATATGTTGATCCCGCGCAGCTTGACCATATTGTCGCTGCGCCCCTTGAAACCGGTAATGCGCTTGAACACCATGCCCGTGGCATTGCTGTCGGTGCGCTCCTCGGTAATGTCATGGGTGTTGAACCGGATACAGGGCGCGATGTCGTCCTTGAACAAGCAGGTAACGACCATGTCGCCGGTTTCTCCGGCTGGCACTGACGCGCCGCTATCGACATCAAGCAATTCGAGATATTGCGCGTCTTCCCACACATACATACCGTCGCGTTCGGGCCCTTCGCCGGCAATGCTGCCGGTATCGCCGACGCCGTACCAGTCATAGGCTTTGGCCCCCTGCCAGGCAGCCTCAGTCGAAGCACGGTCTTCGGTTCCCAGATGACCGATAATCATCTTCAGATTGATCCGATCAAACAATTCCTCCGCCGCGGCAACATCGGCCAGCTTGCGGATATAATCGACAAAACCAACCATGCAGGTCACGTCGAAATCCGCCATCAGGTTGACTTGGTTGATTGACCGGGTTTCAATCCCGGTGCCCGCGCTAAGGAACAAGGCATTGGTGAAATGGGTGACAGATTCGCGAATATAATGCCCGCCATTGATCATTCCGTGTCCATAGACCGACTGCACCACATCGTCGCGGCCCAGGCCCATCCAGCGATACATCCGTCCAACCAGCAAATTGGTAATTTCTCGCCCCTTTGGTCCAAACATCAACGGTTGCGGACGACCTGTCGTTCCCGACGTGGTGTGGAACACCACCGGCGTATCGCCGCGCCCATCAAAGTCACCATATGGCGGATAGTCATTGACCGAGGCCATGAGATCGCTTTTGTCATAAACCGGAAGCTTGGTGATATCGTCTAGCCCCCCGATATCACCCGCCTCAATTCCCTGATTGCTCCACAAACGCTGGTAAAAAGGTATCTCCCATCCGCGCTGCATCAGCTTCAAAAATTGCTTATTTTGAATGGCAAAAAGCTCATCCCGAGACATGCCGATGTAGCGCGCGGTAAAAGCGTCCCCAACGGGATAGTCAGCGAGCATCTGTTTGGCATCAAAGGCTTCGAAATAGGTCGGAAAAGTCATTGGGGCTCCGTGGCATAGGCTAAGGGGTCATCGAATATTCTGGGGTCACAGTTTTCGCTCGCAAGTGAGCGCGCGAGATCGCATTTGGATTGCGTCTGGGCATCCGACATCGGCGCGGTTGGACTGCCGAGATTGTCGGTGATCACATGCTCGATCACAGTGCCGTCCGAAAGCGTAATGGACAGCTTTTGCGGGGCCAGTGCATTATGATCGGGATTATCGTCGATACGCACGATCACGTTGCTGCCAAGCTTCACCAGATCGGGATTGGCAAATTCTTGCGAATGGAAACAACCAGGATCAATGATCCGGTCACGCAGCATTAACGGCACCAAAAAAGGTAGGCAGAGCCGCGCATAGCTTGGCGTCATATCCGTTTTATAGGGACGTCCAACCAGCCGGTGGATTAGCGGTGGCGCCACGACATCAACCGATTGCACCAATGCCGGGTCCAGGGATCCATCACGGATCATATCATCAATCGCGCCCAAAATTCCGTGGCTGGCGCGACCAGATGGGAAAGGTTTGATACTGACTTCCTCGATCAGCCAGCGATTTCCGATATCATCAGTGTAGCGCATCAAATCGCCGGGTTCGAACAGCTTAAAATATCCAAATGGCCCTTCAAGCGCATCATGGGGGCCGTCCATACCAGCCTTTGCCAGATCAACAGCAGTAATCGCTGCGCGAGAGGCATTGGCGATCTGCAATGGCAAAGCAATTGACGCTTCAACATGAGCCTCCATCGTGCCCGCCGCTTGGGAATATGCAAGTCCGAGAACGTCCGCGAACTTTTCTGCTGGAAGACCTTCCAGTCTTGCCACGGCCGTAGAAGCACCGATTATACCTGCCGTTGCCGGGCGGAAAAACTGCATCGCGCCAATCGCAGCGACACCAATACCACTGGCAATATCCACCCCGACGGCCAAAGCGGTGAGGAACTGATCCTCTTTGCATCCGCCCATCCGGTCGGCGCTCGCTAGCAAAGCAGCCGTTACGACCGACATGGCATGAACAACCGCGGGTTCATGCACGGCATCCCATTCCAGACAGTGGATCGCAAAACCGTTAAACCAGGCTGCCGATGGGGTGGGGAGCCTCTCACCGATTCCCGAAGCCCGCGCATCAATTCCATCACCCCATTTTCGGACGGCGGACAGCATATTTTGCGCTTCGTCGGAGGCCGCACCAGCCGCGCCGCCAGCCAGAGTGTCGCTCAATAAATGGATAGCAGCGGCTTTGGTACTTTCTGGCAGCACATGATCCGCAGCCGCAAAATCCAATATTTGCTTCGTTGCACTCATGACAGCCAATCTTCCAGCATCTGGTTTATTGCCTGCGGATCATCGCCATTCAGGGCAAGGTCTACCGCGCGATCTGCCTCTTTCGGCGGCAATCCACCCCAAGCGATCAGCGCCCGCGCCTTGTCTATTATGCCCTCTTTGGACAAAGGCCGTTCCGGATCGCCAAGTGTATCAACAAGCTCAACGCTTTCTCCACCACAAGTCACGCGCGCACCATAATGTTCGGGATAACGGGCGGTGATGTCGTTTGTTTCCGAAACCGTGACCCGGCCACGCTTTTCCGCCAGCGCAGCAATCGCGTCCGGTTCAAAATCTTTCAGTTGTGGCACTCCGTATTCGGCCACGATCGCTATTGCATGCTGAAGCGAGAACTTCGCATCGATAACAGTCTGCGGATCAGGGCGATCGCAAAAACTGATCGCATCGGCATAGGTTTCAATATGGATATCGCCGTCAAGTGAACCAAGCTTAGTCTTCAGTTCCAGCGCTGCATCAATCGCCGGATGGGAATGTCGGCAAGCCCCCCATGGCTTGAAGCTGACTTCATGGATACGCCATTGATCGGGGAAAGTCATAGGTTTGGGGTTTTCGCAGGTGGCGGCGTAGAGGCCTTGGGGGCCTTCCAGAATGAAACGGGGGCCGATAATTCCATCCCAAGCATAGCAGCACGCGCTTTGTGCTGTTTGGATCGCATGAACAATATGCCATTGTTTTGTATCTCCCTGTTCATGCCGCATCTGCCAAAGTCCGCCACTTACTGACCCTACTAAACCAAAGGCCGAAGTCTGTTCTATAACGTCTTGAGAAGTAGTTTTAGTTTCAGATTCGCCATAAACCCAATGCGCAGCGACGCTACCGAATACACCTGCGGTTGCTGTATTATGATAACTCCCGTAGTGCTCGCTATCGAATGTTGAACCCACCGCGATCATCGCTTCGTAGCCCTTAATCGCTGATTCTAAGAGATCATCAAAGTCACCAGCACATGACAAAACCGATGGCCAAACAACGGGACCGGGGTGAAGAATAGACGTTCGGTGCACATCGTCCATTTCAAACAAGTTTCCGAGCCATTTGGCTATGTCGACAGAGTCGTATTCAACATCAACCTTTTCTATAACACGTCTGGCCACTTCACTCTTTCGCGCACCCGCCACACACCCCAACCAATCCAGCAAATGCAGCCGCGCCCGTTGCCGTGTCGCCTCATCAACCGGCCGCATCAAATGTACGGACAATTTCTCGGTCAGGCTCTCTTGCGTCATAGCGGCGCCCGTCCTAAGACTGGCACATGTCCGGGAAAGAAAAATTGGCCGCCAAAGCGCCCGCTAAATCCAAAGACTCGTCCAAGAAGAAGCCGCGCTATCTGGAATTGGCCGACGAACTGCGCGAAGCGGTTTTGCGCGGTGACTATCCCGATCCCGGTGATTTTCCGACCGAATCTGTCCTGTGCAAGAAATATGATGTCAGCCGCTTCACGGTGCGAGAGGCTTTGCGGAAGCTGACCGCCGAGGGTCTTATCACCCGCAAACGCGGCTCGGGAACGGTGGTTCAACCCGCCACCGCGCGTGCCGGCGCGTTGCACCAGCCGCTGAGCAATGTCGGTGAGATTTTGCAATATGCCCGCGACACCACGATTGCTTTTGAAAAGAAAAAAGCCGGTGCCATTCCCAAAAATGTTGCGGAACAAATTGGCGCGAAAGCCGATGGCGACTGGTTCGCCTTTCGCGGCAAGCGGATGAAGCCCGGACGCAAGCGGCCTATCGCTGTGACCGAGGCTTGGGTTCACCCTGAACTGGCCGATGCTGTCGCTCAGATCGACGTCAACGCCACGACCCTGTTCGGGCAGATTGAAACGTTGGGCGAAGTCAGTGTCGCCCGCGTGACGCAGGATATTCAAGCGATTAAGGGTGCGAAAGATATATTGGCAGAACTTGGCCTGGAAAAAGGTGATCCGGTGCTGCGCATCCTGCGCTGTTATTTTGATGAAAGCGACCGGATGTTTGAGATTTCGGCGAGCTATCATCCCGGCGAACGCTTTGCCTATTCGATGCATATCGAGGTGGATTAAAGCCAGCGTCATTGCGGCTTATCCAAGGTCGGCGCATCTTCCACCTGCCAATCTGTTTCCGATGCAAAGCGGAAAGATGGTCCGATTTGATGGCTGCCATGGGCTTCGATCAGTAGGCCGCGCTCGCGCAGAAAATCCTGATCGAGTGCTTCGCGAAAATCCAGAACGGGGGAGAAGGCGACGTCTTTGTCGGCAAACCATTGGACCCATTGGTCGCGGGTTTTGGTTGCGAAGGTTCCGCGCAAATAGGCAGTTAGCGGCGCTTGCCCCGCGCCGGGCTCAGCTTCGGCGAGCGGTAATAAATCTATTCTTTTCAATGCAATAAGCAGATTTCGTGCGAATTTTACTTCCCGCGCGCCGAGCACGACATGTTTATCATCCGCGGTTTTGTAGACATTGTAAAAAGCCGCGCCGCCCAATGAGCGTTGTGATTGGGATTGCGGGGAAGCCCTGCCAGCAATGGCCGTTCCGGCAATATGAGCACACCAGGGAAGTATCGCATCAAACATGGCAATGTCGATATAATCACCCTCGCCCGTTTTCTCGCGCCCAATCAGCGCCATTAAAACCGCTGACAATCCATTGAGGCCCGCCGCCATATCCGCTGATGGCACGCCCGGTACGACCGGCATTCCATCTGCGCCGTCATTGACGGACAAGAACCCGGACAGCGCCTGCACGGCCAGATCATGCGCCGGATGGTGCGCCATTTCGCCCTCCTGCCCAAAGGCCGAGATCGAACAATAGACAATCTTCGGATGACGCGCCGATACGGTTTCATAGTCAAAACCAAGCCGCTTCATGACGCCGGGGCGAAACCCCTCGATCATAACATCAGCATCAGCCAGCAAATCCCACAGCTGCGCACGGCCCGCATCGGATTTCAGATCGAGCGCCAACGCCTGCTTGCCGCGATTAAGATTGCGGAACCACACAGACTGCTCCGCCTCCATCGGCTCCATGGTGCGCGCGGGGTCACCAGTGGGCGGCTCAACCTTTATCACTTCGGCGCCATGGTCGGCCATCATCATGCTGAGCATCGGGCCCGGCAGAAAAAGCGAGAGGTCAACGACCTTGATACCCGTCAGCTTGGCCATAAGAGGTTCAGACTATCCCTTTCGCACGCAGGTCGGCAATCGCATCGGCATCATAACCTGCCTCAGCCAACACCGCATCACTATCCGCCCCAAGCAACGGGCCGACCTTATTAGGCAAACGTTCGCCATTCAGTTTGATCGGACTGGACAGGACATTCATATCCGCGCGGTCAGGATGGCTTACCGTGTCGCGCATGCCAATGGTTTTCAGCCACGGGCTGTCCAGCGCCTGATCAAGACCATAAACCGGTGCCACCGGCATCAGGCCCTGCAGCAAGTCCAGCCAATATGCCACCGGGTGCTCCGCGAAAATATCGCTCAAAATATCCGACAAAGCCGACCGGTTGGTCAGGCGATTAGCCGGCGTGTCAAAGCGTGGATCGGTAATTAGTTCGTCATGGCCAATCCGTTCACACAAGATCGTCCAGAATTTCGGCAGCTGCGCCATAACAAACATCCAGCCATCGGCAGCCTTGAACATCTGGCTAGGGGTTGCGGACGGATGCGCGCCAAAAGGTGCACGGCCCGTCACATCTTCTTCGTTCATATACCAAAGCGCAGGATAGCTGGTCTGATGCACGGCGGCAGATAATAGATCGACATCGACGTCACAGCCTTCGCCGGATCGTTGCGAGTCTAGCAAGGCCGCGAGCAAGCCAACAGCCGCCATCGTGCCGGTCATAAAATCGACCATCGACAGGCCAAAGCGCACTGGCGGCCCGTCAGGATCACCAGTCAGCGCACAGAAACCAGCCTCGGCCTGCATCAGATAATCATAGCCCGGCCATTTTGACCGCTCATTGCCGCGCCCATAAGCAGAGATATGCGCGCAGACGATGGCCGGATTGACTGCTTTCAGCGCATCATAGTTCAGGCCGATCTTATCTGGCACATCGCCGCGCAGATTATTCGCCACGACATGCGCGTCTTTGGCGAGATCATGCAATACTTGCTGACCTTCGTCCGTGCGTAGGTCGAGGGTCAGGGACCGTTTGTTCAGATTGAAACTCTGAAAATACAGACTTTCCTGTTCGCGGAGCCAATGCGGTCCGACATGGCGCGCCGTATCACCACCTTTTGGTGGTTCGATCTTGATTACATCCGCACCCATTTGGGCGAGGAACATGGTGCCATAAGGTCCGGCCCCATATTGCTCGGCGGACAGGACACGAAAGCCCTTCAGCGGCTGCTTGACGCTCACGAAGGGTTCCTCTTGACCCATTGTTTGGAAATAATCATCCGCTGCATCTCGTTGGTCCCCTCACCAATACACATCAACAAAGAATCGCGATAATAGCGTTCAATCTCATATTCCTTGGAATAGGCATAGCCGCCGTGAACCCGCATCGATTCCTCCGAATTGCGCACGGCCGCTTCCGAGGCAAAATATTTCGCCATGCCCGCTTCCAGATCACAGCGTTCGCCGCGATCATAAGCTTCCGCCGCATCAAGCGTCAGCAAACGTGCCGCCCTTGCCCGCGTTACCATTTCACCCAGCTTCAACTGAATGGCCTGATGCTCAGAAATCGGTTTGCCCATGGTTTCGCGTAGTTGCGCATATTCTGTCGCCAGCCGCAAGGAACCTTCCGCCAGGCCAACACCCCGTGCAGCGACATTGATCCGGCCGAGCTCCAGTCCGCCAGTGGCTTGGAAAAAGCCCTGCCCTTCCACACCGCCGATCAGATTGTCCGCCGGAATGCGATAATTATCGAACACCAGTTCGGCGCTATCGATGCTGTTATAGCCGAGCTTCTTGAACTTCTTGCCAACCGTAAAACCCTCACCTTTGGGCGCGATCATCAGGCTCATACCCTTATAGCGCGGGTCCGCCTTGGGATCGGTTTTAACCAGCAGTGCAAAGCAGCTGCCGTTAATGCCGTTGGAAATCCAGGTCTTGGTTCCGTTGATGACATATTCATCGCCGTCCCGAACCGCGGTCGTGCGGATCGCTTGCAAATCGGTGCCGGCATTGGGCTCAGTCAGTGCCAGCCCGCCACGAATTTCACCACTGGCAAATTTTGGCAGCCATTTGGCTTTTTGTTCTGGCGTGCCGAAACGTTCGACCGCACAGGCCATGATCAGGTGCGAATTGAAAATACCGGTAATCGCCATCCAGTGCGAAGCAATTTCCGCAACAATTTTCGCATAGCTGGTCGCCGGCAGACCAAGGCCGCCATATTCCTCGCCAATAGTCGCGCCGAACAGACCCATGTCCGCCATTTCGCCGACCAATTGTTCCGGCCATTTATCCTCATGATCATGCTCCATGACCACCGGTTTCACCGAACGATGAATCCATTTCTGGATCGCATCCATGAAAGCCTGTTCTTCTTCCGGATCAATCATATGCTGCGCATTATCAATTGCCGTTGCCATTATCGTCGCTCCTGAATGTCTTAAAACTGGGGTTCCCTCCCCCGGTTATCTGTCGTCGACTTTTTAGTCGTCCGCGCCGCCAAAACCGCGTTTCCAGATCAGCATGGTGCGCTCAAACGTGCACACAACTTTATCGTCCTGGTTTTTCCCGATGGTTTTGATGGTTACGATGCCTTGTTCTGGCCGTGACGCAGATTCTTTTTTACCCAGCACTTCGCTCTCCGCATAAAGCGTGTCACCAGGAAATAGCGGATGGGTCAGGCGGATTTTGTCCCAGCCGAGATTGGCCACCGCTTTCTGACTGGTGTCCGAAACGCTCATCCCAACCATCAACGCAACGGTGAGCGGAGAGCAAACCAGCGGCTTTTTAAATTCTGTCTTCTTGGCAAATTCATAATCGAAATGCGCCGGATGTGTATTCATCGTCAACAATGTAAAATGCACATTGTCTGTGTCGGTAATCGTCCGGCCAGGACGATGCTCGTAAATATGGCCGACTTCAAAATCTTCATAATAGCGTCCGAATGTTTCGCGGAAACGTCCCGGGCTAACTTCAATCACTCCATCACGCATGTATTTGTCCTTGCCTATTAAACATATTTGTCTTTCGCTTTATCCGGCTGCTGCCGCGATATGCCGGTATCGTTGCATAACCGGCGCCTCTAACATACGCCCATTATGACTAATCGCTTTACCGCCCGCTGCATCAAACGCATTGATCGCCTCTATCGCCTCGGTAATTTCAGCATCCGTTGGTTTCATCGCCTTGGCAATGGCGGAAATTTGTTTGGGATGGATAGCGGCCTTGGCATGAAAGCCCATCGCCTTTGCCTTACGGGATTCCTCATCCAGTCCGGCTTCGTTGCCCATATCAATATAGGGCACATCTATCGCCGCCACGCCTGCCGACGCACAGCATAAGATGAACGCTCCGCGAGCTGCGAGCAAAGGCTCCCATTCCAACTTGGTGCCAAGCTCAGCAGAAAAATCGCCACCGCCAAACATCATACCGGTCACGCCAGCACTGGCGGCCAGCGCATCGCCGACCCGCAGGCCTTTGACGGTTTCAATCAGCGGAATCAGTCCATCAGTTCGGTCGCCCAAAATGCTATGCGCGATTTCGACCTCTGCAGCGCTTTCGACCATCGGCAGAAAAACCAGAGATGGAAGATGATCAGAAGAAGATAGCGCAAGCAAGTCAGCCAAACCCGTTTCCGTCTTGAGACCGTTGATTCGCACTGCCGTTTTTGACCGGTCGAGCGTCTTCAGGGCATCCAGAACGGATTCGCGTGCGCTGTCTTTCTGATCCGCAGGCACCGAATCTTCTAGGTCAATACAGATCAGATCTGCACCACTATTCGCCGCTTTCTCAAAGCGTTCAGCCCGATTGGCAGGGACAAAAAGGAAGTTGGTAAAACCGGTCATAGGGTCCAATATCGTGTCAGATGAATATTACCTCTTCACAATTTGTCCGGACAAATCTAAAGTCAACCGGAAAGTGAAATTAATTGTCTTTTTTGCTATTGGGAGAATGAAGAAATGAAGCGTGTTTTGAAAGCGAGTTGTGTCACCGCCAGTCTATTGGCACTGGCTGCAACCAGTCCATCAAATGCGCGCATGCTCGATCCCGACAAACCAGAAGATGCACTGGAAATTATGAAGCGGACACAATGCGGTGAAGCCGATGGCGTACCCGCCGTCTATCACTGGTCCGGTAAAGTCTATTCCCGCGTACAGGGCGAGCCCGACCGACATCTCTACAATGGTGAGGGCATGAATATTCGGCAATGCGTGAAGATCGAAGATCCCAAGCGCGGCGTCGGATACCGGCAGGTCAGCCGCGAAGTAATGTTCTATCTCGATCCCAAGACCAATGAAGTCTTGCGCACTTGGGACAATCCATGGACCGGCGAAACCGTCAAAGTCATGCAAATCGCCAATGACCCGGTGAATAGCCGTCCTAACTATCCATACCGCGCAGATGGCACGCCTTACACACTCCCCAATATTCGCACACAGGGCAATTGGATGTTCATGCCAATCGAGGTGCCGCTCTTTTACCACAACGTGCTGGCTGGTGATTATCAAGATTATGTCGGCAACAAATATCATGCGATGGAAATTTTCGACTTCACCATGCTCGCCGACGAGATGCTTGATACGAAAAATCCGACCGCCTATCCGTCAATCAGCTGGGTACGGATTTCAGACTGGATGCCGTGGATGAAAATGCGCGGACGGCAGGGGCAGATGGTGTTCAACGCTATGGGCGCAAAGCTAAAAAGCTATGATGAGCTGCCGGACGTGATCAAGGACGAGATTGCCCTCAACTATCCCGAATATACAGCGCCGCCACCAGGCGATGATCCGCGTAAAAATGAAACCACTTGGACGGTGTTCAAGAAGATGATTGATGCGGAACGGACAGCTGAAGCGGATAAGAAATAACGCTTTTCGTCAGAGTTTTCTCCCTGGGGGTCGGCCATATTGGTCGGCCTCTTTTTTTGCCCCAGAAAAGAATGATTCTAAAACGGCTTCATATTGCCGAGAAACGCGGTGGCGAGGAGCAGCAGATAGACGATCCAGACCCAGATGCGCGTGGTGTCCATCGTCTTGCGCAGCGGTATCTCGGTTTCATCTGATGATCCCTCCGCGATCAGCTTGCCGAGTTGCGGTCCGACCGGTTTGAACGCGACATCGATCATGATTGCCGCGGCAAAGATCAGACCGAACATTAACGCCTTGGTCGCCAGCCACACTGGCATCAGTGGCTCGCCCTGCGACAGGGAGAGAATTCCGAGACCTAGGTAAAAGGCAGTAAGGCCGATTTTCAGAACGAACTCGATTTTCCGGTCACGCGCGGCGCGCTCGGTCTGGTCATGAATATGCGCGTCCCACACCAGCCACAGCCAGACAGCGCCAACCGCCCAGGATAAAGCCACACCCCAGCCTGGCACATCCCACCAGCCGCCAGCATCGACCATCGTAATCGTCAGCGGGACCATCAACGCCCAAGCTGTCCGCGGCGTCATGTCGAGATTGACGAGCAATTGCAGCAGGACCAGCCGCTGCGGCAGATCATATTTTTCCCGCTTGCGAAAATGCTGGCCGAGCATGAACACACCAACATCAGCGCCGAGCCACAGGACGAACAGGATGATGTGGACGAAGACCAGCAACTGATAAAAGGAAAAATTGAGTAGCTCTGTCATCGCGGCGGACCCCCGTTTGTTACTTGATGGTGACCATGATCATATATGTCCGGACAAATTGCAATGCCGATCCGCGAGTCCCAGCAGATTGACTAGTCCAGGACCCGATGCTCGTCGCACAAAGTCCGCTTGAACAATTGCCCGTCCTTGAACCAGTGCCAGGTCCGGGCGCGGTGGTTGCCGTCATCGCCAAGGCAGATAATCTCATAGAAATTCGCCCCCGGATCATCCTTGCGGTTGAGATTGAGCAGGACAAGCCCAAAGTCCGTTTCCCAGCCGCAGCCATCGAAATTCTCATTATCCCACCACAGCTTGCCGTCTCTGAGCACGCCGTTGAGGGTGGATCGATATTCCCGGCCATCGTCCCACTGGAAGAGGTTTTTCTGAATATAGGCATAGGGACCATCATGCGGGAATATGCATTCGACGCGCGCCGTGTGCTGATCGACCAACTGATTGTCGCTATCGACATAGCGATAGACCCCGGTCCAGATGCCTTCATGCTTCATCATGCCTGGCATGATGTCGGTCAAAATTGCCTTGGTCTGGACTGTCAACGTCACTTTCCTCTGCTGCTGCCTGAGATTTGCTTTCGTTAATCGACATGATATGAGCCAGCTAACAACCGATTTTGGTTTTGACACATCTGTTGATTGTAACAGTGTTGCAAAGGATCCATTCATGAGCCAACCTGACCTGCGCCAACGCTTCATCAAGCCATCAATGGATCCCCAGAAATTGCAGCATTTCCTCTCGGTCTATGACACGGGAAGCTTTTCTCGCGCGGCCAGCAACAATGATGTTAGCCAGCAAGCGGTTTCAAAAAGTGTCGCGAAGCTAGAGGAAACACTCGGCGTGCGGCTGTTCGAGCGCGGCGCATTTGGTGCGGAACCTACGCAGTTCGGCCACGCGCTGGCCCGGCGAGCGAAAGTCATTACCGCCGAAAGCCGCCTCGCTGCTGCGGAGATCAGCGCCTTGCGCGGGGCCGACAGGGGTTATGTCCGAATCGGTCTTGGCTGGTCTTTCCTCACCCGCATTGCGCCGATGGTCATCAATCGTTTCAGCGAAAAGCAGCCGGGCGTAACGCTTAGCATCACATCCGGCGACACCAAATCGCTTCACGAGAAATTACTGCGCGGCGAAGTGGAGTTTGTCGCCAGTGCGCCGCCCACGGATCTAGTGATCGACAATGCGATTGAGACAATGGAGATGTTCGAGGACCGCGATGTCATCATGATGCGAAAGGGTCATCCGCTAGCTTCCAAGTCCGACATAACGCTGGAAGACTTGTCTTCCCAGACATGGCTGGTGTCGATGCAACTGCAGATGCAATGGCAGCGTATCTGCAACGTCTTTCTTGCCGCCGGTCTCGCCCCACCAGCTAAATATGTCGATATGGACTCGGTGATTCTCGCCAAATCAACCTTGTTGCAAAGTGACGCGGTGATGTTGCTCGCCAAGGAATTATTCGCCACCGAAGAAGAACGCGCCCAATATCATATCGTCGAAGGCACCGAGTTTCCGGTGGCGCGCACCGCCTATTTCGCGATTCGCCGCAATTCTGTACTGCAACCGGCGGCCCAGAGCCTGAAAAACGAGCTAATCGCCGCCTGTCGCACCGTGGTCGGCATCAATCAATTGCGCGGAATGACTGTGGCGGAAAAGCCATAGAAGACTGAATAAATCACTTGGTTGTAGCTACCGCCTAATTGGTTGTTAGCGTTTCCCCTATCAAGAAGATTAGCCCTGTTTCCACAAATTTGTCTGGACAACTTCAATGCAAATCAAGCATTCTAGATATGTCGGGAACCAGGGAGTCAAAAAATGATATCGCGCAAAGCAACCTTCAAGAATACCGCCATTTTTGGATTGGCATTAGCGACATTGGTGAGCAGACCTGTCTATGCACAGGAGGTTGATCAAGCGGATGAGGCGGAAGCCGATAGCAATGTCATCATCGTGACGGCCCAGCGCCGCGAGCAAAGCATTCAGGATGTTCCGATCGCGATTTCGGCCTTCACCCCAAGGCAGCTTGATACGCTGGCAGTGAAGAAAACCATCGATTTGGTGGATACTCTTCCCAATCTGGTCGGCAGCAACAACACCTCGCTGGGTAGCGCCAATGTCTACTTCCTGCGCGGTCAGGGTCAGGATGAATCCTTCCCAACTTTTGACCCGGCAGTGGGCACGTATGTCGACGAGATTTTCTATGCCCGCCAAAACGGCAACAATATTTCCCTGTTTGACATCGAGCGCACAGAAGTTCTGCGCGGGCCGCAAGGGACGTTATTTGGTAAGAACACCACCGGCGGCGCAATCAATGTCTTGCTCCGCAAGCCCGGAGAAGAATTTGGCGGCTTTGCCGAAGCAAGCTATGGCCGGTTCGATGAGATAACCCTGCGTGGTTCCGTCGATCTACCACTATCGGAACGCGTCCGGTTCCTTGTCAGCGGATTCTATGTCGATGATAATGGTTGGCTGGAAAACACAGCCCTCGACCGCAATATTAATGACCGCAACGCTTATGGCGGCCGCATTGCCATTGATATCGACCTGACGGACGATCTCAACTGGTATGTCGTCGGCGACTATATTCGCGATAGCGGTACCAACATTACGGGCCGGGATATCAATCTGGATACCGACGCTGCCACAGGGCCAGTCAGAACATCTGGCAATTATGGTGACGTTGATTTGGTATCCACCTCCATCCTCCCCTTGGGGCTGGATGCCGTTTTCCCGGGTGCTGTGTCCAAGGCGGATTATGGCAGCCTGACCAAATCCTATAACACGTCATCCAATCTTACATATCAAATGGACAATGGATCCATCTCGTTGATCATGGGCTATCGCAAGGTTGAAAATGACTTTCTGGTGAATTTCCCACTACCGCAATTTGATGCGTTCATGCAGTTTCCATCACCAGCGAACCCGGCATTGGATGACATTTTCATCATCGACAATATTGGCGATTTCAAACAATATTCGGCCGAACTCAAATATAATGGCTCGCTGTTTGATGATTTCCTCAACCTGACAGCTGGCTTGTTCTATTTGAAAGAAGAAAACCGCAGTGACTTTGCCGCCTATTTTGCCGGACCGACACCATCACGCGATCGTATAATCAGCAATGATACGGAAAATATTGCCGGCTATATCCAAGGCGATTTCGCGCTCACCGACCAGATTACGGCAACAGCCGGTGTGCGTTACACGGATGAGAAAAAGGATTTTCGCATTTCGGATAATCGCCCGATAGGTGATATCACAGACCTGACTACGGCAAACATGATCGCGCTCGGCATTCCCATCGACCAGCGCGAAAAAGTTTGGACACCGCGCTTTGCTCTGCAGTTTGAACCCGATGACGATTTGATGTTCTACGCTTCTGCCACCCGTGGTTTTCGCTCCGGCGGCTGGAACGCTCGTGTCAATACGGCGTCCGGACTGCAGCCCTTTGGATCGGAGAAAGTCTGGTCTTACGAAGCTGGCACAAGGCTGAATTTCGGTCGTGACTTCTCTATTGCTGCGACCGCCTTCTATCTCGAGGCCAAAGACCTGCAGGTCAACACGGCCATTGCCCAAGGCGTATTTGCCATCGGTAACGCAGGTAAATTGCTCAATACCGGCCTTGAGGTGGAAGCGTTTATTAGTCCGGTTCGGAATCTGAATCTCTATGCGGCGTTGGGTATAATGGATGCCCGATATGAAGCCAGTGACGCAGACATAGCCGCTTGCGTTCCGCCGAATGGAACCGTGTCGGTTTTTGATGTGAACTGCGAACTGATCGAACCTAAACGCAGTCCGGATGCTCAAGTAACGCTGGGCGGATCCTATGATATCGAAATCGGCGATGCGATGATCAGCCCGCGTGGCAGTATTCGCATGGTGTCTGATCAGGAAGTATCAACGCGCGGCGTGGGCCCGGCGGATGGTTATGTTCTGGTAAATGCCGGGATCGACTTCAAACCTTTTGGTGATCAGCTGAACTTCGCGGTCGAATGTTCAAACTGTTTCAACAAGCGGTATCTGGTGGCATCCTTCGGTAACCAGGACACATATTTTAACCAGCCTGGCCGGTGGACACTCCGCGCCACCTATAAATTTGGCGGCCGTGTTAACTAGAGCGCCCGAGATAAATGGGGGAGAAGGCGGGTCAGCAATGGTCCGCTTTCTTTTTTTGGCTTTTTCTGGCCTATAAGGCAAATAACGCTATACAAAATATGTCCGGACAAATTTTAATATCATAGAGGGTGCATGACAGACCAGAACACAAGCAGTAATGAGTTTGCACTAGGATGGAAGGTCCTGCTTGCTGGCGTTCTCGGTGTAGCATGCGGCGCATCGCCAATTCCATTCAATGTCATCGGCTTCACGGTCGAACCGTTGATTGAGGAATTTGGCTGGACCCGCACGCAGATATTATTCCCGATCACGATTTTCGGGATCATCGCATCTTTACTTGCACCGTTTTTTGGGTCACTTGCCGATAAATATGGCGTCCGGAAAGTGGCGCTATATTCGCTCCTCGCCTTTGGTCTTTCCTTTGCAGCTATCTCATTTACGCCAACGGCTCAGGTGACATCGACTCTGTATATTTACTATGCGCTTTGGGTTGTCGTCGGTCTGATTGGCATTGGCTCCACACCCGTGAGCTGGAGCCGGGCGATCAACTTGTGGTTCTACAAAAATCGCGGACTGGCTCTGGGTATCTTGTTGCTCGGAACCAGCCTCGCTGCGATTGTTGTTCCCAAGCTCGCCGTTTGGGGCATTGAGAATTATGGTTGGCGGGCAATGTTTGCGATTGTCGCGGCGTTGCCGCTGTTCGTCGCCTTGCCGCTTGGTTATTTCCTGTTTCGCGAACCGCGACCAGAAGAACGCCCCAAAGCGATATTGAGCGACAGCGGCAATTTGACCGGCGTGACTTTGGGCACGGCGTTGAAAGATTATCGTTTCTGGCTGATCTGGCTGTCGATCGCGGTGATTGCCACCGCCTTTGGAGGGGCGTTTATTAATTTACCGACGATGCTTGGTGATCGCGGGCTCGATGCACAAACGGCGGCATCCGTAATGGGCGTGTTAGGCATCGGCATCTTGTCCGGACGGATTATAACCGGCGCGCTGCTTGACCGGTTCTGGCAAGGCTTTGTGGCCTTTCCACTGCTCTGCCTGCCCGCCATTTCCTGCTATATTTTGTTAGGCGATAGCATTGCATTTTCGATGGCAGCGCTGGCCGGCTTTCTTCTCGGCTTTGCCGCTGGCGCGGAAAGCGACCTGATCGCCTATCTCACTGGCCGCTATTTCGGCATGGCCAATTATGGTAAAATCTATGGCATGCTCTATATGCCCTTTGGGTTTTTCTCGGCCTTGTCGCCAATCATCTACGCCAGCGTGCGTGATAATATGGGTAGCTATGACCCGATCTTGAGTGTCGCTATTTTTGCCTTTGTCATTGGCGGCGGCCTGCTGTTGTTCCTCGGTCGCTATCCAGACAGCTTCCCGGAAACCGATCCCTCCCCCACAGAAAAACTAGCCACGGAGCCAAGCTAATGGCCACGAAAGCCAATCCGACCGCCGCAGATTATATCGCCGAGACCGGCGCCGAAGTTCTGACCGATGATGAAACACTGAACTTTTTTGCCCATGATGTGTATCAGCGCGGCGCGGACCTGCTGGCCGTGGTTCGCCCGAAAAATACCGACGAATTGTCCGCCGCAATTGCAGCAACCACAGCGCAGAATATTCCGGTTGTCCCGCGCGGCGGCGGCATGAGCTATACCGGCGGCTACACGACAACCAAGGCCGGCGCAGTGTTATTTGATCTGGCCGCGATGGACCGGATATTGGAAATTAACGAAACCGATATGACGGTGACGGTCGAGGCCGGATGCACCTGGGCGAAGCTTTATGAAACGCTGGCACCCAAGGGATTGCGCACGCCGTTCTGGGGCACTTTGTCGGGCTTGAAAGCTTCGATTGGCGGGGGAATGAGCCAGAACTGCCTGTTTTGGGGATCGGGTCGCTATGGCACCGCAGCGCAAAGCTGCATAGCGATGGAAGTGGTATTAGCCGATGGCACCATCCTGAAAACCGGTACGGATTTCACACGACCTTATGGTCCGGACCTGACCGGCCTTTTCCTCGCCGATACCGGCGCGCTGGGCATGAAAGCGACGATCACGCTTCGCCTGATCCCCGAGGCCGAGGCACATGGCTATGCCAGCTTCACCTTTGAAAATCACGAGGACATATTGGCGGCAATGGGCGCGATTGAACGGTCCGGTGTCTCTACCGAATGTTTCGGGTTCGACCCCAGTCTTAATGCCCTGCGGATGAAGCGCGATAGTCTGGGCAGCGATGCCAAGGCGCTGGGCCAGATGATGAAGAAACAAGGATCTGTCTGGGGCGCAATCAAGGAAGGTGCCAAGGTTGTCGCGGCGGGCCGTGATTTCATGGACGAAGCGAAATTCTCGCTGCATGTGCTGACCGAAGCGCGCATACAGGCGGCGGCGGATGATGATCTGGAACGTGCGCGCAAATTGGCTTTGGATAACGGTGCGACCGAGACAGAAAACACCATTCCCAAAATCATCCGCGCCAATCCATTCGGACCGCTGAATAGCATGCTTGGGCCACAAGGCGAACGATGGGCCCCGGTCCACGGCCTGCTGCCACATAGCCGCGCATTGGCATGCTATGATGCGATCCTTGCATTATTTAAAGAGCATAGCGAAGAAATGGATCGCCATGGCATTTTCACCGGCACCCTTGTGTCCGCCGTCAGTGGTTCGGGCGCGATTATCGAGCCGTGTCTCTATTGGCCCGATGCGTCTAATCCGGTCCATGAGGCAACGATCGAGCCTTCCCATTTCGCCAAGCTACCGACACTGGAAAGCAATGCCGAAGCATGGGAATTGACCCAGAAGCTGAAACAGGCACTGGTTGACCTATTTCACGATCAGGGTGCGGCGCATTTGCAGATTGCGAAAACCTATCGCTATCGTGACAGCCTTGATCCCGCCGCCGATGCTTTACTGCAGGATTTGAAAAAAACCGTTGATCCAAAGGGTCTTATGAATCCGGGATCACTCGGTTTATAAAATGGAGCCTATAGGGTTGAGCCAAGATGGACTTTGACCGCAGACAGATGATGGCCGCGGCGCTTTGTGCCACTGTCACACCGCCTGCTTTCGCTACGACCGGAAAGAGTGATAAAGACAAAACTATGACCGAAACTAAAAACTACGCCGCCGTCGCGATGCAACTGGCCGCGCGTTCGATTGAAAAGACGCCGGACAAGACCGCGGCCCGCGCGCAAATGCTGGCGATGATTGGCGAGGTCGAGACCAAGATCCGCTCCGCCACAATCTTCATCCAGCAATATGGCGGCAGTCCGGTCAAACTGGCGGTGCTGCCCGAATATCTGCTGACCAGCTATCCGGGGCGCATTTCCATTCCCGATTTTGCGGACAAGGCTGCTCTGGAAGTCAATGGACCGGAATATGAAGCACTAGGCGCAATGGCGCAGCGGCTGAAAATGTTCATCGCCGGCAATGCCTATGAAGTCGATACCAACTTTCCCGGTCTTTATTTCCAAGCGAGCTTCGTCGTCGCGCCTTCCGGTGATGTCGTGCTGCGTTATCGTCGGCTGAATTCGATGTTTGCGCCAACACCCCATGATGTCTGGACCAAATATCTCGACATCTATGGCTTAGATGGTGTGTTCCCGGTTGCGAAAACCGAGATCGGCAACCTCGCCGCCATCGCATCGGAAGAGATACTTTATCCTGAAATAGCCCGCGCCCATGCGCTGCGCGGGGCCGAGATTTTCGTCCATAGCTCATCGGAAATCGGATCGCCGCTCGACACGCCCAAGGATATCGGCAAGCGTGCGCGGGCGCAGGAAAATATGGCTTATGTCATCTCTGCCAATACCGCCGGTATCGAAGATACGACCCTGCCGCTCGCCTCGGCAGATGGCAACAGCATGGTGGTGGACTATAAAGGCCGGGTCATGGCAGAATCGAACAGCGGCGAGACGTTCACCGCCTTTTCCGACATCGATATAGGTGCCCTGCGCGCCGCACGGCGCAAACCAGCGATGACAAATTTCCTCGCGCGCCAGCGACTGGAGCTTTTCGCGGCCACTTATGGAAATTTGTCCGTACAAAAGGCTGATGGTTTGATCGAGGTCAATGACGTGAAGACCCCTGATCGCGACTATTTCCTGCGCACTCAAGAAGAGACGATAGAGCGCATGATAAAGGAGGGCTTGATATGAGCAACACCCCGAACGACCAGAAATTGGACGTAGCACCACCCTATAATGCGGTAGCCAAACATGGCGTATCGCCAACGGTATCTCATGATGAAATTGCGCGTTTTGATTTTCTTGCGAATTTCAACAAATTCATGGCGAGCGCTCTCAGCCCCGGCAACAAGCTGGCTTATGACAAAAAAGTCCTGCCCGCCTTCCAGAAAGACCATGGCCGCGATCCCAAAGACCGCTTTGAGATTCGCCGCGCTATGAACGAGGACCCGTTCCACACATTTTGGTCCGCACTCAAACGCAACTCGATGGAAATGCGCCAGCAAAATGGCCGCGCAATCGTGCTGCGTCAGATTGACGAACTCAACGCCAAGGCAAGGCAATATAATGAAGGCCGCGATACGCTGGAACTGAATCCGGAAATCGAGATACCGCGCTATCAGAGCGCAGTGGACATTCACTGTATGCCAGGCAGTTATCATGGCGAAGAATTGCCGGGAGACGTGTCAGCCGGCGCCAATTATGATTGCGGGATTTTTGCGACGACCGGCGGCGGTCTGGGCGCACTAACCGATGGCGGTGGTCAGGCACTGGTCGATTGGATCAAGAAGGAACGACCCGGCTGGGAACCCCGCCGGGTGCTCGATATCGGCACAACCGTGGGTCATAATATCGTCCCGCTGGCGCTCGCTTTTCCCGATTGCGAGTTTATCGCGATCGACACGGCCGCGCCAATCTTGCGCTATGCCCATGCCCGCGCGCAATCGCTGGGCGCGACCAATATCAAGTTCATTCAGGCCAATGCCGAGGACCTGTCCCGCTGGGATGACGGGGCATTTGACTGGGTACAAACCACTATGTTCCTGCATGAAACCAGCGGCAAGGCGCTGCCGAAAATTATCGCCGAGGGCTACCGGGTACTCGCCGACAATGGCTTGATGCTGCATCTCGAGCAGCCGGAATATTCCGATGCCATGCCGCTATTTGAACAATTTTTGCGCGACTGGGATGCGTTTAACAATAATGAGCCGTTCTGGTCATCCATGCACGCGCTGGACATGAAAACGGTCATGACGCAAGCCGGGTTTGACCGGGAAGAACTTTTCGAAAGCGGCGTGCGCGCCGTGGTGGATCGCGAGATTTTCCCAGAGGCACCAACCGGCGAGGATGAAGATCATGGCCGGGCGGCCTATTGGCATGCCTATGGCGCCTGGAAAAATGCTGATCAGATACAGGAGGCCGCAGAATGACCGATCAAGTTTTCGACTGGATGGCTGCGGCCAATAAAAAAGCCAAAGGCAAGCGCCCGGAATATTTCGATGATCCCGAAGACGAACGGATGCTGTCCATCCTGATGGCGGTCGTCGGCGAAGTGTCCGTACTGCGTGAGCGCATGGACACGGTTGAACGGCTGCTCGATGCCAAAGGGACAATTAGCCGGGATGATATTGAAGGCTATACGCCTGACAAACAGGCTGCCTATGAGCGCGGCGCGATGATCCGCGAATATATCTACCGGGTGATGCGCGGACCGCATCAGATGGTGGAAGAATTGCAGCAGGCCGAACCACCGGTGGAAGAAGTCAGCCGCGAATTGAAGGAAATCTAGCCCATTCTCAAGTCTCTAGGGTAAAAAAGAACCTGTCGGACATCGCTGTCCGACAGGCTCTTTTTCCTGAGGAACTAATCGCTAGAACGGTTTGACCGCGCCCAGAAAACACACGCCGGAAATCGTGATCCAATAGATATAGGCAGCGATACGGGCCTGTCCGATTTCGCGCTCTAGTGCTGCTTCTTCTGCCGCATCGGGACCTTCAGCCAGCTTGCGGAACCGGATTGTCCAACGGCGCATCACAACGCGCAGGAACAGGCCGATACACAAGGCAAAGGCATAAAGACCAATTTTAGCCGGATACCAGTGATTGCCCTCGCCCGAGGTAATCGGACCGCTGCCTTCCAGAGCCATGAAAGTGACGATGAACAAGGCCGCGATCAGGGGATAGCGGAGCATCTCTTCTACCTTTGTAACGGCCACACCAATATCGGTTTCACGCTTTATAAAAGCGGTCCATGTCATCGCCAGCCAGATCGCAAAAAACAGCCACATCCACCAGATACCCGCGCCATCGAGAAAGGGCACAAAACCATAAATCTTGCCCATATGCAGGCCGAGCGGGAGCAGCAGGACGATACCGGTCCGCGCCAATATGTCGATCCGGTAGGCGGTTTCCATATGCCGCCGGCGTTCCTCCAGCGAAAGATTGCGGTTCGTGACATTATAACTGGTCTGAAAAACGCCCCATTCGCCGCCCAGCCAGTAAACCATCGCCAGGATGTGTATCCAGCGCAATATGCTCAGTTCGTTTGTTGTGAGAAATTCCATTACCAACGTCCTCCCAGACCGTGTAAATAGCTGATTACAATTTGTCCGGACAAATTCCTCTTGGCAAGAGAAAAATGCACTGGCATGAAGAAAAGTAAGGAGAAAACGGATGAAGCACCGCATTATCGAAGGTCGTCTGGAATATACGTCGCGCAAACCGGAAATGGAGGGCCAAAATCGCGGTTTTGAGACATTTATGTTTACCCATCACGGTGATGGCAAAGTGATTATGCGGGCCCATTGTGAAATCTATGAGCCAGAGCCAACGGTGATGCGGGATATCATCTATGCGATGGATGGAAATAAGCAGCCCACTGACCTTCATGTGCATTTAACTATCGGGGACGCGTTCATGGGCACCGGATGGATGCATTTTGACGGGAAGGATATCGCTATGGAAAGCTATGGCCCTTCCATCGGCCGGCTGTCGCAAAAAGTTGAGGCAGAGCTTCCCATGACCGGTTTTGGAACCCATCCGATTGTTTCAGACGGCTATATGCTCTCGACGATGGAGTGGGAGGAAGGGCAAGCCCGCTTGCTCAATTGCTATCTACCCTCGCCCGATCATCGCGGAGCGACACCTCCGCAAGTCGCGCAGGTCAAAATCGGGGCGGTTTATATTGGCAAGGAAGAAGTGACCGTTCCCGCCGGTACCTTCCAGTGCAAACATCTGCAATTTGTGGACGATGCCAGCATTGTGCCGGGAACCGGCGGGATGGCTGGCGAACATCCCGCTTATGACGTCTGGATCACCGATGACGAAGACGGCATATTCGTGCAGGGCGGCGTCGGCGGTTATATGATGACCTGGTACGAGCTGGTCGAACTTAAACGGTAATCATAATCTTGCCCATGTGGCTGCCGCTTTCCAGATGCGTGAAAGCCGCAGGCGCATCGCCGAAATCAAAGACGCTTTCGACCAACAGTTCGATGTTGTTTTGGGCCACCACATCCAGCGCCTGCTGCAACATCTCGCGATTCCCGGACGCGATGCCCTTAATAGCTATATTCTTGCCAATGATCGCGCCCTGACTGGCGCTGGATTGATCTTGCGGTGTCCCGGAAAGCGCGCCCAGAGATCCGATGCGCGCATTAACGGCACACGCAGCCACGGTTTCGCCCATTGCTGGAAAACCTAGCGTATCGACGACAACATTGGCACCGCGGCCGTTAGTGGCTTCCAGCAAAGCGGCAGCCCAATCCGGCCGGTCGCGATAGTTGATGCCGTAATCCGCGCCCATATCTTTTGCGCGAGCGAGTTTTTCGTCGCTCGATGACGTGATTGCAAATTCCATGCCCATGGCTTTGGCCAGCTGCAGCGTGAATATCGATACACCGCCGGTTCCTTGCGCGAGCACAAGATCGCCGGGCTTGGCTTCGCCAAAAGCGATCATGGCATGCCATACTGTGCTACCAACCACCGAAAAGGTCGCCGCGCTGCTGTCACTGACATTGTCAGGCACCACGATAGCGGCATTAGCCGGCAATATGATTTTCTTGGCCAGCCAGCCATTGGCCGTTACGCCGAGATCTTTGGCAAATACGGCAAAACTATAGGCTCCATCCAGCCATGTGGCGAAATGCGGCGCCATCACGCGCATACCGACATCAAGTCCGGTAACACCGGAACCAACCGCTTCGATCACGCCGACGCCGTCAGACAAAGGTATGCGATCTTCCGGCAGATCCGTTCCATAATCTCCCCGCAACACCATCAGGTCACGATAGTTGAGACCGGCTGCCGAGACCTTAATCAGAATTTCTCCGGGACCAGGCTCCGGTTCGGGATGATCTACTAGCTGCAGTCCGCCAATGCCGGTCCGTGAACCCATTTGCCATGCCTTCATGTGTCGTCACTCCCTTGCTCGCGCAGCGGCGCGAAAATACGATCGATAAACTCTTTTAGCTTCGCTTCACGGTCGGCCGCAGACGCCTCCAACCCTTCGAGCACCATCAGTCGCTCTTCCTGCACCCACATTTCCTGCGCCATATTCATGACCACCGCGACATATCTATCCATGCCGGGGTCATCGAAAAATTGCGGCTTGCCATCCGGACCGTAAATTTCCTTTGGCGTATCGTCGGGTTTGAACGCTGGGCCGACATCTTTGGCTTCTGGGTTCATCGTTTCCATGCTCCGAAACCAAACCACATAATGCCTTCGGCTAAGCGTCCGGTGGTTTCGCTATCGACGGCATGGGCACCTTCATCGGCAATCGCCTGCTCTACGGCTTCCTCACCGTAAATGCCAATGCTGGGCACGACGAACTGGAAATAGTCATCGGCGGCAAAACCACCCGCTTCGCAAAGCGCTGGAGGGCTCTCATCGCGATAGCCTTTGTAGAACGGCTCCGAATTATACCAACTGTCCCAGTCGAGATAAAAGCCGTCAAAGGCGTTCATCTGATCATTTGGCGGCAATTCCATATGAAGCAGCAAGCCGCCGGGTTTCAGCACCCGATAGGCCTCCTTAAATGCCGCTGCACGTGCCTTTTTCGACAATTCGTGTAGGAACATCGAGGAAAATACGAGGTCGAAACTGTCATCGGGATAGTCCAGCGCATCGGCAGACATTTGCGCGAAGCTCACCTCCAGCCCCTGCATTTTAGCGCGGGCTGAAGCATAACGTAATCCGCCAGCTGCCGCGTCAATCGCCTCGACCTTCGCGTCTGGATAGGTCCGTTTCCACGGCAAAGTATTATGGCCGATAGTGCAGCCGGTATCGAGAATGTTCTGCGGTTTGAAGTCTGGAAATTTGCCTTTCACATAAGCGGCCATGGACAGGCCGATATCATCGAGATTGGCACCCATCAGACCCATGGAAAAGACCGCCAGACCCTGATCATAAACTGCACCGGCTTCCAGTGATTCACCGCCGCGCGTATAGCTGCCCGGCATAAGATGGACTTCAATCGCATCGACATTGCGGGGAATATCCAGCTCAGGATTCAGGTCAACCGAGCCGGGCTGATCGGCAACTTTCGCCGCCTCCGCTTCCATCCGTTCCATGTCGCGGGCGACGACAGCGCCCGATGCCTGCCAGACCATTTTTTGCGCCTGTACCCGCATCGCCGAATAGATGTTGAACGCCGGGTCACCGCGCAGGGCCTGATGTGCCTCGTTGCTGGTTTCCGGGGCGCGACCCTGTTCACGGGCGAAAGCCGGAGCGGCCCGCTTGTCATAAGCGGTGCGCAAATCACCAGCGAGATCGTTAAGAATAAACGCTCTGATGCCAGACACAAAACGCCCACGTGCCGCCTCCTCTGCGGTCAATTCCGGTTTCATAGGATGCTGTAATTCTACGCCCATCAGAAATTCTCCTCTGCAAAAGCCTCTATCCGCGCCGCTTCGCCCGATTGCCGGATCAGCGCCTGTTTGCGGAAAAAGCGCATCAATCCGCTTGCCCCCATCCGTGATGCACCAAGCCCGGAATGGCCAAAGCTCGATTTCTCCGCTTCCCAAACCATCGAGGTCAAGGAACCATCATTAATCGATACTGCACCCGCATTGAGGCGCGATGCAACTATTTCAGCCTCATCAACTGATCCTCCAATGACCGCTGCAGACAAACCGAACTGGCTGTGATTGGCCATCATCACGGCTTCATCCACATCGTCAAACACCCGTACAGGGATAACGGGTCCGAAATTCTCATCAGAAATTACCGTCATCGATGAGGTCACATTGGTCAGGATCGTTGGCCGCAAATAAAGACCACCACCGAGTTTTTCGACTTTGCCGCCCGAAAGCAACTCCGCGCCTTTTTTAACCGCATCATCAATCTGAGACTGCGCTATCTGCGCCTGTTTCTCAAAGATAAACGGCCCGATATGGCCTTGGTTGATATCAGGGTGATTGAGCTGCACCGCCTCTGCCTGAGCGACCAGACTGGTGAGGAAAGGGTCTGCGATTGCCTGGGCTACATAGACCCGCTCAATCGACTGACAGGCCTGACCGGTATTGACGATGCTAGCCCTAAGCGCCGTCGCTGCCGCCTTTTCCGGATCTGCGCTAGCAAGGACAATCATTGGGTCTTTACCGCCTAGTTCCAAACTGGCCGGAATGAACGCCTTCGCCGCCGCTTCACCAACTTTACGCCCGGTTGCAACAGATCCGGTGAAGCAGACATAGTCCACGTGATCAACCATCGCCGCACCGGTCGGACCATCTCCTTCAATGATCGACAATACGCCAGTCAGTGCTGGAATTTTCTTCACAGTTTCCATCAGCGGCTTGATAAAACGCGGCGTCACTTCCGATGGTTTGATCAATACCGCTGATCCTGCCATCAGCGCCGGAATTGCGTCAATGAGCGCGAGAGTCATTGGGAAGTTCCAAGGGCTGATCACACCAACTAAAGCATAAGGCACTAGTCGCGTAGAAGTAGTGATTGTCGGCACGGATGTAGGTTGATCAACCGGTTGGCCATCGGCCATGAGCTGTGGCGCCATAGCGGCCCATCGTCTTATCTGCCCCGGTACGCCCGCTGCTTCAATTTTTGAGATACCGCCGCGTCCGGTATCAGCAGTCAAGGCCGGAATGATATCGCCCAGATTGGCCTCTATCGCATCAGCCCATTGCAACAATATCCCGCCGCGCGCTTCCGGTGTTTTCGCAGCCCAATCTTTTTGTGCATCGCGAAGCCGCTTTGCTTCGTCGGCAACCGCCTCAACGTCTAGGGGCGCGATTGCATAGTCTGCTTTGCCCGTACGCGGATTGCGTATCTTCATTGCTGTGCCTTCATTTTTGGGCCTTCATTTTTGGGCCTTCCAGCTATCGAGTATCGCATCACCCCGTGCGAACCCGATATCATTGCGCTCAGCAAAGCCGGCGATCAACTTCTCAAAACTGCTAATGCGATAGGGTAGGCCCATAATATAAGGCGTTAGGTGCATAGGTAGCATTCGCCCGCCATTTTGCTCCGCCTCTGCGAGCAGCCAATCCGCAGCATCTGTCATCTGTTGAGCATAGCTATCAACCGATTGCTGCTGGACATTGATAATCTGCCGATCCGACAATTCATGGTTGAGCGGGATGTTGGTAATCGCTCCTGCATCCGTCTCAAACGAGTAAGGCAATTCATCATTCGCCCAGTCGCACATATAATCGACACCGGCCTCGGCGAGCAGCCTTGCCGTGTTGAAACTTTGCGAACGCGCTATCGACAACCAACCGCGCGGGCGCGTACCGGTTGCCTTTTCTAGCGCAACGAGCGAACTTTCGATGAGCGTTTTTTCATCCATCTCGGCCAGTCCGCTGGCAATAGTACCGTTCATGTCCGTGCTATGAGCGATGATTTCATGACCACCGAAGACAATATCCTCTATCAACTCAGGGTAGCGGTCGGCGATGACGCTGTTGGTCGCTACCGAAACCTTAGTCCCGACCTTCTCAAACGCACCAAGCAACCGGTAAATCCCGATCCGCGTGCCATATTCGCGCGCTGTATAATGCCGATAGTCAGGATAGGCAGTCTGCATATGCCCCGGCGCGGGGAATGGATCGTCACTCGGCACCATCGGGAAATATTCGAGGGAGATGACCGGCCAGATGAGTAGCTTTTTATGGTCAGGCCATTGCACCGGCTTGCGATCAAACAGATTGCTGTACGGATAATAGTCATGGTCCATTCCGTGGCGGCGCTTGGGATAGTCAAGATAGCTCGCATCAAGGCTCATGATAAGCCTCCCGTCTGTTTGCGGAAGGCGTCGACAATATCACCCGCCTTGGTGATCCATGCCCGGCCATCCGCGGCGATATGTTCCAGGACCGCTTCAAACGGTCCAATGCGATGGGGCTGTCCAATCAGATAGCTGTGCAGCGGGATGCACATCACCGTGCCCGATTGCGCGCCCTCTTCAGCGAGCCGGTCATATTGCCGGATCAGCGTATCGGCATATTCCCGCGGGCTCATGTTATAGATAAAGAACCCATAATGATCATTGACCTCTAGGCTGTAGGGAATAGCAGTCAGCTGCCCGGATTTCACCTTCACGTCAGTCGGCTGGTCATCATGATAAAGGTCACAGGTATAATCCATGCCATATTCCGCAAGCAGGTCGAGCGTGCGCGGCGTGTGGGTCAGCGCTGGCGCCAGCCAGCCTTTGATCCGTTGGCCGGTAGCGCGCTGAACTGTTTCAATCGAATCCTCAATGATCGCGCGTTCCTGCGCCTCATCCATCCCGTACGAATAACGGGTATTGTAGATACCATGGCTGAAAAACTCCCAACCGCGCTGGTTGGCGTCCTCGACCACTTCGGGAATATGGTCACACAGCGCCACGGACAAGCTGACAGACCCCGGAAAACCATGCTTGGTCATCATCTCAGCCATGCGCCAATGCGACACGCGATTTGCATGATCGCGATGACTGTAACCGACTACATCGGGATGTGGTTTTGGCCAGCTTTTCCGGTGCGGATTGACCGCCGGATCGAGTTCATAATATTCCAGATTGGGCGCGACCCATACAGCGCAGGCCTTGCCCTCCGGCCATGTGATTTTTGGGCGTCCGCGATAGGCCGCATAGTCATATAGTCCCGGGTCGGATTTCTGCACGTCTGACACTATCGCGCCTCCAACCAGTCAATCACTGTCTGCACCGGCTCCACATCTGCATATTTAATCTGCAAATCAGTAAGGTTGGCAAAATGGTAGCTCTCATGCTTATCGGCGCAGGTTTCAATCGGGACAATCGTGCGATAGCCATAGCTCAAGGCATCCACCGCCGTGGCCCGAACACAACCGGATGTCGAACCGCCCGTTACAATCACCGTATCCACTTTATGCCACGTCAAATAGCTCGCCAACTGGGTTTCAAAAAAGGCACTGGGCATACGCTTGGTATATTGCAGGTCATTGGCGTCCACCTCACAACGCGGATCAAGCAGATGCCGCTCGCTGTCATATTTGATATTCTGGAGCGAATCTTCGGTATCGGTGCGCGTGCCCCAGACACCGGCATCGCCTGCATCCGCTTTATAAGCGACGCGGCTCCAGATCACCGGCATGGCCTTTGCTCGTGCCAAAGCTGAGATCTGATTAATATAGTCAATCTGCTTCGGATCGGTCTCATAGGCGGTTTTGAACATATCCATCCGGGTATAGGCTTGTTGTACATCAACATTGACGATGGCGAGCTTTTCTCCGAAGCCGAATTTCTTGCGCGCGGGATTGCCGATCAATTCTTCAAAAATTTCCCGGGCCGTACGCCCGTCTTCAACCATTTTCGTGCCTTTGACGTCCATAAAGTTTCTCTCCGGAATCGATAAAAATGTAATAAACAACAGAAAAGACTTGTCGAGACAAATTTGTCCGGACAAATATAGAGATTATGATTACACGCCATTTTATAGACGTAGAGAATGACGGCAACACACGCCGTGTCCATTATCGCAAGGCGGGCAAAGGCCCACCGCTGCTGATGGTGCATCAAAGCCCACGCAGTTCAAAAGAATATGAAGCGTTGATGGAAAAATGGTCTTCCCATTTTACCTGTATCGCTCCCGATACGCCGGGTTTCGGGCAATCCGATCCGCTGCCTGGTCATCCCGAGATCGCCGAATATGCAGACGCGGCCATCGAATTTCTTGATGCTTTAGGTATCCAAAGATGCGCCGCTTATGGTTTCCATTCCGGCGGGATCATATTGGTGACGGCCGTCAAACGGCATCCGACTCGAATCACAACTTTGGCCGTCGGCGGCTATGCCATCTGGTCCGCCGAAGAAATGGCCTTGTTCAGCGACCGCTATTTGCCTGAATTTCATCCATTCGATTATGGCGAGCATCTGACATGGCTTTGGAACCGCATTCTCGAACAAAGCTGGTTCTTTCCATGGTTTGCCACCGATGATGCCCACCGGTTATCTGTCGCCAATGATGATCCGGCGCGAGTGGATGCGATTGTCCGCGAAATGCTTGATGCGGGCAATGCTTATCAGGCTGGCTATGGCGCCGTGCTGCGTGCGCCGCGGGATATTCCGGCGGTAGATGCTAATGTCCCGCCTTGCCTGATCAGCGCTTATGATGGTGATCCACTGCAAGAGCATATTGACCGGCTCGGCGAGATGCCGCCGACCTGGTCTGCCCAGAAAGTAACCACACCAGCGGACCATCAGGCGGCCAGCCTGAACCATTTATTGGCAACCGAAACGGCAATGGTCGATGGTTTGCGTGAGGCAGGCGATGAAGGCTTTGTCGCGATACAAACCGATGATTTTAATGGCTTGATCCACTGGCGCGGAGACAGAACCGCCAATCAACTCATTCTTCACGCCCCTGCCTATGCAGCGGCAGACGAGCAACCTGCAGGGCAAATTGCGATTGATTTGCCGGGCCATGGCTTGTCCGATAATTGGAACGGCGAAGCATCTACTTGGGGGCCTTGGGAGGCCGTCATTGCGGCTGTGGCCGATGCGCTCGATACCAGCGAGACAATCTATCCAACTCTACCTGATGGGGAACCGGATCAACTTTATCCGGATTTATCCCCTGACCGGTTTGGCAATTATCTAAATATGGCGTGGCAAATTGTTCGCGCCCGGCACATGTTTGCTCCTTGGTATCAGGTAGATACAGCCCATGCCGTTGCTTTTGATACAGAGCGGCTGCGGCCTGAACATCTCGCCGCCGAGCATCTCTCGCTAATCAATGCATCAGCCGCCAAAGAATTTCACATCGCCCTCCAATCCAGACAAAAGGACAACTAATGGGAATCAGAGAAGACATGCCGCTTTTGGCCCGCCACGAAGGGGTTTGGGACGGTACTTATACCTATTTCAATGCACAGAATGAAAAGATTGACGAGCATGCTTCCCGCCTGCTCTGCCGCTTCCCTGACACAGGTGATATCCCTTATCATCAGACCAATCATTATACTTGGGCCGATGGTAAAACGGAGATGCGCGAATTTCCAGCCGAATATCGCGACAAGCGCGTATGGTGGGACAATGAACTGATTAAAGGCTGGGCTGCCGAAGTGCCGCTAGACGAATATAACCGCACCGTGATGTTGTATTGGCAGCGGCAAGGTGATCCATCGCTATATCTTTACGAGCAGATCCAGATTTCGGATGACGGGCAGAACCGCTGCCGCACATGGCACTGGATTCGCAACGGTATGCTGGAAACACGGACCGCGATACAGGAGGCTTTTGTGACCAAGGATTGGCGCAGCATTGATGCGGAAATGGGGGCTGTTTCTGCCTGAACCTTCCAGTCTCTTTGACAAATTATGGGATAGCCATGTCGTCACCGCCCTACCCGGCGGTGGCGCATTGGTGGCGATTGACCGTGTGTTTCTGCATGAACGAACGGGTGCATCGGCGCTCAATTCCTTAGCCGAGGCTGGGCGAGCAGTGGCCGATCCGGAACGGGTCTTTGCGGTGACAGACCATATCGTCGATACCCGTCCCGGACGCACCGACAAGACGTTAATGCCGGGCGGGCAGGCTTTCATTACAGAAACGCGCGCTGCGGCCAAGGCGGCGGGTATTACCCTGTTTGATGTTAACGATCCCGATCAGGGGATTGCCCATGTGATCTCGCCGGAACTCGGTATCGTTTTGCCAGGATGTACGCTGGTGGCGCCCGACAGTCATACCTGCACACAGGGTGCTTTTGGAGCGCTCGCCTGGGGCATTGGATCATCGGAAGCGGAACATGCGATGGCAACCGGGACATTGCGGCTAAATAAGCCAAAATCAATGCGCGTTCGTTTCTCGGATCAGCCTACAAAAGGCGTCACTCCCAAGGATATCATCATGACGCTGATCGCCCGTTATGGCGCAGCGGGTGGCAAAGGTCATGCGATCGAGTTTGCGGGCGAGGCGGTCAGCGCGCTGGACATGGAAGGACGGATGACGCTCTGTAACATGGCAACGGAATTTTCTGCCATGTCCGGCTTTATCGCCCCTGATGCAAAAACTTTCGAATATTTGGAAGGTCGGCGCTATGCGCCAAAAGGCCGCGATTGGGATCGAGCAGTTGAAAGCTGGACACAATTGGCTAGCGAGACCGGCGCAGTTTTCGACACTGAAATTGAGATAGAGGCCAATGCCATCACCCCGATGGTCAGTTGGGGTA
Organism: Parasphingorhabdus sp.; assembly: GCF_039977335.1. Classification (GTDB taxonomy): domain Bacteria; phylum Pseudomonadota; class Alphaproteobacteria; order Sphingomonadales; family Sphingomonadaceae; genus Parasphingorhabdus. The sequence continues at coordinate 1,443,990 of NZ_JBDWDI010000004.1, forward strand.
CCAGTCCAGAAAATAGTATCGGCATAAGCGGCACGGTCCCTGACGATGCGGGCGAACGCACTCTTGAATATATGTCATTAGATAAAGGCCAGAAACTCGCCGGAACGCCTATTGATGCGGCATTTATCGGCAGCTGCACCAACAGCCGCCTATCGGACCTGCGCCGAGCGAGCGTATTGCTCAAAGGCCAAAAAATTGCCAGCCATGTCAAAGCTATATGCGTCCCCGGCTCGTCCCGGGTGAAACGGGAAGCAGAAGCAGAAGGGATAGACGCTATTTTCCGCGAAGCCGGATTTGAATGGCGGGAAAGCGGTTGTTCCATGTGTTTCTACGCGGGCGGCGAGAGCTTTGACGCTGGATCGCGGGTCATTTCAACGACCAACCGTAATTTTGAAAGCCGCCAAGGGCCAGGCGTTAAAACGCATATCGCCAGTCCCGAGACTGTTGTGGCTAGCGCGCTAGCTGGTGCGATTGCGGATGTACGGGAGTTGGTTTGATGGCTCAACCGTTCACCACCCTCACCATCCTGCCGATGCCGCTGATCCGCGACAATATCGACACGGACCAGATCATCCCCTCTCGCGAGATGAAGAGCACGGGCAAAACGGGCCTCGCCGACGGCCTGTTTGCGGGATGGCGCTACACAGAAATTGGTGGCCGCAAAGCCGATCCCAATTTTGTGCTCAATGACTCTCATTATGCCGATAGCCAGATCATCTTGGGCGGTGCCAATTTCGGTTGCGGGTCGAGCCGCGAACATGCGGTCTGGGCGCTGGCTGAATATGGCTTTCGCGCTGTGATAGCACCGAGTTTCGCCCCCATTTTTGCCGGCAATTGCGTGCGCAACGGTATATTGCCAGCGGTGATCGATGCCGATGCGATTGCTATCATAGCAAAGGCGGACGGCCCGGTTACCATCGACTTGGGCGCTCAAAAGATCAGTATCGACGATAACCAGAGCTGGTCCTTCGCGATCGACGAAGAAGCCAAATCGATGTTGCTGGAGGGATTGGACGCTATCGACCTTAGTTTGAAAATGGCCGAAGACATTGCCACATGGCAAGAGGCCGACCGCGCACAGCGGCCATGGATTTACCTAGGAGCCAAGTAATGACCACATCTGTCACGATCAGCGAAGTCGGGCCACGCGATGGTCTGCAAAGCGTCGATGCCGTCATGCTAACCCGAGCCAAGAAGGCGTGGATCAAGGCAGAAGCCGAAGCTGGTGTCAGCGAGATTGAAGTGGGTAGTTTTGTACCACCTTCCCTGCTCCCACAGATGGCGGACACGGCGGAAATCGTCGCCTATGCGAAAACGCTTCCCAATCTGGATGTCGTCGCGCTGATTCCCAATCTGAAGGGCGCGGAGCGGGCTATTGCAGCGGGCGTCGACAAAATGTCGATCCCCTTTTCCATGTCCGAAACCCACAGCATCAAAAATGTCCGAAAGGATCATCCAGCGATGCTGGCCGAGATCAAAGCCATTGCAGAACTCGTCGCAGCGCAGCCCGAAGGACAACGCCCACATTTTGAGGTTGGTCTCTCCACCGCCTTTGGCTGTACCATCGAAGGTCCGGTCAGCGAAGATCAGGTCGCGCGCCTCGCAGAAGCGGCCATAGAAGCCGGTGTGGCAGAAGTCGGGCTGTCCGACACCACTGGCTATGCCAATCCAGCGCAGGTCACGCGCATGGTGCGTCAGATTAAAGGCACAATCGGCAATGATAAGCTCAACACCTTGCACCTCCACAATACGCGCGGACTTGGCCTAGCCAATGTCATGGCAGGGCTAGAGGAAGGCATTAGTACCTTTGACGCATCCCTTGGAGGCCTTGGCGGCTGTCCTTTTGCACCCGGAGCATCGGGCAATATTGTCACGGAGGATTTGGTGTTCATGCTTGAAGCCATGGGTATCGATACCGGCATTAATCTCGACAAGCTTTTGAAAGTTAGAGAAATTATCGCGGAAGCCTTGCCCGGGGAACCACTTTACGGCTTCACGCCGGACGCCGGCCTTCCATTAGGATTTGAAAAGGCAGCCGCATGAATGCACCCACACCCCTCGCCGGACTGAAAGTCATTGAATTCACCCACATGGTGATGGGACCCGCCGTGGGCGCCATCTTGGCATCACTGGGCGCTGAGGTGGTCCGGGTCGAACCAATTGGCGGCGACCGTACTCGCAATCTGGTTGGCTCGGGTTCGGGTTATTTTCCTATGTATAACCGCCATAAGCAGAGCATATCGCTTAACCTGAAAGACCCGGACGGACTTGGTATCGCGCGTCAACTTGTCGAAGGCGCAGACATATTAGTAGAAAATTACCGTCCCGGCGCAATGGACCGGCTGGGACTGGGCTATGAAGAACTCGCCAAGACCAACGCCCGTCTGATCTACGCCTCCGAAAAAGGATTCCTTCCCGGTCCCTATGAAAACCGCACAGCCCTCGATGAGGTAGCCCAAATGATGGGCGGCCTCGCCTATATGACTGGACCTCCTGGGCAACCCTTACGGGCTGGCTCCAGCGTCATTGATGTGACCGGCGGCATGTTCGGCGTCATCGCGATTCTCGCTGCGGTCGAGGAACGTCATCGGACCGGCAAAGGCCAGAAGGTCCAAAGCTCGCTCTTTGAAACGACCATTTATATGATCGGGCAGCATATGGCTCAAATGGCAGTAACCGGCAAAGCCGCCGACCCGATGCCAGCACGCATTTCTGCTTGGGCAATTTATGATGTTTTTCAAACCAAGGACGAACCTATTTTCATCGGCGTGGTCACCGATGCCTTGTGGGAGAAATTCTGCAAGCTGTTTGCACTGGACGACCTATGGGCCGATGATAGCGTCCGCGAGAATAACAACCGCGTCGCCGCGCGCGACCGGATCATGCCGCAAATTCGCGAACTGATTGCTGGCTTTGGCCGGGATGAATTGATCGCTAAGCTGGAAGGCACAGGTTTGCCCTTTGCACCCATCGCACGGCCACAAGACATGTTCGACGACCCCCATCTAAATGCCAGTGGCGGATTAGAGGCAGTAACACTTGCAAGTGGCGAGCAAACCAAACTACCCGCGCTACCTATTGAAATGAATGGAGCGCGACCCTCTGCCCCTGCCAAACTGTCGAACATCGGCGAGCATAGCGAGGCTATTTTAAAAGAACTTGGCCTTAATGCAGACCAGATTCAGACGCTGCGAGACGCAGGTGCAGTCGACTAGCTAGAGCTTATCTTGGCCTTTACCGGCCCAAAAGTAACAGTGGCCGCGCTGAAAGAAACTCCCTTATCTAGAACGATGATTAGGGAGAGCCAATGTCATGAAAACGGATATTCTTATCGTCGGAGCCGGTGCAGCGGGTTTGAGTGCCGCGTTGGCCGCGCATGAGGCTGGTTCGAGCGTAACCGTCATTGAAAAACAACCAAAGCTGGGCGGCACTGCATCGATATCCGGCGGCATTGTCTGGATACCGGGCAACCGCCAGATGCAGGTTCATGGTATCGAAGATAGCCGCGAAGATGCCCTCGCTTATTTCCGTTCGCTCGATCAGGGCGATATTGATGACACCAGTTTGACCGCCTTTGTCGAAGAAGGCCCACGCGCGCTCGCCTTTCTCGAAGATCTCGATGCTGCCCGCCTGAGCCTGCTCGAAGGTTATCCTGATTATTATCTCGACCGCCCCGGAGCCAAGCCGGATGGTGGGCGTGCACTCGACAATGATCTTTTCGATTTTACAACGCTAGGCGACTGGGCGGATAAAATTTTTCATCACGGTCCCGCACCCCGCATGATGCTGCGCGAAACACCGCTCGGCGGCGGTACCGGACAAGTCGATCCAGTGGAAATGGCTCGCCGCGAAAGCGAAGATTTGCGCGGCTGGGGACAGGCGTTAATAGGACGCTTGTTAAAGGCCTGCCTCGACCGAGGGATTGAGCCCTTATTGGATGTAAGCGGCTATCGCTTGATCGTTGAAGAGGGCCGGGTAACGGGTGCGACCGTGCACCGTGATGACACCGATTTGGCTATCGAAGCCTCGCAAGGCGTGATCCTCGCCACTGGCGGTTTTGAATGGAATGAAGAACTCAAACAGACCTTCTTGCGCGGACCGCTGGATGCACCCGCTTCACCTCCGGGCAATCAGGGTGATGGCCTGAAAATGGCGATGGCGGCTGGTGCAAGTCTAGGTAATATGACCAGCGCTTGGTGGGTTCCGACTCTATCCATACCGGATGTAAAGTGGGAAGGCGGCGAGCAGCGCTCTATGCCCGTATTAATCGAGCGGACCTTGCCACACACGATCATGGTCAACAGCACCGGCCAACGCTTTTGCAATGAGGCGAATAATTATTCAGCCCTCGCAGGCGCTTTCCACCAATTTGATCCAGCGACCTATTCCTATCCCAATCTGCCTGCCTATCTGATTTTCGATTCACAATATATCTCCCGCTACCCGTTGGCCTCGGTCATGCCCGGCCAACCGATACCGGATTGGATCACAAGAGCGGATGATTTGGAAAGCCTTGGCGCTGCTATCGATATCGACGGAGCGCAGCTCGAAGAAACCGTTGCCCGTTTCAATGCCCATGCGATCAAAGGCCACGATCCTGATTTTGCCCGTGGTGAAAATGCCTATGATCGCTTTTATGGCGATCGCTCACGCGATGGCGCAGCTGCCACATTGGGTCCGATTACAAACGGGCCTTTTTACGCTGTGGAAATTAAGATGGGCACACTCGGCACCAATGGCGGCGCAAAAACGGATGGATCGGCGCAGGTACTCGATCTCGACGGCGAACCGATTTCAGGCCTGTTCGCCGCTGGCAATGTCATCAGTTGTCCGACCGGCGGCGTATATGCAGGCGCTGGCGGAACACTCGGTCCGGCCTTGACCTTTGGATATATTGCCGGGCGCGCAGCAGCGCGTCGGATCAACAGTTAAAACAACCAACGACATTTAAGAAAAGGATAGAACCATCAAAATATTGACCATCGGCGCCACCGGCGACCAAGGCCACCCTTTGCTAGAACGATTGCTAGGCGCTGGCATGCATCCGGTAGCGGCGTTGCGCAACCCGGCCGCACTGGCCAACACGCCCTTTTCCGATGTCGAAACCATATCCGCTGATCTATATGATGAACAGTCGATGGTCGCCGCCGCACAAGGTATGGATGCCATCGCGATGCACCTGCCCTTTGTTTTTGATCTGGAAAAAGCAACCCAGCTAGGCCGTAATATAGCAGTAGCGGCCAAAGCCAGCAGCGTCAGGAAAATCGTTTTCAACACCAGTTGCTACGTCGCCGACAAAGACAACGGCAATCCGGCCCACGATGGCCGCCGGGCGATTGAACAGGTGATTATGGACAGCGGCGTGACCTATGCGATTTTCGAAACCAAAGTGTTCATGGACAATATGATCCGCAGCTGGAACAAACCATCGATCGTCAACAGTTCGATATTTGCCTATCCGGCAAAACCGGATTTGAAAATATCCTGGATATGTCTCGACGATGTCGCAACCTTCATGGTTGAAGCCCTGCAAAATGATGATTTGCCGAGCGGGCGTTATGCAGTTGGCGGACCACAGGCGTTGGTTGGTGATGAGGTCGCAACCATTCTCAGTAAAGTGATCGGCAAACCGATTGCATTCAAAAGCCTGACACCCGACGCATTTGCTTCGGCAATGAGCCTGCTCGTCACAGGGTCGGCAACAGTCGAACCCCAGTCGATTTATAGCGGCATGGCGAGCTTCTACAGCTTTTATAACGAGCAACCCGTATCACCGTTGATCGCTGACACAGCCGAAATGGCAAAATATTTCAAGACGCGGCCAACACCGCTGGCCGAATGGGCGGCGCGCCAAGACTGGACCGATCCCACCGACCCGGCGCTGGCGATCAGAATGGCGGGCATGTAATAAAGAGCATAATGGCCCAATTCTATTGGTCACGTTCAAAAATCTGTCATGTTGAACGGCTAAGTAAGCACGATATTCGACAGACAATGTGACCTTACAGGGTAGCCAACATGCAGTTAAATCGACGTAATTTTACCGGAGGTCTCACTGCTCTGGCGTTTTCTGGTCTCGCCCAGCATAGCAGCCTGGCGCGTAACGGTGCGACCATGTCCCATAGAGGCTATGGCGCATTACAGGTTGATCCAAACGGGTTGATCGATCTTCCCAAAGGCTTTTCCTATCGCGTCATTTCAGAATTTCGCGGTGCCATGTCCGATGGCAACCGCGTTCCGGACCGTGCCGATGGTATGGGCTGCTTTGCCATGCCGGACGGCAAGATCGCATTGGTGCGCAACCATGAACTGAAGGTCAATAATTTCAGCGATGGCCCATTTGGCGATATCCCATCAACGCTGGAGACCTTTGACCATAGTGCAAACGGCAAACCGTTAGTTGGCGGCACCACGACCTTGCTGCTTGATGGGCAAACTCTAGCGGTAGAACGAGAACATTTGAGCCTGGTTGGAACCATCAGAAATTGTGGTGGCGGTGTGACCCCGTGGGGCAGTTGGCTAAGCTGTGAAGAAGATATGACCCGCGCTGGCGACAATGTGAAGCGCGATCATGGCTGGATTTTTGAAGTACCGGCAGCGCACGAAGGCCTTATTGATCCGGTGCCACTGAAAGCCATGGGCCGTTTCAATCATGAGGCCGCAGCGGTCGATCCGGCAACCGGGATTGTCTATTTGACAGAAGATCGGGACGACAGCCTGTTCTATCGCTTTATTCCCAATGAAGCCGGTGAGCTCGCCAAAGGCGGGCAGTTACAGGCCCTCGCCTTTGCCAGCGAGACGCTGAACAATGACAGCCGCAATTGGTCGGGTCAGAATTTTCAGCCCGGTGCGTGGAAGTTTGTCCGCTGGATCGATGTCAGCAATGTCGAAAGTCCCGAAGACGACTTGCGGACGCGCGGTGCCAGCGACGGTGCCGTCAAATTTGCGCGCGGCGAAGGTATTATTCACGGCGATGGTGAATTATATTTCTGCTGTACGTCTGGCGGCGCGGCCAAAGAGGGTCAGATTATGCGCTACCGGCCATCACGCTTTGAGGGACGGGATGACGAATCCAGAGCACCGGGATTACTGCAGCTGTTCATGGAATCCACTGACCGCCGGCAATATAGCTATGGCGACAATCTGACCGTGGCCCCGAACGGGCATCTGATTGTCTGCGAAGATCAATATAGCGCGACGGTGGATAACCATTTGCGCGGCGTTACACCGCAAGGGGAATCTTATGCTCTAGGGCGGATCAGAGTTCAGACAGAACCGGCTGGAGCCTGTTTCTCCCCCGATGGTCAAACGATGTTCGTGAACCTTTACAGCCCGACCAAGACTCTGGCTATTTCAGGACCTTGGCACAAATCAATCTAGCCGCCTTCTGTTTCTAGAGACGAAGGTCGCCGAGATAGTCCAATATTGCAGCGGTTGGCATTACGTCGGCATATTTGGCCTGCATATCGAATAAATTGGCTTTATGCGGTGCCTCATGCCGATCCCCGACAGCATCTTCGGCAATGATCGGGATGAAGCCATGCGAACAGCAATCGACACAGCTGGCTCGCACACAGCCGCTAGTCGACAGACCAGTGATGATCAGGCTGTCATTGCCGTTGGCCGTTAGTGTGGATGCCAGAGAGGTACCGAAAAAAGCGCTGGGATAATGTTTGGTGATGACCAATTCATCGTCTGCTGGTTCCAAACCCTCGGGCCACGCACCCATCGGATGACCAGCTACAAAATTCTCAAGCGGCGGTACTTTCTGAGCAAAGCGTCCGCCATCGATCATCGACTGGGTGTAGCTGACATTGGTATAGATAATCAGCAGGCCCGCCTCGCGAGCCGCCTCCCGCAATTTCAGTGCGTTTTCTAACGCATCCTCAACCCCGGCATAAAGTGCACAGGACGGATCAAAATAGGCTTCGACGAAATCGATGAGAATGAGTGCAGGCTTTGCACCAAATCCCATCGATCCGTCGAAGACCCCCCCGTAATTATCCGCCGGACCTTCTGTCATCGGTCAGAATTTATATCCGACCTCGACACCAAAGCGGCGCAGGTTACCCGGTGACAGGAAGGACCCGCCAAATTCGATCGCCGGAATAACCTCGTTGAGATACTTCCGGTTAAGCAGATTGTCGGCAAAAGCGGTGACATTCCAGTTATCCCCTTCCAGACCGAAGCGCAGGTCGAGTACACCAAAGGCTTCGCGCTCGGTAATCGAATAATCTGCATCGCCGACAAACGCCGGTAAAACAAGTTTGTTCGGTGAGTTTGCGTCTGCGGGTAGAGGCAGCAAACCGCTGAACAGGGTTGGGCTGGTATTATTCTGGACCGAATGAAACCATGTCGGACCGGTAATCCGGTAGTCGGCCCGCATCACCAGATCAAAACTGCTGGCAATCGGTGCCACCACTTGCGTTCCAATATTTATCGTATAATCGGCAGTGTAAGGCGACTTATTACCAACCGTATTGGGCCGCGACGCATTGGCCTTGATTTCACTCTCAGTCATGTTGACTGAACCGAAAATATTCCAACCTTCCACGATTTCGGCATTTGCGTTGAATTCCAGACCGTAAAGCTCAACTTCATCGATATTGGAAACCACCCGCAAAAGACCGAAACTGCCGACGAAAAACTCGAAGAACTGCATGTCATCGACATCGGTATAATAGCCTGCCAGATCAAAGGTAATCCGGCCATTGGCCAGCGACCCTTTGAAACCAGCCTCGAACGCACTGGATGTTTCCTTGCGGAAAATATCATTGATCAGGACATTGGTACCAATAAACTGATTGAAATTCTGGTCAACAATCGCGGCAGAACCCTGATTGTTGAAACCGCCGGATTTGAAACCTATGCCCCAGTTCGCGTAAAAATTGATATCATCGGACAGTCCATAACGCAGCGATAATTTGGGCTGAAGTTGCTTGAAGGTTTCGGACTGATCAGGGATGGCGCCAAAGGCTTGACCCGGATTGATCGGAGCTCCGGTAATCGGATCAATAGCCACGGGTACTTGGCTAGAAACTTCACGATCTTCAACGTCATAGCGCAGGGCTAATCCGACATCAAAATTATCAGCAACTTCATAGTCGAGCGAACCAAAAACAGCATAGACATTGGTGTTGAAATTATCCGCAAAGAGCTGCGAAGTCGGGTTGCTGCTATTCGCATCGTTGAACAATTGCCGGGTTACACCTTGTCCCAGATCAGCGCCCAAGCTGACCCCGACATCGCGGTCGATATTCAGGAAGTAGCCCCCAATTTGCCAACCGAGCGGACCATCGCCATTGGACGCCAGCCGGACTTCGGCACTGATATCGGTTTGCTCACGAATCTGAAACTGCGTTCCGTCACAAGTTGTTGGACTATAAGGTCCAAAAGTGGAGCCATTAATGGGGTCAAAAATAAATGGTATCGGATTGTTACCAACGAAACCCGGTTGATTGACCGGAAAGCCGGTCAGAGCGGCCGTGGAACCGAAACAATTATTGGATGCATCAACCGATGCTGGCGTTGCTCCCGGAAAGGTATAACGAGCGAAATCAGCGGACGTACCATCGGCCGTCAGCGCTTGATCAACATCAGCATAGAGCGCCCAAGCAGTCAGCGTGGCAAAATCAAATTCATGGGTCAGTTTGACCGATGCTTCAAATGTCTGTTGCTCATTGGTTGGACGAATATTCGAATAATAATTGAACGGGTGGTCGTTCACATCCTCGAAAAAGGCAGGGTTCACACCAGCAAAATTCGGCAGATGGAATGCCGCGTTGAAGTTGATCGATGCGCCAGATAGGTCGGCATAGCGAGCCTTTACATCGACTTCCGTATCCGGGCCCAGTTCAGCAACGAAACGCCCGTCAATCGACCATGTTTCCTGATCATCAACGACTTTGCGATTATTGAGGAAGCTGTTCCGGTAAAAACCGTCCGTGGTATTATAAGATCCGGACAATACGAAACCTGCGCTGTCCCCTATGGGAGCGGAAACATAAGCGGAAGCCTTGTAAGTGTTATCTTCTGCTGCGCTTAATTTCACACCACCTTCCAGCTCATCGCCGGGTTTCAAGGTCTGAATAACAATCGCACCAGCTGCCGCGTTACGGCCATAAAGCGCACCTTGCGGGCCTTTCAGGATTTCGATTTGGCGGAGTGTGCCCTGATCCTGATTAAGCTGGGCAGTGTTAGTTTTTAATATGCCATCGACGACCAACGCGACCGAGCTCTCCGCATCGCGTGCGCCATTTATGCCGCGAATATTAATTTGTGTATCACCAGCTTCTGCGGTGCCGCTGACGATCGTCACACCCGCCGTTAATTGAACAAATTCGTCCGCTTGCTCAATCCCTGTGCGGGCCAATGTCTCGGCCGTGAACACCGTGACCGAAGCGGGAACTTCAGCAAGCAGTTCGTCCTGCCGCCGCGCGGTGACAATGATGACATTGCTGTTATCCGCATCATCCGCTGACTGATCGGCAGCCGATTGGGCGATGGCCGGATTGAAACTGACAAGAGCGGCAAAACCAGCCGAAAGTGACAGTGCTGTTTTTAAACGATGCATTAGATTTTCCTTCCCTGAATGGAATATGGCGCGGATCTTTTGATCCTTCACCGAGTTGTTTCACACGAGGACATTTTCCCCGCTCATATAGACATAGACTTCCTGAAATTTGCCGTCGCGCATGCGCCAGAAATTCGTATTGTTCAGCAATGTGACATTGCCATCCGCATCTGTGAGTTCCGCAACAAAGCTGGCCGCGATCCGGCCATTGGCCTCATCGACGGTGCAGTTGAAATCGCGATGAACAATCGTTTCATAGGCGCCGAAAAAATCTTCGAACATGCGCTTGATTTCTGCTTTACCCGCATGGCGCGTAAAGCTCGTCTGGACACAGAATAGAGCTTCGTCGTGAAAACAGGCCAAAGCGGCATCCATATTTTTCGCATCGACGTTTCCGAAATATGTCATCGTCGCAAATTCTATCAGTTCTGCGCGGGATAAGCCGGGTTCATATTGCATCAGGCATCTCCTTCTTTAAGCAGATTATCGCCGCTCATATAGACGAAGACATGCTGGAACAGCCGGTCCTTGCAATAGAAGCGGTTACAATTTTCATAGCGCAGTTGATCGCCTCCATTGGGCGTGATCAGCACTGTGAACTGCGAGCATACGGCATTGGTTTCAGGATCTGCGACATGAACAAAATTGCCATGCCAGATGGACTCAAAATCCGCGAACAGCTTTTCGAACATCGCTCTAATCGCGTCACGGCCTTCATGAATGGTGTTGGAGGTAGCTTCATGCAAGATCGCATCCGGCGCGAAGCAATTCAGCACTTGCGTCATGTTCTTATTATCGACGCCGTCAAAATAGCGCTTCGTAACGATGTCGATGTAAAAGGGATAAGGCAGCGGGACCTGCCCTGCCATTCCGGGGGTCCAGTCTGCCATTAATACCATCCTTTTCTGATATCATCATCTTTGGGCACTTCGGGTGCCGGAAACGCTTTCTTGCTGTGGGTCAGCCCCAATTCGATTAGCGTTTCGAGAAACTTATAAGCGACCTGCCCGGGGTTCAGGACGGGGATCGGCATATTGTCATCGAGATATTTTGCCGACTGGTGCATCGTCGTAGAGCCCAGCACAATCACGTCTGCGCCATCCTCTTCCATCGCTGCCGTTGCTTCGGCTTTCAGCTTGTCGAAAATCACTTCTTCCTTACCCGCCAGCAATTCCGTCACATCGGGGCGTGTATCGATTGACCGCAGCGAAGCCACGCGGTCGTACCAACCATATTCATTCAGGGTTTTTTCATAGAGCGGGAACCATTCAGGCCACATCGTTAGCACCGTGAACTTCTTGCCCAGCATCATCGCGGCGGCAAAAGCGGCTTCACCAGGGCCGACAACCGGAATATCAAGGCGCGAACGAAGGGCACGCATGCCGCTGTCGCTCACCGTATCAATTAGCACCCCGGCATAGCCTTCTTCTTCTGCCTTGATGCCTGCCTGAAAAACGGTCCAGTCCATCAGCATGGTATCATGATAACTGTCGCCCAGCGCAGCGCCCCAAGGCACAGCCACAAATTCGGGCGCAAAGCCCTCTCGAACGAAATCAGCGGGCAATTGTTCTGCGCGGGCAGCAACGCCGGCTTCATCCATCGGGATGGGAACAATGACTTTAATACGTTTTGGGTCTGGCATAGCGATTGACAATTCCCTCCGCACAATCTTTATTGTATACAATTCATGCCCGTCAAGCGGAAACTGGTTTGCACTGTCATTCTTGCCTGCAAACTTGCCTGGAAAGGAAATAGGAGCCAATGCTGTCGATATGAGCCGCGCATCGGAAACCGCTTATCAAAAAATACGCTCCTTCATCCTGCAAGGGGAGGCGGTGCCCGGTATGCAATTGACCGAGGAAAAGCTGTCGGAAATTTCCGGAGTATCCCGAACACCAGTGCGCGATGCGGTCAGACGGCTGGAAAACGAGATGCTGGTTGTGCGCAGCGCTTCCAAACGCCTGTCGGTTGCCGACTGGTCAGAGGGAGAGGTCGATGAAATGTTCACGCTGCGCGCTATGCTGGAAGCACATGCAGCCGCGCGGGCCGCACAGCGGATTGACGGAGATGCGCTCAATGCCCTGCGCGGCATCAACGATGAGCTGAAACAGGCGATCAATCAGTCCCCGCCGAACATAACGTCGTTTCTGGAAGCGAATCGGCGCTTTCACGACCTGATACTGGAATGCGCGAGATCCCCTCGCCTCAGCAAGTTGATGCCCGCACTGGTCGAGCAACCCGTGGTGCGGCGGACGGCCCATCAATATTCCAAGACACAGCTTGATCAGTCGGCGGTGGATCATGACGAGTTAATCGCTGCCTTTGCTGCCAAAGATGCCGACTGGGCGAGATCCGTGATGACCAGCCATATCCGGCGAGCCTTTCACTCGTTCAGTATTACAGCCGCGCCGGAGCGTTCGTGATTTAGATAATTCCCCGATCCTGAAGATCAGCCGTTTTGGCGCTGTCCATACCAAGCAATTCGCCATATATCGCTTCGTTATGCGCACCCAATTCGGGACCGATTGTTTCAACCTTGCCCGGTGTTTCAGACAATTTCGGTGCAACACTTTGCATCACAAAATTTTCATGCTGCGGGTGATCCATAGTCACTAAAGCCTCTCGTGCCTCGAAATGCGGATCAGCCAGCATTTCCGGCGCGCGGTAAATATTGCCCGCAGGAACACCGTTTTCTTCGCACAAGTCCAACACTTGCTGACTGGTCAACGTCCGCGTCCAGACATTGATGAGATCGTCCAGCTCAGTTTGATGCTCGCCGCGCGCGACATGGGTGGCATAGCGAGGATCGTCGCCTAGCTCTGGCTGCGCCATCATCGCCGACATGCGTTTCCAAACGCTATCCTGATTACCACCGATAAGAACACTGCCGTCTTTCGTTTCGTAGACATTTGAAGGAGCGATTTTCGGCAAAATCGAGCCGGTCCGTTCGCGAATATGTCCAGCAACCGTATATTCCGCGACGGTGGATTCCATATTGGCGAGCACCGCTTCGTAAATAGCCGAGTCGACAACCTGTCCCTTGCCCGTCACATGCCGGTGATGCAGTGCCATCATCGCGCCAAGGCAAGCATAGGTCGCAGCAAGCGAGTCACCGATCGACAGGCCAGCACGGCTAGGCGGCCGATCCGGTTCGCCAGCAATATAGCGCATGCCGCCCATTGCTTCACCAATCGAACCATAGCCTGCGCGGGACGCATAAGGTCCGGTCTGACCATAGCCAGAGACACGAATCATAATCAGTGCCTGATTGATCGCACTCAGCTGATCATAGCCCAGACCCCATTTCTCCATTGTGCCAGGGCGGAAATTTTCCAGCAGAAAGTCGCTTTTTTCGACCAGCTTCTTAACGATCTCCTGACCTTCTTTTTCTCGCAAATTCAGCGTGATCGACTTCTTATTGCGCCCGACAACCGAGAACCAGAGCGGTATTCCCTGTCCCCAGCTGCGCATTGCGTCACCGACCTTTGGCGGCTCGATCTTGATGACCTCCGCGCCATGGTCCCCCATCAGCTGCCCGCAAAATGGTCCAGCAATAAGTTGCCCCATTTCGATCAATCGGAGTCCGGTCAGTGCCCCTTGCGCCATTAAAAAACCTCCTGCATGATGCTTTTGCTATACAAAGCACAATATGGATTGTATACAATTTCTATGGCTCATGAAAACCCCATATCTGTCGATATCGTCGAAGTCGGCCCGCGTGACGGGTTACAGAACGAAGCCGATATTATATCGACCGCCGACAAGCTGGGACTGATCAACAGAATGATTGACGCCGGTATCCGCCGGATGGAAGTTGCGAGCTTTGTCCATCCGAAGCGCGTCCCGCAAATGGCCGATGCCGAAGCTGTTATCGCTGGCCTGCCTGAACGTGATGATGTGTCTTATATAGGCCTCTGCCTCAACAAGCGCGGAATATTGCGCGCGCTAGCCACCAAGGAAGGTAGCAAGCGTGGAATTGATGAAGCTGGCTGCGTCATTGTCGCTAGCGACACGTTCGGAGAGAAGAACCAGGGCCAAACAATCGAACAGGGCATAAGAGAAAATCGCGAGATGATCCGTTTTGCCAAGGGCGAGGGTCTGAAAGCACAAGTTACTATCTCCGCCGCCTTTGGCTGTCCCTTTGAAGGCCATGTCCCGCCCGAAACCGTTTTGAACATCGCGACCGAAATGGCTGAAGAAGAGCCACTCGAAATCGCGCTCGCTGATACTATCGGGGTCGGTGTGCCCGGGCAGGTCGAGGATCTGTTTGGCCCCCTCAAAGAGATATTGCCTGATCACATCACCATGCGCGCGCATTTTCATGACACGCGCAATACCGGTATTGCCAATGCCTGGGCCGCGGTCCGGTCTGGCGTATCAACTCTGGATGCCAGTCTGGGCGGTCTTGGCGGTTGTCCGTTCGCACCCAATGCCACCGGCAATATCGCAACAGAGGATCTGATCAATCTACTTGATCGGTCAGCGGTCAATCATGGCGTCAATCTGGCAAAAGCCATCGCCACCAATCAATGGTTTGAAACCATAATGAAACGCCCCTTGCCATCACTTGTCGCAAGGGCAGAAGCCTGAATGCATAAATAATAAGAGAGAGAATGATATGGGGTATCGACTAGGCGTTGATGTCGGGGGAACCTTTACTGATCTGCTGCTGTTCAATGATGAAACAGGACAATTCTGGCGCACCAAAACACCGTCTACGCCCCATGATAGCTCAGAAGGTATATTAATTGGCGTAAATGAAATTTGCGCAGATGCTGATGTTAAGGCCAGCGAAATTGAGTATTTTTTGCACGGCACAACCGTTGCGACTAACGCCGTACTGGAGGGCAAGGGTGCAAAAGTCGGTCTAATCACAACCGAAGGTTATCGAGACATCATGCAGATTGCTCGGAGCTTTGTACCTGGCGGTCTGGCCGCCTGGATCATTTGGCCCAAGCCACAGCCTTTGGCGGCTCTGGAAGATACGGTGACCGTCAAAGAACGCATGGACGCCGATGGCAATGAAGTGCGTCCGCTCGATGAAGCCAGCGTCACGACAGCTATCGCGTATCTGAAAAACCAAGGCGTGGAAGCGGTCACGGTGTCTTTGATGAACGCCTACACCAACGGCGCACATGAAAGCCGGATCGGCGAGATGGTTGCGGCCGAAATGCCGGATGTGCCCTATTCTTTGAGTCACGAGGTCCTGCCCGAAATGCAGGAATATGAGCGAACGTTGACGACAGTAGCTAACGCAGCCGTACGGCCTGTGGTTGGTCACTATGTCTCCAATCTGCGCGCCAAGCTGGCCGATGCCGGTATGGCGGGGCGCTTCTCATTATTGCGCTCGGACGGCGGCCTGATGTCTTCGCAGAAAGCGGAGGAGCATCCGGTCAATATATTGATGTCCGGTCCAGCCGGCGGTGTGACCGGAGCCGTCTGGGTTGCGAAAAACGCTGGATTGAAAAACATCCTGACGCTGGATGTTGGCGGTACATCCACCGATGTCGCGCTGATTGAAAATTTGGAACCGCGCAGGGTCCGCACGACCGAGGTCGGTCATTTATCGGTGCGCGCTTCTTCGTTGGACGTGAAAACCGTTGGCGCAGGTGGCGGTTCGATTGCTTATGTGCCAGAGCTAACCGGCGCGCTGCGTGTCGGTCCGCAATCGGCTGGCGCGGTGCCGGGACCAGTGGCCTATGGCAAGGGCGGTGAAGAACCAACTGTCACCGATGCCAATGTTGTACTCGGCTATCTGCCCGAAAACCTGCTCGGCGGTTCTTTCCAATTGGACCGTGAAGGCGCGAAAAAGTCGGTCCAGAAAATCGCGGACGCGCTGGGCATTGACCTGATGGCTGCTGCGCGCGGCATCATCGACATAGTGAATGAGAATATGTTCGGCGCGCTGCGGATGATCTCTGTGCAGCAAGGCTATGACCCGCGCCACTTTGCCCTAATGGGCTTTGGCGGAGCAGGACCGCTGCATGTCAACGCAGTGGCAAAACTGATGGGTAGCTGGCCCGCCGTATCGCCCGTATCGCCCGGTGTGCTTTGCGCCTTGGGCGATGCAACAACGCGCATGCGCACGGAAACGGCACGATCCTTCTCGCGCCTCGCAACGACTACTGATGCATCGGAGCTGATCGCTGTTCTCAAGGAAATGGCTGATCAAACCCGCGCGGAGTTGCTGTCCGATGGTGTCGCTGAAGAAGATATTACCAGCGAATTTGAAGTCGATGTCCGCTATGCCGGACAAGCCTTTGAGGTGCCATTGACCATCACGCCAGAGGTCCTCGAGCAGGATGGCATAGACGGCATATTGGCCCGCTTTGATGAGGAGCATCATCGGTTATTCACCTTTAACATGGATACACCGCATGAAATTGTGAACCTACGCGCTGTCGCCATGGGTCAATCGCTCAACTTGCCAGCCGCGGAATTGCCCAGAGGCAATGGCGATCCATCCGACGCCAAGATCCGGGATCACAAATTATGGATGGATGGTGCGGAACAGGATGGTGCGATTTATGATCGCGCCAAACTGAAACAGGGCGACAAAATCACCGGGCCGGCCATTGTCGTGGAAATGGATTCCACCACCCTTATCGAAACAGGCTGCGTCGGCGAAGTAGACGCGGTCGGCAATATCCTCATCAATCTGGCGGAGGGACAATAAAATGCCTGCAACAATCATTCAAACCAATGACACGCCATTCACCAAAATCGATATCGATCCGGTCACGCTGGACATTATTGAAAACGCGCTGCGCAACGCCCGAATCGAAATGGACGCGACGCTCGTGCGGACGGCCATGTCTCCCGGCATCCGGGAACAAGGCGACGCCTTTCCCTTAATCGCAGATCATACCGGCAAGATGATCGTTGGCCAGTTTGGCAGCTTCATCGGCGGTTTTCTGGAGCAGTTTGATGGCACATTGGAAGATGGGGACATGATCTTCCTGTCCGATCCTTATAGCTGTGAAGGTGCTGTCAGCCACAATAATGACTGGTTGATATTGCTACCCATATTCAAAGATGGCCGGCTCATCGCCTACACAGCCATGTTTGGACACCAGTCTGATATTGGCGGAAAAGTGGTTGGCTCGATGCCCATCGATGCCAAATCCATCTTTGAAGAGGGCGTGCGCATCCCGCCGGTAAAAATCTGGAAAAAAGGCGAGTACAACGAAGACCTGATGAAGCTTGTCATGCATCAGACCAGAAAACCGGATTGGTGTCAGGCTGATCTTAACGCGATTATTGCTTCCTGCCGCGTGGCGGCGCGGCGTGTCATCGAAATGGCAGAGCGGTTTGGTGATGATGTCTATGTTTCCGCGACACAGGAATTGCTGGCGCGCAATCATCGGGCAATGAAAACGCTCATCGGTCAGGCAATCGGTGAAGAGCCGGTCAGCTTCGAAGACTATATTTGCGACGACGGCATTGGCGCTGGACCTTACAAGATAAAATGCACCATGCGGCGCGTAGGCGACAAGGTTATTCTCGATTTTGACGGAACCGACCCACAAAGTGCGGCGTCCATCAACTTCTTCTTGAACGAAAATATGTTCAAGATGTTCTTTGGCATCTACATGATCATGGTTTTCGATCCGCAGATCCTGTTCAACGACGGCTTTTATGACTTGATCGAAGTGCGAATTCCCGAAGGATCGTTGCTCAAGCCTAAATTCCCGGCCGCGCTCTCTGGTCGGACGCATGCGCTGGGACGCATTTTCGATATCCTGGGTGGGTTGCTCGGCCAGAAGACACCGGAATTCCTGAACGCAGCAGGCTTCTCTTCCTCGCCGCATCTATTCTATTCCGGTAATGATAAAAATGGAGATTGGTTTCAGCTATTCCAGATTGGCTTTGGCGGGATACCCGGGCGTCCTCTGGGCGATGGTCCAGACGGTCATTCGCTGTGGCCTGGCTTTACCAATGTTCCGAATGAATTTCTGGAGCGCTATTTCCCGCTGCGTATCGAACGGTATGAAACAGCACAGGATAGCGGTGGGGCGGGATTGCACCGTGGGGGCAATGGTATCTATCTCACCTATCGCTTCCTCGCTGCTGGCACGATTTCCATCCATGATGATCGCTGGTTCGTCCCGCCATGGGGTGTGAATGGCGGCGAGCCTGGCAAACGGGCCCGTAAAATCCTCGAAAAAGCGGACGGCACAAGCACGATCGTCGCCAACAAGGTGGAAGAAGTCACCGTGGCAGAGGGCGATCAATTGCACTTTATCACTTGGGGTGGCGGCGGATGGGGCAATCCGCTGCAACGCGACCCGGAGCTGGTAGCGCTAGAAATCCGCCAAGGTCTCGTCAGCATAGATGGCGCGCGCGAATATGGTGTCGTGATCACGGATGACGGATCGGTCGACCAAAGCGCGACGGACAGTCTGCGGGCCGATATGGCGAGCCAGATCGTGGAAACCGACAGTCCGTTTAACTTTGGACCTGATATCGATACGCTGCGCGCCAATTGTCTGGAAGAAACCGGGCTGCCAGCGCCGGTGCAACCGGGGCATGCGGCTGCCTAACAACCAATGCTTCTGTTAGTGGACTTCCCCCTTGCCGCCGATCATCAAGGCGGCAAGGGAGAGCTTTGCACATGAGCATATTGGACAATTTCAAACTGGAAGGCGACGTTGCTGTCGTTACCGGCGCTGGCAAAGGTATTGGCCGCGCGATTGCCTTGGGTCTGGCAGAAGCCGGCGCGGACGTGGCATTAGCTGCACGCACAGCCGGTGATCTGGAAGCCGTGGCGGAAGAGATCCGTGCGCTTGGCCGCAAGGCGATAACCGTCGCCACCGATGTCACCGATATGGCCGCGCTTGAACATCTGGCAGAGCGAACCGTCTCGGAATTGGGAAAGCTCACCATCTGGGTCAGCAATGCGGGAGGATTGCCAGACGGCACGCCGCGCTATCTGACCAAAACACCGGAAGCCAATTGGGACGCCCAGATTGACCTCAATCTCAAAAGCGTCTGGATGGGCGCCGTTGTCGCGGCCAAACATATGAAGGAGCATGGCGGCTCAATCATCAACACCTCGTCCCGCGCGTCCTTTGGCGGACAGGTTAAAAACGGCCCCTATGGCGCATCGAAAGCGGCGGTCAACAGCCTGACCAGCACATTATCGCTCGAACTCGCGCCAAAAATCAGGGTCAATGCCGTGGCGCCGGGTCCGATCCCGACCGAGAATTTCGATGAGTCTATGGGGATAGAATCCGAGGAGGACCGGGAAAAACTGCTCAAACATATTGGCATTCCCCTGCAGCGCTATGGCACCGAAGACGATATCGCCGCAGCCGTCATCTATATGGCCTCACCGGCGGCCAGCTGGGTAACCGGTCAATGCCTGTTTGTGACCGGAGGACGCTAAAGGAAAGATTGCAGGCATCATCGAAACTGGGCTAGCATCTATGAAACAATAGATTGCGGCGCGCTTGAACAATATATTTCCGATATTCGAGTTTCTGAAAGACAAGTCTGAAGCAGGCCTGGGCTGCGCTCTGGTGACATTGACGGCGGTGACTGGCGCTTCGACACGCAATCCCGGCGCGCATATGGCCGTCGCTGCGGATGGTAGCGCGGTCGGGTCCTTTTCCGGCGGTTGCATTGAAACAGCGGTCGTTGCCGAAGCGGTGGACTGCATCAGCGCGAACGCCCCTCGCGAGGTCCGCTTTGGTGCGGGATCGCCCTATCTCGACATTCGTCTGCCTTGCGGCGGCGGCATAGATTTGCTTTTTACGCCCTTGCCTGATGCGCGCGTTGCAGCAGACCTGTTCCAAGCGGTTACTGAAAGACAACCTTTCACCATCAGCATGGATCGCGAGACAGGAGCACTAACCAGCGCGCCCGCTGAGCAGGATCAAGCCGTTGTCAGCAGCGGCTCATTGGTTCATGTCAACCATATCCCCGCTGCCAAAATCATCATCTTGGGCCACGGTGCGGTTGTGGAGAATCTCGCTAATCTCACAGCATCCTATGGGCTCGACTGCAAAATCCTCACACCTGATGCAGACATTGTTCAAAGCGCCGATAAACAAGGCGTAAAAGCCAGTCTGCTAAAAACCCCGGCGGCGACCAATCTCTATCGGGCCGATCCATGGACAGCGTGCGTCTTTTATTTCCACGATCATGACTGGGAAGCGGAGTTGATGAAACAGGCACTGGCATCCCCCGCCTTTTATGTTGGCGCGATGGGTAGTTTCAAAACCCACGATACCCGCAAGGTCTTGCTCAGTGATATTGGCGTCAGCGAGGACGACATAAAACGTATGAAAGCACCCATAGGTATCATCCCCTCCACGCGCGATCCGGCAACCTTGGCGCTATCCACCCTCACCGAGATTATCGAAACCTATCACAGCCGGTTTAGCCGAACCCACGGCAATATCGCGCTATAGGGACTGCCTCAAAGAGACTGGCCATCGTCCACAACCATGTCCGAGCCTGTGACCGACTGGGATGCGTCGGACGAGAAGTACAGCATCATGGCATCGAGCGATGACATGTCCTGCAACCGCCGCCGATGGAAACTGGCAATCTGGGCCTTACCACCTTCGGTTTGGTACCAGTCGCCCTGAATCTCTGTCGCGATATAGCCGGGATGGATGGTGTTCACGTTCACCCCTTGCCGCACCCACTCACGCGCGAGATTGCGGCCAAGATGGGTGACGCCCGCCTTGCTCGCGGCATAGGCGCTATCGC
Source organism: Parasphingorhabdus sp. (assembly GCF_039977335.1). GTDB lineage: Bacteria > Pseudomonadota > Alphaproteobacteria > Sphingomonadales > Sphingomonadaceae > Parasphingorhabdus. The sequence continues at coordinate 1,465,282 of NZ_JBDWDI010000004.1, forward strand.
CCTCACCTGTCAGGCGTGACGTGATCGATCCGATTATCGTGATCCGGCCATTTTCCTTGGCACGGCTGTCATTGGCAATAAGCCGTTTGGCCCCTTCTCTGGCGACCACATAGACGCCGGTAAAATTCGTCCCGATAAGAGTCTGCAAACGGTCCAACGGCACATCGGTGGAACGTCCAGCGGCACTCACGCCGGCATTGGCAATGATCGAATCCACCACACCAAATTCGGCTTCGGCTGCATCATAGGCGGCGATAACCGATGCCTCATCGGTGACATCCAGTGGCACCGCCAAGGCATTGCCACCCCCGGCAATTATTTGTTCCGCCACTTCCACCGTGCGATCCGTGCGCCGCGCACCCAGCAGCACATTGGCTCCGGCGGCTGCGAATAGTTCAGCAAAATGCGCCCCAAGACCCGATGATGCCCCTGCAATCAAAGCGGTCCGGCCCGCCAGTGAAAATGGAATGTCCATATCTGTCCTCTGGATTATGCGTTATCACAATAGGCCCTAGACCATCGCCATCCGCTCGGCCAATATCGCTTTGCATAGGGGCAAATAGAAGAGGATAGATATGATCGACGCATCCCAAAATCAGCAGGCACTGAATTATGAAGGCAAGATAGTTTCCGTCATTGGCGGCTCCAGCGGGATTGGCAATGCCACCGCGCAGGCCTTTCGCGGATGCGGCGCAACGGTCCATGTTACGGGCACACGCGCGGGGGCCGACGATTATTCCAAGGATGAAGGCTCTGACCTGGACGGTCTGCACTATGCACAGGTCGATGCCGCCGATGATGCGGCCATAGCGGCCTATCGCCAGACGTTCGACAGGCTGGACGTTCTAATCTGTTCGCAGGGCATGGTGCTCTATAAGCGCGCAGAATTTGAACCGGAAAATTTTGCCAAGGTTATTCAAGTCAATCTCAACAGCCTGATGACTTTTGCGGGGCAGTTTCACGACCTGTTGAAAGAGGCTAAGGGTTCGCTGATTATCATCAGCTCTACCGCCGCTTTCCATGCGACTGTTGGTAATCCGGCCTATAATGCATCGAAAACCGGGGCGATGGGATTGACCCGTACATTGGGCAAAGCATGGGCGCCCGATGGTATCCGCGTAAACGGAATAGCACCGGGGTTAATCGCCACCAAGATGACGGCTGTGACCACCGAGAATCCCAAACGGCGCGAAGCAACAACCCGGAACATTCCGGTCGGCCGGATTGGTGATCCCGAAGATATGGCAGGATTGTCGCTGTTTCTGGCCTCTCCGCTCGCTAGCTATGTGGTTGGGCAGACGCTTATCGCAGACGGGGGATTATTGTTATAATGTCTCGCCGCAAGAGCCCGTTGGCCGGGCCAGTCCTTTCAGCGTTTATCATCGCTGCGCCGGTGCACGCGGCCAATGCTGAGGGGTATCGTTATGATCAATATAGCGCCTCTACCGATTGCGGAGACCGTAAGCCGCTGACGGAAAAGGAGCAAATGGGCTTGTCCCGTTCTGGCGATATATTCCGTATTTTGACGATGACGGGCACACAGGCAGAGAAGAATGAAACTGCCCACTGGATGGTGTTGGCTGTCGATGACACACCGTTAAGCAAGGCGATGGATTTTCCGCCGGAACGATGCGCTAGTGCCGCTATGCTGCAAATGTCTGATGGAAAGGAATATCGCGGTCTGTTGGAATATCAAGACATGTCGGGTGAAAGCGAGCATCGGCCGCGCGCCTATCGCATTCTATTTGAGCCAGGCAGCCCCATTCCCGAACTGCGCTATGATTATGGCGGCTATCGCATTAACGGACATCTCAGCTATCCGGAACATGGTAACAAGCCGCGCCCTTTTGCGGGGTGGTGGATTATGGTTGAACGCTGATCAAACGGTTTTGAGCGGTGTGTTCGGAACCGCTCGAGAGGCATAGAGATAAGCCAATATCGCCAAGGTCAGGCTCAATATCGTGATACCGATCACGGCATAATTGAGTGATAATGTGCCATAGTCCGGTGCCAATTTATCGCTGATGGCCCCGGCCACCGCAGGGCCAATGAAATAGCCCAGAAATGTAGCCGACAGGCTGGCGATGGATGAGGCTGTACCGCGTTCAGTTGGCGATACGGATGATTGCATCATCGCAATCGCTGGTCCTTGGGTGGACGAATGTACGCCATAGCCCAGCGCATAGAGCACAAGAGCCAACACCAAATTATCGGTGAGCAGGCAGAGGCACAAAAGCGGCAGCGACAACAACACGGCAATGGCGCTATACCAAGCACGCCACTTCGGGTTTTTTAGAGCAAGCCGATCGGTAACATAGCCGCCAATAATCATCCCAGGAACGCCGCCGGCAATCCACACGATCCCAAGATAAATACCCACCTGCGACACTGGGATTTCAAAATTGCGGATTAGGATCGGCGCCAACCAGATGGCGAAGGCATAGGAAGCGGTGACCGCCAGCGCGTTGGCCAATGCAACTCGGATGAAGATCCGGTTCTTCCAGAGCGAAGCCATGGTTGTTGCAAAAGGCTCCTGCGTCGTCGCTTTGGCTTTGTCCTCACCAGCTTTTGAAAACTGGCCACGATCGGGCTCGCGCACCGTAAAGTAAATTAATAGCCCGAGCAATACACCCGGTAGTCCGAGAATGATGAACGTCCACCGCCAACCATAGGCTTCAGCTAGCAAACCGCCTGCTACAAATCCAATCACCGGACCCAGCACTGCGCCGACAGAGAAAACCCCCATCGCTCTGGAAAGTTCGTGCGATTGAAAATAATTGGTCAGGATAGAGATTGCCGGAGGATTACCGCCTGCCTCCCCTACCCCAACGCCGAGGCGCGCCAGAAACAGCGTCCAGAAACCGGTCGCAACACCACAAAGCGCGGTCATCAAACTCCATAAGCTAACGGCAATGGCGACCATCTTCTTACGATTGGTGCGGTCGGCCAGTCGGCCTGCCGGTATCCCGAGCAGCACATAGAAAAGCGTAAAAGCCGTGCCCGCCAATAGCCCGATTTGTGTGTCAGTGAGAACGAAGTCGGCTTTGATATCCTCGATCAGGATCGACATGACCATGCGATCGGTGATGTTGAACATATAGGTCAGCATCATCACGAACAGGATGTAATAGCGGTACATGTTACCCGTCACTTTTCCGGGTACTGCGGCAGATTGCTGAACCATCCTCATCCCCTCCCTTGGGAGGAAGAGCGATAACGCGAAAAAGGGGGCGCAGCCAGTCCGGCCGCACCCCCTTTTATGATAGGGCTATGACGTTTGTCTTAGGCCGCAGCGGTCAGTTTAATATGCCGCCGCATGTGATGATCGACACTGCCAAATTCGCTTTCGATGATCGACAGCCGTTTGAAATAGCTGCCGACAGCCGTTTCATCGGTTACGCCCATGCCGCCATGGGTCTGGACCGCAGACTGGCCGACAAAGCGTGCCGATTGTCCGACACGAACCTTGGCCGATGATACCGCATGTTTGCGTGTCGCTTCGTCTTCAGCGAGTTTGATCGTTGCGAGATAAGACATGGAGATTGACTGCTCATATTCCATGAACATATCGACCATCCGGTGCTGGAGCACCTGGAAGGTGCTGATCGGAACACCGAATTGCTTGCGCTGCTTGGCATATTCCAGGGTCATTGCGTGGGTAACCTGCATCGCGCCCGTGGCTTCTGCGCAAACCGCCGCCGTGGCTTCATCAACAACCGTCTCGATCATTGGCAGACCATTGTCCAGTTCACCAATCAAGGCATCGGCCGGAACCGAAACATTTTCAAAATAGACTTCCGAAGCGCGGCGACCATCGACGGTTGCGTAGTCACGCAAGCTGACGCCATCGGCATCTTTGGCGACGATGAACACGGACACGCCACCTGCATCCGACTGTCCGCCAGAGGTCCGCGCTGTCACCACAAAATGAGTGGCCCAAGGCGCGCCGATCACGACCGCCTTTTGGCCGTTTAATGAAAAGCCTTCACCGTCTTTCTTTGCTGTGGTCGTCAGGTTCGCCAGATCATAGCGCCCCTGCGGCTCTGCATAAGCAAACGCAAAAACCTTCTCACCAGCAATGATGGCACTGAGATATTCTTCCTTCTGCGCCGCTGTCCCGGCATGTTTCAGGAAACCGCCCGCACAAACCACGCTCGGGATAAATGGCTCGACTACCAGCCCTTTACCAAATTCTTCCATGATCAACATGGTTTCAACAGCACCGCCGCCAAAACCGCCATCTTCTTCGGAGAAAGGCGCTGCCAACATGCCTAGCTCTGCCAACTGTGCCCAAAATTCGGGGCTCCAACCAGCATCGCTCGCGATTATGCCGCGCCGCGTATCCCAGTCATATTGTTCCCGAACCAGCCGTGAAATACCGTCACGAACCATATTTTGTTCGTCAGAAAAATTGAAATCCATAGTTTCGCTTTCTTATTGTGTTTGCGGGTTGGATCTAAAGTCCGAGAACCATTTTGGTGATGATGTTACGTTGGATCTCGTTCGATCCACCGTAAATTGATGTCTTGCGCATGTTGAAATAGGTCGGCGCTGCGCTGTGCGCATAATCCGGCCCAATCGGGAAGTCATTCGAGCCATCAGCCGGGAAGCTGCGGAAATCGGGCGTGCCATAGTGACCAACCGCTTCCAGCGTCAGTTCCGTCAGGCGCTGTTGAATTTCCGTACCCTTCACTTTCAATAGTGAACTTTCAGGACCCGGGCCTTTGCCCGCCTGCTCACCAGCCAAAGTCCGCAGCTCGGTAATTTCCAATGCCGAAAGATCAATTTCCAACTGGCTGATCTTGGTTGCAAAACCCATATCCTGAATCAATGGTTCGCCGTCCAGCAGCTCATGCTTGGCAATGTCTTTCAGCTGCTCGACACCGCGTTTGGAGCGGGCGACACCAGCAATGCCGGAGCGTTCATGCGCGAGCAGGAATTTTGCGTAGGTCCAACCCTTATTCTCTTCGCCAATCAGGTTCTCGGCTGGCACGCGAACGTCAGTCAACCAAACTTCATTCACTTCGTAGCCGCCATCGATCAGCTTGATCGGGCGCACTTCGATACCGGGCGTTTTCATATCTACCAGAATAAAGCTGATGCCTTGCTGTTGCTTAGGTGCATCGGGATCGGTCCGGCACAGGAAGAAGCCCCAATCGGCATGCTGCGCTAGGGTCGTCCAGGTTTTCTGACCGTTGAGAATATAGTCGTCGCCATCGCGGACAGCAGTTGTTTTCAGCGATGCAAGGTCTGAACCAGCGCCCGGCTCTGAATAACCCTGACACCACCATGTATTGCCGCTCTTAATGCCCGGCAGATGCTTAGCTTTCTGTTCTTCATTGCCAAATGTGTAGATAACCGGGCCAACCATGGCGACGCCGAATGGCAATGGCATCACGGCATTGACCCGCGCGTTTTCTTCGGACCAGATATAGCGCTGTGTCGGAGTCCATCCGGTTCCACCATATTGCTCGGGCCATGCTGGAACGGACCAACCTTTTTCGCCGAGAATTTTATGCCATGCCGTCATATCTTCAGGACTCATGTCATCCTGAACGGCGGCCCGTTCGATATTCTGCGGATAATTATTCTCGATAAAACTGCGCACTTCGTCGCGAAATGCCATTTCCTCTGCAGTGAATTCCAGGTTCATGACCGACTCTCCATTAGTGAATTTGGCGCCAACATAGGCCAAAAACCGCAGAAAACAAGCTGATCTAAAGACCGTAGCAGGTGACGCTACGGCAAGCAGTACTCCCGTGACATTTTCCTATCCGAAATATCCTCGCAGATTTAATCGACTCATTAAATGTCGCTCGAAAATTTATCTTTGCGCCTTTTTCCAAACCGCATACCGCGCTCCAATTTGCCCCGCAGTGCCGTATAATAAGCCTCTAGGAATATCCGCTCGTCACCGCTGCCTGGTTCCCAACCAATCTTGTTGCAGATCGAAGCGGTCACCGTTTCCAGTGCTTCATCAGTCCCGGTCCGAAGGACGCTTTCAAGGGTTTGGAGTTCATACTCCCCATAAACCGACAGATCGGAATCAGAAAATTCATAACGGCTGGCCGTCTCACCGGTAACAGGATCAGCCGATAGCTCTGCCGAGGGGGCCACGACACCATCCAGATTCCGTTTCACATTCTGGATGACCCAAGTCCCGGCGATCAGATCACCACAGCGCAAACGATCCTTGTTGAACAAAGGAAATAGCAGGAACATCAACACCCATAGGAAACCGGCCCAAGCGGTAAAGTCGCTCATTGTGCCTTCCGCCTCTCCGGATGTCAGGAAAACCAGAGGCAGGAACAGTTCAATATCCCGGATAATATTGCGCGCGATGATGGCCTCTGCAGTCAACCGCCCGCCGTCACGCGCCGCAACCCGAATACCAACAGCGCGCTTTCCCCAGGTCGCAGCGCGATCGCCTAGCTCAAAATAGAGAAAATAAGCGTTACGGAATAGAAAAACCGCGATGATCCAAAGGACCGCGACAACACTTAGTGGACCGCTTTCTTCCAGCACTATGCTACCATCGAAAGCCGCCTCAAAGCCCCATAAGACCAAAAAGCCCAATAAGGTCACACCGAGAATCAGGCCCAATATAATGATGATATCCAGCGTCAAAGCTCCGGCACGTGCGCCGGCTGTAGCGACCGTCACATTGAGCGGCACACCCTCCGGCGAGACCATGATCCGGTCCAGTTTAGGGGTAGTTGATCGCCTGATCCAAGGGTCGGTTGTCGTACTGTTCATGAATTGCCCTCCGCCCGGTTACGGCCAAAGACAAAGAAATAAACCAACCAGAATGTCAGCATGACGCCGCCGACCAAGTAACGCAGGCCTGTGTCATTGATAAGCTGGCGCGCAAATCCTTCCAGCAGTCCGGCGCAAATCAGCATGATCACCACACCTGCCATGACCAAAGCGGCACGTTTACCGGCGTCGCTGGCCGCTTTCAGATGAGATTTTGCGCCCGGAAAAGCTATGGACCGCCCGACATGTATGCCGGCGGCTCCGGCCAGTAAAATGGCAAATAATTCCGTCGTCCCATGGATTGATAGCCAACCGAGAAATTCAACCGTCAAGCCGCGCTGGGCAAATACCCAGACCATGGCACCCAGCAACGCCATATTATGGATGAGCAACAATATGCTCGGTACCGCAAAAGCGAAGCCGAGCGCAAAAGCCAGGATCGCGACCTGTGTATTATTGCTAAACAAATAGGCCGCAAATATCCCTAGTCCATCATGCTCTTTGGTGCTGAACAATGTCTCGCGCAGCGCCGCTTCGCTGGCCCCTGGCACACGCGTATCGGCAAAATTTCCTGGTACCAACGCATAAAACCAATCGCTGTCGCCCGCTACCAGGACATAGCCGATAAGGGTTCCGGCAATCATAACGAACAGAGCAATCCAGATATCCAGCTTAATCTCGCGGATCGACTGGCTCCAGCCGCCACCGAAAAAACCTTTGAGCCACCGTCCGAAACTCGTCTGTGTCCCGTAAACCATGAAATAGGACCGCAGCGCCAATCCTTCGAGATAGTCGATCAATCCGGCATCCAGCGAACTTTCACGCGCAATTGAAAGGCTGGACAATAATGTTCGATAGAGTGTGGGAAGCGCCAGCACGTCTTCGTCACTTAATCGCCGCGCTTTGCCCTTTTCCATCTTGGTCACTATGTCTTCAAGCCGCACCCAATCTGCTTCACGCTCCAACCGGAAGCGATCACTTTTGAGGGCCGCGGTTTCGATGGCCTGTTCGATGGCCGGGTCTGTTACCATATTGGCCATCAGATTGCCCCTCGCCGTTTGATCTTGAGGTAGCTGTTGATCAGCCGCGTGCCGATATGTTTGTGGGGGCCTTCGATCACATCAATACCCATATGCTGCAGCCTTGTGACGACCAGTTTCTTCTGTTCCAGCAGGCTTTGTGCCGTGACACTGCGCGCTACATCTTCAGCATTTTCCGGTTTCTTTTTGATAAACTCGGAAAGCTCTTCGTCTTCCAGTACCACAAACAGCACCAGATGCTTGTCAATCAGCCGCCCTGCCGCCTCCAGCATCAAATCGGCGCTGGTCGGATCGGTAAAATCGGTAAAAATGATGATCAGCGAGCGCCGCCGCAAGCGATTGGAGAGCGCCGATAGCGCCAAGGTGTAATTGCTTTCCTGATGCCGGTAATCAATTGTCGCCGCATCTTGCTGCATCCGATAGAAATTCCGGCTACCGGACAAAAAGGGCGTAGATAATTCGGGTTTGGCAGCGAAGCTGAACAAACTGGTTTGGTCACCAGATTTCAGAGTAATATAGGAGGTTAGCAAGGCTGCGGAGACGGCACGATCAATGCGCGGCAAGCCGTCAATTGGTTCGCACATGGCCGATCCGCAATCCAGCGCGAACACTATCTGGTTGTTGCGCTCGGTATCATATTCCTTGGCCAGCAATTTACTATGCCGGGCAGATCCTTTCCAATCGATGCTGCGCCGATCCATGCCCCGTTGATATTCCGCCAACGCTTCAAACTCGCTGCCCTCGCCGCGAAATTTGCGGGCCAAAAGACCAAAAATGGAATCGCGCAAGAACATCTGAACTGTTGGGCTGCGCACCGCCGAGATATTCGGCATGACGGCGACAGATTGATCGCTTTGCTTGGAGGTTTGACGCCACGCGAGACCAAGTGGCCCTTTCCAGCGCAGCCAGAGCTTGCCGATATCCCCAGTTCCCCGGCGGCTCGGTGTTGTCGTTGAGGCACCGCTATAGATGCGCTCTTTTGGTTGCGATCTGTCGAGCGTAAACGCGACCCGGCCATTGTCTGACAACCTGTCATCAACGCCAAGATTTCCGCTGATCATGCGCGGTGCCATCAGCCCGGCAAATTCAGCTTGCACACCAAGTTCCAATGGTGCGCCAATTTCGGTTGTCTTGGGAACTGCCAGTTGAACATTGCCCGCCTTTGCCGCGATCAAACCGTCAATCACCAAGAGCACCATGAGCATTGCAGCCCAGGCGATACCTATGGCCCACAGGTTCGGCATCATGGCAGCGAGCACTGCCGCAATGGGCGCCCCTATTGCGATAAGAAAAACAGCACGGGCGGTCGGGTAGATCAACGCGGTGCTTCCGTCCGTTCAACCAAAGCTTCGATAATCGTGTCGACCTGGCGACCTTCAATCTCCGCCGCGGGTGACAAGAGCGTGCGGTGACGCAAGACAGATGGGGCGAGCGCTTTGACATCATCCGGCACGACATAGTCGCGGCCCGATATCGCAGCCCGCGCGCGCGCCGCCGTTGCCAGCATGATCGCTGCCCGCGGACTGGCACCATTTTCCAAATCAGCGGTTTCACGGGTCGCACGAACCAGCCGGACGATATAGTCGGTCACATCCTCGACCAGCTTGACCGATTTCACAACTTCTGACGCTGCGAGGAGTGTTTTTTCATCCACTTGCGCGCTGATACCAAAATCCTTTGGCCCCGGTGCACCGATACGCTCACCATATTGGCTGACAATCTTCTTCTCTTCCTCGGCATTGGGATATTCGATCAACAGCTTGAACAAAAACCGGTCGAGCTGCGCTTCGGGCAGCGGATAAACGCCTTGCTGTTCAATCGGATTTTGCGTGGCAACCACCATGAACTGAGAAGACAAGTCGTGGGTCTCTCCATCAATCGTGACAGCGCGCTCCTGCATCGCTTCCAGCATCGCAGCCTGCGTTTTTGGTGGCGTCCGGTTGATTTCATCAGCCAGCAGCAAGTCACAGAATATCGGGCCACGCGTGAGAGTGAATGTGCTGGTCTGGAAATTGAACAGATTGGAACCGACAATATCGCCGGGCATCAGATCAGGGGTAAACTGGATCCGGCCAAAGTCGAGACTGAGGGTCGCAGAAAAACATTGCGCAAGGAAGGTTTTAGCTGTCCCAGGCGGTCCTTCTAGCAACACATGGCCAGAGGAAAACAGGGCGATAAGCAGATGATCGACAGTCTCTTCCTGCCCGATAATTGCTTTGGCGACCTCCGCTCGGATATTGTCCGCTAGCGTTTTCAATTCCCCTATGTTCATCCGATAAGTTCCTTTTTCCAATTATAGAGCGCCGCTGCATGTTCTGCAGTTTCGCGAGAATTTTGGGCCTGATTGAGATTATGGAGCAATTCCGAGAACCGGCTACCGCCGACCTCGCCAAGCATATCCAGCTTGCGGTCCAGCTCTTCGCGATCCGCGCCCGGCGACAAACCGATGGCGTCGATCGCTTCGCTGCGGATCATCTCCCCATAGGGATCGGCGACCAGTCGTTCGCGCTGCATCCGGTGGATGAAGCCTGCGCTATTATTAACCAGCGCCGTCTTGCCAAAATCAATGCTGCGCTGTTCGCGCACTGGCGGTCCGAAGCGGTTAAACGCCATCCACGCTGCTGCCAAAGCCGCAATTATCAAACAGATTGTTGCGGACAAGAAGGGCGGTTTAAATGCCAGTGTCAAAAGATTGTCCGACGAACCCAAGCCATTAAACGTGAGGTCGAAGATAATCGGGCCGTCTGTCTGCGCCTCAAGCGCGGTGATCAGGTCATAGGCGTGGCGCGCAATACGCTTGTTGCCCATCCCGGTATTGTTCATCAAATCGGCATCTGCGACGATGACAACCGGATAGTAAGACGCATCTATTTCATCATCGGCCGTGATCTGCGAGGGATCAAGCCCCTCCAAACTGTCATAAATACCGCCATCGTCGACATAGCCGATCAACGACTCTCCATTTTCCGGATCCTCAACAATATTCCGCAGATAGTCACCGGTCATGGTAATATGGATTTCCGGCAGAGGGATCGCATCTCCAACGGCGGAATCAGCAATTTCGGAAGTGTTGAATTTGGATTCCGTTGACTGCCGTTCACTGGCAATCACAGCATCGCTTTTGCCCTCATTCGCTTTTTCATCTTCTTCCGGACTGATCGTTTGCAGCTCGATATCCACAATCTCGCTCAGCATCTGCACACCGGAATCGCTGGCAACTGTACCCAGCCGCTGCGCCCAGCCCTTTTTCGATTCCATCCCGACAAGATTGGTCGTCGCCACATTCCATTTGGGCAGGATGATCATCGTCGGCCCGACATAAGCGCGCTCTTGTATGACCTCGGCTATCTTATCCGCTTCGGCATAGGCATTGGGCGTTACTATCAGCAAGCCGGGTTTGTTGAAGCCAGCGGCATTGCGCGACAATTGCACCTCGCGGCCAGTTTTTTCCAACAAATTTGCAAGGGCCTTATAACCGACCAGACTATTCGATGCCCCGTGGGCCCGGCCATTATTGCCAGAAGACAAACGGTCGCCAGCGCCCAATCCATAGAGTAACGCCACAAAGGCCGCGAAACCAATGGCAAACATGATGATGATTGTTGTTCGCTTGAATGGATTGGCCTGAACGCTCATTTCGCGCCAGCCTTTGATTTGCGCCAACTGTCGGCCAGTGCGAACTCACCATAAGCGTTGCGCGAAGCGGTCCATCCCGCTTCGCCGATTGGTGTGGCCGCAAAAATACCGCGTTCGACATGCTCTGCGATAACCGCAAACATGGCTCGCGCTGTTTCAGGAAGGCTATCAAATCGTTCAATTTCGCGGGACGTATTGGACGGCCGCAAAAGATCGGGACGCCGCTTTTCAATATCCTCGATACTCCGGAACAATAGAAGGTGCGCAGCTTCATCAAATTGTCCTTGATCTGCCAGCGTGTCCGCTTCTTCCAATAGCTGCCGCGCAGCACTGTGATCAGGCCGCCATTCTTCCACGTGCTTGGGTTTGCGGCCACGCCATTCTTCCCAATAGGGCGATAATATCACCCATAGCAGGGTCAAAACGCCTGCCGCCAACAACACCAGCAATATAATTCGAAGAACAGGCCATGCTGCAACCACGGCCTCAGCGGCAGGAGCGAGAACCTCCCCTAGCCATTCCAGAAAATTCGTCCACCATTCTGGCGGCTCTTCGGGCGGTTCCGGGGTGATATTGGCAAATTGAATTTCTTCATCAGCGCGCACGTCTTTCCACGCGGCGTCAAAAGAAGCGTTCTCATTATCACCCTGTACTATAGCGTCTTTTGCCACCCATCCGATGTTGCAGAAACGAGGAGCAGGAGCAAGAGTGAAGATTGCCTGCCAGAAGGCGAGCATCGGCCACCGTCTGATTGACAGAGCGGACCAGAGCAGGAATAAACTGGCCATAGCAACAGGGGCATGAGCATAATGACATTTGATATTGGCCGGGTGATGAGCGCCACCTTCACCGTTATATCCCGGCATCTCGTTGTGTTTCTGGGGCTGTCCCTGATCATTGCGGGCATGCCTTATGGGTTGATGCAATATTTTGCCCTGAATCCCGATGGACTTGCTGCCCCGTTTCTTGATGGAATGTTTGACGATGTGGGGGATTATTGGCTGACATTTATCTTCGCCGGTACAGGTATGTTCTTCGTCTATTTCATTTTGACGATTTTGCTGCAAGCGATGCTGATCGTTGCAACCATACGGGATATGCGCAGTCAGGATGTTGATATTGGTCTGTGTTTTGCGGAAGCCATGAAGCGTTTCTTGCCTCTTATCGGATTAGCTATTTTATCGCTGCTAGGCATCATGCTGGGTCTGATGCTGTTCATCGTCCCTGGCATCATATTATTCCTGATGTGGATGGTCGCTGCGCCGGTGATGGTCATCGAAAATCTCGGGATCACAGATTCACTCAAGCGCAGCGCCGAACTGGCCTCCGGATCCAAGGGTATGATGTTCCTGCTGATGATCATCTTCATGATCGCATCCGGCATGCTATCGGGCATGGCCGAAGGACTCGGCTTCTTCAACAGCACCGCGTCCGTGTTCCTCACGATTATCGCGGAGACAGCTATTGCAGCCGTGCAAGCTGCGGGCGTCGCTGCGCTATATGTGGAATTGCGCACGGTGAAAGAAGGGCCGTTTACCGACACGTTATCCGATATTTTTGCTTGAACAGACGCTGTCCTATTGTGCCACTTGGCGAAACTCCTACCATCGGGTATAGGTTGCATAATGATATTGAATTCCAAAGGGTGAGGCTTCCATGATTACACTAAACGTCAACGGTCAGGCGAAAGAGGTCGATGTCGACCCGGCAACGCCCATATTGTGGGTCGTGCGCGAAAACCTGAAAATGACTGGTACCAAATTTGGCTGCGGCGTTGCTCTATGCGGTGCTTGCACAGTACATCTCGATGGCAAACCTGTCCGGTCTTGCTCCACCCCCGTTTTCGAAGCCGATGGCAAAGCCATTACAACCATTGAGGGTCTTGCCGAAGAAGACGGAACGTTCAGCAAAGTGCAGCAGGCATGGGTTGATCAACAAGTGGCCCAATGCGGCTATTGCCAGTCGGGTCAGATCATGTCCGCCACCGCCTTGCTAAAAAATAATCCCAATCCCAGCGACGAACAAATTGATGCCGCCATGGCCGGCAATATCTGCCGCTGCGGTACTTATGTCCGGATACGCAAGGCGATCAAGACAGCCGCTGGCACATCCTCTGAAACGCAGGAGGCTTGATCATGGCGGATACAAAAACTTCTGAAGCAGCCCCCAAAAAAGGCAAATGGACACGCCGCGCCTTTATCGGTGCCGGCGTTGTCGCTGGCGGCGCACTGGTCGTCGGCGTCGCGGTCCGCCCTGGCAATCCGATTGACCGGCTCAGCCCGATGCTGGCCAAGGGTAAAGGCGAACAACTGATCAATGCCTGGGTCAAGATTGATGCGGATAATATCGTCACAGCAATCATTCCCCATGTCGAAATGGGTCAGGGGATTTTCACGTCCCTGGCACAAATGCTGGCCGACGAACTCGATGCCGACTGGAGCAAGGTCAAAATCCTCGAAGCACCAGCAGACGCGAAATATGTTTCGCATGACATTGGCCGCGAATTTCTGGCCCCTAGTCTTGAAGTACCGGCCATATTGGAACCCACAGTCGGCGGAACATTTTTGCAACTCGCCACGGCGATGAATCTGCAAATTACCGGTGGTAGTTTCTCCATTCGCGGAACCGGACAGCGCGCCATGCGGGTTGCTGGTGCGGCAGCCAAGGAAATGCTGATTGCCGCAGCGGCAGAGGACTGGAAAGTTCCCGCCGGTGAATTGCGCGCGGAAAATAGCATGATAATACACGACAAGAGCAGCAAATCGGCACCATTTGCAGATTTTGCTGCCGCCGCAGCAGAGCAAGGCCTGCCGAACAAACCAAAGCTGAAATCACCCAAAGATTACAAGTTGATGGGCAAAACCATTGCCCGCACGGATATTCCGGAAAAATCCAACGGCGCTGCCATTTTCGGGATTGATGCTGATCTGCCCGGCATGAAATATGCCGCTGTAAAAGCGGCACCGGTTGTCGGCGCGACGGTAGAGTCGATAAATGCTGATACCGCCAAAACCATGCCCGGTGTTTTGCAAATTCTGAACATGGGCGATTTTATCGCCGTGGTCGCGGATGGTTATTGGCAGGCTGAGCAGGCTCTCGGCACAATTGAGGCAAAATATTCCAAAACCGAGGGTGACGCGCTGGATCAGGACGCCCTGTTCGCTCGCTATGCGACTATGCTTGATGAAGCCGGTGACAAAGACGGGGATGTTGAAACCGAAGAAGGTGATGTTGGCGAAGCCTTTGCCAGTGCGGCGACCAAAGTCGAAGCAGAATATAAAGTGCCCTTCCTCGCCCATGCCACGATGGAACCAATGAATTGTACCGCTTGGGTGCGGGACGGAAAATGCGATGTCTGGTCCGGCCATCAAGCGCCGCTGATGGCGCGCAAAGCGGCCGCCGATACGCTGGGCATTGATATGGATGATGTGACCTATCACAATGCTTATCTTGGCGGTGGTTTCGGCCGGCGATCAGAAACTGACGTGATTATAATGGCGACCCGTATTGCCAAAGCGGCGAAATATCCGGTCAAGATGATCTGGTCGCGTGAAGAAGATACCATGCAGGATCATTATCGCCCGTCGGCCACGAGCCGTTTCCAAGGCGGTCTTGATAAGGACGGCAAAGCGGTAAGCTGGAGCAATATCCACACCCATTTGTTCGACCCGCAAGAAGCGCCAACAGTGCCTTATTACAATATTGCCAATCACAAGATCCGCAAAATTGATGTGCCGACCCATTTGCGCTTTGGCCCATGGCGTTCGGTCGATCACAGTCAGCACGGCTATTTCATTGAAAGCTTTGTCGATGAGATGGCGCATGCGGCCGGCAAAGATGGTTATGCGTTTCGCCGCGAGTTGCTCGCGGGTTCGGCGCGCCATTTGAAGGTTTTGGACAAGGCCGCCGAAATGGCGGGTTGGGACAAACCACTGCCAGAAGGCCATGGCCGCGGCATTGCCTTTGTTCCATCATTCGGGACAATCGTCGCAGAAGTGGCCGAAGTCGACATGACCGGCAAGAAACCGAAGGTGAAAAAAATCTACGTCGCGGCCGACCCGGGCTTTGCAGTCAATCCTGACGGCTTCGCAGCTCAGATGGAAAGCAGCATCGCTTACGGCCTGACCGCCACGCTCTATGGCGAAATCTCGGTCAAGGATGGCGCGGTACAGCAGAGCAATTTCCATGATTATCCAATCCTGCGCATCAACGAAATGCCCGAAGTGGAAGTCGAGATTATCAACGGTGATCACAAGCGTCTCGGCGGAGCAGGTGAACCGGGATTGCCGCCACTGGCTCCGGCCGTTACCAATGCTATTTTCGCCGCCACTGGTAATCGCGTCCGCGAACTGCCATTGAGCAAAGTGAATTTCGCCTAAAGCCATTCGTGCTGTCATTTAGAGGATAGATTGATGAAAGCAGTTTTTCGCGCCTCCGCGCCCGTTCTGGTAATCGCGCTTGGAGCATGCGGGTCCGATCCAGCGCCAGAGCCCACCGAACAGATTGTGGTTCGTGAACCGGGTCAAGATGGTTCTGATGCAGCTGCTGCTGCACCGGCCGAGGAAGCAACCGACAGCTTGGTTGCTGCCGGTAAGGCTGCCTTCAATACCTGTGTCGCTTGCCATGTCGTTGACGACAGTGGCATCAATCGTATCGGCCCCAATCTCTATGGTGTTATTGGGCGCGCCGCGGGTAGTGTGGATGGCTTCAAATATTCCGATGCAATGACATCCTCCGGAATCACTTGGACCAAAGAAGAATTGGACAATTACCTTGCCAATCCAGCTGCCAAAGTACCGGGCACTACGATGATGGCCGGCGCGATTAGCGACGCTGGACGGCGGGAAGCGATTATCGCTTATATTGAGGATGCATCCGCCAATTGAGTGAAACAGCCGGTAACGGGATCATGCTGGCTCTGCTCGCCGCAGGCCAGTCCCGGCGATTTGGCGATCAGGATAAGCTGGCCGCCCTGCTGCACGGTAAAATGCTGGGTTTGCATGCTGCGGAAACGCTGAGCAACCTGCCCGTTGATCACCGCATCATCATAGCATCCGATCCAGACCATCCTTGTGCCGCTGGCTGGGAGAAAATGGGCTATCATATCATCGTCAATGAACATGCTGCTGAGGGGCAATCCACGTCGGTCCGATGCGCGGCAAATAGCGCAGCAGCTTCAGGCGCCTCCGCCTTGCTCATCTGCCTAGCCGACATGCCCTATATTGCGCCCCAGCATCTCCAAAACTTGTGCCAGACTTTCAAGGATGGCGAACAAAGCAAGGTCGTAGCATCAAGCGACGGCGGTAAAGCCATGCCCCCAGCAATCTTCCCTGCGGGCCAAATTACTGCCCTAAAGGATCTGCGAGGTGATCAGGGCGCGAGGCAATTGCTGCAAACTGCGCATCTGGCAGCGGCTCCCGACGGCAGCTTGTTGGACATTGATACGCCAGAAATATTGGTAGCGGAAAACCGAAAAGGATGTAGCGCTTAATCTGCAAACAGGTCCGCTGCATCAATTAGCTGTATATCGCTCCGCGTCTCCAGTTGTTCCAGAAACCAATATTTGTGCCAAGCGCCATAGAGGACCAAAATACGCTTTTGCTGACCTTTTAAATCATCCAGTGCAGCGGCGACTTTCTGATAATGGGCGGCATTGATATTCTGCCAGCCGCCCGGCCCGAGATCATCACCGAACAGCTTTTCATAAACTTCCTGCCGCGCTTTTACCGCGCCATCATAGCTTCTGCTATGAATGAAGGAGGGATTATCAGAGCGGCCACTAACGGCTTTGTTATAAGTGATAATTGCAGCTTGATAGGCAGACCAGTCTTTGATTCGCTCTGGATCATTTTGAAGCTGCCTCAAAGCCATCCGCCGATCATCGGCAATTTTCTGTGTCCATGCCGCGACCGGGATCATCTCAAAACCGAGCTTTTGTCGCAGCGGGAAAACTACATCGATCAGTTCCGGAAAATCATCAGCACGGCTTTCCCGGACTTCGCCGAATTTTGTGTAATTTGCGGAGGCCTTGGTAAAACGTTCCGGCGGCAGTTCGACCATGACGATATCGGGATCAAATTTGATGATCGCCGCCCGCAAGACTGCTAGCGAATAAGCCTCGCTGCGACGGTGTTGTCCATGGATTGCTCCGACGATCGTGACAATATTAGCATCAAGCGACGGAACGGGTTTTTCTGCAGGTGCGGAGCAGGCCGCAGTGAAGGTCAAGCATCCGAACATTGCCCATTTGAATAGGGAGAGACCAAAAACTTTCACTCAGCGTCAAGGCGCTTGGCCATCCGCACAATGCCATAGATCAGCGGCGGTACCAGCACGGCCGACAATATGACCTTGGCTAACAATTGCCCGGGCATGATTTTCATCAGCGGAGCAACATCATAGAAGGCCACCGTGATGAAAATCACCGTATCGACAGCTTGGCTAACCACGCCTGCAACCATGCTTCGGAGCCACAGCATCTTGCCGCCCTCCCCTCTGAGCCGCGTGATAATGAAAACATTGAGCAATTGGGATGTTCCATAGGCGATGATCCCGGCAAACATCAGCCGGGTTGACTGATTCAATATGATGTCGAAAGCAACCCGCTTTTCTTCTTCCCAAAATGACGCGGGCGGTAAAGCCAGAACCAGTTGAATCAATATCATCGACACGATGATCGGAACGAAACCAAAAACGACTATCCGATTACCTACAGCCCGACCGTAAACCTCGGCCACCGCTCCAGCCAACACCACCAACAGGATGAAAGCGAATATGCCCGCTTCGACCGCCAATGGGCCGAGTGCCACCAGTTTATTACCCAAAATTCCCGCCAGACTGGCCATCCCGCCATAGAGAACGGAAATGACAAAGAGCCCGCGTGGGATGTGCTTTGTTTCTGATATCGCTGTCATCTTTATTGCTTAGCGCGGTCTGGATTGAAAAAAAAGCACCAAAAACAAACAGGAAAAAGGAATCGTGACTCTCCGCCATTTTCCTCTAGGGAGGAATCAATAATGTTCTGGCTTAGCTAGCCAGGAGCATCTGGGGGCAAAGGTCGGTCCAAAGGGGAATTTGTGCAGAGACTAGCGGTTTATTGCGGCGCAAGCGCTGGGGGGGACCCCGCTTTCGCCGAGACAGCAAAACAATTGGGCCAAGTAATGGCACAGCGTAACATTGATCTGGTCTTTGGCGGCGGTCGCCTGGGCCTGATGGGAATCATTGCTGATTCCGTACTTGCCGGCGGCGGTAAAGTTTACGGCGTCATTCCAGAAATGCTGAAAGATCACGAGGTCGCTCATACTGGATTGACCGAGCTGCATGTCGTAACTTCGATGCATGAACGCAAAGCAAAAATGACCGAACTAACCGACGGTTTTGTGGCCATACCCGGCGGCATTGGGACTTTAGACGAATTGTTCGAGGCTTGGACTTGGAAAGCGCTTGGCTATCATGGCAAGCCCATCGGTCTGCTCAACGTCAATGGCTATTGGGATTCCCTTACAGCCTTTCTGGACAATGTCGCGGGCCATGGGTTTATGTCCTCGGCGCGCCGTGAACAATTGATCTTGAGTGACAATATCGGTGACATCTTGGATCAACTGACATCTGCTTATACAGGATCAAATGGGGAAGTGACGTGGTAAATTCAACGGGGACGGGTTGCTCATGACTTCTATTCTGACAAGCATCGCAGGCATGGCAGTAATCCTTTTGCTCGCCTTCGCCCTTTCAACCGGGCGGCGCAAAATTCGGCTTCGTGTCGTTGCAGCGGCCTTTGCACTTCAAGCGAGTATCGCAGTTCTCGTGCTTTATGTTCCCGCTGGCAAAGACATTATCCAGGGCATGTCTACTGGAGTGTCCAACCTTCTCGGATATGCAGCCGATGGCACGAATTTCATATTTGGCCCGCTAGCAAGCCCAGAAATGGGCGGAAACAGCTTCGCCATCGCTGCGCTGCCCGTCATCATTTTCTTCTCCGCTTTGATATCGATTCTCTATTATCTCGGCGTGATGCAATTCATCATCAAATGGGTGGGTGGCGGAATCCAGAAAGTCACGGGGATATCCAAAGTTGAATCCCTTTGTGCCGCAGCCAATATCTTCGTTGGGCAATCGGAATCGCCGCTCGTTATTCGGCCGTATCTAGCAAAGTTGACGGAATCCCAGCTCTTCACAGTAATGAGCGTCGGCATGGCCGGTGTGGCCGGGACGATATTAGCCGCCTACGCCTCAATGGGCATAAGGATCGATTACTTGCTCGCCGCTGCGTTTATGTCGGCTCCCGGCGGTATCTTGATGGCAAAAATCATCATGCCCGACGATCCCGATGCCGAAGCGCCGGAAGAACTTGTAGTCGCTGTCGACTATGAAGAAGAGAAACCAGCCAACATCATTATGGCCGCTTCAATGGGTGCACAAACTGGCGTCAAAATTGCCGTCGCGGTAGGTGCGATGGTACTCGCCTTCGTCGCACTTGTGGCCCTAGCCAACGGCATATTGGGCGGGATTGGTGGCTGGTTTGGGCAACCAGATCTGAGCTTCCAGCAAATTATTGGTTATGTCTTTGCCCCCATTATGTTTCTGCTTGGCGTGCCTTGGGAAGAGGCTTTTGCAGCTGGGGGCCTGTTCGGAACCAAAGTGGTCTTGAACGAATTTGTGGCCTTTAGTGATTTGGGTAATATGGGTGATACATTGTCGCCCACTACCGTTGCCATCGTGACTTTTGCTTTGTGCGGGTTTGCCAACTTTCTGTCGATTGCCATTCAACTGGCCGTTACCGGTGGCCTCGCGCCCAACCAGCGCCCCGTAATTGCGCGGCTTGGTCTCAGAGCGTTGGCCGCTGGCTCGCTCGCCAACTTGATGAGCGCTGCCTTGGCTGGTCTATTATTATCTCTCGGTTAAGCCCGATAGATTGACAAACTGATTTAGCAGAGCATCATAGAGCCATGTCACAACCCCATGATACGCTATCTTCGATTTCTCTCGCCTTGGCCGATCAGGACAAGGACGCTTTTGCAGCACGCATCGGCCAGTCCTTCTCCGATTGGGGTTTTGCCGTCATCGGCGATCATGGCATCTCAGATGCCTTGATCGAAAAGGCAGAACACATGTCCCGCGCCTTTTTCGCATTGCCTGACGATGTGAAGCGGAAATATCATATTCCCGGCGGCGGTGGTGCCCGAGGATATACGCCTTTTGGGACGGAGGCGGCCAAAGATTCCGACATTCACGACCTGAAAGAATTTTGGCATATCGGTCGTCAGCTCCCAGGTGGTCATCCCTTTGAATCCTTTATGAGCGCAAATATTTGGCCAGAAGAACTGGATGGTTTTCGCGAGTGTTATCTCGAATTGTTCGCCGCCTTTGATAAAGCAGGCCAACGGATCCTAGAGGGGATAGCCCGTTTCCTGAAACTGGACCCAAATTTTTTTGATGACACAGTGCGAGACGGTAATTCCATTCTACGCCTGATCCACTACCCACCAGTACCAGCCGACTCGCCCGCTGTACGTGCCGCTGCGCATGAAGACATCAATACGATCACTCTGCTCATCGGCGCAGAAGAGGCAGGACTAGAACTTTTGGACAAGCGAGGCAATTGGCGCCCGGTGACACCGAAACCGGGTGAACTGGCCGTCAATATCGGCGATATGTTGCAACGATTGACCAACAACAGGCTGCCATCTACTACCCACCGGGTGGTCAACCCAGCACCGGAACGGCGTGGGCATTCGCGATATTCCATGCCATTTTTCCTGCATTTTCGTCCGGACTATCTTATCAAGACATTGCCTGAGGCAATAACTGAAGATCATCCCAATCTTTATCCCGAACCAATCACTGCGCATGACTATTTGATGGAACGTCTGCGCGAAATTGGATTGGCATGACTCCAAAAGTTGTGGGGATTAGCGGGGGCAGCTGTTCGGGCAAATCAACGCTGGCTGCCCATATCCATGAGTCACTGGGCCCTGACCAATGCGTCATCCTACCTCAGGACGATTATTTTTTTGGTTATGGCGATGCGCCAGAGGGCAAGGGAGGCCCCAATTTTGACCATCCCGACGCGGTCGATTTTGATAAGATGTGCACACAACTATCCTTGCTAAAATTGGGCCACGCAATTGATCGGCCACTTTATGACTTTCCGACACATCTGCCGAAAAGCGAAACGGCGCTTACCGAACCGCGTCCGATCATTTTGGTCGACGGCATATTGATCCTGCACCACGCGCCATTGCGGCAACTTTTTGATCTGTCTGTTTTCGTGCGATGCGATAGTGCCCTCCGATTTGAACGGCGCCTGGAACGCGATGTCAGAGAGCGCGGCCGCACGGCCGACTCGGTGCGGGAAGTTTTCGCCAGTCAGGTTGATCCGATGCATGAAAAATATGTAGAACCTTCACAGGTGTATGCAGACGTAGTGATAAATTCGCAACAGTCAAAAACAGTCGTTACGAGCAAATTTTCCGCTGTTTTGGAATCAATAAATACTTTAATTCAATAGGATAGCTTCACTCCTCTGTGAAGCTTGGCTGTTTATCGACTGATTTTCCAAGCCCTTGATAAACTGTGGATAAAAATTAATTGCTGCAGCGCAAAACAAAGTCGTTGCGATTGAGACAAAACTGTCATTTTACCCCCCTAGGGAGCATTTCGATTACACAAATGTGTGCCGACCGCCGCACACTCAGATTGTGTCCATCGATTGTACAAGACCGCAAATGGGGAACCTTAACATGAAAATGAAATATCTATTGGCAGCCAGCGTTGTCAGCCTTTCCACAGCCGGCCTGATGGCAACACCAGCCGCAGCACAGCAGATTACATCTGGCGTTGAAGGCCAAGTAAGAGATGAGCAAGGCAACTCTATTGGCGGGGCGTCTGTTGTCGTCACAGACACACGGACCGGCCAAGCTCGTACGGTTATAACATCAGCCAACGGACAGTTCCGTTCTACATCGCTGGTTCCGGGCGGCCCTTACACGATCACTGCGACCGCTCCGAATTTCGAAGGCCAAACCGTTGAGGATGTTTTCATTAACCTCCAAGGCAATACGAATTTTACGTTTGAACTGGCCTCAGGCTCTGACGGTGATGTTATTGTCGTAACCGGCACACGTGCCAATGTCACACAACTGGCGGTTGGCCCCGGTCAATCTTTTGGTGTCGATACACTGGAAGGTTTCCCGAGCCTTTCCCGCGACGTTCGTGATATTATTCGACTCGATCCGCGCGTCAGCCTTGACCGCGCCAATGAAGTCGACCGGATCAGTTGCTTGGGCGGTAATGACCGGTCCAATACATTCACCGTCGATGGTATCGTACAAGCTGATACATTTGGACTGAACGGAACGCCATTTGCCTCTCGGAATTCGCTCCCATTACCATTTGATGCCATCCGCGAAACGTCCGTTGAATTCGCGCCATTTGACGTCGAATATTCTGACTTTACCGGTTGTGCCGTTAACGTGGTCACCAAATCTGGTGAAAACCAATTCCATGGCACTGCGTTCTTCACTTATCGCGACTCCGGCCTTCGCGGTGATACTGTTGATGGTCGTACGTCAAATGTTGATCCGTTTAATGAAAAGCGCTGGGGTGCGACCCTATCTGGCCCGATCATTCCTGATCGCCTCTTCTTCTTCGCGGGTTATGAAGAAACAGATCTGGGTGATGCCAATGAATTTGGCCCCAATGGCGGCGGCTTCCCCAATGAAGCCACGTTCGTTACGCAGGCTCAGTTTGACCAGTTCGCAAACATCGCGAATACGGTATATGGCCAAGATGTTGGTGGCTATCCAAGAACGTTGCAGGAATCCAGCGTTCGCTATTTCGGACGCCTCGATGCCTACATCACCGAAGATCATCGATTGGAGGCCACCTATCAGCGTCTTGAAGAAACCAATGTCGAAGCAGACAGTGGCAACCAGGAACTGACTGGTCTAAACAGCTTTGAGGATGAAGGTACTGTTTCTGATTACTATTCAGTGCGTCTTTATTCCGATTGGTCGGACAGCGTTTCAACCGAGTTACGTCTGTCTCGTGCAGATGTGACGGACGTACAAGGTCCTGTTGGCGGCGGCGAAGCGCAAGACGCCAATCCTATAGTTCGCTTGTCGGTGGGTCTCGACAACGAAACCAATGGCTTGATCCCGAACGGCCAAAATGGCCGCCTTTCAACTGGCCCGGGTATTTTCCGTTCCGCTAATGCGCTCGAACAAACTGTTGATCAGGCCAAGTTCCAGATGAACATCAATTCCGGCGACCACAGCATCAAGCTCGGTGCCGAATTAAACGATCTGGAAGTCTTCAACCTCTTCGCAATCAACGCGACTGGGACAATTTTCTTCCGCAACCTGACTGACTTCCAAAACGGCGTCGTGGCAAATGGCGGATTTTCAAGCGTTTTCGGAAGCTCCGATGACCTTGTCGGCGGCGGCCTAGGGGGTGCCACTATTGCAGTAACGCCATCCGGAGATATCAACGAAGCGGCGGCAACATTTGGTCGTCAAATTTATTCCTTTTACGCTCAGGATGAATGGCAGGCGACCGATCAGTTGAACCTTACCGCTGGTCTTCGGGTACAGATCTATGCAGGCGATGCACCACGGGCCAACCCATCCTTCCTTAATCGGACTGGCTTCACAAATGCTAATTCCTTTGGTCGGCTTGACCCGGTAATTTTACCGCGTTTGGCTGCTACTTATAATCTTGATAATGACGGTTTTTTCCATAGCACTTCGGTTACCGGTGGTGTTGGTATGTTCTCCGGCGGTGATCCCGTTGTGTTCTTCTCAAACGCGTTTTCAAACAACGGATTTTCTTCGGCAAATGGTGATACTTTCAATAGTGCATGCGACTCCATAAAGGACGCCAATGGCAACTTTAATGTTCTGAACAATGGTCAGTTTACAGGAATCCCGGCCTGCGCGATCCAGGCAGGTTCTGACCGTGCAGCAGGCGGTGGGGCAGATGTTCAATCAACCGATCCTGACTTTGATGTGCCGACCGTTTTCCGTCTTAACCTCGGCGTCGATACCATGTTCGGTACCGACAACGGTTTCTTCTCCGACTGGAACTTGAAACTCGACTACATTTATTCCAAATTCATTGATCCACTCAACTTTGTTGATCTTGTTCAGGCTCCTGATGTCACTCGCGGCCTAAACGGCTTCACGGTAGATGGTCGTCCAATCTATCAAGCACTTGATGTCAATTTTCCTGGTTGCAATGCGACATTGCAGGGGACCGGCGGAACACCGCCAACCTATGAAAACTTGACGGCGGATTGTTTTGTGAACAGCACCAACGGACGTCGGCCTCGTGTGGATGATTTCATCCAGCTAACCAATGGCCGTTCCTATGACACTCATGTCGCCTCTTTCTCTCTGTCGAAATATTTCAATCAGGGAATTATTACTGACGGTGGTAGTGTGAATGTAACCATGGGCTATGCGTTCACGGATTCAAATAACTACCGTAACGTCGGTAGCTCAACGGCTACTTCGAACTTTGACGTAACAGCGGCGTTCGACCGGCAGAACCCGGCCACCTCGACATCAAATTTTGAAACACGACATAACCTTACTTTTGCTGTGAACTGGAAAGAACAGTTTTTCGATGAATTTGATACCTCGCTTGGTGTCTTTTTCACGGCTCGCTCAGGACGCCCGTTCAGTTTGACCTTTGATGGCGGCGGCGTATTTGCTGACGGTTCATCCGGTAATGACAATGCGTTGCTCTACATCCCAACCGGTGTGGACGATCCAAACTTGTCAGTGCGTCCTACCGCTGCTCTTCAGGCGACCCAGGATGCCGCCGTCCAAAGTCTACTTGGCTATCTCAACAATGGCGAATTGGCGAACGATGGCGAAAATAATGTCTTCGGCAAATGTAATTTCTCAGCCGGTCAATCGATCAGCCGTAACAGCTGCCGCAACGACTGGATATTTGATCTCGATATGCGGTTCAGTCAGGAAATTCCAGGGCCTGGACGTTTGTTTGGCGTCGAAGATAAGATTGAGCTGTTCGCTGATTTCGACAACGTTTTGAACATGTTGGATAGCGGCTGGAACACATTCAATCCTGTCGGTGAGTTTGTTGATCTTGTCGATGGCGGTGTGGATGCACAAGGTCGCTACATTATCGAGGGTTTCAACCCAGATGATAATAACAATGTTGGCTTCTCATCTTCCATCTGGCGTATCCAGCTGGGCGTGCGTTACGAATTCTAACGCCCCAAACATTACTCGGACCTATCAGTCCAAACAACGGCGGCGCTGGAAAGCGTCGCCGTTTGTGTTTGTTGCTGCCTCTCGATAAAACTCCCAATCACTGAACGAAGCGCCATACCAGCCAAAAAAAGGGCCGCCCCATTTCTAGGACGGCCCTTTGCAATTTCTCTCGATAGTCAGATCGTTGTAATCAGTCTTCCTTCACCTCATAATATTGCGGCGCCGCAATATTTAGGATTTCCAGAATTTTCGTCAGAGCGGTTGGCTCGTCAGTCTCTTCCATTGCAGCTAATTCGCGAGCCAGACGGCTAGAGGCCGCTTCGAAAATCTGACGCTCGGAATAGCTTTGCTCTGGCTGGTCATCAGCGCGGAACAGATCGCGAGTCACTTCGGCAATTGAGACAAGGTCACCCGAGTTGATTTTCGCTTCATATTCCTGGGCGCGGCGCGACCACATGGAGCGTTTCACTTTCGGTTTGTCTTTTAGTGTTTCAAGAGCCTCTTTCAGCGTCTTGTCAGAAGACAGCTTGCGCATGCCGACGCCTTCTGCCTTGTTCATTGGTACACGCAACGTCATGCGTTCTTTTTCGAAGCGCAGAACGTAAAGTTCCAGTTGCATACCTGCAATTTCTTCATTTTGTAGTTCGATTACACGACCCACACCGTGTTTTGGGTAAACAACATAATCGCCCACATCAAAGGACAGCGTATTCGCAGCCATAAAAAGCCTTTCTTTCTCGATGGAAAAGAAGGTTTATTTCGGTCAAATTTTTCAAAACCCCGACGAAAAAACCCTTTTGTTCATATACATAACGACCGAACACCCCCCGTGCCCAGTCGCTAACCAACATCAGTGTTAGCAGATTCGTCACAAAAAAGCAATTTATCGTTGCAACGCACAACTTTTGTTGGCCCTCAAGCGCCGGGCGGGGGAGGGTTTTTTAAACCTCAGGCGGCGGGCGGGCACATCCGTGCCGTTGGCTACGCGCCATAAGGCGCGGCGGCCGGTCGGCCTTGCCTCGCTGCGCTCGGTTATATGGTTTCAAGCGAAGCGTTTAGTGTCGCGCCGAACCGACGCATCGCGTCGGCAAGCGTGACCGCGCGCCCGAGCTTATGCGAGGAAAGCCAAGCGGGCGGATGCCCGCGCCCGGCGCTTGAGGTTCTAAAAAGAACCCTCCAAATAAACCTAATCGCCTTCGCCGGGTTTCTCAGAGAAATGGGCTTCAAACTTACCTTCGACGCCTTTGAATTCATCAGCATCAGCAGGTGGTTCGCGGCTAACCGTGATATTGGGCCAGCTTTCGGAATATTTCGTATTCACTTCCAGCCATTTTTCCAGACCGTCTTCTGTATCTGGCAAAATAGCTTCGGCAGGACATTCCGGCTCGCACACACCGCAATCGATGCATTCGCTGGGATTGATGACGAGCATATTGTCGCCTTCATAGAAACAATCGACGGGGCAGACTTCAACGCAGTCCATATATTTGCATTTGATACATGCGTCGGTAACAACATAAGTCATCGGGTCGTCTACTCCATCCATACAGACCGGTATTTTTGCGGTCGTTAAATCACTGCTATTGCGCAAAATTGGGATCGTCAACAGTTGGTTTTCGGTCCTAATTCATTCGCCAGTACGCAGTCTCTCAAAACAGCTTTGCGCATCGGGGGCACTACCACGCCTGAGTGGTAGCTCTTCTATTCGGATGACATGCACCTCACGTCCTTGCGGAATCGTTAAGATATCCCCCTGTCGAACCATCATATGCGCACGATCCACCCGGCGACCATTCAAACGAACATGACCTTTAGCAGCAAGCTTTTTTGCGATCGCTCGGTTGCGGGCAAAACGTAGATACCAAAGCAACTTGTCGATCCTGATTGCCATTGGATCAGGTTCGGGTTTAGCAGCTTTTTTGCCTCTCAAAGCTGCATCCTATTTTTTCATCGCCTCTTTCAGGGCCGCCAGTTCAGCAAAGGCGCCACCAGCAGTGGCCAGGACTGGCTCTGCCTTACGCGGCGCGGAACCAGATTTTTTGGGCCGCTTACCTTGGGGTTTTTTGTCATGGTTTTTGTGCGGTTTTCCTGAACGCGGCTTACCCATCCCTTTCCAACGCCAATATGTCGACGGTGTTTCGGGTAGAGCGGTATCATCCGAGCGAGCCGGCTCGGTTGTTTCAACGGCTACAGCTTCGGTTGAGCCGTCAACTGCCGGCACCTCTGTTTCAGCGGCCTCAGCCACTTCTGTTTTTTCCGGCTCGACAGCCTGAGGCCTGTCATCTGTTTTCACAAACCCGGCCATGTCGAGCAGCGCCTCATGCACTTCCGTTGACAATCCCAGAGAGGTCGCCAGCGCAGGATCCACGGCAAAAACCGCTCCAGAATGCCTTGCCTCATGCGCCTGCTTTACCAGACGCTCTGCCATATCGACGCGGACATATTCACCGCCAATCTTGCGAAACCCTAGTCTGCTGGCATGATCGGGAGCAGCAAATTTCCAATCCTTCAGATGCACTGCATTGTCACCGGGAAGCGCAATCATGGGCTGCTCGTCCAGTGCAGCGAACAGAGCATTTCGCCAGAGTACGGCTCCTGGCTTCATCAACGCATGGTGGAAAATATCAAGCGCGCCAAAAACCAGTCCGCCCCGCCTTGCGACGCCGCGCATATCATTGTCGAGGGCCCGAACCGCCTGATCAATCTGGCGGCGCATAATGATCCCGCCCGCTTCGACAATCTGCGCGAACAGCGCACGAACCGAAGCTGGTGTGTTCTCATCATTGGCCAGCGCATCAATTTTGACGAGCCCTTCCAGATGCTTCGCCTTCATCGCTTCTACCCATTGCTTGACACGCTCTTCAGCCTTTTTGCTGTTTTCAGGCGAAATATCTTTAAGCGCACGATCAAATTTGATTTCAGGATGGAGGAGGTTTTTCCCCTTTGTTAGCATGGCAAGCTTTGCCTCTTGCCAATAGATGACCGGCTGACCGGCTTCATCGGCAGCCAGCGCCAGTTCGCTATCGGGGGCTTTTGCCAAAGCGTCAGCTTTATCAGTCATAATCGGTCCTAAATATCTTTCCGCTGCGGCAAGCAGCATCTTGCGGTCTTCCCTCCGGCTATCCGAAGGCACGATAAATTGAAAGCCCTTCAGCGTTCCAATTTCAAGCCCGTCGACCAATACAGCACCGTCCGTTTCCAATGCAACATCTTGCGGTAGGGCTCCTTTCAGCAGACCGCGCATCAACACGCGGGTACGTTTGTCGACAAATCTCTGGGTGAGCTGACTGTGCATGGCATCGCTAAGCCGCCGTTCCAGCACACGTGTACGCTCTACCATCACCTCTGCCTGCTCCACCCAACGCGACTTTTGCGCAATATAGCTCCAGCTGCGGGCTGCAGATATGCGGGCCGCGAGGGTCGAAATATCGCCCTGAACATTTTCCAGCCGAGCAATTTCCTGCGCCATCCGCGCATGGGGAATACGGCCATTGCCCTGGGCAAGATAAGGCCAGAGCGAAGCAACAAAACGCGCCTGATGATCTGCACCCACTTTACGAAAGTCTGGAATACAGGCGGCTTCCCAAAGCAGGCGCACCTTATCGCGTCCAGTCGCCAGCCGACTGACACCCGGATCTTGTGCCAGCCGTTTTAGTACCGCCAAATCTATTGCTTCCGGTGCAGCCTGAAGTAGCCGATCCTTTGGCTTGTCTTCCAGCGATTGGATAAGACTGGTGACGCTCGCCAAATCCGGTTCGGCATTCCGCCAATAGAGCCATTCCAAACGAGGAAATTCATGATCCTCCAGCCGTTCAATTTCTTCAGGCTCCAATTCATCGGAAGAAGCAAGGCCAGACAATACACCGAAACTGCCGTCTTTTTGATGACGCCCGGCTCGGCCTGCAATTTGGCCGATTTCCGCGAGTGTCAGGCGACGGCGGCGGCGACCGTCAAATTTCTTCAAGGCCGCAAAGGCTACGTGGGAAACGTCGAGGTTCAACCCCATCCCGATTGCATCGGTGGCGACGAGATAGTCAACCTCGCCATCCTGATACATTTTGACCTGCGCGTTTCGGGTCTGCGGCGACAGTGACCCCATTACTATCGCCGCACCACCATGTTGTCGGCGCAGCATTTCGGCAATCGCATAAACATCTTCGACGGAAAATGCGACAATCGCTGATCGCCGCGGTAGCCGGGACAATTTACGCGGACCTGCATAGCTGAGCGTCGAAAAGCGCGGGCGAGAGATAATTTCGGCATCGGGTATCAACTGTTCCACCAAGGGCCGCAGACTATCGGATCCGAGAATCATCGTTTCATCCCGGCCGCGTATATTCAGCATCCTATCGGTAAAAATATGACCCCGCTCAGGGTTTATGCCAAGCTGTGCCTCGTCAATCGCGACAAAGCTGAAATCCCGGTCAATCGGCATCGCTTCAGCCGTGCACAGGAACCAGCGCGCATCGGGCGGAATGATCTTTTCTTCACCGGTCACCAAAGCAACCCTATTGGCACCTTTTAAAGCAACCACGCGATCATATACTTCTCGCGCCAATAGTCGCAGCGGAAAGCCAATCATCCCGCTGGAATGGGCACACATCCGCTCGACCGCCAAATGGGTTTTACCGGTATTGGTCGGACCGAGAACCGCGATAATAGGAGACTGGGAGAAGTCGGACATTTGCGCTACCTCACCGCATCTACATCAAGCTGGCAAGCAGAAACCTTGTAAAATCGGTCAGATTTTTGGCCGAAGCGCTGGATATCCGCGATTTTACACGTTTTACCGCATAGCGTGCAATCCAACCCCCATCTTAATTTGACATTAACCCTATTCCTTCACAGAGAAAGAAATAATATTGCGATGGAGTTCTATCTTTTGAGTATCTGAAGATAGCGTCGCCAAGGGGTGCATTTGTACAAGAGTATCGACATGCTTGCCGATCAAGGAAATGGGGCTGCAGCTATCGCAGCAGGCCCTCCTGCGTCGACTTTTGCCATGCCGGAAATCTTCACCAGCATATCGGATGAATGGCAGGAAAAATTTGCACAGACCGATTGGGTACCGGACCTAGGCCGGGATATCGGCAGTTTCACTTGGTTTCGCGGTCTCATTACGTTGGTACTACTCTGCGGGATTGCCATATCCTGTTTACCTGATTTTGGTCCGATTAACGGTCACCAAAATGCAGCGCTGACCGGTTTCCGCGCGGATCAAGCCCGCTCACAAACCATCGCACCATTGGCCTATGGATCGGATACCGGCATCCGCATGGCCGCTACTGACGCGGTACGCCCGCTGGCCCAAAGCCCTGAGCGGCCCTCGATTGAATTGGTTGCCACCTTGGGCCGAGGCGACAGTCTCCGCCGAGTTTTGCAACGCGCTGGGGTTGCTAGTGCGGAAGCGCGCGAAGTAACCGATCTGGTCTCCGGCGCCGTTACATTGGGTGAGATCGAGCCAGGCACAAAAATTGATGTGACCTTGGGTCGTCGCCCCGCCAAAAATCAACCGCGCCCACTTGACCAACTGGCTTTTCGGGCACGCTTTGATTTGAATTTGGAAATTTTGCGGAATAGTGGTCAGCTAGAACTAAACCGCAAACCGATCTTGGTCGACGACACGCCGCTCAGGATCAAAGGTGTTGTTGGTTCCAGCCTATATCGCTCAGCCCGTGCCGGTGGTGCACCAACCGAAGCCGTCCAAAAATATCTCCAGGTCATTGGCAAAAAAATGTCCGTATCACGCGATATCCGTTCGACCGATGAATTTGACATCATCCTTGGCTATCGCCGCGCTGAAACAGGCGAAGTGGAAGTCGGTGATTTGCTGTACGCGGGCATAGAGCGGGATGGCAAAGCCAAGGCTCAGATGGTGAAGTGGACCAGCAACGGACGTGCAAACTGGTTTGAAGCATCTGGTGTGGGTCAATCTCGCGGCGAATTGGTCCGCCCGACACGCGGGAGAAAAACGTCCAGCTATGGCATGCGCCGTCATCCGATTTTGCGTTATAAACGCATGCATAGCGGTATCGACTTTGGTGGCGGCTATGGTGCTCCAATTTACGCCGTAACTGATGGTAAGGTCACCTATGCCGGTCGCAAAGGCGGCTATGGCAAGTTTGTAAAAATCAAACATAGCGGCGGACTGGCATCAGGCTATGCACATATGAGCCGGATCGCGGTCAGCAATGGCAAGCGCGTTCGCAAAGGACAGATTATCGGTTATATTGGCTCTACCGGCCTGTCGACCGGCCCGCATCTACATTATGAGCTGTACCGCAATGGCCGGACTATCAACCCGAACTCCGTAAAATTTATTCAACGCGCAGAACTAAGTGGGAAAGAGTTGAGACGGTTCAAAGGTGAATTGCAACGCCTGCAACAAGTGACACCTGGCGCGGCTCTTGGTGCTTTGAAAAGCGCATCAACCGGCCCCAAAAAACAGCGTGAAATTAGCAGGCTGAGCAAAGAGTCGATCAGCTAAGACCAGTTATCTCTAGATATCACCCAGGCAGATTTCGGTGGCCGCCTCCAATTTCGCTTCAGGCGGATTCATCTTCTCGCTAATGCCATCCAGACTTTTGCCTAATTCTTCGGCTAAGCAATTACATATCGGAGTAGCGTCGGCTTCGGTCGCCCCCGCCTTTTTGGACTCGGTGACGCATCCAGCCACAAATTCGGTGCCCCAACTCTCATCGAAACCTTTGCTAAAAGCACCGGTCAAACTGTTCTCATCATCCGCGCTGCCGCAAGCCGACAGCACCAAGGGCAAAACCAAAATGGTGGGTAAAAGGGTCCGGGATTTCAGTGTCATAGAGGTTTCCTTGCTGGAGGGATTGGAGACGGTTGCAGGCTATATCAACTTCATCGTCAAGAAACTCATAGGCCAGGCTTTCTTCGCCTGCATTTCATTAAACTTTACAGATGTGTGAAAACAGACGTCTAAAATATGTAGCCGATCGCTGCAAGCTGTTCGAAATGCTATTTCAATTGCCCTACGGTGCTGCCGCTCT
This sequence comes from Parasphingorhabdus sp., assembly GCF_039977335.1. Classification (GTDB taxonomy): domain Bacteria; phylum Pseudomonadota; class Alphaproteobacteria; order Sphingomonadales; family Sphingomonadaceae; genus Parasphingorhabdus. Next base: position 1,497,970 of record NZ_JBDWDI010000004.1, read on the forward strand.
ATATTGCGGCATCATGACCCAAGATCCTGCTTTCCCCCGCACCCGTTTGCGCCGCACCCGTGTCTCTACCTGGAGCCGCGCGATGGTTCGCGAAAATATATTGACGCCCGCTGATCTGATCTGGCCCCTGTTCATTTCGGATGGGGACAAGGTTGAAGAACCAATTGCTTCGCTGCCCGGCGTTTCGTGCTGGTCTGTGGACCTAATTGTTGAGCGCGCCAAAGAAGCCCGTGATCTCGGCATTCCTTGTGTTGCGCTATTTCCCAACACGCCGACCGATAAACGCAGCGATGATGGCTCAGAAGCGCTCAACATCGACAATCTCATGTGCCGGGCGACCAAGGCGATCAAAGACGCCCTGGGGGATGATATCGGCGTGCTCACCGATGTCGCGCTCGACCCCTACACAACCCACGGGCAGGACGGCCTGATCAACGCCGATGGTTATGTCGAGAATGATCGCACGCTCGACATGCTAACCAAACAGGCATTGAACCAGGCCAATGCGGGCGCGGATATTATTGCACCGTCGGACATGATGGATGGCCGAATAGGTGCTATCCGCGACACGCTGGAACTGGCACATCATCATAATGTTCAAATCATGTCTTATGCTGCCAAATATGCCAGCGCCTTTTACGGTCCGTTCCGTGATGCGGTGGGTTCCAGCGGCACCCTGAAAGGTGACAAGAAAAGCTATCAGATGGATGCCGCCAATAGCGATGAAGCGATGCGCGAAATCGCTCTCGACATTGCGGAGGGTGCTGACAGCGTGATGGTCAAACCGGGCCTTGCCTATCTCGACATTATTTATCGCGCCAAGAGCGAATTCAACGTGCCGGTCTTTGCGTATCAAGTGTCGGGCGAATATGCTTTGGTAGCCGCTGGTGCCGCCGCCGGCATTGGTGACCGCGATGCGCTAATGATGGAAAAACTGATCGCCTTCAAACGCGCGGGCTGTTCCGGCATCCTGACCTATTTCGCCGCCGATGCGGCCCGGCTCCTCAATGGCTGATATTATTATCGAGACCGATCGGCTGCGGCTGCGCAATTGGCGGGACGACGATATCGAACCGTTCATGCAATATCTCAACACACCCAAAGTCACCCGGTGGCTTGGCGGTGTCCAAACCCGTGAAAAATTCCTCGAGGCGGTTGAGAGGATCAGGGGATATGACCGTGAATTTGGGCACACATTCTGGATTGTTGAACGAAAATCAGACAATGCTCTGCTCGGATTTTGTGGCTTGAAGCGCGTCAATGCACCGCAGCCGAAATTAACCGGTGCGTTCGAGATCGGCTGGCGGCTGCGCGAAGACGTCTGGGGACAAGGCTATGCCAAGGAAGCGGCCACCGCTACAATGGATGCCGCCTTTACCCGGCACAAAGCGCCCTTTGTCGTTGCTCTTACCGTACCGGGAAATGAGCCGTCCTGGGGCCTGATGAAACGGTTGGGCATGAGCCATCGGCCAGAACTCGATTTTCACGATCCCAACTATGGCGAAGAGCTGAACCCGACCGTTGTTTATCGAATCGAGGCTAAAGACTGGAAATCTGATACATGACGGAGCTGCTGATAATGCCGTTTAATGGCTCCTCGAAAATCCTTGGCACAAATACAGTAAGCGTGATTCATGGCTGACTTCCAACTTGAAACTGACCGGTTAGTCATGCGCAAATGGCGGGAAGATGATCTTGGCATTTTCCATGCGATAAACAGCGACCCTAAAGTGAGAAAAACACTGGGGCCAATTATGACGAGACAACAAGTGGCAGATCTCATCACATGGCAACAAGATTATCAGCAACAGCACGGTCATTGTTTCTGGGCGCTGGAAACAAAAGCACAAAACGAACTGATCGGATGGTGCGGCATTATTAGAGGCGGTGAAGGAACACCCGTTTGTGATAAACTGGAAATCGGTTGGCGATTGGCCTTTGCACAATGGGGCAAAGGCTATGTGACCGAGGCCGCGCAAAAATGCTGTGAATGGGCAGCTGCGACATTCCCGGATGAACGGGTTTGGGCCATAACCAGCGAGCATAATCATCGCAGCAGAGCCGTAATGGAACGGCTAAATATGAAGCATTTTCCAGAACTTGATTTCGATCATCCGAAAGTTGATCCTAAAAGCGATCTGGTTCGTCATGTCACCTATTGTAAGGAACCATCTAAATGACCGCCCCACTTATCCTGCCGTTTAATGGCAAAACGCCGAAAATTCACGAATCGGCCTTTATTGCCCCCGGCTGCAAGATTATTGGCGATGTAGAAATCGGGCCAGAGGCAAGTATCTGGTATAATTGCGTGATCCGCGCAGATGTCAATTTCATCAAAATAGGCGCGCGGAGCAATATCCAGGATGGCACAACCATTCACTGTGACAGCGCCACTCCGGCTACGCCCAATGGACATCCGACGATAATTGGTGAGGACGCACTGGTTGGTCATATGGTCATGTTGCACGGAGCAACGCTGGAAGACCGGGCTTTTGTTGGCCTCAGTACCACGGTCATGGATGGCTGTGTCATCGAAGGGGACGCGATGCTCGCCGCCGGCGCTACATTGACGCCCAACAAACGAATTCCGACCGGTCAGCTTTGGGCTGGGTCACCAGCCAAATATATGCGCGACCTAACCGAACCCGCCATTGCCGGAATGCGTATGGGTGTTGCCCACTATGTAGAAAATGCCAAGGCCCACAAAGCGGCGGTAGAAGCCGCGCGGAAATAGTCGGCCGCTCAACGCATCTTAGATTTCAGCAGCTCAATCTCGCGTTGCTGAGAGGAAACCTGTGCCCCAATCTTTTCTCTGGATTTAGCGATTAGCGCCGCCGCGCCTTTATCTTCGCCGGTAAATTCCTGATCAAGCCGTTGCACGTAAAGCGCATCAATATCGGCCAGCGCGGATATCGACGGACTGCGATCCATCTCCAGTGATGAGAGTTGAACCTGAGCCACCACCCATGATTCGCTGGATGGGGCCGCCCCGCGTGCCGCCGATACACTCTGCTTCACTTTGGGCAAGTCAGCCAAAAAAGCTTGGTGCGCTGCATCGCTTTGCCGGATAGCCGCATCGACGGCGTTTTTGAGTGCGGCGGGCAACGTAGCCATCTGTGCTGGTGACGGTGCGACCGTGTTCGCTATGGCCGGGCCATCCTCATAGGGTCGTTTCGCTAGGGACGGGAAATCCCCCTCTTGCATAGCGCAGGCGGATAAAGACAGGCCGAGAACCGGAACCAAAAACAGGGATAATTTCATAAAAACATCTTTAGGCCGTGGTTATTGTTGCGGCAATGGCCTTTGCAATGGAATAAAAGGGTGCGATGACGTGACTGCAAAGGCTGGACCACAGGAAAGCAGAAGCTTGCCTAAAAATCGGCCAATACTGGTTGACACAGCCATGCCCATCTAGTAGCTGCGCACTCTTTCCAGCGTGAGCCGAGAGACTCGCGTTTCCTTGCTTGCGCGCTGGAACCACAAGATTGAAACGGAAAAATGCCATGTTCGCTATAGTGCGCACCGGCGGTAAACAGTATCGTGTTGCCGCAGGAGATATAATCGCAGTCGAGAAACTAGCTGGTGAAGCTGGTGATTCGGTAACCCTTGATGATGTTTTGCTGGCCGGTGACGGCGGCGAGATGAAAGACGTCAAAGGTCTGACCGTAGCTGCTGAAATTGTTGCGCAGGAAAAAGGCGAGAAGGTCATTATCTTCAAGAAACGCCGCCGGCATAACTATCGCCGCAAAAATGGCCATCGTCAGCAGCACACCGTGTTGAAGATCAGTGCCATTGGTGCTGAGAAAGCTGCGAAGAAAGCCGCTCCTAAAAAAGCCGCTGCCAAGCCAGCTGACGAGAAACCGGCTGCTGAGAAAAAAGCAGCACCTGCTAAGAAGGCGGCTCCAGCCAAGAAAGCTGCTGCCAAGCCAGCCGCTAAAAAGGCCGCTGCTAAAACAGAAGCAAAACCAGCTGCAGCCAAAAAAGCTCCGGCAAAGAAACCAGCCGCTAAAAAGCCGGCTGCGAAGAAGAAGGACTAAACCATGGCACATAAGAAAGCAGGCGGTTCGTCGCGTAACGGCCGTGATTCAGAAGGCCGCCGTTTAGGCGTCAAGAAATATGGCAGCGAAGCTGTTGTAGCTGGCAATATTATTATCCGCCAACGCGGAACCAAGACCCATCCGGGTCGCAATGTCGGTATGGGCAAAGACCACACCCTATTTGCGCTCATTGATGGCAAAGTGGAATTCCACAAGGGCAAGCTCGGCCGTAAATATGTGTCTGTCGATGCCATGGCGGAAGCCGCCGAATAACCGGATAACCGATAACGGGTTATCCTTTGAGGGATGACCCGGATGGTTCGAAAGAACTTCCAAATTCAAGGGAGAGGGTCACCCCCTCTCCCTTTTTTTGTCTCTCCCTGTCGAAATTGTCACTGCGTTGTCATCGCTCCCTTGTAGGGGACGGTCAAACCAACACAGGGGCGGTTAAATTTGACTTGGCTGAAAAGGCCAAAAACGGAGAGTCCCAATGTTTGCAAGAACGCCAAGATTATTGTTGAGACCGGGTTGGCCCGAAGATGCAGGTGCTTTGCATCAAGCGATCAACGATGAAGCCATTGTTCGCAATCTCGCCAGAGCCCCATGGCCCTATACCCGGCATGATGCAGAAGAGTTTCTTTCGCTTCCCCATGACCCCAAAAGCCCGCGCTGGCTGATTTTCCGGCGAACGGCTGGTGCCCCCTGCCTGGTTGGTACTTGCGGTGTTGATGCGATGCCCGATGGTAGTGTCGAACTGGGCTATTGGATCGGACGGGACCATTGGGGCTTGGGCTATGCAACCGAAGCGGGCCGGGCAGCACTGGAGACAGCAAAGGCTCTGGGTCACCGTGAAATTGTCGCAAGCCACTTTATCGACAATCCCGCCTCTGGAAATGTACTGACGAAATTAGGGTTTCGCCGGACTGGGCGCACAGGACCGAGGTTCAGCAAAGGGCGCAATCAATCAGTCGCAGCCGTTGAATTTGAGCTGTCTTTGGAAAGCGATATGGAAAGCGATGTCATGCGACCGCTAGCGGCGTAAAAGCTTCAAGCTACCTTGGGTAGGCGCTTCTTCTTGCGGTGCTCACCCAAGGTCGCCACCGTTTCTTTTTTCGCCGGTTGATCCATGATCGCCGCTTCATATTCACTTTCGGCAAGCTGGATGAGGTCACGATCATCTTTGTTCCAGGGATGGAAACCAGGGAGGAAAAACTGGAACCATGGCAAAAGGGTTCGCCGAAATGGTGCGGGACTGATCAAGGCAAAATGGAGAAAGCCAAACCATGCGCGCGGGCCGGTAATACCGTCCTGCCGCAACAGATCAAAAATACCTTTGGTGCGGTTCTTCGCGAAACCCAATGAAATGCGGATCATGAACAATGACTTGGTCGCCCATCGCTTCATCCGGCTCCAGTCTTTGGTTGCGTGCAACCAGGTATCATAAGCGACGCCCTTATGCTCCACCTCTTCCGAGGCATGCCAAAGCCACATTTTACGTTGCTCTTCATCGGCATCCTGAAAATGCTTTGGATTGGCAATAAACTCCGCTGCCATGATCGCGGTCAGATGTTCCAGACAGGTAGTCGCGACCAATTGCCTGACAAGCGGCATGCTAGCGATATTATCGATGACATCGGTTAGCGTCTGTTCCAGACGCGAGATATCAAAGTCAGAATCTTCGATATGTTTGTTAAAAAACAAATGTTCCCGGCTGTGGACCGCCTCTTGCTGCACAAAGCCGCGAATTTCCCGTGCGAGTTTTTCCGGTGCCTCGTCGCGATATTGCTTGAGAACCTTCATGAAGAAAGTTTCACCCTTGGGAAAGGTAATCGATAATGCGTTGAAAAAGGCCGTGGCATAGGGATCACCGCCGACCCAGTGCCGACGTTCCATCGCCGCGTTGGCAAAGTGCCGGTTTCGCGATTGAATATTAAGATCAGCCGGGGTTGCGCTGCCTGCAATTGCAGGCGCAGCGTCTGCCACGTCAGTATCTGGTGAAATGCCGCCCATTTCTATCTATGGCCTCCTAAAAAATCCAATAGCTGTGCGACCAGTCTTTTGGTTAAGCAATTTATAGATTGGGAGGGTTAACAAAATACCTACAGAGGTGAACAAATTCACGGTTAATCTACTGTTTACAAGGAGATTCAAATATAGATTGCAGTAAAACGACGTTAACGCGAACGCGCTCTACAGTCTCATCGACGCTGATAGCGAAAATACCAAACCTCATGCCCCTGTCGTCGGGCTTTGGCTTCATAACGTGTTTCGGGCCAACCGCCGGGGCGGATCATCCAGTTTTTGGGCCCATCGCAAAGCCAATTAAATTCCTCGCGCTGGTTCATGATCATCATCGCCCATTCCAGATAAACGGGATGATCGGTACCAAAGCGGAACTCCCCACCGGGCTTTAACTTGGCGGCGATCATGTCGACCGGGCCATGGTTCATAAAACGCCGCTTGGCATGGCGCGCTTTGGGCCAAGGATCGGGATGTAGCAGATAGACAAAGCTCAAGCTGCCATCCGGTATCCGTTCCAGTACATCCAGCGCATTGCCCATATGCAGCCGGATATTTGGCAATATACCTTCCTGGATATGCTGCAACGCGCCTACCATCCCGTTGAGATAAGGCTCACAGCCGATAAACCCGTGATCGGGCAGCATATCGGCTCGAGCTGCCATATGCTCGCCTGCGCCAAAGCCAATTTCGAAATGCAGCGGCCGATTGTCACCGAACAGGACGGGCGAGGACACGGCTCCTTCGGGCGGCACACTAATCTGCGGCAACAGCTTTTCGACCAGTTCGACTTGCTGATCCCTGAGCGCATGACCCTGCCGCCGGCCGTAAAGCTGCCGGATAGTGGTTGGATCCTGATTGTTTTTGCTCGTCATCCGGGGGCGACTAGCACCAGCTGCCTGAATTAAACAGCCGCTTTTAACGCGTCTACCAGATCGGTTCTTTCCCAAGTGAAAAGATCACCGTCGGCTTTACGGCCAAAATGCCCGTAAGCCGCGGTCGAGCTGTAGATCGGCTTGTTAAGACCCAGATGTGTACGAATGCCTTTTGGCGTCAAGCGAACCAGTTTCGGAAGGATTTCCTCAAGCTTTTCTTCGCTTACTGTCCCGGTGCCATGCAGATCGACATTGATAGACAGCGGTTCGGCGACGCCAATTGCATAAGACAGCTGGATGGCGCAGCGTTTGGCAAGGCCAGCTGCAACAATATTTTTCGCCAGATAACGGGTAATATAGGCCGCTGAGCGATCGACTTTGGTGGGATCTTTACCCGAAAACGCACCGCCGCCGTGCGGGCTGGCACCGCCATAGGTATCCACGATGATCTTCCGGCCTGTCAGACCAGCGTCACCGTCGGGTCCGCCAATCTCAAAACGCCCGGTCGGGTTGACGTGAATAGCGGTATTGCCTGTGATAAAGCCATCGGGCAGCACCGAATGGAAAACGCCCATCACATATGCGCGCAATTCTTCGTAAAGGGCAGGATTGTCACTATCCTTATAATAGCCCGGAGCGTGCTGTGTGGACACGACCAACGCGGTCGCCTCGACAGGCACTTCATTAACATAGCGCAGGGTTACCTGGCTCTTGCTGTCCGGTTCCAGGAACGGTGCCTTGCCGCTGTGGCGATCTGCCGCCATTTGCTTCAATATCTGATGCGAATATTGCAGGGTCGCTGGCATGAGGTCCGGTGTTTCGTCGCTGGCATAGCCAAACATAATGCCTTGGTCGCCAGCACCTTCATCCTTGTTGCCGCTCTCGTCCACGCCTTGCGCGATATGAGCGGATTGCGGGTGAAGGTGGTTTTCAAAGGTCAGGTTCTGCCAGTGGAAGCCTTCTTGCTCATAGCCAATTTTCTTGACCGTCTCGCGAACGACCGTCTGGATTTCTTCCTGTGCGCCAGGAGCCCAATTGCCATCGGTATCGATCATGCCCTTGCCGCGCACTTCGCCCGCCAGTATGACCCGATCCGTGGTCGTCAGAGTTTCGCAAGCAACCCGCGCTTCCGGGTCTTTGGATAGGAACAAATCGACAATGGCGTCGGAAATCTGGTCTGAAACCTTATCAGGGTGGCCTTCGGATACGGATTCGGAAGTGAAGATAAATTCTGAGCGCATGACTTTTCCTACTATTTGGTCGCTTGGGGGAGCGTTATTTGGATATAAAGAAAGGTTTATATGCGCCTCTTAGCGAGCGCGAAGCCGGATGGCAATGGCACAGATCAGCAAAATGAGCGCAAAGGCCAGCGAGAGGATATTGCCAAACCGAGAGAATAATGTTGGCTTTTCCGGCAGCGGCAAGGTTGCGTCAATCCGGCCAGCCTGTCCCATTGCTATGCTATCAACAATCTTGCCCGTGCTCGTAATGACAGCGGAGATCCCTGTCGGCGTCGAGCGAATGACCGGCAGACCTTCCTCTATTGCGCGCAGTTGCGCTTGTGCGAGATGTTGCGGCGGTCCCCATGCGCCAAACCAGGCATCATTGGATGGGTTAAAGATAAAGTCCGGACGATTTTCTCTATCCACCACTTGGCCAGAGAAGATAATCTCGTAGCAGACCTGCAAACCTGCTTTGCCAAATGTGCCTATGTCCAGCGATTGCGGCCCCGGGCCGGGCCAGAAATCAAAATCACCGGGTGCCAGGCGCGACAAGCCAATGGCGGAGAGCAGCGGCCGCATCGGCAGATATTCGCCATAAGGTACCAAATGGCTTTTATCATAGCGCCCGAGCAGTTCGCGGTCCGCATCCATCGCAAAGACACTGTTGCGCGCACCAATGGCCCGCCTTGCATCCGGAGCGCCAGCCTCATCAAATTCGAGTTTCAGCGCACCAAGTACCAGCACATCTCCGGGCTTCATCAGACTGGCGAGCTGTGTGCGCACCAATTGTGGTGAGCGTCCGTAATAATAACGCTGCGGATAGCCGGCTTCGAGATAATCGGGGATCGCGGCTTCCGGCCAGAATAATATACGTGGCTCGTCGTCTTTGCGCACAGTCAGCCCAGCAAGTTTGGAGAGATTACGTTCTTCAAATCCCGCCTGCCATTTATCCTGCTGGCCAATATTCGGCTGGACCACCGTGATCTTGGGCTGCTGGTCTAATGCAGGCTGATCATTTTCATCACCGATAATATCATTGAAGCTGCCGATGAGACCGAGCGAAGTTGCAGCAAGAGCAAGGATGATAAGATCAAATGCTCTGCGTATGATGATCCGTCCTTGCCAGTTAAGCAATCCCGTGATGAAGGCGCCAACCAACCCAGCGAGGCCAATCACGATACCGGATAATCCATAGGTTCCGATTGACCGGGCACTGAAGGCATAGGGCCCTTCGACCATGATCACGCCCAAGGGATTCCAGATAAATCCGCTGAAGACCCAGCTGCGCAGCCATTCGGTGATGATCCAGAAACCGGCAAAGGCGAGCACGAACACAATGGGCCGCCCTTTGCCCAACCACCATGCCCCCAGTGCCGTTAAAGCAGGGTAGACGGCGAGATAAAGTGATAGCAAAACCACCGCAACATAGCCCAGCCATTCGGGCATCGCGGCCTGAAAAGTAAAGGCCTTCGCGATCCAGTTGAGCCCGACAACAAAATGGCCAAGACCAAATAGCCAGCCTGACAGGAACGCTGCTTTCCGGCTTTCGAGGCTATCGACAATCGCAATCCATAAGGCCAGCGCGAGCAGGCTGAGTTGCCACAAGCCCAATGGCGCAAATCCGGTCGCCGATAGCGCCCCTGCAATCAGAGACAGCCAGAATGGAAATTTGCGAAACAAGTCGATCAGAATATGCACCGGCGGCTTGTGCCGTTTTCGAAGAGCAGGTTCAAACATTAATTACTAGCCGCCATTCACTTGTTCATTTTAATTACATGATATCTGAACCAGATTATACAGGTTCGACACTGAATCGACCTAAAAAAGCGGTTCAATTTACCTTTTTCGGACATTAGTTTGGGCCAGAAAATTATGATCCGTGATCGGCTGCCCTTGGCAAATATCATTTTGTCGGGCCTGTAGGAAACCCTTATTCCGCAATTGTTGTTTGCTGCAAAGGCTGATGCGCCGCTATAGGATTATTATGGAAAAATTCTTGCTGATATTGCTGGCAATTGCACAACCTGCTCCAGCCCAAAACGAACCGGCAGCGACCGCGTTGACCGATGTTCACAAAAGAGACCTGTCCTGCGTCGCGGCCTTTGCGATTGTGGCTTCAGAACAGGAGCGCGGAATTGAAAGCGCGCTGGACTATCCATTGCTCACCGAGCGTGGCCGGGTCTACGCTGGTCAAACTGGCGAGCGGGTTATGGTTGAGACAGGACAAACGCGTGAGCAAGTGCGTGACGCAATCTTGGCAGCGGTCGCCGATCAACAGGCCAAAGTCAAAAATGTTGCCGAGCCGGAACAGGTCGTTGCCGCCGAAATGGAAAAATGCCTACCCCTGCTTGATGTCGAAGTTGCCCCCAAACCCAAACCATCGCTCAATCAGTGTGCTGCGATGTTACAGCTTGCCTATGAAACCGTTTATGCGCGGGAAAAATTGTCGAAAAAGGCGCAAGACCTGAAAACGCTCGCCTTTGTCCTCGACAGCCGTGCGCGCGAAAAAATGCGCGGCGAAGGCAAGAGCGGTTCTGAAAGCGATATCATTCTCACACAGCTGCGCGAGGAAATCCGCGCATCGGAACTAGACCCTAGCAAGCAATCAGCATTGGACATCGATCATTGCTTCGCGCTGGCCGCACCGGAGAAGAAAGGGCAGAATTTTGAACATTGAACGGCGCCCTTTCCATCTTGCATTTCCGGTCGATAACCTGTCAGCGGCACGGCATTTTTATGGCGATGTGCTGGGTTGCGCAGAGGGTCGGAGCAGCGACTGCTGGATTGATTTCAATCTCTATGGTCATCAGATCGTGACCCATTTGAATCCCGATGCGAAGGCGCGCACGATGACCAATCCGGTGGATGGTGAAAATGTCCCAGTACCCCATTTTGGTGTGGTTCTGACCCTTGTCCAATGGGACGCGCTGGCAGAGCGTCTAAAACAGCATGGGACCGAATTTGTTATCGCACCCACGGTGCGCTTTCGCGGCGAGGTCGGGGAGCAAGCAACGATGTTCTTTCTCGACCCCAGCGGCAATGCGCTCGAGTTCAAAGCCTTTGCCGATGACGATCAGCTATTCGCGGCGGACTAGCTCCGACTGATTGCCCGAGAGGACCATTTTGCGAACAATTTTGTGGCGGCGCATTTTCTCGACAAAGGTTGTCCGGCGCAGGCTGACGAGATGCGCGGCTTCCGCGACTACACCTTCCGCCATTCTGAGCGCCGACAATAGATATTTGCGCTCCTCTTCCATCAAATGTTTTTTCAAATCAAAGCCGTCCCCCAAAGTACCGCGATCATATCCGCGATCATCGCTGGTCGTCCTGAACGGCCTCGCCTCCGCCCCGCCGGCATAGCTTGATGGCAACGCAAAGCGGTGATGCGTTGGCGCGTTGGACGCACGGCGACGAAACAGCGAGGATAGTTGGCTGGCCGTTATCATCACACCGGGGAATAGCACCACCGCCCGCTCGACAATGTTGCGCAACTCTCTTGCATTTCCGGGCCAGCCATAGTTTTCGAGCTCATCCATCGCTTCGGTTGAAAAACAGATCTCCTCCCCGCCAATTTGCTTGATGAAATGGCGGATCAGCGGCGCGATATCGTTGCGGCGATCCTTGAGCGCCGGGATATCGATCGGGAATACCGAGAGGCGATAGAAAAGATCTTCACGAAAGCGCTTGTCGGCAATGGCTTCATCGAGATTTTGATGGGTGGCCGAAATGATCCGCGTATCAATGGCGATGGATTCGGTGCCGCCAATCCGCTCAATCTGCTTCTCCTCCAGCACCCGCAGCAGCTTGACCTGCATGTCAAAAGGCATGTCGCCAATTTCATCGAGAAACAGGGTGCCCTTGCTGGCATCCTCAAACTGCCCCTTGCGCTGGGCGATAGCACCGGTGAAGCTGCCTTTCTCGTGACCAAATAGCTCTGATTCCAACAGATCGCGAGGGATGGCCCCGCAATTCACGCCGACAAATTTTTCCGCCGAGCGGGCCGAACATCGGTGCAGCGCTTTTGCCACCACTTCCTTGCCGCAACCCGAAGGCCCGGTGATCATCACCGGTATGGTTGTCGCCGCGGCATAGCGGATCAAACTGCGCACCTCTTCAATCGCAGCGCTGTCGCCGATCAGATGAAGGGCAGGATCATCGGGGTGTAATGTTCGCGCACTGCCGATGGCGTCGGGACGGTGTTCCATAGCATTTCCCTGTCGTTTCAAACTGGGCTTCTCTCACGAGAGCTATGGGACTCTTATATGTAAACGATGGTAAAATACCGTATAACTTGGTCCATTTTATATAGCAAAATGGTTAGATTTTCGTTTGCTTAAGCGCCGTGCTCGGCTTTCCAGCGATCCAGCGCATGCTGCAAATGTATCTCGGCCAGATCACGCGCGCTGCTACGCGGCAGGTCCAGCGAACCGGCGAGCCGCTCCCCGATCAACGCATCGCCCAATGCCATCAGCACCAATGTCAGCGTGTCCTCATGCATTTCGCGATCTTCATGCCCATCCTCGCCCAGTTCATCGACCAAGGCGTGGATCGAATCAATAATCGGATCCAGCGCGTCTTCATTACCGGTCAGCAACATCCACGAGGACAAAGCTCCCGCGCCTTGTTTGTCAAAGGCATCAAAGGTCAGATCAACAATATCGCGGACCGTACCTTCACCAGTCCGGGATTTCAGAACCGCCTCGGCAATCGATCCACAAACCCGGTCCGTTAGATATTGCGCCAGTGACTTTTGCAGTCCTGATGCAGAACCAAAATGATGGAGAAGATTAGCATGGGTCCGACCAATCCGAGAAGCGACCGCTTTCAGCGTCACCGCTTGCGGCCCGGCTTCGATCAACAAATCCAGCGCGGCGGCTAATGCCATACCGCGGCTTTCTTCAGGAGAGAGGCGTCGTTTAGCTATTGACATCTATGTAAGTAACCCTAATATCTACTCTGCAAGTTAAACAATTTTTTGTGTAAAAGCGAACGCTTATGAATATGCCCCTTATGGACAAGCAGGGCGGCCTGCAAGCCCGACCGGAAACAATTGATACGCCGACCCCGAAAGATCACCAGATCACGCCGCGCGATCGCCGCTTTGGCCGTGATGCAGGACATCAGCCTGGCCGCTGGTGGTTAAACAATGATCCGGTTGCGACGGCCTTTTATAACGCGCTATCGCTTACTTTTCCGCGCGGCGAGGCCTTTTTCATCGAAAGCGTAAAATCCTTTCGCGATGTCACCCCCGAAAAACTGCAAAAAGAAATCCGCGCCTTTGTGAAGCAGGAAATCATTCACACCCGCGAACATGTTGCACTGAACCGCCGGGTTGAAGAATCCGGTTATGATACCGCCCGCATAGAAAAACGAATTACCGAGTCGCTCGAATTGACCAAGGGCCGGCCCGCCATCGCCAATCTGGCCGCGACGATGATTCTGGAACATTTTACGGCGATCATGGCGCAGCAATTTATCGCCAATCCGAAACATTTTGAAAAAGCGGACAAGGAAACCGCCGACTTGTGGCGCTGGCACGCGCTCGAAGAAATTGAGCATAAAGGCGTCGCCTATGACACCTGGCTCTATGCCACTAAGGACTGGTCACGTTGGCAGCGCTGGAAAGTTAAAGCGCTGATGATGCTTATCATCACGCGGAATTTCTGGACCAACCGCTATAATGACACGCTCGACCTGCTGGCACAGGATGGCTTTACCGGCCTTCGCACCAAGATGAGCGTGCTGCGCTTTCTGCTGGCAAAACCCGGTGTCGCGCGAAAAATTATCGTGCCTTGGATCAAATTCTTCCTGCCCGGCTTTCATCCGTGGAACGAAGATGACCGGCACCTGATCGATCTTGCGGAAAGCGAATTTGAAGCCGCCCTGCCCGACGGCGCGCAGGCTGCGTAGGGCTGAGTTCGTTCAAAGCTGAATGATGCTCCAACTCCCAATCTATTCCTCAGCTTTCAAGCTCTCACCACCAAATTTCAAAGACACCGCCTGCCCGACCTGATCGCAGCGCGCGGCGATATCCTGTTCGGCAGTGAATATGCAGACTGTGCGGACATGACCGGTGGAACTGAAGCGCATGATTTGGCGCAGGGAGATTGCCCGTCCGTCTTCATCCTTGCCCTTGCCCGCAATCAGGACATCGCCATCCTCTTCCACATCGGTGCTTTCCACCTGCACATCCTTGACGGGCAGGCCTTTCAGCGCATTAAGCGCCAACTGCATCCGCTGGTCTTCGCTCAGCGCGCCGACCGCCGGATTAGTACCGAGGCTGGATGCAATGATGACCAGCGGCTGGGATGCATCCTTGACGATGTCCTTGGGCCCGTCGGTCAGGAGCAGGCCACTACCCACCAAGGTCCGCACCGCGCGAAAATCGGCGCGCTCCGTCACGGTGAAAGGCAGCCGCGATATCTCTTCTTCCAGCGATCCTCGCGGCTGGAACCGGACGGAGTTCAACGCCGCCCGCACTTGCTCATCCGAATAGGCTTCGCTAGTGCCTGGAATCTGCACGGTGATCATCGCAGTGATATCTGCACCGCGCGCAATCATCACCCATTTGCGATAGGATATGCCCTGCTGTTCTTGCACGCCCGTCACCAATAGCGCTTCGACATCGCCGGGCAGTGTCAGCTTTTGCACAGCCCCGTTCACCGTCATACGGGCGGACAGGGTTTCGGCATTAAATTGCGGCGCGATTTCGGCATAGGCTTCGCGCGGAAATTCGGCGACCAGTATCGATGCGCCTTCTGCGCTATCGCGAAAACCGGCAAAGCTGTCAGCGACAGTCATCGCTCCGGGAGGCTCCAGACCTACGGCACCATTGCCAGGAAACACGACTGTGCCTGCCGATGCGGGGACGGATAAAAACAGGCCCAGAAATAGGTACAATCCCGCCGCGATCAGTTTTGAATAGTTACGCATTTGCTTGTCGTTTTCCTCTTTCCCCGAGTGATGCACCTCTATCAGGTAGCCACACCATGAGCGCAAGACCCATTTGATGGGATAATCGCTGTAGTCCGGCCATTGTTGCAAAAGACCGAATGGCCGGAGCCTGCCCTTATCGCTGCGCGGTGGTTTCTATTTCCTCGTCATCGCCAGCGTCCCTGCCCATGCCCACGCCCCGCCAGGCACCGATAGCGGGGAGCAGCAGGAATATCAGGCTTTCGAGCGCCCAAAATAGCTTCATCCAGACG
Source organism: Parasphingorhabdus sp. (assembly GCF_039977335.1). Classification (GTDB taxonomy): domain Bacteria; phylum Pseudomonadota; class Alphaproteobacteria; order Sphingomonadales; family Sphingomonadaceae; genus Parasphingorhabdus. Next base: position 1,513,329 of record NZ_JBDWDI010000004.1, read on the forward strand.
GGGTCAACCTCCACACCCAACTGATAGCCAAGCAGCGCCACATAGCCTGAACTGTTCACTGTATCCAAAACCCCGTCAAAAATTTTGTCGTAAAAAACAATCGGCAGAAATATCGCCGAAAGAAAATCGGTTTCCATCCAGAGCCAGCCGAACCACATCATCACAAAACAGAGCAACCCGCCCGGGATAGCGACCATCAGGCGCACTCCGCGCGACGCACCCGTCATGGCAAAAATGCCAAATATAATGACCGCAGCGATGAACAGAAAAATGAGATCAATAAGAGCAACCCGAAAAAAGGCCGCTGCTGCACCGATGATTAGAGCGAAGACCGCTCTCTTTATCGAAATGGATCTGCCCGACCCCATGCGGGATGCAACGTCCGGTCCGGTGCTTATCCGGTCCTCCATCATAATATTCCGGGTCATTCTTCCGGCGGGGCCTTGCGGAACTGCAAGGTTCGCAGCGCGGCCTGCATCAACGCGTCGGAATAAACTTTACTGTCCGCCGGAGCCCGCGCGAACAGGATCGCGAGTAGGTCGGCATCCTGCGCCGCCATCGTCCAGTGGCGTTGGACTTTGCCCCCTTTATTGACAGTGTAGACCAACAGATAGGCTTCAATGCCTTCGGCGAGCTTCCAATATTGGACGGGACCTTCCAATGTCTTGTCCGGCGGCACCTTGTCGATTTTACCAAATTCCGAAAAGGGCTGTTCGTGCGCACCTGTATTTGGCTCCGCAAAAAGGCTTATGACGGCGTCTTCCGCCTCATCCTCAAACATGGATAGACCGACATGCGCTTTCATGGCACCGGGCGGCTTCAGCCCGATAAGGCTATTTGCCGGGAAAACCGTGTCATTTGCAAGCGCGGGTAGAGACAGAAAAAGACACAGGCCTGCTGCAATAAACGGGTATAGGGGGCGCATATCATCTTGCTTTCTGTTCGATTTGCCCATCGGTCCGTATTGGTCCGTCAGGCACAAACAAGACTACGCCCCGATGCGCAATTCGTCTGACAGAAAGGTAGTTAAAGACTCTAAGCGTTGCCGTCACCTGGGCTGGCCGAAACTGTTAACTGTTACCGTCTTTAACACGTGACTTAGAAATAGAACCGGCTTAGCTTTAAATCATTATGTAGAATATTTTTGTTCAATTGAACGCGGGGCAAATAATGGGGCGTTATATATTAGATGTCAGTGTGTTTTTCATACTGATGTTCAACGGGCTATTTTCGTCGTTACAGGCACAGACGCCGCTGGAAGACTTTGCCGCGCTGCCAATGCTGAACAGTCCAAAACTGTCCCCATCAGGCGACAGATACGCAGCCTTGATAGCGACTGGCGGCAAACAGATTTTCATGATTTCGCCGATATTGGCATCGGGACCCAAGCGCGTAGTTTTGAATATTGGTGACATAGACATGACTGACTGGCGCTGGGTGAATGATGACTGGTTGATCGCTCGCGTTGCTGATGTCAAAAATGTGCAAGGCGATGATTGGCTTGTTACCCGCACCGTTGCGATCAAGGCAGATGGCAGTTCCACAGAGCTGCTGGTCAACCGTAAGGCTGCCCAAAATGCTTCGGATGTCCTTTGGGTCGCCAAAGACGGATCACCGGAAATTCTACTGGCTTATCAGACATCAATCTATTCAAACTATCCCGGTTTTTGGGCGCAGGTTGATCATATCAATCTGGAAACAGGCAAGAAGAAAACGGTCGTTAAACCCAAAAATGGCGTCCAGAATTGGTATGCTGATCAGATGGGTAATGTCAGGTTGGGCATTGGCCGCAGCGATAAAAATCTGACATCGAAACTCTATTATCGGGAGAGAAACGGCAGATTGTTCAAGATTGTTGATCGTGCCAAACGAAAAAAAGGAGAGGGATTGACCGTCCCTACTCTATTCCTGCCCGATCCAACCAAGGCGCTGGTTTTTGACGACAAAGACGGCACCGATGCCCTCTATCATTATGACCTCGAGAGCTTGACCATCGGCGACAAAATACATGCTGTGGACGGTTATGATATCGACCATATTCACACCAATGCCGACGGCAACGCCCTGATCGGCTATGGCTATACGGACACGCGTTACAAAGTCGAATGGCTGGACCCCACACTTAAAGAACTGCAACAGGCGCTGGACAAATCCGTGCCTGGCCAATCTGCCACGATCATTTCCCGAAATCGGGCCCATACCCGCTTCATCGTGTTTGTCGGCAGCGCGTCACGCCCCGGCAGATATTATATTTTTGATCCTGAATGGGGCACGATGCAGAAGCTGGGCGAGATTAATGATAAACTCGGAAACAAAAGCTATGCGCCGGTTAAGACGGTCCGCTACGAAGCACGCGACGGCTTGTCGATCCAGGCCGTCCTTACCGTCCCCAAAGGGCGGGCAGCGGAAAAGCTGCCGCTTATCATGATGCCGCATGGCGGGCCCTTTGCTCGCGATTCCGAAAGCTGGGACTGGTGGGCACAATTTTTGGCCGATCGCGGCTATGCGGTTTTGCAGCCCAATTATCGCGGTTCGTCTGGCTATGGTGTGGCCTTTGCCCAAAAGGGGGAAGGTCAATGGGGACTGGCCATGCAAGATGATCTGGACGACGGCGTGAAATGGGCGGTGGAACAGGGCATTGCCGATCCCGATCGCGTCTGCATAATCGGCGGATCTTATGGCGGCTATGCCGCGATGCGCGCGGCACATCGCAATCCCGATATCTACAAATGTGCGGTCTCTTTTGCCGGCGTATCCGATCTGCAAGCAATGATCCGCTATGACCGGCGCTATCTAAACAGCAAATGGAGCCGGACCTGGGTTAAGGAACAGGCGCCAGACTTAAGGTCGGTATCACCCATCCACTATGCCGAAGAAGTGCAGGTGCCGGTGCTGCTCATCCATGGAAAAAAAGACCGCAGGGTCAAGGTCAGCCAGAGCAAGCGTTTTGCCAAAGCGTTGAAAAAGGCCGGCAAAAATGTCCGCTATATTGAGCAGAAAGAGGGCGATCACCACTTCTCACTAGAAGCGGACCGCGTGCAGTTTCTTCAGGAAATGGAGGCATTTCTCGCACAGCATATTCCGGCTGGATGATGCCGAAACAGCAGTGCGTTAGTGCGCCGCCTTGCTCATATCGACCTTTTCCACCCATTCGGGGAAGAAGCTCGGCTCGCGCGTGGACCATCCGGGTGCCGTGGCAGCCGCTTCACTGATCGATTGTAGCAAGCCCTTGCGGGTCTTTGGATGAAGATGCGGCAAGGATGCGGCAGCACAGAAGCTGCCGGGCAACCATGGCCGAGCATCGGGGCCAAGCAGCCGCTCGTATAGGAAACGATAGGCCGAGAAACTACTGATGCGCCCCTGCCCCAAATCATAAGCAGATAGCGAAATCAAAGCCGGCATGAAGCCTTCAATGCCGTCAATCGCACAATCCTGAGGAATGGCTTTGCGAATATCGGCAAGCCGTTTGTAGAGTTTCATCTGCACCTTGATACCGGCTTCCTCAACCGCATCACGCGACCAAGTTTCGATGGCATCAGAGCGATCCAATCCGACATCAAGCGACCGGCGGATATAGCGTTGGGTCGCCGAGCCAAAGCTGGCAAATTCCTTCATTTCCGACAGCGTCATTGCGCCTGGTACCGGTTGCATCGCTTTGGTCATCGTAACTCCTACTCTGGAACAGTGTCTGTCCCCACAAGAAACACTTGACCAAAACATGGTTAGGATTTGATTAAGCACGATCCAAACAGACCGATATTTATTCCCAAGGCGTTCAAATATTTTGAAAATTAGGTGGATGCGACCGAAAGTTTCGACCAACCGCAAGCATGTTTCGACCGGTCACGATTCCGATAGAGACAATTGATACCATTTCATTCTAAGCTGCACGGCAACTAGAAATTAGGCGCATAATGAGAAAATTCGACATCGGAAATCACAAACCATCTGTGGGACAGCAAGTTGCTATCCTGTCGATCCTCGGTTTTTGGCTTTTTTACGTGATCATCATCACGCTGCGCGCCGCCGTCGGCGACTGGCCGGCACAGGAAGAATTGGCTGTGCGGCGTGTCGTAGTGACCATCTTGGGTATCGTTATCACCTATATGCTGTACAGATTACTGCAGCTTTTTGAGGACAAGATGCTGTCGACGCGGATCATCACCGCTTTTGCCGGAGCGATCCCCTGCGCCATCGCAATCGCGGCTTTCAACTTTTACATGTTCAACGTCTACGATCCCCAAAGCCTGTTCGATGAAAAGAATATGGAGGAGATGCGCAAATATATGGAGCAGGAGAATTTTGCGCTGAAAGTCATTGTCGAGGACAGTATTTCACGCTTCTTCTTCATGATCAGCTGGGCTTCGCTCTACCTGACGCTCAGCTATGCCAGCGAGGTCCGCACTGTCGAACGCAAGGCCGCGCGATTTGCGCAAGCCGCGCAGGATGCCGAACTGCGCAGCCTACGCTATCAGGTCAATCCGCATTTCCTGTTCAACACGCTCAATAGCCTCAGCACATTGGTAATGCGCAGCCAGCCGGAAGAAGCCGAGGAAATGATCCTCAACCTGTCGAAATTCTATCGCACCAGTCTGTCCGGCGATCCGCTGGAGGACGTCGCGCTGTCCGAAGAAGTGCATCTCCAAAATCTCTATCTCGATATTGAAGCGGTGCGCTTTCCCAAGCGCCTCAAAACCGAGACGGATATTCCCGAAAAGCTGATGGATGTGCTGGTCCCTGGCCTGATCCTGCAGCCACTGGTGGAAAATGCGATCAAACATGGCGTGGCCCACTCGAAACGACCGGTCACGATCAGTATCAGCGCCGTAGCTGAAGGAGACTTTCTTAAACTGACTGTCGCCGATGATGGCGAGGCGCAGATGCTGGGTAAATCCAAAGCACAGAGTAATGGCATTGGTCTAGCCAATGTCCGTGACAGGCTGGAGACTAGATTTGGTTCCCAGGCCAAGCTAAAGACAGTACACCCTGAATCCGGTGGATTCATTGCGGAACTGACCATGCCTCTCTTAGCGGATATCTGAATATGGCAGACGACACGGCGCCTACTCCATCACAGCTCAAGACCTTGATTGTCGATGATGAACCGTTGGCGATTGAACGCCTGCAGCTTTTGTGCGCGAGGCAAGAGCATATCAATCTGGTTGGCACTGCCAGCGATGGTGAAGCGGCGATCCGCCTTGCCGAACAGCTGGAGCCGGATCTGTTGCTGCTCGATATTGCCATGCCCGGTATGGACGGGCTGGAAGTTGCGAAAAATCTTGCTGGCCTTAAGAAAGCGCCAGCGATTATTTTTGTCACCGCATTTGATAAATTTGCCGTGGAAGCCTTTGGCGTTGCAGCCATCGACTATGTGCTCAAGCCGGTTGAAACGGCGCGACTGACAGTCGCCATATCCCGGGTGCTGGAACGAAAAACAGATCAACTGCTGGCTCCCGCTGAAGAATCCCCGTGGGCCGAGGAATTCTGGGTACCCTATAAGTCAGAATTGCGCCGGATTGCCGCGTCGGAAATCAACCGCATCGAGGCTGAGCGTGATTATATGCGACTGCATGTCGGTGGCGAGCAGGGCGGCACCAGCTATTTGCTGCATCAAACGATTACCGGACTGGAAGGACGGCTCAATCCAGAGCATTTTATCCGTCTGCACCGGTCCCATCTGGTTCGCCGGGACTGGATTGGCGGCCTCCGCCATGATGGAGGCGGCATCTGGATCGCTTGCCTGAAATGCGGCACCGAAATCCGAATCGGCCGCACGCATTTGGCCGAAGCCAAGAAACTGGCCGGGCGTTAAGGCCGCCACCCCAAACGCATAACGCATTCCACAGTCACAAATATATCGTCCAAAACAGACGCCCAAAAATAAACCCCGGTGTAAGGGCACCGGGGCTATCAGTTGGTTTGGCCAAATTGGGGCCGCTTAATTGGGATTCGCGGCTCTTGGATTGATTTTAGTTGCCGCCGATTACGACGGTGCTTGTGCCAAGTGTTCCTGCTTCTGCTCTGGCGATCAGCGACACTTTGGCGCGCTTGGCAGAGAATTTTGCTTCTTTAACGCAGCCTTTGTGATCGGCCATGTCACGAAGACTTTTCGAGTCATAACTACCGCAGACTTGGCGTACCGCTCCTTTGATCCGGCCATCCAGTGTGTCCTGACCATCTGCACTCGTCAGATCGAGGTCGGCATAACTGATTTCAACAGACCGTGTCATGCGATTCTGGGCACTGGCGCTGCTGGCGCTAGCGGCAAAACCGGTTGCTGTTACGGCGATGGCTGCAGCGGCACATAGGCCTTTGCTCAAGATAGAATTTTTCATACGTTCACTCCTCACTCATATATCGGGGAAGCGCTGGCATAAAGGGGGACCAGGCTACCCTCTGGGGTTATGAGTGCGGGAGCAGTTGTTTTGACCAGCTCGGGGAAGAGCTTTGAGACTTATGCTGCTGCTCCCGCCTCGAATATTTAGATACGGGAAGGTCGGTCCGCGAGCATCTGAAACTCTACAAACAGCCATTTTGGTCGTTCAACAGCAAAAAGCTTCGACCAACGACCTTGGAACGTCGATCAAAGTAAAGTTACGTAACTTTTGTTACTATTCAGATAGTTATAGATGACACCGAATCAGGGTGTATTATGGGGTTAAATCAGCCCGATTCGATTAAATCAGTCCAGAAAGCGGACTTGACGGGTCTGCATACATCCGCCGGCCCATTCGCCCAGACAGATAGGCTTCGCGTCCCGCCTCTACCGCAAGCTTCATCGCGCGCGCCATGCGCACCGGTTCCTTCGCTTCGGCAATGGCAGTATTCATCAGGACACCATCGCAGCCCAGTTCCATCGCCACAGCGGCATCGCTGGCCGTACCTACGCCGGCATCAACCAGCACCGGCACATTGGCACCTTCGACAATCAGACGGATCGTCACGCGGTTTTGAATACCCAGTCCGGAGCCGATTGGTGCGCCCAAAGGCATGATCGCAACCGCCCCAGCATCCTCAAGCTGTTTCGCGGCAATTGGATCGTCCACACAATAGACCATCGGCTTGAAGCCTTCTTTGGCCAGCACCTCGGTCGCCTCCAATGTCTCGCGCATATTGGGATAAAGCGTCTTCGCCTCGCCCAGCACTTCCAGCTTCACCAGATCCCAGCCGCCGGCCTCGCGGGCCAAGCGCAAAGTCCGAATGGCGTCATCGGCGTTAAAGCAGCCGGCGGTATTCGGCAGATAGGTGGTCTTCTTGGGATCAATAAAGTCCGTCAGCATGGGCTGATTACGATCCATGACATTGACCCGTCGCACCGCCACGGTAACAATCTCTGCCCCTGCCGCTTCAACCGCAGCCGCATTTTCTTCGAAATCCTTATATTTGCCGGTCCCGACAATCAGGCGCGATGAAAAGTTTTGACCGGCCACGCTCCAGCCATCATCAGCAGTCACATCACCGGCATGATCGCCGCCGCCAACGAAGTGGACAATTTCCAACTGATCGCCATCTTCGACCATGACATCGCCCAGCGTTGAACGGGTTACGATTTCCCGATTGCGCTCCACCGCCACTTTCTCTGGTTCCAAATCAAGCGACCGGACCAGATCAGCGACGGACATGCCGCTCGCTACTGTCCTGCCGTCGCCATTTAGCTGAATTGAAATTTCCGGCATTACTAATGTTTCCATTTGTTTGATCTCGCTTTTCGGAATCGAGCCCTATAAAGAGGCCATATAAACAGCTAAGCAGTGCCGCAACCAAAAGCACGATATGGGGGACATTATATTGTCAGAGGGAAAAAGCACCAAAAAGACCGTCTTTGTCCTGAACGGCCCCAACCTCAATCTGCTGGGGATGCGGGAGCCGGAAATCTATGGCTCTGATACATTGGATGATATTGCCGGACGATTGGAAGATCAGGCGCATGATCTGGGTTTCGATGTAGATATCCGGCAGAGCAATCATGAAGGCCATCTGGTTGACTGGTTGCAGGAAGCGGCTGCTGATGACGCGCAGGCAGTGATCCTGAATGCCGGCGCTCTCACCCACACATCCATTGCGCTACATGATGCGATCAAGGCGATCGACGTCCCGGTCATAGAGGTGCATCTGTCCAATCCGGCGGCGCGCGAAGATTTTCGCCACAAGAGTTTAGTCGCACCGGTTGCAAAAGGAACCATTTGCGGCTTTGGTGCTTTGGGATATCAATTGGCGCTCGATGCGGCGCAAAAACTCTAGAACTAATTTTAATTTCAAAATGGGAACCAGAAATGGCCGCAAAAAAAGACAGTGATGGCAGCATGAATGTGGACCTCGACATTGTTCGGGAACTTGCCGGGATATTGGATGGCGCTGGCCTCAGCGAAATTGAAGTCGAAGATGGCGACCGCAAAGTCCGTGTCTCTCGCGGCGGCGGCGGAGTTGCTGCCCCGGTTCATGCCGTGGCTGCACCAGCACCGATGGCGGCACCGGCCGCTGCCCCGGCAGCCAAAGCGGCACCGGCAGCGGCAGATGATCATGCAGGCGCGCAGAAATCACCAATGGTCGGTACGGCCTATCTGGCACCGGATCCTGAGGCGGCCAATTTTGTCAGCGTAGGCGATAAAGTCGCTGCAGGTGACACGGTCTTGATCATTGAAGCCATGAAAGTAATGAACCCGATTGCTGCGGAAAGCGCCGGCACAGTCAAAGCCATATTGGTCGAAAACGGCCAGCCGGTCGAATTTGACCAGCCGCTGGTTGTGATTGCGTAGATGAGGCCCGGCGCATGACCATCAACAAAATCCTGATCGCCAATCGCGGCGAAATCGCGCTTCGCATCTTACGCGCGGCGCGGGAGCTGGGCATCGAAACCGTTGCCGTGCATAGCACTGCCGATGAAGATGCAATGCATGTCCGGCTGGCGCATGAGGCTATTTGTATTGGACCGCCTTCCGCGACCGATAGCTATCTCAGCATACCGGCGATTATTTCCGCTGCCGAAATCAGCGGCGCGGATGCGATCCACCCCGGCTATGGCTTTCTGTCCGAAAATGCGCATTTTGCCGAAGTGGTCGAAGCGCATGATATTAAGTGGATCGGCCCCAAGCCCGAGCATATCAAGATCATGGGCGACAAGGTTGCGGCCAAGAAGACGGCTGGCGAACTTGGCATTCCCTTGGTCCCTGGCTCTGACGGAGCCGTCAGCGAGGTCGAAGTGGCCAAACAGGTGGCGGCTGAGGTCGGCTATCCGGTGATCATCAAGGCCGCTTCTGGCGGCGGCGGGCGCGGCATGAAGGTCGTGAACAGCGAGGAAGAGCTGGAAACGCAGATGAAGCAGGCTGGTACTGAAGCCAAAGCGGCTTTCGGTGATGCGACGGTTTATATTGAAAAATATCTCGGCGATCCGCGCCATATTGAATTTCAGGTTTTTGGCGACGGCCGCGGCAATGCCATTCATCTGGGCGAACGCGATTGTTCGTTGCAGCGCCGCCACCAGAAGGTTCTCGAAGAAGCGCCTTCCCCAGTGATCAGTGCAAAGCAGCGCGAAGAGATGGGCAAAGTCTGTGTCGATGCCATGAAGGGCATGGGCTATCGCGGCGCGGGTACGATCGAATTTCTCTACGAGAATGATGAATTCTACTTCATCGAAATGAATACGCGTCTGCAGGTAGAACATCCGGTGACGGAAATGATTACCGGCTTTGACCTGGTCCGCGAACAGATTCGTATCGCTGATGGACGTGATCTGTCAGTCACACAGGAAGAGCTGGAATTTACCGGCCATGCGATTGAATGCCGGATCAATGCGGAAAATCCGAAAACCTTCGCGCCCTCTCCGGGCAAGGTGACCAGCTATCACGCCCCCGGCGGCATGCATGTGCGCGTCGATAGCGGTCTATATGCCGGATATTCGATCCCGCCTTATTATGACAGCATGATCGCGAAGCTGATCGTTTATGGCCGGACTCGCGACGGCTGCATGATGCGGTTGGCCCGTGCGCTGGATGAATTTGTCATCGAAGGCGTGGAAACGACCATCCCGCTGCATCAAAAGCTGGTTTATGATGAAGGTTTTCAATCCGGCGAATATACCATCAAATGGCTGGAAGAGTGGCTCGAGAAGGATGAAAAAGCCTAGTTTACCGTCGCGACTGGGTGATTTTCATTCATATAAATCGATTCTTTCCTGAACATTACAGCCGAGTTCAGGTGTCCGACAGGGTTAATAAGCTATGACTCGTTCCATAGATGCGGCAAATGGGGTCGCGTAGTTATGGAGTGAGCCTATGCGACTATTTTTTATCACCGGCTTGATGGCAGCCACTATGTTGACGCCTGCAACCGCGTCCGCTGCAGATATTGCACCTAATTTGAACAAGAATTCGTCGGCTGTCACTGTTGACCTGACCGGCAATGTTGCCCTGCAACGCGATGGCCGCGGAGAGCGCCGTGCCAATCGCGGAAATCGTGGCAACGGGAACCGAGAGGCTCGAAGGGCCAACCGGGGTAACCGGGAAGCTCGACAGGCCAATCGCGGCAACCGCGAAGCCCGCCGGGCAGCGCGAGCAGAAAACCGCAATAATCGCGGCCGCGCCAACATAATGACCGATGGCGATCGCGCCGAAAGGCGGCAGCAGCGCCGCACCGTTCGCCAGCAAAATGGCAATGTCGACCGTGATTTCTCGCGGAGCCGCAGCCGTGCCGATGTGGGCCGGTCCAACCGTCAGGCCCGCCGGGATGCTGTACGGAGTGACGGTAACCGTGCAGAACGACGCGCTATCAGACGCGGGGATCGCAACAGAGACGGCCGTGTAGATCGCCGCTTTGACCGGAACCGGGACGGGCGTATTGACCGCCGGTTCGACCGCAACAATAATGGCCGCGTCGACCGCCGGGTAGACCGCAACCGCGATGGCCGGATTGACCGTCGTTATAAGGAAAATCGCCGTGCCAGTGCACGGGGTGACCGTAATAGAGACGGCCGTGTAGACCGCCGCTGGGATCGTAATCGCGATGGTCGGATAGATCGCCGGTTCGACCGGAATAACAATGGCCGCGTGGACCGCCGTTATCGTGACGGACGCCGTGATGGCTATCGGAACGACCGTCGTGGCTATCGCAATGATCGGCGGGGATACCGTAAAGGCTATCGCGACGCACGCCGTGATTATCGCAAATGGAATCGTGGATGGCGCAATGACCGGCGCTATAACTGGCGGAACTATCGCAAAGCGAACCGCCACTATTATCGCCCGGGCCGTTATTATTCCCCGTATCGGAACCATAGTTACCGGCGCTGGAATATCGGTATCTATCTGGGCTCGTCCTTCTACGGATCACGCTATTGGATAAACGATCCTTGGCGCTACCGCTTGCCGCCAGCTTATGGAGGCTATCGCTGGGTCCGTTATTATGGCGATGTCCTCTTGGTCGATACTTATGATGGCCGCGTGGTCGATGTGATCTACGACTTTTTCTACTAAGCCGGACAAAGCAAAACCGATTTTCCTTAGGCAGGGCCCGTAATCAGCGATGATTGCGGGCCTTGATCTATATTATCTCTTGAAACCATTCGCTGCCCGTCGCACACAGGTCAAAACACCAATAGGGGATGATTGAGACATGATCCGGCATATGATTGCAATTGCAGCACTGGGCCTTGCCGCTCCAGTTTTGGCAGCGGACGAGAAACCAATGGCGCCGGTCACCATCATCAAAGTCGGTAATCTGATCGCCGATCCTGCCAAGGGCGCTTCCGGTCCGGCAACCATTACAGTCAGCGGCGGCAAAATCATCGATATTGGCCAAGGCGATGTCGTACCTTCCGCGCCTGAGGATCATGTCACGATTGTTGATATGTCGGAAAAAACCGTCATGCCGGGCCTGATCGATCTGCATGTCCATCTGACCGGTGATCCGGGCGGAGATTTCTGGAAACAGGCAACCGAACCTACCGAATGGGGAGTCGTCGTGGGTGCGAAAAATGCGCTGCTCACTGCAAAGGCGGGCTTCACTACCGTGCGCGAGGCCGGTTCCTCGCAATATTCGGCCTTCTCGCTCCGCAAGGGCACCGCACAAGGCGTCATTCCAGGACCACGCATTATCGCTGCGGGTCCGGCCCTGGCCATTGTTGGCGGCCATGGCGACACGACTGGCTTTAAGGAAGATATTAATGATGCGCTCGCCAGTGGATATAGCTGTACCGGAGCCGTGGAATGTGCCGCGAAGGTCCGGAAAGCCTCACGCGCGGGCTCCGATATTATCAAAATTACTGCAACAGGCGGCGTGCTCTCTCAACAAGGCCGTGGTCTCGAAGCGCATTTTACCGACGCGGAAATGACTTCCATTGCCGATACGGCGCATTCACTTGGACTGAAGGTCATGGCGCATGCTCATGGCGCGCGCGGGATTGAAGCAGCAGCGCGTGCTGGCATTGATACGATCGACCATGGAACTTTTGCGGATGAGGCGGCACTGAGAGCCATGAAAGCCAATGGCTCCGCACTCGTACCGACTCTGATGGCATTTCAGGGTGTAAGCGAAGGCCTCGGCAAAGGCATTTATACGCCGGTGGTAGAGAATAAAATTCGCGAGACATTGGGTAGCGTCGGCAAGGCGGTGACGATGGCGAAGAAAATGGGCGTACCGGTTGCCTTTGGAACCGATGCGGGCGTATTCGGCCATGGCCGCAATGCCGAAGAATTTGCGCTGATGGTCCGCCACGGACTGACGCCGCGTGAGGCCGTGGCAAGTGCCACCACCTTGGCCGCTGAAGTGCTTGGTATGGAAGGGCAAATCGGCCGTATCGCTAATGGCTATTCGGCCGACCTGATTGCCTTTGATGGCAATCCGCTGGAGGATGTGACGGTATTGGAAAATATCGACTGGGTCATGGTTCGCGGCAGGGTTATCGATTGAATCATGTCATGACGAATATTGCACCCAAAACCAAAGCGACCAAATTTAACAGCCCGAAACGCATGATCGAGCTGAGCCAGCGGGTCACAGACAAGTTAAATGCCCATCCCCATGTCCAATGGCTGGAAAGCCCGCATGCGCAGTTATTTGTACATCAGAACTTCCTGTCCGATGACGATTGCGCCTTGCTGATCGACATGATCGAGTCCGATTCAACGCCATCGGATCTCTATGAGACGATCAAGAGCGAAGGCTTTCGGACCAGCTATAGCTGCAACGTCAAGATTGATGATCCAGATATAAAGCGGATCGAAAAATCCATCTGTGATCTGATGGGATTGGATAATGACCATAGCGAAGTGTTGCAGGGGCAGCGCTATCAAGTTGGTCAGCAATTCAAGGACCACCATGACTATTTCCACGAAACCGAGAAATATTGGAAGAAAGAAGAAGCCAATGGCGGGCAGCGCAGCTGGACGGCCATGGTTTATCTCAACGAACCGGAAGAAGGCGGTGCCACCGCTTTCCCGCAACTCCAATATCAGGTGGAACCGCGCAAGGGCATGTTACTGATCTGGAACAATATGGGGCCGGACGGTAGACCCAATCTCAATACGCTCCACGCCGGAACGCCGGTTGTCAAAGGCACGAAATATATCATCACCAAATGGTTCCGCCTCAATCGCTGGCATGGACGATCGTTTCAATAACGCGCCGTAACGGGAAGTGGATTTGATGCTGCCCGACAACAGGCAGTCATTCATCACTGACCAACAACCTATGTTCTTCGACGAACGACATGAGCAATCGTTGCAGGTGAAACCAAGGCGTGTTAGCCATACATAACAGCTTTTAAAACTAGGGATATATCATGATCAACAAGACTCTTACCCTGCTCGCTGGTGCCAGCCTGCTGGCCACCGCTTCGGTTGCAAATGCCAATAGCCTTTCCGTGGTCAGCGCCGCATCGGTACAAGAAGGAACCGAGAAGGCTCCTGAGAGCGAGAGTGAGAGGCTGAAGGCCCTGTTCGCAAAAAGTGATGCAGATAGCCTGAACCGCAATCCGATTGGCGCACTGTTCCGTGGTGATGAGCGTTATGCCGACCGCCTTGGTGATTACATCAGCGATGAATATTTCGCTGCCGAACTGGCTGCTGAAGAAAGCGAACTGGCGGCATTGATGGCAATTGATCGCACCAAACTCAATGTGACCGACAAGATTGCCTATGACGTGTTCATGCGGGACAAGAAACAAGCAATTAAAGGCATGTCCAAAGAAATTATGGACCTCAGCGTTGTCCGCCCACTCAATCACTTCAGCGGCTTTCACACCTTTTACCCGACCTTTGCATCCGGCAAAGGCGCAGCTCCGTTCAAGACCGTTAAAAATTACGAAGACAATCTAAAGCGCCATGCAGAGTTTATCACCTTGATCGACCGTTCGGTGGGCCGGTTCCGTCAAGGCATGGACAGCGGCGTGGTTGAAACCAAGCTGACGGTTGGCAATGTAATTGAGCAACTCGCCACGCAAATCGGACTGGGCCTTGAGAAAAGCCCGTTCATGGCACCGACACAGGCCTTTCCGGAAGATTTCAGCGATGCGGACAAGACCCGTTTGACGGCTGAATATGAAGCGATGACGAACAAGATATTCGCCTCCTATCAGACCATGCATGATTTTCTCAAAAACGAATATCTACCGGTGGCCCGCGAAGGCGTTGGCCTGTCCTACATGAAGGGCGGCGACGTGATGTACAAACATCTCATCGAAGGCACGACTACCTTGCCTCTCGAAGCCGACTATATCCATAATCTCGGCGTCAGCGAAGTCGCCCGGATCAAAACGGAAATGGAAGCGATCAAGGATGAAGTGGGCTTCAAAGGTACCTTGTCCGAATTTTTCACCCATTTGCGCACCGATCCGAAATTCCAACCGAAATCCCGAGAAGCATTGACGCAGGGCTATTATGACCTTGGCAAGGAAGTCGACAAGGTTATCGCAACCCAGTTCAAAATACTGCCGAAATCACCACTCGAAATCAGGCCCTATGATGAGTCGATTGAGAAGTTCCAAGCTGGCGGCTCTTATCAAAGCGGCACTCCTGATGGCTCACGCCCCGGTGTTTTCTATTTCAACGCCTATGACCTGCCATCTCGCAATACATCCGGCATGACGACGCTGTACCTGCATGAGGGCGCACCGGGTCATCATTTCCAGATTTCTCTGGCGCAGGAAAATGAAGACCTGCCCAATTTCATGCGTTTCGGCGGCAACACCGCTTTTGTCGAAGGCTGGGCGCTCTATTCAGAGAAACTGGGCTTTCCAATGAAAATGTTCGACGATCCTTATCAACGTTTTGGCCATCTCGATGACGAAATGTTGCGCGCGATGCGGCTAGTGGTTGATACCGGTTTGCATAGCAAGAAATGGACCCGTGAGCAGGCAATCAAATATATGCTCGACAATAGCAGTATGGGAGAAACCGATGCGACGGCAGAAGTCGAACGCTATATCGCGATCCCTTCTCAGGCGCTGGCCTATAAAATTGGTGCCTTGACCATCCAACGTCTTAAGAAACAGGCGCAAGACAGCCTTGGCGACAAGTTCGACCCGCGTGAATTTCACGATCAGGTGCTGAACACCGGCGCCCTGCCGATGACGGTATTGGAGAAAAAGATCGAAGACTGGATTGCTACGCAGATTTAAATTGATCTGACTGGCCGATTTTTCAAATCACTATTGCCCTTATACTCACGATTCACATATAGTGACGGGAGTATAGGGGCAATTATTAGATGATACGTTTTTTTCTTTTGGGATTATTATCCCTACTCTTTCTGTCGCCAGCCCAGGCCGCCTGGCATGAAGCAAGCAGCGACCACTTCCTGATCTATTCCAATCAAAAGGAAAAGGACGTCAAGGCCTTTGCCGAACGACTGGAGCGCTACCACGACACCATGCGCTTTCTATTCAACCGACCGGCAACCAAACCAAGCCCTTCAAACCGTGTCACCATCTATGTTGTTAAAAATCTCGGTGACGTACGCGATCTTTACGGAGGCAAAAACAAATATGTCGGCGGCTTCTATATTCCGCGCGCTGGTGGCTCACTGGCGATCGTCGCCAAAGTCAAGTCATCGCGCTATGAAATGTCGCAGTCTGAACTCATCCTTTTACACGAATATGCCCATCACTTTCTGATCGGATCGGCCGCTCGTGCTTATCCGCGTTGGCTCAGCGAGGGGTTTGCCGAATTTTATGGCACAGCGAAATTCGGCAGTGATGGTAGTGTCAGCGTTGGCCTTTCCTCCAAAGGCCGCGCTTACGAACTCGCTCTTGCAAGGGACGTACCGATAGAATTGCTTCTCGATACCAAGGCATATGGCGAGAAGAAGTCGAAGAAGTATGACTCCTTCTACGGCCAGAGCTGGGCGCTCTATCATATGCTGCATTTTTCACAGGAACGAAAAGGACAGCTATCCGACTATGTGTCTCGCCTTGCGCAGGGTGCCGATGAAATTTCCGCTGCGAAGCAAGCCTTTGGCGCTCTGAAAGAGCTGGACAAGGACCTCAACAGCTATCTGCGCAAACGGAAGATAACGACATATCGTATTCCAGCCAACTATCTCAATATTGGAAACATCGACGTGCGCCGTTTGCGCGCGGGCGAAGCAGCAATGATACCAATCTTGATTCGATCGAAGCGGGGCGTGAACGAAGAACAGGCCGCCAATCTGTTGGTTGAAGCAAGACAGGTCGCTGTACAGCATCCTAGTGATCCCGCTGTCCTGACGGCTTTGGCAGAGGCGGAATATGATGCAGGCAATGATGCTGAAGCCATCACAGCCGCGAACCAAGCGCTGGCTATAGATGCCAATTCTATCAATGCTTATGTTCAAAAAGGCTATGCACTAGCTCGTATGGCTCCCGATGCAGAAGACGAAGCTGCTGCGTGGAAGAAAATGCGTCGGCAATTTGTAAAGCTCAACAAGATTGAAAATGATCATCCCATTCCGCTGATTCAATTCTATCGCAGCTATCGGGAACAGGGCATTGAACCGCCAACAATCGCCGTAGATGGGCTCGCGCGAGCATTGGAACTAGCGCCCTATGACAATGGGCTGCGCTGGATGATGGCCAATGAGTTTATGGAACAGAAAAAATATGACTGGGCCGCTCATACTCTAGGTCCACTGGCTCACAATCCGCATCAATCGGAAATGACGGAACGCGCCCTGGCTTTGCTGAAAAAAGCGGAAGCGAAGGCTCTGGAGGCGAAAGGTCAGAAGGAAACTGCCGTCGGCTCGTGATCATCGCCAAAGGCTAGCTCCGTAATTCATCCAGAGATACCCTGATCCGGTTTAGCGGCGGCAATAATGCCTCCCATTCCGTTGCCGGTATGTTTTTCCGCAATTTCTCAGCCATTGGCCCAAGCGCCGCCACCGCATCGTTGCGGCACTGCGTGCCAGCGGCTGTCACCGCCACCCGTCTTATCCGGCGATCATCCGGTTCATAGATCAGCTCGATGAGTCCCTTATCCTCCAACTTGCGCACGGTTGATGACATGGTCGGCTGCGCCACCTGCATCGCACTGGCCAGTTCGCTGATGGTTTGCTGCACTTCGAGGCGCAAAAGATGGTTGAGCACCGAAAATTGCGCCACCGTCATGCCTTTCGGCAAATGCGACTGAAACAGATTGGTGGTAAGCTGGTTGATGATGCCAATTTCTGTCATCACCGCAAATTCTATCGGGTCGCCTTCCAGCCCTGCTGGCTTAGGTGTTGAATCGTCAGTCATATGCTCTCCTTAGACGTTCAGGATGAGCGATTCCACCGGCCATCTGGGCGAAGGTTCCGGCGCAGCAGCATAACCGAAACGGAAAAAGCCCTGGACCCTCGCTGGTGCATCCACAGCTAGATAGGCATGATATTCATTATAAAGATCAGCCATTTCGGGAAATTCCTGCAATATCTGGCTGACCGGATGCATCGCCAGCCCTAAGGCGGTCGCCGCCTGATTAATCCGTACCCAGGCCGCACCAGATTGCAATTGTGTTGTCCGGCTATTGTCCGGTGAGATCAACCAGCCAAAGCTACTCGTATTATCCAGCATCTCTTTATACATGGAGATACCGGACTCATAAGCCGTGGATCCCTTTGTCGCGAGCTCTTCGCGTGAGACGATGCCGCCCAGCCGCAGCGCTTCCATCATCGGTCCGCTCATATCAATGCCGTCGGGGCTCGCATTTACTTCGGCCGCGCCAATCCGCATCAAATCGACGCTCTCTTTTTGGGTGCGTGCGGTATCATATTCCACCAACCATGCTTTCCAATTCAGCTCCCGCAATTGGGCGACCTTCTCGGCATTGCTTGTCGTGGCAAGTGATGTCACCGGTTCAGATTGTCCAGCAAACGCCATGGTCTGTAGTTTGGCAAATGTCTCTTCATCGACACTGCGCGGAGCAAAAGCCTCTTTGGTACTACGCCGGTTCAATATAGAACCGAACAGAGGATCGCCGGAAACTGACGCATCCTTTGTCAGCGTGACATAAGCAATAGGCCGATTATCGAGCACCGGTTCAGGTTCGCCTTCAGGGAAAGGCGTAATATCTGCACGATATCCTTTTTCAGCAGCCGCCTGCCGGAACAGTTCCAAAAACGTACCGAAGCCGATTGTGATTTGGCGATTGGGCGGATCAGTATGAGGCAGGTGTTTGTCCGGATCGCAATAAAGCGTGAAACTGTCATTGCCCTCCAACCGCACCTGCCAGGGTTGGCGATTGTGCGGATTGGGTGCCAATATGGCAAAGGCCAGCGCATCGAGCCGCGGGTCGCCAAAACCCGTTGCCGCCTGTTTCCAAGGCTCTTGCGCCTTGGCGATTGAGCGTGTTCCAACATAAGCACCGAAACCACCGCCGAGAAGTACAAGCGATGCACCGCCGGTTACCAGAACCTGTCTACGCGAAATCATATTCGAATCTCCATATCTATCTAATATATAGATATCTATGTTTATGGATATGCAATGTCAAATCGGCGCTTCACGCAATTATGGGCATTTCTCTTTAGGGAAATCACCCATATCCCCGATATTAAGATTCAACTCGTCTGGTGTTAAGGGCAGAACAACCGTCTTCGCTATCATCCCGGCGTCAAAAATCTGTAAGGGGCTGACATCGTTCAGAGCTAGCTCTAAACTGGCTTTGCGCCCTGTCAAAATGGCTCTGAATGTCCTGAAAAGTCAAAGGAGTGGTAACCGCTTGTTAACACTTTTTTAACTTTTTAGTTTAATAAAGGTTAACACAATCAAAGCGAGTGGGGCATACTTAATTTGATCTGGTCTGCGATAGAAAATGACTTCTGCTTACTCCCCCGAAGCGAACTTGTCCGAGACGGAACGTTATGTTCTCGGGTCGCTCAATCAAACCTGGCCGTCGGCGGCAACCATGACTCCAGATGTAATTGAGTCAGAGGATAATGGCCGCAATCCTGCGCTTTTCGTGGATACTGTCCAAACGTTGAGCGACAATGGCATGATCCTGTATGAAGCTTTCCTGACCGGCACGGGTTCTGGACCCCGCTTTCTCGACACCATGATCACGGCACGCGGCAAAGCGGCTTTGCAGTCTGTGGATATCGACGCCTAGGTACGAACCAGACGACCTTTACAAATCCCTGTAATGGTTAACCAATAAGTTAACAGTTTAAGCGTGAATGACAGCCGAGGCTAAGGCTGTGATATGCTTTAGCATGCCCAGTTCCTGATCACTCAAATCTCTGGCCTCGTCGCCCGCACAGGCGACCATGCCTATGGTCGAGCCGTCGCCATTTCTAAGCGGAACAGATGCGTATAGTCCAAGATGTTGCGTCATGGCGGAACGCGGACTGCCCAATTGCGCAATGTCTATGTCGGGATGGCTCTTCGCCCAGTCTTCATCACACGCTACCGCAGTATGCGTGATATGGTCGGCCGTGCCATGTCCGTCTTTGCAATTCGACTCATATAGCGTGATCGTCGCTACCGGTGTCGAGAGCAATCTCGCAGCCAGACTAGCCAGCGCTTCCAAGTCCTGTTCAACTGAAATAACTCTGTTCATACCCGATTTAGAACCCTCTATCTCAGCTTGTTTTACAAGAAACCGTAAAGATTTGATTAACCATTGATGAACACGCTGTAGCCAGATTCTTCCTTCTCTCCAAATGCCTCCATGTAACATGCTGTAAAGCAGCTGAAAGATAAAGCATTTTTGTAAGAAAGTTTCATTCTGAATAGCGCACGTTTATGTGAACCTTATGACAAATCCCCTTCTTCGTTCATCTTTAGCGATTCTCGATTCGCTAATTTCCTTCGATACAACCTCCCGGAACAGCAATCTGGACCTAATTGCGTGGGTAGAGGATTATCTCGCGCAATATGGGATCAGCGCCACCCGGGTCATCAATGCCGCTGGATCCAAGGCCAATCTCTACGCCACCATCGGCCCTGATATAGAAGGTGGCATCATCCTGTCAGGCCACAGCGATGTTGTGCCAGTGGATGGGCAGGACTGGTCGAGCGAACCCTTTGCGGTCACAGAACGCGAAGGCTTGCTTCACGGACGCGGGACTTGCGACATGAAGGGTTTTATCGCTCTTGCTTTGGCGGCCGCCCCATTGCTGAAAGATGGCAAGCGACCGGTGCATCTGGCGATCAGCTATGATGAAGAGGTTGGCTGCCTTGGCGCACCCGCAATGATTGAGGAAATTGCTGCCACCCTGCCCAAACCGGCCCTAGCTATTATTGGCGAGCCGACCATGATGAAGGTGGTGACGGGTCACAAAGGCATTTGCGTCCACGAAGTGGAAGTGCTCGGTCATGAAGCGCATAGCAGCCTGACTCATTTGGGCGTGTCCGCCAATATGGTTGCGATAGAGCTGATGCATGATCTTGCCAATCTCGCACGGGAGCTTTGGGAAAATGCCAATCCGGAATCTCCATTCACACCGCCTCATGCAACTCTTACGGTTGGGAAGATGGAAGGCGGCACAGCGGCCAATATATTGGCACGGCGCGCGCATTTCGTTTTTGACTTGCGCTGTCCGCCCGATGTCGATCCGGATGAGATCCTGAAACCGTTCAAGGAGAAAGCTGCCGCTATTGACGCTCAGCTGAAGGACGCCTTTCCCGGAACTGGTGTCCGCGTGGAACAATTGTCCAACGCGCCGCCTCTCGGTCAATCTGGTTCCGCAGAAGCCGAAGCCTTTGTTCGCAAACTCACCGGCGACAATAGGCCAGCTGGCGTTGTTTCCTATGCCGCCGAGGCAGGGCAGTTTCAGCAAGCAGGCTTTCCGACCGTGATTTGTGGCCCAGGGTCGATTGAACAGGCGCATCAGCCGAATGAATATATCAGCCTTGATCAATTCACGCGCGGTGCCGTCTTTATGCTAAAATTGGCTGAAGAGTTGAAGCAGGAGTAAGCACATGACCAAACTCAGCGCCTATGCTGGACGCACCGCTCTCGTCACCGGAGCCGGTGATGGCATTGGCAAGATGCTCGCGATCAAACTCGCGGAAGCTGGCATGATCGTCTGCGTTCAGGATATCCGCGAAGAGGCCGCCGCCGCCGTGGCACTGGCAATTGGCGGCGGCGCTTTTTCGATGAGCTTCGACATTAGCGACCGTGACGCTGTTGCGGCAGCGGCCAAGCGTTTTGGTAGTGATCATGGCGATCTTGCAATGCTGTGGATCAACGCTGGCGTTGGCGTGGGAGCATCCATATTGGAGGGGAGGCCCGATCAGGTACGCTGGGCCTATGATGTGAATGTGCTGGGTGCGATCTGGACAGCGCAATGTTTTGTACCTTTGCTGGAGGTTCATCCGCGCCATGTCGGCATTACCGCTTCAACGGCTGCACTGCGGACACCAGAAGGCGACTTTCCCCTTTATGCCGTCACCAAGCATGGCACGATGGCGGTTGCTGAAGCCCTGAGTGGAGAGCTGGCGGCTAAGGATATTGATACGACCATCTTATGCCCTGGCCTGCTCAATACCGAGATTTGGGATGGCGCCAAAGCCCGCCCCGAACGCTTTGGCGGCGAACGCCACATGGATCCAAAAATAGCTGGCATGTGGCGAGAGGCCCAAACACCCGATGCGATGTGGCCGGACATAGAGCGCGTCATGGCAGCAGGCGGCGGCACTTTGGTTTGCGCTACGGATGATGGAGAAACCCGCATCGCGATGCGGCAGCGGATGGACGCTATCGAGAACGGACTGGTCGAAATTTAACCGGCAGGCTTATTTTACGTTACGGAATACCCAGCTTGCCGCTTTTGTCGTAAAAAGTGGATTTTTGGCGGAAATTAGCCTATTATAGGCTCATGCCAACCGTTAAAGCCGCCCGACCCACAGAGATTTTTGCCCGCGACGATTGGGTGCGTTTGACGCATGTATCGCCCTCGCGGGGCCTTTGGTTGACGCTGCATGGCTGGTTGACGACTGCCGTTGTTTTAGCGGGCACGGCATTGTTATGGGATTGGCACTGGTTAGCGGGCCTCGTCGCCTTCCCTTTTGCAATCGCAATTGTTGGCGGGCGGCAGTTGGGCCTCTCCATTTTAATGCATGAAGGCGCGCATGGGCTGCTCCATCCCAATCGCAAGGTTAACAATTTCGCCGGCCAATGGCTGACTGGCGCCGCAACGGGAAGCGACCTTCATAGCTACCGGGCCTATCACCTGACTCATCACAGATATACGCAGCAGCCAGAGGATCCCGACCTGGCGCTGTCAAAGCCGTTTCCGACGACACCAGAGAGTATGAAACGCAAAGTCTTTCGCGATTTGACCGGGCAGACTTTTTTGAAGCAGCGCAGCGGTCAGATGGTCGCGGCATGGCTGGGGCTCAAGGCAATGCTGCGAGGATCGCCTTCGACCGAAGGTAAGGGCAAGCGCGACACATCTGCTGGTACAGCGCTCAATCGCGGCGGTGCGGCTGGCGTATCTGCGCCGGTAACGGACTTGGACGGAGCCATCCGGACAACAAAAACGGTCGGTCGCTTTCTCCTGATCCAACTTATTGTGCTGGTCGCCAGCCTGCTCACATTTGGCATCATTCCATTCCTGATCTGGACCATTGCGCTGGCGACGACGTTCCAACTCTTTCTGCGCATCCGCAATATTGCCGAACATGCCTGCACCACGACGGGAAGCGAAGACCCGTTCACCCACGCTCGCACAACCTATGCGAACCTATGGGAACGCACCACAGTTGCACCCTATTGGGTGAACTATCATAGCGAACATCACCTGTTCATGGGCGTGCCGTGCTATAATCTGCCAAAAGCACATGCGCTGCTACTAGCGGAAGGTATGGACAAGCGGATGACAATTGCGAGCGGATATCGGGATGTATTGAAACAGGTAACTCGACCCGCCGCAGCCTAAGCGGCAAATTTCCCAAGCTTTTCAGGTGTCAAATGGCCGGTTTTCGTCCAGGCAAGACATCCCTCTTCGCTATAGGGCGTGTGCGTCCATCCCGGCGGCGTCCGATCCCATGTTCCGGTGGGATAATCGCCATGTTCGTCGGACAGGCTGCCGTCAAGGATGTAGGTTTCACTGCCGCCTTCATGGACATGTTCAGGATAGCTGCTACCCGGTGCCCATCTGACGATTTTCACTTCCTCGCCCTCAAAGTGATGAAGCCAGGCGAATTCCACACCCGGCGCGCCACCATCCTCAAAATCCAGTGCGTTGATATCGAGCGAGAAATGCGCTGTATCCGCAGCATCAAACTGGTGCAGCTTCACCAATATGATGCAGCCATCCTGACTATGTGGTTTGTGACTGGTGCCGATGGGATTGCGCACATAAGTCCCAGCTGGAAAGTCGCCATGTTCGTCAGAGAACACGCCTTTAACCACCAGAAATTCCTCTCCGCCGCTGTGAACATGCGGATCGAAATAACTGCCTGGGGCATAACGTACCAATGATGTGGCGCGCGCAACTTCTCCGCCCACCCGGTCAAGCATTTTGCGCTCGACACCGGGCAACGGGGAGGGGACCCATTTCATATCCTCCGGTCTGAGGACCACGGGTTTGTCAAAATCGGCGTTGATCCTCATCTCAAAGTCTCCGTCTAGCCAGCAATGCTCGGGCGTGTTTCGACCTTTGCACGCCATTGCGCAAGATTTTTGCAATCGGATGGGGTTTCCACACCGGCAAAATCGGCAAAGCCAAGACCGGCAAAGGCAGTGATATCAGCAACCGAGAATTCGTCGCCAGCGACATAGGGTTGGTCAGCCAATACGCCATCGAGATAGCGCATGGTCGCAACCGCACGCTCACCCTGTTTGCTGCCCCATTCAGCATTCTGATAGGTTTCTATATCAGGGCCCAGTCCGGGCGTAGCGTGATGGAAATAGGCACCAACTGCATCAAGCAATCCTGCCTCGGTCCGGCGCTGCATCATCGCAATCACGCCGCGTTCCTTTGGTGACTTGCCGGTAAGGTCCTGCTCATCAGTCAGATTATCAAGATATTCGGTGATCGCGCTACATTCGGAAATGGTGGTGCCGTCTTCCAGTTCCAGGACAGGTACAGCTGCTGACGGGTTCTTTTCCAGAAACTCGGGCTTGCGATGTTCGCCTTCAGGAACATTGATCGAAATAAACTCCACCTGATCAAACAGGCCTTTTTCTTTGAGCGCAATGCGAACGCGGGCGGGATTGGGGAAACCTTCAAAATCATAAATCTTCATAGTAGGTACCTTTCTTGTTAATTACCTATCGGTAGGTAGGTATCACTGGAATCACACTTGATCAACCCCTATCTTGTGATAGGTAAACAAACAGGTGGGAGCAGACACGATTAGCAAGCGCGATCAGATATTGGATATTGCAGAACGCGGCTATCGGCAGGGCGGCTTTGCCGGGATTAGCTTTCGCGACATTGCTGCTGCGCTGGATATGAAAAGCGCGTCCGTGCACTATCATTTCCCGCACAAGGAAGATCTCGGCAAGGCAGTAGTCGAGCGTTATACTGAAAATTTGCTGGATAGTCTGGGCGCGCCCGATGCAGTGGGTGATACGGCAAAGGATCGGCTCACCCGACTGGTCGGGGCCTATCGCGCCGCTTATGCCGAGGGAGAAAGCAGCTGCCTATGCGCCGTCCTAGGGTCGGTCAGCCCGCAATTGCCGCCAGCTGTACAAGAGTCGGTGAACAGCTATTTCACACGGTTGATGACATGGACGGAAACGGCTTTGGCGGGAACAGAACCGGCCACAAATCTCAATGCCTCTCACATCATTGCGGCCTTGCAGGGCGCGATGATCCTCTCCGTCGCAATGGGCGATGCGCGCTATCTTGATGAGGTTGCCGAGGGCTTGGCTGAAAAGAGCGGCATTTAGGTGACGGCGTTCCTCATCATTCCGCTGGCTTTTCTGCTCGGCTTTGCCTTGGTACGCGCCGCGACCTGCACGGTTGCGGCCACCATGCGCTGGATCCATAACGGCAAGATGGACTGGCTGTTCGGCTTGCTCATCGTTGCTTCATGGGCGGGGCTGGTGCTGTTTCTGCTTCTGCAATATTCCGGACGCGCGCATATTCCGGTCGATATAGAAATTGGCTGGCAACTGTTCTTCGGCGCGGCGATCATGGGCGTGGGTGCGCTCATCAATCGCGGCTGTTTTGTTGGCACGGTCGGCTATATCGGGGCGGGCAAGTTCAGCTATGTATTGACCTTTGTTGGCCTGGCACTCGCCATGTTGTTGCTACGCGTTGAAACACTTAACCCCTTTGGTCCGGTGGTGACCATTGGACGGACCGCGATCGAAGACAGTATTTTCAAACAGGGTGTGCTGCTCGGTTTTGCGGTCCTGTCTCTGCTCAGTCTCTGGCTCATCATCATCAAGCGCAACATGGCGATGCTCGCCTTGCTCACCATCGGAATCACAGCCGCTCTGATCTATGGCACGCGCCCGGAATGGTCCTACGCGGCGGTACTCAACAGCCTGCTCGCTGGACAGGGCCTGTCTGTTGGCATGACCGTCGAGCTAGCAGTCATGGCCTTATTCGCCGGTGCGGTTTTCAGCAGCTGGCTCAAAAACAAATTTCACCCGCAATTCGGGACGTGGAAGCTGGCCGCTGCCAATCTGATTGGTGGCTTCCTGATGGGTATTGGTGCAGCTGCCGTCCCGGGCGGCAATGATGTTTTGCTGCTGTGGACCGCGCCCGGACTGACGCTTTATGGCGCGGTGGCTTATCTGGTGATGATCGCTACCATTGCAGTGCTGCTGGTGGCTATGCCCTATGCAACAAAAGCCCTTGCCCAGAGTCCGTTGTTCAAAAAACCTACGCACGAATGAAGCGGTGCGCGTCGCGATCCTTTTTGGTGCTCGCGGGATCGAATACCTCGCCGTTCATCGCGATATAAACCCCATGCGGTAATGTTTGCGTCGCAGCCAATGCAAAGCCGACATTAAATTCGGCATCGCTATTGCGTAGAGTTGCTGGCTGCATTGCACCCGTTAGCACAATGGTCTTATCCGTGATATCCGCCAGTACCATCCCGGTTTGCACCATAGTATCGGTGCCATGAGTCACGAGTATCTTGTCGGCATCGCTGGCCGCCACGGCATCATGGATCGCCTGACGATCGTCATTCGTGAGTTCCAAACTGTCCTTGCGCATCAACTGCGTCACCCGGTGCGGAACATAGACATTATTTTCCGCCAATATATCCGGCAAGGGAGTCGGGCCGATATGATATTCCGATAATGCATCGAAATAGATCTTGTCGATCGTGCCGCCGGTGGTGAAAATATCGATCATCAGGCGCATTCATCCAGCACAGGTATGGCAGGCGTCCCGTCCGGAGCATCAAACGGCTGGCGAAAGGTGAAGGCATCTGCCGATGCACCATTTTGTTCCAGCAATTCGATTTTCTCCAAACCTTCTTCCACCGATGGAACATGGCCAATCGGAACCCACCATAAGGCCTGATAAGCCTCAATGTGCTCCGCCCATTCTTTGCGGCGGCGCATGATCGCAAGATGCTCGGGGTTTTTGTAAACGAAGTCACCCAGTGACTGGACATCTTCCCAGACCGACATATTTACGGCCAGACGCGGATCGTCCGGAACCGGATCAATATCGACAGCATCATTGCCCTCTCCCACCAACCGCCAGATAAATCCCGGTGCCTCGTCCGCCAGTGCGTTTACCGGATCGAGAGCATCCATAAAGTCAGCGTTGGCCGGATGGTCTTTCTCCCGCTTGAAGCGCAGGATATTAATCTGTGCGAGATGATAGCCACTGATGCCGCTACTCATAACAGGGCCTCCGCGATCAGCTTGCGCGTGTTGTCAACGCCATAGAGAGCAATAAAGCTGCCCATGCGTGGTCCCTGCGAGCTGCCGAGTAGGGTTTCATAAAGCGCCTTGAACCAGTCGCGCAGGTTATCGAACCCGCCCTCTTTGCCGATCGTATAAACGATCGTCTGGATATCTTCGGCAGGCGCATCATCCGGCAATGCGCCCAGCTCGCTATCAAGCCTTTCCAACGCTGCGACTTCGACGCCTTCCGGCTTCCGGCGATGCAGCGTCGGCGCGATAAAATCTTTATGATAGGCCATGGCGTTGCCGATCAACTCATTCAGATCAGGATATTTTTCCGGCGTCGCATCCGGTGCATATTGCCGCAAATAACCCCAGATTTGTTCGCGATCCGCATCACCCATCACACCAACAAGATTGAGAAGCAATCCGAAGGTCACCGGAATAATATCCTCGGGCACATCGCCGCCGTGAACATGGTGCGCAGCGTTACCGAGCTGTTTGTCCGGCGCTTGATCATGCCAGTTAGCCCTGAACTGAAAATATTCGTCCACGGCTTTTGGGATCACGCCCATATGGAGCTGCTTGGCGGATTTCGGTTCGCGGTAAATATAGAAAGCGAGGCTGTTTTCAGAGCCATAGCGCAACCACTCGTCGAGGCTCAGGCCATTGCCCTTCGATTTGGAAATCTTCTCGCCTTTTTCATCAAGGAACATCTCGTAGATGAGCCCGTCGGGCTTGCGCGCGCCGAGTACCTTGGCAATCTTGCCCGACTGCACGCCGCTGTCAGTCAGGTCCTTGCCATACATTTCATAGTCGACGCCCAAAGCCACCCAGCGCATTGCCCAGTCGACTTTCCATTGTAGCTTTGCACCGCCGGTAAGGGCATTGTGCTCAATCATTTCACCGTCATCTTCAAACCGGACAATGCCCGCTTCCGCGTCGACAATCTCAACAGGCACCTGCAAGACATGGCCGGTTTTCGGACTAATCGGCAGGATCGGCGAATAGGTTGCCTGACGTTCCTTGCCGAGAGTTGGCAGCATGATATCCAATATCTGCTGATTACGCGCCAGCACGAGCTTCAACGTCTCATCAAAAGCACCGCTTTGATATTGCTCAGTCGAGGACATGAACTCGTAATCAAAGCCGAAGCGATCGAGAAAATCACGCAGCATCGCATTATTATGCGCTGCAAAGCTCTCATATTCCGTGTCGAAGGGGTTCGGTACCTGCGTCAATGGCTTGTGGAGATGCTCGGCCAGCATATCCTGATTAGGAACATTGGTCGGCACTTTGCGAAAGCCATCCATATCATCGGAAAAGGCAATCAGCCGCGTCGGGTTACCCGTCAACGTCTCATAGGCACGCCGCACCATGGTGGTGCGCAACACTTCGTTGAATGTACCGATATGCGGCAAGCCGGATGGACCATAGCCGGTTTCGAACAACATGGGCTCAATTTCACCATCGGGGCCGGTCTTAGGCGCAGGTGCGCCGCGCTCACCGCGATAGCGTTTGAGCAATTTGCGGGCTTCTTCAAAAGGCCATGCTTTGGATTGCTGTGCTGCTTCACGATAATCGGTCACGATGAGATAGTCCTGTTCAATCAATTAGGTCGTTTATTTTTCTTGGTTCTGCGCCAATAGTGGCATTACCGTCTATAGCAAGTTAGAACAGCACAAAAACAGGAGATTTCAAATGGGTGCATTGATCGCGGGCGTGTTGCTCTGGAGCATCGTTCATCTCGTCAAATCGGTGGCTCCGGGCCTGAGAACCAACATACGCACAAAGATTGGAGAAGGCCCGCATCAGGGGCTGGTGGCTTTGCTGATCGTCGCTGCGATAGCGTTGATGATCTATGGCTGGCGCACGGCACAATATGAATTTGTCTATGACCCGCCGACTTGGGCCCGGCATCTGAATATGCTGCTCATGGTCTTTGCGATTTTCCTCTTTGGGGCGGCGCAAGGCAAATCCCAGATTAAACAGTTTATCCGCCACCCGATGTTGACCGGCATGCTGGTCTGGGCCGGGGGGCATTTACTGGCCAATGGTGACAGTAGGTCGGTGGTATTATTTGGTGGTCTGGGCCTGTGGGCGTTGATCTCGATTTTCACCGTGTCCCGAAACGAAGGCGCTTGGGTGAAGCCAACCGAAACCGCCACTGTCGGCCGTGAGGTCTTGGGCCTTGGCATAGCGCTGGTACTTTACGCGGTCTTGTTCGGCATGCATCGTTTCTATGCCGGCGTGGCCTTGGCAGGTCCCAACGCGCCCGGATGATTGTAACATTTGACTGATCTTACCCTCCCCTATCCCGCGCTGCATGCCAGCCATAGCGGCATCTGGATTTGCGGCAGCGATGGCGTGTCCCGCGCGATTGGCAAGGGTGAGGCGATTGGCTGTGTCGCCGAAACCCCGCATATCTTGCTCAACGCGCCACTTATGGGGCAGCGATTGGGCTATCCTGATCTATCCGGTCTGGACCTGTTGGAGCTATTTGCGTTCATCCATCCGGCGCAATTTGTGGTTCCGACCCCGGCTGGTCTGGCCAAGTCATTGGGATTGAAACCCGCCGAACAAGAGGCGGATATTGCCAAACTCTATCGAATGGCGGCCGAGCATCTATTGACTGGGTTGCAAGCGCCGCATTGGCCGGAACGCGAAGGCGCCTGGAGCAGCGCGCAGGCCATGTATCGGCTGCGCTGGCCATGGGCGGGAGAAGTATCCAAACGGCTGAACAAACCCGCCGAGGCGGAACGCTGGCTGTTTTCCAAACTCGAAGAATGGGAAGAAGAAACCCCGCGCCCGGCTCCGCGATCCATAACGATGGACGAGAGCGCAACACTGACCCAGCTTGGCAGCCTGACCGGTCAGGGATCGGAGGAGCGAGCGGGCCAGAAAAGCTATGCCGCCGCGGTTGCCAAAATATTCAATCCGCGCCGCGTAAAGGGCGCGCCCAATATGCTGCTGGCCGAGGCGGGTACCGGCATTGGCAAGACTTTAGGCTATCTGGCACCCGCGTCGCTTTGGGCGGCGGAGGCGGGCGGTGCGGTCTGGATTTCTACTTTTACCAAAGCGCTTCAGCGCCAGCTCGACCGCGAAACCCGGCGTATCTATCCCGACGAGGAAACCTTCCGCAAGAAAGTCGTGGTTCGTAAAGGCCGTGAAAATTACCTCTGCCTGCTCAATCTGGAAGATGCGCTGCAAGGCGGCTTTGCCGGACGGGCAGCAATCCTGGCGCATCTGGTCGCGCGCTGGGCGGCCTATTCGAAAGATGGCGATATGGTCGGCGGCGACCTGCCCGGTTGGTTGACAACCTTATTCCGCCGCAACGGAGCTACCGCGCTAACCGACCGGCGCGGTGAATGCGTCTATGCGGGCTGTCCCCATTACCGCAAATGCTTCATCGAAAAATCAGCGCGTGCCAGCCAACAGGCCGATATCGTCATCGCCAATCACGCTCTGGTCATGGTCAACGCCGCCCGCGGACGCGAACAACAGAACGCCCCAACACGTTTGATTTTCGATGAAGGTCATCATCTATTCGACGCCGCAGATTCCATGTTTGCCGCGCGTCTGTCCGGGCAAGAAGCCATCGAAATTCGCCGCTGGGTAATCGGCCCTGAAAGCAAGAACCGTGGACGGCGACGGGGCCTCGCCGCGCGTCTCGCCGACCTCGCCTCTTATGATGACGAAGGCGGCCGTGCGATTGAAAGCGCCCGCCATGCTGCGGAATCGCTGCCTAGCGATGGCTGGTTGCAACGCCTGTCCGAAAGCGAGCCCTTCGGCCCAGTCGAAGCCCTGCTCGGCGAAGTGCGCCATATGGTTTTTGCCCGCGACGAAAGCCAGAGCGCGGATGCCGGCTATGGGCTGGAAACCGAACTTACCGATGTTGAAGGCCCGATGATCGATGCTGTTGCGTCTGCTGCGCAAGCGATTGACGCTTTGCTCAAGCCGCTGGTCCGGCTTGGCCAACGGATCGAGCATCTGATCGAGGAAGGCCCGGACTGGATGGACGGGCCCGCGCGAGCGCGCATGGAAGGGGCCTTGTCGAGCCTCGGTTGGCGCTGCGACACCTTGTCCGGCTGGCTCTCTTTATTGTCGCGCATTGGCGGTCCGGCTGATCCCGATTTTGTCGATTGGTTGATGATCGACCGGTTTGAGGGCCGCGAATATGATATAGGTATCTGCCGCCACTGGCTCGACCCGACCATACCGGTGACAGAGGTCGTCACGAAACCCGCCCACGGCTTGATGATCACATCGGCCACGCTGAAAGGCGGGGGTAATTGGGAGACGGCACGGGCGCGTAGCGGCGCGGTGCATCTCGACCAGGCAGTACAGGAATTTGAGGTACCAAGCCCGTTCAACTATGCAGAGCAAGCCAAAGTCATCATCGTCACCGATGTAAAACGCGGCAATATGGCGGGACTGGCCGGTGCCTATGCGCAACTGATCGAAGCGTCCGGCGGCGGCACGCTCGGCCTCTTCACCGCCATCCGGAGGCTACGCACTGTTTATGCTCGCATTGCCGACCGCATGGCGCAAAGCGGCTTGCCCATCTACGCGCAACATGTTGATCCGATCGATACCGGCACGCTGGTGGATATTTTTCGCGATGATCCAAAGGCCAGCTTGCTCGGCACCGATGCCTTGCGCGACGGCGTCGATGTGCCCGGACGAAGCCTGCGCCTCGTGGTGATGGAATCGGTCCCCTGGCCGCGTCCCGATATATTGCACAAGGCTCGCAAACTGGCAGGCGGAGGCACCGCCTATGATGATCGCATCATCCGCGCGCGACTCGCCCAAGCCTTTGGCCGGATCATCCGCCGCGCCGATGATCATGGCCATTTCGTGATCCTGTCATCCGCTTTCCCATCCCGGTTGCTGACGGCGTTTCCGGAAGGCACACCGGTGGAACGCATGCCGCTCGCCCAAGCATTGGCCGAAATAAAAGCGGCTAAATCCAAAACTGTGCAATCCAGTCTTTCCCCTGACATATCTTTCGGGCATGACGCTGCGCTGAGGGATAAAATGCGGGATAAATCGGGCGGTATATGAAAAGACTGACACTTTTACGGCACGCAAAATCAAGTTGGGATGACCCTGTAGCACGTGATTTTGACCGACCGCTCAACGAAAAAGGCAAGCGCGCCGCCGCGATCATGGGCAAGTTTGTAAAGCGCAATGATCTGGCCTTTGATCAAGTCCTCGCCTCTCCAGCCGTCCGGGTCATCGAAACACTAGAGCATGTGGAACCCGCCAGCGGCCTATCTTTTGAACCGCAATGGGACCGCAAAATCTATCTCGCCTCTTCGGTGACTTTGATGGATGTGCTCCGAGGTGCGAATGCCGATGCGAACCATGTCCTGATGGTCGGGCATAACCCCGGCCTCGAAGACTTGATCTTCGATCTTGTCCCCGACGATGGCTCATCCGAAGCGCGCGGTGCAGTGGAGGTCAAATATCCGACAGCTGCATTGGCCGAACTCAGTCTTAACATTGAGAACTGGTCAGACATTAAAGACAGCTGCGGTACATTGAGCCGGTTTACCCGGCCACGTGATTTGGACCCCGAACTCGGGCCGGACTATGTTTAGCGGAACGATTAAATCTGCTTTGGATGCAAAAGCGGTTATAATATCATATGTTGATTTTCTGAGTTTCTATACAACGATTCTCTACATCGCTGGTACAAAAAGCTAACTATAGATCCAATCGTACAGCAGCATCAATGATTGCGGTATCGGCGCCCGGTTTCATTAATATCCCCTCGTCTATTTTGAGAAGCCCAACGGCTGTTCCGGGCATTGATTTCTTGTCACCGGTCAAGCCACCTGTAGCAATCGGTGACACCGTTATCTTATGGTTTTTTAAGCCACTACCAGCACGCGGCGAAGGATCATGAATGACAAATTGACTGTCTCTATTGAAATCATAGCCAACCAGTGTGACCCAATGCCCACCGATCCGCCTGTAGCGATCTTCCTCTTCGGTATGAACATACCAGCCGATATTTAGCCAAACTGCAGAACGATTGCTGACACCGGCCGCAAGCCAGTCAACTGAGATCAGCTTGTCACTGTCAAAGCGCTCATAACCATCTGACAGATGGCGCCAGCCTCGTCGCTGCAATCGCTTATAGGCCCTAAAATTTTCCCGCGCGAAACGATCAACCCCGAAAATAAACCCATCGAGGCCGGTCCCGTTCTTAAGGCTCGTATTCATATAGTCATTGGAAGCGAGTTTCAGCATTGTGACCCGTGCCTTATCCGGCTCACCAACAAGCCAGCTCAACGCATTTGCGGCAGAAGCAGGACCGCAAAACTGCTGTCCGTCGCCGAAGTTCAATCCTTTGGCACTGGTTTGTGGGACATCCGGAATTGCGTCTACATATTCAAGGTTTTCCGTTGGAAGCGTTTCCAGCAGCGCGCAGGAAGGCAAGGCAATCAAGCCGAGCGTTAAACCGAACAAGGTCAAAGAGTGTTCACTGAACGACATGATGCTCCCTTTTCCCTCTGCCTCGCCTGCGTAGGCGATTATTAGATCTAACCTCGGCAACTTATACAGGATATCTTGGCAAAAGGTTGATAAAGACGGCATGATCAGGACACGTGGGGTATAGATGGTTAACTCATAGTGCGACTAATACACAGCATTTGATCTACCCAAGTCGATGCGGCTTGAATTTTTTGTGCTCGACCTCCGGAAGGGATCATAACTATCTGAGCTCCATTTCCAATGTCCGCTTTGGGCGCAAAAGCGGACGTCAGATATACTACCATGGCGTTACGGTGGCTTAGTCTAGATTTGCCCGAACTGCCGCAATCATCTGTTCTCGCCCACTTTCATAATCGCTCAGGAATGTGGCAGGTGCGTTGGATTGACTGTCATGTTTCGCGCTCCATGCCGTGACCTCAAGCATGATAGGGATCAAGTCCTTTCCTTTGTCAGTGAAACGGTAAATCAACTTGGATCGATTATCCTTTGCCACTGTTTTTCGAACAATTTCGTGCGCCTCTAGTCGGCGCAGCCGATCAGCCAGAATATTAGTGGATATTTGCTCCTCCGATTCCAGAAAACCACCATAGGTCTGCTTACCCTTAAACATGAGGTCCCGTACGATAAGCAGCGTCCAGCGATCACCGAATGTTTCAAGGACAAAGTTGATCGGGCAGTTTGAACGACAAACATCAGAATTTCGTATCATGTGAGCGATGTTAGAAAAAGAACTTGCAAAATGCAATTACTTTACTGAATAGAGTACTTGCAAAATGCAATTGGATTCGGCGGAAGGTTGATCATGAACATCGTCAAACGAATTGGAATTAGTGCGTTAGCTGGCGGAGCGGTTTTTTTGGCGTTGATATATTGGTACCAATGGAGTGCGAGTCGGCTGACAGACGCGGATGTCGATGACTATATGAACCGCATCGAAGCCCAATCACAGAATCCAGGTGGCCGTCATGACCTGCCCGCTTTGAGAAAATTTCTGAACGAAGATGACGGCCGTCCTATCTATACGGTGAATTTGTATAAGTTTCACGATGTTGCTGATTATCCAGCAGCACTGGGCCTAACTGGATCGGGTGAAGAGGCCTATGACCGTTTCAGCTCGGTAATGATTAAACTAATGGCGGTGCGGGGCTCTCATCCGGTCTTTGGGAGCAGCTGGTCAGATCAAGCCAATGGTGATTGGGATCGCATCGTGATTGTGCGGTACCGAAGTCGTCGCGATCTTGTTGATCTTTTTGCGACAAAAGAATTCGCCGAAGCATCACTGCACAAATGGGCCAGTATCAAGAGCCATGATCGGCTGCTAGTGCAAGCACTTCACCTTCCCGGAGGAGAAGTGCCAATCTTCATATTGGCACTGATTGTAACTTCGATGGCGTTCTTTTCGAGTTCCCGGCGCTGTCTGGAAAAACAGGATGCAGATGTTTGCTAAGAACTGCGATAATTCCCATGCCTCGCTGACGCCCGCTTTCGGGATGAAGCGGATTTCAGATTCAACCGTTACGAAGCGATAGATTAGCTGTGTTCAGCTACGCCTGACTCAGCGCACTCGATAACCGGTCACGAATGGTTTTCAGCTCTTTGAGCATCACACCACTATCGTCTTTGACACTTGCGGCCACTGGTGGCGCGGATGCGGCTGGCTGACTCGCTGCAGCACCGGACTTCGCCTTGTGGGATGTCAGGAATTTACGCGCACCTTTGATGGTATAGCCTTCTTCGTTGAGCAGGCGGTTGATCGTCTTAACCATAGTAACATCTTCGGGCCGATAATGCCGACGTGAGCCAGCGCGCTTCAGCGGCTGAAGCATCCCAAACTGGTCTTCCCAATAGCGCAAAATATGCGGCTTAATGTTGAGCTCTTTGGAGAGCTCTCCAATGGTTCGGAATGCGCCGCTGTCTTTGGTCATACTATACTCGACCTTTCAGCTTACCCGGCCGCGATAATGCGGTCGCGCATTGTCTGGCTGGCGCGGAAAGTCAGTACGCGGCGAGGAGCAATGGGTACTTCCACACCGGTTTTGGGATTACGACCAGTACGCTCGCCTTTGTCGCGCAGAACGAAGGTGCCGAATCCAGAAATTTTCACATTTTCCCCGTTGATCAGCGCGCCAATCATGTGATCCAAAATCGACTCAACCATCACAGCGCTATCGGCGCGCGACAGGCCAACCTGGCGATTCATAGTATCAGAAAGATCGGCACGCGTAAGAGTACTGCTGTAGCTCATCTAAAATATCTCCTAGTAAGAGATTGAAAACCCTACATATCACATAGAGCAAGTTGGGAAATATGTAAATCTTAACAGTAGATTTCGATTGTTTCTCGCGATAAGTCGATTTTATGACCGATCAGATGACCCAAAATACCGATAAAATGGTGACCTTAGCCGACCTTCTGAACCAATGTGGACCGGGCGGAGAAGCCAATCCGATCACACTGCCGCAAGGATGGACGCAAGGACGCACCGCCTTTGGCGGGCTGTCAGCAACGCTGGCCTATCATGCAGCGAGTCATATTGAGGATGGTCTACCCGGCCTTCGCTCGGCGCAGATTGCCTTTACTGGGCCGCTATTTGGCGCGCTCACCGCTGAGACGAAAATGCTCCGCCGGGGCCGCAATACTGCTTTTGTCCAGTCCGAACTATTTGGCGACAAGGGACTCGGCCTGCACTGCAACTTCATCTTTGCGAGCAAGCGCGAAACGGAAGTCAAAACCCATGACATGACGCCACCTGATTTTCCGCCGCTACCCAAAGACGAAGAGTTGCACAGCGGACCGGAACAGTTTTTCACTTCAAAAATGGAATTTGTCGGGAAGCGGATTGATACCAGTATCAAGACCAACCGGCTAACACGCTGGATGCGGCTGGCTGACCGCGATGGCCTCGATCCGATGGCAGAAATTCTCTGCATGGGTGACAGCCTGCCGCCCTCGATCATGGGGCTGCTCGATAAAAACGCGATGGTCAGTTCGATGAACTGGCAGGTCAATGTGATCGCTGACCACCCTACCACTCAGGACGGATGGTGGCTCATCGATTCGCAGACCCATCATGCCGATCATGGTGCCAGCAGCCAGTTTATGAGCATCTGGAACAGCGACCAGCAATTGATCGCGACCGGCATGCAAAGCGTTGCCTATTACGCCTGATTAGAAATATCAGCTTTCAGTCAGCGCTTTCCGCCGGTTAGCGAACATTGTCTGAAGCCTTTGCTTGCCGCGATGTTCGAGCAGTGCCAGTGCCGGTATCAATAGCTGCAAGATGAACGCACCGAACAGCACACCAAAGCCCAGGCTAGCCGACATCGGGATCAAGAACTGCGCTTGAAGGCTGGTTTCAAACGTGATCGGCGCGACGCCCAGAAAGGTCGTGAGCGAGGTCAGCATTATCGGCCGGAAACGGGATTTTGCTCCCTTCAATATTGCCTCTTCTATTGGCATGCCGCTGCGCAGATTCTCGTTGATGAAATCGATCATCACCAGCGAGCCGTTTACGATCACACCCGACAAGGCGATAATCCCGAATATACTCAACACCACCAACTGTAGTCCAAGCAGGATATGCCCGATCAGTGCTCCAATGATACCGAACGGAATAACCGCCATGATGATTAGCGGCTGCACATAGGACCGGAAAGGAATGGCGAGCAGCGCATAGATAGCCAGAAGCGCGAAGAGGAACGCGGTGGTCAGGTCGCCAAACGACTCGGCCTGTTCTTCCTGTTCTCCGCCCAGCGTATATAAAAGCTGCGGATAATCGGCCTGTAGCTGCGGCATGATGTCATTGTTCAAAGCATCGGCAATTTCCTGCCCCGTAACCACGTCATCGTCTAGATCAGCGGTTATCGTCGTTACCCTGCGGCCATCTGTCCGGCGAATAATCGACGGCGCTTCGCCAAAAGACACGTCGGCCAGCGTTGCTAGCGCGACTTCACCGCCCGGCACACGGACTCGGAAACGCTCGACATCAGTAATCGAATTGCGTTCTTCTTCGGGCAAGCGGATATAGACTCGCACATCTTCCCGCCCGCGCTGAACACGCAGCGCTTCGCTACCGAAAAAGGCGGCGCGCACTTGTAGCGCCACATCCTGCAAGGTCACACCCAGCGTTCGCGCAGCTGGCTTCAGCCGTAGCTGAATTTCCTGCAAGCCTTCGTCCTGATCGGTTTCAATATCAAACACGCCGGAAAAGCGGGCCAATTCTTCCATAAGCTGCGCCGAGGCTGCGTTTACTATCGCTGGATCGGGATCAGACAGCTGCACGTTGACGGGCGCGCCAACCGAAATCAGTTCGGACGCAAAAACAAGCGATCGCACTTCGACAAGCGGACCCACCGTATCCCGCCACGCACTCTCAAACGCTTTGGCATCTAGTGTCCGCTGATCCCCAGGCACGAAACTAAACTGCACACTGGCGAGATTAGATGCCAAAGTGCCGCCACTGGGTTCCGGACCGCCGTCTGCTGCTGCCTGCCCGACGCTGGTAAATATTCCGCGCAGCGGTGAGGGTTCATCATCTTCCTGTTGCGCTTCATATTCTGCATAGGCTTTGCGCCCGCCCTCCTCGATCAGTCGCGCGATTTTCTCGGTCTGCCCAATGGTGGTTCCGGCGGGCATTTCGAGACTGGCAGTAACCACATCGGCCTCTACCGATGGGAAAAAACCGACTTTGATAATCCCGGCAGGGATGAACGAAGCGAACAGGATCAATATTGCAACCGAACCGGCAACGATGACATAGGGCATCCGAAGCGAGAAATTGAGCGCGCGATCCAGCGGTCCATCGACGAACGCCTGATAATGTTTATCAACCTTAGCCTGTACGCGTTCAAAAAACCGTGTGACAATGTTCAGGTTGGGCGTTCCAGGGGCTGGCAAATGACTCAGATGATAAGGCAGGATGAGCAAGCATTCGATCAATGACAGCGCAAGCACGGCGATCACCACCAGCGGGATGTCAGCCACCAGCTTCCCGATCACACCGCCAATCGCAAATAGCGGCGAGAAAGCGGCAACGGTCGTCAGCACAGCGAAAATCACCGGCACCGTGACCCGGCGCGCACCAGTAATAGACGCGCCCAAACCCGTGCGGCCATTTTCGCGCTGGGCATAGATATTCTCGCCCACCACAATTGCGTCATCGACCACCAGACCAAGGGCAAGGATGAAGCCGAATAGCGAGAACATGTTGATGCTCGAACCGGCAAGATCAAGCAGATAAATCGCACCGATAAAGGTGACACCAATCCCCACAGCGGTCCACATCGCTAGGCGAATATCAAGAAACAAGGTCAGCGACAGCAGAACCAAAAACAGCCCGATCGCTGCATTTTTGAGGAGCAGGCTCAGGCGGTCATTGAGCAGTTCGGAATCGTCGCTCCAGATCGCATAGGAAACACCTTCGGGAAGTGTTTCGGCAAAATCACTCTCCAGATGCTCCCGAACCGCTTCGGCCACATCGAGCACCCGCTCGTCACTGGTCCGGAAGACTTCAACAAAAGCAACCGGCTTGCCATTATAGAGCGGCAACAGATCAGCATCTTCAAAACCATCCTTGATCGTGGCGACCTGACCCAGCCTTATCAACGTGCCGTTTTCATTGCTGACCAACACAATATCTTCGAAATTCTGTTGGTTGTAATTCTGTCCGATGGTGCGCACCCGCACTTCCTCGGTATCGGTATCAATCGATCCGGCTGGGCTATCGAGGCTGGATGCCGCCACGGTTTGCGAGATATCGTTGAGCGACAAACCAAAGGCCTGCAATGTGTTTTGCGGGACTTCAATCGACAGCTCATAATCGCGGATGGAGCTGGTATCGACAAAAGATACCTCGTCGAGCGCCGCGAGTGAATCCTCCAGTTGGTAGGCGACCTCTTTCAGCGCGGTTTCCGAGACATCACCAAATATTGCAATTCGCACGACACTTTGTCTGGTGGTCAGTTCGCGTACATCCGGCTCTTCCGCTTCGTCAGGGAAGGTTTGGATCTGGTCGATCTCTGCCTTCACATCATCCAATGCGCGGTCAATATCTGTGCCGAGTTCAAGCTCAACCGAAACCGCGCCTGACCCTTCATAGGCACTGGCGGTGACTTTCTTGACCCCGTCCACGGCTTCCACCGATTCTTCGATTTTCTGGACAATCGATTCCTCGACTTCATCTGGTGTCGCACCGGGGTAGACGACACTCACCTGCACCGTGTCGAGGCTGTTTTCGGGAAACACCTCTTGTACGATCGTGCCAAAAGACGCGATGCCGGCAATGAAGAAGAACAGCATCAACAAATTCGCGGCCACGCCGTTGCGGGCCATGAAAGCGACAAAGCCGCGCTGCTCCATCACCTCTTTACTGGGAACTTCCGGCCCTGATGGCGGCGAACCCGATTGATCTGCCGGTTCGGTCATTGTGCTATATCAGCTCCGGATTTGGAGGATTCAGATTTTGGGGTTGGCGCTTTGCTATCCTTTGCCTTGCCGTTTCCTGATTTCTTGGTCGCCGGCTTGGTTTTTGCGGCAGCATCCTTTCTGTCTTCGGCGATTCGCACTTGCTGACCGTCCGTGGCCGTCTTCAATGTTCCCAAAATCACAACCGGCTTTGCGCCCAGACCAGCCGTGCTGATCAATGCCTGCGTATCGGTTCGCTGGAATATATCCACTTTGACGATGCGCAATTTTCCGTCCCGCACCAGCCATATCTGGTTGCCCGGGCGCAGCGCTGCCAGTGGCAGCACCGCATATTGATCCAATGCCCGGCCCGTAATTTCGGCATCGACAAAGCTGCCAACAAATAAAGGCGGTGCACCCGATGCGCCTGCGGATTTCTGTCCCTTTTTCTGGATCACCGCTGGAGCCCCGCCGCGCAGCGGGTTGGGGATGCGCAGGAACACATCTATCGTTCTTGTCTGCGGATTAAGAACACTGCTGGCGCGATCGACAAAGGCCTGCCAACGATAGCGCGTCCCGCCATAATCAGAATAGACCGATGCTTCGATCCGGTTGTTACCGGGCCGCCACAGCGCTGGAATCAGCGCCGCTTCACTTTCCGACAACGGGATAACCGCTTCAAAATCGGCCGTGCCAACCATGGAACCAAGTGATTGCCCTGGCGCCACATAACTGCCTAGCGCGATTTCCTCAGACCGCACGACACCGGAAAATGGCGCGCGCACCGTGGTCCGCTTTAGCGCCGTTTGCGCATCGGATAATTGCGCCTGTGCCCGGCGGAGCGCTGCCCGCGCAGACAGGAGTTGCGGTTCACGAGTCGCCAACCCATTGGCTGGCGCTGATGTGCTGGCTTGCTGGCCATTTGTGCCTCGGCCTTTGGTCAATGTCTCGGGCGGCAATATCCGGGCCGCATAGTCACTGCCATCGACGCTGGCATAGGCACTGCTGCTGGCCCCCCGTTGCTCAAAGCGAGCCAGTTCTGCCTTTGCCAGTGACACTTCCTCACGCGCTTCCATGACGGCAACGTTCTGGGACGCCACATCAGCCTGCGCGGTCTGGACAGCATTGCGATAATCCGATGTATCGATCCGGAACAGCGTCGCGCCGCGCGCCACACTCTGACCTTCGCGCAGGCCAGGATTGACATAAACCAGCTTGCCCGCAACCTCTGCCGATAGCGTCAACTCTTCACGCGCGCGAACCGTGCCGGACCCTTGTACCATCAAATTGCCGGAGCGAATTTCGAGCGGCTCGGCCTGCACCAGCGGAATATTTTCCTCCGGCGGCTTTTCCTCTGGTCCGGCGCGCAGAAATATCAACAGCGCCGCAATTAATATTGCTGCGAGCAGGATCAGGCCGCCAATGACGCGTTGCCGATGCACTATTCGTCTCCTTTAATGTCTGATGCTCCGGTCTTGGGATCATCATTGTCGGTATTGGGCGCTGAGGAAGCGGTCTGGTCCCAGCTTCCACCAAGCGCGCGGTGCACTGCCAAGCGGGCCAATGCCACGTCACGCGCCGCTGAAGACAAGGCCGATTGCACCTGATATTGCGCGCGCAGCGCATCAAGATAGTCAACATAGCTGCCGACGCCCGTCGCGAACCGGCGCGATTGCAACTGTGCCGCCGCGGTCGCTTCGTCTAGTTGAGAGAATAAAAAGCTATAGCGCTGCCGCTCTTCTTCATAGCCTTCGATGGCAGCGCCCACTTCTTGATAAGCGGTCAATACCGTCCGCGCATAAACCGCCGCCTGCTGTGCATATTGCGCATCCGCGGCTTCGATATTCGCCCTGATCCTGCCGCCCTGAAATAACGGCGCGGTCAGATTGGCGCCCAGATTCAGTACCCATTTGTCAAAGATATCAAACAGGCCCGATGTGTTTCCGGCCTGTGTTCCCGTTCCAGCAGACAGGCTGATCGATGGGAAACGCTCCGCTTTGCGGGCACCGAGATTAAACCGTGCCGATTCCAGTCGCTGGCCTTCTGCGCTGATATCCGGCCGCTGCACCAACAAGTCGATGGGCAAACCGGAAGGAATGGAGGTGAAGACAAGCTGCGGCGATAGCTTCTGGCCGAGAAACTGTTCCATATTATTGGAATAGCGCCCGATCAGTACCGCCAGCTGGCCTTCGGTCGCCGTCAATTGGCGTTCGCGCTGCGGCAATCCGGCCTGAATATTACGGAAATCCTGACGCACTTGATAAAGTTCGAAGGACGTCGCGAGACCCCGGCGATAGCGATTTTCGGTTTGCTCGACCCGGTCGCCCAGCACATCGATAATCTTTGTAGTCAGCGCTATTTGATCGCGGACATCCACAATATCGAAATAGCTGGTTATCGTTTCGGCGATCACGGCAAGGCGCGCGGCTTGCAGGTCTGCGGCTGCAGCCTCGGCATCTGCGCGACCTGCGCGCGCATCATCGCGCAGTCGGCCCCAAAGGTCGACCTCATAAGAAAAGCCGAGACCGGATGTGTAGTTTTCAACTTGGATCCGAGACCCCCCGCCGGCTGCGCCAAATCCGGTGCCGGCCGATGGTGTATCGGAATAGCTGCTGCCAAGGTCGGCATTGACTTGCGGGAACAGACCGCTTTTCGACACGCGTGCTTGCGCTTCTGCCGCGCGCAAACGGGCGGCCGCTTCAGCGAGGTCGAGATTTTTGGTGAGCGCTTCGTCCAACAAGCTATTGAGAACCGGGTCCTGAAAAGATCTCCACCATTGCGCCGGTTCATAAGCGCCGCTCGCATCGACCTTGCTATATTCCTGCGGGACTCCAGCAGCGATTTCTGGTGCCTTCGAATCCGGTGCCATACTTACACAACCGCTCGCCAGCAACATAGCTGCGCCGGACGACAGAAAGGCTCTAGAAAGTTGATTTTTCACAATAGGGGCACCGTTTCAGCGGCTTAGAATCTACTAAGCATTCCCAAAGTGCCATCGAAATAAATGAACGTCAACGTTTTATTTGTACGTTGGCGTTCATTTTGCTAGAGAGGCATGACAGAGGGGAATTGCCGTGACAGATACGGACACTAATCAAGCACATAGCTTGGCCGGCGGACCAGCAAGCCAGCGCAAGATTGCTGATATCTTGGCAGCCGCGCGCGTTGAATTTTTTACCAATGGTTTTTCAGCGGCCACTATCGAAGCCATTGCAGCCCGTGCGCAGGTTTCCAAAGTGACAATTTACAGCCGGTTCAAGGACAAAGAGAATCTGTTCGGGCAAGTGGTTCAAACAGAGGTTGCCCATATGCGCGAAAATTTTGTGCCGGAGAATTTGGCGGAGAAAAGCTTGCGCGAAATCTTACTCCACGCCGCACTCGGCATGCTCGACTTTCTGTTGCGGGAAGACAGGGTTCGGCTAGAACGGATGCTCGCTGCGGAAATGGCGCGCGATCCGGCAATTGGCACGATGTTCCTCAAAAACGGGCCGCATCGAATGGCTGA
Organism: Parasphingorhabdus sp.; assembly: GCF_039977335.1. Lineage (GTDB taxonomy): Bacteria > Pseudomonadota > Alphaproteobacteria > Sphingomonadales > Sphingomonadaceae > Parasphingorhabdus. The sequence goes on from NZ_JBDWDI010000004.1 coordinate 1,556,952, forward strand.
GAGCCTTAAAGCTCTTTTGAAGGCCTCTGTTGATAAAGGTGAAATTCAAAGTGATGATTTGGACGCATCTACAGAAATGTTTGCCGGATTGGTGATGGGCCGGATGGATTTACTGCTACGCTATGGCCATAAGTTCAAGCTATCCGCTGCGGACAAAGAAAAACGCGCCACACGCGCCGTCGATGCCTGGATGCTGATCCACAAACCCAGAGCCAATTTTTGATCGGTACCGTTAAGCCGAATCTATCTGCGCCCAAACCGGCAGATGGTCCGATGCCTTGCGTGCCGAGGCACTGTAATGGACGCCGCCGATAACCGCCTTTAACCGATCACAATGCATGATCCGGTCGAGCCGGGCAATCGGTCCGCGCGAGTGAAAACTGCGACCGCATTCAACCAGATTATAGCTGCGCCCAAAATCATTCAGGCAACCACCAGAGGCACTCCATTCGTTGAGATCACCCATTAATATGGTCGCCCTTTCCTCTCCATATTGTTTGGCCAGTTTGACAATGGTGGCCGCCTGCCGGCGGCGCCAAAGGCCGGACAGGTCCAGATGCATGCCAAATATCGACAGTTCAAAACCGTTCACATCTATCTGCGCCATCACCGCGCCGCGCGGCTCCAGATAGGGAATATGCAATATGTCATGGGCCACTATCCGGGCGGACTTGTGCGCCAATATCGCATTGCCATGCCAACCCATGCTATCCGTCTGCACATCCAGCGGAATGGCGCGATAGTCACTATATTGTTCTAGCAGTAACGCCGGGATAGCCGCCGCCCGCGCGCCAAAGCGGCGATCCGCTTCCTGCAAGGTGATAATATCCGCCTCAAGCTCGTTGAGCACTTCAATAACACGGCCGGGATTGCGCCGCCTGTCGGTTCCGATAGCCTTATGGATGTTGTAACTGGCAACTTTTAGCATCGAAGAGTCTGCACTTGTCCCACGCCGGTTCCGTTCCGCCCGGTTTCCATTTGCCCGGGCCGGAGCCAAGTTAGGGATAAGCGCCCATCATGCAAATAGTATCTGGTCCACAGAAGTTCGTGGTTTAGCGCGCTGGTTCCAAAAATCCGAACAATGCGCCAGTGGGGTCCCGCAACAGCGCGAACCGGCCAATGGCTTCTATGGTCTTTGGTAGGATCATTATTTGCGCGTCCAAAGATAGCGCCTTCTCGGTCAACGCATCAACATCTCCAGCGGCAATACAAGGCACCCATTGCGCCATAACATCTAGCCCTTCGGGTATCGCCAAAGCCCCTGTCACGGGGCTACCATCAACTGCCGAGAAACTGGTATAAGGTCCCATATCTCCAGCATCGGACTGCTTGGCAGACCATGCGAAGAGCTTTTCATAAAATAGCTGCGCACTGTCCGTATCCGTCGTGAGCGTTCATCCCAAAGGAACACGCCCGTCGGCGCTGGATAGTCGTGACTGGCGACAAAGGGACAAATCGTTGCACCTTGCGCGTCGCGCACGACTGCGCTTCGCCCGACACCGGGAATATCAAACGGTTCTCTTTCAATTGTGGCCCCCAATATCTTGGAGCGTGCAGCGGCATCATCGACATCGTCAACGGCGACAAAGGCCAACCAGCGAGAAGGTTGATCCGGTTCAATCTCGATAAACCCGCCATGCGCTTCGCCATCATGGAGGATCAGCGGATAATCTGCCTCGCCGGATTTCCAGACAAATTCCGTCGCATGTTCAACCTCATAGCTCCACCCGAGCAACGCCGAATAAAATTGACGCGCTTTGCTAACGTTGGTGGTCAAAAGGTCATGCCAGACAATATGACCTGATGCTGATGGTTCAGACATGATTAGCTCCCTTCTGATCGTCGCCATGCAGTTTATTGCACAGAGGAATTTCCGGGGTCTTGAGCCATATCAATCCGAATCCAAAAATTTGGCGAAATATCTTTTGCTGAAGCTGTCATAATAATCTTGAAACCGCGGGAAAGGGCCCATAAGATTCGCCTTCACAGACCCCATCGCATCACAGCAGAGGCCTGACCGTGCATCCTGAAATACCCTATCTTCGGGAAACCATCATATTCCTCGTCGCCGCCGGGCTGGTTGTGCCACTGGTCCGCCGTGCCGGTATCAGCGCGGTGCTGGGCTTTCTGTTTGTTGGGCTAATCATCGGCCCCTTTGGCGTCGGGCGACTGGTCGGCGAAACGCCGGTGCTCGAACTGATGGTCATTGCCGATGTCGAGGGGGTCAGCCGGTTTGCAGAGCTAGGCGTGATATTCCTGCTCTTCACCATCGGCCTGGAGCTATCAGTTGCACAGCTTTGGGGCATGCGCCGGCTTGTCTTCGGTTTCGGTACAATGCAGGTTACGATCAGCGCGCTGGTCATCGGCGGTATCGCCTATGCCTTTGGCAATAGCTTGGTCGCTGCGGCAATTTTCGGCCTGTGTCTTGCGCTATCATCGACCGCTTTGGTGATGCAATTGCTCACCGAAACACGGCGCCTCAGCACGCCCGCGGGTCGCGCCAGTTTTGGCGTGCTGCTCCTTCAGGATCTCGCCGTGGTGCCGATCCTGTTCTTCGTTGGTATAGCGGGCGCGACAGTGGAAGGTTCGCTGGCCTTGGCGGCGCTTCAAGCAATCGGGGAGGCGGTTTTGGTCATTGCCCTGATCTTCCTGATCGGCCGGGTCGCTGTCCGTCCATTCCTGCGTTTTGTTGGCGGCACCGGCAGCCGCGAAGTGTTTATGGCTGCAGTGATATTGTTGGTGCTGATCACCGCAGCTTTGACCGCATTGGCCGGACTATCCATGGCACTAGGCGCCTTTCTAGCCGGGCTATTGTTCGCCGGAACCGAATATCGCCATCAAATCGCCAGCGATATCGAACCGTTTAAGGGCCTGCTGCTCGGCCTGTTTTTCATCTCTGTCGGGATGAGTCTCGATATCTTGGCGGTTTGGGCGGATATTCAATGGGTCTTGCTATCCGCGCTAGGCCTGCTGACGATCAAAGGCATCATTCTCTTTGCCCTCGCCCGCATCTATCGCTTGCCCAAGGATGTCGCGGCAGAAACCGCCATATTGATGAGCCAGGGCGGTGAATTTGCCTTTGTTGTCATCGCCGCAGCCCTGTCTTTCGCCCTGCTTGATCCCGACATTGCACAGTTCATGCTGCTGGTCGTCATCGTCACGATGTTCCTCACGCCGCTGCTTGCCATAGCCGGGCGGCGGATCGGCGAATATATACGTCAGCGGGACGCCAAAAATGGCGGTCCAAGCGCGAGCATTGCTGACGAGCAACCGGTGATAATCGGCGGTTTTGGAAGGGTTGGGCGTATGCTTGCACAGTTGCTGGAAGAGCAACGCATTCCTTATGTTGCAGTCGACAGCGACCCCGAACTGGTGGCTGCCGAACGTGCGAAAGGAGCCGCCGTTTTTTTCGGCGATGCCAGCCAGCCCGACCTGCTCAAACATCTTGGCATTGAACGCGCGTCGGCCTTTGCCACTACGATGGATACGCCGGAAGCGGCCGAGCATGTCATCAAGGCTATCCACCACGATTGGCCGCATATCCCGATTATCGCGCGGGCTTGCGACGTCAGCCATGCTGCCCATCTGCGCGCCAGCGGAGCCCGCAGCGCGGTGCCTGAAACGGTCGAGGCCAGCCTGGAACTTTGCGAGCAATTGCTGACCAGCATTGGCTTCCCGCAAGATGCCGCCCGCGCCATCGTCGATGATCAGCGCACCTGGCAAACCGGCAGGGGAGAAGAAGAATAGACAGTCGCTATGGAATAGGACGTAATCAATCGATTTTACACTCGCGAACAGGCCGTGATACTCAATTTTTTAAATGAATATCCCCTCTTGAGAAGAAAGACATTCCCCCATGTCCGCAAAACCAGACCAGACCATATTCCTTACAACCGACATGACGGCGCGCGGTGATCGACCGATGGATCGCGCGATCCAGCTGGCAAAAGCAGGCAATGCCAAGTTGGTGGTTTTTCATGTGCTGGAAAAAGGCCGCCATGACAGTGCCGCCATGGATGCGGCCAGAGCTGAAATCGAGCTCGATCTCTCCAGCTATGATATGGACGCCGAAATCATTATCGAACGCGGCGATGTGGTGAGTCAGATTGTTGAAAATGCGGCCGCGACCAATGCCGCGATGATCGTGGCTGGTGTTGCCCGGATTGGCCGTCTCGGTGATCTTGTCATGGGCACGCAATTGGAACGGATCATCCACCACAGCCCGCTACCGATACTCATTGCAAAAAACCGTGCGACGACCAATTATGAGCGTCTGGTAGCCGCCAGCGATTTCTCGCCGCCTTCGGCCTATGCGATTGAGCAGAGCTGTGCGCTGTTTCCCGAGCTGCAGACCCATATAATCAATGCTTTTCATGTCCCGTTTGAGGGTTTTTTGAATAGCGAAGCCGCGACAGAAGAATTTCGGACCGAACAGCATTTGCAAATTGCAAAATTCATCGAGGAGCTGGAACTTTCTCCGAAAACGCGCAAGGATCTGACCTATAGCGTTGAATATGGCGATACATGCAGCGTCGCCCAGCAGGCACTAAAGGACCGTCATACCGACCTGGCGGTTATCGGCACCCACGGTACAAGCGGTTTTCGCGCCAATATGATGGGCAGCATGGCGCGCGCACTGATCACCTATTTACCGTGCGATGTATTGGCGGTACGCAAGCCGCCAAAATAGCCGCTTCGGCATCCGTCACATTTATGCCAACTCATCGCTTGCCAATGAGGCTGCCTTGCTGTATTAGTTAGCCAATACACATTGGAGGCCCTCATGAAAAAATTGTTACTTGTCGTTCCTTTCCTTGCTCTTTCAGCCTGTGAGGGGTCTATCGCCAACGCGGTTGGCAATGCGGGAAAGAGTAGTTTTTCTGACGGCATACAAATCGGGACCTCAGATACGAATCCTGGCGAATTTGAAGGTGTCACTCTTGCGGGACCAGATAATGTCATCTTCACCACCGGCTCGGACTTTTCCATTCGGGCGGAAGGCGATGCCGATACGCTGGAACAACTGCGCTACAAGATCACTGATGGGCAGCTGAAAATTGGCCGCGAAAGAAAAGGCATGTGGAGCGGCGATTATAAGGGTGCGACCGTCTATGTGAGTGCGCCGTCCCTGAACAGCGCCAAGCTTTCCGGGTCTGGCGATATGAAAGTCGATAAGATGGAGAGCGAAAGCACGAAGATTAGTGTTGCCGGGTCTGGCAATATCGACGTTGAGACCATGGACACCGCTTCGCTCACTACCAAAGTCGCCGGGTCTGGCGACGTCTCGGTTGCTGGCACCGCCGATGATGTCAAAATATCAATTGCTGGCTCCGGCGATATCAGCGGTAAGGGACTTAAAGCCGAAACCGCAACCATCAAAATTGCCGGCAGCGGTGATGTCTCCCTGTCTTCGGATGGCACCATCGATACCAAAATTGCGGGTTCCGGGGATGTCCTTATCCATGGCGACGCCAAGTGTAACTCCAAGACCGCAGGATCAGGAAAGGTCACCTGTGGGTAATTCCCTAAGCGGAATTCCCTTTCCTACCTGATTGGCCTTCTGCTAGCCTTCCTTACAAAGGCTTGGGAGGGCTATCATGACAACGCAAAACCATCAGATCAGCCACAACCAGATGAGATATGGTGCGGTTTTCGAACCGGCACCGCGCTTGCCTGCTTTTTGTGGAGAAACAGTGTGTGATCTATGTGAACTTTGGATCGCACGCTGCTCTGAAAAGTGGCGTGTGATGTGTGTGAACTTTGAACGGCGTACGTCTCGCAAAAAACGACCTGTGAATTGTGTGAACTTTGGAATTTCATCGCGATCAATAGCGGTGGATTGTGTTCCGGTCTGGAGTGCAATTTTCACGGGGAGACAGGCTCATGCCTAATTTCTGGGAAAAACATGCCGTTCCGCGGATCATCAAATTCGCCTGTTCACAACCGGCAGTGATGAAAGACCGTAGTGAAGTAGTCCCCAAAGCGCAGGGCGAAGTGCTGGAACTAGGCTGCGGTGGCGGTATCAATCTGCAATTTTATGATCGCTCCAAAGTCGACAAGCTCACTGGGCTCGATCCCTCTGCCGAGCTGCTCGACTATACGCGCAGCGAAGCCAAGGCGCTTGGTTTTGAGATGGATATATTGGACGGCATTGGAGAAGCCATGCCATTTCAGGACGATAGTTTCGATACGGTGCTCACGACCTTTACGCTTTGTTCAGTACAAGATGGTAAACAAGTTCTGAAAGAAATGCGGCGGGTGCTGAAACCGGGCGGCAAAATCCTGTTCCTTGAACATGGACGCGCGCCCGATAAAGGTCCCGAAAAATGGCAACAACGGATTGAGCCAGTATGGAAACATATTGCCGGTGGCTGTCATTTGCATCGCCCGGTCTCGAAATTATTCGAGGCAGAGGGCTTTGCGCTGCAACAGGAAGGCGGGCATTATGCCCCCAAGACGCCTAGATGGTTAGGCTGGATGGAATTTGGAGAAGCACGGCCGTTATGAAGAATCTCTTTGTCATTTTGTCACTCGCCTTGGCCGTGATCGCAGCGCCAGCGCAGGCTATGGAACGCAAATTCTCCATCTCCAGCTTCGAAGATATCCGTATTATCGGCAGCGTCGATGTCTTCATCACCACCGACCGCGGTGTGTCCGCCAGCGCGGAAGCGGCCAACCGGGAAGTGTTGGACCGTGTTTCTCTGCGCAAAAGTGGCAGCCAGCTGATCGTTTCGGTTAAACCGAAGCCTGGCAATAATAGCCGTTTTTCGGCTGACGAACCCGTCACAGTCACCCTCAGCAGCTATGTTATAAAGACAATCACTCATTCAGGATCAGGTACAGTATCCCTCGACAAGCTTGGTGGTAGCGCGCCCAAAGCACGTCTAAGCGGCTTCGGTGTGCTAATGATTAACGATGTCGACGGCGACACGCTCGACATTGCGATGAATGGGGGCGGGCAATTTACGATAGCTGGTCAAGCCAAAAGAGGGCGGATCAGCCTTCTCGGCTCCAGCATATTCGATGGCTCACAATTGACTTTGGAGACATTGGATCTCACTCATCGTGGACCGGCCAGTAGCCATGTTTTCGTTGAGAAAGAAGCCAATATTTTCAATAGCGGCACTGGTCAAATCCAGATTGATGGCAGGCCCAATTGCAGCGTCAAATCCGGCGGTTCGGCACAGATAACCTGCGATCCGAAACGGTAGACTCTCCTCTTAAATTTATCTGAAAATCAATCAGTTAGTGCACTGTTCCGATCGATTGGTCGATCGATAGCAATACACAAAGCCGTTCGACCTGGCGCCATTTACAATAGTGCAAATGATTGCCAACGGCACGGCTTTTGTCCGCCCGGTTGGCGGCTTCCAGACCGGCCTCTTCACCAAAATTGGTGATCAGCTGTTCGGCATCGGAAAAATTGGTGGAGTCTATAAATACGGGTAGTTGCAAAACAGGCTCCTGCGCTAAAAAAGTGAGCCTCTATCGACCCACTCGATGGCAATGAGCACTAATCAACAGGAGTGGAAATTCCGTCAAAGCGGATGGTGAACAAAAGCTTATTTTTTGGTAAGCAAACTGCTCTGGTCAATCGCGGCAGAGCATGGCATGGGGCGGCGATGACTGTTGAACGGGGACTCAATATGACCGACGACCAGAATCCAAAAGGCAGCACCAATAAAAGTGGCGGCGGGTTTTTCCTCGCGGCCGGTTGCATTCTCGGTGCCATTGTGGGCGGTCTGTTGGGGCAGCCTTCCATAGGTTTTCTTGCCGGATTGGCTACCGGTGCTCTGATCGCCACCGCCATCTGGTATTTTGATCGCTAATACCGTTGGAAGATTCCTACCAATAGCGTGCTTGTCATCAGACGCGGTGCTTCCTATTATCTTCCCATGCTAAAACATATTCGCAACGTCTCGATTCTGCTCATCATCATCGTTATTGGCGCAGGCTATTATTTTACGCGCGGCGACACGGCTCGCCTGCCGCTCGAAGCGACTACGGGGGTGAAACCCGAGATCACCAATGTGCGTAAGGAAAATTTCCCGACCATCAATATCGCCGAGGCCGATCCGTGGAATCCGGGCGAAGGTCCCGTCGCAGCAAAGGGCCTGACGGTCGAGCGATTTGCCGAAGGATTGGATCACCCGCGCTCCATGCTGCGTTTGCCCAATGGCGATATATTGGTTGCCGAAACCAACAGCCCGCCCCGCACCAATAGCGGCATCGAAGGCTGGATCATGCGCAATCTGATGAGCAAAGCGGGTGCCGGCACAGCCTCGGCCAACCGGATCAGCTTGCTGCGCGACAGCGATGCCGATGGTAAGGTTGATGAGAAATTCGCCCTGCTTGAAGATCTCAATTCACCTTTCGGCATGGCGTTGATCGAAGACACACTCTACGTAGCGAATACCAATGATGTCGTGGCCTATCCCTATACCGTTGGTGATACCAAAATCACCGCAGAGGGCCGCAAGGTTGCCAACCTCAATGCAAAGGCACCCAATAATCATTGGACCCGCAACCTGATCGCTAGCCCGGATGGAAAATATCTGTTCATCGCTGTCGGATCGAACAGCAATATCGGTGAAAACGGTATGGATTCCGAGGATGAGCGGGCAGCCGTTTTGCGCGTCGAATTGGCGACCAATGACAAGATTGTTTATTCAGACGGTCTGCGCAATCCGGTCGGACTCGCCTATGAACCGGTTTCCGGCAAGCTCTGGACCGTGGTCAACGAGCGCGACATGCTCGGCAGTGACATGGTGCCGGATTATCTGACCGAAGTGCTCTTTGCTTCTCATTATGGTTGGCCATGGCATTTCTGGCGCGGGCATGTCGATCCACGGGTGGAGCCGAAAAATCTCGATCATCGTCAATATGAGCGGCGGCCTGACTATGGCCTGGGCGCTCATGTCGCTCCTTTAGGTCTGGCCTTTTCCAATGGCGAAGCTTTGGGCGCGCCATTTGACAGCGGTGCCGTCGTTGCAAGACATGGCTCGTGGAACCGCAAGCCGCTATCCGGCTATGACGTTGTCTATGTGGATTTCGATGAAAAAGGAAAACCGCAGGGTAAGCCGCAAATGCTTCTTAGCGGCTTTATCGATGACGAAGAAAAGGCACGCGGTCGCCCCACTATGGTAGAGTTTGACCGGACCGGAGCCTTGCTGGTCAGCGACGATGTTGGCGGGATAATCTGGCGGGTTTCAAAGCCCGGTGCGACAAAGCCCGAAGCTGAAACCGAAACCGAACAGCCTAGCTGATCGACTTTCCGGCACGCCCGGCCAGTTCAACGATATATTGCCACGCAACCCGGCCTGACCGGCTGCCGCGCTGACGGGTCCATAAAAGCGCATCTTCGCTTTCATATACCAACCCATAGGCTTCAGCATATCGGTCAATCATCGCCAGATAGTCATCTTGTGATGCGGCATGAAAACCGAGCCGCAGGCCAAAGCGATCTGACAGCGCCAGTTTATCATCAACCACATCACGCGGATTGATCGGATCATCCTGTTCCGCCATTTGGCGCGGGACGATATGGCGACGATTTGACGTAACATAGAGCCGTACATTGGCGGGGCGTGCCGCCGCGCCACCTTCCAGCATGGACCGCATCAGGCGCGGTGCAGCGCTGCCTTCTTCAAACCCGATATCATCTATGAACAGGATGAAGGCGCGATCCGTCTTACCCAAGGTGGCAAAAAGACCCGGCAGGTTTTCGAGCATATCCGCATTGGCCTCAACCATGGCAATATCCGAGCCCGCCATGTTCAACTCGCGGACCACTGACTTAGCGAGGGCAGACTTGCCCATACCGCGGGACCCCCACAGCAAGACATCATGAGCCGCGAAACCTCCCGCCAGGCGTTTACTATTTTCCAGCAACCGTGCCTTCTGATCGTCAATTCCGGTCAACATATCCAGCGCAATGGGTGCGAAGCTGTCAATCGCTTCGATGGTTTTACCGGTCCAATGGAAGGCCGGCCCCGTGCCGATATCTGCAGATTCGGAAGGAACAGGGGACAGGCGTTCCAAAGCATTGGCAATCCGATGGAGCGCCACCCCAATTTCCAGACTGCTCTCCCCATCCGTCATATCAGGCGACCAGTTCCTCACTGTTGAGGCTATATAATATGTCAGCCCCGCCCATAGCTGCGGCTTTCAGGCCCAAAGCCTCGGGAACAAGATGATCGAGATAGTAGCGGGTCGTTACCAGCTTTGCTTTCAGGAACGGATCGTTGCCCTCGCCCAATTCCGCCTCAGCAATCCTCTGCTGCTTTTTCATCAGCATACCGCAAGTCGCCGTCGCCAGCATGGTCATGAACGGATAGCTACCGGCTAGACGGTCATCAATCGAGGCATCGCCGCCGGCCATCCACTTGGCGATATCTTCGACCATCAGTGCCAATGTCATCAGCGTATCTTCGTCTTTCGCTTCTGTTTTAATGTCAGAAATAAGAGCCATCATCGCATCACCGCCATCCAGACCCAGCTTCCGACCGACAAGATCCGCTGCCTGAATACCATTAGTACCTTCATAAATCGGGGCGATCCGGGCGTCGCGAAAATGCTGGGCCGCTCCGGTTTCTTCGACAAAGCCCATCCCGCCATGCACCTGAACGCCAATCGACGCGACCTCATTGCCGATGTCCGTCCCATAGCCTTTGATCAGGGGTGTGAGGATTTCAGCTCGCGACTTCGCACCTTCAATGCCCAAAGTCGCCCCATCTACATGAGAGGTCGCAAAATAGAGCAGCGCCCGAGCCGCCTGTGTCAGCGCTTTGCTGCGCAGGATCATCCGGCGCACATCTGGATGCTCAATAATCGCAACGGGTTCTTTATTGCCGCTGCCCGCACGCGCCGATTGTACGCGGTCGGTGGCATATTCTATGGCTTGCTGAGTTGCTCGTTCAGCAATCTGCACGCCTTGTGAACCGACATTGATGCGGGCGTTGTTCATCATCGTGAACATCGCTTTCATCCCGCCAAATTCGCCGCCAATCATCTCACCGATACATTCGTCATTCTCGCCATAGGCCATGACGCAGGTCGGCGACGCGTGAATGCCAAGCTTATGTTCAATCGAAACACAGGTCACATCATTAGGCGCTGCGCTATTGCCGTCAGCGTCCAGATGGAATTTGGGAACAATAAACAAGGAAATGCCCCGCGTCCCTTCTGGCGCACCGGGTGTTCGGGCCAAAACCAGATGAACAATATTGTCGGTCAGGTCATGCTCGCCAAAGGTGATATAAATCTTCTGACCTTTGATCTTATATTTTCCGGCATGTTCCCCTTCCGTGATCGGCTCTGCCGTGGAACGTAGTGCACCGACATCGGATCCGGCTTGCGGTTCGGTAAGGTTCATCGTTCCCGTCCATTCACCGGAAATCATTTTCTCTAAGTAGGTTGCCTTCTGCTCATCGCTACCATGAGCGTGAATCGCCTCGACTGCGCCAAAGCTCAGCATCGGGCATAGAGTGAAAGCGAAATTGGCCGCTCCACAGGTTTCGAGGATCAACGCGGACAGCGAATAGGGCAAGCCTTGTCCGCCAAAATCTTCAGGACCGTCAATAGAAGCCCAGCCACCTTCGACAAACTGACCATAAGCCTCTTTGAAACCCGCCGGCATAGTCACGCTGCCATCATTCCATTTCGCGCCCACAGTATCGCCGGTGCGGTTAATTGGGGCAAATTCACCGGCGGCAAACTGGCCAATGCCCTCAACAATGGCTTCGACCATATCTTCGCTGGCACCGGCAAAGCGTTCATGCTCGGCAAGCGAGCCGATATTGGCGATATGTTTTAGGACGAAATTCTGTTCTCTGCTGGGCGCTGTAAAGCTCATCTAATTGGTATCCGCTATTGCTTGAATTCTCGCTGGGCTATAGCGCCCTATCATGTCCGGCTCAAATGATCATATTGGCGACGATGCGCGACGTTACGGCAAGCAGACGATAGTCGCTGCTGCCGAGCGGTTAAAGGCCGGCGGGCTGGTCGCCGTACCAACCGAAACAGTCTACGGGCTGGCTGCCGATTCGACCAATGCCAGCGCGATAGCAGACATATACCGGACCAAGGGCCGCCCCGATTTCAATCCACTGATCGTCCATGTACCGAACGTTGAAGCCGCCGGGAAATTGGGTCTATTCAATGATCTGGCCAATAAACTGGCAAAGGAATTCTGGCCCGGTCCCTTGACGCTTGTTGTTCCCAAAACGCCTGACTGTCCGGTTGCGCCGACGGTGACCGCAGGCCTTGAAACCATCGCATTGCGCTACCCCGCACATCCCTTGATGCAAGAATTGCTCGCAGTTTCCGGGCTTTTCCTCGCCGCACCATCTGCCAATAAGAGCGGCGGCATCAGCCCAACAATGGCACAGCATGTCGAGCGCAGCCTGGGTGACGCGGCCCCCATGATATTGGACGGCGGCCCGAGTCAAAACGGCGTGGAGTCGACTATTGTCGCTATCAGAGGAGACGATTATCAAATATTGCGCCCCGGCCCGATAACCGCAGAGGATCTGAAAAAATGCACTGGCCAGGAGGCAATTAGTCAACAAAGCGCCAAGGTCGAAGCGCCGGGCCAGCTCGCCAGCCACTATGCGCCCTCCAAGCCGGTGCATCTGAATATTAGTCAGCCGGATCCTAGCGCCTATTATATCGGGTTTGGCTCCATAGGCGGCGATCACACCCTGTCGGCCACCGGTGACCTAGCCGAAGCGGCGACCAACCTGTTTGCCGCCCTGCATGTTGCCGATGCCAGCGATCGTCCGAATATTGCCATTGCACCCATCCCGAAGACTGGTATCGGCGCAGCAATAAACGATCGATTACAACGCGCAGCACAACAAGACTGACGTTTTTACATAGGTTTACGCCCTGAAATTAGGCGATTTAGCTGAATTGCGGTAAATGACAGCTGCGCAGCTCAATAGAGGCTGTGAACATTTCTTGGGGGAGTCAAGAATATGACGGCTATACAAAAATCATTAGCAGAATTTCTCGGTACATTTTGGCTTGTTTTTGGCGGGTGCGGCAGTGCGGTTATCGCGGCAGCGTTTCCCGAAGTCGGCATTGGCCTATTGGGTGTGTCGCTAGCCTTTGGCTTGACCGTAGTCACCATGGCTTATGCGATTGGCCATATTAGCGGTTGTCACCTGAACCCGGCCGTAACCATCGGCCTCTGGGCTGGCGGGCGCTTTCCGGCCAATGAAATTCCAGCATATATTATCGCGCAAGTGGTCGGCGCAGTCGCAGCGGCAGCGGCGCTCTATTGGATCGCAACCGGCAATGCGGATTATGACATCGCGGTCAATGGCCTTGCTGCTAACGGAGTCGGCGACAAATCCCCCGGCGGATATGCGATGGGTGCCGGGATAGCGATTGAGATATTGCTGACCTTCTTTTTCCTGATGATCATTCTGGGAGCTACGGATGGCCGGGCACCGGCGGGCTTTGCACCCTTGGCTATTGGTCTGGGGCTGACGCTGATTCACCTGATCAGTATTCCAGTGACCAACACATCGGTCAATCCAGCGCGGAGCACCGGTCCGGCGCTGATCGAAGGCGGCATTGCCCTGTCACAGCTTTGGATATTCTGGGTCGCACCCATTGTTGGCGCTTTGCTAGCTGGAATCGTCTATAAAATTGTCGGCGGCGACGCCCAGAATGTTGGTACGGAGAGCTAGTCTTCCCACCAACATAGTCTGATAAAAACCAAGGGGCCGGTCATATGATCCGGCCCTTTTCGTTGCAAATCGCAATTTTCTGTTGGTCACAGCGATTTCGCGACTTATGAAGAGATGTCGGGAGGGACAAGATAAGGAATATGGTGGGGCGTAGTCGAAACTATTTAGGTCTGAAATCTCTGGCGTTAATTGCAACTGCCTTGCTGTTTGGGTGCAGTGGAACAGAAGCAGAAGAAAAGCCGAAAGATCGAGATCCCGTTCCGGCAGCGACAATCGTCGTCCATAGCGCCGGCCAAAATGAAATCATCACCACAGCTGGCACCGTGCGCCTGCGCCGAGAGACGGAACTGGGGTTTACGACATCCGGACAAGTCGCCTCGGTACGCTATGAAGAAGGCGACCGGGTAAAGCGCGGCGCTACTCTGGCAGCACTCGATAACAGCACCGTGTCCGCTGATCTGGAATCGGCACAGGCCGAATTGGACCGTGCAGAAGCAGAATTTGGTCGGATCAAATCTCTCTATGCCGATGGCTGGGTTACCAAAGCACGCCTGGAACAGGCTGAAGCGGCGATGCGGGCCGCCAAAGCCCAAGTCAATGCCAGCGGTTTTGCAAGTAGAACTGCCCATATACATGCACCGAGCAATGGCATTATCCTCAGCAGAAATATTGATGCTGGCCAGATTGTGACTGCCGGAACGACCGCGATTATCCTTGGGGAAACCGACAAAGGCTTCGTCTTAAAAGTCCCATTCGCTGATGCCGATGCATCTCGGGTACGTGTAGGCATGCGAGCCAAAGTAACCATTTCTGCCATATCAGATTCTGCCATCGAGGCCGTGGTTAGCGAAAAAGACGGTCGCGCAGATGAAAGAACCGGCACGTTTGAGGTCAGCTTTCTGCTGCCCGCCAATGGCCGGCTGCGGTCAGGCCAATTGGGAACCGTTGATATTGAAGTAACCCGAGATAATGACGGTGCGATCGCCATACCCGCCTCCGCAATATTTGGTGTGCGATCAGGTGAAGGTCTGGTTTTCGTTGTCGATAAGGACAAGAAAGTCAAAACCCGTAATGTCATCATCGGTGAGTTAAATGATGACAGTCTGGAAATATCATCCGGTCTCGCCGAAGGCGATGTTGTTGTCATACGCGGCACTGAAAAACTGCAAAACGGTGATGTCATCAAACCGATCAGCACAACCAAATGATCTGGTGCCCAATATTCTTTGCTGAGATTTCCATAGATGCTTGCTAAATTCGTCATAGAGCGTTGGCAGCTGTCGATGATCCTGTTTTTGCTGTTGGTCGTATTGGGTATCAGCGCTCTATCCAATATCACCCGAGCCGTTGACCCGCATTTCCCGATTCCGGTCGTCAGCATCATCGCCATATTGCCCGGTGCCGATGCACAGGACATGGAAGAAACGGTCGCTAAGCCTATTGAAGAAGCCGTCCAAAGCCTAGACGATATAAAGGAGGTTCGCTCCAACAGCACCGATGGCGGCAGCACGATCAGCGTCGAATTTACCGACTGGACGGGGGACGTAGAAGGCTATTTTGATGATGTCATCCGGGAAGTGAATGCCATTCGTGACACATTGCCCCCGAATCTTCAGCGCCTGGAATTTCGAAAGGTTCGCACCACCGAGGCGGCGGTTTTGCAACTCGCTCTTGTCAGTGAGACCGCATCATGGCGGCGATTGGACAAATATGCCGATGATTTGGTTGATAACCTGACACGCTATCCCGGCGTGCGCGAAGCGCGCATATTTGGCCTGCCACAACCAGAAATTAGCGTTGAGATTGATCCCGCACGATTATCGGAATTGCAAGTCCCGGCAAGCGCGGTTGCAGATGCTTTGAAACAGGGCGGGATAGAACTTCCTGGCGGGGCGGTGCAAAGCGGCAATCGGCGGCTCAACGTGAAAGCGGGTGGTGTTTTTCGTAACCTGGAGGCCATTCGCGCTCTACCGCTGCGCGCTTCGGGCGGAGCCTTGCTGACCATTGATGATGTAGCGACCATTAAATGGGGTGCGGCTGAACAGATATATCGCACACGGCATAACGGAAAACGCGCCATAATTGTGACGGCTACTCAAAAAGATGGTGTTGATGTGACCCGCCTGAGAGAGGAACTCAGCACAGAACTTGCCAATCAGCGGGCTACCCTGCCTGCCGATATCAAGCTGGCATTGCAGTTTGACCAAAGCCGGGATGTTGAACGTCGTTTAAGCGAACTCTCCCGTGACTTTGCTATCGCCGTCGGATTGGTAATATTCACCTTATTGCCTCTCGGTCGGCGGGCTTCGGCCATGGTGATGATTTCAATCCCCTTGTCCTTGGCATCCGGATTGCTCGTACTCTACGCAATGGGCTATAATCTCAGTCAGCTGTCCATCGCAGGGTTCATTGTTTCATTGGGTTTGTTGGTCGATGATAGTATTGTTGTTACCGAGAATATAGCGCGCCATTTGCGCATGGGGAAAACGCGAACACAGGCAGCCATAGAGGCTACTATGGAAATCCGCGGCGCGGTAATCGGATCAACGTTCGTTCTCATCTTCGCTTTCGCGCCGCTGCTATTCTTGCCTGGAGGAGCAGGCTCCTATACCCGCTCTTTTTATCTGGCCATTATGATGACGGTGGCCGCGTCCTTAGTGATCTCCCTGTCCTTGATTCCATTTCTTGCCAGCCGCTTGTTGCGCCGAGACGAAAATCCAGAGGGCAACGCTCTACTCCGCTGGCTGAACGAAAAAATACAGACCTTTTATAGCCCGCTCTTGCATATCGCTTTGGGCGCGCCTCGGCGAACTGTTGGTATCGCTATGGTATTTTGCATATCGGCCTTTGCACTGGTTCCCTTAATGGGCTTCTCACTCTTCCCTAATTCTGACTCGCCTTATTTCCGAGTATCGATCGAAACAGAACAGGGGAGCAGCTTGAACCAAACGGACGAGATCGTCAGCCAGGTCGCAAAAATCATGGAAGCGGAACCATCGATCAAAGTCCGAGCAGAGAATATTGGCGCAGGCAATCCGCAGGTATTTTATAATGTCTTCGTCGGGGCGGAGCGCACCAACTATGGCGAAGTGCTGGCGGTGCTTGATGAATGGGATGCAGATGATGGACCGGAATTGGTCGCCCGGCTCCGGGCAAAATTTGATGCGATAGCGGGCGCGCGCGTTAAGTTGGAACCCTTTCAAAATGGTCCGCCGATTGCAGCGCCAATAGAAATCGAAGTGTCCGGGCCGCAGCTTGATGTCCTGAAAGATCTGGCAGGTCAGGTTGAGGATATCTTGCGTGATACCCCTGGTGCCAGAGACATTAATAACCCGATTGGAACGGACAAGATTGATCTTGATATCGGACTGGACGAACAAAAAGCCGCCTTACTCAATATTCCGCCAGGCGAAGCGCGCCGGGCAATTCAATTAGCGATTAGCGGCGAGCGAGCTGCGACTTTTCGGGATGAAGAAGGTGATAATTATCCCGTCACCGTCCGCTTGCCATTGAAAGAGACGCAGCCCGTTTCTGCTTTGGATGATATTTACCTTGCTACGCGCACCGGCAGCCCAGTTGCCTTATCACAAGTCACCAATCCAAAGCTGACCAACGTCCCGCCGCAAATTCAACGCCGCCAGTTGGAACGGTCTGTGTCAATTACCGCCCAACTGGAATATAACGAAGTGGCATCCATCGTAACCAACGAGGCGGTGGAGAAAATTCAGAATATCGATTTTCCAGAAGGCTATTCATTCTCCATCGGCGGAGAAAGCGAATCGATTGGTGACACATTTGGCGATTTGGGACCGATTGTTTTCACCGCTATTCTTTTGATACTAGCGATTCTGGTCGCAGAATTCGGGCGTTTCAGAGAAACAATAGTCGTTGCTGGTGTCATTCCATTGGGAACCTTTGGCGGATTGATCGCACAATATCTCTCCGGAAGTTCGCTCAGTTTCATGGGTGTAATCGGTTTTATCGCACTGATCGGTATAGAGGTCAAAAACTCCATCCTGCTTGTTGATTTTACCGCGAAGCTGCGCGAGCGGGGAATGCCTTTACGGGAAGCTATTGAACAAGCCGGTGAAGTCCGCTTCCTCCCCGTATTGCTTACATCTGTTACCGCCATCGGCGGTTTACTGCCTCTCGCCTTCCTTGGAGGCACACTTTACGCGCCGGTTGCGATCATCATAATCGGCGGATTGATCAGTTCGACCTTGCTTTCCCGCGTTGTGACCCCAGCTATGTATTTGCTTATTGCGCGCCGCGACGAAGAACGGCGAGTGAAAGAAGAGAAAAATGGCGATAGCGCTTCCCCTGATCAGACAGCGCCAGCCTAAAAGGAGTTCATGACTATGCAGGAAGCGATTTTTGCCGGTGGCTGTTTCTGGTGCACCGAAGCGGTGTTCAACGATATTGCTGGCGTTCAAAGCGTCGAAAGCGGCTATATTGGCGGCGACAACGCCAATCCCACATACCGGCAAGTCTGCTCGGGTACCACCGGTCATGCTGAAGGGATCAAGATCGGCTTTGATGCCGAAGTGGTGAGCTATGACGACCTGCTCGACATATTCTTTGCAACCCATGATCCGACCCAGCTCAACCGGCAGGGCAATGACATCGGAACGCAATATAGATCAGCTATCTTCCCCTTGGATGATGATCAGCGCGCTGCGGCTGTCGCGGGCATAGAACGGGCGGGCGCAGAGCGTTCGGAACCCGTTGTAACCACGATAGAAGGACCAGCAACTTGGTATGTAGCAGAGGATTATCACCAGCAATATTGGGCGGATGAAGGGCGCGGTAATCCTTATTGTGTCGCGACCATCCCTCCGAAGTTGCAGAAGCTGCGCACCAGTTTTGCAGATAAATTGAAGGACTAAGCCATTTCCATGAAACCGATCAAAAAAGCTGTTTTCCCCGTCGCTGGCATGGGCACCCGTTTCCTGCCTGCGACCAAGGTCATGCCAAAAGAACTGTTCCCGATTGTTGACCGTCCGCTGCTGCAATATGCGGTGGACGAAGCCCTTGAGGCCGGGATTGAACAGATGATTTTCGTCAATGGCCGCGGCAAGGGCATGATCGAGGACCATTTCGATCTTGCCTATGAGCTGGAACGCACCATGGGCGACCGCGGCAAAGATGGCTCGGTTCTTGATGGAACACGCCTCACTCCGGGCAACAGCGTCTTCGTTCGGCAACAGGAACCGCTTGGCCTCGGTCATGCGATCTGGTGTGCGCGGGATATTATCGGTGATGAGCCCTTCGCCATCTTCCTGCCTGACGAGTTCATGGTCGGTAGCCCTGGCTGTATGAAGCAGATGGTCGATGCCTATGGCAAGCTCGGCGGCAATATCGTCTGTGCGCTCGAGATCCCGATTGAGGATACCCCTTCCTATGGCGTGATTGATCCGGGCTACCGCGATGGCCCTATTACTGAAGTCAAAGGCTTGGTCGAAAAGCCGGCCGCTGGCACCGCCCCTTCCAATCTGATCCTGCCGGGCCGCTATATCCTGCAACCTGAGGTTATGCGTATCCTGCAGACCCAGGAAGCGGGCGCGGGCGGAGAGATTCAATTAACCGATGCAATGGCGCAGATGATTGGCAAACAACCGTTTCACGGCATGACCTTTGATGGTGCGCGATATGATTGCGGGTCGAAGGCCGGCTATGTCGAAGCCAATCTGGCGCTGGCACTGGCGCATCCAGAAATTGGGGATGATATCCGCGTTGTTGCTGAAAAATTACTCGCAAAATCATAAGCTTGTAAAGCCGAACTCCATTGTTCAGCGGGTCTTCATTCGCCAGAGCGCAAGGGATTGGCTGAGGAGATCATCCATGCGCCTATCGTCCGTACTCATGTCATCGCTTGCCCTCGCCTTGCTAAGCGGCTGCGTCGCCAGCAAAATCGTTACAGCTCCTTTCAAGGCCGCTGGTACGGTTGTCGAAACCGCTGTGGATGCCTCTACCCAGACCGAGTCCGAGAGAGAAGAAGATCTCGGACGCAAGGTACTGGCTGAACGGAAGCGAAAGCGCGATGACTGTCTTGAACAAGCGGAGACCAAGGAAGAGCGTAAAGAGTGCAAACGCGCTTATAAGGACGATTAAAGCGGGGCACAGGCTACTCAGCCTCGCTGGCCGCGAGCAAAGGCGGTGCATATTTTCCTGCAACGGCCTCCATCGCCTGCATTTTTGCAATTTCTTCCTCAAATAATTTCACACGTTTCTTCCACCGATAATGGGTGGATGCTGAGAAAATACCCTTGCCATGTTGCTTGCCGTAGCGGGTCCAGAAACGGATCGCGGCTTGCGGATCATAGCCGGCATTCGCCATCAGCCAGACTGACAACCGGTCTGCTTCTATCTCCGTTGCCTTGATCCTTTTCGCACTCTTGCCAAATTGACCGAAAAAGCCGCGATTGACCTTTTGCGCATTTAGCCGCTCCCGATGCTTGAGCAGATTATGCGCCAGCTCATGCGCGGCGATCACTGCCAACTCATCATCGCTCAACACATATTCCGCGAGGGTGGACGAAATGCTGACCATCTTTCCATCTGCCGACGCGTCGCGTTCCTTACTTACCCGGATTTGAAACTGACTGGGACATGTCCGTGCCGGTGTGACGGTGATGTCCTGACGCAACCCGCTGCGCTCTATAGTCAAGTTAACGCTGCCACTAGCTGCCGATTGAGTCATCGCCGTCTTGATCGTGGCAATACGTCGATATTCCAGTTTCTCATCGGCCATATCTTCTTCATCAATCTCGATGCTCTCAACCGGCATTCCATTGATCGCAATCAGACCATCGCCAACCGCCAACCCGGCGGCGGTGGCCGGACTGCCGGGCGCAACCGTGTTAATGGCGATCGGGCTAGCAAAACCATGTGCGATGCGCGCCGCAGCTTTATCGCCATATTGATCAATATCGTGGAGCAGGAGGCCAAGATGCTGCACCGTCTCCGCACAGAAATTCGCATTGGCAGAGACCAATCGATACCCGGTCGCATGCATGGTTTGATCGAGCGTTTGCAGAGCTTTGAGGGCCAGTACATCTGGGGATTGGCTGCCCTGCTCTTGCGCGGCAATCGCTGGCGATTGCGCAGCGAGTAAAATGACAAAAAGGGTGGGCAATATACGCAACATCTCGGCTCTTTACATTTCCATCCCTGTCGCGCTGTTGAACGCGAATGCTACGCCGGCGTCAATCAGATTGAGATAGGCCATTACAAGCGCCACACAAACCAGGACACCGGCGGCTACATATTTGAAAACATCCTGTACGCGATCGGCATTGCCCAGGCTGCGGGCTCGAGACGCCAGCGCGGCATAAAAGGTCAGACCGGCTGTTTCCGTAAATATGGTCAGACCTGCCAGTATCCCGAATTGCACGCATAAATTCCCCGTTGGGTCAACAAAGGGTGGGATGATCACGGTATAGAAGAAAAGCGCCTTGGGATTGGACATATGCACGGCCAGCCCGCTCAGGAACCCGCGCCGGAACCCTTCCGCCTTAGCCGATGAACCGCTGAGGCTCTGCCTCGCGCCACGCAGCATCGCTATGCCAAGCCACGCCAGATAGGCCACACCCAGCCAGCGCAACACGGCATAGGCTGATGGGAAAGCTTGAATCATTGCGATGAGTCCAAAAGCCGTCAGCGCATACCAAATGAAATTACCGACATTAATCCCGACAATTGGTCCGAGCGCACCGCGCATTCCACCCTGCTTCCCAGCAGGTAGTGCATGGCTGACCGTCACCATGGTTGCTGGCCCCGGCGTGAAGCAGAAGGTCAAGTCCGTAATCAGGAAGAGCAGGATGGTCTCAAGCGGCATCGTTAGACAGCTTCATCGCCCTCAATATGAACGAGATTATACGCATTATACACAGAATCGCACATAATCTTTTCGCCCCCTTTTTTGACGATGAAGCACCTCAATACGCCAGTTTATCAGCATGATAGACCATTTCTGAAGCAATATAGAAGGCACCCTCTGTAGGACAGCAGATTCTTTGCAAAGGAACAGGGGAGAAATTAACCGAGATACTTCTTCAAGTAGTTGATCAGAGCATTGACCCGTGCCGGGCGATGGGGAGAAGGCGGCATTACGAGATTAAGTGCGATCTCGCCGAAGCGCCAGTCCGGTAATATCGATTGCAACGCCCCGCTATCAATCGCGTCCTGACATATAAAATCGGGCAGATAACCTATCCCGCGCCCGGCGATCAGCGCCGGTAGCATGATATCACCATTGTTGCTCTGAAACCGGCATTTTGGCCGTACCGATATCTTTCCTCCCTCCGGTCCCTTCATGTGCCACATTTCCGGCGTGGCTTCGTTGGAGTAAAGAAAGCAATCATGGTCCGCGAGCTGCTCTGGCCGCGTTGGTGTACCGCGCCGTTCCAGATAGTCCGGGGCTGCGATAAAATGGGCCTGCATGCTCCGCACACGCAGGGCTCGCAAACTGCTATCCTGCAATTCGGCAATGCGAATGGCCACATCAAAGCCCTCGTCAATCAGATCAACGCGGGCATCACTCAGTTGCACATCAACCATGATCTCAGGATATTCGCACATGAAGTCCGCAATAACCGGCGCGAGATGGGAGAGGCCAAAGCTCAAAGGTGCGGCCAACCGGACCTGTCCGCGCAGCAAATGGGCGGTGTCACGGGCTGCCTCCATCGCTGCTTCTCCATCGAGCGCAATAGTTTGTGCATGGGGAAGCAGCGCCTTGCCTGCCGTTGATAGTGAAATTTTCCGGGAGGTCCGGTGAAACAACACCGTGCCGAGCGACTCCTCCAAACGCGTGATCGCCTTGGACACGGTCGGCTTGGAAATCGCCAGCTCATGCGAAACGGCTGTAAAACTGCCGAGCCGAGCCGCCGCTGCAAATATCGCCCAGGCTTCAAAATCAGGAAGGTTCATAAAATCATATTATTCAAATAATGGAAACAATCAATTTCTATATTTGATATTTATGAAACAATGAGATCATCCTAATTCTTTCTCCAGCAAGACGGAAACACTTCCAGTCCACTGAATAGGAGACTGACTATGATCGAGAAACGCACATTTGATGAACTGGCCCATGTCAATCATGACTGGCTACAGGCCCGGCACCATTTTTCCTTTGGCAGCTACTACGATCCAGCCCGCATGGGCTTTGGCCCAATCCGGGTGTGGAATGATGATGAGATAGCTTCCCAAACCGGATTTCCGATGCATCCGCATAAGGACATGGAAATCATCACCTATGTTCGTGAAGGCGCGATTACCCATCGCGACTCTCTCGGTAATGAAGGCCGGACGGAAGCTGGCGATGTTCAGGTAATGAGCGCGGGAACCGGAGTGAGGCACAGCGAATATAATCTGGAAGACGAACAGACCCGCCTGTTCCAGATCTGGATTGAACCACGTGCGCCGGGTGGTGATCCGCGCTGGGATGCAAAAACCTTTCCGAAAGGCGACCGCACTGGTCAGCTGGAAATACTCGCCAGCGGCTTTGACGAGGATGTCGATAATGGTGCGCTAATGATCCGGGCTGATGCACGGCTTTACGGCGCAACATTGAAGGCCGGAACAACCGTCCGGCACGACATCACTAAAGGCGCGCATGTCTATCTGGTTGGTTCAGCCGGCAAATTGCGGATCAACGGCGAATTGGTCCTTGCCCGCGATGCACTGGCAATCCGTGATGTGACATCACTTGAGATCGAAGCGGTAGAAGATGCCGAATTGGTATTTGCCGAAGCCTTTGAGACACAAAACTAACACCCGCGAAGGAGGAGGGCCCTTCCATCCCCGAACTCGGGGCTCTCCTCCACTTAACCCTACAAAAAAGGAAATATCTTATGACACATGCTAAATCTGTACTCCGCATCGACGCCAGCGCCCGGAAAAACGGCTCCTCCACGCGAGCAATGACCGATGCTTTGATCGGTCAGCTGGCTCCAGAAAATCTTACAGTTCGCGATGTTGCAACAGGCTTGCCCTTCGTGACTGAAGATTGGGTCGGCGCGAATTTCACTAGTGATGGGGATCGCTCAGACGAGCAAAAATCCGTACTCGGCCTTTCCGACACATTGGTTGACGAAATAATGGCTGCCGATACGCTGGTCATTGGTGTTCCGATTTATAATTTCGGTATCCCTGCTGCTCTAAAAGCATGGGTAGATATGATCGCTCGTGTCAACCGGACATTCCGCTATACAGATGATGGTCCCAAAGGGTTGTTGTCAGGAAAACGCGCCTACATTCTGGTCGCGTCTGGTGGAACTGTGGTGGGTAGCGAGATTGATTTTGCCACTAGCTATATCCGTCATGTACTGGGCTTTATCGGGATAACGGACGTTACATTCATCGCGGCAGATCAACAGATGACGAAAGGCGAAACGGCAATGTCTGAAGCCTTGCTAGAAATTGAAACTGCATAACCTCTGGAACACCCTCCAAACAAAAAGCCCCGCCGGATCATCTCCAGCGGGGCTTTTTGTTTGTTATGTCGGCGGGCTTACGCGTAGCTGACTTTCACATTTGCTTTCTTTTGACGCCGACGATTTGATCTCAGCGCGCCACCAATGGCACCGAAGCCAAAGATCATGAACGCCCAAGTCGCTGGTTCTGGAACAGCACCGCTGATTTGACCAGCTTCACTGGCGATGATCGCAGCATTGCCGTTGGCGAAACGCGCCAATACCTTGCTTGGATTTTCGCCGGAAAGCGCTGCGCCAAATTCAACAGCAGCGGGGTCGTAAGGAAAGCTAACCCCATCGGTAACCGGATTGCCAACACCAAAGGGTGTGATATCGATGTCGAGATTAGAACCGCCCTGTCCCGCACCGGAAGGTCCGGCCATGCCGTTCACTAGACCAATAGGATTATTGCCATCGCCATTGGCTGAATAGGCACCAAAAGCGCCGCGATATTCGCCAATATAGCCGCCTTGGCCACCGGAAATCACATAATCCAGCGCATTATTGAACAGCAGATCGGTATTGGCAGCACCAATATCATCCTGAAAATCGCCATTGAACAATACGATATTGCCCAGAACGTAAGATTTCACATTCGCCGCAGCACCAACGGAAAGGCCAGTACCAAAGCTTGACCCGTTGCGCGTGTAAACGAACAGATCAAATGAATCGAGAAATCCAGCCGTTGCAAGCTGTGCATCGGTAACGATTGTCGTTGTATGACCGCCGGCAGAATATAGGGTGTTGATATTATTGTCGCCGAAAATGGCGATCAACGCAGCATTGGCTGGGACTGGCGCAATAGCCATCGCAGACACAGATGCCGCAAGCAGTAGTTTTTTCATGATAGTTTTACCTCACATAATCGACCCGATCGAAAAATAGAAGTTACGCTATTGGCAGGATTCCAAATGCCTCATCGAATCCTGTGAATTCGTTAACATATTATACACCATAGTGCAAATTTACTGCGAAAACTGGCCGATGCTAAGCCTGTATTCTGAAACGAAATTCCCGGAAGTTACGATCGCTTGGACCAACGAAAAAAGCCCCGCCGGGTCATCTCCAGCGGGGCTCTTATTTCTTTTAGCCAAGTAAGAAAGAAACTATTCTTTCTCGTCACCCGTTTCAGCAGCAGCTTCAGGAGCTTCTGCAGCTGGTGCTTCTTCGGCCACAACTTCTTCGGCTGGCGCCTCTTCAGCGGCCGGTGCATCGAACACTTCTTCGGCAGCAGGAGCAGGCGCCGTGGCGGCCGCTTCTTCAGCTTTCAGATCGTCGGCAGCAGCCATCGCATCAGCAATCTTCTGCTGTTGCGCGCGAAGCGCGGCGTCACGGCCAGTGGCCGCAATCCGTGCCCGGTTCATGCCTGCACCCGTACCGGCCGGGATCAAACGTCCAACAATGACGTTTTCTTTCAGACCGATGAGCGAGTCTTTCTTCCCTTCGACAGCCGCCTGGGTCAGCACCCGGGTGGTTTCCTGGAAAGAAGCCGCAGAGATGAATGAACGCGTTTGCAGGCTGGCCTTGGTGATGCCGAGGAGTACCGGCTTGCCTTCAGCAGGAACCTGCTTCTTGGTCAGCTTGGCATTATATTCCAGCATCTCTTCGAGATCAACTTGCTCACCCGGAAGAAGCGTGGTGTCGCCGCCATTGGTGATTTCAACTTTCTGCAGCATCTGACGAACAATCGTCTCGATATGCTTATCGTTGATTTTCACGCCCTGCAGACGGTAAACTTCCTGAATTTCCGCAACCAGATATTCAGCAAGCGCTTCCACACCCAAGACTTCAAGAATGTCATGCGGATCAGGTGAACCGGAAACGAGGTTATCGCCCTTCTTCACGAAATCGCCTTCTTGCACGTCGATGACTTTCGTCTTCGGTACAAGATATTCTACTGGTTCGCCTTCCTCGGGAACAATCGCAATCTTACGCTTCGCTTTGTAATCGCGCAGATATTCAATCCGGCCCGATACTTTAGCGATAATCGAATTGTCTTTCGGAATACGTGCTTCGAACAGTTCAGCAACCCGTGGCAGACCACCCGTAATATCACGGGTTTTTGCCGCTTCGCGAGACACACGAGCGATAACGTCACCCGCTTGCACTTCCTGACCATCGGTAACCGACAAAGTTGCACCATTGGCTAGCAAATACCGTCCTGCTTCGCCGCTATTCTCATCCAGCAAAGTCAAGCGCGGACGCAAGTCTTCTTTGTTAGCACCGCGGCCAGAGGCCCGATATTCGGTGATAACACGCTGAGCGATACCGGTGGCTTCATCGGTAATTTCCGACATGGTTTTGCCGTCGATGACGTCCTGATATTTGATAACACCCGGCTTCTCGGTAATCATCGGCATGGTGAATGGATCCCATTCGGCCAGACGATCGCCCAGTTTGACCTTCTGGCCATCCTTGACCAACAGGCTGGTACCATATGGAAGTTTGTCAGCACTACGCTCACGCCCTTCATCATCGATAACCGCGATTTCACCAGAGCGAGCGAGTGACAAGAAACGTCCGTTCTTGTCTTCGATCACTGGCATGTCGCGATATTCAACCTTACCTTCAGCAACTGCCTCAAGGTTTGATTGCTCGTTCAGCTGTGCCGCGCCGCCGATGTGGAAGGTCCGCATCGTTAGCTGCGTGCCTGGCTCACCGATTGACTGTGCCGCGATAACGCCAACAGCTTCACCGATATTCACCGGTGTACCGCGAGCAAGGTCACGGCCATAGCAAGTGCCGCAAACACCCATTTTGGATTCACAGACCAGCGGAGAACGAATACGTGCGGACTGAATGCCGAGCTCTTCGATCACCACAATGGCTGCTTCGTCCAGCAACGTGCCGGCTTTGATCACAACCGTGTCGTCTTTGCTGTCGACAATATCTTCGGCCATTGTCCGGCCCAAGATACGTTCGCCAAGCGATGCAATAACCGAACCACCCTGGACGATGGCTTTCATCTCCAGTGCATTTTCCGTGCCGCAATCATTTTCGACAATCGTACAATCCTGAGACACGTCAACGAGACGCCGCGTCAGATAACCAGAGTTAGCGGTTTTCAGAGCGGTATCGGCAAGACCTTTACGCGCACCGTGGGTCGAGTTGAAATATTCGAGAACCGTCAGACCTTCTTTAAAGTTCGAGATAATTGGTGTTTCAATAATCTCGCCAGAAGGTTTGGCCATCAGTCCGCGCATACCGCCCAGCTGCTTCATCTGGGCTGGGCTACCACGCGCACCAGAGTGACTCATCATATAGATGGCATTAATCTGACGCTCACGGCCATGCTCGTCCTCTGGCGTCGCGGCCAGCTCGTCCATCATGGCGTTCGCAACCTGATCACCACAACGGCTCCAGGCATCGATCACTTTGTTATATTTTTCCTGCTGCGTAATCAGACCGTCTTGATATTGCTGTTCATAGTCAGCAACCAGAGCGCGGGTCTCTTCAACCGTTGCATCTTTCGAGTCCGGAATGATCATATCATCCTTACCGAAGGAGATACCGGCCTTACACGCATGGCGGAAGCCAAGATCCATGATCGCGTCAGCGAACAGAACCGTGTCTTTCTGACCCGTGTGACGGTAAACTTGGTCAATCACGTCACCGACCTCTTTCTTGGTCAGCAAGCGGTTCACGATGTCGAATGGCACCTTGTGCGATTTCGGCAGACATTCGGCAATCAACAAACGGCCCGGTGTGGTTTCGAAACGCTTGAGGATAGGCTTGCCTTCCTCATCGGTTTGCGGAACCCGGGTGGTGATTTTGGAGTGCAAAGTCACCGCACCAATTTCCAGCGCCTGATGCACTTCGGCCATATCAGCCAAGAGCATGCCTTCGCCTGGCTCGCCTTTGCGATCCATGGTGAGGTAATAGATGCCGAGAACCATATCCTGTGAAGGAACGATGATCGGTTTACCATTGGCGGGTGACAGGATGTTGTTTGTAGACATCATCAAGACACGTGCTTCCAGCTGCGCCTCAAGGCTCAGTGGAACGTGAACAGCCATTTGGTCACCGTCAAAGTCAGCGTTAAACGCAGAACAGACCAGCGGGTGAAGCTGAATAGCCTTACCTTCGATCAATACTGGTTCGAACGCCTGAATGCCCAAACGGTGAAGCGTTGGTGCGCGGTTCAGCATCACGGGATGCTCGCGGATCACTTCTTCGAGAATGTCCCAGACTTCCTTGCGCTCTTTTTCGACCCATTTCTTGGCCTGTTTAAGCGTCATTGAAAGACCCTTGGCGTCAAGGCGCGCGTAGATAAACGGCTTGAACAATTCCAAGGCCATTTTCTTCGGCAGACCGCATTGATGCAATTTCAGCTCAGGACCGGTCACGATAACCGAGCGACCGGAATAGTCGACGCGCTTACCGAGAAGGTTCTGACGGAAACGGCCCTGCTTGCCTTTTAGCATATCGGAGAGAGATTTCAGCGGACGCTTGTTCGCACCAGTAATGGTACGACCACGACGGCCATTGTCGAACAGCGCATCAACGGATTCCTGAAGCATGCGCTTCTCGTTACGGACGATAATATCCGGCGCGCGCAGTTCCATCAGGCGTTTCAAACGGTTGTTCCGGTTGATCACGCGGCGATAGAGATCGTTGAGATCAGACGTTGCGAAACGGCCGCCATCCAGAGGAACCAGTGGGCGCAGTTCGGGCGGGATCACAGGAATGATTTCTAGGATCATCCATTCCGGTTTGTTGCCGGATTCGATGAAGCTTTCGACAACCTTCAGGCGTTTGATGATCTTCTTCGGCTTCAGCGTCGACTTGGTCGTCGCCAGTTCTTCCATCAGATCTTCTTTTTCGCGCTGCAGATCCAGGTCCTGCAACATGATCTTGACCGCTTCAGCACCAATGCCAGCGGAGAATGCATCTTCGCCATATTCATCTTGTGCTTCGAGCATCTCGTCTTCGGTCAACAACTGGAATTTTTCCAAAGCTGTCAGACCGGGCTCGATAACCACATAGCTTTCGAAGTAAAGCACACGCTCCAGCTGCTTGAGCTGCATGTCGAGCAACAGCCCGATGCGCGATGGCAGCGATTTCAGGAACCAGATATGCGCGACAGGAGCAGCAAGGTCGATATGACCCATACGCTCGCGGCGAACCTTGGTTACCGTGACTTCGACACCGCATTTCTCGCAGACAATGCCTTTATATTTCATGCGCTTATATTTACCGCACAGGCATTCGTAATCCTTTACGGGGCCAAAGATACGCGCACAGAACAGGCCATCACGCTCTGGCTTGAACGTCCGATAGTTGATCGTTTCCGGCTTTTTAATTTCACCGAATGACCAGCTGCGGATGCGCTCTGGTGAAGCAAGACCGATTTGAATCTGGTCAAATGTTTCCGGCTTTGCGATCGGATTTGCGAAATTTGTTACTTGGTTCATATTCTATTCCTTCGGGGCCTTAGCCCAAAATTTGAAATGCTGGGAAGAGTGAGACGTTGCCTGTCTTACTCTGCCGCAATCGCTACGCCGTCATCATCGCCATCTTCATCTTCGTCACCGAAGCTGGAGAGTTCGACATTGAGACCAAGTGAACGCATTTCCTTGACCAGAACGTTAAAGCTTTCGGGCACACCGGCTTCGAAAGTATCGTCACCTTTGACGATCGCTTCGTAAACCTTGGTCCGTCCGATCACATCATCCGATTTGACTGTCAGCATTTCCTGCAACGTGTAAGCCGCACCATATGCCTGCAGCGCCCAGACTTCCATTTCCCCGAAGCGCTGTCCGCCGAACTGAGCTTTACCACCCAATGGCTGCTGCGTGACGAGAGAATAAGGTCCGATTGAACGAGCGTGGATCTTGTCATCGACCAAGTGATGCAGTTTGAGCATATAGATATAGCCCACTGTCACCTTACGGTCGAACTTGTCTCCGGTCCGTCCGTCAAACAGGTTGACCTGTCCGCTGCGATCGAGGCCAGCAAGTTCCAGCATGTCGGAAACATCGCTTTCATGAGCACCGTCAAACACAGGCGTTCCCATTGGAACACCATTGCGCAAGTGACCGACCATTTCGACAATCTCAGCTGTTTCACGAGCATCGATATCCTCGTGATATTGTTCGCCGTAAATCACCTTGAGCCGCTCTTTCACCGCATCAGGTGGTGGTGCCGCCTGCGGATCGGGATTGGCCAGCTTCCATTCTTCCAGAGCCTTTGTCACCTGCTCGCCCAGACCACGTGCGGCCCAGCCCAAGTGGGTTTCAAAAATCTGACCGACGTTCATACGTGAAGGCACACCCAGTGGGTTCAACACGATATCAACCGGCGTTCCGTCTTCAAGGAACGGCATATCTTCTTGTGGAAGAATGCGGGAGATAACCCCCTTGTTTCCGTGACGGCCAGCCATTTTATCACCAGGCTGCAACTTGCGTTTCACAGCGACAAAGACTTTGACCATTTTCAGAACGCCCGGGGACAGTTCGTCACCACGCTCCAGCTTCTCACGGCGATCTTCAAAACGTTCGTTAATTTCCTTGATCGCTTCGTCATATTGACCGCGAGTGGCTTCAAAGTCGGATTGAACCTTGTCGTCCTTCACAGCGATTTTCCACCAATCGACATTGTCCAATTCGGACAGGCTTTCGGCGGTAATCTCTGCGCCCTTCTTCATCGGCTTGGGCGCGGATGTCGCGGTTTGACCGATCAGCATGTCTTTCAATGCGTTGAAGGTTGCACGGTTCAAAATGGCGCGCTCGTCATCACGATCTTTCGTGAAGCGCGAAATTTCTTCGCGTTCAATCGCCAGCGCACGCTCATCCTTGTCGATGCCGTGGCGGTTAAACACACGAACCTCAACTACCGTACCTGCAACACCCGGAGGTAGACGCAGGGACGTGTCACGAACATCAGAAGCTTTCTCACCAAAGATCGCGCGGAGAAGTTTTTCTTCCGGCGTCA
Organism: Parasphingorhabdus sp.; assembly: GCF_039977335.1. Lineage (GTDB taxonomy): Bacteria > Pseudomonadota > Alphaproteobacteria > Sphingomonadales > Sphingomonadaceae > Parasphingorhabdus. The sequence continues at coordinate 1,588,057 of NZ_JBDWDI010000004.1, forward strand.
TTGGAGATTCACCCTTAGGCGTGATCTTACCGACAAGAATATCACCCGGCTCGATTTCAGCACCGATATAGACGATACCCGCTTCGTCGAGGTTGCGCAGGGCTTCCTCACCGACATTTGGAATATCGCGGGTAATATCTTCAGGGCCAAGTTTCGTATCACGCGCCATGACTTCAAATTCTTCGATATGGATCGAAGTGAAGACATCGTCTTTCACGATACGCTCGGAAATAAGGATACTATCCTCGTAGTTATAGCCATTCCAAGGCATGAAGGCGACGAGGCTGTTTTTGCCCAGTGCCAATTCGCCCATGTCAGTCGATGGACCGTCAGCCAGCGTATCGCCTTCCTGAACAATATCGCCCACTTTAACGAGCGGACGCTGGTTGATGCAGGTGTTCTGGTTAGAACGCTGGAACTTTTGGAGGGTATAGATGTCGACGCCGGACTTGCCTGCTTCGACATCGCCTTGTGCACGGATCACGATACGGGTCGCATCGACCTGATCGACAATACCGCCGCGGCGGGCCGCAATCGCAGCACCACTATCGCGGGCCACGGTTTCTTCCATACCGGTTCCAACAAACGGTGCCTCTGCTTTTACCAAAGGCACAGCCTGACGTTGCATGTTCGATCCCATAAGGGCGCGGTTAGCATCATCATTTTCCAGGAACGGGATGAGCGAGGCCGCAACAGACACAAGCTGTTTCGGTGAAACGTCCATCAGGGTGATTTGATCACGCTGGGCAATCAGAAATTCACCCGCTTCACGAGAAGAAACCAGTTCTTCGACGAAGCTGCCATCTTCGGTCAGCTCGGCGTTAGCCTGAGCGACGGTGTGCTTCTGCTCTTCCATCGCGGAGAGATAAACAACTTCATTGGTAACCTTGCCGTCTTTAATCTGACGATAAGGCGTTTCAATAAAGCCGTACTTATTCACCCGGCTGAACGATGCCAGCGAGTTGATCAGACCAATATTCGGCCCCTCAGGCGTTTCAATTGGGCAGATACGGCCATAGTGAGTTGGATGAACGTCACGGACTTCAAAGCCAGCACGCTCGCGGGTCAAACCACCCGGCCCAAGCGCTGATACGCGGCGTTTATGGGTGACTTCCGACAATGGGTTGGTTTGATCCATAAACTGGGACAGCTGCGAGCTACCAAAAAACTCACGAACTGTGGCAACAGCTGGCTTCGCGTTGATCAGGTCGTTCGGCATCACGGTGGATACGTCAACGCTGGACATACGCTCTTTAACCGCACGCTCCATACGCAGCAGGCCAACACGATATTGGTTTTCGAGAAGCTCGCCAACTGAACGCACACGCCGGTTACCAAGGTTATCGATATCATCAACCTCGCCCTTGCCGTCTTTCAGATCGACGAGAGTTTTGACCACGGCCAAAATGTCTTCCTTACGAAGAACGGTGTAATCATCCGGCGCATCAAGATCGAGACGCATGTTTAGTTTGACACGGCCAACAGCAGACAGGTCATAACGCTCAGGATCGAAGAACAGGCCTTCGAACAAAGCTTCAGCCGTTTCGCGGGTTGGCGGCTCGCCAGGACGCATGACACGGTAAATGTCGGACAGCGCGCCATCACGGTCTTCTGCCTTGTCGACCTTCAGCGTGTTGCGGATCCATGGTCCGGTTGTAACATGATCAATGTCGAGCAGCTCCAGCTGATCGATGCCAGCACCGTCAAGCTTCTCAAGATTTTCAACCGTCACTTCGTCGCCAGCTTCGATATAAATCTCACCGGTTTTTTCGTTGATCAGATCGAACGCGCTGTAGCGACCAAAAATTTCCTCGGTCGGAATGACAACATTTTTCATGCCGTCTTTTTCAGCCTTGTTGGCGCTACGCGGCGTGATCTTGTTGCCGCTGGCGAAAACAACTTCACCGCTATCAGCATCTACAATATCAAAGGTCGGTTTCTGACCGCGCCATTGCTCTGCCACGAAAGGAATGGTCCAGCCGTCTTTCGCACGCTTATAAGTAATACGGTTGTAGAATTCGTTGAGAATATCTTCTTCGGAATAGCCCTGTTTCAGAATGCCGGTGATTTCCGCACTCTTGGTCCGGCCTTCATCTTCAATCTTACCCTGAATTTCGATCGCGCCCATGGGCTCTTTGATCGTGATCCGGTTGCCTTCCATCTCGGTGATTTCTGCAGGCTGCTTCATACCAGCAACGCGAACCATTTCACCAACCTTGAATGGCGGCTTCTTCTCTTTCACTTCGATGATCGCATCACCCAGCGAACGCAGCAATGCGGTAACCGGCAATTTACGCTTACGGTCGATACGCACATTGACAATGTCTTTCGCGTCAAATTCAAAGTCGAGCCACGAACCACGATAAGGAATGACGCGGGCCGCAAACAGGAATTTGCCCGATGAGTGGGTTTTGCCGCGGTCATGGTCAAACAAGACGCCGGGCGAACGGTGCATCTGGCTGACAATAACGCGCTCTGTGCCATTGATGACGAACGTGCCGTTCTTGGTCATCAAAGGCATGTCGCCCATATAAACGTCTTGCTCTTTAATATCGAGAACGGAGCGCGCTTCTGTTTCCGGATCGACTTCAAAGACGATCAGACGCAGCGTGACTTTCATCGGCGCTGCATAAGTGATGCCGCGCTGACGACATTCTTCAACATTATATTTGGGATCTTCGAGCTGATAGTTCACGAAATCCATTTCGGCGGTGCCAGCAAAATCGCGGATCGGGAAAACGCTGCGCAGCGTTTTTTCCAGACCGGACACATAATCAATCGACGGATCAGAGCGCAGGAATTGCTCATATGATTCGCGCTGAACCTCGATGAGATTCGGCATATCGATGACTTCATGAATGTCGCCAAAGATTTTGCGGATACGTTTTTTGCGGGTCGGTGTGAGAGCTGTTGTCTTTACCGAAGATGCTTTCGTCGCCATGTATTTTTGCCTTCTCGCCATCACCGGATTTACGCCACTTATGAAGCGCTTAGCCGGTGGAAAACCAAATTATGTGGGGCGCTCCAGAACAAAAAGCCACGGCCTCTCAAACCCATATTTCCCGGGCGGAGAGTCGCAGCTTATAGCGTCCTGAAAACCGGTCAGACTTCATTTCTTTTGGCGCACCGCGCAACTGCACGCCCTGTCTCGAAATCTGTGGTGAGCCGCTCATATAGGGAGATGGTGGATATCGGTCAAGAGGCGGAAAGCGTTCTGATGGAGAGAATGGAGACGATAGCAAGCCATCACATTGGCTTGCCCTCATACCATTTGGTGGCCAACACGCGGACCACCCAAAACAACATGACAGCCAAGATGATTGGTTCCGGAGCGGACAACAAGCCCGTGTCGCGAATTGCCTTGGGAAAAGCAGTCGCTCCAGGGCCGGTGAACAAGGATCCGGCTGCGATGAAATAGGCAAAACACATGCGCCACAAATGTCGTGCGATGCGCTGTTTGCCGGAAATCCCCCGCCGAACAATCATCACCGCGTCCCCCAATGCAGTCAATAAGGCCAGCGCGCCGAAAAAATAGTGCGGGAAGGCCGGCAATCCGTCCTTCAACCCATCGGGGCTGTTTTGCGCTTCCATCCCGAACCACAGCCCGCTGGCGGCGACTCCCAATGTCATGGCCAGCGCGACATAGTGGAGCAGGTTGATATTTTCGTCATACTGCCGGGCTGCCATCCAGGATGTGGCAACAAGATAGATGGTGAAGACCGCGACCAAGACAGAAATCGCCATCGGAAGGACGAAGGCCAGATAGATTCCAGCGGCGGCCATGATCATCATGGTTATGAAAAAAACATTGCCGATGCCGCGATGCACCCGCGAACCCTTACGAACAAACAACGCGGCGGCACCAGCTAATACGGCGATCGTGCCCATAGTGATATGAAGGAACATGATAAATGTCATTGAAGATATCCTCGTTCAAAAGATTGGAACGAGGAGCCTAGTATATCCAAATTTATCGAAAAACAATAAACATCTTGACGTTTTTCGATAAATGTATATTGATAAACAACGAAACATATATCGCAATTCAATATTACTGGAGACTATCATGACAAATATCGCGGCCAAAGGGGAGGAAGACATCGTCCTAAAGTCAGCCCGCCTGCTACTCGGCTTTTTTCGCTTTGCGGTGATCTTCGCATCTGTAATCCTAGTTCTGTCATTGCCTGTCATGGCTATTTTCGGGCAGGAGATATTGGCAGAAGTTGGTCAGCAGTTTGTAGATGTGCCGCCGGCTGCCGTGCTTTGGGTATCCGCCGGCTTTGTATTCGTGATGCTGCTGATCATGTTGCTGAGCTATTTCACTATTGACCGGTTGCGCAAGATGCTGGCCTCGGTCCGTGAAGGAGATCCGTTTAACCGGACCAATGGCATGCGCCTGCGCGGCATGGGCATTGCCATCTTCGTGATTCAGATCCTGTCTGGCGTGCTTGGCGCACTTATCGGCGTGATCATCAGCTTGCTTGGCGAAGTGAAAGAAGGCGAGCAGATGGTCGTTTCGGGTGAATTTGGGCTCTCGCTTTCCGGCATATTGCTGGTGCTGCTGCTGATCGTTCTGGCCCGGGTCTTTGATCGCGGCGCAGATATGCGAGACGAATTGGAAGGTACGGTTTGATGGCCAAGATTTTGCGTGATCCCTTTCTTAGGTTCGGTGCCGTTATCGTTAAAACCGGCCAATACCTGTTTGCACTGGCCGCGGCGCTGGTCCTGCTTTTGGTTCCTTTGTCAGTGGTCTTTGGTGACAACGTGCTGCAGGCCGTCCACCAGCATTTTGCATTTGCAGATTCGTATTATCCTGTCGGTTCGGTGGTGACGCTATTGTTGTTCGTATCTGCGGTCCTCGCTTTGTGGTGGATGTTTTTCCGTTATCTCACCAATATTGTGGACACGGTGGTCGAAGGTGATCCCTTCATTGCCAGTAACGCAAGCCGGATTCAGCGCATGGCGTTTCTATTGCTTGCCATTCAGTTAATCTACATTCCCACCGCTGCCTTTGGCCTGATCGTTGAAACGGCGTTCAAAGGTCCGACATCAGAAGTGGACGTGTTCTGGGATTTTACCGGATTGCTGATGGTTATCACGCTCTTTGTATTCGCCCGCGTGTTTCGGCACGGAACCGACATGCGCAGCGACTTGCAGGGGACAATCTGATGGCAATCACTGTGAAACTTGACGATTTGCTCCACGACAACCGGATGACGTTGACCGAGCTGGCAGAGCGGGTGGAAATAACCATTGCCAATCTGTCGATCCTGAAAACCGGCAAAGCCAAGGCGATCCGATTCAGCACTCTGGAAGCCATCTGCCGAGAACTGAAATGTCAGCCTGGCGACATATTGCATTATGACGATGGTCAGAGCAACGGCAGTTGACATCAGTGTATTATTTAAGCAATACACTGTGATATGACTATTTCAACTGAACTTTCGCTGTCCGATCATCGTTCTCTGGCTCGCATTGTGGGCGGGTCGTTGCTCGCCACTATCCTGGTCGGGATGGGGGCAGCACTGACGGTTGCTGAAGGTATCGACATCAACCTGTCAGCGGATGTTGTCGCAACGGCGCAGAATATGCTGGACGCCGAAATACAATTGCGGGCTAAATCCTATATTGCGTTGGTGATGTTCGGCCTGGAGGCGATGGTCGGTGTCGGGCTATTTCTGCTCTTGCGACCAGCAGGGCAATTGCTGGCGGCTTGGAGTTTGATCGTCAGCATAGCCGCAGCTATTCTGGCTCTATTGGGTGCGGTCTTTAACATGAATGCGGCCGAGATAGCCGGGGATGTGGCCTATACACAGCTAGCCAGTGAATCGCAGCGAGTATTGCTGGCCGGTTTGCAAGCTACCTCTGACTATACATCCTTTCACCTCGCCCTGATTTTATCGAGCGCGTCCAAAGCGGGCTTTTTCTATCTCTTTCTGAAATCCGGTCTGATCCCGAAACTGATTGCCGGCTGGGGTCTGTTTGCTTCTTTATTTGTGTCCACGGCTATCACTATGCGCGACTTCATTCCGATCATCGGACATAGCGGCGTCACCGTCAGCTTCATGGCATCAAACCTTATCGCTTTGATCGCAACCGCGCTCTATCTTACCATCAAAGGCGTTCGTTCTGACTAGCGACTATTCCAGTCCAAAATCGGCAAGGGTTACTACTTTACGGATCATATCCGGGTCATATTCCACCTGACCGTCGAGGATCAACATCGCCAACCCATGGACTAATGACCAGGCATGCAGCGTAGCCGTCGCTCGGTGTTCCGGTGAGATATCTTCCGACATGGTCGCAGCGATACCGGCACGCAATTGATAGAATGCCTCGCCCATTTTGGTTGGGTTACCTACCGCGAGATCTACTTTACCAACCCGGTCATAGATAAGACGCACCAGCGCTGGATGCTCAACAGACCAGCGCACATAAGTTACGCCCATCTCTCCAAACCCCTCCCGGCCGCCGCCGACAGACTGCGCTGCCTGCGCCTGATGCGCGCCAAGCTGGTTCAGCGCCTCAAGGGCCAGTGCATCAAGCAATGCGTCCTTGTTGGGAAAGTGCCGGTAAAGGGCTGTGGCTGATACACCCAATTCGCGAGCAAGCGCACGAAGGCCCAGGTCTGGATGATTCTGCCCACCGAATTTTTCCATGCCCGCGGCAATAGCCGCAGCGCGCAAATCACCATGGTGATAGGCACCAGAATCCTTGGATGATTCTTTAATGTTGACACTGTTACCTTTAACGCTCATGTTAACAGCATAAACATTTGGAGTCGTTAAGCCAAGGGGAGTTTGCCTCCATGCTAATATTTGCCATCGTGACTGCCATCATCGCAGTCACCGTCGCCGCGGCCCATTTCATTCTTGGCGAACAGGCGGTGCTGAAACCGCTTTTTGCCGAACCGACCCAAGGGATATTGTCTGCTCCCACGATGCGCCATCTGACTTGGGCGATGTTTCAGCTTCATAGCCTGGTTTGGGGCAGTCTTGGTGTAGCGGTACTGCTGAACCGCCTACAGGGCGGCGGCGATCTGATCGGATATCTGGCAATCCTGATCTTTGCGATATCCGGCATCGGGAATTTCGCAGCCCTCCGGCGTCCGCATCCCGGCGGCATATTATTATTACTCGCAGCGGCGACAACCGCTGCCGACATTTGGTTTAACTGAAAAGGATTTCACTATGGCCTCTGTTATTGAAAACACCATTCGCGCTGCGGTGACCCCCGTCATGGGCGCGGTCGCCAATTTCAATCGCAAACGGATGAAAGCGCCAGAAGGTGGGCACCCTTATCTAACCGGCATTCACAGGCCGATGACGGAAGAAGTAACGCTCGCTAACCTGAAAGTGGATGGTGAAATCCCAGCACAGCTTGATGGCCGCTATCTGCGCATTGGTCCCAACCCCGTTACCGCACCTGATGAAGCCAGCTATCACTGGTTCGTCGGCGACGGGATGGCCCATGGTATCCGCATCACCAATGGCAAAGCCGAATGGTATCGCAACCGCTGGATACGTTCCAACGACGTGAGTGACGGACTTGGCGAAGAACGCAAGCCGGGTACGCGCAAGCCGCGCACCGATACCGCCAACACCAATATCGTCGAAATTGGCGGCCGAACCTTCGCCATTGTCGAAGCCGGCGGCTTTCCGGTCGAATTGACCGACGATCTTGAAACGGTTGCACACAACCCTTTTGACGGTACATTGCAGAACGCTTTTTCCGCACATCCCCATATGGATCCGAAAACCGGCGAGATGCACGCTATTTGCTATGATGCACCAGTGATGGACACCGTCTGGCATGTTGTCATCGGCAAGGACGGCAAGGTGAAGCGGGAAGAACCAATTACAGTGGCACAGGGCCCGTCCATCCATGACTGCCAGATTACGGAAAACCATGTGCTGGTCTTTGACCTGCCCGCGACATTCTCAATGAAGCGCATGCTGGCTGGCTATGCCTTTCCCTATGACTGGAACCCGGACCATAAAGCGCGCGTCGGCTTATGCCCCCGCGATGGATCGGGCGCCGACACGATCTGGTGCGATGTCGAGCCTTGCTATGTCTATCACCCGGCCAACGCGTTTGAGGCAGATGACGGCAAAGTCATTGTCGATGTGGTGGTCCATGAAAGCACTTATGCGCGCACAACTTTTGGCCCGGGCGGAGAATGGTCGCGGCTAGAACGCTGGACGGTTGATTCCGTTAGCAAAAAGGTAGACCGCAAAATCCTGAACGATCGCGCACAGGAATTCCCCCGCTATGACGAGCGCCTGTCGACCAGCGACTATCGCTATATTTACAGTATCGCTCTGGCCGGAGAACCGGATCAGCTCGACATGGCGGGCAATGAACTGTTCAAACATGATTTGAAAACCGGTGAAGCTGCCGTCCGCCATTTCGGCGACAATCGCCATCCTGGAGAATTTGTTTTTGTCCCGCGGTCGGCCGACAGCGCAGAAGATGACGGCTGGCTAATCGGCCTCGTGATCGACATGAATAACGAGACCACCGAGCTGCAAATCCTGAAAGCCAATGATTTCAACGGTGACCCGCAGGCAGTAATCCATGTCCCGCATCGCATCCCGCCGGGCTTTCATGGCAACTGGATTAGCGCGGCCTAGGCTTTAGTCTTTCTCGATTCTGGTGGAACCAAAGCCTTCAGAAAACTGCGGGGCCTCGTCGTTGATTTCCTCCCACGCCGCTTTGGATCCGACAAAGATGTGGGCGGCATAGCCGCGCTGGCCTGCATCGTTGTCCAGCAAGCCTGCCGGGACAAAGAACAGATTGCTTTTCTCACCATCCAGCGGGAGCGGACTGCCACATGTTTTGCAAAATACCGAGTGCCATCCATCCCCGTCCGGGACGAAGAATCTAGAAATCAGCTCCTCCCCCCGCTCCCAGGTAAAATTGTCGCGGGTGGCGTGGAAGACCGCATTGCCGCCTGTGCCCGACACTTTTCGGCATTTGGAACAATGGCATTGTCCAATCGGACCGGGCGGACCGCTGATCGAAAATGATATCCCGCCACAAAGGCAACTGCCCGTCAATTTATCGGTCATGATCTGATGTCAGTCCTGTCTTAAAACATGAGTACAAGTCATATCATATCGGATCGGCAATAAGAACCGGCCCTTTTATGCCCTCTGGTCAGGCCTCATCACCGCGGTGATCCTGTTCTCCTGCATTTTCGACATTCACGGTGCCGCCATTTATCTGGATCATGTGAGGGGCATAGGATTATTTTCAGCCTAGCAAAAACACCGATTGCTCGCTGACTGCTGGTAACCGACACTCAGGTTTAAACAGCGATCAGGAGATGGATATGAGAACGGCGATAGTCACAGGGGCATCAAGCGGCATCGGCGAAGCTACCGCTCGGAAACTGGTTGAGTCTGGCTATAACGTCATGCTGTCCGCCCGGCGGGCAGACCAGTTGGAAGCAATTGTCGAAGAATTGGGAGAGCAGGCGGCTTTCCTCGCAACAGATGTAAGCAACCGGGTAGATCAGGAAGCATTGGCGGCAGCGACGATTGATAGGTTCGGTCAGGTTGATGCACTGGTCTGCAATGCTGGCATAATGCCCGTGTCGCTGATCGAGAAAGGTGATGTCGAAGACTGGGACCGGATGATCGACGTTAATCTGCGCGGTGTGCTTTATGGCATAAACGCGGTGCTGCCGCAGATGGTCGAGCGCAAGGATGGACATATCATCATCATTTCTTCCATCGCGGCGCTAGAAACATTCCCCTCAAGCGCAGTCTATTCAGCAACCAAATCCGGAGTGCGGTCGATGAGCGATACCTTGCGCAAGGAAATGACCGCGCACGGTGTTCGGGTCACAACCATTTTTCCGGGTGGCGTAAAGACGGAGCTTGGCGCCAGTATCAAGGACCAATCGGTATTGGAAATGATGGGCGGTGTGTTCAACTTCGAGTTTCTCGATCCGGAAAACCTCGCCGATAGTGTCGCCTATGTGCTTGGTCAGCCGCCATCTGTCTGTGTCGGGGAATTGATGATCCGTCCGACCGGACAGGCTTGACACGGTGCGCCTAGATTTCGTTTAGCCGACAACCACGCTGATCCAAGATATCCCGCATCTCGCGATAGGCTCGCGGCGTGTCGGTCAGCGGAATATAGGGATGGAGATGGTGGACAATATGATATTGCATCCCCATCGACCCGATATTGCCCCATGCACTCTTGAACGCGCGGGTATCTTTGTAACGCCCGGTCTGATCGGCAGGATGATGTGGCGCCCAGCTTAAGAAAAACTGGATATAAGTCAGACCGATTTGCCGGGGCAACCACCACAAAAGAGCGGCCTCTTTGGCATAGCCGGACCATGCCAGTGCGATCAATAATCCGAAATGCGTAATCTGAAACAAAGCGCCATCAATCAGCGCATCCGGGCGGCCAATATCTCGCAGAACATCTCCATATTTGTTGAAACCGCCCGCGGCTCCCGGCTGGCGGTTTTGAATGGACTTCCAGATGGCATGCCACGGGCCGCGTGCTTTGCTGCTAATATCAGGATCAAGTTCCGGATCATTGGCATGGAGATGGTGCTGGATATGGGTGAGCTTCGCCACGCGATAGGGCAGAACCAGCGGAATGGTCGACACATGGCCAACCAATTCGTTCAGCCAGCGCCATTTGGTCCCCTTGCGCCCGATAATATCATGCTGCGCCTCATGCGACGGCAGATAGCAAAGCATCACGTTAAACGTCGCAATGATGAAACCCAGCCAAAGCGGCATAACGCCCAAAAAGACCAGCGGCCAAAGCGATAGCCAGACCAGTAAATTACCCAATCCCCACGCTACCGCTTCCCAAGGCAAGCGGTCTGCATATTTGCGGGCAATAGCCAGCTCCCGTTTGCGCAGGTCCTTTTCGGTCAGGGCGTCGCTCATATCCAGCGCCCCTTGATCTGTGCAAAAGCGCCCCATGCTCCGCCGATGATCAATCCCAATGTCAGTGGCGCAAGCCCCAGAGGAGCTTGCCAGTTCAGCATTTGCATGATCTGCCCCAGCAATGGCCCCAAAAATCCGATGCTGAAAATCAGCGGCATGAAATGGAGGATATTTTTCAGAACAAATTGCACGGCACCGTCCTTGTCAGGAACAAATATTACTGCAGCATCGCCCAACAATCAACTATTTACAATATTGTCAGTAGCTTGGCCGGTCGCGCTGGCTTCAGCCCGTCTTTCTTTGCCCAACCCTTCGGGGCGTTTTAAGGCGCTCTGGTTGCACATCTTGCTCACCAATTTCGGCCATTTGTGCATCCGTCTTGGGCGCGTCTTCAACCCGCCCTTCGACATTGACGGCCGGCACAGCTTTGCTGAACAAATAGCCCTGCACCTGCACGCAACCTTCTTCCTTAAGCTGGTTGAGTTGGTCACTGCGCTCAACACCTTCTGCGGTTGTTACCATACCGAGGCTGGTGGCCAGTCCCGTCACAGCGCGGATAATGGCACGGCAGTCTTCACGACTGTCCACTTCGTCGACAAAACAGCGGTCAATCTTGATCTTATCAAACGGGAAGCTGCGCAGATAGTTGAGCGAGCTATAGCCGGTGCCAAAATCATCTAGTGCAATGCGCACACCCAGTGATCGGATTTTGTGCAGCAGTTCCACATTGGACTGATTGTCATTCATCAGCACGGACTCGGTAATTTCCAGTTCCAGCCGGTGCGGGGCGACACCTGTCGCCGCCAGCGCGTTGATGATCGTCGGTACCAAGTTGGGACTGCGCATCTGCGTCGGTGAGAGGTTGACCGCTACGCTGAGATGATCTGGCCATTTGGCGACTTCGTGCAATGCCGACCGAACGACCCATTCGCCGAGCGGGACGATCAAACCAGTATCTTCTGCCACCGGAATGAAAACATCCGGCATAATCATACCTTTTTCGTTATGATGCCAGCGTAACAGAGCTTCATAGCCGATTGTCTCATTGGTATCGATATTGACGAGCGGCTGGTAATATAGCTCCAGTTCGTTGCGCTTCAGGGCGGCACGCAAGTCCATTTCGATATTGCGCCGGTCCTGGACCGCCTCATGCATGGACCGTTCAAACATTGACGCGCAGCCGCGGCCGTTTTCCTTGGCATGATAAAGGGCTATATCAGCATGCTTGATCAGCTCTTCCCCGTCATTGCCGCAATCCGGTGCCAGAGCTATACCGATGCTGACGCCGGTTGCGACCGGTTGCCCTTCGACCATTACGGGCTCAGAGAGCTTATCGATAATATTCGCCGCAACTTGCATGACATCCTCACGCGAATCAACATTGCGCAACGAGACCGCAAATTCATCACCACCCAGACGTGCCACGACATCTTCAATGCCGATATTATTTTCCAAGCGGTTGGCGACGGCTTTCAGCACCAGATCCCCCGCACCATGTCCCAATGTGTCGTTAATCGCCTTGAAGTGATCAAGGTCGAGATAGAGCACTGCCAGCTTCTGGTCATTCTTCATCCGAGCGATCGAACGCTGTAGCGATTGATTGAAAAGTGCGCGGTTAGGAAGATCAGTCAAACTGTCAAAATGGGCGAGATGCGCAACCCGCGCCTCAGCCTTCTTGGCGCTGGTAACATCAGCGGCCACGCCCCTTATGTGCTGGCTTTCGCCATCAGCGGTCTTGATCCGCCGACCGGATAATTTCCACCAACATTCTTCGCCATCAATTTTAATCGGTACATGAATATCACGAAACGCGTTACCCGAACCCAGAGATTGGGCGAGCTGATTACGCTCGGTTGAATCTTGGAACAGATCGACCAGCGGCAAATTGCGCAAGTCCCGTATTTCCATGTCCACTGCCGTCGCGAAACGTGCTGAAGGGTTGACGATCAAATGGTCACCATCGACTTCCCACAACCAATCGGAACTTTGCTCGGCATAGTCATGCAGCAACAATCGAACGGTCTCCGCCGCATCCTTTTGTTTGGCAGCATGCAGATGGCGCTGAACAAAGTTGAAGAAGAACATCCGGTAAATATAGTCGATGCAAAGTGCAAAAAAGACCAACAATATGGCGGTACTTATCCCGCCAAGACCGTCAGCAGCGATGAATGCCCCTGCATAGCAAAGCGTTGTGATGGACAGGTTATAGGTTTGCGCACGCGGCACGCTGCCAAAAACAAACCCACCGACAACCAGTCCACCCATTGCCAGTATTGCTATATCAAGACTGTATGGAACTTGTCCAAACGCCACCGGAATAGCCAACACACAGGAAAAGCCAATGCTGCTGATTATGCTCTCGACGCGAATGTCTTTCAGGATGGATTCATAATTGGCAGTATCAATATCAAGATTGGCTTGCCGAAGAAAGTTACGAACGCTCAAAAAAGCAGCGATAGTCACGTAGAAAAAGGCAGTCGCAACAAAAGTTGCATCTGCGTGGGTGAACAACAGCACGAGGGCATAGATGGTCAGCGGCAGAGCAATTAATGCCCCTAGTCGCGATATCTGTCCGAAAGATTTGAGCTGTTCGCGCGCGACAAGTTCGGTGGTTTCATGATCAGCATTGATCTTGAAATTCCACACTTTCTTCTGCATCTCCAGCAAACGCTGCAGTGTAATCGTCTCTCCCATATGCACGCCCTGCTTTACTCTAATTTACAAGTATTGAGCGCAACCTAGATCACGAGAGTTTGGATAAAGTTAACGAGGACAAAGGTATGTTTTTCAAATGGCTTATCCCACATTTTCGGAAGCTGAATGTTTGAATCACCGCTATGAACTGGGCGGCGGCATCCACCACCCGCTTGGCGGCAGCTTCCAGATTGGCGTGAAAGTCTCCGGAGCTATCACCATTGGCATTGTCAGTCGTCGCTTTGATACCCGCCCATGGAATATTCAGCAATTTTGCCATCCGCGCCAAAGCCGCCGTTTCCATGTCGACGAGATCCGCCTTTAACGTATCGCGCAAATAGGTTGAACGATCCGGGCATTTTACGAACATATCTGCGGTTGCAATGCGGGCCTTGGGCAGCGTCAATGTGTCCGGCATGGGGTGCGAGGAAAAAGGGTGCCCAATCGGACGCCCGCAGTCGCCGAGCCGTTAAGGTCTGTCAATCCATCTGGCCCAATAAGAGACTTGGTCGCAGCCTGGCTTCCCTAAACACAGAAGCGATCCTATAGCGTCGTCTATCAGACCGGAATCGGGCGGTCAGGCGGCGACGGGAGGCCGCATCTATGAAAAGTTTTACTATATTGGTTTTGACGGCCCTTGCCTGTTTCGCATCAGCGCATCCGGCCGCCGCTCAGGAAATATTTGTCGGTGTCGCTGCCCATGAAGTCGATACCCCCCTGTCCTTCAAAATAGATGAGGAAGGCGTCGATTTCCAGGCCGGTTATCGGGGCAAACGGATCGAAGCCCTGTCAATAATCGGCGCGCCATCGCCTTATATTTTCGCATCGATCAACAGCGCCGGTGATACCAGCTTGGTGGCGGCGGGTTTAAGTTGGAAAATCGGAGACAAATTTTATCTGCGGCCCGGCATCGGCCTTGCTATTCATGATGGACCATCATTGCGTTTTGCATCTGATGGCACCCAAACCCAATTGGGATCGCGCATCCTGTTTGAACCGGAACTGGCTGTCGGTGTGCAGCTCTCTGAGCGTATCGATCTGGAAGCCAGCTGGGTTCATGTCAGCCATGCACAGATATTCAACGGCAATCAAAATCCGGGCCTCGACATTATCGGCGCGCGTTTGGTGATTAAACTACCTTGACATCTCAAAATATATGTAACAACTTACATATATGAAAAATGACTATCTACGCGATTCTGGAATAAAGACGCTCGGTACGCGCATCAGGCGGCTGTTTGAAAGGCTTAACGGCAATGTGACCGAGCTTTATCGCCGCGAGCTGGACTTTGAACAACGCTGGTTCGCTCTTGGTATGCTGCTCGCCGAGCATGGCCCGATGAACAGCCGAGATGCGACAAAGATGCTCGGTCAAAGCCATGTCGCGATGGTTCAGGTCGTGCGTGCAATGGAAAAGGCCGGTTTGTTGGAGCGCAAGGCCGATACAAGCGATGCGCGCAGCAAGATATTGCACCTGACTACCGCAGGTTCCGAAAAGCTGGAACAAGTTTTGGCTATATCGCGGGTCGTGGATCAGGCCGCTGAGGCATTGCTGCGGGAAGCCGCTCCCGATTTTCTGGAACAACTTGATGCGCTCGATGACGCGCTAGACCGGCTGAGCCTCGCGGAGCGTATTGAAGCGACATTTGCCGAGGGAGGTCAGAGCAAATGATTTCAGCATTATTATTGTCAGTGCAGCCGGTACCAGCCGACTGCTCCGACGAGCATGCAGCCATCACCGAAATGGCCGCAGCGATTGATCAAAAATATGTCCTTGCCGATATTGCAACGCAGTCGGCAGCCACTGTTACGAGCAAACTGAATCAAGGGGTATTTTACCAACACTGCGACGATAGCGAAGCCTTTGCAAAGCACATGACGAAACAATTGCGCGCCATCCTGAACGATGACCATGTTTTCGTCGAATATGCTCCGAATTCCTCTGAGGCAGGAGAAGATGACTGGCTGGAAGAGTGGAGAGATGGCGCGCCAGCCAGAGGCTTTGGCGTAAAGCAAGTGGAGCGGATCAAGGGCAATATTTCCTATCTTCACCTCACCGATTTTTTCGAATTTTCAACCGCTGAGAAAGCGATGACGGCTGCTTTTGAGCTGGTCAGTAGCAGCGATGGCCTGATACTCGATCTACGTCATAATCCGGGCGGATCTCCGGAAACGGAATGGCCGGTACAATGGACTTTCATGGCGCCGGGCTCAGCAATCCCGCTGCACCGCGAAACCCGCCATGGCAAAAAACCGGATCTGAAGGAACCGTCGCTGCAATGGCCGCGATACGGAACCGAACGACCGCTCGCCATCATTGTCGACAAAAGTACATTTTCCGCACCGGAAGCTGTCGCCTATTCGCTGCAGGCACAAGGCCGGGCGGTTGTCTTTGGTTCTCCAAGCGGCGGTGGAGCCCATATGCTGGGAGAAGCTGTGCCCCTAACCGGTGGCTGGCACATCGTCATTCCGGAAACGAGACCTTATAGTCCGCATACCAGTGACAATTGGGAGGGGACCGGTGTGATTCCCGATATCGAGACATCAAAAGAAGGCGCCGTCGAGGCCGCGCAAAAATGGATTGCGAGCGAACTTGAATCAAAAAGGGCGGCTTCCAAACCGGAAACCGCCCCTTAATCTTGTCAATAAACCGAAAGGCTTATTTCAATTCAACGGTACCACCAGCTGCTTCGATCTTCGCTTTGATCTCTTCAGCTTCAGCTTTGTTGACGCCTTCTTTAACTGCTTTAGGCGCGCCTTCGACGAGAGCTTTCGCGTCGGTCAGGCCAAGGGCGGTAATCGCACGAACTTCTTTAATCACCTGGATTTTCTTGCCGCCGTCGCCGGTCAGAATGACGTCAAATTCGTCTTTCTCTTCAGCAGCCGCTTCGCCGCCACCAGCAGCTGGGCCAGCAACTGCAACAGCAGCTGCAGCAGATACGCCCCACTCTTCTTCAAGAGCTTTGGACAGTTCAGCCGCCTCCATAACGGTAAGTTTCGATAGTTCTTCAACCAATTTAGCAATATCAGCCATGTTATTTACGCTCCAAATTTTCTAATCTATTTTGAGTAAGTTTATTTATTCACCCGTAGCGGCATAAGCGCCCACTACACGTGCAAGGGCTCCAGCTGGTTCCTTGACCACCCGTGCGATTTTCGTTTGTGGTGCAACAAGCAATCCAACAATCGTTCCGCGCAGTTCATCAAGAGATGGCATGGAGGCCAGGGATTTAACGCCCGCTTCGTCAAGAAGGGTATCGCCCATCGCGCCGCCAACAATCTCCAGGAGATCATTAGACTTTGCAAATTCCACTGCGATTTTCGCAGCAGCCACCGGATCATCCGATGTGGCAAGTGCGACCGGTCCAGACAGCATATCTGCTATCGGGGCATAGTCGGTTCCTTCCAGAGCCAGCTTGGCAAGGCGGTTTTTAGAGACTTTGAAACTCGCACCGGCTTCCCGCATCTTTCCGCGTAGCTCAGTAGACTGAGATACGGTGAGACCCAGATTGCGTGTTACCACGACAACCCCAGCCTCTTTGAAAGTCGCGTTTAGCGCAGCAACGGCTTCGGTCTTTTGACCACGATCCATATTTTGCTCCTTCACGTGGATTGCGTTTTTGAGGCGCAATCCGCTTTCTTCAATACCGTCATTCAGGCGCGAGCAAGAACGACGAGCGAAAGGAATGATCGAAACCATTCCTGTATAATCCGAAGGGGGGTTTTGGTTGCCTTGTCGCGAAAGAAACGCTGACTGCAAACCCGTGAGTTGCCTCACGAAAAAACTGATCCCCGTCTAGGCTGGAAATTAAGAGAGGCATATTCCCCTCACCGGCTGTCTCGGACGGAAATTGTGGTTCGTTTGACGGAACCGCAATTTGTGACAGTGCCAATAGCGGGAACAACCCGGATGTCAAGAGCTTTGGGGAGCCTTCGTGTTGAGGATCTACCTAAATTAAAGGGCCTCGGGAGAGGAGTTACTGGTCCTTCTGCAAAACGCCATCTTCAATTTTATAATAGTCACCTTTGTCAGCCACGAAAATATGGCTCCACAAGCTCGTGTCCGTGGCTCCGTCAAATAGCCCCATCGCCACGGCAATCTTGTCATGATGAATCGGATCCCAAAATAGCGTTGATCCGCAGGTGCCACAAAATCCGCGTCGGACTTTTTCAGAGGACGGGTACCAGCGGACATTATCTTCACCCTCGACCGTTAAAGCACTCTCCGGTACATCTGTACTGGCAAAATAATGCCCTGTTTGCTTGCGGCATTGCGAACAGTGACAGGCGTCGGGTTGCGGCAAATCGCCAGCGATAGATATTTGCACCGCACCACAGAGGCAAGAGCCTTTATGTGTCGTATCTTGCATGTCTTCCCCTTTATTTTGATCCCGGTGTAACCGGATATGGTTTCATTCCGAAAGGCTATCTGTCCCCCAACTCTAATGGTGCGTGTAATTGCACCCAGAAAGATAGCTTACATGAATTATAACAAAATACTTCGCAACTCTGTCGCGCTCATCGGTTTGGCTGGCTGCATGGTTTTTTCGTTTCAAGCCCACGCCCAAACTGAAAATGACAGAGATGAAGGATTTTATCTGTCTGCATCCGCAGCAGCAGAATTTTTGAATGATAGTGATTTTGTCGGCACCCAAAACCCGGCCGCCGGTGTTCCTGGCATCGCCGGCGCACCTGCCGATGTGAACGTAGAATATGATACCGGCTTCGCCTTAAGAGGCGCGGTTGGCTATCAGTTTAAGAGCGGGCTGATCCCGTTTCTGAAACCGCGCGTGGAAGTGGAAGTCAGCTATGCAGAAGCAGATGTGGATGGCGGCGCTTTTAACGGCGGCAATCAGACATTTGGCGGCAGCGTCAACCGTTTCACAGCAACGGCCGCGCTCTATAATGACATTGTCTGGTCATCCAATCAGAAGGTCATTCCCTATTTCGGTAGCGGCATTGGTATCGGCGTGGTTGATGCGGATATCAACTATTTCCCTAGTAATGGCGTTGCGACTGCGCCGACTTTTGAAGTGGATGGAAACCCAACTGGTTTGGTCACTTTCAATGCCATCGGCGCAACTGTGAAAGCCAGCAAGCGCTTCGATATCTTCGCGGAAGGACGTTATACCAAAGTCTATCGCCGCGACTTTACGCGTAGCTTTGTTGGCGGTGGTGGTAATGATTTTAACGCCAATCTGCGTGATGACACAGAGTCGTTCGGTGTCGGTCTTGGTGTACGGGCTAAATTCTAAACTTACGGCCTCCCCAAGGGAGAGCCGACAAATAAAAAAGGCCGGGATCGCTCCCGGCCTTTTCTCTATCTCAATATCGATCAAATGATCGGCTTATGCGCCTTCAATCTCGCCGAGGTCGATTTTCAGGCCAGGGCCCATGGTCGAACTCAGACCGATTTTCTTGACATATTTGCCTTTCGCACCGGTTGGCTTGGCTTTGACAACCGCGCCGACCAGAGCATCGAAATTCTTGCGCAGATCTGCTTCCTTGAAGCTCGTCTTGCCGATACCATTATGGATGATACCCGCTTTTTCAACGCGATATTCGATCTGGCCGCCCTTGGCGTCCTTGACCGCTTGCGCGACATTCGGGGTTACCGTGCCGAGTTTCGGGTTAGGCATCAGACCTTTAGGACCAAGAACCTTACCGAGACGGCCAACAACGCCCATCATGTCCGGGGTTGCGATGACACGGTCGAAGTTCAGATCGCCGCCTTGCATGGCTTCCATCAAATCTTCTGCGCCGACAACGTCCGCGCCTGCTTCTTTCGCTTCGTCTGCTTTAGCATCCTTGGCGAACACAGCAACGCGGCTGTCTTTACCGGTGCCAGCTGGAAGGGAAATCACACCGCGAACCATCTGGTCGGCATGGCGTGGATCAACACCAAGGTTGATCGCAATGTCGAGCGTTTCATCAAATTTTGACTTGGAAGCGAGGGCTTTCAGCGCCTTGATCGCCTCGTCAATGCCATAGAGCTTTTCGCGATCCACAGCTTCGTTGGAAGCTTTTGCGCGTTTGGTGAGTTTAGCCATGTCTTATCCCTCCACCACGTCAATGCCCATCGAACGAGCACTGCCCGCGATGATCTTTACAGCTTGGTCAACGTCATTGGCGTTGAGGTCAGCCATTTTTAGCTCAGCAATTTCTTTCAGCTGCGATGTTTTGATCGTGCCGCCAGAAACTTTGCCAGGTTCGCTGGAACCTTTTTTTAGCTTGGCAATCTTCTTGATGAAGAAGCTGGCTGGTGGTGATTTGGTTTCAAAGGTGAAGCTGCGATCCGCATAAACCGTAATCTTGGTTGGTATCGGTGCGCCTTTTTCCATCTTGTCTGTAGCCGCGTTAAACGCCTTACAGAATTCCATGATGTTAACGCCGCGCTGACCCAGTGCAGGGCCGATTGGCGGGGATGGATTTGCAATACCGGCAGGTACTTGCAAATTGATGTAGCCATCAATTTTCTTAGCCATTTGGCTGTCCTTTCATTCTATCGGGCTCCGCATGATTGCTTTGCCCTCAAATTAAGCGGTCAAACAGATGATCCGAAAATCATCCTCCCGCGTTGGTGTCCTGGCGGCAAAGCCGCCGGGGGTAATCCAGTGGCTCAAAGCCGCTGGGGTTTATCCGGTGGCGCAAACCACCAAATCTCTTATTTCGCGACTTCAACCTGCTCGAAATCAAGCTCGACAGGGGTCGCGCGGCCAAAGATCGATACGGATACTTTGACACGGTTTTTCTCGAAATCCAGTTCTTCGACAATACCGTTGAAGCTGGCGAAGGGGCCGTCCAAAACCTTAATTTGGTCGCCAATTTCGTAGTTGACCGTAATCCGCTGTTTCGGCGCGTTGGCGGCTTCCTCTTTGGTGTTGAGGATGCGCGCTGCTTCGGCTTCGCTAATTGCTTGCGGTTTTGTCGTGCCCAAGAAGCCAGTTACTTTCGGCTGATCTTTGACCAAGTGATAAACATCATCGGTCATCTGCAGCTTGGCAAGCACATAGCCGGGGAAGAATTTCCGCTCCGACTGCACTTTCTTACCGCGACGTACTTCGGTCACGGTTTCGGTTGGAACTTCGATTTCTTCAACCAGCGGGGTCAGGCCCAGGCGTTTGGCATCCGCCTCAATGGCTTCTTTGACCTTATGCTCAAAGCCTGAATAAGCGTGAATGATATACCAGCGTGCCATGTAAATAACCTAATCTAAATTGCGTTTCGCGAGGGTTTAGCCGCCCTTTGCGAGATTAAGGAGCCAACCAACGACACCATTGAAAACCGAATCGATAGCGAGGAAAAACAGCGCCAAAATCGTCGTCATGATCAGCACCATGATCGCGGTGCGGACCGTGTCGGGCCATGTCGGCCAGACAACCTTGCTGTTTTCGGCGCGGACTTGCCGCATAAATTCGCCGGGATTGACTTTCGCCATGGTTCGATTCCTAAAGTTATTTCCCCAAACCCGGCATAAACTCCGGGTGTCAGTCTATCGACTGGGATCGGATATATGCATGATTTAGGAAAGAACCAGCCCTTTAGCTCGTGATTCCCGATTCCGCAAGACAAGAGTGGGATATTACTGGCGTGATTCCGCCACGATAAGAGACTTTATCCACGGCAGATGTTCCCGACCGACAAAGAGTTGGTCCTGAATAATATAGGATGGCGATTCAAAAATTCCTGATTCGCTTGCCTTATCTCGGACTAAAGCCAGTTTCTCGAGCGCTGATCCAAGGTCTGGAATGTCGATGCCCGCCGACTGGAGCAAGCCCACAACCACCGCTTCATTATCCAAATCCACCTGCTCTATCCAATAGGCAGCAAAAGCTGCGCGCATAAACGGAACAGGGTCTCCTTCCATTCCGGCTATGGCCGCCAATGCTAGATCAGAACCAGCAGGTGTTTTCGAAAACAGCATTTCCCGCCCTTGCACTGCTGAATAGTGCAAATAGGTGTCTCGCTGAGCAATCGCACGAACCCGGCGATGGCGTTCCCCAACGGTTTCATCCGCTTGTTCTTCAGGCACTGACAAAGGCCGCACTGAAAAAGGGAGCCAGTCGATATGGACGCCGGTTTCGCGCGCCAGATCCAATGTTGGCTCGAACGCCAGATAGGAAGCGGGCGATTTAAAATCGAGATAGATGGTTAGCATGGCCCCACTCCCACATTATCCGCCTCAATGGCATCAATCTCATAGGCGATATCGGGCGCCGGCCCTTCTCGCCCCTGCAAATGCCACCGAACATAAGGCAGATGCTCGCGGCCAAACAAGATGGTGCCGTCCAACACATAAGTCGGAACGCCGTAAATACCGCAAGGATGGAGCTGAGACTGAAGCGCATCATGCCGGGCGCGGCCTTTCCCTTGCTCAAATGCAGCAAAGCCGTTCGAATCGATTCCGGCTTTCTTGAGACAAGCCTCGACCACGGCTACATCTTCAATATCCAGCTCGCGCCGCCAAAAGGGTGGATAGACTGCTTCGAAATAATCGCCCAGCCGTTCGCGGTCTGTCTGCATGGCCCATAGAATTCCTATATTGGGAATCGATGAGTCCCAGATTTTCTCTGTACCCTTGAGCATTAACCCCTGACGCTCGACATAGCGGCGGGCATCGCGGTATGCATATTTGACCCAGCTCCACTGGCTCGTGCTGCGGGTGCTTTCGACGACCTTGCCTTTGCTTTTGCGCGCCGATCCCAAATAGCTAGGGATATCCAACGTTAACGGCCGCCAGTCAAAACGCATCCCGAGCGACTTCTCCAGTGCCAGCGTTGGCCGAATCGCGGCAAAGGCATAGGGACTCTTGATGTCGACATAGACGATCAGCGGCGCGTCACTCTCCAAGGCCTTCACACAGTATCTCCCTGGGTCATGAATAGATGAGAAAACAGTTTAACTGGCCAAAGCCCGGCCCGGGTGCATACCATCGACATAGCCCATGAAAGGCTCGTGAATGGAATAGCCAAGCAACTCTTGCGCGCGTTTCGGCAAGGCGGCCGCTTTCTCGGGTGGCACCGCGAGCAACATGGTTTCCAATGGCCGCATCCAGCCCGGACAATATTGCGGCGTCACGATTAGCCGCGAGCTGTCCGAGCGGTTGGCACCGCCGCGATGCCACAAATTGCCCTTGGCGATCATCAAGGAGCCCGCTGGCATGACGGCCTTGATCGCCTCTGGATGCGCGCCGGGATCGCCATCGCCATCAAGCAAGGATTTGTTGGAAAAATGGGAAGATTCATTCGCGCCTTCTGGTTTCACCGGTCCCCATTTATGGCTTCCGGGAATAACTTCGGTTGCGCCATTTTCTTCCGTCATCGGATCAATAGTCCAGAATGTGCTGACACCAAGCGCCTTGCGCGGCATTTTCTGACGGCAATGGTCATCGTCCATATGCCAAGGTTGTACAGTCTCGCCTGGATGCAGGTTGATCGCAAGACAGGCGGATAGCAGGCAGGTTGCACCCAATTCCCGCTCAGCAAAAGCCAGTTGCAAGGGGTGAGTGATCAGGTCGGCAAATACTGGGTCCTTGCCCAGCATCGCATAGATGCGATTGGACTGGACGCCTTCAAACACATTGCGCCCCCGAATATCGGCTTCGATAAACGGTTCAAGCGCCGCGCTCTGTTCTGCGATTTGATCGGCAGGCATGATTCCGGGGAAAATCACATAGCCATCGGTTTCATATTGTTCCCAGCATTGCTCGAAACTTCTACCACCCAAATAGGGTTCCAAAGCGTCCTGATCGGTCGCTGCGATTTGCTGTTCGGTCATGAGTTGATTATGGCAGAAAACAGCGGTTCAGGCAATTTTCTGTGGTGACGCTACGGCATTGCTACGAGGGGGCTTTACTAGTGCCGCTCGATCAAGTCCCATTTATTGCCGAAGGGGTCACGAAAGACGACCACCTTCCCGTAGCTTTCGACTCGGGGCTCCTCGATAATGTCGACGCCCGCACGCTCCATTAGCGCCAGATCGCCCTCAAAATCATAGGTTTCGAGGAATAGGAACACGCGGCCACCGGCTTGCTCACCGATAACCTCTTCCTGCGCTTCATTACTGGCCTTAGCCAATAACAGCCGCGTTTCGGTGCTGCCAGGAGGCGCCACCAATACCCAGCGTTTATCCTCGGAAAGCTCTGTATCTTCAATAAGATCGAAACCCAATAGGCCAACATAAAAGCCAATCGCCTGATCATAATCAGGGACCACCAGTGAAATAGCGGAAATAAATTGAGTCATATGTTCAGACTGCCATATTTTGGAGAAAAAGTGGCAGGGGCGCACGGGATCGAACCGTGGGCCTTCGGTTTTGGAGACCGACGCTCTACCATCTGAGCTACACCCCTACATATGCTGATCAGCTTTAGTCTGAATCAACCAATGGCCGCGCATTAGCGCTATGTGCGGCTGAGGGCAAGCGTCATTCTGCGGCCGCCGCAAACAACGGGTCTACGCCCCGTCAGCATCGCAAACATAGTTAATTTTTTTAGAATCCTGTTTACCTCGCGAAAGAAGAGGTGGTTTACTTGGTCGTGGGAAAAGCAGTTCATCGGTGCACACCCAAGCATTGATACGCCGTCGTCACTACGAAGGAGGTTCCTATGACATATTTACAAACCCAGAATTCAAAAACTGCACCCACTGTAGCGCCCTATACATTCGCAGCGGAGGAAGATCGCTGCGCGCCACGGCACAAGGTTGCCATACCGGCAAAAATGCGCTTTTCCGGTTCGAGCAGCTTTGCAACAGAAGTTGCGAATATATCAATGGCCGGCTTTGCTTGCGATGCGTTGCTGCAAGCCCATCCCGGCACAAGATGCTGGCTGACCCTGCCCGGTCTCGCACCATTGGAAGCAGAAGTGATCCACCGTAGTAATATTGGGCTAGGCTGCGCATTTAAAGACATGCTCAACCCCGCCGTGCTGGACCGCTATATTGCCAGCTATCCAGCCCGCGTACCGATTCCGGTCTAACCCGTTCCCCCGGCGCGCCTGTGGTGCTATATCCTCTCTCCAAACTGGTCCGGAGAATGATATGGCAGATGCCTCCCCCACGAAAACAGGCACCAAAGCAGGCGTAAAACCCGAGCCGCTGAAAGTCCTGCGTATCTTCCGCAAAGAAGATGCGCAGGACTTTGGCGATGCGGGGCATATGTCTTATGTCGATGAAGCGCCGGTCATCCTTGATGGTTTGACCAAAATGGGTGAAGCCGGTGTAGCCGATGGCTATAAAGGCACTTGTCTGTTCAGCGGCTTCGGCTTCTCGCTCCATCATTTCTGGTTCAAGCCCGGATATCCGCTGCCGCTACACAGCCATGATAGCGATTGCCTCTATTATATCATTGCTGGAGACATCCGCATGGGTACCGAAGAAATGGGCCCGGGTGACGGATTCTTCCTGCCCGCCGAGACCCCTTATACCTATACAATTGGTGAGAAGGGCGTTGAAATTCTCGAATTTCGGACCGCCGAGGATTTTAACATCCAGTTTAAAGGCAAGACCGAATCCTATTGGGAACAGATGCTGGAGAAGCTGCGGAACGAGCGGCCCAAATGGCAGGAAGCCCTGCCGCCTAGCCGCGATTTCCGAAACGCTTAGCTATTCGGCCGCCTGCAACTGTGGAGCAAATATAGCATCTAACTCAGCATCATCGGCTTCGATGAGCTTATCGACCCATTGATGGAAAGCCTGCCCGCCACCTTCGTTGCGGCCAAACCAGACTTTGTCGAGCATGCCAGATTGCAGCGATTCATGCTGGCGTTTCCCGGTTTTATAATCTTCATCCGCCACAACGGTTTCCAGAAAAGCAAACTGTTCATGCGCGCCTTGCCGCACGGCATCGTCCGCAGGCTCATGCTCCATCACATAAAATTGCGTGGTAAAACTGTCACCAACGCCGGTGCCCGGGAAAAGTTGGGATATCATCGCCCCGCGACCGCCACCGCCGTAAAAACTGGCGATCGAGATATGCGGGAAGATGGTCCACACGCCCTGTAGCAACGCGTCGATCGGCCAATCTTTTTCATCAGTCTCGGTCAGATCAATTTGTTCATCGCTGCCCGTCTTCTGAATGAATTTTGATGGCGAGGAGAGGCGTTGATGCGGACCCCATGCAAAATAATTGGCTCGGTTGAAGAAATCAGCACCGAATGTATCCTTATGCAGCACCGGCAAATGATAGAAATCCAGATAGCCGTCATAGGCGGTCTTCCAGTTCGGGCCGGGAATCGTTCTTTGATCAAACAAATGCCAGGTTTTGAATCCGAAATGCTCCAGCAGTTCGTCATAGCCGCATAGATAAGAGGCAATATCGAGGGTACTTTCCGGATCGAGCGTCGCCCAGATCAGACCAGCGCGCTCAAGGGTCGGGAATTTCTTCAGACAGAATGCCGCCTTGTCGACCGTGCCAAAATCCTTGGGCGAGGCCACGGCGAGCAATTCGCCGTCATTTTTGAATGTCCAGCCATGATAGCCGCAGGTAAAGCGGGATGCCTTGCCGCTGCCTTGCGCCACTGGATTGCCGCGATGGGTACAACTGTTGAGAAACGCCTGCGCGGTACCGTCTTTCTGCCGGGTCACCAAAACCGGTATACCGGCAATTTCCATTGCCTTGTAGCAGCCGGGTTCGGGCAACTCGCAAGACGGCGCTACCATCAGCGGCAGGCGTTTGAAAATACGTTCTTTTTCCTGCTCAAACCGGTCTTCATCGGTATAGTCGGAAGCGGGCACAGCCACCACATCATCGACCAGTTCCATCGTGTCGGCCTCGCCATGCGCGACCAACGAACGAGTCATTTCCAATAATTTCTGCCGTGACATAATGCTCTCCTCCTGGCGATCCGCATCGCATGCGAGGCCCGTCGCCTATTTGCCGATCTTTTATCATCATCCGGCACAGGAAAAACTATTCTTTATGCGGAGACTCTTTTTCGGCCACTGCATCTGAGGCAATTTCTGGCGCAGGATCAGGCTCGTTGCGGGTCCATATCCACGTACCGCAAATTAATGCAGCAGCGACCGGAATAAGATTCCAGGGCATTTTCAAGAAGATAAGCGCGATCGCGATACTGACTGCAAAAGCTGCAATCGCGGCTCGCTTCCCGCGCTTGGTAATCGCCCGCCTGTCACGCCAGTTACGAATATGTGCCCCAAAGACATGATGATCGAGAAGCCAGGCCTCTAGCCGCGGACTGCTGCGCGCAAAACAAAAGGCCGCAAGGATGACAAAGGGCACGGTTGGCAGCAGCGGCAGGATGATGCCAATGCTGCCCAAGGCCAATGCGGTAAAACCCGCCGCAAGATAAAGATGCCGTGTCATCAGAAGGCGGTATCATATAAGCCGCCCTGTGGGGCAATCTAATTCAACCAATTGCTATCCATTGGAACGTCATCGCGCAGGCCGAGCAAAGCGCAGGACCAGGAACCCCAGAACGCCGGACACTAGAGACCCACTGATCACGCCCAGTTTCACCGTTTCAATCTGCGCCGGATCGACAAAAGCAAGGTTGCCGATAAACAGGCTCATCGTAAACCCGATACCGGTGAGGCAAGCAAGACCGTAAAGCTGTAACCAGGATACACCCATGGGGCGCTGCACCAAACCAATTTTCGCAGCGATAAACATGAAGCCGAACACGCCAACTTGTTTGCCGATCACCAGGCCAGCCGCAATGCCAAGCGCCAGCGGTGCAAACAAGTCACTAAGCTGAAGCCCCGCCAGCGAGACACCAGCATTGGCAAAGGCAAAAATAGGCAACACCATGAAGGCCGTCCACGGGTGCAATATATGCTCCAGATGCTTCAGCGGCGACGTCCCGTCTTTTGCATTAAGCGGGATCGAAAGCGCAGCGATCACGCCGGCCAGTGTCGCATGGACGCCGGATTTCAAAACACATATCCAAAGGAATGTGCCGACCAGTACATAGGGGGCAATCCGCGTAACACCCAGCCGGTTCATCAAGATCAGGACAACAATGCCGACCGCAGACAGCATCAGCGAGAAACTCGATACATCCGCCGTATAGAATAGCGCTATGATTATGATCGCGCCGATATCATCAATAATCGCAATGGCGAGCAGCAGCACTTTCATAGAGAGCGGCGCATGTTTGCCGAGGAGCGCCAGAACGCCAAGGGCAAAGGCAATGTCGGTGGCCGCTGGAATCGCCCAGCCATTTATATTGGCTGCAATGTTCCAGTTAAAATAGAGAAACACGGCCGCCGGAACAGCCATGCCGCCAACCGCTGCAATCGCAGGCAAAGCGGCCTTGTTGATACTGGATAACTGGCCTTCCAGTATCTCCCGTTTGACTTCTAGGCCGACCAGAAAGAAGAAAATCGCCATAAGGCCATCGTTGATCCACAAAGATAGCGGCTTGGCAATTTCCAATGCGCCAAATTGCGCCACGACTGGGATATTCAAAAAGGCCAGATAATAGGGACTGAACGCGCTATTGACCGCAATCATCGCGAGCAGGGCCGCAACAAATAACACGATGCCGGCGCTGGTTTCGCGAGCAACAAATTCCATCAGCGCCGTGCGCATTTTTCCGGCCATAGCTATGCTTTCGTAAGGGATATCATGAGGGGGGAGAGGCTTTTCTAATCATAACGGATGAAAACCCGGTGACAAAAAAATGGGGCAGCAGCGGAAAGAGGGAAAGCTGCTACCCCAGTTCGGGGGGGGGTAAAGAAATGTTCGTTTATGTCATTCGGCAATCAGGGCCGCATCGCAAACGAGTGGTTGTGTCATTCGAGCTTGCGATATTTGCGGATCAGACTGTTTAGATATTTTTTTCATGTCTTTATCTCCTTTTCTATCGTTTTTGCTTCTGTTGATCTTGATATTGCAGAAAGTTGGTGATACTTCCAATCGAATGAAAATTGAATAATCAATAGATAATATCTATCACCATAAAAGGTATCCCCCATGCCAACATTACGTCAGTTTCAATATCTCGTCGCGGTTGCCGATCACCAGCATTTTGGGCGTGCAGCTCAAGCTGCCGGTGCTTCCCAGCCTACGCTTAGCCATCAGTTAAGAGCGCTCGAATCGCGGCTCGGCGTAACGCTGGTTGAACGTCGGACCCACGGCGCGGAATTATCTCCAATTGGCCGCGAGATCGCCGAACGGGCCAGACGAGTGCTCGTGCAGGTAAAGGATATTCGTGACCTTGCCGAGCGCGCGAGTGAAAGCCTGGCAGGCACATTGCGTTTTGGAGTATCGCCGACCCTCGGCCCCTATCTGATGCCGCCCGTAATCGCTGCGCTGCACCGCGCCCAGCCCGATCTTCGCTTCTACATGCGAGAGGGTATTCCAGATTTACAGGCCATGGAACTGGTTAAAGGCGCGATTGACATGCTGCTCGGTCCGTTGCCGATTGAAGGGGAAAATCTCTCGATAGAACCCTTATTTCGTGAACCTTTGATATTGGTTGCGCCGCCCGACCATCCCTTGGCTACACAGGAAAAACTTTCCAAGGCTGATCTCTATAATGCACCAGTCCTCAGCCTTGATCGCCGCCATCACTTGCATAGAGATGTGGCCGAACAATGCCACAAGCACGGTATGCACCTGTTGCAAGACTATGAAGGCACCAGTCTGGACAGCGTGCGCCAGATGGTCGCATCAGGCTTAGGCCTTGCAATTTTACCTGCGCTATATGTACGCTCCGAATTGGCTCATGGCGGCGACGTGGCTCAGCTTCAAATAGAAGACTGGGAGGCCTCGCGCAGTATCGGTATCGCCTGGCGTACGGGAGCGGGCTTTGCCGATGAATATATGGCCGTCGCTCAGCGGATCGCTGAAGAAGCGAAAATTTTGCTGAACACCCCGGTCGGTCCGGAGCATTAATGGCGATTGAGATCGAACTGCTGCTGAAAGCCTATGCATCGGGCATCTTTCCGATGGCCGATGCAAGGGACGACCCCGAAACTTTCTGGGTAGAGCCAAAGACCAGAGCGATATTGCCGCTGGACGGCTTTCGCATGTCACGCTCTTTGCGCAAAACTATCCGTTCCGGACGTTTCGAGGTGACGGCGGATACCGCTTTTGCTGAAGTCATTGCCATTTGCGCAGAGTCGGCGAGTGATCGCCGCGAAACATGGATAAATGCCGATATCGAAGAGGCATTTGTCCAGCTTCATGAGCGTGGTCACGCCCATAGTGTAGAATGCTGGTTGGTCGATGAAAAAGGTGAAAAGACGCTTGTCGGCGGACTTTATGGCCTCGTCATTGGTGAGGCGTTTTGCGGGGAGAGCATGTTTTCCCGTGCTCGTGATGCATCAAAGGTCGCGCTGGCATGGCTCGTGGCGCGATTGATTGTCGGGCGTTTCACACTGCTTGATTGTCAGTTCATGACCGATCATCTGGCTTCGCTTGGTGCTATTGAAATCAGCCAGGAAGAATATCTCGACCGACTGGGCGCCGCTCAAGATTATTGCACGCCTGCATTCTCGGCAATTAAGTCAGCTATGGGATCAGAGGGTTCCGCGGACGGTGTTGCAGGCACCGGCTGTACGGGTTCCGGGACAGGCTCTGGAGCCGGTGCGGGCTCCACTGGGCTTGTTGCCGGACCATCGTTTGCAGCGCTTGACGTATTGTTAGCTTCACTGGACGAAGGCGACGAACGCGGCGCGGTCGGATTGGAGTTATCCGCTGGCGGCGCTTCTTCGCCTGCAAAACTCATCGCACAGCTTTTGACCCAGACATCGTAAATCGGATGCTCTACCACATTCAGCGATGGTGATTCGCGAAACAGCCATCCGGAAAAAACCGTTTCCCACTTGTCATCGCCCTGCCGCGTAGCCGGGCGAGCGTTTACCAACAACTGAACAAAAGCGCCTTGCTCCGGTGTCAACTCCCATGGCGCGGTGCGTTCACAGGCACGTAGACGGACAACTGCGCGGCCGACACGGATCGACTGGCCCGGCTTCAATTCCAGATCACGGGTCAGACCATTGCGTTTGTTTAAGAAACCCAGTGTCGCAACGCGCTCTGCCATTGGCGTACCGATTTGTTCCGTCACCGGTTGAACCAGTTCCTCATCATCGGTTGCCGCTACTTCGGCTTTTTCTGCAGGCTGCCCCGTACTCTCGCCGGTTTCATCATCACCAAAAAGGCCGCAACCCGATAATAACAGTGCGCCAGCAAAAACCGGAACCAATCGATTCCGGTTAGAAGTGAGAAATCCAGAATCAGCGGTCATTCGGCTTCGGCCGGGTTCCATGGCTCATAGTCGCCTGTTGCAGCGGCCCGAACGCCACCTGCCTCCAAAGCGCCGGCCGGGCGATAGGCATTGGCTGTACCGGTCAAGTTACCGGTTGGCTCTTTTTCCCATATGCGCGGTTGCGGCAAATAGCTTTCTGGAATCTCGTCAAAACTCTTGTGCAGCCAGCCATGCCATTCGGGTGGTACAAGGCTCGCATCATTTGCACCGGAATAGATAACCCAACGCTTGTCGCCGTCCTTGCCAAGATTTTTAGTCTGGTAATAAACATTACCAAAAACATCCTCGCCGACGGACTTGCCCTTGCGCATACTAAACCATGAGGTACCGATGGTCGCACCGTCCCACCACGTGAAGATTTTGCCTAATATTCCCATAGCTGTCCGCTTAGCGCCACGAGTGGGTGGTCCGCAATTAAAAAATGCGTCGAAATATGGGGCGCAGCTTTCGGTCTGTCGCTATTGCTGCCATTCTACTTTGTCGCCTGCCGAAATCCCTAGCTCTGCGGCACGCCCACCAGCCAATTCCAGAACTGCAACAACCGGCTCTCCCGATGGTACCGGCTCTAGCGAATAAGGAGTGGTATTGGCAGCAATTGATTCGATCGTACCGTTGCTGCGGATGAAGATGATATCAAGCGGAATCACGGTGTTCTT
Source organism: Parasphingorhabdus sp. (assembly GCF_039977335.1). Lineage (GTDB taxonomy): Bacteria > Pseudomonadota > Alphaproteobacteria > Sphingomonadales > Sphingomonadaceae > Parasphingorhabdus. The sequence continues at coordinate 1,619,562 of NZ_JBDWDI010000004.1, forward strand.
CATCCAAAAGCTTGCCATACGCTCTTGGGTAAAGGGAAATATCATACCGCGATCAGGCGCCAGTTCGGTCCTGAACATCAGGCCGCGGGCTTGTTCTTGACTGGTTTTGGCGAGTTCAACAGTGAAAGCATGGGTTTGGACGCCAGATGTGACCGTCAACGGGATCTGCTTAAGCCCTGCTTCTGAAAGACTGTTCTCCGATGATTGGCTTTGCGGTGTCTTGCCATCAGTATTGCCAGCCTGCGCATAGCAGCCCGTTAGCCCTAGACTGGATGACAAAAGGATAGGCCATAGGGCACGTTTGAAAAATCCGGTCATAGACGGGCGCTCTTTATGCAAGTGGATATCTGGTTACTGGGACGCTAGCGCTGTAGTGATCTGCACTGCCATATGACCGCGATCTCCATCATCAATGCGGACCAAAACCTGTTGTCCAGGCATGATTTCCGCAATCCCGGCATTACGTAGTGTTTCCATATGAACGAAAATATCACCATCCATGCCATCAGCAACCAGAAAGCCATAGCCTTTGGCGCGATTAAACCATTTAACCTCTGCTCCTACAAAAGTCCCTGTGTCCTCCACCGCATGGAAGGATTTGCGTCTCGTTTCAGGAGCTGGCTGATGTACCATCTGCTCGCAGTTAGATTCATCAATATCGAGGATTTTTGTGGCCTGTAGGCCTTTGGCAGCATCTACATATTCGCAGCGGACAACGGCCATTTCCGGCAAGTCCCGGCGGCCAAGCGGTTCCAGCACCGTCCAGTGCACCAATATATCTTGGCCATGGTCAAGATCGGCACCCTGATGTTGTTCAAGGTCGGGAATAATGAAGCCGAAACCCCGATGGGAATCGAACCATTTCACATGCCCTACAGTCTGCAAAACAGGTTTTGCCTGTTCTTGCCCACTCTCTACTACATCACTAACCGAACCATCATCTGCTCTGGCGGGCTCCGCATACAAACTTGCCACAATGCATCTCCGAACACTTTATCCGAATCAAGGGTCCTTCAACCAAAAAGAATCGGGGGAAGCACAATATAGCATATTAATTGTAAACTTGCGATTCTTGTTGAGATCAGAACATTTTAACTCAAAAAACAGGTGTTCTAAATCTCTACTTCAATCTCTTCTCCAGGCTTTGCAAAAACAAACCGGGAGGCAATGTCAAAGTCATGTCCCGCTCGTAAAAATGCCTGCAACTGTTTCCGGCATTTGTCCTTGTCGGTTGGCTCTTGGGCAAAGGGACCAATGGATTTCTTGCGCGCATAAGTGCGCGCGGCGTCCCATTTCTTGGCATCACTAAGATCAAGCGCCTGTCTGTCGTCGCCTTCTTGTATTCCAGCCTGATATAGCGCCTGTGTCACGCGGCGCTTGCCATAACCTCGGCTTATCAACGCCGCTGCGCGGTTCTTGGCAAATAGCGCGTCGTCAATATACCCAAGCTCGGCAAAGCGTTCCACCATCGCTTCTACGTCTGCCGGCCGGTCTTCGGACCATTCTCGCTCCCGTAGTTTACGGAAAAGATAGGATTTTAATTTGTGCCGCGTGGTCGCGTAGCGGCTCACATAGCGCAAAGCCAGTTCTTGCAGGCTATTTTGGTCCAACGGTCTACCGCTATTTTTCAACGCTTCGCCTCTCATTCAGAACCACTGCCCTTTTTGTGCCACAGTAGAGCCGAAATTTAAACGCCAGTTGCAATCATTAGGGCTTGTTTAGGGTTAAGACAGCTGAATATCTCTCAAATTCGGCTGAATATCTGGGAAAAATGACGATTTGTAAGAAGGCTGGACCTTCTGGAAAATGGATTTTGTATGACTGAGCTGACACCAACCCCCACCGCAGACGATCTCCCACGCCGTTTCGCCGATTTTGAAACGGTCGGTGAAGCGCTGGATTATGCGGCAGAGGGGCAAAGGGGATTTAATTTTCATGATGCTCGTGCCTCATTGGTGCGGGTATATCCTTTTAAGGAGCTGCAGGTTGACGCGAAGGCCGCAGCACGCCGCCTGATCGGTTTTGGCGTCAAGCCGGGTGACCGGATTGCTTTGATTGCCGATACAGAACCACAATTTTGTGCTCTATTCTTCGGCGCGATCTATGCTGGTGCATGGCCAGTGCCGCTGCCGCTACCGACCTCTTTCGGCGGGAAGGATAGCTACATCGATCAAATCGGCGTCCAGTTGGACAGCTGTGATCCGGCAATTTTACTTTATCCCGATGAGATTGAAGAACTCGCCGCTGCTGCTGGTCAGTCGCGCAAAATTCCGGTTTTCGGCTGGGATAAATTTGCCGAAAATGACATTCCCGATTGTGAACTGCCAGAAGCCAAGAGCAGCGATATTGCCTATTTGCAATATTCCAGCGGATCGACCCGCTTCCCGCATGGCGTGGCCGTGTCGCATAAAGCATTGCTCCACAATGTCGGATCGCATTCTTATGGCATGAACGTAGGCGAAGATGATCGCTGTGTTTCCTGGTTACCCTTTTATCACGATATGGGTTTGGTAGGCTGTTTCATTTCGATGGTCTGTAATCAGGTCTCGACTGACTATCTCAAAACGTCTGATTTTGCGCGCCGCCCGCTGTCATGGCTGGATCTAATTTCCCGCAACCCAGGCACTTCGTGCAGCTTTTCACCGACATTTGGATATGAGATTTGTGCACGCCGCATTGGCAGCCAGTCCAACGTGGCAGAACGCTTCGATCTATCGCGCTGGCGTCTCGCCGGTAATGGTGCTGATATGATCCGCCCGGATGTGATGCAGCGCTTTACCGATGCCTTTGCGCCAGCGAAATTTGACGCGAAAGCCTTTTTGCCAAGCTATGGTCTTGCCGAAGCTACTTTGGCCGTAACCATCATGCCGCCAGGTGAAGGCATGGAAGTTGAACTGGTCGAAGAAACCGAATTGTCTGGCGAAAAGCAAGCCGATGGCAGCAGGCCCAAGCGGTATCGCGCTATCGTCAATTGCGGGAAGCCCGTGCGTGATACATTGCTCGAGATTCGCGAAGAAGATGGCAGCGTCTTACCAGAAAAAGCTGTCGGTAAAGTGTGGATGCAAAGCCCCTCTGTCATGGAATGCTATTATCGGGATCAGGAAGCCACCGATGCTTGTCTGATCGATGGCTGGCTCGATACCGGTGACATGGGCTATTTGTCCGACGGGTATCTCTATATTGTAGGCCGCGCCAAGGATATGATCATCATCAACGGCAAAAACCACTGGCCGCAGGATATCGAATGGGCTGTGGAACAATTGCCCGGATTTAAGGCTGGCGATATTGCTGCGTTTGCGATCACCACACCGGGTGGCGATGAAACACCGGCTGTATTGGTTCAGTGCCGGACATCGGATGAGATTGAAAGATTGCGTTTGCGTGACGAGATTCGCGAAAAAGTTCGCGCAATCACGGGCATGAACTGCGTGATCGAGCTCGTCCCGCCGCGTACTTTGCCGCGCACCAGCTCAGGCAAGCTCAGCAGGGCCAAGGCGCGCAACCTATATCTTTCCGGAGATATCCAACCTTATGATGTGGCCGCTTAAAATCAGCAACTAAAAGCGTCAATATCGATTAACCATGTTTCGGAAAAATAGGTCGCCGCTTACTTTTCGATAAGGTTTTCCGCGTATGGGAAAAGCGTGGAAGAAAAACTGTCATCATCATCGGGCTTACCGCAAGAAATACCTGTGAGCGTCTTGCTTGGGATATCTGATCCCGAGGGCGTGGACTGGGGCCGTATTCGTGTGCTTCAGTTTGAAGGCATGCATCAAAATGGCTTCATCAAAATGATCGGGTCGATCACTTGCGGCCTGTTGGCTATTCAGTTTTGTATTGGGCAGGTAAACTGGTTGTTGCTCAGTGCTTGGACCCTCGCCTTGTTCGGCCTGTATGTTTACAGCTATGTCAAAGCGCGCAAAGAAGCTGTCTGGGAGCGCAAGAGCATTTCCCGGCGCGAGAATATCGACGTCATTTTAACATCATTGGCCGGTGGACTCTTATGGTCAATTGCTATGGTTCTTTTTGGACCGTCCGGCGATTTGAGCACGATGGTTGGCATATGGGCGCTGGTTTTGTGTTTGATGGTTGGCTCGGCCATGTTGATGTCAGCTGTCCCGCTTGCCAGCATCGTTTTCATCGGAATGTGCGGCCTGTCTTCGGCTTTTGGCTGGTATTTGATCAACGGATATCAGATGGCGATGGCGTCCGCCGCTATAGCTATGTTGCTGATCGCGTCCTGCCTGATGAATGGCCGGTCTTTCATAAATCGTAAAATTGCGGAAGCCAATCTCAACGAGAAGAAGGAGGTGGTCAGCCTCCTGTTGCGGGAATTTGAAGATACCGGAGCCGATTGGCTGTGGCAAACCGATACATCGCGCCGTTTAACCCATGTTTCGCCGCGCTTTGCGCACGCTGTGGGCCGGACCGCAGAAGATATTGAAGGCCGCCCGTTCCTACAATTGGTTGCAGGGCAAGCGTGGGATTCAGGGAAATTCCCTCCGGCTCTGCACGAGCTGGCCGAAAAACTAAAACGACGTGACAGCTTCAGTAATATGCTGGTTCCTGTCATGATCAATGACGTGACGCGGTGGTGGGAAATATCCGCATCGCCTAAACTCGATGAAAATGGCGTTTTCCATGGGTTCCGCGGTGTTGGGTCGGACGTGACCGAACAGCGCGAATCTGCAGACAAAATTTCGCACATGGCGCGCTTTGATACGCTGACGGGACTCCCCAACCGCCTTCAGCTGACGGAAACACTCGGTAAAGCACAACAGGATTCCGACAAGTGGAATGGCCGCTGCGGCTTCATGATGATCGATCTAGACCGGTTCAAAGCGGTCAATGATACGCTTGGTCATCCTGTCGGCGACCGTTTGCTTGCTCGTGTTTCAGAGCGGCTACGTTCGATCATGACGGATAATGAGCTTTGCGGTCGTCTCGGCGGCGATGAATTTGCCATTGTCATCAAAGATGCCAGCGATTCCCAATATATGGATATGCTCGGCAAAAAAATTATTGATACCTTGTCGCGCCCTTATGAAGTCGACAATCATACACTCTATATTGGTGCAAGCGTCGGCACCGCTATTGGACCGCGCGATGGCCGCACCGTCGAGATGCTGATGCGTAGCGCCGATCTCGCGCTCTATCGATCCAAGGATCAGGGCGGCGGGGCTCATAATCAATATGAACCGAAGCTTCACGTTCATGCCGAAGAACGCCGAGTTATGGAAATTGCCCTGCGTAAGGCACTGGATAATGACGAGTTTTCGCTCAACTATCAGCCAGTGGTGAGCGCGGATACTGGCGGTGTTATGGGTTTTGAAGCTCTGTTGCGTTGGACCAACCCGGAATTCGGTGTCGTGTCTCCGGCAAAATTCGTGCCGCTAGCCGAAGATGCGCGACTAATCGTACCAATTGGCGAATGGGTCATGCGGACAGCTTGTAAAGAAGCCATGAAATGGCCATCGACGATCAAGATAGCGGTGAACGTTTCGGCCGATCAGCTAACTGATCCTAACTTCCTGGATATGGTTGTGTCTGCGCTTCAGGATAGCGAGCTCCCCGCTCAGCGGCTGGAGATAGAAGTGACGGAAAGCATCTTCATGCGCGAAGGTACTGGCGCCACACAGGTGCTCGATCAGATTATCGGGCTGGGCATCAATCTATCGCTTGACGATTTTGGCACTGGCTATAGCTCGCTGGGCTATCTTCGGAAAACCCGCTTCTCAACGATTAAAGTCGATCGCAGCTTTGTGCAGGGTGCTGCCAAGAAAGTACCAGAAAGCCTGGCTATCATTCGTGCCGTTGTCGCTATGGCTGATAGCCTGGGCATGACAACGACAGCCGAAGGGGCGGAGACCGAAGAAGAAGTCAAGATGATCCAGAAGCTCGGCTGCAGCAAAATCCAGGGCTATTATTTTGGCCGGCCCATGGCACCGCATGATGCGCTCGACCTGTTCAAGGATTTTAATCCTGACACCGCCAGACTGGGTGATCGCGCCGCTTAATATATCAAATCGTGCCCTAGAGCTTAGATAGCTTCTTTTCGATACCGCGCCAAATTTTGGCATAGGCTAAGGCCGCTGGACTGCGCGGCGCCAATTCTCCAAGTGGCTTTTTGATACGGGTCATCCGTTCGACATCGCTGGACATTGGAATAGTCGGCCATTTTGGCTTTTTGGCCAAGGTTTGCTTGTGAATCGTGCGGCGGCGATCAACCATATTATAGACAGGTAACAGTGGTGCATGTTTGCGCCGCCGAGAATCGAGGAAGGTCTGCACGTCCGTCAGCGCGCGTTCCGACAATGGTGACGGGATGACCGGCACGATCACCAGATCAGCATTGCGCAAAATCTGTTCACTGGTTTCGGTCAACCCGGGCGGGCAATCAAGAATGATCCGGTCATAGTCTTTTTCGAGCTCACGCAAGATTTTGCCCATATATTTTTTCTTGTTCAGGTCGAAAAAGAACCGGTCGAGACCGCGCAGCGACACATCAGCCGCCAGAAGGTCACAATTCTCAATAGTCGTTGGCTTGATCAATTTGCCCGGCTTGACATCGCCTGCAATCATTGCCCGCGCACGATCTTTCTTATGCCGGTCGCCATTCAGGATGAACGATGCTGCACCCTGCGGATCGATATCCCAGACCAGGGTTCGCCGCGATGATTGTATCGCGCTATTCCAGGCGAGGTTAACGGCGGTGCAGCTTTTGCCGACGCCCCCCTTCATACTATAAACTGCGATAACGGCCATATCTGTGATCCGGATGGGTGAGCGAACTAAGTCGCCAAATTCCAGAACTGTCAGATAATCTCCTGCACCCGGTCTTGCGGCCGACATAGGCGAACGCCTTTATCGGTCTCCACCAGCGGCCGCTCAATCAGGATCGGCTCAGTCGCCATGGCATCCAATATCTTTTCAGCGGTGGCGCTATCATCTGTCAGTCCCAGCTCTTCGGCGGGCGAACCACGGGTTCTTAAGCCCTCCCGCGGGCTGATACCAGCATCGCGGTAGAGCTGTTCCAGCTTGGCACGGCTAGGTGGGTGTTTGAGATACTCCACGACGGTCACATCAACACCTGGCGCTTCTTCGAGCAGAGCCAGAGTCTTGCGAGATGTACCGCATTTGGGATTATGCCAGATGGTTGCTTTCATATCATGCTCCGTAACAGCGTGTTTCTGTGCCCCATAAACACCACCTCACGCGATGTTTCAAAGAAAATTTACAAAATACAACAAAGGGCATTGCTTGTGAGAACTATTCTCATTAGTGCCCGATTGATATTGAGAATGATTCGCACATCAGGGAATTTGCACATTATGATTTCATCACGTTTTCGCGGTACAAAATTTTTATCTGTTGCCAGTGTTGTGGCATTGGCGCTGCAGGCCAATAACGCACTGGCTGCTGAGGAAACCCTTGATGATGCAGCGTGGGATGATCAGAATGAGATCATCGTTACGGGTGAAAAAGATGGCTATGTTGCGATTAGCAGCGCTGGCCTGAAAACTGGCACGCCTTTGCTGGACACTCCGCAGACCGTTTCCGCCGTGACCCGCGAACAATTGGATGACCAAGCCTTGCAAGATATTGGCGACATCCTGCGTTACACCCCCGGAACCTCAATTGGCCAGGGCGAAGGCAATCGCGACCAGATCACCATTCGCGGTCAAAACACCACTGCGGACTTTTTCGTCGATGGCATCCGCGATGACGTCCAATATTTCCGTCCACTCTACAATCTGGAGCGTGTCGAGATTCACAAAGGCCCCAATGCGATGATCTTTGGCCGCGGTGGCGGTGGTGGCATCATCAACCGGGTCACCAAATCCCCGATCAGCGATGAGACATTCGGCTCGACAACCGCAAGCGTAGACAGCTTCGGTGCGTTTTACCTTAGCGGTGATGTGAATGCAGCCATTGCTGACAATGCCGCGTTCCGCATCAATGGGCTATATGAAGAATTTAACAACCACCGCGATTTCTTTGATGGTCGGCGCATTGCGATTAACCCGACAATCGGTGCAGAACTGAGCGACCAAAGCCGTATCCTGCTCTCCTATGAATATGTCGATGACGACCGCTCGGTTGATCGCGGCAATCCGGCTGAATTACGGGCCGTTGGTGATGAGTGCTCGTTCGACAGTCCTTGCGGCCCCTTACGCGGATTTCGCGATACCTTGTTTGGATTTGACGGCACCAACAAAACCACCTTGCAGGCCCATATCCTGAAACTGCGCGTCGAACATGATTTCAACGACACGCTCAGCTTCAATGCAACCACGCTTTATGCTGACTATGACAAATTATACCGGAATGTTTATCCGGTCGACGCCATATTAGGCGTCCCGGCCGGCGGTCCACTTGTCGATTCCGTCACCCTTGATGGTTATAACGACACCACCGACCGCGAAAATTTCATCACCCAGGGCAATTTGCTGTGGACCGGTGAGACGGGCGGCATCGGTCATACGCTGTTGCTCGGCTATGAAATCGGCCAACAGCAATCTGCCAACGCCCGGCAGGATATTTTATTTGCCGATAGCAATGATGACCAGATCACCATCCCGCTTACCGACCCGATTGCGCAACCGGCATTCAGCTTCCCTGCTTTCACCCGCAACCGTGCTTCGGACCTGAAATTCTTCTCGCTTTATATCCAGGATCAGATCAGCATTGGTGACCATTTCGAGATTGTCGGTGGCGTCCGTTTTGACAGTTTTGATATTGATGTGAACGATATTCAGAATAACGTGCGCCTCAACCGGACCGACGACAAATTCTCCCCGCGTATCGGCCTGATTTACAAGCCACAGGAAAATATCTCGCTTTACGCCAGCTATTCCAAAAGCTTCCTACCCCGTGCTGGCGACCAATTCCTGACCCTGACACCAACAGTCGGCTCAACTCTCGGCACTGTAGATCTGGAACCGGAAACCTTCGAAAACTATGAAATCGGTTTGAAATGGGATTTTGCGGAAGGCCTCAGCTTGACGACAGCCCTGTTCCGTCTTGACCGCGACAATCAAGCCGTCCTGCTGAACAATCAAGGTGACACGACCTTATCCGGATCTCGCACGGAAGGTGCAGAAATCCAGCTCGTTGGCCGTGTGACGGATAAACTTCAGGTTAATGCCGGTTACAGCTATCTTGATGGTCAACAGCGCAACAGCGCCACGGTTGCCGGACAGGATCTGCGCTTGTTCCAGGTGCCAGAGCATATGGCATCGCTTTGGACCAAATATGATTTCACCGATCGGTTCGCCGCTGGCCTGGGCATCACGCATCAGTCGAGCCAGTTTGCCAGAAACGACAACAGCGTTCGGGTTCCTGCCTATACCCGGGTAGATGCGGCGCTTTACTACACTGTGAACGAACAGTTCAAAATCCAGTTGAACGTCGAAAATCTCTTTGACGAAACCTATTTCCCGTCCGTGCATAACAATGATAATATTACGACAGGCGAACCAATTAACGGCCGCTTGACCGCAACATTTAGCTTTTGAATGCTGCCACTTTGAATTGGTGAATTTACTAATCGTTCGTGATTGACTACGAACTTTGCAGCATGCTGGGTCTATCGATTACCCCACCCCAAAACCCCATCGATAGGCTCAGCGTGTACTGGCAAAACACCTTAAGATGATAGGCGAGCCTTGAAGCGCCTGAAGCTTGGCAATACCGCCTATTTTTTCGGCGTAAGCGCCGGAACGGCTTTGGCGGCATCCGCAGGATCAATGCCTGGTGGGGGTGCCGTGCTAAGGACATCATCGCCGCGCGCAACCCTTGCTGCCCGCTGGATTGCCTCACGGATGCGCGGATAAGTACCGCAGCGACAGATATTGGTAATCGCTTCGTCAATCTCGTCATTGGATGGATTCTTGTTTTTCTTGAGCAAGACTGCCGCAGCCATGATCATACCCGACTGGCAAAACCCACATTGCGGGACGTTCTCAGCCGCCCACGCTTGTTGTACCGGATGGCTCCGGTCCCGCGACAGCGCCTCGATCGTCGTGATGAACCGGCCTTCGAGTTCGCCAATAGTGACAAGGCAACTACGTATAGCCTCCCCATCAACCTCCACCATACAGGCGCCGCAATCACCGGTGCCGCAGCCATATTTGGTTCCGGTCAGATTCGAGGCATCACGCAACGCCCATAAAAGTGGCGTGTCGGCGTCCATCCGATATTCAACGGGTCTGTCGTTAACAGTGAATTTTGTCATTAAAATAGGCGATACATTAGAAAACCTATCGCGACAATGTAGCTCTCACACAACGGCTTGACCAACCTCGATACCCACATTATGTAATGTTATATCATCTTATACAGAAGAAAGCATCGCGCTGGTATGCCCGAACTCATAATATATGCCTCGCTCCTTGGAATATTGGCCACGGCCATGCTCGATCTTTGGGCAATATTCGCGCGTCAAATATTGCATTTACCGGGACCAAATTGGGCAATGCTGGGCCGCTGGCTAGGACATTTCGCAAGAAGGCAGTTTACTCATGGCAATATATCGTCGGCACCGCGGATCACTGGAGAACAAATTATTGGATGGAGCGCTCATTATCTCATCGGCACTGTATTCGCGCTCTTGTTGCTCCTATTCACTGGCCCGGATTGGCTCGATAGCCCAACAGTTCTGCCTGCCCTCGTTGTCGGCTTATCGACCATATTAGCCCCGTTCTTGATCATGCAACCTGCGATGGGGGCCGGCATTGCGGCATCGAAAACGCCTAGACCCAATATTGCGCGCTTGAGCGGTGTTGCAGCTCATAGCGTGTTCGGTCTCGGACTTTATAGCGCGGCGGCAATGTTGTCGCTGTTCAGATAGCTGATAGGAGGCTCTCGGCGAGTCCTATTCCCGCCAGCTTTTATCTTCCCGGTCAATCAACCGCACCATCGCATCAAATTCTGGCACGCCCTGAATCGCAGGATCAACCGACGCCTTTGAAAGATTGGCCAGATGTTTCCTAATAACCTCTTCGCCGATCACTAGCGGTTTGCCCATGGACAGCGTCTGCATCTGAATTTCGCAGGCGCGCTGCAATACCCAATGGTTCAGGAATGCCTCTTCCAACGTTTTACCCATAACCACCGGACCATGATTTTCGAGGAGCATCATGCGTTTCTTGTCCAGACTCGCAAGGAAACGTGGCCCTTCATCCTCATGCACCGTGACGCCTTCAAACTTGTGATAAGCGAGGCGCGGAACAATCGCCGCGGCATAGAAGTTCACCGGTTGCAATCCGCCTTCCAGCGATGCCACCGCCATTGTAGCGGTCGTATGAGTATGGATGATTGCATGCACATCCGGCAGCTCGCGGTGGAACAGGCTATGCTGCGTAAAACCGGCTTTGTTCACCGGGTAAGTTGAACCATCCAGTGTATTGCCATCAATATCAATCTTCACCAAAGTCGAAGCAGTTACCTCGCTAAAATGCAGACCATAGGGGTTGATCAGAAACGCGTCATCCTCGCCGGGCACTTTCAACGTAACATGATTGAAAATCATCTCATCCCAGCCCAGATGGGCAAATATCCGGTAGCAGGCGGCAAGTCGCTGACGCGCTTTCCATTCGTCTTCGCTGCAGCTCGACTGGATATTGATTGCCGTGGCCATTTTCTGTCTCCTGATTCGGGTCTATTGCCGTCGAAACGAACATGACACAGGCCTCGGCGATAATCAAAAGGCTTTGATGGCGCAAAAACCGCGCCCAAGCGCGGCGAAACTCTGGTAAAAATGCCACATATTTGAGTCGGAAATGCTTGAAATCGGTAGATTAGCCTGTTAGGCGCGCTCCAACTGCAGGTGAACGAATCATCTGCAAACCCTTTTTTATGGCTTAAATAATTTTCAGCCGGTTATGAATTGACCCGGCTTAAAGACGATATTGAACGGAGTTACTCAGTCTTATGCAAATCATGGTTCGCGATAATAATGTTGATCAAGCCCTTCGGGCGCTCAAAAAGAAATTGCAGCGTGAGGGCGTTTATCGCGAAATGAAACTGCGCCGGCATTATGAAAAGCCTTCAGAAAAGCGTGCACGCGAAAAAGCAGCCGCTGTACGCCGCGCCCGTAAAATGGAGCGCAAGCGGATGGAACGCGACGGTACCATTTAAGACCGATCGTCTTTCAAACACCGACTTTCATTAAATAGGTAGTCTGACATGTCCGTAACCACTGTTCCCATCCGGCCGATCAAAAAAGGCTCATTGACGAAACTTTGGATCGGGCTTGCGCTGGTTTTGGCGGTTGCGGGGGCACTGGCTTATGCCGGAACACAGAATGCCGTTACAACTGGCGCGTCAAACGCACAGTTTCTGGCAAGCAATGCTGACAATGATGGCGTTATAACCACGACCTCTGGTCTTCAGTATCAAGTGCTTAAGCCCGGTGAAGGGGCATCACCAACGGCGACAGATACGGCTTTGGTGAAGTATAAAGGTACAACCCGCGACGGTAACGTGTTTGACGAAAATGAGCAGACACCGATGCCAGTGGGCGGCGTAGTACCGGGTTTCTCCGAAGCCCTGCAGCTAATGCAAAAAGGCGGTGAATACCGGATCTGGATCCCGTCGGAACTTGGCTATGGCGAACAGTCACCCGGACCAGAACTGCCTGCCAATTCAGTGCTGATATTTGATGTAACTCTGCTCGACTTTATCTCGGCAGAACAAATGCAAGCGCTACAACAGCAAATGCAGCAGCAAGGCGGAATGCCTGGCGGCCCACCACCTGGCATACCTGGCCAGTAAACAGGCAATCCAAATTTGAAGGCTGCGCTCCTCGCGGAATGCGGCCCTTATCTCATGACTTAGGCCACCGGCTGTTCATGCTCAGGGCCTTATCTGGCTTGTAGAACTGACACGCCGCTTGAGGGTTCGCAGAGGAAAAAAGGCGCGCTGCCGTGATCAGGCGTCTGATAATGCTGACTTACCCATGATTCCAATGCGGCCGCTTTTGATTTTTCCACGACCGCAACAACGCAGCCACCGAATCCCCCACCGGTCATCCTGATGCCGCCGGTTGCCCCCAGAAACTGAGCGCCGATTTCGACCAACTGATCAATGGCCGGCACCGTAATTTCGAAATCGTCGCGCATCGATGTATGGGACTGTGCCATCAGAGTGGAAAGCGCAGTCAGATCACCTTTTATCAACGCTTCTCCTGCGGCTAATGTGCGCGCATTTTCGGTCACGACATGCCGCGCCCGACGAAAACTAACCTCGTCCAGCCCCGATTGCCCGTCCTCAAGCTGTTCGATCGTCAGGTCACGTAGTGCTGCAACGCCATAGTGGTTCGCGGCCTGCTCGCACTGGACCCGCCGTTCATTATAGGCACTGTCCACCAAGCCTCTCTGAACACCGGAATGAATGACCGCTATGGCCAGATGATCCGGTATCGAAATGGGTGTAGTTTCCAAAGAACGACAATCAATCTGCAGCGCAGCACCTGTGACGGCGCGTGCAGAAGCTAGCTGGTCCATGATACCGCAGGCACAGCCAACATAATGATTCTCGCTATGCTGAGCGATCAACGCCAGCTCGGTCTTGCCCAGCCCGCCCAGCTGATGCATCTCATCAAAGGCCTTGGCTAGCGCGACGCCGAGTGAGGCCGATGACGAAAGCCCCGCTCCCTGAGGAACGTTCCCGGCTATCGCAATATTACTTCCCGTCAGTGCAAACCCTTTGTCAGTCAAACTTGCTGCGATACCGCGCACATGGTTTTTCCATTCTGCCGGCTGTTTGGCAAAGGGTTGAATCGGATCGAAACTGTCGTGATCGCTGTCAAGATCACAGGCCAGCGCGTGGACTTCCGCTTCGTTACCCGGCCCGATCGCTACGATCGTTTCATAGTCGATTGCGCAAGGCAGAACGAAGCCGTCATTATAGTCAGTATGCTCGCCGATAAGGTTTACCCTGCCGGGAGCAGCGATGAGAATAGCGGGTTCCATGCCATAGCTGTCGACATAGGCTTGCGTCACTTTGGCCCTTAGAAGGGCACGTCGTTCCACAGTCATCGGGCCTGCTCGCTAAAACGGATATCACTGACTGATCTCAGCATCTCTGCCGCCTTTTCAGGCGAGAGGTCGCGCTGGGCTTCGGCGAGCATTTCATAGCCGACCATGAACTTTCTTATTGTCGCCGAGCGCAGAAGGGGTGGGTAGAAATGCGCATGAAGCTGCCAATGAGCGGTATCATTCTCGCCGAAAGGCGCACCGTGCCAGCCCATGGAATAGGGAAAGCTGCACTGGAATAGATTGTCGTAGCGTGCGGTCAGCTCGCGCAAGGCGATGGCGAGGTCGTCGCGCTGCTCCTCATTCAAATCCGGTATCCGTCCTACAGCAAAGCGGGGCAGCAACAGCGTCTCAAACGGCCATTCCGCCCAATAGGGCACAATGGCTAACCAGTGGTCCGTTTGTACCACCACCCGCTCGCCCAGTGCTGCTTCGCGCTTTGCTAGGTCGAGCAGCATGGGGGTTCCGAAGTTGGCGAAGTGGCCGCGCATACTGGCATCTTCGCGGCGTAGCGCGTCTGGCAGGTGGCTGGCGGCCCAGACCTGGCCGTGGGGATGGGGGTTGGAACAGCCCATCATTGCGCCCTTATTCTCGAATATCTGGACCGATTTGTAAGTATGCCCTAGCGTATCTGAAAGCTCACACCATGTGTCCACAACCGCCACGATCTGGTCCCGGGACAGTTGCGGCAGGGATTTGCCGTGATCGGGCGAGAAACAGATGACGTGACATTCACCAGAGGTCGTCTCGGCGCGAAACAGTGGATCGTCGGTCTGCTGAGCCGGCACATCTTCCATCAAGGCGGCAAAGTCATTCTTGAACACAAACACGCCATCATAATCGGGATTTTGCTCGCCGGTAATCCGCTTGTTACCTGGGCAGAGATAGCAATCGGGATCATAGGACGGCGGCTGTTCTTCGGTCTCCCCCTCATCCCCCTGCCATGGGCGCGACAGCCGCTGTGGTGAGACCAATATCCACTCGTCTTTCAGCGGGTTGTAGCGGCGATGGGGTTTATCAAACATGGCCGTTACGTTAGCGCCTCTTTAAATCCAGCAAAGCGCGCTTTATTGCCCATCGCGCGATTGGTCAGCAAGGCGGCAATTACAGATGTCGTCAACGTGACCACCATGAAGTCGATATAATGCATGGTGATGATGCCCGCCGGTTCCAGCCGGAACGTATAGGCGCCGTAAAGCAGCACGCCCCAGATGACCCCGCCAACCGCTGCGGGCGCACAAACGCCGCGAAACAACAGCCCCGCGATAAAGGCGGAAAGGATTGGCATCGATAGCAAGCCGTTCAACTGCTGCAGCAGGTTGATGATACTGTCCGCATTTTGGTAGAGCGGCACCAGCATGATCGCAACGACCGTCAATAAGACCGAAACGGCCCCGCCCAGTTTCCAGTGGTCTTTGACCTCACCGATAAACTGCTCGTGAAAATCAACCGAATAAAGCGCAACCGAACTGTTAAGCACCGCACTAAAGGTCGTGATCACAGCGGCTGCGACCATCGCGGCAAAAGCACCCGATAACCATCCTGGAAGCACTTCGGCTACCAGCCGGCCGTAAGCCGCATCACCGACATCACCGAACAGTTTATAAGCCACAACGCCCGGAATCACGACAATGGGCGGCACGATCAAAATACGGATAATCGCTGCAACCATCACGCCCTTTTGCGCTTCCTTGACGGTGGGCGCCGCCATTGCCCGCTGGGTTATATTCTGGTTGGTCGACCAATAGAAAATCTGGATGAAAATCATTCCCGTAAACAGGGTATGAAACGGAATTGGAGAATCCGGTCCACCGATCATCGAGAGTCGTTCCAACGGCATATCGGTCACAATATCATAATCCACCGCGGCCAGCGCCAATATGACGATCGCCATTGCCAGACCCAATATGCCGACACCCGAATAAGTATCCATCACCGCCACCGCCCGCAGCCCGCCGAAAATTGTATAGGCCGCAGAAATGATCGCCAAAATCCCGGCAAAATAGATCAGCGGTATGGTGGTGCCAAAAAGCGATTGCATGAACAATGCCCCGGAATAGAGCGCAGCCGGCAGATAGATCAGGATATTGCCGAATAGGAAAAGCCCCGAAATCAACGTCCGGATGCTTTTGCCCTTGTACCGCTTTTCAAGCAGCTGGGTCACGGTCGTACAGTTATTTTTATAGTAGATTGGCACGAAAACAAAGGCGAGGATCAGCAAGCCCGCAAAACCGCAAATCTCCCACCAGGCCAGCAAGAGCATCTGATTGCCGTTCATCCCGACGAGCTGATCGGTAGACAGGTTGGTGAGCGTAATCGAGCCCGCCACAAACAACCATGTCAGACCGCCACCAGCGAGAAACACGTCTTTGCTCGACCCGTCATGGGTTTTCGCCTGCCGGACTTTTGCCCAGGTCGCAAAACCAATAAGCGCGGTGATAGCGACACAGACAATAATCTGTACGCCGCTGGTTGTCGGTAAATTGGCTAACATGCGATCCCCTTTACGCCCCTGTGTTGTTTTTTTGCGGGGTGTGCCTTTTTGTTAGGGCCGGTCCTCACAAAAGCCAAGCCGAATTGCGCTGGAAACTGTTTGACTTTGCGCCAGAATTCATCGCCTAATCCGCCGATGGTTGAGAGGGGAACAAGCTGGCGGCTGGATGGTGATGCCATCACATTGGTGTTTGTCGCCGCCGGGCGCGATGAAATTGATCTGGTCTATCTCGGCCCCCGTTTACCTGATGGGGAAGACCTGTCAGCACTGGTCGCTGCGGGAACCTTCGGTAGCCACGAAAATGAACCGGATGCACCCCGCATCGGCGGAATCCTGCCGCAAGCCAATGGTGGTTATCGCGGTCGTCCAGCCTTTCGTATCCGCTCTGGTGAACAGCCCGTTGATGGGGATTTCCGGCTGGTCAATGTCCGCTCTGGCACCGCTGATATGACGGTGCGCTGGGTTGAACAGCAAACCGGCTTACAGGTCGACACGCACTGGACAATTGTTGATGACAGAACCATCGCAGTGACGGTGGATCTTTTGGCCGACGACAAAGGCGCAATTGTCCTTGAATCCGCGTCATCGCTTTCCCTGCCACTGCCCCGCCACCTTAGTCACATGACGGCTTTCCACGGGCGTTGGGCGCGGGAGATGCAGGCTAAGACCACCCGCATCGGTCCTCAAGCCATCGAGATGCGCTCGGCCAATGGCAAGCCCGGCTTTGATGCGGGCAACTGGCTGATCTTTCATGGCGATGACGGCCAAAAAGATGGCGGAGAATGTCTTGGCATTCATGCATCTTCCTGTGGCGATCATCTCGCCCATGTCGTGCAGGATCAGGATGGCCGGGCCTGCCTGTCCATCGAGGCGCTGCGGCAACCGGGTGGAATTGCGCTGAACGCCGGTGATACTGCCGACCTTGGCCAAGTGACCATGATCCTCGGCGACAATCGGGATCATCTCACCCGGCTGTTTCACGATCATGTCCGAACGCATATCCTGCCGCAAAGGTCCGACTGGGGACCGCGCAAGGTGCATCTCAACAGCTGGGAAGCGCTGGCGTTCGATCTTGACGAAGCCAAGTTGAAGACCTTGGCCACGGCCGCCGCCGACCTTGGCATTGAGCGTTTCGTGCTGGACGATGGCTGGTTCAAAGGACGGCGTCGTGACAATGCCGGTCTTGGCGACTGGCAAGTGGATGAAGCGATTTTTCCGGACGGTCTGACGCCGCTTATCGATCATGTGCATGGGCTGGATATGGATTTCGGCTTGTGGGTTGAACCGGAAATGGTTTCACCCGACAGCGATCTATACCGCGCCCATCCCGAATGGTGTCTGCATGATGATCGTGCGGATCGTCCGACGGAGCGCAACCAACTGGTGCTTGATCTCAGCCGCGAGGATGCATTTGCCTATATCCATGACGCGCTGGCCGCGTTGCTCGAAAATCATGATATTGCTTATCTGAAATGGGATCATAACCGGCGGCTTTTTCCCGACAATGGCTTGCAGCAATTTGCGATCCAAAGGTTGCTCGGCAAGCTGCGGCAACAATATCCGGCGGTGGAGATTGAAAGCTGTTCCAGCGGCGGCGGGCGTGTCAGTTTTTCGATGCTGCAATATTGTCATCGCATCTGGCCGAGCGACAATAATGATCCCATCGAACGGCTGCGGATCATGGAGAGCTGGGCGCGCTTCCTGCCGCTCGAAATTCTGGGCAATCATGTCGGGCCCTCGCCCAATCCGATCACCGGACGGCGGACCGATATGGATTTCCGGGCGAAGGTTGCCTTGTTCGGGCATATGGGTGTCGAGACCAATCCGGCGGCGATGAGCGAAGATGAGCGGGCCATCTTGCGGGCGCATATCGCGCTCTACAAGCAATGGCGCGCCCTGCTGCATCAGGGTGATTTCCGGCAATTGCACCATCCCGAAACCAGCATCTACGGCCAGATGGTGATCGGCGACCGGCGCGCGCTGGCCGTGGCGGCGCAAACCGCCTTTGCCGAGAATTTCAATGTGGCGCCGGTTCGTTTGCCGGGTCTGGATGCAGATAAAATTTATCACGTCACCCTGCCCAAGCCATGGCCGCGCAAGGCGTCTGCTTATCTTGCCGATCCCGCTGCTTGGGAAAGCGGGATGGTTTTAAGCGGACGGGCACTGGCCGAACGCGGTTTGGCGCTGCCACTGACTCACCCCGAAACAGCCTGGCTGATCGCCATCGAAGAAAAGGGATAAAGCCAAATGATGAAACTGGGATGCTGCTATTATCCGGAACATTGGCCGGAGGACATCTGGACCGAAGATGCGAAGCGCATGGTGGAAATGGGGCTATCACAGGTGCGCATCGGTGAATTTGCATGGAGCCGTCTCGAGCCGACTGCGGGTCATTATCAGTGGGAATGGCTGGACCGGGCGATCAAGACGCTCGGTGATGCAGGTTTGGAAATCATTCTCGGCACACCGACGGCGACGCCGCCCAAATGGCTGGTCGACAGCATGCCGGATATGGTGGCCGTTGATGCACAGGGCAATCCGCGTAAATTCGGATCGCGCCGTCATTATTGCTTTTCCCATCAGCCCTATCGTGAACAATGCGCGCGGATCGTCGAGGCGATGGCGGAGCGCTATGGTGACAATCCCGCCATTGTCGCATGGCAAACCGATAATGAATATGGCTGTCACGATACGATTGTAAGCTATTCCGAGGCCGCAAAGCTGGCCTTTCGCCGGTGGCTGACCGACAAATATGACAATGTCGATGCGCTGAACACCGCATGGGGCAATGTCTTCTGGAGCATGGAATATCGCAGCTTTGATGAAGTGGAGCCGCCCAATCTGACGGTGACCGAGCCCAATCCCGCCCATGTGCTCGACTATCGCCGCTTTGCCTCGGACGAGGTTGTTACTTTCAACAAGTTGCAGGTGGATATATTGCGCGCGCGGTCGCCGGGGCGGGACATGATCCACAATTATATGGGGTTCTTCACCGAATTTGATCATCATGATGTGGGCAGGGATCTCGATGTCGCCAGTTGGGACAGCTATCCGCTCGGCTTTCTCGAACAATTCTGGTTCAGCGATGAGGAAAAGCTGCGCTATACGCGCCAAGGCCATCCCGATATCGCGGCCTTTCATCACGATCTGTATCGCGGATGCTGCGCTGGCGGCCGTTGGAGCGTGATGGAGCAGCAGCCGGGACCGGTAAACTGGGCGCGCTATAATCCGGCGCCGCTGGATGGCATGGTCCGGCTGTGGACACTGGAGGCCATGGCGCATGGGGCGGAGCTGGTGTCCTATTTCCGCTGGCGGCAAGCACCGTTTGCGCAGGAACAGATGCATGCCGGCTTGCTCCGTCCCGATAGCGAAGTGGCGCCCGGCGGTCATGAGGCGGCTTTGGCGGCTGCTGATATCCAGCAGCTAGGGCAAATTGGCGAGACAGCGAAATCGGTCGCTTTGCTATTCTCTTACGAAGCCGCTTGGTTGTTCGAGGCCCAGCCGCAAGGACAGAGCTTCCGCTATCTCGAGCTCGTTTTTGAAATGTACAGCGCGCTGCGGCAGCTTGGTTTGAATGTTGATATCGTGTCGCCGGATGCTACGCTCGATGACTATAAGATGCTCGTGGTGCCGAGCCTGCCGATACTCAGCGCGTCGCTGGTGGACAGGATCGAACAGCTGGGCGTCCCAACACTGTTCGGGCCGCGCACCGGCAGCAAGACCATGGACTTTGCAATCGAAGCGGGCTTGCCGCCCGGCCCGCTGCAGCGCTTGCTGCCTTTGAAAGTTTCGCGAGTGGAAAGCTTGCGCCCCGGTCTGACGGAGAAGGGCGCGGACTATGATGTGACGCGCTGGATCGAAACTGTCGAGACAGATTTGCCCAGCGACGAAGTGGTCGCGGATGGCCGCGGGGTCGTCTTCTCCAACGGTACGGTCCGCTATCTGGCAAGCTGGCCACCCGCACCACTTATAAAGCGCGTTTTTGCAGACATGACCAAGGAAGCCGGCATCGATATATTGCATCTGCCGCGCGATCTGCGCGTCCGGCAGCTTGGCGATGTGCATTTTGCGTTTAATTACGGCACCGAGGAGCTCGACCTCACTGACCATATAAAGGGCGACACGCTCGTGCTCGGTGATGCTGTGATTAAGAGTGCCGGTGTGGCTGCATGGAAGGCGGACTAAAGACGCTCGGCCTGCGCAATCGCTTCCGATGCCCGGAGCGCCGATAATATCCGCATCAGGTGGTGGACATTATGCACTTCCAAATCCACCTCAAACGTGTGGAAAGGCGCATCGCGATTGGTCATGCGCAGCCGCAGGATATTCGCATTGTGAAAACCGAAAATCCCGGCCATCTCGGCCAGCGTTCCCGGTTTGTTATGCAGCACAACCATGAGCCGCGCCGCTGCGCCATCAGTTTCCATGCCCCAGCTGAGATCGACCCAATCGGCATCAACCCCATCAGCCAGCTTCAGGCAATCAATCGCATGCACCTCGACATTCGCCCCGCTGCGGCGCAGGCCGACAATGCGGTCGCCGGGCACCGGATGGCAACATTCTGCGAGATCAAAGGCAACACCAGGCGTTAGCCCCTTGATAGAGATCGCGCGGTCCTGTTCCGGCCATTCGCGGTCGTCATCATTGTCATTAACGCTGCCGGGCATGAGCGCTTCCATGACTTCGCGGTCGCTAAGCTCACGCGTGCCGATGGCGATCATCAGCTCGTCATCATCTTCCAGATCGAGCCGTTTGAGCGCTGCCTTCAGGGCCTTCTTCCCGATCTTACCGGGCAGGCGTTCGACAATCTCGTCGTAAAGCTTGGTGCCAATTTCGACAATCTCGTCGCGTTCCTTGTGCCGCACGAACCGGCGGATCGCGGCGCGCGCTTTGCCGGTAATGACAAAGGACAACCAACCCGGCTGCGGTTCCTGACCATCGGATTTCAGGATTTCCACGACATCGCCATTATTCAGCTGCGTCCGCAAAGGCACATGACGGCCATTGACCTTCGCCCCCACCGCCTGATTGCCGAGGTCAGTATGCACCGCATAGGCAAAATCGACCGTCGTTGACCCCTTGGGCATCTGCAGCAAAGTGCCCTTGGGCGTGAAGGAAAATATCCGGTCCTGATACATGGCGAGTTTGGTATTTTCGAGCAGCTCTTCAGCATCCTCGGCATGGTCGAGAATTTCGATGAGATCGCGAATCCAGCCCGCTTGCCCATCGGGCCCGCCACCTTGTTTATAGGCCCAGTGCGCCGCCAGCCCATATTCATTGTCGCGGTGCATGCGTTCCGACCGGATTTGTATTTCCACGCGCATATTATTGCCGTGCATGATCGTGGTATGCAGCGACTGATAGCCATTGCGTTTAGGCGTCGAGATATAATCCTTGAATCGCCCCGGCACTGTTTTCCATTTTTGATGCAAGATGCCCAGCGCCCGGTAACATTCCGCGCTGTTATCGGTAATCACCCGAAACGCCATGATATCGGTTAGCTGTTCAAAGCTGACATGGCGTTCCTGCATCTTGCGCCAGATCGAATAGGGATGTTTCTCGCGCCCGCTAACCTCTGCCGCCAATCCGCCAGCGGCCAGCGCCTTTTCCAGCGATCGGGCAATTTTATGAACCTGCCCGTCATCGCCTTCCTTGATCGTCTGCAACCGGCCAGTGATCGTTTCATAGGCTTCCGGCTCGAGATGGCTGAACGCAAGCAGCTGCATCTCGCGCATATATTCATACATGCCGATCCGCTCAGCCAGCGGCGCATAAATATCCATCGTCTCATGGGCGATGCGCCTTCGTTTTTCTTCGCTTTTGATGAAATGCAACGTGCGCATATTGTGGAGCCGGTCGGCCAGCTTGACGAGCAGCACCCGGATATCATCCGACATGGCGAGAAGGAATTTGCGCAAATTCTCCGCCGCGCGCTCATTGTCGGTCTGCGCCTCGATCTTCGACAATTTGGTCACGCCATCAACGAGCCGGGCAATATCGCCCCCGAACAGCTTTTCAATTTCTTCGGTCGTGGTCAGCGTGTCTTCGACCGTATCGTGCAGCAGCGCAGTGACAATGGTCTGTTGATCAAGCTTGAGGTCGGTCATCAGCCCGGCCACCTCGATCGGGTGACTGAAATAGGGATCGCCGCTGGCGCGTTTCTGGCTGCCATGTTTCTGCACAGAGAACACATAGGCGCGGTTGATCAGATCCTCATCCGCCTCCGGGTCATAGCTGCGCACCCGCTCTACAAGTTCATATTGTCGTAACACAGCTGCAAACTGTCTGGCTTTCACCGCAGGAGCAACAAAAAAATAGCGTTGAAGACAATGCCTTCGAGGGTGGAAGGCAATGCTTCAACGCTTAAGTAAGACCGGCCGAGCCATTTGCATGGCCGTCACGGGATTGAGTGGCCGGTCGTGAAGGTGTATTTATTTGCGGTTCGCTACCCGTTGCTTGCCACCATTTTTATCTCCGTTGCACTTGGCCAGAGCCTCGGCATCAACGGCTTCACCTTTATAGGTAAAAGACGCCAATGGGCCGACTTTACGGGACAGTTTGGCGCAGACAGTCTTGAACGACGAGCCACTTTTGGCTCCTTTGCATTCGGTTCCAGCACAGTGCATCACCGTACCTCTGATGATGTGACGCGAAGCTTCAACCGGCTGTTGCAGCTCGGCGGTATAGGCAACCGTCTTGCTGCGCGCGTTCGCCGCGCTGGCGGAAAAGATAAGCGTGGTGGTGAGAATGGCGACAAACAGCATGGCTATGTGGCGCAATGGGCTTTGGGAGATAAGCATTTCAAATTCCTTTCTAATGATCCGAACCCTTGTTGTGCGCCGTTATCCTGGGGAGAAAAATCGGCTTGCAATTTAGGTTGCGAATCAGTACTTATATAAAAAGGTTTTAAGTTGCAACTAAAAACTTATATTTTTTTTTGGGTTTATCAAAAACTGGTCTAGGGTTGGGATATGGACAAATTGACAGAAAATCTTGCAGAGCTCGGAACCGGGTGCAGCCTGCCCATCTCTCTAGAGGTGATTGGCGAGCGCTGGTGTTTCATGATCTTGCGCGCCTCGTTTAATGGTGTGCGCCATTTTGAAGATTTTCTCAGCGAAATCGGCATTGCTCGGAATATATTGGCCAACCGGCTGACCCGGCTCGTTGAAGCCGGCATCATGTCCCGCCGCCCCTGCGATCATGACAAACGCAAAGTCGAATATCGCCTCACAGACAAGGGCACAGACTTATTGGCCGTCATTGTGGCCATTCGCCAATGGGGCGAAAAATGGGAAACCGGCACCCCGTCCAATCCGGTACTGGCCGATGCCAAGGACCGTCAACCGATTAGCCGGATCACATTACGCGCGCATGATGACAGGGTTTTAGGCCTTGATGACCTGTGCTGGATTGACGAAACGGAACTCAAGAACCACGCCTCCGACCACAGTGGATCGGCAGACCGCGGCGATATGATTGTCCGCCATCTCAAGGAAATTGGCGAGCCATCGGCGGCCTGAGCGCAAGTTTTCGGCGCAAGGCTGAATGGCAATATCACGACAACAATACTCCTAGGGTGTTGGGACGTAGGCGGGTAAGCCTTTCAACACGTCCCGATCAAACGGCTCATCCCGAAAGAGATATGGATAGTGGAACGCTCGCAATTGCTTGTGAAAATCGCGCACGGAATCTTCATAGGCAATCATCGAGGCTGCATCAGTCCCTGCAAGCTTCTCAAACGATCGCTCAACAAATGAAGTCGGTGAGAGAAAAGCGATCAATCCGGCCTCACGATCGCGTACGAGGCGGGCTGAGCGATATTGCTCGACCAAAGGCGCCGCTTTTTGATCGCCAACTTGCTGGAATGCATAATACCATTTCCATTCAAACGCTGTCTCAAAGGTAGCATGATCGCTCCATTCAGGATGCTCTTTGAGGAATGGGGTCATCGTTGCTTCCTTGGGCAAGTCCCAGGCATCGTTCACTGTTTCCCGCTGAAGCAGCAGAATTTCGCCACCATTGGGCAATGGCTGACGGGCTTCGATTGCCGCTTTTGAAAGCGCTGGAACAACGATCGCCAAAGCCAGCCAAAAGCCAATCAACGAGGTGAGCAGAACAGAAGGCGAGGCGTTGATCCGGCTCACCAGTTCAACAATCAACCACCAGATTAGGAGCGCGCCGACAAGAATTACCGTGGCTTTAGAAACAATATCTGGCGATGTTCCTACTATTATCGATGCCCCCCATAAAGGGGTTAACAGCAACGCCGACAATGCGACTACCCGAACGAGTGCCCTCGGCAACCACAACTGCACAGGTGACCCGGCTGTTGCCACTAGCAAGTCATGACGCCTGGCACTGCGTTCAGCTGCACGAAGGTCATAAAGCAAGAGGATAAGAAGCAGCGGTGCGACCGATGCAGCAAGGAATGCGAAATCGAACCGTCCGATCAACCCGAAATCAGCATTTCTGGTGTCAGCTTCATGAATCTGACCTTCGAGTGCCAGCATCCGCACGCGATGCTTCCAAGGACTGCTATCACGCTGGCCCATGGCAGCAAACGCAAAATCAGAAGGCGGAGCATGGGTAAGGTGGAACGCATAGTAAGCTGCGCCACCCCAATCTTCTTGCCCTTTCAGCGCGTTGGCGCGATCGGCTGCATCTTCCTCGATCAGCGTGGCAATGGTTTCTTGCTGATCGCGGACTTCTGCAACACCGAAGGAAACAGCGATAACGGAAAGAAAAAATGCCAACGCCAACCAGAATAGCGCGCCGCTATCTTTGGCTAGAAATCGAACTTCGCGGATAAGATTGCCAACCATCACAGACGCACCTTTCGAGCTGCGAGGAACACTATGCCGCTAGATACCAGTAACCACGCGAACAGCACGCCCAGCGAGAGCGTAGCGCGGCTGATCCGCTCGCTGGCGGTGTCAGGCGCAAAGCGAAACGCATCAAGCACTTGCCAAGCTTGCGAATTTACGGTTGCGCGTCGCGAGGCCTCAGCATCAGCGTTGCGGTTCATATCGTCGGCATAACTGAGCTCATTAACGTGGACGTCGTTGAGCGATTGGACAAAATTAAAACGCAGTTTCTCACTTTCGCGCAAAAACCTATGATGAGTCGCAAGGTCAGTTCCGGCGAAGGTGCGCGATAGCGACCCGATGGCAATTGTGGGCGACGCCAGGCCGAACAGATCGAATATTCGCGACTGGCTCGCCTCAAGGCTCATGCGGTTTTCCGCGTAGCTGTTGAGTAATTTGGTTAACTCCGCCTCGGAATAGGACGCGACAACGCCACGCCAATTAATTGGCAGCTCTTCAATAGTCTCAACGTCATATTGCTCCAGCACCTCGGCTTGAAGCCGCTGAAATGCCGGGTCCGCCGCATTGTGCCCGTCTCCCAGCTTGCGCTGCTCGGCGAGCATCACGAGGTCGCTTTCAATTTTACCGGGCGCATCGATTGCAGCGCTACTGGCATTGATCGCGAAGCGCGGCACGATCAGAGCGGCGAACAACCAAACGAATATGAGCACACCCAATGAGACAGCACGCTGTTTGAGAATGATCGAGGCGGCGAGGACGATGGCGCCCCACACGCAGAGATACATGAAGTAACCACCAACCATTGAGAACGCACCAAGCCCGCTTTCACCGAGGCTCACCGAATAGGTCGCGACTAAGATTAGCGGAATCATGAAGATAAGGATGACCGCAAGCAAAGCGGTTGCCTTGCCCATTGCCAGCGTCACACCAGATTGTCCCTGTGCCAAAATCACGGCTAGAGTCCCGCTCTCACGCTCTCGCAAGAAGAGCGCATGGCCGAGTACGATTAAGAGGAGCGGCAAGAGCAATTGGTAAAGGCTGGCTGGCGTCAGCGCCGCAAACCCGCCAAGGTCAGCAGCCGCCTTGGTATCGGCGAACATTGCAGTGTTTTGGCGGTGTCCTTCGAGGAAGATAGACTGACCAGTGACCGCATCTACACCCGGCTCAAACGCAGCAAGCGGCGGTGGTGGCCGAAAAGCATAATGGCCGTAATGGACCATGCGATGTGGGTGGCGATCCGGTTGGGCAAAAAAGGTCTTTTCCGCTTCAACCTGCTGGGCGAGCCGCTGCGATTGCTCGTCCGCGACCCGGTTGATTGTGAGCACACTGGTCACGGCAAGCAATGTTACAACGATCAATGCAGCGACTACGATTACTTTCGAACGCAGCCAGAGCCGCCATTCTTCTTTGGCTATTCTGATTATCATACTCATGCTGCTTCTCGCTCCGCGAAAGCTGCGTGTACCGTCTCGGTATCAATGCGCTTTCCGTTCTCGGCGGAAAAACTACCAACTAACTGGCCGCGCCTGAGCAATCCAATCCGGTCCGCTACCTGACACGCACCATAAACATCATGCGTAACCATAAGAATTGTCTGACCAGCGCTGGCCAGGTTCTTAACCAGATCATGAAACTCATCAATCGCCACTGGATCAAGACCGGAGGTCGGCTCATCGAGCAGCAAAATCGGCGTCTCGCGCAACAGAGCAAGCGCAATCGCTGTCTTTTGCCGCATCCCCTTGGAGTAGGATTGCAAGCGCCGGGACCGGGCTTCATCGGGAAGCGCGACCCGGTCCAGCGCTTGATCATAGTCAGTCTTGTTCGCTGATTTGCCGGCTAGATCAAGAAAGTAATCCAGATTCTCGTAAGCGGTCAAATGCCCGTAAAGCGAAGCTGCTTCTGGTAGATAGGCGATGGCAGAACGCGCAGTGACAACATCGCTAGTGACGCTTGTACCATTGACGAGAATGTCTCCACTCGCAGGTTGGATAAAACCAAGAAATGCAAGCAATGTACTAGATTTTCCAGCGCCATTGCCACCAAGCAGAGCAAATATTTCACCCTTGGCGACCGCAAACGAAACGCCGTCTAAGACGGTATTCCCTTCACGATTTAGCGATAGGGATCGGGTTTCAAGTGGGGAGGTCATAATATTGTTTTCCATTACTCAAAGATAGAAACTGGCTAATATACAAACTGGGAATAGGGCTTGGTTGGCGGGCGCAACCTGTATGTAGTGAGAACACATCAGAAATAACTCAACCAAGCTTTGTTGCGTTTCTCTCGATGCTTATAGGCAGCGAAAACCTTGGCGATCGGGTAATGCACCGCGATCAACAATACCGTGCCGACCCAGATCATTCCAACGTTATCGAGCCCAAATCGTTCCCCATGCGTTGCACCAAAGACAGCGTATAAGATCCAATAGGCCGCCAACAACACATAGAGATGTAGAATATAAACGAACATCGGGATCGAGCCGAATGTCTGCATCAATTTTAGTGCAGGATTTTGTTTCTGTATTGAATCGATCCAGACCATCAACAGAAAACCGATACCCAAAGTTAGCAGTATGTAATCCAGAGAAGGCGGATATTTGGTGAAATTGATGAAAGACATAACCGTCTCGATCACATTTTCCTGAACAGACCAGGGCAGTGTTTCACCATAGATATTAAACCCGCGTAGAAACAGCAGCAGTGCCAGACATATTACCCCGATTGTGATCAGCGCATTGCGCCGCGTAACAGCGTTGGTCGAGCGCGCATATAGTGGCCCGGCAAAATAGCCGAGTAGGATAACGCCAAACCATGGCAGGCTGGGATAGGATAGATCGATAGTTAGAGGGCCGATCTGCGTCAGATTACCTCCATCATGCAAAATGGCCCACGGAATATAAGCCCAGTGACCGGGTTCGAAATCCAGTGGCGTCAGGAAGTTATGTCCCAGCACAATCAGGAAGCCCAAAACCCCAATCACCCAATAGTTGAAGCGGCAGGCAACCGACAGCGCGATCATGCAAAGGCCGATCGCCCAAAGCACTTGCAGAAACAGAAAGGTAGGATAGCTATCCGCCCACACAAGATAGTATAATACAATCTCGATCAGAAGGATTACGACGCCGCGCTTAAACAGAAACATCGAGGGTGAGCGATATTCGCCGTCTTTTTGATGCGCATAAAGCCAGGCAGATGTCCCGGCCAAGAATATGAATATCGGCGCGCATAAATGCGTCAACATTCGTGTAAAAAAGAGGTCCGGCTCGATCGTGTCCGCTATCGGATCACCCGTGCGCACGTGCATATAGAAACGCTCCCGCACATGATCGAGCATCATCAGGATGATCACCAGCCCGCGCATGATATCGATCGAAGCGATACGAGAGGGTGCTGGTTTCAATGAAGTCATGTTCGATTACTCGTCTGATAGGACAATGGAGCCGGACCTTATTTTCCTAAAACTTGAACCGAGCAGAAACGCGCACCGTTCTTGGAGCGCCTGGCTGTACCCAGACATTCGCGAAGGAGTTTGTGTAAAAGGTCTCGTCGAACAGATTATCGATGTCGACCCGCAACGCCAAGTTTTCGATCGGCTCGATCTGACCGAATAGACGGACTGTGGTGTAGTCCGGCAGATCGAAATCACCGCCCACTTCGCCGTTTCGTTCCCCTACATGAATCACCCCTCCGCCAATTTGTGCGGCAATGTCAGCGACTGTAAAGCTTTGGGACATTTGCAAGCTTAGCTTATGATCGGGCGAGTTGATCAGTGGCTCGCCTGGCTCGAAGGTGGTAAAAGTTCCAGAGTCCGTCCCGCTATTGGTGTATTCCGCATCCGTGTAGGCGTAGGAAAACCAGATACGGAAACCACTGTCGAAGCTCACATTGGCATCCAGTTCCAGTCCGCGGCTGCGCGCCTCGCCAGCAGGGATCAGCTCGCCAGCTGCTTGCGGACGGGGGTCAAAGATGAGAATGTTGCTTTGGTCGACGTCGAAGATGGTCGCGGTGGCCGAACCTTGCACGCCGGGAAATATCCCGCCAAAATCAAGCTTGATACCAGCCTCGAACGAGGTCGACTTATTCGGGTCGAACGATGTTCCCTCAAAATCAGCGCCTGAGAGTTGGCGAATGCCTTCCCCGTAGGACGCGTATAGGCTGATGCTGTCAGTTGCGCGAAAAACGATGCCCGCTTGCGGCGAGAACGCATTGTTGGACGACGTGCTCGCAACCGCAGGAACACTGCGCCGGTTGATCAGCTCTTGATCGAAGTCGTCGAACCGGCCGCCAACGCGTATCTGAAGCGTTTCGGTCAAATCGATCTGGTTCTGGATGTAGAAACCCAGACCGCTTGTCTTTTCAAGTCGATCGATTTGCGCAGCTGCATCGGGCCGCGGATAAAGGCCGTACTGGGGATTATCGACATCGATCAACAAATAGGTCACTGGATCGAGCGAGCTGCTTGGCGCGCCGCCGATACCAGCTTGGCGGAAACGATTGGCTACCTGATCATTATCAAACTCATCATAATCCACTCCGAAGATCACACGATGGCGAATGCTACCCGTGTTGAACTCACCGGTTACTTCGGCGCGTAGAGCCAGATATTCCGCTTCATAATCTCGAAACCGGAAAAAACGCGAAATGGTTTCGCCATCAACCAGGTAAGGCTGGCGACTGCCGAAATTGTTCTCATACGCATCTCCGAAGAGCGATGTCTCCCGGTATCCTGCGCCAATAAGAATACCCCAATTTTCACCGAAGTCGTGCTGAAGTTCTAACTGATGCCCCAGAACCTCAAGGTCGACGAGCGCATCAGGTTCGCCTGTGAACAGCCTGCGCGGCGAGAAGCCGAACTGATCGGAAAAGATGACACCGCGGTCCTGCGGCACCTTCTGTTCGGTATATTCCAGCTCATAGGTAGCTACAGTATTCTCACCGAGCTTCACGGTAATCGACGGATATAGGCCATAACGCTCGGTCTCGACCGTTCTACGGAAGCTTCCTGCATCTTCGTAAAAGCCGACAAGCCGCACGCCAACATTGTCACCCAGCGTAGTTTGAAGATCGACATCGCCGCGATAGAAATCAAACGACCCGGCCTGAAACCCGATCTCGCCCGACGTTTCAAACCGTGGCCGCTTGGTAACAAGATTGATCGTACCACCGGGTTCACCCCGTCCAAAAAGAGCCGAGCGCGGCCCTTTCAATATTTCAACGGATTCGATTCCCGCCAGATCACGCGGGCCGCCAAAGCCGCGTCCTGCGTTAAAGCCATTGACCAGAAACCCGCTTGGCAGATTGATGTCGCCAGAGAAACCGCGAACCGAAAAAGAGTTCCAGAGGCCGCCGAAATTATTCTGCTGCGCAACAGATGCCGACAAATCAAGAGCATCATTCAAGTCCAGCGCGCCGGAATTGCGAAGCAATTCCTGATCGATTATCTGATCAGCCTGAGGAGTCTCCAGTACATCAAAATCACCGCGATAAGCCTGCCGTGTGCCTGTCACGATAATAGCACTTTCATCCTCCGCAGAACTATCCCCAGTTTCATTATTCCCTGATTGTGCAAAAGCTGTGTTAGCGATGCACAATGCCGCGCTGCCCATAAGCAACCGAGCGGTATTTTTTATTTTCATTATATGTATTCCTGTAAATCAGATAAAATGCTCACCCGGACTATTCAGACCGGGTGGCAGTATTTTTCGGAAGCATCAGGCTATCCGTGTCATATGACTCCATGACATGCGGATAAGTCACCTGATTTCAGGAATAGGGAGGGGCCCGCGCTTTTCCCTTAAGCGCGAAGATGGCCGGCTGTCTTTTGACGACTAGTGCTGTCCATGATTCTGGAGCAACATTCGGCGGCATCACTGCTGGCGTTGGCAGATCAAAGTCGTCGCTTTGACTGCCTTGAACGCAAATTGCACAAGAGGCTTCCGGCGCTTCATCCAGATTTTCATTATGGGCATGCCCAGCCGTCATGATTTGCACGAGCAAAAACACGCCACAGACTATTGGCAACCAAATAGCTGCCAAAAGATTACGCTGAGTAAGTCGCAGAGTCCGGACCATAAAATGTAACTATATTACATAAATTAAATTAGCAACAGGTGAGTGGTTAGATCCTTGGTCGGGCTATATTGGCTGAGATTGACCATTCTTCAAAGTGTCCGCTTTCGGGATTTGGCGATCGCTCAAGGCGTCCCCGCAATTCTGATACACTGCCCGGTCACCCACTCCGAAGCCGGCGCGCACAGGTAAAGCGTTAGCGCGCCGATATCTTGTGGTGTTCCCAAACGTCCGGCGGGCAGGCCTAGCGTGTCTTCGAAACCGATAAAATCCTCGTCCGTCATGCTCAGCGCTTTTTTCACCGTTTCCGTCGGAACAAAGCCCGGCAGGATCGCGTTTACCCGGGTCTTGGGTCCGAGTTCGTGGGCGAGGGTTTTGGTCAGCATCAGCACGCCGGCCTTGGCCGCGCTGTAGTGGCCGCTGCCGGGGAAGGGGTCTTGTCCGGCCATGGAGCTGGTGTTGACGATCCGGCTGCCTTCGCCAAAATGCTTGCAGGCGGCGCGCACGCCGTGGAAGACCGAGGTCAGGTTGACCGCCATGGTCTTGTCCCATTCCGCTTCATCCAGATCGGTCAGCGGGGCAGAGACCAGCGAACCGCCGGCATTATTGACCCAGATATCGAGCTTGCCAAACTCATCGACCGCGCGCTGGGCGAGCGCGTCCATCTGTTCTGCGCTGGTGACATCGGTGACTTGAGCAATCGCGCGGCCGCCCGTATTGCTCGCGTTGATTTCATCTGCGACGGATTGGATCTCGCCCATACTGCGAGAGGCGCACACTATATTGCACCCCGCATCGGCTAGCGTCTTGGCCATGCCTTCACCAATGCCGCGTCCGGCGCCTGTGATAACGGCCACTTCGCCGGTAAGGTCGAAAAGAGGATTGGTCATGTCTGTTCCTTTATGCGTCATCCCAGCACAAGCTGGGATCTCCTCAAGACAAGGCACCACCCTCGAAGAGATCCCAGCTTGCGCTGGGATGACGAACTCCTCTGGATGATCCCGAGAGATTATTCCGCTGCTTCGAGCACCTCCTGCTTCGCCCGCACGCGGATGGGGATGCTGCTCATCAGCGGGATGCCGGTGCGCTTGTCAAAATCGCGGTCATTATAGGATAATCGGCCGGTATTGCCGCCTGCGCCCAAGGGATCTTCTTTCTCATCCGGATTGGTGCCCCAGCTATGCGGGAGCGAAACACAGCCCGGCTTGACCGTCTTATCCGCCTTGGCCACGCAGCTGATGAAGGCGCGCGCGGATTCCACCTCGACCGGTTGATCTTCGGTGAGGCCGAGCGCGTCCATATCTTCCGGATTCATAAACGCGGGATGATGTGGCACGCGTTTGCGTTGCACCGGATCTTCATGCCAATTGCTGTTATGGATTTCGGTCATCCGCCGCCCAATCATCCGCATCGGGAAAGCGTCTTCTTCAACCGGCTGGCCAAGGCGCTCGGCATAGCCTGCCAGTTCTTCCATCATCGCGCTATTGCCAACCGACAGTTTGCCTTCCCAGTCGGCGGGCTTGGGTTGGACCATCAACGCCTGTGCGTCCACGATTTTGCCCTTGTGCGCGTCCGGGTCCGCATAGACATCGGCCACTGGAACCGGCGATCCGTTAAGCGCAGCACTCCACGCGGTAATCGGGTCAGGTGTTTCGCTGGGTTCAAAGGTCGTGGCTTTTTCCTCACGCTCTTCGAGATGCGACACCAAGGCAAAGCTTTTGATTTTCAGCGGCTTGCCCATTTCGCTGGCGAGCGCGTGAATAAACTCATATTCCTCGCACAGGTCTGATCCTTCTGGCGATTCCATGATTGGCAGGCTGGCTTGCGCATAGTTATTTTCGAAACCCCATCCGGCACCAAAGCCGCCATAAAGTTCTGGAGCCGCAGTATTACCGTGGACTTCATAGTGGAGTTTTGGCGAGATGACATAGTCGGCCAGTTCGGCCGTCTTCGACATGCGCGGATCTAGACAGACGAGCAGATCAAGGGCCTTCATCGCCTCAAATGTCTTGAGCTGGTCCGGCCATGCGAGCATTGGATTGCCGCCAAGGCAGATCAGTGCTTTCACCTGCTTGTCACCTGGCGTCAGGATTTCGTCGGGCAGCGCAGCTGTCGGCATGCCGGAAATGCTCTGTTCCAGATTGCGGCTATGCAGTTTGCGGCCAAAGCCCCATGCTTGCATTGGCCCGGGGGAAGCAGCAACCGGCGGTGCGGGTTTCATAAATACCCCGCTGCGCCGGTTAATATCGCCCTCGCGCAGCCAGTGTCCCATGATCGAGGTCAGCGACAGGTTCAGATATTCGGTGATATTGCCGCCGCCCGCCATATTGGGGCCGGTGCCGACGCTGATACTGCCTTTTTTCCAGCCGCCATACATGCGTGCAGCCTGCACAATTTCTTCGGCTGTCACATCGGCGCGCTCGGCGGCCAGAGCAGGGTCAAATGGGGCGACGGCTTTTTTCAAGGCCTCGAAACCATCTACATCGTTGGCGACGAATTGTTCGTCATAGAGCTTTTCTTCAATCACCACTTTGGCAATCGCGCCGAGGATGATCGGGTCTTCTCCGGGGCGACATTGCAGGTGCAAATCAGCCTGTTTCGCGCTGTCGGTCTTGCGCGGATCGATAACGATCAGCTGCATGCCGCGCTTCTTGGCGTCATGGAGTTTTTTGGCAGGGTTCATGCCAAGGCCGCCATTCATCGACACAACCGGATTGGTACCGACCAGCATCAGGCCATCCCAGTCGCCAACGCGGGGGGCTCCTGCCAGCCACGGACCGACCAACGCGCGGGCAATGCCTTTGCCCGGCTGGTCAATCGTGACGCTGTCATAGACAGAGGTCGAACCAATGGCATCCATCAGCGCCAGCATGAACGCATGACCGTTGAGATTATTGTAGCCGAAGGTGCCGACATAAGACGCGACGCTATCGGGACCATGTTCGTCGACTATGGCTTCGATGCGCTGGGCAATTTCCTTGGCGGCAGTGCGCCAGTTAACGGTTTCTTTCTGGCCGTGCTTCATGCCCTTGTAACTGGTCAGCAGACGGGTATCGAAACTGTGATAATTGGCCAGTTGCCGCCCCTTGATGCAGCTATAGCCTTCAAATTCCGGGTTATTCTTGTCGCCGTGGGTTTTGACCGGCACGCCATCTTCAAAATCGACAATCAGGCCGCAATGGGCGTGGCAGGCCCGGCACATCACATGTTTCTGTTCACTTGCCATTGTCGCTCTCCTGACTGATATTTCAGACCATTGCTTTTTCAAATTTAATCGTTCAATTAATAGCAATTGATTCCCAATTTAGGGCAAGGCAGCGGACGCTGCCACTGACCCTATTGATAAGATATTTCAGGAGCGAAGCGCCATGGCCGAAAAGCCCGATGCAGCAGAATTAAAGGACTATACCCAAGCCGCCGATGCGTGGTTCAAAGAAAACACGGTCCGCGATCCGGGCTTCATGTTACCACTGACCTTCATGGAAGTGAGCACCGATCAACAATTTGATTTCCTGCGCGAATGGCAGCGCAAAGTCTATGAAGCGGGCTATCTCGGCGCGGCATGGCCGAAAGAATATGGCGGCGGCGGTCTCCATACCGATTTCCAGCGCGCGGCGACCCGGGCGATGAAAAAATATGACGCGCCGATCATGCTCAATGCGATCGGCAATGGTTGGGCCGGGCCGCTCATCCTTGATCTTGGTTCCGAGGAGCAGAAGCAGACGTATATCAAGGGCATGCTCAATGCCGAGGATATCTGGTGTCAGGGTTTTTCCGAGCCGGAGCATGGCAGTGACTTGGGCAACGCGCAGTTGAAAGCCGTAAAAGAGGGCGATGAATATGTCCTCAACGGATCGAAAATCTGGACCTCGCTGGGTGACCGGGCGAAATATATGATCCTATTGGCGCGCACCGATTTTGAGGCGGAGAATAAATATAAGGGCCTTAGCTTCTTCCTCAATCCGATGAAGGTTGACGGGATCAGCACAAGCCGGATTAAGAAGCTCACCGGCGAATATGGCTTTGTCCAAACCTTCTTCACCGACGCGCGCATTTCGGCTGACTGCCTGTTTGGCGGTGAGGGCAATGGCTGGTCGATGGCGATGAAGACGCTGGAATATGAGCGCGGTGCGAAGGTGAAACCGGTCGGCGGTTATTTCGTCAAGGAACTGGACGTCATGCAGATTGTCGAGTTGGCGAAAAATTCGGTGCGGAACGGGAAGCCGCTACTCGATGATCCAGTGATGCGCGACAAGATGACACAATATATGATCGATATTCAGGCGCTCAATCTCAACAATACCCGCCGCCGGATGCCGCAGCTGATGCAGGACAAGCCCATGGGATTGCCGCTGATGAACAAGCTGGCGCGGACCGAGTTGATCCGCGAGCTGACCGAATTTTCACTGGGCTTTCAGGGGACCAAGGCGGGCTATTATGTCGGTGATGAAAATGCGGTCGATGACGGCTATTGGCACCGCAGCTATCTCAACAGCTTCTCGGCGACAATCGGTGGCGGGACGTCAGAGATTCAGCGCAATATAGTCGCCGAGCATGCGCTTGGCCTGCCTAAGACACGATAGATCAGGACCGATAAAAATGGATAATTTAGGCGAAATCGGCACGACCGAAGAGCAAATTGAATTGATGGATGTCGCGACAAACTTCTGCCGCGACAAGTCACCTATGGACAAGGTTCGGGCACTGATCGAGGACGATCTGGGCTATGATCCACAGGTCTGGAAAGAAATTGGCGAACTGGGTTGGCTGGCAATCGCAATTCCCGAGAAACATGATGGAGTCGGCCTATCCATGGCCGAAGTGGTCCCGATTGCCGAGCAAATGGGCCGCAACCTTATGAATACGCCTTTCGGCTCTACAACAATCGCGGCACAGGCTTTGCTCACTGGCGGTAACGAAGCGCAGCAGGCGGCATGGCTTCCTAAAATTGCAGCAGGTGGTGCGGCCACGATGGCGCTTTCCGAAGATGGTGGTGACTGGGACCTGAGCAATATTACCTGTTCGGGTAAGCAAGATGGCGATAACGTGGTCCTGTCTGGCAAGAAGCAACTGGTGCGTTGGGCCGATAGCGCGGAACTGATCATCGCTTCGATAAAAGTGGACGCTGATGTCCGTTTTGCTGTGATCGAACGATCTGCTGTGCCGGAAGGTGCACTGCGGCGAGAGTCGATTATTGACGAGACGGCACGTAGCTTTGAACTGACTCTGGACGGTGTGACGATCCCAGCAGATGCTCTATTCGATGCTGGTCGGACGCGCGAAACCATCGAGAAGGTTGAGCTTGCAGCAGGCCTGATCCACGCCGCCGAAATGTGTGGCGGGTCTCAGGCAGTGATTGATTACACGCTTGAATATCTGAAAACGCGCAAGCAATTCGACAAGATTATCGGTAGCTTTCAGGCGCTGAAACATCCCACCGTGGACAATTATGTCGAATATGAAAAAGCCCGGACCCATCTCTATAGCGCCGCCCATAGCTGGGGAGAGCAGGGTCGCGGCGAAGTGGCGGTTCGCATGGCTGCGGCGCAGGCGCATAGCAGTTACAGCCGTGCGGCTGATCGCTCGATTCAATTTCATGGCGGCTTCGGCTTCACCCATGATTGCGACGCCCAATTGCACAGGCGTAAAGCCATTTTCGACGGCGCACTCATAGGTGACGCTGCTTATCAACGGTCGAAACTGGCCGGCTTGCTATTCGATTAGGATTTAAAGGAGAGATTAATATGTCAGAAGTGCTCACGGATATTCAGGACGGTTTCATCATCGTCACCATCAACCGGCCAGATGCGAAGAACGCGATGACCAAGGCAGCGGCGGAAGGCATCAGAGCTGCCATGGAGCAGCTCGATAACGATAACAGCCTCAACGCCGGGATTATCACTGGCGCGGGCGGTACATTCTGCTCCGGCATGGATCTGAAAGGCTTTTTGCGCGGGGAAACACCGTCAGTGAAAGGCTATGGCTTTGGCGGTATTACGGAAAAGGGTCCGGAGAAACCGATTATCGCAGCGGTCGAAGGCTATGCGTTGGCAGGTGGTCTGGAACTGGCTCTGGCTTGTGATCTTTGTGTTGCCAATAGCAACGCGAAATTCGGTATTCCTGAAGTGAAGCGCTCACTCGTCGCAGCAGCCGGCGGGGTGATTAAGCTTCAGCAATTGGTTGGCAAACGCATTGCGATGGAGATGGCATTGACCGGCGACTTCTTCTCGGCCCAGCGTGCTTATGATGTTGGTTTTGTAAACCGCCTAACCGATGGCCCTGCTCTTGACGCGGCGATTGAATTGGCCGCAACTGTCGCTGCCAACGGCCCGCTAGCGCTGAAAGCGACCAAGAAAATCATCAACGAAAGCTATGATTGGACTAGCGAAGAAGCCTGGAAGAAGCAGGCGGAAATTACCGGCCCGGTATTTACCTCCAAAGATGCGCAGGAAGGATCGCTGGCCTTCGCTCAGAAACGCAAACCCGACTGGAAAGGCGAATAACCATGGCTGATATTGAGCGGATCAACCCGGACACGCTGCCGGATGCGGGAGCGATGGGCTATTCGCAGGTCACGACTTGTACGCCAGGGAAGATGATTTTCATCTCCGGTCAGGTGGCATGGACACCCGGCGGTGATCCGCCGCCTGCAACCATTGGAGAGCAGGCTGCACTGGCCGCTGATAATCTTGGCAAAGCGCTGGCTTCGGCCGGTGCCGGACCTGAGAATATCGTGTCTGCGCGCGCTTTCATTGTTGATTATACCGAAGAAAAGGGTGCAGAGGCATTCGCGCCCATCATGGCTTTTCTGGGTGGCAATCAAGTGGCGTTCACCGCCATTGGTTGCTCGGCCTTAGCCGGCCCCGGTTTGATGATCGAGATTGAGGCGATTGCGGTTGTCTGATTCCATTACGACAGGCAGCACTGACATTGTTGAACTTTGGTCTACCGATCAAGACCTGCCACACTGGTTTACTGAAGCACTGGACGTGCCTCGTGAAGAAGCTTTTGTGGAGGTCGGTGGGCATAAGGTCCATTATTTCCGCTGGGGCAAACGCGGCAATCCGCCGCTGCTGCTGACGCACGGCTTTCTTGCCCATGCCCGTTGTTTTGCATTTATCGCCCCGTTTCTGGCCGAGGATTACGACATTATCGTCTATGATCTGGCCGGTATGGGCGAAAGTGAAATAGGCGCCGAATTTGAAGGGGCGCAGCGCGCCGAAGACATGGTGGCGCTTGCCGATGCGCTGGATCTTTTTTCCGGTCCGGTGAAACCGAAAATCATCGCGCATAGCTTTGGCTCCGGTGTGGCGCTGACCGCAATGGAATTGGCAGGCGATAGATTTGGCGGTCTGATCATCTGTGATCTTATGATCATGCGGCCAGAAAAGCTTGCGGCCCATTTCAAGGGTGGTGGTGGGCCTCCGGGGTCTGGCAAGTCTGATCGGCCAACCAATATCTATCCCGACTATGAGACGGCCCGCGGACGCTTTGTCCTGGCTCCGCCACAGGATGTGCAAACGCCTTTTCTGCTGGAATATATGGCTTATCACAGCATGCGCCGGGTTGAGGGCGGCTGGACCTGGAAGTTCAATCCAAAAGTGTTCCATCGTAGTGAAAATGATCAAGCCAAATGGATGCAGGCGCCGCAACGGATAGTCGATTTGCCGCACCGACTGGCGATCATCTATGGCGAGAATAGCAGGCTATTCGATGGCGATAGTACCGCCTATTTGCGCGAGTTGGGAGGCGCGCATATTCCGATGATCGCAGTGCCCAAGGCAGAACATCATCTGATGCTCGACCAACCGCTTGCATTTGTGACAGCGCTGCGCTCTGTTCTGGCTTTATGGGACGTTCCATAAGCGAGAAAGAGGTTAGGTCGTGAGCAGCAAATCCAAAACGCGTATCGTTTCAGTGGTTCAGGCCGGATCCGATCCATTCGATACACCGGCTACCCTGAGCAAATTTTCTGACCTGCTGTCAGACGCTAAGGCTGCGAAGAGCAATCTCGCCGTTTTCCCGGAAGCCTTCGTTGGCGGCTATCCCAAAGGCGTGGATTTTGGGGTTCGGGTAGGATCGCGCGATGAAGCCGGACGGGAATTATTCCGGCTCTATTCGGACAATGCCATCATATTGGGTTCATCCGAATTTGATGCATTGAGCGAGGCAGCCGCGGCCAATGATCTTGCCGTGGTGGTGGGTGCCATCGAGCGGAAAGGCGCAACGCTCTATTGCTCGACTTTCAGTTTCGAACGGGATGGATCGCTGCTGGGCGTGCACCGCAAGCTGGTTCCCACCGCGATGGAAAGACTGATCTGGGGCCAAGGCGATGGCAGCGACTTACCTGTAATGGACAGCAGCGCCGGGCGGCTGGTTAGCGCGATCTGCTGGGAAAATTACATGCCGTTGTTGCGCAGCTATTATTATGATGCCCAGCCCGATTTCTACTGTGTCTCGACCGTAGATGATCGTCCGGTCTGGCTGCCAACCATGCAAACCATCGCCCTGGAAAGTCGAGCCTTTGTGCTTTCTGCCTGCCAATATTTGGAGCGCGGTATGATTGGGTTGAACAGCGATCAATTTGATGCGGTTCAAGGCAATGACTCTGATACGGTTCTGATCAAAGGCGGTAGCTGTATTATTGCCCCGTCTGGTGAAGTTGTCGCTGGACCGGTGTTTGGCGAAGCGACATTGCTAACTGCTGAAATTGACTTGAACGACCGGATGCGGGGCAAATTCGATATGGATGTCGCAGGCCATTATGCGCGGCCCGATGTGTTTGAGCTGCGCGCGAACATAGAGAAGCAGAAGAACATTCGGAAGGATTGAACGACCCTGAATCGCCTGGCTCGTCCAGATGTGCTACTATTGATTTCTCAACAGGATCATGAATTGGGAGGATCAAATGGGAGGGCACGCGCAACCGGATATTGTCACACAGGAAAATTGGGAGGCCGCTATCGAAAAGCTGCGCGTCAAAGAAAAAGAACTGACGCGGTCGCATGATGCTCTCAATGCAATGCGACGACAATTGCCGATGGTGAAGGTCGAGAAAAGCTACGCGTTTGAGAGTGAAAATGGCAAGGTCAGCTTGCTGGATCTGTTTGATGATCGAAAACAGCTCATTGTCTATCATTTCATGTTTGCGCCAGATGCCGAAGCCGGTTGCCCTGGCTGCTCATGGGTGACGGATGCAATGTCCCATCCGGCCCATTTGCACGCACGGGATACATCTATCGTGCTGGTCTCGCGGGCGCCTTTGGAAAAGCTGATGCAATACAAACAGCGAATGGGTTGGGACCTGCCATGGGTGTCTTCTTTCGGCAGCGATTTCAACTATGACTTTAACGCCACCAATGACGACGGTGAGAATCATGTCGCCAGTGTTTTTCTGCGCAACGGGGAAGACATTTACCGCACCTATTATACAGATCAGCGCGGTGTCGAGCATTTGGGCAGCCACTGGACTTGGCTCGATCTCACACCTTATGGCCGTCAGGAGCCTTGGGAAGTCGCACCCGAAGGCTGGCCCAAGGGGGAGATGTTCTGGGACAAGCGGCATGATGAATATGGGTCGTGAGATGGCTGTCAGCCTGGCTCACGGGCGGATATTATTCGCTTCTGGCCCAATCGTAACAAATATAGTCCCGGAACGGTTGCAACACAGAATATAATTATTATCGCTGCAAGATATCCTGACACATCACCGGCGCTGTCGGGTATTTCGGGGCCGAAGAAATTATCGAGGTCGCCCATGGCATTGATAAAACTGTGGATCGCAATCGTTGGCCAGATAGATTTCGTATAGACAGCGATACCCGCAAATCCGATACCCAGAAGGGTCGCATAAATCACTTGCGGCAAAACATCTCCGACGGGTGCATTTTGCAAATTGGATAAATGGGCGACGCCGAAGATCAAAGCCTGCGCGAACGCCGCCAGAAAGATGGCATTTTCCCGCTCCTGCCAACAACGATAGAGAAAATAGAAGCAAAAGCCCCGCAACAATATTTCTTCAAACAGCCCGGTGGAAACGCTGTTGTAAATCCATCCGGTTACACGAACGCCATCAAAGGTAAGCGCATTCCAGTCGACAGATAACAAGTTGATCAGTCCAATCAATCCCATCGGCACAACCGCGAACGGCCAGTTTCGGGGCCAATTACGGATAGTATTGGTTAGTCCGGTCGCGTCAAATAGTTCAAATCGTTTCAGCAATGCGATGACAGCGATACAGAGCAGTATTTGCAAGCTGCTGTGCACCATGTCTTCGGCAAAACGAGATGAGAGTGGGTAAAGACCAGCGAGTTTGAACAGCGATATGCTGCCAACCACGAGCAGGATCGGTAGAAGCAAAGGATAGCGCTGCGGCTGGAAGGTATTGGAAATAATTTTCATTTCGAGATGCTATTGTTCAAACCCTTTTAATAAGCTGGTATTTCGACCAATAGCATCTCTGCTTCGATCAGTCCTGTTAAGCTGATTATCAAATGAACAGACCCTTCTCCTCGCGACAATTTGATACAATAAACCTGAAATCTGACGAATCTTTGCGACACGCTTTCGTCATAACTATTTCTGACGCCGCAGTTGGCGCCGCGTAAAAAGAGGAGTTTATGATGAAAAAGATTCTGATGATATTGGCTGCATCAACAATGGTCGTGTCACCAATGATAACCGCCCAGGCTGAGGCCGCAACCCATAAGACGGTCAAGAAAACGGTCACAAACAAGGAAGGCAAGCGCGTTGTTACCAAGACAGTTACGGTCAAAGACAAAGCTGTCAGGAAGAACGTTAGAACCCGCCAAGTTGTGAGCCAGAAGCGCTGGACCAAGGGTCAAAGCTTTGATCGCCGCCATGCCGTCAATTATCGGGTTATCAGCAACCCCCGCGCCTATCGTTTAGCAACCGCTCCGCGCGGTTATCGCTGGGTTCGGTCCGGCAATGATGCTGTTCTTGTTGGCATCACAAGTGGAATCGTCGGAGCCGTAATCGGCAATGCTATATCGCGCTAATGGCAAATACGATCAGATAAAAACAGAAGCCCCTTGGCTCGGTCCCGGGGGCTTCATGCGTTTTTGATCGTAAGGCCGCCGTCAACCGGAATGATCGCGCCGGTTAGAAAACTCGCTGATGGCAACACGCAGGACAAAGTCATGTGCGCAACCTCTTCCGGGATGGCATAGCGGCGCAGCGGCACACGGCGTTTGGCGTAGATGGTTTTATGCTCTTCTGAAATCGCATCGGTGATACCGGTGCGGATCGGTCCGGGACAGATGCAATTGACGGTGATGCCCTCGCGGCCGAGGTCAACTGCCAAGCCTTTCGTCAGGCCGATCACACCATGTTTGGCGGCGACATAAGGGCTGTTGCCCGGCGATGCACCCAAGCCTTCGGTTGATGCGATATTGACGATTCTTGGATGGTCGGCCTCTCTCAGATACGGCAAGGCGGCGCGGATCATCCGCTGATGCGCTGCCAGCATGACCGACAGGGTCGGTTCCCAACTGTCTTCATAGCTTTCTTCGGCAACATCGGCCGGAATAGCAAAGCCAGCATTGTTGACGAGAATATCGATGCCGCCAAAGGCTTGGGCAATATCGGCGACAACCGCTTTGATGATGTCAGGGTTGCTGACATCCAGAGACCAAGCCTCTGCTGAGCCTTCGTAACCGGCTGCCGCTATTTCTTCGACAACGGCGTCGCACCGCCCCTGATCGAGATCGGTAACGGCAACCATCGCGCCCTCCGACGCAAAGAGATGCGCCGTGGCACGGCCCATACCGCTAGCCGCTCCAGTGACAATGGCTTTCTTGCCAGCGATGGACCGGCTCAGCGGTTGATAGGGTTCCATGATTAGGCTGCCAAAAAGCCTTCTAGACGTCCGCGAATAATCGCATCTGCTTCGGTCATGATGCCGTCGATCAATTCCTTACAGGTTGGAATATCATTGATCAGGCCTGCGACCATGCCGCAGCTCCACGCGCCCGCATCCATGGTGCCTTCCAACATGATCTGCGGATAGACACCGGCAACCTGTTCGATAACATCGGTAAATTGCAGGTCTGCGCCTTTTTCCTTTTCAATCTCCAGAAGCTTTTCGACCGCCGCATTGGTCAGCACGCGCTCGGTATTGCGCAGTGGGCGCATGACGAGGCGGGTGTCGAGTTCGCTGGCCGCGACGATGGCGTCTTTCACATTCTGGTGGACCGGTGCTTCTTTGGTCGCGATGAAGCGTGTCCCCATGTTCATGCCTTCGGCACCCATGGCGAGAGAAGCGACAAGTGACCGAGCGTCTGCCTGACCGCCAGAGCTGACAAAGGGAATGTCCAATTCATCGGCGGCGCGGGGCAGCAGGATCATGTTCGGAATATCATCTTCGCCGGGGTGGCCACCGCACTCGAAACCATCAACGGAAACCGCATCACAGCCAATGCTCTGTGCTTTCAATGCATGGCGCACCGCGGTGCATTTGTGGATGACCTTGACGCCTGCTTCTTTGAGGGCCGGGAGATATTGCGCCGGATTGTTGCCCGCGGTTTCCACTGCCTTGATGTCATTGTCGATAATCGCTTTGATATAGCCGGGATAATCGGGCGTGTTGACGATTGGCAGGAAGGTAAGGTTCACGCCAATTGGTTTGTCGGTCAGCGCTTTGGCTTTCTTGATCTCCTTGTCGAGATCTTCCGGTGTTTTCTGGGTCAGGCCGGTAATGATGCCGAGGCCACCTGCTTCGGAAACCGCTGCCGCGAGTTCGGCAAATCCCACATAGTGCATCCCGCCCTGAATGATCGGATGTTCGATGCCGAAAAGCTCTGTGATGCGTGTTTTCATGGGATTTGGTCCTCTTGCGTTGGAGTGATTGGAGACGGTATATGCCACCTCAAGAATCGGTTTAATCGGGCAGTTAACTAGCAATCCAGGCGCCGGTTGTCACGCCTTTCCAAATCTGGTCCGGTGACGTTACGGCAAGCTCAGCGCCCAGCAATTTGGACCAATGATGTTCGTTGCCCAACGTATCGCGCCAGGCCCACAGGCGGCGGGTATAATGGTGCAGATCATATTCCTGCGTATAGCCCATCGCGCCGTGCACCTGATGGAACGGCACGGTGACGGCTTCGACGCTATGACCGATTTGAACCTTGGCAACCACCGCTTCGTGCCATGCTTTTTCCGGATCATCGGCGTTGCGAGCGAGCGCGCTAGCGGCCTGCGTCGCGGCCATGGTCGCCGCGGCGCTTTCCGATGCGGCAACCGCGAGCTGATGCTGGATCGCCTGAAATTTCGACAATGGTC
Organism: Parasphingorhabdus sp.; assembly: GCF_039977335.1. GTDB lineage: Bacteria > Pseudomonadota > Alphaproteobacteria > Sphingomonadales > Sphingomonadaceae > Parasphingorhabdus. The sequence continues at coordinate 1,664,287 of NZ_JBDWDI010000004.1, forward strand.
GTCCGAATTGTTCGCGATCGGAGACATAGGCGATGGACATGTTGAGCGCAGCCTCGATAGCAGAGGCCATTTGCACCGCACGGACGGTCAGGATTAACGCTTCGACCGCACGCCGCGACAGGTTGGTTGCGGCGCTGGCAACAGGCGTGGCGCTGGAGAAATCGAGACGATTGTCATCATCAGGGGACAGCGCTTGTCCGTCACCCGGCGATGTATCGGCGGTTTTGTAGAGGGCAATTTCGCTCTTGCCTGCATCGTAGACAGCAACATGATCAGCAGCACTAGCAAAGGGAACACCGGCCGTTTTTCCATCAAGCAGCGCAAAGCTGGTCGCGCCATCGGGGATGGCGATGCCAGCCCGGTCGAGCAGCCAGTTGGCAATCAGTGTCTCGGCAAAGGGAACCGGTGACGCGGCCTCTGCGGACACCCAGATCGCTCCAAAGACTTCGTCATAATCGGCACCAAAGCCGCCATTATCTTCGCTGACCCAAGCCAGCGGCAAGCCGTTTTCGGCGAGCGCATCCCACAATCCCTTCGGATACATCCCGGCTTCTGCTTCATGCGGTACTTCCCGTCCGCATAGATCGGTGTAAATTTTCGCCGCGGTTTCAGCGACCATGCCTTCTGTATTGATCATCAGCGTAGCCCTAACTGGCGCGCAGTAATGCCGCGCATGACTTCTGTGGTGCCGCCACGCAAGGTGTTGGGCGGTGATCGCAATATCCCGATATTGAGGATACGCCGCATCTCGTCGCTCCACTCTTCTTCCGGCAGATCGTTGAGCAAGGCCCGCACTTGCAGGGTCAGGTCATTTTCCAACCGGTTGCCGAGATCCTTGACCAAGGCAGCCTCGGTTTCCGGCGATACGCCTTGATGCAGCAGATTGGCAATGCCCCAGGACATGCCGCGCAAGGTTCGCAGATTGGCAATCAGCTTGCCGAGACGCGCCTGAGAATCCGATCCCAGCTTGCCCTGCAATTGATGGAGCGCTGTTTCGAGTGTGATGTAGCTCGACAAAAACCGCTCCGGCCCAGAGCGTTCCATCGCCAACTCTCCGGTCACCTGTTTCCAGCCGCCGCCTTCTTCGCCGAGCAGGCAGTCATCCGGCACGATCACATCCTCAAAATAGACTTCGTTAAAATGCGCATCGCCGGAAAGATCGGTAATTGGTTTGATCGTTACGCCCGGCAGGCTGAGATCAATCATAATTTGCGAAAGACCGACATGCCGGTTGCGGCCATCAGCCGGTGAGGTGCGTAAGATTGCGACCATATAATGGCACATATGCGCGCCGGACGACCAGATTTTCTGGCCGTTGATTTTCCATCCGCCATCTACTTTTTCGGCTTTGGTTTTGACATTGGCGAGGTCTGAACCGGCACCGGGTTCCGAAAGACCAATGGCGAAATAGCATTCTCCGGCGGCAATGCGTGGCAGGATGTCGAGCTTCTGTTCTTCCGTTCCATGTTCCAGCAGCATCGGCGCATGTTGGCGATCGGCAATCCAATGCGCTCCCACAGGCGCGCCGGCACGAAGCATTTCCTCGGTTACAATATAGCGTTCAAGGGCGGTCTTATCATGGCCACCATATTGGCTCGACCAAGTTAGGCCGATCCAACCGTGCTTTCCCATTTTTTTGGAAAACTCGGTATCGGCAGATGCCATCCAGCATTCCGGCTCGGGACGCAAATTGCCTGCCTCCAGCTCCTCTTTCAGGAACGCTTGCAGTTCGGCACGCAATTCTTCAAGCGCCGGATCAGGCTGGACAACAGGAAAATTGAAACGCTGCATCTAAAAATGCCTCTGGGTTAAGATTCAGGGTGTTACGATATTAAACTGTGCGTCAACCGGATCGAGCGCACCGAACATCGCGGCCATCAGGCCAACATTGCCTAGCACCCGCATGTTGCCGGACACAATAAGGTCCCGCGGCGTGACTTCCCGCATCAGGACACGGGTGAAATCGGCGCGGCTCACAGTGATTTGCGCAATCGAACGATCATTGGTCCCGTCACGCGGGAACATGACGCTTTTACCAATGTCGACATTCACGGCTTCACCGCGATCGGGGAAGGTAAACTGGATGATACCGCCGACATTGCTCATCCGCGCCGGATTAAAACGCGCCGCCAAGGCATCGAACAGATCGACCGCCGGAATACTGTTCAACACCCGCGCATTGTTGGTTGCGATGGCTTCGCCTTTGTCATTTCCTTCGCGCAGTTCCTTGGCGCCAGATAGATAGATGTTGCGCCATGTGCCTGCCTCGGCCTGAAAACCGAGCTGCTCATAAGTCGACGCAAGCCATTTTTTTGCCGCATCATTGGTAGGATCGACAAAGACGATATGATTGAAAACGGTCGCTGCCCAGCGGTAATCGCCGGTTGCAAAGGCTCTTTCCCCAACTGACAGGGCCTTGGGAGCACCGCCCATGGCCGCGACATATTTGCGTGAAGCTTCTACTGGCGGCAATTCGTGATAATGGGCTGGAACCCCATCCCACCAGCCGAAATAGCGTTGGTAGACCGCCTTACTATTATGATTGAGTGTGCCATAATAATCGCGCACGCCAAAATCGGTGGCGGCAAAATCGGGCTCACCAATATTTTCAGCAATCTCGTGCATCGTCGCGCCCTGATTGGCTTGCCGCAATGTCTGGTCATGGACATAGCGATAAAGACCGCGCTGGTTTTTCAGCGCCGTCTGCACATTCTCGCTGCCCCATGTTGGCCAATGATGGCTAGCGAGCATTACATCTGATTTCTCGCCATATTTGGCAAGCATCGCATCAATGACCTTGCTCCATTTCAACGTGTCCCGAACCAGCGCGCCGCGCGGGGTCAGGACATTGTGGAAATTGCGGGTGACGACTTCGGCAGTGTGCAGAGCTTTAAATTCAGGCAGGTAGAAAATTAGTTCTGCTGGTGCTTCTGTCTCACCGGCATCCATAAATTCAAACGTGACGCCATCAATGGTCAGGGTCTCACCATCCTTGCTGATGGTTTTTGTCGGTGGCAGCAGCGCCAAATCGCCCTTGGACAAATATTGACCAAGACCAGTCCCGACATGACCGGTCGGGCCAGCGGGCAGGTTTGTGCCGAACTGAAACTGTACCCGGCGGTTCATGGTGGTTCCGGCGAGGACATTCTCGCCAATGGATTCACGCAGGAAACCATGGGGTGCGATGATCTGCACCTTGCCATATTGCAATTCTTGCGGCGTAACCACACCGCTAACGCCGCCGAAATGGTCGCCATGGCTGTGAGTGAAAATCACTGCCTGAACCGGGCGCGGGCCCAGTGTTTCATTGGCCAGCGCCAAAGCCGCTTTAGCCGGAGCCGGCGTGGTTAGCGGATCTACAACTATCCAGCCTGTCTTGCCGGCGATCAGCGTCATTTGCGCCAAATCATAGCCGCGCAGTTGGTAAATGCCTTCCTGTACCTTGAACAATCCGTGAATACTGTTGAGCTTGCCCTGGCGCCAGAGGGAGGGGTTTACGGTATCGGGAGCTGCGTCTTTGACAAAATCAAACTGCCCGACCTCCCACGCGACCGAACCGTCTTCGTTGAGGATTTGCGGGTCTTCAATCTTGGCCAGAAAACCGCGATTGGCGTTGTCGAAATCCGTCTGGTCGGCAATCGGCAGGCGAGCGGCAACTCTCGCGTTAGCGGCCTTGGTGGATGCTGTCGCTACGCCTTCTGGCGGCGTGTTGGCCGGTGGGATGTTGGCTGGCGGAGCGTTGGTTTGTGGTTGGCCAGCGGCCATCAACAAGGGGGCAGCTGCGAGAAGGGCTGTTGTGAGATATCCGGTTTTCGTCATGATCACTGCTTTCTCTTATTGGCCCTTGAATACCGGTTTGCGTTTCTCAAGGATCGCATCAATCGCTTCTTGATGATCATCAAGCTGTTGCAATACGCCCTGGAACAACGCCGCCTGATCGAGATTTTCTTTCAGCGTCACGCTCTGTGCGGTGCGCACCAGTTCTTTTGTTTTGCGGATCGCCAGCGGGGGTAAGGCAACCACTTTTTCGGCCAATTCATAGGCGCGTTTGAGCAAATCATCGTTCGCCACCACTTCGGATACTAGACCGTAATCCAGCGCCTTATGCGCATCGATAAACTCGCCGGTAAACAGCATCTGGTTCGCACGCGCCTGACCGATGATGCGTGGCAGCAGCCAAGCACCGCCATCGCCGGGAATAATCCCGACGCGCAGGAAACTCTCGGCAAAAATCGCGTCTTCGCCAGCGATCCTGATGTCACACATGGTGGTCAGGTCGTTACCGGCACCGATTGCGTGGCCATTGACCGCCGCGATGACTGGAACCGAAATCTCGGCCATGGTCAGGGGGATGCGTTGAATGCCGGTCCTATACCATTCTTCAATCTGCATAGGTGTCATGTTTTGCTCGGCGGTCATCGCCTTGATCTCATGGAGGTTACCGCCGGAGGAAAAGCTTTTACCATTGGCCGCGAGCACAACACAGCTGACGCCCTTATCGGCATCTGCCTTTTTCATCGCCTCCACCAGCGCGGAGCAAAGATCGGTCGACAACGCGTTGCGCGTCTCCGGCTTGTTCAATGTAATGGTGACCACGCGGTCTTGCTTGTCATAAAGAACGGCGTCGCTCATAATTTTCCCACCTGCTTATTTGGTCTGAATCACTTTAATTGTTCCGCTCATCCATTGCAGGCCCGCCCCGCTTCTGCAAGAGAGGGATCGGACTGGACCGAATAAGCTATTGTTATGAAACCCCACCAAAACTCTGTTCGCAATCATCATGAAACCGGCTTCACGCTGGTGGAACTCATGATTGTATTAGTGATTTTGGGCCTGATGGCGTCGATTGTGGTCTTGTCTATTCCTGATGGCAGCAATGATCTGGAACAGGATGCGCAAAAATTTGCGGCACGCACGGCGGCGCTGCGAGACAATGCGATATTGCAATCCCGCCCGATGGCGGTGCAGGTCACGCCTTCCGGTTATAGTTTTCTGGAGCGGCGCAAAGGTGCGTGGTCGGTTATGGAGGACAAGCCTTTTCGATCGACCAACTGGTCCAACGGTGTGACCGCAGCGGTCGCTGAGACAGGGCCCTTGCTGATCAGTTTTGAAAGTACGGGTTTGCCCAGCGACCGCGCCGAAGTGCGTTTGAGTTACAAGGATTTTGCGCGCGATATTACCATCGCCCCGATGGGTGATGTCCAGTTGGCCGGTGTGGAGCAAGCCCCATGAGGTTCCGTAGAAACAAATCCGGCGAGAGTGGTTTTACCCTCATCGAAATGCTGGTGGCTTTGTCGGTCTTCAGCCTCGCCGCACTCGCGCTGATCCGGTTACAAGGCTATACCGCCCGCAATGCTGCTGAACTCGAACTGCGGGTCGTGGCGCAATCTGTGGTCCGCAACCGGGCGGTTGAAATACTAACCGATCCGCGCCCGCCGAGCCTTGGTGAATCCAGTGGCGAAGAACAAAATGGCGGCCTGAGTTGGACATGGACGCAAAGCGCGCGCCTCACCGAAGAAGGAAATTTCGTGCAGGTTGATATTACCGCGCAGGAAAAGGTCAGCGGCGCCCCTGCTGCACTAACGATATTGCGGCCAGCGGGCATATTGCTCGATGCGCCGCCCCCACCACAGGCATCAGAGAACCAACCTTAGCGGAACACAACCGTGCGATTGCCGTTGAGCAGGATGCGGTGTTCGCCCGCCCATTTTACTGCCTTGGCGAGCACCTGTGCCTCGATATCTCGGCCGATGCGGATCATCTCTTCTACGCTCGCCCGGTGATCGACCCGCTCGACCGCTTGCTCGATAATCGGGCCTTCATCGAGATCGGCGCTAACAAAATGCGCCGTTGCTCCGATAAGCTTTACCCCCCGCTCATGAGCGCGGTGATAGGGCTTTGCCCCTTTGAAGCCGGGCAGAAAACTGTGATGAATGTTGATGCAGCGACCAGCCAATTTGGCGCTCAGATCATCGGACAATATCTGCATATAGCGCGCGAGGATCAGATAATCGGCGGCTGCCTGATCCATCACATCCAATATCGCTTGTTCCTGCTCGACGCGATTGTCGCTGGTCACGGGGAGGTGATGGAAAGCGACGTCATGCCATTCGGTCAGATCGCGCAGGCTTTCATGATTGCTGACCACACCGGCAATATTGACGGGTAATCCGCCGGTTTTCCAGCGGTGAAGCAGATCATTGAGACAGTGGCTGCCTCTGGAAACCGCGATCACAATATTCGGCTTTGCTGCGCCGCTGACCAATGTCCAGTCGAGCGCATAGCGGCTGCCAACTGCTGAAAATTCATCAGTAAGCGCATCGAGATTGGCCGGAAACCTATCGCCCGCGCCCTTGAACTCAACCCGCATGAAAAAGCGCTCCAGTTCCAGATCGGCATATTGCTGGCTGTCGAGAATAAAGCCGTCATGCTCGGCCAGAAAGCCGGTCACAGCAGCCACCAGGCCAACCCGGTCCTCTGCCGTCAGCGTCAATATGTAGTTTTCTGTCATAGGAATATTGCCTCTTCGGCTATCAATTGGCGCAAACTTGGCGGTTTGAAAAGCGGGATTTCCCCTTGTGCTGATTTCTGCAACGATTAGAAGCCTCAACAAGAGACCGAAAGACAGGACGCGATATGAGTGAAGACGAGTCATGGGATTTGGATGATTTGCCGGAAGGTGAAGATTCACAACTCGAATGGTGGGATTTTGACGACCGGGCCGAAATGATTGAGGCGGTTGTCGGAGATATCAAGTTCATCATCGAAAGTGCTTTGGATGCGCGCGGTGAGGCCCTTTTGGCGCTTCCGGTGAGCGAAGAAGCGATGCCGGTGCTCGAAGCCCTCGCTGAACAACAAATCAAGTGGAAATATGTCACGATCATCCCGACTGACGATTATCTCGTCCCCGTTGACGATCCGCGCAGCAATGTCAAAACACTGGCGCAACTGTTTATGACGCGCGGTGCCCGGGTGCTGCCGATCGCGACTGAGAATGATGATTATCATTTGGCAGGCGGTGCCGCCGATGCACGGCTGCAGGATACCAAATGGCCACCTGATCTCATCTGGCTCGGCATGGGCGAGGATGGCAGTACCGCTGGTCTTGTCGAAAGCGCCGATCTGGAAGAAGCGCTGGAAGGGCCGAAAGAGAAGCGCGCTGTCGGCATCATGCCTGACAATGGCGACACGCCGCTGGTTACAATCACCAAGGCCGCTATTTGTGAGGCACGGACAGTGTTGGTGCTGCTCAACGGCGCTGGCTCGCAAATGTATCTGGAACAAGCCATTGGCGAAGGCGCTGGCAGCATGGCTTCGATTGGCCGTGTCTTTGCTGATCTCTCCGTGCCTGTGGACATATATGTGGAGAATTAGGGGATTATTCTTTTCGTCTATCGATAGACGGCCAGACAATCCATTGATTTAACTGCGCGCTTAAACCATGATGGGAAAAATGCGAATCGCCACACTCAAACAGGGCAAAGGCGGTCGCCCCCAAATGGAGAGACGCAACCGATGCATCCTTATCTGCATGCCCAGGAAAATCCTGACAAACCTGCGATTATCATGGCCAGCACTGGCGCTGTTGAAACCTACGGCGAGCTGGACGAGGCGACCAACCGCATGGCGCAGCTGTTCCGCAGCCAGGGCCTGAATATTGGTGATACGGTGGCGGTCTTTCTCGACAACCATCCCAGATTTTTTGATTTTGCATGGGGGGCTCAGCGTGCGGGCCTCTATTATGTTGCTATCCCTAGCCGCCTGACGGCTGAGGAAGCCTCCTATATTTTGAGCGATAGCGGGGCGTCGCTATTGGTGAGTTCCGACGCAAAGCTGGATGTGCTGGACGAACTGATCACACGCAATCCTGATGTGAAGCAATATGTCTATGGTGTTGATGATAGTCGCGCCATGGAACCCGCTTTGGCGGCGATGCCGGACACGCCGATTGATGATCAGCGCCATGGCACCGATATGCTCTATAGCTCGGGGACGACCGGACGGCCCAAGGGTGTGCGTATTCCCTTTCCGGAGAATGAAGATATTGCCGCGCCCAATGCGCTGGTGATGATGGCGCAGGGTGCTTTTGGCTTTACGCTCGGCTGCACTTACTTATCGCCCGCACCGCTTTATCACGCTGCACCGCTGCGCTGGTGCATGACCGTCCACAAAATGGGCGGCACCGTGATCGTGATGGAAAAATTCGATCCGGAACAGGCCCTGGCACTTATTGACCAATATAAGGTGGATGTCAGCCAATGGGTTCCCACGCATTTCAGCCGGATGCTCAAACTGCCCGAAGAGACGCGTGCAAAATATGATGTTTCCAGCCTGACATGTGCCGTCCATGCCGCGGCCCCTTGCCCCATTCCGGTGAAGGAAAAAATGATCGAGTGGTGGGGGCCCATAGTCCGGGAGTATTATGCCGGTTCAGAGGGCAATGGCTTTACCTTCATCAACTCCGAAGATTGGCTGGAGCATAAAGGCTCGGTCGGGAAAGCGCTTCTGGGCATTGTGCATATTTGCGATGAGAATGACGACGAAGTTGCTGTCGGTGAAGAAGGGCAAATCTATTTTGAAGGCGGTGCTCCGGTCAAATATCATAATGATCCGGAGAAAACCAAAGCCGCGCATAACAAACATGGCTGGACCTCGCTGGGCGATGTCGGGAAAGTCGATGAAGACGGCTTTCTGTATCTCACCGACCGCAAGAGTTTCATGATCATTTCGGGCGGCGTGAATATTTATCCGCAGGAGATTGAGAACCTGCTGGTCACCCATCCGAGAATCATCGATGCTGCCGTTATCGGCGCGCCGGATGAGGATATGGGCGAGAAGGTTGTTGCCGTGGTCCAGCCCGCCGATATGGCGGAGGCAGGCGACGCCTTTGCGCAGGAGCTGGAAGTCTATTTGCGGCAAACGCTGTCCGGTGTGAAGGTGCCGCGCCAGATAGATTTTCGCGCCGAATTGCCGCGCGTGGCGACCGGCAAACTCTACAAGCGCCTGCTCCGCGATGAATATTGGGGCAAAACCGGCAGCAAGATTGTTTGACGGCCAGATATTTTGAGAGGAATGATATGAGCGCAGCACCACAAGCACCGGCAGAGATAGCGGCGGCCGTTATTGATCCGCTCGCCTATGCCGAATGGGATGGCCTGCTCGACAAATTTGATGTGTTGCGCCGGGACATGCCGGTGGCTCGAATCGAGAATGGCGATCTGCACGATCCTTTTTTGCTCGTCACCGGCTATGACGATGTGATGCGGATCAGCAAGGATAACAAGACTTTCCTCAATAGTCCGAAGGGCGTGGTGTTTGGATTTCGCGAAGGCGAGGAAATTGTCAAAGCAGTCACCGGAGGCAGCCCGCATTTGGTCAATTCACTGGTCGCGCTGGATGCGCCGATCCACCCCAAATATCGCCGGCTGACCCAGGAATGGTTCATGCCAAAAAACCTGAAGCAGCTCGAAGCGGAAATTGGTGCACTCGCCAAGACAACGGTCGATCGGTTGGTGGAGGCTAGCCAAGAAAATGGAAATGGCGAAGCGGATTTTGTCCCATTGGCAGCATCGCCTTACCCGCTGCATGTCATCATGCAAATATTGGGCGTGCCAGAGGCGGATGAGCAGCGCATGTTATTCCTGACCCAGCAGATGTTCGGCGGACAGGATGAGGATCTCAATAAAACCGGCATGGCGAATATGACGGCGGAGCAGATCACCCAATTGGTCATTGGTGCGGTGGCCGATTTCGAAACCTATTTTGCCAAAATAACCGAGGAAAAACGGGCCAATCCCACCGATGACGTCGCCAGCGTGATCGCCAATGCCAAAGTTGATGGCGAATATCTCAGCGACCGCGATATGGCCGGCTACTATATTATCGTGGCATCGGCAGGACATGACACCACATCGGCCTCGACATCCGGCGCGATGATGGCGCTGGCGCAGGACCCGGAGCAGTTTGCGCGGTTGAAAGTCGACCGTGATTTGCTGCCCGGCATTGTCGAAGAAGCGATCCGCTGGACTTCTCCGGTGCAGCATTTCATGCGCACAGCCGCCGAAGATGTGGAAGTTGGCGGCGTGTCGGTGAAAAAGGGTGACTGGTTGATGATCAACTATGTCGCGGCCAATCATGATGACCGGGTTTTTGAAAATCCGCGGAAATTTGATGCGGCCCGTTCGCCCAATCGCCATCTGGCATTTGGTGCCGGGGCACACCAATGTCTCGGCCTGCACATGGCGCGAATGGAAATGAAGATATTATTCAACGAATTGCTCGACCGGATCGAGACGGTTGAACTGGCTGGAGAGCCCAAGCGGGCCAAGTCGAGCTTTGTCGGCGGGCTCAAAACGCTACCACTTAGATGCACTCTATCAAAATGACAGGCGGCGATAGTCTTGTAATAGTTTATAAGAAACCAAAATAGAAACGATACAGCAGAAATTCCAAAGGAGAGCGACATGGTTACCCAATATAAGAATCTCATCAATGGCCAGATGATCAGCACGGACGACATGCTGGACGTGGTCAATCCCGCCAATGAAGAAGTAATTGGACAGGTGCCGTCCTGCGGCGAGATGGAACTGAATGAAGCAGTGGCTGCTGCCCGTGCCGCCTTCCCTGCATGGAGCAAGAAACCGATCGAAGAGCGCCGCGCTGTGGTGCAGGCGATTTCTGCGACCATTAAAGAAAATCTCGACGAGCTATTCCGCTTGCTGACTGCCGAGCAGGGTAAACCCCATGCACAGGCGCAAGGCGAAATCATGGGCGCGTCGCTGATGGCTGGCGCGCAATCAACGCTCGATCTCGATGATGAGATTAATGAAGATACCGAAGAGCGGCTCAGCCGCACCCGCCGCGTTCCTGTTGGTGTCGTTGGCGGCATCGTGCCGTGGAACTTCCCGGTGATGATGGCGGTGCAGAAAATCGCGCCGGCATTGCTGTCCGGTTGCACGATTGTCTTGAAACCATCGCCGTTTACGCCGCTCACCACCTTGCGGCTGGCAGAACTGATTAAAGACGTCGCACCCGCTGGCGTGGTCAACATCCTGACTGGCGAAGACAGCCTTGGGCCATTGATTACCGGTCACCCGGATATCGACAAGATCACCTTCACCGGCTCGACCGCGACCGGTAAGAAGATCATGGAAGGCGCTTCCAAGGACCTCAAACGGATTACGCTGGAACTGGGCGGCAATGATGCTTCCATCGTTCTTCCTGATGCCAATGTCGAGAAAGTGGCGGAGCAGCTATTCTGGTCCAGCTTCACCAATGCCGGCCAAATCTGTGTCGCGGCAAAACGCATCTATATCCACGAAGATATTTATGATGAGCTGAGCGCAGCCATTGCCGAATATGCCAAGCATGTGAAAGTCGGTGACGGCTCGCAGCAAGGCACCGCGGTTGGTCCGATCCAGAACAAGAAGCAATATGACCGTGTGCTGGAACTGGTTCAGGACGCCAAGGATAATGGCTATAAATTCCTCGTCGGTGGCGATCATGACCCAGATGTGCCGGGCTATTACATGCCGATTACCATCCTCGACAATCCGCCGGAAGATGCGCGGATCGTGGCGGAAGAGCAATTTGGTCCGGTCATGCCGCTGATGAAATTCAGCACCGAAGAAGAAGTCATCAGCCGCGCCAATGACAGCGAATATGGCTTGGCCGGAGCGGTCTGGACCGCTGACCCCGACAAAGGCGTCGAAATTGCTGAGAAGCTGGAAACCGGTACGGTGTGGGTCAATGAATTTCTCCACCTGTCGCCTTTCGCTCCTTTTGGCGGCCATAAACAATCCGGCTTTGGCGCTGAATATGGCAAGGAAGGCTTGCTGGAATTCACCTATCCACAGGTGATTACGGTTAAGAAGAATAATGTCCCTGCCTAAAAACGCAGGTTAGGATTGAAAAGGGCCGGTTATCACAAATGTGATGATCGGCTTTTTTATTTGACGCTAGAGCAGTGCAAGTTTAATCGTTCAATTAAATTTCAGATTCTCATAAATACTAAGGAGTAGGAAAATGGCAGAAGCCTATATTGTAGACGCAGTTCGGACCGCAGGTGGTCGTCGCGGCGGCCGGTTGGCTGGAACCCATGCAGTGGACTTGGGCGCGGCAACGCTTGATGCAATCGCAGATCGCAATGATTTTGACGCCAGCGCGATTGAAGACGTGATCACTGGTTGTGTGATGCAGGGCGGCGAGCAATCCGGCGATGTTGGCCGGAACAGTGTATTGGCCTCTAAACTTCCTGACAGTATTCCTTCGGTTTCCATTGATCGCCAATGCGGTTCTTCGCAGCAGTCGATTCAGTTTGCGGCACAAGGCGTTATGTCCGGCACGCAGGATATGGTTTTGGCGCACGGTATTGAAAGCATGACACGCGTGCCAATGGGATCAACCTTCAAGCTGTTTAAAGATGCTGACCTCGGCACCAACAAAAGCCCTCGTCTCGAAGAAGCTTATCCGGGCATAAATTTCAGCCAGTTCATGGGCGCTGAAATGCTAGTGAAAAAGCATGGCTTTAATCGCGATGATCTGGATGCCTTCGCATTGGAAAGTCACCAAAAAGCTATCGCAGCGACTGAATCCGGCGCGTTTGCCAATGAAATTGTCGGTGTGCAGATCGAAACCCCAGAAGGCGATGCAACGCATAATGTTGACGAAGGCATTCGCTTTGATGCCTCAATGGAAAGCATCGGCGGCGTGAAAGTCTTGCAAGAAGGCGGCGCGATTACCGCTGCTAATGCCAGCCAGATTTGTGATGGTTCCAGCGCGGTTCTGGTTTGTTCCGAACAGGCCCTGAAAGACCACGGTCTCACGCCTCGTGCAAAGATCGTCAACCTGACTGTGACCGCTGGTGACCCTGTGATCATGCTCGAAGAACCCTTGTTCGCAACCGACCGTGCTTTGCAGCGCGCTGGCATGAATATTGGAGACATCGATCTCTATGAAGTGAACGAAGCTTTTGCTCCCGTACCGCTCGCATGGCTCAAACATACCGGCGCGGATCGCAGCAAGATCAACGTCAATGGCGGTGCGATCGCTCTGGGCCATCCGCTGGGTGCTTCGGGAACGAAATTGATGGCGACCTTGCTTAACGCTATGGAGAATCGCGGCTCCAAATATGGTCTGCAAACCATGTGTGAAGGCGGCGGTCAGGCGAATGTGACCATCATTGAGCGTTTGAATTAAGTTTAAAACAGAAAGAAAAATCATGGAACTCAACAATAGTATGTCAGCTGTCGTCACCGGCGGTGCCTCCGGACTTGGCGCGGCCACTGCGCGGCGCTTGGCGGAAAAAGGCGTGAAGGTCGCTCTGTTCGACTTGAACGAAGAAAAAGGCGAAGCGCTGGCTGCGGAACTGGGCGGTGTTTTCTGCAAGGTTAATGTGACCGATGACGACAGTGTCGATGCTGGCTTTGAAAAAGCCCGTGCAGCCAATGGCCAGGAACGCATCCTCGTGAACTGTGCCGGTATCGGTAACGCAATCAAAACCGCAAAACGCAGCCGCGAAGATGGCTCGATCAGTCATTTCCCAATGGATGCTTTCAACTTCGTCATTCAGGTCAATCTGGTCGGCACATTCCGCTGCATCGCCAAATCGGCGGCTGGCATGCTGACCCTCGATCCGCTCGACGACAATGGCGAGCGCGGCGCTATGGTCAACACCGCTTCGGTTGCTGCTGAAGACGGTCAAATGGGTCAGGCGGCCTATTCCGCTTCCAAAGGCGGCGTGGTTGGTATGACGCTTCCGATCGCCCGCGATCTGATGAGCGACGGCATAAGAGTGAACACGATTCTGCCGGGCATTTTCGATACGCCACTGCTTGCTGGTGCACCAGATAAAGTGCGCGATGCTCTGTCGGCGTCTGTGCCTTTCCCGAAACGTCTGGGTCAGCCGGACGAATATGCCAAACTCGCCATGTGCATGATCGAAACCGGTTATTTCAACGGTGAAGATGTGCGGCTCGACGGTGCGATCCGTATGGCACCACGGTAATTGACATTCATCCTCTCCCCTTGAGGGAGAGGACAGATTTGCTTGTCAGTTTACTAACTAGAAAATCTTGGAGAGGGGTGAGAGGGCACGCCAAGCCAATCCCCTCTCCAACTTCGCTAGGCAGGCAAGCTGCCAAGCTCTCGTTTCCTCTCCCTCAGGGGGAGAGGAGTTTTAAAGGAGAGGATCCTCCCCATGACCTACACTCAGATCAAATATGATGTCGCCGACAATATCGCGACGATCACGATCAACCGCCCGGAAAAAATGAACGCCTTCACCAACACCATGTTGAAGGAAATGTGCGACGCATTTGATCAAATTGATGCGGATGACGATGTCCGCGCAGTGGTCGTGACCGGGTCCGGAGAACGTGCTTTTTGCGCCGGTGCTGACCTGACACCAGAAGGCGGAGCAAAGCCCTTTGCCAGCAGTGATCCGGTGGACGATTATTCCGATCCTCGGGTGCGCGATGGCGGCGGCAAGCTGACGCTGCGTATCTATCAATGTCTGAAACCAGTAATTGCAGCGGTCAACGGGGCTGCGGTCGGGGTCGGTGCGACCTTGCAACTGCCGATGGACTTTCGCCTCGCCAGTGAAACGGCCCGCTTTGGATTTGTCTTTGCGCGGCGCGGTATCGCGCCCGATGGCGCGGCGAGCTGGTTTCTGCCGCATATTGTCGGCCGACCGCAAGCGATTGAATGGTGCATGACCGGGCGCGTGTTCAATGCGCAGGAAGCACTGGATGGCGGCCTAATCCGCTCAATCCACAAACCGGATGAGTTGCTTCCCGCCGCCTATGCCTTGGCGCGGGAGATTATCGACAATACCGCGCCGGTATCCATAGCGCTCACCCGGCAGATGTTATGGCAAATACCCTGCGCGGATCACCCAATGGAAGCGCACAAGATTGACAGCCGGATCATCTATAATCGCGCGAAATCAGGTGATGCAGCGGAAGGTATCGCCAGTTTCCTCGAAAAACGTGATCCGGTCTATCCGGATAAAGTATCATCGGACATGCCAGACACCTTCCCATGGTGGGAAGAACCTGTTTATAAGTAATCACTTGAGTTAGGGCCATAGAGTAAGGCCCGCCAAGTGAGGGGAAGAGTTATGAGCGCTGACAAACAGGCCGACAAAAACGGGGACATAGACGGCGCCAGTGCGCGCGGAAAATTGATCGAGACGGCCAGTCAGATCATGCGCGAAGGCGACACGATTGATATTTCCTTTAGCGAGCTATCAGTGCGGTCAGGTCTCAACAGCGCGCTGGTTAAATATTATTTCGGCAATAAAGACGGCCTGCTTGAAGCCATACTTGAACGCGACATGACCAAGATTGTCGAGGATGTCGGGCTATTAATCGCCAAGGATATGCCGCCCGAAGACAAGCTGCGCCACCATATCGGCGCGGTCATCGATACCTATTATAAATATCCCTATATCCACCGCCTAACCATGCGCCTGATCCGTGATCTGCCGCCCGAAGGCGCGCGCGATATCGCCAATAAATATCTGAAACCGCTGTCCGAAGCTTATGGGATTTTTGTCGGCGACGGTATCAAAACCGGCGTATTCCGCGATCTCGATCCCGACCTATTCTATTCCGCCGTAACCGGCGCTGCCGACCGTTTCTTCACCGGCAAACTGGTCTGGAGATATTGCTATGGCCGCGAGGATTTCGACGAAAAAATGCGCGACGCTTATCGGGAACAGACGGTGGACCTGGTGATGGCCGGGATATTGAAGTGATGCGGATTTCAGACACAGAAGTTACCGGTCTACAGCCGGCTCGCCATACGGATTCTTTTGCCAAGTAGGGCCAAGCAGAAACTGCCCGACTATTCTGGGTCATTTGGAGTATTGTACAAGAAGATCTGCATAGATTTCATCCATCATATCATCAAGCCAAATGCCACCACTCGTAGTAACTGCAACAACCCCCAATCCCAGTTCTGGCGAAAACCGGTAATCGCTTCCATAGCCGTCAAGGTCACCGAAATGATCGTAGCGGGTGGCTCGCTGAAAAAGACCGTATCCATAGTGCATGGGCGGATCACCAAACTCTGTGGAAGCGGTGCGAGAGGTCAGAATAAGATCGGAAGGCGTGCCAGTCTTTGCATTAGATCGATAGGCTTGGATCTGGCTACCAACCAACCTTAGCAGACCCTCTATGTTGGTATAAACGCCACCAGAAGGAGCTTGCTTACCCATTACCCATGCATATGTTTCGATCCGTCGATCATCTTTTCGGTAAGGCGTCGCGATACGACTTGTCCAACGCTCAGTGGGTTCAATGAAAACCTCCTTCATCCCATATGGTTTGGCTACATAGTCCTGTATCAATTTCTCAAAAGACCGCCCAGTCTTTCGCTCAAAGATATAGCCAAGAATATCATAGCCGAAGTTTGAATATTCCCACTTCGATCCGGGCGTAAACGCCAACTCCATAACATTCAGATCCGCAACCATCGCTTCTTCGGAATATCCGTCTAGCATCGGACTGTTGTGGTCAACGCGTACCGGCGTTACAGAATCGCGTGGGACACCAGCACGGTGATGCAGCAGATGCTCAATTGTTACAGGCTCAAGCCGCGCCTGCGCTTCTGGGCTGAGCAAGTCACCAAGATATTTCACTATGGATTCTTTTGGATCAATCACACTCTCTCGGATCAACCGGTTCGCTACAATTCCGGTCATCACTTTTGTCACCGAAGCAATTTGGATTAGAGAAGTTTCATTAAAGGGCGCCGGTTCCCCTCTCTGCATCACGCCGAAACCTTGAATCAGCAGCGGCTTACCATCCTTGATAACGCCGATGGCGACGCCGGGAATGTCGTTCTCCGTCTTATAATCGCGCACCCGATCAACGACCCACGCTACTTCGCCGGCAGAGCTAGAGCTATCTGAAGGACTGGCAATGGAATGAGCATTCAATCCCTCAACACAAGCAGACAGGGCGATAAACATAAACAGACGGGAAAAAGTATTTCGCACGTATATTCACCTTTCGAAGAAGGACAAGCCGAGACTATTATTTCTTGGCGTTTGAAATAGTTAAGGGGGCCGAGATGGAACTTTGGTCATTCACGGCAATTGCAATTACATCGCTGTATGAGGTTAGTCTTGAACGGTTTTGACTTTTCGCCATTCTCTAGGAGTAGTTCCGGTCAATGCAACGACCGACCGAGTCAAATGCGCCTGATCTGAAAATCCAGTGCGATATGCAATATCTGCTAGGCTGCAGTAGCTGCATATGATCTCGCGAAGCGCGTGTCGCGTTTGTGCTTCCCGCCGGTAACGGGCCGGTGTCGTGTCATAGGATTTTGAAAAACCGCGGGATACTGTCTCTGGTCGAATTCCTGCTCGATCTGCCCATCTTGCAAGATGAGTTGGCGATTCGAGAAGGTCTCGAGCGAGCATGTCAGTCCAGTCCTGAATAAGGGGTTGCTTGACCCGGTGCGGGATTAGGATTGCAGTAAGCTCTTCCTCACAACTAGTAACCGCCTTCAACAGGTCGTCTGGATGCTTAACTTGAAACACCGGCGGCAATGCAAGGTAACCTGGAACGGGAATATTGATGATTGAACAGGACGATGAAATACGGTTTGCATGAGCTTCAAGCGGGGAATGGTAGACGATGTCTCCGGCCTCGACTTGCCACCGACCGGTATCGCCAATCTCTTCGTAGGTGCCTGACAATACCAGTGCTGCATAGCCTATTGTGTGCCGATGACGCGGTTCCGCGCCCTTCTCCAAAAGCTGATGCTGCATGCTTGACGCATAACTTTTTCCTAAAAATGTGTCTAGCTTTTGTCGTCTAAAACGACCAAAATTCAATGTCCGCTTTCGGGATGACGCGGACATCGATCGAGCCCAGCTCTCACCCAATCAAAACTACCGCCCCGGCATCGGATGCAACATCGTCAGGAATTTGAGCTCTGTTCCGGCCCGCCGATGTTCCGACAGCGCCTGATAGTCGGGATCATTATACCAGGCCGTCGCCGCCTCTGCGCTTGGGAATTTGAACAGCACAACGCGGCCCTCGGGCGGCGTGCTACCTTCAAAGGTTGTGCTGTTGTCATCCAGGGTAATGAACGTGCCGCCATGTCTTTTCAGGATCGGAAAAAATCCTTTCTCATAGAGGCGATAGGTCTCGGCATCGTGGACGATGAAATTGGCCATGACGTGGACAGGGGCGGTGTCGCTCATGATGCGTCCTCCGCTTTTGGGAGCCCAACCGCGTTCCTGATCTCGTCATTATCTGCGCCCAATGTCGGCGGGTCGGCATAGACATTGGCAGGGCTGGCGGAATAGTGCACCGGATGTTTGATCGAGCGATATTTGCCGATCTTTTCACCCTCGCGCTCGGTCCAGAAGCCGACTTGCTGAAGATGCGGATCTTCGAGCACATCGGTCATCTGGTTATAGCGCATGGCCGGGATGTTGTTCTCGTCGAGCAGCTCCAGCCATTCGTCGGTCGTCTTGGTCGAGGCGATTTCCTCGATCAGGGCATAGAGCGCGGTGATATTCTTGGTGCGCTCTGAATAGGTGGCAAAGCGCGGCTCGTCAAAGACGCCCGGCTTACCGCCCAGTTCAAAAAATGTCTCCCATTGTCCGTCGCTATAGGGGACCAGGCCGATATAGCCGTCTTTGGTCGGATAGGGCTTGCGATTGGGGTTTATGGAACGCGTATAGGCAAGCTTGCCATTGCCGGGAATGAATGTCTCGCCCCACAGATTTTCGACCATGTTGAACCAGGTAAAGGCTTCGAACATCGGCACCTGAACAAATTGTCCTTCGCCGGTTTTTTCCTTGTGATACATCGCCGCCAGCGTCGCATTAACCGCGAACAGACCGATGGTTTTGTCGGCCACGAGTGACGGCATGTACAGAGGACGCCCGCTATCGCCGCGCATTTCAAACAGGGATGCAAAGCCCGATGAACATTGGATCAGATCATCATAAGCCTGCCGGTGGGAATAGTCGCCGCCTTGGCCAAAGCCGGCGCAATGGACATAGACAATGCCCGGGTTGATCGCCTTCACCGCTTCATAGTCGAGGCCGAGCCGCTCCATCCCGGCAAGCCGGACATTGTGGAAAAACACATCGGCATGTTTGAGCAATTCAACAATCACCGCCTTGTCGGCTTCCTCTTTCGCATTGAGCGTGATCGATTTCTTGTTGCGGTTGAGCGAGGTGAAAATCGGGCCGAGATCACCGGTCGGACTATCACCAGCATGGCGCATCATATCGCCGGGAAATTTGCCGCTGTCATTTTCAACCTTGATGACCTCTGCACCCATGTCGGCAAAATTCAAGGTTGCAAAAGGACCCAGCACAACCGTGGACATATCCAATATTTTCAGGCCCTTTAGCGGCCCGGTTGGTTCGACATCCCATTGCAGTTCCGGCCATCCGCTCATCTACTTATCCTTAAATTATTAGGTGCATGAATATGCGTGTCTGTTATCAGTTTTAATCGATCGATATACTGTTTATTTTGAGGGACTTTCGCGCATGACTATTTCCGACCGCCAGGCACCTGTATTGATAGGTGTGGGAGAAGCCAGCGGGCAATCCCTGAAGCAGGCATTGGGGCTGGAATGGCCATCACCGGTTGATCTTGCATCGGCCGCAGCGAAGAAGGCGCTGGCGGACAGCGGCGTCGCAGACAAGCTTAGCGCGTCGATCGACTGCCTGCTAGCCATTAGGCTATTTCATGATAGCGGCGTGGCTCATGCTTATGGCTCACCTGATAATTTTCCGGATGCCATTGCACAGGCATCAGGCCTCAATCCGGACACGCTTATCTATGGTGATGTCGGCGGCCAAAGCCCGCAAAAACATATTAACGAGCTGGCGATCCAGCTGCATGAGGGTAAAATCAAGGCAGCTCTTTTATGCGGCACAGAATCCATCGGCACCGTCAAACGCGCCAAGAAAGCCGGGCATGAGATGGATTGGAACCAGCCGTCCGATCGTGATTTCATCGACAAGCGCACCGAATTTCCGGTCCTCACCATGTATGAATTTCGCCACGGGATTATCTCCATGCCAATGGCCTATGGTTTGCTGGAAAACGCGCGCCGCAGCCGTTTGAATATGGACCGGGCGAGCTATGCGAAGGATATGGCAGAGCTGTGGTCGGCTTTTTCCTCGGTCGCATCCTCGCGCGAACATGCGCAATTTGCCAAGGACTGGAGTGCGGAAGAGTTGTTGCAAGACGGTGGTGGTAACTATCAGCTTAATGACCCCTATCGCCGCTGGATGGTGGCGCAGGATGCGGTCGCTCTGGGTGGTGCGGTTATTATCACCACAGCCGGCCATGCGGAAGATTTGGGCATTGCAGAAGACAAGATGATCTATCTGCACAGCGGCGCGGATGCGAGTGTCCCGATCATCAGCCAGCAAATGGATCTGTCACGATCTCCCGCTGTCGAATGGGCAGTGAGCAAGGCGCTGGATTTGGCCGAGCAGCAGGCGAGCGATATCGGTCCGATTGATATTTACAGCTGCTTTCCGGTCGCGGTCTCTTTGGTGATGGAAGCGCTAGGTCAACCGGATAGGCCGCTGTCCAGCTATACCCTGACCGGCGGGCTGAGTTTCTTTGGCGGACCGGGCAACAGTTACAGCACCCACGCGATTGTCGCATTGGTGCAAGCGCTGCGCAAGGACGGCAGCAAGCCCGGTATGATCTCCGCCAATGGCGGGGCGATCAACAAAGAGTCAGTCGGCATTTACGCCGCCGATCCGCTGGCAGGCGGATGGTCACCCGACCGGATTGCGACGCCCAATGCCTTACCGCCGGATGAAGGCACCAAGCCCGATCATTTCGCCTCGGGCAGCGGCGTGATCAAAAGCTATGCCTTGCCCTATGTGAAGGGTGTTGCTGGAGCTGCGACGTTATGGCTTGCTGACGAAAATGGCGTGCCGTGTATCGGTCTGCTGGAAGACCCACCGGAAGACACGGATTTGATCGGCAAGGCGGTTACGATCACGACGGACGGCAAACGCAATCGGGCTGTGCTGGTATAGGATAGGCGATGGTGGTTTGGCCGTATGGATGTCGGCCTGAAACCAGGAATAGGATCATTTTGACGGATCTGGTCCGAAGTCACGGTTAACAATCATCCATGATCCGACGACGAGAGCACATAGTTTTTCGGTTTGTTGGTTGATGAACCGCGTTTCAACAACACCAAGTCGCCGTGAACGATTTACGACCTGGCTCCTAACATCGATAATTTCGCCAGCCTTCATGGGCCGAAAAAAGCGTGTCGCAAAATCCGCAGTCGAAAACGCCTCCGGTTTTTGGCTTGTTGTCGAATAGGCAAATGACTGACCGGTATCTGCGATAACATTTACAATTCCGCCCTGAACCATTCCATCAAAATGCGTAAGATGCTGGCCAATGGTCCACACCATATCGAACTCACCGGCCGAAACACGTGTGAATTTTAGCCCGCTCAAATTCATGCCTCGCACGAAAGGAGGGGCCATAGACATGTCTGGTTCCTGCCCATCGGACACAGGCGCATTATCCATCATCATTTGAATATTCGCGATCGGGTCAAATACTTGTTCAGTCATCACAAGGCCCTCCGTTGAACAACGTCCGTGACTCTATCCGTCAGGCACAAGAGAGTCGACTTCGGATTTGAAGGCGCCTCTACTCAAGCTTATTGGGCCAGGGAGTGCTTTCCTACATTGGCCCGGCTATGATATTGCAATGCTGGTTCTTTCTCAGCTTTGAATATTGATCCCGTGTATCCATCCCATCATGAGCGAAGCGGTGTGAACCGTGTGAACTTTGGCATGATTTCACTCACCCTATAGCGATCCAAAGCGGGTGTGATTTGTGTGAACTTTGAAATAAATGACGCAGGTCCAAACGCCCCAAAGGACCTTGTGTACTTTGTGAACTTCGTACCCGATCTTTAGCAAATGGTCTGCCTATCCAGCAATTCGACCAGCGGCATCAGATAGCAATCACGGCGCGACTCTTCCTTGACCAGATCAGTTGAGAGATATTTGGCATTGCTGTCATAATAATTCTCTTGGAATAGATAGAAATAGTGATATTATTCTAGATATGAATGAAATAGTGAAAAAAATTGATGAGAATGACCGCAATATCTTGAAGGCTTTGCAACAGGATGCAAGCCTGTCGCTAGAAAACCTCGCGGCACAGCTTAGTCTATCGACCAATGCCTGCTGGCGGCGGGTGAAGCGGATGGAAGCGGATGGGATTATCGCGCGGCGTGTTGCCATTGTGGAACCGGAGGCTGTCGGGCTTGGGATGACCGCTTTTGTCGCGGTGCGCACTAATGACCATAGCGACAAATGGCTAGAAAAATTCGCCGCCGCCGCATCCTCGATTGACGAGGTGGTTGAGTTTTACCGGATGGCTGGCGAAGTGGATTATATGCTCAAGCTGCTGGTCCGCGACATGGCGGACTATGACCGGGTTTATAAGAAATTGATCAAGGCAGTGCCTTTGTCCGATGTGTCCGCAAGCTTTGCAATGGAACGGATTAAGTATGAAACGGCGGTGCCGTTATGATTGAACCTCAGGCGCCGGGCGCGGGCATCCGCCCGCTTGGCTACCGCGCCAATAAGGCACGGCGCGCAGTCGCGCTTGCCTCGCTATGCTCGTATAATAAACTCTATAGCTGTAGCCAAACCGACGCGAAGCGGAGGCAAGGCCGACCGGCCGCCGCGCCTTATTGGCGCGATAGCCAAGGGCACGGATGTGCCCACCCGGCGCTTGAGGTTAAATAAAAATTCCCTCTAAACAGTCACCACTTCCTGCCGGATCGCACCAAAGATTGAGTGACCCTCTCCATCCAGCATCTGGATTTTCACGGTATCTCCAGCACTCATAAACGGTGTTTTCGCTTCGCCATCAGCGATGGTTTCAATCATCCTGATTTCCGCGATGCAGCTATAGCCAAGTCCGCCTTCTGAAACGGGTTTGCCGGGACCGCCGTCGGCATCCTGATTGGACACGGTTCCCGAACCAATAATGGTGCCGGCGCATAAGGGACGGGTCTTCGCAGCATGGGCGACAAGCTGCGCCAGACTGAAAGTTGCATCAACACCAGCATTGGCGCGGCCAAATGGTTCGCGATTATAATCGACCTGCAGAGGTAAGTGGATGACCGACCCTTTCCAGGCATCGCCCAATTCATCGGGTGTAACACAGACTGGGGAGAAAGCGCTCGGCGGCTTGGACTGGAAAAATCCGAACCCCTTGGCAAGCTCTCCGGGAATTAGGCCGCGCAGGGATACGTCATTGCACAGCATGACCAGTTTGATGTGATCCGCAGCCGCTTCTGCACCAACACCCATCGGAACGTCGCCAGTAATGACCGCAACTTCGCCTTCCATGTCACACCCCCATTTCGGATCGCCCAGCGGGATATCATCGCGGGGTCCGAGAAACGCATCGGAGCCGCCTTGATACATAAGTGGGTCGCTGTAAAAACTCTCTGGCACTTCGGCACCGCGCGCTTTGCGAACCAGTTCGACATGGTTGATATAGGCGCTGCCATCGGCCCATTGATAGGCGCGCGGTAGCGGAGAATGCGCATCATTTTCATGGAAGCGTTCGCATGGAACAACCTGATGTTCGACATCCCGGTAGAGCGCGTCCAGTTTAGGCGCACAATCTTCCCAATTGTCGAGGGCGGCTTGCAGGGTCGGGGCTATATTATTCGCTTCGCAGCAACGGGTCAGATCTTTCGAGACAACGACCAGCCGGCCATCGCGTGTATCATTTTTCAGCGTCGCGAGTTTCATAGGGTTCCCATCTTTTGTTGAAAACGGATAGTGCGCCGGAACGCCTCAACAATCAACATGCGCGTTTAATGTTCGTCGCGGGCTTTCTCGTGCAGCCAGGCGGCATGTTGCGGTGCCTTTTTGGTGCGGCTCCATTCTTCGAGCATTTCTGGGGCCACGCGGCGCAGTTCCTTCATCTCTTCGTCGGTTCCGATGTCGCAGGCGATTTCCAGCCGGTGCCCATTGGGGTCAAAGAAATAGATGGACTTGAAAATGCCGTGATGGGTGGGACCCAGAACTTCGAGACCTTCGGCCTCTGCTTTGGCCTTGGCGGCCAGCAGTTCATCCAGCGTATTCACCTTGAACGCAATATGCTGCACCCATGTCGGCGTATTGGGATCCTTGCCCATCTCGGGTTGTTCGGGCAGCTCGAAAAAGGCGAGTATATTGCCGCCGCCAGCATCGAGGAAAATATGCATGTAAGGATCATATTCACCGGTCGATGGCACTTCGTTTTCAGCAAAGGCCAGGTCAAAATCCATGCCCATGACGCGCTGATAAAATTCGGTGGTCTCCTTCGCATCCTTGCAGCGATAGGCGACGTGATGAATGCCGGAGAGATTGGGGGCAGAAGTCATTCTGCGGGTTCTTCCACATTAAGCACGCCGCGCGCAACCTGATCGCGTTCAATGCTTTCGAACAGCGCCTTGAAATTGCCTTCGCCAAAGCCGTCATCGCCTTTGCGCTGAATAAATTCGAAAAATACCGGTCCGACTTGCGGCTCTGCAAATATCTGTAGCAGAAGCCGAGGCTGGCCACCTTCGGTTGTACCATCGAGCAATATCCCACGACTTTGCAGCGCGCTGGCATCCTCACCATGGCCTGGCAAGCGCTCACCGAGCATCTCGTAATAGGTATTTGGAGGGGCGGTCATGAACGGAACGCCGAGCTTTTTAAGGCGGTCCCAACAGGCGATCAAATCGTCACAGATGAGGGCGATATGCTGAATGCCTTCGCCATTAAACTCGCGCAGGAATTCCTCAATCTGGCCTTTGCCGCCTTCACCCTCTTCATTGAGTGGAATGCGAATTTTGCCATCGGGAGCGGTCAGTGCTTTCGACGTCAGGCCGGTATATTCGCCTTTGATGTCAAAGAAACGGATCTCACGAAAATTGAACAGCGTCTCGTAATAATCTGCCCAATAAGCCATCCGCCCGCCATAAACATTGTGGGTCAGGTGATCGATAATGTCGAACCCTGCACCAACCGGGTTGTGGTCAACATCGGGCAGATATTCAAAGTCGATGTCATAGATGGAAAGCGCATCGCCCCGCTCTTCATCGGCATAGCGATCGACCAAGTAGAGGATGGCCCCGCCAATGCCGCGGATGGCTGGGATATGCAGTTCCATTGGACCGGTTTCGACGGCCACTGGTTCGGCGCCTTTTTCCAGCAGGTGGGCATAAGCTTCTCGCGCATCCCGGACCCGGAAGGCCATGCCGCAGGCTGATGGACCATGTTCGCGGGCAAAATACCAGGCCGCTGATTTTGGCTCATAGTTGACGATAAGGTTGATCTGTCCTTGCCGCCACAAATGCACGTCCTTGGAACGATGCTGTGCAATGCGGGTAAAGCCCATCACTTCAAACACCGGTTCGAGTACACCTTTCTCTGGCGCACAAAATTCAACAAATTCAAAGCCATCAAGGCCAGCCGGGTTTTCAAAAAGATCAGCCATGCGTGTATTCCTTACAGGAGAGAGTAATATAGTTTCAAATGAAACTATAGCTGAGCCAGCCTCGAAATGCAAGAGCGGCGAAGCGTTCAATCGTTACTTGATCCGCTGAGCGTAAGTCGCCAAATGGCAGAAATCAAAGTTAAAAAGGGTGAGCTTAGTGATCCAGAAGATCAAAACCATGATCGAATCCACCTGGTTTCAAAATGCGGTGATGGCTGTAATCATTATCAATGCGATCGTGATTGGCATCGAAACCTCTGCTGATGCAATGGCGGCCTTTGGACCGTTTCTGGAGGCTTTGGATCAAATTGCCATTACGATCTTCGTCATCGAAATCCTTTTAAAGTTGCTGGTCTATCGTTTGGGGTTCTTCCGCAGCGGCTGGAATATTTTCGACTTTGTGATTGTCTCGGCGGCTTTGCTGCCATTGGGCGGGAGTTTCGCTATTCTCAGGGCACTGCGCATCGTGCGGGCCTTTCGCCTGATCTCGGCAATGCCGAAAATGCGGCAGGTGGTGCAAGGCCTGTTGGCGGCTATTCCGTCCATGGGGTCGGTGATTTTATTGCTCGGCCTGATTTTTTATGTCGCGGCGGTGATGGCAACAAAACTCTTTGGAGACTCCTTTCCGCAATGGTTCGGCTCGGTAGGTTCCTCGCTTTATTCATTGTTCCAGATCATGACGCTGGAAAGCTGGTCCATGGGTATTGTCCGCCCGATCATGGAAGTTTATCCTTGGGCCTGGGCGTTTTTCGTGCCGTTTGTTCTGGTCACGTCTTTTGTTGTGCTGAACCTGTTCATCGCGATTATCGTCAATGCAATGCACGAGGAAGCGGATGAAGAACAAAGCGCGCAGCGTGATATCATATTAGATGAGATACGCGGATTGCGGCAAGAAGTCGCAGCGTTGAGGAGTGACAAAAGCGGCTGATTACTTGTCGCTGATTCCGGGCCCGATATCTGGCCTTTCGCGATAGAAATGCACCTGCATCTGCATAGGGCCAATTAGGGCGACATGATGCAATTGTTCCGGCTCGATCAATTGCCGATCTCCGGCAGTCATTAGTCTGGTCTCCTGATCTTCTTCAATCACATAGTGAAGGCTGCCATTAATTATCTCAAGCACGCCCCAAGCACCGGCTTTGGTGCTGTGGGCAGCTTGCAAGGCTTTGGGCAAGTTGTTTTCATCGAAGACCGGTGTTGAACTATAGGGTGTCGGTTCAGGCATATCGGTCACATCACGATCGAGCGAATAATCGCAATACTGATGCCAAAGAACGCGAACACCATCGGCACAATCAACATCTGTCCATAGACGGCACCAAAGCTCATTCTACCAGTAAAGGTATCAAACTTGCCCTTGATCCACTGGCTCTTTTCGTTCTCAGCTGATCCGCTCAAGCTGTTCAGGGCAAAGACAGTACCAAAGTACATGGCCGTATAAAGCATGCTGACGGCAATCATGAACAAGGCGCGTCCATCGTGACCCGTGCCGAGGATCAGGCCTAAGAAAAACAACGCATAGCTTGCGGCCATACTGCCCCAGATGATTGCGGGAATGCCGAAGGTGCGGGCTTCGGGTTGAGCGGGAGCGGCAAGCACATCCAGCTTATGGGGTGCAGGCGCGTGGTAATATTCGTCACTTAGGACGGCTAATTCATTCTCATCAAGCAACATCATTAATCTCCTTTTTCTGAGATATTGTGGGCAAGCCATCACGGTGGATGGAAATGCCGGTCATCAGGCTGTCAGCAATACGTTCTGCCCGTTCGGACAGGAATTGGCAGGCAGCTGCATTGGACATCACCTCAGGCAATGTCTGATCAAACAGAGCAAGCCAGTGATTGAAATGGGCACGTTCAATATCGGGGATCGCCAGATGTTTGACCATCGGATTGCCGCGAAACCGGCCTGACTCAATTGCGATCGACGTCCAAAAGTCTTTCATGCGTGCAAGATGGGGCGGCCAGTGGGCGATATGTTTGTTGAAGATCGGTCCTAGCAGAGCATCGCTGCGGATCTTTTCATAGAAATTCTCTACCAGGTCCGAAATCCGTTCTTCGGTAATCCCAAGAGCTTCTGCATAGGCGGCTTTTTCTTCTCTGGCAGCAATTGTGTGAGCGTGTGGCATCGTGCGACTCATTTAAAGAGGTATATAATATGCCTCTTATATCTGCCTTGAATTTAAAAGCAATATATAATATGCATGTTTAATGAGATTAACCACACAAACTGATTACGCGTTGCGGACATTGATGTTTTTGGCATCGCAAGAGGGCAGCCAGAAGATCGATGATATCGCGTCCGCCTATGACATTTCAAAAAACCATTTAATGAAAGTCGTGCAGCGCCTGGTCGGTGAAGGCTTTATCACTAGCCAACGCGGGCGTGGTGGGGGACTGACTCTGGCCCGTGATCCTGCGGAGATCAATATTGGCGCTGTCGTTCGCGCGATCGAAGAGGTCAGTCAGTTTGTTGAATGCAGTCCCGGTTCAACCAACCATTGCATAGTGACGCCCGTATGCGGCCTCTCCCACATGTTATCCGATGCGGTTGAAGCTTTTTTGAGTCATCTCGACAAGTTTACCCTGTCTGATGTGATGGGTAAAAAGGAAAGATTCGCTGATATATTTCAAGCAGCGATGGCCTAAACCCTCTGGCACTCAACTATATTTTAGCGCCAGATCATACATGGCAACAGCCGCTTTGGCCGCTTCTCCGCCCTTGTCTTTCTGTCCCTTGTCGGCGCGAGCCAAGGCTTGCGCTTCATTTTCGACCGTGATGATCCCGTTTCCAATCGCCGCGCCGTCTAGTGTCAGGGCCATGATGCCGCGCGCACTTTCGTTGGATACGATTTCAAAATGATAGGTTTCGCCGCGCAGCACGACGCCTAGTGCGACAAAGCCATCGAACTGGCCGCTGTCAATTGCGAGGGAGATAGCACCGGGTACTTCCAGTGCGCCAGGAACGATCAAGGTCTCATGTTCATGGCCAGCAGCTTCCAGAGCCGCCTTGGCGCCGTCGAGCAGCATATCATTCAAATGGTCGTAGAAACGCGCTTCGACGATCAGGAATTTGGCCATTATGCGGTCTCCAATTCTTTATGTGTTTCGCCATCGGGAATGGCACGTTGGCCGACAATACGCAGGCCATAGGCATCGAGCCCGACCAAGTCATGGCTGGTATTGGAAAGCAATTCCATATCGCTCACGCCCAGCTCGGTCAGGATTTGCGCGCCTACGCCATAGTCGCGAAGCTGATCCATATCGGCTGGCTTTTCCCCTTTCAGTCTTGCGACCTGACGGGAATAATAATCCGGTATGCGGGGGCTGATAAACACGATGATTCCGGAACCTGCTTCTCCGATGATTTTCATCGACTCTGCCAGCGTCCCGCTATGGGCGCCCATCTTACCAAACACATCGCTGAAAATAGCGGTGGCATGCATACGGACCAAGGTCGGGCTGTCCGGATCGACATGGCCTTTTTGTAGGACAATCTGTTCGGACTCGGTCGCCGTATTGAAGAAGGTGATTGCTTTCCACTCTCCGCCCCAACGGCTTTCGAATGTTGCCTCTGTACGTTTCTGGGCAAGATGATCGTTGCGCAGACGATAGGCGATTAAGTCGCGGATCGTGCCGATTTTCATGCCGTGATGTTGGGCAAATTCGATGAGATCATCGAGCCGTGCCATTTCGCCATCATCCTTCATGATCTCACAGATCACACCGGACGGGTTGAGACCGGCAAGGCGGGACACATCGACAGCCGCTTCGGTATGACCAGCGCGCACCAGCACACCGCCATTACGGGCCTGCAACGGGAAGACATGACCGGGTGTCACAATCTCGCTCTTGCCCTTGGTACCATCAATCGCAACCGCAACAGTGCGCGCGCGATCAGCAGCGGAAATGCCGGTGGTCACACCTTCGCGTGCTTCAATCGAAATCGTGAAGGCGGTCTCATGGGCGGTCCGGTTATTCTGGCTCATCATGTCGAGGCCCAGCTCTTCCACCCGGTCTTTCGCCATCGCCAGACAGATCAGCCCGCGGCCATATTTCGCCATGAAGTTAATCGCATCGGGTGTCGCCATTTGCGCCGGGATGATCAGGTCACCCTCATTTTCACGGTCCTCGTCATCGACCAATATATACATCCGGCCATTACGGGCTTCGTTGATAATCTCTTCTGCCGTTGCCATCACGCTATTACCACCGCGGGCCAGATATTTTTCGAGCTTGCCCAGCGTTTCGGCGGTCGGGTTCCAATCTGCCTCACCGAGTCGGCGCAAGCTGTTGGCATGCAGGCCAGCGGCGCGGGCCAGACCTGCACGCGTTTCCTTGCCAGAATCGATCAGTTCGATGAGTTGCTCTATCAATATCTTGCTCATGGATACGTCCTATTTGCTAGTAATGGCATATAGGTATCACATTGCAATGTGATCCGTCTAGAGGAATATCACATCAAGTGTGATAGGGTTTTGACGATTTCGGCCAGTTTATACGCAATATACACAGAATCGACCAAAAATTTTTGCGCGTCCGGTCTTTATAGCGCGACCGCAATGTGATGATCGATGTGCTGCAATATGAAAAAGCCATCCGCTCCACTATCATGGCAGAGGTTATGTAGGAAAGCGTTCCGACGCCTGTCTACTGGTTCACTCCGCAGGCTCCAGCGTTAGCGCATATTTCGGGCAGTCACTGCGGCACACGCCGTCATGGGACCATTCCGGCGGCTTCCACAGATAGAGTAGTTTATCTTGCCAGCGCTCCGCATGGCTCATTCGTTCGGACAGCTGTTTAATGCCGGCAAATTGTGCGGTGAGCGGATTATTGTCATGGACCTGTTTGACCAGCCCGACCACTGGGGGCTCCTGATAGGGTTCAAAACTGCCAAACAGCCTGTCCCACAGGATCAGCACCTGAGAAAAATTCTTGTCGATATAATGCGGTTGGTTGGCATGATGGACCTTATGATTGCGCGGGGTCGCGAATATGTGTTCCGCTGGTCCCAGATCACCGACATAGCTGGCATGATTCCAGATACCGAAGATATTTTTAAACGCCGACACACCCAGGAAGATGATCGGCGGCACGCCCATCAACGCCGCAATTGCGTCGAGCGGCCCCCGCGCAACATTATCGAGGACAAACCCGCGCGCCGACGTGCTGTGGTTAAATTCATTCGAACTGTGGTGGATCGAGTGAAACGCCCAGAGCAACCCAACGCGGTGGCCCAGCCGGTGATCCCAATAATAGGACAGCTCGTGCACGACAAATGCGAGCACCGCCGCCAGCGCGAGATTGTCGATCATGAAAAACCGGAAATTTTCATAGACCAGAATATAGAGTGCAAAAGGCAGCACGAGGCCAAATATCAGCTTGATGACGCTCCCGAGCAGGTTGAGCCCAATGCTGCATAAAGCATCAGCATTATCATAGCGGCCGCCTTTTAGAAGGTGATAGACCCGCTCTGCCAATACCATTCCGAAATAGGCGCCCGCCATCCACCAGATGCCGGTTTCGCTGCCCAAAGTTTCTATGGCTGTTTCGATCATCATCCGATCCCGCTCCGGTTGAGACAATAAGCTTACAGGAAATCCCTTAACTCGCCAACAAACTGATCAAATTGGTCATGATGCAACCAATGCCCCGCATCGGCAAATTCCTTCACCGCGACAGTGTCACCGAAAAATTTTATCCGGCCGTCTTTCTCCGGATTGCTCGCCCAGCTGTCGGCGCCATAGTGTAATTGGGTGGGGCAAGAGATGTTCTTCCACAATTGCTGAATGTCAGATTGTTGTAGATCGATTGAATCCCAATGCTGCACATAGGGATCGAATTTCCAGCTATAGCTGCCATCCTCATTGCGGATGACCGCATGGGTGGTGAGATGGCGAGCCTGTTCGTCCGACAGATGGCCATTGGCATCCTGCATTCGTTTCAGGGCATCTTCAAAGGTCGGATAGCGCTTTACCTGGCGACCGGCAGCCTTGCGTTTTTCCTCAATTGAGCTTCGCACGCGTGCGAGTTGACCGACTTTTTCACGCTCGGCGAGCATTTCCGGCCCGGGGCCCAATCCTTCAATCGCAACCAGCTTACGCACAGTATCAGGATAGAGGCCGGTGTAGCGCAAAGCGATATTCCCGCCCATGCTATGCGCGACAATAGTTACTGGCGACAGATCAAGCTGATGGATAAGCTGCGCCAGATCGGTGACCATCGCCATAGTCGTATAATTACCATCAGTGCTCCACTGGCTATCGCCATGGCCGCGGACATCGGGCGCAATAATATGCCAATCATTGCGCAATTCCTGCGCAACCCAGTCCCAGTTGCGGCAATGATCCTTACCGCCGTGAAGTAGGATCAGCGGCGGTTTCTCCGCATTACCCCAATCAGCATAATGCAGCCGCAGCCGCTGGGAGAAATAGCTGTGCGAAGCAGGGCCGACCAATTCCATGTGTGTTCCTTGGGATGTAATGCGTTTGGATGGTCTATAAACGGTTCGCCCTCGGTTTGTCGAAGGGTGTTTGTCGGGATGTGGTTCTTATCAGCGGCTGTCCGCTTTATTCCGAAAGCGGACATTGGCTTTGACTTCCCTGAACGACAATTTTTGGGGGTGAAAGCGGACATTGCAAGAATGATCTCAAAGCAGCCCAATTTAGCATCGAATGGGCGTCGCCCATTCCCATAAACCATTGGCAAGCAAGCACTATGGCTTTTGGCTGATGTGATTCTATCAATTTGTCACAATGATGTTATCTGACTCTTCGTATAACTCTTGCCTGATTGGTGCTAGCTTGGGCGACGATTCTTGTTCGTTACCACGATCAATCATTCGCTTCCGGCAGGCCTGAGACGGCAAGCGCCCCGCCGCTTGTGCCTCCGTTATGACGCAGGAATGCCCTGGGTAGCCCTCAGGAATATTCACTCCATCTTTCACCACGAAGTCCTCCCTGTGGCTTCCAGTTAGTCTTGCTGGCCAATGGGGCATCGCATCGGTGATAAGCAGCCAGCTGTTTTTAATTCTCTCAAGCGCGCCGCTCGCCAGCAATTGCGCCAGCCCAAACTGGTGGGGCAGGACTTTGTAGACCCCGACGGCCTGACTTGTGACCAAAGAAGCCGGATCGACGTTCTCCAAGCCGCCGGGCTTGTACCTAATGGCGTCGCGCCACATTAGCGCGTCAAATCCTTCTGGCGCCGGCTTCTTGCTTAGCATGACTCGCTGTGCCGTTGCTTGCGGTAGTTTCACTGACCCTACATTGTACTCGTTTGCGATTACATTCATCGCGCTACGGCCAATTATCTGCGCGATCCGATCTGCCCCGCCCCGATGTTCGTTGCTAATATTTGCACCATTGGTCAGACACTCTGCGGGCAAGGCATGAAACCGATCCTCATCGATCCCGATGGCAGCGACCGCTGATGCCAAAGGCCAATCTTGATCGCTATATCCTGATTTTCGTTCATGGCTGTCAAAGGACGAAGCAACGACCTTTTCAACCCTTTCGGTCGCGCCGGAAAAACGCCAGATCGTCGAGTGATATGAATCAAGAATTATATAAAGTGGCGCCTGGCCCGGTTCGATGATCACATCAGCTATGCTGGTTTCGACTGAGGGTTTGCCAATCCATGTGTTGGCGAGAACTCCCGCTTGGTATGTGGAAAACAGCACCAATTCGGCGTCCACACTTGCAACAGGATAAACGCAACCTTTGCTGATCAGTCGCTGACGAATGCGCTTTTCGCTCTGATATTGAAAAAGCCGGTGGTGCTCGCCCTTGTCGATAAGTCCGTTTTCATTCTGATCGAAATGGTCAAAGACCTTTTTCGCAATTCTGCTCAGTTCCAGGACCGTCAATTGTCCATCATCATCGGGGTCAAGCGCAAGCAGGCCGTTTAGGAAAAGGTCGCGCTCTTTTTGTTCTTCCTCGGGATCAATTTGCGTGACTTCTTCAAGCGTTGCGACCCCGTCGCCATCGCGATCGAACCGAGCCATTTGACTATCCGCTTCCTCTTCGCGTTGGGTCGCGTCAAGACTGCGTGAGTATTCGATAATTTCAGCGCGAGTGACGGTGTAATCGCCATTATAGTCAAAGCCTAGCAGCTGATTGATCGCATGCCGGCGCCGAATCGTCGCCCGCCTTGCATATTCTCGCGCCAAATCTGTCTTGTCTAAACCGTCTCTATCGCGGTCTAGATTGCGAATGGGCCTCAACGTGCTTGCGATGTAGCTCTCGCGTGCGGTTCCTTGTCTAAGCGAATGCGTTAGAACCCCTTGTGAGGTTATTAACGCCTTGAGAATTTCTTCGTCAAACTCCACAGGTTGCGCGCGCGCCGTATCCCGAAACTAGAGCCATGGACAGACCAACCGCGACAAGGGATCGTTTGACCCCCAAATTCGCTCGCGGTGGTTTTGTCATATCTTCACACTCCTTTGACCTGTCGTTCCAAGTTGCGACGACTGCCAAATACTAACAATTTTGACTCTAAAACACTAATATTAAGTACTTACAGTAAACGTCCTAAATTGGGTCGTTTGCTGAATGGCCGCTTTTGCTTTCTTAACGTCCGCTTTTGCGCTCAAAGCGGACGTTGAAACTCGTTACCAAACATTATTTATTCTCAGAGCAACGGCACGCCCGCCACCGTAATCCGGTTGAGATAGCGCCGATGGCCCTGATAATCGTTTAGCGCATAATGCCAGGTTGAGCGATTGTCCCACATGGCGAGCATGCCCTCTTCCCATTGCAGGCGGAAATGAAACTCGGGTTGGGCGATATGGGCATAGAGTTCTGCCAACAGCGCTTTGCTGCCTTCCTCTGCCATATCGACGATGTTCAGCGTGAAGCCTGGATTGACATAGAGTCCTTTTGCTCCGGTTTCGGGATGGCGGAGCACTACAGGGTGAACCGCTTCTTGTACGGCGGATTCCGTATTGCCGAACCGACCGCCAAATTTCTTTTGATAGTCGCTGTCTTCGCCGAAAATATGGGCGTTGCCATGCCGGGCCTTCAGGCCATCGAGGCGCGCCTTCATATCATCATCCAGTGCCTCATAAGCGGCCTGCATTCCGGCGAACAGTGTGTCTCCTCCGCTGGGCGGGATTTCCAATGCGTAGAGGATTGAGCCCATGGCGGGAACCTCATCATAGCTGTGATCGGTATGCCAGCCGCCGCCAATATTCACTTCCTGATCAGGTTCCTTGAGGACTTTTGCAATTTGCGGATAGCCCTCAACAGGCGTGAAGAAGCGGTTGATGTCGATATCGTTCCAGCGCTCGGCAAAGGCGATATGATCTTCCGGTGTCAGCTTCTGATCCCTGAAAAACAGAGCGCCACTGTCGAAAAAAGCGGCTCGCAATTCGGCAAACTGGTCATCGCTCAGGGATGTCAGATCGATATCCTCGACGATCGCGCCCACGGCTTCGCTGGCTTTGGATATCTGCATATTTTCTCCCCGTGATTCTTATTATATAATAGGTATATATCCTATTTTTGTGATAATGTGACAGGTGAAATAGATAAGGAACAGGCCTCCATGACCGATATGAAAATGAACCGCCGCCAGATGCTTGCCGCTGGTGCGGCCACTGGCATCGCGCTAACCGCTTCCCAATCCGTTGCCGCGGAAGACGGGCCGACCAGTCTCAAGGGCAAATCTGTGCTCATCACGGGATGCTCGTCAGGCTTTGGATATCTTGGTGCTCTGCTTTATGCAAAACAGGGGGCGAAGGTCTTTGCCACGATGCGCAACCTACCGCGCCCGGAAGCGACTGCGTTGATGGATGCAGCAAAGAAAGAGAAGTTGGACCTGACGATATTGGAACTCGATGTGTTGTCGGACGAATCCGTGACCAAGGCGGTCGCGGAAGCCGAAGGGCTTAGCGGTGGCGCGCTTGATGTGGTCATCAACAATGCCGGTGTCGGCACTGGTGCGCCAGTGGAGCTTCAGGATATGGAAGCGATGCAAATGTTGTTCGACACCAATGTCATGGGCCCACAGAGGGTCGCGCGCGCTGCGCTGCCAGCGATGCGAGCGAAGAAATCAGGTGCGATCATGAATGTGTCGTCCCAACTCGGGCGAGTGATGATACCGGGTATGGGACTCTATTCTTCCACCAAATTTGCACTGGAATCGATGAGTGAGCAAATGGCTTATGAGCTGGTTCCGCATGGCGTTGATGTTACGATCGTCCAGCCGGGCGGCTTCCCGACCGATATATGGGACAATGGCAACAAGCTCACCGCACCGATGTTGGAGCGCGCGGATGAAGAGCGAAAAGCTGCTTATCCTGAACTGGTCGCCGGGGCGCTGCGAGATGGCGGCGGATCAACCGATCCTATGGACGTACCGCGCGCAATGGCCGCTGTTATGGCTATGGCACCGGGCAAACGGCCGCTGCGCCTGCCTGTGCATCCTGTTCGCAAACCATCATTGGCGATCAATGATGTTAGCGCCAAGACGCAGGTGGCAATGCTTGGTGGTTCTGCCTTTGGTCCTTGGGTCAAAGATGTGAACGAGCGCTAGCCATAAGGCATTAGCTTGCCTTCTGGCGTCCGATTAGGGCGGCGCAGGTCATGAATAATGCAACGCCAAACAGCAGCCATGCCGCACCATTGGCAAGGTGATCGCCGGGCCCGCCATAGAGCTGCGGTGCCCAGGTGATCGCGAAACCATCGAGAAACATCGCGGTAACCACGCCGACACAGGTTGCCGAAAAGAGGTGGTCGCGCGGTAGGCCCGTCACTTTCATCAGCAGGTAAACCGTGACCCAGGTTCCGGGGATAGAAACCAGAAACAAAATGATTCCCGAGGTGCCGCCGCTAAACATCTCTGGGAAAAGCTGAATGATCATTGCGGCGATGAACCATAATATGGCGCCGATTAGAGCGAAGGTGAAGAAATAGCCTTTAGACATGTTAACCTCCTCTTAAACCGATGCGGTTTCGGGTGCTTTGACCCAAACCAGCGGCAGCAAATAGAGTATCAGAAGGATGCTGTTGGATAGCGCGTTTAGTGGAACGCCCCCTGCAATTGATGCACTGCTGTCGATGACAAACCACGCCAAGAGCGCATAGATGCTCGCGCGTTTAATGGCCGCATTGCCCTCTTCAATCGCTGGTGCGGTGATCAGCAAGAGCATCATCATGAAACCGGCAAAGAGCCCGCCGGCGATGGCAAAGCCGACTTTGGCCTCTGGCGTAGCGATGCCGCCAACCCCCTCGGAACCAGGAATGATGATAGTGAGAAACTGGCTTAAAATGCCGGTTGGATCACCGATAGCTCCCAGCGCAAATACCAGGGCGGATAGCAAGGACGCGATTGCAAGGAAGCGCATAAAATTGGCTGCTGCTTTGGGTGACATAATCTATCTCCTTTTTCAGTTAAGGATCATGAAACCCGATAGCGATAGCGAAAACAATTACCTCATGGGTAAGTGCGCTGCTTGTGCTGTGCTGGCATGATACGGTAATAATGACAGGAGGAGCGGGTAATGCGATCAGAATTTGGCAGCATATTGAAGGAATGGCGTAAGGTCCGACGGTTCAGCCAGTTGGATCTCTCTCTCGAAGCCGACATGTCGGCACGCCATCTCAGTTTTCTCGAATCCGGTCGTTCCAATCCCAGCCGGGCGATGGTGCTGCGGCTGTCGGAAGCCCTACAACTGCCCCGACCTATGGCTAATCAGGCGCTGCATGCGGCGGGTTTTGCGGCGACCTATCCCAGCCTGCCGGAAGATGCACCGGAGCTCGCCCCGGTTCATCAAGCTATTGCAACGATGCTTGACCATCACGACCCCTATCCCGGCATCGCGGTCGATCGGCACTGGAACATCGTACGCTCCAACAAGGGAGCAGAGATGCTGTTGGCGCTCGCTAGTCCCGGTGAGACGGTCAACATGATGGAGATTCTGATTAAAAGCGCTGAAATGTCGCTTATAGAAAATTGGGATGAAGTGGCCATGCTTTCGCTGACCCGTTTGCGCACCGAAATATTGGAATTGGGCGGTGATGAAAAGCTGTCTGCCCTGATGCAACGTGTTTCCGATCTCGACCGGGTGAAAAATGTCGACATGGGATCGATCAATCTTAATCAGGCGGTGATTCCTACAATTCTGCGGATGGGCGAAACCCGCCTGTCACTCTTTTCAACCATCGCTCAGTTCGGCTCAGTGCAGGACACGCAGGCGGGTGAAACGCGGATTGAATTGATGTTCCCGATGGATGATGAAACTATTCAGTTTTTTGAAAGGTAGGGGCTGGCATTTGGCTGCGACGGGTTTGTCGGGGAGTGGAGTTTTTGAATATGTTGAAGATGCGTTTTTTGACCCTGCCTCTGTTATCTCTCGCAGCCTGTGCACCCAGTCCGGATATTGCCGAAACCCCGGCAGAAGAGGCCAGTATAGACGCAACCGAGGCCATCGCTGAAAATAGAGTCACGCCCGAAAATCTGGCCAAATGGCGCAGGGATAACCCTAGCTGGTATGCTGCGGTCGAGCCCTTTCAAGTTGTTGGCGAGGATGGCACAGGCATCTATTTTGTCGGCACCGAGGGTCTCGGCATGTTCTTCATCCCGACGCCCGATGGACACATTGTTATCGACGGCGGCATGCCCGACCAGGCATCAACCGTGGCCGAAGCGATCACTAAACTCGGCTATGATCCCAAGGATATAAAAATTCTGCTCAACAGCCATGCTCATCTCGATCATTCGGGCGGGCTTGCGGATTTGAAAGCCATGAGCGGCGCGCAGATGATTGCCAGCGAAGGGGATCGGTCTGCTCTGGAGGGCGGTTTCTATCTCGGGTCCGAGGAGGAAGACTTCCTGTTCGCGCCTCCGGTCAAGGTCGACCGGATCATTGCCGATGGTGAAACCGTAAGCCTTGGCGGCGTGACGATGACCGCCCATTTGCACCCCGGTCATTCGCGCGGTTGTACGTCCTGGTCGATGGACGTTACGCAGGGCGGCAAGATTTATGACGTGCTGGTTTTTTGCTCCGCCACTGTAGCAGCGAACCGGCTCGTTAACCCGCCGCAATATGAAGGCATAGTGGACGATTATCGCAGCACATTTGACAAAACCCGTAACCTAAACCCGGACGTGTTCGTCGCCAATCATCCGGGCTTTTTCGGCATGATGAAAAAACGCGAAAAGCAAAAGGCAGGCGATGCCTTAGCCTTTGTCGATGATAAGGCTTTTGGAAAATTTATCACCCGCGTCGAAGGCTGGTTCAAAGACGCGCTGCAAAAACAATCGGCCAAAGCCGCGCCATAGGCTAGTCAAATGAGGACTTGTCGCTGGATGGGCTTGGCGCCTATTCCTTTGCCATAAGGCGAGTGAAGGGAATTGATATGACAACAGCAAAGCAGGTGATCGAGAAATTCTGGGAAATTCAGAATGACCATGATTATACGAAATTAAGTCCTCTATTTGCGGATGATGCTGTGTTTGAAGATCCTGCCATTGGCCGCGTCGAAGGGAAGCCCGCGATTGAGAAGCTGCTGGCAGGTCTGACCAAGGAACTGGCCGACAAGAAAATGCACTTTGAGGTGTTGGAAATTGCTGGCGACGAGCATGTCGCGTGGTCCCGCTGGCTGTGGAAACGGCCTGAGGGGGATATTGAAGGCGTCGGACTGTATAAAGTCGCGGATGGCCAGCTTATCTCTTATCGCGATTTTTACGCCGTGCCGGAGGGCTAGCATTCTCAATTCTTGGGCTGGATATCTTCCGGATAGGGATTGCGCGCAATCAGGCCCCAGCTACTGTTGTTCGACAGGCTCTGCCGCGCGTCTATCTCGATTAGCAATTCTTTGGTTTTGATTATGTCGGCACCGACGGCAGACGATAAGGTTTCAATATCCCGCCACTTATATTTTTCACCGCGCAGCAACAGGATTAGCCGCTCTTTGCGTTTGTCATCCAGCCAATATTCGCGGCGCTTGGAAAGCCAATGCGTGAGGAATACCGTCGCGAGAGAGGCTATCGCGCCGACCACGGCACCGATCAGAACGGCGATTTCTGCACTAACGGTCATTCCGGGCCCTCCAAGTTTCGATCACGGATTAAGCCGCTTCAAGGCGCTTTTCATTTCTGATTCAATGTCACCAATCAAGGTCGCTGCATCCGGGACGTTGGATATCATACCAGCAGCCTCGCCGATACCAATATGGGCTCTGTTAAAATCTGCTTGGCGCACGCCTTCATCATAAGCGGCTCGACCTTCTTCTGGATCATTTTGCAACTTATCAATGCGATCTTCCCATTGCCGGTACAGGTCATTTCGGATGGCCCGAAAGTCAAAAGATTCAGGCCAGTTTTTCCGCCGCAAAATATCAAAGACCGAACTGCGCGCCGTATTATCGCCATCTGTCTCGGTGGCAATTTTCTTGGCCTGCGGGTTGGCGAGACATTCTCTGGTGGCCCAAAACCGTGATCCCATCATGGCACCATCGGCCCCCAGCATCATCGCGGCGGCCAGGCCCCGGCCATCGGCAATGCCCCCGGCACCCAGCAAATAGGTTTCAGGCGCATGGACCGCAAGCCAGTCTGCCGTTTCCGAGATAAAGGAAAATGTTCCGCGTCCGCGCTCTTGGGTTGCGCCATGTCCGCCAGCCTCGGTGCCTTGCGCGACAATTATTTTTGCGCCTGCTTCCACCGCCAGCGGCAAATCTTTGAGCGAATGGATTTGGCAGATAAGCCACGCACCGGAGTCTATGATCCGTTTGGAAAATGGCCGGGGATCACCAAAGGACAGCATGAGCGCAGCAGGGCGATGATTGTCGATCAACCAATCAAGAGCATCAGCATTTTCGGCCAGCTTCCAGCTGATGAACCCGCAGCCCAGACGCTTCATGGCCGCTGCACTATCACCGATAGCCTCCACAGCGATTTGATATTCCCGGCTGGTCCATTCCAGATCACCATATCCGCCACCGACCAGTCCCAATGTCCCGGCCTGCGCGCAAGCCGATGCCAGATCGCCGCCGGACGCCAGTGCCATGGGGGCGAGGGCCAAGGGGATTGTCAAATCGAAATGATCGGCAAAGCGGTTCATTTCTGTTCCTTTTAAAAATCTATCGCCAGACCTTTAAGTTCCCAATCACCGTAGCGGGTGGGGCCGTCTTTTTCCAAAATATCGTCCGCTTTCTCGAGCGGATCCGGTTGTGGCACGGGTGGGCTTTTGGACAAATGGGCAGGGGCTTTGATATGATCAGGGCGCTCACCGGGCTTTCTAGCATCGGCTTTTCTATCTTCTTCGGTCATAGTTTCTATTTCCTGCACATTTGAAAAAGCCCGCCTCAACCCCTATATTGAGGGAGAAATCACTATAATCAAGCGAGTAAAGCCATGAATTTTCTAAAGACGACGATGTTGCTGGCTGCGTTGACGGCGCTGTTCATGGTTATGGGCTTCTCGCTCGGCGGACCGCGTGGCGCTATTTTGGCGTTGCTGGTTGCAGCGGGGATGAACCTGTTTACCTATTGGAATGCTGATAAAATCGTCCTGAAAATGCACAAGGCAGTTGAGGTTGATGCGGGCAGCCATCCGGAATTCTATACGATGGTCCAGCGACTGGCACAGCGCGCGCAGCTACCCATGCCGAAAGTCTATATTGTCGATCAGCCGCAACCCAATGCTTTTGCTACGGGCCGTGACCCCGAAAATTCAGCCGTGGCTGCGACCACCGGGCTGCTCAATATGCTGAGCTATGACGAGATTGAAGGTGTGATGGCCCATGAACTCGGCCATGTGAAAAACCGTGATACGCTGATTATGACGATGGTTGCGACCATAGCCGGTGCAGTGTCGATGCTCGCTAATTTCGGAATGTTCTTTAGAAGCAATCGCGGCCTAGCCGGAATACTGGCCGTTTTTATCGCGCCCTTCGCGGCAATGATCGTGCAAATGGCGATTAGCCGGACCCGCGAATTTGGCGCTGATAAATCGGCGGCGGAGATTAGCGGTAAGCCGATGGCATTGGCCTCAGCCCTCCACAAGATTTCAGGGCAGGCCCAGCGTATTGCCAATCCGGTGGCGCAGCGTAATCCGGCGGCAGCACAGCTTTATATCGTGCCTGCTG
Source organism: Parasphingorhabdus sp. (assembly GCF_039977335.1). GTDB lineage: Bacteria > Pseudomonadota > Alphaproteobacteria > Sphingomonadales > Sphingomonadaceae > Parasphingorhabdus. The sequence goes on from NZ_JBDWDI010000004.1 coordinate 1,705,899, forward strand.
GCGTTAAGCAGATGTTTTCAACCCATCCCGCCACAGAGGATCGTATTGCGGCACTCCAAGACATGGCGCAGGGTGGTGGATCAGATGGTTGGTCCAATAATGCTGACGAAATTGGCGATATGGGCCGGCTGAAAGGCCAGCAACAAGGCCAGCAACAAAGAAGGCGCAGCGCGCTCAATCCGACGCGCGGAAACTAGCTTTGTCGTGCTCCGGACTTGATCCGGAGCTTAGGGCGTCTATGGGGATGCTCTGCGTGGTCCGCTCTGGATTCCGCATCAAGTGCGGAATGCAAAAAAATGAACAGTCAAAGCCCCTCCAAAACTCCCGGTCTGCCAGCACGAACCGCTGCTTTGCGTCTGCTCGATGCTGTGTGCCGACGCGGCGAAACGCTGGATCAAGCGCTACCGGCGGCCACTGCCAAACTGGGCAATCCTTCCGACCGCTCGCTGGCCCATAATATCGCGGCCAATGCGCTGCGCTGGATGACCGCTCTGGATGGCATGATCGATAGCGCGACCAAGAAGCGCCTGCCCGATGATGCCAAAGCGCGGATGGCGTTGCGGATCGCATTGGTGCAGGTATTGGTGCTCGAAACGCCCCAACACGCGGCGATTGCGACCGCTTTGCCATTGGTCCATGGCGGACCGCGACGACTGGTTCATGGCGTGTTTTCCACCGTGATGCGCGGTGTGGAATCTGGCGAGTTGGGGCTGCCCGAATATCCTGAAATTCCTGGCGAAACGCTGGATCGCTGGACGAACCATTGGGGAGAGAAAGTGGCTGTTGCAGCAGGGCAGGCGTGGGCCAATTCCCCGCCACTTGATCTCAGCTTCAAGACAGATGATGTTGGTACGCTTGAGGGGGAAAAACTGGTACCCAAACATCTTCGGTTACAGCCGACTGTTCCCGTCACCGAACTAGCGGGTTTTGCAGATGGTGCGTTTTGGGTGCAGGATATTGCTGCTTCTTTGCCTGCACGATTGCTGGGCGAAGGAGGCCGAAAAACGGTGCTCGACCTCTGTGCCGCACCAGGCGGCAAGACCATGCAGCTCGCTGCCGCAGGCTGGAAAACGCTGTCCGTCGACAATAGCGAAAAACGGATGGAGCGGTTCAAGGATAATCTCGGCCGGACCAATCTGGAGGCAGATATTGTCATTGCCGACCTGATGAAATGGGAGCCGTCGGAGCCCGCTGATGCCATATTGCTGGATGCACCGTGTAGTGCGACCGGTATTTTCCGCCGCCATCCCGATGTGCTCCATTGTATCGGATCGCGGCAGATTGCAGATCGCGCAGACGTGCAAAAGGCGCTGCTCGACCGGATCGCGCCTTGGGTAAAACCGGGCGGTGTGCTGATCTATGCTGTCTGCTCGTTGGAGCCTGAAGAGGGCGAAGACCAAGTAGAGCAGTTTTTGGACAGCCATGAGGATTTTGCAATTGTTCCCGTGGATGGCGACACGCTTCCCAATGACATTAGCCCGACCGAAAATGGTTGCATACGAACGTTGCCCAATATGCTTTCCGAAAAAGGCCATCTCGATGGCTTTTTCATTGCGAAATTGCAGCGAAAAGACTGACCAAGCGGTAAAATCCAGCCTGTCCCCAAATTGTCCACAGGCCATTGGGATTTCAGCCGAATCGCGCCTTGCGGGGGCTCTACAAAAATCCTAAACGCAGGATCGCAAAGGAACCGCCATGACCACCACTTCTCATTCCGGCCAAATCCGAATCGCCCCGTCCATCTTGTCCGCCGATTTTGCGCGTCTGGGTGAAGAGGTGCGGGCGATTGACGAGGCCGGCTGTGACTGGATCCATGTTGATGTGATGGACGGCCACTTCGTGCCGAATATTACCATTGGCCCCGGCGTCGTCAAAGCGCTGCGCCCACATAGCGACAAGCCGTTTGATGTCCATTTAATGATTTCTCCCGTTGATCAGTTTCTGGAAGATTTTGCAGAAGCTGGCGCGGATATTATTTCCTTCCATCCCGAAGCGGGTCCGCATCCACACCGCACCTTGCAGACGATCCATTCATTGGGCAAGCAGGCTGGGCTGGTTTTGAACCCCGCAACGCCGCTGGATATTCTCGATTATCTGATCGATGATCTTGATCTCATCCTGGTGATGAGCGTCAATCCCGGTTTCGGCGGACAGAGTTTTATCGACACACAGCTGCGTAAGATTGAAGCGATTCGAAAGCGGATTGAAGCGACCGGTAAGGATATCCGGTTGGAGGTTGATGGCGGGATTGATCGCAATACAGCGCCTCAGGCAATTGCCGCTGGTGCGGATACGCTGGTCGCCGGCACGGCTACATTCAAAGGTGGGCCGGATCATTATGCCTCTAATATCAGTGCTTTGAGGGGTGAATGAGCGCAAACCCGCCTGAGACAGATAAGTTGATCGATGATCCTGCCACAGATCCCGCCACAAATCCCGGTAGCGGGGTAGACCGCTATAGCGGAGAAGAAAGCCAGGCACCGGAAGGCCGCAGTCTGACGCTGCGAGCGGACGGCGACCGCGGGCAATCACTCGCAGAGCAAACCGCGCTGCTCTATTATCGCATGACCTGGCGAATGCCGCTGCACCGGTTGCGCCTGTCGGGCAAATTACCTTTGCGGTTGCTAGCCGTGCCGGTTGATCCGGTAGACGGCGACCGTGTTCAGGGCACAGCGGTGCGAGCTGGACATTTTTTGTTTCGCGGTCTCAAAAAGAAGCTTGAAGGCATTGATTTTGCCGATCTGAAACTGCCTCCTGCTTTTGAAGATTATGTCCATCGCTTTGTGTGGTTGCGTGATCTGGATACAGCGGCGTCGCGGGATCAGGCTTTACCGGTTGCTGAAAAATTGATGGAAGAATGGCTGGATGCCAATGGCAAGAAAATCCGGCAACCGGCCTGGCGTCCGGATAATTGCGGTTGGCGCCTACTGATCTGGGCCAGCCATGCGCCGCTGATCTTGTCTTCCAATGACCTGATTTACCGCTCCAAGGTTTTGAACAATATCGCGCGCACCGCCCGGCATCTCGATCGGACGGCTGACAAAGCAACCTCTAGCCTAGGCCGTTTGGTTGCGTGGAGCGGAGTGGTCGCGGCATCGCTTCTAATCCCCGAAGGTCGCGTACGCCGCATCGTAGGTGAAGCCGGTCTTGAAAAGGCCATGGGCGAATTTTTTTACGCCGATGGAGGATCCGTCTCGCGCTCTCCGCTCAATCAGATGGATGCCGTAATCCTGCTGTCGATGCTCAAACAAGTCTATCTCGCGCGCGAGGAGGATATTCCGGAATTTATCGAAAATGCTTTAGCTATGGCTGTGCCGCCGCTCACCGGCCTGACGCATTTTGACGGCAGCATGGGCAATTGGCAGGGCGGCGGTGCAACCTCCGCCGAGCAAGTTGCGCAGGTCATCGAAGCAAGCGGAGTTCGCGCCCGTCCGTTACGGCAGGCGCGCGATTGGGGTTATCAACGGGTGTCCTCGGGCCGCTCCGTCCTGATCCTTGACGCTGCGCCGCCGCCGATTGCACGGATGGCGGTGGCGGGTTGCGCATCCACGCTAGCGTTTGAATTTTCTAATGGTGACAACCGGATCATTGCCAATTGTGGTGGCGCGGGATTGGTTGGCGCTACCATACCTGCTGGATTGGCGCGGGGGTTGCGTTCGACGGCGGCACACAGCACCTTGTGTATTGATAATAGCAACAGCACTTCTATCCTACCCGATGGTAAGCTTGGGCGCGGGGTGAACGAAGTGGAGTTGTTCCGTCGCGACGTTGAAAATGCGACCCGGCTGGAAGCAAGCCATGACGGCTATGGTCGGCGTTTCGGACTGGTTCACAAACGGCTTTTGTTGATGCGTTCCGATGGACTGGAATTGCGCGGCGAGGATATGCTGATCCCCCATGGTCCCCAAAATAAAAAGTTGCGCCGGCGGAAGAAAAAGGACGTGGAATATGCGCTGCGTTTCCATCTTGGCCCTGATATTGAAAGCGACCTGATATCAGACGGCAAGGGCGTGTTGCTGCGCTTAAAAGACGGGAATTTATGGCAGTTCCGCTCAACAAGCGGGACAATTGTCTTGGAAGATAGTGTCTGGGTAGATGGCATGGGGATTCCTCATAGCGTCATGCAGATGGTGATAACGGATATAGTGGGTAGCGGCGGTGGAGCGACCGGCTGGCTGCTCAAACATATGGGATAAAGACTATCATGACCGAAAATATTACAATCAAACGGGCTTTGCTGTCTGTGTCGGACAAAAGCGGCCTGGCCGATCTTGGCAAAGAGCTGGCTGCGATGGGTGTGGCTTTGATCTCGACCGGCGGTACGGCCAAGGCATTGCGTGATGCGGGGCTGGACGTCGCCGATATCTCCGACGTGACGAATTTTCCAGAAATGATGGATGGTCGCGTGAAAACGCTTCACCCCAAAGTGCATGGTGGCCTGCTTGCGCGGCGCGATGATGCCGGTCATGTCGCGTCGATGGAAGAACATGACATTGCCGGAATTGATCTGGTGATTGTCAATCTCTACCCATTTGCCCAGACCGTTGCGAAAGGCGCTGAACGCGACGAGATTATCGAGAATATTGATATTGGCGGCCCGAGCATGGTACGCAGTGCCGCGAAGAACCATGATTTCGTCACGATTGTCACCGACCCGTCCGACTACGATACTTTGCTCGCGGAACTGAAAGAAAGCGGTGGCGCGACGAGTATTGATTTCCGCAAGAAAATGGCCGCCAAGGCCTTTGCCGCCACTGCCAGCTATGATGGCATGATCGCGCAATGGTTCGGTTTTGCCGATCAGCAGCAAATGTTCCCGCCGACCCTGCCGCTCACCATGAGCCAGCCCACCGAACTGCGCTATGGCGAAAACCCGCATCAGATGGCGGCGCTCTATCTGCCCGATGGCCCGTCCGCCAAAGGCATTGCGCAGGCCGAACAATTGCAGGGCAAGGCGCTGAGCTATAATAATTATAATGATGCCGATGCCGCGCTGGAACTGGTCAGCGAATTTCGCGATGGCCCGCCGACGGTGGTGATTGTTAAACATGCCAATCCCTGCGGTGTCGCCAGCGGTAACAGCATATTGGAAGCCTATCAGGCGGCCCTGGCCTGCGACAGCGTCTCGGCCTTTGGCGGGATTATCGCGGTCAACCGGCCCTTGGACGGAGCGGCGGCCGAAGCGATGACCGGCATTTTCACCGAAGTCGTCTGCGCGCCGGATGCCGATGCCGATGCCCGCGCGATTTTTGCCAAGAAGAAAAACCTGCGGCTCTTGCTAACCGGCGAGCTACCTGATCCCGCGCGCGGCGGCATAGGGTTGAAAACCATAGCCGGCGGCTATCTGCTACAATCACGCGACAATGGCCAGATTGTTCAAGATGATCTGAAATGCGTCACCAAGCGCGAGCCAAGTGATCAAGAAATGGCGGATTGTCTATTTGCGTGGACGGTCGCCAAACATGTAAAGTCCAACGCGATTGTCTATGCTAAAGGCGGCTCCACCGCTGGCGTCGGCGCGGGGCAAATGAACCGCCTCGAATCCGCCCGAATTGCCGCATGGAAAGCCAAGGATGCTGCCGAAAAAGCCAGCTGGAGCGAAGCGCGGACCATTGGCTCAGCCGTGGCGTCCGATGCGTTCTTTCCCTTTGCCGACGGCCTGATGGCGGCGGTTGAAGCCGGCGCGACAGCGGTGATCCAGCCCGGCGGCTCGATCCGCGATGACGAGGTGATTGCGGCGGCGGATGAAGCAGGCTTGGCGATGCTGTTTACCGGGATGCGGCACTTCCGGCATTGATCTGGAGCGAGTTTGGAAGTGTGATTGAGTGTCCGCGATGGGCGCAAAAGCGGACATATTGAAAGGCGGCAGTAACTAGCCTTGGAATTCTCTTTGGTGAAGCTTGCCTTCATCGCAAATTTTATCCCAGACCGCTTTGGATTCTACCCAAATATGATGAGAAACTTCTAGATTATTTGCACCTGCATCGAGCAGTCCGACTGGAACAAACATGTTCATTTCGTCATTTTTGCCAGGTAAAGCAGACCCACAGTTCCGACAAAACCAGCTTTGCCAATCGGCATTTGGTTTTTGCCAGCTTGCTACATTTTCTTCTCCAGAGACCCAACGAAACTGTTCTTTTGCAACGATCGAAACCGCCACACCGTTGTTTCCGGTCCATCGTCTGCAGATTGAGCAGTGACAAATATAGACGTCTTTGAGATCCATCTCGATTGCGAAAGACACCAAACCACAATTGCATTGCCCCGTCACCATCGCTGACGCTCCCTTTTGTCGGCTTTTCTATAAAGAACTGGATCCTACTAGATGCTTTAGTAATTTTTTCAATGTCCGCTTTCGGGGTATTGCCGACATAAGAGCGGGTTCCCCACTATACATCCGCGCCTCATTCCGCCACACTTGCCCACATGAAACTAAACCTAGAAAACAAAACCGTCCTTGTCACCGCTGGCAGCAAGGGCATTGGATTGGCGACCGCCTTGGGATTTCATGAATGCGGCGCGAAGGTCGCGATTTGTGGGCGGTCGCAGGACAAGCTGGATGTAGCCGCTGCACAAATACCCGGCTGTTTGGCGATGATCGGGGATGTCTCAAAATCGGAAGATATTGACCGGGTCGTGCAAACAACGACCGACAAATTTGGCGGTATCGACATATTGGTGAACAATGCTGGCGGGCCGCCGCCCGGGCTTTTTGAACAACTGGCCGATGATGACTGGGACAAAGCCGTGCAGTTGACCTTGATGTCAGTCATCCGCGCAACGCGGCTGGTCTTGCCGCATATGCGGGCGCAGAAATGGGGCCGTATCATCACTATTTCATCATCCGGCGTGAAACAACCGGTGCCGGGTCTTACCCTGTCGAACAGTATCCGGATGGCGGTGCTGGGCTGGGCCAAGACGCTCGCCAATCAGGTGGCGGGTGATAATATATTGATCAATACGGTCTGCCCCGGCTTCACCAATACCGACCGAGTCACCCAGATATTGGAATCGCAGTCCAAAGCCTCTGGCAAAAGCACCGATGAAATTGCCGCGGGAATAGCTGCCCAGATTCCGATGCAGCGCATTGGCGAGCCGGAAGAAATTGCCAATCTGGCAGTTTTTCTGGGATCAGAAGCGGCCAGCTATATTACGGGTACAGCCATCCAAGTGGACGGCGGTTCCGTACAAGGGTTCTGAAAAGCCAGCGAATAAGCACCGGCTGTTTGCGGGAAATTTATTCCGGCGTAGCGGCCTGTGCAGCCTGTCCATCACCTTCCGGTGCGGCGATAATGTCACGGGTCACGCTGCCTTTATCGACGGTAAAGGTCCCGGCATCTCCGACGGAAGAACGGATACCGGCATCGGCATCACCGGCTTGGCCGACAATGGCGGACTCGGTAACGCTGCGCGCTTGTGATCCGCCAAACATGGCTTCCAAAGTCTGTTGCTGCACACCACCGGTTTGAGGACGCGGCTGGCCGGGCTGTGGCGGGGTCAGGGCGAAATCGGGTGGAATCACCAATGGCGCTTGCCGCGACACGGCAAACTCATCGGGACGGTCACGGTCAAACAGGCCGCTCGATCCGCAAGCGGAGAGTCCGACCAACGAAACCAGGCTGATACCTATGATTGATTTACGCATATTCACTTCCCTTAAATTTCTTCTTGGCCTTAAATCTCTTCTCGGCCTTAAAATCTCTCTAGAGCCTTTGGCGGGCTCTTTGCCATGGGTCAACTGTCGCCAAGCTGAATATTATTCTTCGTCCGGCTTCTCGCGTATTAACAGCGCGCGTGCAAGCAGGATTACGACTCCGATTGAGATTGCAGCATCAGCCACGTTGAAAATCAGGAACGGACGGAAATCGCCGATATGTAAATCTGCAAAATCAGCAACATAGCCGAGCCGCGCGCGATCCAGGATATTGCCCATGGCCCCCCCGAGAACGAATGAAAGCGCAATAATGTCCCATTTCGCCTTTTCCCGCCACATCCAGATCAACACCGCCACGGCGATCAAGCCGGTCAACGCGACCAAGGCCCAGCGCTGAAAGTCGGTGGACGCGGTCAAGAAGCCCATGGACACGCCATAATTCTCCGCCCAGGTCAGGTTGAAAAACGGCAGCAATTCGATCTGGCCTTTGGCTTTCAAATCAAGTGGATACATCACCATATATTTGGTGAACTGGTCGGCGATGAAGATCAGGAAGGCGACGACAAGCCCTGTGATCCGGTATTTCGATGTTGCGTCCGTCATGCGTTAAGAACCCCATCACAGCGGCCGCACAGCGCGCCGTCTTCCGATACATCGGGCAGCAAGCGCCAGCAGCGCCCGCATTTGCTATGTCCCGTTTTGGTCACGGTGATATCACTCCCGTCTTTGACATCGGCAACGATGCACAGTTCCGCAAATTCATCTGTGTCAATCGGCAGGTCAGCCATTGGATAGGTGACTTCTGCTTCCAGACTGGAGCGAATGGTCTTCTCTCGCCGCAAGGGCTCGATGGCTTCGGTGACATTGATCCGCGCCGTACGAATAGTGCCCCACTTTCCGGCCAGGGCTTCATCAGTCCATGCACAATCAACTTCCGGCCATTCTTGCAAGTGGATACTGTCGTTTTCGTCGGGGAAACGGCTTTGCCAAATCTCCTCGGCGGTAAAGACCAGCACCGGCGCGATATAGCGGGTCAGTGCATGGAATAGGATATCCATGACCGTCCGGTACGCCATGCGTTTGGGATCATCCGGCGCATCGCAATAGAGACAGTCCTTGCGGATATCGAAGAAGAAGGCGCTGAGATCATCCTGCGCAAAGGCAGTCAGCTCGCGCATATAGGGGCCGAAAGCGAAGTCATTCACATGCTGTTTCAGCTTCGCATCCACCTCGGCCAGGCGGTGGAGAATATAACGCTCCAGCTCCGGCATATCGGCGACGGCCACCCGCTCGCTATCCTGAAAATCGCTCAGGCCGCCAATCATATAGCGGAAGGTGTTGCGCAATTTGCGGTAACTGTCGGTGACGCCTTTGATGATTTCATCGCCAATCCGGTGATCTTCGGTGAAATCGACACTAGCGGCCCAGAGGCGCAAGATATCGGCGCCATTGACGTTGATAATCTTTTGCGGATCAAGCGTATTGCCGAGTGATTTCGACATTTTCTTGCCGTTCTTGTCGAGCGTCATGCCGTGGGTCAGCACCGCTTTGTAAGGCGCACGGCCGCGTGTGCCGGCGCTTTCCAGCAGGCTCGACTGGAACCAGCCGCGATGCTGGTCGCTGCCTTCCAGATAGAGATCGGCAGGCGTTTGATGATCTGGCCATTTGCCGCTTTCCAGCACAAAGGCATGGGTGCAGCCGCTGTCGAACCAGACGTCGAGAATATCAGTGATCACTTCATAGTCATCGAGGCTGTACTTGTTGCCAAGAAATTCCTGATGATCGGCATTGAACCAGGCATCCGCTCCGCCGGTCTTAAACGCTGCGATGATGCGCTCGTTAACGGTGGGATCGTTGAGATATTCGCCGCTTTTGCGATCCACATAAAGCGCAATCGGCACGCCCCAGGCACGCTGGCGACTGAGCACCCAGTCGGGGCGGCCTTCGACCATCGATTCCAGACGGCGGCGGCCGCGTTCCGGCACAAAGCGGACCTTGTTGCGGATTTCGTTGAGCGCGACTTCACGAAGGGTAGCAGCGACGCCTTCGGCATGGCCGACAACCGTCTCGTCGGGCTCATCTTCAATCGGTTCGATGTGGCTGGGCGCGGTAAGTGGCTCGTCCATCGGCACAAACCATTGCGGCGTGCAGCGATAGATGATTTTCGCTTTGGAGCGCCAGCTATGCGGATAGCTATGCTGGAAATCATCACTGGCCGAGAGCAAGGCGCCTGCTGCGCGCAGGTCTTCACAAATCGGACCGGTGCTGCTGACAAATTTCTTGTTGATCACCCCGCCCGCGCGCTCATCACCACGCGGCAGCCAATCCCAATCCTCGCGATACACGCCATCCGCATCGACCGCGAAAACCGGGTTGATACCATTGGCCTTGCAGAGGTCAAAATCATCCTCGCCATGGTCAGGCGACATATGGACAAGGCCCGTGCCCGCTTCGGTGGTGACGAAGTGCGAGCCGTCGAGGAAGGGCCGAGGCTTGTTGTAGAATTCGCTGTCCGGGAATGTGCCGGCCATTGGGTGTTTGGCGATGGCGCCGGCAAGTTGGGAGCCTTTGAATACGTAATGTTTTTTGTCGAAAGACGGCTTGTTTCCAAGAGGTGGATAAGACAGCTCAATAGAAGGATTGATCGCTTCGGAAGAAGGTATATCTAACTTACTTAGCTGCAAGTTAAGTCGCTTTTGCAATTCTTCGACAAGATGGCGGGCAACCAAAACCTGCACGTCGCCGACCGGAAGACCTCCTGCTTCGGCGACTTCAATTGTTGCGACTGTTCCGGCATGAGGTTGGCTGTTTTCCGGCGCAACTGCGTCGTAGTTTAGATCGCACAAAACATATTCAACATCCGCCCCATAGGCGAGCGCCTGATTGACCGGAATGGTCCAAGGCGTCGTCGTCCAGATCACCGCATGCGCGCCGACTAGCTCTGGCGCATTTGGCGCTTCGACAATCTCAAACGCCACATCAATCTGGGTCGAGGTAATATCTTCATATTCCACCTCGGCTTCGGCCAAGGCGGTTTTCTCAACCGGCGACCACATCACCGGTTTCGCACCGCGATAAAGCTGCCCCGCTTCCGCAAATTTCAGCAGCTCTGTGACAATCGCCGCTTCGGCATCGTAGTCCATCGTCAGATAGGGCTTGTCCCACTGCGCCAGGATGCCGAGCCGCTTGAATTCCTCGCGCTGCACATTGACCCAATTGTCGGCATAGGTGCGGCATTCGGCGCGAAATTCGCTGGCCGGAACTTCGTCCTTGTTGCGCTTTTTCTTGCGATATTGTTCCTCGATCTTCCATTCGATCGGAAGGCCATGACAATCCCAGCCGGGAACGAACGGCGCATCCTTGCCGAGCATATTTTGCGAGCGGACGACCAAATCCTTGAGCGTCTTGTTGAGGCTGTGACCGATATGGATATTGCCATTGGCATAAGGCGGGCCATCGTGAAAAATGAACTTTTCACGGCCAGCGCGCGCTTCGCGGAGCTTTTCGTAAAGCCCAATATTCTGCCAACGCTCCAAAATTGCCGGTTCCTTGTTCGCAAGGCCGGCTTTCATCGGGAAATCAGTTTTCGGCAGGAAAACCGTATCTTTATAATCTGGTGCATTGTCAGTCATGATTGGCGGGGATTAGGCGAGGGAGAGCCGGCGCGCAAGCGGGATTTGAAGCGCATGTCTGTGCACATATGGGCTAGCGAATAAGCGCTGGCCCTACCGTGCTAATATCCTCGACCATGACATAGCCGTTATAGGTCACCGGAATGTCGGCCAGCTGGTCGCCACGGGTCAGCCCCCGGGTGGATTCGCGGTCATTCATCGGGCCAATGATCAGCGCGCGGGCACCGACGGCTTCCATGCGCGCTATGGTGCGATTGGGCCATCCGGCAAAGGCCCATTGATAGTCGAGCGGTACCACCAATGTGCCATTTTTGCAGCTGTCGGGTGTGATACCGAGCCAGCCCATCCACGCATAATCCTTGGTACAGGCTTTGACGCCGGGTTTCGACCAGGCCCAAATGCCGGGGACCAGTTCTTTCATCCGCTGGACCGGCGCGTCGCCACCGTAAAAGCCATCCCCTTCCCTCAAAGGATCGCGACCCGCGGCTTTTAGGATCGCAAATAGTTGATCGGCCTCATCCGGGTCTTTGCTTTTGAAATTGAACAGAAACGGTTTGAACGTTTCCGATGCAATGGCGTCTTCCACGGTCGGTATTTTTCCGACACCCTTCCCGCGCAAAGGAAAGGTTTTGCCGCCATCAGAGGAATAGCCATAGCCCACATCAAGCGCCTTTAATTCCGCAAGGGTGAGATCGCGCGTATTGCCTTTGCCATCGGTACGGCAATCCACGGTCCAATCATGAAACAGCACCATTTTTCCGTCCTTGGTCGGTGCGATATCCACCTCGACCATATCCGCCTGCCGGTTCACGGCCGCGCGGATGGAATGAATGGTATTCTCAAAAATCTCGCGTTTTTCCTGACCGGGGAGCAGGCGAACCGCTGTGCAGTCATCCCGGCCAATTCCCGTAGGATCATAGATGTGGTGAACGCCGCGATGGGCGATCATCTTGAGCCGGCCATCAGGGTCGGGAGCCCATCGGGAGCTGTTCAGCAACAGGACGATGAGGAACAGCATCCAGAGGCCGCCCAGACCCCATAACAGCTTTTTCTTCATCCAAGCATGTCCTTGGCCTTGGCGCAGTCTTTCTCCATCTGCACCATCAGGGCGTCAAGGTCGTCAAATTTTGCTTCGCCGCGGAGAAAATGATGAAGTTCGACTTCGATAGTCTGTCCGTAAAGGTCTTGGGCAAAATCAAAGAAATAGGGCTCGAGCAATTCTTTTGGCGGGTCAAAGGTCGGACGGATGCCGAGATTGGCTGCTCCGTTTAAGACGCGTCCATCTAGCAAGCGGCCTTTGACAGCGTAAATGCCATATTTGGGCCTCAGATAATGATCGATATCAATATTGGCGGTGGGATAACCCAGCTTCCGGCCATTTTTGTCGCCATGAATGACCATGCCTTCAATCGCAAACGGCCGTGTCAGCAATTCGGCTGCTGTTTCGCAATCACCCGCTTTCAGGGCATCGCGGATGCGGCTGGAAGAGATGACTTCTGTGCCATCACTAACCGGTCCGACCGCCTTGGTCGACAGGCCTAGTGGTGCGCCTAATTGCTTCATCACGTCGATATTGCCAGCGCGCCCTTTGCCAAAAGTGAAGTCCTCACCCGTCACAATCCCCGCTGCGCCAAAGCGCTCGACGAGCAGCTTCTCGACAAAATCCTCGGCAGTCGTACCTGCCAGCTCCGCGCTAAATTCGAATACCAGCATCGCATCCGCGCCTGCAGCCGTGAAAAGCCGCTCGCGTTGGTCCAACGTAGTCAGGCGAAAAGGCGGTGCATCTGGCTGAAAATGGCGCACGGGATGCGGGTCAAAGGTGGCGATAATCGCGGGTCGACCCTCGGCCTTGGCCCAGTCGATCGCCGTTTGCGCCACAACCTGATGACCCTTGTGAAACCCATCAAAATTACCCAGCGCGATGATCGCGCCGCGCATATTCTCCGCTATTCTATTTTGCCCACTCAACCGCATGATATTTCGGCTATTGGCCAGTTTCACTGGTTTGTTCAACAGCTTGTTTTGGTAAATCGTTGAGCGGTATCAGACCTTGCTGCAAAACCCGCAGAGCATTGCCGCCCATGATCGCGCGAATCTCGGCTTCGGTAAAACCGGTATCCATCAGCGCCTGAGTGATATGAACAATGCCGCTGGTGTCAAAGCGGGTGGTCGTCGCGCCGTCAAAATCGCTGCCCAGTGCAGCATGTTCAATGCCAACCAGATCACGGATGTGTTTGGCGGCTTTGGCAACACTTTTGGGATCGGTATCACACATAGCGCCGGCCCAATAGCCAAGGCCGATGATGCCGCCAGTGGCAGCTACGCCTTTGATTTCCGCATCGCTGAGATTGCGATTGACGCCGCAAACCGCTTGCACGCCGCCATGGCTGGAGACGACGGGGCGGCGCGCTATTTTCAGAATGTCGGACACTGTCTCGTGACTGCTATGGGCGATATCGACGATCATGCCTTTTGCTTCCATGTCGCGGACAATTTGCCGGCCAAAGTCGGTCAGGCCGCCTTTCTCTTCGCCATGCATTGAACCGGCCAATTCATTGTCGAAAAAATGCACGAGACCCGCCATACGCATTCCTGAATTGTAGAGCTTGTCGAGATTTTCACGCTTTCCTTCCAGCGTTTGCAGGCCTTCAGCAGAGAATAGCGCGCCCACCATTTTTTCATTTTTGGATCGCGCCAGTGCGAGGCCATTAACATGGCCAGACGTGCTGATCGCGACCATGGCGCCATCTGAAGCGGTGACGGCCTCATCAAGCTTTTGGGCATGGTAGAGTTGGCGCTCCAGCAAAGAAAACCAGGTCCGGATCGGTTGCAACTGTGCGACTGCCAATAGCGTTATATTATCTGTATCGGCGCTGTTGCGATCATAATTCTGGTCTTTTGGTGTTTTGGTGACGCTGGAAAAAATCTGCAGACCGACATTGCCTTTCTGCATCCGTTTGAGATCAACATGACCATAGTCAACCGCGTCGGTAATCCGGCGTTTCCACAACAAGGTATCGGCGTGCAGGTCCACAATCATCAAACTATCATGCAGCTTCTGCGCTTCCGGCCGTATTATGGGTAAGCTTTTGTCGTCTATCTTGTTGATTTGCGTTTCGATAGCGCTGGAATCATGGTTCATTTCCGGCAAAGCATCTGCCTCCACCCGGTTTGTCTGCTTTTCGAACAGAGCGGGAGCGAAGGTGAAAAAGCCGATGGCCAGCACAACCACAATGATCAGCAAGGTCACCAAAAATTTCTTCATGCCTATTTCCGTTTCAACGTGACAAAGGAAAAGGCCGGTTTACCATTTGCGGCATCATGGCTCTCCCGCTGGCTTTCTTGCCAAATGGCTGGGTCAAAGCCATCCATGACCGTGTCCCCATCCACTTCCATGTGCACTTCCGTGAGCACAATCCGGTCGGCCTTGGGCAGGAACAGACGATAGATTTCTGCGCCACCAATAATGGCAATATGCGGCGCATTGGCAGTTTTCAGGGCACCCTCAACATCATGGACGACTTCGGCGCCTTCCGCTTCCCAATCCGTATCCCGGGTCAGCACGATATGCCGGCGACCCGGCAACAAGCCCGGCAAGCTATCAAAGGTTTTGCGTCCCATGATCATTGGCTTGCCTTGGGTAAGCGATTTAAAATGCCGCATATCGGCGGGTAAATGCCATGGCATCGTGCCGTCCTTGCCGATGGTGCCATTATCTGCGCGTGCAAGGATCAGAATGATTTCGGGATGATTCATAGCGTGGGCCTAGCTCAGATCAAATCCTGTGCAAATCAGAAAAATAATTTCGTGACATGGCCCATTTTACGCCCTGGCCGACTTTCGCCTTTTCCGTAAAGATGCAGGTGGTTTGCCGGGTCGGATAACAGTGCCTGCCATTCTTCTGCATTGCCGCCGATAAGGTTGATCATCTCGACCCTTTCAGCCGCCAATCCCGTGTCGCCCAATGGCAATCCGCAAATGGCCCGGATGTGATTTTCAAACTGGCTGGTGATCGCGCCTTCGATTGTCCAGTGCCCGCTATTGTGGACGCGCGGGGCCATTTCGTTGAACACCGGCCCGTCAGCAGTGGCAAAAAATTCGCAGGTCAGCACACCGGCATAATCCATAGCCTCTGCCATTTTCGCGGCAAGGGCACGGGCAGCATCCTGATGTTCCAATATTTCGGCCGGGGCGGGGGATGACGACATGGCCAATATCCCATCTTCGTGGACATTGTGCGGTGTATCCCAGTAGCGGACCTCTCCATCCTGGCCGCGGACGAGAATGACCGAAAATTCATGGGTAAAGGTTACGAACCCTTCTGCGACGCAAGGCTGCTGCCCCACAATATCCCAACATGCTTCAAGATCATCACCGTCTTTTATCCGGGCCTGACCTTTGCCGTCATAGCCCATACGGATCGTCTTAAGGATCGCCGGTGTACCGACTTGCGCGATAGCGCTGCTCAAGGAAGCGAGATCAGTCACTTCGGCAAAAGGGGCCGGGGTACCGCCATGGGTGCGCGCGAAATTTTTCTCGGCGATCCGGTTCTGGGCAATGTCTAGCGCGCCCACTGGTGGATGAAGGGGTGCTCTACCTGCAATCGCCCTCAGCGGAGCAACGGGAACATTTTCAAATTCAAAGGTGATGACATCACAGGCATCGGCAAATTTTTCCAGCGCCGGAATGTCGTCATCCTGCGCGCAGGTAAATTCCGCGGCGACATCCGCCGCAACGCTGGCTTCATCCGGTGCATAGATATGGCAGCGATAGCCAAGCTGCGCTGCAGCCACGCCCAGCATCCGGCCCAATTGACCGCCACCCAATATGCCAATGGTCGAACCGGGAGGAAGCGGAGTCATAGCAGCCGATTATTCCGGCTGCTCTGCAACAGCATCGCTTTGCACGGCGCGCCACGCATCTAGGCGCTCTGCCAAACCAGCATTTTCATTGGCCAATATGGCGGCAGCCAGCAAGGCTGCATTTTTGGCACCCGCGTCCCCTATCGCCAGAGTTCCAACCGGAATACCGGCAGGCATTTGCGCAATGGATAGCAAGCTATCGACACCGTTCAGGGTACGGGATTGAATCGGCACACCCAAGACGGGCACCCGTGTCATCGCTGCAGCCATGCCAGGCAAATGCGCCGCGCCGCCTGCCCCCGCAATGATCACCTTCAGATTACGATCGGCCGCTGATTTCGCATAATCATAGAGCCGATCCGGCGTCCGGTGTGCGGAGATGATTTTTACCTCATGCGCGACGTCCAGTTGCTCGAGAATTTCAGCAGCCAGACGCATAGTAGCCCAGTCGGACTGACTGCCCATGATAATTCCAATTTGTGGTCCAATATGCTGTGGGGCTTCGGTCATGCTTGCACCTGAATAGTGTCGCGGAAGCAAATTCGTTTAGCCATGAAATGCCTGTCGCGCAATGCGGCAATGATGATGAACGGTCATTTCGCGCTGTATTTTTACAAAACAGGACTCTGGACAGTCTCGGCCTATCAATTTTGTTGACGAAACTACTTTTACCAAACTAAAGAACAATAAAGCGTAAATACTAGTAAACAAGAGTATCGCGGCGGGGGTAAAAGGTTGATTAGTGAAGTTATCAGTAGAAATGAAGACAAACAAAAATGTACCGATTGTACAGCTCTTCAGTCAGAAAATTTGCGATTAAAAGAAGAACTTGCTGAAATGGAGAGACGAGCGAATCATGATGTTCTAACGGGACTGCCTAATCGCCGCTATTTTATTGAAAGTTTGGAAAAACGGATCATGCGGTGCCAGCGCTATGGCGATAATACTGCTTTGCTCTTCCTCGACGTGGATGATTTAAAACTAATTAATGATGCGCATGGCCATGTGGCTGGCGATATTTTGCTGACCCATCTTGCCGAAATATTGAAAGAGAATATCCGCGGCTGTGACATGGTGGCACGGATAGGCGGCGATGAATTTGCGTTGCTGCTCGACAATCTTGATGCTGACCAGGTCGAGAGCAAGATCCTGTCTTTGATTGATCGAATCAAGACCGCCAATCTGGTTCATGAAGGTCAGGCCCTAAAAATTGGCGCTGCAATCGGTTATAGTTTTGTTGGGCCGACTGATACCGTGGCGGCGCTGATGTCACGGGCAGATGAAGCCATGTATCAATCCAAAAAGGACGGTGCTTGAGCGCTCCGGCCTATCGTTCGGACAGATAATAGCGTTCTTTTTCGTTCAGATCATCATCAAGATCATAGATAATCGGCTGTCCGGTCGGGATTTCCAGACCAGTGATTTCATCATCCGAGATACCTGAAAGATGCTTGACCAATGCGCGCAGGCTATTGCCATGGGCGGAGATCAGGACGCGTTTGCCTGACTGTAGTTCCGGTGCAATCCGCGTTTTCCAATAAGGCAGTACGCGGGCGATAGTGTCTTTCAAACTCTCCGTCGCCGGTACTTCAATGCCGGCATAGCGGGGATCGGTCGACATTTGATATTCGCTATCAGCAGCCATGGGCGGCGGCGGTGTGTCAAAGCTGCGGCGCCAGATATGGACCTGTTCGTCGCCATGCTTGTCACGGGTTTCCTGTTTGTTGAGGCCGGTTAGCCCGCCATAATGGCGTTCATTGAGGCGGTAGTTTTTTTCCACTGGTAGCCACATCCGGTCCATTTCTTCCAGCGCTAGGTTCAGCGTCTTGATTGCGCGGCTTTGCAAGCTGGTGAAACACAGGTCCGACTCAATGCCTTTTTCTTTCATCAGACGCCCGGCGGCTTTGGCTTCTTCAATCCCTTTTTCAGTGACATCAACATCCCACCAACCGGTGAAGCGATTTTCGAGATTCCATTGTGACTGGCCGTGACGAAGAAGGATGAGCTGAGGCATAGAATGTCCTTAAATTTGCTGTTGAGGCTTCTGTAGCGGTGAAGGCGGGGTCCGCCAAGTCAGATATTCATTCATATTGAGACAGAAAAAGCTGAACTATTTATACAGTTTCTACGCAAAATGGGGGTCAAATTGCGACGAACCGAGTGGTGAATTAGCGGCTGCGCGATCCGTCTGGTGACGATTGCGAACGGGTGCAAATGGCAAAAAATGAAATGGCGAAGTCATAGCCCGCAAAGCCTATGAAAAATCCGCCGTGTAGGAAAGTCAGTTTTATCACCGCAGCCGTTCGGTGATCATAATATCCGGCTGAGCGTGTAAAAGGCACCGAGCCCGCCAACCAGATAGAGCGCCGGTGTCTCGATCCATTTGCGGCGATCCACACTGACAAGCCGCGTGCACCACAGCAATGTGAGGGCCAGAGCCACGAACATTATCTGCCCGATCTCCACGCCCAGGTTGAACAATAGCAAGGCCGATATTTCTTCACCTTTAGGCAAACCAATATCGGCCAGCGCGCCAGCGAATCCGAGACCATGTAGCAAGCCGAAAGCCAGAGCGATCAGCCAGGGCTTACGAATGGTGAGGCTGGTCTTGCCATTCCATTTCCGCACCACTTCCATGGCAAGGAAAAATATCGAGAGCGCTATCAGCAATTCCACCGGTTCGCTTGGCAGAGTGAACAGGCCCAGCGCGGTGATCGCAAGCGTGACACTATGACCGAGCGTGAAAGCGGTGATGACCCATAAGAGCTGCCGCGTCGCTGTCAGCAATAACAGGCCGAGCACGAATAACAGATGATCCCAGCCGAATAGCATATGCTCTGCGCCGATGCGCAGATAAGCGCTGGCCGGAGAACCGCTCGTTGTGCCCAAAGCAAAAGAAGCACTGGCGGGGCGCAAGATATGGGCGGTTTCCGCTCCATCCAAAAGGCGGATGCGGACAAACACATCGGTGAGCGTGCGGTCAAGTCCCTCTATTGTTATGCGCCCTGTGTTGAGCTTGCACTGTACTTGCCAGCTTTCGACAATCGCGTCGCCCGATATGGTCTGACTGGTCACCGCCGGTGGTGGACATTGGTCCGGCAGGATGGGGCGCATCTTGAGTTTGCGGCCAGACAATATCGGCTGTTTCCAGATCACTCCGACCAGGCCGTCCGGTTGCTCTGTCAGTTCCAGCGCTGCGGGTCTGATTTCATGGGCGCTGGCCGCTGCCGCGTTCAGCCAAATGATGATACAGCATAACAGACCAAGCCGGATGAAGGTCACTCGCTTGCGCTCTCAATCACCACATCATAACCGCGCACCAGTTTCTCCAATGCCGCCTGTTTGGCTTTACTGGTCTGGTCTTCCTGCCACGCGGCGGCAACCTCCGCTTTGATCGGTTCAAAACTTGCCTCGGCCGCGTTGTCGATGGTTTCGATGCGCACCAGATGCAGACCGAAAGCAGAGCCAATGGGCGGGCTCCACTCTCCAGCCGTCAGCTTGAACATGGCGCTAGCGAAATCCGGTCCGAACAATCGGGTGACTTCGCTCTCCGGTATGGCGGCATAGCTACGTTTTTGAATGAACGGATCGCCAAGACCTTTCCAATCGGTGCCTGATTTTGCCGCGCGCAGGGCGTTAGCAGCCGCTGTTTCAATGCTGCCGCCATGTTTTTCCGGACTGAAATAGATGTGCACAAAACTCCGTCGTTCGGGGGCGGCAAACTTGTCACGATTTTGTTCAAACCATATTTCCAAATCTGCATCGGAAGAAGGCGTGACCGCCTTGCTTTCGCCGCTGACCAGAAAATCCATTTTTTGGGCCAAACGACGTTTGATAATCGTGTCATCATCGCCAAGGCCAAGCCGCTCGGCCTCACGCACCAATGCTTCTTGTTGCACATATTGATCAATAATCTGCTGTTTATCTTCGCCGGTGGGCAACCGGCCAGCAGTATTGGCCCATAGGACGCTCAGCCGATCAATCTCGGCGGCGCTAACCGTGATCGTCCTACCCTGCTCGCCCTGATAGTTAGCCCAAAAATGGTTTATCGCGACCAGCGCCAGCCCGATCAGAACAAAATGCGTGATCGGATCTCGGAGGGCTTTTTTCAATATGCTCATGGCTTTTGCTATGATCTCAAACTGCGCTCTCCCTGAGCTTGTTGAAGGGCCGTGAGACCGGCTTCGACAGGCTCAGCCTGAGCGCCAATGGGTATTCGGGGCTGCAATCAGACCTTGGTCGGCACATACCAGATGGGCGAAGACCAGGCGCGTTCCTGAATGGTTTTCTGCAACGCTGGGTTTGGCGGCACGCCTGCGCGTATGGCGTCCCATGTGGACCAGCGACAAACCGGGTTCTCCAGCACCCGGACATAATAGGAAGCGCGTTGCCCCGCTTTATGCTCTGGATCACGCCAGAAGGTTTTGAGTTCCGGTGCGCCTTTGTCGGTGGAGATGGAGCAGTCTGCCAGATTGACTTTCGCGCCATTGTCGGGACAGCGCGCGGTTGCCGGGTCGACCTTCCCGCCATCGGAACAGGCAACATCAAACAGTTTTTCATTGGTCTTGCCGCCATCGGTCCAGACTTTGACAATCTGTACCCGTTGCAGCGGCGCGCTCATCGCATCGCGCATCGCCCAGACGATGAAGCCTGGGGCTTTGCCCTGACCAACGAGATCGCCGCCCATGCTGACGCCGTCCTTATAGGCTTTGGATACCATCTCCGGATCATCCAGCATCGCCGCGTCAAAACCAAAACCGCCAAAGAAGCGCAATTTAATCCGCGTTCCGGTGGTCGCGTAGGTTTCCTTGCGCCGCATCGCGTCAAATATCGCCTCGCGGGTATTTTCCTCGGCCCAGACTGCCGCATAGCCAGAAGCGCCCCAGCGAGAGAACCAGCTGGCCGCGCGCGGATCAACCGTCACGCCTTCCCAGCTTTTCTTGCCGCCCGGCGGAACCGAACCACGGGCTTCCGGCGTGCCATCCACAACGCCGACTTTGGACCAGAAATTCTTTTCATCAAACGAGCCGCCAGCGACATGGCTGTCGGTGGACCCGATCAGACCGAATTGGAAAGGATTGCTGCCGATCTTGTCTTCCAGCATCAGGCCATTGGCTAGTGCTTCGCGCACATAGCTTCCGTTGACCTTGGATTTGATCTGCGAGGACAGCAGATATTCGTAAATCCCGAAATCGGCCCATTCATCATTGGGTGAGAGTGACGGGTGGGTTTCGGATGTGCCCTTGACCTGCGTGATTTCTACAATCGGTTCATTGCGGATACGCTGATCGGCATAAGCCTTGGTCAGCGGCTGGCCATTATAGGTTTCCAGCTTGAACATCTCGCCGTCCGACACATTGCTGTTATGCGGGATCGAAAGCCCGTCATGTCCGGCGGCGCGCTGTTCGTCCATCCAGTTCCACAGCTCTTCAGGATTGGTGGAATCGAGTGTGCCAAAGGGCATGTCGGGGGCCGAACCGCGGAAGACGACATTGCGGTGGAGATTGCCGCCCGCAAAACCGCCACCTTCACCTTGCGTCACCCGCGTGGCGGTATATTCATAGGCGGAGAAGGTCGTGAATTTGCCGGGCTTGTAATATTTATCCGCGGCGTCGATCGTGGCTTTCCAGACGTCACCGATAATTTTCGGATCATAGACACCGTCCATCTTGCGGCCATCGCGCACCGCGCCGCCGATCAGCTGGAACGCCGCGATGATCTTGTCCGGATCGGCGCTGAACATATCCTTGGCCATGTCGAGCTTGGAAATTTCCGTGCCTTCGGTGTCCATCGCGGGCAGGTGACCGAGATAGGCTGCGTGATCGGTGACCGCCATGAAATCCAGCGCGGGACCTTCGAGTTTCAAATCATAGCCGGACGGGTGGGTAATACCTTCGCCCATACCGAATTTATAGGCATCTTCCGGTGTCGTGCGGACGTTGAAAATATAAGCATCAAAACTGTTGCGGGTATGGATATGGAGGTCGCCAAAATAGACATTGCGATCGGGATTGGGTTGTTCTGTCGTTTCGCCCGGTGCCAACGCGACATCATTTTGCTCGGTTGATTCGCTGCCGCCAGAACAGCCGGCCATCAATCCGCCAACTGCAGCCATAGCCAATAAATTGCGTTTCATTTCTTTCCCCTCCGCACGCCTCATTGACTGGGCGCATCCCTTTCATACCCCTTTTCACAATGCCTAGCCATATGGCTACACATCGCTGAGAAACGCTTGTTTCTCTAATATCACAGCGCCGTTTAATCTGCGCTGGATCGTGTTTCTCCGGTTGATTTAATGGCCCAGTTAAATGACTTATGCAAGCGTAACTGCGGCACGTAAGACCATTCCCCACCCCACCCAATGGCAATGCTGTGGTTACGTTCAACTGGAGAGAATGATTATGAAGAGTATGAATCGCGTCCTCATGGCGGCCTTGTGCAGCACCGCCATCGCAACCCCCGTTTTTGCTCAGGATCAAGGCGCTGAAGAAGCAGCGGTGGATGACAATATCATCATCGTGACAGCGACTCGCCGTGCGCAGGATGTCCAAGATATTCCGCTCGCGGTGACGGCGGTAAGCCCGGTTCAGCTGGAGCGGCAGGGCGTGGTCAATGTTCAGGATATCACACAGGTCTCTTCCAGTTTCTCAACCTCCAATGCCCAGGCAGCCTCGGGCAGTGTCGTGCTTCAAATAAGAGGGGTTGGCACAACTTCTAACAATATCGGTTTTGAAAGTGCGGTGGGCATTTTTATCGATGGTGTTTATCAGTCCCGTCCCGGTGTGGCCCTTTCCGAATTTGTCGATGTGGAACGGGTTGAAGTCCTGCGCGGACCACAGGGTACATTATTCGGCCGCAATACCTCGGCCGGCGCGCTGACCATTACAAATGTACGTCCGGATGTCAGTGAATTTGGCGGTTTCGTGAATGCAACCTACGGCAATCATGACCTGATAAACGTTCAGGGCGCGGTTAACGTGCCGATTGTAAAAGACACTTTGGCGCTGCGTTTAACCGGTGCCTATCGCGAGCGTGACGGTTTTATTGATGTGGTCGATGAGACCGGCAAGATTGGCGAGTCTAACGAGAAAGACCAATATCTTATTCGTGGTCAGCTTGGTTATGAAGGTGACAGCGGTCTGACCGTGCGCGTAATTGGTGATTTCTCCAAAAGCACGGCCAATTGCTGTTCTGCGATCGAATTACTGCCCTCGCCGCTCGAAACAGGCGGTGTGTTTGACGCCGTTGGCCTCGGTCCACGCGGCGGCCAGTTCCAACCCAATAACGGTCAGCAGTCTGCGGATGACCGAATCGCGTCTGCGAATTTCGCACCCCGCGGCGAGCTGGAGCAATGGGGCGTTACGGCGGAAGTAGAGTTTCCGATCAGCGACAATGCCGACATTATCTATATCGGCTCCTATCGCGAGTTTGATAGCAGAGAATCTTATGATTCCGATTTCACGGCGCTCGATATTTTCGATGTCGATCTGGCACGTGCCAATATCAACACGATGACCCATGAACTCAGGGTGCAGGGTGAAGCCTTTGACGGTGCGCTCAACTGGCTGGTTGGCGGCTATTATTCGGATGAAGATATCAAGCAAGATGTCGATTTCTCGCTGGGTGAAGATTATGATGCCTTGGTCGGGGCTCTTCTGGGCGGTGCCTTGGGCGCCAATCCGTTGCAG
This sequence comes from Parasphingorhabdus sp., assembly GCF_039977335.1. Classification (GTDB taxonomy): domain Bacteria; phylum Pseudomonadota; class Alphaproteobacteria; order Sphingomonadales; family Sphingomonadaceae; genus Parasphingorhabdus. The sequence goes on from NZ_JBDWDI010000004.1 coordinate 1,729,735, forward strand.
CAAATATCAGGCGGCGTCGATCCTTCGGTTGTGACGGCAACCAATAGCTATTCGCAGAGCAGCAAAAGCTGGTCCTTGTTCACCCATAACACGCTGGAAATTGTCGATGGTTTAGAATTGACCGTCGGGCTGCGCTATTCTGATGAAAGCAAAGATGGCGGGTTCGAACAGACCGCGAGCAACAATCCGCTGTGCACCGGTATTCGCGCGGCCTTTGCGAACAATCCAGCCGCCGTGCCGCCAGCGGTTGTATCCTTGGGGTGTTTTGCATTTCTTGCCCCTGCCGTCGGATCGGATGCAACGGATACAGAAATCCCATTCGCATTTTTGCCGCGGCCATTTGACGGTGATTTTAATGACAGCGAGCTCATCTATACCGGTAAAATTGCCTATGAGTTTGCAGCACCGATCAATATCTATGCGAGCTTTACGCACGGTTATAAATCAGGCGGGTTTAACCTCGATTCAACGGCAGCTGCCGGCGGCGCGGATCCCCGTTTCGATTCAGAAGAAGTTGATGCTTATGAAATCGGCCTGAAAGCCAAGTTCCTCGACAATGCTGTAACCTTGAACATCGCTGGCTTCCATGAAGAATTCTCGAATTTCCAAATTCTCGAATTCACCGGTGCCCAGTTCCAGACATTCAATGTCCCAAAGGCAAAAACCACCGGTGTTGAAATTGAGACAGTTATTCGTCCGGACGATAATTTCACGTTGAATGCTGGCCTTACTTATACGGATGCCAGATATCCTAATGACTGTGCCGGCAACCTGACGGATCGTCAGGTTCTCAATCTCTGCGGTGCCTCGCTCACCAACGCGCCGGATATCGTGGCTATTGCCGGTGCAACTTATGAAAGAGATATTGGCAGTAATCTGGACTTCTTCCTGAACGGGCAGATCCGTATGGAAAGCGATCGCCGGACATCGACTCAACCTTCTAATCCCGCTGATCTCGACGATCAGACGCCGCTTGCTTTCGATATTCAGGACGGCAACACCAAGATCAACCTGCGTGCTGGTATCGGCAGTCAGGATGATGTTTGGGCGATTGAGGCTTGGGTCAATAATCTGACCAATGAAGTTACCCGAGGTGTCACCTTTAACACGGTCCTGCGGTCTGGATCACGCTCCGCCTATATTCAGGAACCACGGACATTTGGTGTTACGCTGCGCGGAAAATTCTAAAACTATAGTGGTTTAGGGGGCATTTCGTCAGCATGATTGGGGCCGGTTTTCCGGCCCCTTTTTTGTGCGCGCAGCCAATCAACCATCGTCAGCTGGTATGAAAACAGCATCATATATACCACAGATTGTGTTTCTTTCGGCTGATCGCGTCGGAAATCTCGCTGTTTTCAATGTAACATTTTTACCACGGCTGGCTATTTTCTGCACAAACATGTGCATATCTCCTTGATTTAATGGTCCGATTAAAGGACCTATGCCTGTGAAGCCGACGCGACAAGATCATGGTCCTTCCCCAAAATACAGGGACAAATGACAAGCGGCGGTGAGTTCAACGGGAGAGAATAGTTATGAAAAGTTTGAATCGCGTCCTCATGGCAGCATTGTGCACAAGCGCAATGACAGCCCCCGCTTATGCACAAGATGCTGGTGCGGAAGAAGTTGATGATAATGTCATCATCGTGACCGCGACCCGCCGTGCACAAGATGTTCAGGATATTCCGCTCGCCGTAACCGCGGTTAGCCCGGTACAGCTGGAGCAACAGGGCGTCGTCAACGTTCAGAATATCGGTAGCGTATCGCCAAGCTTCTCAACCTCCAATGCGCAGATCGCATCCGGTTCGGTTGTTTTGCGAATTCGCGGTGTTGGTACGACGTCCAATAATATTGGCTTTGAGTCAGCCGTCGGTATTTTTGTTGATGGTGTTTATCAGTCTCGCCCCGGCGTAGCGCTTTCAGAATTTGTTGATGTTGAACGGGTTGAAGTTCTGCGTGGACCGCAAGGCACATTGTTCGGACGGAACACATCAGCTGGTGCTTTGAATATCACCAACAAACGTCCTGATGTTTCGGAATTTAGTGGTTTCGCAAATGCAAGCTATGGCAATTATGATCTGCTTAGCGTGCAGGGCGCGGTAAACGCACCAATTATTGAAGATACGCTCGCGGTTCGTTTGACCGGTGCTTATCGTCAACGCGACGGCTATATTGACGTTGTAGATGGTGCAGGTAACGATATTGGCGAAACCAATGATATTGATCAATACCTGATCCGTGGCCAGATTGGCTATGAAGGTGATAGCGGTTTGACGGTTCGCCTGATCGGTGACTATTCAAAGAGCACTTCCAGCTGTTGTGGTGCTGTAGAGCTGTTGGCGTCTCCGCTCGCAATTGGTGGCATGGCTGCCCCCAATGTCGCTACAAGCGCGTTTGACCAAACCGCTGCTGAAGAAGCATTGAATGACCGGGTATCAACACAGAGCTTCCTTCCCGAAGCAGATGTTGACCAATGGGGCGTAAGCGCTGAAATCGAATTCCCGCTCGGGGACAATGCAGATGTGATCTACATCGGCTCTTATCGCGATTTCGAATCAGTCGAGTCCTATGATTCTGACTTTTCTGGTTTGAGCGTATTCGACGTTGATCGTTTGAACACTGAAATTACCACGATGACACATGAACTTCGCTTCCAGGGTGAATTGTTTGACGGTAGATTGAGCTGGTTAGTCGGTGCTTACTATTCTGACGAAGAAATTCGCCAGCAAACCGATTTCTCACTGGGTGCTGACTATGACGCGCTCGTTGGGGCAATTTTTGGTGGCGCAGTTGGACCTGCACCGCTGACTTTGTTCTCTGGGGTTAGCCCAGCGACGGTAACAGCTACCAATGCTTATGCGCAGGACAGCGAAAGCTTCTCGTTCTTTACGCATAATACGTTTGAGGTCACAGACAGTTTGGACTTCACTGTTGGCCTGCGTTATTCTGATGAAAGCAAGACCGGTAGCTTTAGCCAACCTGCATCGAATAACGGTGTCTGCCCGGCAATTGTTAGTAACCTTGGCGGCGTAACACCTGCTGGCGCTGCTCCAATACCGCCTGCTTCACCCGCTACTGCTGCTTTGCGTGGCGGTTTGTTCGGACTGGGTTGCTTTGCCTTTGTTGCTCCAGCCGATCTGGCCGGATCAGCGACCGCGCCAGGTAATGGCCTGCCGTTGCCGCGTACCTATTCGGAAGATTTCAGTGACAGCGAGCTGATCTATACGGTCAAGGCTTCCTACGAATTTGCCGATCCAATCAACATTTATGCCAGCTTTACGCATGGCTATAAATCTGGCGGCTTCAACCTTGACTCTACAGCAGCGGTGAACGGTGCAGACCCAAGCTTCCTGTCCGAAGAAGTTGATGCCTATGAAATCGGTTTAAAAGGTAAGTTCCTTGATAATGCTGTGACATTGAATGTCGCCGCCTTCTATCAGGAATTTTCCAACTTTCAGGTCCTTGAATTTACGGGCGCTCAGTTCCAGACGTTCAACGTACCGAAAGCAGAAACGCAAGGTGTTGAAATCGAAACTGTGATCCGGCCTGATGACAATTTAACCATCAACGCTGGCCTCACATATACTGACGCAAACTACCCGAATGATTGTGCGGGCACACAGACATCAAACAATGTTCTTTCGCTATGCGGAAACTCATTGACCAACGCGCCTCAGATTGTTGCCATTACCGGTGCAACCTATGAGCGTGATCTTGGCGATAGTCTGGATTTCTTCCTGAACGGCTCCATCCGTTTCGAGAGCGATCGCCGGACGTCAACACAAGCGTTTGATCCATCGGATCTGACGACACGGACGCCAGTTCCATTTGATGTTCAAGACGGCAATGTCAAAATCAACCTGCGCGCCGGTATCGGTAGCCAGGATGACACATGGGGCATCGAGGCCTGGGTTCAGAACCTGACCAACGAAACGACGCGTGGTGTTACCTTTAACACTGTGCTGCGTGGCGGTTCACGTTCTGCTTTCCCGCAAGAGCCGCGGACATTTGGTTTGACCCTTCGCGGAGCATTCTAAAACGACATAAGGTTTGGGGGCATTTCGTCACCACCAAGGGGGGGCCGGTTTTTCCGGCCCCTTTTTTATTGCCCCTTAATCAATGCCGGTTGCGCGCACGCATGATCGGTGCAAAAGTCCGGCCATGAACAGCTATAGTTTTCAAACCGTACCGGTCCTGCATTTTGGTGAGGGTTGCCTTTCGATGCTGGCCGATCAGATCGCTGCCTTGGGCGGAACCCGCCCGCTCATTGTGACCGACAAAGGGATTATCAACGCCGGGTTGATTGCACCGGTGGAACAGGCTTTATCCGACGCCGGTTTAACCGCGCAGATATATGACGCAGTTATTGCCGATCCACCTGAAACAATTGTCGAGCAAGCCATTGATATGGCTAAGAACGCAGATGTTGATATTGTCATTGGTCTGGGTGGCGGCAGCTCGCTGGATACCGCTAAGGTGGTTGCCGCGCTAGCGATTGATGGAGCCCAGGGGCTTTCCGACATTTACGGGGTAGGTCAGTTGGCGCGCAAAGGCTTGCCGACCATCCTGATCCCCACAACATCGGGTACGGGTTCCGAGGTTACCGCCATTTCCATTCTTACCACTGGTGAGACAACCAAGGCCGGGATTGTTTCACCACATCTATTCGCCGACGCCGCGATCCTCGACCCCACGCTAACACTTGGCCTGCCAGCCGATGTCACGGCGGCCACGGGCATCGATGCGATGGTCCATGCGATCGAAGCTTATACAGGCCGCAATGCTAAAAATCCGGTGTCGGATATGCTGGCGATCGAGGCGCTCAAATTACTGACCGGCCATATCGAAACCGCCTGTTCGGACGGCACCAACATGGTGGCACGCGAAGCGATGCTGCGCGGTTCCATGCTAGCGGGACAGGCTTTTGCCAATTCCCCCGTTGGCGCAATCCACGCACTCGCCTATCCGCTCGGCGGAATTTATCATATCCCGCACGGTCTCTCCAATGCGCTGGTCATGCCGCATATCATGCAGTTTAATCTCGACGCTGCCGCCCCGCTTTATGCAGAACTGGCCGATGCGCTGGGTGTTCCGAAAACAGGCCCGAACAGCGCGGAGGCCAGGGCGCAGGAATTGATCGATTATCTTGAGGGTCTCGCCGTTAAGGTGAAAGCACCCCGACGCTTGCGGGAGGTTGGCATTGCGGAAGACGCGGTGGATGAACTCGCTGAGGCGGCCATGTTGCAAACGCGGCTATTGGTAAACAATCCCAAGGAACTGGACCTTGCCGACGCCAAACGGATTTATGCCGATGCCTGGTAAAGAGCGTACGCCGCCACCGCTATGGGACGACTACCGCGACGGTTCTTCCATCACTACCCGCTGGAATGACAATGACCCTTATGGTCACGTCAATAATGCGGTCTATTATTTCTGGTTCGATAGCGCGGTGAACCGCTATCTGATCGAACAAGGGGCACTCGACATTGGCAAGAGCAATGTCATTGGTCTGGTCGTGCAGACGTCTTGCGAATATTTTGCTCCGATTGCGTTTCCCGATCTGGTCGAAGCCCGCATCCGTGTCGAGAAGCTAGGTCGAACCAGTGTTACTTATGGTGTTGGCCTGTTTCGTGGCGATGAAAAAACTGCGTCCGCCGCAGGCAGCTTCACGCATGTCTATGTGGATCGGGAAAGCCGGCGGCCTACCCCGCTGTCCGCGCCCTTGCGTTCTGCGCTGGAATTGATAACCTTTTAACTGATCAGTTAAAGGACCGAAACCATGCGCCACGCCGAGGATACTGAAGAACGCCAGCAATTTCGGGAAATGACCCGGCGCTTTACCGAGACGGAATTGCAGCCCTTTGCCAATGACTGGGATGAAGCAGGCGAAATCCCTTGGGAAATCCATGAAAAAGTCGGCGCGCTGGGCGCCTGGGGCTTTGGTGTCGCAGAGCAATATGGCGGCCTTGGTTTTGACGATATGTATATGCGCTGCATCTGGGGCGAGGAAGCCGCACGCGCGCATAATGGCGGGACATTGGCGGCACTGGGTGGGCGCAGTATTTCCATTGGCCCGATCGAAAAAATGGCATCGCAAGAGATTAAAGACCGCATTCTCAAAGATATTGTCGAAGGGCGCACAGGCTCGAGTCTGGGCGTAACAGAACCAGGCGGTGGCTCTGATGTCGCCAATATGAAAACGACCGCGCGGCAAGATGGCAATCACTGGATCATTAATGGCTCCAAAACCTTTATCACGGGCGGGATGACATCGGACTATTTCGTCGTCGGCGCGCGCACCGGTGGGGAGGGACTGAACGGCATTTCACTCTTCTTGGTCGAGAAGGATATGGAAGGCTTTTCGCGCACCGCGCTGGACAAGAAAATGGGCTGGTGGGCGTCGGATCAAGCAACGCTCTACTTCGACGATGTCCGGGTTCCGGCAGGCAATATGCTCGGTGACGAAGGCCGCGGGTTCATCCAGATCATGCATAATTTCAACTATGAACGGCTTGGCATGGTTGCACAGTGCCTAGGCATGATGCGGGTGTTGCTGGAGGAATCCATCGCCTATGCCCAACAGCGCGAAACCTTTGGTAAGCCGCTGAGCCAGCATCAGGTTATCCGCCATAAAATTGCGGAAATGTCGGCCCGTGTCGACGCCACCGAAGCATGGGTCAACCAGATTTGCTTTCTCACAGAAAACGGCCAGATGCCGGTCGATCAAATTTGCAAAGCCAAATTTTTCAGTACCAAAAATCTCGAATATTGCGCGAGTGAAGCCATGCAAATCTGGGGCGGGGCCGCCTATTTGCGCGGCAATGTCGTCGAACGCTTTTATCGCGAAGTGAAAGTCATGGCAATTGGCGGCGGATCAGAAGAAATTATGCGCGATCTCGCAGTCCGGCAAATGGGACTTTAACATAGCTAGACAATTCGAGCCTCCGGTCCGATAGCGAGTTGATGTCCGTCTCCTCCGATTCCCAACAGCAAGGCACTCCCCTATTCCCGATTGGCTCGGTGCTGATCGGCCTAGCCTTTTTCTGTCTGATGGATGTGACGATGAAAAGCCTCAGCATCGCGCTGGGTGCTTATAATGCGATATTATGGCGCGTGCTGCTGGCACTGTTATTGGTGGGTGTGCTTTATTTTGCACGCCGTCCCAAAATGCCGGCGAGAGCCACCTTGAAAATCCATCTCCAACGCGGGATTATTACGGTTTTCATGGCGTTCCTGTTCTTCTGGGCGCTCGTCCGCGTACCGATTGCGGAAGCCGTGGCCCTGTCTTTTATCGCACCGATTATCGCGCTTTATCTGGCAGCCGTGTTTCTCGGCGAAACCATCCACCGCAATGCGATTTTTGCATCGATTCTTGGTCTCGCCGGTGTGATCGTCATCGGTTGGGGCAAGATGAGCGGCGATTATACGAACGACGAATTGCTCGGCTTTGGAGCAGTCCTGCTATCGGCGCTTCTCTATGCCGCCAATCTCGTGATCCAGCGCAGCCAGGCTTTGTTGGCTGATCCGATAGAAATAAGCTTCTTCCAGAATCTCCTTGTCGGGGTCAGCTATGCGCTGGTCGCTCCATTCCTGGCGGTTGTTCCGGACATTCAATATGCACCGGAGTTTCTGGCGGCCGCCCTGTTGTCGATCATTTCCGCGCTGTTCATCGCTTGGGGTTATGCCCGGGCACAGGCGCAAATTCTAATCAATCTGGAATATAGCGCCTTTATCTGGGCGGCAATTTTTGGTTGGTTTTTCTTTTCGGAACCTGTCACCCTGCCAACAATATTTGGCACGGTATTGATCGTTGCCGGGTGCATATTGGCGACCCGCCGCGGCCGATCAGTTGCTCATATCGAAACCACCGCTATCTAATATGGCGCTGAGGATCAAAAACCGCGATGCGCGTCGCTTGTGGCTGGACCGTCAGGGTCTTGCCCGTACACCAACCGGCCCGCTCGACCTTTTGCAGATCATCACAGATTTGGGATTTGTCCAACTCGACACGATCCGCAATGTAACCCGGGCGCACCATCACATCCTGTGGAGCCGCAACCAGAATTATCGCGAGCCGATGCTCAACAAATTGCTGGCCAACGACCGGTCGGTGTTTGAACATTTCACCCATGATGCATCCGTTCTACCAATGGAATTTTATCCGGTCTGGCAACGCCAGTTTCGCCGTCTTGGAGAACGGGCGGGCAAGCACAAGGTGATGGATGACGACGGCATATCAGCAATCAAGGCGCGTATTGCTGCGGAAGGGCCGTTATCGACCCATGCGTTCGATACAAAGATTGAGGGCAAGAAAGAAATGTGGGCGCGGCCGCCGCATAAGCGGGTCTTGGATCAACTCTGGTATGCCGGGGAATTAGCGACCTCGCACCGCGAAAAATTCATCAAATATTACGACCTGAGCGAACGCGTGGTTCCATCGCCCTATCGAGATATTGCGCATAGCGATGCGCATCAGATGGACTGGCTTTGTCGGGCGGCACTGGAGCGGCTGGGCTTTGGCACATTGGGTGAGATTCAGAGGTTTTGGGCTGCACTGGATGCCCGGGAAGTTAGATCATGGGCTGACAAAGCTGCTGATCATTTGGTTCCGGTCGAACTGGAAACGGTAAATGGCGATTGGATCAGCATGTTTGCGTCGTCCGATATCGAACGGCTGTTGGCCGAGACCAATGCACCAACATCACGGCTGCGAATATTAAGCCCGTTTGATCCGGCGGTGCGAGACCGCACGCGGCTTGAGCGGCTATTCGGCTTTGATTACCGCATCGAGATTTTCGTGCCCGCCGCCCAGCGCCGCTGGGGCTATTATGTCTACCCGCTGCTGGAACGAGACCGGTTCGTCGGCCGCATTGAACTGAAGGCCGACCGCAAGGCAGGAATAGTGAAAGTCATTCAGATCTGGCCGGAGCAAGGCGTCAGATGGACCAGCGATCGCGCGGAAAAGCTCGATGCCGAACTGGCGCGTCTGGCTCGTCTAGTAAGTGCGGAAATTGTCGAATGGCAATGCCAAAAACCAAGCCGTTAGGGCAAAGTTATTTTACGACACCGCTAAAGCGCAATTCGCCAGAGGCACCGGCGGCAATAGCCTTGTTGAAGGCCCAGCGGATATGAGTCACGTCATTGGGCTGTGCAGCACGGGTGATGCTCGCGCTTTCTGCCTCAGCAGTTTCAGCAGCGGCATCGGTGATGGTCAGTGCGGTCAATTTGCCGAAGTTTTTACCGCCATCGACAGATACCATGGCCCAATCCTCTTTGACATCGGCAAAGGCCACCGCTGAATGGATCGGGTTATTCACAACAAAACCAGTCACCGCTGTACCGCCGTTGTTGCGATAGCTATTTACGAAGACCAGCTTGTCGCCCGGAATGACCTTTACGTCACTTGGCGCGTATAATTTTGTAACTGGCTGGCCAGCGGCGTCTCTTTCGGCTCGCTCAACCAGAACCTTGCTTTCGATTTTGACATTAGCGCGCGGATCGGCGGCCTGTACGGCGGCTTGAAGCGGTGCCCCCTGCGCGGCTTGAGCTGTCGCTATTCCAGCGCCCAACAAGCCAATGACTATAGCTGTTTCGATCAATATGGTCCGTTTACTCGACATATTCGTACATTCCCACTGCGTTTCCCCCCCGATACGCGAGGGATGTCAGATTAACCTGCAAAATATGAGCTAAGTTGGTTAACAAACTGTTAAAATCACTGATAACGATCCTACAAAGTAAAAAGCACCAAGCGGTTTATGAGATACCCGTTTGTCCGATAAAATAGCGGATTATCGGGTTAATTGATGGACTTGCCCCATACCGACCTATTTTATTAGCTTCCTGCAGAACGAACGGCTAAAGAACCGGCATGGGCCTGACCATGTATCGTGACCGCCTTTTTTTGCCGCTGGTTGGAAGTATCGTTGCGGCCTTGTCGCTGGCGATATCATTCCCGGTCTTTGCACAAACGCCCGCAATTGAAAGCAGAACAGACAAGGCGGACATCTCCGTCGCACCGGATGTCGCGCCGCTTGATCCCGATAAACCGCTAACCGAGTTCCCAGATTTTGGTGTGGATTGGCCGGATCTTGATGTACCGATTGAGGATGGGTCCCAGCAGCAGGAGCAAATCGAGGAAACACCTCGCGATCTCGAGATGGATCGCCGCCTTGCCGAAGAGGAAATTGCCGAAATAGAAGATGATGGAATTCGAGAAGAAGCGGAGGCCGAATTGGAAGAGGGTATAGCGGCCAACTTTCAACCTGCAGACACTTTGGCGGAACGCCGCTACCAGGTCAGTTTTAACGGCCTACCCGATAACTTGGACACAATGTTTGATGAACGCTTCCAAGCGCTTTCCGCCCTAGAGGAATATAGGGATAAAGAAGCCAATTTTGCGCAGATCAGGCGTCGTGCGGAAACGGATCGCGAATTGGTCGAAAGACTGCTCCGCATAGAAGGCTATTATGATGCAATAGTGCGCAACAGCTTTGCAGCCGGGCGCGGTACCGATATCGTAGTGACGATCGCGATTGCCGCTGGCCCGCAATATCAACTCGACGCGATCACGCTGGAGGGCTTGGAGAAAAACGGAGGCGGCGACGCGGAAAAATTCCGCGACGCTTTTGTGCTGAAATCGGGCGATATTATCAATAGCGACCGGATCATTGAAGCTAAGGCCAAGCTGAACCGGGAAATGACCGAAAATGGTTATGCCTTCGCCGAAACGGCAGAACCGGAACTGACCGTTGATCATGCGGAACGTAAAGGCGATCTCGATATTGTCGTAACGCCTGGCGGGAAATATGTTTTCGGTTCGATCCTCATGGAAAATACCGACTTGTTTGGGCCTGACCATGCTGAGCTTATTGCGCGGTTTGATGCCGGCGATCTCTACCAGCAGTCCGAAGTCGAAGACCTCCGGCGCGCCCTCATTGCAACCGGACTGGTATCAACGGTGGCGCTAGAACCGGTGGCATCCAAGGAACAGCCAGGCGTTGTTGACGTTTCGGCCAGTGTTACGCCCGCACCACTGCGCACGATATCCGGTGCGTTGGGCTATGGCACCGGTGAAGGACTGCGTTCAGAGGTTAGTTGGGAACATCGCAATTTCTTCCCGCCAGAAGGACTGATCCGGTTGACCGGCGTTTTGGCGACCCAGGAGCAATCGGGTAGCATCATCTACCGCCGCAATAATTTCCGCCGGCGGGATAATGTCCTGAACGGTCAGGTCGCGCTGAGCAATATCGACAATTCCGCCTTTGAAGCGCGGACATTTTCCGTCTCTGGCAGTCTGGAGCGGCAAAGCAATTTGATTTTCCAAAAGAAATGGAACTGGTCAGCAGGGTTCGAACTTCTCGCCTCACAGGAACGCGATATTGACGGCAATATCCAGACGACGGCGCGCGATACTTTCTTCATCGGTGCGCTGCCCCTCACGCTGTCTTATGATGGCAGTGACGACCTGCTGGACCCGACGACCGGATTTCGGTTGAGCGCCCGTCTGTCGCCAGAGGCATCGCTGCAGTCCGGCAGCTTCTTCTACGCGCGCAGCCAGCTGGACGGCAGCGCCTATTTCCCAGTGTCGGAGAAAATCGTGTTGGCGGGCCGGGCGCGCATTGGTTCCATCGTCGGCGCAGGGCGCAACCGGATAGCGCCATCACGCCGGCTCTATTCAGGCGGCGGTGGCTCCGTGCGCGGTTTTGGCTTTCAGCGCATCGGTCCGCGCGATGTGAATAATGATCCTGCCGGTGGCCGTTCGCTCGTGGAATTTTCGCTAGAGGCACGGGTGCGGCTTGATGTATTCGGCGGAAACTTTGGCGTTGTGCCGTTTATTGATGCCGGCAATGTGTACAGTGCATCGCTGCCCGATTTTACCGGCATGCGGTTCGGGACCGGACTGGGTGTGCGCTATTATAGCGACTTTGGCCCCATTCGCGTTGATCTTGGCACGCCGATTAATCCGCAACCGGGCGATTCCCGGATTGCAGTCTATGTCTCGCTTGGGCAGGCATTTTGATGGATAGCGAAGAACTAGAAACCGATATTCAATCGACGAAACCGCGCCGGTCGATCGGCCGGAAAATACTCTTTGTCCTTGGCGGTCTATTGCTACTCGCGGCCATTGCTCTGGCGGCCGGGGCCTATTGGCTGGATAGCGATAGCGGTCATGAATTTATCATCCGCGAGGTCGAAGCACTGGAACCCAGTGACGGTCTGCGTATCCGCATCGGCGACATCAACGGATCCATCTATAACGAGATGGAGATTGTCGATCTCAGTCTCGCGGATCCCAAGGGCGTATTTTTTGAAGCGGGTAGTGTCGCACTGGACTGGAACCCGTTGGCATGGATTTTCAATGAACTGAACATCTCCAACGCCGTGATAGCCAAATCGCGGCTCAAGCGGTTGCCAGAGCTTCTTGATACGCAGGAAGACACGCCGCTGCTTCCCGACTTTGACATTTATCTTGGTGATTTTCGGGCCGAGAATCTGCTCTTGGAGGAAGCCGTCATCGGAGAGGAACAGCGCGCTGATTTGTCTGGAGCAGCCGATATACGATCGGGGCGCGCGATGATCAATCTTGATGCCGCGACCACACGCAGCGGTGACAAGATTATTCTCAGCCTTAATGCTGAACCGGACAAGGAAAAGCTCGACCTCAATGCGGAAATCATTGCACCGGCAAATGGCGCCATTGCCCGCCAAACTGGCTTCCAGCGGGATTATATAATCACTCTCGCCGGTGAAGGAGACTGGGCAAAATGGGACGGCAGCCTTTTGGCCAAGAGCGCGGACCAGCCGCTTGCCGAGCTAACGCTTGAGGCGCGGGATGGTTTATTTGGTTTTGATGGCAATATTGAATCAGATCTTTTTCCCAAAGGTCTCGGTGCAAAGTTCGCTGCGCCGCGGCTGGTGGTCAATGGCAACGCATCTGTCGAAGACAGGCTGGTCCAACTCGATCTGGTGGCCCGTTCTTCCGCCGCCAATCTGACGGCCAAGGGTGGGGTTGATCTCGCCCGCAATGCGTTTGATGCGCTGCGGATCGAATTTGACGTGCGTGATCCTTCGGTGCTGGCGGCCAATATGAAGGCGCAGGATTTGGAATTCAAAGCGCTGCTCAACGATAAATTTTCTGAGTTACGCTATCAATATCTGCTGACGGCGCCGCAATTGGCTTTTGGCAAAACCTTGCTAACGGGTGTTGCGGCGTCGGGCGAAGGACAGCGGGATGCTGCGGGCTTTGACATTCCGGTGGAACTCGCCGTTGGGTCGCTTATCGGCAATGGAGACCTGCTCAAACAACTTTTGTCCGGTTTCAACGGCAAGGCCTTTTTGCGGTTGGAGCAAGGTCGTCTATTTGCCGAAAGAGCAGCGATTGCAACGGATAGTGCCAAAGGAACCGCTGATATAGAGGCGCGACTGGCGACTGGCGAATATGTGATTGATCTTGATGCGCAAGCGCCGGGTTTTGCGCTGCGCGGTGTTGGTATTGCTGACATTATAGCCGGTCTGAAAATCGGACCGGGCGCTGCGGGTGTTGCCATTGACGGCACGGTGACGGCGAACCTGCGGCGGTTTGACAATAGTTTCTTGCGCGAGCTAGGCGGCGGCCTTCCGGTGGTCAAGACTGGACTGGTTCTCGGTGCCGATCGAAAGCTGCGCTTTCCTGATCTGAGCATCGAAGCACCGAAGCTGCGTTTTAAGGGCAGCGGTGTGCAACAAACGGCCACCATATTCGAATTTACCGGGCGCGGAGATCATGATCAATATGGCTCTTTCGATCTTGATCTTAACGGTCCTTTGGAGCGCCCCCAGATTGCATTATTGCTGGATAGCCCGCTGCCCGCTGCAGGTCTTGCCGCGGTAAAGCTTGATCTTGATCCTGCTGAAAATGGCTTTGCCTTTACGGCCGCTGGTGGCTCTACGCTCGGGCCGTTTACCGGCAATGGCTCGATTATCACCATCGCCGGGCAAGATGCCCAGATACGTGTCGACCGGCTAAAACTATCGGATACGCTGGCCACCGGGACTATTCGTCCGACCAATCTTGGTCTTGCCGGCAATCTTGCGATTAGCGGCGGTGGGGTAAATGGAAATGTCCTGTTTGAACCCGGCCAGAACCGCCAATTGATCCGCGCGAAACTCACGGCAAAAAATGCCCGTTTTGATGGTGCCCCGCCGATCCTCATCCGGACGGGCAAGCTGGATGCAGACGTTATACTCGTTGAAGGGCAGTCTGACATTGACGTGACCGTAAGCGCTCAAGGGATTAGTCGCGGGGATCTGATGGTTGGCCGGATCGCCGGCAATGCCAAGCTGATAAACGGAACCGGCGATGCGACATTTTCGATCGCTGGTACGCGCGGCAGCACCTTCAATTTTCAGGCAAAGGCGGACGTCACCCCGGATCGCTATGTCATGACCGGTAATGGTTTGTTTGAAGGTCGAACCTTGCGGTTTCTCCAGCCGCTTGAGCTTCGCCGGGTCAGTGGTGGTTGGTCGGTTTCGCCGACGATATTGGGCTATGGCAAAGGTCGCACACGCTTTTCTGGCCAATGGGCCAGCGGGAGCTCGCGGCTCGATATGACATTATCGAAAATGCCGCTCACTCTTGTGGATATTGTGGCGGATGATCTAGGCCTCGGCGGAGAAGCCAATGGTACAGTCAAATTAACTCAGACAGGCTCGCAAATGCCGGCCGGCGAAGCGAAATTGAATATCAAGGGTCTGACCAGATCCGGACTGATCCTGACGTCAACCCCGATTGATCTGGGTCTGAACATTGCCATTTCCAATCGCAACGCGGCGGCGCGCGGGATTATTCAGTCGCAATCCGAAACAATCGGTCGCTTTCAGGGGCGTGTCACCGGCTTTGGTAGTGGTAATTGGAAAGATGAATTGCAGCGCAGTCCTTTGTTCGCGCAAGCGCGGTTCAATGGCGCGGCCGATGCCCTGTGGCGCCTCACTGGGGTGGAAACATTTGATCTCACCGGCCCGCTTAGCCTCAGCGCCGATGTGCGGGGAACGCTAGCTAACCCACAAATAAATGGACAATTGCGTACAACCAACGCGCGGCTGGAAAGCGGTCTGACCGGAACGGTCATCTCCGGTATCAAGGCGCAGGGCCAATTTGACGGATCGCGGCTGGTCATGCCGGAGATTACGGGGTCGACCAGAGGCGGCGGATCGGTGAGCGGTAGCGGCAGCTTCAACTTCGCAGTGGCTCCGGGTGACGGCATTGGCATCATGCTTGACCTGAATGCCAAAAATGCCCGACTGATTGCTCGCGATGATTTTGCGGCAACAGTGACCGGGCCGATCCAAATTCGTAGCTCCGCTGATGGCGGTTTGATATCCGGTGATCTTACTTTGAACCGTAGCTTTTTCCAATTTGGTAATGCCACTGAAACCGTGGCACTGCCCAAGATCAAGGTAACCGAAATTAATCGCCGCGCTGATGAACGTGCCTCCGCCGTTCGCAGCCGCCCATGGCGCTTTGCCCTCAACGCAACGGCACCCAATCGCTTGCAGGTCGAGGGGCTGGGTCTCGACAGCGAATGGCGTGCTAATCTTAAAGTATCGGGTCCGGTCGATAATTTCGCTATGACCGGCAGCGCGGACCTTATTCGCGGAAATTATACTTTTGCCGGGCGCCGATTCCAGCTGGAACGCGGACGGATCCGCTTTGTCGGAAGTCAGCCGCCCAATCCGATATTGGATATTGAGGCAGAGGCAAATCTAACTGGTCTCAACGCCACTATTAATGTCACTGGTCGCGGCAACAGTCCGGAAATCGCCTTTAACAGCGTACCGGCCCTGCCAGAGGATGAGCTTCTATCGCGCGTCCTGTTCGGGGCATCGATATCCGATCTATCGGCACCTGAGGCGGTCCAGCTTGCCGCTGCTGTCGCATCGCTCAATAGTGGTGGCGGGCTGGATCCGATTAATCAGCTGCGCAAAGCAGTCGGCCTTGACCGCCTGCGGATATTACCAGCCGACGTGACAACGGGCCAGAGCACTTCAATTGCAGCAGGCAAATATATCACCCGCCGCGCCTATGTAGAGCTGATTACCGACGGTCAGGGTTATAGCGCGACACGGCTGGAATTTCAGATCACCCGCTGGCTATCGATATTGTCGAGCATTTCGACCATCGGCCGACAAAATGTCAATGTGCGGGTGTCGCGGGACTATTGAATTTCCTGTATTGCTGTGAATATTTAATGGTGCCCGCAATGACTATTTGGACAATGCTTGGTCGATCTGCTGCATGAGCAAGTCCTGAGCATGGGGATTGCGAAGGAGAATTTGTGGCATGGTTCTAGGAGAGCAAAGGAAACTCAGAATTTGCCCGTCTTCTCTCATTTGGCCATCTACCTTCATTGGCTTTTGCTTTGACGAATAGCGTGACTGACCCTGAGACGCATTGGTGTTGATATCGAGATCGTACCGTTCACCCATCTTGTCCATGAACTTTACACAATCAGGAATACTGCGGCCTAGCCAAGGCACGTCGTTGGAATATAGCCGCGCCGAAACGACAACCAGCCGGTCGACAAAAGGCATGAAGGAGACCAGCAAATGGCCCCGCTCGGTTTCGTAGCGCAGCTTGCTGGTTAGAGTATAGCCTGTGAACCGTTTTGGATCCTCCCGCTTTACAGAAACCAGATCTTGGAAGCTCGCCTTGTATTTCAACCTGTCGTCTTTGTCTTTTCCGGCTATGGGATTGCCTCTAGCTTGCATAGCGGCGCGCACTTGGTTCGCTGTCATTTCCAAGCTGACCCCCTCGAGTTCGAGAAAATCAGATATCTGTGCTGCGGCAAGATTACCGAACAATAGATGTGCTATTACTGCCAAAAACAACGTCAAGTTTCGTCGCATCATATCATACTCCCTATATTTTCATGTGCATGCGGAGCCTGTCGAGTTGCTGAACAGTGCCCGTTTGGAGATGACCAGAACAAAAAAACCCGGAGCAATTGCTTGCCCCGGGTTTCTCAATTTTATGATCGCCAGGCCTAGGACGAATAATACATATCGAACTCAACCGGGCTTGGCGTTGTTTCCAAACGGCTGACTTCTTCCCATTTCAGTTCGGCATAAGCGTCGATCTGGTCCTTGCTGAACACATCGCCTTTGAGCAGGAATTCATGATCCGCTTCCAATGCTTCCAGCGCTTCACGAAGCGAGCCACAGACGGTGGGCACTTCAGCCAGCTCTGCTGGCGGCAGATCATAGAGGTTTTTGTCCATCGCATCGCCGGGGTGGATTTTATTCTCGATGCCGTCAAGACCAGCCATCAACAGCGCCGCTGCCGACAGATATGGGTTAGCCAGTGCATCCGGGAAACGGAATTCAACGCGTTTGGCTTTGTCGCCTGCGCCGTAAGGAATACGGCAAGAGGCTGAACGGTTGCGGCTGGAATAAGCCAGCAGCACCGGTGCTTCAAAGCCGGGAACCAGACGCTTGTAGCTGTTGGTCGTGGCATTGGTGAACGCGTTACAGGCCTTCGCATGTTTGATCACGCCGCCAATATAGTGGAGGCACATTTCCGAAAGACCGGCATATTCATTGCCCGCGAAAAGCGGCTTGCCGTCTTTCCAGATCGACATGTGGGTGTGCATGCCAGAACCGTTATCATCCTTGATTGGTTTGGGCATGAAGGTCGCTGTTTTGCCATAAGCGTGAGCAACCTGCTGCACGACATATTTATAAACCTGCGTGCGGTCAGCGGTTTCCACCAGCGTGCCGAATGTAATACCCAGCTCATGCTGTGCAGCGGCAACTTCGTGATGATGCTTGTCCATCGGCAGGCCCATTTCCATCATGGTCGCAACCATTTCGCCGCGAATGTCCACGGCGCTATCAACAGGTGCTACGGGGAAATAGCCACCTTTGGCGCGTGGGCGGTGGCCCATATTGCCGATTTCATAATCGCGGCCGGTATTGGTTGGCAGCTCAACATCATCAATTTTGAAGCCGGAGCGGTCATAACCGTCTTCAAATTTGACATCGTCGAACATGAAAAATTCAGGTTCCGGTCCAACATAAACAGTGTCGCCAATGCCGGTGGATTTCAGATAAGCCTCAGCGCGCACAGCTGTGGAGCGTGGGTCGCGACCATAGAGCGAGCCATCGCCGGGCTCGACAATGTTACAAACCAGAACCATCATCGGTGTGGCTGAAAACGGATCCATATAAACAGCATCCAGATCGGGGCGCAGGATCATGTCGGATTCGTTAATCGCTTTCCAACCTTCGATGGACGAGCCATCAAACATGAAACCTTCTTCCAGAACATCTTCGTCAACAACTTCGGCACACATGGACAAATGTTGCCATTTGCCACGCGGATCGGTGAAACGCACGTCGACCCACTCAATCTCGTGTTCCTTGATCATTTTCATGACATCTGCGGTGGTATTGCCCATTATTTCGTCCCTTGGTTTGTTTTAAAGTTTGGTTTGTTGAAAAGTGAAAATTAAATGGCGTCGTTTGTCCTTTGGCGCTGCCCTAAATCGCATCGCTGTCACGTTCACCGGTGCGGATACGCAGCGCTGATTCGACTGGAATGACGAAGATTTTGCCGTCGCCGATACGGCCGGTTTGGGCGGCAGTGGAAATGGCTTCGACCACCCGTTCAGCGAGATTGTCATCAACGACAACCTCCAGCTTCACTTTGGGCAGGAAGTCCACGACATATTCCGCGCCGCGATAGAGTTCCGTATGGCCTTTCTGACGGCCAAAGCCTTTTGCTTCGGTGACAGTGATGCCGGATACGCCAACCTCGTGAAGCGCCTCTTTCACTTCATCGAGTTTGAAAGGTTTGATGATCGCTTCGATCTTTTTCATTTGTTCGTTCCGTCCCTGAATGTTGGTCACGTTTACTTTTATATTGGCGTGCCAATGCAGCGCCAAAATCGGGCGCTTTGCCCGCTACAATTCAATTACCATGCCAAATTGATATGACGAAAGAATCGTTGGTATTCTGCTAAAGCCAAACGAAGACAGTTTCAATGCCGCCCAAAAAACAGGCATTTTTGAGACGCGCCGCCTAAATTTTAGGCAGCGGTGTATTGTGCAAGCTAGCGTGCAATCGGGGCGGTCACCTCTGCAACATTGGCCTTGGTCCAGTTGGACCGGTCAATGACATAGTGGCGCAGAGCTTCGACTTGATCAGCTTTCAACTGAGACGAAAAGCTGACCATGCCATGCTGTTTCAACGCTCCGCCTGTGATGATAGAAGCCCAGGCTTCTTCACTAGCCAAAGTGCCGGACACGCGCAGATCGGGTGTGAAGCCGTTGCCCACCGCACTGTCGCCATGACAAACAAGGCAGAAGCGACCATAGAGCGCTTTGCCGTCAGCAACCTGTTTGGGTGTACCGGTTGGCTCTGGCGGGTTCCAGACGATTTCGGTTTTCTCTGGCAGCGCCGGCAAGCTTGCCTTGGCGCCCAACTTCATTACCACCAACCGCGGAATATTCGGCACTTTGCGCGACGCACCGCCGGCTACACCAGCAACCAATGGAAAGGCACCGCCCTTGCTAGTTAGGAATGCGACATATTGCTCGCCATCGATCATATAGGTGGAAGGCGCGGCGACAATGCCGGACTGCATGTCCATGCTCAAAAGTTCTTCGCCGCTATCAGCAGCGAAAGCTTTAAACAGCCCCACACTAGTGCCTTGAAACACCAGATTGCCAGCGGTCGTCATCGTACCGCCATTCCAGGCAGCAGGATAATCGACCGACCAGGCGACCTTGCCCGCTTTGGGGTCAAAGGCGACCAGCTTGCCGGTGGTCGCAGCGATTGCGGCTTTGTAAACATCCTTATCATCGGGCAGTTGGCCAATTGCCCAACCGATACCGACGTTGAAGCCGAGCCGTTCGCGCTTCTTGTCGAGATCGGAGGTAGGAACTTCATAACCCTGCGGGATTTGCTGGGCCGGGATATAGACCAGACCGGTGCTGGGATTATAGCTCATCGGATGCCAGTTATGGGCTCCCAACGCGCCAGGGATCGACACAAATGGCTTGCCGGTTTTGTAAAAACGAGATTCCGGCGTTTCGATCGGGCGTCCGGTTTCCAGATCATAGCCCTCAGCCCAGTTGATATTATCAACAAAAGGCTCTGCGCTCATCAACCGGCCGTTGGTCCGGTCGATGACAAAGAAAAAGCCGTTTTTCGGCGCGTGGAAAAGCACCTTGCGCTTTTCTGTCAGGGCCGTGGTTTCGCCCTCTTCGGTATCTTTGGGCCAGTCAATCTCGGCGATGATGATATGCTGCGTGGCGGTATAGTCCCACGTCTCCGCTGGCGTTTCCTGATAGTGCCAGAGATATTTGCCAGTATCGGGATTTACCGCAACAATGGACGAGAGGAACAGGTTGTCGCCTTCACCGCCGGACCGCAGGCCGTGGTTCCACGGATTGCCATTGCCAACGCCGAAATAGAGCTGATCAAGCTCTTCATCATAGACGATGCTATCCCAGACGGTGCCGCCACCGCCAGATTCTTTCCATTCGCCATCGCCCCAGGTCTTGTTGGCTGCTTTCTCGAAAATTTCGTCGCTCGCGGCGCCGTCGGCTTTCCCTTCAGGATTGGGGACCGTGTAGAAACGCCACTTCTGTGAACCGTCGGAAACGCTATAGGCTGTGACATAGCCGCGCACACCAAATTCAGCACCGCCATTACCAATGATTACCATATTTTTGACCACCCGCGGCGCGCCGGTAATCGTGTAAGGTTTGCTATTATCGGTAGTCTGGGTTTCCCAAAGCCGTGCGCCCGTATTCGCATCCAGCGCGATCAAGCGGCCGTCAATGGTTCCGAAAAATATCTTGCCGCGGGAAATGGCAATGCCGCGATTGACGACATCGCAACAGGCATCAACCGCTTTTTCGCCCGGGACTTCGGGGTCGTAAGACCAGAGTTCCTCGCCGGTTTTCGCGTCATAAGCAAAAACCTTGGACCAAGCGGTGGAGATATACATTTTGCCATCAACAACCACAGGCGTGGCTTCTTGCCCGCGTGCATCGGGTAAGTCCTTGAACCAGGCGATGCCGAGTTCGCCAACATTGCTCTCATCAATTTGATCGAGGGGACTGTGCCGCTGTTCTTTAGCATTAAAGCCGATATTGCTCCATTCCGCGCCTTTTGTTGCAGCTGATCCACTGCTGTCATCGGCTGTCTGACTTTGGCAAGCAGCCAGCAAACAGGTTGCGAAAAATAGTCCCAAACGACGCATCGTAACTTCTCCCGAGCCGGTTCAACCTTCATGGGTAAAACCTGATTTAACTGACTAGCTAAATTTAAGCGCTGCGGTCAAGGCTGATACTTGTTTATGCGTAAGGTGGACAGTCCAGACCGGTTGGGCTTTTGGTAAATATCTCACAGCCGGTTTCGGTAATTCCGATGCTGTGTTCAAACTGGGCTGACAGCGAACGATCACGGGTCACCGCGGTCCATCCGTCTTCGAGCATTTTCACGGTATATTTGCCGATATTGATCATCGGCTCGATGGTGAAGAACATGCCGGGGCGCAGTTCGGGGCCGGTACCGGGGCGTCCGGCATGGACAACCTCTGGCGCATCATGGAACATCTGTCCCAAGCCATGCCCGCAAAAATCGCGCACGACACTATAGCGGTTTCCTTCGGCATGGGATTGGATCGCATGAGCGACATCACCCATCCGGTTGCCCGGCTTGGCCTGTTCGATACCGAGCATCAGGCATTCATACGTGGTCTGGACTAGCCGCGCGGCCTTAACCGGTGTCTTGCCGATCAGGAACATGCGGCTGGTGTCGCCATGCCAGCCGTCGACGATCACGGTCACATCAATATTGACGATATCGCCTTCTTTGAGCTTCTTGTCGCCAGGAATGCCGTGGCAGACCACGTGGTTGATCGAGGTGCAGCAGCTATGGGTAAAGCCGCGATAGCCAAGCGTTGCGGGGACGGCGCCTTCCCGAAAGGCATGTTGGCGGACCATGTCATCCAGAAATCCAGTCGTGACACCCGGCACCACATGCGGCACCAGGCTATCAAGAATTTCGGCGGCCAGCCTGCCAGCTTTGCGCATGCCCTCAAAGCCTTCCGGCCCATGGAGTTTAATCGCGCCGGTCCGGCTTTGCGGGGTGGCATCTTCTACAGTCAGATAATCGGTCATGGGCTATATATATGTATAATTGCCCGGTTTGACGAGAGGGAATCAGATCCCGTGCTTGTTTTGCGGAATAAAGCTCCGGGGCAGGCCAATCTTTTCCTCCCCGAAAATATGGTCGCTCTGTGCGGCATCATTCATATGCCGGTAAATATAGTCGATGGCGATTTCGACCTCATAGAGCGCGCCCATTACCAATAAACCGCCACGCGGCCCGTCAGGCACTTTGACATAAAGGCCTGTGAAAGTCTGTTCAGCACCCGGTGCTGTATGATCGACATAGCCGGTATCGAATCTCTCGGCGTGGCGATAATCAAAAAAGCCCTTTGGCTGATATTGCCAGTCGTCATTCTTGCCTGCGACCATCTGGCCATATTCAATGGTCTGTGTTTCGCTGTCTGCGATCAGACGCCGGATCCTGTTCTTCCGGCTGATTACGAGCCATAATAGGCCAAGACCAAATAGTGCAAATATTCCGGCGACCGGAAAGCGCAGCGGTTCGCTGACAACATCCATTTCCCAGCTCGCGACAAACAGCCCGAAAGCCACAAAACACAAAGCAAAAGCGATGCCCGCGATGAGCGATATCTTGCTGGGCGGTGTATCCGCTTCCTCAATGATCAGGCGCGGGCCATCCTGCGAAATTGACAGGCTGGAGGCGCTATCGTGCAATGCCGCCTGAAAGCCGAATTGCCCAAATTCCATGGTCATAATATTCTCCTTTTGGAGATGATTTATATGCGCCCCATTTCAATTTAGATGCAGGACCTTACCAAATTGCAAATGGCCGTTGATGATTCCCGCAACTGCTCTATATCCAAATGGCATGAGCAAATCCCGCATTTACACCGCTGCCCTGATCGTCATTGGGGATGAAATCCTCTCTGGGCGTACCCAGGACAAGAATATCGCCCAGGTCGCCAAATGGCTGAATGTACAAGGTATCAGACTGGGCGAGGTTCGCGTGATTGCCGATGACATGGATGCGATTGCTGAAGCGGTGAACATATTGCGCGCGCGCAATGATTATCTTTTCACCACCGGGGGCATTGGTCCGACCCATGATGATATTACGGTGGATGCGATTTCCAAGGCGTTAGGCGTCGACGTGGTCATCCACCCGACGGCGCGCGCGATATTGGAGAAATATTATGCGGACAAAGGCGGTATCAACGAAGGCCGCCTGCGCATGGCGCGGGTGCCCGATGGCGCGGAACTGATCGAAAACCGTATGTCCGGCGCGCCGGGTATCAAGATCGATAATTTGTTCCTGATGGCGGGCGTTCCTCATATTACCGCCGGTATGCTCGATGCATTGACCGGAACATTGGAAGGCGGTGCACCGCTATTGTCCGAAACGCTAGGTGCGTGGGCACCAGAGAGCGAGATTGCCGACGTGCTTATCGCGGCAGAGAAGGCGCATGAAGGTTGCCAGATCGGCAGTTATCCGTTTTTCCGTAACGGCACGGTGGGCGCGAATTTTGTGGTGCGGTCAACCGATCCGGACGAGTTGGCAACTTGTACCGCCGCGTTGAAAACCGGTCTGGAAGCGGCCGGTTACGAGGTTACCGACGGCGGGATTTAAGGCTATTCCCGCATCGCTCTTAACGCGGCTCCTGCAGCAAAAGGCGTAATCGCGACGAGCAGCAGGGACACCGCGCTCAGGAACAACAGGGCGCTGCCGCTTTGATCCGCGAGACTGCCAGCACCAAAAATCAACAACGGAATGGCCAGCGGTACTAGTAGCAATCCGCCCAAGGCTCCGGCTCCTTTCAGGCCCGCGGTGAGGGCTGCGATCATTACCGCTAGTCCGGCGAGCGCCGGTGTGGCGATGGCGAGGCTGGCTAGCAAGGTGACAAGCGGCGGTCCTTCGAGACCCATGAGGCCGCTGGCAAGGAAAGCGGCAAACAACAACGGCGGCCCAAAAGACAGCCAATGCGAGATCAGCCGGGCAAAGGCGATCAACTCGTCGGTGATACCGCGCACCAGCAATTGATCATACAGGCCGTTATCAAGGTCGGGCTGAACCAGCCGGTCGAGCGGCAACAGGGTCGCCAACAATGCCGCTATCCATAATATCCCGCCGCCCGTTTGCAGCAGCAAATCGCGATCCGGCCCTACCGCAAAGGGGAACAAGGTTGCTGCCGAGAGATAGAAGATCACTGGCAACCATGTCCCGCCGCTAGCATAGCTTTGCCGGACATCGCGCCAGATCAGGGCGCTCAATGCACCAATCATAATGGCGTCTCCATCTCTTCCAGCGCTGCTAGTTCGAGCGATAAGTCAAAGCTAATCGGTAGCGCAATATGGCTAGCCGCCAATATCATACCGCCGCGGTCTAAATGATTCTGCAGAGTCTGACCCAATAACTCCACGGATGCTTTGTCGAGGCCGTTGGCGGGCTCGTCCAGCAACCATAGATCTGCTCCTGTCAAAAACGTTCGGGCAAGCCGGGCGCGCTGACGCTGGCCGGTCGAGAAATAGCGGATGGGCACTTCGGCCAAATGACTCATGCCCGCTGCGGCCATAGCGGTGGTGCAATCACCGTCTGTCTTGCCATCAAGTCTGGTCCAAAACCGAAGTGCATTTTCGAGCGGTAGATTTTCATCCAGCGCCATCCGGTCGTCGCACAATGCTATCGATGTCGGGACATGAATCGATCCGGAGAACGGGTCCAATAATCCGGCAATCAATCGAAGCAGGCTGGATTTACCGACGCCATTAGGACCAGTGACCAGGCCCGCTTGCCCCGGTGCCAGCGCAAAATTCAAATCGCGAAACAACAATTTGTCGCCGCGCACACACGAAAGGGCTTCGGCGTGCAGATTATCGCTGCCTTCTTTCCGCATTTTGGTTGACGCCCCTCGGTTCATGGGGAAGACTTAAGCCACGAAATGGCGGTAAAGCCAAGCAAGGAGTATCGAAATATGGTCGCAGCCCTTAATGACGCCGATCGGCAGGCCGCACTCGCCGCGCTTCCGGACTGGGAATATGACAGCGAACGCGACGCGATTAACCGCAAACTCAAATTTGCCGATTTTACCGAAGCCTATGCCTTCATGACCCGCGTGGCGATCCATGCCGAGAAAGCGGACCACCATCCCGAATGGTTTAACGTCTACAACAATGTGGACATCACGCTGACCACCCACGATGCCGGTGAAAATGGCGGGTTATCCCAACGCGATATCGATCTGGCCAAGATTATTGACGATATCCTCTAATTTTTAGGCTCTGCTCCGGCGAGGACATTGCCAAGATCAGCCAGTTCAAGCGATTGTTTGCGGATTCGTCCAGGCATCCAACGTGCGGCAAAGGCGAGTTGTTTCGCCATTTTGTTGACGGGTGTATGAACCTTTTTACCGTGCACGGCTTCCCAGGCTGCTGGGCCGATAATCGATACCGGGCTGACCAGCACACCGCTTTCTTCAAGCCGTTCTTTG
This sequence comes from Parasphingorhabdus sp., assembly GCF_039977335.1. GTDB lineage: Bacteria > Pseudomonadota > Alphaproteobacteria > Sphingomonadales > Sphingomonadaceae > Parasphingorhabdus. Next base: position 1,755,345 of record NZ_JBDWDI010000004.1, read on the forward strand.
CCCGTCTGATTGGTGCCTTCCACGACATCCGAGATGATATTGGTGTCGACAAAGCCTGGCATGAGTGAGCGCGACTTGATGCCATATTTGTTAAATTCCAGATCGTGCGATTCCGCCAGACCGCGCACCGCAAATTTCGTGGCGCTATAAACACTGAGGTCGGCAACGCCATAAATACCCGCTGCGGATGCCGTATAAAGCACACAGCTGTCTGGCGTGTTTTTCAGCATTTCGAAACAGGCGCGCGTGCCACTGATACAGCCCGTAAAATTAATAGCGATCATCAGGTCGATATCCTCATCGGTCATCTCCTCAATGGGGCCGCCTTCCCCAATGCCGGCATTGTTGAACAGGACGTTCATTGTGCTGCCGGTAATTTCACCAAAATCAGCTACTGCAGATTTCCAGTTGGCGCGGTCTGTAACATCCAGCTTGTGGGTTGAGCTTTGCCCTTCGGGAAGCAGCGATGCAGTTTCAGTCATCCCGGCGTCATTGATGTCGGCAATACCGATAAACCAGCCCTTGCCCGCAAAATAGCGCGCGACTTCGCGGCCCAGGCCTGATGCACCGCCGGTAATGAATATTGACTTCTGTCCGCTCTGATATGCCATCTTGTCCTCGCCCTCTTAATCACTGTCTTATTGACATTGATGTTCATTCGAGCGGTTTTTCCGCATCAGGTCAAGAGCGATTGGACATATTGGGTAAAGCTGGCCAATAGTATCGCTAATGAATTCTGCCCCTTCCGCCTCCGGTCCAGCCATCAGCTTGAAAAATGTCAGGCGCACCTATGGCGCTATCACGGCGGTGGACGATGTTTCTCTGGAGATTGCTGCGGGCAGTTTTGTTGCGCTGGTCGGGCTGTCTGGATCCGGAAAATCCACTTTGTTGAAGATGATTAACCGGCTAGTCGATCCGACAGCGGGGAAGGTTTTGGTCGCCGACGATAATGTGGAGGCGATTGATCCGCACATCCTGCGCCGCCGGATTGGTTATGTTTTTCAGAATATTGGCCTCTTCCCGCATATGACAATTGCGCGCAATATTGCCATCGGTCTGGAACTGGCAGGCGAGAAAGAGGGGCGTAGCGAGCGTGTCGCCGAACTGCTCGACCTCGTGGAGTTGCCGCAGGAGACGAGCAGCCGGATGCCGCATCAATTGAGCGGCGGGCAACAGCAACGGGTCGGCGTCGCCCGAGCACTGGCCACGCGGCCCGGCCTGATGTTGATGGACGAACCCTTCGGCGCACTCGACCCGGTGACGCGCGACAGTCTCGCTGGGCAATATAAGGCGCTGCATGAAAAGCTGGGACTGACCACAATTATCGTCACACACGATATGGCGGAGGCGCTTTATCTGGCGGACCGCATATTGGTGATGGAGGATGGCCAGATCAAGGCCGATGCAACCCCGGCACAATTGCTATCCGGCGGCGTTGGCGATGAAGCCGAAGCCCTGGTTGCAATCCCGCGCGCACAAGCCGCGCATCTTATCGCGCTTGGCCAAACGGATGGAGCGAAAGAGGCGTGACAGAGGCGTGGCAACAGGCTTTTGCGCGGGTCCCCGAATTACTTGCGGCCCATGTGCAATTGAGCTTTTCGGCCCTGCTGCTCGCCATGGCTCTATGTTTGCCACTTGCCATCTGGGCGGTGCGAGCGCCGAAAGTGGCGGCGGTCATTCTCGGATTTGCCAGCCTCATCCAGACCATCCCGGCATTGGCCCTACTTGCGCTTTTCTATCCCGTTTTGCTTGGACTGTCGGCGCTGCTCGGCGGGGAGATATCGGCGCTCGGGTTTCTGCCAGCCTTATTGGCTCTGACGCTCTACGCCCTGCTGCCGATATTGCGCAATGCGGTGACGGGACTGACCAGTGTGTCGCCTGCAGCCAAGCAGGCGGCCGATGGCTTGGGCATGACAACAGCACAGAAACTGCGGCTGGTGGAAGCACCGCTCGCCGCACCGATGATTATGGCGGGGATCAGGACGGCGGCGGTCTGGACCATTGGTGCCGCGACGCTCTCGACCACGGTGGGGCAAGCCAGTCTCGGCGATCTGATATTTGCGGGGCTCCAGACACAGAATTGGACTTTGGTGCTGACAGGCTGTTTTGCCTCGGCAGGGCTTGCGATTATCGTCGACCTGCTGCTGGGCATGATCGAACGAGCCATCCGCAACCGGCGCAAGATCATCGCTTGGGGTGGAACGGCGTTGATTGGTATCGGGCTGCTCTTTGCCTTGCTGCCCACACTTGGCCAGCGCGAAGACGTTGTGGATATTGGCGCAAAAGGCTTTTCCGAACAATTTATTTTGGCGCGCCTGATTGGTTCCCGGTTGGAGGAGGCCGGTTATAAAGTTCGCTATCATGATGGTCTTGGTTCGGCGGTGGTGTTTCAAGCGGTCGCAGCAGACGATATCGATATTTATGTCGATTATTCCGGGACCATCTGGACCAACCAGATGAAGCGGACCGATACGGTGCCTGCCGACGATATGGTGAATGAAATCGCAAAATGGGGCGCGTCTGAATATGGGGTGACAATGCTTGGCGCCTTGGGATTTGAAAACACCTATGCTTTTGCCGTGCGCCCCGAAGATGCGGAAAATAAAGGTCTTAAAACACTGGACGACCTTGCACGGGTATCGTCGGGCTTTGCTTTTGGCACGGATCTCGAATTTCTCGAACGACCAGAATGGGCAATGGTGAAAGATGTCTATCCGATTCAGTTTAAGGAAGCCCGGTCTTTTAATCCGACCTTCATGTATCCCGCTTTATCGAGCGGAGAAGTGGATGTGATTTCGGCCTTTTCTTCGGATGGACGTATTGCCGCCAATGGCTTTGTCGTTCTGGATGATAAAAAGGGCGCGGTGCCATCTTATGAAGCGATGATATTGGTCGCCCCGGGACGCAGCGGTGATGACAAACTCATGAATGCGATTAAACCGCTGGTTGGCGCGATCACGGTGGAAAATATGCGAGAGGCCAATTATAAGGTTGATCGCGAAGCCGACAAGCAGTCGCCCAGACAAGCGGCACGCTGGCTAGATGAGCAGATTAGAGACAGGAAAGATCAATAAGTGACGAGACAGTTTTTTGTGATGTTCCGGCTGCGTTTTCTGGCTGTTCTGATTCCGCTGTTGATGGCCGCTGTGCCAGCGCAGGCGCAAGTGACGGTGACCTTTTACTCTCATGATTTCGGCAAGAATTTCCCGCACGCGTTTTTTGTGATGAAAGGCAAGCTGGAGACGGGCGAGACTGTCGATACCAGCTTTGGCTTCACGGCGGTCAATGTTTCGCCCGGCATTTTATGGGGCTCGGTCAAGGGCAAGGTGGAGACACCCAAGGCAAAATATATAGCCAACAGCAACCCGCATTTTACGGTCACGGTTGCGGACAGCAAATATCGTGAACTATTGGCTGTGGTCGCCAAATGGCGCAACATGCCGCAGAAAAGCTATAGCCTTAACAAACGCAATTGCGTGCATTTTGCCAGTGAAGTGATTGCGGTACTGGGGTACAAGTTCAACAGTAAGACGAAATTCTGGAAGAAGCCGCGGTCCTTCATGGAAGAAGTGATGGCACTGAATCCAACGTTGAAAAAATAACTGCCTGCTGTCTTAGGACCTACATCACCATAGTGTTGTAATGGTGCCAGATGAAAATCGCCACTGACCCGCGATGTGGTGACCAGGGTAAGGCAATCTCTCGCAAATCCTGTTCCGATGGTCGTGTATCATGGCCCAATATATCGCCGACACCAGCCTGGATCGCCAGATCACCGGCTGGCCATATGTCAGGGCGCCCCAAGGCAAAGAGCAGGTAGATTTCCGCTGACCAGCGGCCAATGCCTTTAACTTGCGTGAGCCGCGCAATGGCTTCTTCATCGTCTTCCGGCAGGTTGCTCAAGTCCAAACCGCCAGACAATATCAGTTCGGCCAGGCTGCGCGCATAGCCCTGTTTCTGGCGTGACAGACCGCAGGCGCGCAGGTCGTCAAAATCAGTCGCGATGAGCGCTTCGGCCGGACAACCAGCGCCTAGTCGCGCCTCCAATTTATTCCACACCGAAGCGGCTGACGCTACGCTGACCTGCTGCCCGACAATGGTGCGCAGCAGCGTCTGATAGCCTTCGGGATTGATCCGCGGTTCGGGATAGCCGGCCGCCTTGACGGCTGTGCCCAAGACGGGCTCAACCTTGCTGATCGCATCCAAGCTGGTCTTTATCGTCTCTTTTGATAGGCCCATTGCGGCTCTGCCTTAGCTTACTGGCCTTTTCGGGCCTTGATTCTTTTCAATCGAGCGGACATAGCGTGCCGGATTTTGAATGAAAACAGCTTAAGGGGTTTATATGCCAACCATCCACGTCACCGGTCGTACCGGAGAAGAAAAAGCCGTTACCGTCGATAGCGGTATGAATGTCATGGAAGCGATCCGCGACAACGGTTTTGACGAATTGCTAGCGCTTTGCGGTGGATGCTGTTCTTGCGCGACCTGCCACGTGCATGTCGATGCGGACTGGAAAGATAAGCTGCCTGCGATGAGTGAAGATGAAGATGACCTGCTGGAAAGCAGCGATCACCGCGACGAGTTCTCGCGTCTGAGCTGCCAGATCGAATTAAATGACGATCTCGACGGGCTGAAGGTGAAAATCGCCGAAGAAGATTAAGCGCAACTATATTGTGATAGTAAAAGGGGAGCCGTGAAGCTCCCCTTTTTTATGCTTATCAAATGTTGATCAGAATCTAATCAGCGCGCGTGGTCCGTCTTCGGACTCGGCATTCTTGCCGATGTTCCAGCTCATCATTTTCCGGTCACCCTTTTCAGTAAAGCCATCAATGCTGTTATTGTTGACGACCGTACCATTGGTTTCGACCGTCAAAACGCCATCAATTTCAGAAATCTTGGGCGCTTTACCGCCGCTTTCTTTCATCATCATCACATTGAACAAGCTGCCTTGACCAGCGATGCCAGGCATAATCAATTCCACAGCGCCATCGCTGCGCCGGATGATCTGGAAGAACGGATATTGCATCTGTGCATCCGGGAGGACCGGGAAGCTGAAATAATTGCCGATAGTTCCGGTTTCACTATATTCGACATCAAATATGTTGCCACCAGCATGCTCGACCTTTTTCCAGCCCTGATATTTGCTCAATTTCTTGGCAAATGCAGCCATGCTTTCGTCATCGCCCGGAATAGGACCGCCGAAAAATGCGCCAGCCATTGCGGATTCTTCATTATACCGCTTTAGCTTGCGCGCTTGTTGACGATCATATTCGTCTTTGCGTTTGGTGATTTCTTCTTCGGCGCAGTCACGATCAACGATATCATAGCTGCGTTTGCTAGTGTCAATCGATGGATCAGCGTCTTTTCCATACTGGTCATAGTCATCCCCATAAACCGGGCGCTGGGCATTGACTTCACCATTGCTCTTATAAACGCGGTCACGGCATTTCAGCTTCGCCGTATCAAATGGTTCGTTGCTTGGTTTTTTCAATTTGCCATCGTCGGGCATGGACATCTGAATTTGTCCAGTATAACCGAATTCATAGCGATCGCCGTCGAGTATCTTCAGGTTCGCGTTGAACTTCCCGGGCAATAAAAAGCAGCCTGATAGCAATAACGGTGCGGAAAGCGCCGCAACAAATTTGAACATCTGTTTCATCTAATTCTCCCGGTTTCGTGTATATTCTGCATAAAGAGCAATGGCTGCTGCATTGGAGACATTCAGGCTCTCCATCCGCGGGGCCATGGGAAGCCGCGCCAGCGCATCACAATGAGCTGCAACATTTTGCCGCAGGCCTTCGCCTTCCGCGCCCATCACCAAAGCCAGTTTGCTTTGCCCCATGATGCCGCCCAGCGTGTCGTCCGCTTCGCCGTCCATACCGATGCGCCAATATCCCGCCTCTGCAATTTCATCCAGCGCCCGCGCCAGATTGACTACGCGTACCCAGGGAACAATCTCCAAGGCACCTGAAGCCGATTTCGCCAATGTACCAGACTCAGGCGGTGCATGGCGATCCTGCGTCACAATCGCTGCGGCATCAAAGGCCGCGGCGGAGCGCAATATGGCGCCTACATTATGGGGATCAGTGACCTGATCCAGCACCAATATCGGACGGCCTTTGTCTGCCGCTTTGTCGAGCATGTCGCCTAGCCAGATATCAGGTAAGGGATCAACATCGGCGATCATGCCTTGATGCGGCGCGTCGCGCGGAATGACCCGGCCAAGGTCGGCAACATCGCTATAAACCACGGCAAGGTCTGCCGGTAGGTCCAGCGTATCGAGTGCTTCTCGCGTCCCCGATATTTTCTTCACGAACCGATGGGGATTGGCCAGCGCCGCTTCCACAGCGTGCCGGCCCCAGAATTTCAAACCGCCGCCGGTTTTCTTCACAGATCTATTTTTGCGTGCCATAGAGCTCCTTAGCTGCTTGGTCGCAATGTCACACCCCTTTTTCGCCTTTTTTCACTGCAAATGTGCGATTTTGAAAGGGCAGGCATTGACACTGAGCGATGCTTTCGTCATTGAGCCGCATCTTGCCGAAAAACGGTCAAGATTAGGCAACCAAATGGACAGGTGGCCGAGTGGTTAAAGGCAGCAGACTGTAAATCTGCCCGCGTAAGCGTACATAGGTTCGAATCCTATCCTGTCCACCATTTTTGCCGAGCAGAGCCGATCCTGGGGATCGGAGTCGGCAAAAATCCCGCAGCGCAAGCAAGGGTAGCCTGACGAGGCGAAAACGTCTTTCAACAAACGGCAGTGTTTCTCGGAACCAAATCTCTAGATAATACAAATAGAGGCCCTACGGCCCCAAATAGACCATGTAAGAGCCAATCCTACTCGCAGAAGGCTCAAACGCTCATCACACGTGACAAGCGGGCACGGCTGTGGAATGGATGCGCTCATCGAAATCAGCACACAGGAGTGGATATGAAGAGCCTATTTGACGTGAGCGGTAAAGTCGCCGTTGTTTCTGGCGGATCAAGCGGCATTGGCGCGATGATGGCGCGCGGTTTGGTGGAGAACGGAGCGAAAGTCTACATCACCGCGCGCAAGGAAGAGCGATTGATGGCGATGGCGGAGGAGCTCTCTAAGCTGGGCGAATGTATCGCCATTCCCGCTGACCTGTCGAATGTCGAAGGCATTGAAGCCTTTGTCGCGGCGGTTAGCGAGCGGGAAAGCCAGGTCGATATCCTGATCAACAATGCGGGCGCCAACTGGGCTGCCCCGATCGAGGACTTTCCCGAAAAGGGTTGGGACAAGGTGATGGATATCAACATCAAGGCGATATTCTTTGCCACCCAGAAATTCTTGCCGCTGTTGAAGGCGTCCGGCAATGCAGATGATCCAGCGCGGGTTATCAATATCGCGTCGATCAATGGTATCCGAAATTCCGGAATGCCGACTTATGCCTATTCCGCTAGTAAATCCGGCGTGATCCATTTGACTGAGCATTTGGCAACTGACCTTGCGTCCTATCACATCAATGTGAACGCGATTGCACCAGGATTCTTCCCAAGCAACATGACCAAGCAGATTGTTGAGAATGACGGGATGACCAAAATGGCAATCTCCCAAATCCCGCGCGGCCGTATGGGGGCACCGGAAGATATTGCAGGAACGGCTCTCTACCTCAGTTCAAGAGCGTCTTCTTGGTTGGTCGGACAAACGATTGCTTTGGATGGCGGGATGATTTCGCGGCCTTGAACGGGGTGCTAAGCCTTCATTAAAACAAGAAAGGCGGCCATTTGCACGGCCGCCTTTCTTTTCCGATCTGTGAGTGCTTGTTTAGAACGTCAGCGTCGCACCAATTGTATAACGACGGCCTAGAGCGTCATAGGTCGTTGGGAACGTGTTTCCGCTGTTAAAGTCGGTCGTCCCAATATCGTTCCCGACAATTGGTGGTTTTTTGTCGAACAAGTTATCAACAGCAAAGGTAACGTTGAGTGTTTCCATCACGTTCCCTCTCACTGCCAGATCGAAGATATTGTAGGAATCAATGCTTTCGAACTCGGGCAGAAAACTTCCCTCGAGCGAGGGTTCAATATCCTGGCCAGAAATATGCCGCCAGCCCAGTGAGATGGAACCTTCCTCCCGGCTCAGACTGACCCGGCTGTTCAACTGAAACTCCGGTTTAATGCCTCCGATGGTTGTGCAAGCAACGCTATAAAACCCGGCACATTCGCGATTGACGCTGGTTGGTGTCGCCTGGAACTTATTTTCAATAGTATAGTTGCCGTTGAATTGCAGGCCAAGCGTAGCGAAATTTAACTCGCGCTGATAGTTTATGCCAAAGTCAATTCCCGATGTTTCAAAGCGCCCCAGATTGGAGAGAGTGAGAGTGGCGCCCGGCGTATCTGAACCACCGTTCAAGCTCCCGTTGAGCGGGTTTCTCTGGATCAAGGCACAGGTGGGGTTATTGGCGCTTGGTGCTGCAAAACAAGGTGCGAAAACATCGTTTACGGTGGTTTCAGAGATAGCGTCTTTGACGACGATGTCATAATAGTCAATGGATACCGTTAAACCAGGAACGATGGCCGGTTGTATAACAGCACCGATGGTTATGGTTCTCGCTTTTTCGACATCTAGGTTTTCATTTCCGCCGCTCGTCACGTTGATTTGACCCGCAGAAGGTTGAGGGATAGAACCGATTTGGCCCGCTGGCGCGCCCTGAGCAATACAGGTTGCTGTCAGTTGCGCATTGCCGACAGGATTTGCACCCGCGCAAGGATCAACTGCCAAATTATCCAATCCAGTGGTGGTCGGCTGGAACAGCTCTTCGATGTTGGGAGACCGCACCGCCTTTTGATAAATACCGCGCAGTTTGAAGCCTTCTACCGGCTCCCAGCTGCCGCCTGCTTTCCACGTAAAATTACTGCCGGTATTGGAATAATCCGAATAGCGACCACCAAGTTCCAAAGTCAGGCTATGAAAAAACGGTTTGTCTTCGACCAATGGCGCCACCAGTTCACCAAAGACCTCCACAACATCATAGCTACCCGACTGAGGCACAAGCGGCTCGCCATTGCCGAGTATCTCATCAGGCGTACCGGACGCGATATCAGGAATGATTGACGCGACATTATCACGATATTCGGCGCCGATGGCGAAGTTTACAGGTGTCTCTGCCCACGGAATGGTAAAGCCTGCGTCACCGGAAATCGAACCTGTCACAGTGGTTAGCTCGGTTTTAGTGGTTGCAGACACCGGCTGGTTGAAGAAAGCGACTGCTTCCTGAGAAATATCCTGACCGGAACCAAAGAGGTTGATTGGAACACAACCATTTGACGGGTCGATACAATTTTCGGCATCAACCGCAAACAATCCCTGCTGAATGCGTGAGCGCAGGCCACTATTATTCTGGCTGCGGACGCGTGTCGATCGCCCGTGTGCTGCATGAACATCAAACTGAATCGTATCGGTGATGTCTCCGCGAACACCGGCTTCTAGCTGGAAAACATCAAATTCCAGCGTCTGTTGGCGCTGACCTTGTTCGACAAGACGACGATTGATGGTCACTGCTGGTGCGCGGAAGTTCGGGTCAGTTGGGTCGGTAACACCTGCAGCCGCGTCACATTCGGCTTGGCCAAATCCGACAATAGGCTGCGCACAGATCTGGTTCCGCAAGGCATCGGTCAAGAACGGATTGCTAAGCGGCAAGTTATAAGTCGTGCCGAATAATCCAGAAGGCGCGAACTGTGTTTCGACGGTATTTTTGGAATAAAGGCCTTGCCCATAAACTTCGATACCCTCGGCAACCTCATAACGCGCAGCGCCGAAAACATTAAAACGTTCGAAAGGTGTTTGATAATAATTGAACGGATTGAAGTTGAACGTGTTGATATCGTCTGAAAGCAAACCGGTATCCGGATCAAGTTGCTGCCCGTTGATAGCCGTCGGGACTGACGTTCCGGATCCCCGCGGCTCACCGGTGCCAGAATTCAGCGACTCAAAACCGAAGCCTCGATCACCTTGCAGCACAGGATCCGATGTGCGGTAACCGACGCTCAATACGGCGTTACCGCGATCATCGGCAAAATTTCCGCCGAGCGTCAAATCGGCGCGGAAAACGGATCCATCGGATTCTTCAGTCACACCGTAGCTGGTTGAAATTTCTGCGCCTTCGAAATCGTCTTTGAGGACAAAGTTGACAACGCCGGAAATGGCATCAGCACCATAAACGGTACCGCCGCCGCCGGTTACGATATCAACCCGCTCAACCAATGCCAATGGAATCAGATTGGTGTCAGTAACACCGGTCAGACCGCTCGGAACGATCCGCCGGTTATTAAGCAAAACGAGGTTACGGTTGCTACCCAGTCCGCGCAAGTTGATTTCAGCTGCGCCGCTACTGCCGTTATTGACCGCTGAGCCCAGATCGGAGACTACGCCTGGCAGTTCGCGGATCAACTCTTCCGCAGTGAGAGACGGGGCAAGATCAATTTGGTCGCGGCCAATAACGTTGACCGGGCTGGATAGTTCCAGATTCGGATTGGTGATCCGAGATCCGGTAACAACAATCACATCCGCAGTATCTTCGCTCTCTGTACCTTCCTGATCTTGTGCTTTGGCGGTTGTGGCAGAGATGGCCACGGCCACGATTGCAGCTGATGTAAGACATTTGCGTAAAGTTTTGGTTTTGAAATTCGGCCGCATTGCTGGCTCCCTTGGTTAATTACAGCGGCAACCAAATAGATAGAAAGAGCGGCTCAGCAATCAAATATGACAGTATTTTGAACATTTCCAATGCGATGAAGTTTCAATGCAACGGTGGGTGTACAACATTGTAAATACACAATTAATCTGCCCAGTGCGGCTTTTACCTGCTTGATTATAAAAGCAGAATCATTCGATATTGGTTGATATTATAGCCATGACGTCTTTGGCATATTTTCTGCCGACGGCGACTTCATCACCGGTGCTCAAACGCAACATGCGGCTCCCATTTGTGCTCCGTTTTATCGCAGCTATCCGCGTGACGTTGACGGCTGCGGATCGGTGCACCCTCAAGAAACCGATGGCGGCGTTGTTAGCCACAAAGTCACCGATCATTTGCCGGTATAGATAAGATGTCTGGTCGCAATAGAGGCGTACATATTCGCCCTCTGCCTTGATCCAGTCGATGCTGTCGCAGTCCACGCGCACAATTTCACCATGGCGAGGCACCCAAAGATAATGATCGTCATCGACTACTCGGGATCGTTCCTGCCTCAGTTGATCGAGCGTTTTGCCAAGCAATGCGAGACGTTGTCGCGCTTCCCGGTCAGCATAAGCGGAGCGTGCGCGATCAATCGCCTCTACCAAGCGCGCATAGCGCACCGGCTTGGGTATAAAATCCAGCGCACCCGTTTCGAAAGCCCGGACCGCAAATTGGGGATAGGCCGTGATGAAAATAACCAGTGGGATATGCTCAGCCGCTTCATCAAGAGAAGCGGAAAGATGCTCGATTACATCAAATCCGTCGAGAATAGGCATTTCTATGTCTAACAAGACCACATTTGGTTTGAGCGAATCAATCAGTTCCAGTGTTTCCTGGCCATCAGATGCTTCCCCCACTAGCGTCACATCATCCATGCGCAGCACTAGTTCAGCCAGTCGGGATACCGCCAATGGCTCGTCATCGCTGATCAACAACGTAATAGGGGGCATGACTGGAACCTGAGGGAGACTGTTATCCACGGGATACAAGCAGATAGTTTGGGTGATATTAAATCGGGCTGAACAAAGCATTTTTCGTGAATGGAAAAGAACCGGTAGGGCTTCGCGATATTGCCGCGAGGATGCAGGCCGATACATACAATTCGGGTCAAACCTGCGAGCAGGATGAGTTGGAGGAAGGATGTCCCGCCCCTCATGGCTCCGCTGTTTATGCCCATGCGGAGATTATGCAGCCGTTTTTACTGGAGTGGAACTGCTGCGCCGGGTCGTTCATTTGGTTCAGAATGTCGTTTGTTGCTCCTTGGTCATTTTTGTCGGTTCTTAGAGCTCATTCGTAGAATAGCAGAAGATATTTTACACCGCTTTACGTAAACTCATTCGTGCATTTTAGAGGCCGACCCCCCGGCTGATAGTGATACAGGAGTGTAAAATGGCGACCCGAGTACAAACAAGAAATCTGAAGACTGATGCAAATGCAGAAGGATCCGCATGGCGGCCCGCATCCTCTCGACGGATGATTTTGGACGCGGCGCGGCGAAAGCTGCGGGCGGAGAGTTTTAACGAATTTGCGATGGAAGCTGTAGCGGCGGAAGCAGGCGTTTCACGTCGTACCGTTTATAATCAATTCGCCAATCGTGAAGAACTATATTGTGCTTCGCGTCTTGAGCTTTTTGAGAAGATTGACCTGGCCATGGCCGAGATCAAGTTTGACCTTGATCAGCCGGTGGAAAAAATGCTCCGCCGTTTCTGCAAAGCCGGCATTGCTATTCTGCTATCGCCGGAAAGCTTCGAACTCAGAGCTTCGCGGGCCAGAGACCGTCGTGCCTTTCGGTGGATTGAAGAACAATATGATCACCGGATAGACGAGCCATTGCGGTTGAAGATCGAGCATTTTTTGCAAAGCCTGATGCTGAAGGGCGATATCGAGAATACCGATCCGGCACCATTGGCTGACTCGTTGTTGATGGCCATTAATGCTTGTGTAGGCGATGATGGTCAAGCGGAGACCAATTTGAAACAGCCGCCGGTTTTTACCGCTGGCGAGATCGCTGATATCTATCTCAAGCGATTGCCGCTGAAAGACCATGCCCTGGCTGGGTAAGCTCTGTTTGAGGTATCAAAAAGCCATGCAAAAGGGCCTTATCGGCTTTTGTTTTGGGAACTGTTGAGCGTACCGTCGATTTCTTCGGCGGTACGCTTATCAAATGGCTCGACAATGGCGGTCGGTGATTTATGTCCTTGTAAATGGACTCCACGGCACCCCTTTCTAAACCCAAAACGGATATTGCGCCTTCGCCTGAGATAATATTTGCCAGATCGGCCGATCTGGCGCGCCGAAAAAAACACGGCCAGTTTTTCACTCCTACTGTTTATGCGAATATCATGATCGACTGGATCGCTGATGCTTCGCCGGTGTCGGTGCTTGATCCAGCAATGGGTACCGGGCTGCTCATCGATATGAGTCAACAGCGGCGCATAGGGTGCAAGTTCACTGGCTATGATATTGATCGACAGCTGCTGGAACTGGCCCAAGCCCGAATAGCTGGTGGAGCTGATTGCCAGTTTGATTTTCGGGAAAGAGATTTCCTCGCGACAGGTTGGGATGATCGTTTTGACGGGATTGTTGCGAACCCACCTTATGTCATTCACCGCGACCACGATCTTAGTAGCGAGATCGCAGCCGATATTGAGCGGCGGTCAGGGCAAAAATTGAGCCGGCAGTCTAATCTTTATGTCTATTTCGTCATCAAGATTTGCGAGCAACTGGCCCAGGGTGGACGGGCCGCAATATTAATCCCCGCCGAATGGATGGGGGCAAATTACGGTCAATCACTAAAAGCCTATTTGCTGCAACGGGGACTGCTTAGCGGGTTGGTGGCGATCGATCATGCTGGTCATGCCTTTGCAGACAATATGTCCACTGCTTCCATTCTGTTGATCGAGAAAGCAGGGAAACCCCATCGCACGGTAAAAAGCTATTATGTTCCTCGGGATACTGCACCGGCTTCACTGGCGGCGCTAGAGCAGGATATCTCCATTATTCGTCAGACACTGCCTGGCGACTTTCTACAGTCTCGCAAAAAATGGGATGTGTTGCTGCGTCAACCCGCGACGCCGAGAATTAAGGAGCACATCCCGCTTGGAGAGCTAGTTACAACTAAGCGCGGAATTGCAACCGGTGCAAATCAGTATTTTCTCATGTCCCGGCAGCAGGCCGAGGATCATGGGCTCAATACCGCGCGGATGGACCGCTGTTTGGGCAAGGCGGCGCAAGTGGCGGACATCATGTTCACTCAGGCTGATTTTGAAAAATTGGCCGACGCCGGGCAAGCCTGTTTCCTGTTCAACCCGCCTAGTGATCTTACCCCGGCCGAGACTGCCTATATTAGGCAAGGCGAAGCGGCAGCTATTCCGCTTAAACACGGGCCTCGAACCAAACGGATATGGTATACTGCAGAAGCGCGGGAACCAGCGCCGATCTGGGCTAGTACCTTCGGTCGTGGTCGGATGCGCTTCATCCACAATGATGCGGGGGTCAAGGCGCTGACCTGTTTTCATAGCCTTTATGTCAAAGCACTGGACCCGATCCAGACCCGTTCACTGGTTGCTCTTCTCAACAGTGATGCGATGCAGGAAGCGATTATCACTCAAGCTCGCGTTCTCACCAGCGGCTTGATGAAACTGGAGCCACGCGACATATTGGATATAGATATTCCCGATATCCGGCTGCTACCGCGAGATATTGTCGTTGAGCTCGCAGAGTGGCTGGATGACATACCCTCTGACACGAACGAGCGTAACAATGCTACACTAGAACAGCTGATGGCGCAGACATTCCAGGCCACCACCAGCTAAAAGGCTCTGATTTCTACCTGAAAGAAACCTATACTCCCTCTTGATTTTACAGGCATGTCTGCGCATGGGTCTTAGCAAATCATAGATCAACAAAAGGCCTTTTATGACCTCTGAGAAACTAGCGCGAACCGGCACTGATTCTGCGCTGCGGAATTTCCTGAAAAGTGAAGCGGCAGGCGGTATATTGCTGATGGTCGCAGCGGCGCTGGCAATGGTTGTGGCAAACAGTCCGCTCTATGACATGTACCATCATTTCCTGCATGAGCTGGAAGGTCCTGTGCTCAGCGAGAAGCTTGGCCCCATGACCCCACATCTGTGGATTAATGATGGCCTGATGGCGATATTCTTCCTGCTTGTTGGTCTTGAGATTAAGCGTGAATTTGTTGATGGCCGTCTGAATACCTGGGAGCGGCGGCGCTTGCCGGTATTGGCGGCCGCCGCAGGAATGGTGGTTCCGGCACTCATCTATCTGGCGATAGTGCGCGATATGCCCGAACTTTATAATGGCTGGGCGATTCCGGCCGCAACGGACATTGCTTTTGCTATTGGCGTGTTGGCGCTGCTTGGGCCGCGGGCTCCAACGTCGCTAAAGCTGTTTCTCGTCACGGTTGCAATTGTCGATGATATGGGCGCAGTGGCGATTATTGCGCTGGTCTATACAGCCGAAATTAATGGTGCGGCCTTGCTCGCTTCTGCGGTCATTTTGGGTATCATGTATACGATGAACAAAGCGGGAGTGAAGTCCCTGCTCGCATATTTATTCTTCGCCTTTTTACTGTGGTTTGCGGTCTTGCTATCTGGCGTTCACGCTACGATTGCTGGCGTACTAGCAGCGATGGTGATACCGATTGTGGTGACGCCAGGCTCGCCGGATGCACAAGATTCACCGCTTCACCGATTGGAACATGCGATTGCGCCGTGGAGTGCTTTCCTGATCGTACCAGTATTTGGCTTCGCCAACGCTGGCGTTTCGCTAGAGGGTCTTGGAATGGAACAGATATTCGCACCCTTGCCGCTAGGCATTGCGGCCGGCCTGTTCTTTGGCAAGCAGGTTGGTATTTTTGCCAGCGTCTGGATCGCTGTGAAAACCGGTTTTGCTCAGCGCCTAGGCGGTGCAACTTGGCTGCAAGTCTATGGCGTTTCGATGCTTTGCGGTATCGGCTTTACCATGAGCCTGTTCATTGGCGCGCTGGCCTTTCCTGGTGAAGCGTTGTTGATAGAAGAGGCCAAAATTGGCGTGTTGATGGGATCTTTCCTGTCTGCGGTGGTCGGCTTTTGTATCCTGCGCTTTGCACCGCAGCCTTCCAAAGATGAAGACGAACTGACGGCTGAACCGGCCAAGGCTGCGTGATGGCGTTTCGGGGCAAGAGTAGCTTTGCCTTGATGCTGCTGCTGTGCAGTTGCGCAGTGCCCCAAAATGCCGTCGCACCTGCTGACGCGATGACAGAGAATGTTGAGCGCAGCACTGACCTGGACGCAATCGCAAGTGACTATGTTCAGCTAACGCTGGAACTCGGTGAGCAGGAAGCGGGCTATGTCGATGCCTATTATGGTCCGGCGGATTGGGCAGCGGCGGCCAAAGCGAAGCCCCGTGACATGCGGGAGCTTGGTAACGGCATAGTGGATCTGATGCTGCGGCTTGATGCCCTGCCAGCCAGCGACGATACGTTGGTGGAGGCCCGCAAGCGTTTTTTGTCGGCACAGCTCGAAGCTGCTTTAACCCGGCATGCAATGATGCAGGATGAGGTTTTTCCTTTTGCGAGGGAAGCAAAAGGTCTGTTCGCGGTGACACCGGCATTTCTGCCTTTGAGCAGCTATGATGCGGCGCTGACGAAGATCGAAGCCCTAGTCCCGGGTGAAGGCGCACTGCATGAACGGGTCGAAGCCTATCAGACACGCTTCACTATCCCCACTGACCGTTTGAAACCGGTTTTTGATGCCGCCATTGCCGAATGCAAACGCCGGACAGCAGCACATATCACGCTGCCAGCAGATGAAAATTTCAAGATGGAATTTGTCACTGGCAAGAGCTGGAGCGGCTATAATTATTATCAAGGTAACTTCCAAAGCTTGATCCAGATCAATACCGACCTGCCAATCCGCATTAGCCGTGCGGTCGATCTGGGTTGCCATGAAGGTTATCCGGGTCATCATGTTTACAACATGCTGCTCGAGCAGCGCCTGACCCGCGAGCGTGGCTGGCAGGAATTTTCCATCTACCCGCTCTATTCGCCGCAATCACTCATCGCCGAAGGGTCAGCCAATTACGGCATTGATCTGGCTTTTCCGGGTGAGGAACGCCTGACTTTTGAACGGGACGTGCTTTACCCTCTGGCCGGACTAGACCCCACCACAGCGGCGGATTATTTTGAGTTACAACAAGCGCTCAGCGATCTGAAAGGCGCGCGCTTTGTCATTGCTCAGGCCTATCTCGACAAGAAAATCATGAAGGAAGAAGCGCTTACGCTCATCCAGAAATATCAATTGGTGAGCCGTGAACGTGCAGAGCAATCCTTGTCATTTAACGACCAGTATCGCAGCTATGTGATCAACTATGGGCTTGGTCAGGATATGGTCAAGGCCTGGGTCGAACGCCAAGGCGATGCTCCGGTTTGGCGCTGGAAGGCGATGGAAAAATTGCTGAGCGAGCCGTTGCTGCCGGATGATTTGGTGGAGTGACCAACAATAAAACGCCCAACCTATCGCGAGACAGGCTGGGCGTTTTTGATCCAGAAATGTCAGCCCTGCAAGGCTTTCCAGAATGTGATTTTATCGTCACCATCTTCATAATAGTCACGGATGCGTGATTCTTGATCATATTGGCATAGCCGATAAAATTCACGGGTGCGGGCCAAGGCGTCTGCTCCCGATGTTTCAACGATCAGAACACGCTGCTTTCGTGCGGCCAAGTGCTCCTCGATATGGTTCATCAAGGCAGCACCCATGCCTTCGCCCTGACAGTCTGGATGAACAGCGATGAGCAGCAGATTCCATGTTCTGTCGGTCATTTCTTCCGGCCTGCAATAGGCAACCGCTTTGGCGTCACCCATGCCACTGACCTTATCATCGTCGGTGTCATAGGTGAGCCATATTTCGTTACTGCCCTCATCAGTGAAAAAGCCGGCAATCATATCGTCGAGCATTTCAGAGGGGAACATATCGGTTGCATCGATAATCCGCTTCAGAGCCGGTATGTCTTCATGTACAATTGGTCTGATCGGATTGTGCGTAGGTTTGTTCATCGTTTTTCCTTTATCTATTGTCGAGTTGGGGGCGTACAGACACCCTGCCGAGATGAGAGATGCGATAGGGGCTACCCCTTCGGGACATGATCAGCCGCCTGCGTTTCAAGCGCGCGAATATGTCGAGCGTGCAGTCGGACAGGATATAGCCGTCACGGGTCACGCACATGACCTCGTCTATCTTGCTATTCTTGTTGCGTTTGTGGCGGATATGCCCGCCTTGAGCGAGCGCGTGAAGCACGCGCTGCTCAGCTTTTGAAATGTTCATTAAACTTACTCGGAAATTAAACCATAGGGTACGACGAAGGGGCCTTTGCGCCATGCGCACTGGTTCCGCCGTTACTGTGATTTGAAACGCTAAACGGGTTTCAAATCAGTTGGTTGTTACATTCTCTAACAAAAAAGCTCCGAGTATTGGCAAAGGCAATTGGCCTCTGCGAATCAGGAATTATTCCAAATTTCCCGGAAATTCAACAATAATCCGCGACTTATGACCAATTTTACGCTTGCGTTAACTTATCGCTAACCAATTTCGTTCACTCCGGTTTCTGAAACATGAACTGGCGCTGTCGAGTGCCGTGTTTTTGAACAGGGATCGGATTTTATGACTGAAGCGACTAAACCCGTAGATGTAGCTGTTATCGGCGCAGGACCAGCAGGCCTCACCGCCGCGTATCTCCTCAGCAAAAAAGGCTATACGGTCAAGGTGATCGAAAAAGACCCGACTTATGTTGGCGGGATCAGCCGGACGGTCGAGTATGAAGGCTTTCGTTTTGATATTGGTGGGCACCGGTTCTTCTCGAAATCCAAGGAAGTTGTCGACCTTTGGAATGAAATCCTGCCTGACGATTTCATTCAACGTCCGCGGATGAGCCGCATCTATTATGAAGGCAAATTTTACAGCTATCCGCTGCGTGCTTTTGAAGCTTTGTGGAACCTCGGCATCTGGCGTTCGACCTTGTGTATGGTCAGCTATGCCAAGGCGAAGGTCTTCCCCAATAAAAACGTCAAAAGCTTTGAAGATTGGACGGTTAATCAGTTCGGTTGGAAGCTTTATTCGATCTTCTTCAAAACCTATACCGAGAAAGTCTGGGGCATGCCCTGTGACGAAATGTCTGCGGATTGGGCAGCACAACGGATTAAAGGCTTGAGCCTTTGGAGCGCGGTTGTCGACGGTTTGAAACGCTCATTGGGTCTCAACAAAAAGCCCAATGACGGCATGGAAACCAAGACTTTGCTCGAAACCTTCCGTTATCCTCGCCTCGGCCCCGGCATGATGTGGGACGCGGCGCGCGATTTCGTGCGGTCCAAGGGCAATGAAGTGCTCATGGGTCATAGCTTGAAACAATTGGCGCAGGATGCCGACGGCAACTGGCGCGTGTCGGCTTCGACCGAAGATGGCGAAACCGTTATCAATGCAAAACATGTAATCAGCTCTGCGCCGATGCGCGAACTAGCCACGCGTATTCACCCGCTTCCGCAATCTCTGCCGGAAGCACAGGATCTTAACTATCGTGACTTCTTGACGGTAGCATTGATGGTGAAATCCGAAGATTTGTTCCCGGATAACTGGATATATATCCATGATGACCGGGTGCAAGTCGGCCGCGTACAGAATTTCCGAAGCTGGTCGCCGGAAATGGTGCCGGATGAGTCGATCGCTTGTGTAGGCCTCGAATATTTCTGCTTTGAAAATGATGGTCTTTGGTCTTCAACCGATGAAGATCTTGTTGAATTGGCCAAGAAAGAAATGGCGATCCTCGGTCTGTGCAAACCAGAAGATGTGGTTGGTGGCGCGGTTGTGCGTCAGGAAAAAGCCTATCCGGTTTACGATGACAGCTACGAAGAGAATGTAGAGTCCATGCGCAGCGATCTTGAGGACCGTTTCCCGACTCTGCATATGGTCGGCCGCAACGGCATGCACCGTTATAACAATCAGGATCACGCGATGATGACCGCGATGCTGACGGTGGAAAATATCGAAGCCGGTTCGCGCAAATGGAATGTGTGGAACGTTAACGAAGATGCTGAGTATCATGAAGCCGGCGACGAAGGCGCGGAAAGCGTGATTTCCGAAGATCGGGCAGCGGCGCTGGAAAGCATGCGCGATGTTCCGAGCCGGATAGAGGGCGACGCTCCTGAAGCCAAGCCTTCCAAGGCAGCCTAAACAAGATGGAGCGGAGCGGTCAGGATAGACGGTCTACCGTCGGGATCTGGGTAGGCAATCTACCCGGACCGCTGGCTTTGCTGAACCGCTTTTCCATCACCCGCTATTTGCTGGCCAGTATTGTCAGTCTTGCCTTTGATGTCGCTCTGTTCATGGTTTTGGTCGCATTCGCATCCGACCCGGGTTGGGCGTCGGCCGCAGGATATAGCGCGGGCATAATTGTACACTGGTTGATCTCATCCAGCTTCGTTTTCCCTGGTAAAACCAGAGAAGGTGCCGCGCTGCAGCTGCAACGGGTCGGCTTTATCGCCACCGCTGTGCTGGGCTTAGGGATTACCGTAAGTATCGTGAGTGGACTCACTGAAATGGGCGTATTGCCGGTTGTCGCAAAAGGTGCAGCGGTTTTTGTCAGCTTTTTTGCGGTCTATCTGACCCGTAAATTTGGAGTATTCCGGTGACTGCAATTACGATGGAAGCTCCGCAGGCTGGTTTGTCCGCAGATTTCAAAAAGTTTCTCAACTGGGCATTGATCTGGTTGGGGCTGGCCAATATTCCATTCATGGCTATGTGGTTCGTGGGCGCGCCGCCACGCTATTTCGAAATCGCTTTGGCTGGTCTTGTCGGTTTGATCGTGAAGCGTATGCCGCGTGTCGTCCAGTGGCTGGCCTTTACCGGCGTCATTGCCTATTCGATTCTCTCATTTGTAGCAGGCCTGTTCAATCTTGGAATGAGTTCGCTCCTCTATTCAATGCAGTTTTTTGCCGAGATCAAGCCATCCAATTCCATGGAATATATCGCCGCGGCAGTTGTTATCGTTGGCATACTAATCACAGTCTGGTTCGTGCTTAAGCGTGACACGAATTTTGCAAAGCCTCTGTATATTTTGCTCGGTGGGGGTTTGATTTTTGGCTTGGCAGCAACCGATTTTGCCATGGGGCAAAGTATGCGGGGCCACTATTTCCGCGAGGCGCCAGTGGGTGCTAATTTCGAATCAGCTGTTGAAATGACCGGATTGGTCGCGCGCGCAGATGGTAAGCGCCATCTCATCCTGATCATGGTGGAATCACTTGGCGTGCCGGTTGACAATCAAGTCATCGCCGACAAGCTGTTCGCCTACTATGAGAATAGCGCCATTCAAGCGCGCTATGATGTGAGTCAAGGCACCAGTCTTTACTATAACAGCACGACATCAGGTGAATTTCGCGAAATGTGTGGGCAGTGGGGCGACTATTATGAATTGCTCGATCCCGCGGAGGCCGCGAAGCTAAACTGCCTGCCCGCCATGCTGGCGAAAAAAGGCTATGCAACCCATGCGATGCACAGCTTTAAAGGTGAGTTTTTCAAACGGGACGAATGGTATCCGAATATCGGTTTCCAAAAACAGGAATTCTGGTCCGATCTTCAGGAAAAGGGTGCGGAATGGTGCGGCGGCGTTTTTGCCGGTGCTTGTGATCGTCAGATACCAACGCTGCTTGCTGAAAATTTAAAACAGGCAAGCCAGCCAACCTTTCTCTATTGGCTGACGCTCAATGCGCATCTACCTGTGCCGACGGGGCTTAATTTGAATGCTGACGACTGCACGAGAGTCTCGCCAGAATTGGCTAAAGACTTCCCGATGATTTGCCGTCAGTTCGCGATATTTGATGATATCGACAAAGCGCTTGTCAAAGAAATCACCGCCAGCGATTTTCCGGAAGCCGATATATTGTTGGTTGGTGATCATATGCCGCCCTATTTCGATCGGCATAACCGCTCTCAATTTGATCCAGAGCGGGTGCCCTGGCTTTACCTAAAAGCCAAAGGACAGTCTGAAGTCGCGCAATGACCGCGATTGACCGCTTGCGAGGCAAGCTTCCTTTCATGGCTATCTGGTTCGCTGTTTGTGCAGTACTGATCATCGTATCGTTCGATCAGATAGCATCCGGCATCGGTTGGGGCCCGGATGACCAATTGCGTCAGGTACAGATACGTGATTGGCTGGCGCGGCAAAGCTGGTTTGATACCACGCAATATCGTATTGGGGCGCCGGATAGCCAGCCTATGCATTGGCCGCGCCTGATTGAGCTGCCTTTGGCTCTGATCATCTTCATCTTGAAACCTGTCATTGGGCCGTTGGCTGCCGAAACAGCCGCTATGGTCGTGGTACCCTTGGTCGCATTGGGTATCGCTATGTGGCTCGTCGCGAAAATAACCGAGCAGCTGTTCGATCGCCAAACTGCTTTGCTATCCGCAGCCCTGACAGCGACTGCTGTTTCCGTCATAGCGCAATTGCGGCCGATGCGGATCGATCATCATGGCTGGCAGATCGTGCTCGCACTGGTGGTGCTATGGACGATGTTCTGGCCAGACAAGCGCAGAGCCGGCCAAATCATGGGCCTTTCTTTGGCCCTGTGGCTGTCAATATCTCTTGAAGGTTTACCCCTGTCCGTTGCGTTCATTGTCTTGTTGGCATTTCGCTGGATTGTTTCGCTGGACGAAGGGGTCAGGCTATTCTGGACACTGGCTGGATTTCTGGGCGGTACCATCGTCCTCTATTTGGTCAATCACGGACAAGTGGAAATGTTCGCAAATTATTGTGATGCACTCTCGCCGGTCCACATCTTTTCTTGTCTGGCGGGTGCAGCGATTATCCTGCCGGGCATATATTATGGTCCAAAATCGGTGATAGCACGATGCGCTTGGTTGATAACCGCTGGCGCGTTCGCTTTGGTGACGATCGCGGCCCTTGAACCGCAATGTATGGGCAGTGCTTTCGGGCAGTTGGATCCATTGGTGCGGGACTATTGGCTCGTCAACGTCCGTGAAGGTATGCCGATCTGGGCGCAGCCATGGAGAGAAATTATCACCCTATTTGGCGGCTCGATTATCGTGGGTATCGGCAGTCTGATTTACATCCAATGGCTCCGGCCTGATGCGGCTGATAAGAACAAGCTGTTTCTATTGGCCTACGCGTTGCTCTGGGCATTCCTGGTCTCTTTGTTGGTACAGCGCGCCGCCGCAGTTGCTGCGGCTTATGCCTTGCCGCTTGTTGGTTGGGCTGTTCATCGTGCTTTTCTTGGGGCACGTGGAATCAAGCGCCCGGTCAGCCGGATATTGGCAACGGTAGCGGTGGTTTTCCTGATCTTGCCGGGCCCGCTTTTTCTGGGACTAGCCAATGCTGTTCGCGGTGAAGCTGAAAATGATAGCGAGCCGCTGGTATCATCGGATGGCAAGCCGGCTTGCGATTCCTCTGAGTCATTGGCAGGGCTAAATGCGTTACCGCAGTCTAATATTATCGCCCCGTTTGATTTCGGTCCCGAGATTTTGGTGCAGACGCAGCATAGCGTGTTGGCGACGAGCCATCACCGCAATGACGATGCCATGGCCGATCAAATACGAATTCTCACGTCAAAACCTGAAGTGGCCCTTGATCTGATTGAAGCGCGGCAAATTCGCTATATTGCGATATGCCAAGAAGAGTCCGAACTTAAATTATATGCTAGCAAGCATCCAGATGGCCTTGCGGCCAAATTGCTGGAAAAAGGGCAGCCCAATTGGCTGCAGACTGTCCATTTACGGGACAGTGCCCTAACAATATGGAAAGTGGTGCCGAAAGAGTTGCGTAACGGAACGTAAAATAAGATAGCTTCCTGTATAGACTAGTAAAATCCAGATTAGGGAGAGGGAAATGGCGAAGATCACCGGACTAGGCGGCGTATTTCACATTGTGAAAGATCCTGCGGCAACGCGGCAATGGTATAAGGATAATCTGGGACTGGATGGCGAATATGGTCCCATGCTGAGTTGGTCCGACGAAAAGGGAGATGATCCTTATAGCCTGATCAGCCACTTCTCCCCGGACACTGACTATCTCGAACCCAGTAAAGCCAATTTTATGATCAACCTGCGAGTTGATGATCTGGATGCCTATGTCGAGCAACTCAAAGCGAAAGGCCTCGAAATTTTAGGTCAGGTCGACGAGGGCTATGGAAAATTTGCCTGGATCCTCGATTGTGACGGCGTCAAGCTGGAGTTCTGGCAGCAGATGGAAGCACCCGAAGAGGGCGGCTAGCCAATATTGGAGCTCATCAGGCCGGAATAAATTTCAGAGCCAGGCCATTGATACAATGGCGTTTTCCAGTGGGCTTGGGCCCATCACTGAAAATATGTCCGAGATGCCCTCCACAGCGGCTGCAATGGACTTCAGTGCGTGGATAACCGATTTTATAGTCGGTCGATGTGCCGACGCGGCCCTTTATCGGTGCCCAGAAACTGGGCCAGCCGGTGCGGCTATCAAATTTGGTTTTTGAGGAATAGAGGCCCAAGTTACAGCCTGCGCAGGCAAATACACCCTGGCGTTTTTCTTTGTCTAGCGGGCTAGAATAGGCGCGCTCGGTGCCTTCCTGCCGTAATATGCGATAGCGCGCGGGCCCGAGCCGTTTTTTCCATTCGGCTGGTGTTCGGGTAATCTTGAATTTGCCGGATTTAGCATTGGCGCTATTCCCGAAAATACCGGTAAAGCTTGCGACGCCATAGGCACCCGCACCCAATAGTCCGGTGGCAATGAGTTTGCGTCTGCTAAGGCCTGTCATGTTCCGTCTTTCTTTGCTGTTCGCCTACTATTCGGTTCTTCTGCAAAGATAGTTACAATATGACGGCTGAACAAAGGCTTATCAATATTTGGCCCGTCGCTTTCCAGCGATCAATATTTGGACAGCTTAACCTGCATTTTACGGAAACCGTGGACGAAACAGGCATGGACGCGTTTCATTTCGCCGGTCAGATTGACCTGCATCCGGCGTTTAGCCATTTCCTCAAGCAAGATTCGGATTTGCAGCTCGGCAAGCCGGGCGCCGACGCAGCGGTGAATGCCATAGCCAAAAGCCAGATGCCGCCGCGCATTTTCACGGTCAACGATCAACTTATCCGCATCAGGAAACACGTTTTCGTCGCGATTGGCCGAGATATACCACATGATCAACTTGTCGCCCTTTTTGATCTGGTGCCCGAACAGATCGGCATCATCTGTCGCAGTGCGCCGCATATGAGCGAGCGGTGTTTGCCAGCGGATGATTTCCTGTACCGCATTGGGGATCAAGTCTTCGTTTTCTTGCAGCTTCTGGCGCTGGTCAGGAAACTGATCGAGGCCGTAAGCCAAACCAGACATGGTATTGCGGGTTGTGTCATTGCCACCAACAATCAGCAGCACGAGATTGCCCATAAACTCATGCTGATCCATATCTTTCATGGCTTCACTATGGATCATCATGGAAATGAGATCAGGCGTCGGTTCAGCGTTTACCCGCTCGTTCCAGAGATTCTGGAAATAAGCCCCCATTTCGTACAAAATTCCTCGACGCTGCTCGTCCAGCTCTGGTGCTAGCGAGAGTTCGACATCGCCAGCCCAGTCTGACCAATAGGTCAGCAGGCGGCGGTCTTCCCAGGGAAAGCCAAAGAGAATCGCTAGCATGCCAGTGGTGAGCTCAATCGAGACCTTGTCGACCCAGTCAAATTCTTTGTCCCAAGGCAAGCCGTCGAGGACCTCGGCAGTCCTATGCCGAATTTCCTCTTCCATCCGTTTCATCTCGGTGGGCGTGAAAGCCGGCGCTACGGTGCGACGCTGGCCCGTATGTTTAGGGCGGTCCATTGCAATGAACATCGGCAATTGAAAATCCGAATCGTCGCGTTCTTCTGCAATGGTTATGCCGCCATTATTGACATCGGACGAATAAAGTTCGGGCAGGGCCTCAACATGCTGGATCGTTTTATGATCACAGATATTCCAATAGGAGCCGTAGTCCGAATCTTCGACTTTGTTGATCGGTGCGTTGGCCCGCATCTCGGCAAAAGGGGCGCGCCATAAATCTTTGCTGTAGAGATCTGCCTTGCTGACATCGCGCGGATTGGGGTTAGTGTCCGCGACCGGCGGATTGTCCTTATACCAAGCTTCCAATGCCTCTGCGGCAGTAGGGGATGTGGTAAGAGTTGATGCGTTTAGGACGGGACTGGTGGCCATGATTCTCTCCTGCCGTTGCCCTTCCTGGGCAATCGGTTGCGTTTCAAAACCCGTTTAGTCTGCCTTTATTGACAGCAATGTCAACGGCCTTTCGCCAAATTGATAGAATCATGGAAGAATTTCAGGCCGATTTCCAGTCGCCCAATCGTTTCAACAGGCTTTTCTTACGCGCACTATTGCCCGACTTCATTACATTGCGGCGGAACAACATCACACTGAAGCGAATGATGACCAGCGTGAACATGGCTTGCCAGATCAGAGCCACGCCATGCTGCCAGATATCATCCATCTGCGCCGCCCGTGCGATCATCGCGAAGGGAGAGCTGAATGGAAAAACCACAGCAAACCACTCTACCGGCTCACCCAATTTGGTGACGGTAAAGGCTGCCAGGAAAAATACCAAAAGCTGCCCCATCGTGACAGGCATGGATAGGGTCTGCACCTCGCGAACGGTTGTTGCCATCGCTCCGATACCCAGAAACAAGGAGCCCAATAGCAAATAAGCCATCGAAAAATAGAGCACCATCAGGACGCAAAATAACGGCCAGCCCACAGCTGGTGCGGCCAGATTGGGAAGGCCGGCGCTAACGACCGAGACTCCGATAAAGCCTAAAGTGGACCAGACCGTAATCCCCACCAGCGCCATGCCTAACATCGCAAACAGCTTGCCCAGGAATATGGCATCCATCGGAATGGCTGCGGCCAGTATCTCAATAATCTTGTTGGTTTTTTCTTCCACCAGATTGGACAGGACCATGCCTGCGAGGATCATGGTGAGCAGGATCAAGATTATCTGTCCGCCCTGCGCCGTGGCAATTTGGGTCCGCTTTTTGGAACTGCCAGTAGCGGCCACGAAATCGGTTTTCACGGCGACAGGATTGGAACCGGACAAAGCGGTTTCCGACAACAGGGCGACTTTACCGCTCCATCGTTTGACATCGCCTTCGGATCCGGTGAGCACCGGGGCTTCCAGGGAGCCCGAAATAATTGCGGTGAGGGGTTTGGATGCCGTGTCGAGCTTGGCCTTTATATCAGGGTCCGCCGGACTTACATCGGTTAACACCAGCAATTCCGGGAAGCTGCCATTGCCAAGATTTTTGGCCAAGGCGGTGCGCGCATCCAACAGTTTCGCTGTCTGACTTTCTTCCAGTGCCACACCGATGACCGGCCGATCAATATCTTGCCGGACCTGTTGGCCCAGCCCGCCAGCAGCAATTCCTATAATCAGCGGAAAAAGCGGGCCGAGCAGAAAAAAGAAAAAGGATTTGGAAAAGATGATCGCGGCAAAGTCGCGGCGAGCGATGACGAAAGCGGCGCGGATAGTCTCGATCATGCCGCTTCTCCTTGCAATCCGGCATCTGCGGCGAGGTCTTCTTCCATCTTCTTCGCCACGGCTTCACCCGCAATATGGACAAAGGCATCATGTAGACCGGGGCGTTCGATGGATAGCGATTGGATACCGGCATCCCCCTCTATCAGTGCCCGGAGCAGCGGTTCGACGCCGCTTTCCGGCAGGGTAAAGTGCCAGTTATGTCCAAGCGGCTGACAATCGGCGGGAATGGCCGATCGCCAAGGCCCCTCAAGATTGCGGGTCTCCAGATGGACTTGCGGACGCAGCCGGTCGCGGGCGGTCGACACTTTGCCAGTAAAGGGAATTTTGCCATTGGCGACGATCGCGATTTCTTCGCATAGCCGTTCGGCATGGGCGATGACATGGGTCGAGAAAATCACCGTCACGCCCTTGTCGGCCTGCCCACGGATCAGGCGTTCCAGCTTGCCTTGATTCAGCGCATCAAGGCCGGAAAAGGGTTCATCTAGGATGATCAGGTCCGGATCATGAACGATCGTGCCGAGCAGTTGTACGGTCTGGGCCATGCCTTTGGACAATTGGCGAATTTGCTTGTCTGCTGCGTCGCCGAGGCCGTGATCTTCCATCATTTGTCGGCCCCGTTTGCGCCCTTCGGCCAGCGGCAATCCGCGCAGAGCGCCCATGAATGCAATCGCGTCATAGGCTTTCATGGATTGATAGAGACCGCGCTCCTCTGGGAGATAACCGACCTGATGGGCTTTGCTGATCGGATCGGGAGAACCGAGCAAGAACCGTTCTCCTTCATCGGGGTCGATTATGCCGAGCAGCATACGCAATGTTGTGGTTTTACCGGCACCATTGGGGCCCAATATACCGAAAATACTGCCCTTTTTAATCGTCAGGTCAATGCCGTCGACGGCTGTGTCACCGTCAAACCGTTTAACAATGTTATGGGCTTCAATGGCGTTAGGGGAACTAGGTTCTTGTGCGCTGGAAGTCATTTACGGCTTTCCTAATGAGACGCTGTGATTGATAGTGGCCTCTTATGGCTGATGACAAGTTAAGAATAACCAAAAGCCTTGAAAAAAGGGCAAAGGAAGAAGGTTTCGCTGCCTTTGGTGTTGCGCCTGCGAATCTGGCCCCGATCACCGCCGAACGTCTAAAGGCTTGGCTGGCGGAGGGACAGCATGGTGACATGATCTGGATGGAAAGCCGTGCCAATGAACGGGCCGACCCCCAGACATTGTGGTCGGATGTGCGTTCCGTGATCATGTTGGGGATGAGCTATGCACCGACTACAGATCCGTTTGCCCTAGCCGATGTGGAAGATCGCGGCCGGATATCGGTCTATGCACAGGGGAAGGATTATCATGATGTCGTGAAGCGCGCTCTGAAACGCACAGCGCGCGGATTGCTGGAATCCACCGATTGTCCTGACGGTACGCAGGTAAAGGTTTTTGTCGATACCGCCCCTGTGATGGAAAAGCCGCTGGCCGAGGCAGCAGGGCTGGGCTGGCAGGGTAAGCATACCAATCTGGTCAGCCGCGACCATGGCAGCTGGTTGTTCCTTGGTGCTATCTACACGACATTGGAATTGGAGCAATCGACCGGTGGTGGAAATCGCTGCGGCAGCTGTTCAGCTTGTCAGGATATATGCCCGACCAATGCCTTCCCGGAGCCTTATCGCTTGGATGCAAAGGCCTGTATCTCCTATTTGACGATTGAATCAAAGGGACCGATCCCGCGGCAATATCGCGAAGCGATGGGCAATCATATCTATGGTTGTGACGATTGCTTGGCGGTTTGTCCGTGGAATAAATTTGCTGAAGCAGCGGCGGCCAATAAGGCTTTTCTTCCTAGAGCCGAACTAGCGGCGCCCGCTCTGGCGGATTTGCTTGCTATGGATGATGCCAGTTTCAGAAAGATATTCTCCGGATCGCCGATCAAAAGATCCGGCCGCAACCGGATGGTCCGCAACAGCTTGATCGCGGCAGGCAATAGCGGTGATGCGTCTCTGGTTCCGACGGTTACCGCGTTGCTGGATGATGAGGATAATGTTGTGCGGGGGTCGGCAGTCTGGGCCTTGTCGCAGCTTGATCCCGTTCGGTTTGATCGGGAAAAAGCAGCGCGGTTGTCAAAAGAGCAGGATGAAGATGTGCTCGTGGAATGGCGATCAGCCGTGTTTAACGGACCCGTAGGGCATTGACGCAGGACACGCGATCGACAGCCGCACCATTGCTGCGGCGGGTATCAATATGGGTGACCCGGCCTTCGCCACCGCTTTTTTCGGGGTAAAGATAAGCATCCAATATGCATGCGCCGCTGGAAAATTGCAGCTTCCGTGCGGGCGGTTCGGCGACATCGGCTTGCGGCGTTCCGAATAGGCGTTTCAGTTGATTGGCGGTTTTACCCATGACCAGTTCTAGCCCTTGTACCTTGCTAAGCGGCGATGCGGCAGCGGTAGGCAGTGCTGGCGCAGTAACCGCTCCCGACGATACGCAGGCAGCGAGCGCTGGCAAGGTGGCTAAGATCAATAGCTTACGGATCATATCAGTTGCTCTCTTTCAGACCGTTTTCACGTGTCTTATGAACCAGATGGGTAGCCATAGCGGCTCCCAAAACGGGTGCAAGGAAATTGACAAACGGGACCGCGAGCAACAGCGCTATGGTCAGTCCGAGCCCAAAACGGGTCAGCTTGTTCAGCCGCCAACTATCGTCCATCTGCGCGACATTGCCAACATGGCGTGCGGCCACCATATCCTGCAAATCGCGGCCAATAAGGATCGCG
Organism: Parasphingorhabdus sp.; assembly: GCF_039977335.1. Lineage (GTDB taxonomy): Bacteria > Pseudomonadota > Alphaproteobacteria > Sphingomonadales > Sphingomonadaceae > Parasphingorhabdus. Next base: position 1,785,358 of record NZ_JBDWDI010000004.1, read on the forward strand.
TTGACCCCAAAAAAGGCAATTGGAGCGCCAATGCCGGTGATCAGCAGCATTATATAGATAGGCGATGCCAATATGTTATAGCCAATAGCCCGACCAACCGATGCCAATCCCATTTTTAGCCCAAGCGCGTAGCCCGGCGGCTTGGCCAGCTCGGCCCGGGCCGGATAGTGGAGCGCTTCGACCGCATCGACAATATCATCCGAAAATATATTGAGCACGAATATCGCAATGACGCGAAACAGGAAGATGGTGGTTAGTGCGGTGAAGATGACTGCCACAGCCGCTGCTGCAAAGCCACCGCTTTCCAAAGCCGTCAGCGAGAATAACCAAGACAATAGAAAATAGGCACCGACCCCGAAAACCGCGAGAAGCACCACGGAAATCAAAAAGACTTTTAAAAGCAGAGATAATATCCGCCGGTCCGATAGCTGGCCGATGGAAAGAAGAAGAGCATCAATCATCGCAAACCCATGTCATGAAATTGCGCTTCGGGTCAATTCTGCTTGAACCCGCTGCGCCTAACCCCTAACGGACAGCGCTTATGCGCTCCCATATAAGGATATGTTTATGACCACCGAATCCCGTTACGATATTGTTGCCGTCGGCAATGCGATTGTTGATGTTATCGCACAGGCCGATGATGCTTTTCTGGAAGAAGAGCAACTGAACAAAGGGGCGATGACGCTGATCGATGCAGAGCGGGCGACGCAGCTTTATCGTGATATGGGCGTAGCGCGCGAGATTAGCGGCGGTTCCGGTTCCAACACTTTGGCAGGCGCTTCCACTTTGGGCCGTCAATGTGCTCTGATCGCGCAGGTTGCTGATGATCAGCTTGGCGAAGTATTTACCCATGATATTCGCGCTACCGGGATTGATTTTGATGTGCCGCCGCTGGGTAAAGAGCCGCCAACCGCACGCTGCCTGATTCTGGTGACGCCTGATGCGCAGCGTACGATGAATACTTTTTTGGGTGCTTCCCAGTTTCTGCCGCCTGCATCCGTAGATGCCGATTTGATTGCCAGCGGGGCCATTCTCTATCTCGAAGGCTATTTGTGGGATGCCGAAGAGCCTAAAGCGGCCATGGCTCTGGCGATTGATATCGCGCATAAAAACGACCGCAAAGTGGCATTCACCTTGTCCGACGGTTTTTGCATTGAACGCCATCGGGATGACTTTGCCAGACTGATAAAAGGCGGCATGATCGACATTTTGTTCGCCAATGAAGCGGAGATAAAATCGCTCTGTGAAACAGAAGATTTCGATGCGGCAGTGGCACAAACTGCGGCTCAGGTCGATACGCTGGTAGTGACGCGTAGCGAAAAAGGCGCGATTGCGGTGCAAGGTGGGAAGACGCATGCGGTTGCCGCCGAGCCAGTTGAAAAAATTATCGATACCACCGGTGCCGGCGATCTATTCGCAGCTGGATTCCTCAGCGGATATATTGAGGAGCGGTCTCTGGAAGATTGCCTGACAATCGGTGCCATCGCGGCGGCAGAGGTAATCTCGCATTATGGTGCTCGCCCGGAGACAGATTTGCGGGAATTGGTGAAACAGCGGCTAGGTTAAAAAGACTCAGTTTTTCATCTTGAACAGCTTGCGGTCTTCCGGCCCAAAGCCCCATTTCCAGATGACCCAGGCATAGCTACCCAATATCATTGGGATACCAACAATTAATTCGGCCCATTCGGGTAAATAGGTTGCGAGATAGCCGATGGCTGTGCCGGCCATAACGGCGAATATGAGCGACCAGCGCCAGCCGTTGACCGGTGCCTTGAGCAGTTTCGACAGGAACACGGCTTTGACGACCGAGGCATAGCCTAGTGCGATCATGAGGGCGGCGGCCACAGCAGCAGCCTGGAATAGCGGCGGCCATCCCATGCGCATGCAAATCTGAATGAAAGCGACGCTGAGCGCGGCTTGCAACAACAGCATCGAGAGAGAAATCAGGAGGTTGCGATGGCGGGCGATATAGACCAGCGCCGCTTCACTAACCACAGCCGTGGCAGCCACGGCCTCTGCAGCCAAAAGGAAGGCAAGCGCTCCCGTGCCCCCGACGAAATTGGGACCAACCAGCCCCATGACGGCTTCACCGGGGATGGCCAAGGCTAGCGCAATGCCGGCTTGTGCCGCGATGATCCAGAAACCAACCTGGCTGACCTGATTGGCAATGGCCTTCATATTACCGGCCTCTAAGTTACGGGTAATGACAGGGCCCAATATGGGATCAAAGCTGGTTTTGAGTTTCTGCGGCAAGCTCGCGACCTGTTGTGCGATATAATAGATGCCGACAATGGCGGGGGAGGCAAATAGCCCAAGAATGGCGAGATCCAATCGCCGCGACCCCCATTCGGCGGCATCAGCGGCAGCCAGCGGCATATTGTGGCGGGCCAGTTTGGCGAGTGCTATTGGCTTGGGCCGCCAGCCCCATGGCAGGCCATAGCTTTTCAGCAAAGGCCATAGCGATGCGATTAATGCGGCGATCATTGATACCACATAGGATATTATCAATCCGTCGCGCAGTGAATAGTAAGAAAACAGGAAAGCCGCGATACTGATGGTCCAGGGTTCGACGACGGCGCGGGCGCGGACAGTCGAGGCAATGTCATAGCGATAGGCCAGCGCTGCCAGCGCAATATCCGATCCCGCAATAGCAAAAATCACCAAGGGCAAAAACCGGTCGAGACCGTTTATTTCGCTGTTCGGGAACATGATTTGTGGGACCAAAATTAGCAATATGGCACCCAGCATCGAGGCAAAAAGACTGACCAGCAGACCGTCCCAAACGACGTGGACATGTGGTCTTTCAGTTCGGCTTAACTGCTCGGCAAGCCCGCGTTTCAAGCCGAGTGTCGCTAGCTGCGCGACAAATTCGACAATCAATATGGCATAAGCAAATCGGCCCAGTGCTTCCGCGCCGTAGATGCGGCCAGCGATGAACAGAAAGGGGAGGCGGGCCGCTAACCGCAGCAGAAACCCGAAAACATTGGTGCGGCCACCTTTGGCCAGCGCGGCAAGATCCTCTGTGTCAGTCTCCTGATCCTTTGTCCCGGAAGCGGTGTTATCACCAGACGTCGCGGCCTTTTCGGGCAACGGGTCAGTTGATGCACCTGATGATTCCGGGCTGGTCAAAAAAAAGTCTCCGGCTGGTGAACGGGTTCATAAAACGGGGGTTGAGATCGAACGCTCGGCTTTACCGCACTCGATCCTGATTGTCATCTTTTGCGCTAGCGCTGCTCAGCGACCAAAGGCCGTCCCATAAGCTGTGCGACTATAGACTGGGAATCTGTTTCCCCAGCCAGTAATGCACAAACGGCGTCGACAATGGGCATATCAATACCGCGTCTTCTGGCATCCCGCTGCAACACGGGTGCTGTTGAAGCCCCCTCCGCAACGGTGGCGCGGTCAGATAGAAGAGCTTGTGCCGACTGGCCTTCGCCCAGCCCCTTGCCCAACGAAAAATTGCGCGAACTGGTCGATGAACAGGTCAGGACCAGATCACCTAAGCCGCACAGTCCGGACAATGTCTCCGCTCTTGCGCCGCGCGCCGTACCGTAGCGAAGCATCTCGGCAAAACCGCGGCTGATGATGGAGGCGCGTGCATTTTGGCCCAAGCCCGCGCCCTCAACAATGCCGCAACCGATGGCGAGGACATTTTTCACCGCGCCGCCGATTTCCGCACCGACAATATCATCTGAAAAATATGGACGAAATGTAGATTTTGCGATGAGCGGGTAGAGCTTCTTCCAGGACTCTTCCGTATCGCAGGCCAGTGTCAGCGCCGTGGGAAGTCCTTGTGCAACCTCATGGGCAAATGTTGGCCCTGAAAGAACCGCGAGCGGGTTGTCAGGCCGAATGTCTTCAACAATCTCGCTCATCAATTGCTGTGTCGATTCTTCAATGCCTTTGCTGCACAGGATCAGTGCGGCATCGCAATCCGGCAAAGCCTGCAGGCTGGCACGCAGATGCTGGGCTGGCGTCACGATCAACAAGGCTTCGCACCGCGCGAGCGCACCCATATCCTGAGTTGCGCGAATATTTTGCCGGAGCGGATAACCAGATAGAAAAGACTGATTTTCGTGGTACTCGTTAATCTGTGCAACCACCTCTGGTTCGCGCGCCCCGAGCAGCAATTCGTCCTGACCCTCGGACAGAACCTGCGCTAACGCTGTGCCCCATGCGCCTGCTCCGATCACACCGATCTTGGCTTTGGTTTCGCTCATGCTTTCACTCCCGCACCGCGGGTTTTCTCGGCCGTCGGGTCCAACGGCCAGCGTGGGCGAGCGACAAAGTCCAGCGGATCGGTCAAGCCAGCGGCAAAGCGCTCGGCCCCCGCCCAAGCGATCATCGCTGCATTGTCCGTGCACAGCCATAGGGGCGGCGCGGTAAACTGCATGTCATGATCCGCCGCCAATTGTTCCAGCATCGCTCGAATGGGGCCGTTGGCCGCGACACCGCCAGCAACCACCAGATGCGGAACCGTTCCATGATCTCGTATAGCTTTTTCCAGCCGGTCTTTCAGGCAATCGACCGTCGCTTGCTGGAACGCAGCGGCAATATCTTCTGACTTATGTTCTCCGCTTTGATGGGCTCTGACCACAGCGCTTTTTAGACCAGCAAAGGAGAAATGCGGCTCTTTCGATCCTTTGAGGGGCCGGGGCAGCGGAACCGCAGCGGCATCGCCCGTTTTGGCAAGCGCTTCCACTTTTGGCCCACCGGGATAGCCAAGGCCCAGTATCTTCGCTGTTTTGTCAAAGGCCTCACCGGCGGCATCATCAATTGTTGTCGCTAGGCGGCGATATTGTCCAACGCCTTCGACCCGCAATATCTGGCAATGCCCGCCGGACGCGAGCAACAGCAGATAAGGAAATTCCAGATCCGGATTGGCGAGACGCGGAGATAACGCATGGCCTTCGAGATGATTGACCGCGACCAGTGGTTTGTCCGCCGCCATTGCGAGTGCTTTGCCGGTGACCAGCCCTACCATCACACCGCCGATCAGACCGGGACCAGCCGTTGCGGCAACCGCAGCCACGTCATCCAGCGTCATTTTAGCTTCGGTCAAAGCTGCCTCAATAAGCGGGGTTATGATCTCGGCATGGGCGCGGGCAGCGATTTCTGGCACCACTCCGCCAAAAGGTGCGTGGGCCTCTTCTTGACCTGCCAGTTTATGGGCCAAAATCTCCCGATCCGACGTGACCAATGCCGCTGCTGTTTCATCACAGCTTGATTCAATGCCCAAAATTATACTCATATCTCTTTTACTTAAGCCATGGTGGGATTAGGACAAGGGCCATGACAGCTAATGGCAACAACGAGCGGGAATTATTGGCGGGCGTGGACCGGCCTTTGCGAATGGGTACGCGCCAATCACCACTCGCGATGGTGCAGGCGGAAATGGCTGCCACGGCGTTACTATCAGCGCATGGCTGGCGACCGGAACAGGTTGAGCTGGTCCCGATGGTGGCGACGGGGGACAAGATTCAGGATCGTGCACTCGCCGATGTTGGCGGCAAGGCGTTATGGACCAAGGAATTGGATCGCGCTCTGGATGAAGGTGACATTGATTGCGCCGTACACAGCATGAAAGATGTCGAAACTTTGCGGCCCGATACGTTCGTAATCGCGGCGATGATGGAACGAGCAGATATCCACGATCGCTTGGTCGGGGCGGACAGTGTCGAGGCGTTGCCGCAAGGCGCGATTGTCGGCACGGCCTCTCCGCGGCGGAGAGCACAATTGCTAAGCCAGCGCAGCGATTTGGATATCCGCCTCATCCGCGGCAATGTTCAAACACGGCTAAAAAAGATCGAAGATGGTGAATATGCTGCTACACTTTTGGCTTCTGCCGGGCTCGATCGTCTGGATATGAACGAGGTCGGACAGGAGATTTCCGAGGATGTCATGCTACCGGCACCTGCACAGGGTGCGGTTGGTCTAGAAGCGCGGACCGACGCGAACCATGTGCGCCGCCTGTTGAAGGAAATATCCTGCACTCGCACATCCCGCGCCGTGACGGCCGAACGATTATTTCTGAAAGAATTGACCGCCGATTGCCATAGTCCGGTTGCGGCGCTGGCCACGGTGGATGGGCTGCGCGTGAACTTGCGAGCGGAAATATTGTTACCGGATGGCAGCGAGAGTATCAGTGGTGCCTCTGATTTTGACAGTGGCGACGTGAAGGCTCCAGCGCGCCTTGCCCGGAAGTTATTGGGTCGGGCGAGCGCGGAATTGAAAGCCATATTTGGTCGATGACGCTTTCGCTCTTAATTTTGCGGCCGATTGAGGGTGCCAAGGAAACGGCCCAGCGCGCGCAAAATATGGGCCTTGATGCCATTGTTGATCCGTTATTTGTAATTGAACCCATGGCTTGGACAGCGCCGCCCGCATCGGATTTCGATGCAATCATGGTGACGAGCGCCAATGGCGTGCAATATGCCGGTGCAAACCTTTCCCAATATCAGCAATTGCCGCTGTTGGCCGTTGGTGAAGCAACCGCAGCCACGGCCCGGGATGCCGGCTTTGATGTCACGGAAACCGGCAGCGGCGGCGCGGACGAGCTGCTGCAATCCCTGCCCGCCGGACGATATTCGCGAATCTTGCGACTGACCGGCAAAGATCATGTGAAATTGACACCATCGGGGCAAGAAATCACCCTTTGCCGGGTCTATCAAGCGCGTGCTCTGTCCTTGGGAGAAAAGGCGCAAGCGGCGCTCCGGCAGGGCCATGTGATTCTGCTCTATTCGGTTCGAGCGGCAACAATATTGGCGGACGAGATGGATCGTTTGGGCTTGGACCGTTCCATCAATCAAATCGCCGCTTTGTCACCCAATATCGCAAAGGCCGCAGGTGGCGGCTGGAAAAGCGTGCATTCCGCCGATCGGCCAACTGACGATGCTTTACTGTCTCTGGCTGGACGACTATGTCTGCCTTAAAGGCATAATGTGATATTTGGGGCCGGACGCTGAGCCGGCGAACAGGATCTAGGGAAGTTGAATGAGTCGGGACTATGAAAAAATCGCCTCTTCGGGCGGAAAAAGCAATTTGACCCGGAATGTTCTGGTGCTGATGGTTGTCGCCTTTGTTGGCGGTGCGATTCTGACAGGTTGGATATTTTCACGCTATAATCCGTTTGGTGGCACAGATGAGGCCGCCGCGACCGTACCAGCGGTGCAAACATCGGGTGCCGCTGATCCGGCGACAGCCTTGGCGAAGCGTATTGATGCAGACGGAACGGTATTGCCGCCACCGCCCGTAAAACCTGTGCCTACTGAAATTCCGGTGCTTACACCGGATAAAGAGCGAGCTTTGGCGGTGCGGGTTGCGGATCTTGAAGATCGGTTATCGCGGATCAATGTTCAGGCGCAGGCGGCTTCCGGCAATGCTGCTCGGGCCGAAGGCTTGCTGATCGCTTTTGCAGCCCGCCGCGCGCTCGATCGCGGTTCACCGCTTGGCTATATTGAATCACAGCTGCGATTGCGTTTTGGTGACGCCCAGCCCAAGGCGATGACGACAATTGTCAATGCGTCGCGGGAACCGGTGACGCTCGAAGAACTGTCTACGGGACTGGATGATATCGGCCCGTCTTTGACCAGTGGTTCCAGCGGCGAAGGTTTTTGGACGGATTTCAAGCGTGAAATGTCTGAGTTATTCGTGGTGCGCCGGGACGGAACGCCGTCCCCTGTGCCGCAGCAAAGGTTGATCCGTTCGAAACGCTATGTCGAAAATGGTAATGTTGATGCAGCTATTGCCGAGGTTGAAAAATTGCCGGGCACTGACAATGGCGATGAACTGACCAGTCAATGGATGGAAAAAGCGCGGCGCTATAACGAAGCGCGCCGGGCATTGGACGTCATTGAAACAGCGGCGATATTGGAACCACAGCAATTGCGTACAGCCGAAGGGGAACGTGTTGATCAGCCCTCGCCGCTAGCTCCGGTGACGCCGATACCAGCGCCCTGATCGTTACGTTTCAGACAGGAACAAAGCCGACAGTTCTGGGGGAACGCGAACAGGGCGTCCCCTGATTTGATCAATAATCGCCCAATTGGTCTTTGCTGATACCTTCAACTTCCCGTCAGCTCCCGCGAAACTGACATTGCGCCAGAAACGCGCGCCCTTTGGTGGTTCGGAAATCCAGGTTCGGCCAGTCACGGTCTCGCCAGCGCTGACATTGCCGCGATAGTCAATTTCATGACGGCTTACGACCCAGATATAGCGCTCGATATATTCCGGCGGAGCTATGGCTTGCCAATGGGCTGTAGCCAGTTCCTGAATCCAGCGCACCCAGACCGCGTTGTTAACGTGGCCTAGCTCGTCAATATCCTCCGGTTGCGCTGTTATATCGAGGAAATGCTCGCTCATTTCTCTGATTCTGTCATTCCCATCTGCCAGAGAATGAACGCAAACTCTTCTGCGACTTCCTCAATCCGGTTCCAGCGGCCGGACTTGCCACCATGGCCTGCGCCCATATTGGTTTTGAGCAACAAGATATTGTCATCCGTCTTGGTCGCGCGAAGCTTGGCAGCCCATTTGGCTGGCTCCCAATAGGTTACGCGCGGGTCATTGAGACCGCCAGTGATCAGCATCGGTGGATAATTTTGTGCACTGACCTGATCATAAGGTGAGTAGCTGCGGATATATTCAAAAGCCGCTTTATCGGTGATCGGATTGCCCCATTCCGGCCATTCGCCGGGGGTGAGCGGCAGGCTTTCGTCCTGCATCGTGTTGAGCACATCGACAAAGGGTACATGCGCGACAATCGCGCCCCAGAGATCGGGATCGCTGTTGACGATCGCGCCCATTAGCTCGCCGCCAGCAGACCCGCCAGAAGCGCTGATCCGGCTTTTTGCCGTATAATCTTTGTCGGCGAGACCTTTGGCGACATCGACAAAATCGTTGAACGTATTGGTGCGCTGCATCAGCTTGCCCTGCAGATACCAGTCGCGGCCGAGATCATCGCCACCTCTTATATGGGCAATGGCATAAACAAAGCCGCGATCGACGAGCGATAGCCTTGTGGTCGAAAAGCTAGGTGGGACCGCATAGCCATAAGCGCCATAAGCATAGAGATGCAGCGGTGCACTGCCATCCAATTTCGTGCCATTTTTATAGACCAGCGAAACCGGAACCATCGCCCCATCGCGCGCCTTTATGGTCAGGCGTTCGGTAGTGTACTGGCTCGCGTCATAGCCCGAAGGGATTTCCTGAACCTTCAGTGTTTCCAAACTCTTGTCCGCCAGCGCGTAGTCATAGACCGTATCCGGTGTGATCATAGATTCATAACTCAGCCGCAGCTTGTTGACATCATATTCCGGATTGCCATCGAGCCCAGCATTATAGCTGGCCTCAGGAAAAGCGATGCGCTCTATCTTCGCCGGATCAGAATAGGAGCGGATTTCGACCTGATCGAGACCATTGTCGCGGCCTTCGGTGACATAGAAATCCTTAAACGTCGTCATGTCCGTCAGGTAGAATTCGTCTGATCCGGCAATGAGTGTTGTCCACTCTCCCGGCTTGTCCAGCGATGCTGTCGCCAGACGGAAATTCACATGATCATCATTGGTGAGGATATAAAGTTTCCCATCATGCTCCTCGACCGAATATTCGCGGCCCTTTTTGCGCGGCGATATGAGCAACTGTTCTGCCGTCGGATTGTCGGTTGGAACCAGCCGCACTTCGCTGGTTTCATTGTCCCCGGTGGCAATGACGATAAACTTCTCCGATTGGGTCAGACCAATGCCAACGGTAAAGCCGTCCTGATTTTCTTTATACAGCTCGATATCATCTTTGGGATCGCTGCCGATCACATGCATCCGCGCATTGTCGGTGCGCCAGTTTTCATTGGCGAGACCGTATAACAGGTTTTTGGAATCTGCGGACCAGACCAGGCTGGACAAGGTGCCGGGAATAACGTCCGGCAGCATTTCACCGGTTTCGAGATTTTTGATCCGTGCTTCAAAACGTTCCGCGCCCGTGTCGTCAACGGAAAAGGCCAACAGCTTGCCGTCCGGGCTAACCGCCATCGCGCCGAGCCGGAAATATTCCTTACCCTTAGCCAGCTCGTTTTCGTCGATCATCAGAACATCTGCACCGCCGGAAACGGATTTCCGATAATGCTGCTTATATTGCATGCCCTCTTCAAACTTCGCCCAATAGATCCAATCGCCATCTTTTTGCGGGACGGAGCTTTCATCCTCTTTGATTCGGGCTTTCATTTCCGCAAACAGTGATTTGGTGAGCGCTTTTTGCCCAGCCATATTCTGCTCGAACCACTTATTTTCTTCTTTCAGGTAGTCGAGCACATCCTCATCATCGACCTTGGGATAGCTCTGATCTTTCAGCCAGTGATAAGGATCGCTAATCGTATAGCCGTGGCGTTCATAGCTATGAGGCCGCTGCTCAGCGACTGGCGGTTTTTCCATTTTTTTTGTCATTATCTCTTCTGTTTCAGATTGCGCGAAAGCTGGAGCAGCAACCAGATTGGCAGCCAGTATCAGCGGTAAAAATATCTTTTTCATAACGCCTCTCTTTGGGGAAATTGGTGGCGGAAATCGTCTGAAACACCTATGTGTTTGCTAAAGCGCTAATTCAAGGAGTTTCGCAGCCAATGTTGATGTCCACTTATGAAGCAAGGCTCGCCGCTTTGCGCGAGCAAATGGTAAAAGATGGCCTGGATGGCTTTGTTGTTCCGATTTGCGACGAGCATATGAGCGAATATGTCGGCGACTATGCGCAGCGCCTTTCCTGGCTAACCGGCTTTGGCGGATCAGCGGGCTCGGCAGTTGTGCTCAAGGACAAAGCTGCGATATTCATCGATGGGCGCTACACCATCCAAGTACGCGATCAGGTGGATGGCAAACTTTATGAATATGTCGGTACCGCAGATCAAAGTGTCATTGATTGGCTCGGCGCAAACGCGCCTGAAGGCTCTTCTATTGGCTATGATGCATGGCTGCATACGCAGGATTGGGCCAGATCGGCGGAAGCGAAACTAGCGAAGAATAAGGCGAATCTGGTGGCGGTTAAGACCAATCCCATTGATGCCGTTTGGGAGGATCAGCCAGAACCATCATTGGCGAAACTAGATGTGCAGCCGGATGAATTTGCTGGAAAAAGCGCTGCGGACAAGCGTGCAGATATTGCCGCTTGGTTGAAGGACGAAGGCCTCGATGCGACCGTAATCGCCGCGCTCGATTCTGTTGCTTGGGCATTCAATATTCGCGGCAAGGATATCAGTAATACGCCGGTTCCGCGCGGTTATGCGATAGTCAAAGCCGATGGCAATGCCGAGCTATTTGTAGCGCCGGAAAAATTGACCGATGATGTGCGTGTGCATCTCGGTAATGCAGTTGCGCTGCGGGATTACAGCGAATTTCCCGATGCTTTGGCGGAATATGACGGTCAGAAAATTGGTGTTGATCCGGAGCGATCCGTCGCCGCGATCTTTGGACAGCTCGAAGGGGCTGGCGCGCATATCGTCAAAAAGCGCGATCCCACAATTCTTGCCAAAGCGATCAAAAATGACACGGAAGTCAACGGCCATAAAGCGGCCCAGGCACGCGACGGCGCGGCGCTCAGTCAATTTCTCCACTGGTTTTCGCAAGAAGCGCCCAAAGGCAGCCATGACGAGCTATCGGTCGCGGCCAAGCTGGCTGAATTTCGTGGGCAATCCGACAAGCTGATGGACCTGTCTTTCCGTACCATTTCCGGTGCTGGACCCAATGGCGCGCTGTGCCATTACAGCGTGAATGAGGAAACCAATCGCAAGATTGAAACCGGCACGCTTTATCTGGTCGATAGCGGCGGCCAATATCGCGACGGCACCACCGATGTGACGCGGACCATGGCGGTGGGAGAACCCACGGCAGAGATGATCAAACGCTATACGCAGGTATTGCAAGGTCATATTGCGCTGGCAAAGGCCGTCTTCCCCAAGGGAACCACAGGCGGACAGCTCGACATATTGGCACGGCAATATCTCTGGGCCGATGGCGTCGATTATGCCCATGGCACAGGCCATGGCGTAGGCGCTTATCTATCGGTGCATGAGGGGCCGCAGCGGATCGCTGCTTTTGGCGGGTTTGCTGAGCCGCTGGTAGCTGGCATGATCTGCTCCAACGAGCCGGGTTATTATAAGGATGATGCGTTCGGTATCCGCATAGAAAACCTGATCCTTGTCGAGGAACGGGAAGTTCCCGGGGCAGAGCAGGATATGCTGGGCTTTGAAACACTGACCTTTGCGCCGCTCGACCGTCGTTTGATTGACGTTGCCATTCTGTCCGACAGCCAGCGCAAATGGGCCGATGATTATCATGCACAAGTGCTTGATATTGTAGGGCCGCAAGTCGAAGGCGACGCGCTCAATTGGCTCAAGGAGCAATGCGCCCCCCTCTAATCTGCCCCTCTAGTCTGAATGCTGGCGCGCTCCGCACTTGATGCGAAGCCCAGGCTTAGTTTTCACACCCGCTCATCCTGGGTTCGGCATCAAGTGTGGAGCACCAAATATCAACGGACAATTTTCTTCATGACAACAGACACCAAAGACCCTCGCGCCGGCTTTCGACTGATCACTCCTATCCGCGTGCGCTATGCCGAGGCGGATATGCAGGGCATTGTATTTAATGCAAATTATCTTGCCTTTGCCGATATCGGTGTAACCGAATATTTTCGCGAGCTTGTCGGCGCCACAGGCAATGAAGATTCTCCGGGCAAGTTTCTGGAACTATTTGGCGGCGACAATTGGGTCCGCCATGCCGAGGTCGATTTTCGCGCTCCCGCCAAGGCAGATGACTTAATCGATGTCTGTTTACGCATCACCCGATTCGGCCGGACCAGCTATTCTGCCATTGCTCATATCGTGCGTGACGATGTGCTGCTGAACGTTGTCAAACTGACCTATGTCTGGTTTGATCCGGCGACGGAAGAAGTAACGCCCGTGGCGCAAAGCTTTATCGATGCGGTAACAGAGTTTGAGATTATCGAACCCGAACGGGCTGTGGTCTCCGTCTAGCGCCCTCTAACAACCTCTAATTTGGGCTGTCATCCTTCAAATCCTTGGCCTGCGCCTTGCGCCGCCGCAGATTGGCGCGCAATTGTTCGGTAAGCCGTTCGGCCTTTGCGGCCTCCCTGCGCTGTTTTTCGGACTTTGGTTGTGGCTTTGGCATGGAGAATATCTGCCAGCGAAACATGAAAATTGCAACTGCGCTTGACAAGTCCTTAACCCTTTCGCCATAGGCGCGGGGCTTGGAGCAGATGGCTCCTGCAATGAAACTAGTGCTGCTGTAGCTCAGTGGTAGAGCGCGTCATTGGTAATGACGAGGTCGGGAGTTCAATTCTCCCTAGCAGCACCATTTCTTCCCCCGATTTTGAGCGTCTCCAGCGACATGAACTGGTGGCCAGTTTAGTCCCTAAGTTTCCGTAACTTAGCTTGTGCTGTTTGTGTGAACTGTTGTCCAGAGACCATTTGTCGTCTGCCATATCGCAGCAAATAGCCGGATTATCTCGAGGCCCCGAAACGCTGGCACGGGATGCACTTTTGAAATTTGAGTGATTTGGGGTTTATTCGAACCCTAGAAGCGTCCGCTGTCCAGCCCAATCAAGAGGGAGGTCACCAGCGCGTAGAAGGCGTCTTCCAGTCAGATTGACCGGTTGCGATCCTCGAACAATGGCAGTGATGATATCAGGTGCCAAAAAGCTTAACCGGGCGAGGTTTCTTAAATGCCTTTGAGAGTAATCCGATATCATAGGTGATGTTGTTCCATCGATCAGATAGTCTCGCGCCGCAAAAGCTTTCGCAATAAGACGCACTAATACCGGATCGGGTTGGTGCTTTGCAGGACCATTGTCCGGAGCGATAGCCAGACGAAGCTCGGACCCTTTGCTGACCAGTTTTGTTCCAGTCTTCAACGAGATCGCATGCGCATATCCGGCTTTACCTGTCCATTCGACACGTTTGCGAAGTCGCTCGATCTCTCGTTTGGTTGCACCAGTCAGGCTACCATGAACACGTTCTTGCAAGCGGTTGGCAATCCCTCGTCGGAGCAAGTCGGGTCCGATATCGGGCGCTGGGGACTTAAACGTATCACGCCAGGCAGACCGCAATTGGGCAGGGGGCATGGCCATGAGTTCAGCCAATTGATCATCCAGCACGGTCATGCTGCACCTTTGGCGTCTTTATCGTTTAGACCTTGTGTGATGCGACAGGCTGTCCCATCTTCACCGCGCTGTTCGCGTGCGAGCAGATAGCCTTTCTTACGCAGGCCGGTCAGAAAAGCACGGACGCTATGTTGCTGCCAGTTCGTTGCTTTGCAAATCTCAGTGAGAGTTGCGCCGCTGGTTCGCGATAGCAGCGCTATGACTTTTGACGATTTGGTTTGCGGTTTTGATTTTGGCATTAAAGGTCTCCAACAGGCGCTGGACTATCCAGCGCTTCCACTGACCCGAGCCGCAGTTCGCTTGTTGAAGCGGGCGGCTTGTCGCGATCATTGTTCGCGACAGGAATGACCATGCTAGAACAAGCACTGAAGTCCAGTCGTTTATCTACGAAATGGTGACAGCTGCATATGGACTTCTAAACGACTTCGAGCATGGGTTCTGGCGTGGCATTCACAGATGACGAGATTGATCCGATCAAGGTACGAACTGGATTGTTTGCACTGATTACCGCGCGGCTCGAAGATGTGCATGAATTTGCCGTCAAAGGGCAATCCACAAAGGTAAATGCCGAACAAGTAAGCGAATATGTCAGCGACATTAGATCAAATCTAGATGAAGTTTATCTCCAGCTGACTGCAATTGAACTGATCAAAAACCGTAACTCCTAATGTCCGCAATATCCCGAAAGCGGACACTAGCTTTCGCCACGTGGTATGCCTGAAAGTGTGGTCGTTAGCGGACATTCAAGATGGTATGACGGTTTTTGGGCCGATTGCGAACTGTCTGCTTTGGGAGCCTCAGCGAGAAAAGCTGACTTTCGAGAAAGGCCCAATGTCAGACGGCTTGGATTGTTCACGCCAATGACCGCTTTGAGCGCAAAAACGGACATTGGGATAGCCGCTTTGTTCCAATCAAACAGATGATGCCAAACATTTGCCACGATTAACAGCGTATCTGTCTTGAGTTATCTGATGACGGACAATCCATATATCGGAGGTTCGATTCCCTCTAACTTGCCGATGATTTGGCAATTCAATCAGCTAAGAGGCCCAGCGTTCAATCTTTCGATAAAGCGTTGAAGGACTGAGTTTTAACGCTCTCGCGGCCGCGGGCACATTCCCGTCTTCGCGGGCGAGGGCACGATCAACAACATAGCGTTCGACTTCCTCCATCGACATATTGTCCAACGGATTCGCGTTAAGTCCGTCGGCCGTTTTTTCTAGCTCGTTGGATCGATCAACAACACCGCTATCCTTGGCTAAAGTTCCGATCATTTCAGTCGTCAGAACGGCACCTTCGTTCATCACAATCGAGCGTCTGATACGGTTCTGCAATTCGCGGACATTGCCTGGCCAGTCATAAGCGGCCAATGCCAGTGCTGCGTCACCGTCCAAACTCTGAAAGGATTTGTCTTCTTCTTCCGAAAAGCGGCGCAAAAACTCATTGGCGATCAGGGAAATATCATGTCCACGATCACGAAGTGGAGGAATCTCAATAGGGATAACCGCCAACCGATAGAATAGATCTTCCCGAAACCGTCCTTCAGCTACTTCATGGGCCGGGTCTCTATTTGTTGCACAAACCACGCGCACATCGACCTGTTCAGTGTTTGAACTGCCCACTCGCTGAATGGTTCCAGTTTGTAGAAACCGGAGTAATTTTACCTGGAGTTTAATGTCCATCTCGCAGATTTCGTCGAGAAACAGCGTCCCGCCGCTGGCTGCGAGAGCAGCCCCCACTCGATCCGAAGTGGCCCCGGTAAAGGATCCTTTCATATGACCAAAAATTTCGGACTCAAGCAAATCTGCGGGAATCGCACCACAGTTTATCGCAACAAACGGACCTTTTGCGCGCTTACCCTGCTTGTGCACCGCTTCTGCGGTAACTTCCTTGCCGGTCCCGCTTTCACCGGTAATGAAAATTGTCGCTTTGCTATCCGCAACATTTTCAATAGCTTTATACAGAGCTTGCATTTGCGGCGATTTTCCGATGAATCCATGAAAATTCGTTCGGTCCCGAAGATGTTTAACCGCCCGGACTTCCTGAACCAGTTCACTTTTTTCACTCGCATTGCGAGCGGTTGTCATCAATCGTTCCGGGGCAATCGGCTTGACCAGAAAGTCGTATGCGCCAGCCTGCATCGCTTTGATCGCACGATTGATAGATCCATCGGCCGTTACCACAATCACGGAACTATTTTGTAGATAAGCACTATTCTGTTGTAAAAGGTCCAGACCATCAATGTCAGGCAATTGAAGATCGAGAAGGATAATAGAATAGGGCTTTTTGGCAGATTGCAGCAATTGCAAGGCCGTTGCGCCGTCATCTGCAATATCTACTTCAAAACCCTCATTCTTAAGCTGCTCAGAATAGTTGAACGCAAGACTGGCCATATCTTCCACAACCAGCGCATGATGAACGGATTTGGACATTATGCTGCCGCCGCGCTCGGCGGAGCAATAATGAACGATGCGCTGAAAGCGGGGGCGTCCCGTTCCCAGCTCACCTCGCGATTGTCGCCATAGTGGATCAAGCATTGTTCAATTAAACCAAAAGCAATTGCCGCCATTGGTCGATGGGACGAATAGCGCACGATCAATCTGTCACCTTTTTTTTCGGTGCTGACCTGCGGCGGTTGAGCATCTGGATATAGCGTGCATACTTCGGTGTGAATATGTGGTCCGACATTGTCCAATAACTCCGACGCATTCTTGTAGCGTGACAGAATCTCGGGAAATAATATGATGAAGCGTGAGAATAGTGTTCGCCCAAATTGCCGGCTGAGTTCAGAAGCGTCAATCCCGCTGAGTTCGACTGCTGCCTCGATCATCTTGGCGGCATGGGCGGTGGGATAATTCCCTACGCTCGTAAATGCACCATTATTGGGTAGATCCGCATTGACCAATACTTTGTCTGCGAATTCGGGCGAGACGGTCTCCTCCATAAACCGAACCAATTCTGTAAAAATCACGCCTTTCATAGAAATATCCTCTTTTTGATGGCAGCTACCATAGCTCTCGATAGTTGCATTTTGCTAATATTCCGTTTGCATTTTGCAATTAATGACATTTATTTATTGGATGAATTATTGTAACCCACTGATATAATAGAATATATTAATTCTGGCATATGATTTGCGAAGTTGGGGGAAACCCATTGTCAGGATTTTGAAGATGAATTTGTTTACCCGCCTTATCACATCGCTATCCGTAGTTTCGCTGCTGAGCGCTTGCGCGGCAGGTCCTGCGCCAAGCAATTTGTCCGACAGTCGGTGGATGAATCAACAGCGTCAGCGCACGGCAGACTCAAGCGATCAAGGGCACAATTTTTCTTGCATTCAACCTAGTCGCCCAAAATTTCTTGAAGCCAGTAATTTTGTCGAACCGAACGATTTGCCCGGTGGAAGTAATATATTGTCTCCCGGAGATCGGGTTAGAGTAACTGTTGCTGGGGATGTCGACGTTCTAACAGGAATTTATGTTCTGACGGAAAATGGTTCCATTCAACTACCCCAAATCCCCCCGATTGCGATAGCGGGAAACAATGTTCTGGCAGCAGAACGTGCGATCAGATCGCATTTGTTATCCGCGGGATTTGTAAGGGACATCGGCAGCAATGTTGATGTTCGTTTGATCGAAAATTCGGGTGTCGCAATTTCAATATCTGGAGCGGTATTTCAACCTGGTTCGGTGCGCGTTGGGGACCGCCGCACCGAAGACCGGGTAGGCCAAAAAGAAGGGCTGACCAGCGGGGATACCAATCCAGGTCGCACAGTATCGACGGCGCTACAGGTGGCGGGTGGGGTTCGTCCCGATGCCGCCGTCGATACTGTGTATTTGATTCGAGGAGGCAAGTGGACGCAGTTAAATTTGACGGGTAATTTCGACGGCTCCGATCATAGTAATCGCCCTGTAGTTGCGCTGGATCGTCTTATTGTTCCATCAAAGAAATGTTTTGATCCTTTGCTGGTTCGCCCTAGCGCCATCACCGCTCCAGGCATTCGCGTGTTCATGTCTAATCTGGCACGGTCAGCTAACAATAACGCCGGCGCAGCCATCGGCGAGAAAACCACCAGTCTGCCTTATGGAACACGTCTTTTGCAGGGTGCGATTGCGCTGAATTGCGTTGGCGGTTCTGCAATGAATGCTGGCCGCAAGGTTATCTTGATTTCGCGTAATCCGATCAATGGTCAAAGTATTGTGACCGAACGCAAAGTTGAACGGCTTGTTCGCAGCGCGGATCGCGATGCCTTTAATCCTTACTTAATGCCAAATGACTCCCTCGCTTGCTATGACAGTGCCTTCATGAACTTTCGCGATGCTCTGAGCCTTGTTACCGATACGGCTACGCCGGCCCTTATCTTTGGGAATATCGGCAAATGATCCATAGTCCAATATCAAAGAAAAGGCGTGTTGAACGCTTTTGGGATCTCGTTCGAGACGGATTGCATACCGAGGGGCGGTATGCCCGATACCTCGCGTTAATGTCAGCCATTCTAGGTCTGATATGGCTGATCACTTTAGCATTTCTCGTTCTCATGCCCAATCGTTATGATAGCTCTTTCACACTGATTTTACCTGGTTCGGGTGTCGGGAGCAGCCTTAATCTAGAATCGATTGGACAAGCGACAACGGCAACCAATTCAGCGTTTAGTTCTTCATCGATCAGTCCAACTGAGAATTACAAACGATTGCTGATGGCCGATGTCACTCTGGCAAGAGCAGGCAAATTAGCCGGCGACGAAAATGAAAAGATGTCAGCTCCCCATGTGAAGCTGATCGATCAAACTAATTTGATAGAAGTCAGTATAACGGCTGACTCGCCTTCTCAAGCACAGAAAAAAGCGCAATCGTTGCGTGCAGCATTTCTGGATGGATTGGACCAGCTACGCCAAGATGAAGGCGAAAAGCGCGAAGAAGCCGAAAGCAAGCGTTTGGTTCAACTTGAAACCAAGGTCCGTGAAGCGCAACAAAAGTTGTTGGCCTTTCAAGGCGAAACCGGTCTTGTGTCATTGGAGCAGTTTAACAACCGGATATCTGCACTCGATTCACTCCAGGATCGCGAGCGGCAGGCCCGAACCGATACCAAGCGCGCATCGGCCACAGCGTCCCGAATTGCCAGCGCGCTCAACATATCGGTCGCCACCGCAAACAAAGCGTTCACCCTAAAGGCTGATCCGGTTTTTCAATCTCTGCTCGCCCGCTATGCAACTGTGAATACTTCCGCTTCGGAGAAAAAGGCTACGCTTGGCCCTAATCACAGTCAGGTACAGCAGATCGATGCCGAGAATGAGCAGCTAAAAACCCAAATGCTTGCCCGCGGCAGCAAACTAACTGGCCTCAGCGGAGAAGTTCTGATGGGTTTTGCCGATCTATCAATGTCCAGCGAACGCGGTGCACTAGTTGGCGCCATGGTTGCTCGTGATTCAGAACGTCTCGGTGCCAGCGCCGGACTGGCAGACATTCGTGCGCAAATATCAGAGCAAACAGCCAAGGCACCAAAGCTGGTCAACCAGGCGTCACAATTGGCGGATCTACAAAGAGACCTGCGCGTCTCAGAAGCCGTTTTCTCCTCAGCTCTTGCGAGAATTGATACCAACAAGGCAGATCCGTTCGCTTCTTATCCTCTGGTTCAAACACTGGAAGAGCCGAGCTTGCCAGAAGAACGCTCGTCGCCGTCCACTATTGTCGCTATAGCTGGAGCATTAGGGTCGTCCTTGGTGTTATTGATCGGATTTGGGTTATTGTGGTTCAGACAGATAATCATCCGCAAAGTTTTGCCGAACGCCTGATATATTACTCCCTATTGAGCACATGGGCTTTGTGGTTGATCGGGGGTCTATATATTGCCGGACCGGTTATCGCCTGGATACTCGCACTTCATGTTGCCTGGCGGTATTATCTGGCTCCCGGCTTACCCGAACATCAAAAACCACATAAAGCTGGATTGGGCGTATGGACCTGGATTGCCGGTATGGCTTTGTTGCTGGTCACATTGTGGGTCGGTCATATTAACTTTGACCTTGGTCTTGGCGCTACAATTAAATCGTCGATTGGATGGGCCAAAGGATGGGCGCTGCTCGCCATATTCATTATAGCGGGCGCTGCCCTCGATGTGCGCCCGGCTGTGATATATCGTGCGATATGCAAACTTGGTGCACAAACATTGGTTCTGTTGCCGATCTTTCTGATAGCACCGTTTGTCGGCCTACCGGAGACACTCTATGTCTCTCCTTTGAAAATCGTAGGCGGTCCTGGACCGGAGTATTTTGCAACCACGCTTTACACGTTAGAACCCGGTGCTGGCATTCCACGCTGGCAATTCTTTGCACCATGGTCACCTGCCGCTGGCATGGTCGCATTGGTTTACATAATTTGTGCTATTGAAGAACAAGAACTGAAATGGAAGGTCATAGGAATTAGCGCCGGTTTAATAGTGGCACTGCTCAGCCAGTCGCGATTGGCGCTGGTCGCAATTGCCGTCATTTGGCCAATGGCCTTTGCAATCTCGCGGATGAATAAACCCGTCATCTGGTTTCTGGCGGCACCGGTTCTACTTTTTATCGGTTTCTTCTCTGTCAATATTGTTCAGACTGCCGGAGAAGTGCGATCAAATTTCGAAGGCGCGCGCGCAGATTCTACTCGGGTTCGAGCGACCTTAGGTCGCATCGCCGTTGACCGTTGGCAGGAGGAGGCCCCCTGGTTTGGTCACGGTATTGTCGAAAAAGGTCCCCACTTAGTAGAATATATGGTCATTGGCAGTCATCATAGCTGGTATGGATTGCTGTTTGTAAAAGGAATTATTGGTCTGTTGGCCTTGGCAATTCCGATGATGGTGAGTTTGTTCTTACTCGCAAAAAGAGCATATCGATACCCAGAAGCCCGTGTCGGCCTGTCCTTGCTGTTGTTGCTTTTTCTTTACAGCTTTGGGGAAAATCTAGAGATATTGGCCTATCTATATTGGCCGGCGCTCATCTTGATAGGAAATGGCCTGCGCCCTAGACCGACAGATGTTTCGGAAGCCGCGTGACGGCTCCAACTGGTGTCTGATGCAAAAAATTGAGCCAGTCCGATAACCGCTGATCCTCAAAAGTCATAGCCTGTTGCCGAGCCGAATGAGACATTTCGGTTAGCGGCAGCCGCCGAAGGTCGTTGAGCACCGAAACCAGACTATTCTGATCTCTGCAATCAACGACAACGCCAGAATTGAGGGCCTGTTCCGGCAGACCACCAACTGGTGCAACAATAATCGGACGTCCAGCCATCTTTGCCTCTGCTGCAACTAAGCCAAAGCTTTCAAAATGCGACGGCACGGCCACGACATCGCAGCGGCTTAAAAAATCAGGTAGGGATTCTATTTCTCCGAAGAATCGAATATTTGGGCAACCATGAGCGAGTGCGCGGAGCGTTTCTTCCTGTTCCCCATAGCCACCAATATGAAGATATATATTGCTTGCATTATCAGTGCGTTTCACCGCCTCGATTAGCTCCGCAAATCCTTTGGCTTTCGTAAACCGGCCATAAGCACCTATTGTGAGCGACCTGTTTGCGGAAAAGCGAGGCAATGCAATCTGTTCCAACCCCGTGAAATTGCTCCATGGATTAATCACATGAAAGGCACTTTCATTGACCTGCGTAACTTCACTGAGCCATTTTGCTTGCGCATTGGAAACACAGATCACTTTGTCAAATAAAGCGACCGCGCATCGCAGCATAGCGCGAAAACGAGATTTAACGGGGACGTGCAAGGCTTCCCATTCGCGATTATAACTATGTTCCATCCACACTATATTAATATCGGGATTCCGGCTTCGCAAAGAAACAAGAAATGCGAGAACTTTCCAACTCGGTGGAAAATGGACGAGAATAATGTCGGTGTTCAATTTAGGTGCGATAGACCATTTTGGGTCAACCTCGACAATGGTCGATTCATATCGCGCGGTGAGATTTGGGTCTTGAAAAAGCTCAAGGTTTTTCGTCACGCCGCCTAGCGCAAAGTCATCAAGCAAATGGGTGATTTGAGTCCTTTTCATATTGCTTTCCTTTGCCCAGTCCACGAACCGGCAAATGCAGCAAACTGTGCCGGCTTCATGATGCGTGCGGCCAAACAAGCCAGATTGGTGATGATAGTTTTCCGAGGCTCCTCAAGTATCATTTTTGGAAACGTGACCAAGGCCTGAAGCGAAAGGGAGAGCGCGAACGGCCCATCCCCCATGCTCGCAGCTCTGCGTGCGAGATAACGGAGCTGATAAGCTTTTGCCCTTGCCTTATTCTTTTTGATAAAATCGGGCGCATAAAGAGCTGTTTTATCGATAGCTCGTTCCCAACTTTCAAATTGCCGCACGACGTTGGAAGACAAAGCGCCGGATACAATTCGATATTCCGTCAGCAAACCACCTATTCCTTCAAAATTTGCGGAAGCCGACAAGGCTAACCTCAACCAGCATTCAATATCTTCAGATTGCTTGAAATCCTCATCGAAATAGCATGTACGCTCCGGGAATCTGGGATGCTGGAAGGCGATCTTGTCTAGCGCTGACTTGCGAATTACTGGTGCCGATCCATTGCCGACCGGATTGCGAGCAACAATGTCTGATGCGGAAATTTTTCCGAGCTTTGGTCGCATGGCAACCCGCAGGCGATTTCCATCCTCATCAATCAAGCGCGAACCAGAGAAGCTTACGTCCACATGGTAATTGCAGGTCAGGTGAATAGTGTGCAGCATGAGTTTACTGGGCAGCCAACGATCATCGCTGTCGAGAAACGCAATAAGAGATCCTTTTGCTAGTCCGATGCCACGATTGCGCGCGCCCGATAATCCGCGATTGGCTTGATGCACAATCCTGATCCTCGGGTCGGTAAATTCGGAGCAGATATCAATGCTGGCATCTGTTCCACCATCGTCAACAATGATGAGTTCAAAATTTTCATAAGTTTGATCGAGAACTGACTGGATGGCTTCACGAACGTAGCGTTCAACATTGTAAACCGGCATTATGATCGAGACGAAAGGTTGTGTCATTTTCATATCCTTTTAAGACTATTGTTTGTTTATGCGAAGAAGCGGATGCGCGTTTCACGCGGGAGAAACTGCGCAGCAATTGCACCGGTCAACGTCGCCAATCCGCGGTTTCTGCCTGAGAAAAAGGCGCGGATATTGAGGCGTAGGCCTCGCAGAGAGAAACCGAGAGCAGTATTGGCTCTCGCACCGGTTCTCAACGCTCGTCGCGCTAGGTAACGGCAATATTGTGCTTCTGCAGCGGACCGGTCGAAATGGGTTTCGTAGGAGGAAGCAAGCAATCGCCAGCCAGCATACATTTTCTCTAGATTGGCCGATAGGCCATCACCGCTCATTCGATAGTCCACCAGATGGCAGTTGATACCGCGAATATTAAGGCCTTTGGCGCGTGCACGAACCAGCCATTCCTGATCTTCGGCATAAGACATCCCTTCGCGAAATAGACCAATTTTCTCCAGGCAATCGCTACGAAGGACAATGTTGGACGACGTGCATGTTGGATTTTCGGCAACAAGCTCTGCGACACTAAGGTTCATCGGCGGCACGGTAGAAACGGCTCGCGATGCCTCAGGGAAATTTGATATAAATTCGACTTGGGCAAAACTGATCGCAATGTCAGGGAAACTGCGATGCCAAGACCAATGCCGCGCAAGTTTGTTGGGAAGCCAAAGGTCATCAGCATCCAAAAATGCGATGAGTTTGCCATGGGCGCAAGTGAGGCCGAAGTTCCGCGCAGCAGCAACGCCCATATTTTGTTGCGACTTCACTTTTATACGAGTGTCTTTTGACGCCATTGCCAGCGCCTTCCGCAAGCTGTTATCGGTCGAACCATCATCGACGATAATGAGTTCAAAACTTTTTTCAGTTTGTTGCAGCACACTGGCGATCGTTGATTCCAAGGTCGAAGCCGCGTTGAATACGGGAATGATAACTGAGAATTTTAAATTGGTCATATGAGTGTCTCCTTCTTCGACGAAAAATTTATGGGCATTTGCTGATGAGCCTTCCGGTAGAAGGCGATGGATATCGGAATGAAGGTGATGGCCAGACCGAGCCCATATCCTATGGCTGCAGCATTGAGACTGACACTTGCTCCTAGCGCTAAGCAGACGAGCGTCGTTCCGGTTGCCAACGCGACTATCGCAAGGTCCGCCGAGGTACGATCCGCGGCTCGCAACCAAGTTGTGTTCGCCGCAGCGCAGAAAATCGGGATGGCGGCGAGTGACAACAGGCTCACCAAAGGTGCCGCCTCGCTCCATTGTTGCCCAAAAACGAAAGGCACATAAATTGGTGCGAACAATGCTTGAGCAAGCGTCAATGGCAAGAAGATAGCTGCGCCCAATAGAAATGAACTGCGATAGCGTTGCAAACGCAGCATCCCGTTTTTGACACCGCACAGATGGGGAAACAAAATGGTTGAAAATGCTGTTACGATAGATGTCGTGATGCCGAGGCCAGCATTGAAGGCGAAGTAATAGATGCCGAGTGCCTTCACCCCCAATAGCGAACCGACAATCAATTTGTCGGCCTGCATCCGGACGGCCGTTAGCATCTCACTTCCGAGTACACTCAAGGAGAAGTTTACAAAGCGGTGTGCCGGAATCTTTCCTTCTGCCGCGTTATATTTCCACTTTTTGGCCTTGCGGACAGCAATCAACCAAATCGGAGCCGTGAGCAGCTTGGGTAATACAATTGCCCAGGCCGAGGGCCAAAGAACAACAAGAACCATGGTAAGAAGATGATCTGCAATTGTCTGCACGGCGCCTATTTTTGCCGTGACCGCCATTTGCCCGTCTCTCATTAGCAGAAACACCTGAACCAGACCGCCCGGCATAAAAAGAAACACGGCAGATAGAACAGCGAGCATGAATGCGGCGTCGGTTTGCCCGAATATGAAATGAAGCAGACCGGCAACGCACAATTGGATCAGGCCAACAAGCCCACACCATATCCAGAAAAGGCGATGTGCCGTATTCGCCGTCGCCGGCAAATCTGCTTTCGAAGCCATTATGATTTTTTGACCGATCCCGGCGTTTGCGAGGACTCGAACCAGTTCAAACAGGCTAAGCGATAATGCCGCGATACCCATTAACTCCGGCGTGACGGCACGGGCAATTACAACGACAGCCACGATTCGGATCAGGCGTACGAGCATTTCGGCACTGCCATAAGCCGCCAGGGATGAAAGGAACCAAATACTGTCCTTTCCCAACCTTGTTTTCGCTTGATGCCAAATGGCCATGATGATCTCCATAATCGAATATGGAAGTCACCTCTCAAGTCTCGTGCCATTTATATAAAACATTGTAATATAAAGATAATTATTGAATTTATGGTTCGAACACTCTCCATATTTGCATATTGCGAACATATTTCAAAAAATCACTGCAAAATGCGAATTCAGTTTATAAATTCTACATTGCATATTTTATTTTCTAATGATTTTAATAACTTAAATTAATTGGCATAGTTTCTGCAAAATCCGTTTCCAATCAATTTGATAAAAAGGATTTTGAAAATGCTTCATCAGAAACTTCTCGCGGATAAGTCAAATGCAACAGAGTATAATACGCTAGATTTAAGGTCCCTTCTTTCGAGTTGGACGAAGTTCGATCGTTCCGAGCTTTTCGGTTTCAATTTGATCCGAGCAGATCGAGAATCTGCCGCCAGTGCAATCATGCAATCGGCCCGAAGCAATCAAAAAGTAACGGTGAACTTCATCAATGCACATTGTATCAATATAGCAACAAAAGATTCCGTGTACCGCGAATGTCTAAAGGCAAGCAGCGCGCTTCTTCCGGATGGATCAGGCATGTCTATCGCCTCAAAATTAGCGAAAGCTCCGTTAGGAGAAAATTTGAACGGAACTGATCTGTTTCCCATTCTGTGCCAAAAGGCAGCAGAGGCGGGGAAATCTATATATCTGCATGGTGGTGAGCCAAAGGTAGCCGAGCAGGTCGCCAAAAACATGAAAAAGCAATATCCCGATTTGATGATCGCGGGAGTGAGCAATGGCTATGAGGACCATGCTGACACAGCTGCAACAATTGCAAAAATCAATAGATCAAATGCCGACTTAGTTTTTGTCGGCTTGGGCGTTCCGATGCAGGAAAAGTGGATCGCCGAACATCGCTCACGGATCAATGCCCCAGTCGTTCTGGGTGTTGGTGGGCTTTTTGACTATTATTCGGGTCGTATTCCAAGAGCACCACGACTGGTAAGAGCGGCAGGCATGGAGTGGGCTTGGAGATTGATGCAAGAACCCCAGCGGTTGGCCAACAGATATTTGGTGGGCAATATTAGTTTTCTTGCCAAAGCCGCAGTGAATGGATGGCATGCAAGAGGTCTGCACCAAAAAGTATTTGTAACCAACAAGCGTGTGTTAGACCTAACTTTAACATTGCTCGGGCTCATTTTGATTGGGCCGTTCTTTGCGGCCATTTCTCTGTTGATCCTCGCTGAAGATCGCGGCCCCGTCTTTTTCAAACAAGTTCGAATTGGAGAGAATGGGCAGCCTTTCAAAATGTGGAAATTCCGATCCATGGCAGTCGATGCCGAACAGCGATTGAAAAAGCTGATGGAGCAAAGCGATCGCGATGATGTGTGCTTCAAGATGAAAAATGATCCCCGTATCACCAAAATCGGCAAACTTATTCGCCGTTTTTCGATGGATGAATTACCTCAGCTCATAAACGTCTTGAAAGGAGATATGTCATTGGTCGGCCCACGCCCCGCGCTACCCAAAGAAGTCATGCAAAGACCAAATAAAAGTATGAATCGGCTCGCCGGAAAACCGGGACTGACCTGCACGTGGCAAGTTTCCGGTCGGGCAGAAATACCGTTTGAGGAGCAGGTCAAAATGGACGAGGAATATCTTAGTCATCAAAGCGTGCTGAAAGATATTTCGCTTCTCGTCTCCACCGTACCGGCCGTTCTAACGGGACGCGGTGCCTATTGAAGGATGCTCTATACGCCGCAGGCTTTCTCAACTTCACTCAGCGTTTTGTTTGCGGAGTTTTTGAACCTATCAAGGGATTTCGGATCAGAGAGATCTGCGGCGTTCGCTTGATCCAATAAACCGTCAAATCCGAAAGTTTGTGCTACTCCTTTAACCCGATGACGGACTCCGGATAAAAGCTCATCGCTTTGATCGGTATATGCAGCTTCCATATGCGAAACCGAGACCGCCAAATCCTTTCGCAGTGTTTCTTTCAAAGCCTCTCGTCTGTCGGGCGTAAGGGTGGCTAAGACCGAGCGGAATTGATCAATATTAATAGCTGCAGGCATATCCGACTGAGAGGGGGAAATCTGCTCATCATCTTCAGCTTTGCTCAACGCGCTTCTTATCGCACTTGCCAATTCATGCTTGTCGATCGGCTTCGCCAAGCATTGGTCCATACCGATGGCCAGCAGGCTTTCCCGTTCTGTTTCCATCGCATGCGCCGTAACACCAATGATCGGGATGTTAGACTTGACAGAACCCATTTTTCGGATGGCTTTCGTCGCTTCTTTGCCGTCCATCACGGGCATCGATACATCCATGAGGACCAAGTCAAACTCATGGTCTTCCAGCATATCTATCGCTACTTGACCATTTTCAGCTAATGCGTTGGTGCATCCGAAAAGATCAAGCATAGAAGCAATGACGAACTGATTGGCCTCCACGTCTTCCGCTATCAGTATGTGGGGCTTCTCTCCGTCACGGTTTTTAATCAGCAACGGCGGCGCGCTGATCGTGTTGACTTCGATCGGAACAGTTGCTTCTTCCAATGGTATCTCGAACCAGAACATGCTGCCGCGAGCTTCTTTGCTGATTAGGCCGATATCGCCGCCCATCGCACTGACCAATCGACGGCAGATCGCCAGACCCAAGCCAACGCCTTCTATTTCACTCCGCTCCACTTTCGGCGAGCGAGTGAAATTGGCGAATAGAGAGGATTGTATGTCTTCTGGCACCCCCATACCATTATCCGCCACCTCAACACGCAAAAATCTCTTTTCGTCATGTTCACTCTGCAGAAGTGAAACTGATACTTTCCCGCTCGGACCCGGCGTGTATTTTATTGCATTGCTTACAAAATTGTTGAGCAACTGACGAAACCGCGTCGGATCAATGAACAGCGCAGTTGGCAGACTTGGATCACGGTCTGTGTCTAATTCAATGCCTTTTGCCTTGGCCGCACCCGACCAGAAATCCATTACGCCAGTGACCACCAGGTCCAGCACGGTAGGTGCTGGTTCCAAAGAAATAGCGCCTGCCTCTGCGCGAGCCAGATCGATAATGTCGTCGAGCAGAATTTTCAGCAACTCGCCACTTTGCATGGCCAAACGCAGCTGCTTTCTTTGTGGTTCACTGAGCTCGGTTTCCTCCATCAGCGATAGCATACCCAACACCCCGTTCATGGGTGTTCTGATGTCGTGGCTCATCATCGCCAAAAATTCCGACTTAGCTCGATTAGCCCGCTCTGCTTCCATTTTTGAAGAGCGAAGTGCAGAACTCAGGGTTTCCAATTCATCGACGCGTTCGCCTAGTTGCGACCGTTGTTCTCTCAAGCGGCTTTCTATCTTTTTCAATTCGCTGATATCGGTATAAGTCCTCACCATACCGCCTTTATACGGAGCAACAGTTATCTGAATATGTTCCCCGTTGCTGCTACGCAAAAGATATTTATGCGGCTTTACGTTCCCAGCCCGGTCTCTTTCAATGTAAGATAATGCTTCGAGATTTTGCACCTGGAACTCTGACTTCAACGCGTGATAATCTGAATATTCCATACCTTTGGAAAGGTTTTCATATTTGGTTCCGATCAATTCCTTCAGCTTGTCGTTCCAACTGACAAGTCGCAAATCGTCATCAAAAACGGCCACCCCTAATGGTACATTATTCAAAACAGCTTGGAGATAAACTGCATTTTGACGTTCACGTTCTGTTGCTTTGGCTAGCTGCTCACTGGTTCTGTTTAGTTGCTTGATTCGCCGTTCTGCAACCAATTGCAGTGCCTTTGCACGTCTACCAATTGCTCGAGTTTCTGTGATGTCTTGAACGGTACCATATATGCCAATCACCTCTCCATCTGCATTCGCTTGTTTGGCCATGCTCCACTTGAACCACATTGTGTCGCTCGAGGGAGTCACCATCCGACATTCATAGCTATGATCGGCGCCCGGAGGCGCAGTCAAAAACTCCAGCCGGAGCTTTGATACGCGGGCGCGGTCAAGAGGATGCACGGCCCGCCATGCCCGTTCTGCAATCGACTCTCCATCAGACTCTATGCCAAGCATTTCTCGGAAGAATGGAGAATAAGAAAGCCCTTTGTTTTTAGGCCAATGGAGCGTCGCGATACGCCCGGTCTTCTCGGCTCGTATCAATTCCTGTGAGCTTATTTCCATTTTGTTGATTAGCTCTGCTTCGCGCTGTTGAAGCTCGACACTTCTAAGCGCAACCAGTCGCGCTTTATCCTCTAGCAGAGTCTCTGCTTCCTGGCGGGCAGCTTCGGAACGAGCCAAGCGGCGTTGGAGAAAAGCAATTTTCTCCTGCTCATTCATCCCGGCGCTAAGAGAAGTTGTTTCATTCGCCATCGGTAAAGCTTGTCTCCATATCAAAAGCTGATTTACTGGATTTAGCAGATAAGGTCGACCATAAGATTAATTCTGTATTTCGTTTACATTCACTGCCTACAATAATTCTTAGGACGAACGAATGTAGGCCAAATAGGCCAATCCGAAGCAACTCCATGCACTGACACCCCGCTCGTAGCATATGCCTGTGGTGGATCATGAAAAAGCTCATCAAAATAAGAGCTTAGGAACTGCGAAAATTAGACAAATCTCCGAAGAAATGCATAAATATCGTTCTTTGCGAGAATATTTCCATCTGATTTCGCATTTTGCAGTGATTTCTCCAAATTATTTTCGCAATATGCGAATTTTTCTTGAAATCAAGATGATGGAAAACTTATTATCTTTATATTACAATAGATTATCGGATTGGCATGGAAATTGAATATCGTCTTCGACCAAATGAAGGAGAATTCAAAGTGAAAATCTATCTATTGGCAGCTGTCGCGACGGCTGCATTCACATCATCGGCAAGCGCTGCCACCTACATTCCGGTGGGGCCGCAGACCAACGTTGAAGTTGCGACAGTTACGGGCGGTGGTTGGTCAGAGTGTTATTCGAGTACCTATGGTTCGACCGGACAATCGGTAGCCAGTATACTGAAAGGTTGTAACAACGGTGACAGTTTGATGTTGGCGGCCCGTGAGATCGGAAGTGATACTTTTTTGGTGCTTGCACAAGCGTTACGTGCTGATGTGTTGTTTGATACCGGCCGTAGCAATGTTACGCACAATGCAAACGGAACGGAATGGTATTTTTCCGACAACTATTCCTGGGGCTTCGCACCTGGCGGGGAATCAGTAACTAGGAATAGTTGCGACACCACCAATAGAGGAAGCGGCGACCGGCTATGCTGGCATACGCGTGCCGGCAATATCAATGGTGGTTGGCGGGCTGGTTCAAACACCGGCCTGAATAGCAGCGATGCGTTTGAACGAGTCATCTATACAGCAAATGCATCTATTGGTGCTGTGCCAGAACCAGCAACATGGGCGTTCATGATCTTTGGCTTTGGTGCCATTGGCGGAGCGATGAGGTCAGATCGACACCGTCAGCGCAAAGCGATTGTGAAAACTAGCTACGCATAACCCTTAGACTATGATTTTACCCAGAGGCCCTGTCAGAGAGATCTGGCGGGGCATTCTGTACGAGCACCAAGTCCGCTTTCGGGATATTACCGGCACCATTGTAACGTCTGAATTTGGGGCGCTTACCCAACCGGCAGCTTCCGCATTAGTAGTGTCCGCTTTTGCGCCCTTAGCGGACACTAGCTTCAGAAACAAAAAGGGCTCTGGAACCGATCCAGAGCCCTTCGCAAATCAAACAGGATTTGCATTTATCCAACCACAATCATCGCCAGCGACCAGGCTGCTTTTCGGCAGCGTCGACCAGCACATGGCGCGGCTATCCGCCATTTATTCCATGCGTTTTTTATAGCATTTCTTGAGCGTTTTTCCCGCTTCTTCGGCTTGGCCAATGTCTCGGCTTCTGTTTTGCATTGCCCAAGCGGGGAGTCCGCAAATGCAGCTGCCATCGCACCATCGGAATCAAATGACGCAGACAGAACACCGTCGGGGGTGAATTCTACCGGCTGCGCGACCTGAGACAGCAGTTCCCGGCCGACGGGAAGCCTGGCGCGCTTTCCGGTAATGAAACCGGCAAAAACACCGATGGCAAGGACGCCAACGCCGGTGGCCACCGTGTTACCTTCACCTTCCTGTCGGAAACTGCCAGTGACAGGTATGCTTTGGCCGTTAAGTTCAACAGAGCGCATCGCGAATTCCAGCTTGCCGGATTTCCCAAAAGCGCCTTTGCCGGTCCGCCAGGTTATCTCGGCAGATGCGGGCGTGCCGCTTGGTATGACGACAGTGTCACCAACCCGAACATCCTCCAATACTGTCAGTCCAAAAATATCACCCGCGTCATGCGTGCTGCTGTTCACTTCTTTGGCTACTGCCAGCTTTATCGGCGTTCGGTCTTTTAGCATCAGCGGTTCCAATGCCATAGGCTCTGGGACAATCTCCTCAGCGACAGTTTCCTTTGGACCGGTTACAGCCGGATCTGCTGGAGTGGCTGTATGTAAATCTTGTTCTAGCTGCGCGTGCACAGGCGCAGTGGTCAGTGCGGCGATTGCCGCACTTGCAATAAGTCTTTTCATGATATTCCCCCTTGTAGCATCGACGACTTGTGATGCTCCCGGGAATTGCTAAGAATTTTTACATATGTGTACAACTTCTAGAAGGTCCATTTTGGAAGCTAGACTATTTCCTCTTGTTCCGGATCCCCTCACCGCACCTTCGAGGCTAGGCGTGCAACCAAGGAACATAGCAGGCATCGGCGACAGCGTCCGATAGTGTCGCCGAAAGGGTCTTGCCTTGGTTTTTCTTTGAGAAAGTTAAATGACATGTAAGCATTTGTGAGCAATAGAGTTATGGTTAATTGAAAACGGACTTTAGGGTATAAAATGCAGTCTGCTCTTATCGGCTATACGGGCTTTGTCGGAAGCAACCTTTTACGGTCGCGATCCTTTGACCGGCAATTTAACTCCACGAACATAACCGAAATTGCAGGTGACAAATTTGATGAAGTGATTTGTGCCGGAGTGCCATCGGTCATGTGGGCGGCCAACGCCGACCCTCAGGCCGATACACGCAATCTTGGAATTTTGGTGGATGCTCTGCGCAAGGCTAATATTGGGCGACTGATATTGGTCTCGACCATCGGCGTTTTTGACGATGTCTCTGCCCAATATACCGAGAGCAATGCGCAGTATGAGCAGCATAATGCCTATGGCCGCAATCGGCGGCAACTAGAGGTTGAGCTGGCATCAAGCTTTAGCGACACGCATATTATTCGTCTGCCGGCATTGTTTGGGCCGGGACTCAAAAAGAACTTCCTGTTCGATATTTTAAACCCGGAACCGTCTTTCATTAAGCCAGATAAATTTGACGTCCTCTTGGAAGCTTTTCCCGATACAGAAGCTGCGAGCCTGCAACAGGCCTATGCCTATGACGGGGATTTAGAAATGTGGGCCTATAAGCGAGCGGACTTTGCGAATAGCGATGTTTCCAAGGCTTTGATCGGCGCTTTCACACGCGAGAATTTCTTGTCGACCCAGTTCACCAACAGTGAAAGCCGCTTTCAATATTATAATCTCACCAAACTTTCCGACGATATCAATACGGCGGTTCAAAAGGACGTTGATATCCTGAATATTTGTTCGGCGCCGGTGCAAGCCAGCGAAATCCATAAATTTTTAACCGGAAAAGAATTTACCAACACTGCGCCACCCTGCGTCCGTGAGGACGTCCGGTCCAATCATGCGACGGCTTTCGGTTCCGATGGGAACTATCTCTATGAGAAGGGCGAAATCCTGGATGATTTGAAACGCTTCTACTCTTCATCGATGGGCCAGTTATGAAGCTGGCGATTTCAAATATCGCGTGGCCAGCAAACCAGTTGGAAAATGCACTTGCTATCATGCAAAGATTTGGCGCGCGTGGCCTCGAAATTGCTCCCGGTTTGGCGTTTTACCGCGACGATAATCCCTTTGTTCCAGATGATCAAAGCATAAGGGAATTTTCGCTGTTGCTGTCAAAATATGGTGTGCGCCCGGTGTCGATGCAATCATTGCTATTTGGTGTCGACGGTGCCTTGCTGTTCGGCAAAGAAGATGAGAAAAACCGCTTCAAGACGAGTTTGATGGCGGCGATCCAGCTGGCCGAGCGCGTCGAAATCCCGAATTTGGTGATGGGATCCCCGCGCAATAGGATTATTCCATCAGCTTTGGATGAAGCAACGGCAATTGCAAATGCCGTAGATGTTTTTTATGGATTAGGGGAATATGCCAAACGGGCAGGTGTCAAGATTGCCTTGGAGCCTAATCCCAAAGAATATGGGACCAATTTTTTGAACACTATGCTGCAAACCATAAACTTTGCCGAGCAAGTCGATCATCAAGCGGTCACTGTGAACTTCGATATCGGAGCCCTGCATATGACCGGCGAAATAGATGATGCAGCCCAGTTGTTCCACAAAGCAGCCAAGCGAATTTCGCACATCCACATCAGCGCGCCGAATCTCGAACCGGCACCAAAGAACGCCGAACAATTTTCCAGCGTCGCTGCCAATATTGCCGAGCAAGAATATAAGCACTGGTTCTCGATTGAAATGAGGGCGGTTGAAGGCGAGGAATTGGTTCAGGTGGAAAAGTCTCTCAAAGACTGCTCCGAAATATTGACCCGGCTGGACAGGACATGACTCAGGTCGCTCGCCGCGAAGATTTTCTGGTTTCCATTGGCCTTGTCCAAGAAGGCAGCGTCGCCGATGATCTGAAGAAACTGGAGGCGCTGTCCAGGCAGGTCGCTGATCGGTTTCATTATTCTGAAATTGTCTATGCTGTCAGTGAACGGTTTCACTCTTCGCTGAGCGAGGAGGCATCAACAATATCCAGAATTCGCAACTTGCGGATCATCATCGTCAGCAATGACATTAGCTTCTATCGGCGGCGCGTGCTGGTTGCATCAGAAGCCATCGGCGATGTCGTCGTGCTCTCGTCCTTCCGTGAGCTCGATCATATATCTGTCACAGATATCGCAGAAGAGGTGTTTGAAACCGGTGATGTCATTCTGACACGGCGATCCCGGCGGCGCATTGCCATGCCGGTTTTTCATGCGGTTTTGAGCGCGGTGTCAAAATATAAAGTAAGCTCTCGCGACATGCGAACCATTGGTGTTGCCAGAACGTCTTTGGGGAAAATACTCAACGCGCCGACCGCGACGGTCGATCTGGTCTTTGAACCGAAGCAGGGTAATGAAAATTACAAGCGCCAGAAAGTTGATTATCCGACATCGCTGCAGAGCCGATCGACTATGGCGGACCGGTTTGAACTGGTGTCCGAACTCGTCACCAACTCAGCGCCCAGAATTTTGAGGGGCTTTGCAATCTTCTCGACACTCGTCGTCTTTCTGGCGGTGGCCTATGCAATCTATGCATGTACGGTATTACTGACGGTCGACAATGTGCAAGACGGCTGGTTCTCGACCGCCATCGTACAATCCGGGTCGGTCGCCTTTATCGCCATGGCATTGGGGCTGCTTTGCCTGGGATTGGCTGGCATTTACGACCGCTTGCGCGGCTCTGACGAAGGGCTCATTCGGGACGAGATATCCAACACCAGTTTTTTTGACCAAACGACGGACCTCAATGTCGAAGTTGAAAATATGGCCCCTCTCGCCGCCGACAAAAGCGCCTAGAGATGGCATCTGAGATCCATGGACAACTAAGCGCACAAGATTGGCAGGTACCCAGTTTTGAAAAAGAGGTGCTGAAAGACAAGGCATCGAAATATGTCATCATCATTCCGGTCATCAATGAGGGTGAGCGGATCAAATCCCAATTGCGCGACATGGCGCAGCAAGGCATTTGCCGCGCCATAGATACGGTGATCGTTGATGGCGGGTCCACCGACGGTTCGCTGGCTCTGGATTTTCTAAAGGACATGGGCACGCGCGCCCTGTTGACAAAAACCGGGCCGGGCAAATTATCGGCTCAGTTGCGATGCGGATATGCGTGGGCATTGACGGAGGGCTATGACGGGATCATCACTGTCGATGGCAATGGCAAAGACGGAGTGGATGCTGTTCCCAAATTTGCCGAAGCGCTGGATAGCGGCCATGGCTATGTCCAAGCGTCGCGGTTCATTCCGGGCGGGCGAAGCGAGAATATTCCCCTGTCACGTTATCTCGCGATAAGATTCATTCACGCGCCCTTGCAAAGCCTTGCGGCAAAACACTGGTTTACCGACACCACACAAGGTTTCCGGGCCTATTCGCGGGATTATTTACTCAACCCGGGCACGCAGCCTTTTCGAGAGGTTTTCACAAAATATGAGCTGCTGGCCTATTTAACGATCCGTGCCAGTCAATTGGGATATCCGGTTACCGAGTTGCCAACCAGCCGTGTTTATCCCGCTAATGAACCCGTCCCGACCAAGATAAAAGGCTTGTCGCCGCTGCTCGAACTTCTGTCCGTTTTGTTCAAGGCTCTATTCGGTGTCTATCACCCCAAATCGGGGCAAACTGAATAATCATGACACAGGCAAAAGAACAAGCCGACTATGATGCGATAGTGATCGGCGGCGGTTTTTATGGCTGCTGCCTTGCGCTGTTTCTTGCGAGCAAAAGCGACCGTGTTGCGCTGATCGAAGCAGGTTCCGATATCATGGGCCGCGCTTCACGGGTCAATCAGGCCCGTGTCCACACAGGCTTTCACTACCCGCGAAGTTTTGTCACGGCGTTGCGGTCCAAAGCTCTGCAATCGCGCTTCGCCAAAGACTTCCCCGACGCAATCATCGATGATTTTTCGATGATCTATGCCATCGCCCGCAGACGGTCGAAAGTATCAGCACGGCGTTTCCACCGGATGTATTCCGATATGAATGCGCCCATATCGGTCGTCAAACCGCAACAAGAAGCGTTGTTTAACAACGAGCTGGTCGAGCAGGCTTTTCTATGTCAGGAATTCGCCTTTGACTGGACCAAGTTAAGGGACCAACTGCGCGCGCGCTTGGATGAAGCGGGTATCGATATCCTGCTAGACGAGCGCGTCGAAAATGTAAGCTCACAGGAATCGGGCGTTAGGATACATCTGGCTGGAGAACGGTCTTTCCTGGCGAGCAATGCGTTCAATGTAACCTACGCCAATATCAACAATCTATTGATCAACAGCGGCCTGGCCCCGATAGAATTAAGATATGAATTGGCGGAATTGGCTCTGGTAACCCCGCCAGATGAGTTTGCCGATCTGGCGGTGACAATAATGGACGGCCCATTCTGGTCCTGCATGCCCTATCCATCTGAAAAGCTGCACTCGCTCACCCATGTCCGTTATACGCCGCATCATAGCTGGACCGATAGCGAGAGCGGGACATCTCCAGACGTTCATTTACGCGATATGCCCAAAGATAGCAGATGGCGGCATATGATTAACGACGCGCAGCGATATATGCCTTGCTTTGAACAGGCGCGATATGAAAAATCGCTGTTCGACATTAAAGCGGTTTTGGTCAAAAATGAGCGGGACGACGGTCGCCCGATCTTGTTCCACCGGCACAGTGATGCTCCGGATCTTATTTCGATCATGGGCGCAAAGATCGACAATATTTACGACTTTTTCGAAATGCTTCCACAAATTGATCCCAAGTGGGAAGGCGCGAATTTGAGCCGTCTGTTCCCGCAAAATCCATCATGAGCGGGAATGGTAATTTTCGATATGTGGCTGCCGTCATCATCGGACTCGTCGTTGATCTATCCATAGCTTTGGTGTTGCGATCTCAGTTTCAGTTGTCTCTTGAAATTTCCGCCGTGCTTGGTTTTTTGGTCGCGATTGGTTGCAACTATCTGCTTTTTGAATTTTGGGTTTTCAAAACACCTGGTGCTTCATTCTCTTTGGAGCGCATGGCCAAGACCTATGGCAGCGCCTTGGGCGCATTGGTCCTGCGGGTTGCGATCATCTATGTTTCCGGCTTTTGGATAGCGGACGGGATGCTTCCTGATCTGCTGCGTCTCGCTGTCGCAATTGCCGCATCTTTCGTGTTAAACTTTGCCTTGT
The DNA here is from genome assembly GCF_039977335.1 of Parasphingorhabdus sp. GTDB lineage: Bacteria > Pseudomonadota > Alphaproteobacteria > Sphingomonadales > Sphingomonadaceae > Parasphingorhabdus. The sequence goes on from NZ_JBDWDI010000004.1 coordinate 1,822,759, forward strand.
TGAAGCTGGTGTTCCGGCCTAAATGATACTGCGTTTCGCATTGCATTGGGGGTAATTGCTTTGTTCTTTGCGGCCAGATTTCTAAACCGACCTGCGTATCAGCAATGAACGACACACCCTTCCCTTTACCAGAAAAAGCGAAGCGAGATCGCCGCGCCATTCTGGCCGCATTTGCCGGATTTGTATTTTTGGCAATATTGTCCTGGTTCGGCTTTTACCCGGGCACCATGTCGCCGGATAGCTATGAACAATATGAGCAAGCAAAGAGCTTTCGCTTTGACGAGCATCATCCGCCAGCCATGGCCGCGCTTTGGAACTTCCTGCTTCCGCTGAAAAATGGACCACAGCCGATGCTCCTCTTGCAGGTTGGGTTATATTTCACTTGCTGGTTTCTGCTCTTCAAGAAATTCTGGTCCGACGGTCAGCACAGATTGGCAGTTGCGGTCGGGCTATGCTCCCTTGCACCATTCTGCCTGAATTTCGTCGGTGTGATCTGGAAGGATGTGCACAATGCACTTCCATGGTTTTTCGTATCGATCATCGCGATATTTTTTCCGCCGAAAAGACGGCTGTCTAGCGCGCTACTCTTGGTTGCGCTGTGGTACGGATGGATGGTTCGCGGCAACGCAATTCTGGCAGTGCTTCCGCTTATCTTTCTGGTTCTCCACCGAAAAGAGCGAAAGCTGATCACGACAGGCGGCATGGTAGCGATTGTCTTTGCCCTGTTCTTTGTCGGCAAGACGATCGTGCATGATGTGATATTGAAGCCCAGCCACTCCGATCCCTATTCCCGAGCGATGGTCCACGATCTGGCCGGAATCGCACATTATGGCGGTGAGCCCATATTACCGCCCACTCTGGTCTCGGATAATCCTGATCTGAAACGTCAGCTATCGCATTATGAGGCGGGTGACATTAAGTCGATCCTGTTCGAAAATCCCGACGGGAATATTGTCCTGCAAAAATCGGACCCCGTTGCAATGGTGGACCTGCGCTCTGCGTGGCTCGCATCCGTGACGGGCAATCCGTTGGCTTATGCCCAACATCGGTTAGCCTTTTCGCTGGACTTCATCCACCTATTCAGAGGACGCGGCTATTATCTGCGCGAAATACATTTTTCCAAACCAGCAAAAGAAGCTGGTGTCCCCACTGCCTATCCGACGCCGTCCAGAATCATACAAGCGTGGCCCTTGTTCTGGGAAAGGTGGCCGTTCATGCAGGGATGGTTTTGGGTAATGGGGTTGCTGGGCTTGGGCTTTTTAGGTTTTAGACTGCGTGCGGTCCCTGACGGACAAAAAATACTGGCCTTATCATCCTCTGGTATCCTGTACCTCGGACCGCATTTTGTCTTCGGTCAAGCCGCCGATTTTCGATATTTTTATTGGGCCATATTTTGTGTAATTCTGGGAGCCATCATCCTGCTCGCGAGACGCTCACGAAAAAGGGCCCCGGAAACAATCCAGAGCCCTTCGTAAAATAAAAATCTTTGGTTTAACCAACCACAATCATCGCCAGTGAACGGGCTATGAGCGCCGGTGTTTCGATGCCGTCAATTTCCACCGTGACATCATAGGTCATCAACCAGCGGCCGGGTTGTTTTTCCACCGCATCGACCAGCACATGGCGCGCGCGGACTTTTGATCCGGCACGGACCGGGTTGAGGAAGCGGACTTTGTCATAGCCATAGTTGATCCCCATCACCGCGCCTTCGAGGCCGAGCGTGCAGCCATAGGACATGGCTGGCATCAAGGACAGCGTCAGCAGGCCGTGGGCGATAGTGCCGCCAAAGGGGGTGTTCTTGGCTTTTTCCTCATCAATATGGATATACTGGTGATCCTCGGTGCAGTCGGCAAATTTGTTGATCCGGTCCTGACTGGCTTCAAACCATTCGGACACGCCTACTTCTTTGCCTTTCCAGCTGTCGAGTTCACTTGCGTTAATTACTGGCATTTTATTTCTCCTATTTGGGGGTCTTTTAGCCCTTCATCACTTCCTGCATCCGGCGGAAAAATTTACCGCCCTGTCCGCCACCATTGGCATATTCCTGCATCCCGGTTTCATCGAGAATCTCGTCGATATTTGCAGCAATCGCTTCGGCGCTGCGATCAGCTTCTGGCAACCAGATGCCTTCTGTTTCGAGAATTTTCGCCGCTGCATAACCGCCAGCACCAGCCGTCAGGATGGTTTTCGATGGCGCGCCATCGCTGCACAGATACACCACGGCAGGGGTTACCGCTTCGGGCACCAACGCTTTCAACGCTTCTTCCGGCATGATGTCTTCGGTCATGCGGGTGGCCGCGACCGGAGAGATACAGTTGGTGTGAATGCCTTTGCCTGCGCCTTCCTGATGCAGGCTGTTCATCATGCCCACCAGTGCCAGTTTCGCGGCGCCATAATTGACCTGACCAAAATTGCCGTACAGTCCGGTTGACGATGTCGTCATAACGATGCGGCCATATTGGCGTTCGCGCATGTGATCCCACAGCGCCTTGGTGCAATTAGCACTGCCGGTCAGGTGGACGTCCATGACAAACTGAAAATCTTCCATCGACATTTTGTGAAAGCTCTTGTCGCGTAGCACGCCAGCATTGTTGACCAAGATATCGACATGGCCCCATTTTGCGATCGCATCGGCAACCATTTTTTCAACCGCTGGCATGTCGGTCACGCTGCAACCCGCTGCCATTGCTTCGCCGCCTTCGGCTTCGATTTCTGCAACAACGCCTTCTGCCACGGTTGCTGATCCACCTGTACCATCACGCGCGCCGCCAAAATCATTGACCACAACTTTTACGCCGCGGCGGGCCAGTTCCATCGCATGCTGCTTGCCAAGCCCGGCACCGGCACCGGTGACAATGGCTACGCGGTCATTAAATTCTACTGTGCTCATGGGGTTTTCGCCTCTCGCTTGTTCATGTTGGATTTCATTGCGCCGATGGATGGGCAATCAAATCCAGCGAGTCAAGCTGCGGCAATGACTAGGGGCGGCGATAAACGCGCCCTGAAAAGCGGTTTACTTCTTGCGACCCTTGCCTGCCGTAGCGGCACGTGTGGTCAGGCGCTTTTTCGGTTTTTTTGCCGCAGCCTTTTTCGGCTTTGCTTTTTTGGCTGCTGCTGCACTCGCTTTCTTTGCCGCTGCCAGCAGCGCCTTGAAGCTTTTCTCGGCGAAATCGACATATGCTGCCGGATCTGGCAGCATCTCCCGGTCTGCTGTAATCGTCAGCATAACCTCTCCATGATAGCTGGTGACGATATGGAACACGCCCATGCCATCGGTCGGCAGGCCCATGCCAAAGCTGCGCTTTAGCTCGGCCCCGGTAAAATACATCGATACGGGCGGCCCCGGTACGTTGGTCACAACCGTATTCATCTGCGGCGCCACCGTCTGACCCAGGCCCATGCGCGCGGCAAGTTTTGTAGCCGCTGCGGTGAGACCAGCAGGCATTGCGCCGCTTAATTCCATCAAGGTCCGCGCACCAACGGCTTCGACCATATGTTTGGACCGGTTTGTTTCCTTGGCAACAAACTCCAGCCGTTTTGCCGAGTCCGCAATATGTGTACCGAGGCCGACCGTCATCATCGATACCTGATTGCCGCCAGCGGCTTCACCATTGTCATTGCGCACCGAAATCGGCGCACCGGCTTTTAGTGTGATATCGGGCAGCTCGCCTTTGCTTTCCAGATAGGCGCGCATCGTTCCGCCGACCACGGTTAGCATGACGTCATTCACAGTCACACCAGGGAATGCGGTGCGGATGGTCTTGATATCGCTAAGCGGGAAAATCTTGCCGTCAAACACGCGGTGCGGCGTCAGCCTTTCGCCAAAGCGCGTCTTGGGAATACCGGTCGCCGCATCTTTTTGCTGCTTATTGTCTTTGGCGAAATCAAACATCCGCTTCGGCACCGGCAACAGCTTACCCAGCGTCTGCAGACCGCGCACCGGGTTGGCAATATTATTCACCTGTGCCCGCATCAACAGGCCGAGATCATTGGGCTTTGGTTCTGATCGCCATTGTTTATCCCATTTCCGCAGCTTCATTTTGGCATCGAGATCATGCAGCGCCAGAGTCATTTGAAGTCCAGATTGCCCGTCCATCGCCGCATGATGGAATTTATGTAGGACCGCAAAACTGCCTTTGGGAATGCCGTCGACATTCTCAAGGCCTTCGATAACAGTAAACTCCCATAACGGGCGATTCATGTCTAAAGGCCGCGCATAAATCCGCGCCGCTTGTATGCAAAGCTGCCGCCAGTCGCCGGGTTGCGGCAAGGCAATATGACGGACATGATATTCGAGATCGAAATTCTCGTCCTCTATCCAGTAGGGATGATCGAGGTCCAGCGGCACCCGCACCAGTTTCTGACGGAATATCCGCGCGCCATCCAAGCGGCCTTCGATGTAATGCAATATGTCTTTGAACCCGACCTTACCGCCGGGCGCGGTGGATGGATCATAGATAAGCAGCTGGCCAATATGCATCGGCGTATTGCGTGTTTCCGTATAGGCAAACATCGCATCGAGCGCGCCTAATTGTTCCATGACCGTCCCCCTCGTGATTCTTGTTGGAGGGAGCATAAATCAGATTGGTTAAAGAAGCGAATCAGTTGCTTAAAGAGGCTTCGCTTCTGAACAAGCGTGTCACTTTATCCAGCAGTCCGCCGACAACCGACCGGCCCGTCGCCGCAATCTCGACACTCCCGGGGGTTAGCTGCAACGCGGCACCATCCTTGTAGGCCTTTTTGGAAGCGATCAGGCGCACGCGGTAAAGCGCCGTGCGGGGCCGCAAGATATTCTCGTCCTTATCCGATGCTATCGGCCCACCATTGACCGACGCCAATATCGGTTGATCAATTCTTTCGACCGCATTGGTTGATTTCTCGATCAGCTTGGCTGCCAGCGACGCCTGCACCGGATCATCCGGAATGAAGCGGCCGCGCGCGTCTTTGGATATCCGCCAGATATCATCTTCACTGACATAGGCCTGAATATCATAGTCATCGGAGGTGACGACATAGGCAATGGCCTCCGCCCCGCCCAGCCAGCGGCCCATATGGATGTCGGGCGACAGGTCCGTCACGATACCGGCAATGGGTGCGCGCAGGATCAGGCGTTCGCTGCGCAGTTCGAGACCGGCAAGCTGGTCCTGCTCTTGCTTTAGTTCGCGTTCGAGCACCATGCGGTTAGACAGGTCAATATCATCCGCCGCGCCGCGACCAAATTGCAGTTGCAGGTTGGCGATTTTCACCTTGGTGGCCGCAACAGACTGTTCCAGCTCAGGCGCAGACAGTTGGATCAACGGTGTTCCCGCTTTCACTCTTTCCCCATTTTCGACGAATATCTTTTCGATCTTGCCCGGATCACCGGCGACAATCGGGGATGCGCCAATAGGGGTCAACACGGCCGGCGCGCTGATATGCCGGTCCAGCGGCAAGAGACAGAGTAAAAGCGTTATGCCGCTGCCGATCAATAATAGCCGCGTCCGTGATGTGGCCAATATCCGGTCCTTCATACTCGCCCAGACCATGAATTCAGCCATGACCGGCCGGGCGATGAAGACTGCGATCTCGACGACAAACAGGATCACGCCAAGCAGTTTGAAGAAGAGCGTATAGACCAGCAGCGCGATACCGATGAACAGGAATAATCGGTAAATCCACGTCATCCAAGCATAGACGATCATCCCGCGGCGCAGCCGGTCCGGCACCTGTTCAGGCGCTTGGTCGCCCAAAGCGAACAGTATCTCACGCAACCGCCAGCGGCCCAAAGCAAAGGCGCGCGGTTGCAGGTTGGGAACGCCGAGCCAATCGGACAAAACATAATAGCCGTCAAAGCGCATGAATGGGTTGAGGTTGATCGCCAGGCTCATCACCCAGCTGGTGGTGGCGAGAATGAAGGCAACACTGCGCAGCATGCCGTCGGGAAGCAAAACCCAAGCCATGGTCGCAAGGCCGGCAATCATCAACTCCACCGTTACCCCGGCGCAGTCGATCATCAACCGCTGTTTGCGCGAGGTTAGACGCCACGCGCTGGATGTGTCGGTGTAGAGGACAGGCATCATCACCAGAAAACTGACCCCCATGCTGGGTATGCGGCAACCGAAGCGGGTGGCGGTGTAAGCGTGGCCAAGCTCATGCAATATCTTGATCGCGAACAGACCAAGACCATAGGCGATCAGACCTTGCCAGCTAAAAAAATAGAGGAAGGATGCGAGAAAGCTATCCCATTGGCGTGCGACGAGAAACAGACCGGTCAGCGCCAGCAAAGCGAAGAAGGTCAAGGCCGGATAGGACCAGAGCGGCGCAACTTTGTCGATGGTCCGTTCGAGGAAAGCCGCCGGCTTCACGATGGGGATGCGGATGAAGAGATAATTATCCAACATCCATTTCCACCACGCTTTTTTGGCCGTTTTTCGCTGTTCCGTGAAGCTGGCAACCGTGTCACCCATAGGCGTAACGGTAAGGCTGTTGGTCAGGGAAAAGTCGACCACCTGCCCAAAGGCATTGTTGATTTCTTCCTCGTCCAATCCTTCCGCGGCCAGATCCTCGCTGACCTTGGCCAAGTCGCCGGATGCCCAGCGCGAAAGGATGCGATATTCGGTCCTGCCGAGTTGAAAGAATAAGTGCCGCACGGGGTCGAACAACGTCCAGCTGGGCGCGCCGGTGACAAGCGCAGCGCCCGGTTCGATCCGCAATTCTTGCCGGAGCGGCGGCAGTAGCGGCCGTTCCGGTTCGACAGGCGCATTTGATACGGGAGCGGTCATAGCCCGATTGTTTGTCTAAAGCTCGCTATCGGACGCCTGAGCAACGAATAGATGAGCGGCACCCACTGGCCATAAAGCTTGGCCGTTCCGCGTGAGCCGATGCGCGGATTACCGGAGGTTGGTTTGGCGGTGACTGCGAAGGCTAATATGCCTTCCGGTGTCTGCCGCGCCTGATAGCTGGCATGCTCGACCTTGCCCTCGACTGCCCAAAGCGGCTGTGCGTCAAGCCAGACTTTCACGCGCGATCCATTTTCCAGTGCCATTTGTTCGGCCGTGGGAAGATCAATGCGCAGCGCGATTTGGCCGGGGTCGGCGACCTGCAATATCGGATCGCCGACATTGACCGCGCGCCCTTCCCAATCCCTGCGGTCGCTATAAATTGCCATGCCAGCGCGCGGCGCCTTTATCTGCGACATGCCCATGACATCATTGGCAAAATTATAGTCCGCCTGCGCCAGTTCATATTCCGCACGCAGGGTCGCGATCTCGCGGGTTTCATCATCCTCGCCAAAAGCAGAGCTGGTCGAGCGGTCCACCTTTGCCTTTGCCACAGCCAGTTTTTCCTGCGCCAGCTTGAGTTCGTTGGACAGCTTCACATCATCAAAAGATACCAGCAGCGCACCTTCTTCAACCGCTGCATTGGGCGTGACATGGATGCGGGAAATGACACCGGAAAAAGGGGCCGCGACCATGAACGGACGCGCCGCGACGACTTCCACGGGCGCGAGAGCGGTCATCCGTACCGGGAACAACGCAACTACCAGCAGAGCGACCATCACACCGATTTTCTCTTTGCGGCCAAAGCGACCAATGCGTTTGACCGGCTTGTCTCCAGTCAGCGCCCGCCAGCTATGCGAAACGGTTTCGGAAAGCCGCGTCAGCCGATAGCCCTCGCCTTCGCGAAACGGCGTCTCGCGCATCACCAACAGCCCGCCAAATAGCTTTTCCTCGCTGTCGAGCAACGGCTGCCAGCGGCATTCGCCATAGGGATATTCGGCCAGTGCCGGATCCGCGCTCATCGCATCCAGAGTGAAATCATGGGGCCGGTCCAGACCATCATCTTTCGCCAGTTTCGCAATCAGCTTTTCCATAGCCTGGATCAGCGGCGCGTTGCGGTCCACCGACGATATGCTGGACGCGCAGACGATATGATAGTCATCGCCTATGCGCGGCTGGCGCGCGATGAACATCTGCTCATAGGGCAGGATGCGACGCATCTCATTGGCGACATGATAGTGGAGTTCAGCTACCCCCGGCTGGCGGCGTACCTCCGCTTCAAACTGCAGCAAGCTGGCCAGCATATTGGCATCACCGGATATCGGTGCTGCCCCCGAGGCTACAGGTAATATCGCAATAGGTGCAGGGTCGGAATCAGGAGGGCTGGCGGCCATCGGCTTTTGCTGCTTCTGATTTGGCTGGGGCATCGGACGATGCTTTTTCCGCCGCGCTCTGCGCCGGTTTTTCCGACGGCTTCACAAACACCCCGGTACCGCTCATCCCCGGCAGAACCAGACTTTCGGTTTTATCGACATTGCCGGTGACGCGAATAGTCTTGCTCACCGGATCAACCGACGCACCCAACCGGGTAATCTGGCCGGTCACATCAGCACCTGTTTCGTCAATCGTGAAGGTGAAGTCTACGCCGGGACGCATCCATGTCAGCCAGTTACTCGGCACGATCAATTCGACCTCAAGATCACCGCCGCTCTGGATCGTCAGCAATGGCTGGCCACTGGCCGCAATCTCACCACGACCCGCAATTTCCTCCACAACCGTGCCGGAAAATGGCGCATAGACAGCGCAATCCGTCAGGTTCGCCTTGATCGCACTGGCTTCAGCATTGGCCTTACCCAGATTGGCTTTTGCAACGGCGACCTCATTCTTGCCAATGGCTTCATATTGGTCGAGTTCGACATTGGTTTTATAGGTGACATTATAGGCATTGGCCGCCGCTTGCGCGGCTTTCAGTTCTGCACGGATCGCCGAACAATCAAATTGCGCGAGCAATGCGCCTTTTCGGAAACTGCGTCCTTTGCCAAAGGGCATCGACGTGATCCGGGCGGTCATCCGGGATGCTATGGTCGATTCTTGCTTGGGTTTGATTACCCCGCGCACATCCGGATCAGGCTTGGGTGCAGGTTTTTGGGCCTCAGCCTCAGCGGTTTCCGCGGACTGTTCTTCCGTGGCATTTTGTGCCGCTTCATTGCTCGACCAATTGGGGCCATCACCGCCACTGGCAACGCCCACGCCGATTGCTGCGGCCAGCGCTATGCCGCCGCCCCAGAGCCATGGAGCCTTTGATTTTTCCCCGGTATCCGAGGCTTCGTCCTCGGGTGCTTCGCTCATAAAATGTGCTTTCTGGTTCTTCGGTTATTGGTCCAGCTTCATCGCGGCTTCGCGTTCCTGCCAAAGCGTGGTGAGAGAGCTGGTCAATGTGCTGACGTCCTCGCGGCCTGTCAGATCCGGCGCGAAATCATCAATGCCCATGGAAGCAAACAGGTTCGCATAGGCATTTTGCGCCTCAGCATAAGCTATATCATATTTCACCTCTGCAACCAGCGTGTTCATTTCCTCGCGCAACAAGGTTTGCTGGCTCATTGCACCGGCCTTGTGGCCTGCGCGGATTTGATAGAGGATCTTGTCCTGCACCCGGTGCTGATGTTCAGCGGTCTGCAGCTCTTCCTGCAAATGACCAAAGCGCGCGCGCGACACGTGAACCTGTGTCATCACCGCCATGGTCAGCGCGAGTTCGCGTTGCCGCAACAATTCATCCTGCGCACGAACCGCCTTTTTCTTAGGGCCAAGCTTGAACAGGTTGAGCACATTCCAGCTCGCCTGCGCGCCATATTGGAACCAGTTATTGTTGAACAGGAAGTCATTGGAATCAACATTCACGCCCAATATGCCGCGGAAACTCGGCAAAGCGGAAAGCAGCGCGGCATCCAGTTCCTTGCTGTTAATCCGCTGACGATAGCTGACTTCACGCAGCTCTGCGCGATTTTTCAGCGCGGTCATCATCATGTCCTCGCCGGAATATTTGACCGCTGGCAAATTGTCTGTCCGGTCTGGCAAGACCAGCGAGAAATTGGTGCCGGGGCGCAGGTTCATCAGCGCCGCGAGCTGCGCCTTGGCAACTACCAGTTCGCGCTGCAATTTGCGGATTTCGGCCTGAATCTGGACCAGTTCGCGTTGATAGGTGAGCGCGGTCAGCGGCGCGGACAAGCGCCGTTCGGCGAGCCGTTCGCTATTGTCGAGCGTGGTGCTGACATTGCCTTCCAGCTCCTTGAGCTTGGTCAGCAGGCGTTCGGCACTAACGGCACGCCAATAAGAGGTGCGGACATCTTCGATGATCCGGTTGGCAACCTTGCGACGGCGTTCCTGAGAGATCAGAAACTCGTCCGCCTTTTGCTGGGAGCGGACATAGGACAAACCAAAGTCGAGCACATCCCAGCTGAGCGACAGGTCGCCGGTGAAAATATCCCGTTCGGATGAGGTTGATGGTTCGAGTGACTGACGCCGGGTGATCAGAGACAGCGAACTTGCACCGGAGAAATTATTCCGCCCGGCATAGCCAGCATTGGCAACCAATTGCGGCAGCATATCGTAACGCGACAGGTTAAGTTCCCGGTTCTTGAGCGCTTCTTCCATCAGCTCGACTTTATAATCGAGATTATATTTGAGCGCCCGTGCCATGGCTTCATAAAGGTTGATCGGAGCCGTTACGGGCTCCTGATCAGCATCCACAGCAACAATATTTTCGCGGGCTGTGGTGTCAATTTGCGATGGCGTCAGCGGTTTGGGATTGACCGCACAGCCAGCCAATAAGGCCAGTGCCGAAATACTCAGAGTTTGTTTCATGTACATATTCTGCTTCCCCATCTAGGCCTTGAACGCAGCAAGTAGCTGCGCAGTTTCATCTGCGGCACTGGCATCCGCCAATGCCATGGCGCTGCCCAGAGGCGCAGCACCTTCTGTGTTCTGAGAAAGTTTGAGCTTCTCATCAATCTGGATTTCGCCTGTTGCTCCTTGAATAAGAACAGGAATTTCAACCACTTGTCCATCGGCGCGGATCGCCCGTACGATCAAGCGAACGGTTTCCGCGTCCACTGGTCGTTCGATAATCGCAAGGCCGCGCGCATCCATACGGATCCAGCTTGGCAGCGGGCTCCCATCGCGGGTGCGCAATTGATATTCAACCATGCGCGGATCACTCGCTGCACCGATGTCGCGGACTTCCATATAGATGACCCGATCGCGGACAACCGATTCAATCATTACCTGATCACTGCCGGTTGACAGCTGGCGAACCGAGAAGCCGGTAAGCCCTTCGACCAGGAAGTCACCAAAGCGCGGATCAAACAGACGGTCGGCACCAAAGCGCAGGTCGCGGATTTTATCGAGCTGATCGACAACATCGCTGATCGGATTACCGTCCACATCAAACGACCCAATACCGTTCAGGGAACGGAGCCCGTTGACGGCGGTTAGCAGTGGTCTGTCTCCATTCAAATCGGCGGTATTGTTCAACGAGCGGAAGCTGTTGGCCGTATCGTCGATAATCAGAGGCGTCGTGATAAAATCACTGATCGGGTCGACCGTGGTGCTTTGTGGTTCGCTATCGGGGAAACCGATACCGGGGTTGCCAAGCAGGTCGTTCACGTTCGCATTGGCCTGTGTAACGATGACGGTGGCGGTTGATTCCACAAAGCCGCCCTGACCATCGCTGACAATATAGGTGATTGTCGCAACGCCCTGAAACTCGGGATCTGCGAAATGGGAAATCGTACCGTCTGGATTGATCACCACCGTGCCGATATCAACTTTGGCGGTGAACACACTCAGCGGATCGCCATCGGGATCGCTGCCATTGGCAAGCACATCGATGATCGTCTCTGCACCGCCAATGCCGAACACTTGCTCATCGCCATCAACCGGTACTTCATTGACGTTACGGACGGTGACCGCGACGGTGGCAGTAGATGTCCCGCCATTGCCATCACTAATGGTATAAGTGATGGTGTCCGTGCCGAAAAAGTCGACATTTGGCGTGTAAGTGATTGTCCCATCCGGGTTGATCACCACTGTGCCATTGGCCGCAGCGGCATTGGTCACCGTCAGCGGATCACCATCGAGATCAACATCATTGGCGAGCACCGGAATGACCAGCGGCACCTCTTCATCGGTGTCGGCAACATCATTCGCCGCAACCGGTGGATCGTTGACCGGACTGACTGTCACTGTGATCGTCGCGGTGGTGAAGCCGCCATTGCCGTCGCTCACCTGATAGGTGATCACGTCCGTACCGTTGAAATTCGGATCAGGCGTGTAGGTAATCGTGCCATCTGGATTGATCGTCACCGTGCCATTGGGCGATGTTGCACTAACGATGGTAAGCGGATCGCCATCTACATCGCTAGCGTTGTCGAGCGGTGACAAGGTGACAGGCGTATCTTCCGGTGTACCTGCAACGCCCGGCGTGACCATTGGTGGATCATTAACCGGCGTAACATCGACGGTGACGGTTGCTGTAGAGGTACCACCCTGACCATCGCTGATCGTATAGGTGATGGTCGTTGGACCGTTGAAATCCGGATTGGGTGTGAAGGTAATCGTCCCATCGGGATTGATCACCACTGTGCCGTCTGGTGAGGTGGCATCGGTCACGGTCAGTGGATCGCCATCCGCATCCGTGTCGTTGCCGAGCACTGGGATGGTCACAGGCGCATCTTCCGGCGTCGAGACATTATCATTCACGGCCACTGGCACATCGTTCACCGGATTGACGGTGATCGTCGCGGTCGTCGTCGCGAAACCACCATTGCCGTCGGAGACCGTATAGGTGATCGTATCCGTACCGTTGAAATTCGGGTCAGGCGTATAGGTCACGGTGCCATCAGGATTGATGACTACTGTGCCATTGGGCGCAGTGGCCGCAGTCACCGTCAGCGGATCGCCATCGGCATCTGTATCATTGTCGAGTACAGACACGGTGACTGGCGTGTCTTCATCGGTCTGACCAACATCCGGCGTTGCCACTGGTGCGTCATTGACCGGGTCAACCGTCAGCGTGACCGTTGCTGTCGCCGTGCCGCCATTACCGTCACTAATCGTGTAGGTCACCGTCGTGGTGCCATTGAAATTTGGATTGGGCGTGAAGGTCACGGTGCCATCGGGATTGATCGTAACCTGACCATCTGGCGAGGTCGCCCCCGTCACGATGAGAGGATCGCCATCCACATCCGTATCGTTGCCGAGTACGTTCAGTGTGACAGGCGTGTCTTCTGGTGTCGTCGCGACATCGTCATTCGCCACTGGCGGGTCATTGACCGGATTGACGGTGACATCGACAGTCGCCGTCGCTGTGCCACCCTGACCATCGCTGATCGTATAGCTAATCGTCGTCGGGCCGTTGAAATCCTGATTGGGCGTGAAGGTGACCGTGCCATCGGGATTGATCACCACCGTACCGTCGGGCGAGCTGGCATTGGTAACCGTCAGTGGATCGCCGTCCACATCGCTATCATTGGCCAGTACAGGGATGGTAACTGGCGTTTCTTCATCTGTTACCGCCGTGTCATTCACTGCAACTGGTGGATCGTTGACAGGGCCAACGGTGACAGTCACCGTCGCAGTGGCCGTTCCGCCATTGCCATCACTGATTGTGTATGTGATCGTATCGGTGCCGTTAAAATCCTGATTAGGCGTGTAGTCAATCGTGCCATCTGGCTGTATGACCACCGTACCATTGGCCGCGCTGGCAGTTGTGACAGAGAGCGTATCGCCATCAGGGTCACTGTCATTGGCCAGAACCGGAATGTTAACCGGCAGGTCTTCCGACGTAGATGCCGTATCATTTACAGCAATCGGCGGAGGATTGGTGATTGTCCAGGTAAAGCTCTGGTCCACAGTTCCGCCTCTGCCGTCATCAGCGGTTACGACAACCGTATAGACACCGCCGGCTGGCTGGCTCGCATCACTGTCGATCGTACCGGAGATAATACCGGTGTTGGGATCAATAGACAGCCCAAGCGGCAAGCCCGCTGCCGTAAAGGTCAGTGTATCGCCATCAACATCTGAGAAGTTGGCAGCCACGGGTACGGAAACCACAGCACCATCGACATCGCCGCGCGGTGCAATCGGACTTGCCACCGGTGCGTCATTGACCTCGCCAACGTTAATTTCAACCGTCGCCGTAGAGGTGCCGCCATTGCCATCACTAATCGTATAGGTGATCGTATCGGGGCCGTTATAATCAGGGTCGGGAACATAGTTGATTGTGCCGTCCGGATTAATCGTCACGTCGCCATTGCCGGCCGTGGCCAAAGTCACGGTTAGCGTATCACCATCGGGATCCGTATCATTGCCGAGGACATTGATATCCAGCGGCGTATCTTCGGTCACCGCAATGGGCCCATCATTGACAGCGACTGGTGGTGGGTTGGTTACGGTCCAGCTGAAGGTGCTGGACACCGTTCCGCCAAAGCTATCATCGGCGGTGATGGTGACGCTATAAATGCCATCACCATTTGGTCCGCCCTGCGAAGCAGAAGGATCAATCGTTCCGGTAATATTACCAGCCGCATCAATAGTAAGTCCCGGAGGCAGACCCATTTGCGTAAAGGTCAGTGTGTCGCCATCAAGATCGTCAAAACTGCCGCTGACGTCTAACGCAATCACATCCGCGTCCGCATTGCCCAACGCCGGCAGCGCAGCAACTGTCGGTGCATCATTTTCAGCGCCAACCGTCACCGTCACTGTTGACGTAGAGCTTCCGCCCTGACCATCACTGATTGAATAAGTGATGGTATCGGTGCCGTTGAAATTGGCGTCTGGCGTATAGACAAGCGTTCCGTCCGGATTGATCACCACTGTGCCATTGGGCGCGCTCGCTGCCGTGACGGTCAGGTCATCGCCATCGGGATCATTGTCATTGGTCAGAACATCAATCGGCGCAGTTGCTGTATCCTCGGTTGTCGAAGCCGTATCCGTATTGGCCGTCGGTCCGGGATTGGTTATCGTCCAGATAAAGCTTTGCGTGGTTTCCAGTCCGCCATCATCGGTTGCGGTTATTTCAACCTGATAGACGCCGCCATTTACCTGGCTAGCATCAGCGTCAATGGTACCGGTGATATTACCGGCAGCATCAATCGATAGACCATCCGGCAGATTAGCAGCCGTAAAGGTTAGGACACCGCCTTCGGGATCGCTGAACAGCGGCCCAAAATCAGCACTGACCGCATCACCATCTTCGCTATCGCGATTGGGCAATATGGTCCCATCCGGCGCATCGTTGACGGGATCAATGACGATGGTGGCCACGGCTGTTGCAAATTCACCATTGGCATCTTGAATCGTGTAGGTCACGGTTGCCGTGCCGTTGAAATCCGGGTCAGGCGTAAAGTCGATTGTGCCGTCTGCAAGGATGACCGCCGTACCATTTGTCGCCACTGCGGACGTAATCACAATTGGCGTCATCGGATCGCCATCCGGATCGACATCATTGGTCAGGACATCGAGATTGATCAACGTGTCCTCTGTGCCGGAGTAATTATCGTTGATGGCCCGAGGCGGCTCGTTGGTGATCGTCCAGGTGAAGGTCGTGCTGACCGTTAGCCCAGCCGCATCTGTTGCTGTCACGGTCACGGTATAGATACCGTCACTGCCCGGTCCCCCAGAAGAGGCCAGCGGATCAGTCGTGCCGGTTACCTGGCCAGTCGCCGGATCAAATGTCAGGCCAGTTGGCAGGCCAGTAACATTATAAGTGAGCGTCGCATCATCGACATCGCTAAAGGCCGATCCCAGCGGAACCGTGATGGCTTCGTTGTTCGAGTCAAACAGATCGGGCAGGCCGACTGTTTCCGGTGCATCGTTCACTGCCGATACAGTCACTTCAACCGTAGCGGTCGCGGTGCCGCCATTGCCGTCGCTGATCGTATAGACAATCGTGTCGACACCATTGAAATTCGGGTCCGGCTGATAGGTCAGTGTGCCATCGGCTTCGATCACAATCGTGCCATTGGCGCTGTCGGCTGAAATCACCGTCAGCGTGTCACCATCGGGATCATTATCGTTGGTCAACACCGGGATGTTGACCGCAGTATCTTCAGGAGTGGTTGCTGTATCATTGGCCGCAACCGGTGGCGGGTTGTTAATCGTCCAAGTGAACACGGAATCCACCATGCCGCCATTGCCGTCATCGGCCGTGATTGTGACCGTATAGACACCCCCGTTAACCTGACTGGCGTCCGCATCTATCGTACCGGTAATTAAACCATTGGCGTCGATTGTTAGGCCCGCAGGCAAGCCGGCGGCTGTAAAGGTTAGCGTATCGCCGTCGAGATCTTCAAAACTGCCACTGACATCTACCGAGATTACATCGGCATCATCGTTGGTCTGATTGGTCAGCGGCGGATCGGCGGTCGGTGCGTCATTGACTGCGACTACGGTAACCTCAACGGTCGCCGTAGAGGTGCCGCCATTGCCATCGCTGATCGAATAGGTGATCGTATCCGTGCCGTTGAAATTGGCGGCCGGAGTATAAACCAATGTGCCATCGGGATTGATAACCACCGTGCCATTGGGCGCCGTTGCACTCGTCACCGTCAGGGTGTCGCCGTCCGGATCAGTGTCATTCGCCAGAACCGCAATCGGTGCGCTCGGCGTATCTTCGTTGGTGGTCGCGGTGTCGTTAGCCGCAGTCGGAGCCGGATTGGTGACAGTCCATGTGAAAGTGCCATCGACAGTTCCGCCATTACCATCGTCGGCAGTGATCGTGATCGTATAGACGCCGCCATTTACCTGGCTCGCCTGATTGTCAATTGTGCCGGTAATCAGGCCATTGGCATCGATCGACAGCCCAGCGGGCAAGCCGGCGGCGGTGAATGTTAGCGTGTCACCATCAAGGTCGCTGAACTTGTCACTCACATCAACGGAAATGACATCAGCATCTTCATTGTTGAGATTTGCAATGGGTATATCGACTTCCGGTGCATCATTAACTGGCGCTACCGTGACTTCGACCGTGGCTGTGGACGTCCCGCCATTGCCATCGCTGATCGTATAGGTAATCGTATCGGTGCCGTTGAAATCCTGATTGGGCGTGTAGGTTATTGTGCCGTCGGGATTAATTACAACCGTGCCATTGGGTGCGCTAGCCACCGTGACCGTCAGATCATCACCATCCGGATCATTGTCATTGGCCAATACCGGGATAGTAACCGGCGTATCCTCGTCGGTTGTCGCCGTATCATTGGTCGCCGTCGGAGCCGGGTTAGTGACACTATAGGTGAAGGTGGTGGAAACCGTTCCGCCATTGCCATCATCCGCGGTAACCGTAACCGTATAGACGCCGCCATTTACTTGGCTGGCCTGATTATCGATCGTGCCGGTGATCAGGCCGGTGTCTGGATCAATCGACAGTCCAGCGGGAAGGCCGGCTGCAGTGAAGGTCAGCGTATCACCATCGACATCGCTGAAATTGCCAGCGGTCGGGATAGAGGCCGTTTCGCCGTCAAGACCGGTAACATTGGGCAGCGGGCTATCGATAACTGGCGCATCATTGACCGGCGCGACAGTGACATCAACGGTGGCTGTTGACGTGCCGCCCTGACCATCGCTGATCGCATAGGTGATCGTGTCGGTGCCGTTGAAATCCTGATTGGGTGTATAGGTTATTGTGCCATCTGGATTAATCGTGACCAGGCCATTAGATGCCGTTGCCGATGTCACGCTGAGCGCGTCACCATCCGGGTCGGTATCATTGGCAAGCACGGCAATGGATACCGGCGTATCTTCATCAGTTGTCGCCACATCATCTACGGCTGTTGGCGCCGGGTTATTCACTTCCCAAACAAAGGTCTGACTTACTGTGCCGCCATTGCCATCGTCAGCCGTGACCGTCACGCTGTAAATACCATCGGAACCCGGACCACCTTGCGAAGCATCGGGATCAATTGTGCCAGTGATATTACCAGCCGCATCGATCGACAGGCCGGGAGGCAATCCCATGGCAGTGAAGGTCAGCGTGTCACCGTCAACATCCGTAAAATTACCGCTAACGTCAACAGCTATAACGTCCGCATCATTGTCATTTTGCGGCGCAATCGGTGTCGTTACAGGGGCATCATTTACCGCGTTCACTGTCACTTCAACCGTCGAAGTAGAGAAACCGCCCTGGCCATCGCTAATCGTGTAAGTGATCGTATCCGTGCCATTAAAATCCGGATCAGGGACATAAGTCACTGTACCATCCGGATTAATCGTCACTGTGCCATTGGGCGCATCGGCGGCTGTCACCGTCAACGGATCACCATCAACATCCGTGTCATTGGTCAGCACGGGAATATCAACCGGTGTGTCCTCATCGGTGGTCGCGCTGTCCATGTTGGCGACCGGCGGGTCGTTGACCGCATCGACTGTGACCGAAACGGTCGCGATAGAGGTACCACCATTGCCGTCGCTAATCGTATAGGTGATCGTCGTCAGGCCATTGAAGTTCGGAGCTGGCGTGAAGGTAATCGTGCCATCGGGATTGATCACCACCGTGCCATCAGGCGATGTCGCCGCTGTGACCGTCAACGGGTCGCCATCGGCATCGGTATCATTGGCGAGTACGCCGATGGTGACGGGCGTATCTTCATTGGTGGTCGCGACGTCGTCAACCGCCACAGGCGGATCATTGACCGGATTGACAGTAACTTCGACAACGGCCGTAGAAGTCCCGCCATTGCCATCGCTGATCACATAGGTGATCGTATCCATTCCGTTAAAGTCGGCGTCCGGTGCATAGGTTAGCGTCCCGTCCGGATTAATCGTTACGGTGCCGTTAAGCGCGGTTGCCATCGTCACCGTTAGCGGATCGCCATCCGGGTCCGTATCATTGGTCAGCACCGTGATATCAACCGGCGTATCTTCGTCGGTCGTGGCTGTGTCATTCACTGCTGTCGGCGCGGGATTGGTCACGGTCCAGGTAAAGGTCTGACTGGTGGTCAGGCCATCGGGATCGGTGCCCGTCACGGTGACCGAATAGACACCGCCATTGGGCTGACTGGCATCGCGGTCAATCGTGCCGCTGATAATACCGGTTGCTGGATCAATGCTCAGGCCGGCCGGCAGACCCGTGACACCAAAAGTCAGCGTGTCACCATCACGGTCGCTAAAGAAACTACCTGTATCGACCGAAACCGACTGATTGTCTTCATTAGTCACATCGGGAATTGGAAGAGACTCAGGCGCGTCATTCACTGCCACCACGTCGACGGTCAGAGTTGCCGTCGCTGTACCGCCCTGACCATCCGAAACGGTATAGGTAACAACAGCAGTACCATTGAAATCTTGTGCAGGGGTAAAGGTCAGCGTCCCGTCTGGATTTACGACAACAGTACCATCCGAGGTGTTCGCTGACGTGATCGTCAGCGGATCGCCATCAGGGTCACTATCATTGGTTAGAACGGCGACCGTGACGGGTGTGTCTTCTGGGGTGGTAGCCGTATCATTCACCGCTACTGGCGGGATATTCTGGATCGAATAAACAAAAGTCGTGGATACCGACTCACCCGATGGGTCGGTGGCAGTAACCGTGACGATAAACGGCCCGTTGACTGAACTATCGGAAGCAAGCGTGCCCGTAATCAAACCGGTATCCGGATCAATCGATAGCGCCGGTGGCAAGCCGGATGCCGTAAAGGTCAGATCATCGCCATCAATATCATCAAAGCCTTGCGCTGTCGGGATGGAAACATCTGCACCATCTTCGCCATTTTGATTGGCAAGGCCAACTGTTGTCGGGCCATCATTCACTGGGTTTACAGTGACAGTGACGGTCGCGGTAGAGAAACCGCCTTCGCCATCGCTAATCGTGTAGATGATCGTGTCTTCGCCATTGAAATTGGCATCGGGCGAATAAGCCAGCGTACCGTCAGGATTGATCGTAACAGTACCGTTGCCAGCCTCCGCCTCGGTAATCGTCAGTGGATCGCCATCATCATCAACATCATTGGTCAGCACAGCAATATTGACGTCCGTGTCTTCGTCCGTCGTCACACTGTCATTGCTCGCCACCGGGGCGGGGTTCGTGACCGTCCATGCAAAGGTGGTCGAAACGGTGCCGCCGCGACCGTCATCAGCCGTTACGGTAATTGAATAGACGCCGCCATTGACCTGGCTGGCGCTGCGGTCGATCGTACCGGAAATGACACCTGTGGCCGGGTCAATTGTCAGGCCAGCGGGCAGGCCAGCAGCGGTATAGGACAAGGTATCGCCGTCGGGATCACTAAATGCACCCGCAACCGGCAGGCTGATAACCTGACTATCCAGATTGGTCTGATCGCCGATACTGTTATTGGAAACCGGCGTGTCGTTAACATCCGCAACCGTAACCGTAATCTCGGCTATCGATGTGCCGCCCTCGCCATCCGAAATCTCATAAGTGATCGTATCGGTGCCGTTAAAATCGGGGTTAGGGGTATATGTGACCGTGCCATCGGGATTGATAACCACGTTGCCGTTCAACGCGCTGGCGGAAGTAATGGTGAGGTCATCGCCATCAGGATCACTGTCATTGGCCAAAGGTGAAATGGTGACCGGCGTGTCTTCATCCGTGGAAGCGCTGTCATCGACGGCTGTCGGCCCAGGATTGGCGACATTGAAAGTAATTGTCTGCGTTGTCGTACCGCCATTGCCGTCAGAGACGGTGATGGTCGCGGTGTATGTGCCGCCGCCCGTCTGGCTGGCCGAATTATCAATCGTGCCAGAGATAACGCCGGAAGCCGGGTCAATCGACAGACCAGGTGGCAGGTCCGCCGCCGCATATGTCAGTGTATCGCCATCAACGTCACTGAAATTACCAGCAACCGGCACAGAAATAACCGCGCCGTCTTCCGTATCCTGTGGCGGCAGTGCCGTGCCAACAGGCGCATCGTTGACCGGATCAACCGTCACTGTGATGGTCGCAGTCGCAGTGCCGCCTTCACCATCGCTGATGGTATAGGTGATCGTCGCCGTGCCATTGAAATTGGCGGGCGGGACATAGTTTACCTGATTGCCAACAACTGTTGCCTGACCCACCGAAGCGGCTGCGGCAATCAAGGTAATCGGATCGCCGTCAGGGTCGCTGTCATTAGGCAGCACGTCTATCAGAACCGGTGTGTCTTCATTGGTGGTGGCCGCATCGTCGACGGCAACCGGCCCTGGATTGGTTACGGTCCAGCTAAATGTCTGCGTGGTGCTAAGCCCGCCCGGATCGGTCGCGGTTACGGTAACCGTGTAAACACCGTTGGAGCCGGCTTGGCTGGCGCTGTTATCAATCGTGCCGGTTATCTCGCCTGTGGCAGAATCGATGCTGAGACCGGCGGGAAGGCCGGACACGCCATAGGTCAAGGTTGCATCATCGCTATCGGTGAAGCCGCCGGCTGTGGCGACGCTAATGCCCGTATCCGCATCAACATTGACCTGCGGCGGCAAGGCGCCCACGGGCGTCGGAGCATCGTTAACCGCGGCAACTGTGACTTCGACGGTTGCGGTCGCAGTTCCGCCTTCGCCGTCACTAATCGTATAGGTGATCGTATCAGTGCCGCTAAAACCGGCGTCAGGCGTGTAGGTCAACGTACCATTGGGATTGATGACGACAGTGCCACTGGCAGCGCTCGCCACTGTCACCGTCAAATCATCGCCATCGGGGTCATTGTCATTGCCGAGGACGGTTACTGTAACCGCTGTGTCTTCATCGGTTGAAGCGGTATCATTGGTTGCGGTTGGACCCGGATTGGTCACGGTCCACGCGAAAGTCTGGGTCGCAGGAGTGCCCTGAAAATCAGTCGCCGTTATAGTAACAGAATAAACGCCATTGGTGCCGCCCTGACTGGCACTGTTATCAATCGTGCCGGTAATCTCGCCAGTGCTGGAATTAATCGACAGCCCTGGGGGCAAGCCAGTTGCACTGTAGTTGATCGTCGGACCATCAATGTCGCTAAAACCACCAGCCGTAGCCACGCTCACACCATTATCGGCATCAACATTGGCCTGCGGTGGCAAGGAGCCAACCGGCACAGGGCCGTCATTCACCGCGTTCACAAAAATCGTAAAGACGGCCGTGTCGGTTCCGCCTTCGCCATCACTAATCGTATAGGTGATCACATCATTGCCATTAAAATTAGCATTGGGCGTATAGGTTAGCGTGCCATCTGCATTAATCACCACGGCCCCATTGGGCGCACTTGCAGAAACAACCGTTAGGTCATCGCCATCCGGATCCTGATCATTGTTCAGCACATTGACCGTGATCGGCGTGTCTTCATTGGTCGAGCCGCCACCGTTATTGGCTTGCGGCGGCGGATTGGTAATCGTCCATGCGAAATTTTGGGTCGCCGACTCACCATCCGGATCCGTCGCCGTAACCACAATATTATAGACGCCGCCAGAACCGCCCTGACTGGCGCTATTGTCTATCGTGCCGGTAATCGCGCCGGTACTGGCGTTGATCGACAAGCCGGGCGGCAGGCCAGTGGCCGAGTAGCTGAGCTCACCAAAGCCATTATCCGGATCGCTAAATCCTTGCGAGGTACCGACAAAAATACCCTGCGCTGCATCAACATTGGTTTGCGAAGGCAGGCTACCAACAGGCACGGGGGGATCATTTACCGATGCTACCGTCACATCAAAAGTTGCGGTCGATGTGCCGCCACGTCCATCGCTGATAGTGTACGTGACTGTATCGGTGCCGGAAAACCCGCCATTCGGCGTGTAATTTAATGTGCCATTGGCGTTGATTGTTACCGTGCCATTATTGGCATTTGCCGCCGTGACTGACAGGGAATCCCCATCACCGTCAAAATCATTGGCGAGCACATTAATGCCGGTAATCACCGTGCCCTCATCAGTAGTCTGGGTCGCATCATTGACCGCCGTTGGCGGATCATTAATTTCAACGACGCTGATGGTGGAAACCGCGACATTGGAACTCAGAGCCGAGTTCGCAAAGCTGATATCGATTGTACGGTCGACCTCAGACGGACGCTCCGTCGTATTTTCAAAAGTAATCGCTTTGAGGGCATTTTCGTATGCCCCCGCGCTTGCACCGCCGGTCAAAGAGACCCCGGTATCGGTTCGTGTGTAGTTGATTCCACCTGCCAATGTGCCCGATGCCGCTGTGGAACCATTGACCAGCAGCCGGTCGCCGGTTTGAGCATTGGTTAATGTTATGCTGGCATTTTGGACTGTGCCGTCTGGATTGGTAATCTCGACATCGCTATCCACGATGCTGGCTCCGGCGGCATTTTCGACATAAGTGCCGCTATAAGCTGAACCACCGGCAGTTCCGTCATTTGCATCCAGATCCAGTCGGGGTATCGAAACGGTAGTTCCGCCGGAACCGAGATTAAAATCTAGATCGCCGTCATGACCGAAACCGGCAGCAGTGAAGCCAGATGCGGGATCAAGATTATAGGTGATGGTGAAGCTGTTGGTATCCAGCCAATTGAAACGCGCCGCAGCTTGTGGACGGTTTTGAGTCTCGTTCTCCAGGCCCGATGCCGTAACCTCTCCTGGAATACTGGTATCAAAATCAATATCCGATATGCCGGCATTTTCAAAAGATGAAAGTGTATCAGTGCTAACTGTAACAAATTCACGGCTGCGGGGTTGCCCGCCGGAGCCGTCAATGTCGGCAACTGTAAAGGAAATATCGATATTCACCGGAGCTCCGCTACCGGCGTAGAAAATATCCCAGCGAATTTCGGTGGTAGCAACGCCCTCTGGGCCGCGCTCCCTCAGAAGAAGCCTCGGATCATCGCCTGACGTGCTAAACCGAATATCATCACCGGCGGTGAGAGAAACTACCGTTGCGCGCAAACTGATTTGCTGGCCGTTAAACGTCCCGACATTGGTCCATGTTGCAGTTGCACCTTCCCCAACGCGTGTATTGCTGTTGACAGCGTTACCAGCCCCATTGACCACGTTTGGGTTGCCTGACTGGACAGAAATCGACGTTGACGCCAACAATCCATCCCAATCTCGCGCGACCAGCGAAGCCGCCTCAACTTGGCCCAGCCGGTTTTCCAGCGTCCAGTCACCACCGCGCAAAATGCTGCCCGTATCGTCGATTGAAGCTGCGATGTCCGCACCGGTTGCCGCAGCCAGCGCGTTCATCAACTGCTGCCCCGCTTCATCCGCACCGACATCACAGCCGTAGATTAATATGTCACCGTCGGCCGAAAGCTTCGCACCTATCGACGCCAGCGACGATGCCAGCGCTCCGGAAACCGAAGCGCTGTCAATCTGGGTCGTACCCAACCAAAATACACCTTCATCACCATGACTAACGATATGGATGGCACCGATATCGCTGGCACCGGCCAAGGCGGTCATGATCTGATCCACCCCGTCGCTATTGCCATCAATGAGGACGACTATGCCTTTGCCGGCCCAGGTATCCGCTAGTTCCTGATAATTTTCGACATTGGTATCGATGAAAATATAGTCTTGCCCGGCGGCCGGCGCTGCACGCTGTTCAACCACAACATCCTCTACCATGGCTGGCTCGCCATTGTAGGATATCCGGTTCATGGCAAATCGGGAGTCATTGTCATCTATAATGAAATAGTCCCGGAAATCGGCAGGCCGAACACCTGATTCCCTGAGATCATAAGAGATCGGCTGCGGTGACACAGCGTCCTGGCGCACGACATTGTCTTGAACGGAAACAACCCCAACAACATCATCGGAAACTACAGCAGCGCGGCCGGTATCGCTGACGACAGCTTCTTTTGCAACGACTTGCTCTTTTACTGTAATATTTTCCGAAATATTTGATGATTGCTGCGCTGGGCCAACCGGTAATAAAACCGGATCATTGTTCACAGGAATGGTAAGCGCGGAACCAGCAACAGATGCAGCTGAATCTGACTCCGTTGCAACGACAGAGAAGGCTTCAGCATTGCTAGCAACAATAACCACATCCGCTCCGCCAAGCGATGACCCGTCCGCTACACTGCCCTTGCCAAGGCCGGAAACCAGATCACCAGAAAATGCGCTTTGCTCATCCAGCGCTGCGACGCTAACCGCTGTCAAATCGGGTTGGCTAACGCTTGAATCTGGCACTGATGTAATAGGTGGCGCAAGGCCAATATGGGGAACCGTATCTCCGGTTAGGCCATTATTTCCTGCGCTGAAAATACCTTGGGAAGATGCCCCGTTTTCCAGTGTAT
The DNA here is from genome assembly GCF_039977335.1 of Parasphingorhabdus sp. Taxonomy (GTDB): domain Bacteria; phylum Pseudomonadota; class Alphaproteobacteria; order Sphingomonadales; family Sphingomonadaceae; genus Parasphingorhabdus. Next base: position 1,847,720 of record NZ_JBDWDI010000004.1, read on the forward strand.
CCGCCGCGGTCAATGTTGCAGCTGCGGTGACAACCGCCGCGCCATCAAACATCATTCGAGGCTCAAGGGCAATGAGATGGGTTTGCGGAATCCTGGTATGCTTGGCCATCTAACTCTCCGAAATGAGCACTTCTTCACTATTATATTGCATCGCGCCTGCAACAGCTTGAAACAAAACAAATAGTCAACGCCCCAGACCGATTTGTTAGCGGCTATGGTTAACAGAGATGCGCAAGGTGCTGCAACCCCAAAATTCCAGCAGTTTCAGGCATTTTGTAAACTCTTCTCTCCTGCAAATTTGTCTGGCTAGTGATCTTTGCGCAGAATAGTTTTACAAAATATTATTTATAGAAATATCTATATTATAAATAGACGATTTAATAAAGCATAGTATTGAATTTAATATTGCCTGATCACTTTGCTGCCGAAAATGCTGACAAATGCCGAATCTTGATGGCAGGGCTGGATGTCGCCGGCGTGGCCGGGATACATTCGGTTTGCCACGCGCGGAGACTTTCTGCAGATGTTGCGGCTTGACATGATGCCGCCCTACATCCCATATAAATCAAATGATTTAAAATGGAGATACGGATATCAAAGCGTTGCGCGCAGCTTCTAACCAAGCAAGATGTGAATTTTAGTCACGGCCGATTGATGACAGCGAGAGGAAGCATTTTCAGAAGGTTATTTGATACTCTCCTGTTGCGGAACGGAGCGGTCAAAGGCCTATTGCTTTGGCTTCTTTCGTTAATCATCCTATTTTCTGTAATCGCAGGGCTTTGGCTAAAATCGACAATAGATACCGGTTTTGCCATTCCTGATGCAGAGCCAAACTCGGCGCTTTCCTGGCGTGATATCAATGCTCTAAATGCCATTGCCGATCAGCCATTGGATAGGCCTCAGGTAGAGCAAGGTCTTACTCCGAGCTACGATGCTGTTGAATATGATCCTTCTGAGATCCTAACACCTCCACGCAAGTTTGGCCCTTGGGCGTGGTGGTGGTGGCCCGGCGGCGATATCGATTTGGAGCAAGTCGAACAGCAGCTTGATGACTTGGCCGCAATGGGGTTTGCTGGCTTCGAACATGAAGCCTTTTCGGTCAATACAGGGTGGAAAGAGGACCAAGAAATTGCCAGCCGCGTTCTTACGGTTGGCACAGAGGATTATTTTAGAAAACTGGGCCGCGTTCTCGAGATGCTAGACGAACGTGATATGCAGATCGACCTTGGAGAATCCTCTGGTTGGCCGGCAAACGGCCCGCATATAACGCCTGAGCGCGGGATTTCTGACCTGAGCTTTGCGGAAATGTCCATTAATGGCGGGCGGTTTATTAACGCCCCTCTCCCCAAGCCTGTGCCGACCTACGCAGATTATCTGTTGCTGTTTCTGGAAGCATTTTCGGATGACGATATAGTCAATTTCACCAATGACGGTGCGAAGATAATTTCCGTTTTGGCAGCCAAGCCGATTTCGGGTGATCGCAGCAGTTTCTTCTTCAATTTGGAGGATCAGCTCCATTTGGATCCCGAATCCGTTGTTGATATTACCGATAAAGTGGACGGCCAAGGCGTTGTTCGTTGGCAAGCGCCCGACGGAGAGTGGTTGATTATCGCAGCCTATCAGCGTCCGTCAGCCTCTCTTGGTTCTGCTAGCACAGGGGCATATCCAAGAGGCGGTTTCGTTCTCGATCATTTCGACAAGGGCGAAGTCAGACGGCACTTGGAGTTTTCCTTCGGCGCCGAAACCAATTTATCAAAAGGCTTTGGCAAAGCAGTTCGGGGCATTTTTATCGATAGTGCGGAATTTGCCGTAAATACGCATATCACATCGGACTTCTTATCAGAGTTTGAAAAACGTCGCGGGTATAGCGTGGCGCCCCTCTTGCCGACAATTGCAGTGGATGGACGCCACCATTTTGCGGCGCATAGTTTGAGTATGAATGCAACGCCATCCTATTTGCTGACCGATCATGATGATAATATCAGACATGATTATGATCAGACCGTATCCGATCTCTATATTGAAAATTATCTCGGCGAATTGACGCATTGGTCCAATGCCAAAAGCATGGAAACAGTCGGAGAGGTTTTCGGGCTAAAGATCGATACGATACGTGCAATGGGACGTTTGGATATCCCGCAAACTGAGCAGCTATATGCTGGCGGCACGGACTTGTTTCTGAAGCTGTCTTCCGCTGCGGGAGCGCTTTATGGTCGGCGCATTGTCGCGGCCGAAACTTTTGTTTCGCTAGGGCGTGATTATACCTTCACTCCGCGCCGGCTTAAGATGATGGCTGACAAGGTTCTGTTAAATGGCATCAATCAGATACATTATCACGGCATAACTTATCCTTGGGAAACTAGCTCCAAAGAGGTTGGAAAGGTCAATTGGTTTCCTTGGTCGATGCCTGCAGCCTTCAACAAACTGCCGTCAGAGCTGTCCTTCACGTTCAATGCAACGCCCGACAATGTTTTCTGGTCAGATCTTCCGCCGCTGAACAAATATATCGCGCGCAGCCATTATATGTTGCGTCAGGGCGTACCGGATTATGATCTGCTGATATATTACCCCTTTCTTGGCTTTCCAAATGCCCTGGTGGGTGATGGATTTGCGCAGGAGCATCTATACCACGGCTATCTTGCCGATACAGACCATCCCTCCATGCAAACACTGGGTGGAGAAACTGAAAGCCAATCTCATCAATTGGACGACGGCAAGGTCAGAGACGACGTCAAATGGTTGAATCAGGTCCGGCAGTTAACGCATGGAATAGATGCGCAGGGTATCACCTGGAACTGGTTGAACAGTCATGCCCTCTCGTCAGGCCTTGTCGCGCCAGGCAAGCTACCCGCATCCGGCACTGCTTACAAAGCGATCTTGGTGCCTTTTGTTGATAAAATGCCCGCGGCCGATATGGAGCGCCTTCTCAATCTGGCGGATGCCGGTACGCAGATTCACATACTAGGGGATCCGCCGGTCGATCCACCGGGATATAAACAACATGCGGAACAAAGCGCGCGGCTTGCCCGCGCCATCGAGAGGGCAAAATCGCATCCAAACGTGACATTTTTCCCTGATAAAGCACGCTATCTGCCAGCCGTTACCAAGTTGCCGAAAACCAGTCTGCGTTTCTCCAGCCCATCCCTCGCAAGACGCGTAACACGTCAAGTTGGCCAGAACGGCCGCATCGATTTCATTGCCAGTATTTCCGCTAAGGATATCGCGTTGCGATTAAATGGTGATCCAACGATAGATCGATGGATATTCAACCCTATGACAGGGGCTGTCGAGGACTTCGTGCCGTTAAATGACAAGGGTGAATTTGTTTTGCCGTTGGAACCATTTGGCTCGCGATTCATTGTGGAAAATCTCAAGCGCCCAGATGTCGCATCGGCGACGCCGTGTCAGGATCCGGACCAAAACATGTTGCTCGATCGATGGACGGTAACTTCTAAAACACTTGAAAAGGACTTGTTGCTCGACCGCTTGACGGATTGGCGCGATGTTGATCGATTGCGCTATCATGAAGGCGCTGCGGATTACAGCACCACGCTCAATGTAAGAGGCCGCGACCAATGCATTAGGCTTGATCTAGGTTTAGTGCAGGGCGCAGCGGAAGTTTACGTCAATGGCCAACATGTTTCGCGGCTCGCCTATCATCCTTTTACAGTCAGTATTGGGGAATATCTGAAGGAAGGTGAAAACAATATCACCGTGCGACTTTTTCCGGCCCAACGAAACGCTTCCATTGGCAAGGCACTGGACGGAAACAAGAGATTTACGCAATTTAGGGATCGTTCAGAGCATTTAGTTGCAACCGGATTGCTTGGGCCTGTAAAAATATATTTTGATCGAGGAAACACGACCGTCGATTAGCGATCCAATTATTAAACTTGCAAGCTAGTGTCGGACCGGAGCGCGACCCGCTCATTTGGAGCTCCTCTTCTGCTTTTTCCCCATCAGAAGGGTCCGGTCCGACGATTTGTTATCCCAAAAGTGCCTAGTTTTGGGAAGATGTCCATTGGTACATAATCCCCGATCAATCTTTTATAAGTCTATTTGATTGTCGGTTAGTGATCCGCATCTGCCCGATTAATTATATTTTGACCCTAAGTGTCTAAATTCGTTACTGTGTTGTTTAGCACAAAGCGGGCTCTATGATGGTCTACCACGTAGCAACCATCGCAAATGACAAGGATTACTCCATTGGCTCTCAAAAATCGCGACAATGACTGGCGGTCGGATTTGGAAAGAGTGGATGGCACGCGCCCGATGCTGAAAGAGCAATCGCTTTGGGCCATCAAAGTCTATCGATATGGCCGGTCTGTCGACAGGCGCAATGGCGGCTTTCGGAAATGGTATGGAACTAAATTATACTGGATGCTGTTTCGCTTTTTTGAAACGCTGTTCGGGATCAGTCTGCCAAAAGAGGCTAGCGTCGGACCGGGTTTAAGGATCTGGCATTTTGGAGGAATCTTTATCAACCCGGGGGTTGTTCTAGGCTCTGGCTGTACGCTGCGTCAGGGCGTGACTATCGGCAACCGGGTTGAAGGCGGCGGCGTGCCTCATATTGGCGACAATGTTGAGATCGGCGCCTATGCGCAGATATTGGGCGACATTCGCATCGGAAATAATTGCAATATCGGCGCATCCGCCGTCGTCCTTTGCGACGTACCGGATGGAAAAACAGCGGTCGGAAATCCGGCCAAGATTATCTAGCGCCGGAATCACCAAAATTTTTGAAAGCCCGCCTCATGAATGCAAATGATGATATTTCTGACCGCACCAAGATAGCGTATCTGGTCAATCAATATCCCACCATCAGCCACACATTTATCAGGAACGAGATACTGGAACTCGAACGACAGGGGTTTGATGTAACCCGCATCTCTGTGCGCGGTTGGGATGCCGAACTTGCTGATGATGCTGATGTGGCCGAACGGAGCAAGACATCCTATTTGCTATCTGGCGGTGTCGGGCCGCTGATCGTCAGTCTGATCAAGATGCTGTTTTCCCATCCGATTTCCCTATTCTCGGCGCTTTTGCTGGCGATGAAAATGGGCCGGATCAGCGAACGCCCGATGCTTTTACATCTGGTCTATCTGGCCGAGGCATGTCTGCTGTTTGGCAAGATGCGGCAAAATGGCGTCTCCCATGTCCACTGCCACTTTGGCACTAATGCGACCGAAGTCGGCATGCTGTGCAGTGTCTTTGGCAAGACCTCTTACAGCTTCACGGTGCATGGCCCCGAAGAGTTTGACAAAGCCCACAGCCTCAATCTCCGCGAAAAAGTAAAGCGCGCGCAGTTTGTCGCCGCGATATCTGCCTTTGGGCGCAGTCAGATTTTCAGATTTGCGCGTGAGGAAGACTGGGGAAAGGTCAAAATCGTCCATTGCGGGCTGGGCAGTGAATTTATTGAGAGTGAGGTTTCGAACCCGCCAGCGACCCCGCATTTGGTGACGGTTGGCCGGTTTGCCGAACAGAAGGGGCAAATCATTCTGATCCGGGCGTGCCACCTGCTTGCCCAAAAAGGCGTACCGTTTGAACTGACTATGGTCGGCGACGGCGATATGCGACCGCAAATTGAGCAGGAAATTGCGCAATATGGTCTCGAAAAATCGATCCATCTGGTCGGTTGGAAAAATGGCGCCGAGATCAGGGACATCACCGCAAGGTCCAAGGCACTGGTTGTGCCGAGTTTTGCCGAGGGCCTGCCCGTGGTCATCATGGAAGCGATGGCCATCGCTCGGCCGATCATTTCAACTTATGTTGCCGGCATTCCAGAGCTTGTCCGTGACGGCACCGAAGGCTTTCTTGTTTACGCAAGCGATGCAGAGGGCCTCGCCATCGCCATGGAACAGCTTTTGAAGCTTGACGATGGCGCGCTCAAAACCATGGGTGAACGGGCGCGAGAGCGAGTCCGGCAAAGGCATTCCATCGTCACCGAGGCCGCCAAACTCAAAGCGCTTTTTCTAGACATCGAAAAATCACAATAAACCGGCATCCTTCAAACGATGTGATGGCGATGCTGCCCTATCAGAACCCAATTGCAAACCCGACCCGGCCGCCGGTTGTTCCTTTGACGGAAGAGCCGGCAATGCCGCCCGAAAAGTAGATTTTGTCCGTCAGCCGTCCGATAATTGCAGTCGAAAACCCGCGTTCGCCGCCATAGGTCGACAGATTGAAGGACAAGGACATTTTGCTGTCTGGCACGATAATGGCTCCAGACATGGCCATCGCCGCAGCTATGCCGCCATTGGCCTGACGGTCGACGAGCGAGACTTGCTCTTCCAACGCCGTGACCCGTCCACCGAGATTAACGAGTCCGCCAACGTCGAGAGAGGTGGCACCGAGATTGCCAGCCGCATCTGTGGTGACGAGGCTCAGCGCCCCTTCCTGTGCGGCCTGACTGGCGGCGGAGGTGATCCCGGAAATGCGCACCGTTGTATTCTCGCTGCCCAGAGCGATCAGGTTGTCGCGGTCGGCAACAGCGCCCGGGCCGATGGCAACGGCGCCATTGCCGATAGCCGAAGCGCCGTTGCCTAAAGCGATGGCTCCATTGCCATTAGCGACATTCAAATTGCCAATCGCCACCGCACCTGTGCCTGAGGCGCTATTGTCGGCACCCAGTGCCACAGCGCCGGTGCCGGTTGCAAAATTGGGATCGCCAATCGCCACTGCACCGTTGCCGGACGCGACATTCTGGGAACCGATGGACACGGCTTTGCCATTTATCGCCTGCGCGCCTGTGCCAATGGCTACCGACTCTTCGCCACTGGCTTCGCTGCCAGAGCCAATGGCGAGCGCGTTCTCTCCGGTAGCACTGGCGCCCGGACCCGTGCTGTTGCTGTCAAAATAGGCCAGTTCTTCGCTGTTCGCATCGGCCTGCGCCAGTGCGCGATTGGCGTCCGTTTGCGCCTGCATCGCCTCGGTCCGTGCGGTATCGGCACTAGCCTGTGCCTTGACCGCATTTTCAAAGGCTTCATCAGCTTTGTTCTGCGCATCGACCACACCAGCGCCAGCCTGATCCGCCGCCAGCTGCGCAGCCCTCGCTTCTGCACGCGCCGTGTCTGCTGTGGTTTGCGCTGTCGCCGCATTGGTAAAAGCTTCATCCGCCCGAGTTTGCGCTGCCGCTGCTTCCGTGCGCGCGGTATCAGCCGTGCTCTGGGCCGTAGCAGCGTTGGCAAGGGCTGTATTGGCGGTCCTTTGCGCATTATTAGCTGTCGTCTGGGCAGCCGCCGCATCGGCGACACCCTGATCGGCGGTCGCTTGCGCGGTCGCGGCATTGGCGAGCGCTGTGTCCGCCGTACCCTGCGCGGCGGTTGCAGCATCTGCGACGACATTCACCTGTCCAACATTGGCGGCATCGGTATTTTCCGTACCCGCCGCAACATTGGTTATTTGCCGTTCAGCGCCGGTACTCCCGATCGAAACCGTGTCGGCACGGTCGGCCACAGAACCTGCGCCCAGCGCTACCGCGTTGTCCGCTGTCGCTTGTGCATCATTACCGAGGGCTACCGCATCCCCGCCGGAAGCAACTGCACCAAGAGTATCATCGTCCCCGCCATCGCTGCCGATCGCTATAGATTGGTCACCGGTGGCATCGCTGTTTACACCGATGGCCGTGCTGTTTAAACCGGCCGCGCTGCTGTTATTTCCAAGTGCGGTGCTACGGTCACCGGCGGCATCACTGAAAGACCCGATGGCCGTGCTGCGGTCACCGGTGGCATCACTGAAAGACCCGATGGCCGCACTGCGGTCACCGATGGCGTCACTGAATGAACCAATGGCGATACCGTCTACACCGCTAGCCTCACTGAATGAGCCAATGGCGATGCCCTCTTCACCACTGGCCTCACTGAATGAGCCAATGGCGATGCCCTCTTCACCGCTGGCCTCACTGAATACGCCAATGGCGATGCCCTCTATACCGCTGGCCTTACTGGTGCGGCCCATGGCGATGCTGCTTTCACCGCTGGCCTCACTCCTTGTACCGATTGCGGTGCTGTCTTCACCGGTAGCGCTTGCTCTTGTTCCGAAGGCGATGGCATCATCACCCGAAGCTTGTGCGCTGTTACCAACCGCGCTCGCTCTTTCGCCGCTTGCCTCGCTATTGTCACCGATTGCGGTGCTGCCTGCCGCCGAGGCCATTGCCCCGTCACCGCATTCAAGCGTGTCGGCGGGATCGTCGGCGGTACCGGGGATGCCGTCAGGACCGGGATTGTTGCGACAGCCACTGGCGCCCGCCACCGCGAGGGATGAGTTAAGCTGGGCAAGGTTCACAGCATCGGTGTCTTGCGTACCTGCTGCGACATTGACGATCTGCCGCTCACCGCCGACAAAGCCGACCGATAAACTGTTGGCGCGATTGGCAATGGATCCAGCACCCAGCGCCACCGAATTAATCGCCGTTGCCTGTGTTTCATTACCGATTGCGATCGCGCCCCTGGCGGAGGCGGTAGCGGCAAGAGCGCCAATATTGTTGGGATCGTCGCCATCTGCACCAATAGCAATAGACTGGTCACCGCTGGCTTCGCTTCTTGAACCGACGGCGGTGCTGCGGTCACCGCTGGCTTCACTGAGAGAACCGAGTGCGGTGCTATATGCACTGGTTGCGTCGCTGGAAGTTCCGATGGCGGTGCTGCGTTCACCGCTGGCCACACTAGCCTGCCCGGTAGCAGTGCTGCTGATACCGCTAGATTCACTGAAACTTCCGGTAGCGGTGCTACCGACCCCGCTGGCCCGACTGTCGCGTCCGATAGCGGTGCTGTTGATACCACTGGCCTCGCTGGAAGCCCCGATGGCGGCGCTGCCCAAACCGCTGGCCACGCTGTTAAATCCGGAGGCGGTACTGCGTGCAGCACTGGCCTGGCTGGACGCTCCAATGGCGATGCTGCCGGTCCCGCTCGCCGCACTTCCGGATCCGAACGCGCTTGCTTGGGCATTGTTGGCCAATGCATCATTGCCCACTGCCGTGCTGTCATCGCTCGTGGCCCGCGCGCCCAGAGCATCGGGGTCCTGGCCATCTTCGCCTATGGCAACAGAACGCGCACCGGTGCTTCGAGAATCCGTACCAACAGCAACGGACCCCTCGCCAGTGGCCTGGGCTCCCCCGCCAACCGCAGTGGAGCCGGATGCAATCGCACCAAGACCAAGGGCCACCGCCCGTTCGCTGGTCGCTTGCGCATCATTGCCGATTGCAATTGCACCGCTGGCAGATGCGGTCGCGCCCTGATCATCTGCATCCTCGCCATCAGCGCCAATAGCAATAGAGCGGTCGCCGCTGGCCTCTGCCCCCACTCCATTGGCGGTGCTGTTGATACCGGTCGCCGCACTAAAGGCGCCCGTTGCGGTAGTGTTTATAGCCGTCGCCATACTCGTTCGGCCAAGGGCAGTGCTGGCATTGCCAGTGGCATCACTCGATACGCCAATCGCTGTGCTGGCGATCGCGGTTGCCTCGCTTAAAGTGCCTAATGCTGTGGCATTTAGAGCGGTGGCATCGCTTACAAAACCAATTGCGGTGGTGTTAGTTGCGGTTGCTCTGCTGCCGGTTCCCATGGAGGTTCCACTTAGACCGCTGGCCACACTGGCCTGCCCGATCGCAGTGCCACCTGTACCGCTGGCCTCACTTCTAAATCCGATCGCGGTGGTGCGATCACCGGCGGCCTCACTTTCAAATCCGATCGCGGTGCTGGTTTCACCGCTGGCCTCACTTCTAAACCCGATGGCGGTGCTTCTATCGCCTGTCGCCGCTGCCCCGTTTCCACATTCGAGCCTACCGTTGAAAATGTTGCGACAGCTGCCTGCACTGACCGTAGCGATGGATGCGGTAAGCTGCCCGAGGTTAACAGCGTCAGTATCTTCCGTGCCCGCTGCGACATTCACAATCTGTCGTTCCGCGCCCGCCGAGCCTACCGATACAGTATTCTCGCGATTGGCGACCGACCCAGCGCCCAGCGCAACCGAATTGAGCGCGGTCGCCTGTGCGCCGGATCCGAAGGTGCTGGCTCGAACAGCAGAAGCCAGCGCATCATTGCCTATGGCGGTGCTATCTTCCTCAGATGCGACAGCGCCTTGGGTGTCTCTATCAGCACCATCGCCGCCAATGGCGATGGACCTGTCACCACTTGCCAGGCTGGCTGGGCCGATTGCAGTGCCGACAATACCTGTAGCTATCGCATCATTGCCAATCGCGATCGCGCCGTCGCCCGATGCTATGGCACCGCGGATATTAGGGTCCGGACCATCCGCACCCAACGCGATGGATTGCTCGCCTGTGGCTTCGCTCAATGCGCCGAGGGCTGTGCTGCGATCACCGGCGGCCTCACTGAAAGCACCGACCGCTGTGCTTCTAATGCCCGACGCTTCACTGACAAACCCATTAGCGGTGCTGTCTTGGCTAGTCGCCATGCTGCTCGGTCCCATTGCAGTAGTGCCTGTGGCAGTCGCCATGCTTCGCGAGCCGAGGGCGGTGCTGCTGGGAGCTGTGGCCTGAGCGCCATCTCCGTAAGCGGAACTGTTCGTACCGCTCGCTCTACTGTCATGACCTGTCGCGGTGCTGCCGGTACCGGTGGCACGGCTTTCTGCGCCGATGGCCGTGCTGTTAATCCCGTTTGCATTGCTCACTCTACCAACGGCAACACTGCTCAAGCCACCTGCTGAGCTTTGGTAGCCGATGGCGGTGCTGGAGGGGCCGCTGGCCACGCTTTCAGTCCCAACTGCTGTGCTAGTGAAACCACTGGCCTCGCTATTTGCACCAATTGCGGTGCTTTCATCGCCGGTCGCCGTCGCTCCGACACCGCAGGCCAGTTGCAAATCATTGCCCTCTGCATCCGCCCCGCCATCATTGTCGGTGCCTGCATCGACCACGCCGTCATTATCCCGATCGAGCAGACAGGTTTCTGCCGAAGCAGGGTTGGCGGCGGTCAGCGCCGCGATGCTGGTGGCAAGCAAAAGACTGCAGCGGATTGTTTGGGTTGAAGGGGTCATGATGCAAATTCCTTGATGGGGGTGCGCGCCATTATGGCTGCTTGGCGGGCGGGTCGGCCCAATGATGTCTGATGGATATCTGGAGTGCTTGGTGGGCACGCGCGAAATGGACGGGACACCGGGGAGCACCCCGCCCATTCCCGCGGGTGCCTACTCATGCCCCCGAGACACATCGAACCTTTGGGGGTTCGAATTTCGGTCGCGCGACAGATCGCGTAAATATTGGGTCATATGGTCCTCCCCGGTGCTTTCAAACCGCCAGTGTCTGATCGATCACGGGCGCGGAAACGAAGGGCCGCCACGATGACTGGCCCTTGGGCCGAGTTCGTCCGATTGCAATATGCCGTTGCCAGCCATTGCAGTTCCGCTGCGTTTCTGAGATGGTGTAAACATCGGTAACGTTGGGTAATAAAGGGGTCGTGGTCAAATTGTCCGATACGCATCCAATTTTGTCCGAAATATGCTGTTGGCGGTCCAGAACCGGCGGCAAGCCCCGCGCGATTTGCAGGTTTTCGGGCGAATCACGGTGATCGGAATTGCACGAAAATGTGCACTTTGGCTTCTCGCCATGGCGCTAATCGGCTTGGTATCGTCCGCACCGGCTCATGCGCAAACCGGCAATGGTGCCTGTATCAATGACGGAGCAAGCGGGACCATTATCAACAGCCTCGCGGATTTACCCAGCGGTCAGTTGAAACCCCTTGCCGCCAGTTTCTTTCTCGATCCCGACGGGACGGTCGATGCAGACAGCATCACTGCCCAGCGCTTCACCTTGCAACCCTGCCAGGGTCAATTTGCAATACCGCGATCTCCGGGAGCCTTGTGGCTGAAATTTCAGGCGAGCAACCCTCATGAGGATGAGCAGATATGGGGCGTCTCGTTCATGGAAACCGTGATGGATGACGTGACCCTGTTTCAGGCACAGGACCGGAAGCTGGTCCAGATCGCGCGCGATGGGCGGACTATCCCGAAGGCGCAAAGCGACAATGACCGGCTGCAAACCGCTGTTTCATTCCGCATCGCACCGGAAGGGCAAGAAACCTATTATGTCCGGGTATCGGGCACCTATGCGCCCGCCGTCACCCCGGTTATCGGATCGGTCAGATTGCTGTCCAACTGGTCCAGCACATTTTCCGCGATATCCGCGCTGATGCTCGGCTTCTGTATCATCATGACGATATTCAGCCTGATATTATTCCGGCAAATTCACCCGCGTTTCTACCAATATTATGCGGCCTATCTGATCGGCATGTTCTTCGTCACCTTCCTCTATGACGGGTGGCCGCATATCATATTTGGCTCGACCGTTTCGACCGTGCAATGGAAGCCATTTGTCGAACTGGCGTCCGGTCTGGTGATGCTGGCCAATATTCAATATTGCCGGATATTGCTGACCATTGATACCGACCCGCGGCAGAGAAAGCAGGCGGTGTTTCACTGGCTGACCGGGCTGGGCGTGATCGCAACGATATGGGCGATGGCCGATCCCTTGGGCTGGGGAACGCCGGTTTCGATCCTGTTCATCATCAGTCCGTTTGTTTTGCTCTATGTGGCCGGGCGAAAAATATTTGATGGGGTCAAACAAGCTGTCCCGGTATTTGCATCCCTGCTCGCGCTCAGCATCGGCCTGTTTGCATCGCTCTATTTTTTCAAATTTCCAGTGAGCGTCACGACCACCAGTTCCACCTTTGAACTGATCATGATGCGACCGATTACCTTGAGTTATACCAGCTCGACGATCGTGGAAGCGATATTCATGATGGTCGCCATCTCCATCATGATCAATGCCATGCAGCGGCAAAGAAACGCTGCTGTGACCGAAGCGATCAAGCTTCGGAACGAGATAGACGTCTCTCAACAACAGCATCAACCAGCGCTACCCGGCGCGGACGAAGCAGGCGACACGCTTGATGCCCTTCTCGCGAGCAGTCTCGACAAAACACTTCCCCCGCCGGCCGGGCAGGGTTTCCTGGATCGCGCAACACGCGCGGTGATCGAAAATGTCGGCCAGCGCGGCTTTGGCGCGGGCGCTTTGGCCTCGGCTCTGGGGGTCACGGAAAAAACCCTCGGCCGCCGGCTCAAAAAGGCGCAAGGGCTGACACCGGCCGCCTTCATCCGCTCCATCCGTTTAAGCTATGCCCGCGATCTCATCATGCTTCGCCAATTTGATACTATCGCGGAAATTGCCGAGGCGTCAGGTTTTTCCAGCGTAAGCCATTTCGCCAAATTATTCCGTCAGGAGTTCAAGGAAACCCCGAGCGAAGCGTTCAAGTCGCTTGAACTTTTGTGACAGGCCGCTTTGGGGCGAAGCGGAAATTGCGCGAATATCCAAGGGGATAAATGGCGGAGTCGGAGGGATTCGAACCCTCGATAGGTTTAACCCTATACACGCTTTCCAAGCGTGCGCGATCGACCACTCTGCCACGACTCCGCATTGCTATTCAGAATCATAAGTGGTTCGAAACTCTGACAGCGCCGCCTCCCCTAGGGCGCGAAACGCTCTTTCGCAAGAGCTTGATGATGGTTAGGGTGCGCAGATGAGAAAAAATATCCTGATCGCGCCATTCGCTGCGTTACTCACACTAACTCCACTTTCGGCGCAAGAGCCGCCAAAACAGGAATATCCCAGCCCCAATGCGATAGTGGACGCGGCCCCGGCGAATGACTGGCAAGCCATAGCGGCCAGCGATCTGCTGGTCATGGATCTGGCCCCAGATGCAAAGGGTGAAGCGCGCCGCGTGGTCATCCAATTGATGCCGCCGCCTTTCTCGCAAGGCTGGATCGGCAATATCCGCAAGCTCGCCGCAGCGAAATTCTGGGATGGCACGAGCATCAACCGGGTGCAGGACAATTATGTGGTGCAATGGGGCGATGCGGGATACGACAATCCGGAATCGGGGGAGACCGAGCAGAAGGCTTTGCCGGAGGGTTTGGTTGAGGTGCCGGAGAGTGGGTATGTCAACAATAGTTATGACATCGAACAACTCATTTCCAAAAAGATATCTGAACATGTTTCGGATGAAGGATTAAAGGTCTCAGTCGAGGAGATAATGTTCCATCCGCGAGACTCATATACTGAAGGTTGGACTTTTTTCGCTGGCTGGCCAATTGCGGGAGACGGAGATAGTTATTGGCCCGTCCACTGCTACGGCATGGTCGGCGTAGGCCGCAACCTCTCCCCCAACACCGGTAGTGGCGCAGAACTCTATACCGTCATCGGTCATGCGCCACGCCATCTCGATCGCAATATCGCGGTGGTCGGGCGGATTATAGAAGGTATCGAACATCTTTCCAGCCTGCCGCGTGGCAAGGGGCAGTTGGGCTTTTATGCCGATCCCAAGAAACGCGTGCCGATCCAGTCGATCCGGCTGGGCACCGCCCTGCCCGATGCAGAGCAGCCCCAGTTTGAATATCTCAGCACCGATAGCAAAGCCTTTGCCCAATATGCCGATGCCCGCGCCAATCGCCGCGATCCGTTTTTTATCAAGCCAGCGGGCGGCGCGGATATCTGCAATATCCCAGTGCCGGTGCGGCGGGTGAAGGCGGATTGAATTTCCCCTTTCCTACAGCGGGCGAAATCGGTTAGAATTTGGCCATGCCCAAGCCATCCAGCCTTCTCGCGACATACGCACCCTGCCCCGGTTTTTCTGCCATTTTCGGGCGCAAAGCTTTTTCCGCTTTAGGGGGTGTGACCCTGTGTGACCCTAATGAATAATCCCAGCAAGTTTGGATTCTCGCGAAGGCAGGAATCCAGGGTGGCTATCGCAACCTTATTAGCGTTCTTACTGCCCATCGGCCCCGCGATGGCGCAGGAGGAAGATGATCCGGCCATCGAACAACCCGCACCAACCCCGCAAGAGGTGCTGGCCGCTGCGCCCGCCGACCATTGGTTGCCGATTCCGGTCACCGACCTGGTCATCTTCACTCTGCCTGATGATGCGGAGGGCAATAAGCGGCAGGCAGTGATCCAGCTGATCCCGGCCGAGCTATCCGGCGCGCATGTCCGCAATGTCCGGAAATTCGCCAGCCAACGCTGGTGGGATGGTACGAAAATCTATCGTGTCTCCAAAGATTTCGTCACCCAATTTGGCGGTAATCCCGACAACAAAAAAGTCCCCAAAAATCTCGAGACGGTTCCGGAAAGCGACTATTTCAATGCTGCTCTAGGTACCAAGCGCGATACAGACAGGGCCGCGCTGGATGCTGCCGTTGCTTATAGCAATGAATATCAGGGTACGGAAATCCGGCCGCTGATGAAGATGATCTATGAAAGCTATGGCAGCAAAGTCGGCTTTGGCGCGGGCTGGCCGATTGGCACCAAGGATGGCAAAGCCTTTCCGATCACCTGCCGCGGGTCGCTATCGCCGGCCCATTATGATCCGCCTGATGCGGGGACGGGCGCGGAAATCTCGATCATTACGGGCGAATCTGCGCGCAGTCTCGACATGACTTTTGGCATGGTCGGGCGGGTGATTGATGGCTTGGAACATGTCACCAACCTGCCACTCGGCACCGCAGCGGGCGGATTTTATGCCGACAAGTCACAGCATATCCCGATCACATCGGTCCGGCTGGCCAGCGAACTGCCGGTGGCCGATCAGCCGCGCTATGAATATCTCGCGAGTTACAGCCCGTCGCTGCTGCAATATATTGAGGCCCATGGCGGCTATGGCAATATTTGCACGGTACCGGTGCCAATTCGTCATATGAAGCCGCGTTAATCCAGTAAACGCTCCACCGGATAGCCAGACCATTTCTTGATCGCACGGATCGCAAAAGCGCTATGCATGGCAGCAACGCCGGGCAAGCGCGCCAGACAATTGCGATGAATATCATCATAGTCGGCAACATCCCGCGCCGCGACCCGCAGACGGTAATCGGCTTCGCCAGACATAAGGTGGCATTCCAATATTTCATCAATCTGATGAACCGCTGTTTCAAAGGCCGAAAAAGATATTTCGGTTTGCGCAGTCAGACGAATTTCTATGAATACATCCAGTTGTAATCCGATTTTGCGGTTATCCAACTCTGCAACATAGCGCTTAATAGCTCCTCCTTTTTCCAACGCCTTGATCCGGCGATGGCAAGCAGACGGCGACAACCCTACTTTTTCGGACAGGCTGGTCAGCGGAACCTGACTATCTTGCTGCATATGCTCCAGCAATGCGATATCGAGTCGATCCATTGAATTTTTTCCGACTATTTGATGATATTTTAGAATCATATTTCAATATATTGAAATTTGAAACAACTATTTCGAAATTATTCTTGCCCAGTTTGCGCTATTATCGGTTCAACATATTTAGGAGACTCGATCATGCGCGTTGGAACACCCAAAGAAGTCAAAAACCATGAATATCGCGTCGGGCTGACGCCGGAGTCGGTGCGGGAACTGTCCGCCCATGGCCATGATGTGCTGGTCGAAACCGGTGCCGGTCTGGGCATCGGGGCAGAAGATAGCGAATATGAAGCGGCAGGTGCGACTATCGCTAGTCTTGCATCAGACATATTTGAAAAATGCGACATGGTGGTCAAGGTGAAAGAACCGCAGCCTGCCGAGCGCGCAATGCTGCGCGAAGGGCAGATTTTGTTCACCTATCTCCACCTTGCGCCCGATCCGGATCAGACCGCCGATCTCGTCAAATCTAAAGCGACCTGTATCGCCTATGAAACCGTCACCGGTTCCGGCGGCCTGCCCTTGCTGAAACCTATGAGTCAGGTGGCTGGACGCATGTCGATTCAGGCCGGTGCCACAGCGCTGGAAAAAGCCCATGGCGGACGAGGCATATTGTTGGGCGGTGTCCCCGGTGTATCTCCCGGCAAAGTGACAGTGATCGGCGGCGGCGTAGTTGGCTTTAACGCCGCACAAATGGCCGCTGGTCTGGGCGCCGATGTCACCATCCTTGATCGCAATCCCGACGTACTCGAAAGTCTTGGCAATTATTTTGAGGCGCGCGCGAAAACACGTTTCTCGAACAAAGCCAATCTCGCTGAATGTGTCGCCGAGGCCGATCTGGTTATCGGCGCGGTGTTGATCCCCGGTGCCGAAGCGCCCAAGCTGGTGACACGCGATATGCTTTCGACCATGCGGCCGGGTTCGGTGCTGGCCGATGTGGCGATTGATCAAGGCGGCTGTTTTGAAACATCCAAGGCGACGACCCATCAGGACCCGACCTATGTTGTCGATGATGTGGTTCATTATTGCGTCGCCAATATGCCGGGCGCTGTATCGCGGACATCCACCTATGCGCTCAACAACGTCACCCTGCCCCACGCTCTGGCCATTGCGAATAAAGGTTGGGAGGCGGCCTTGCGTGACGATATCCATCTCGCCGAGGGGCTGAACGTATGGAACGGGCACGTTACCTATCGCGCGGTGGCCGAAGATTTGGGCTATGAATATATGCCTGTGTCAGAGATAGTGGGGCATAAACCCGAATAGAAGGACATCATATAATGGCAGCAGCAGATCAGAAACTGCTTGGTTCAGGCTTTCCAGCGAAGAGTGAACCGCATGAAGTGCTGGCTGACATTGACCTGACAGGCAAGATCGCGATTGTCACCGGCGGCTATTCCGGCATTGGTCTGGAAACGACGCGGGCACTGGCTGCCAAAGGCGCGAAGGTCGTGGTACCGGTTCGTGATGAGGCCAAGGCAGCGGATAATTTGTCGGGCGTGGACGGCGATGTGTCTTCCGCCACGATGGATTTGTCCGATATTGCTTCAGTCCGCAGTTTTGCCGATGCCATGTGTGGCAGTCTGAGCCAGTTGGACCTGCTGATCAACAATGCCGGGATCATGGCTTGCCCGCTTGAACGTGTCGGTCCCGGATGGGAAAGCCAGTTTGCTGTGAATCATATGGGTCATTTCGCCCTGACCAAAGGCTTGATGCCCTTGCTTGAAAAAGCAGATGCGCCGCGCGTCGTCGCGCTGTCTTCAATCGCCCATAAACGCAATGGGATTTTGTGGGACGATATCCAGTTCGAGAATAGCGAATATAATAAGTGGACCTCCTATGCGCAGGCCAAGAGTGCCAATGCATTGTTCGCCAATGCGCTCAGCCGGCGGATGGCCGGTTTTGGTGGGCGTGCTTTTTCGGTGCATCCGGGCGGTATTTTCACGCCGCTGCAGCGCCATTTACCCGTCGAAGAGCAAATCGCGCTGGGTTGGCTTGACGAAAATGGTGAGCCGTCGGAAATGGCGAAAAACGGATTTAAGACGCCAGCACAGGGTTGCACTACCAGCCTGTGGGCCGCGACTTCGCCGCTGTTGAACGACAAGCATGGCCTCTATTGCGAGGATTGCGATGTCGCCCAATTGATGGACGAAAATTCGCCGCCTTTTGCCTGTGTCGCACCTCATGCTTGTGATGACGATGATGCCGAGCGCCTTTGGGAATTGAGCGAGGCCTTGCTGGCAAAAGCCTAATGAAGGACAATCCGAACGACAGCGAATATGCCGGTCTGTTAGTCCGCGATGGCACCGGCTTCGTTCTACAATCCGACGATGGCCAGCGTTATCGCCTGGAATTGCTACGCACACCGATTGATGAAGTGGAAAAGCGGGTCATCATCACCGGGCTGCTGATCGGTGATGGCCAGATCGAGGCCGAGGGTGTGCGGCTGGCGGATGGGAGCTGAACGATGACGGGGCAAGACATGAATATGCGCGCAGCAAATGCACAAGACCTCCCTGCCCTGCACAAGTTAGTGGAAAGCGCCTATCGCGGCGATAGCGCCAAGCGCGGCTGGACCCATGAAGCGGATTTGCTGGGCGGACAGAGAACCGATCTAGAGGCTTTGCGGGAAATTGTTGCGGGCACAGACCAGGTCATTTTACTCGCGTTGGATGGTCAAGACATCGCCGGTTGCGTACAGCTCGTGCGCGTCAAAGAGGGGGTTGCTTATCTTGGTCTGCTGACTGTCGATCCGGATAGGCAAGCGGGTGGACTGGGCAAGAAATTGCTGGACGCGTCGGAACAATATGTTGCCGAAAACTGGCAAGCCGGGGCGATTGAGATGACCGTCATTCTCCAGCGCGCCGACCTGATCGCCTATTATGAACGGCGCGGATATAGCCAGACTGGTGAGCGGCGCCCCTTCCCGCTCGATGATCCGCGCTATGGTCTGCCCAAGACTCAGGAACTGGAATTTGTGGTGTTACGGAAGGAGATTGCAGCGGATTAAGCCGCCTTACCCTCAAGCGCTTTCTGCCGGCGGCGTTGAACCGAACTACCCAGCCCCAGGGCTTCGCGATATTTGGCCACTGTCCGCCGGGCAATATCGAAGCCCTTGTCTTTCAGCAGCGCAACCAGCTTGTCGTCTGACAGGATCTTCTTCGGATCCTCATTGTCGATCAGCGACTTAATATGGCTCTTAACCGCTTCCGCCGACGCCGCCTCGCCGCCGGTCGATGACTGGATGCCGCTAGTGAAGAAATATTTGAGCTCAAACGTCCCGCGCGAACAGGAAAGATATTTGTTCGACGTCACCCGGCTTACCGTCGATTCGTGCATCTCGATCTTGTCCGCAACATTCTTCAGCGTGAGCGGCCGCAAATGCTCCACCCCTTCGCGGAAGAAATTTTCCTGCTGTTTCACGATCTCAGTAGCAACCTTGATAATCGTACGTTGCCGCTGATCAAGCGCTTTGACCAGCCAACTCGCATCGGCGAGGCAATCATTGAGCCATTCTTTTGATGCCTTGTCCTGCGCGCCGTCTTTCAGTTCCGTAAAATAAGTCCGATTGACCAGCACTTTAGGCAGGGTCGCGCTATTGACTTCGATCAGCCATTTCCCACCACGCTCAGCGATAAAGATATCGGGAACAACCGCCTGCACATCACCGCCACCAATCTTGCAGCCGGGTTTGGGATCATAGGCACGAATTTCGGAAATCATGTCCATCAGGTCTTCATCGTCCACGCCGCACATGCGCTTGAGCTGCGGCAAAGCACCTTTGGCCAGCAGGTCGAGATTGTCGATCAGCCGCGCCATCGCCGGATCATAGCGATCCGCTTCCTTCGCCTGCAGTGCCAGACATTCTGAAAGATCCCGCGCACCGACACCAACCGGTTCCAGGCTCTGAACCTCAACCAATATGCGTTTCACATCATCCAGCTGCACACCGAGCCGGTGCGCAAATTCGAGCAGATCGGCCTGCAAATAACCGCATTCATCAATCTGGTCGATCAGATGCTGGGCAATGAATAAATCCGCCCCTGATAATATCGCGCCTGCCTGTTCCATCAAATGTTCAGCCAGCGTCGTCTCTGCAACCAGCATATTTTCAAAATCTGGCGCTTCGCCGCCAACGGCACCACTGCTCGATGAGGATGAGTCGTTTAGCCCCAAGCTGCCGTCCAGCGCCCCATCGCTTTCACTCAGGCTGTTGTTCGAAAACTGGTCCGCATCTCCAGCCATATCCAGTGTGGATTCCGCCTCGGCCGGGCCAGAAGACAATATCTCGTCGCTACCCTGCGTTCCCGGCTCAGGCGGCAGGTCGGTAGCACTCTCATCACTTTTTGATTCCGCACTGATTTCACCAGTGTCGAGCAGCGGGTTTTTTTCGATTTCCTCGGCAATATAAGTTTCCAATTCGAGATTGGATAAAGCCAGCAGTTTGATCGCCTGCTGCAATTGCGGCGTCATCACCAACGATTGGCTTTGCCTCAGGTCAAGACGGGGGCCTAATGCCATTATTCCGATCGCAACCTAGTCATAGCGCAAAGCCTTCACCAAGATACAGCCGTCGGACATTCTCATCTTTGACCAATGCCTCTGGACTTCCGGCAAATAAAACCTGACCATCATAGATGATGCAAGCGCGGTCGACGATATCCAGCGTCTCGCGGACATTATGATCTGTGATCAACACCCCAATACCGCGATTTTTCAATTGCACGACGAGATCGCGAATATCTGAAATCGAGATCGGATCGATGCCCGCAAACGGCTCATCGAGCAAAATAATTGACGGGTCAGCCGCCAATGCACGCGCAATTTCACAGCGGCGGCGTTCGCCGCCTGATAAAGCCATAGCCGGAGAACTACGCAGCTTGGTCAGGCCGAATTCATCGAGCAGTCGATCCAGCGTTTCAGCACGAACAGCCTTGTCATTCTCAACCATTTCAAGGACGGCTAGGATATTCTGTTCGACCGTCATCCCGCGAAAAATCGATGTTTCCTGAGGCAGATAGCCCAGGCCCAATATTGCCCGGCGATACATCGGAAGCGGCGTAATATCTTCACCATCGAGCATGATCCGGCCAGCATCAGGACGCACCAGTCCCATGACAGAATAGAAGCAAGTCGTTTTGCCCGCACCGTTGGGTCCGAGTAACCCCACCACTTCGCCGCGCCCGACAGACAAGGACACATCAGACAATACCGAACGTTTGTCATAGCTTTTCGCGATGGACACCACCGCAAGGCCATGTTCCATGGCATCGCTCGCCATCGCAGAGCCAGTATCTGCCGTGGCTGGTGTATCAAAAGTGGCTGCGTCGTTCATTTTGGTCCTTTGGCTCCGGCACCATTTGAACCGGATAAGATTGTGTAATGGTTAACAACATGGCCCAATTCACTCGAAATTGGCAAGCTTTATGCATGATTGATCGAAAATGGTTCTTTTTGGCGTGATAGAGCCGCAACTGAACGCCGGTTCATCGACAAAAAGCGGCAAAAACCCATCAGAAAGTTAAAATTATCACCAATTTGGAGAATTTAATTAGTGCGCTGGGGAACCGTAAAGGTGCCTGACACGCGGCCATCCGATCCTTGAGTGCCTGGAGCAGAACCGCCAGCAGCACGCCCATCAATGGTCGAGCGGCCTGATGCCAGATCGATAATCACACGGCCGCCGGACAGTCTGTTAGTACCCTGAGTCAATGTTACACCACCAACCAAGGTTATGAGGCGTCGATTGAGGTCATAAATCGCAACATTCCCGCTGGCCGTATCGCCACCTTTACGGATCGTCACACCACCAGAGGCATCAATCCGGTCAACCTCTATGCCGCCGGTATTGCGATAGGCGACCGTCATTCGGGCTGAATTCAAAACAAGCCCAGCCTGCTCGACGCGCACGGCTCCGGAAAGCACAACCCGGTCGGCCCGGTCCTGCACCTCGATCCGGCCTGCATCGAAATTCACCGGCGCATTGCTATTATGGCCGCCAAAAACTTGCGCTGGCGCCGGGCCAGCAAATGTCAGGACCGCCGCGGTGGCCATGAATGCCCCGGCTGAGGCTGCTAGATAAGAACGTTTGATCATCTATCGCCCTCTTAATCCGTTTTGCACGATACGCAACTTTGCGTTGCCATCGAGGGTCACTGTGCGTTCCGACATATCGGCTTTCAGGTTATCGGCCCGAAATGTTCCGATATTGGTCCGCCCTTCAACAGGCGCGTCACTTTTCAATGTTCGGCCTTTCAAATCCACGGTCACATTGTTGGTCGTTAGCCTATATCCGCCTGCGCTTTGCACCTGCACGGCGCCCGGGACTTTGACATCTTCCTGATCCATATCATAACGGCCAGCGCTCGCACGAATCTGGGCTGGCCCATCATTTAACAATATGCGTGCGGAGAGATCCTTCAAATCGACAACCGCTTCTTGGGAACTTTTCTGTACCGCCGACCCAGCCTTGATCGAAAACGGTCGACCTTGGCTGTCTTCACCACGATACAGGGCTTCGGTCACCCGCATGCGTTCTTTCGCAACATCGACGCTGTTCTTGTCGAGGACAAAGCTAAGTTCGCCGCTCATAGTGAATGGCGCCAGTGCCAATAATGCCCCCAAAGCGCCAACGCCGAGTGGCAACAATACTCGCAACCAGCGGATATTGCGGTCATGGCTGCCGCCTGGCGCAGCAAACTGCTGGCGCTTGCTTTTGATATGTTCGGTTGTAACGGTCATCTCTATCTATATTTTGGGCACCAATTGGAATGTATGAAGGCTGAATTCGCAGGCTTCTCAAGCATGGGCGAATATATCCGTTTCTGGCCAACCTGCTATATCCAGGCGCGCCCGGTGGGGGAGAAAGTCAAAACAGGCCTGCGCCATTGCGCTACGCCCCTCACGTTCCAATCGAATTTCGAGCTCATCCTTCAGCCGGTGGAGGAAACGGACATCGGATGCTGCATAGTCGCGTTGGGCATCGCTAAGCTCCGGGCCGCCCCAATCGCTGGATTGCTGTTGCTTGGAGATATCCTGACCCAGCAATTCCCTGACCAGTTCTTTCAAACCATGCCGATCCGTATAGGTCCGGATCAAACGCGATGCTATTTTAGTACAGAAGACCGGTTCTGCCATCACACCCATATAATATTCAATCGCTGCAAGATCGAAGCGCGCAAAATGATAGAGTTTTGTTCGGTTCGGATCAGCTAATATCTGTTTCAAATTTGGCGCTGCGAAATCGGTACCCGGATTGAAGCGGACGAGATGCTCATCACCGTTGCCATCAGATATCTGGAGCAAACAGAGCCTGTCCCGCAATGTTTGTAGGCCCATTGTCTCTGTATCAACAGCAACGGGGCCATCTGCTATGACGCCTGCGGGGAGGTCTTCTTCGTGGAAAAATACGGCCATCAGCCTTGCTCCATATTCGGGGATTCGAAAATATTTCAAAAAAGAATTTGTTGAGCTATAGTATGTGCCGCAGCACGGGATAAACAGCAAGAATTAGATTGCTGAAAAAGCACAGAATTTGTGCGTAATAAGGGGAAATTAGAAATGACGGACCAAACACCACAACCGACTTCGGGCGGTTTTGATATGAACAAAGCGACGATTATTTCGTTGCTCTATCTGGCTGGATTTGTCGTTGGTATCACGGGATTGGTCGGTATTGTCTTGGCATTTGTCTGGAAGGACGAAGTCGCGGGCACCTGGGAAGAAAGCCATTTACAGTTTCATATCATGACTTTCATCGTTGGACTGGTGGGCAGCGTCATCGGTGTTATTCTATCAATTGTATTGATTGGGATTCCGATTTTGATAGCCGTTGCCGTTTGGGTTTTCGTGCGTTCCCTTCTTGCACTTTTGAAAGCGCAGAAGCAGGAACCCATTGCCGATCCCAAGACCTGGCTCTTCTAAATAACCGGTTCGCACGCGATCAAGATAGAGCAGAAATTAACCTTGTGCGGATTTTTATTCGCACAAGGCGTGGTTTTTCTATATGGTTACACCGCGCAATATCGGGATTCGCGTAAGAAAATGTTCGTGCCATCGTCCGCTACGACATTTGATTTGATTTATTGGACGAAGTGAAAGACGATTCAAGAATGGGTTTTGATAGAAACCGGCGTGGCAGAGGCCGGGACAAGCGTGACAGCTTTGGCGATGAGAATTTTGATGGATATCAAGGTGACAGCGGCCCTCCAGTAGAAAGATATACACGGCCAGATACGGGCTATAGCGGCGGACAGCGCGGCGGTGGCTCGGGAGGCGGAATGCCTGATCAGGTTGTTGGCGAGAGTACCGGCAAGGTAAAATTCTTCAATGCTCAAAAAGGCTTTGGCTTCATCGTACAAGATGCTGGCGGCGAAGATGTATTCGTACATATCAGCCAGGTCGAACGCGCTGGCCTCAAAGGCCTCGCCGAAGGACAAGGCTTGCGCTTCTCCTTGGTCGATCGCGGCGGCAAAGTATCTGCATCTGATATTCAGATCGAAGGTGATTTGATCGAAGTTGCAGAGCCTGCGGCGCGCGAAGAGCGTGGCGGACCACCGCAGCGCGAGCTGACTGGTGAGAAAGCAACTGGCACCGTCAAATTCTTCAACAGCATGAAAGGCTTTGGCTTCATCCAGCGGGATGATGGCCAGCCAGATGCTTTTGTCCATATCTCCGCCGTAGAACGCGCAGGCATGAGCGGGCTGGAAGAAGGCGATAAGCTGGAATTTGAACTGGAAGTTGATCGTCGCGGCAAAACCGCAGCGGTAAACCTAGTTTCCAAATAGCAACAGCTGACATGATAAAATTTAGCGGGCGAAAGTCCGCTATTTTTTTGCCTGCTGATCATAAAAAAGGGGGCAACGAACAGACATCCGACGACCCCTTTTCCTTTTCCGCGAGTCTGGATCAGGCGTTTTGCGCACTTTCCAAAAGAAACCAGGCGCGCTGTTCTGCTTGATCGGTCCAATCGTCGATGATGCCATCTGTTGCATTGTCACCAGCCTCGCCGGCCAACTCCTTAGCCGCCCGCAAGTTCTCAACCAACGTCAAATTGTCCTGACGAAGTTCCTTGAGCATAGCATCGGCGGACAATTTTTCGGCATCATTGTCGGCAATATTCTGCCGCTTCGATATATCGCCAATTGATGTCAGGGTCCGCTGCCCATTTTTACGAACGCGCTCGGCAATCGCATCGGTCGTCATCAAAATCTGCGTGGCTTGCTCATCAAACATGAGATGATAGTCCCGAAAATGCGGACCGGATACATGCCAGTGGAAGTTTTTGGTTTTAAAATAGAGCGCAAAACTGTCAGCCAAAACAGCATTTAAGGAATCGGCCAAAGCTTTTCTTGCATTGTCACCTGTTGCCATATCAATCTCCATCGATTTAACTTCGTTATGGGATTCATATAGGAAGCCCAACCAAATCGAGCCAACGCAAAACATGGCTCAATATAATCGCTTTTATCAATGTTTAATTTATAAAATGATCGATTACGTGATTTTTAGATAATGCCCCATGCGCTCAACGCCATCACGGTACCAATGACCAAAAATATCGCGCCACCGATGTAACGCATAGCTTTGATCGGTAACATCTGCGCTAGTTTTTCCTGAAAAATCAATGCGGGAACACAGGCCAGCATCACACCGATCCACCCTCCTGCAGCCGCAAAAGCCCAGGCATCCGTACGCGCTGCCGTCGCTGCCAGGATGAATTGCCCTTTATCTCCAAATTGCAGAATGAAAAGACCCAGAAAAGATGTCCAAAATGGACCCAATATCCACTTTTCAAGCAAATCCACCGGTCGTCGCCACGCCACCATACCGATTCCCGCAAACATTAAGGAAAGTGCATAGAAGAGCCGCAATGGCTCCTCGCTAATCCACTGATTTACCACGGATCCGCCAATGGCAGAAATCAAGCAATTCAACAAAGTCGCTAGCGCCAAACCCCAGATTATGGGGGCTACGCGGCCATAGCGAATGGCGAGGGCCGCACATAATATCTGTGGCCGGTCTCCAATTTCGGCTAGGAGCAGAGCAAATAGGGAAGTGAGGAATGCATCCACTAGATAGGCCGTTAAGGCTGTCCGCCCAACCGCAAGGCCACATTGGCCATAAGAGCTTCAGACATGGCGCCATTTACGGGCCCGCACTTCAGGGCCTCTTGCATGGCCGCAAGATAAGAGTCTGCCACAACCACGCCTTTGCCACTTTGCAACGCTTGTTGCAGGGCCGATTCACAGGCGCAGCTTAGATCATGCAAGGCAGTCAGATGATGCTGCGCCGCTTTTTGCCGTATCTGGTCGAGATGCATCAGAAACTGTACAGGATGCTTTTCCACCAAAGATGATGGCATGCCCTCCAGTAAGGTCAGCATTTCAGCCTGAACGAGTAGATTTTGATCATGATCCATTTGGCCCGCCTCAATTACCGGTCTCATTAACCGGCCGACCATGCAAAAATATGGTTAAAGGGCAGTAAATGATACGCAAACAATTTCCCGCTGAACGAAAACGGCTTTTTCTTGACAATCGCCGCCGCTTTCAGCATTAGCGCGCTCAATTACAGCGGTTTGCATCGAGTTTTTGGACAAGCCGCTTTTTCAGAAAATTGCTTTTTAAGGAATGCGCCATGGCGAAACCAGCCAATGTAAAAATCAAACTCGTCAGCACGGCGGATACCGGCTTTTTCTACGTAACACGTAAAAACCCGCGTAATCTCACCGAAAAAATGGTGCAGCGCAAATATGATCCGGTTGTGCGCAAGCATGTCGAATTCAAAGAAGCGAAAATCAAGTAAGCGCTTTTTTTGCCGACAATTTGAAGATCTGAATCGCGATTAGCGTTGCAGGACGCCCTGCACCGATTCGATAAATTTCGCCACCGATATGGGCTTTGAGACATAAGCCTCTGCCCCGGCGCTCAAAATCCGGTCTTCATCGCCCTTGCCCGCATAGGCGGTCACCGCCATGATCGGGATGATTTTTAGTTGAACATCCTTTTTTATCTGCTCGATCAGGTCAAGGCCGCTGATATGGGGCAGCTGGATATCCATAATCACCAGATTGGGTACGAAACTCCGCGCTTTGTCGAGTACTTCGCGGCCATCTTTTACCGGTTCGACGACAAAGCCGTGCGCGCGCAGCAGGTCGCAGAACAGTTTCAGGTTCAGCTCGTTATCCTCTACCACTAAAACTCTTTTGGCCACTGTGCGACTTGCCCCTTCCAAACGCCCAGTTAACCCTTTAGGCGAAAGCCGAAATGGAAACAAACAGCAATATCTCCGCAGAAACCGAAATATTGGCGCTGCAGGCCCTCGGTTGGGTCTTGCAGGACGAGGATCGCGCCCAAAGATTGCTGGCCTTGACCGGGCTGGACCCCAGAGAATTGCGCTCGGGTCTGGAAGATCCAGCGATGCTTTCTTCGCTTTTGGGTTTCCTTGCCAATCATGAGCCGGATCTGATCGCTTGTGCTGAATCCATAGGTGTTCCACCTGAAAAACTGGCCGCTGCCGCCCAATATCTGAATAATCCCGGAGATTTTACATGAGCCAGAAGCCGCTTCTAATAAGCGACTGCGACGAAGTATTGCTGCATATGGTCGTCCCGTTTCGTGAATGGCTAGACGCTGACAAACATATCCATTTCGACCTTGAATCCGGCAGTTTTGTAGATGCGCTTCGCCACAAACATGATGGGACATTGGTCCCTCAGGATGCCGTTTGGCCGATGCTCAAGGAATTTTTTGACGGTGAAATGTACCGGCAAGGTGCGATTGATGGCGCCGTTGAAGCGATAAACAAGCTCGCGGAAACGGCCGATGTCGTGATCCTCACCAACTTACTCGATGATCGCCGGGAAGCCCGTGCTGAGCAGTTGCGCGCGGTTGGTATTGATTTTCCGGTCTATTGCAATCAGGGCGGGAAGGGTGAGCCACTGGCTAAAATAGTCGCTGACCATAATCCCAGCGTAACCGTTTTTGTTGATGATCTCGGGCACCAACATGGCAGTGTGGCCAAATATGCACCGGACGTTTGGCGACTACAAATGGTTGGTGAACCGATATTGACCAAACATATCAAGACCAACCCCGCAGCCCATGACCGCATCGACCTTTGGCCTGATGCGCTTAGCTGGATCATCGATAAGTTTGAATCAGGCAAAGCCGCACCGTCCATAGATTTGCCGCCAGAAGAGCTTGACCAGTTTGCCAAGACATGATTGATTCAGCACCATGACAGATAATATCGAAAAAGCATTGAACGACAAAGGCATAGAGCTCCCCAAAGCCGCTGCGCCAGTTGCCTCCTACGTCCCGGCCGTCGAAATAAACGGCCTGCTGCACATCAGCGGACAGGTGTCGATGGCTGACGGCAAGCTGATTACCGGCCGATTGGGAGACGGTATGTCCTTGGAAGAAGGGCAGCAAGCCGCCAAAGCCTGTGCCCTGATGATTGCCGCACAAATAAAGCTAGCGCTAGGTTCGCTCGACCGCGTCGACCGGATCGTCAAACTGGGCGTGTTCGTCAACAGCACCCCTGATTATACCGATCATCCGAAAGTGGCCAACGGCTGCTCTGACATGATGGAAGTCATTTTTGGTGCCGCCGGGCAACATGCTCGCAGCGCCGTTGGAGTGGCAGCGCTTCCTCTAGGTGTTGCGGTAGAGGTGGACGCTATTGTCGCTATCAAGCCAGCTTGATGCACTACTGGCACCGGCGCCGGAACCGGCGCGCGTCGCGTTTCTGAAAGGCCAACCCTATG
This sequence comes from Parasphingorhabdus sp., assembly GCF_039977335.1. Lineage (GTDB taxonomy): Bacteria > Pseudomonadota > Alphaproteobacteria > Sphingomonadales > Sphingomonadaceae > Parasphingorhabdus. Next base: position 1,876,654 of record NZ_JBDWDI010000004.1, read on the forward strand.
CTCATAGGGGGCTACATGGCCCTTCACAAAATGGGGGTGTTCTGGAAAATAGTCCGGCCGCCTTTGATGGTGCGATAAAGCGCGACCACGGCATTGAATGCGATGTGCAAGCCGCCGAGGATGGTACAGCTTTTGTCTTCCACGATTTTGAACTGGATCGATTGACGGGACAACAAGGACAGCTGGCCAATATGCGCGCCAGTGACCTTGACCAAATAGACCTGAACGATGGTCATGGCAAAATCCCACGGTTGCGCGCCATATTGGCGCGAGTAGCCGGACAAGTACCGATACTCATTGAGATTAAATCGAACGATATGCGGGTGGGTCCGCTTTGCCTCTCGGTACGTCGGGCATTGGAAGGTTATACCGGCAAAGCCGCTATCATGTCTTTCAACCCCTTGGTATCTGCCTGGTTTCGCAAAAATGCTGCTCACATAGTCCGTGGATTGGTAGTGACTGAAGAAGATAGCAAGAATCTCAAAGGGCGGATTGCACGCCATCAGAGTTTATGGACAGCAAAGCCGGATTTCCTAGCTTATGATGTTCGCGATTTTCCTTCTACATTCGCCGCATCTAACCGTGCGAGGGGTTTGCCCATCGTCACATGGACCGTTCGCACAGCGGAACAGGAAAAAATTGCAGCGATTCATGCAGATGAACCGGTTTATGAGATGCCACATACCTGATAGCGTATCTGCGCATGTCTGATTCCCCTCCGCCACCAACCGACAATCCAACCGGCATTATCGCTCGCGTGGCGGATGATATTGCCAGCTTGCCAGCCGCTGAGTGGGATGCCTGCACCGGTAGAGCCAATCCATTTGTATCCCATGCTTTTCTCTCCGCCATGGAAGAATCAGGCAGCGTGGGACCGGGTACAGGATGGAAGTCCCTGCCGATCATCATCGAGGATGAAGCCGGTAAAATTGCGGCTTGCCTACCAAGCTATTTAAAATCTCATAGCCAAGGCGAATATATTTTTGACCAGCAGTGGGCTCATGCCTTTGAAAATGCTGGCGGCCAATATTATCCGAAAATCCAGATTGCTGCACCCTTCTCACCAGTGCCGGGTCCACGCCTGTTGCTGCGGGATCAAGCCATGGCTGTTCCGATATTGCGTGCCGCCGAACAACTAGCGGCCAATAATGGGATATCATCGGTGCACGCAACTTTTGTTGCGGAAGATCAATTGGATCATTTCCGTGATGCCGGATGGATGATCCGTTCCGATAGTCAATTCCATTGGCGCAATGACAACTATGCTAACTTTGACAGTTTTCTAGCCGCTTTGTCTTCCCGCAAACGTAAGGCGATTAAGAAAGAGCGCCGAAAAGCACAGGAAGCAGCGGAAATCATTCATGTTTCCGGCGATGCCATTACCGGCGAATATTGGGACTATTTTTGGGAATTTTATCAGGATACCGGCGCGCGAAAATGGGGAACGCCCTATCTGACTCGTACCGCATTTGATCTCTTGCATGAGAAAATGGGTAAAAAGCTCTTGCTGATCTTGGCGCTTCAGGACGGTATCCCGATTGCAGGAGCGCTCAATGTGATTGGCGAAGAGACCTTATACGGTCGCTATTGGGGCTGTAGCCGCGACGTGCCGTTTCTACATTTCGAGATTTGCTATTATCAGGCCATTGATGCCGCAATTGCACGTCGCCTGAAATATGTCGAAGCGGGCGCACAGGGCAGTCATAAACTGGCGAGGGGCTATCAACCCGTGGCGACATGGTCAGCTCACTATATTGCGGATCCGGGCTTCCGGTCGGCCATAGCTGACTATCTGGAGCGCGAGCGGCGAGCGGTTGCCGCCGATATCGAATTTCTGGCCGAAATGGGGCCGTTCAAAAAGTCCGGTTAGGCCTTTAGGCTGCGCGGCGTGATGTTTCCTGCAGCCAGCCACGTGCTTCACGCTGTGCTTCAGCAATTTCACGAGCAGTCATTTCCAGCGAAATTTCTGCACGGCAAACTTTGCTTTCATCATGGCCGGAGAGCGATGCCAGATTGAACCATTTATGTGCTTCGATCAGATCAACGTCCACACCCTCTGAACCGGTCGAGTAAATCACGCCGAGATCAAAATAAGCATTGCTGCTGCCCCGTGCCGCTTCTGCGAGCCGGCTTTCTATTAAAAAGGCTGCGCTTTTCATGCTGTTGCCCATAGTCTTCAAGTCCCTGTTCCTGTTGCGCCTCATTTGGCGACAGGTGGACTTTCACAGCAATTTCTTAAAAGAATGGTTAACAAGATCAGCAAAAACTTGCCGATTGGACGTCAAGAATGTCGAAAAACCCACATTTTACATGTTTTTGCAAGGTTAACGTATCCCGCGCCCACCCTAAGTCACAGCGATATTATCAATCAATCTGGTACTGCCGATATGCGCTGCAGCCAAAAGTCTCGCTGGTTCTTCAAAAATAGTAATATTTTCAAGCGTTTCGGCATTTCTAAGCTCGAAATAGTCAACTTCATGAAAACCGGATGCGAGCAATTTTTCGTTCGCATCACTCAAAATAGAAGCAATATCGCCGCCCTTTCCTATGGCCTCAGCGGCATCGCGCATCGTGTCGGGCAACGCAACCGCCTGACCGCGCTGTTCAGGCGTCAAATAAGCGTTACGAGAAGACAGCGCGACACCATCCGCATCGCGAACTGTCGGAACGCCGACAATATCATGCGTAAAATCAAGATCACGCGCCATCCGCCTTATAACTGCCAGTTGCTGATAATCTTTCTCACCAAAAAAAGCAGCATCCGGTCGAATCTGATTGAATAATTTGGCTACCACGGTTGCAACACCATCAAAATGGCCGGGCCGTGAACCGCCGCATAACCCAGTGCTAACCCCGCTGACACTGACATTGGTCGCAAAACCATCAGGATATACCTGATCAACGGTCGGTGCCCAGATCAGATCTACACCAGCCGCTTCCAAAAGCGCCGCATCGGCAGCTTCTTGACGGGGATAAGCGTCTAAATCTTCTCCTTCCCCAAATTGCGTCGGATTGACGAAAATCGATACAACCACAGCATCGCACTGAGCCATTGCGGTTTCAACCAAATGCATATGCCCCGCATGAAGCGCGCCCATTGTCGGCACCAAACCCAGATTGGATTTCTCTTGTCGCAATTTGCCCAGAGCATCACGAAGCGGGTCAATCTTTCTTATGATTTGCATGTGGCCTCGATTGTCAGTGTTTTTCACGCTTAGTATCTTGCGAACTATGCTGCAATGATTGTTCGGCTTCTACAATATGTGGGGGCCAGAAATCGACATCAGGTCGATCGACGTCGGTTAGACCTGCATCTCAGCGATCTGCTTCAAGCTTTCCGCTCGCGATGTTCCGCTAAAACCGAACGAATGCGAATGGCCGGTTTCACCAGTTGGACCTTGGTCAACAATATGGAACACGGCAGAGGCAATATCTTCTGGTTTCATGCCCGCATCTGCCAAGGTGGAATTCACCGCGCGCAACATTGGTGTGTCGACAGCTCCAAAGCAAAGCTCATTGACCCGGATCCCCTTGTCTTTGAGTTCGGCTGCCCACGTTTCAGTCAGACGCGACAATCCGAATTTTGCACAATCATAGCCGGTTGATCCAGCAATATGGGAAAGATGGCGTTCCGCATCCATATGCTCGGTATTCATATTGATAACGACAGGGTTCGTCGATTTTTCCAGCATCGGAACCGCGGCCAAAGTATTGTAGAAGGCGGCGTGCAGACAGGAATCAATAGCGGCCTGAAAAGCCTGTACTTGGCTTCCATAGTCTCCGGTAGTAAGGGAGCTGTCATTCCAGATCGCACTGTTATTCACCAGCAAGTCGATACGATCTGTCTCAGAGGAAATCCGTTCAAATATCTGACGCACGGCTTCCGGATCACCGGCATTAGCGGCAAAACTCGTACATCGCGCTCCTGTGCTCGCAACCAGTTTGTCGGTTTCATCGTTACCGGCTGCATCATGGTCGATATTATAGACCCGCCCCCCGCGTTCACCCACCGCGCGGGCTATGGCCTGTCCAATACCCACGGCTCCGCCGGTGATGACCGCTACTTGATCGGACATCGTTCTATCTCCTGCCTGCCCACCAACTGGCGACGTCGATGGGATAGCGTTCCTGAGCTATTTTCATCTCTTCTGCCATATCATCCGTCAAAGCCGGATCGACCGTGGACACCAATCCGCCGCCAGCCCCGTCGACCGGATCGACATATTCCAATTTGATATCGGCAATCACATCAGCAAAATCATGACCCTCATGATGGTCGGACATTTGATGCCGATAAAAAGCCCACTTGTCTTCGAAGGATAGCAGGCAATAATAGAAATTATCTTCTTGCCCTTTCCAATATTCATAGCGCGTAACCCCGGTTTCAGTTTCCAGTGTTTGCTTGACCATATCCTGCGTGATCGCTTCAAATTTCTCTAGTTTATCCGCCTTTATCCTGATGTGCGCTAGCAAAGTGGTCATGCGATGCTCCTATGCTTTTGTGAATGTCAGATTGAGTTTTAGCGTGCCCAACATAATGCCGGGTTGGTGCAGGAAATCATTGTCTTCGCCATATGCAATATCGTCCAGTCGATCGAGCAACCGGTTCCAGGCAATGGTCTGTTCCAGCCGTGATAGTCCAGCCCCCGGACAAACACGCAGGCCTGCAGAAAAAGCGAGATGCCGGGTCACCGCCTTGCGGTCCAGTTTCAGCTCTTTCGCATCTTCAAATTCATCCGGGTCGATATTCGCAGCCGCCCAACGCAGATGGAGCGAAGATCCTGCGGGCACTTCCACCCCTTGAAATATTTCATCCTGGCTCGTGATCCGGGTCGACAAGCCCTGCGTGGGGGATCGCAGTCGCATGCCTTCTTCGATAAAAATACGGATCAGGCTCCGGTCCTGTTTCAGTTTTTGAAAGAGCCCCGGCCTTTCGCAAATAAGCTGGGCTTGTTCAGCAAGCGCATATTGGGTGGTTTCAAGACCACCAATGAGCATGGCATAAACTACGCCATTAATTTCATCATCGGTCAACTTCCGGTCGAGTGCTTCATAGTGAACTTGCGTCAGGAAGGAGATCATATCATCCTTCGGATCAGCCCGCTTCTCTTTCGTTTTCTGGCGCACATAATGCCCAAACCCATCAAGCAGTTCGGATTTTTCACGGGTTTGTTCTTCGGTCAGTTTGTTATTGTGGCCGCATCCGTGGACATAGGCCATGACCTGTGCATTGCCCCAGGTTTCGAGTTGAGGAATGTCTTCCATTGGAAAACCGAGCACGGAAGCCATGGTTCGCTGCGGCAGTGAGCGGGCGAATTGTCTGACAAAGTCCAGGTCACCTTCATCGATCCAACGATCAATGAGATGATCCACATGGCCTGTTATCATATCCTCATGCCGGCCCGCACCCGGCCCGACCCAGGGATCCGTTAACTCCTGTCTATGCGCACGCCAAAGCTCCTGTGTTGGCCTGAGTGAACAAATCGAAATGATCATCGCATCCAGGCCAGGCATTTCCTGTGCCAGTGCGCCGGTCGTCTGGATTTGTTTGACCAGCAAGGAAAGAGTGGGCGGAAAACGCTCCCAATCTTTCACTACGCGCGAAATATCCTCATGTTTGGAAAGGATGAACGCGTCTTTATCTGGTGTCAGGCCTTCTCCTCGAAGGCACATGACCGGAGCTTGCTGATGCAGCACGTCATAAGCCGCATACCAGCGTTCCGGCGCGCCTGGCCCGAACAAATCGACGTCGTCCGGTGAACGCGGGCATTGCATGGACGGCGCTCCGTTTTTCGCCACTGTCTCCTCCTGACCAAGTTGTTTATTTCGTCAGTTGTTTCCGCGCCATAAAAGAGCATTCTTTGATCCATCTCCATTGGCAAATTGGAGAGGATTGGGAGAAGTGCATATGAGTCGCGTTGAAAAACTGCCGCCAGAGAAATGGGATCCGCGCATTGTCGCTGCCGTCAAACCGGAAGAAGCAACGGACCTTGAACAGGGATTGACGCGTTTCTTTGCCCATTGTCCCGAACAAGCCTTGGGCCTGATGGGCTTTGGCGGCGCGCTCAAGATGAACCGTTCCCTCCCTGACAGGCTGGTTGAACTGGTGCGGCTGCGCATTGCGTTCTTCAATCAATGCCGGTCCTGTATGGCTATCCGCTATAGCGATGCTCTCGCAGATGGGTTGAATGAAGAACTGGTTTGTTCACTGAAGAAACCGGCGGAAGCAGAAAACCTTACGGATGCAGAGAAGATAGCGATTCGCTATGGCGAGCTATTCGCGACCGATCACCTGGCGATTGATGATGCGATATATGACGACGTGCGGACTCATTTTAGCGAAGCCCAAATCGTTGAATTGGGCATGACCGTTGCCTTTTTTGTGGGTTTTGGGCGGCTCGCTGCGACCTGGAAAATGGTCGAAGAACTGCCGGCCGCGTTTCAAGATACCGACAAAACCATCGCGCCTTGGGGTGAAGACGCCATCCACGTCCGCTAGCCAATCAGGAGAGAAAAATGGCAACCAAAGGCGATCCGCAGATCAACCTGCTCGATGTTGAGACACAGCAATGTCCATATGATGCTTACAGGATATTGCGTGAAGAAGCCCCAGTGTACAAACAACCGGGCACGGATATCTATGTGGTTTCAAGATATGAGGACGTCCGTGCCATCTTAATGGACCCGCAGAATTTTCGCAGCGGAGCTGCCGGTACAGCCTATCGGATGAAAACCGGCAAGATCGAACGCCAACAGAAAATTGCAGCTCGTTTTGCAGAAAAGGGTTGGGTTCCGGAACCGACGCTGGGAAATCGCGATGATCCAGGTCACAAACAAATGCGCGCGATGTTCAACGAGGCTTTTCGGCCTGCGCGGATTAAAGAAATGGATCCGTTTGTCGAGACACTTGCTTTTGAACTGATCGATGGATTTATCGAAGATGGTCACTGCAACTGGGTGAAGCTATTCGCTGTCCCGCTGCCGCTATATATTATCGGCGAACAAATGGGTGCAAAGCGCGAAGATATGTGGAGAATCAAGGGTTGGACCGATGCATTCTTCCGGCGCATATCGATGATGCTTGATGAAGAAACAGAACTGGAAATGGTCGATCGTGAGATTGAGGGGCAGCATTATTTTCAGCCGATTTTTGACGAGCTACGAAAGAAGCCCAATGACAGTCTGTTGAGCGCTCTGGTCAATACAGTCATCGAAGAATGGGGACGACCGCTCACCGACAATGAGCTGCACGCCGAAATGATGGCAGATACATTTGTCGGAGGCAGTGAGACGACAACCAATGCTTTATCCGCCGGGATGAAGCTGCTGATTGAGAATAAGGACGTCTGGCACCAACTCAAAAGCGACCCTGACAAATATATGAAGGTTTTTGTCGAGGAGGTACTGCGGCTGGAATCGCCGGTGCAAAGCCTGATGCGATTTGCTGCGAACGATACCGAAATTCAGGGTACAAAAATTCCCGCAGGGTCACTCATCAATGTCCGGTTCGCTTCGGCCAATCGCGATGACGGGCAATTCGAATGCCCTGAAAAACTTGATTTGGATCGCGCAAAGCCAGGTTCCCATATCGCCTTTGGTTCCGGTGTGCATCATTGCCTCGGTGCGCCGCTCGCGAGACGGGAGCTGATCTGGGGCTTCACCGCTGTTGTCGACCGGTTCGAAGATATGTGGTTTGCTGAGGGCAAGAACGATTTTGCTATCCATCCCCATTTCCTGCTCCGTTCGCTTGAAGAACTGCATATCGAGTTTGAGCGGAAGAAGGGCTGACGCTGATCAAGCTATCCTCTCGAGTGCATTTATCGTAAGCCTCTCAGAATGATACGCTATTATTTCAGAAATCAAGGCGCGGAGCTATCCCGTTGATAGACGACAACCTCTTTCTGACACTCGCCAGCTGCATATTTTTCATGGGCCTTGTCGCCTGGATTTCATGGCGCAAAACACGAGGCGGTGTTGATAGCAAGGACGGCTATTTTCTGGCTGGCCGCGGACTGAGCAGCGTTTTTATTGCCGGATCGTTGCTGCTAACCAATTTGTCCGCGGAACAGCTTATCGGCCTTAACGGTTCGGCCTATGGATATAATCTCAGCAGCATGGCGTGGGAGGTGACGGCTGCGGTCGCGACCATTGCGATGGCCCTTATTTTCCTGCCGCGTTATCTCGCGGGCGCGTTTACGACCCTACCTCAATTTCTAAACGATCGTTTTGATGCCGATGTCCGGCGGATGTCGGTAATATTGTTCATGCTCGGCTATGGCTTGGTAACCATTCCATCGGTGCTTTATTCTGGTTCGATAGCTGTAATGCAGCTCTTCAACATACCGGAATTGCTGAACCTTGGTTATTTTGAAGCGCTGGTGATAACCGTCGTTGCAATCGGAGTGATCGGTTCGATTTACGCCATATTTGGGGGTTTGAAGGCGGTTGCGGTTTCGGATACTATCAATGGCATTGGCCTTTTGATTATTGGAATATTGGTGCCTGTGCTCGGCCTGATGGCACTAGGCAGCGGAAATTTTGGCGAAGGCCTGACCAAATTGATCAGCGACCATCCGGACAAGCTTAATGCCATTGGCAAAGCGGATGATCCAACGCCCTTTGGCACGCTGTTTACAGGCATGTTATTTGCAAACCTGTTCTACTGGTGCACCAATCAATATGTGATTCAAAGAACCTTGGGCGCAGCATCACTGGCAGAGGGACAGAAGGGCGTGCTATTCTCCGGCTTCTTCAAAGTGCTTGTTCCCTTCATGATGATGATCCCCGGCGTCATTGCCTTTCATCTCTACGGTCCGGGGCTCGGTTCGATTGATCAAGCCTATCCGCGGCTCATCAAGGATGTGATGCCTGTCTATCTGGCTGGCTTCTTCTTGGCCGTCTTGCTTGGTGCAGTGTTCAGCTCTTTCAACTCGCTGCTCAACAGCGCGGCCACTCTATTCTGCCTGGACGTTTATGAGCCTTGGAAAAAGGGCAAAGCGAGCGATCAGGAACTGGTGCGGGTTGCGAAAATTGCCAGTATTGTAATTGCGCTATTCTCGTTCGTCGTTGCTCCGTTGCTCTATTTTGCCGAGCAAGGGCTATGGCAGATAATTCGGATCTTTACCGGCTTCTATAATATCCCCACGGTCGTGATCGTAATCGTCGGCCTGTTCACCAAACGCGTACCCGCGCTGGGCGCGAAGCTAGTCATTGTCTTTCACGTCATAGCATATGGATTGTTACGCTTTGTTTTTGATGAGGCAATCACGCTTCATTTCCTGCATCAATATGCCATCTTGTTCGTCGTCGAAGTCGCCATCATGCTTGCTTGCGGCTATGTTCGGCCTCGGGAAACCCCTTGGAAATTTACGCCCAACGCTCAAGTCGATCTCACACCATGGCGCTTTGCCAAGCCTTTGGCGGCGACATTATTTTCCTGTGTCGTTGGTCTTTATTTGCTATTCTCGCCTCTCGGCTTGGCTTCCGGCATCGGCATGAGCAGCCTCTTTTACACGCTGCTATTCTCGATATTCCTGGCCAATATCATCTATTGGGTTTGGTCCGCAAAGTCGCGGAACCGGATGGCGGCTACTTGATCAAAGAAGCGAGCACTTTGCGCGTGCCCTTAAACGGTCTGCGACCATGCATCACCAGGAAATTGTCGATCAACGCCACATCACCGGATTGCCACTGCAAATCAAAGCTGAGCGCGTCTGCGAGATCGATAGCCGCCTGCATCTGGTCTGCTGCAATGGCACTGCCATCGCCAAAACAGATTGATTTGATCGGCTTGTTGCGCTCGTCTGCCCAACCGCGATAGGCGGCGATAAGCTGGTTGAAAAAGGTTCGCCGTCCATCGGCAAGCGTCCGCACCGCGTCCAGTCGAGGAGATGTTACGCGCAGCGCCTCATCCTCCAGCCATTGCCATGTATAACCCAAATCTGTGAGACGAGCTTCTGCCGCATCCTTATCCTCAACACCCAATGTGCTGCGCCAGCTGCGGCCTTGGCCAGATTGCGCATCATCTTGCGCGGGCATGCTATGAGTATAGCGCACCCCTTTTTCCGCAAAGGCTTCGACCAGTGCAGGGTTTTCTGTCTCCATTTTCTCCAGCAAAATATCGGATCGGCAAACCGGTGTTGCACCACCTTCGTCCGCAGCAATATTGCAATAAAAGAATAGCTTGGAAGGATAGATTGGCGTTTGTGCCATTTCATGGTGCAGAAAAATACTGGTTTCAGGCGGCGCTTCATTGGCCGTGAATACTCGCGGGGTCAGGTTTATCCGGACAGCATTAGACAGCGAATCTGCATAGGGAAAATTCTCTTCCCCATAAGCCTCAACGGCTGAATCAAAATCATCAATTGTCGGGACTTGAAACCCCCGAAACAATATGGCCCCGGTCCTCGCAAGATCGATATCAAGCTCGGGCTTTGCGCTCGCCAAATATTCCGCGAGACTATCGGTCGCGCCCGCCTCAATGATCTTGGGAAACGCAATATCTTGCCATTGCTGTCGTTTCATTCTCACACCTTCAGTCATTTACCGGATCGAGTAGGCTCTTTGATTGTCGCTTGCACTCACCTTCCTTCGTTAGAAGAGCTGGCCGTCAATTCCATCGGCAATCCGGTTTCTATAGATTGATGAGCCGCCGCGCCAATCTCAACAGACCGAAACCCGTCCCAAGTTGAAATCTCAGCGTCCTCCCCATTGACCAATGCCGTATGAAATTTTGTCAGTTGGAAAAATGTCGCTCCATGATGATCGCCGGCTTGCAATGCATCGCTTGGCGTTTCAACGCGTTCAACAAACGGCCCGCTCTTGTCACGCGGTGACCAGGTCAGATTTGCGGATGGTATACCGACCTGCAATTTGCCCTGATCGCCCAGCGCATAAATTTCTTCCTGTTCCTCCGAACCCTCAGCAAACATGCAAAGATCAAGAACGGCGCGGGTCCCTTTGGCAAAATCCAATACTACATAGGCATTGTCGAGAATGTCAGGTTGCCTGCCATCATAACGTTCATCGAGATGGTTCACATCCTGCCCCCCTGTGGCATAAATTCGTACGGGTTCGTCGCGCAATATATGCCGCATCAAATCGAAGAAATGACAGCATTTCTCGACCAGCGTACCACCGGTATTTTCGCTGAACCGGTTCCAATCGCCAACTTTTTCAAGAAATGGAAAGCGATGCTCTCTGATCGACAGCATTTTTACCGGACCCGTCATCCCGCTATGCACGCTTTCGATAAATTTGGTTACTGGTGGCATGTAACGATATTCGAGACCAACCCATAAAAGATGCGAATGATTTTTCGCCGCATCATGCAAAGCCTGTGCATCTTCAACCGTTGTGCACATCGGCTTTTCAAGCAGGATGGCAATCGGGTGCTGCATGACGTCCTGCATGATTTCAAAATGCTTATGATTTGGTGCCGCTATGATCACCGCATCAAGCGCAGACTGCGCGATCATATCCATATAATCATTATAGGTTTCCGGACCGAAACCCTCGGCTGTTGCATGTGCCAGTGATTGCTCAAGCGAACGCGCATCAAGGTCAGCGAAGGCGACCAATTCTGCTCCATCCACCAAGGCAATATTGCTGATGTGCTCCCGCCCCATCATACCCGCGCCGATAATCCCATAACGTTTCATTTTATCAGCGATCTTTCAAAATTTGTTTCAGCGATGCGCAACCGTCTGATATGATTTCATGGAAAATTGCAATCTCCAAACACCGCTGCCGACTTGCCCGACTATGTTTGAAGCGAAGCATACATCGCAGCCGCTAGCCCAAAACCGCGAGGATCGCCCAGCAGCCCGCTTTCCATCTTGTTCATCACATAGGAAAAGCATAGCCGGGCATCCTGATCGACAATTACCGACGAGCCGCCATAGCCGCCCCAAAAGCAGGTGTTTTGGTTCGGGCTGATAGGTACGAGGTCACTATTCAATCCATAACCCATGCCAAAGACCAACGGTACGCCCAAAACAAGATCGAGACCTTCCGACTGCTTTTCGAAAATACGCTTGGTTCCTGCTTCCGACATGATCGTTTTGCCAAATGCTATGCCGCCATTTGCCATCGCTGTTTGCGCGCGCACTATGCTACGCGCATTGCCCTGGCCATTGGCAGCCGGTATTTCCGCCGCGCGCCATTTTCGTTTTCTGGGTTCCGTGGCATCCACAACCGGATTGGCGAAGGTTCGGCCAGCTATAGAATCTGGGGCAGGAACAGCCGGGTTTTCTGGTGGAATGAGATTCCCAATCCGTTCATCCAATTCTTCGCCTGCTCCGATATGAAAGTCTGCATTCACTGGTTCAGCGATTTCCTGACGAAAAAAATTGCCAATGGATTGGCCCGTTACCCTTCGAACGATTTCACCAATGAGATGCCCTTGCGTGAGCGCATGATAACCGGATTGGGTTCCGGGTTCCCACCATGGTTCCTGACGGGCAAGGGCGCTTGTCATCCACTCCCAATCGTACAGCGCATCGCCTTCAACGGCTTCATTCATGCCAGACAAACCTGCCATGTGGCTAAGAAAATGACGGACTTCGACAGCCTGTTTGCCGCCTTGTGAAAATTCGGGCCAATATTTTGCAGCCGGTGCATGGAGATCAACCTCACCCCTATCGGCAAGCAGCAACAACGACATCGCGGCCATTGTTTTTGTGCTGGACCAGACATTGACTAGCGTGTCTTCCTGCCAGGGCTTAGTCCGTTCTTCGTCCAGATGCCCGCCCCACAGATCAACAACAAAAGCACCGTTAAGCGTGATCGCAACCGAAGCGCCGACATCTCCATGTTCGCGGAAGTTAGCTTCGAAAGCAGCCTTGACTGCATCAAAGCGAGGATCGCAAGATCCGTTTATTTGGACCGTCATTGAAACTCCATCTCTGATTATTGATCTGAACAGGCAGGGGGTTGTTGAACATAAACGCGCAAATCATGCAACGCACAGATTTTGGGCTGCCGAGAACAGCCTTCCGAACATCGAAGCAGATCGACGGAAGCTTGTGGCCATACTGGTCCAAGATTTACTCTTCTAAATGAAAGCGTTCGTAAGTTTCTGTCACAGGCACTTTTATTCAAACCTCGATTGGGTTAGCACTCCCTTCGGGACGGCAGTTTTTTAAAATGTGGTCCCGGACTGAAAGCCGGTTACTCTTGCAACGATAAGTGTCTGAAAAAGAGCATATCTATTGCGGGAGCAATTAACGGGAATTGCGGAAGCCGCGGCCAAAGCCAAGGCTTCCGTCAAATAGGGGTGCAAAAGCAAATGGCCGATAGCAAAACGCATCATATCGTATTTGCCAATGAAAAAGGCGGAACCGGCAAGTCTACTACCGCCGTTCACGTTGCTGTGGCGCTTGCCTATCAGGGGCACAAGGTTGCAGTGATCGATCTCGATCCGCGCCAGCGAACGCTTTATCGCTATCTCGAAAATCGCGCTGCCACGATGAACCGGCTCAATATTGATATTCCGCAACCCTATTTCGAGGTGTTTGAACAAGACAATCTCGCTCGCCTGGAGCAATTGATCGAGCGGATGGGGCACGGCGTGGATTATCTGCTTTACGATACGCCCGGCCGCGATGATAAATTTGCCCGCTTTGTCGCCACCCGTGCCAATACGCTGGTGACGCCAATTAATGACAGTTTTGTCGATTTCGACCTGATTGGACAAGTGGATCCTGAAACTTTCAAGGTACGCAAACTCAGCTTTTATGCCGAATTGATCTGGGAAGCCCGCAAAGCCCGCGCCAAGGCCGATGGTACGACCATTGACTGGGTAGTGCTGCGCAACCGCACCCAGCATGTTGAAGCCCATAATATGCAGCGGGTGATCTCGGCTCTTACCGAATTATCCCAACGCGTCGGCTTTCGTGTGATCCCGGGGCTGAGCGAACGGGTCATTTACCGCGAGCTTTTCCCCGCAGGACTGACCATGCTGGACAAGCAACATCTCGGGCGCCTCGCCACCAGCCATATTGCTGCACGTCAGGAATTGCGGGAATTGATTAAGCATCTTGCGCTACCGCAACCAGAAGGCGAACGACCGAGCTTTGGCAAACCCCAACTGGTCGCCTGACCCATGACTTTCATGCTGGTCCTCAGCGCTGCTGTTATTGCTGCGTTATTCCTGTCTGGCCGCGCCAAAACCATGAACGCCAATGACTGGATGGCCGTTGCTATCGCGTTGCTCGGCGTGAACTTGCTACGCGGTGGAAACTGGATAATGGGAGGCGGACTTGTGGTCGCAGCGGTTGCGTGGAGCGGTTCAAAGCTTCTGGGTGCAGTTAAATTGAAGAAGCTGGAAGAGCGAAAGCCCCGCAATTTCGAACTGGACCGGGCGCGGTCTCTTCTGGACGTCACTAATAGAGCCGATCGGGAAGCTATCAATGCTGCATGGCGCGCACGCCTGAGCGAGCATCACCCTGACCGTGGCGGAGACGAGCAGGTTGCACGTCAGATTAATCGGGCCCGGGATATTTTACTGGAAGAACTGGAGGCCACCAATCACCGCTAAGCTGCCCGACCGGTGCGACACTAGCACTAGCTTTTGCGCTACAGCCTTTATATTATTGCACTATCATCGCATCTGGGCGCCAAATTAACATCCCCAAAGGAAAAATATTTCATGACCGCACGCACATCCCATCAGTTCGATCCGTCTAGCCTGAGGGAATATGATATTCGCGGTATCATCGGAGAAACGCTGGGCAATGATGATGCCTATGCCATTGGCCGCGGCTTCGGCACGCTGATCGCGCGGGCAGGGGGAGCGGCTGTCGCAACCGGCTATGATGGCCGGACCAGCTCACCGATGCTCGAAGACGCGCTGATCGAAGGGCTGAACGATGCCGGGATCAATGCCGTTTCAATCGGCATGGGCCCGACACCGATGCTCTATTATGCGGAATGCGTGCTAGAACAGGTGCAGGGCGGCATTGAGATAACCGGCAGCCATAATCCCGCCAATTATAATGGCTTCAAAATGGTATTTCAGGGACGGCCGTTTTTTGGGGCGGATATTCAAAAGCTCGGCGCTATGGCGGCGAGCGGCGATTGGGATACGCCAGCCGATGACGCCATCGGAAGCATCGAACGAATTGATATAATTGATGAATATGTCGCTCGATTGACCCAGAATTTTACCGGAAGCGAGATGAAAATCGGTTGGGACGCTGGCAATGGCGCAGCGGGTCCGGTCATCGAAAAACTCACCGCCATGCTGCCAGGTGAGCATCATCTTCTCTATACAGATGTCGATGGTAATTTTCCTAATCATCATCCTGATCCTACCGAGGAAAAGAACCTTGCTGACTTGAAAGCGCTTGTCGCTGAGAAGAAGCTCGATTTCGGTGTGGCTTTTGATGGTGATGGCGACCGGATCGGCGCTATTGATGGCGAAGGCCGCGTGATCTGGGGCGATCAGCTTTTGCAAATCTATGCTGAAGACGTTCTGAAATCTGAGCCTGGAGCGACGATAATCGCGGATGTGAAGGCATCACAGGCGCTCTATGACCGGATCGCGGCGCTCGGCGGCAAGCCGCTTATGTGGAAAACCGGCCATAGTTTGATTAAATCCAAAATGAAGGAAGTTTCCTCGCCTCTCGCTGGTGAAATGAGCGGCCATGTGTTTTTCAAGCATGATTATTACGGTTTTGATGATGCGCCTTACGCCGCCGTCCGGTTGATTCAGGCCGCGACCAATATCGGCAAAAGCATAACGCAGCTGCGTAGCGATATGGTCGAAATGATCAACACACCGGAAATGCGCTTTCAGGTCGATGAAAGCCGCAAATTCACGGTGATTGAGGAAATATTGGAACGGCTCGCCGCCAGCGGTGCCGATGTCAACAACACCGATGGCGCGCGCGTGAATACAGACGACGGCTGGTGGCTGCTTCGGGCGTCCAACACACAGGATGTGCTGGTAGCGCGGGCAGAGGCGAAGTCGGAAGACGGGCTGGAACGACTAATGGCGCAAATTGATGAACAACTGGCGCTATCCGGCTTGGAGCGCGGAGAAACGGTCGGACACTAGCTGTTTTGATGTCCGCAATATCCCGAAAGCGGACATAGAGATCAATCCAGCTTGATGGCAGTCCGCCTTGTTAAGGCCGTTGACAAAGAGCTATGATCTGGACGATCTGCATCATAGTCGGGGGAAATCAGCAGATCATTGCCTATTGTGAGACAGTTAGTATGATCGTATCATTTGGTTATGGATATACTCAATGACATATTGGACACGCTTGACCTAAAGGGCGCACTGTATTTTCGTACTGATTTTTCGGGATCGTGGTCGGTCACTGTACCTGTGCTGGAGCACGCCGCGCGCTTTCATCTGGTTGTTCAAGGTCAATGCCATGTAAAACTTCCGAGCGAAGAAGCTGTTATACTTGGTCCCGGCGATTTGGTCCTGATACCAAAGGGACAAACCCATATATTGTCGGACAGTCCAGTCGAAGACGCGCCGTCGCTGGAACATGTGTTGGAAGCAGTTCAATATGATGGTGATGGCGTGTTGGTTGTGGGGGAAGGCAATGATACCGCTTCGACGCAACTTATCTGCGGCCATTTCACATTCCGGAAAAATGCAGATCATCCGATTTTAAGATCGCTGCCCGATTATCTGCTAACCACAGCATCGATGCGTGCTAAAAACCCATGGCTCGACGAAATATTGCGATTGATAAATCGTCAGATGTTCTCGGACAATGTTGGATCAGATGCTTCGGTACGCCGATTGTCGGAAATCATGTTCATTGAATTGCTGCGCGCAGGGATTGAAGAACAGGATGAGATTGGCGCTTTGCTAGAAGGTTTTCAGGATCCACAAATTGGACAGGCTTTGGAACTGATGCATCGGGAACCGACCGGATCATGGACAGTGGAATCTCTCGCACGGCAAGTGGGTATGTCACGAAGCCGCTTTGCCGAACGGTTTGGTGATCTGGTTGGACAAGGCCCCATGTCTTATCTGTCGGATTGGCGGCTGCAAAAGGCGCTCTCTATATTGGACCATAGCAACTGCTCTGTACAGCAAGTGGCCGTACAAACCGGCTATCAATCACCGGCAGCATTCACCCGCGCCTTCGCCGGAAAATTTGGTGTTGCACCAACAATATATCGTCAAATGCTATAACATTTTTGCATATCGTCCCAGTGGATTGATGATTAGTCGCTAACTAGTCCACAGATATTGCTTCATCGTCCCTTTCCAGAGAAAGACGCTCCAACGACATTGAAGGAGCGAATCATCAAACGGACCATGTGATAAACATTATCGGAGATTTTCAGCACCTCCTGCTGGGCATATCTTCCTTCCCACACCGTCACACAATTTCGTCTGAGGCAAATTCCTTGTCGTTAACTCGCGTGACCATTTTGGTTGCAAAATAACCGGGGCAAATTTCCCCGAAACATGATTAAATGAAAAGGAAATATCTATGTTAAAAAAAGTAACTCTCGCCACCGCAATCGCATTGGCAACCTTCGTCGCAGCGCCTGCAATGGCAGCTGACGAATATAATGTATCATCCGGCCTAACCGCAGCAGCAGCTCCTCTTGCTCTGCACGGTGTAGACACAGTCGCATTCATCAACACCGGTAACAGGATCGAAGGGTCAGCAAAATTTGCAGCTGTCCATGACGGCGTTGCATATTATTTCGCTAGCCAGACTAACCTCGATGCATTTCAGGCAAACCCAGCTCGATATCTGCCTCAAAATGGCGGCTTCTGTACCTTTGGTGTTTCGGTCGGCAAAAAGTTTGACGGCGATCCACGCTGGGCAGATGTTCGTGATGGCAAACTCTATGTTTTCCTGAGTGAAGACATTTTCAAAGCTTACCAGAAAGATCCAGAAGGCGCGATCGCTAAGGCCGAGACCAACTGGAAAACCATCCGTCACACGGCGGCAACCGACCTTTAACAATTGCGACGGGGTGAGCGGGCAATCTGCTCGCCCCGCCTGGCAATAGGAGTATCATCATGGAAATTGCATTTACCTATCTTGCCCTAAGCGGCATCCTCACCGTCCTTTTGTGGACACCTTATATCGTTGGCCGCTTATTCGTTTGGGGCTTACCCACATTCTTGTCCGGCTATCCCGAGAACTTCCCAAAGGAAGAACCGGAAACACCATTGTGGATGGACCGCGCAAAACGGGCGCATTTGAACATGGTTGAGACTATGCCAGCATTTGTAGCAGTCGTCGCTGCGGCAGGCTTACTCGGTGATGCCTCTATTGCTGAATCTGTTGGCACTTGGGCAAAAATATTCTTCTTTGCCCGTATCGCCCACGCCGTAGTTTACACGCTTGGCATTCCCGGCCTGAGAACGCCAGTTTACCTAATCTCATGGGCATCCATTTTAATGATTGGCGCTCAAATCGTTCTATAACTAGTCTTCATCCTAAACCTTACGAGACCTGCAAAGCCAATCTAAAGCGTTGCAGGTCTCGTCAATTATAGTTCATTGTAACTTGGTGTCCGCTTTTGCGCCCAAAGCGGACACTTCCTCTGGATTGGCAAAGAAACCACTATGCGGTAACGTTAGATTGCTGTGAATATTGCACAGTGGATCAGGCAGGATGACACCATGAACGCCGACATACCTTCACAAATACAACTCGTTTTCGATTCTTATGCCAAAGCCGCCCAAGACCGGTTGATACAGCTGAGGTCTCTCGTTTTCGAAGTCGCGGCGCATGATGACAGGATTGGCCCATTGGAAGAAACTTTGAAATGGGGGCAGCCTTCCTATCTCCCGTCGGCCACCAAATCCGGCACGACCATCCGCATTGACGCCAATGCGAAAACTTCTGAAAACTGCGCTATATATGTTCATTGCGGCACCGATTTGGTGGGCCGCTGGCGAGAGCTTTATGATGAATCATTGCATTTCGAAGGCAACCGCGCGGTCATTTTTGATGCCGATAAACCTCTTCCCGTAGAACCGGTAAAACATATTATGGCGATGGCTTTGACTTATCATCTGCGATCCTGAAGCTCGCCATGCGCGCTCTCTCGGTTTTGTTCATTTCGGCGAAAATACCCCAAACCGCGATAAACAAGGCCGCCAATAGCGGGCCGATCACAATACCATTGAAACCAAAAAGCTGAAGGCCGCCCAAGGTCGAGATGAGCACAACATAGTCTGGCATTCGCGTGTCCCGCCCGACCAATATCGGGCGAACAATATTATCTACCAAACTGATTACAAATATGCCTGCGAGAATGAGAACTACGCCTTGCCATATTGACCCCGTGACCAATAAATAAATCGCAACTGGTACCCAGACAAAGCCCGTACCAATGGCCGGGATTAGCGACAATATCGCCATCGACACCGCCCAGAGCAAAGCCCCGCGAATATCCAGAGCCCAGAAGATCAGGCCGCCAATGGTTCCCTGCAGCAAAGCGACAACAAAGCTGCCTTTGATCGTCGCGATAATCACAACGAAAAACTTGTCGATCAATATAGCGCTTTTGCTTTCAGAAAGCGGGACGATATTTTCAATTTGCGCTGCCAACGTGCGGCCGTCACGGAGCAGGAAGAATGTCAGATAGAGCATGACACCAAGGGCGAGCAGAAATCGAAACGCTCCCTGACCAAAGCTAAGCGCTTGCGCGATCAAAAATTCAAGGCTGCTGCCAATCGCCTCTTCAATCTGCGGCCGCACGGTTGCCAAATCACCATAGCCTAGGGCAGCTATCTCATCTTGCATCCACGTTGGCAGACTTTTTTGAAAGGCAATGAAGGCGCCCCCAAAATCAATTTCCCCAGCCTGTATGCTTTCATAGGCGCTGGTTGCCTCGCGCACCAAGGCCATGCCCAGCAAGATGGCGGGCACGATCACGAGTAAAATGACCAGGATCAGCGTCAAAAAGGCCGCAAGGTTTACGCGGGGAAAAAGCCAGCCGGATATTTTTTGATAAACCGGCTGAAATAATACGGCGACCACAACGCCCCAGACTATCGCACCAAAAAACGGCTCAATCAGCATCGCAAAGGCCAGTGAGATGATCGCGAGCAGCGCGAGCACGAACAATCGTTCTATTCCAAATTGAGGGCGCTCTGATTCATCCATATGATTTCCGCTGCTGTGCTAAATCAATTTGAGTTTTTGCACAACAAGGCCCTAAACCAAACCCCATTTCGGTCCTCTATCCAAATCGTTCGAAAGCTGCCAAAACAGCGAAAAGAAAGTAGCAAAGCGAGAGGCAGCATGGACGATATCCCCTTCCAAAAAGGTCTGTATGAAACCGGCAATGGCATCTTTGCCTATTTACAGCCTGATGGGGGCTGGGGATGGTCCAATGCCGGGCTCATAACCGACGGCGGACAATCCTTGCTGGTGGATACCTTGTTCGATGCCAGCCTGACTCGCGATATGCTCGCCACCATGGCCGATGCCGCAGGCGTTGGGGCCGATGATATCGGCACCATCGTTAACACCCATGCCAATGGCGATCATACGCATGGCAATGGTTGCTGCCAGCATGCAGAGGTCATTGCCTCAGATGCCAGCGCCAAAGAGATGGATGAATTGCCTGCTCCCGCTCTAGCCGCCATCATGGCGCAGACCAAAGATATGGGGCCGGCGGGACAGTATCTTGTGGATATTTTCGGTAGTTTTGACTTTACCGATGTAGCGGAAAAACACCCGACCAAGACATTTAGCGGCGAATATAGTGTGAAGGTCGGTGACAAACAGGTTGACCTGATTGAAGTTGGTCCCGCGCATACCGCAGGTGACGTGTTGGTCCATGTGCCCGATGACAAAACTGTTTTCACCGGCGACATCCTGTTTATCGAGGGCACACCGATCATGTGGGCGGGGCCAGTGTTGAACTGGATTGCCGCCTGTGATCATATCATTGACCTGAAACCTGGCACCATCGTTCCCGGTCATGGTCCGATCACCGATGAAGCTGGCGTTCGGCGGGTGCAGGATTATCTACACTATATTGATGGCGAAGCGCGCAAACGTTATAATGCGGGCCTCTCAGTGCGTGATGCTGCGCATGATATTAAGCTGGGTGATTTCTCCAGCTGGGGCGATAGCGAACGGATCGCAGTCAATGTGTCGACCCTTTACCGGGAATATGCGGGCGACACCACACCACCGGATGTGACACAATTATTTGGATTGATGGCCGAATTGAGACGCTAGAAACTTCTCCATCCCTGCCACAAATAGCAATTGCTTTCCTGACGGATTTAATCGATTGATTAAATTTGAATATGGAAGTCAGGATAATGGAGTCCAAAATGAGCATTACAGTGAAAATAGACGAAGACATTGCCTATCTGACAATGGATGATGGCAAGGCCAATGCGATCAATCCGGATTGGATGACCGACTTCATCGCGAAGTTCGCAGAAGCGGAAAACGGCGCGAAAGCAATTATCTTGTCGGGTCGCGAAGGTGTTTTTAGCGGCGGTTTTGATCTCAAATGGCTGGCGGCCGAAGGCGCGGCACGCTCCGGGGAACTGCTAGATCAAGCCAGCAACATGCTACTCAAAGTCTATAGTAGCCAGGTTCCTGTTGTTGCTGCCTGTAACGGACATGCCATTGCCATGGGTGCGTTTCTGCTGTTGGCCTGCGACACCCGCATCGGCGCAAATGGCGCGTTTCGCTATGGCGCGAATGAGACAATCAATAATATGAATTTGCCGGTCTTTGCTATCGAACTGCCGAAAGCACGTCTGGATAGTCGCAAACTTACGCAAGCGCTCATCCAGTCACAGCTTTACGAACCAGCCGAAGCTTTGGACGTCGGATATATCGACATGTTGGTTGATCCTGAACTGGTGTCCAAAACCGCACAAGAGCAAGCAGATCTGCTCAGCAAACTCCCCGGGCGTGCCTATGGGGCGAACAAAGTGGCTGTGCGCAAACATACGCTCGATCTTATCGAAGCCGCGATAGGAACATATTAGATATTTCAGCCGTCCGAAAATGATTCGATAATCCGGCCGCCTTGCTTATGGTAGCGCAATGAGCGGCGACCCACTTCCCAAACCTCTCTCCAGCTGGTTCGCCTCTCGTGGCTGGCGTGTGCGGCGACATCAGATGGAGATGCTGCAGGCAGCTGAGGCAGGGCGCCATGCCTTACTTACCGCGCCCACCGGAGCAGGCAAGACACTGGCGGGTTTTTTACCCACGCTGGTGGATCTTATACAACAGCCCGATTTCGACGGGCTGCATACGCTCTATATTTCTCCGCTCAAAGCTTTGGCGGTCGATGTACAGCGCAACCTGCTGACGCCGATTGATGAAATGGGCCTGCCGATCAAAGTTGAAACCCGAAGTGGCGATACGCCTGCCAATCGCAAGGCACGCCAGCGGGTCAAACCGCCGCAGATATTGCTGACTACGCCGGAATCGCTCAATCTGCTCTTGAGCCAAGAAGATAGTTTCACCCTGTTCGCCAATCTGAAACATGTGATTATTGATGAGGTGCATGCCTTTGCATCCGGCAAGCGCGGGGATTTGCTGTCTCTGTCGCTCGCGCGGTTGCAGCGGATTGCACCGGACATGAAGCGTGCAGCCTTGTCGGCAACGGTCGCTGACCCCGATGACTTTCGCGCTTGGCTGGCCCCCTATGGCGATATCGATACCGTCACCCATGTGCTCGGAGAAGAAGGCGCGCCAGCGGATATCGCGATCATGATTCCCGAAACACCGGAAGGCGACAAGATCCGGGTGCCCTGGGCTGGCCATGCCGGTGTCTATGCCATTCCGCAGGTGATGGAGCAGATCAAAGCCAACCGGATGACGCTGGTTTTTACCAACACGCGCTTTCTGGCCGAGTTTATCTTCCAGAAATTGTGGGAGATTAATGAGGAAACCCTGCCCATCGGGGTGCATCACGGCAGCCTGTCGAAAGAGGCGCGGCGCAAGGTTGAAAATGCCATGGCATCGGGCAAGATGCGCGCTCTGGTCTGTACCGCCTCGCTTGATTTGGGCGTCGACTGGGGCGATATTGATTGCGTGATCCAGATGGGCGCGCCCAAGGGTAGCTCGCGATTGCTCCAACGCATTGGCCGCGCCAATCACAGGCTCGATGTGTCATCCAAGGCGTTGCTAGTACCCGGCAACCGGTTCGAGTATCTCGAAGCGCAAGCGGCGCTGGATGCCGTCAATGAAGGCAAGCGGGATGGTGAGCCCTTTCGCCCCGGCGGACTGGATGTGCTCGCGCAGCATGTCATGACCTGTGCCTGCGCCGCACCGTTTCAGGAAGATGATCTGCTCGATGAGCTGCAATCTTCCTTACCCTTTAGTGCGCTCGATAAAGAGACTTTTGACCGCGTCCTCGGTTTTACGCGCGACGGCGGTTATGCGCTTAAAGCCTATGACAAGTTCAAGCGGTTGCGGCGCGATGCCAAGGGGGTTTGGCATCTGGTCCACCCACGTTTCGCCACCCAGCACCGCCTGAACGCCGGGATCATTGTCGATGCAGCCATGATGACGGTGCGATTTAAAAATGGCCGCAATCTTGGTAAGGTCGAAGAAAGCTTTGCCGCCATGCTAAGCCCCAGCGATACGTTTTTCTTTGCCGGCATGAGCCTTGAGTTGGTCAAGCTCGACACATCGGACGTGATCGTCCGCGCGACCAAGAAGGCAGCAATGATCCCCAGCTATATGGGTCTGCGCCTGCCGCTGACTACCCATTTGTCCGACCGGGTACGCGGCTTTTTGACGGACCGGGCAGGGTGGGCGCGCTTCCCCGATGATGTGCGCGAATGGCTTGAGATGCAGGACCACCGCTCGCGTTTGCCGGAGCAAGGCGAACTGCTGGTCGAGACCTTCCCGCACAAGGGCCTGCACTATATGACGGTCTATAGCTTTGAAGGTTGGAACGCGCATCAGTCTCTCGGGATGCTGCTGACCCGGCGCATGGAAACACGCGGGCTGAAACCTATCGGCTTTGTGGCCAATGATTATGCGCTGGCCTGCTGGAGCGTTGAACCGATTGCTGACCCCGCACCGCTATTTAGTGCTGACATTTTGGAAGATGAATTTTTCGACTGGATCGAAGGATCCTATCTCCTCAAACGCGCTTTTCGCGAAGTCGCGGTAATCAGCGGGCTGGTTGATCGTCAACATCCCGGCAAACGCAAGACTGGCAAGCAGGTGACATTCTCCACCGACTTGATTTTCGACGTGTTGCGCAAATATGAGCCCGATCATTTGCTGATGCAGGCGGCCTGGGCCGATGCGCGGGCACGGATGACCGATGTTGCGCGATTGGGTGATCTGCTCGACCGCGCCGCCGGTTCCATGGTACACGTCGATCTTGACCGGGTAAGCCCGCTGGCCGTGCCGGTACTGGTCATGATTGGCCGCGAGCATGTGGCACAAGGGGCCACAGATGATGCACTGCTGATCGAAGCCGAAAGCTTAATCGAAGAAGCCATGCGCGGCGACTAGCGGCACTGATTACCTCCAAGATATTTGTCGCCAGCCGAAAATTGGAGTAACTATACAGGCATGAGTATGTTTTCCCCGATAAGTGCGGTTTTGCCGCTGTTATTTTCAGCGCAAGTTGCTGAACCGGCGGCCCCTTTGCCGGAAACAGCAGCAGCCATACCGGAAATTGTCGAGCCTGAAGCGATATTGGCCGACCGGCTGCCCGATCAGTTTATCAAGCCGGATGCCGAACAAATTACGATTGATGAAGACCGGATGGCACGCATGACGGTGCCGGTCAGTATCGAAGGCAGTGGTCCGTTCAAGTTCATCATCGATACAGCGGCACAGCGCACCATTTTGTCCAAGGAAATAGCAGGTCGTCTGACCCTGGAACTAGAAGATGAGGTCAATATCATCGCCTTGGCAGGCAATACGATTGTACAAACCGTTTATGTCCCTGAACTGACCTTGGGCAGTCGCAGCTACGGGGGCATTGTCGCGCCAACTTTCCGATCAACCAATATTGGTGCCGACGGCGTATTGGGGCTCGATAGCCTGCAAGGGCAGCGCATACTCTTTGATTTTATCACCAGCGCTATTTCCGTCGAAGACACCGCCAAGAAACGCAAAGCACGCTCTCGCCGCGAAATTGTGGTCACTGCCCGGCGGCGGTCCGGCCAGTTGATTTTTACCAATGCCGAAATTTCCGGGATCAAAGTTAGTGTCATCATCGATACTGGCGGAGAGCTGTCAATTGGCAATAAGGCCTTGCAGCGGCGGCTGCGAATGAAACGCTCTGCGCTACAACAGATTAATCTTGTCGACGTGACCGGCCGTTCCATAGCCGCCGACTATGGTGTTGCCAGTGAGCTGCATATCGGACGCGCCCGTTTCGGGGTCATCCCGATCGCTTTTGCCGATATCGCGCCCTTTGCCGCACTGAATCTGGACAAAAAACCGGCCATGTTTTTAGGCATGGATGCGCTGCGAAAATTTGACCGCATGGCGATCGATTTCGCCAATCGCAAAATCTATTTTCTGCTGCCTAAAGACGCCTCTTAGGCGGACTTTGGCAATATACTGCTTTGGTGGTACAGTGTGTTAGAAAAAAATATGTCCGGAGAGTATAGTGCCGATCTTTTCTACTAATTTGATCCCCGGAATTATCGCATCGGCGCTGGCTTTTGCTTATCCGGTGCCAATGGGTCAGTCTGTACAGCCGGGGTCGCTGACAAAAGCAGACAGCGAAATTGTCGCGATAGACGAAGACCGCGCGCAGCGGATGACAGTCCCTGTAAGCATAGAAGGCCGCGGCCCTTTTTCCTTTGTCATCGATACCGGTGCTGAACGGACTGTGCTGTCTCGCAAAATAGCCACCAGGCTTGCGCTGGATGCGGAAGAACCAGCCGAATTGCTGAGTATCGCTGGCAGAAGCACGGTTGACATGGTGTACGTGCCTGAGTTGACTCTGGGCCGGAAAAGCTATGACAGCCTGATTGCACCGGTTTTGTTGGCTCGGCATATTGGCGCAGATGGTATTTTGGGCCTCGACGGGTTGCAAGATCAGCGCATATTATTTGATTTCATCAACAATCAGATCGCGATCGAAGATGCTGCTGAACCACGGGCCATGGCGTCGCGCCGCGAGATTGTCGTCACCGCCCGGCGCAAATCCGGCCAGCTTATCTTTACCGAAGCCACGATTTCCGGCCTGAAAGTCAATGTGATTGTCGACACCGGGGCTCAGGTTTCCATCGCCAATCTCGTCTTGAAAAAGCGCTTGATTAAACGCGCCAAAGAGCTGGGCGAAGAAAACAGCCTTATTGCCGTCACCGGTCAAACATTGGGCGTGGAGTTTGGCACGGCACGCGATTTTCGCATTGGCCGCGCACAATTTGAAAGCCTGCCAGTGGCCTTTGCAGACGCCCCGCCTTTTGAACGGTTAGGAATGGCCAAGAAACCAGCGCTGTTATTGGGTATGGATGTCCTGCGGAAATTTGACCAGGTCGCTATCGATTTCAAAAAACGGAAAATCCATTTCCTGCTGCCGAAGGATACAAGGCGTCAATATGAACAGCCAAAAAGCACGCGTATCAGGTCGTAGCGTCCTGAGTTCCAAATAGCGGTTCCGGGTCGCCGGTTTTCCATTGCGGGTATTTTTTCATTGTCGTGACGAAAAGATCCGATTGCAAATGTCCCGCCAGCCATTTTTGCAACGCGGGCAGCGATTGCGCATCAAACCAGTCGCGATCATTATTCGCAAATTGCCGGACAAAGGGAAAAATTGCGAAATCCGCCAACCGGGGCTGGTTTCCCAGCAACTGCCCCTTGGCGGCCAACGATTTTTCCAGCTTTTCCAGAAAGGCTAACCCGGCAGAACGATGAGCCATCGGGTCGACATCATCATAACGCGTGGGATATTTATAACGGTCGAGATTGTCCTTAAAATCGCTGTCGGCTTCTGTGATCAGATCCGCGCCAGCCTGCGCATCGTTCAGCCAGGCTGCCGGATCATTCCGGTCCAACGCCCAATGCATGATCGCAAGGCTTTCATCGATGACGGTCCCATCATCCTGCACGAGCACCGGCACTGTCGCTTTGGGTGAGGCCGCAATCATTTCCTCCGGCTTGTCGCGCAACACGACCTCTCGCAAGCGCACCGGTGTCTCGCTGATCAGCAGCGCCATGCGCCCGCGCATTGCGTAGGGGCAACGCCGAAAACTATAGAGAATCGGCGTATCGCTCATGCTGTTCCCAAATGCTGGCGGCCTTCTTGCGCTGCCTTTTCCACTTGCCGCTGCCGTTCGCGATAGCGTTCGCGCTGCTCATCAGTACGACTGTCATAGCAATGGGGGCAGGCCTCTCCCGGAACATATTTTTCCGATGCGCGCTCTTCGGCGTTTAGCGGCATCCGGCATGCATGGCATTGATCATAATCGCTTTCTTTCAGCCCATGGCCCACCGCCACGCGCTGGTCGAACAGGAAGCAATCCCCGTTCCAGCTACTATTTTCTTCCGGCACGTTTTCGAGATATTTGAGGATACCGCCTTTCAGATGATGGACATCATCAAAGCCCTGCGCCTTCACATAGGCGGTTGCCTTTTCGCAGCGTATCCCGCCAGTACAGAACATCGCAATCTTGGGTTGTTTGCCCGATTTCGCCTGCAATTGCTTGGAGAAATCATCGAACCAGGTCGGAAAATCGCGAAACGTCTCCGTATCTGGATTAATCGCGCCTTCAAAACTGCCAATCGCCACTTCATAAGCGTTGCGGGTATCGATCACGATGGTGTCGGGTTCCGAAATCATGGCGTTCCAGTCCAGTGGATCGACATAGTCACCTTTGGCCCGCGCGGCATCAATGCCGTCCACACCCATGGTCACGATTTCCTTTTTCAACCGCACTTTCATCCGCAGAAATGGCATATCATCGGCCGCAGAATATTTGACTTCCAGTCCGGAAAATTGCGGCAGGCCTCGCAGGAAAGCTATAGTCGAGTCAATGCCGTCAGCTTCACCTGCAATGGTGCCGTTAATCCCCTCGGGCGCGAGCAGGATCGTGCCTTTCAAGCCATTGGTTTCACAGGCAGCCAGTATCTCCGGCTTCAGCGCCGCTGGATCATCAACCACGGCAAAGTGATAGAGCGCCGCCACTTTGTAAGAAATATTTGATTCCGTCATGGCGCGCATATAGTCGCGCATGACCTTAAATTCCAACCCTTCCCGCTTGCATGGCCGATAAGATCATCGCATAGCAGAGCAATGGTTCCCCTTTCGTTCGCCAATCACCTATTTGATGTTGTCGCTCCGGCGGCGCTCTATTGGCCAGCGCGAAAGGCCTTGCTGGTGGCCGATCTGCATTTGGAAAAAGCCAGCTTTTATGCACGACAGGGACAGATGCTGCCGCCTTATGATAGCCGTGCAACATTGGATGAACTGGCCAGGCTAATAACCGAATCTGAGGCAGAGACAGTCTTTTGCCTCGGCGACAATTATCATGATGATGAAGGTGAAGCGCGATTGGAAGGCGAAGCGGCCAATCTTCTGGAAGAACTGACGAAAAATACCCACTGGGTTTGGATTAGCGGCAATCATGACCGCGATGTCAGCGGCCTATGGGGCGGCGAGGTGATGGCTGAATGGACTGGCGATGGTCTCGCGCTGCGTCATGAAGCGACGGCAGATACTACTTTTCCTGAAATTTCAGGCCATTTTCATCCCAAATTACGGGTCCCGGTGCGCGGACGGCATGTATCGCGCCGCTGTTTCGTCAAAGGCGAGAAACATTTGATCATGCCCGCTTTTGGTGCATTGACGGGAGGGCTGGGAGCCAATCATAGTGCGATTGAACAGGCTGTTGCCGGTCCGGCGGAGGCGGTCATCGCGCTTAAAGAAAAGCTGGTGTGCTTTGATCTCGGATTCGCACCTACGCCGTCTCAACCGCAGCAGAAAACCATGCAAAAAACGCAACTCACATTACCACTGGCCATAGCCAATAGCTGACTGCTAACAGCGCCGCGATGTCGCGATTCGAACCGTTTCAAAAGCACCTGAGCGCCCTTCATCGAGCGGGTCGCAAACGCGCCCTGATCAATCCTGCTGGCAGGGACTTTTCGTCCAATGATTATCTTGGCTTAGCACGCAGTTCCTATCTGAAAGAGATAGCTCATGCAGCACTCGATAGCGGGATACCGCATGGTTCTGGCGGATCACGATTATTGGGTGGCAATCATCCTGAGCATGAAGCATTGGAGCATTTTGCGGCAGAGCAATATGGTGCCGAGTCCGCTTTATTTTTCAGCACCGGCTATGCAGCCAATCTCGCTCTACTCTCAACATTACCGCAAACAGATGATCTGGTATTCTATGATGAACTGATCCACGCGAGCAGCCACGATGGCATGAAGCTGGGCCGCGCCAAGACACAGAACTTTCGGCATAATGATCTGTCAGACCTGACAGACAAAATAACGGTCTATCGTCAATCTGGAGGAATCGGGGCCATCTGGATTGCCGTGGAAAGCCTCTACAGCATGGATGGGGACCGGGCACCACTAATCGAACTGGCCGGAATTGCTGACGCTCATGACGCGGTGCTGATCATTGATGAAGCCCATGCAGTCGGAGTATTTGGCAGAGGCGGTGTTGGCCTATCCTGCGCGCTAAAGAATCAGGACAATGTCATCGTCTTGCGCACTTGCGGCAAAGCTATGGGGGTCGAAGGCGGATTGATCACCATGCCCCTGGTGCTGCGAGACTTCTTCATCAACCGCGCCCGGGCCTTTATCTTCTCAACCGCACCTAGCCCGCTCACCGCGCATCTGGTGCACAAAGCGATTGAATATATTACCAAAAATCCCTCACTGCAGACGCAGTTGCACGATCATATTGCGGTCGCTGAAAGCCGGCTCGGCGCGCTTTGTCCGGCGTCACGAGAAGGAAGTCAGATTTTCCCTGTTATCATAGGTGACGATAATGCCACCGTTCAGATAGCGGCCTCTTTACAGCAAAAGGGCTTTGATGTTCGCGCGATCCGTCCCCCTACAGTTCCCGCTGGAACCGCGCGGCTGCGCCTGTCCCTCACGTTAAACGTCTCGCAAGATGATATTGCGTCGCTAGCCGATGCCTTAACCGAAGCGCAGAAAATGGAGCATGCGGCTTGAACCAGAATATCGTGATTACCGGCACCGACACCGATATTGGAAAAACCGTTTTCGCCGCCGCGCTGACCGCTGCACTCGATGCTCATTATTGGAAACCTGTGCAGGCGGGCCTGGATGACGAAACAGATAGCGAGGCTGTCGCAAGGTTGAGCGGCATTGCTACCCATAGGATCCTGTCAGAAAAATATCGTCTCAAAACACCAGCCTCTCCGCATTTTGCAGCGGCTAAGGACGGCGTCGCGATATCCGCCGGTGATTTGAACATCCCGCAAGTTGATGGGCCTTTGGTGATTGAAGGCGCAGGCGGAGCGCTGGTGCCGATCAATGACACGCTGCTCTATGCTGATCTGTTTGCGCAGTGGAAATGCCCTGTCATCGTCGTCGCCTCTACAAAACTAGGTACGATTAATCACAGTTTACTGACTATCGAAGCTCTGCGCAGTCGAGGCGTTCCGATATTTGGCGTCGCCTTCATCGGCGATGAAATTGCCGATAGTCAGGACACCATATGCCGTATCGGCGGTGTGGAACAGTTGGGCCGCTTGCCGATCATCGAAAATCTATCGGCCCAGGCGCTTTCGACCGCTTTTCATGCACATTTTGACTTAGCGAACTTCGATCAATGACCACAAAAATCTGGCATCCATTTACGCAGCATGGTCTTGGACAACCGATTCCCGAGGTTGTCAGGGCAGAGGGAGCGTTACTTCACACGGAAGACGGCCGCGCGATTATCGATGCGATTTCCAGCTGGTGGGTCCAGACGCATGGCCATTGTCATCCCAAAATTGTCGCCGCGATACAGGAACAAAGCGCCAAGCTCGACCAGATTATTTTCGCAGGATGGACGCACGAGCCAGCCCAGCAACTGGCAAAAGGCCTATCCAACTTCCTGCCCGAAACGCTCGATCATATTTTCTTTTCCGATAGCGGATCGACCGCCGTCGAGGTTGCCCTGAAAATGGCGCTCGGCTTCTGGCATAATCAGGGTCAGCAGCGGCATCGCATATTGGTGATGGATCACAGCTATCATGGCGATACTATCGGCGCGATGTCGATTGGTGCACGCGGCGTGTTCAATGATGCCTATGCGCCGCTGCTCTTTGATGTGGGCTCGATTCCCTTTCCCGAATCCGGTGCCGAGCAAGCCACGCTCGATGCGCTGGTCGCTTTTTGCACTGACCAAGACAATCCGCCGGCTGCGCTGATTGTGGAGCCGCTGATCCTCGGGGCAGGAGGAATGAAGGTCTATTCGCCAAAAATCCTCGCCGAGATGCATCGCATCTGTCAGCAACATGATGTCCTGTTCATCGCTGATGAAGTGATGACGGGTTGGGGCCGCACCGGAACTGTCTTTGCTTGTGAGCAAGCAGGCGTCACACCCGATATCATGTGTATGGCAAAAGGCCTTACGGGTGGCGTGATTCCGCTTGCAGTCACGGCCGCTACTGCGCCGATTTATGATGCGCATTTTTCCGAAGACCGCGCCAAAATGTTCTTTCATTCAAGCAGCTTCACCGCCAATCCGATTGCCTGCGCCGCCGCCAATGCCAATTTGGAGATTTGGCGGGACGAACCGGTGCAACAACAGATTGACCATATCGCAGAGCGCCATCTGGAATTTGCGCAGCAGCTCGATGGACATCAGAACATCTCCGCCATTCGCCAATGCGGTACGATATTGGCATTTGAAATTGACGATGCGAGCGGTAACTACATGTCTGCGCTTGGGCCAGCTTTGCTGGGCTTTTTCGCTGACCGTAACGTTCTTCTGCGTCCGCTCGGCAATAGCGTCTATATCATGCCGCCCTATTGTATCACCGACGAGCAACTCTCCACAGTTTACCGCGTTATCGAAGAGGCCATCGATCATTTTGCATAATACTCAAAAAAACGGCATAGATTACAAATGATTATTGTTGATTCGCTGATGGTGAAAATTGCGTTGATTGGCCTTTTGGGTATTGGCGCACAATGGGTTGCCTGGCGCACTGGTCGCCCGGCCATCGCCCTTATGCTGATTGTCGGCATTATCGCTGGCCCGATATTGGGAATTATCGACCCTGAGCGCGACTTTGGTGCGCTACAAGAACCGATCATAAAACTGGCTGTTGCGGTCATCTTGTTTGAAGGCGGATTGAGCCTCAACTTTCGCGAACTGCGCCAAGCTGGTGGTGCTGTAACCATGATGGTACTGATCGCTGGTCCCATAGCCTGGGTGCTGGGCACGGCGGCCGCGCATTATGGCGCAGGCCTCTCCTGGGAAATTTCGGCTTTGCTCGGCGGTATCATGATCGTTACCGGCCCGACTGTGATTGGCCCGATGCTGCGGACTTTGCGCGTACCATCGCGCGTGCGCAACGTGCTCAAATGGGAAGGTATCGTCAACGACCCCATCGGTGCGCTGCTCGCGGTCGGGATTTATGCTTATATTACATATGAAGGCCCGAATGCGAACATCGCGTCGATCAGCATGGATGTGCTGGCCGCGAGCTTCCTCGCTGGTCTGATCGGTGCGGCATTGGGCTTTGCGATTACCTGGCTATTCCCACGCGGCCATGTTCCGGAATATTTGAAAGCGCCGTTTTTGCTGATCACGGTCATTGGCGGCTTCGTGCTTGCCGACCTTATCATGCATGAAACTGGCTTGATCACGGTGACAGTCATGGGCGTCGTGCTCGCCAACCGTCATATTTATTCCAGTCAGGCGCTCCACCGGTTCAAAGAAGACCTTGCGGTGCTGCTGATTTCCGGCGTGTTCATCATTCTGTCTGCTACGCTTGATTGGGAAACCGTCCAGCAGTTCCGGCCGCAATTTGTGATCTTCCTGATCCTGTTGCTATTCGTGGTGCGCCCAATTTCGGTTCTGGTCGCGCTTTTGTTCAGCTCTCTGCCATGGCGGGAGCGGCTGTTTATCGCGTGGATTGCTCCGCGCGGTATTGTTGCGGTCGCCATTACCGGCCTGTTTGCTATCCGGCTGGTCGATTATGGTTTCCCCGGCGCCGAAGCGCTGGTCCCGCTCAGCTTTGCAGTGGTTATTGCGACGATATTTGCCCATGGTTTCTCGGCTGGCTGGGTCGCAGAAAAACTCGGCATCAATGAAGGGAAGGGCGAAGGCATTTTGATTGTCGGCGCAACCCGCTGGTCCATCGGCCTTGGCAAAATCCTGAAATCCCTCGATATTGATGTCTTGATGGCGGATACCAGCTCCTTTGCCCTGCGCCGCGCCCGCCATGAGAATTTGGCGGTTCACCAAGGCGATATTTTGGACGAAGCGCATAGCGACCATATCGAACTAGGCAAATTTCAGCATATGATCGTGGCGACCGACAATGATAGCCATAATCAGCTGATCACTGCTGACCTTGGCCCTGAAATGGGCTTTGATCAGATCAGCCGCCTGTCCAATGACGGTCGCGACAAAAGCAAGAGCAAGATCGGCCACGGTCGGATATTGTTTGAAACAGGCGCTGACTTTAACAGCTTGCATGACCGCGAACGCGAAGGATGGCGGTTCAGCAAAACGAATATCACCGAAATATTCACCGCCGACGAATATCGCAAAAATCTGGAGGCCGATGAAGAACCTTTGGCTGTGATAAAAGATGATCGCCGGATATTATTCTTCGCAACCGATGCAAGGCCAGTCATAGAGGATGGCGATGTCGTGATCAGCTTTGTTGCCCCAGATACACCAGAGGAACGCAAGGCAGATCGCGCAGCCAAAGAAGCCGAAAAAAACGGTCAGTCCAAAGCTGAGAGCTAGGCCCGTTCTCCAAAAAGAGCGGTGCCGACGCGGATATATGTCGCTCCCAGCTTGATCGCGCTTTCAAAGTCACCCGACATACCCATGCTGAGGCCTGGCAAATCACTATCTTTTGCCAGTTTCGCTAACAACGCAAAATAAGGGGCAGGGTTCACAGCGGAAGGCGGCACGCACATCAGACCTGCTACTTCTAAACCGGCGGATCGCGCGGACGCGATAAGACTGGGAACATCCGCAATCGCGCAGCCCCCTTTTTGTGACTCCTCACCGATATTGACCTGAACATAACAGGGGATATGCCGGTCGAGCTTGTCCATCGCTTTTGCAAGCGCCTTGATCAAGGATGGTCGATCGAGCGAATGAACAGCGTCAAAAAGTGCGACCGCATCTTCCGCCTTGTTCGATTGCAACTGGCCGACCAAGTGCAATTCCACATCGTCATATTCGTCACGTAGAGCAGGCCATTTAGCAGCAGCCTCTTGCACGCGGTTCTCGCCGAAAAGCCGGTGCCCCGTATCCAGCAGGGGTCTTATCTCATCGGCAGACCGGGTTTTGGATATGGCAATCAGGCGCGCATCCTCGGCTTTGCGCTGCGCCTGCTTCGCCGCTTTGGCTATTTGCTTCTGAATGGCATTCAGGCGCTCATTCGATTCCGTCATTTGCGTCATAAAATTCTCAATTGGCTATTGGCCGCCTATATGGCAGGTGATCAGCATGCACCACCCCTGCTTTTCCAATCTTTATCCGCAAATCTGGTTGATGACCGATCGGCGTAATGACGCGGTGCTGGAAAAATCGATCGCAGGCCTGCCGCGCGGCAGCGGGATTATATTCCGCCATTACCATCTGGATGAAGCCGCACGCTATACTAGGTTTCAAACCATCAGGAACTACGCTCGGCGAAGCGATCATCTTCTGATCCTCGCCGGCCCGCCGAGGCTGGCGCATCTATGGGGTGCAGATGGGGTTCACGGACGGCAATGGAAAAGACACCAGACTGCTGGCTTACTGCATAGCGCGCCGGTTCATAATGCCAGAGAGATTTTGACAGCCAAACATGTTGGCGCAGACCTGTTATTCTTGTCCCCTACCTTTGCAACCCGGTCCCATCCGGATCAACGGCCTCTTGGTCAACTGCAACTCAGACGCCTTATTGCCTTGTGCAACAAGCCGGTATTCCTACTCGGCGGTATGAATGCGCGGCGATTTCAGCAGCGCGAACATCTCGGTGCACATGGCTGGGCCGCGATTGATGGGCTAAGCGCGTAGGGTTTCAAGTTTTTGGAAATCGGCTTGTCGAAACAGCCTAATATTAGAAACGGAACTGCGTTCCAACATACACGGCTTGGCTATCCTGACGCGAATCGGTCAAAGGAGCCATCCGGTCCCGCTCATTTCTCAAACGAACGCCAGCGGTCACATCCAGATTGCGAGTCACGGAATAGCTGCCGCCAAGATCAAGCGAATAGTCTTTTTCACTGGCTGTCAAAGCACCTGGTGCAGCGCCAAGTGGCGTTTTTGCATCAATGGACAGACGCGGACTAAACCGGCTCTTCTTGCCGGTATCTTTATCATCTTTATCAACGCCAGCACCAATTTCGGAGAGATCAGGCAGATTATCACCTAGCTTCTTAACCGGAATAGCGAAGCTCTTCAGACCTTTGGCCGTGCCCAGGCTGAAAGATGTTTGCGTGATTTTGGTTGGTGTCAGAACGCCAGCACCCGGAGCCGCCGAAGCAATATTCTCTCGAATGGAAATGGCTTTGCTGGACGCATCCTGGCGTACCACAACAGTAACGGCACGATCACCGCTTGTATTACCACCAGCAGGCGTGAATTTAAATTGGGTCTTACCGCCCAAGCTATTGCGTTTGAAGCTCGCAGCCAGTTCGGGATCAGCGCCAGCGGTTGTAAAAGAACCAATGGTGTTCAGTGATACCGCGTCGCTCTGTCCGGAAAGTACACGCGCCAGTGCAGGAGTCATGGCAAGACCAGAAGCCGCGAGTCCCGCAGCTAACCAACCCAAAAGATTGCCATTTTTCTTCATGACGACGTTATTTCCCCTTGCTGAGTCGTAGCTATACCAAATTTTCGGTTAAGACACGAGTCAACTTGCTGATTTAGTCTGATTTTCCTGATCTAAGTGCTTTCTGTTGCAGATCGGTTACGGTTTCACATTCAACGGCCCAGCATTTTAGATAGGCCAAGCTGAACCAAAGATTATCGAGTCGCTCAACCCAACCGCATCTCCGTCACAGCTCAACCCGCTCATTCAACTGCTATTCACCCAGAGCTTCGCATGAGCAAAATGTTGCGCTTTGGCTTGCCCCTTGCGGCAAAGCAATTATAGAGAGCGTTGAAATCAGATTTACCGGCATGCGGCGCCATTGTTTATTATGCGCGCGCCATATTGCCAACGAGGAGTGTAGTCATGTCCCGCCTTTCTTTATCCGCTGCTAAAATGCGTCCTTTGGTAATGGGCCTTTCGGCCGTGGCATTGGTATCCGGCCTTTCAGCCTGCGCTAGCAAAGACCGGCCGCGGGCTGATCTCGCCGCATCGCAGATCACCACCATTGGCGTGAACAGCTATTTGTGGCGCGCAACCCTCGACAGCCTGTCCTTTATGCCGCTGACCCAAACCGACAGCAATGGCGGCGTGATCCTGACCGACTGGTATGTGAATCCGCAAAATCCTTCAGAACGGATGAAACTGAATATCTCGATCCTCGATCAGGATCTACGCGCAGATGCGCTGCGCGTCGGGGCTTCCCGGCAAGTGCGCAATGGCGGCACCTGGGTGGACGCACCTGTGAAGGCGGCTACCACACAGAAGTTGGAACAGATCATCCTCACCAAAGCGCGCGATTTGCGCCGCGGGGCCCTTACTAATTGATTGGGACCACAAACTAATCTAACGACGAGCCTGCCGAAGCGGGCCACATTTTTATAGGACCAGCATGACCGATCAGCGTTTTAACCCTTTATCGGCGGACAAACGCTGGCAGGCCCGCTGGTCTGAAGCCGGCACGTTTGAAGCCGACGACAATTCGCCAAAGCCGCGCAGCTTTGTGTTGGAAATGTTTCCCTACCCCTCTGGCCGCATTCATATGGGCCATGTCCGCAACTATACCATGGGCGACGTTCTCGCTCGTTTCCGGCGGATGCAGGGTTTTGAAGTGCTTCATCCCATGGGTTGGGATGCTTTCGGTATGCCAGCGGAAAATGCGGCGATGGAAAAGAAAGTCCATCCCGGTGAATGGACCCGCGCCAATATCGTGGGAATGCGCGATCAGATAAAACGCCTCGGCTTTGCGCTCGATTGGAGCCGCGAAATCGCGACCTGTGAGCCGGATTATTATGGTCAGGAACAAGCGCTGTTCATCGACATGTTTGAGGGCGGGCTGGTCTATCGCAAGGAGTCGGCGGTCAACTGGGACCCGGTCGATATGACCGTGCTAGCCAATGAGCAGGTGATTGATGGCAAAGGCTGGCGCTCCGGCGCTCCGGTGGAAAAGCGCAAGCTCAGCCAGTGGTTTTTGAAAATTACCGATTTTGCTGAAGAACTGCTTAGCGGTCTGGATGATCTAAAAGGCTGGCCGGAAAAGGTCCGGACGATGCAGGAAAACTGGATCGGCAAGTCGCAAGGCCTGCAATTTCATTTTGCGCTGGCAGAGAAGCAGCAGGATATTGAAACCATAGAGGTTTTCTCAACGCGCCCGGATACGATTTTCGGCGCGAGCTTTATCGCCCTGTCCGCTGATCACCCGCTGGCCCAGCAACTGGCGCAAGACAATGAAATGCTCGCGGCCTTTTGTGAGGACTGCAAGAAAACCGGCACGACAGCAGCTGAACTCGAGACGATGGAGAAAAAGGGTTTTGATACCGGCCTGAAAGTAACCCATCCGCTGGACCCTTCGTGGGAGTTGCCGGTGTTCGTCGCGAATTTCGTGTTGATGGATTATGGAACCGGCGCCGTGTTCGGTGTGCCGGCCCATGACCAGCGCGATCTGGATTTCGCTCGCAAATATGCACTGCCAGTGACACGTGTGGTCGCTGCAGAGGGCGACGAAGCCGCGCCGATCCACGATGAATCCTATACCGGACCGGGCAAGCTGGTGAACAGCCGCATGCTCGACGGCATGGATATAGAGACCGCTCAGAAAACCGTCATTGACCAAGCGGAATCAGAGGACTGGGGTAAGGCCCAAACCACCTGGCGTCTGCGCGACTGGGGCGTTTCGCGTCAGCGTTACTGGGGCACACCGATTCCGATCATTCACTGTGACGATTGTGGCGCAGTTCCGGTTCCCAAGGATCAATTGCCGGTTACGCTGCCAGATGATGTCAGCTTTGATATTCCCGGTAATCCGCTGGAACGCCATGAGACTTGGAGCCAAGTCGATTGCCCCAAATGCGGCAAGGCGGCGCGGCGCGAGACCGATACGCTGGATACGTTCACTAACTCCAGCTGGTATTTCCTGCGCTTTGCCAGCCAGCCGGATGATCAGCCATTTGACCCTGATGTGGTCAAACAATGGATGCCGGTATCGCAATATATTGGCGGCATCGAACATGCGATCCTGCACCTGCTATATGCGCGGTTCTGGACCCGAGCACTGGCCTCCATTGGCAAGCTGGATTTTGCCGAACCGTTTGAAAGCCTGTTCACGCAGGGCATGGTGACGCACGAGACCTATTTCGAAACGGTTCAGAACGCAGAGACCGGGGCCGATCAGATCGTCTATTATAGCCCCGACGAGGTGGATCACCGCGAAGGCGGCGTGTTCAAATCATCTGGCGGCGCCCCGATTCAAATCGGCCGCATTGAAAAAATGTCGAAGTCGAAGAAGAACGTTATCGATCCTGATCCGATTATCGAACAATATGGCGCAGATGCGGTGCGTTTCTTCATGCTGTCTGACAGCCCGCCGGAACGCGACCTGCCTTGGTCAGAGGCGGGAATCGAAGGCAGCTGGCGCTTTGTCCAGCGGCTTTGGCGTCTCTTCATAGCAATTGCGGATCAGCCCGCTCCAGACGGCGAAGACAAGAAGCTGAAACGCAAGCTGCATCAGACCATTGCCGGCGTCGCCGAAGATGTCGAGGCCTTGTCCTTCAACAAAGCGGTCGCGAAGGTGTTTGAGCTGGTCAATATGATCGAGAAAGCCGAGCCCTCGGCCGATCGCCACGACGCCATTCGCGCGCTGGCCCGGATTGTCGCACCGATGGTGCCCCATATTGCCGAAGAGGCGTGGGCCCTGTTCGGTGAAAGCGACCTTATTGCCAATGCGCCGTGGCCAGAGGTGGACGAAAGCCTGCTGGTGGAAGATGAAGTCACCATCGCAATTCAGGTGCGCGGTAAATTGCGCGATACCATTGTCACGGCCAAGGGCAGCGACAAGTCCGTACTGGAGGAACTTGCACTTGGCTCCGAGAAGGTGCAGCGTACCATTGATGGAGCGGACATAAAGAAGGTGATCGTAGTGCCCGACCGACTGGTCAACATCGTCATATGATGAAACTGTTGAGCAAAATCACTTTGCTTGCCGCTGCCAGCACATTGCTGGCCTCTTGCGGCCTGCAACCCCTTTATTCCGGCGGCACCAATAGCGTGGTCGCGACCCAGCTTGGCAATGTCCAAGTGGAGCCGATAAAGGGCAAGGCAGGCTGGTTGATGCGCAATGCGCTCAATGATCAACTGTCCACCTTTCAAGGCAGCGAAGCAAAATATCGACTGATCATTGAACTGGACGACAAAATTGCCGGCTTTGGTGTGCGCAGCAACGATCGTATCACTCGCGAACGCCGGACATTGCGCGCGCGTTATCAACTGGTTCGCCTGTCCGACAGCAAAGTGGTACTGGATGCGACTGCGGGATCAGACGCCGGTATTGATGTTGTGTCTTCGGAATATGCCACGGTCGCTGCCGAGGAAACAGCACTGGAAAACCTCTCCACGCGCGTTGCTGACCAGATTGTCAAAAGACTCTCCCTCTTTGCGCGCGAACAGGCCAGCGCCGATGAAAATTGACGGTAGCAACTAATAGCAGCGGCATGAGAATGAAGCCGTGAAAGTCAAAGATAATGAAATTGTGCGCCGCTTTCATGCGGCCCCTGATGCCACGAGACTGGCCGTCTTATGCGGCCCCAATGCTACCCGCTGTCAGGCACTAGCGAATGAACTGGCTGCCCCGCTCGCAGAATCCGCCGAACGGATTGACCTCACCATTGCCGACCTCACCGAAAGCGCCGCCCGGCTGAATGACGAAGCCACATCTGCCTCCCTTTTCGGGGACAAAAGATTCATCATGGTCCGCCTCAATAGCGGAGAAGCGGTAAGGGCGGCGGCAGCGATAGAAAATCTTCTGGAAAGCGACACCAAAGGCGATCCGGTGTTCATCGTTGCGGCGGGCATGGCGGACAAAACCGCTTTGGCCAAGAAGATCGCTGCTGCGCCAGATGCGCTGATCGCGACTTGTTATGAAACCTCTCAAGGCGACGCTGTTGCTGCCATATCCGGCATGGCGCGCGACGAAGGCGTGCAGATGTCACGCGATATGGCCGCCGCCATTGCCGCGCTAACCAGCAATGATCTGGTGCTGGCGAAACTCGAAGTCGAAAAAATCGCGCTTTATCTGGATGCAACACCAGACAATCCGCAAACCGCCGAAATCGAACTGCTTTCGTTACTGGGGGCAGAAAATGATGAAGAAGATTTGGGCCTGCTCATTAACGCGGCTATCGGCGGCGACACCAAAAAGCTGTCCCATGAACTGGCGGCCGTCAGTACAACAGGCTTTAGCGAAGTTGGCTTGATCCGTTTGATGCTGCGGCACCTGACTAAGCTCGCGGAACTGCGTACCAAGGCCGATCAGGGGTCCAATATCGGCAAACTGGTCAATCACCCCAGCGTTTTCTGGAAAGACCGTGACCATTATGCGCGTCAACTCAGTATCTGGTCTTCCGGCCATATCGCGCGGCTGATTGAACGGATACTAGCGCTGGAAATAGCTCTCAAAAGCAGCGGCCAGCCTGAACATGTGCTGGTTGAGCAGGAGTTACTGACCATCGCCCGGAAAGCAGCGCAAGCCAGAAAAAGAAGCGGCCTGCGCTAAAATTTCTCACTCATAATTAGCGGTAATAGCGATCCGTCCACGGAATTGACCGCTAGCACTGCCCGTAACCCGCAGTTTTCCGCCAAAGGTGAAGGTAAGGCGCCCATCACGATCCAACCGTGCCTGCGCCGGTAAATCGGTGTCGAGCTTGACCAGATCAGCAGTCGCACCATTGGGAGCACTAAGGGTGATCCGTTCTGGCAGTTGAACGCGCACCAGCCGTCCCGGTTCACCGGTTAGACGACCTTCGCCGTGAAGCGAAAGCCCGCCAAGATCGGCTATACCGCCACTGAACCGGCGTTGACCCGATGCTGGATCCAATTCGACTTCACCGCCCGTTCGATTGAGCAAAGCGAACCGCGAAAAATCAAGATTGGTCGTGATTTCGATACTTAACGGTTTGTCGGCCTCACCAGAGGAGCGTGACGAGGATGCATCACTTGGCTGCGCCGCACATAAACGGCATTGTGCCACTGCGCTATCGGGCAGAAACACCATAGCGCCGAGCATCAGCATCAGAACCGGAAGAACCGGTCGAAAGTTCGCACATATCATCACCACTGGTCGATTTTGCAGCAAATGCCTGAAAAAATGGTTAATTTTCTATGATTATGGTCGGAATCCAGCCGTTTTCGCGCTTTCCTACACCCGTTTTTCTGTGGTAATTTAAACGCTGCTCATTCTCTGCTTTAGATACCTCTATGTTAGCTGAAATTTGGCCGAAAATGTCAAACTTCAACGGATAACGGGCTGTGATGTGTGTGAACTTTGGATGCGAAATCGAAGATTTGGGTGATGATATTTGACCTAAAAGACACTGTGAAGATTGTAAACTTCACCCAGATTCGCTTGACGTCCCGCCGGTTTCTCCCCATTTTAAAGTCATGGAAAAAATCATCTTGAGCGCCGAGGAATGGCGCGAAAAACTATCTCCCGAACAATATCATGTGCTGCGCGAAGCGGGTACCGAACGCGCCTTTACCGGCCAACTCAATGCTGAAAAACGCGATGGCGAATTTTTTTGTGCGGGATGCGGCACCAAATTATTCGATGCCACAAAAAAATTCGACAGCGGATGCGGCTGGCCCAGTTTTACCGAACCTACCGAATCAGAAGCGGTAACCGAGATCGAAGATCTGAGTCATGGCATGCGCCGCATTGAAGTGCGTTGCACCAGCTGTGACGGGCATTTGGGCCATGTTTTCCC
This sequence comes from Parasphingorhabdus sp., assembly GCF_039977335.1. Classification (GTDB taxonomy): domain Bacteria; phylum Pseudomonadota; class Alphaproteobacteria; order Sphingomonadales; family Sphingomonadaceae; genus Parasphingorhabdus. The sequence goes on from NZ_JBDWDI010000004.1 coordinate 1,918,846, forward strand.
CGATGGCCCGGCGGAAAATGGCCTGCGCTATTGCATGAACAGCGCGGCGCTGGAATTCGAACCCAAAGAGGCCTGATCGGCTTTCGACAAGCTTTTCACAAATTTTACTGTCCTACACTGTTCAGCATGCAGTAAGACGACAACACGCTAAAACGCGTAGAGTTAGGCGTATAGTGAATGGGATAATATGGCGCGGGGCAAAAAACGCAGCAAACAACCAGGACCGGTTCGCAAATGGTTTTTCCGGCTAGTCAAAACCGGATTGGTCATTGGCTTGCTCGGCTTTATCGCGCTTGCGGTTACAGTTACGGTTATTCGATCATCCCTGCCGGGATATGAAGATCTGAAATCGTCGCCCAATGGCCAGATGATCCGCGTGCTCGACGTAAGCGGCCGTGAGCTTTTTTCTATGGGCCCCAGCTATGGCCAATGGCTGGAATATGATGATATTCCGCAAGTCATGATCGATGCCATGGTGGCGGTGGAAGACCGGCGCTATGAAAGTCATCTGGGGGTTGATCCCATCGGTATTGCCCGGTCGGTGAAAGTGCGTCTGGAACGCGGTCGTTGGGTGCAAGGCGGCTCGACCATCACCCAGCAACTGGCACGCAATATCTTTCTGAACAACAGCCGAACCTTTGGCCGCAAGGGTCGCGAGATGTTGCTGGCACTGGCCATCGAGCGTAAATTCTCCAAAGAACAAATTTTGGAACTTTACCTGAACAAAGTTTACTATGGCGGCGGTGCATATGGGATTGATGCGGCCTCGCGCCGGTTTTTTGCCCATAGCGCAAGCGAATTGAGCCTGGCGGAAGCGGCAATTATTGCGGGACTAGTCAAAGCACCATCACGCTATTCCCCGACCGCCGATGCCCAAGCGGCAATTGACCGCGCCACCGTCGTATTGCGCGTCATGCAGGATGCTGGTGCAATCACCGCGGCCCAAGCAGCAGAAACCAAGCCAACCGCTGTAAAAATGGCACCCGAACCCCGGCAGAACAGCGTGCGTTACTTTACCGACTGGGCATTACCACAACTGGATTTGCTAATCGATGAAACGGTGGAACCGATTGAAGTGTGGACAACATTGGATCTCGGAATGCAGCGTGCGGCCACCAATGCCATTCAAACCGGTGTGCCAGCAGGCGTGCAAGGTGCGCTTGTTGCCATTGACCGTGACGGGGCCGTGCGGGCGATGGTTGGCGGTACCGATTACGTCACATCCAACTATAACCGCGCGACACAAGCTGTGCGGCAGCCGGGATCTGCCTGGAAAGCCTTTGTCTATATGGCGGCTTTAGAAGCGGGTTATTCACCCAATGATATAGTCACAGACCAACCGATAAAAATCGGAAACTGGACACCGCGTAACAGCGGCGGAAACTATGCCGGGGACATTTCTTTGCGTAGCGCCTTTGCCTATTCGAAAAACACCGTCGCTGCCGCCATCGGCAATGATATCGGCACAACCACAGTCGCCAACATGGCACGGCGGTTTGGCATTAGCACACCGATTGACGTCTATCCTTCGATGGTGCTGGGCACTTCCGACGTCCGGCTACTCGAAATGACCCGTGCCTTTGCGTCCATCAATGCCAAAGGTATCGCCATCACCCCCTATGCGATTACCAAAGTCAGCAACATGAACGGCGACGTTCTGTATAAGAGCAAATATGATGGTAGCCGGGTTCTGGTAGACCCCTGGGTCGCCGCCGGGATTACCGACCTTATGCAGACCGCCGTCAATACCGGTACTGGTAGAGCAGCGAAGATTGGGCGTCCGGTAGCAGGTAAGACCGGAACAACAAGCAGCAACAAAGATGGCTGGTTCCTTGGCTTTTCAAGCGGTCTGACGACGGGCGTTTGGATGGGCCGCGACGATGCCAAAGCGGTTCGCGGGCTGCAGGGTGGCCGTGCACCTGCCGCTGCTTTTGCGGCCTTCATGAAAGTTGCTGTCGCCAAGCGCAAAATCGAGAAATTTGAGACCGATTTGGTCTTGCCGGACTGGCAGCTGGAACCGGATGAAGAAGAACTATATGGTGCACCCGAAGACGGAATTTATGTCGACGAAAACGGCATGCCAATAGAGACCGGTCAGGGTCTGGAATATGATCTGGAGGACGGCCAAGCCGAAGATGGTCCGCCGCAACTGGATCAAGGGTGGATTGACTCGGTGTTAGGCAGAGGGGAACAGGGCGAACAACCAGAGACCCGGCAAAGCGAGAATGATTCACCGGCGGATGAACCTCAAACACCCGCAAGGCCGGATGCACCCGTTTCGATTTTGCCAAAGCCGGCCGAAGAATAGGTGCTAAGCGCTGGGCTCGGCGATATCTAGCGGGCCGGAGCACCGATAAGATGCAGAGCCGGTCCATGCTGCTTGAGCCAGCGATCCGCGTCGCGCCGGTCCCCTTCAAATATGCCATCAAGCAAAGCATAGAAAGATGGGCTATGGTTCATATGGCGCAAATGAGCCACTTCATGCGCGACCACCGAACGCCGCACCATCGGCGGGGCCATGACCAGTCGCCAGCTCAACCGTATCGCCTTGCGTCCGGAACAACTTCCCCAGCGGCGACGGGCATCCCCAACGGACAATGTCGGTAGATCGGTTTCAGCACGCGCGCAGTAATAACCCAGGTCATCTGCATAAATGGCTCGCGCCTGATCTTTCATCCAGTCGATCACGCGCACTTCAATTCTTTCCTCCGGGCCTCCGACTTGAATTTCATCATCTAATTTCAAAGGTTTTCGGTTAAAATCACTGGACCAACGGACGAAATGGCTTTGTCCTGCAAAGGCCAGTTCAGCACCATTAACAATAGGAACGGGCGGGAGGGCATCGGCAAAACGGGCTGCCAGCCAATCGGATTTAGACTGAGCAAAGCGCAGTGCATGTGCGGTGTTGGCGTGAATAGGCATCGTAAGACGAACCTCACCTTTCACGGTATCCGCGGAAACGGCAATAGAACGTGACTGCGCCAATTTGCGGACACGCAGGGGATAATATTCGCCGTCCAACTCAATTTCCAATTCATCCTGATCTGCCTGAACAGATCGGTGTTTAGAGCGGCTCATCGAGAATATGCTGTTCAATCGGCCCAGCTTCCACCTCCGTTATAACCTTGCCGCGAATAGAATTTCCGGTCTCGTGAATAGTCTCACGATCGCCGGAAATCAGATAGTGCCAGTCCGGGAGTGGCTGGCCCCGTGCCCGCATCTTATAGGCACAGCTATCGGGTAGCCAGGAGAATGTATCAAGCTTGCTGCGGGTCAGCCGGACACAATCTGGTACATAATAGCGGCGGCGGCGATAATCACTACACTGGGCGCTTTGCATATCCAGCATCTTACAAGCAATGTTGGTCATGTAGATTTGACCATCATCCTCATCTTCCGCTTTGAGTAGACAGCATTTTCCGCATCCGTCGCACAAAGCCTCCCATTGCGCGCGGTCCAGCTCATCGAGAGGCCGTTCCCAAAATGGAGGAGCGTCCGCTATCGTGTCCACCGCTTGATTTCATCTGCTACCTGCTGGGGTGTCCCGTCAAACGGAAGCAGCGCAATAGGCTCACCTTGCGGTCCGAACAAATATCCTTGCCGACTGTGGTCGACAAGATACTCACTAAAACCGGGGCTTTCGCGCTTATTATAAATGATCAGATATTTCTTCGCGACAGCAGCTATTTCGTCGACCGTGCCTGTTAGTCCGATCAGCCGAGGGTGAAAATTGTCTGTATATTGCTTGAGCTGTTCCGGTCCATCACGTTCCGGATCGATGGAAATAAATATCGGCTGGATCTTCTCGACCAGCGCCGGGTCTTCTTTCTCCGCGAGAGTGAGTCCATTCATCAAATTGGCCAGATCTATCGGACAAACGTCGGGGCAATAGGTAAAACCGAAATAGATGATCCGATATTTCCCATCAAAGTCCGTGTCTGAGCTTTTTCCGCCATCCTGGTTGGTCAGCGTAAAGCTTCCCCCAATTTTCGCACCAGCAAGCGGCGCTTCTGCTTCAGCATTATCGGAAGAAGCCGGGTTGCAGCCAGACATTAGCGACAGTAGAAGCATGGCTGACAAAGCGGATCTGAATTTGTTCATCATGCGGCCAGACATGGTCTGCTAAGGGATAATATTCAACCGATAATTGACGCAATCTATCGCCGGATGGTAATTCGGCCGTCAAATCTGGATAGGGCAGTATTTATGTTTTGGGGCAACAGTAAATTTTCACGGGCAAATGGCTCATTTGTAGGGAAAAGCGCGATCAAAAATGCTTTCCTTGGTCTCATGGTCCTCTGTTCTCTAACAATTCCTCAGTTGGCCAGCGCGCAATTTTCCAGCAGCTATAATTTCCTGAAAGCCGTGAAAGATCGTGACGGAACCGAGGCCACCAAATTTTTGAATGAACCGGGCACCGTCATCGTCAACACACGGGACGTTACGACCGGCGAAACTGCCCTGCACATTGTAATCGCCCGGCGCGATGCAACCTGGGCCGGCTTTTTGTTGCAGAAAGGCGCTAATCCCAACCTCCGAGACAAACAGGGTACCACGCCGCTGCTTCTGGCCACGCGATTGCGGTTCATTGAAGGCGCAAAGATTCTATTGTCCAAAAAAGCCGAAGTTAATCAAACAAATAACCGCGGCGAAACCGCTTTAATCCGGGCCGTGCAACTGCGGGATTCGGAAATGACCCGGTTGTTGCTGAAAAACGGTGCCGACCCGGACCGTTCTGACACGTTGGCCGGACTGTCTGCCCGCGACTATGCCACGCGAGACCGGCGTGCTGCTGCGATTTTGCGTGAAATCGAAAAAGCCGATGCGGAGAAGAAACCGGAAACCGAAGGACGGTTTTTCGGACCAGAAGGTTAGATCACTGACCCGCGATATTTTCGCTCAGTAAAATTCACGCGCCTCTGGATCAATCCAGCCGTTCACCACAGACAGCCGCTGCATGGATCGCCGCGCCAGCCGCATGGTCTCGGCCTTTCTTCGAGCCGGCGCGAGAGCATGGGTGGCCGCTGGTCGGATCATTTCCGCATCATAAGCATCTGCGATGATCAAACCGGCTCGTTCTGGCAAGAAGTCTGCGCGCTCCAGTGGCGAGATATCCAATTCTCCGGGTACAGCCCAATAGAACCGATCGCAAAAATCCAGATATTCGGTCCATTTATCATCGGCTAGCAAATCTCCGCGCGCGACTTTTATCTCGACGATTACAATCTGACCCTTGGCATCGACTCCCATTAAGTCAGCACGCCTTCTATTCGGAAGACTGACCTCAGATAGTACCGTAATATCATGTCTGGAAAAAAGCCTCGCAACCCCCCGGGCAACAGCTGCTGCCCCGGTCAAGGGCGCGCTGTTTTCGTCTATCTGGCCAGAATCAGGAGCCAAGGCAGCGGTGTTCAACGGCGAATCATTGGGTGCTATCATCATTCAGATAAGATAGAACATAAAAAGAACAAAATAAAGATGCTTGTCATTTTCGGACAACTGCGGAAGCCGATAATATCAGGCAATGCCCTTGATCAGACGAAACAAAAGTGATTTCCATCTAAAGTTCACACACATCACAGCCTACTAGGTGGAACAATCGATATTTCGCCCATGGGCCTCCAAAAATAAAGGCTCCCATTTGGGAGCCTTTATAAAATCCTTTGATGATCGAAATCAGCGATAGAATATATGGTTATCGATCGTTGCCATGCGCTTGAGCCGCCACCCGGGCGATACATAGCGGGCGTGGAAGAATAGAGCGCCTTCAACAGGGCTTTTCCAACCATCATTCACCGCAATCTTTGCAATCGCAACCGCATTGCGCCAGTGGCGATGCCCTTTATCGATCCGCGGCATTTTGCCATTGCGAATGAAAGAAAATTGTTTGCGCTGATATACAACGCCGCAAAGGCTATTGGGAAACCGCGATGAAGCAGCCCGGGCCATGACAACGCGCGCCACGGCGAGCTGACCAGGCAGTGTTTCGCCCTTGGATTCAAAATAGACTGTTCCAGCAAGACACTGCATTTCTTTGCTGAGTGATCCGTCAACAGATTGTTGCTTAACCAATTCACGCAGCGATCCAGCGCCTTCATTGGTGAAATCAACGCTCTCGACAGCAGCTTGCTCTTCATTGGCGAGCCGATCTGCATCAATGACATCTTGGGGGATTTCAGACAGAACTTCCTGCTGTTCACCAAATATGACGGTTTCGAAACCTGGTGTATTGTCTTTATTGTCCAGCATTGCCGGATCAATGACGATCTCGGTCTCTGGGGTATCATTGGCAGCTTCTAGTGCGAATGATACATCGGTCACAGCAAGAGCGGCGACCGTAGAAAATGCAAGCGATAGGACGCTTGCAGCTTTTAAAATTTTGCTCATAAACCTGTTATTTTATGCGGCGAGTCCAATGCGGGCCAAAACCAGCGTAAATAAGCCTAAAAACCAACCAACGGCTTATCCCTGTTCCCTCCGTCTGCGTGTCCGTTCCATGTCCATATGGACAATCCCTTGGAACAACCTTCGCTTCAAAGTTGGCCGCGAGATAGTTGTGCAGTGCAACAAAGTCAATTGAATCAGGTCATATCAGCGATGAGCCGTTCCGCATCCGGGACGTCCAGTTCAATTAACCATAAGTCAGGGTCAAATCCGGTTCTGCGCTTCAAATACTCGTCTAAATCTTGTTTTTTTTCAGTATCTTGCGGCCGTATCATTTGCCATGTCGATGGACCATCAAGACTCGGCATTTTCTCCAAAAGTCGCGGATCTTTACCTTTTTCAAGGCATATTATGAGGATCGCGCCAGAGATTCGGTCGCCCTTGCGGAGCACGACACCAAAGCCGCCCTCCTGATTCACTTTGCGCAGCAACGATTGCACAACCATTTCCGCAGACAGTCGCGGCTCGATCATTGGTCCTGCTTATATCCGGGAAGCGACGCTAACGAGATGTGGGAGCGCATGAATGTACCGGTACCACGGGCTATTTCCTCACCATCTTGGTCAATCAGCCGGGAATCAGCCACAAAAACCCGCCTTTTCCCGCTAACCCAACGACCTTCAGCCGTCACCGTGCTGGATTTCAACGGCCGTGTGAACAGAAGATTGAAAGCAGTAGTCAGCAAAAATCGGTCGGAAACCAGGCTGTTGGCTGCATAAAAGGCAGCATCATCAAGCATTTTGAAGTAGCTGGTACCGTGAACGGCGCCAGCCGCGTGATAATGACGCTCATCGACCGCAAATGTAATGCGAGCAAAACCGCGCTCTGTAATTTCGAGATCGGATTCAAATAATGTGTTGATCGGTGCGGCTTTATAAAGTCGCTCTAAAGCGCGAAAATGTTCATGGGATCCATCGGGTTCCTGCTCTGAATCTTTTTCTGACGCCATTATCAAGCCGCTTGCTGGTCCTGTTGTCCGGTTAGCAAGACATAGAGCGCATCTTCGGACGCTGCACCCCGTAATTTTGCTACAATTGATTCGTCACGCAGGAATCGTGAAACCTCTGCCAAGGCTTTCAGGTGGTCGGCGCTGCCTTGTTCCGGCGACAACAGACCAAAGATCAAATCAACAATCTGACCATCATGAGCATCAAAACCGATGGGCTGTTCGAGGCGGATGAACAAGCCAACGCAACGATCCAGCTCTTTGATTCTGGCATGCGGAATCGCAACTGATCCGCCAAAACCGGTCGATCCCAAGGTTTCGCGGTCTTGCAGACGGTTCATTACTATATCCGCGTCGAGGCCGTAACACTGAGACGCTTTTTTCGCCAAAGTCGCGAAAATATCTTGCTTGGATAGGCCGGTTGCGCTCGCCGTTACAGCGGCAGCATCCATATGAACTGACAAATATTCCATTTTATCCTCAAAGGCCCAAAGGCCTGAACTATTACTACGCAAAGCATCTTGGCGAATCGCCTTTAAAAGATGCAGCTGATCACACTTATCTTTCCGCCAAAATTCCTAGCGAAACGGGGGTTTCAAGAGCGAAAAAAGCGCTATTTTTGTGGTTCAACCCAACCGATAGTGCCGTCGGATCGGCGGTAAACCATATTATGCGATCCAGTTCCAGCATTTTTAAACAATAGCGCGCCAGTGTTACGCAAATCCATCATCATCACGGCATCGGAAACGCTAGCTTCGGGAATATCGGTGCTCGTTTCAGCGATGATCGGTGGTGCTTCAGAATTTACTTCCACCTCAATCTCATCATCGCCCGCATCAAATACGCGATAGGCTGCTTCTTCCTGTTTGGCAGCATATTGTGCTTGAACATGATGATCGTTGAGGCGGCGCATGTAGCGGCGCAGCTGTTTTTCGATCTTGTCCGCAGCCTGTTCGAAAGCCTGATGGGCATCACCAGCCCGCGCCTCTGATTTCAGCATCAGCCCGGTCATAATATGAGAGACAATATCGCATTGGAAGTGATTGTGGGGGGCTTTGCCAAATGTCGCATGGCTGGAAATGGCCTTGGGGAAATATTTGTCGGCTATCGCATTCATTCGATCGTCAACATGGCCTTGGAGCGCATCGCCGGTGTCCACCTGATGTCCTGAAACACGAATTTCCATATTTTTTCTCCATTATGGTTGCGCAAATTTTAAAACTACACGGCAGGAAAGAATATCTAGACCATCAACTATCGGCCCAGAGCGGATCTTTTATCCCTTCCATAAAAGCAGCATGGCGCGCCAGTTCTTCTGCGCTGGCGCTATGGGGCCGGGGCGCAATAAATTGTCGGCGCAGCGCGGCTTCCTTCTGTGTCGGTTGCCGGTCGTCCGTCTCAGAAACGACCTTGTCATCGGCAAGACCCAGACCGATCTGACGACCACCAGTTAATTCTATATAGAGTTGAGTCAGTAATTCCGCGTCAAGCAAGGCCCCGTGTTTGACGCGGTGGCTGCGATCAATACCATAACGGCTACACAAGGCATCGAGCGATAATTTGGCGCCAGGGTGTTTCACCTTTGCTATGGCGAGCGTGTCAACCATGCGAAATTGTGAAATCGGCGACTTGCCGCACAAGACCAGTTCCGCATTCAGGAAGTTAAAGTCAAATTGCGCGTTATGTGCGACCAAGTTGGCCTCGCCGAGAAATTCCAGCAATTCGTCCGCGCCAGCAGCAAATAGCTTCTTATCAGATAGAAAAACATCCGACAGCCCGTGGACTTCTTCTGCAGCTTTAGGCATCGAGCGTTGGGGATTATAATAGCAGTGGAAGCTTGCACCGGTTTCCACGCGGTCGATCATTTCAATACAGCCAATTTCAACCATCCGGTCGCCGCTTTGGGGGTCGAATCCGGTGGTTTCAGTATCGAAAATTATTTCCCGCATGAGTCCAATATCGGACTCAAATTCCGGTTACGCAAGGGAAGCTTTCAATTTTTCTATAGTATTTCGCACCTGCTGCCGCGTTTTGTCCAAAGGCTGCGATGTGTCGATGATAAAATCGGCCCGTTTCCGCTTTTCTTCATCCGGCATTTGCAAGGACTTAATTGTCTCGAACTTGTCCACCGTCATGCCGGAGCGGCGCAAGACCCGCTCCCGCTGATCGTCCTGCGTAGCTGAAACGACAATGATATGATCAATGCCAGCCGCGCCGCTTTTCTCGAACAACAGCGGTATATCGAAGAGAATCATCGGGGCGACTTTGTTTCTCTCGAGAAATTCCATCCGCATCGCGCCCACAGCTGGATGAATAAGAGCTTCCAGCTGTTTTAATGCATCTGGATTGCCAAGCACGGCGGGACCTAGCTTCTGACGGTCCACGCCATTTTCGTTCGTTGTTCCAGGAAACAGGGCTTCAATTTGCTCGACCAGCGCCCCGCCCGGCCCCTGCAATATATGCACCGCAGCATCAGCATCGAAAATCGGCACGCCCTCATCAGCAAACATCTCGGCCACGGTCGATTTGCCCATGCCGATGGAACCGGTAAGACCGATGATCATCGGTCCGGTCATGCCAGAAGCAGCTTTCTCAATTCTTCATCATGTTCCAGCGGCGGGGCTTGACCGAAGAAAATTTCGAAAGCGACTGCAGCTTGGCCGATCAACATCGATACTCCATCGATCGTCTCGAGACCCCGCGCCTTGGCAGCTACAAGCAATTTAGTTTTGAGCGGCACATAAACCAGATCATAGATAATCGCGTCATCGGGCAGGCTACTTAGGTCAACAAGGAGTTCATCCTGCCCTTTCATGCCGAGTGCGCTAGCATTCACCAACAATCTCGCCGGCGGCAAGGCGGATCCATGTTCCAAAGCCTTTCCCTTCAAACCAAAGCGAGCGAGAAGAGCCGAGGCTTTTAGTACATTACGGTTGATGATCGTGACAGATCCAACATCAATGCGCGACAATGCGAACAGGACCGCTTGGGCAGCGCCACCAGCACCAATGACAATCACATCCTGACCAGTGAGCGGCACGTCAGCTATCGGCGCGAAAAAGCCCCCAGCGTCCGTATTTGTTCCAAAAAGATCTCCGCTTTCCGTCCTCGCTATCGTATTCATCGCTCCAATTGATGCCCGCACATCACCCGGATCAGACACATGATCCATCACCGCCAGTTTATGCGGAATCGTAACGTTGCACCCTTGCCAATGAGGATCATCGCGGCGGCTCGCAATATAATCCGCCAGTTCATCCGGTTTCACGTGGAACATCCGGTAGTCGGCTTCAATGGCCAGTTTCTCGAGCCAGAATTTATGGATGATCGGCGATTTGCTGTGGGCAATGGGATCGCCGATAACTTCAGCATAGGAGAGTGTATCGGTCATGACGGCATCACCCCTCTAACGCGCAAGTAGTCGAGCAAATGAAGCAGCGGCAGACCCATGATCGTAAATTGACTCCCTTTAATGTCGGAAAAAAGCTGTGCGCCTCGGCCTTCAATTTCATAGCAGCCAACACAATGGCGAATATTACCCCATTCCGCATCAACATAGCTATCGATAAACGCATCACTTAAGGGCCGCATGGTCAAAGTCGCTATATCAATATGTCGCCACACCGGTGACCCCTGATCCGCGATCACCGCTGCGCTGAATAATTTATGTTTTTTGCCGGACAGCAACCGCAAATGGGCTTTGGCGTCAGCTCGGTCGACCGGCTTGTCCAGCATAGACCCGTCTTCTAGCGCCAATACCTGATCCCCGCCGAGCACTAAAGCGGGACCAATGCGGCGGGAAAGCCGTACCGCTTTGGCCTCGGCCAATGCATCAGCCAGATTCCGAGCGGTCACACCATCGGCCTGCAGCCCCTCTTTCAAAGCCTCTTCATCCACATTGGGCGCCAGCGAATCAATCGCAACGCCCGCCGCTTCAAGCATGGCACGTCGCGCTTTGCTCTTTGAGGCCAGTATCAGCATCGGTTCGTGCGAAGAGTCATTCATTTTCGTCACTCTTGACGCTTTCGTTCAGGCTTGTGTGACGCTCATTATAAAAATTGATGATCGCCGCTGCTGATTCCTCGATCGAGCGCCGCGTTACGTCAATCATGGGCCAAGCGTTATCTGCAAACATCCGCCGGGCATATTGGGTTTCAGCCTTCACCTTTTCCTCGTCGACATAATCAGTTTCCGGTGCCTGATTGAGCGACAATAACCGGTTGCGGCGTACCTGCACCAACCGGCTAGCCCCAGCAACGAGGCCAACGACCAACGGATTTTTCAGATGATAAAGCGCATCAGGCGGCGGCGATTCCGGGACGATTGGAATATTGGCGGTCTTATAGCCGCGATTGGCGAGATAGATGGATGTCGGGGTTTTGGATGTGCGCGAAACACCGGCGAGAATAATGTCCGCCTCTTCCCAGTTCTGCCAGCCAATGCCATCATCATGCGCAATGGTGAACTGAATCGCCTCCACCCGTTCGAAATAGGCGGCATCTAATATATGTTGGCGACCAGGCCGTGCTTTGGCTTCCTGTCCCAACATGTTGGAAAGGGCGTCGGTGACTGTATCAAGCGCAGGGACGACCGGCAGGCCGAGATGGCGGCATTCGCGCTCCAGCCGCGCCCTTATATCACTGTTTACCAAGGTAAAAATGACTAACCCCGGATTATCGGCAACCTCGACCAATATCCGGTTCAAGTGGGTTTCCGAGCGCACCATCGGCCAGAAATGCTTGATGATTTCGACCCCATCAAATTGCGCCAGTGCCGCCTTAGCAATATTCTCTAGCGTCTCGCCGGTAGAGTCCGATAACATATGAAGATGCAAACGATTCATGCCCGCAACCCTGTGATTTCATTGTGGATAAAGCAAGGGATGAATATGGGATTTTTACGCCCGTCATTTTCATCCCCATCATCCCTAATTCTATCCACAACCGGTCAAGTTTTGATAATTTCATCCACAGATTGTGGATAATGGGGAGCGAATTTGGGAATCGGTAAAATTTTCGTTAACAGCTGTCTGTCAATCTGTTTGTAATCGCGGTAGACCCGCTTTACCGCTGCTATCCACGCTCTATCATCATCAACAAGATTCTTTAAATATACTATATTATTATATTGGGTGACCCTTATCCTATGCCTGACGTTACCGACTCCCCGAAAATTTTGCTCGAAACTCTGCATGGCAGGAAAACTGCTCAGACTCCGGTCTGGCTTATGCGCCAAGCAGGACGCTATTTACCCGAATATCGCGAGCTACGCGCGCAAAAAGGCGGATTTCTGGAGCTATGCTATGATGCAGAAGCGGCTGCTGAAGTTACGGTGCAACCGATAAAGCGCTTTGGCTTTGACGGCGCGATCTTGTTTTCCGACATATTGATTGTCCCCCACGCCATGGGTCAGAAATTGTGGTTTGAGACGGGAGAAGGACCTCGTCTGGCGCCAAGGCTCGTCGATGCCGCTTTGTCGTCTCTAGAGGCTGCTCCAGAGCATTTTGAGGCCATTTATAAGACGGTGAGAGCCGTCGCTGCGCAGCTGGATGACAAAACCACCTTCATGGGCTTTGCAGGAAGCCCCTGGACTGTCGCGACTTATATGACCCATGGACAAGGCAGCAAGGATCAGGCTGTGACCCGGCGCTATGCTTATAGCGATGAGTTGGCCTTTTCAGAATTAATCAATGCGATCATCGAAAATACCGTGAAATATCTGCTCGGTCAGATTGATGCGGGCGTCGATGCGGTACAGCTTTTTGACAGTTGGTCAGGAACGCTTTCTCCTACGCAATTTGAAAAATGGGTCATTGCGCCCAATGCGGAAATTATCGCGCGAATAAAGGCGGTTCATCCCGATCTGCCGATTATCGGTTTTCCTAAAGGGGCTGGTGCCAAATTAACTGCTTATGCGAATGAAACGGGTGCAGACGCGATTGGTTTGGATGAAACAGTTGATCCGGTCTGGGCGCATAAAAACCTGCCATCGAACATACCTTTGCAAGGGAATCTCGACCCGCTAGCGTTAATCGCGGGCGGTGAAGCGCTGGAAACATCGGTACGCCATATCTTGCAAGTCTTTGAAGATCGCCCGCATATTTTCAATCTGGGCCACGGGATTTTACCGGACACACCCATTGAACATGTTAAAAAGCTGCTTACACTTGTCCGGCAATGAATGAAATTCTCTCGATGCTCTATCTCTGGCTAAAATCCGCTCATATCATCTTCGTCATCTTCTGGATGGCGGGCCTATTCATGATGCCGCGTTTCTTCGTCTATCATCAGGAAACTGCGGTGGGGTCAGACGAGGATTCCAAATGGATCGAGCGTGAAGGGAAGCTCAGAAAAATCATCCTCAATCCGTCGCTGATCATCACATGGGTTTTGGGATTGTTGCTTGCTTATAATATTGGCGCGTTTAGCCAGGGCTGGTTCCATGCCAAATTGCTTATGCTGCTACTGCTCTCCGGCTATCATGGCTGGATGATGGGCTATGTTAAAAAGCTGACCCGCGGCGAGCGGACGATGACGGATAAGAAGCTTCGTCTGGTCAACGAAGTGCCCGGTATAGCGGCGGCGGTCATTGTGATTTTGGTGATTGTGAAACCGTTCTAATCGAGTCCGTCCGTTTTGGTTCCAGCTTTTGTTGACAGCCACAGGGCAACAGCGTAATTGACGCTCAAAGCCCGTCCGGGCGACCTTTCATGTGAAAATTTGACGGCGCATACGCTGCACACATGCAAAAACAAACATAACTTCCTATTATTTTTGGATAAACCTCCATGCATTTAAAAGAATTAAAAGAAAAAACGCCCGCTGGTCTCGTCTCTATGGCCGAAGAACTGGGCGTTGAAAGCGCATCAACCTTGCGCAAACAGGATCTGATGTTCGCGATTCTGAAAGAACTCGCGGATCAGGACGAACTGATCATGGGTCTTGGCACGATTGAAGTGCTGCCTGATGGATTTGGCTTTTTGCGGTCTCCCGAAGCCAATTACCTTGCCGGCCCCGATGATATTTATGTGTCCCCTAACCAGGTTCGTAAATTTGGCCTGCGTACTGGTGATACCGTCGAAGGCGAAATTCGCGCGCCGCGCGATGGCGAGCGTTATTTTGCGCTCACCAAGCTAACAGCGATTAACTTTGACGAGCCAGATGCTGTCCGTCACCGGGTTAATTTTGATAACCTCACGCCGCTTTACCCTGACTCAAAGCTGACGCTGGATAGTCTCGACCCCACAGTCAAAGACAAGTCAGCGCGTGTCATCGATATTATTTCGCCACAAGGTAAAGGTCAGCGTGCCTTGATTGTGGCACCGCCGCGGACCGGTAAAACCGTGCTGCTGCAAAATATTGCCAAGGCGATTACCGACAACCATCCTGAGGTATATTTGCTCGTGTTGCTCATCGATGAGCGCCCAGAGGAAGTTACCGATATGCAGCGCTCGGTTAAGGGCGAAGTGATTAGCTCCACCTTTGACGAACCCGCGACGCGCCACGTGCAAGTTGCTGAAATGGTTATTGAAAAAGCCAAACGCCTTGTCGAACACAAGCATGATGTCGTCATCTTGCTCGACTCTATTACCCGTTTGGGCCGTGCCTATAATACGGTCGTGCCAAGTTCCGGTAAGGTTCTGACCGGCGGTGTCGATGCCAATGCCTTGCAACGGCCAAAACGCTTTTTCGGTGCCGCGCGTAATATTGAAGAAGGCGGCTCGCTTTCCATCATTGCAACTGCGCTGATCGATACCGGCAGCCGGATGGACGAAGTGATCTTCGAAGAGTTTAAAGGCACCGGTAACTCCGAAATCGTGCTGGACCGTAAAGTTGCAGACAAGCGGATCTTCCCAGCACTGGATGTTGGCAAATCCGGTACCCGTAAGGAAGAATTGCTGGTCGAAGATGACAAGCTCAAGAAAATGTGGGTGCTGCGCCGTATCCTCATGCAAATGGGTACGATCGACGCGATGGAATTCCTGCTCGACAAGATGAAGGATAGCAAAGCGAACGACGATTTCTTCGACAGCATGAATCAATAAAGAAAAGCGCTCAGCCTGAGCGTGGTGGGGGCCAAACCGATAATGATTATCGAACAGGCATTGCTGCAGG
This sequence comes from Parasphingorhabdus sp., assembly GCF_039977335.1. Taxonomy (GTDB): domain Bacteria; phylum Pseudomonadota; class Alphaproteobacteria; order Sphingomonadales; family Sphingomonadaceae; genus Parasphingorhabdus. Next base: position 1,934,350 of record NZ_JBDWDI010000004.1, read on the forward strand.
TTAAACCGGATCAGTCAGACCAGTTTACCAAAGCCATGCATCAGGCAAGGCCGCTTATTGCGGTCCAGCCAGGCTTTCAATCGATCGAGGTTCGTCCATCGAAAGATAGTCCCGATCGGTTTTTGTTGCTGGTCAAATGGGATGAAGTGGAATCCCATCGTGATGGCTTTCGCAAATCACCGGAATATGAACAGTGGCGCGCCTTGCTTCATGATTTCTATGACCCTATGCCGACTGTAAGTTATTTTGGAGCTTCGATTTTTTCATGATTGATCTTCTTTTCATATTATCCGCGGCCGCTCCAACCGGGCTCGGCTCATTATCAGAAATGTGGGCGGCGATCGTCCATGATTTCTCCAATATTGGATCTCCGGAAGCGCTCGCCGCTTTTGGGCAAGTGGTATTGATCGACCTGGTTTTTGCTGCGGATAATGCGATTGTCGTCGGCGCATTGGCTGGCGGTTTGCCACCGGATCAGCGCCGTAAAGTGATCATGATCGGCATCAGCGCCGCCTTGGTGATGCGGATCATATTTGCGCTGGCAGTGAGCTTGCTTTTGTCAATTGTCGGCCTGATTTTCGCCGGCGGTTTGCTGCTATTGTGGGTTGCTTGGAATTTCTGGCGTGAAATATTCCATGAAGGTGAATCTTCTGGTTCTCCAGAGATTGAAGGTGACGAGCATAGCGGTGTAAAATCTACCAAGACGTTCTGGGGAGCCGTCTGGGCTGTAACAGCAGCGGATATCTCTATGAGCCTGGACAATGTTCTGGGCGTAGCTGGTGCCGCCCGCGAGCATCCAGGCATATTGGTCGTAGGACTGCTATTATCCGTCGCGCTAATGGGCCTCGCAGCCAATGTGATCGCGAAATATATCGAGCGCTACAAGTGGATCGCCTATATCGGTCTCGCGGTCATTGTTTGGGTGGCCGGGCGGATGATTTATGACGGTATTGTCGATCCGAAATTGGGGATGATGACGCTTTTCTGACCCGCTGATTAGGCCGTCTTTTTCATTCTTTCCAGCATCTTACCCATTTCATCCCAGACTTTGTTGATGGCCTGCAACGGGCGGACCATGACCTTGAAGTCCTGAATCATACCGTCATCATTCCAGCTGATAATATCGACGCCATTGACCTGAATATCATCCAATTGCAGCTCAAATTCGAGCATCGCCATATTGGCGCTGTCGTCGACAATCTCTCGCACATAGCGGAAGCTGTCATTGCCAAGGACGTTATCGGCCGCCATCAGATAAGCCATGACAATCGGCTTCCCAGCCTGCGGTGTGTGGACGACAGGGGAGTGGAACACGGCATCATCGGCGAGTTGGGCGCTGAGTGCCGCTTCGCTTTTATCGGCCATGCGGGCATGCCAAACCTTTAAATTATCGCGAGTACTCATGCTAAATGCTCCTTGAAAAATTCTGCGGTACGGCTGTCGGCCAATGTTGCGGCTGCCTCATCCCGGCGTGCCCCAAATTCGGCTGCAAAACCGTGATCCAAGCCTTCATAATCGTGCAATGTCACCTTGGGATGATCATCCAGCCCTTCATGCATGGCTGCCTGCGCATCGGCGGGTACAAAGCCATCAGCGGTCGGGATGTGCAGCATGACATCATGGGCAATGGCGTGACTTTCACGCAGCAACCCGTCTATGCCGACGCCATAATAGCCGACAGAGGCATTAATATCGGTGCGGGCTGCGGTCATGAAAGCCAGTCTGCCGCCCAGACAATAGCCAACACAGCCCACTTTTCCACCATTTACACCTGCGCGGGCAAAATGAATCGCCGCTTCAATGTCTCTTATGCCCTGATCCTGATCAAATTTGCCCATCAGATCGAGCGCGACCTGAAATTCCTCCTCAACATCAGCATCGAGATCGGTGCCATCGTTGACTCGCCAGAAGAGATCGGGCGCGACGGCAAGGTAACCGGCTTTGGCCCAGCTATCGCATTTGGCCTTAATGCCCTTATTAACGCCAAAAATTTCCTGAATCACGATGATAGCCGCCTTGGCATCGCCATCTGGGCTGGCAACATAGCAAGGAAATTCGGCGTCTCCGCTTAGCGTCTTAATCGGTTTCATTTCACCCATTTTTACAGCTCCTTTGCATCATGACTTGATTATTGGTGCACAATATCCCCATATCCTGTTGTGGCAAGGTGGAACATCATCTGTTGCGGTGAGGGAGGGAACTTCGCTTCGACGATAAGGATAAGAGGAAGCATTATGAAAGTAACCGTAGAACTGGATTGCACCCCGGAAGAAGCACGCCGGATGATGGGTTTGCCAGACGTGGCAAAACTCAATGAAACCTACGTGAAAGAATTGTCCAAATTCCTGCAGGGTGCGAGTTCGGTCGAGCAATTGCAGAATTTTACCAAGATCATCGCGCCAATGGGTGAGGCTGGCATCAAGATGTTCTCCTCCTTCTTGGGCGGCGCTATGGGCGGTGGCTCCAATGGTGGAAAATCGTCTTCATCAAAGAAAAAAGATTAGATATCAGATAGATAGTTAAATGTCAGCGGCTGACACCATCTTTGCTTTGTCCAGTGGGCAACCGCCGGCAGCAATCGGTATCATCCGGATTAGCGGTCCAAAAGCATCAGATGCTTTGCATGTTCTCAGCGGCTCTGTGCCGGAGGAGCGGCGCGCGCGTTTGGCGAAGCTGACCGACCCCGCGAGTGGCGAGCTGCTTGATACCGCTCTCGTCTTGTGGTTCCCGGGACCCAATAGTGCGAGCGGTGAGGATCTCGCCGAAATCCATTGCCATGGCGGCCGGGCAGTTGTTCGCGCTCTGGAAATCACGCTGGAAAAAATGGATGGCCTGCGGCAGGCAGAGCCTGGGGAATTTACCCGCCGCGCTTTCACCCACGGCCGGATGGACTTGGCCGAAGCGGAAGGATTGTCTGACCTGCTTTTTGCCGAGACTGAACTGCAACGCCGTTCGGCGATACAGGCGGCGGGCGGAGCGCTATCGCGCAAAGTAGATGATTGGCAAAATGCTATTTTGCGCCTGTCTGCGATGGTGGAGGCTGAGCTTGATTTTTCCGACGAGGATGATGTGACGGCGGCTCAGCTTTCTGTTGTGCAATCAGCGGCAACTGATCTGGCTACGGAAATGGCGGCAATGCTTAATCGCCCGCGCGCGGAAAAATTACGCGAAGGGGTGAGGGTGGTTTTAGGCGGCCCGCCCAATAGCGGGAAGTCCACCTTGCTCAACGCGCTGGTGGAAAGAGAAGCCGCGATTGTATCTGCTATTGCAGGAACGACGCGGGACGTGATCGAGGTGCCGATTGCGATAAAGGGGATACCCTTTCTGTTTATCGACACGGCCGGTGTCCGTAATGAAGGCACGGAAGAAATTGAGCGCATAGGAATTGACCGGGCGCGGCAACAATTTGATATAGCCGACTTGATCCTGTGGCTCGGCCCGGAAGGGCAAGGCCCGCAAAAACCCAATCTGGTCGAACTGGCTTCGCGTCAAGACCATCACGAATTTCAACCCAAATCCGCCGGTGTCATTTCGCTATCGCCCTTGGCAGGCAAGGGCATGGATGCGCTGGTCACTTTGCTAGTCGACCGTGCAAAAGACATTGTTCCAAGCGGCGATGAAATTAGCGTCAACAAGCGCCAAGCCGATCATCTGGCCGAAGCGCAGCGCAATCTTGACGATATATCCCAGCTGCAGGATTATCTCATTATCGCAGAGCAATTGCGATTGGCCCGCGCGGCCCTTGATGCGCTGACCGGCAGAGCCAGCACCGAGGATATGCTCGACAGCCTGTTCGGCAAATTCTGTATCGGAAAATAGGATTGTTCCACGTGGAACAGAAGAGCGCGGACTCCAATGACTTGGCTTGGCGGTTCAACCGGCCGAGATCATTTTGACCTGAAACACCCATTCGGCTATGGGCGCAGCATGAATCGCGATTTTGATCTTATTGTTGTGGGCGGCGGACATGCCGGCTGTGAAGCTGCGGCTGTGGCTGCGCGCATGGGCGTGCGCACAGCCCTGGTCAGTTTCACCAAAGAGAGCATTGGCGCGATGTCCTGCAATCCGGCAATTGGCGGTTTGGGCAAGGGCCATCTGGTGCGTGAAGTAGATGCCTTTGATGGCCTGATCGGACGGGCGGCCGACGCGGCGGCGATCCATTATCGTATGTTGAATCTGTCGAAGGGTGCAGCGGTGCAGGGGCCTCGGGTTCAGGCGGATCGCACGCTTTACAAAGCGGAGATACACCGGATGCTGGATGCGCAGGACAACCTGTCAATTGTTGAGGGCGAAGTCGCATCGCTGATTTTTGATGGGCAAACCGTTAGCGGCATTAATCTCGCGGACGAAAGCCGGATCACGGCGTCCGCGGTCATATTGGCGACCGGGACATTTCTGAACGGCAAATTGTTCCGCGGCGAAGAAACCATCGACGGCGGTCGGACAGGAGAGGCGAGTGCGGTATCTCTGGGTCAGCAGATTCGCGATGCCAATCTTCCCATAGCGCGTCTGAAAACTGGAACACCGCCGCGTATCGATGGCCGCACAATAGATTGGGCGTTACTGCCGGAGCAACCGTCAGATGACGATGGTTGGACGATGTCGCCCCTATCATCACGGCGAGATGTCCCGCAGATATTCTGCGCGGTCAGCAGAACCAGTGCAGCAACCCACGATATTATTCGTGATAACCTCAACCGGTCCCCCCTATTCAGTGGAGCGATTGATGCGCAGGGGCCGCGCTATTGCCCTTCTATAGAAGATAAGATTCACCGCTTTGCCGATCGCGATTCTCACCAAGTATTCTTGGAGCCCGAAGGATTGGACACAACTTTGGTCTATCCGAATGGGATCAGTACATCGCTGCCTGCTGACGTGCAGGAAGCTTTTGTTCGGACCATGGACGGCCTTTCCAGAGCTGAGATTATAGTGCCGGGCTATGCGGTTGAATATGACCATATCGATCCCCGCGCTTTGGACCGCTCACTAAAGGTTCGTGATCTCGAAGGCCTTTATTGTGCTGGTCAGATTAACGGCACGACTGGCTATGAAGAAGCTGCGGCACAGGGCCTGATTGCAGGCATCGGTGCAGCTTGCGCGATTCAGGGTAAGGCTGCGCCAGAACTCGATCGCGGAACTAGCTATATGGCGGTGATGATTGACGATCTGGTGCTGCAGGGTGTGACGGAACCGTACCGGATGCTCACAGCACGTGCGGAATACCGCCTGCGCCTGCGGGCGGATAACGCGACAACGCGGCTGAGTCCCGTTGCTCAGGATATTGATTGTCTGAGTTCTGAAAGACAGCGCTGGTTTAATGATCGGCAAATACAACGCACAGCGATTATGGAAGAACTGGAGGCCGTATATAGCTGTGAGGCTGTTGCCGACCAGGGTATTGAAGTGCGCCGCGATGGTACCAAACAGTCGTTGTTTGAATGGCTGCGCTTTCCCAATATCTCGATTGCAGCACTTGAAGGTCTGGGTCTATCCGTTGCCGATATGGATCCCGGTCTATTGGCTGAGGTTGAGGAAGACGCCCGCTATGCGCCTTATCTGCAGCGGCAGGAAGCGGAGCTGAAAGACCTGCGCGCGAACGAGCAAATACGCTTGGGCGATGATCTCGACTATGCTTCGATAGCTGGACTGTCGAATGAAATGGTTGAGCGATTGAAAAGCGCGCGGCCAGAAACACTCGCAGCCGCTTCGCGCGTCCGGGGTATTACACCAGCGGCACTGGCGGCCATCCTGGTCCATGCTCGGCGCCGCGAAGCCAAGACTTTGGCGGCATGAGCACCGTATGACGGAACAAGAAGCGCAGGATTGGTTGCGCAAAAATTTCAACGTTCCACGTGAAACATGGGATCAGCTGGAGGGGTTTCTGGCGCTGTTGGCAGAGGAGATGTTGCATCAGAATCTCATTTCCAAATCGAGCGCAGACCATGTCTGGGACCGCCATGTTGTCGACAGTGCCCAGTTGCTGCTGCATGCTTCAAAGGGAGAGAGCGGTAAAATCTGGATGGACCTGGGTACCGGCGCTGGTTTCCCAGGGATCATTATTGCCATATTGAGCGACTATAAAGTGCAGATGGTTGAATCGCGTGCGCGCCGGGTCACCTTTCTTGAAACTGTCGTGACAAAGCTGGGGTTGACCGAAAAAGCCTTGGTTTTTGGCGACCGTTTGGAGAATGTCGAAAGCCATCCCGTGGATGTCATTAGCGCCAGAGCTTTTGCCCCGTTGCAAAAATTACTTTCACTTTCGCACCGGTTTTCCACAGAAAATACGGTTTGGCTCTTACCAAAGGGCAAAAATGCGGTAAGAGAGTTGAAAGGCCTATCGCCAAAACGGCAAAAAATGTTCCACGTGGAACAAAGTTTGACTGACCCGGATGCGGGAATATTGGTAGGATTTGGCTGAAAACGTTATTTTATATCAGCTTAGCGAAGGGTTCTGCGTAAAATGGTCCGGATAGCGATAGCAAATCAAAAAGGCGGCGTGGGAAAAACGACCACGGCTATTAATATGGCGACCGCTCTTGCTGCGAGTGGTTGGAAAGTGTTGCTGATCGATCTGGATCCGCAGGGTAATGCATCGACGGGGCTTGGCTTGAACCAAGCGGAACGTACGAATAGCAGCTATGACCTGTTGGTTTCCGATACGCCATTGGCGGACTGCGTGATCAATACCCGCGTGCCCGGCCTTGATATAGTGCCCGCTGTCGTCGATCTTTCCGGAGCGGAAGTTGAGCTGGTTGAGTTTGAAGAACGCACGCATCGGCTGAAAAAAGCTCTCGATGCCGGGGATGATGGTCAGTGGGATATCTGCCTGATCGATTGTCCGCCATCGCTTGGATTGCTGACCCTTAACGCGATGGTCGCGGTCGAATCATTGTTAGTCCCGCTACAATGCGAGTTTTTTGCATTGGAAGGGCTGAGCCAACTGCTGCAGACAGTCGAACGTATTAGAGCGCGTTTCAACAGGGCTTTGTCAGTCATGGGCGTAGTGCTCACCATGTATGATCGCCGCAACAAGCTCACCGAACAGGTATCTGATGATGTTCGCGCTTGCCTCGGAAATGTTGTTTTCGATACCGTTATTCCCAGAAATGTGAGGCTTTCAGAGGCTCCGAGCCATGGCTTGCCAGCGCTGATTTATGATCATCGGTGCAGTGGATCGGAAGCCTATATTAATCTGGCACGGGAATTAATCTCTCGTCTGCCAGAACGGAAGGTAGCTGCATGATGGCGAAAGAAGAGGAAGCTCCATTGCCGAAAAAGGCTGCGATCAAGAAAGCCACGGGACTGGGCAGGGGACTGAACTCGCTTTTCGGTGAAATCCAGCGGGAAGAACCTCTGATTCAAGCACCGGAAGCCGAAATCGATGACGATAGTCCGGAAACTCGTACCGATGGGCTGCGCTCGATAGCTATTTCCGACATCCGCCCCAATCCCGATCAGCCGCGACAGACTTTTGATAATGAAGCGTTAGACGAGTTGGCCGACAGCATGAAGTTGCGCGGTGTGATCCAGCCAATTGTTGTTCGCCCCCATGGCAAGAATTTCCAGATTGTCGCCGGTGAACGCCGCTGGCGAGCGGCCCAGCGCGCGAGGCTCCACCGCGTTCCAGCGATTGTTCGTAGCCTGAATGACGCAGAAACACTGGAAATCGCAATTGTTGAGAATGTCCAGCGCCGCGACCTTAATGCTGTGGAAGAAGCTGAAGCTTATGTAAAGTTGAAGGATGATTTTGGCCATAGCCAGGCTAAATTGGCAGAATTGGTGGGAAAATCCCGCAGTCATATCGCGAATCTCATGCGATTACTCGAGCTGCCCGAATCGGTTCGGGCCTTCGTTGGTGAAGAGAAACTGACTATGGGCCATGCTCGAGCGCTTATTAATGCGCCGGATTCGGCGGAGCTGGCCAAGCAGGTCGTTAAACAAGGGCTTTCGGTAAGGGATACCGAGAAGCTCGTGCGCAAGGCATTGGGCGGCGGTCGGCGGAAAGCCAAAGCACCCCTGATGGGGGCGAGTGAGAGCGATGCTGACATTCGTGCGGTAGAAAGCCATCTCGGCGATCTCTTAGGTTTGAAAGTGTCAATTCAATCCAAGGGGCAGACTGGCGCTGGATCTATGACGATAGATTATAGCAATCTCGATCAGCTGGACCTGATTTGCCAGCGTTTAACCGGCGAACATATTTAATATTTGGTGTTTTTTCGACGATTCTAGCGATTCGGCCCCGATTCCCAGATCTAAAATTTTGTAACATGGGTCAGAAAAACAGCTATTTTTCTTATATTTAGGTCGTTTCCAGTTTCTTAACCATGGCTGGCAGCAAAACCTTATTCTTTGTCCCCGATAACCAATCTCGAATGTTGGCGTATAGCGACGTTTAGCCAGTGGGTTTGGCGAGACGCACCGTAGACGCCCTTTCGAATGTAAGTAGTGAAATATAGGGACCAGAAAATATGTCTAAATTTATTAAAGCCGCTTTGGCTTCTTCCGTTCTTGCCGCTTCAGTAATGGGTGCGAACGCGGCTCACGCTGCAACGGCTTCTGCTGATGCACGCGCTAACATCTTGGAGCAGGTTACTGTAACCAACACTTCAGATCTTGATTTCGCAACCATCGTTACAGGCGCTACCGCTGGTAACGTTGTTGTTGACGCTGCTGGTGCCGTTACATGTGATGCCGCTCTGGTTTGCTCAGGCACGACCACAGCTGCTGGTTTCTCGGTTGCCGGTACAACCGGTCAGACCGTTGATATTGACGCAGACGCAACCGTTACGCTGACCAACGCTGGCGGTAACGCTATGGTCGCAACTTTGACGGAAAGCGCAACCACACTGACCATTTCTGGTACAGCTGCAACCGACGTTTTCACGGTTGGTGGTAGCCTGGCTGTTGGTGCAAACCAAGCTGATGGCGCTTACCTTGGTAACTTTGACGTAACCGTCAACTACCAGTAAGCCTTAATCAAGTCGGCCAAAGCGCCGACGGATTCAAAGAATGTGAGACCCGTCTGCAACTCAGGTTGCAGTCGGGTTTCCTTTTTCTCATCACCTACCGTCAAATAGTTGTCGTGGTTAGCGCTTTGGTAACCCTCTTTGGGCATAGTGGGCGATGTGGGGATGTTGGCGGAAAACCGTCATGTCCGGAATTATATGCTAAACCGGAGACAGTGATGACGACCAGTGGTCTGAAACGATTCAAAAAACTCTATACGGGCCTCGCAGTTGTGGGATCCGCGCTTTTCCTCTCGAGCAGCCCAGCACAGGCGGCCGGCGATCTCCTGGTTGCTCCGACGCGTATCGTTCTTGATGGACAGCGTGGTACAGAGGTTATTCTCAACAATATTGGTTCAGAAACAGCAACTTACCGTATTTCTTTAGAATTGCGCAGGATGACAGCGGAGGGTAAGCTGAAAGAAGTCAGTACCGAAGACGCCAATGCAATTGAGCAGGCGGCAAAGGAAATGATTCGCTATGCGCCGCGCCGCGTCACTTTACCGCCTAACCAGCCGCAGGCTATTCGGCTTGGTATAAGGCCGCCTAAAGATCTCGAAGATGGCGAATATCGGGCCCATCTACTGTTTCGCGCTATTCCAAAGGCACAGAGCGTAACCGAGCAGACAAATTCAAGTGGCGGTTTCACCATCGCTCTCACTCCTATATATGGAGTAACCATTCCGGTTATAATTCGGCAAGGTAACTTGCAAGCAACTGCTGGAATTGCCAATGCCCGTGTAGAAACGAGTGGCAATGGTCAAGCATTTGCATTTGATTTGAGCCGTACCGGAGATCGATCTACTTATGGCGAGATCCGCGTACTCAAGCAGGGCGAGAGCGAGCCTCTATTTGTAGCCAGGGGTATTGCTATTTACCCCGAAGTGACAAGCCGAAAGGTTACCCTACCCGTACCGGCGGAAATTGCGGCAAAGCTTAAAGGGCCAATCTCTGTTGAATATTACGAGCCGGATAATGCTGGCGGTGGCTTGATAGCCAAAAGCCAGATGGTTCTAAGATAGGTATATATTTCAATATATTAGGCCGACTTCACAACTTCAAGCGGCCAAATATCGATGATGAAAAACCACCTTTCCATATTCCGTCAGCGTTTCAAATCGCTGGCCATGGCCGCCGGGATCAGTACGATCTTGGCGGCTTCACCGGTTATGGCGCAGGTGGCCCATGGGCAAACGTCAAACGATCAGCCGGCATGGACGGCAAATGATGATGATGCTCTGCTTTTCGATCTTCGTTCTGGCAAATACCGGCTCGGAGACGGTGTTCGCGGCTATCAGACTAACAATGGTGTCTGCGTTGATTTCGGCGATGTCATCTTGGCGCTTGATGTACCAGTTCGGTTGGATAAAAAGTCGCGCCGCGCAACTGGTTGGATATTCGCAGAACGCGAAACACTGATCATTGAACGCGACAGCAATACAGTACAAAAGGTGAACAGCAAGAAAGAGCTTCAGAAAAACGATATTTACGACACGCCGGAGGGCTGGTGTGTGAATGTCAAAAGCCTGTCCAACTGGCTGGACCTCAAACTAGCACCTGATCTGTCCAACGCTCTACTGAATATTGAATCCGACCGAAAATTGCCCTTCCAACTGGCGCTGGAACGCAAGGAACGGGCAGCGAAAATCAGGCCCCGGCAGAATTTTGATCTGTCCAGCCTGCCGCAATCTACGGAACCGTATAAATTCTGGCGGACACCGTCGGTTGATGCGGTCGTTTCTGCAGGTGGTCTGCGCGACAAGCGATCCGGGCAAGAGCTTGATGTGCGTTACGAACTATTTGCCTCTGGAGAAGTTGGTAAAGCGTCTTTTGATGCGCGTTTATCATCTGATGACAAGGGCGTACCGGAAAGCCTGCGCGTGCGGGCCTATCGCACGGACCCCAAGGGCGGTCTTTTGGGGCCGCTCAAGGCGACTCATTTCGCGTTAGGCGATGTTTCCACCTTTTCAACGCCGATAGTGTCCCAGAGTACTGTTGGCCGCGGTGCTGTGGTCACAAACCGTCCGGTCGACCGGCCTGATAATTTCGATCGCACGAGTTTTCGTGGAGAATTGCCCGAAGGATGGGATGCAGAACTCTATCGCAATGGCCAATTGCTGGCTTTTGCGGAAACCCGTTCGGATGGTCGCTACGAATTTATCGATGTGCCGCTTCTCTATGGGCAGAATCGCTTTGAAGTCGTGCTCTATGGCCCGCAAGGCCAGGTCCGCAGGGACAGCAAGTCGGTTCCGGTTGGGCTCGATTCCATTCCACCCCGCAAAACCTATTATTGGGCCGGCGGGCAGGAGGCAGGCAGAGACCTGATCAACTTCAATTCATTCTTGCCGATAGAGCAGGCTGGTTGGCGTGGCGGTTTTGGTGTCGAACGCGGGCTTAATGCCAAGACATCGGTCGCTGCATCCCTGTTCAGCCTGCAGATTGACGGGAAGCGTCACAATTATGTCGAAGGATCAGTGCGCCGCGCTGTTGGACCGACGCTGGTAGAACTGACGGCGTCGTCCGATCTGAAAAAAGGCACCGCTTTCCGCGGACAATTGCTTGGCGAGCTCGGCAAGACTTTCATCACGGCCGAGACTATCTGGGCACAGGGTAATTTCCGGTCGGATCATATCGAACAAAACATGAACGGGCGCCATAGCCTCTCACTTGACCATAATTTCAAGTTGGGCAGTAGAGTCGTTCCGTTCCATATTGACGCCCAGTATGAAACCCGCTCGGACGGACGGTCTTCGCTTGACTTTACCGGCCGTGCATCTTTGAATTTGCGACGTTTCTCACTTACAGGCGAATTGAGTTGGGAAAAACGCTTCAATGATCTGGGGCCAAATCCGCCGGATATCGCCGAGGCACGGGTGCTTGCCAATGGCCGAATTGCCGGCGTCAGGATACGCGGTGAGGCCACTTATCGGGTCGCGCCGGAGAAACGTTTCGAAAGGGTTAATTTTACCGGCGAATGGCGTGCGGGCGACCGGGCCGACTGGCGTGCGGAGCTCGGCTATGATGTCGGACTTGATCGCGGGCGTGCCGGGATCGGGATAATCCGGCGTTTTGACAAATTTTCGCTAACCGCCAGTGCCGAAGCAGCCACCGATGGCTCTGTTGCGGCTGGATTAAACCTTGCTTTCAGCCTCGGCCCTGATCCGCGTAATGGCAAATTCCGTTTCTCTAACAATAAGCTTGCCAATAGTGGTCAGGCACTGGCCATTGTCTATCGAGACAAGAATCGCGACGGCAAACGGCAGGCGGACGAAGAGCTGGTAGAAAATGTCGAGCTGACGGCTGGAAAAACAACGACGCTGACACCAACAGATGCCAAAGGCCAGTCTATCATTGATAATCTGGAGCCTTTCCGGCCGGTTCTGATTGGCATTGATACCAGCAGTTTGCCGGATCCCTATGTTCAACCCGCCCTGCCCGGCGTGGTAGTGACACCGCGCCCCGGTATTGCCGCAACTGTTGAACTGCCGCTGGTTAGCGCAGGAGAGGTTGAAGGAACGCTGGTCCGCAAAGGCGGCAGCGCGCTGGCTGGAGTGGGTCTGGAATTGCTCGATGTTACCGGCCGGGTAACCCATGAAACGCAAAGTGAATTTGACGGATTCTTCCTGTTCGAGGGTGTGCCCTACGGCGCTTATCAACTGCGTATTCAAAAATTGTCTGCTCAAGCGATCTCCGTCTCGCCGATAGTGAATATTCGCGCCGTTGTTGATGATGACAATCAAGTGGCCAGATTGGGTGTTGTTGTGGCCGCTTCCGATTCTGTGATGGCGAAACTGGGAGATGTCCCGACCGGAACACCTGCGGGATCGCCTGACCCCTAATATATAGCGGACCGATCCTGTCTTGTGCAGTTTTCCGGTTCTGCTAAGCTTTTGCGCTGTTTGAAAGCCCAGCATGGAATCAGGATCAAAATATGCAAGTCACCGCCAACGGCATTAACATTGAAGTCGAAGATCATGGTAAAGCCAACGATCCCGCGATCCTTCTTATCATGGGATATGGAACGCAGCTCATCGCCTGGCCGATGGATTTTGTGAATGGACTGGTTGAATCTGGTTTTCGGGTGGTTGCTTTCGATAATCGCGACGTCGGACTATCCTATAAATGCGACGGGGTTTCCGCCCCCGGCCCGATCCGGCAGCTTTTCACAAAACGGTTTTTTCCCAGTCAAAATCTGGCCCCTTATAATCTAAGCGACATGGCCAGAGATGCGATTGGCGTTTTGGACGCGCTCAATATCGATAAAGCACATATTGTCGGCGCGTCCATGGGCGGAATGATTGGACAATTAGTGGCGGCTGATCATGCAGACCGTGTTTTGTCTCTGACGCCGATCATGTCATCCACCAACGCGCCCGGTCTTCCGGGTGCCGATCCTCTGGTTCGTAAGGGCCTCATCCAATCCGCTCGGGCAAAAGCAACTACGATTGACGAAGCGCTAATTGCCGGCATGGCATTTTCATCGATAATTGCATCCGAAGAGGGGCGGGCAAGAGAAGAAGAACGCAAGGCATTGATGAAAATTGCTCTGGACCGCAGTTTTTATCCAGCTGGCCGACAGAGACAAATGGCAGCGATTATCGAGACTGGCAATTTGCGGCCCAAGGCGAGAGCGATATCTGTTCCAACCATGGTCATTCATGGCACATCGGATCCGCTCATTCCCCATCCCTGCGGAGAGGATATCGCGGCCAATGTCAATAATGCCCGTCTTGAGCTTGTCGATGGCATGGGACATGACTTGCCGCCCAGCAAATTACCGGCGATGGTAGAAATGATCGCGGACCATTGCAGCGCAGCTTAAGCTGCGGTCATCAATGGTGCTAATTGTCTAGTGGCAAGCAATATTCCACCACATAGTCGGTCATCACTATCCGCTTCGGCGGACACATCATTTCATCACCATCCATTTGAAAAAATTGATTTATTTCTGCAATTTCTGGATGCCCGATAGCTACGGATCGTGCACGATGGACGCTTGCGAAGGATAGTTTCTTGGGAGCATTGCCGCGTGCTACCGAGAGCATGAAGCGGACAAAATTCCAGCGTGTGGCTCGCGACAGGGTAATCAGATGGAAATCATCTCCGCCCAGACCGGCCTCTGGTGTCAAGATCCATGGTCCGGCAAAATATCGCCCCTTGGCAATGTAAAAAGCCTCGCAGGACAATTTATTTTGTGATCCATCGACTGCGTTGAAATCCAGTGAAAATTGCTGTCGCGGCCAGTGTAGGAATAGTTTGAGGAACGACCAGGCATAGGCGTTACGGCCGATTTTCTTTTTGATCTGGGGAGAATGTGTTGCCACTGCGACACCATCGGGACCCGCACTCAAACAGGCGGCAAAAGGGCCATGATCGCTCGCTACAACCGGTTCTCTCAGACGGGCATTAGACCCAGCGAGATAACCCCGCATGACTTCGCTCGCAAATTGCTCTGGCTCGGATGCATAGCCAATTTCGCGGGCGACGAGATTGACGGTACCGGCAGGAAAAATGCAGAGAGGCACTTTCGAGCTGCTTTTCTGCATAGCTGCGATGACGAGACGCAATGTGCCGTCGCCGCCGGATACGCAGATAAGCTCGCTGTCCTCGGCGAGCTGCATGCTGCCATCAATTTCGGTGGTGCCCATGATCACTTTCGCGCCACAAGCTTCAAAGGCCTGTGCGAGCACGCCAAGGCGCAATTCGTCATGGGTTCCCGATGCCGGATTGTGGATCAGTTGAACAAGCATTGACAGGACATGGCGATAATTTGCCTACTGCGTCAATGGCGAAGCGTGAATAGTCTTGTCTATCGCTGGAAAACCGCTTTATGAATCGCCCCATGACCAAGAAAATAACAATCATTGGCGGCGGTTATGCCGGAACCATGCTGGCTAGAGAGCTCGATCGGCATGCGGATATCAGCTTGATCGAACCGCGTGAAAAATGGGTTCATAATGTCGCGATGATCCGAGCATTGGCGCGGCCGGAACTGCTTGATGAGATTGTCATGCCCTATGACAAGTTGCTTAAAAATGGAAAAATCGTGCGTGGCCGTGTGGCTTCGATCGATGGCAATAGCGCGATATTGGAAGACGGAACCGAAATTGCCGGGGACATCATCATTATCGCGACGGGTTCGACCTATGCGGCTCCGTTTAAAATGCGAAGCGACGATGAAGCGGCTTTTCTGACTCAGACCAAGCGGGTGATGGACCAAATCGACAAGGCAAAAAATATCGCGATTGTCGGCGCGGGCGCGGTGGGTAGCGAACTGGCGGGGGAATTGGCTTTCGCTCGGCCGGATAAGCAGGTCACGCTGATTTCGGCTGACGAGAATCTGTTTCCCACTTACCCAGCGAAGCTCGGACGTTCGATGCAGCGCCAATTGGGCGAATTGGGTGTGAAGGTTCGGTTGGGCGAGCGCATCAAGAAACTGAAACAGACGGATGCGCCGTTTGTTCCGACCAAGAATAAGATCAAACTGTCCGATGGTTTCCCGATCGATGCCGATCTGGTGATTCCGGTCATTGGGTCGAAGCCGGTGACGGGCCTATTGCAGAATCTGGCAGATGTGACCTTTGATGATCAGGGTCGGGCAAAAGTTGATGGCTGGCTTCGGCCCACGGCCAATCCCGATCTATTCGTCATTGGCGATATTGCCAGTACCGGCGACACAATGACGATTGTCGGGCTGACCCGTCAGGTCGGCTGGCTCAAAAAAACCCTCAAAGCCCATCTGCGTGGCAAGGCGATTGCGGATATGAAGCCCTATACACCATGGCCCAAGCCATTGATATTATTGCCGTTGGGGCCGGACAAGGGCGCCAGCGCACTGCCCTTTGGCGTGACCGGGCCGTTTTTAACCTCTGCGATCAAGGGTAAAAAGCTGTTCATCCCACGCTATCATCGGGAATTTGACTGGAAGCCCTAAGCGGCGACCATATCGAGCATTTTTAGGGCCAGATCCTTGGCATCCTTGTAACCGGGCTTGCCATTGGCGGCGCGCGGTACATCATCGACCACCAGAAACGCGCGCGGCGACTTGTAGTCGGCGAGTATGCCATGGACATGATCGTTAAGAGCGGTTTCGTCCAGCCCATGTCCATCAGCCAGCGATAAAACCGCCGTCACTTTCTCGCCAAAGCGATCATCTGGCACGCCAACGACCAGACAGTCATAAACACTGTCATGGGTCTTGAGCGCTTCTTCCACCTCTTCCGGGAAAATCTTCTCGCCGCCGCTATTAATGCAGACCGAACCACGGCCCAGCAAGGTGACGCTGCCATCGGCTTCAACCATCGCGAAATCACCGGGGATCGAATAGCGCACGCCGTCAAAGGTCTTGAATGTCTCCGCGCTCTTTTTCTCATCCTTATAATAGCCTATCGGAACCATCCCGCCATTGCAGATCATGCCAATCTCGCCGGAACCCGGCTGAATCTCTTTTCCGTCTTCGGTCAGAATCTTGGTGGTATCGGCCATGTCAAAGCTTGCTGTTTTGACGATGCTACTATTCTCACGAGTCATAACCGATGCGCCCATGCTGCCTTCGGTCGAACCCATGCTGTCGACAATAACCATTTCAATATGATCAAGCAGGCCTTGCTTGACTTCGGAAGACCACATAACGCCGGATGATCCCATCATCTGTACTGATGCCAGGTCATAAGGTTTGCCGGCTTCCTTCGCTTCGTTGAGCGCGGCCAGCATCGGCTTGGCAAACACGTCACCAACAATCGTAAGGTCGGTGACTTTCTCATCATCCGCCAGTTTCCAAAGCGCATGCGGATCAAAATGGCGGTTGTTGAACAAGACGACACAGCCCCCGAGCGCATGCGGGATCATCGCGCCGATCCACATGCCGGTCCCGTGCATGATCGGGCAAGCGGGTATCGCTCGGCTGGTGGCACCGGCTGCATGCAACGCCTGAACCAATGGGCCGAAGCCTTCGGCACCTTCGGGCAGAGCCATTTCCCGCATCTCAAAGCCCTTGGTGAACAAGGCGCTGGAAAAAGTCTGATGGTCGTACATTACGCCCTTGGGCATGCCCGTGGTTCCGCCTGTGTAGAGCATGTATAGATCGTCGCCGGAGCGCGGGATGACCGGCATTGGATCAGCGTCGTTTATGGCGGTTTCATAGTCGATGGCACCATCGAGATGTTCGCCGGAGCCATCGTCAATTTCCAGAAAGAGCTTCACATGCTCCAGTTGATCCTTGATCGCTGCTACGCGGGGAGCGAATTGGGCGTGATAGACCAAAGCTTCACTATCGCTATTGTTGATGACATGGGTCAGCTCCGCTTCGAGATAGCGGTAATTGACATTGACTGGACAGATGCGCGCTTTAAACGCGGCAAATTGCGCTTCCATATATTCGGCGCAATTATAGGCGTAGATGGAGATTTTCGCGCCAGGCTTCAGGCCATGATCGGTGTAGACCTGAGCGAGCCGCGCTGCGCGTTGTTCATATTCGGACCAGCTATAGCGCTTGGTGCCCTCAACAATTGCGGGTTTATCGGGAATCGCCTGGGCAATATTTTCCCAGATATCGGCCATTTGCCAGCTCATCGAATCTCTCCTTTTTCTTTTGAACATAGCCGCAAAAAGGCCCAATTCAATAGGTGGGCACAATAGATAGACTCGATAGATATGTTCACCCTGTTTTGATAGAACGGGTCCCTGGCGCTGGCGGGGTTTCCGCACCGCCAGCAAAACACTGGGCTATGGCCATCCACCGGGTTGCGTTTGGACCGGTTACTTTTAAGTCGGTGTCGGCAATATTGCGAGACTGAGTGACTGTTTGGCAAAATTCCTCAGCCAAACCCTCGATCCGCTCTTCCGTGCTTTCATCGCCATAGTCCCAGATCGCGCCGGAGGGGGCTGTGAGTTTGAGATAGGGCACGGGCTGCGGTGCTTCTTCGCCATTGACCTTGAACGTCCAGCCATAGGTGTTGAGACCGATCATCACGATATTGCGGATACGGTCAGCATTCTCGCGTTTGAGGCCCAACACATCATAAATGGCTTGCGCATGGGACCAGTTTTCCATCAGCCGCGCGGTGATCGAAGACCGCACACTCATCGACGGTCCCGCCCATTCGACGCGCATCGCTGGATCAGCGGCCCCAAATTCGGGTGCCATTTTCTGATAGAAATCCCGCCAGGTTTTTACGAGACCCGCTCCCGACAAATTGTCGAGATAGTCCGCTTCAAAAAAGCGCATCGACGTCTGGCCTTTTTTTGCGTTCTCTTTCATCGCGGTCATTGCCTCTTTGAAAAAGGCGTGGAATTTTCCCGGTTCGGTCAGCGACCAATAAGCGGCCATGTTCCAGATATGCAGATGGCGGATGATCGCATTGATTGTCCAGCTTTTAAATCCAGTTTCCTGCTCCATCTCTTCGTCGGAAAGATCTTTGACGAGCGCATATATCGCTTCGCTTTCGTCGAGAAAATCCTGAGCCTGGTCCATCATTACTTAACTCCTATTTCCTGCAATATCGCATCTGTATGTTCGCCAATCGCCGGACTTGGTCCTGTGGTCGGCAGTTTCTGTCTATTGATATGCACCGGCGAAGCCACGTTGTGAATCTTTCCGAGCAGTGGATGGTCCTGTTCCTCAAACGCCTCGATCGCGACGATCTGCGCATGTGATTTCACATCGTCGAGCCGCAGGCATGGGGCGGCCGGCACATCGCCTTTGGTCAGGCCAGCAATCATCGTTTCCGTATCATGGCGCGGCGGTTCGCTAGAAACAATCTGCGCGAGCTCGGCCATATGCATGCTGCGATTTTCGAGACCTTGATATTTCTCTTCCGACTTTAAATCTTCGCGGCCCACCATCTCGAACACCACCTGCCAATGCTCATCGCTCATTGCGGCATAGGCAATGGCGCCGTCGGTCGTACGCAGGGGCATCTGGTAATAATCGGCAAAGGGCGCGGCATGGATCGCATCTTCGTCCATCAAAGTCAGGTGCATGCCGCCGTCCGGCCAGAGAAATGCGATACAGCTGGCGAGCATCGACAGATCAATATGCTGTCCTTCGCCGGTTCGTTCGCGCGCAAATAACGCCGCCGTTATGGCTTGGGCTGCGGTATAGGCGGTCAGCTTGTCGCAGAGCAAAGTCTTCACATAGGCAAAGCCGTCAGGATGGCCCTGCGTTCCCATGAAACCGGCCATGGCCTGCATGACATGATCATAGGCTGGTCGATCGGCCATTGGTCCTTCGCGCCCAAAGCCGGTAATGGCGCAATAGATGAGCCGCGGTTTTTCTGCGCGCAGACTATCGCTGTCGAGACCAAGCCGCTGCATCACACCGGGGCGATAATTGTGGATGACAATATCGGCATCGAGGCACAGCTTGCGCGCCGTGGCGACGCCTTCTTCACTTTTCAGGTCCAGCGTGATTGAGCGTTTGGCGCGGTTGCAATTGTTGAACAAGCCGGAGATGCTTTCTTTCCGGCTGCCGAGCCAGCGCATCGGATCGCCAATGCCGGGCGGTTCGACCTTGATAACGTCCGCCCCTTGCTGCGCAAACATCATCGTGGCGAGGGACGCGGTAATCATCGTCGAAAATTCCACGACCTTGATCCCGGCCAGCGGCTGCTGTGCTGTCACCTCTGCCATATTGTCTCCCGGTTCATTCTTCCAGATTGGCGGCAAGCCTTTCATAGGCGGCTATAAAATCTTCCTTAAATCCTTGGACAACTTGCGCCGTCGACATCGGCTGGTTCATCAGGCCGACCCCTTGGCCAACCCAATAGGTTGCGAGATCTTTCGCGCCCTGATTATCGCCCTGACTCAATTTGTCGATAGAGCGCAGTGGTGGTTCTGCCACTAATGACTGTAACGGCATCGCTAGCGGTGTCGGCGCATCCTCGGCTTCCCACGCATCGGTCCAGGGCGAGCGCAATTGCCGCGATGGTTTGCCGGTGCGGGATCGGGCGCGAACCGTATCGCGCGATGTGGCGCTGAGCATCTTCTCTTTTACGATCGGATTGGTTTCGGCCTCGGCGGTGGTCAGCCAGACCGATCCACACCATACGCCACTCGCTCCCATGGCCATCGCAGCGGCCATTTGTGAGCCCGTCGCAATGCCGCCCGCCGCCAGCACCGGAGTGCTATCTCCCATCTCGCGCAAAGCGTTGCACACTTCGGGGATGAGAACCATCGTCGCAACATCGCCGGTATGACCGCCAGCTTCGCCGCCTACGGCGATAAGGATATCGACCCCAGCGGCAACCTGTGACATCGCATGTTCTTTGGTACCAATGAGCGCAGCCACCGGCACGCTATGGTGGCGTCCCATATCGGTCATCACCTCTGGCGGAATGCCCAGTGCATTGGCGATCAGCTTGATCGGATGGCGAAAGGCAACTTCCAGCAAGGCCCCCGCATTGCCGCCGCGCAGATTGTCTGCACCGACCGCATGCTCCCGTCGCAGCTCTTCAAGATCACCGGGATCGACGCCATGACGGGCCATTATGTCCTTGGAAAACTGCTTATGTTCATCGGGAACCATGGCCAGCGTCGTGTCTACATCGATCTGTTCGCCTTTGCCCTCAACCTTGTTGGGGACGATGATATCCAGGCCATAGGGCTTGCCGTCGACATGATCGTCAATCCAGCTCAGTTCTTCTTCGAGCGTTTCGGGCGTGCAGTTCACGCCGCCAAAAACCCCCATGCCGCCCGCTTTGGAAACCGCCGCAACTACATCGCGGCAATGGCTGAAAGCGACCAGCGGGAATTCGATTCCCAGCATATCGCAAATCGGGTTTTTCATTACGCGTCGTCCTCTTCACCTGTTTCGTCAGCGACAATTTCCATGATCAGGTCGTCGGCCGCAATCTGCTTCCCAGCGTCGGCCGCAACGGTTTCGACGGTGCCGTCAATCTCAGCCAAAATCTCATGCTGCATCTTCATCGCCTCGAGCACCGCCAGCTTGTCGCCTTTTGCCACAGCCGCGCCCTGCTCGACGAGTATCTCAAGTAATAGTCCGTGCATCGGGGCTACCACGGTACCGCCGCCCGCCATATCTTCCATGGCGCTGAGCCCGGTCATGTCGGTGACCGACAGCGAGCGGTTCGGCAAGGCAAGATGCAAGTGGCGACCATCGGCATGGAAAATCGCCTCGACCGTTCGACCATCCACGCGCAGTTTCGCAGTTTCTCCTGTGATCGAAAGCAGTTCCACCTGCGCTTTCTGTCCTGCGCCTTCTACGTGGTAAAGGCCGGGCTGGCGGACATGGACGTGAATGACGCCATCGGTCTCGGTCGCCTCAGCCAGCTTCGCATATTGGGTAACGGTCGTCAGATCTGCCGTGCTTGACCAATCTAGCATTTCCGGATTGACATTAAGTGCTAGTTTATGGGCCGCATGTTGGCGTAATTTATGTTGCAATACCGCAGCAATCGCAAAGGTGGTGAAGTCGTGCGTACCCAGATCGACACCTTCTTCACCATAATTTTCAGCGATGAAAGCGGTGGTTGCCTGCCCATCGATAAAATCCTGCCTGCCGAGCGCGTCAATCAAGAAGTCCCGATTGGTTTTCGGACCGAAAAGGGCGGTTTCGGCCAGTGCCCCGACCATCTGCCGCCGCGCATCTTCGCGGGTCGCGCCATAGGTGATGATCTTCGCGACCATGCTGTCATAAAAGGGCGAAACCTCGCCACCCGCGGCGATGCCGCTATCAACACGGGCATGGGCGGAAGGATGCCATAGGTCAATATGACCGGTGCTGGGCAGGAAGTCATCGGCTGGATCTTCGGCATAGAGCCGCACTTCCATGGCGTGGCCAGTCAATGTGACATCTTTTTGGCTGAGCCCCAAATTGTCGCCTTGCGCGACTTTGAGTTGCAGTGCGACGAGATCAAGGCCGGTAATTTCCTCGGTCACCGGATGCTCGACTTGCAGGCGTGTATTCATCTCGAGGAAATAGAAGCTACCGGATTGATCGAGAAGGAATTCGACCGTGCCAGCGCCGCGATAATCCACGGCGCGGGCAGCCTCTACCGCTGCGGCACCCATTTCGGTGCGCAGCTCTTCGGTCATCACCGGGCAGGGCGCTTCTTCGATTACCTTCTGATGGCGCCGCTGAACCGAACAATCGCGTTCGCCCAGATGGATCGTGTTGCCATGGCTGTCGGCAAATACCTGAATCTCGACATGGCGGGGTTTGATGATCGCTTTTTCAAGGATCAGCTCGCCGTTTCCAAAGGCGTTTTCTGCCTCTGATCGCGCGAGTTTGATCGCATTGGGAACCTCATCCTGATCATGGACCAGGCGCATGCCACGGCCACCGCCACCCGCGGCAGCCTTGACCATCAAGGGCACACCGATTTTTGCAGCTTCTGCGATCAGGGTCGTGTCGGATTGATCTTCATCCTGATAGCCAGGGACGCAAGGTACACCGGCCTCAATCATCGCGCGCTTCGAACGCGCTTTGTCACCCATCACATCGATGGCCTTCTCAGGTGGTCCAACAAAGATGATATTGGCATCAGCGCAGGCTTGCGAGAAAGCAGCATTTTCAGACAAAAAACCATAGCCGGGATGTATGGCATCGGCGCCGCTATCTTTCGCGGCTTCGATAATCTTGTCGATTCGCAGATAAGATTCGTTGACCGGTGCAGGTCCGATATGCACCGCGTCATCCGCCATGCGGACATGGGGGGCATCGGCATCGGCGCCGGAATAGACGGCCACGGTTCGGATGCCCTGTGCCTTGGCCGTGCGCATGACGCGGCAGGCAATTTCGCCGCGATTGGCAACAAGGAGGGTGGATATTTGTGTCATCTCTGGTTCCTTATTCCGGTTTCACGACCCAATTGGGTTTGCGCTTTTCAAAGAAGGACGCAACGCCCTCCTTGGCTTCGTCACTGACCATGCGATCTGCGAAATTCTCGGCGGCGAGGCGGATGACCTCTTCACGAGGTTTGCTCGCGATCTGGCCAAGCAGTTCCTTGGTTGCGGCCACAGCACCCGGCGCTGCGCCAAGCACCTGTTTGCGTAGCTGCATCTCGATGGCTTCAAGCCCCGGGACATCATCGGCGATAAAATCGGCAAAGCCCAATTCGTGCGCTTGCGTGCCATCAAATCGCGCGGCAGTTAGCATCAGGCGGCGGCCGGTGGCGTAGCCAAGTTTCTGAATCACAAACGGGGATATTTGCGCAGGGGTCACACCGATAGCCGTTTCGGTCATTGCAAAGCGCGCCCCGGATTCGCAAATCACGACATCAGCACAACAGGACAGACCAAAGCCGCCCGCCATCGCTGCGCCTTCAATCAGGACGATCACCACTTGCGGTGCGGTGTTGACAAGGTCGAATATTTCCGCCGCACCGATCGACATGGTTATGGTAGCGCTGCGGTCACCACTCGCCTGAAAATTTTCTTTGAAATTCTTCAAATCTGCACCAGCGCAGAACACTCCACCACGACCCCGCAGAGTGATACCGCGGACCGTCCGGTCATCACGAACGCCTTTTAAAACAGCGGCTAATTCTGCCACCAAGGCGTCACTCAGGGCATTGCGATTACCTGGCTGGTTGAACCAGATGGTGAGCCAACCCTGTTTGAGGTCGAGCTCGAGTGTCTCGGTTTTAGGAAGATTGGTCATATCCGTGCCACTCCGAAAGCATTGGGGTGCAGCGTGCGGTTCTTGGCCTCGAAAATCGTTTCCAGAGCAAAGCCGAGCACCTTGCGCGTGTCACGCGGATCAATCACGCCGTTATCGAGAACGCGACCAGAGGTGAAGAAAGCGCTTTCCTGTGCTTCGAAAATATCCCTGATGCGCTGGTTCTGTTTGGCGATAGCTTCTTCGTCGGGTTCCACGCCTTTGCGCTGTGCCTGCACTTTTGCGACATGACTCATTGTGTTCGCCGCGGAAGCCCCGGCCATCACACCGGTTTTGGCATTGGGCCACGAGAATAGAAAATCCGGTTCAAAGGCAACGCCGCTCATCCCGTAATTGCCTGCACCAAAGCTTGCGCCGATATAAAGCGAGAGTTTCGGCACACGCACATTGGAGACGGCCTGGATCATCTTGCTGCCCAGCTTGATCATGCCCTTATGTTCCGACTCCGTGCCGACAATATAGCCGGTGGTATTGTTCAGGAAGATAATCGGCAGTTCGGATTGATCACAAAGCTGGAAAAAGTGCGTTGCCTTGGCCGCGGCTTCCGGATCAAACGGGCCATTATTACCGATCAGCCCGACCGCATGGCCCATGATGCTCGCCTGCATGCAGACGGTGCCGGGGCCATAGCGGCTTTTAAATTCCTCAAAGTCCGATCCATCGACAATCCGTGCCGCCACTTCGCGGACATCATAGGGGATGGTGTAATCGGTCGGGACGATGCCGGCGATCTCGTCGATATCATAGACCGGTTCCGCATAGTCATTCTGCCGGATCGGGGCGGTATTCTTGTTCCAGTCAATCCGTCCCATGGTGTCGCGAGCAATTTGGATACCATGCGCATCATCATCCGCCAGATATTCGACTGTGCCGGTGGTGCTGGCGTGCATTTCGGTGCCGCCCAGTTCGCGGTCATCGGCCACTTCACCGGTAGCAGCATGGACCAGAGCTGCGCCGCCCAGAGCCGCCATGCCATTATCGCGCACACCGATAACATAGTCGGACATGCCGGGCATATAAGCGCCGCCCGCGGTTGACGGGCCGTGCAGTACGACCATGGTCGGGATTCCTGCGGCGCTCAACCAGGCGAGATTGCGGAACAGCATTCCGCCATGCGCCCACAGCTCGACCTTATATTCCATCAGGTTTGCGCCAGCGCTTTCCACCAGATGGATGAAGGGCAATTTCAGTTCCTGCGCCATTTTCTGGGCACCCTTGCTGGCGTCCCAACCGCCAGTCGTCGCGGCCCCGGCGCGAATGCCGCTATCATCGACCCAGATCATGCAGCGCACACCTTTGACAAAGCCGATGCCGAGAATGACGCTACCACCGGGAATACTGGTGTCGGGATTATCATCTTCGACGAGATAATTGGCCATATTATAGAGCCGCAAAAATGGCATGCCCGGGTCGAGCAATCGTGTCAGCCGTTCATGGGGTGTGAGCTGGCCGCGTTTCTCAAATGTCGGGCGGCGTTTCTCAGAGGCCGCTACGGCGCGCTGTTCCAGGCTGCGCAATTGGTCGATCAGCGTCAGCATATCCTTGCGGTTCTGGACAAAGCTTTCGGAAGCTGTGGAAATTTTCGATTTAAACTGGGGCATAGTCAAAGCGCCTCTGCAAGTGATTGCGGTATGGAAATAGGAGTTGCGAGCAGGATCTGGGCATAGCTTTTACCCTGCGGATCATTGCGCATGGATGCAACCCCACCGCCGCCGAGAATGTCATGAAGCAGAAAGTTGATCGCGCCTGTGCCGGGCATGTAGAACCGCTCGACGCTATCCGGGGCTTCGGGTTCCGTAAGGAAATGAGCAAAGCGTTCGCGCACCCTATCTTCGCTGAGCGTGGCCCATATATAAGGCGCATAGCTCTTGTTGCGCGGCATGATTCCAATATTGGATTTGTCGCCCTTGTCACCGGATCGACCCCAGGCCAGGTCAATCAGTGGCACCTCTATCATTGGCGCGCCATTGTCAGCCAGGGCAGGATGGGGAGGGCGTTGGATCGTCGCCGGGTCAAAAGCTGTTCCACCGGCATCGCCAAATTCTTGCGAGTCATCCTCTATCTTTACCGAAATCGAAATTTCGGATTTCGGTAACAGTAGTGAAAATAGCCGCACCACCGGAGTGGGCTTGGGGCGCCCGCCTGCAAATAGCGCTAGTCCCGGCGGTGTCGCGAGACCCATGCCGGTTGCTTCCTTGAGGATGAGCATCGCCGCTTTCGGATCACGATGTTTGACGCCGATTTTCAACACCACTTCGCGCGATTCCGCGGCCTGTCCGAACGCGCCGAAATGGCTATCGTCGCCCAGTGTCTCAATTAATACGTCATCAAAATCCCCGACATTGGAGGCGCGTAATTTGGCGCGTGTCCGTTTCAGCGCATTGTCCGCGAAGCTCTCGGCCTTGCGCTTGGCATCCACCCCGATGAAGAAAAACGGTGCAACCATTTTCCAGCCATCAGAGTAAGTGGCGCAAGTCTTGTAAGTATTGGGTGCGGGATGACCGATAGAACCGAACACTGACACGCGATTCTCGCCCAACTGCTCCAATGCCACTGCACTGAAATCGCAGACGACGTCTGGTAGTATATAGGCTTGCGGATCACCAATTTCATAGAGCATCTGCTCGCCAATTGTGCCGATATTGACGATTCCGCCAGTGTCTTCCGGCTTGGTGGCGATGAAGCTGCCGTCTCCTGCAATTTCCGCAATCGGATAGCCGGCATTGTCCATGCTTTCCGCGATGCTTTCCCAATCCGTGAAGTTGCCTCCGGTTGCTTGTGGTCCGCATTCCAAAATATGGCCGGCAAGGCTGGCCCCCGCCAGTTGGTCCAGATCATCGCGGCTCCAACCAAATTCGTGGATGCAGGCGCCAAGCGTCACGGCGCTATCCACACATCGCCCAGTGATCACTATGTCTGCTCCCTGATCGAGAGCAGCTGCAATCGGAAACGCGCCGAGATAGGCATTGATGCTGGCGATATTTTCTGGGTCGGGAAATTGTGCGCCAGAAAACATTTCATGGGCATCTGCAAATTCCGCCGCGCGGGATGTGAGGTCATCGCCTGCGACAACTGCCACTTTCATATCAAGCCCGGCCTCTGCAATCACCGCGCGTACCGCTGCTGCACAAGCGAGCGGATTGGTACCGCCAGCATTGGAGATCAGCTTGACGCCCTGTTTCGCAATGGCGCTTATATGCGGTTTAATCACCGCCGAGACGAAATCGGTTGCATAACCCAGATCCGGATTTTTCGCCCGCGCCCGCGCCATGATCGACATGGTGATCTCGGCGAGATAGTCGAATACTATATAGTCTAGCTTTTGTCCGCTCTCGCTTGCGCGCAGAAATTGGGGCACAGCCATATCGGATTCGCCCCAGAAGCCGCTCGCCCCGCCAATCCGTATCATTCTGTCAGCCGTCATATACTGGTCTCTCCTGAAACCAGCTTGGGTCAAGTTGCGCGACTTATCAACCCGTTATTGACGGCAATGGGTGCATAAAAAAGGGCCCCGGTTAGGGAGCCCTTTTCTGTTTATCATGTCGCTGTGATCAGGCCGCTTTGTAAAAGCTCTCACCCGCATCCGCTTTTTCACGGAAGCTCATGGGCGGCTTGAACCGTTCGCCATATTTCTGTGCCAGCATATCGGCGGTGCGCACGAAATTATCGACGCCGATCGTGTCGATATGGCTCATCGGCCCGCCGGTCCATGGCGCAAAGCCCCAGCCAAAGATCGCGCCGAGATCAGCAGATTGCGGATCGGACACAACGCCTTCGTCGAAACACTGTGCGGTCGCGATAAGCTGAATGTACATCAAACGCTGTTTGACTTCCTCAACCGTTGGCTGGTTTTCGGCGAGCGGGAAATGCTCTTTCAGACCGGGCCACAGTTTCTTGGAGCCATCATCGGCATATTCATAGAAGCCGCCACCAAAGCGCCGTCCGCGACGGTCGATTTTCTTGACCATCAGCTCCATAAGGTCCTCTGTCCCGCTTGGAACATAGGCGTCGCCCATTTCTTCCTTGGTTGACGTCATGATGTCGTAGCCAAGTTGCAACGTGGTTTCGTCAACAATGGCCAGCGGACCAATGGGCATGCCCATGGACACAGCAGCATTTTCGATCAGCGCCGGGTTCACGCCTTCGGCGACCATCATCGTTGCTTCATTGGCATAAGGCGGGAAGACGCGGTTGGTGTAGAAACCACGAACGTCTTTTACGACAATCGGCGTCTTGCGAATGCGCGCGTTGTAATCGAGCGCAACGGCCAGAGCCTTGTCGCCGGTTGCTTCACCCGGGATGATTTCCAGCAAGGGCATTTTCTCAACCGGAGAGAAAAAGTGCATGCCGATAAACTGATCGGGACGTTCGCTGTTTTTCGCAAGACCGGTGATCGGAAGCGTTGAGGTGTTGGATGCGAAGACAACATCCTTGCCAATCACCGCTTCGGTTTTCTTGATGACGTCCGCTTTAACATCGGGGCGTTCAAACACCGCTTCGATGATCAGGTCGACATCTTTGAGATCGTCATAATTATCGGTCGGTGTGATCCGCGCCATGAAAGCATCGGCCTTTTCCTGCGTCATCTTGCCGCGCTTCACGCCTTTGTCGACAATCTTTTGGCTGTAATCGATCGCCTTTTGCGCTTCGTCCATATTCCGGTCGAGGACTATCACATCCATGCCGCCCTTGGCTGTCACATGGGTGATACCCGAACCCATCAAGCCAGCGCCGAGGACGCCAACGGTCTTGAGTTCGGTTGCCGGAACACCTTCGGGACGCATCGCGCCTTTGTCGGCGGCCTGTTTGTTGACGAACAAGGTCCGGATCATGTTCTTGGATTGTGGACCGCTGAGCAGCTTGGTGAAATATTTGCTTTCCACTTTGAGCGCGGTGTCGATGGGCAGCATGGAGCCTTCATAGAGACAAGACAGGATCGCTTTGACAGCTTCGTAATTGCCCTTGCTCTGTTTGAGCGCCAGCGCGGACGAGCCGAGGTAAAGTGGCACAGCGCGCGGATCCATGGAACCGGCACCACCCGGGAATTTCCAGCCCTTCTTATCCCAAGGCGCAGAGGCTTTCGGATTGGCTTTAACCCACTCTTTGGCTTTGGCGACAACGTCTTCCGCAGGAACAACTTCATCGACAATTTTTTGTGCGAGCGCAGCCTGCGGGTTCATCGGCTGACCCATCATGATCGCCATGCCGGCAGCTTGTAGACCTGCGAGACGCGGCAAGCGCTGGGTTCCACCGCCACCGGGCAGCAGGCCAACTTGTACTTCGGGAAGGCCGAGTTGCAATTTCGGATTGTCGGCGCAGACGCGGTAATGGCATGCGAGAGCCAGTTCGAGACCACCGCCCAGAGCAAGGCCGTTAAGCGCGCAAGCAACCGGCTTCGCATGCGCCTTGCCTTTCAAAAGGTCCTTGGCGCTGTTGCCACCGGTTTCCATTTTGCGGAGCACGCTATTAAGGCCCCAGGCTTGCTCAAACGCCTCTTTCATGGTTTCGGCTTTGGAAGAGCCAAGCATATTGAGGTCGGCACCGGCGAGGAAACCGGATTTCTTCCCCGATGTAATAACGGCGCCTTTGATGTCGTCGTTGGCAATTAGTTCATCGACGAATTTCGGGAAATCAGCCATCAGGCCTTCGTTCCAGACATTCATCGACTGGTCGGGAAGATCGATGGTGACAAGGGCAATACCGTCGCTGTCAATATCGATGGTTAGTGTTTCGTAAGTCATGAATTTTGTCCTGCTAAATATGGGATGGGAGTGATTGGAGTCGCTTTCAGCGTTTTAGTTCACTCGCTCAATGATGGTGGCAATGCCCATACCGCCGCCGATGCATAGGGTCGACAAAGCGGTCTGCTTGTTGGAACGCTCCAGCTCGTCGAGCACTGTGCCAAGGATCATCGCGCCGGTTGCACCCAGAGGATGGCCCATCGCAATCGCGCCGCCATTTACGTTCATGTCACTATGATCGACATTCATCGCATCCATGAAGCGTAGGACAACCGCGGCAAAAGCCTCGTTCAATTCCCACACATCAATGTCGCTGGCTTCCATGCCTGCGCGCTTGAGCGCTTTCTGGGCTGCAAATTCAGGACCGGTGAGCATGATCGTTGGTTCTGAACCAATTGCGGCCATGGAGACAATCCGGGCGCGCGGTTTAAGACCGTATTTTGAGCCAGCTTCATCGTTGCCGATCAGCACCGCGGCTGCACCATCGACGATACCAGAGCTGTTACCGGCATGATGGACATGGTTCATTTTTTCGACGTCAGGATGTTTCAGGATCGCGACATCGTTAAAGCCGGGCATCTGCTCGCCCATCATCTGGAAAGCCGGGTTAAGCGAACCCAAAGACTGCATATCTGTTTCAGGGCGCATGAGTTCGTCACGATCGAGAACGGTTTCACCAATCACATCCTTGATGGCGAGGATGGATTTATCGAAACGCTTTTCTTCCCAGCTTTTCGCGGCGCGTTTCTGACTTTCGACGGCATAGGCATCGACATCGTCACGGCTATAGCCATATTTGGTGGCGATCAGATCGGCCGAAATGCCCTGAGGTACGAAATATTCCTGAAAGACCAGCGTAGGGTCAGCCATGCCGCCCAATCCGTCACTGCCCATGGGGATGCGGGACATGGATTCGACGCCGCCGCCAATCGCGAGATCGGCTTCGCCGGATTTGATCTTGCCGGCAGCGATATTCACCGCTTCCAGACCGGAACCGCAGAAACGGTTGACCTGAATGGCCGACGTGGTGTCGGCATAACCGGCTTTAAGGGCCGCCATACGGCTGATCACCGCGCCTTGTTCGCCGACGGGAGAGACACAGCCATAAGCAATATCTTCGACTTCATGCCCGTCGAGCTCGTTGCGGTCATTGACCGACCCAAGAACTTGCGCCGCGAGGTCAAGAGCAGTGATTTCATGCAAGCTGCCGTCGCTGCGGCCTTTGCCGCGCGGGCTGCGCACAGCGTCATAAATATAGGCTTCGGTCATGCGATATTCCTTATTTTGATTAAGTCTTGAACTATTAAGTGCATAGTTAATGTTGCGCTGCAGCACAGTCAAGCAGTTTACGTAAACGTCAATCGCGAAAGAGGGGGCGACTCGCCTTGTCCTTCCAGTGCTTCTGGTCAGTCTAACCGAGGCTATGGCCTATTCAAGCTAGAACCTTGTTCGAGACAGGCCCTATTCCAGGATGCTTTGATATTTCTGGCTGAAGACATCACGGCCAACAATATAGCGCATGATCTCGCTGCTGCCGGCATAGATCCGGCTCATCCGCGCATCGGTGAAGATCCGGCTGATCTCATATTCCTTCATATAGCCCGCGCCGCCATGCAGCTGTAGTCCGAGATCCGCCATTTCCCATTCGATCTCACTGCCCAGCATTTTGCCCTTGGCCGCGATATTGGCATTGAGGCCGCCTTGATTATGGATCTCGACGCAATGATCGACATAGACTTGCAGCATATCAATCTTGGAATCCATTTCGGCCATTTTAAACTGCGTATTCTGCATGTCGGACAGTTTCTTGCCAAACACGTCCCGCTCCATGACAAACTCGCGTGTCACATCAAAGGCGCGGCGGGCAGAGGCGGCATAGCCGACCATCGCGATCAGCCGTTCCTCGGCCAACCCTTCCATCAGATGGATAAAGCCTTTGCCGGGTGTCCCCAATTGGTTTTCCTTGGGGATCTTGACGTTGTTGAAAAATAGCTCCGCCGTGTCCTGCGCATGCAACCCGATTTTCTCAAGATTCTGGCCGCGTTCAAATCCTTCCATGCCGCGTTCGACAATCAGCAATACCATTGCATGTTTGTCGTCAACGCCCGCAATTTTGGCTGCGACAATTACAACGTCAGCGTTAATGCCGTTGGAAATGTAGGTTTTGGATCCATTGAGCTGCCAATGATCGCCCATATCGGTTGCAGTGGATTTCATGCCCGAAAGATCGCTACCCGCGCCAGGCTCGGTCATCGCGACCGCTAATATGGTTTCACCGCTAACGCATTTCGGCAGGAAGCGTTCGCGCTGTTCCTCATTACCGATATTCTTGAGATAGGGCCCAACCAAACGGCTATGCAGCGTATTATACCATTCCGCGCAGCCTGCCCGAGTGGTTTCCTCGATAATAATCTGTTCATAGCGGAAATCATTATCGCCCATCCCGCCATATTTTTCATCCGGCCAGATCATCAAGAACCCTTGATCACCCGCTTTCTTGAAAATTTCCCGGTCAACAATCCCAGCCTCGCGAAACTCATCCATGCGTGGTGCCACGTCATCGGCCAGAAAGCGCCGATAGGCATCGCGGAACATATGTTGTTCTTCGGTAAACTTACGCATGGGATTAGTCCTTCGATAATATCTGATAAGCGCCAATCAGATCGGCGCCAATATAGTAGTCAGGCGCGATATCGAATCGGCTTTAACTGGTCAATTAAAACATGGCCTACACGCAGGTCGCAACCTGTTCTTTTTGCCATGCGCATAGATCATAGTTGATCGTTGCAATTATTTGAAAAGCCTTGTTAAGAGGTTCCATGGCGAAAAACGACGACAGACCTTTCATATTGGGCCTTGGCGGTACAACCAATCCGTATAGCTCGACCGAACAGGCGCTGGCCATTGCGCTCAAGACGGCGTCGGATGCTGGCGCGGAAACCGAACTTTTTGGGTCCGCCAAGCTATGTGCCTTGCCGCATTATCTCTCAGATCCAGCGGGGTTGAACGACACCGGCAAAGCGCTGGTAGAGGCCGTTCGGCGAGCCGATGGCATTATCATAGCAAGCCCAGGATATCATGGCACTATCTCTGGTTTGGTCAAGAATGCCGTCGATTATATTGAAGAAACGGCAGGAGATGAGCGGGTATATCTCGATGGCCTGCCGGTTGGATTGATTGTCACTGCTTATGGTTGGCAGGCCACGGGTTCCACGCTAGCGGCGATGCGTTCCATTGTGCACGCGCTGCGCGGTTGGCCAACACCCTTGGGCGTCGGTATCAATGCCTCGGGCGGGATATTCAAAGATGGTGTCTGTGCGGATGAAGGCGTGAATGAACAGCTTCATCTCGTTGCAGAGCAGGTCATGCGCGGATCGCACCGTCGATAGCTATGGCAGCCGTTTATTCGGGCGGCAGATTGCCGTAAAAATCGCGATACCAACTGACAAAGCGTTTCAAGCCATCTTCCAGCATGACTTTCGGTTCATAACCGGTCAGTGCATGGAGTTTTGACACATCCGCATAAGTGGCGGTGACATCGCCGGGCTGCATCGGGCGCATGACTTTCTCTGCCTCCATGCCTAGCGCCTGTTCCAAGGCTTTGATCATCTCCATAAGACCGACCGGCCGACTGTCGCCGATATTCAAAACCCGATGTTCGCCAGAAGCTGGCGGACTGTCCAGCGACCCCAATATGCCATCAACAATATCGTCTATATAAGTGAAGTCGCGCGCCATCTTGCCTTCGCCGTAAACTTCGATGGCCTCGCCGGCGAGAATCTTTTTGGTAAAGCCGAAATAGGCCATATCCGGCCGGCCCCATGGACCATAGACGGTAAAGAACCGCAGCCCCGTCTGCGGAAAGCCATAAAGCTTTGCATAGGATGCGCTCATCAATTCGCACGAGCGTTTTGTCGCGGCATAAAGCGATACCGGGTCAACTGCGGGTTCTTCTTCGGTGAAGCCTTCTCCGCCCATGGGCTTGTCACCATAGACAGAGCTGGACGACGCATAGACCAAATGCTTGAAATCAGGCGCATGACGGCTTGCCTCAAGCAAGCTCAAATGACCTTCGAGATTGGATTTTTGATAAGCAAAGGGATTGTCGATACTATAGCGCACACCGGCTTGGGCGGCGAGATGGATGATGCGCTTCACGCCATGGTCTTGCACCAACTTGCTGACGCCCGAAGCGTCGGAGACATCCAGTTCCGCAAATTGAAACCCCTTCAACGCCTTTAAATTTGCGAGACGGGCAGCTTTCAGTTTTGGATCATAATAGTCATTTAGATTGTCGATGCCGATCACGCGCTCTCCGCGTTCGATCAGCTTTTGGGCAACCGCATGGCCGATAAAGCCCGCAGCTCCAGTAACCAATATGGTGTCAGATCGATCTGATTGATCATCCATTTGGTTCATACTATCATTCCTCGGTCATTCGGGATCATATTCATGCGCAGTAACAGCAAAAAACGAAGATTTCCAATGGGCTGACTTCGGTTCAGCCCGTTTATCCGTCAAATCGCGCAACATAGTCGTCAATACGGCGGAGGGACTGTGCAATGGCTTCTTCACCCAGAAATGATCCCCGAAAGCTATTTTTCGCCAGCGCGACAATATCGTCCTGATCGAGGTTTAAGGCCTCAGCCGTCGCAGTGTAATTATCATTCATATAGCCGCCAAAATAGGAGGGGTCGTCAGAATTGATGGTGGCGCGTAGGCCAAGATCCAGCATCTGTTTTAGCGGATGGCCTTTGAGGTCATCCACGACACAAAGTGACAGGTTGGACAAGGGGCAGACGGTTAGCGTCATCTGACAGTCTCGCAGTCTTTCGACAAGCTGCGGGTCTTCCAGCGACCGGTTGCCGTGATCCATGCGGTCTATTTTCAAAAGGTCCAGGGCTTCCCAGACATAGTCTGGTGGACCCTCTTCCCCGGCATGGGCCACCGCTTTGAGACCAAGGGTTTTCGCCTTGGCAAAGACTTTCGCAAATTTGGAGGGTGGATGACCGAGTTCTGATGAATCCAAACCAACTCCGGCTATTCTATCCAGATAGGGCGTTGCTTCTTCGAGCGTGGCGAGCGCGGCATCTTCACTCAAATGGCGAAGGAAGCACATGATCAACTGCGATGTGATGCCCAGTTGTGTCTCGGCATCTCCCATGGCGCGCAATATACCATCGATCGCAGTCGAAAAGGCTATCCCGCGCTCGGTATGGCCTTGTGGATCAAAAAATATCTCTGCGTGAACGGTGTTGTCGGCATGTATCCGCTTGAAATAAGCCATGGCCAGGTCGTAAAAATCCTGCTCGGTGCGCAGGACATTCATCCCCTGATAATAGATATCGAGGAAATCTTGCAGATTGGAAAAAGCATAAGCTTTGCGCACTTCTTCGGCCGACGCGAAAGGAATATCAATCCCGTTACGCTGGGCTAACGCGAACATCATCTCGGGTTCAAGCGAACCTTCGATATGCAAATGCAATTCTGCCTTGGGAATTTCTGCAATAAAAGCCTGGCGCTGTTCTGGGGATGGAAAAGACATATCTAACTCTTTATGATGATGGGATTGGGGATGTCTTCTTCATCAAAAATGATCGAAGCATCGGATTTATTGGCGCAAATTTCGTCTTTGGTCAGCCCGTCCAGTTCATGGGGGAAAATCAGCCAATCTTCGGTTTCGTGAATGAAGAAATCAGGTTTCAGCGCGGTCTTGTTGCGTGATGGTTTGCTATAGACGGTCGCAACGCGCACATCCTTCGGCATGTTGTGGCGGCATCGCTCGCTCAGCTCTTTCAGGAACGCTTCAATGCTCCGGCCACTGTCAAACACATCATCCACAATCAGCAAGCTATCATCAGGATTGAGCGTATCGACCAGATAACCAAGCGCAAACACGCGTACCGAGCGCTCCTGCTTATCAATACCAGAATAAGAGGATGTTCTGATCGCGATATGGTCGGTCGAGACGCCGTGAAATTCCAAAATTTCCTGCACTGCAATACCAACCGGCGCGCCGCCTCGCCAAATGCCGACAATATGGGTCGGAGAGAAATCACTTTTCAGGATCTGCATGCCCAGCCGAAAGGAGTCAGATAGAAGCCCATCCGCTGTGATATATGTTTTTGTTATTGTCATCTCGATCACACTCTCTGGCCGCCTGTGGGGATGCTATCTCGAATAAAGTCCTAGGATATTATCGCTTTAGCATTATGCAGGTAGGTAGCTGCTGTTTCAAACATGTTAAACCCATAAATCCGGAGAGCAAAAATGACATTGATCGTCCACCATCTCAATAATTCACGATCTCAGCGGATATTATGGCTGCTTGAAGAAATCGGGAGTCCCTATGAAATCCAGCATCATCAGCGCGATTCCGTAACCAATCAGGCGCCGCCAAGCCTCACAGCGTTACATCATCTGGGCAAGTCACCGATGATCGAAGATGATGGCCGTATGATCATCGAATCCGGTGCTATTGTCGAACATATTTGCGCGCATCACGGTGGTAGCCAATATGTGCCAGAGCGTGGGACCGATGATTATACTCGCCATCTTGAACTGATACATTTTGCGGAAGGGTCGGCCATGACACCGATTTTACTCAATCTCTATGTCGGCCGGCTGGAAGAAGCGGGTGCGCCGCTCATGCCGCGGATCAACGAACAACTCACGAGCCATTTCGACTTTATGGAGGGCGAACTCAGCCCATCTGGCCATTTTATTGGTGATAGCCTTAGCGCCGCCGACTTCATGCTCAGCTTTCCGGCAGAGGTAGCGATTGCTCAGGGCAGAGCCGAGACCCATCCGAAGCTGGCCGCATTTGTTAAGGAGCTGCAATCTCGTCCAGCCTATCAAAGAGGTCTTGAAAAAGGCGGAGAATATAGCTTCGCCTCAAGCTGACGTTTGTGAGAACATAAAACTGCAATAGCGCCGTCATATCAGAGTCACGGACAAAGCATATTTTTGGAACATGCAATCCCTAGGGCACCCTCAAATAGAGGGAGTTCTAGAAAATGTCCGTACAAAAAAATATTCGCCGCTTTGCTGTCTATTCCGCGTTGCTGGCCACAGCGGCCATGCCAGTCACGGTTTGGGCTGGCACCGTTGTTGGCACGGTTAGCGACCCTAGCGAAACCCGCGGGCTGCAATCTGCGCAGGTTCGGATCGTCGAACTTGACCGAGTTGTTACGACCGGTCGTGATGGTCGTTATCGTTTTGTGGGTGTTCCGGCCGGGACCTACACGATGGAAACGCGCTATATTGGTGCCGATACGGTACAGACCAGTGTTACAGTTACAGAAACCGGCCAGACCCTGGCAGACATCATAATGAAATCTGGCAGAAATAACGAGATATTGGTGATCGGCCAAAGTGCAAATCAAGCCAGTGCCTTGTCCCGAAAACGCGAAGCTGATGGGGTTTCGTCGGTTTTGACTCGCGATGCCATCGGGCAGTTTCCTGACCAGAATGTTGCCGAATCGCTGCGCCGATTACCCGGCCTTAATGTGCTCAATGATCAGGGTGAGGGTCGGTTTGTTTCAGTTCGCGGTTTGGATCCCAGCTTGAACAGTTCCTCGTTGAACGGCGTTCGCATTCCTTCGCCCGAGGATGATGTTCGGTCGGTGGCGCTGGACGTTATTTCCAGCGACTTAATCGAATCAATAGAAGTCAAAAAGTCACTGACACCGGATATGGATGGTGACACGATAGGGGCATCGATCGAGATTAATACGGTTAGCGCCTTTGATCGGAAAAAGGATCTG
The DNA here is from genome assembly GCF_039977335.1 of Parasphingorhabdus sp. GTDB lineage: Bacteria > Pseudomonadota > Alphaproteobacteria > Sphingomonadales > Sphingomonadaceae > Parasphingorhabdus. Next base: position 1,971,500 of record NZ_JBDWDI010000004.1, read on the forward strand.
CTGACGGCGAAGGTTGAAGGCAGTTATAATGATTATTCGGGTGAGGTGACACCGAAGGCAAGCGTCGATTTCTCGACGCGACTAACAGATGATATTGGCATAGCAGGCGGCTTTTCATATTATAGTCGCGAGTTCGAAACGGATAACATTGAGGCTGAGGGTTGGGATACCAATGGTGATGGTGTGGTCTATGCTGAGGAAGTGCAATATCGCGACTATGATGTCGAACGCGAGCGGATCAGCGCATCGCTTTCACTAGATTTCCGCGCCAGCGATAGCACCGAGCTATATGTTCGCGGCATCTATAGTCAATTTGATGACCAGGAATTTCGACGGCGTACGACTTTCAAATTGGACGAAGAGGCGAGTAGCGGCGATGCCAATAGCGCTTTGTTTGATGATGCCGATGGCGAAATAGAGATTGAGCGGGACAATAAGGATCGCTTTGAAAGTCAAAAAATCCGCTCTGTGGTCTTGGGCGGAAAGACCGAAACCGGACCATGGAAAATTGAATATTCCGGCAGCTGGGCCAAATCGAGCGAGCGTGAAGATGGTTCTGTTGATCCCACCACATTCTCGAATGACTTTGATGGTGACGGTGTCAGTATATTGTTTGACTATAGCGACGATCGGACACCGTTTTTCAGCTATCCCACGGGAGCGGCTCTGGCCAATAATGCAAGTCTCTATGCGCTGGATGATGTCGAACTCACAACTCTGTCGGATTCGCAGGATGAAGAATTTGCTACCCGTCTCGACGTGTCACATGTCTTCGCAATGGGCGGTGGTGATTTCACTGTGCAGGGCGGCTTTAAAGGCCGATGGCGCGAAAAGAGTTTCGATAAGGACGTCGAGTTTTACGAAGATGATAGCGGAAATTATTTTCTCGACGATGTGCTGGGAGCGCAGACTTATCGTCTAGCTGACCTTGGACCATTTTCCAGTCGCCGGGGCCCGACGGAATATTTCCGTGCCAATTTCGGAGATTTTGAACTACAGGAAATTGACAGTCAGTTTGACTCTGCTGTGTCTGATTATGTTAATCAGGAAGATATCTACGCGGGCTATTTGCTGGGCCGTTGGGATAGCGACAAGCTAAGGGTTATTGGCGGCGTTCGTTTTGAACGGACTGAAAATGATATCTCGGCCAATACCGTGACCTTAGGCGAAGAAGGCGCGACTGTGGATGGCGTAGAGCTGACCGATGATACCGTCTTCGTGACACCCAATAATTTTACCCGCAGTTATGATGACTGGCTACCGAGCTTGAACGTCCGTTTTGAACCACAGCGCAATCTGGTTTTGCGTGCTGCCGGATATCGCAGCGTGGTCCGGCCGAATCTGCAGGATTTGGCACCTCGTTTTGCGGTAGAGCAGAATGATGATGATGAACGGGAGGGGGAATTTGGTAATCCCGATCTGCTGCCCTACGAAGCCTGGAATTTTGACGCGTCGGCCGAATATTATTTCAGTTCCAACGGTGCGATTACGGCCAATATATTTTACAAGGATATCAAGAATTTTATCGTCGATAGCTTTAACGAAGCGGGGGAGGATGCAAATGGTGATCTGATCCCGTTAGTCTTTCAGGGCATTCCTTATACAGAGGCTGTGATCCCCGTTAATGGGCCCAGCGCTGAAGTGTTCGGATTTGAATTTGGTTTTGCTCAGGCCTTCTCCTTCTTGCCCGGTCCGCTTGATGGCTTGCTGGTCAATTTCAACTATACCTATACCGATGCGACAGGATCGGTTTTTGCCGAACCCAACAGCACAGCAACCAGAGACATCCCGCTGCCAAGCAGCTCCAAGCATACATTTAATGCCGTTCTGGGCTATGAAAAAGGGCCGGTCAATTTCCGGCTCGCCGGGACTTACCGTGATAGATATCTGGATGAGCTGGGTGGGCAGGCCAGCGAAGATCGCTATGTCGACAACCACTTCCAGTTGGATGCCAGTATCAAATTTAAAGTGACCAAGAATATCCGGCTATTCGGGGAGTGGATCAACATCAATAACGCCAAATATTTTGCCTATCAAAATTTCGATACGCGTAAGCGGCTACTTCAATATGAAGAATATGGCTCAACATTTAAATTTGGCGCGAAGGTGAGCTTCTAATGGCGCGGTTCGGAAAGGCCTTGTTGGTCGGAAGCTGTTTTTTGGCTGGTGCTTGCAGCGAACAAACTGCCCCAAGTCCAGACGTCATTGCCGTGCCTGCTGTTGCCGAAACCGAAAGTGTTGGCACGGTAGGCGATGATGCCGCCGATGATCCGGCAATATGGCGAAACCCGGACGACCCTTCTCAGAGCCTGGTCATCGGGACGGATAAAAAAGCGGGCATCCATATTTATGATCTGCAGGGCCGGCAAAAGTCGTTTCTTGCAGCGGAGGCCGTGAATAATATCGATATCAGAACGGTATCCACCGCTTCTGGCAATGTCATATTGGCCGGTGCCAGCGACCGCAGTGATCGCAAGCAACCTAGGCTCGCGCTCTACACGTTGGATAGCGAGAACATAAAGTTGAACCCGCTGGCCAATGTTCCGGTTGGCACGGGTGAGGCTTATGGGTTCTGCCTTGGTATGTTGGGCGATGGTGATGTGCGGGCTTTCATTGTAACCAAAGAAGGCACCATTATAGACATGTCAGTCAGGCTTTCGGAGAATGCACCGTCTGTTGACGTCAACCGCATGTTCCAATTGGAAACCCAGCCGGAGGGCTGTGTGGTCGATGATCGCACCGGCATACTCTATGTCGGTGAGGAAAACGTCGGAATCTGGTCGTTTGATCTCAATCAAGAGCAGCCTCAACCGGCGCAATTCGCCGTGCTAAAAGCGGGAGAGCTAACCGCAGATGTGGAAGGACTCGCGTTGGCTCAAGAGGGGGACACCGGGGGCTACTTGCTGGCATCGAGTCAGGGCGATAACAGCTTTGCTGTTTACGATCTGGAAAGCGGGAAGTTTCGCTCGCGCTTTGTCGTAGAAGATGGTGAGATAGACTCAACATCCGATACGGATGGCATCGAGCTGATACTCGGTGATTTTGGCCCCGACTATCCCGGCGGTCTATTTGTCGCGCAAGATGGTGACAATGGCGAGGGCACGCAGAATTTCAAATTCCTGTCCTGGGACGCGATACGAAAGGCTTTAAATCTTTAGCAAGCCATAGTCGATCGCTTGCTAGAGATTGAAAACCCGGCGAGCATTGCCAAACAGAAAAGCATCCTGTTGTTCTGGTGTAAGGTCCAGCTGGTCCAGATGTTGCAGGCATTGCTGCGGAGACAACATCGGCCAGTTTGTACCAAACATTACTCGCTTGGACCCGAGGCCCTTCATGAATCTTATGAAGTCGGCGGGAAGACGATGAACGGCGTAAGCCGATGTATCGACATGGAAATTAGGAAATTTGATGGTCAGGGAAATCAGCTCATTAATCCATGGAAAACCGACATGGCCGCCCACGACGACCAGTTCTGGAAAATCGAGCAAGACATCCTCAAGATAGGGGATGGGCCTTCCGGTTTCGGAGCGTAATAAAGGCCCTGTATGCCCGATTTGCGTGCAAAACGGGACGCCCAGATCAACGCAAGCGGCATAGACGGGGTAATAGCGGCGGTCATTCGGCGGAAGATCCCACAGCCAGGGAACGACACGAACACCGACAAATTTTGTGCCGTCGACCCATTTGCGAATATCCCGGACCGCTTGCATGGGGTTGGTCAGGTCCACAGTCGCAAGCCCGCGAAATCGATCCGGTGCGCTATCGATTTGGTCACTAACTTCTTCGTTGCTGATCAGTGAGCCCTGCGGCCCATGCCAGGCTGATAGCAGGGAAATATCCACGCTGGCCTTATCCATCGCTCGCAGGGTCGATTCGGTTGTGGGGATTAACGGATCACCGGACTGGTTTGTCCATCGCAGCAGGGTTTCCAGCCAAGGGGCCTTTGCCATGCGCTCTGTGGTCATTTGTGACCAGACATCTATCGCGCCCATTTCAATCTCCTCTTGTGAATAAACTACATATGTGTAGTATTAAGATATTAATATTGTCAACGTCGAAAGGAAATGGATGTCTGCGTCAGAGCATCGTCTCTATTTTTTGCTGCAACGGGTCGCCCATCGCCTGAAGAAACGGGCGGATGAGGCGCTGAAAGAATCGGCTGGCCTGACAACGGCGCAAGCCGCTGCCTTGTCAATTATCGCCAAAGATGGACCGGTCACGCAGCGCTTTGTGGCCGATAAACTGTCGCAAAGAGAAAGTGCGGTCATGACAATGACGAACCGGTTGCTGGCCGCAGGCTATATCAGCAGAAAACGGTCATCATCGGATGGCAGGGCGTGGGAAGTTGCCATAACGCAAAAAGGATTGGCCGCGCTCAGCGATATTAAGGTTCCATTTGGCGAGATAAACGCCGTGCTCGATAAAAATATCGATGCCGAGGACGCTGAACGACTAGCCGCGAGCCTGAAGAAGATACTTTCTGCGTTGGATGAATAGGGAAACCGATAGAAAGAGATAAGCAATGCCAAGCCGAAAAAGAGTTGAGCAATTTATTCACGCCGTAGTGCATGGCGATCATGCCAAGGCGATAAAAGATTTTTATCATGCAGATGCAACGATGCAGGAAAATTGCGAGCTACCACGTCGTGGTCGCGATACCCTGATCGCGCATGAGAAAAAAGTGATGGATCGCCTGCAGGAGATGAAAACGCATCCGCCCCAAACGGTGCTGGTGGATGGCGATAATGTGATGATCCTATGGACATTTGATGCGACGGACAAACAAGGTGTTACGCGCAGGCTTAACGAAATTTCCCATCAGCTTTGGTCGGCCGACGGCATAATGAAAGAGCGTTTCATCTATGACAGCGCGACCGCTTGGCAAATTGTCGACCCGAGTTGATTTGCAGCCTGTTTATTTCCGAAACCTTCCCCTAACGTCTTGCAAAACAGCTTGAACAGGACATCCGATCTATGAATCTTAAAGACAAAATCATCGTTATTACCGGCGCTGCGAGCGGAATTGGCGCGGCCATGGCGCGGCGCTTTGCTGCGGAAGGCGCAAAGCATGTCGTCTGTGCCGATCGTGATCTGGCTGGAGCACAGGCGGTCGCTGACGATGTTGGCGGAACGGCCATACAAACCGATGTGTCTTTGAAAGCGGATATTACATCGCTGATCGAAACGGTGGAGAAGGACATCGGTCCTATCGACCTTTTTGTCTCCAACGCTGGGATCATTATGGAAGGCGGCGTCGAAGTTGTTGACGAGGGTTGGCAGAAAATATGGGACATAAATGTTCTCGCCCATATTCGCGCGGCGCGCATATTGGTCCCCAAAATGCTGGCGCGCGGCGGCGGGTATATTTTGAGCACAGCCTCTGCGGCTGGTCTCCTCGCGCAAATCGGTTCTGCGCCCTATTCGGTGACCAAACATGCAGCAGTGAGTTTTGCCGAGTGGCTGGCGATCACCCATGGCGACGATGGGCTGAAAGTTTCGGTGCTTTGTCCGCAAGGCGTGGCGACGGCAATGACGGCTGATATTGACACATCGACAGTGGCGAAAGACGGCATGCTGACCGCCGAAGCGGTGGCGCAGATTACCCTCGATGCCATTGAAGAAGAACGCTTCCTGATCATGCCGCACCCGCAAGTGGCTGATTATATCAAGCAAAAGGGTAGCGATCCGGAACGCTGGATCACCGGCATGCAGCGCTGGCAAGCAATGTTGAACGAGCAAGCCTCCTAACACTAATGGCCTGACAAAATGGAGCATTGGGCAGAGGTCCCTGTGCGATTAGCCTCCTTGCCAAATATAAAGGAGGATTCGAAATGGCATTGGTATCAGTGGTCGGCGCAACCGGGCGCCAGGGATTGGCGCAAATCAGGCAGTTGGGAGCAACGGGCCATAAGGTACGGGCGCTATCCCGCAGCGAAACACCTGATTTGGGCGGCAGCAACGTTGCTGATGAAGCGCGTATTTTCGATCTGTATGATGAAGAAACCTGGGTCCCGGCCTTTGAAGGGTCTGACGCCGTCTTTTATACGCACCCCCTCCAAGCGCGTGAGGACCGTGCCACGTTGACTGGCCGGGTCGCTGCCGCTGTACAGAAAGCGGGCAGCAAGCGCTTTATCTGGAACACATCCAGCTGGATTCCTGAACGCCCGGGTGATCCGTTCACCTATGGCAATAATACGGTGGCGGTGAACTCGATTTTTCGCTCTGGCGTGCCAGCCACTGTTTTTGGTTCGGTGCTGTTTATGGACAATCTGCTCACCAACTGGGCACGGCCATTCATTGTCGATGAAAGCCGCTATGTCTATCCGCATGAGGCGCACCTGGAAGCCAACTGGATCAGCCTGGATGATGTCGGTAAATGCATGGTTGCGGCAATGGACCGCCCTGACTTTGAAGGATCTTGGCTAAATATCGGCGGACCGCAGCGTATTAAACCGCCGCAGGTTGCCGAGATATTGTCAAAAGTCTTTGGCCGCGAGATTAAATATGATCCTTGCACGCCGACTGAATTTGGCGATCTTTTAGTGGGTGCTTTTGGTGACGATGTGCCAGAAGAAAACCGCGAAACCATGTCCGCTGGAATTGCTGCGTTCTACGAATATAATAATAAGGCAGAGACCAAGCCATTCTGGGTCAATACCGATTTCGTGCAGCAACGCCTGCCCGAGGTGGAGTTTGAAAGCCTCGAACAATGGGCCGCGCGGCAGGACTGGTCAGACGGCGCGCACAGACCGCCCGCAGGATAAGGCAGATGACGAAACGCTTGGAAGGCAAGGTTGCGCTGGTCACAGGCGGCGCGTCTCGTCCGGGCATTGGCGCCGCCATTGCTGAGCGTTTGGCTGAAGAAAACGCGATTGTTGTGCTTAGCGATATTGATCTTGCAGGGGTGGAAGAAACCGCGGCTTTGATCCGTAAAAAAGGCGGCAATGCCTCTGCAGTAAAACAAGATGTCACGTCTCAACATGATTGGGATGACGCAGTTGCCGCGATACTTGCTGAGCACGGACGACTGGATGTACTGGTCAACAATGCCGGTATCCTGGATGTTGCAGCCATTCACAGTGACAATGCCGTACCAGCACTCCGTCGTCAGTTTGACGTCAATGTTGAAGGCAGCTTTATGGGAACGCAGGCTGCCGTCTTAGCGATGCGTCAATTCGGAGGCGGTTCGATAATCAACCTGTCCTCCGTTGCCGGGCTTGTCGGTTTCCGCGGCAGCGCAAGTTATGCGGCATCTAAAGGAGCGGTGAAATTGTTCAGCAAATCGGTCGCGCTTGAAGTCGCGGCCGAAAACATTCGGGTCAATACGGTGCACCCGGGCATCATCCGGACCAATATGCAAAGCGCTGGCGCAGAAACAAATTCCGATAATTACCAAGCGATAGAGGCTGCGATACCGGCGGGTAGGCTGGGTGAACCGAGCGACATTGCAAATTGTGTGCTGTTTCTAGCATCAGATGAATCCAGCTATGTGACCGGCTCGGAATTTGTCGTCGATGGTGGCTACACGGCGCAATAGCGCAAAAACTTTCGCATAGTTGAACCTTTTGGCGCTTTGCTCCGACTATAGGAGTAAAGGCCATCAGGATGTCTATGCGTTATAGTGATACCGACCGGATTTATGACGAACTGTTGCTGACCCGGATTCAGGCCGGAGACCGGCGTGCGGGCGAACGATTGGCAGCGCGATGGTATCCGCGTTTGATGCGAACCGCCTGTCGGCTTTTGCGCGATGAAGAACAGGCGCGTGCCGCAGTGCAGGAAGCATGGAGCGGCATTTGCAAAGGCTGGCGGGGCTTACGTGATCCTTCTCGGTTTCCGGCATGGGCTTATACGATATTGCATCGGAAATGCGCGGATCAGATAGGCAAAAACCAGAAGAACCGAAGCCTTCATATTGTCGCTGCGGAAACTATGGAAACATCCGTAGCGCCGCGCGGCGAAGACAAGGTTACAATTGATCAAGCCTTTGATCGCTTAAGCGATGACCACCGAACAGCGGCTCTGCTCTATTTTGGTGAAGGCCTGACGATCAAGGAAATTGCCGAGGTGACGGGTACGGCAATTGGCACAGCAAAATCCCGCCTGTTTCATGCGCGCCAACAGTTAAAGGCAGCGTTGAATGACGAACCCATTGAAGGAGAATAATGATGACAAAATTTGATGATGAATTGGGCGCAACGTTAAGCGCAGAGGATAAGGCGTTTCTCCAAGATCTGGAAAATGGCCGCGGTCTTTTCGAGCAGCTGGGCGCAACTTTGCAGGGGCCGATGCGGTTCTGGTCCTATCTAATCACTATAATCACGTTCTTCGTCGCTATGGGTGCCTTCTATGCCGGTTGGCGTGCGATAAATGCGGTTGAAACAAGAGAGATCATATTATGGGCAACCGGTGTCGTGCTTCTTTTCATGATGGTTGGTTTTTCCAAGAATTGGATTTTTCAAAGGATGAATTTACTGTCAGTGCTGACCGAGTTGAAAACGCTGGAGCTGCGTGTTGCGCAATTGAGCGACCGGTTGAAATAATCGCCGTTCAGGCCACCATCCGCTCAATAAACCAATAAGTTGCGATGATACCAATCGCGTAGGATGTTGCCGTCTTGACCGGTTGTAGCCATGTTTGCCGATAGTTTCGGATGAGGGCCAGCAGGGCAAAGACAATCGCAACGATGAAAAGTTGCCCGATCTCGACGCCGAGGTTGAAGGTCAAAAGTGCCATCGGAACATCATCTTGCGGTAATCCGATTTCGGCCAAAGCACCGGCAAAACCAAAACCGTGGAGCAGGCCGAACAGGAAGGCGACAATCCACGGAAAGCGCTCCGAGAGTCTCGGGCCGGTTCGACCGTTATCGCGTTGTGCCTTTACGATTTCGACCGCGAGGAAAATGATGGAAAGCGCGATGATCGCCTCCACCGGCTGCGATGGCAGGGACAGATAGCCGAGGGTGGAACCGATCAGGGTGATGCTATGCGCGATGGTGAAAGCGGTTACCGTCTTGGCAACGAGCCAGCCGCCTTTCAACAGAAGAACAAGCGCCAGCACGAACAGGAGATGGTCAAAGCCAAACACGATATGCTCGATACCGATGATCGTATAAGTCCATGCAACATTTGCGATCGCCTCCTCCCGCGCAATCTTGGCGACGGGCGCATCGGGTGTCAGGCGCAGCGTTTGTGTTTCTTCATCAAGCGGTGCAATCCGGACCAGCGCATCGGTTGTGGCGAGTTCCAGTCCTTTAAGGCCGATCGATTGACCGGCGATCGAGCCGGTGCATTTGAGTGTTTGATTGGTCAATATATTGGTTGCAGCAAAGCGCCGTTCAGCCTCGCCGACAGGCTGGCAGGATTCTGGGATAATAACCTCACCCGAACGGCCCAATCGGGAGCGGGCCGAGGCTTTCCATAATACCGTCCACTCGCTGGGGGATATCTGGTTCAGTTCAATATAGGCAGGACGCAGTTCATCGGCATGGGCGTCCGTCGCCCAGAACAAGCCGATGAAACAAGCGATGGCGAGAAGGCAGGCCTTCATTCCCGGCCAGAGACTATAACGTCATATTGCTTGCGATATCTGTCGAACGCAGCTTCTTCCAAACTAGCCGTCTGTGCCGCGCTCCAATCGTTGGTTACGGCTTGTCGCACGTCGTCAAGCGCCGGTGATTTGCCGGGCGTTTTGGCGGTGATTTTAACGAGATGCTGCCCAAAGCCGGATTGTACCGGGCCTTGCCACTGACCAACGGTGATCGCTTTCAGGCTCCCGGCAAATTTTTCCCCGAACTGGCGTGTAATTTCAAAGGTACCGGTTTGACCCAATTTGGCAGGGAGCGAAATCGGCTGCCCGATAGCATTCGGCTCCATCGTTCCTTGATTCAAGTCGTCCAATGTTGCCGCAATGGACTGGTCAGCATTCTGTCCGAGATAAATTTGCTCCAAATCATAAAGTGACGACAGGACATATTTATCAGGATGATCATCCAGCCATTTCTGCAATATGGCATCGGAGGGATTGTCTTCTGATCCTTCCTGATTGTCCAGAAAGCGCATCTTGGTGAACAGCCGGCGGCGGATCAGCGGGTCATTGCGGTCTAGCCCGAGACGCAAAGCCTCGCGATAATAGATTTCCTCTTTGACCTCTTGATCGATCAGGCTGTCCAGCTCGTCTTGCGTAGGCGCGCGGCGGAAATTTTGCACCCAGCCAGCCTTTAGCCGCTCAATATCGGTTTCACCGACGGTGATCTCATAGTCAGCCGGATCACGATTGGTGCCGGTTGCCCAGAAAAAAGCGAATACCAATAGTGCGCCGCCTAGAAAATGGACCAAAGGTTCTTTCAGCAGTTTCATCTCTGCACGATATTCCTGACTAGCCGCACAGATCGAATAGCCATTGGGTCAGCTTTTTGCAGCGGCTGGCGTGTACCAGATCGGCGACGAATAAGCCCGCTCCTGCTGGATTTTGATAACATCTTCCGGCAGCGTCAGACCGAATTTCAACGCATCATAAACCGGCCATGTCGGCGTCGGAATTTCGAGCACACGGACATAATAAAAGGCATTTTGCGACGCGTCGAAATCTGGGTCCTGCCACCATGTGATCAGTTCTGGTGCGCCGATGCTATTTTCCCATGTGGCTTTGGTAAGATCAACTGTATTGCCCACAGCAGCCAGTTTTCCGTCAGCGCCCACCTTACGGCTATCCGGACTGCTCCAGCTGATATTGTAGATTTTCTCTTGAGATTTCCCGCTGGCATCAATCCAACCTTTGACCACTTGAACACGGTCGAGATTGGCGCTCTCGGGATCCATCAGCGCGGAGACCAGGAAGCTCGGTGCTTTCCCGTCAACGCCCGTGAGATCGCCGCCCATGGGAACGCCTTTGGCATAGCCAGCTTTGACGAGATTATCGGTATCACCTTCCGCAAAATCAAACCCGCCAAAGAAACGGACCTGCATACGCGGGCCAGTTGTTGCATACACTTCGCGGCGCATCATCGCGTCAAAAATCGCCTCACGCGTGTTGCTGGTTGCCCAGACTGCGGCATAGCCACTGGATAGATAGTGCCAGCCAAACCGGCCTCTGCGCGTGCCCAGATTTTGCGGCGCCATTGCCCGGTCTTTGTTGTTGATTTCGTTGCCGCTATGCTTGCCGTAAAAATTATTCTCGTCCGCAGTGGCCAGTGACGTATGGCTGTCGGTTGAACCGATCATGCCAAATTTGAACGGATTAGCGCCCATTTTCTGTGTGAATTCCAGACCGCGCTTCAAAGCTTCACGGGCATAGCTGCCCCCATAGCTTTCCGGAGGCATTTCCTTACCGCAACTCAGATTGCATTTGTCCCAGCCGGCATCGCCATAATTGGCAAATTCATCATTGGGAGAAAGGAAAGGATGGCTTTCGCTGTCGCCTTTAATCTGGGTGACCTCGACAATAGGTTCGCGCAGAGCGCGCGTTTTAATATAGGCCGCATCGATTGGACTGCCGTCCAGCTTGTTCATTGCAAACATGCGGCCATTGGACACGTTGCTGTTATGCGGGATGGCGAGAACTTTTCCGCCCGTGCTTTTTTCATAGGCCGCCATATAGGCCCAAAGTTGTTCCGGATCGCCGGCGTCAAAGCTTGCAAAGGGCAGCATGGTGCTCGTTTTGTCCCCACCGTCGCGGAACATCACAACGCGGTGCAGATTGTCCCCGCCCGGCATCGGTGTATATTCAAAACCGTGGAAGGCGGTAAACTTGCCGGGCTCGTTATACTCATCCAGCGTCTCACCATGTTCTGTCCACAGCGATTTGATCCGATCAGCCGATTCTTCCGGGTCGAAAAGATCATCGGGCAAAGTCCCGGCAGCCGCGCCGTCGATGAGCTCAGCCGTGACCGCCAGCGAACCTTCGTCGCTTTCGTGCATCATATCATACCAGCGGAGCAAAAAATCATTGCCCAAAAGTGCAATGCGTGGCGCTTCATAAAGCGCCTTGGTCGCGCCAACCGCGTCGCTATGGTCCGCGATCACCAGAAAATCGAGCGGCCGGGAAAGCTTCGCTTTTGAGCCTTTTGAGGCCGTTACTTCTTCGCCTTTGGCAAAGCGCAGGGCAGCTTCGGCGTCGAGCCGCGTACCAAAACCGAACGCATCAATGCTGTTATCGGTGTGGAGATGGGTGTCGCCCCAGAAAACCTGCTCGGGATATTCGGTGTTGGTGACATTGGCATCAGAGCCATTTGATCCACCGTCTTTGCTACATCCTGAAACGGCCAATGCTGTTGAGCAGGCCGCGAGTAAAAGTGCTTTGCGCATCATATTTTCCCTCATCCTATAGAGAGAAAACTATCGGTCATATAGTCATCGCGCAAGGGCTTCTTGACTAGCCATTTTTACAGACCGATTCCGTAGCGTCATGGCTCAGACGTTCTACGATTGACCGGTTTGCTCTTTAGCTATCGGCCGAAAAATAAGGTCTGTCGCCGGCGATTGTGGCGCGTTCCATGACGCGGCGGGCCGGGAAATAATCGGATGCAGCAAAATGTTGCGAAGCCCGATTGTCCCAAAAAGCGATTGCCCCTTTGGTCCATTTGAAGCGGCATTGAATTTCCGGATTGGCTGCGGTGGCATAGAGTTTTTTGAGCAGAGCCTTGCTCTCGCCCCCATCCATTCCGGTAATATGGCTAGTGAAGGCGCTGTTTACGTAAAGGCTGCGCAATCCGGTTTCAGGATGTGTGCGCACGACGGGATGTTCCTGCGGTGGATATTGATCATGCAGCTCTTCGGGTTTTTTGTTCAAACGCTTGGCAAATACTCTGGCAATATCATGTATCGCCGTGAGGCCGGTAATCTGTTCGCGGATGTCTTGCGGTAGTTTTTCATAAGCCAGGTTCATATTGGCGAATAATGTATCCCCGCCAACGTGCGGAATTTCGAGAGCACTCAGCACGGATCCCAGCGAAGGTTCGGCGCGCCATGTGACATCGCTATGCCACATATTTTCCTGACCCCTGCTCTTTTCGCCATGCGCGATACGCAATATTTCTGGATGGGGTTGCTCTTTCGGTGTGGCAGGATGGATTTCCAGTGTCCCGAATCTTTTGGCAAAGTTCAGTAGCTGCTCCCGATCAAGATTTTGGTCGCGAAAGAAAATGACTTTATGGTCGAGTAGAGCTTGTCGGATATCCGCAATAATACCGTCAGAAAGGCGTTCGGATAAATTTATATCAGAAAGTTCAGCGCCGATGGCCGGGGTGAGTTTGTGAACCTCAAAGGCGCGGCCCATTCGGGATGCTTGTGCTGCGGTTGCCATAGCGATTCCTCAATAGCGTGTCTGGTTGATGGTCTTTGCTAGCATGATTAGTTGTGAAATCGCTACCATCAGATCATATAGTTCAAAATAGCTTTCAAGCGCTGCAGAGCCCTTGCTAGTGATTGATAAAATATTCCGCAGGAGAGCATTTGATGAGCGACATGATTCAGCCCGATAGCAAGGCGACTGGCAACACCCATTGTTCTTCTGCTGATTACGATTGTCTTTATGGGGAGAGCATCTCTTCACCTGACGCATTCTGGTCCGAACAAGCCAAGCGTCTGGACTGGATGCAGTCTCCTTCCACGATCGCCAACTGGTCTTATGATCCAGTA
>NZ_JBDWDI010000005.1:0-79148 GCF_039977335.1 Parasphingorhabdus sp.
TTGGGAGGGGAAGAGTCTTTGTTTATTCCCTCAAACGCCGGGCGGGCACATCCGTGCCCTTGGCTACCCTCGCATAAGCTCGGGCGCGCGGTCGCGCTTGCCTCGCTACGCTCGGTAGACTGACCTCAAGGTTCGCACCAAACCGACGCGAAGCGGAGGCAAGGACGCCAAAATTGGATGGCGTCCGCCGCGCCCTTTGGCGCGTAGCCAAGCGGGCGGATGCCCGCGCCCGGCGTTTGAGGTTAATCAAAAACTCCCGCCGCCTGAGGGAATAAATAAAAAACATCCCCGCCAACAGCGATTCTTCTCGCATCGCCTCTTGCCGAGTGCTGCTTTGCATCCTTATGTGGAACGAAACGAATCTAGGATGGAAATATGACCGAAACACATCGTACCAAAATGCTGATCCTGGGCTCCGGCCCTGCTGGGCTGAGCGCCGCTATCTATGGCGCACGCGCTGGGTTAGAGCCGATTGTGGTGCAGGGTTTGCAGCCCGGTGGTCAGCTGACCATTACCACTGATGTGGAGAACTATCCCGGCTACCGCGATGTGGTGCAGGGGCCGTGGTTGATGGAAGAAATGCAGGCGCAGGCTGATAAAGTCGGCACGCGCACGATGTTTGATACGATTGTCGATGTCGACATTTCGCAGCGCCCTTTCCGGATGACCGGTGATGGCGGGACTGTCTATGAAGGTGATACGCTGGTCATTGCCACCGGTGCGCAGGCCAAATGGTTAGGCGTGGAAGGTGAGCAGGAACTAGGCGGCAAAGGTGTCTCCGCCTGTGCAACATGCGACGGTTTCTTCTATCGCGGCAAGAAAGTGGTCGTCATCGGCGGCGGCAACACGGCTGTCGAAGAAGCGCTCTACATGACCAATCACAGCGATGATGTGACCCTAATCCATCGCCGCGACAGCTTGCGGTCCGAGAAAATCTTGCAGGACCGGTTGTTTGCAAATCCGAAAATCACCGTGTTGTGGAACAAGACGGTCGAGAAATTTGTCGGCGGCGGCGATCCTGTGGGTCTGGTTGGTGTTGATCTGATCGATACGCAGACCGGTGAACAAAGCCATTTGGAAACGGACGGGGCGTTTGTTGCCATTGGACATGCGCCGGCGACGGAGATTTTCAAAGATCATCTCGATCTGATCGACGGCGGCTATATTGAAGTCGAACCGGGTACCCCCAAAACCAAGATTCCGGGGTTATTTGCCTGCGGTGATGTGATGGACCATGTCTATCGGCAGGCTGTTACGGCGGCAGGCACTGGCTGCATGGCAGCATTAGATGCCGAGCGCTTTCTGGCGGAAGAAGAGTTTGAGCTGCTGGCGGCTGAATAATCAGGCGTTTTTTAGGATGTCGAGAAGCTGGTCTTCCAGCCAGCGCTTGGACTGATCATCTGCGAAACTATGGGATGCGCTATCGAGCGTTTCGATCGTGATATTTGGCAAGGCTCTAGCTGCGGCGAAGTCCTGACTATTCCATGCTGCAAGAAAAGCGCGGGCAGTCGTATCCTGACTAGCGAGCAAAATATGGCACGGTTTTTCCAGTTGGATCAGCCCGTTTTTGAGGTCGTTAGCTAGGGCAGTATTTTCTTGTTTTTGAGTCGCTTGTTGTAATCCGCTAGCAAGTTTTCTGAAGTTAATCTTGCCGGTAAACAAGTCAATTATGGACCTCGGGTTTTTCAAACGCGCCCAATAGCGCGACCGAATGGCAGAAGGCGGCGGATTGGTTGGTGCTTGAGAGGTGAGATCGGCTTCTTCGATCACCCACGGGTTGGCCAGCACTGTCTGATCAATGGCTATCTTGTTACCAAATAATGCCAAAGCGGTCGCCGCATCACAATTGCCGAAAGCGACGATTTTGGTCAGGTTCGGATGCGTTTCACGGAAATATTCCGTCGCGGCGTCGATATCGGCTCTCGCTTCCAAAAAGCCGCTATTACTGCCGCTGCTGTCACCAATCCCTCGGCGGTCATAGCGAAAGACCGGGAAGCCTTGGTCAGCAAGCTTTTGTGCCAGTTTCGCCATGCCAGCATGGGCGCCGGCTTTGATCTCGTTGCCGCCGCTGACAATCAAAAGCCCGGTCGAACGCGGACCTCTATCGAGCGTGCCAGCGAGCATCGCGTCCTCACAGATAAACTGATGAAAGGACCGAGTCATGCCGATATCCAAGACACCAGGTCAGTCGCTATGGCTCCCGATAACAGCAGATCATCCCCGGGTTCGGCACGTAACCACAAGGCAGAGCCAGCAAGCCTGACATCTGCCGTTTTGGTGTTGTTTTCCAGTTGCGCTGTGCGAACGGTTTCTGATGGCGCGGGCAGGGCGTCTTCCAGCTCGGAAAATAGGGCGGACCCAATGTTGTTACCGGCCAAATTGACCTGACCCTGTTTGGCCTCTGCGACTAACTGCGCCATATCCGTAGACAGCCCTGCCTCTTTATCAGAGGCTATGCGAGTACGCATCATGGTGCGGAGTAGAGTTGTACCTTTTACAGGAGATAGCCGCCATTTTCTGGCATTATCGGTAAAGTTATCGAGCAAGCATCCGCCGCGAAACGAAACGATATGATGAGGCGCTGGTAATGTTTCGGAACAAGTAACCAAGGCCTGCCGCCATATGGTCAAACTGGCTTCTTTCTGTGGGAACAGGCTTTCGTTGGTGCCTGGTAGGTCGGGTAGGGTGCTGCCAATGCCATGTTCGGCGAGTAGGCGCATCATATTGACCAGCATCCGCCGCATGCGGTTCATTTCATCGAAAAGTGGCGGGATGACAAGGATGGTCTTGGCATGCGCTGCGCCAACCCGCAGGCAAAGTTCATCTTGTCCTTGAAATTGATAACTCGAATAGTCGAGCGTCGCCGTCACTCGGCTGCTTTCGTCTCAGCAAAAGCTACCAGATTGCCGAAGGTTTCGAACAGCTCTCCATCAACTTCATCATCCTCAATCATGATATCGAGACGATCTTCTAGTTCCGTAAGCAGTCCCGCGACTGCCATGCTGTCCAATTCCGGTAGTGCGCCAAAAAGCTCAGTTTCTGTAGTAAATGCAGCAACCTGCGCTTCGTCCAGCCCCAATATGTCTTGCATGACCGCACGAACAGCAGCTTCTGGCGTCAATTCCGTATTTTCCGACATCAATAAACCCCCGACTCCCGGACAACCGCGCTTCCCTAAAGCGATCATCGCTTTCCTACAAGGGCTGACATTTGGTAACGCAGGATAGGTAGCCAGGAAAGGGGGTTATTAGGCCAGAACATCTCCAGACGATATCGGGTGCGGACATCTTCCATCCATTCGCGTTTGTAAGGATCATTGCCCGTGCCGAAATCAATCAATTTTACGCCGTCCACATCTATAACGTGCTGAAACATGGCGACGGAGAGTAATGTGCCTGGTGACGATTTGGTCGCATCCTCAACATGAGCGAGCTTGTGAATAAGCGCTTCGCCATTTTCGGCGGTCCAGAATTGGGCTGCAACGGGCTTACCATCAATATAAGCAAGGCCAAGGCGCAAACATCCGGCGGCAGCTTCCTGTTTGGCGATGTTTTTCAGGAAATCGGGGTTGCCTTCCTCGGGTTTCCAGCTTTTGTTGTAAACATCGCAGTAATCTGCCCAATGTTCTTCGGAAAATTCGGTCTCAACCCGGATGGAAACAATGTTCTTCTTGGCTTTGCGCCGAACGGTATTGCGTAACCGACCGGGGCGTTCCGACCAATATTGGTCGAATGTGCGGCCTTTTACAACAAGGATATGATTGTCATCGGCTTTCGATTTGAAAACGACCCAGCCAGCTTGTTCAAAGGCCCGTTCGGTGAGGCTAGCGGCTTGGTCCTCCTCCGGCACCGGAGCAATTTCGATACGATGACATTGCGAAGAGAGTTTTTTGGCGACACTGGCAAGAAGGGCCAATTTGGTGACTTCATCATGTTCACCGCTGTTATCTCCGGCGAAAATCGGCCGATAGGTGAAATTATACCAGTTGGCGAGGGCAGTGTAGTTGCCCAGACCTTTTTTCATCAGGAACAACCACGCTTGGGCACCATTTTCGGCGCTTTTAACAATAAGCGGTTGGTTATTTGGAAGACATAGCTCATGCAGCTGTTTCAACCAGTCTATGCGGTCAAACAGCGACTTTTGACCCGTTCGACCAAGCTTTTCACCAGCCACGGCTTGCGCCGACTGAAAATTGTCGTGATATTCACTGTTCATTGCTATCACTATATCTGTCACAATTTTCTACTTTTTCCCATAGGCTCAAGCATTTGAATACTCAATTCACAGATGATGCATTCCCTTTGGACCGCCTTGCCATCGGAAAAGATCCCGATGCGATAGCGTTGGTCACGCGTTCTGGGTCTCTTAGCTACAAGATGTTAAATCATCGTGTGGGCGTTTTGGCGCGCTGGTTATCGGAGCAGGGTTTCGATAAGGGCGATCGGGTCGCGACATGGCTGCCGAAGACGGAATTGGCTTGTATCATGCCTCTGGCAGCGGTCCGAGCGGGGTTGGTACACGTGCCGGTCAATCCGGTTCTAAAACCGGCGCAAGTAGGGCATATTGTCATCGATAGCGGTAGCAAGTTGCTGATTACCAATGCCGGTCGGATAAAATCTCTAGATGAC
Source organism: Parasphingorhabdus sp. (assembly GCF_039977335.1). Lineage (GTDB taxonomy): Bacteria > Pseudomonadota > Alphaproteobacteria > Sphingomonadales > Sphingomonadaceae > Parasphingorhabdus. The sequence continues at coordinate 4,629 of NZ_JBDWDI010000005.1, forward strand.
AATCCTTTAGATCAATCTTGTGTGGTTTGGAATGAAGTCGCAATATCGGATGAATTGGAGCAAATCGGTGATCCCATGGACCCCAGTGAGTTGTCCGACAATATAGATGCATTGGCAGCGATTTTGTACACCAGCGGCTCGACAGGACGGCCAAAAGGTGTTGTTCTCAGCAATGCCAATCTCAGCTTGGGCGCGGTCAGTGTCGCGCAATATTTGAAACTGACACCTGATGATCGGACATTATGCGTGTTGCCGTTGAGTTTCGACTATGGCCAGAATCAGCTGCTTTCGACCTGGTTCTCTGGCGGATGCGCTTATCCGCTGGACTATCTCACCGCTCGGGATGTGATAAAGGCCAGTGCCCGTGACCAGATCACCACTCTGGCCGCTGTCCCGCCGCTTTGGGTGCAATTGGTCGATCAGGACTGGTCAGAGGACGCAGTCACATCGATGCGGAGGCTAACCAATAGCGGCGGCGCCTTGACGCCATCTTTGGTTAAACAATTGCGTGCTATTTTCGGCGGAAAGACCGATATCTACGCGATGTATGGACTGACCGAGGCGTTTCGCTCAACCTATCTTGATCCTGCGCTGATCGACAATAATCCCACCAGTATGGGGACTGCCATTCCTTATGCTGAAATCATGGTGGTGGGAGAGGGCGGAGATATCGCGGCTGTCGGGACAGAGGGCGAGTTGGTTCATGCTGGTCCGCTGGTAGCACAAGGATATTGGCAGGATTCGGAACGGACGGCCGAACGGTTTAAACCGGCACCGGCTGCGTCAAAATATGGCGGTACGGCGGTCTGGTCGGGCGATACGGTCCGGCGCGATGCCGATGGCTTGCTCTATTTTGTCGGGCGGACGGATAATATGATAAAAAGTTCCGGTAACCGGATCAGTCCGACCGAAGTCGAAGAAGTGGCTGTGGAATCAGGACTTATCGCCGAAGCCGTGGCTGTTGGGGTTCCCGATGAGCGATTGGGGCACGCGATTTGTCTTTATGTTCGGCCAGCAGAAGTACAGAATGTTGCGGATGTGGAGAAAGAACTGAGGACATATTTGAAGCGCAATTTACCCAATTTTATGTACCCCCGCGATATTATCCTGGTCGAGGATTTTCCGAAGAACCCTAACGGTAAATTGGATCGTAATGCTTTGGCAAAGAACGAAAAACTATGAGTAAAATCAAACCTATCGGGCCGATACCCAGTGGCTATGAGAGCCTCGACGGACAGCTTGCGATTGACGGCGCAAAAGCAGGCGCTTTGGTCGCCGAACATGGATCGCCACTATTTGTCTATTCCAAACGGCTTTTGAGTAAGCGGATGGAGGCTTTGCGAGATGCAATGCCGGGACAATTGCACATTCATTATGCGATGAAAGCCAATCCTCATGCGTCGGTGCTTTCGCATATGGTAGGGCTTGTCGATGGGATTGATATAGCCTCTGGTGGTGAATTGACTATGGCGCTGCAGGCCGGTGCTGCTGCGAAGAAAATCAGCTTTGCTGGCCCCGGTAAGCGCGATGCTGAATTGCTCCAGGCCATTCAGGCAGGCGTGACCATCAACATCGAATCGCCCAGCGAGTGTGACCGCGCGTTAGCAATTGGGGCAAAAGAAGGATTGCAGCCCCGGCTTGCCATAAGGGTAAACCCCGACTTTGATCTCAAAGGGTCTGGCATGAAAATGGGCGGCGGAGCCAAGCAATTTGGTATGGATATCGATCTTGTTGCTCCAGCCGTACGCAAGATATTAGCAGCCGGAGCACATTGGCGCGGTTTCCACATATTCGCGGGCTCTCAAGCCCTGAAAGCCGATGCGATCATTGAAACGCAGGCGCAGACTATTGGTCTTGCCGCGCGGTTGGCGGAAGAAATTGGCCAAAGCCCGGAGCATATCAATCTGGGAGGCGGCTTTGGCATAGCCTATTTCCCCGGCGATCAGGCTTTGGATGTGGCGCAAATTGGTGCAGCGCTGCAAAAGCAATTTGCCGATCTGCCCGATATTTTGTCGGATACTCAGTTCGCTCTCGAACTAGGGCGCTATCTCGTTGGTGAGGCGGGGGTCTATTTGACGCGAATCGTTGATCGCAAAAAAAGTCAGGGTGAGACATTTCTGGTGACCGATGGCGGTTTGCATCACCAATTGGCGGCGAGCGGAAATTTCGGAACCGTCATCCGCCGGAACTATCCTGCGGCAATTGCAACACGATATGACCAGCCATCTGATGAGACCGTATCGATTGTTGGATGTCTATGTACACCGCTTGATTTATTAAGTGATCGGGCGGAAATGCCGACCGCCGAGATAGGTGATATTGTCGCAATATTCTGCGCCGGAGCCTATGGTGCGAGCGCTAGCCCGGCGAACTTTTTAGGTCAGGGAGCGGCCAAGGAAGTGCTGCTTGGTTAGGTGGGTATTCTTCTGCATCCCATGAAAACAGCCAAATATTAACCCTAATTTCTATCAATCCTAACGCTATCTTCACTATTTTCTCTCATAGCCTTCGCAAGACTATGCGTGATTGGCCGATTTCCGTCCGGAATCGGCGGGTCGCCAATGGCTGTTTGCGAGGATATGGAAATGACTGCTGCGTTGAAAAAGAAGAAGCTACCGAAATATCTGATGGGTGCCGGATTGGCTTCCCTTGCGGTTGCCGGATGTTCAGGCACATCTTCAGGGCCGCAACTCCCGCCTGCATCCTTCGTTTCGATGCAGGAAGGTCCGGGTGAAGAATATGTCATCGGACCGCTTGATGAGCTTACCATTTTTGTGTGGCGGAACCCCGAGCTGGGCGCAAAGGTTCAGGTTCGCCCGGATGGCCGGATCACGACGCCGCTAATTACCGATATGCCTGCCGTGGGCAAAACGCCTGCGATGCTGGCGGAAGATCTGAAACTGCAGTTGTCAGAATATATCAACGAACCGCTCGTATCGGTCATCGTCAATAATTTCTCCGGCACCTTCTCTCAGCAAATCCGGGTTGTCGGCGCGACCGAGAAACCTGCTTCGATACCGTACCGCGCCAATATGACGTTGCTCGACGCGATGATCGCCGTCGGCGGTCTGTCTGAATTTGCTTCTGGAAATAAAGCGCGCCTCGTTCGTTACAATCGGGGCACCGGCAAGCAGCAGGAATATGCCCTGCGCATCGCCGATCTGCTCGATCGCGGTCAAACCAAAGCCAATGTGATGCTGCGTCCCGGCGATGTGATCATCATTCCCAAGAGCATGTTTTAATCCGCCGCGCGGCGCACCTTGATAGGGATCGAAAAGACCAATGAACGGCCTTTATGATGAAGTTAGAATAGCATTGCACAGCGTCTGGAACAGGCGCTGGCTCGCATTGGCTGTTGCTTGGGGCATCTGCCTGTTGGGTTGGCTTGTTGTTGCGCTGATCCCGAATAGCTACGAATCCAAAGCGCGCGTCTTTGTGGAGATGCAGTCAATCTTGTCTGACAAAGTCGGCATCGAATCCCGCGACCGCAAAAGGAATATGGACCGAGTTCAGGAAACGCTAGCATCCACCATTAACTTGGAAAAGGTTGTCCGGGGAACGGACCTAAACCTCTCAGTTGCGAGCGACCGCGAATTGGCCGGCAAGGTTGAGATGTTGCGGAAGAATATCGAGATTAAGTCGGAAAAAGATAATCTCTTCGAAATCACTGCAACCGCTTCTGCAAGCAATATGTCGGACGCTGAAAACGCCACGTTATCGCGCGAAATCGTTCAGAAGATGATCGATATTTTCGTCGAAGAAAACCTCTCTGGTGATCGCGACGAGACAACCCAGACTCTTAAATTCCTCGATGCGCAACTCGCGACTCGGGAAAAAGCGTTGCAGGAAGCAGAACAAAAACGGGTCCAGTTCGAAACAGAAAATCTTGGGTTGCTACCAGGTGTTGGTTCGATCAGCCAACGAATCGAAGCGGCTCGTGCCGAGCTTAGTCAGATCGAATCGCAATTGGCATCAGCTAGCAGCTCTTTAGCAGCTCTAAATGGTCAATTGTCGGGAACACCGCCAACAATCGCTACGCCAGGATTTGCAGGTGGCAGCTCCGGAGGCGGTGCGCGAGGACAATTGGCACAAGCGCAAGGTAAACTGGCATCGGCGCGCGCGCGTGGGTGGACAGACAGCCATCCGGATATCGTTGCCATGAAGAGGGAAATTTCCGCACTGCGGGCGCAGGTCGCAGCACAGCCTAAAGGGTCTGGATCATCAGGCTATAGAACACCAAACCCCGCTTATAGCTCGCTGCAAAGCATGCGCGCTGAGCGTCAGGCATCGGTTGCTGCTCTGCAAGCCCGCAAAAACGCCATTCAGGCGGACATGACGCAACTGGCGTCCAAACAGTCTTTGGAGCCTGGCGTTGCCGCAGAAATGGCCCGGATCAACCGCGACTATGATGTGCTGAAGGGCCAATATGATAAGATGTTGCAAGACCGAGAGCAGATCAAACTGCGCGGTCAGGTAGAGTCGGAAACCGACTCCGTAAAGTTCAAGGTTATCGATCCGCCGTCTAGCCCGCGGTCACCCGCTGCGCCGAACCGGCCATTATTGCTAGCGATGGTCTTGTTCGTCGGTCTTGGCGGCGGCGTTGGCGCGGCCTTTGCGATGGGGCAATTGCAGACCAGCTATCCGACATCGGCGCGGCTCGAGAAGGCAAGCGGACTGCCCGTTATCGGTTCGGTTTCGCAAATCCTGACCAGCAGTCAACGAGAAATCCGGCAAAAGAAAATGCGCCTATTTTATAGCGCTGGCGGCGCCTTGGTTGGCGTGTTTGCGTTGCTGATGGTCGTTGAGTTTATCCAGCGCGGCATGGTGGCCTGAGGAAAAATTATGAACAAATATAATCCTCTCAGTAAATCCAGTTCACTGCTTGAACGTGCGGCGCAGGTCTATGACTATGTGCCGTCGAAAACCGGCGGTCCGACGCAGAATTATGGACCAGAAATTTTACCACCGGAGGTGGCAACACAACAAGTCGTACCAACCGCGCCTCAACGCACTGCGGCTTATGATGGTCCGCGTGTTATCGTCGACCGTGACAAGTTGCGCGAAGCCGGTTTTGTTGTACCCGATGGCCCGGTGACCGGCATTTCGGAAGAATTCCGTATCATCAAGCGCCAGCTGCTGATGGCAGCCAAAGGCAGTGCCAAGCAAGCGCGCGTGCAACATGGCGAACGCATCCTGATTTGTTCGGCTCACCCAAATGAGGGCAAGACCTTCTGTGCGCTGAATCTGGCGCTTTCGATTGCGGCAGAGAAAGACAATGAAGTGCTGCTCGTTGATGCCGACTTTGCCAAGCCGAGTATTTTGTCGAGCCTTGGTCTGGAAGGCAGCAAGGGCCTGATGGACGCGCTGGCCGATCCGCAACTGCCGGTCGAAGACTGCATCATCCATACGGATATTGCGGGCCTTGCGATTTTGCCAGCAGGTGAGCAGACCAATGCAGACACCGAATATCTCGCCTCTTCGCGGACGCAAGAGGTTTTGGGCCGGCTGACACAGAATAATCCCAACCGGATCGTTATTTTTGATTCGCCACCTGCTTTGTCTGCCTCGCCAGCATCCGTGCTCGCGACCCATGTCGGGCAAGTGGTGATGATCGTGAAAGCAGATGAAACAACGGAAACAGCCTTGCGCGATGCGCTGAGCCTGATGGCTGGCTGTGACAATATCCAATTGCTCCTCAATGGCACGAAATTCTCGCCAACGGGGCGGAGCTTTGGATCCTATTACGGATATGGAGAGTAACCGTGACCAAGAGTAAGTGCATGAATATGTTGAGGGCAGCGGCGGTATTGGTGCCGCTCGCAATGGTTGCAGTGCAGCCAGCGCAAGCCCAGAACCGCAATGTTGAAGTTACGCCTTATCTGGAAGTGCAGCAGGTTCTTGTAGCAGACCTGAAAGACGGTTCGGACGTGTTGACCTATACGACGGTCGCGGCAGGCATTGAGACATCAATCCAGACCCGCCGGGCAGAAGCACAAGTGAATCTGCGCTATGAGCGCCGCTTTTTCTATCAGGACAATATCGGCGACGATGATATTCTCAGCGGTCTGGCGCGCGGTAGTGTGCAGGTTGTGCCAAATGTTCTATCCATCGAAGCAGGCGGTATTGCCACGCGCAGCCGCGTTGACCTTCGCGGTGAAGCGCCTTCGAATACCGTTGGTAATATCGATAATGTCACGCAAGTCTATTCGATCTATGCGGGGCCATCTCTATCGACCAATATCGGCGCGCTTGACGTAAACGCCAATTACCGGGTCGGCTATACCAAGGTCGAAAGCGAAGACACCGGCATTTTGCCTCCTGGGCAGTTACCAATTGATATTTTTGACGACAGCGTCAGCCATTCGGCCAGCGCAAGCGTTGGTATGAGCCCGGGCGATCTACCTTTCGGTTGGTCCGTCGGTGCAGGTTACGAACGTGAAGACGCTGGCCAGCTGGATCAGCGGTTTGAGGGCAAGTATGTCCGTGCTGATGTAACCGTTCCGGTCACGCCCACCGTCGCACTTGTTGGTGGTGTCGGTTATGAGGATATCGAAATATCCGAACGCGATGCACTGCGAGACGTTAATGGCGATCCGGTTGTCGACAATGATGGTCGCTTGGTTACTGATGAAGCATCTCCGCGTTTACTGTCTTATGATCAGGATGGTTTGATCTGGGACGCTGGCGTGTTGTGGCGCCCGAGCCGCCGGACTTCTTTGGAAGCGCGCATAGGGCGACGCTATGGCAGCACAACCTATGCTGGCAGCCTTGGTTATCAGCCCAATGAAAATACTTCGCTCAACGTGTCGGTCTATGACACAGTGTCGGGTTTCGGTAACTTGCTGAACGACAATCTGTCATCCTTGGGTACGAGCTTTACCAGCAATCGCAATCCTCTCAGTGGTGAACTAAATGGTTGCGCCTTTGGCCAAACGAGTAGTCTTTGTGTCAACGACGCATTGCAGTCGGCGGCGTCCTCTTCGTTTCGAGCACGCGGCGTGAATGCACAACTAACTTATAGCTATAGTGGTTGGAATATGGGCGTTGCAGCGGGCTATTCCCGTCGTCGGTTCTTCGCATCGCAATTGGGCGGTCTCCCCGGCGTGGATGGTTTGGTGGATCAAAATTACTATGCCAACCTGTCAATCGGACGCCAGCTAGATGCGCGGTCTGGTTTCGATACCAATGTCTATGCAAACTTGCTGGATAGCGGCTTTGCTGGTGCACCTAACGTACTCGCAATGGGTGCGAACGCGGCCTATTATCGTCAGATTATTCCGCGGCTGACCGGGACCGCAGCTGTTGGTCTTGATAGCTTTCAACAGAATGGCTTTGATAGCGAGCTCACAGCATCCGCATTGCTTGGCCTGCAATATGAATTTTAACAGCATCACCGCAAGAGTAGGTGGGAGAAACCAGTATGTATGAAGAATTTTATGGACTGAAAAGTCGGCCATTCCAGCTGACACCGGATCCGCATTATTATTTCGAAAGCCTGACCCACAGAAAGGCACTGTCCTATCTTGGCTATGGCCTGGCACAGGGCGAAGGCTTCATTGTCATTACGGGCGATGTAGGCGCAGGTAAAACGACCTTGGTCAGCCACTTGATGGCAACGATTGATCGCGAGCGACTAACAGCCGCCAACGTCGTGACGACGGCGCTGGACAGCAAAGATATTGTCCGGGTCGCTGCGGATAACTTCGATATCGATACAGACAATTTGGACAAAGCGCAGTTACTCAGCGCTTTCGAAGAATTTTTGCATAGTGAAGCACGTTCTGGGCGCCGGTGCCTGCTGATCGTAGATGAATCACAAAACCTGCCGACGGGTGCTTTGGAAGAGCTACGTATGCTATCCAATTTCCAATTGGGTGGTCAGGCTTTGTTGCAGATATTCCTTCTTGGCCAGCCCGAGTTCCGGGACACGTTGCAAACATCCGATCGGTTGGAACAATTGCGTCAGCGCGTTATTGCGCATCACCATCTTGAACCTATGGAAGCGCATGAAATCGAACCCTATATCACGCACCGGCTGTCCAAAAGTGGTTGGTCCGGGCGTCCGAAAATCACATCTGACGTATTTTCTCTGTTGTTCAGCGAAACCGGTGGAGTGCCCCGCAAAATCAATACATTGATGAGCCGGGTCCTGTTGATGGGTGCCGTTGAACATGCTGAATTGATCGATCAAGCTTTGGTCGGCCGAGTTTTGGCTGATTTAAATGGCGAAGAAATCGATATTGCAGAACCCGAAGCAGAGATTGATCTGGCGACGGCAAAAAGCCCTCTATGGGAAAAACCTGCACGAGCGGCACAGACAGAACCAGCACCGGCTCCCGTGGTGTCTGAACCTATCGCACCGGTTGCCGCTGTGGTTCCGGAAAGTCCAACTCCAGTTGTCGCCGAAGCCGCTGCGCAAGAGCATGATGTCGTGCCGTTACGAAGCGTTGACTTTGTACCTGAACCAACACCTGCCGAAACTGCAACAGTCGAGAAGCCAGCAGTGACTGCACCGGCTGTAGACGACAAGGTTTCAGCACGTGTAGATATCCTGTCCCGACAGCTTTCCGCATTGGAAACGCGTATGGATGGGCAGCAGGAAAGTCTGCACCGTGTCTTGACGATGCTTGTGGATTGGGTCGAAAGCGATATCCGGAGCAAGGAAAGCTATGTCAATGCAGGACGCGCGGCCTGAACCCATAGATAAGGCGAGAAAAGCGAATGCTTTGCTCAATGCCATGTCGGTCGATATCGAGGACTGGTTTCAGGTTGGCGCCTTTGAAACGGTCATTGACCGTGCCGATTGGGACGGCTTGGTGCATCGGGTTGAGAGAAACACCAATGATGTTCTCGACTTGTTTGATGAAGTCGGGATCAAGGCGACTTTTTTCACGCTAGGCTGGGTAGCGGAACGCTATCCACAGCTGATGCAGCGCATTGTGGCGGAAGGGCATGAAGTGGCCAGTCATGGTTATGATCATGCGCGTGTATTTACATTGACACCAGACCAGTATCGCGATGATCTGGAGCGCAGTCGCAAGATTTTGGAAGACAGTTCCGGACAGGCCATTACCGGTTATCGCGCGCCCAGCTTTTCGATAGATCATCGCACACCATGGGCCCATGAAATACTGGCAGAACAGGGCTATCGCTATTCGTCCAGTGTCGCGCCGATCAAGCATGATCACTATGGCTGGGCCGGATCACCCCGTTTTGCTTGGAAGCCGGTTGCTGGATCGGATTTGATTGAGTTGCCAGTGACGACAGTGAAAGTGGGAAATAGGATATTTGCCTCTGGCGGCGGCGGTTTTTTTCGTCTGCTTCCTTATACGCTTTATGATCGCGCTATTCGCAAAATGCAGAAGGATGATGGTCGCGGTGCCATCTTCTATTTCCACCCATGGGAAATTGATCCAGAACAACCCCGTGTTGATAATGCTCCGCTCAAATCAAAGCTGCGCCACTATACCAAGTTGCATGCAATGCGCTCCAAGCTGGTTCGCGCCGGTAAAGATCATATTTGGGGCAGGGTAGATGAATTGGCTGCGTTGGAAGGGGAACTGGCGCGATGAATATGCCTTTCTCACCACAGTCGATCGTTATTCGCATATTGGATCAGGAAGACCCGAATGAGCTGGTGCGGATTGACAAATTTGTCGCCGACCACGCTCATGGAACGGCTTTCCATCGACCGGCTTGGGTAATGAGCGTTTCAAAGGCTTGCGGTCATGAATGGCGTTATATGCTCGCCGAAAATGCTGAAGGTGAATTGCAAGCGATATTGCCTCTAACGCTTATTCATTCAGCATTGTTCGGGCGAGCGTTGGTTTCGTCCGGATTTGCCGTTTGCGGCGGGATATTAAGCTTGAGCGATCAGGCGACACAAATGCTGGCTGATGCAGTTTGGAGTTTTGCCAAGACACATAGTTTTCCGACGATTGAACTACGCGGTGGGCCGGTGCCATGCGACAAATGGCAGAATAAACAAGATGTCTATGCCGGGTTTGTGACGGATCTGGCAGATAGCGATGAAAATCAGTTGCTCGCTATCCCAAGGAAACAACGCGCTGAGGTTCGTAAGGGACTGAAAAATGATTTGGTTGTTCGGATTGGATCAAATGAAGACGATCGATCAGATCACTACGATATCTATGCTGAAAGTGTCCGGAATCTTGGCACGCCGGTCTTTCCGAAGGCGCTATTTGACGCGGTCATAGGTGCCTTTGGTTCAGACGCCGATATCCTGACAATATTGAGGGGTGGCAAACCAGTCGCTAGCGTTTTGAGCCTTTATCACAATGAGACTGTCCTGCCTTATTGGGGCGGGGGGAGCTTTGATGCGCGGCGGCTGCGCGCCAATGATGTGATGTATTATGCGCTGATGAATCACGCGCGTGAACGCGGTTGCAGGCGCTTTGATTTCGGTCGTTCAAAGATAGGAACGGGAGCCTATAGCTTCAAGAAGAACTGGGGCTTAGAGCCAGAACCTTTATCCTATGCCATTCGCACAGCAGATGGCGAAGAAGCACGTGACGTCAATCCGATGAGCCCTAAATATCGGTTGCAGGTTGCTCTGTGGCAAAAATTACCACTTCCCCTGGCAAACCGTTTGGGGCCGATAATCGCCAAAGGCCTGGGTTAATGGGTGAGATATTATTCCTGACCCACCGGGTTCCGTGGCCGCCCAATCGGGGGGATAAAATCCGCTCACACCATATTCTGCGTAAGCTTATGGAATATACTCCGGTACATCTGGCTTGCTTTGCCGACGATGAAAAGGAAGCGGCTGAAGACAGCGATATCAAGGCATCGCTTGCATCGATGAAAATTGTCAGGCGCAGTAAATCCAATTGGCGAGCAGGGATAGAAGCGATTGCTTCTGGCAAGCCAGTTTCGCTGACTTCTTTTGAAAGCTCGGAAATTCAGGACTATGTTCGCAGTACTCTGAAGTCACGATCAATTGATTGCATCTTTGTTTTCTCCGGACAGATGGCACAATTCATTCCTGTAGAATTTTCTGACCGGCTGGTCATGGATTTTGCCGATGTAGATAGCGCTAAATTTGAAAGCTATTCGGACGAGGGTTCTGGTCCGATGACCTGGATCAATCGGCGCGAGGGAAAGCTGTTGCGCGCATTTGAAAAACAGGTTGGTTCGCTCGCTGACTATTCTCTTTTTGTTAGTGAGGCAGAAGCAGAGCTGTTCCGGCAACGCTCTGGTCTCGACAATTATAAAGTCAGAGCTGTCGGCAATGGAATTGATCTTGATTATTATGATCCGGCCAAAGCGAAGGCGATCGAACCTCCTCATGAAGGGCCGCTGATCGTCTTTACCGGGCAGATGGATTATCGTCCTAATGTGGAGGCTGTTTCCAGTTTTACCAAAGAAGCAATGCCCGAAATTCTGAAACAACACCCCGACGCGCAATTCGCGATAGTCGGGCGTGCTCCGACGGTTGACGTAGCAAAGCTCGACGGACTGAACGGCACAAATGTGATCGGACGCGTTGATGATATTCGTAGTTGGCTGAAGGCTGTCGATGTCGTTGTCGCACCTTTGCGCATTGCTCGCGGAATCCAGAACAAGGTTCTCGAAGCGATGGCCATGGGCAAACCTGTCGTTGCTTCTGCCGCTGCCGCACAGGGCATCGAAGCAGTTGATGGAGAGCATTTTTGTGTCGCCGATGATGCCCAACACGAGGCGCGACTGGTTAGTGATCTATTGTCAGATCCCAAAAAAGCGAAGGCGCTGGGTGACAATGCGAGTGCACTGATCCGTTCAACCTATAGCTGGGAAACCCAGCTTGCTAACATTGCGGACCTGTGCGGTATCGATAACCCGGAATTGGTTGAGGCGGCGGAATGAGCAGCGCGGCGATCGAAAAGCAGTCAGGAGTCAAGCTAGGCAAGGCTGACATCTCGGCATGGATAAAGCATTTGCGTTTGCTTGGTTTGGCAGTTGCCGCGATAATGGTCCTGTTCTGGCAAGATGGTTTAGCGACGCTGGATGCCTGGTGGAATGTTTCGACCTATAACCATTGCCTTCTGATTGTACCGATCATCATCTGGCTGGTGCAGCAGCGGCGAGAGGAACTGGTAAAAATCACGCCATCGATTTGGACTCCCGGCCTGCTGTGGATAGGTGCTGCTTCCTGCGGCTGGTTGCTGGGCGAGGCGGCTGGCGTTTCCTTCGCTCGCCAGCTGGGTCTGGTCATGATGTTGCAAGGCGCAGTGATCACATTGCTTGGCCCAAAGGTTATGCGCGGGCTGATCTTTCCTCTGTTTTACAGTTTCTTCCTAGTGCCCTTTGGCGAAGAATTTGTGCCCTTTCTGCAAACCATCACTGCGAAAATGTCGATGGTCTTTCTCGGTTGGGCCGATATTCCGGCCTTTATTGATGGTGTTTTTATCTCGACACCAACCGGCTATTTTGAAGTGGCAGAGGCATGCTCGGGGGTCAAATTCCTGATCGCAATGGTCGCCTACGGCGCTTTGGTCAGCAATATCTGTTTTCAAAGCTGGCAGCGGCGGACGCTATTCATGCTTGCTGCTGTGATTGTGCCGATTATAGCCAATGGCATTCGCGCCTTTGGGACAATCTACATCGCGCATCACACGACCACGGATTTTGCTACCGGCTTTGATCATATCTTCTACGGCTGGTTTTTCTTCGCCTTCGTGCTTGCCCTGGTGATGGTCATCGGCTGGCCATTTTTTGATCGCAAGATTAACGAGCCGATGATCGATTGTGAAGCGATTGAGCGCACGAAATCAAGACCATCAAAGCTAACACCCAAAGCAGCGATGATCGTCATGGCAGTCATTGTGTTGGCTCCCGTTCTCTGGACATCAGCCCTTGCTTCGCAAAGCTCTCCGATACCGGATGAAATAGCACTGCCGACCGTTGCAGGCTGGGAACGGGTGGATTATCGCCCGCAATTTGACTGGCAGCCGCGTTTTGATGGGGCCAATCATCAATTATTGGGTCGCTATCGCAACCTTGCAAATGGTGCTGCGGTTGATCTGGCCATAGCCGTCTATGACCGCCAGGAGGATGGCCGCGAGATTGTCGGCTATGGGCAGGGGGCTTTTGATCCGGGAACCGATTGGTCATGGAGCCGCAATTTGTCAGCCCCGAACTCCGGTAGCGCTGTTCAGATAACCGCACCCGGACCTGTGGTGCGCGATGTGCAGTCCTTCTATCGGGTTGGTGATAAACTGACCGGAAGCGGATCGACGGTGAAGATTGAAACGCTGAAAGCCAAATTGCTTGGCGGTAATCAGCAAGCCGTGGCGGTTCTGATTTCGGCGGAGAAAGTCGATGAAGCCGGACCGGCAGTAGCGATGGACGCTTTTCGCAAGGCGTTGGGTCCCCTCGATAAATTGGCTGACGAAATGGCAGGTCTGCGCTAGGGCGCACATCATGTGCGGCATTGCGGGAATATTTCATCTGGAGACGGCCAAGCCGATTGATCCAGCGCGCCTGCGCAAGATGACCGATAGTCTGACTCACCGGGGGCCCGATGGTTCGGGTATCTGGACTGCGCCGGGTGTTGGACTTGGACATCGCCGTCTCTCGATCATCGACCTGGAAGGTGGCGCGCAGCCGATGTTGACCGCCGATGAAGCGCAGGTGATTAGCTTCAATGGCGAGATCTACAATTTTCAAGATGTCCGGGTTGAGCTTGAATCTCTTGGTCATCGGTTTGCGACCAGTGGCGACACCGAAGTCATTCTCTATGCATGGCGGCAATGGGGCGTGGATTGCCTGAAACGCCTTAATGGGATGTTTGCCTTCGCGATTTTTGATCAGCGCACGAAGCAATTGTTTCTGGCACGCGACCGGTTGGGCGTGAAGCCGCTTTTCTATGCGCCGGTGTCGGATGGCAGTATCTTGTTTGGATCCGAACTGAAGGCGTTGCTGGCCAATCCTTTGCTGCGCCGGGAGCCGGAGCTTAGAGCTGTCGATGACTATCTTGCATTCGGATATGTGCCGGACCAGACATCGTTGCTTAAAGGCGTCAAAAAACTGCCTGCCGGTCATTACCTGTTGATGGAGCAAGGCAAGCCAAAACCTGCACCGATCCAATATTGGGATATGGATTTTAGCGAGCGTAGCAAGGCATCGGCCGCCGCTCTGGAAGAAGAGCTGATCGCATTGATGAAAGACGCTGTCGGCTCTCGGATGATTGCCGACGTACCACTTGGCGCGTTTCTGTCCGGCGGTGTCGATAGCAGTGCTGTCGTCGCCCTGATGTCGGAGAAGAGCCGGCAACCGGTCAAAACCTGTTCCATCGGCTTTGACCAAGCGTCACTGGACGAGACCAGCTATGCCAAGCAGGTAGCGGAGCGGTTCCGGACAGACCATCGCTCGCGCACCGTCGCAGCTGATGATTTTGGCTTGATTGATACGCTGGCTGACCATTTTGACGAACCATTTGCCGATGGCTCGGCCCTGCCAACATATCGGGTGGCGGAACTGGCGCGGGAGAATGTGACCGTTGCGCTGTCTGGCGATGGCGCGGATGAAGCACTGGCTGGATATCGCCGTCATGTCTTCCACCATGCTGAGGAACGGGTGAGGGGCTTGCTGCCGCAATCCTTGCGCGGTCCTGCTTTGGGGTGGCTCGGTAAAGTCTATCCCAAAGCCGATTGGGCGCCGCGTCCATTGCGGGCCAAGTCGACCCTGTTGTCGCTCGCCCGCACCGGACCGGAAGGTTATGCCGAGGCGGTTGGGGTCACGACGCTGGCGGGCCGTCATGCGATCTATTCCGACGCGATGACAAAGCAATTGGGCGGCTACCAGGGCGAAGCGCAGATGATTGCCCTGATGGAGCGGGCCCCGGCGCGCAATGGTCTGGATCAGGCGCAATATGCCGATATGAAAATGTGGCTGGCGGGCGATATATTGACCAAGGTCGACCGGACCAGCATGGCGGTCAGCCTCGAAGCGCGGGAGCCATTGCTCGACTATAAGCTGATGGAATTTGCTGCCAAGCTGCCGACTAATTTGCGGATTCGTCGCGGGGCCGGCAAATATCTGCTGAAAAAGTCGATGGAGCGCTATTTGCCGCAAGATATCCTTTATCGCCCGAAAATGGGTTTTGTGACGCCGATTGCCGCGTGGTTTCGCGGGCCGCTGGCGGATGAAGCGCGTAACATTTCAGGCGCTGGTGCTCTTGCCCGGATGGGCTGGTTTGATGAGCAGGCGCTGCGCAAAGTGGCGGATGACCATATTGCTGGAAAGTCTGATAATAGCCGTTTGCTGTGGCAATTGCTGATGCTCGACAAATCTTTGCAGCGTCTATTCGGTCTCTGACTTCTCATCCGATTTCGGATAAATTGCGTCCACAAAATAGAGCCCGTCCGGCGGCGCGTTAAAACCCAGCGCATCTCGGTCTTTGGCTTCCAGCGCTTTGCGCAAGTCATCGCGCGTCCATTTGCCATCGCCCACCAGTTTGAGGCACCCGACCATGGAGCGCACCTGATGGTGGAGAAACGATCGCGCTGCGACCTCAACCTCAATCTCTTCACCGAAACGGGTGACGGAGATGCTGTCCAATGTCTTCACCGGACTTTGCGCCTGACAATGAGTGGACCGAAAAGTAGTGAAATCATGCTGCCCGACCAGCTCTTGTGCAGCATCATGCATTAGTCCGGCATCCAGCGGCCTTGCAACTTGCCAGCTTTGTCCCTTGTCCAATGTCAGCGGTGCACGGCGGTTGGTTATCTTGTAGACATAGCGCCTGCCAATGCAGTTGAACCGGGCGTGCCAGTCATCATCGACAATATCGCAAGCCAGCACGGCCACCGGATGGGGACGCAATCCTGCATTCAGGCCTTCCATCAACCTAAATGGCGTCAACCGGGTCTCAAGATCAAAATGCGCCCGCATCCCCAAAGCATGGACACCCGCATCGGTGCGGCCAGCAGCGAAGACGCGAATATCTTGCTGAGTGATCTTTTTGATAGACTTTTCAATGGCTTGTTGAACACTGGCGCCATGGTCCTGATGCTGCCAACCCATGAAGGGACTGCCGTCATATTCCAAGGTGATCGCGAAGCGGGTCATTGCAGCAAGGTACCTGCGGGGATTTGCGTACCGTTCAGAAACGCCTGCAATTCCATTGCGGGCTTACCGGCCTTTTGGATAAGGCTGGGTCTGATTGCTCCATCGCCACATGCAATGGTCATCTTATCATCGAGCACAGTGGCTGGATCGCCTGACCTATCAATAATTTCGGCGGAATGGATGCGATAGCGGTCACCAGCAAATTCGAAAAATGCTCCCGGTACGGGATTAAAGGCGCGGATTTGATGCAGCACCGCAACTGCAGGCTGTTCAAAGTTCACACGGGCTTCGTGCTTTTCGATCTTCTTGGCATAGGTTGCGAACACATCATCCTGCACTTCGGGTGGATAGTCTTCCGGTGCGGCAAGATATTGCACCATCAGATCAGCGCCGGTTTGGGCGAGTTCTTCGGTCAGTTCGCCAGCGGTCTTTTCCGCAATCGGTGTGTCGGATTTCAGCAGCATCGGCCCGGTGTCCAAACCAGCCTCCATCTGCATGATGGTAATGCCGGTTTCCTCGTCACCAGCCAATATAGCCCGCTGCACCGGCGCTGCGCCGCGCCAGCGCGGTAAAAGCGACCCGTGGATATTCAGACATCCCATTTTAGGCGCATCCAATATCACCTGCGGCAGGATTAGCCCGTAAGCAGCAACAACAGCCACATCGAGATCAAGCGCGGCAAATTCTGCCTGCGCTTCTTCGTTTTTCAGGGATGTCGGCACGCGGACTGCTATGCCCAATTCTTCCGCAACCTTTTGAACCGGTGAGGGCGTTAGTTTCTTGCCTCTTCCCGCGCGTCGCGGGGGCTGTGAATAGACGGCAGCAATGTCATGCCCGGCCGCATGTAGCGCGCGCAGGGCCGGGACCGCAAAATCCGGTGTGCCCATATATGCCAGCCGCAGTTTTTTGGAATTTTCCATAGTCATGCGTTTGCCTGCTCGAGATGTTTGGCGCTTCCAAAGTTCACACAGATCACACCAGGTTTTTCGTCTACGTCACTGCTTGGTTTGAACCCAAAGTTAACACAGTTTTCAGGCCGGGTCGTGGGAAAGCGTGGGTCAAAGTTCACACAATTCACAACCCCCCATGAACGGCTTTTCAGCGGGAGGGATTCCAAAAGTAACGCGTTGAATGTGCTAATTTTTGCCGCAAGATGAATCATGCTTTCTCCCTATCGAAACTCGCCTAAGTAGGACAGCAAGTTTTTGTCTTGGCAGAGGGACCGCCATGGCCCTAAAGGTCAAGCCATGGCATCGCAAGAGATTGAAAATCTGGTTCAGGCGCTCTCAAAGCTTCCCGGTCTCGGTCCCCGTTCAGCGCGGCGGGCAGTGCTGCATTTGCTCAAACGGCCAGAGACCACGATGAAGCCAATTTTGGCGGCGATGGAGCGCGTTGATGCCAATCTGGTCACCTGCGGTATTTGCGGCAATGTAGATACACAGGATCCTTGCCAGATTTGCAACGACCCGCGGCGGGACGCAAAATCGCTCTGTGTGGTGGAGGAAGTGTCGGATCTGTGGGCGCTCGATAAATCGCGTCTGTTTCCCGGTAAATTCCATGTGCTGGGTGGACGGCTGTCAGCCCTTGATGGTGTGCGGCCTGAAGATATCGCGATCGACAAGCTGATCAAGCGGGTGGAGCAGGGCGGCATTGATGAAGTGGTGCTGGCGATGAACGCCACATTGGAAGGGCAGACCACGGCGCATTATATCGCCGAGCGGCTCGAAAATTATCCCTTGCGGTTAAGCCAACTATCGCATGGTATACCAGTGGGCGGTGAGCTCGATTATCTCGATGAAGGGACTTTGGCACAGGCGCTGCGTTCGCGAAGGCCGATTAGCGGGGATTGAGAACTACGACTCCGTTTTTCAAAGCCTTTCTGAAGCCAAAAATCGCGATCAATTTCTTGGTATTTTTGTAACAGCTGCCATTCAAAAAGATTGAATCCATTTTACTGGAAACTCAGGAAAGCGTCATTTTTCTGGGGTTTTTGGGCAATAATTAAACGCCTAATTAAACCCCCTTGACGTAGCGGCAATGTTGGGAGCACATTGTAAAACGAAATAACGGTTTGTAAAAAATAACTATAAAAAGTCGGTCCTCCCCAAAATATAAAAAGACTGACAACCAAGGAGACAGCAATATGAGAAAATCCATTTTACGCAACAGGTGTGCCTTCGGTACACTGACATTAGCACTGACGATGACGTCCGGTCTGGCGCACGCCCAGGATGCACAAGACGCGCAGGATGGCGCTGATGATGAAAATATCATCGTTGTTACGGGCTCTTATATTCGCGGCACACCCGAAGATGCAGCGGTTCCTGTTGATGTTTATACCAGTGCGGATCTTGCACAAAATGGCGTGTCTTCACCGCTCGAATTCATCAAGGATCTGCCAGAGGTCGGAAGCGTGCTTGGTGATTCCAATCAGTTTTCTGCCGATGCACAGGCCAATCAGGGTTTTGGTTCCGTCAATTTGCGCAACCTTGGACCAACGCGGACCTTGGTGTTGTTCAATGGGCGGCGGACACTCACTGCGCCGGGCGCAGTAGGTGGCGGCTTTGGTGATACAAATTCAATACCCCTCTTTGCCCTAGACCGTGTCGAAATCCTGAAAGATGGCGCAGCGGCGACCTATGGCTCCGACGCGATTGCCGGTGTGGCAAATTTTGTCACCAAAACTGGTTTTGAAGGCGTTGAAATACAGGGTGACTACGACTTTATCAAAGGATCGGATGGCAACTATACGGCTTCGATACTGGTTGGTCAGAATTTTGGTGATCTGAATATCATGGCGGGCTTTGGCTGGCAGCATCGCTCCGAACTGGAATCGACGGATCGTTCCTATGGTTTCCAGCCTTATGAAATAAATCCGGCGGCATGGTCTGCATTGGCGACACCAGGAACATTTATCGTTCCAGGAACGGGCTTGGTCAGAGATCAAGGCTGTAACGAGCTGGGCGGAGTGGAAGATACCTCGGGACCAAATGGCACTGGCGCGCCACTTTGTCGTTTCAGCTTTATACCGAACGATAATCTGGTGGAGGAAGAAGATCGTTATCAAGGATATATACAAGCTGATATTGATCTATCGGATACATTCCGGTTTCACGGTGAATTTACTTACGCCCAGACCGATCTCGATCGCATTGGAACATCGCCGGGTTATCCCCCTTTGCAAGGCCCGGGCGGGGCTCGTCTCGGCGGTGGTTTCTCAATTTCCCCTGATAATCCTGGCGTGGCAGCATTTGAGAATCAGAATGGGCTAGGAGCAACTCCAGGGCCTATCGGTGTTCTCTTATGGCGCCCCTTTGGTTTTCTAGGAAATCCGACCGATCCCGGCAGGGGTTCTGGACGACAGACGGCGAACAACAAGGCTTTTCGTTTGTCGGGTACACTTGAAAAAGATTTCTCCGATACATTGCGCGGTCAATTGTCTGTGACTTGGGCCAACTACGAACGTCGCCGCAGTTCACCGGGCATTGTTGGTTCACGCTTGCAAGATGCGCTTAATGGTTTGGGTGGTGCTGATTGCGATCCGGCTACCGGCACTCCGGGAGTGGGCGGATGCCAGTGGTTTAATCCGTTTGTAAATGCTGGACCCGAAAACCCTGCATTGGGATTGGCGAATCCTTTCTACGTTCCGGGGAGCGAGAATTCGACTGATCTGATCGAATTCTTGCAGATCGATAACGGGGTGGAAGAAACCGAAGACTCACTGGTTGTTGACCTTATCTTCTCTGGTGAGATGGGCATCGACCTTGGTGGCGGCAATATTGGTTGGGCTGCAGGCGCGCAATATCGCAAAGTCGATTTTATTTCTCGCCCCTTGCGTGCGGAGTCTAATCTGGATCTCAATCCCTGTGTAATATTGGGCGATCAAAGCTGTATTGGCGGTGGTCTTGACGGTGCAGGGTCGTTCATTTTCCTGGGCGGTACACGGCCCGAAAGATTGGATCAGGACGTTAAAGCTATCTTTGCTGAAGTTGCCGTTCCAGTCACTGATACCTTGGAAATCACCGCGGCGGCGCGTTTTGAAGATTATGGTGGTTCGATTGGTTCCACGTTTAACCCCAAAGGAGCCGTTCGCTGGGAGCCAACGGATTGGTTGGTATTGCGGGGGTCGGTGGGAACAACCTTCCGTGGACCATTGGCTGCACAGGTTTCCAACAATGCTGTGACGTCTCTCGCGGCAATTGGTGCCGCCAACGGCAACTTTAAAGCGGTCGACATTGCCGGTAATCCGACCGATCTGGGCCCGGAAAAAGCCTTTAGCTATAATATTGGTGCGGTTGTCGACTTTAGCGGCTTTACCTTCTCGGTTGATTATTGGAGTTTTGATTTCAAAGACGAAATCACCAGAACCGATGCGCAAGCTATCGCCAATGGTGCGGTCACTGACGCTAATGGTGACATAGTTCCGGGCGGCTTAGTCAATTGCTCGAATCCATTTGTTTCTCTGATCACTTTTGATGGCGGCGCCTGTGTTCAGGGCACCACACTCGGCACCAATATCTCACGCATTTTGACGCAGTGGGTCAATGGGCCGAAGACCAAGACATCTGGCTTGGATTTTGCCGCCTCCTATACGACCGACATCGGACCGGGGGTCTATTCAATTGGGGTCAACGCAAGTCATACTTTGAAATACGATGTTGGTGACTTTAACGTAAACGGAGAGCTATTGCGGCCCGGTTTTGGTGCTGTTGGACTGGCCAATCTTGACAGGTTGCCAGGCACCATTTCTCCATGGCGCGCCAATGCCTATATCAACTATAATGTTGCCGGTCTGAACTTGCGTTATGGAGCGACTTATATCGCAGGCGTTACCGACGAACGGTGCCCGGCGTTGCCAGAGCCATGTGCCACCACCAATTTCGGCGACACTAATTTTGGCCGGAATATCTCGAACTATACGCAGCATGACTTCCACGCCGCTTACGAGCTGCCGATTAGTGCCTTTGATGCGCAGCTGCAATTTTCGATCGAAAACTTCACGAACGAAGAGGCATCATCTGCGCGTTTGCCGCTGGGTTACAATCCGTTCATTGGTAACCCTCTGGGACGTGTTTTCCGTCTTGGTGCCAAAGTCGGGTTCTAAGTCGCGCAAACTGCAAAATTTAAAGGGCTCGCCATTAGTTAGGCGGGCCCTTTTTCTTTGTCCGTGACAAGCGCGGCCACTGCTTGACGAATCTCGGCATAATCCCTAAATTTGGCCCATGGCCATATTACCAATTCTTGAAGTTCCCGATCCGCGTCTGAAAACTGTTTCAGAACCGGTTACGGTGTTTGATGATGAGCTGAAGACGCTGATCGCTGACATGTTTGAAACTATGTACGACGCGCCGGGTATCGGCCTGGCTGCGATTCAGGTCGGGGTTCCCAAGCGGATATTGGTGATCGACCTTCAAGAGCCAGTGGAACATGACCACGAACATGGTGAGCATTGCGATCACGACCATGACGTCGTCCGTGATCCTAAGGTCTTCATCAATCCAGAAATTCTTGATCCGTCCGAAGATCTGAATGTTTACAGCGAAGGCTGCCTCTCGGTACCGGAGCAATATGCTGACGTTGAACGCCCCGCAACGATCACCGCGCGCTGGCAGGATGAAACCGGCAAGCAATATGAAGAACCGATGGACGGATTGCTTGCAACCTGTTTGCAGCATGAGATGGACCATCTCGAAGGTATCTTGTTTATCGACCATCTTTCCCGCCTGAAACGGCAGATGGTGCTCAAGAAGCTTGCGAAGCACCGTAAAGAAGCGGCTTAGTTTTATCTGACAGGCTTGCTTATGATCTTCAACCGGCCTAGGTTCTTGTTTCGTTCCAATTGAAAGGGCCTGTTTTGGACGCTGTTGTTGCTCTCCTTATAGCTATCGTTACCTTGATCATCGGCCTAGGTGCAGGCTGGTTCGTCGGTGGACGCTCTGCGGCTGCTTCGACCAAAGCTGCTGAAGAAACCGCGACGTCTCTCAGGTCCATGTTGGACGGCGTGCAGGGAGAGCGGGATACCGCTCGGTCCGAGCGCGATACAATCCGCGATGACCGTGATCAAGCACGACAATCTCTGGCATCGCTGGAAGCGGACGCGCGTAATCACGAAAAGCAATTGCAGCAATTGGTTGAAGCCAAAGAGACGTTGTCAGCCCAATTTTCCGAGGTTGGCGCAAAAATGCTGGAAACAGCGCAGCGCCAGTTTCTTGAGCGCGCGGATCAGCGCTTTGATCAGGCCAATGAGAAAGGCGGCGAGAAAATCGCAAAGCTTCTTCAGCCGGTCCATCAACGGCTTGCGACTTATGAAGAATCAATCAAGAAAATCGAGAAAGAACGCACCGAATCCTATGCCGGAATAACCGCGACGATAGAGCAAGTTCGTCAGGGGCAGGACAGGGTGCAACAGGAAGCGGCACGGCTCGTAAACAGCTTGCGCAACGCACCGAAATCACGTGGGCGCTGGGGCGAGCAGCAACTTAAAAATGTCCTCGAAACCTGCGGATTATCGGAACATACTGACTTTGTGACCGAGCAAAGCATCGATACGGACGAAGGCCGGTTACGTCCAGATGCAGTGATTAGTGTTCCGGGTGGGCGCAAGCTGGTGATCGATGCCAAGGTCTCGCTCAATGATTATCAGGATGCCTTTGAAGCAGAAGATGAAGATGCGCGCAGTTTTGCTATGGCGCGGCATTGCAATTCGATGAAAGCGCATATCGATGGCCTGTCCAAAAAGGCTTATTGGGACCAATTTGAAGACGCGCCTGATTATGTGATCATGTTTGTTCCCGGGGAGCATTTTCTGTCTGCTGCACTGGAACATGAACCAACGCTGTGGGATCATGCTTTCGAGAAGAAAGTTTTGCTCGCAACACCCACCAACCTCGTGGCGATAGCCCGCACGGTGGCCGGCGTTTGGCGGCAAGAGAAAATGGCCGCAGAGGCCAAACAGATTGGGCAATTGGGCAAGGAAATGTATGACCGGCTCGCCGTGGCTGGTGAGCATCTCAAGCGAATGGGGTCCGGTCTTGGCAGCGCAGTAGGCAATTATAATAAATTTGTCGGCAGCTTCGAGCGCAACGTCATGGCCACTGGTCGCAAATTTGCGGAGCTCAACGTCGAGACAGGCAAAAAAGAGCTGGAACCTGTTGCAGAGGTCGAAGCTCTGCCACGCTACTCCAACGAAGTCGAAGCATCACTGATCGAAGATGATCGGGATATAAAGAACGAGGCGGCCGAATAGTGGCCATCGTCTAAGCCATCTCTTCTATGTCGCTTCGGCGGCCTCGGGGTCCGATAATATCGCGCCGCCACAGCCATTGTGATGTCCGCTCCCGCTGACCGAGACTTTGACCGTATCTGCAAATACCCGGTCGCTCATTCCGTCATTACATTCTTCGCCTGAAGTGATGGTGACGGTGATATTATCTTTGTCGGTGAAGCCTTTTATGTTCCAACCGGTCGCCGTCTTTTTCATCCTTTGAACGGCTAGACTGAAATCATTATTTCCTTCCTGAGAGGTATGAATAATCTGGTCATTCTTGATGCTCACCGTCCAGCCCGGTTCGGTGCCCATTGCTTGATATTCGGTTAGCCTTTCTTCCGCCGCCGCTTCTTCTTTTGGCTTTTCACCACAAGCCGCCAACAAAATCGGTAAAATTGGAACAATCAATAATGCATTTTTCATGTTTCTATCTCCCCCGAGAAACAGGATAGCATATTGACCACTATTACCAAATAGTGATCAAGTTCGGCGCTGGTTGAGCACTTCATAGGCCATCACGGCGCTGGCGACAGCGGCATTCAGGCTATCGGCTTTGCCCATCATAGGCATTTTGACCAGCACGTCGCAGGCTGCCTCATAATCCTGCGGCAAGCCCTGGGCTTCATTTCCGATGAGCAAAAATGTCGGTGCTTCATAGGAAACCGCTTGATAGTCCTTGTCCGTATTCAAACTGGTTCCCACCAGCTGTCCTGCACCAGCGCGCAACCAATCGATGAAATCAGGCCAAGGCGCCTGCGTGATGCTTTGGGTAAAAATGGCGCCCATGCTCGCACGGACGGCTTCAACGGAGAAAGGATCAACGCAGTCATCAATCAAAATCAGTCCGCCAGCACCGACAGCATCACCGGTACGCAATATGGTGCCCAGATTGCCGGGATCGCGCAGGGCCTGTGCCACCAGCCATATTTCAGACTTGCTGCGATCGAGATCAGCCAGCGGGGTAGGGTGGTCTTCATAAATGCCAATGATCGACTGCGGATTGGATTTGCCAGATAGTTTGGCGATAATCGCTTCGCTTGTTTCGATCACTTCGCCGCCAGCAGCAAAGGTTGCTTCTTCTATTTTTTGGGCAAGTGGATGTAGGTCCGTATCTTCAACGACCACCAATAATTTGGGGGTCCTCCCGGCATCCAGTGCTTCGGTCAGGATGCGCAGACCTTCGGCGAGGAAATAACCTTCCCGTTTACGGTGCTTTTTTTCGCGTAGACTCTTTAACCGCTTAATCGTTGGGTTAGAAAAACCCGTAATCTGGCGTCTTTCAGGTGATGACACGGATATCAATCCTCGCCAAAACCGTCGACGACCAGTCCAGCGAGTTTCTCCAGCGCGGTTTCGGCCTGATGGCCCTCAACAATGATCTCGACGCTATCGCCTTTGGCTGCGCCCAACATCATCAGACCCATGATCGACGTTCCCGTTACTTCGGTTCCGTCCTTGCCGACTTTGACGGAAAGACCTTCCGGCAGTTTGCTGACATAGGTGACAAATTTCGCGCTGGCTCTAGCATGGAGCCCGCGATTATTGGTAATGGCGACAGTTTTGCGATGCTCGCTCACGCATCGCTTCCCAATATTTCTGACGCAACGCTGATATATTTTTGACCGGCTTCTTTTGCCGCGGCGACTGCATCACTGACGTCCATACATTTGCGCGCACCATCCAGGCGGATGAGCATCGGCAGGTTTACACCAGCGATAACTTCAACTTTGCCTTTATCCATAAGGGAAATGGCGAGATTGGAAGGTGTGCCACCAAATAGATCAGTGAGAATGATAACGCCTTTACCATTTTCAACTTTTTCGATGGATTCGGCAATTTCCTGACGCCGTTGCTCCATATCGTCATGGGGCCCTATGCAAACCGACAAGATCGCTTTTTGCGGACCAACAACATGTTCCATTGCGGTAATAAATTCGACGGCCAGACGACCATGGGTAACAAGAACCAAACCGATCATTGCGATTAAATACCCTTATTCCCGTTCAGATTCTGCATATTTTCTAACGCTTCTATTGGGCGTGACGCCAGATTGCGATGCAGGACAGTGGGCGAAAATCCATGCTCATGCAAGCTTTTGCGAAGGGCTTCTGCAACATGTACCGATCTGTGACGCCCGCCCGTGCAACCGATACCAATATTCACATAGGCCTTTCCGGCCTTAATATATTTAGGCAACAGGAATTTGAGCATATCGTCAAATTTCTTGAGCGCCTCGGCATAGGCAGGGTCTTTTGATATATATTCTCCAACAGGTTCGTCCAGTCCCGTCAGCAGTTTCAGGTCTGGATCCCAAAACGGGTTTGACAAGAACCTTACGTCAAATAGCAGATCGATATTATTAGGCAGTCCGCGTGAAAATCCAAAGCTGGTGATCGTGACAGTTGTGATTTCGGTGTCCTGCAACGTGAATTGTTCGCGAATTTGGCTTTGCAGATCATTGGCTGACAAATCGCTCGTATCCATGACGTGATCGGCCCAGCGTCGGAACGGTTCAAACTGGCTGCGTTCAAGGGCAATGCCTTCCTTGGCCGGTCGATCGAGCGCTAGCGGATGACGCCGCCTTGTTTCGGAATAGCGGCGTTCCAGTTCACCGCCCGCACAGTCAAGATAGAGCGTGGATATCTGGTAATTGTCATTTTGCTGTAACTTCTTGACCCGATTGATCAGTTCATCAGGTTCAAAGCCACGGGTCCGGCTGTCAAAGCCCAGGGCCAGCGGCGGATCAACATCATCGCGTGAGCTGGACGGCGGCGTATTCAACAGGCCTTCCACCAGCCGGATGGGGAAGTTATCGACGGTTTCCCAGCCGATGTCTTCCAGGGTTTTCAGCGCGGTGGTTTTGCCTGCGCCGGAAAGGCCGGTGACCAAAAGGACATGTTTGATATTCGGCATGCTCAGTTGCTCCGCGTCTTTTGCAAGAGACGTTGCAATGCCATTTCCACTTTAATCGGTGCGCTGGCTTCAGCCGGATTAATCGTGATTGTCGGAATGGCCATGGTCATGATTGTTTCTATTTGGCTGTCCAATGGAAAGCGTTCAGTTTTTGATTTCAGAAGCACTTGCAGCTTTAGCGGTACATTGGAAATATGTTTACAGTCAAAAATACCCAGTGATCTAACCTCGATTTTTCCCGCAATTTTAGCCGGAGCGTTCAGGACTATCTGGTTACCATCACTGTGCAGTTCAATATAGTCATCACCGATCAAGGTGGCACCGCGATCGATCAAACGAAGGGCAAGGTCTGATTTTCCCGCACCGGATGGGCCGGACAGCATGATACCCGCTCCCTGGATCGCGACGCAGCTGGCGTGACGCGTTTCGTGGGTTGTATCGGTGGTCATGCCGCTGGTGCCTTGGGTAATCGTATCTCGAAACAGGCACCCTTTTGACCATCCGGTCTGTCGATCGCTTCGATTGTGCCTTCATGTCCTTCGATAATGGTTTTCGCGATGGCAAGGCCAAGGCCGCTATGCTTGCC
The DNA here is from genome assembly GCF_039977335.1 of Parasphingorhabdus sp. Taxonomy (GTDB): domain Bacteria; phylum Pseudomonadota; class Alphaproteobacteria; order Sphingomonadales; family Sphingomonadaceae; genus Parasphingorhabdus. The sequence goes on from NZ_JBDWDI010000005.1 coordinate 31,466, forward strand.
AAAAGCTTCGCCCGCTGGGCGGTCGGAGTGGAAGCGTTTGAAGATATTCAATCTTTGTTCCCTGGAAACGCCAGGGCCGGTATCGGAGACTTGAATGACCACTTCATCTGCGTCCGGTGTCGCAAGGATTTCGATCAATCCACCTTTCGGTGAGAAAGAGACTGCATTGTCGAGTATATTGCTGAATACGCGCTCTAATCGGTCATCGTCTCCCATGATCGTGGCAACCCCCCGGCCAGGGCGAGCAAAGGCGATTTTGACACTTTCATTGGTATCACGCTGTTCACGGGCGGCGAGCAGTTGATCCAGCATTTTGCCAATATCAACCTTTTCAAATTTCGTTCTTGCCAGTTCAGCATCGACGCGGGACGCTTCGGAGATATCGTTGATCAAACGGTCGATCCGGCGAACATCGTCATTGGCGACATCCAAAAGCTGTCTGCGTAAATCCGGATCATCGACCCGGTCGAGGCCTTCCAGTGCAGAGCGCAGCGAAGCGAGCGGGTTTTTGATTTCATGACTGACATCTGCTGCAAAGGCCTCGGTAGCATCGATCCGGTAACGCAGGGCGCCGCTCATATCAGCCAATGCGCGGGCAAGTTGACCGACTTCATCCCGCCTGCCAGGCATTCGAGGAACGGTGATTTCCGGCGCTCGTCCCAGTCGGACGCGGAGTGCGGCGCGTGCAAGTTTTCTGATTGGCCGAACAATGGTGCGGGCCAGAAACAGGGACAATAGGATGGAAACCAAGGCGGTAAGAAAGATGACGAGCACCACATTGGATCGCTCTGCTCGTACGATCCGGGTAATGTCGCGCGCGTTGCTGGTGAGCAATAAACGGTGGTTGCTGCTTGGGATATGGGCTGCGGCTATGATCACGGGCGTTCGATCCGGTGCGTAGCGCACGGCACTATTGGGTTCTTCGTCTGCTGAGAGTAGCTCCAATTCAGGCCAAGCCGAAGCTTGATCATTTTCCGGTTCTGCAAATGCAGTAATGGACTCACTAAGAACGATAAATTCTATCGATTGATCCAGCGTTCGGGCGACATCTTTCTGCCAAGGTTGTTCTTCCGGGTCTCTTAGCCGATAGCTGGGTTCGGCCAGATCGAAACTGTCGACAATTTTTGTTCCGTTCTGATCATAAAGCCGCAACCTGCTTTTTAGATCAGCGGCAAAGTCCGCGATTAGGTCTTCGCGATTATCGGGCGTCTGCAGATTTAGCGCATCGCTGATAATCTGTGTTTGAAGGCGGGCTTGGCTGAGCCGTTCGTGGGTTAGCTCATCGCGGTAATTGTCGAGATAAAATAAGCTGCCCGCCAGCAGGGCGATGGCCAAGATGTTGACCGCCAAAATTCTGGTGGTGAGCGATAGCCGCGCGGACCATCGCAGCGACAGCTCAGGATCATCGATGCTGGCTGCTGGCTTACTCGTTGTAGCGATAACCGGCTCCATAGAGCGTATCGATGGCATCAAAGTCCGAATCGACCTCGCGGAATTTGCGGCGCAGACGTTTGATGTGGCTGTCGATCGTCCGGTCATCAACATAGACGTCGTCTTGATAGGCCGCATCCATCAACTGGTTGCGGCTTTTGACCACGCCGGGCCGATTGGCAAGGGTCTCAAGAATCATGAACTCGGTCACGGTCAGCGTCACATTGTCGCCATTCCATTTAACGAGATGCCGCGCAGGATCCATTTCCAAACCGCCGCGTACCAATGGCTCCAACCCTTCGGTATCGGCCTCTTCATCGGATAATTTGACCAGTTCAGCCCGGCGTAAAATTGATTTCACGCGGGCAATCAGAAGCCGCTGTGAAAAAGGTTTCTTGATATAATCATCTGCACCCATGGCGAGGCCAAGGGCTTCATCCAGCTCTTCGTCTTTTGAGGTCAGGAAAATAACCGGCAAATTGCTTCTTTCGCGCACGCGGCGCAGCAATTCCAAGCCGTCCATCTTGGGCATCTTGATATCGAAAATACCGAGGTCCGGCGGATTGTCCAATATCGCCTGGAGAGCCGCTTCGCTGTCCGAATAGACCCTGGTTACAAAGCCTTCTGCCTGCATCGCAATCGATACAGACGTCAAAATATTCCGGTCATCATCAACAAGAGCGATATTGGCGGCCATGGAATGAGTCTATCCTGTCGTCATTTACAAACATCACTTATTTAGTGATGTTGCCGGACTAATTGATGCATAGCCGTTGCACAAGGACGCATGTGGTTAATCAGCGCCCTTCCAAATGACCATCGTTGTCATCAATCCCATATCGAAACAGGCGATTTCGCTAGCCAATCTGGTAATTTGACCGACTCGTATTGGTAAGTTAAGCGCCTCCTCAAACCTGCCGAATCCGGCAACCACCCATTCCTATTTCAAGCCATAGGGGAATAACCGTGCCACAAGTTTCGTCCGTAACATTAAATGATCAGGGCTTTGCCACAGCGGCAGAGCAGCACTGGAACCTCGGCGCGCCCGCATTGGTCGAGGCTGCCGTATCACGCGGCGAAGGACATCTTGCAAAAGATGGCCCTTTGGTTGTCGAAACGGGAAAGCATACGGGCCGCTCTGCCAACGATAAATTTATCGTCCGCGATGGTGAGACGGAAGACAGCGTTTGGTGGGGCAAGACTAATGTCAGCATGACACCTGAACATTTTGCTGCTCTGAAGGAAGATTTTCTGGCCGCGGTTGCTGACAAAGAAACATTATTTGTCCAAGATCTTTTCGGTGGTTCACAGCCAGAGCACCGCGTGAATGTTCGCGTGATCAATGAGCTCGCATGGCACAATCTTTTCATCCGGACCATGTTGGTGCGGCCAACGAGCGATGAGCTGGCCGGATTTGCGCCAGAATATACGATTATCGATTTGCCAAGCTTTAAAGCCGATCCAGAGCGCCACGGAACGCGCAGTGAAACGGTGATTGCGGTAAACCTGACCGAGAAGCTTATCTTGATCGGCGGCACTGCCTATGCCGGCGAGATGAAGAAATCCGTTTTCGGTTTGCTCAACTATCTGTTGCCGCTTGATTCGGTGATGCCGATGCATTGTTCTTCAAACATGGGCCCTGAAGGCGATACCGCAATTTTCTTTGGTCTGTCGGGTACTGGCAAGACGACTTTGTCCGCTGATGCCAGCCGTACCCTGATTGGCGATGATGAGCATGGTTGGTCTGATACGGCTGTGTTTAACTTTGAAGGCGGCTGTTACGCCAAAATGATCCGCTTATCGGAAGAAGCGGAACCAGAAATCTATGCGACCACCCGCCGTTTTGGTACGGTTCTGGAAAATGTCGTGATGGACCCGGAAACACGGGAGCTTGATCTGGACGATAATAGCAAAGCGGAAAATACCCGCGGCGCTTACCCAATTGATTACATCCCGAACACGTCTGAGAAAAATATGGGTCCGGTGCCCAAGAATATTATCATGCTGACGGCTGATGCCTTTGGTGTGTTGCCCCCAATTTCTCGTCTGACGCCTGAGCAAGCGATGTATCACTTCCTTTCAGGCTATACTGCTAAGGTAGCTGGTACTGAAATTGGTGTGACCGAACCAGAAGCGACCTTCTCAACCTGTTTCGGCGCGCCTTTCATGCCGCGTCATCCATCAGTTTACGGGAACCTGCTAAAAGAGCGTATCGCCAAAGGCGGCGTGCGTTGCTGGTTGGTGAATACGGGTTGGACCGGCGGTAAATATGGCGAAGGAAGCCGCATGCCGATCAAGGCGACTCGCGCATTGTTGAATGCGGCGCTGGATGGCAGCCTGAATGACGGCGAATTCCGTATCGATGATAATTTCGGTTTTGAAGTTCCGGTATCGGTACCCGGTGTTGACAGCGCGATCCTTGATCCGCGCTCGACCTGGTCAGATGGATCGGCTTATGACGACACGGCTCAGAAGCTGGTCAAATTGTTCATCGACAATTTTGAGCAATTTGCCGAGCATGTTGATCAGAATGTTCGCGAAGCAGCGCCTACCGCGGCTTGAGCAAACGGCTCTTGATTAATGCAATTGTCGCGGCTCGCCTGCGGCAATTGTAACATTCACAACGCTTTGATCCGCATTGGGTGTAAAGGACAGGGTCTCTCCCGAGACGAATCCTTCGGCCTCTGTGGCCGTGTCTATCTTGCCATTGGTCGCTATATCATGCGCGATCCGGACCAATCTTTTGATAACCTGGTCGGAGGGATAGTCCGCTGGAGTGCTGAGCTTGATTTCCTGTTCGCTAAAATAGGACAGTCCGAAAGTCTGGAACGCGCCTTCTGAACTTTCGGAAATGGCTATCTGGACCAGCACCGGAAATGGCCCGCCATCAGAATATTGATTGGTTGCTTCGGTAAAATATTCAAACCCGATGTGCAGCTTCGCAGGTTGCCAGATAACACTGGTTGCATGAAGAGCCTCACCCAAAAGCCGCCCTAATTTCAGGAAGTTACGGTTGACGGTGCTGTCATGTTTTGCGTTGGCGATATGGTCGCTTAAGCTTATTCCAATGGCGGGCATCGGATGCTCTGGCGCATTGCAAAATATGTGATCCAGCTGATTGTTGGGGAAATGCTGAAAAGCATCGTCTGGTCTATGGTAGGTGAGGGTAAAGCTCATGCCGCCCAAAACCGCCTCAACAACATTCAGATCGGGGTATTTTGACGCATTAAGCGTAACCGACTTAGCGATTTCATCTGACAATATTAAATCGGACAGTCGGAATGTGTCCGCTGTTGGAACCATAATCAGCAAAGGCGGCTTCTTTCGCACCATCGGTGTTTGTCTTTTCCCCCGCAAACCTTATGTTCTTTTTATGTTCTATATTCTATATGTCCACAACTTAATAGAGGGCCATGGCAATATAGGTCCAGAATGAACCGAAAGTGATCGCCGCTTGAAATCCCTATATTATAGCTGCATTATTCGCCGAAAGGAGCGGATCATTGGCTGATTGGGTATTATCAATATTGATGCTAGCTGGGGCTGGGTTACTGGCCGGCGGCATTTATTTGATCCGAAAGGGAAACAATAAAAAGCAGGGTGTGCTGATGCTCATCGCTTCAGCAGTGATGTTTGCAAATGTTGGTATCTGGACAATACCGACAGCAGAATCATCGTCAGATTCGGGAAATGATTTTCCCGACCAGCCCAGTTAGATCTATTTAATCGGCGAATCCGGTGCGAGGCGCATGTCGAGATAATTGTCGACCGAACCCATCAGCAATTCCATTTCATTTTCATAAAAATGGTTCGCGCGCGGGATTTCATCATGATGGATGGTGATGTGCTTTTGCGTACGAAGCTTATCAACGAGCTTCTGAACCGCGCTTGGTGTCACCACTTCATCATTCACGCCCTGAATGATAATCCCGGATGACGGGCAGGGGGCGAGGAAGTTGAAATCATACATATTGGCGGGCGGAGACACGGAGATGAATCCACGTACTTCCGGGCGCCGCATCAAAAGCTGCATGCCAATCCATGCACCGAAGCTGTAGCCGGCAATCCAGGTTGTTTGCGCTTCGGGATGGATGCTCTGGACCCAGTCCAGTGCCGAAGCGGCGTCAGAAAGTTCGCCGATGCCGTTGTCAAATGTGCCTTGGGACCGGCCAACCCCGCGGAAGTTAAACCGCAAGGTCGCAAAGCCGCGGTTCACGAACGTCTTGTACATGGCCTGTGTGATGCGATCATTCATGGTGCCACCCGCTTGCGGATGGGGGTGAAGGATCATCGCGACGGGTGCGCGGTCGCGCGGCCCTGGGTTAAAACGGCCTTCGAGGCGGCCTTCTGGTCCGGTAAAAATTACGTCAGGCATGGCTTTTTCAATTCTATGATCAAGATTACGATTTCTATGGCGTCAAAAGGCAGAATAGCTTTTGCGCTAAATGAAGCGTCTATATAGAGAGAGTGAAATATTCCGCAACTCTATCCCGCAATTGTCAAAGGGTTTTACCAACTAAAATGTCCGAACAGAAACGCATCTATCTGGACTATGCTGCGACAACGCCCATGCTGGATGTGGCGCAGCAGGCCTGTCGGGAAGGATTTGCGCATTGGGCTAACCCGTCATCGCCCCATGCGGATGGGCGCGCAGCCGGATCAATGCTTGAAAATGCGCGGCAGCGATTCAAGTCTGCACTGGACTGGGACGGAGAGGTGATATTCACCAGCGGTGCCAGCGAAGCGATTGCCATGGCGTTGAAGCAGAGCAAGCCACAGCGGCAATATGTGTCACCTGTTGAGCATGACGTGGTTTTGCGTTTTTCCGAAGGCGCAATGGCGATTCCAGTGGACCTGAATGGGTTGGTCGTACCGATGCGATTAAACCATATGCTCAAGAGCGAGAAAGAGCAGGCCTTGGTGGCCGTGCAATCGGTCAACAATGAAACCGGCGTGATGCAGGACATGGACGCCCTGGCCAAAGTGACTCGCGACCGCGGTGCAATTTTGTTGGCAGATTGTTCGCAATCCACTGGAAAAATGCCGCTGCCAGATGCTGACATGATTGTCGTTGCGGGGCATAAATTTGGCGGGCCGCCGGGTGTTGGAGCTTTGCTAATTAAGGATTTAAACTTGCTCCATGCGGAGGGTGGTCAGGAACAGGGTTATCGTTCCGGTACGCAGAACCTGCCCTATATCATGGCGATGGTTGCGGCCTTGGAAGCACCAGCCAATTGGGCCGGGCGCGCTACGGAATTGCGCGCGCATCTCGACAATGCGATCAAAACTGAAGGAGGCAGCGTCATTGCCGAAAATGCGCCGCGCATCGCAACCATTGGCAGTTATCATATGCCGGGTGTCGCCGCGAACACGCAGCTGATTAAATTTGATATGGCAGGCTTTTCGGTATCCGCAGGTAGTGCTTGTTCGTCCGGTACGTTGAAACCCAGTCATGTTCTGGAAGCCATGGGTATTGATGAAGGCACAGCGCGAGAGGTTATCCGTGTGAGCATCGGCCGCGATACCACGCGCGCAGAAATTTATGACTTTATCGAGCAGTGGAAATTGATTTTCCACGCAGCGCGCCCAGCTTAGAGATATGGCCAAAGACCCGATCTATCTGGACAATCAGGCGACAACACCGCTCGCGCCCGAAGTGTTTGACGTCATGGTTCCCTGGCTGCGCGACAATTTCGGCAATCCGCACAGTGCTCATGTGCTCGGTCGCAAGGCAGCAGCAGCGGTTGATGTCGCAAGGGAGCAGGTTTCGGCAATGCTACCGGGAGGTGGACGGATATTGTTCACGGGCAGCGCTACGGAAGCGATCAATCTTGGCTTTGGCGCCGTGCACGCTTTGCAAGAGGCCGGGCGGAATAAGATCGTTGTGCTGGACAGTGAACATGCCGCAGTGCGCGATACCGCTCTATCTTATGAAAGCCATGGCTTCATGGTCGAAAGGCATCCGATAGGCCCTGACGGCATAGTGTCGTTGGAACAATTGAACGAGACGGTTGATGACAAAACCGCTCTGGTTGCGGCGATGCTGGTCAATAATGAAATTGGCGTCATTCAGCCGATTGAAGCGATTGCCGAACTTGCGCATCAAAACGGTGCGCTGATGCTGTGTGATGTCGTGCAAGGTTTTGGCCGTGTCGATATACCGGACAATATCGATATGGCTGCAGTTTCGGCTCATAAGATATACGGCCCCAAAGGGATCGGGGCTTTGTGGGTGCGGGATGGGCTTGGCATGCCGCCCATCATCCATGGTGGCGGACAAGAGCAGGGCATCCGTTCCGGCACCTTGTCACCGGCCTTATGTGCTGGGTTCGGACGCGCTGCCGAGCTTTGCTTAAAAAATCGTGACACTGATGCAGCCCATATTCAGATACTCGCCGATAAAGCGCAAAGCTGTTTTGCAGACTGGACGATCAACGGCGCGATGGATCAACGCTATATGGGCAATCTGAATATCCGCCGCGATGGCGTAGATGTGGCGCGTTTGATGTCTGATGTGCGAGGCGTGGCGTTTTCAGCCGGGTCAGCCTGTGCCAGCGGTTCGGGAAGACCCAGTCATGTTTTGGCGGCACTAGGCCTTGAACCAGCGCAGACTAAATCCTCAATCCGTTTGGGATTTGGCCGTTATAACAGCTTGGAAGATATTGAAATGGCATCAAAATATATCAACGAAGCGGTCGAGGTACAGCTTGCATGAGTGACATAAAGGTGAATTTCGTCAGCGCAGATGGCGAGCAAACCGTGACGGCAAAAGCATCCGATGGCGATGATCTGCTGACCATCGCTCAGGTTAATGATCAGCCTTTGGAAGGCACATGCGAGGGACAGATGGCTTGTTCGACCTGCCACGTCATCGTTGCCGCCGAAGATTTCGACAAATTGCCCGAGGCGACAGAGATGGAGGAAGATATGCTCGATCTTGCCGCCGGCGCGCGCAGGACCAGCCGTTTGGCTTGTCAGATTACCCTGACGCCGGAACTGGACGGCCTGACGGTTCATATCCCGGCCGAAAGCCGTAACATGCAAGGAGTCTGACCATGATCAATCGGCGGAACTTCGTCACAGGCTCTTCGCTGTTAACGGTCACTGCGGCTTCGCCCAATGCTTTGTCCGCACAAGAGCCTGCGGTATTTAAATATCAAGACGCGACTGCAAAACGGGAGCTGACAAAGCTAGAGAAGCGCATAGGTGGCCGTCTTGGCGTGGCGTTGACAAACGCGCAGGGCGGCATTGCTCTGGCTCACCGTGGTGATGAACGCTTTGCGATGTGTTCTACGTTCAAGGCACCGCTTGCATTTGCCCTGTTTGACGCTGCTGACAAGGGGCAGGTTGACATGAAGAAAAGCTTCGCTGTGACGGAGGGGGATCTGGTTCCTTATGCGCCGTTTGTCGAACAACAGTTAGCGGCAAAGAAAATGGTGACGCTGGAACAGTTAGCTAAGGCGACGGTCAAATCGAGTGATAACGCTGCGGCAAATCTGATCTTAAAAGCCATTGGCGGCCCGGAAGCCTTTACGGATTTTGTCCGTCGCCGTGGGGATACGGTCACCCGTCTGGATCGCATTGAACCGTTTCTTAATGAAAACAAGGTTGGCGATCCACGCGATACGACCAGTCCGATAGCCTTTGCGCAGCTAATGCATGGTTTGATGAGTGGAAAGTCACGCGCGCCAAACTGGGCCATCGTGTATGACGCAATGGCTACGAGTAAAACTGGTCTCGCTCGAATTCGCCTTGGCTTGCCTTATGGCTGGCCGGTAGGCAATAAGACGGGAACAGCGGGAGATGGTCTGGCCTACAATGATGTCGCGATATTTTGGCCATCATTTGCGGGTTATGAAGGCGATCAGCCGCGATCTTTGACGGTTTATACGGACCGCCCGACTGCGTCGGCTGCTGTTGTGGAACGCACGATTGCCGAGGTTGCGAAAATTGCGGCCTGGGTAGCACCGCGCCGGAATGGACCATAAACGCAAAACTGACTTGAAACCGCTGGCAAAGCTCGCCATATGCGCAGCGGGAGTCGGGTGGACGTAGTGTTCGCCAACCCGGTCAGATCCGGAAGGAAGCAGCCGTAACGATTTTTCTACGGGTCGCCCGGCTCCTACTCACAAAATTTACACAGGCTTTTGTGGCTTATCGCCGTTTAGCCTTCGACAAGCCGATGGCGAGCGCCTAAACTCTCATCATGTCCGATTCACCCGACATATTTGCCGCTGGGGGCGTTGAAGCGCCCGTTGAACCAGCTCCTGCTGCGACACAGCCTTACCGTGTGCTGGCTCGGAAGTACCGGCCTTCCAGCTTTGCGGAGCTGATCGGGCAGGATGCGATGGTTCAGACGCTGGGCAACGCTATCAAGCGTGACCGTCTGGCACATGCCTTTTTGATGACCGGTGTGCGCGGTGTCGGCAAAACCTCGACGGCGCGGCTAATCGCAAAGGCGCTGAACTGCATTGGCGAGGATGGGCAGGGCGGCCCGACTATTGATCCATGCGGAAAATGCGAACCCTGCCGGTCCATCGCCGAGGGCAGTTTCATCGATGTTATCGAGATGGATGCCGCGAGCCATACCGGTGTTGATGACGTCCGCGAGATTATTGAAGCCGTGCGCTATTCCTCAGTTTCTGCACGTTACAAGATTTATATCATCGACGAAGTTCACATGTTGTCGAAAAACGCCTTTAATGCGCTGTTGAAGACGCTGGAAGAGCCGCCAGCCCATGTGAAATTTATCTTCGCTACAACGGAAGTGAATAAAGTGCCGATTACGGTGCTTTCCCGTTGCCAGCGCTTTGACCTGAAACGAATCAAGGCGGAGCAATTATCCACCCATTTCGCCAATATCGTCGAAAAAGAAGGCGTCGAAGCAGAGCAGGAAGCACTCAATTTAATCGCTCAGGCCGCCGAAGGGTCCGTTCGCGATGGTTTGTCCATCCTCGATCAGGCCATTGCGCATGCAGACATGGAGGGCGGCGGTGACGTCAAGGCGTCACAGATTCGCGAAATGCTCGGACTGTCGGATCGCAGTGCTGTGCGCCGCTTGTTTGGATTGCTTTTGGAAGCAGATTCTCAGGCGCTGCTCGATGCGATTGACGAACAATATCGCGTTGGCGTCGAGCCTTTGTCGCTGATGAACGGGCTATTGTCGCTGTGTCATCAGGTCACATTGTACAAGGTTGGCCGAGCCAATGACCCGACTCTTTCCGATGAAGCGAAGGCCCAACTGAGCGCTTGGTCTGAGAGTCTTTCTTATCCTGTTCTCCATAGATTATGGCAGTTACTTCTCAAAGGCTATGAAGAAGTACAGCAGGCTCATATGCCGCGAGAAGCATGTGATATGGCGTTGTTACGTGTACTCTGTGCTGCCGATATGCCTGACCCCGGTGAATTGGCGAAGATAGTAAAGCAAGGTAATTCTCCTGCGGCTCCAGCACCTGTTGAAACAGCCCCGATAGCCCCGGCAGCACCTGTGCACGAAGCGCCACCCGCGCCAATCGCTGATATCCCAGTCCAAAAGGCGGAGCCGGTACCCGTTGAAGAACTGGCCCAACCCGAACAGGAAGCATCGACAAATGGCCTTCCACAGGACTTTCAGGGCGTGATCAATATCATCGGCGGAGTTTCACCGATATTGGAAAGCATATTAATAGCTGATATGCGGATTGTTAGGTTCTCAGCGCCGATTATTGAATATCAATCAGCGCGGCCGATCGCATCCTCTGACCTCAAAAAGATCATCGATGCGCTAAAAGATGTAACCGGCACGGTCTGGACCATAAAGGAAGGGCAAGGCGAAGCAAAGCCGAGCATTTCCGAACAGGCACAGCTTGATCAGGATGCAGCGACGCAGGCTATATTGGATACACCGCTCGTAAAAGCCGCCTTTGAGGCTTTTCCTGATGCGGAATTACTAGAAAATGATACGGAGCAGGCCCCGGCTGAAGCCCGACCTGAATCAAGGAGCTCACAAGCATGAAATCTATGGAAGAAATGATCAAAGCGGCTCAGGAAGCCGCCCAGACAGTGCAAACCCAGATGGAAGAAGCCCAGTCGAAGCTCGATAGTATCGAGGTCGAAGGCAAATCTGGTGGCGGATTAGTGTCCGTCAAGGCGACCGCCAAAGGCCGGATATTGGGCGTCAGTATCGATGAAAGCCTTATGAAGGCCGAAGAAAAAGGCATTTTGGAAGATCTGGTTGCTGCGGCCTTTAATGATGCACGCGATAAGGCGGACGCTGTTAGCAACGAAGAAATGGGTAAAATGACCGGCGGCATGGGTTTGCCAGCAGGCTTTAAGCTACCCTTTTAGCGGTATTGCACCTTTTGCGCCGCGATGGTTTTATAGTGGTTGAAGTCATCTGAGAGCGCCCCATATAGGCTGATAGGCGCTGAATATCGCGCCATAGTTTGGAGTATTAATGTCCCAGTCCGAGTCTACACCCGCTAATCCTGACGCAAAAGCGCTGCCTTTATTGCCTTTGCGCGATATTGTGGTGTTCCCCAATATGATCGTACCGCTGTTTGTTGGGCGTGATAAATCGGTTGTAGCGCTGGAAAAAGCGATGGACAGTGACAAGGAAATTTTCCTTGTGGCTCAGCTGGACCCAGCCGAAGATGATCCGGGACGTGATCAGCTTTATGATCTTGGCGTCGTGGCTACAGTGCTTCAGCTGTTGAAATTACCCGATGGTACTGTGCGCGTGCTAGTTGAAGGAAAACAACGCGCCAAGCATGTTTCTCTCGACGAGCAAGATGACGGTTTTGTGTTGGCCAATGTCAATTTGATCGATGAACAGTCCGTAGACGGGCCGGAAGCGACGGCCTTGATGCGCTCCGTGGTTGAGCAATTTGAGAATTATTCCAAGCTCAACAAGAAAATGCCTGCGGAAACCGTAGTGCAGCTTGGTGAGATTGAAGAAGCATCACGTCTTGCCGATGCTGTGGCGGCCAATATCAACGTCAAAGTGGCGGACAAGCAGAGTTTATTGATTGAAAGTGATCCGATCAAGCGCTTGGAAATGGCCTTTGCCTTCATGGAAGGTGAACTTGGCGTCTTGCAGGTCGAAAAGAAAATCCGCGGCCGCGTTAAGCGTCAGATGGAGAAAACCCAGCGCGAATATTATCTCAATGAGCAGATGAAAGCCATTCAGCGCGAGCTGGGCGACGGCGAAGACGGCGAAGGCGATGAAATGTCAGCGCTGGGCAAGAAAATCGAGGAGATGAAACTCTCCAAGGAAGCCAAGAGCAAAGCCAATGCCGAATATAAAAAGCTGAAAGGCATGCAGCCCATGTCGGCGGAAGCCACAGTTGTTCGCAACTATCTTGACGTATTGCTGGGTCTGCCATGGGGCAAAAAGTCCCGGCTGAAGAAAGATATCAAGCAAGCTGAGAAGGTTCTTGATGACGATCATTTCGCTCTGGAAAAAGTGAAAGAGCGCATTGTTGAATATCTTGCTGTGCAGGCACGAACCAACAAACTCAAAGGGCCTATACTTTGTCTTGTTGGTCCTCCCGGCGTTGGTAAAACGTCACTTGGCCGCTCGATTGCAAGGGCTACTGGCCGTGAATTTGTGCGCCAATCACTTGGCGGCGTACGGGATGAAGCGGAAATTCGCGGGCATCGCCGGACCTATATCGGTTCATTGCCCGGAAAGATCGTATCGAACCTGAAAAAGGCCGGTACATCCAATCCGCTTTTCCTGCTTGATGAGATCGATAAGCTTGGTCAGGACTTCCGCGGTGATCCGGCTTCGGCTCTGCTTGAAGTGTTGGATCCGGAGCAGAATGACAAATTCCAGGATCATTATCTCGAAATTGATATCGATCTCTCGGACATTATGTTCGTCACGACGGCTAACTCACTAAACCTGCCGCAACCGTTGCTCGACCGGATGGAGATAATCCGGCTTGAAGGCTATACGGAAGACGAGAAGGTAGAGATTGCGAAACGCCATCTGATTGAAAAACAAGTAGATGCCCATGGCCTGAAAAAAGGCGAATTTGCGCTGCATGACGACGCTTTGCGTGATCTTATCCGCTATTATACCCGCGAAGCTGGTGTGCGGACCTTGGAGCGTGAAATTGCCAAACTGGCGCGGAAGGCTCTGCGTCGGATTCTTGAGGGCGAATATAAGAGCGTCGAGATTACCACTGACACTCTCTCGGACTATGCCGGTGTGCGCAAATTCCGCCACGGCGTTGGCGAGGAAGAAAATCAGGTTGGAGCGGTCACCGGTCTCGCGTGGACGGAAGTGGGCGGCGAATTGTTGACCATCGAATCCGTCACGGTGTCGGGCAAAGGCCAGATCAAGACCACTGGTAAGCTGGGCGAAGTGATGACCGAGTCGGTTCAGGCTGCCTTGTCATTCGTAAAAGCACGTGCGCCGTCTTATGGCATTAAGCCGAGTGTTTTTGGCCGCAAAGATATCCATATCCACTTACCAGAAGGCGCGGTACCGAAAGACGGCCCATCTGCGGGTGTTGGCATCGTGACGGCAATTGTTTCGACGCTGACCGGTATTGCGGTTCGCCGCGATGTAGCAATGACCGGCGAAGTGACTTTGCGCGGCCGTGTCTTGCCAATCGGCGGTCTTAAAGAGAAGTTGCTGGCAGCGTTGCGAGGCGGGATCACGACGGTATTGATTCCAGCCGAGAATGAAAAAGACCTGGTGGAAATCCCCGACAATATCACCTCGTCGCTAAAAATCATTCCGGTCAAGCATGTGGATGAAGTTCTGGCCCAAGCTCTGGCAGAGAAGGTAGAGCCGATAGAGTGGAGCGATGCCGACGAGCTAGCGAGCCATGCGACAGCTCCTGTCACCGATGATGCGGGCTCTGCGGCACGGCATTAACGGCAGTAGGCGGCGAGTCGTGACGGGCAACTATTGCTAAAGCCAACTTGATTTGAGTGAAATTTTGCTCGAGGAAAGTCCGGAATCGTACCAAAATTCACCGTTTGACATAAATATTACATCTTTGACCCAGAATCTGGCGGTTTTCCTTTGACTCAAGGGGGCTTCTTGTAGTTACTGACGCCAGACAAAGTCGCGATTCAATTAAGAATTGCTTTTAGAGAAGGGGGGATACCCAATATGAATAAACAGGATCTTATCAGTAGCGTTGCAGATCACAGTGGTCTCAGCAAAAGCGATGCCGGCAAAGCCGTTGACGCAGTTTTCGATTCTATCACAGGTTCACTGAAGAGCGGCAATGAAGTCCGTCTCGTCGGTTTTGGAACATTTTCTACATCAAAGCGTAAAGCTTCTACAGGCCGTAACCCACGTACGGGTGAGCCAATGCAGATTCCTGCATCTACACAAGCAAAATTCAAAGCCGGCAAGGGCTTGAAGGACGCCGTTAATAAATAAATAATTTGGGGAGTGCCTGGGCGCTCCCCATTTTTTTCGCGCTTTGTTTGAAAAATTCAGGTGGGTTCCATTGGGACCCGCCTTTTTTCATGGGTTCTGAATATGCGCGGTCGTGGGGGTTGCCCGTTTGCGGCAACGCTGTTTGCTTTTAACTTCCTGAATGAGGATGATGAGAGAGCTATCCGGTTTTTGATAACCGTTACTCTTGTGTCAGGTCGCCCTTCGCTTGCGCTCGGGATTTTCGCGGAAAATAATGCCCCGCATTATTTCTATTCCGCGAAAATGGTAGACGCTACAGGGTTCGAACCTGTGACCCGCTGATTAAGAGTCAGCTGCTCTACCAACTGAGCTAAGCGTCCTTATTTTCGATATATTGTCCATATAGGTCAGGTCCTGCGAAGAACAACCGTTTGATGGGCTATCTTGATTTTATCCGAACGTTCCGCTGCGGCGGCCTGGATGGCGGTCTATCGCCATCAATATCCCGATGCAGATCATGATCGTCATCATAGATGATCCGCCATGGCTTAAAAAGGGCAGGGGAATGCCAACAACCGGTGCCAGGCCCATTACCATCATCAGGTTAATTGCGACGTAGAAAAATATCGTCGTCGAAAGGCCTGCTGCCGCGAGCTGCGAAAAGCGGGTCTTTGCTCTCATAGCAACTCCAAGTCCCCATCGGAACAGCAGGAAGAAACCGGTTAAGACTGCCACGCCGCCCATCAGGCCCCATTCCTCGGCCATTGTAGCAAATACAAAGTCGGTATGGCCTTCGGGGAGATAATCAAGATGGCTTTGCGTTCCGTTCAAAAATCCCTTGCCGAATATCCCGCCTGAGCCAATTGCAATTTTGGATTGGCTGATATGATAACCTGCCCCCAATGGATCATTTTCGGGATTGAGGAATGTGGTGACGCGGCGTTGCTGATATTCCTCAAGCCCGAAGAAAAAGGCGAGGGGGGCGATCACGGCCACAGCGGCAGCACCACCGATAAATAATCGCATCGGGAGGCCAGCCAGAAAAGCGACCGTCATTGCGCCCGCCACCACTGTAATTGTCGTACCGAGATCGGGCTGCAGCAATATCAATGCACAGGGAAAGGCGAGCAGCAACAGCAACGGCCATATCGCGCCCCATGTCCTGATCTGACCAGCGGGCAATAGATCATAGAAGCGCGCTACAGCTAGAATAATTGCGGGTTTCATCAGTTCCGAAGGCTGAATTCGGATGAAGCCAAGGTTGAGCCATCTTTGGCTGCCACCGCCCACCGCGCCAATTAGTTCCACGCCGAGAAGCATGATGACCACGATAATGTAAACGGGGAAGGCAATTGTCTTCCAGAAATTTTCTTTAAAGTAGGAAAATACAATGGCCATGCCAAGAAAGACCATGAACCGGACCATATGCAGACCGGCCCATGGGGTCAGGCTACCGCCGGCTGCAGAATAAAGCACAATAAAGCCGAAACTTGCCATAACCAAAAGCAGCAAGATCGTCTTCCATGGGAGCTGCGCAATTGGCGCGGGAATAAAATCGTTCAACGCTTATTGCCCCATTTCAGGAGTAGAACCTTCACCCGTTGCTTCAGTTTGCGCTGGTGCTACACGCCCTTCGGCTATTGCCTTTTCCAGTTCTTTTTGCGCACGATAGGCTGCGAGCTTGCGATCCATTCGTTCTGAAATAGTCCCGCCCCAGCTTTCCTCCAATGCTGTCAGTTTCTCCATTGCCTTTTCACGGTCGTAGAGAAATGTCATGACATCACGTGCGACCGGATAAGCGGATGACGAGCCACCCCCATGCTCTATTACTACGGCTGCTGCATAGCGGGGATTATCGACCGGTGCGAAGCAGACAAACAGGCCGTGATCCCGGAATTTCCATGGGACATCGCGGCCACCACGCCCGTATTTCAGGCTGACGACCTGGGCGGTACCCGTTTTGCCTCCTAACTTGATATTCTCAAGCGGCAGTTGAGCGCGCCTAGCCGTTCCGGCGCCGTTCACTACTTCGCTCATGGCCTCCCGAACATAGGAAAGATGTTCCGGCGAGATATCAAGCGCGGCAGCTGGTGGCTGGTCTTTTTCGAACAGCAATTTCGGTTCCAACTTTCGCCCCGATGCCATGCGGGCGGCCATCACACAAAGTTGTAGGGGATTAGAGAGGAAATAACCCTGTCCAATGGCGCTATTCACCGTGTCAAAATTGGCCCATTCACGGTTATGACGTTTCTTGATCCACTGAGTGTCCGGCACCGTACCATAGCTTTGCGAAGCAACGGGTAGATCATATTTTGCGCCCAACCCCAGTTCACGTGCCATCAGTGCGATTGAATCATAACCGATGCGCAGAGCCATTTTGTAGAAATAGGTGTCACAGCTTTTCGCGTTCGCTCGCATCATGTTTACGCTGCCATGCGTGCTGTGGCAGTTGAAGAACCGGTTCCCTACCCGCAGTCCGCCGGGGCAGCTGACGGTTTCCTCCGGATCAATACCGCCCCGCAGCAAAGCCAGCGATACCATCGGTTTAATCGTTGAGCCGGGTGGAAACAGTCCCTTGAGCGACTTGTCGCGCAATGGAACATGATCGTCATCTCGCAACATACCATATTCTGTCTGACCTATCCCGTCGGAAAAGCTGTTGGGGTCGAAGGATGGCATAGAGGTCTGAGTGAGAATATCACCTGTCTCGCAATCCATTACGACCACAGAACCGGATTCCGGACCAAGCCGGCGTGCTGCATATTCCTGCAAATCTATATCCAGCGTCATTTGCATGGCTTTGCCGGGAATGTCAGGCCGGCTATCTAGTTCGCGGACGATTTTGCCACGCGCCGTGACTTCTACACGCTTCGCTCCGGGCTTCCCTTGCAAGCGATCCTCAAAAGTCTTTTCAAGACCATCCTTGCCGATCTTATATCCCGGCGTGACCAAAATAGGGTCGGGATTTTCTTTATAGTCTTCGGCAGAAGCAATGCCGACATAGCCGACCAGATGTCCGACTGCTGCACCCGTTGGATAAAATCGCGAAAATCCTTGCCGTGGGGATACGCCTGGTAAATCCGGAAGGCGGACGCTGACAGCAGCAAATTTTTCCCAGTCCAATCCGGTGGCGATCTGAACCGGCTGAAAGCTTGTCGCCTGTTTCAATTCCTTATTGATCCGGTCAATTTCTTCCTGATCCAGTGACAATAGCTCGGCTAGCGTTGCAACCGTTTTGTTTTTGTCTTTCATGCGATCGGGAATGAGATCGACCCTGAAATCTGTCTTATTGTTGGCGACGGGTTTGCCATTACGATCAATCAACCAGCCACGCCTCGGCGGGACTAGTGTCAAGTTGACGCGGTTGCTTTCGGACAATAGCTGATAGCGTTCATTTTCGGCTACAGAAATATAGGCCATCCGGCCAGCAAGCAGAACGCCTATGCCTATCTGCAAACCACCAACAACAGTCGCGCGCCGGGAAAACGTAAGCGCTTGTATCGCGCCGCTTATGGTTTTTCCGCCTGAGATACTCATCGTGCCACTCGCCAGTTATCAATCGCTCCGATGAAGCGAGTCACAAAGGGGTATAGTAATATCGAAAGCAATATCTGGGGCACTAATATTTCCAGCCGGAGTAAATTGCTTTGAAAGTCTATGATGAGCATGCCGCTTATTAGCACAAAAATGATGGAAAGGGAGGCGATTAGCCAGTCTTGCCAATAATCCCTGCCAACCCCGCGACGGTCCAGTGTCTCTAGGGCTATGAATATCAGCGACCATAGAAATGCGGCGCTACCAAAAGGCTGCCCACTGAACATATCATCTACCATGCCCAAAGGAAAACCAGCCCATACCGGCCAATAACCGGGCCGGATCAAGCGCCAGGACAATAAGACCAACAAGCCCAGTGGCGGCAATATTGGATAGTCGGTGATTAAAGGCATGGCCGTAACCATGGAACCCAATATGACGGTGATGGACGGAATGAACTTGATGCGAAATTGCGAAGGTTGCCGGTTGATGCGGGAACGATAGGATTTCGCCATTATTCTCCGCCTTCGGCAGCGGTTTCGGCTTGGTCAATATTTTCCTGTTTGATTGCGGCCACAGTCTCTGCCTGAAACATCGGTTGCACGATGACATGACTGACTTTCGCTGAATTCGCCAATATTCGGGCGATAGCGCCGGTATCCGTTTTGCGAATGACGACAGCAACGGGAATACCGGGCGCATATAATCCGCCGCTGCCCGACGTAATCAACAGATCGCCACCCTTAAATGGGTTCGTCCCCAGATTGATCGGGCGCACGTCCACAGTGCCATCGCCGCGACCGGTCGCAAAGGCCGGGAGTTCGTCGCTGGCTCGTTTTACCGGCATCACATTCTGGCTATCGGAAACCAGCAATATCCGTGCAGTAGTGGGTCCAGCTTCCAACACGCGCCCGACCAGGCCTTCTGGTGCTCGAACCGGCTGCCCAATCAATATGCCATCGGTTGTTCCCAAACCAAGGGTCGCCATGCGCCGGGAGCTTGATGATGTGGAGCTGATCAGACGCGCCATACCGATGTCATCAGGCACTTCCTTGTCAAGATCGAGCAACCGTTTCAGCCGCTCATTTTCTTGCTTGAGCGCACGAGCTTCCAATATCTCGATCCGGCTGCTTTCCAGTTCACGCTTCATCGCGGCATTTTTGGAGGCGGCGTTAAAATAGGCAGAGATATTCTCTCCGGCATTGCCGGTTGCACCACCAACTTCTGAAAGTGTTTTGCTGACCGGAGCAGTCGCTTCGGCACCGATGGTGCGGAGAACGGCAAAACCCTGTGGATCGAAAATTGAAATAAGCAGCAAGAGGAGCCCGACGACAGCTCCCAATATGCCCAGTAAGTAGCTTGCGAATATACTATATTGCGCCCGCTTGGAAAATCCTGGGCGCCGGTTATTTGGCGGCGCCATTACTGTTTATCCTTCCACTCTCGTCATGCCAGTAATCTGTCCTTTAAGCCGTTGTGAGTACGCCACGGAACATCTCATCTTCCATGGCCCGGCCTGTGCCGATAGCAACGCAGGCAAGCGGATCTTCGGCAACCGTCACCGGCAGACCGGTTTCATCGCTCAATGCTTCATCAAGACCAGAGATCAATGCGCCACCGCCGGTAAGGACGATGCCCTGATCGACAATATCGGCCGCCAGTTCAGGCGCCGTATTCTCAAGAGCGATGCGTACGCCCTCGATAATCGTACCAATAGGTTCGCTCAGCGCTTCTGCGATCTGGCCCTGATTAATCGAAATCTCTTTAGGCACGCCATTGACCAAGTCACGGCCTTTGATGTGGATCGTGTGACCTACGCCATCAGCAGGAGCCTGCGCGACACCAAAATCTTTCTTGATCCGCTCAGCGGTCGTTTCACCAATTAACAGGTTGTGGTGACGACGCACATAAGAGACAATCGCTTCATCCATCTTGTCACCACCGGTGCGAACAGATGTGGTGTAAGCCAGGCCGCGCAAAGACAAGACAGCGACTTCGGTCGTTCCGCCGCCCACGTCGACAACCATAGAACCAATGGGCTCTGTCACCGGCATATCGGCACCAATGGCAGCGGCCATCGGCTCTTCG
Source organism: Parasphingorhabdus sp. (assembly GCF_039977335.1). GTDB lineage: Bacteria > Pseudomonadota > Alphaproteobacteria > Sphingomonadales > Sphingomonadaceae > Parasphingorhabdus. Next base: position 51,882 of record NZ_JBDWDI010000005.1, read on the forward strand.
ATCAAGAACACCTGACTGGCTCCGGCATTGGAGGCGGCATCGCGAATGGCGCGGCGCTCAACCGAGGTGGAACCCGATGGCACACAGATCACAATTTCCGGATAGCTGAACAGCTTGCTCTTGCCGTTTACTTTCTGGATGAAGTGCTTGATCATCTGCTCGGCCACATCAATGTCAGCAATCACGCCGTCGCGCAAAGGACGAATCGCCTCGATGCTATCGGGCGTTTTACCCATCATCATTTTGGCGTCGTTACCGACGGCTTTGACTTTCTTGATGCCGTTGATTGTTTCGATGGCAACAACCGATGGTTCGTTGAGGACGATTCCCTGACCGCGTACATAAACAACCGTATTGGCTGTTCCCAGATCGATTGCCATGTCCTGAGACCTGAACTTGAACAGATTAAATGCCATTTTTTTCCCGTGTTTTCTTACATTTGCAGCGAACGCTGTTCCCTAAAACTATAGCGACATTTTGGCTGAACGGGGGATGAAGTTAACCATATACATCGTCCAGCAAAACACCCCGAAAAACTAAGTCACAATCAAGGGTCGCTTGGCATGATCGCTTGGGCTAGGAATGCCGATATGTCAATAAGAAGACTCCCAAATAGCCTTATCAATCGGATCGCAGCCGGTGAAGTGGTAGAGCGTCCGGCCAGCGCTCTAAAAGAGCTGGTTGAAAACGCCATTGATGCTGGTTCGGCACAAATCAACATTCGTCTGGAGCAGGGCGGTCTGGATCTGATCGAAGTCGACGACAATGGCTGCGGTATGACGCGCGATGACATGGCTTTGGCACTCGAGCGGCATGCGACGTCCAAACTGCCTGATGAAGCGATTGAAATGGTCGCCACATTGGGTTTTCGAGGCGAAGCCTTGCCCTCGATAGCGAGCGTGGCGAAGCTGACCATTGAAAGCCGGGTAGCGGGCGAGGATGGTTGGACGCGAATCGTCAATCACGGCGAAGTGGAAGCGGACGAGCCAGCGGCCATCCCGCATGGCACCAAAGTACGGGTAGAACAGCTCTTCGCCAAAGTACCGGCGCGCCGGAAATTCCTCAGGACGCCGCGCAGTGAATATGCTGCGTGCGTAGATGTGGTGCGGCGGCTCGCCATGGCGCGGCCTGATATCGGGTTCACGTTGACGCATGAAAATCGCAAGGCGATTGCAGTGCAGGGCGGCGAAAGCGGCCCCGACCGGGTCGCGGCGCTCACCAACAAGGAACTGCGCGCCAACAGTGTCGCTGTTGATCTGGTGCGGGAAGAGGTAAGGCTTTCTGGTGTCGCAGGTCTGCCAACCTATAATCGCGGTGTCGCCGATCATCAGTTTCTGTTTGTCAACGGACGACCCGTCAAAGACCGGTTACTTGTGGGTGCTGTGCGCGGCGCTTATGCGGAAATGCTCGCACGGGATCGTCATCCTATTGTGGCCCTGTTTATTGATATGCCGCCGGAACTAGTGGACGTGAATGTGCATCCGGCCAAAACCGAGGTTCGTTTCCGCGAGCCAGCGATGATCCGCGGCATGATTGTCAGCGGTCTGCGGCGTGCTCTGGACGAGGGCGGTTTTCGAGCGGTCCAGCGTCCGGCGGAATCGGCCCTGGCCAATTGGCAGACGGAACCGCAGGCACCCGACCCCCAAACGAACATATTTACCGCGCAAGGGCCTATCGCGGGCAGGGCGACGGTCCAATCGCAAGCTTATCCATCCGCTGTCCAGGATAACTCCAGCGCTTTTGGCGCGCTGAATCCCGATGAATTGGCACCGCTGATGGGCAGGGCCGAAGAAGCTGCAGAGCCAGTTCCGGAAGCAGTCAATCACCCGCTCGGTATCGCCCGTGGACAAGTGGCCAAAACCTATATTGTTGCAGAAGCCGAAGATGGGCTTGTCATTGTTGATCAGCACGCGGCTCATGAACGCCTAGTGCTGGAACGCATGCGCAAAGCTGTGGAGGGCGGTACGGTCGCTTCGCAAGCCTTGCTGATGGCCGAAGTCGTTGAACTGGATGAAAATGCTTGCGACCGACTGGAAGCACGAACTGCCGAGCTTTCTGAATTCGGTCTGGAGCTGGAGCGGTTTGGTCCCTCTGCCATGTTGGTGCGCGCCACACCGGCGATGCTGGGTTCTGGTGACGTCAAAGGGCTGATTACCGATCTGGCAGACGAACTCGGGGCCTATGACGAAGCGTTGTCCCTGAAAGAACGTATTGATCATGTTGCCTCAACCATGGCTTGTCATGGATCGGTGCGGGCAGGGCGCGTGCTCAACGTTGCAGAAATGAACGCCCTTTTACGCGAAATGGAGATCACCCCGCACTCAGGCCAGTGCAATCATGGCCGCCCTACATGGGTAAAATTGGCGCATGGGGATATTGAGAAACTCTTTGGGAGGAAGTGATGTGCGGGTCCGCTTTATCCCGAAAGCGGACATTAGCTAATGCGCTCAGATATAACAAATGTGCTCCCGGTCAGCAGCATCGCTGTCCGGCCGCAAAATAGCGATTCCATTTATCTCAATACATTGCCAATAACGGCGCCGATCAGTCCGCCGGTATTCGCGTCCAAGAGTGCATCGCTTCCCGACTGTGACCTTTGATAAGAATAAAAAATTCGTCTCGCTAGCGTTTTCCGAAACGCCCCTTCCGCTTCGGCAATTTTTCCTTCAATACCTCTAATGTCAGCGCGGCTGTCTGATCTGTATCGAGCAACCTGAAACGATCCTCAGCGGCTTTCATAAACTCTGCTTTACTCACCCTCCAACTGATGTCGCTATCTGCGTCGAGCAGCGGATGATATATTGGTAACAACCCAAAACGCGCGGCACCTCCGACCGGACGTGCGTTCGAGTTTCCATTCGCATTTTCAGAACGTCCCTTGCCACCGCGACCGCCTTTATCGCCGCGACCTCCACCTCTGCCGCCTCTCCGCTGCGAGCTTTTTGTATCTTTTGATCCAGAGCGGCCATATCCGCCAATGGTGGGCGTCAGGATTTCTGGAAATATTTCCTGTTCGTAGCGTCTGATTTCAAAAGCATCGATTTGCTCATTCCCGTCCTCATCATATTCCGAAAAGGTGGATTCAAAATCTGCACGAAACTCTTCAGCAGAAATCTTGCCGTCACCATCACCATCCACCGAAGAGAACCACAGACCCATGGGATGTTGATCACTTTTGGAAAGATCGGGGCGGAATGGTTTGCCAGCAGGACTGACGAACAGAATATTTCGAACATGATTGGGTTTTTGAGCGTCCGCGGGCATTTGCTCGGCATGAGCTGGCCCTAAGGTTAAAAGTACAACAGCCATCGTAATCGATATGTTGTTTGGGAGCATGAATCATTCCTCAACTATTCAACTGCCCCCCCCACAATTGAATAAAGGCTCATTTCGGTTCGCGCACGAAAATAAGTGTCGCAAATTGTAACGTTGAGCTTTGAGATATTCTAATGTCCGCTTTTGCGCCCAAAACGGTCATTAGTGAGCCAAAAGCAATCAGTCTCCGCGCACTTGGATCAGCCCAGTACTCTCCATCGTCATGACCCGCTCGTCGTGCTGATTGAACACGGTGATCTTGCCTTTCATGATACCCATTTCCGGGCGGCTTTCGGATTGACGCTTTTCCAGCGTAACATGCTCACAGCGCAGCGTATCGCCGGGATAGACAGGCTTTAGCCAGCGCAAATTGTCAACTCCGGGTGACCCTAGACCAGCCTGTTTATTGGCAGCCATCTGGTCAACCATCATCCGCATCATCATCGCCGCACTGTGCCACCCGCTGGCGGACAACCGGCCAAAATGGGTCTTTGCAGCAGCTTCCTCGTCGAGATGAAAAGCTTGCGGATCATATTTGGAGGCGAAGTCGATCACCTCTTCGCGGGTGACTTCGTAGGATCCATATTTTTGGACGACGTCAATTTCGATATCTTCGTAATAGAGCATGGATATTCTTTCTGATGAAACCATGTTTCTATGGCAAGGCTTCAGGGTATTAGCGCCTGTTCAAATGGAGAGAGATCTCCATCGCTTGCATTGGGTTTGACGCCAGTCAAATGAGCGACCAGCGAATAGATGTCGACATTGTCGAACGTTGCTATTTTTCCATTGCTCGCGATAGCCGGCCCGCTGGCAAGGAAAAAAGCAATCATGTCTGGGTGGAGATGATCATATCCATGGCCGCCGCCGATGCCGGTCATCCATTCCGGTTTGTCCTGATAAACAACCCATCCTGTTGTTGGCAGGCAGATGATGGAAGGTACGCGCGCGTTTGTGCCATATTGAAAACGGGCAGGGATATCTGCTCTTTTCCAGCATTCCATATTCTCATGCGGTTTCAGGAACGCTGCATTGATGATGCTCATATCATCAGTGAGTGGTTCAATCCCCGCATAATTGCCATCCACTACAAGTCGATATTGATCACGCGGCAAGATCTTATCAAGATAGATGACGCGGTCAGGTCCTGTCTCGACCATCCCGTGATCTGAGGTGATAACGAAATTTACCGGCTGCCCCATGGCCTGGAGCTGGCTCTTTAAATCTCCGATATTCTGATCAACGGCGCTGATCACAGCATGGAGTTTCTCGCTGGGTGCCGGACCATAAAAATGCCCGGCGGTATCCACGGTATCAAAATAGAGCGTGACCAATTGTGGCCGTGTCGCATCCGGTCGTCGCATCCAGTCGACCACGGCATTGACGCGCCGATCCTCGGAAAGAGCCTGCGAAAAGGGCCACCAGTCACTTGGGCGTGTTCCGTCCAGCTCAACTTCCGATCCCGGCCAGAACATCGTTGCCGTTCTGACACCTTGCTTCTCAGCCGTTATCCAAATGGGCTCGGCCTGTTTCCACCAGAATGGATCCTTATTGGCCATAGTGAACTTCTCGCCGGGGCGGGCGGTATCCTCCATGCTGTTGCCGACAATGCCGTGATTATCTGGCGTTTTTCCGGTTACGAGAGTCCAATGGTTAGGGAAGGTCTTGGTTGGGAAGCTAGAACGCATGTCGGCATAAACGCCCGCTGCAGCTAGCGCGCTCAGATGTGGTGTGATGCCGCGATTGAGATAATCGGGGCGGAAACCGTCAATGGATATCAAAATTGTGACCGGTTCGCGACTTTGCTCCGCAGGCAGGGCGCTGGCCGTGCCTTTTGTTTGAGGGGTGGCGCAACCAGCCAGTAGAGCGCATGTTACAAACAGTTGTATTATATAACGAATCACGACTTTCCCCTTATCATGATCCCAATCTAGCGAGCTTTTATGACAAGTCAGACATTGAATTTGAAATTCATGATGTCACCATCCTGCGCGACATAATCCTTGCCTTCTTGGCGCAGCTTGCCGGCATCCCGTGCAGCGCTTTCACCGCCAAGAGACACATAATCGTCAAAGGCAATTGTCTCAGCGCGAATGAAACCGCGTTCGAAGTCGGTGTGAATTTCTCCCGCGGCCTCCGGCGCTTTGGCACCCTTATGCACCGTCCATGCGCGGGCTTCTTTGGGGCCAGCGGTAAAGAAAGTTTGCAGGTTCAGTAGTTGATATCCCGCGCGAATGACGCGAGCGAGACCGGATTCTTCCAAACCCAGTTCGGCAAGATATTCGGTGCGTTCTTCCATTTCCATGCCGACTAATTCGGATTCGATGGCGGCCGAAACAATGACTGCTTCGGCGCCTTCGGCCTTTGCCTTTTCAAAAACTGTTGCGCTCATCGCATTGCCAGCGGCGGCATCACCCTCGTCAACGTTGCAGACATATAATACAGGTTTTGCGGTGATCAGTTGTGATTGATCAAAGATGCGTTGTTCTTCATCATCTTTGGGTTCGGTCAAGCGTGCCGGTTTGCCATCGCGGAGCAATTCCAGTGTTTGACCAAGCACACTGGCCGCAATTTTGGCTTCTTTGTCGCCGCTGGTTGCTTTCTTTTCAAAGGCAGGAACACGCTTCTCAAGGCTTTCAAGATCGGCGAGAAGCAATTCGGTTTCGACTACTTCCGCATCTGAGAGAGGGTCAATTTTGTTCGACACATGCTGGATATCATCATCTTCAAAGCAACGCAGAACATGCACAATCGCGTCGACTTCGCGGATATTGCCCAAGAATTGATTGCCCAGACCTTCGCCCTGTGACGCGCCTTTGACCAGGCCGGCAATGTCCACAAAGGCCAGTTGGGTTTCAATAATCTTCGCGCTGCCAGCAATTTTGGCAATCTGGTGCAACCGCGGATCGGGGACCGCCACCTGACCAACATTAGGTTCAATAGTACAGAACGGATAGTTGGCTGCCTGCGCTGCCTGTGTTTCGGTCAGTGCATTGAACAGCGTTGATTTTCCGACGTTGGGAAGACCAACGATACCGCATTTGAAACCCATTTCAGTCACTCCGTGGAATTAAGCGTGCTCGATAGCGGGCCTCCTTTGTGATTACCAGTAGCAACGTGCAATGGAGATTGCTTTCATTCGTAAATCGGTGCAGGTTAAGGGAAATTAACGATAAAAAACGGGGAGAATGGTTATGAAGGCACGTTTACTGGGCGCGTTAGCGAGCGGTTTAATTCTGGCGACAGCGGTTCCGGCACAAGCTGAGCGCGATACGGCTCGGTACACATCCCTTACGGTTTTTGGCGATAGTTTGGTCGATGCCGGCAACGTATTTACCGCGACGGGCGGTGCTATCCCGGCCGCAAGCGAAGGTTATTTCAATGGCCGGTTCACCAATGGATATGACTATACTGACTTGCTAAGTATCGAATTATTTGGTGCGCCAACCGTCGCGTCGTTGCAAGGGGGTACCAATTTTGCTTTTGGCGGGGCCCGGGCTTCGAACACCAATCCATTTGTACCTGATCTGGGTGAGCAGCTCGGTCTCTATGCCGGTTATCTGTCTGTGCCGGGTAACGAGGTTGACCGGAACGGGCTCTACATCCTCAACTTTGGTGGTAATGACATTTTCAATGCGCCTGATAATCCAGGCGATGCTGATATATTCATTCGTCAAGCCGCGCAGGATTATGCTGCAGGTGTTCAGGCTCTGAACGATCTGGGCGTGCGTAATTTTCTGTTGACCGGTTTTCCCATCGCTAGTCCTCTCGGCTTTGCAGGAGAAGCGTATCTAACGCAGGAATTGGGAGCACTCAGCCTTGCAAGCGACGTTTCTTTCTTTCGATACAATTATCTCGATTTTTTCAATCGTATACTGACCAATCCGGCTGCTCTAGGATTGCCTGAACAGAGGTTAGATATTACCTGCCAATTGGCCGGACCTTCCGCGATAGCCAATGGTTGCGATGGCATATTCTCGTTTGACGGCGTTCATTTTTCAGCGCCGATCCATGAAGCCTTGGCCCGCGATATCGACAATCAGTTTAACGTGCTGGGTTCTGTACCGGAACCAACAACTTGGGCTATGATGATATTGGGTTTTTTCATGACCGGATCCGCTATCCGGCGTCGTAAGAAAATTCGCGTCAGTTATAGCTGACCCGGCCATCTGAACCAGTATTAGTCGTCCTGCAACCGCAGGGCGACATCGCTGATAAACCGGGCGTCGTTGCCTTTGGCCAACCAATCGGCTTCTGATGCAATGGCACCAAGCATTCCCGCGAGCGGATCGATCTCCGCCTTGCTGTAATTGCCCAGAACATGCCCATGAACGCGCGATTTGTGACCGGGATGACCGATGCCAATCCGCACGCGCCGGAATTCTGGTCCGATATGGGCGACGAGTGATTTAATGCCGTTATGCCCCGCCGTACCGCCGCCGCGTTTAACTTTGATCTTAAATGGATCGAGATCCAGCTCATCATAAAAGACGGTTACGTCCTCTGGCTCCAGCTTATAAAAACGCATGGCTTCGCCGACGCTGCGGCCGCTCTCGTTCATAAACGTAGCGGGCTTTAGCAGTAGAATTTTTTCCGAACCAAGCCGTCCTTCGATGGCCCAGCCTTGAAATTTCTGTTTAGGTGCAGGAAAGCCATGCACTTCTTCCAGTGCATCGATCACCATGAATCCTACATTATGGCGATGAAGCGCATATTGTGCGCCTGGATTGCCAAGACCGACCCAAAGTTGCATTTGCTTATCCTTTCGGTCCGCTCTTCAAATAAAAAACCGCCCATGCTGCGTATCGCAAAGCATGAACGGTTTTTCGTTACATTGTTTTTGGTGAAAAGGTCTAGTCCTCAGAACCGCCTTCAGTTGCTTCGCCTTCAGCTGCTTCGCCTTCAGCGCCTTCTTCACCCTCTTCGCCTTCACCTTCGCCTTCTTCAGCTTCGTCTTCAGAAGATTTCAGAGCGGACGGTGCGGTAACACCAGCAATGGTAAAGTCGCGATCGGTAATCGTGCTTTCCGAGCCTTCGGGCAGGGTAATGCTGGAAATATGAATCGAATCACCAATTTCCAAACCAGTCACATCGATTTCGATCTGATCAGGGATCTTGTCCGCATCACACATCAGGTCGAGCTCAAAGCGAACAACGTTCAACACGCCGCCACGTTTCAGGCCAGGTGATTCTTCTTCGTTGATGAAAACAACAGGAATGTTGACCTGCACCTTCGCGCCTTTGGCAAGACGGAAAAAGTCAACATGCAGAGCGCGGTCAGAGACCGGATCAAAAGCAACATCTTTTGGCAGGGTACGGGTTACTTCACCGTTCACGTCCACCATGACCAGAGAATTCATGAATACGCCAGTACCAAGCAGCTTGTTCAGCGCCCGCTCTTCGACATGAATTGTCACAGGGTCTTTTTTATCGCCATAAATAACGGCGGGGATGCGGCCTTCGCTGCGTAGTGCACGGGAGGCTCCCTTGCCAGCCCGTTCGCGAGGCTCGGCTGATAGTGTCAGCTGATCACTCATAATGTTGCTCCAAAAATATAGTTTTTACGAATTTTCCGCCACGCCTCCAGGGTGCTCATGGTCGGAAAGAGGGCGCTATAGGCAGAGGATCAGGGAAAAGCAAGGCAAATTGCGGGCTAAGGCAGCTTCTCTCGTCGTTAGCGGAAAAAGCCAATCTGGTTGCTGGTGGCGAGCAGGGTTCCGGTCTTTGACCAAAGCTCGACGCGCTGGTCGGTTGTACTGTTTCTAACCGTTGCGCCAGATACACGGAGAAGGAGATGATCGGACCCCGCCGCTGTAATATCCTCTTCATTGGCGTAGATATAGGTGGCCATTGAAACCGTTGATCCCATGCGAGGAATTTCCGACAGGAAAAATGTTCTGGGCATGGGTGTATCGCATATTGCAATAATACTCTTACGATCAATCGGACGGCCATCTTCCTGCTTAATCCATGTAATGGTTTCCGGCGTTCCATTGTCCGAAAATGGCGTTCCTTGGACGATATATTGTTCATAGGTCGCAACCCAGTTCGGAGTCATGGGCATGGCTTCCAGCCTGATCCCTCCATCCATGGCTTTGGTTTTCGGTCGCGTGAGCTGATAATCGATATTTGTTGGTTTGCGATTGCTGGTTACAATATCGGCTGTGTTTGTAATCATGTCGCGTTGTGAAAGTTCGGCACGCCAAAATTGCGTTGATGCACCTGATTTGAGCAAGCTTATTTTTATATCTACCTCGCCAGGCGCTACCGCAGACAAATAGGACATTTGCAACGAGACTATCGGTGCAGCGCAATCGGGATGGTCTTCCACCGCACGGGCTGCGACAGCCGCGACCCATCCGCCAAAAGCAGCTCCCGATGGGTTTTGAAAGATTTCGCGGCATTCGGCTACAAACTGGCCGGTTCCGCACGGAATGAGTGCGGTCTCGCGATCAAACAAAAATGTCATGAAGTTGTCCTGAAATCTATATTATTGAATCTTCTCGATCTTATATCCGCGCTTTTCCAGCATGGCTTGAACCGCATCTGGCCCAACAAGATGAGCCGCGCCCACTGCTACAAATGATATGCCGGGACTTTGAAGCTTTTTGTCCAATTGCTCGGTCCAGTCCTGATTGCGAGCAATGAGCAGCTTTTCCCGCGTTTTGGGATCTTCCAATATCCCGCCATTGGAGAGTTCCGCTATCTTGTCGGTATCTCCGGTAATCCAGGCATTGAACAGTTCTTCAAAGGAGTCTTTGGTATCGGCGGCTTCCTCTACAACACTGGTTAGCATATCGCGCTGTTGCGTTTCTGGTAATGTGTCAAAATAGCCGAGTTGCTGTTCTATGGTTTCCAAACCTTCGACCGGTTTCTTAAATTCACCAAATTGCGCAACCAGCTTTTTCTCCACACCTTCGCTGGAATCAAGGCCGAGCGCATTGGTTTGCGCGGATGCTAAAGATAGCGCTGCTGCCCAGCTTTCCATGCGGTTCAAAGCAAATTCTGGAATATTGCTTTTGTCGATCACGGCATCCAGATCATCGCGCAGAGAGGGTTTTACGCGCTGCTCAATCTCCGGTTGATTGGGCGAGATGGCAAGCTTGGCAAATATCTTGGCTGCATTGTCGGTATCCTCAAGGCCCAGCACTTCGATGACGAGCTGGTCCGACTCTTTCAGGGCGGTCTCCAGCAGAGGTGTCCGCCAGTTCACATTTTTCGGCAATATGTGGATGGTCCCAAACATATAGGCGGAACCCACTTGTTCCGGTTTCGAACCAGTGACTTTCCAAAGCGCCGGTTTGCCTTCTTTGACTGTGTCCAATTGTACCGGTTCGGGTGTGTTGGAACAGGCTGTCAAACCAACCGCGGCGATCATGCTCAGAATTATGCGAAGAAAAGTCATGGCATTTATCTGGTTATGATGGCGCCAAATAGGAAGGTGCCAGCAGAGAAAAACTTAATATTTGATGCGCTTCACTATCAAATCCCGTTTTTTCAGCATTTCTTGCAGACTATCATCTCCCGCGAGATGCCCCGCACCGACAGCCAGAAAGACGGTTCCGGGTTGTTTCATGCGTTCATCAACCCACACAGCCCAATTGGCATTGCGATTAGATAGCAATGTCTCGTAGAGAATTTTTTCTTCGAGGCCGGCGTTCATCAATTCCGCAAGGGCACTTATATTGGCGTTGGCCCAATGGGCGACCATATTTTCCATACCATCGGCCATTTCACCGATGGAATCGACGTTGAAATTCAAAAAACGAATTTGCACGTCTTCTGGCAGATTATCAAAGAAACCCAGCTGCTGCCGCGGTGTTTCAAGGCCGACTATCTTCATATTCCGGGCCTTGGCATGAGAATTCAAAGCGTCTTCAACGCCGCTATTGGTATCATATCCCCCTTGCATCAGCGGCACGAGCGACATGCTGACACTGGCAAACCATGGGTCCAACGGATCAAAAGCGTTTACGGGTATATTCAGCGATGTCATCGCCGCTTCATATTTTGTCCGATCCTCTGGCTTCAGTTTGTCGCGCAGTGAAACGCCGGTTTTGTCAATGGCCAGATCATTGACAATTTTCATCATTTCCGCTGGATCCGGCTCGATCATCTCAATGACCAGCTCGTCCGATGCATCAAATGCGTCTTTCACGGCCTCATCAAACCAGGTCAGACCGGGCTTTAAGATGTGAACCGTACCAAAGAGATAAATGGTCGTGTCTTCGTCCTTCAGCACCCAAAGCGCGGGGTCTGGATCATCCGGTATTGTAGCAATTTCATTAGGTTGCGGCGCAATGTCTCCAGCTGATTGCAGCGGTTCGGGCTGGCAAGATGCCAATCCGAGGGTGAGTGGCAAGAAAAGCAGAGCGGAAGACCAGCGGCGCATCATGAATATTGTTCCATTATCATCAATCGTTTGAAAGCTTGTTAGGGCGTCTGTGTTAATCCGGCAATCATTACCGAAATCCTAGCAACAATCTACTTTGTGTACAAAAAGCTATGCGGCCAGTAGTCAGCCTGCAAAGAGTCTGCTAATCGCTCAGTTAAATTAGGAGAGTTTCGATGAGCCAAGTCCATGCCCGCACCTGCCATATTTGCGAAGCCAATTGCGGCCTGTTGGTTGAAGTGGAGGGGCGTGAGATACTCTCGATAAAGGGCAATCCGGACCATGTGCTGAGCCGCGGGCATATTTGCCCGAAGGGCACGGCTATCGCTGATTTGCAGGATGATCCGGACCGGCTGCATAAGCCAATGAAAAAGGTCGACGGTCAGTGGCGGGAAATTGGCTGGGAAAAGGCGTTTCAGGAGATTGCCAGCAAGTTGAACGATTTGAAGCAAGCAGGCGCAAAACCTGCCATGTATATGGGCAACCCGAGCGCGCATGATTATGGTATCTCGACACAGGTGAGCACGTTGCGGCGTGCCATCGGCCTGAAGAATATCTATTCGGCTTCCACACTCGACCAGATTCCGCATCATGTGGTGCAGTATCATATGTATGGTCATGTTAGCCTGGCCCCCGTACCGGATATTGATCGCTGTCAGTATCTGTTGATTGTTGGCGGCAATCCAGCGGCTTCAAATGGCAGCATTTGGACGGTCCCTGATTTCAAGAAGCGTGTGAAAGAAATGCAGGCGCGCGACGGCAAGATGGTAGTGATTGATCCCCGCCGGACCGAAACGGCGAAATTGGCCGACGCGCATCATTTTGTGAAACCCGGGACAGATACAGCTTTGTTTATCGGCATATTGAAAGCGGTTTTTGAGGGCGGATATGCTGATATTTCTCGCCTTGAGGCTGTTATGGATGACAGTTGGGGCAATATCGAGCCAGCTATAGCAGGTTTTGATATGGACGGATTGTCGTCTCATTGCGGTATCTCGGTTGATGATATGCGAGAAATGGCCGCGCAACTAGGCGCCGATCAACCAGCGGCAATTTATGGCCGGATGGGTGTGTCCGTTTGTGAATTCGGAACGCTCAATCAATGGCTGATCCAAGTAATCAATATCGCGACCGGTAATCTCGACCGTGAAGGCGGCACGATGGTGGCTGAGCCCGCGCTGGATACGATCAATCTGGTGGGCAGGGGCTCCGTGCGCAAGGTAGACACTGTGCGCGGCGAAATGCCGGTGATCATGGGCGAACTGCCGACCATCACATTGGCTGATGAATTACTGCGTGAGGATGAAGAGCGGATCAGGAGCTTGTTCGTGATCACAGGCAATCCGGTGCTTTCCTCTCCAGATGGCGCCAAGCTGGACCGAGCGCTGGAAAAGCTGGATCTGATGGTGTCGTTTGACATGTATGTCACGGAAACCAGCCGCCATGCCGACTATATTTTACCTCCTTGTGGTCCGTTGGAAAAAGACCATTATCCGTTCTTTTTCGGACCACTCGCGATCCGCAACTATGCCAGTTATTCTCCCGCGATTTTCGATATTCAGGATGGTGAAAAGGCCGATTGGGAAATTATCGCCGAGCTGGCGCGCGAAATATTGGCAACCGATGGGCAGGATGTGCCCAATATCCGGGAACCACGCGATGTGCTGGATAATATGCTGCAAAGCTCGCCAGCGGGCCTGACTTTGGCTGAGGTGGAAGCCGCGCCGAATGGAATTGATCTGGGGCCTTTGCGTCCGTGCATGGCGGATCGGCTGATGACAGAAGACAAACAAATCCAGTGCGCCCATCCTGATTTTCTCTCGGAATTGCAGCGTTTTTCCGAATCACTCGATGACGTGCGATCCGATATGTTGCGCCTGATCGGTCGTCGTCATGTGCGGAGCAACAATAGCTGGCTGCACAACAGCAAGCGCCTGCTCAAGGGGCCGGAACGCTGTACATTGATGATCCATCCGGATGATGCGGCGCAGCGCGGATTGGCGGACGGCGACATGGCGGCTGTCGAAAGCCGGGTGAACAGCGTCGAGATTGTCGTTGAAGTAACAGATGACGTCATGCCCGGCGTGGTGTCTATCCCGCATGGCTTCGGCCATGGCCGTGAAGGGGTGGGCTTGTCTGTCGCAGCCTCAAAACCGGGGGTCTCGATCAATGATTTGACTGATCTGACCCGTTTCGACCCGTTGTCCGGCAACGCCGTATTGAACGCTACGCCAGTCACTGTGGAACGGGCGGTCGAGATGGTGGCCGCTGAGTGATTGGATTAAATGGTGGCCTCAACACGAGCATGAGCGCCGTTTGGCAGTCACGATAAAGCTATCTAAGGCATGCGTTCGAGCTGATAGCCCCTTTTCTCCAGCGCGGTTCGCAGATTGTTTTCGCCGTATAGATATTCCTGACTGACGATAACAAGACTGGCCCCCTCATCGTCCAGCATTGCGCCGATTTTGCCCGACCAGTTTTTCAATCGGTTCTGGCGAATATGCTCGTAAAGGTCGCTGAGACCTTCTGTCTTGACCGGCGGGGCTTCTGGCGGCTCGCCTTTGGCCCAAGCAACTCCTTGATGCTCTTGCGCAGTCAATGGTCCAACTCGGCCATAAGGACCGCGTTTTCTGTTTCTATATCGCTGAGATTTTTCCACCGTCAATTCCGCTCGGGTAAAAGCGTTGAGCCATTTTCGCTGCTTTTTCTCATCGATATCGTTTAGCAGATCAATCAGGTGTGACGGCTCTTCCAGACCGTTGACCTTGAGATCGCGATCTTTAACTGCATTGGTTATTTTATAGTCGAGATACTGATTATTGCGCCCGGGCTGAAACATCCGGTCGGTGTCGGCAATAAGGGTAACGAGCAGCCACGTCGGCATGAAATCACCAATAACCAAAAAGTCGCTCTTCAAATCCCCTTTAATTCTTTCAAACAAGCCAGGGTCAAAGCGATCTTCCACTAGGTCGCGATCATGGCGGATAAGTTTGCGAAAAGCTTCGCGTTCATTCTGCCGTCGCGTTTCCCGGTCTCTTTTATCGTAATAAACGGTTTCGAAATATACCTTGTCTGCGCTTTCGAAAGCGGTTGCAATGGCTTGGCTCTGCCACTTTATTCGACTCGAAAAACCTTCAATTCCGGCGAATATATAGATGGTTGAATCCGCATCGCTCATTTTCCAAAGCGCCGGGCTGGGGGTAAACTCAAAGACTGCCTTATAGGCGGCTTCGCGTTCTTTACGCTCTTTTTCAGCTTGTTTAACGGCTTCTGAGTTGCTGTGAGACGGTGTTGGTGTCGCATCTCTGGCGGCTTCGGCTGCCGCTGTAGCCGCTTCTATAGCTTCTTCGACGGCAGTTTTTTGTGCAGACGCGGGGCTGGCGAGCGGGATAGAGGCGGTTAGGGCGCAAAGAGCAACAAACCGAGACGACGTAAAAATGGATTTAATCATTTGAAATCATTGAAATATATTGACTGAATGCAGGATTAACATCGTCGTGCCAAATACGTCATATGGCCGCATTAAAGGATATGGGTTCTTGACCCGTGCGACACCATAAGCCAAAGCGTGGCCGACCTTATTGCACACCCTATTTTATTGGCGAAGAAAGCTATCACCTTGACCGACCAGAAGCCTCTCAGCTTCCAGCAGATCATCCTGAAACTCCATGATTATTGGAGCAATCAGGGATGTGCGATCTTGCAGCCGTACGACATGGAAATGGGTGCGGGTACTTTTCATCCCGCAACCACGCTAAAGGCGCTTGGTCCGGACCCATGGAATGCTGCTTTTGCGCAGCCTTGCCGCCGGCCTACGGACGGCCGCTATGGAGAAAATCCCAACCGGTTGCAGCATTATTACCAATATCAGGTGATCCTCAAACCTTCGCCACCGAATATACAACAGCTTTATCTCGACAGCCTGACCGCGATCGGCATTGATCCGATGCTCCACGACATTCGCTTTGTCGAGGATGACTGGGAAAGTCCGACACTGGGTGCCTGGGGTCTGGGCTGGGAAGTCTGGTGCGACGGCATGGAGGTGACGCAGTTCACCTATTTCCAGCAAATGGGCGGTTTTGACTGCAAGCCGGTGGCTGGCGAACTGACTTACGGGCTCGAGCGGCTCGCCATGTATATTCAGGGTGTCGATAGCATCTATGATCTGGATTATAATGGAGCTGGAGTCAGTTACGGCGATATCTTCTTAGACAATGAGAAGCAGATGTCGGAGTGGAATTTCGAGGTCGCCAATACCGAAACGCTGTTTGACCTGTTCAACAAAGCGGTTGGCGAATGTGAAAATTGCCTCGAGGCAAAACTGCCTATTCCGGCCTATGAGCAAGCGATCAAGGCGAGCCATGTGTTCAACCTTTTGCAGGCACGCGGCGTGATCTCTGTGCAGGAACGCGCCAGCTATATGGGCCGCGTCCGGGATCTCGCGAAGGGTAGCTGTGAAGCCTATATGGCGAAGAACGCCGAAGACTGGAAGTTGTGTCATCCGAAATGGAGCGCGGCATGATGGCTGATTTCCTGCTCGAACTGCTGTCTGAAGAAATTCCTGCGCGGATGCAGGCCAAGGCTCGCGCTGATCTGGAGCGGCTGTTTACGGCGCAATTGAGTGATGCTGGCCTGAAAGCTGGCGATGTCACCGTCTATTCGACACCAAGGCGGCTTGCGCTGATCGCAAACGACCTGCCGGATCAGACTGAGGCGGTTAGCGAAGAAGCCAAGGGGCCACCGGAAGGCGCGCCCGATCAGGCGGTTGATGGGTTCTGCCGCAAAAATGGCGTGATCCGCGATCAGCTGGAAGTCCGTGACGTCAAGGGCCGGGCGACCTATTTTGCCGTGATCAATAAGCCGGGCCGAGCGACCAGTGATGTGCTGGCCGAAGCGATCCCGGCGATCATCAAAGCCTTCCCATGGCCCAAATCCATGCGTTGGGGCGATGCTAGTGCTTCGACGGAAAGCCTGCGTTGGGTGCGGCCTTTGTCAGGCATTGTCGCGATATTGGGTGATGATCTGGTCGCCTGTGAAATTGACGGCGTGACGTCAGGTTATGAAACCGTCGGCCACCGCTTTCACCATGAGGGCATGATAACCATCGGCAATGCGGGTGATTATGCTGAAAAGCTGCGCGCCTGCCATGTCTTGGTAGATCAGGCCGAACGCGAATCCATCGTACGCGAGGGCGCAGCCAAGGCGGCAGCGGACGGCGGACTTGAGCTAGTTGCCGACGAAGGTCTGGTGATCGAAAATGCCGGCCTGACCGAATGGCCTGTGCCCTTGCTGGGCGGCTTTGATCCGGTGTTTCTGGATGTACCGGAAGAGGTTATTCAGCTCACTGCCCGAGTGAACCAAAAATATTTTATCTGCCGCGATAAAAACGGCAAACTAGCACCGAATTTCATCTGTACCGCCAATATTGACGCCACAGACGGCGGCAAGGCGATTGTTGCGGGTAATGAAAAAGTGCTGGCGGCAAGGCTGTCCGACGCCAAATTCTTCTGGGAACTTGACCAGAAGACGGCGCTGGAAGATCATGCCCAGAAATTGAGCAACATTGTGTTCCATGAAAAATTGGGAACGGTTGCCGACAAGGTAGAGCGTGTAGTCAAGTTGGCTGAGTGGTTGGCGTCTTTAGAAGGGACTGGGTTACACCGTGCCAACCCAGAACAGACTCAACTGGCTGCACGTCTCTGCAAAGCTGATCTCGTCACCGAAATGGTAGGCGAGTTCCCCGAGCTGCAAGGCTTGATGGGCGGCTATTATGCAGAGAAAGAAGGCTTGCCGATTGAGGTAAGCAACGCAATCCGCGATCATTACAAGCCAGTTGGGCAGGGCGATGAGGTGCCGACTGATCCGGTAACGGTAGCGGTGAGTTTGGCGGATAAGCTGGATACGCTTTTCTCGTTTTTTGAAATTGATGAGAAACCTACAGGATCGAAGGACCCATTTGCGCTTAGACGTGCTTCATTGGGAATATTGAGATTATTGCAGCGAAATGACATTCGAGTTCGAATGCCGCTCCTTTCTGATTTCTGGAGCGGTAAGCCGAATGCTGGTTTGGGTATTGATATAGTCAATTTCTTCCATGATCGTCTTGGCGTCCAACTCAAGGAGTCCGGAATTCGCTATGATGTCGTTCTTGCCTCGGCTCAATTGGGTGACGATTGGGACAGTATTTTAGTTCGAGTAGAACAGCGAGCAAAGGCATTGCAGGCGTTTTTGGAAACCGAGGACGGTTCTAATTTGCTCGTCGGCTATAAGCGCGCCTCGAACATCTTGAAGAAAGAAACCACTGCGGGTGTAGACCCAGAGCAGAGCAACTCAAAAACCCTTTCCTACACGCCCGAAAAAGCCGAAAAGGCGCTTATTGACGCGCTGGATGCAGCGCAGCCTGACGTGACCGCCGCCATTGAAGCGGAAGAGTTTGAAAAGGCGATGATCGCGCTCGCCCATTTGCGCGCTCCGATTGACCAGTTTTTCGAGGATGTGACGGTGAATGACAGCGATGCGGACAAACGGGAGGCGCGGCTTGCTCTGCTCACCCGTTTTCGTGCAGCCGTGCATCAGGTTGCCGACTTTTCCAAGATTGAGGGATGATGTGATTGCTAGTCGAGCCTGTGTGAATTGTGTGAACTTTGAAACTGCGCAAGCAGATCGCATGATGATTCAGAAGGACGTCATGATTGGCGAAATACACCCTGTGATGTGTGTGAACTTTGGGCCGATAAATTTCGGAGATAGAACATAATATGACTCAATATGTATATCGTTTCGGTGGTGGTATAGACGCCGACGGCGCGCCAACCGACAGCACCAAAGCCCGCAATCTTTTGGGCGGCAAGGGCGCTAATCTGGCCGAGATGGCCAATATCGGCCTGCCAGTGCCTCCCGGCTTTACGATTTCCACCGAAATGTGCACCCGCTTCATGCAGGATAATGGGGCTTATCCCGAAAGCCTGACCGGTGAAGTGGCGCAGGGCGTGGCGCATATTGAAGCGATTACCGGTAAAAAATTCGGCGACGCGGCTGATCCGTTGCTCGTTTCCGTCCGGTCTGGCGCGCGCGCGTCGATGCCGGGCATGATGGATACCGTGCTTAATCTCGGCCTGAACGATGAGACTGTGGAAGGCCTTGCTAAAACCTCTGGAGACGAGCGTTTTGCCTGGGACAGCTATCGCCGCTTCATTCAAATGTATTCGGACGTGGTGCTGGAAC
Organism: Parasphingorhabdus sp.; assembly: GCF_039977335.1. Classification (GTDB taxonomy): domain Bacteria; phylum Pseudomonadota; class Alphaproteobacteria; order Sphingomonadales; family Sphingomonadaceae; genus Parasphingorhabdus. The sequence goes on from NZ_JBDWDI010000005.1 coordinate 70,813, forward strand.
TGGATCACGATGCTTTCGAGGAAGCGCTAGAAATAGCTAAAGAAGATAACGGTTTCTTCACCGATACTGAGATGGAGTCTCAGCATTGGAAGGCGCTCGTGGCCGAATATAAGGGCCTTGTTGAAGAGCAATGGGGCAAGCCATTTCCTCAGGATGTGAATGACCAACTCTGGGGTGCGGTGAGCGCGGTTTTCGGCAGCTGGCAGGCAGATCGGGCCAAGGTCTATCGCCGGCTTAACGACATCCCCGCCGAATGGGGCACCGCCGTCAACGTGCAAGCGATGGTGTTCGGCAATATGGGCGAAACATCGGCAACCGGTGTGGCCTTTACCCGTAACCCATCCACTGGTGACAGCGCCTATTATGGCGAATGGCTGATCAATGCGCAGGGCGAAGATGTGGTGGCCGGTATCCGTACCCCACAATATCTCTCCAAAGCGGCGCGTGAAGAGGCCAATGCGAAGCCGCTCTCCATGGAAGAGGCGATGGCCGAGACCTATGGCGAGCTGACCAATGTGTTTGATCTGCTAGAGCGCCATTATCGCGACATGCAGGATATTGAGTTTACTGTAGAGCGCGGAAAACTGTGGATGCTGCAAACCCGTTCCGGCAAGCGGACGGCCAAGGCTGCGCTGAAAATTGCCGTAGATATGGCGAATGACGGCCTGATTACCGAGGAAGAAGCGGTTGCGCGGGTTGATCCCATGGCATTGGACCAATTGCTGCATCCGACGCTAGATCCCGATGCCAAGCGCGATGTGCTGACCACCGGTTTGCCTGCGTCGCCCGGTGCTGCTTGCGGAATTATCGTATTTGACTCCGATACGGCTGAACGCCGCACAGAAATGGGCGATGAGGTGATTTTGGTGCGGGTGGAAACCTCGCCAGAGGATATTCACGGCATGCACGCCGCCAAAGGCATTTTAACCGCACGTGGCGGTATGACGTCACATGCTGCGGTTGTGGCGCGCGGCATGGGTCGTCCCTGTGTGTCCGGCGCGGGCAGCCTGAGCATCAACAATGAGACAAAACTATTGAAAATCGGGGATCGCGAGCTGAAAGAAGGCGATGTTCTGACCATCGACGGAAGCAATGGTCAGGTTATGGCCGGGCGCGTGAAAACGATTCAGCCGGAACTGGTTGGTGATTTTGGTGTCCTGATGGAATGGGCCGATAAGGTTCGCCGTCTGGGTGTTCGTACAAATGCGGAAACGCCGCAGGATTGTAAGGTCGCGCGCGATTTCGGCGCGGAAGGCATTGGCCTGTGCCGCACCGAGCATATGTTTTTTGAAACCTCCCGGATTACTGCCGTTCGTCAGATGATCCTGGCCGCCAATGAAGCGGGCAGGCGGGAAGCGCTGGCCAAGCTTTTGCCGGAACAACGCGAGGATTTCCGTCAGATTTTCGAAGTCATGGTTGGCCTGCCGGTGACCATCCGCTTGCTCGATCCGCCATTGCACGAATTCCTGCCGCATCATCAGTCAGAATTTGAAGAAGTGGCTGCCGCAGCCGACGTGGGCGTCGAAACGCTGAAACAGCGCGCCAATGAGCTGCATGAGTTTAACCCGATGCTGGGTCATCGCGGATGCCGTCTTGGCGTCACTTACCCTGAAATCTATGAAATGCAGGCGCGGGCAATTTTTGAAGCCGCCTGTGAAATCGCAGAAGCCAGCGGCGAAGCGCCTATTCCAGAGGTAATGATCCCGCTCGTGGCCACCGCGCGCGAGCTAGAATTGATGAAAGACGCCGTCGACCGCATGGCCGAAGAAGTCTTCGCCGAGAAAGGCCGCCGGATTGAATATCTCGTTGGCACGATGATCGAATTACCACGCGCTGCTTTGATGGCCGGAAAAATCGCGAACCACGGCGAGTTTTTCAGCTTTGGAACCAATGACTTAACGCAAACTACATTGGGTGTGTCCCGCGATGATGCGGGCCGTTTTCTGACCCAATATGTCGATAAAGGCATTTTCCCACGCGATCCGTTTGTCAGCCTTGATATTGAAGGCGTTGGCCAGTTAATCGAACTAGCGGCAGAACGGGGCAGGGCAACACGGCCTGACATTAAACTGGGCATTTGCGGTGAACATGGGGGCGATCCGGCATCCATCGCTTTCTGCGAGGAAACCGGTTTGGACTATGTCAGTGCGTCGCCCTATCGTGTCCCGATTGCACGGCTTGCGGCGGCACAGGCGGCACTTGCAAAAAGGGGATAGAAAAACATATAAAATGGCTTGCCAGCGGGGACATCTACCCCTATCTGACTGCCTTCAATGCGCGCCCATAGCTCAGCTGGATAGAGTACTTGACTACGAATCAAGGGGTCGGGAGTTCGAATCTTCCTGGGCGCGCCATTTTCCTCACATTATCCAAGATACGGCCATAGGTGCACTTGCACTGCTGCGCGGTGAAGCGTAAATTGTTGGCATTGTGTATTCCTCCTATGTGTAAAGGACCGCCTTTTGGCCGACTATTCTGACACCATCGAAGACGCGCTCGCTGCTCGCGAAGCTGCCAAACTCCCCGTTCCTGACGAAGTGCAGGACGCAGTAAAGACTTTGTTGCGCTGGTCGGGTGAAGACCCTGAGCGCGAAGGTCTGCTCGATACACCAAAACGTGTAGCGCGCGCATGGAAAGAATATTGCGAAGGCTACAAGGAAAATCCGGCTATTCACCTTGCACGGACTTTTGAAGAAGTCGGCGGCTATGATGAATTGGTGTTGCTGAAAGATATCCCGTTCCACTCGCATTGCGAACACCATATGGCGCCGATTATCGGTAAAGCCAGCATTGCTTATATGCCGACCGACCGGGTTGTTGGTATTTCCAAGCTGGCCCGCGTTCTCCACGGCTTTGCAAGGCGTTTGCAAGTGCAGGAACGGCTGACGGCAGAAGTAGCAGAATGTATCTGGGACAATTTAAAGCCCCATGGCGTTGCGGTGGTGATCGAGGCAAGCCATAGCTGCATGACAGCCCGCGGGGTTCGCACGCCGGGCGTCGGAATGACGACCAGCCGGCTTCTGGGTTGTTTTTTAGACGATGCACGAAGCCGCAAAGAGGTGATGAGCCTGATGGGCTACTAGTTCTTGCTCTAATCCATCCACATACGCATGAGATTATATTGCAGCGCCTGCATCCGAGTATAATTCTCATGTTTCATGTTTAGGCCCTCGAGCGCCGCCACCTCATTCAACTCATATAACAAGTTGCGTTTCATTACGTCAGGGACTTTGCTTTGGATGAAGGTGATGGCGACCATTCTTTCGCCTTCTGACACGGCTTCAACTTCATGAAGTGTATGAGATGGGTAGACTATCGCTGTTCCTGGAAGCCCCTTGAAACGCATCCCCGCTTCGCCCTGTGTAACGCGAAGGGCACCGCCTTTATAGTCATCAGGACTATTCAGGAATATCGTGCAGCTGAGGTCAGATCGGAGGGGGCCATCAGGCAAGGGAATGACAGCACTATCGGCGTGAAGGCCATAGTGCATTCCCGGTTGATAGCGTGTGATGAGTGGTGGTGCGACCTTCTCCGGAAAAGCAAAGTCGGTAAATTCTGGGTTCGAAAGCAGCGCATCATGAAGGATTTTGGATGTCTTGTTGTAGGCATCGAGGTCATGCAGTTGAAGATTGTTCTTCACTTTCGAGTGCGGATTGCTGATCTTGCCATCAACAAATTGACCGCTATTGGCGATCCTTTTGATTTCGTTGACTTGGCTTTGGTCCAGTAATTTGAGCTGTTTGAACATTATTTTCTCGTTTCAATCCATTGCATGGCTTCGGCTACCAGAGGAAATTCGGATGCTACTTTCTCGGTCCAGTTAATGGCAGCGCGAATATCGGCCGCGTGTTTCTCGTTTGCATCTTTCAGCAATTCTTGCCGGAGGTCCGGACTATAGTCATGTTCCGGCGCTTTGGAATAGGAGGACATGATCGGGCCGGATATCAGTTCAGTCGCTTTGTGCGCCGACAGTTCATGATTAAAATGGGCAGCGGCTCTTGTGAGGCTTTCTGCAGGATCATGGAGAAACGATTCAAAATCCATCCATAATATCTTGGCAGATGTGCTTGCCTTTTGGGCTACGAATAACGTGACCAGTTCGCACATCCAGCTCATCGCAACGCGCTCGGCCAGCGATAATTCCCATAGTCGAGCGGGTGCTTTACCGAGATGCAAGGTCAATCTTTTTAACCGGGCACCAGCCATCATATGCGTTTCCTGCACCGATGCTTCTCCGGCTAAAATTGTCGGAATGTAGCGGTCTAAAGGCGCATATAAAAACAGTGCATCTGATGAACTTGCTAATAATTGCGGAGCAAGCTCACTGACAAAGCTGCTGGCTTTGATCATCACCCGTTGATCTGGTCGAAATGATCGCGATAGCCAGCCGGCAGCCTCGGAAAAGCGCTTCTCATAAACTTCGGGTGACCATGGGCTGTCTGGCTCTTCCCGGATCTGGGAAATCTCGCATAGCGTGCGCAGCAGTTGCGGTTCCCTGAGCGCCAATACCGTGTCAATCTCGCCCAAAAGCCTTGAGAGCAAGGTCGATCCGACATGGCCGATATGGAAAATATATTGTGGAGGGGCAGCTTCTGTCACATCAATCTGCGACAATTCTGACCAGGGAACCAGCTGCCGTCGCAGTTGCGGATTGATAATGCGCTGATCCAGAAAACTGGCCTTGCGATAATCTTCTTCGGTCAAATGCGATAGCAGCACTTGATCGGTCGGTAAGTCGACCAGATGGGGCAGGAGCCGCGCATCTGCGGTAAATTGACTTTGCCAGCTGTTGCTCAACACACCCTCATATAAACGAAAAAGCCCGGAGGCGGATTGTTACCATGTAACGCACCAGCTCCGGGCTTTTCAATCACTTGCTGACATCATTCTTTGTCTTCGGTGCTTTCTTCGGTTTCTTCAGCAGTTTCCTCGGAAGCGGCTTCATCAGAAGCTTCTTCGGTGTCTGTTGCTTCGCCTTCTTCACCATCATCTTCGCTTTCAGGTGCCAAAGCAGCAGCAGCCAGTTCGGCCTGCTCTTCTTCAAACATCTGTGCGATTACATCGATGCCGTCTTTCTGCAGTTCCGCTTCGTCGTCAGAACGGGCCACATTGACCTCGACCGTGACAGAAACTTCAGGGTGCAAACGGATGCGAACGTCGAAAACACCAAGCGTTTTGATTGGTTTTTCGAGGATCACCATGCTTTTCTCAACAGTGGCGCCATCAGCGGCCAATGTTTCAACGATGTCGCGGACGGAAACCGAACCATAGAGCTGGCCGCTGGCGGAAGAAGCGCGGATCAATACGATCTGCTTGCCATCAACATTGCCGGACGCTTTTTCAGCATCTTTGCGTTTCGATTCATTGTCCGCTTCAATCTGCGCACGATTGGCTTCGAAAACCTTCTTGTTCGCTTCGTTAGCGCGCAAGGCTTTCTTGTTAGGCAGCAGGAAGTTGCGTGCATAACCGTTTTTCACGGTTACGACATCGCCAATGCCACCCAGTTTTTCGACTCGTTCGAGCAAAATAATATCCATGTCTCTTGCTCCTACTTAACGAGATAAGGCAGCAGGCCGAGATGGCGAGCGCGTTTAATTGCTTTAGACAATTCGCGCTGCTTCTTGGCAGAAACTGCGGTGATACGACTAGGTACGATCTTGCCACGCTCGGAAATATATCCCTGCAGCATTTTCACATCTTTATAGTCAATTGGTTGTGCGTTCTTACCGGAAAAGGGGCAGCTTTTGCGGCGACGGAAAAATGGACGTCCCATATTATTTACTCCTTCTCTAGCTTAACTATCGTCGCGGTCGCGGCGAGGGGGGCGATCACCACCACCACGGCGGGTATCACGTTCAGGCTTACGCATCATGACTGATGGGCCTTCTTCATGCTCGTCCACGCGGATGGTCAGAAAACGAATAACGTCTTCGTTGATACGGGTCTGACGCTCCAATTCAGCAATCACGTTGGTTGGTGCGTCAAGACGCAGCATTACGTAATGCGCTTTGCGGTTCTTCTGAACCTTGTAGGCCAGCGTACGCAGGCCCCAGGTTTCCGTCAAAACGACTTTGCCTTCATTGGCTTCAACAATTTTTGTAGCTTCCTGAGCGAGACTATCGACTTGAGACTGGCTCAAATCCTGACGCGCGAGGAAGACATGCTCATAATGTGGCATGCACTATTTCCTTCATATTACCGATCGCTGACGCCGCACCATGCTGACACGCCCCTCCGGCCTTCTTTGTTTTCCCGTGGTTCTTTTGCAAGAATCGCCAAGAAGCGCGGCCTATGAAGAAATTTTGCTCATAATGCAAGAGCTCGCCTGACTTTCACTTCATCTAAATGCCCGGGCCGTCAGATACACCACTCCAGTTCATGCTCGGTAGCGCTACGATTTTCCGCTTTTACCCGGTTGGTGACCATCCGGTCATATAGTCTTTTGACTAGATTGCTGCCGGTTTTTTCAAACAGGAATGGGAAGATTCCGTGCAAAAGACAGGCAAAGCCTGCTGCAATCATCGGAATGCCAAAACTTGATGCCATCCTAAGATGTTCGGCATAGGTTTCTCCGACTGTTTCCGGATGTTCGGTAAATAGCTTCATGTCTGCTCCTGATCTGATGTCAGATAGACTAATAATAGATCAGGCGATAAAATCTTTGCCAAATTTGTGGTCAAATTCCCTTCATCCAGAAAATATTGCCACTTTCTTATTCTAAATTCAAAAATTATTGGAATTTGATGTCAATTTCTGGATTTAAAGCAATTGAATAGCCAGCATCGATAACAGGAACGCCACAGCCGTTGTCATGATGACCGGTGCGAAGCAATGCCAACCATGTGACATCAGTCCGGCCAGATTAGATTTTATCGCTGCAGCCACCACGGCAAATAATAACAAGGTGCTAGCCAGCTGATTGCCGATGCTGACCAGGGAAGAGGGCAGGGATACCATGCTGTTCAGGGCCACGAGCATGATGAAACCGATGATGAACCAGGGCATGCCTTGCCGCAGGCCAATTTTCCGCGATGACGGATCGGTGTCTTTCACCGCCATTTTCTGAAGGACCATCGAGACAATGATCAAAACCGGCGCCAGCAGTGTCACACGGGAAAGTTTGACCACCGTCGCGACCTCTCCGGCTTCGGATGAATAAGAAAAGCCGCCCCCGATGGCTTGCGCCACATCATGAATTGAGGCGCCAATTAAAAAGCCTGCCTGTTTGTCACTCAGGTTCAGAAAACCCGCTATCGCTGGGTAAAAGGTCATGGCAAAGGCGCTGGCTATGGTTGTCCCGAGCAAAACGATCGTGAAGCGCGATTGATCTATCCTTTTGGTGCCAATGATACTCCAAAGCGCCAAGGCTGCAGAAGCACCGCATATCGCCGTTGCTCCACCAGCCAACAGACCAAAAAGCGGATCTAGTTTGAATAATCTGGCCGCCAGTATGCCAGTGAATATGACGATCGTCATAATGGCAATCAGCGCAAGGAAGGGAATGATGCCCAGGCTACCAATTTCAGCGAAACTGATCCGCATGCCGATCAAAACGATCCCGATACGCAGTAATGTTTGCGACGAAAAATCCAGACCCGTTGACAAGCGCTTATCAGAGTTCACGAAACTGAGGGCGAGCCCCAGAAGCAGCCCCATCAATATGGCGGGCGGGCCATAATGTTCACTAAGCCAGAGTGCGGCCAGCGAAACTACACCGACCAGCATAAGGCCCGGTATATGGGATAACAGAGTCTTTTTCTGTGTGGGTTCAGCAAGTTGCAACTCGCCATATAAGTCAGCCACCAAAGGAAGTTGACGATCATGATTTGGCAATCTGGTCTCCCGTCCGATGGTCATTACATGCCGACCGCCGGCACATTAGGCGAGCAGAACGGGAATGCAATCGGAGAGTTTTTGTTGATTCCCTCAAGCGCCCGGCGCGGGAGTTTTTGATTAACCTTAGGCGCCGGGCGCGGGCATCCGCCGCCTGAGATTAAAAAAACTCCTCTCCCCTTGAGGGAGAGGACAGTGAAGCTTCCGATCCTGGACTTGTCCAGGGACGCTAGCGAAACTTGGAGAGGGGTAGGCGGCATGCACAAGGGGCTGCGATTGCCGCTGCCCCCTCTCTAAGACTTGCTAAGCAGCAAGCTGCCAAGCCAAGTCTTTTCTCTCCCCCCAGGGGAGAGAATAAAAATCCTCCCAAAGTTCACACAATTCACACGGCTTGCGCTTCACTTTCCGCCTGCTCATAAAAGCCGCTGCGTTCCAAAAACCCGCTGCACTCGGCCCGCTCCCATTGGAGATCATCCCACTCCTCACAATCTGCGATATTCAGA